>NZ_CP101442.1:0-3960000 GCF_059134105.1 Stenotrophomonas sp. FBCC-B152 | reverse complement strand
TTCTCCTCGAAAGCTATTTAGGTAGCGCCTCATATGTATCCTCTCGGGGGTAGAGCACTGTTATGGCTAGGGGGTCATCGCGACTTACCAAACCATTGCAAACTCCGAATACCGAGACGGACTGTATGGGAGACACACGGCGGGTGCTAACGTCCGTCGTGAAAAGGGAAACAACCCAGACCCACAGCTAAGGTCCCAAATTCACTGCTAAGTGGAAAACCATGTGGAAAGGCACAGACAGCCAGGAGGTTGGCTTAGAAGCAGCCACCCTTTAAAGAAAGCGTAATAGCTCACTGGTCGAGTCGGTCTGCGGGGAAGATTTAACGGGGCTAAGCAGTGAACCGAAGCTTGGGGTGTGCATATTTATATGTACGCGGTAGAGGAGCGTTCCGTAAGCCGTTGAAGGTGGATTGAGAAGTCTGCTGGAGGTATCGGAAGTGCGAATGCTGACATGAGTAACGATAATGCGGGTGAAAAACCCGCACGCCGAAAGCCCAAGGTTTCCTTGCGCAACGTTAATCGGCGCAGGGTGAGTCGGCCCCTAAGGCGAGGACGAAAGTCGTAGTCGATGGGAAGCAGGTTAATATTCCTGCACCTCGCGTAAGTGCGATGGAGGGACGGAGAAGGTTAGGTGTACCCGGCGTTGGTTGTCCGGGGGAAAGGCGGTAGGTTTGGATCTTTGGCAAATCCGGGATCCTTCAAGACCGAGCACCGAGACGAGTCTTTAAGACAAAGTCACTGATACCACGCTTCCAGGAAAAGCTCCTAAGCTTCAGCTTACGCAGACCGTACCGTAAACCGACACAGGTGGGTAGGATGAGAATTCTCAGGCGCTTGAGAGAACTCGGGTGAAGGAACTAGGCAACATGGCACCGTAACTTCGGGAGAAGGTGCGCCCTTTTTGGTGGCTCATGCGAGCTATAGCTGAAGAGGGCCGCAGAAACCAGGCCGCTGCGACTGTTTATCAAAAACACAGCACTCTGCAAACACGAAAGTGGACGTATAGGGTGTGACGCCTGCCCGGTGCTGGAAGGTTAATTGATGGGGTCAGCCGCAAGGCGAAGCTCTTGATCGAAGCCCCAGTAAACGGCGGCCGTAACTATAACGGTCCTAAGGTAGCGAAATTCCTTGTCGGGTAAGTTCCGACCTGCACGAATGGCGTAACGACAGCGGCGCTGTCTCCACCCGAGACTCAGTGAAATTGAAATCGCTGTGAAGATGCAGCGTTCCCGTGGCAAGACGGAAAGACCCCGTGAACCTTTACTATAGCTTTACACTGAACGTTGAGTTCGTCTGTGTAGGATAGGTGGGAGGCTATGAAACCATGGCGCTAGCTGTGGTGGAGCCATCCTTGAAATACCACCCTGTCGTGCTTGACGTTCTAACCTGGGCCCATTATCTGGGTCGGGGACCGTGTATGGTGGGTAGTTTGACTGGGGCGGTCTCCTCCTAAAGAGTAACGGAGGAGCTCGAAGGTACGCTCAGCGCGGTCGGACATCGCGCACTGTGTGCAAAGGCATAAGCGTGCTTGACTGCAAGATCGACGGATCAAGCAGGTAGGAAACTAGGACTTAGTGATCCGGTGGTTCTGTATGGAAGGGCCATCGCTCAACGGATAAAAGGTACTCCGGGGATAACAGGCTGATACCGCCCAAGAGTTCATATCGACGGCGGTGTTTGGCACCTCGATGTCGGCTCATCACATCCTGGGGCTGTAGTCGGTCCCAAGGGTATGGCTGTTCGCCATTTAAAGTGGTACGCGAGCTGGGTTCAGAACGTCGTGAGACAGTTCGGTCCCTATCTGCCATGGGCGTTGGAGATTTGAGAGGGGCTGCTCCTAGTACGAGAGGACCGGAGTGGACGAACCTCTGGTGTTCCGGTTGTCACGCCAGTGGCATTGCCGGGTAGCTATGTTCGGAAGCGATAACCGCTGAAAGCATCTAAGCGGGAAGCGCGCCTCAAGATGAGATCTCCCGGGGCACAAGCCCCCTGAAGGAACCATATAGACTATGTGGTTGATAGGTCAGGTGTGTAAGTACAGCAATGTATTGAGCTAACTGATACTAATGATCCGTGTGGCTTGACCATATAACCTCAAGTTGCCTTGGCCGACATGACATGTCGATAGATACCAAGTGCACGCTACGTCACAAGAACTATGAGAGGCAGGCGCAGTATGGCCGTGCTTTTTCCCAAAGGGAAAATCACGACATCGCGACGCTCCAACCGTCTCCCTGGTGAAATTAGCGCTGTGGAACCACCCGATCCCATCCCGAACTCGGAAGTGAAACGCAGCTGCGCCGATGGTAGTGTGGCTCAAGCCATGCGAGAGTAGGTCATCGCCAGGGTTTACACCCAAAAACCCCGCTGCTTACGCAGCGGGGTTTTTTCTTTGCGTCAACGCGTGGCGACCAACGGTCGGCACCCACCGGATGCATCAAAAAGGCGCCCCTCAGGGCGCCTCCCGGGCATCACGACCAACGGTCGTGATCTACCACCTAAAACACCTCAACGGAACGCTGCAACGGCCTCGGTGAGGCCTGCTGCCTGCTGTTCCAGCTCACGCGCGGCCGCGCTGGCTTCTTCGACCAACGCCGCGTTCTGCTGGGTCGCCTCATCCATCTGCACTACGGTCTGGTTGATCTGGTCGATGCCGGCGGCCTGTTCCTGCGACGCCGCGGCGATGCTGGCCATGATGCCGCTGACCCCGGCCACGCTGCCGACGATCTCCTGCATGGTGCGGCCAGCGTCCTGCGCCAACCGGGCGCCATCGGCTACCTCGCTGACCGATGCATCGATCAACTGCCGGATCTCACGCGCGGCCTCGGCCGAACGCTGCGCCAGGCTGCGCACTTCGCTGGCCACCACCGCGAAGCCACGGCCCTGGTCACCGGCACGTGCCGCCTCGACCGCCGCGTTGAGGGCAAGGATGTTGGTCTGGAAGGCGATGCCATCGATGACGCCGGTGATCTCGCCGATCCGCTTGGATGCAACGTGGATGCTGTCCATGGTGCTGACCACGCGCCCCACCACCGTGCTGCCACGGTCGGCTACCTCCTGCGCCCCACGCGCCAGCGTGCTGGCGTTGCGTGCGTGTTCTGCGTTCTGCCGAACCGTCGCGGTGAGCTCTTCCATCGAAGAGGCCGTTTCTTCCAGATGTGCCGCCTGCCGTTCCGTGCGGGTGGAGAGATCATGGTTGCCGCTGGCGATCTCCTCAGCGCCCAGCGCGATCGCGCCGGCACTGCGCCGGATGCGTTCAACCATGTTGCCGAGCTGGATGGCGGTGGCATTGGCATCGCGCTGCATGGCGGCGAATGATCCCTCGTAGTCGCCCTGCATGCGCTGGCCCAGATCACCCTCGGCCAGGGCAGACAGAACGCGGCGCAGATTGCCGACGGTGCTGCCCACCTGTTCCAGCAGCTGGTTGATGCCGGTGGTGAGGCCATCCATGAAGGCGGCACCGCTGGCGGCGCGCGGCAGGCGCCGGTCGAGGTCGCCACGGGTGGCGGCGTCCACGATCTCGGCCACGGCCGTTTCGAGCACCAGCTCCTGGGTACGGTCGTGCCATTCAACGGCGAAGCCGACGCGTGCACCGGCGGCATCGAACATCGGGCTTACCACCTGGGCAAAGTGCACGGGCCCGATCCGCACGCGCCCATGATGGGTTGCCTGCAGGGTGTCCAGGATGGCGCGGATGCGATCGGGGTTTGCGTGGAAGCGATGGATGCTGGTGCCCACCAGGGTGTCAGCATCAAAGTCCGGAAACGCCTCGCGCAGGTTGGCCTGCTGGTTGCGCAGCAGGCGCACTACGGCGGGATTCACATAGCGGATCACGTGGGACGCATCGGCAATCATCATCGCCGTGTGCGAGACCTCCAGCGCCAGGCGAAGCGCGGCGTCGGCCGCAGCACCGGCCTGCTCGCGGGCGCACCGCGCCTGCAGCTGCCCATGGCCTGCGGATAGCCGGGCCAACTCAGCGCGCAGCTGACGGCTGTTCCGTCGCATCCGCGGTGCCAGCACCACCAGCGCGCCGGTCGCGATCGCGATGCCAAGCACGGTGACGCTCTGTTGGTGCCACAGTGCGCCAGCAAGGCCGCCAACCAGCCCAGTGGAGAGCAGCCCTGCAAGGGCGCGCTCCCCGCGTGGGTGCAGGTGCAACGCAGGTGAGAGCAGTGTTGCGTCGGGTGGACGTGAGGAAGGGTGGGGGATGGCAGACATGATGACTCCAGAAACAGTGCGGTACGGAACGTCCTCCGCTGGAACGCGGACAGACGGATGCGAGGTCCGGCGACCCATCGGCGGAAGACCTTGCAGAGACGTGGATGCGGGGGGAGCACTCCTTCCTTGGAAGCCGGATGACACGCGGCTTCGCAGACGGCGGAGCAGGCGACGACACAGGCGATCCTTGCGGGCCTGCGTCATCGGTATCGGACATCACCGATGGAAATTGAGTGCGACCGTGTGTCGCAGGGGGTTACGCGGCGAGGAAGCGGGCGATGACCTCGGCGACCAGTGCCGGGTGCTCCATGTGCAGGTGATGGGTGCCAGGGAATACATTCAGGCGGCCATCGCGCAGCAGCCTGATGCGCTCGCTGCGCAGTGGCTCGGGGTAATACGACTGTGCTGGCGTGGCGTAGATCACCTGGGTGGGGCATTCGATAGCCGCCAGCAGGTCGTCGATCTGCGCCTCACTCAAGCGCATCGCGGTGGGCAGCATCAGGCGCTGGTCACTGCACCAGCTGTAGCCGCCTTCCACCGGCATGACGCCGCGTTCGACCAGCAGGCGCGCGCACGGCTCGCTGAGCTGGTTGGCCATCATGCGCGCGCGCACCGGCGCGGCCAGATCGGAGAACACGCGCAGTTTCTTCGACGGCAACGCGCGCACGGCGCGCACATGCTCGCGAAGGAGCTGCGCGGTTTCGTCTTCCGGCCCGCGCAGGCCACCCAGTGCTTCGATGGCAATCAGCCGCTCCACGCGCTCGGGCGCGGCGGCGGCGGTAAGGCTGGCAATGCCGGCGCCCATCGAATGGCCCAGCAGCGTGAAACGCTGCCAGCCCAGCGCGTCGGCGACCTCGAGCACATGGCAGATGGCACCCGGGGTGTTGTACTGCGTGCCCGGCGGCATGTGTGAGCTGTGCCCGTGCCCGGGCAGGTCGATGGCCACCAGGTCCAGCCCCGGTAGTGCCGTGGCCAACGGCACGAAGCTGGCGGCGTTGTCGAGCCAGCCGTGCAGGGCCAGCACGCGCGTCCCTTCAGCAACCGTGGAACGCAGGCCAGCCACGGTGGTGCCGGCCACCGGCAGTACGAACGGTTCGAGCGTCATGCCAACGCCGCGATGCTCAGCCGCGACAACGCCAGGGCGTGTGCGGGATCGGCGTTGAGGCAGGGGATGTAGCGCATCTGCGCGCCGCGTGCGGCGACGGTTTCGGTGAAGCCCATCGCCACTTCCTCCAGCGTCTCCAGGCAGTCGGTGGCGAAGCCGGGGCAGACCACGTCGATCTGCTTGACACCGCGCTCGGCCATCGCCCACAGCGTGGGTTCGGCATAAGGCTGCAGCCACTTCTCGCGGCCGAAGCGCGACTGGTAGGTGAGCTGCCACTCGCCGTCGGCCAGGCCAAGTGCCTGCGCGATCGCCTGCGCACTGGCTTCGCAACGCTGCGGATACGGGTCGCCCGCGTCGGCCAGGCGCTGCGGAATGCCGTGGAAGGAAAACACCAGCTGCTCGCCACGACCGTGCTGCGCCCACCATTGGCGGATGCTGCCGGCCACCGCTGCGACCCAGTCCGGGTCCACCGCGTAATCGCGCACCAGGGTGACGGTGACGCCGGGGTGGCGGGGCTGCCAGTCGCGCACCTGGTCTTCGATGGAGGCGGTGGTGGTGGTCGAGTACTGCGGGTACAGCGGCAGTACCACGATCCGGCGCATGCCTTCGGCGGCCAGCCGGTCCAGCTCGGCGGTGAGCGCGGGCGCGCCGTACCGCATGGCATGGCGTACGCGCAGGTTGGGCATCAGCTGCTGCATGGCCTCGGCCAGGCGGCGCGTGTACACCATCAAGGGGGACCCGTCGGGCAGCCAGACCTGGGCGTACTTGGCCGCCGAGCGACCACTGCGCAGCGGCAGGATCACCCCATAGAGCAGGGGTTTCCACAGCAGCGCAGGAATCGCGACCACGCGCGGGTCGCTGAGGAATTCGGCCAGGTAGCGCCGGACCGCCGGAGCGGTGGGCGTCTCGGGTGTGCCTAGATTGACCGCCAGCACGGCGGTGTCGGGTGCGTCGAGCATGGGGACCATTCTCGCAGGTCTGCGCGACCGGGAGCACATACTCATTGCGGATTCATTGGAACCCCACTAATTTCGGGTAGTTACGTATCGCCCCCCTTTTGGAGCACCCATGCGCCGTTTGAGCCTTGTACTGCTGATCTCCGCCAGCCTGCTGTCGACCCAGGCGATGGCCGGGCCGGAGGAGGACCAACGCGCCCGCAACGCGGTGCGCGTGTTGAATGACATCCAGGAAATCCCGGAACAGGGCATTCCCGACAAGTTGCTGGACGAAGCGCGGGCAATCGTCGTCATTCCCGACACGATCAAGGCCGGCCTGGTCATCGGCGGCCGCCGCGGCCATGGCGTGATGTCGGTGAAGAATGCCGACGGCAGCTGGTCCAACCCCGTGTTCATGAAGCTTACCGGCGGCAGCATCGGCTTCCAGGCCGGCGTGCAGTCGTCGGACGTGGTGCTGGTGTTCCGCAATGACCGCAGCCTGGACAATCTCGTCAACGGCAAGTTCACCCTTGGCGCCGATGCCGGGGTCGCGGCCGGTCCGGTGGGGCGCAACGCCGCCGCCGCCACCGACGGCCAGCTGAAGGCCGAGATCTGGTCCTGGTCGCGCGCGCGCGGTCTGTTCGCCGGCGTGGCGCTCGATGGCGCGGTGCTGCAGATCGACGATGCCGCCAACCTGGACGCCTACGGCAGCAACACCACGCCGCGCATGGTGTTCGAAGGCCGCATGGGCGAGGCGCCGTCGATGGACGTGGTCGCGTTCCGCGACCGCCTGGAAGAAGCGACCTACTCGGCGCGCCAGAAGCGCGGTACGGGCGGCAGCGCTCCGGCCCCGCGCCCGGCCGGCCCGGCGCCGCAGGCCGCGCCGGCGGTGGCTGAACAGGCCACTGCAGGCGCTACCACCGCGCCGCTGCAGGCCGTACCGGCGCAGCCGGCACCGCAGCAGGGCTTCCAGCCGGTGGGCGAAGGCGAAGTGCGCACCGAATCACTGGACGGCAACTGACTTTCGTCACGCGCGCCGCCCTACCGGCGGTGCGCTATGCTCAAGTCCTTGTAACCGGGTAATGCGAGCAGAACATCATGGGCAGTATGAGCTTGTGGCATTGGGTGGTGGTACTGGTCATCGTTCTGCTGGTGTTCGGCACCAAGAAGCTGACCAGTGGCGCCAAGGACCTTGGCAGTGCCGTGAAGGAATTCAAGAAGGGCATGCGCGACGAGGACAAGCCGACCGCGCACCTGAGCGATGAGTCGCGTCCGCAGGATTCGACGACGACATCGCAGAACGAGCACGATCGCGACCGGCGCTGATCGGGGCGGCATGGCGTGTTCGACATCGGTTTCAGTGAACTGCTGGTCATCGCGGTAGTAGCGTTGGTCGTGCTGGGTCCCGAGCGTCTGCCCAAGGCAGCCCGCTTCGCGGGGCTGTGGGTGCGGCGCGCGCGCAACCAGTGGGATTCGGTGAAGCAGGAGCTGGAACGCGAACTGCACGCCGATGAGATCAAGCGCCAGTTCCGCGATGCGCAGGATTCGGTGCGCGACACCGAGGCGCAGCTGCGTGCCAGTGGTGAGGCGGTCCGCCGCGAAGCCGAGCAGGTGCGCAACCAGGTGCAGCGCGATGGCGATACGCCGGCCAGCACCGACGAGCCGGTCATGACCGGGCCCGCGCCGGGTTCGCCGGCGAGCGTGGCCCAGCACGTGGTGGCACCCGAGCCGGACGCTGTACCTGAAGAACCGCGCGATGCGATGGCACCGCCGGGCATCGACGGGCAGGCGCCGCGCGATCCGCCGCCTTCGACGCCGGAGGCCCCGCGATGAGCGGTAACGAGTCGCCGGAAAGCGGGTTGATCGAACACCTGATCGAACTGCGCGCGCGCCTGATGCGTGCGCTGATCGGGCTGGGCGTGGTGCTGCTGGGGTTGATGCCGTTCTCGCGGCAGATCTACACGTGGTTGGCGCAGCCGTTGATCTCGCAGCTGCCGAACGGGCAGTCGATGATCGCGACCAACCCGGCCGGCGCGTTCTTCGCACCGCTGAAGCTGACCTTCTTCGTGGCCGTGTTCATCGCGGTACCGTGGCTGCTGTACCAGCTGTGGGCGTTCGTGGCGCCCGGCCTGTACGCGCGCGAAAAGCGCCTGGCGGTACCGTTGCTGGCAACCTCGGTGCTGCTGTTCTACATCGGCTGCGCGTTTGCGTACTTCCTGGTGCTGCCGGCGGTCTTCCACTTCCTGACCACGTTCCGCCCGGAGGTGATTGCGATCACGCCGGACGCGAATGCGTACCTGGATTTCGTGCTGGCGATCTTCTTCGCGTTCGGCAGCAGTTTCGAACTGCCGGTGGCGATGGTGATCCTGACCCTGCTGGGGTGGATCACGCCGCAGCAGTTCAAGGACGGCCGTGGTTACGCGATCGTGGGCATCTTCGTGCTGGCGGCTGTGTTGACGCCGCCGGACGTGGTGTCCCAGTTGATGCTGGCGATTCCCATGTGCCTGCTTTATGAGCTGGGGATTCATGCGTCGCGGTGGCTGGTGCCGGCCAAGGGCGACGAGCCCCAGGCGCAGTAGCGCTTTTAGAGCTTTAGAGCTTTAAAGCAGCGTTTCGGTTGCTACGTGCTGGGGAGGCCGACGGGCAGCCCCTTACGGGACACGCCGTGAATCCATCCATGGAGGCTTGGCAAAAACTTGCGCGTGTACGCAATCCTGCGTACACGGCAAGGCCGGGGTTGGGCGTCCTGCCCAACCCGTCCGGCGCATGCGCCGGACCCATGTTTTTGACAGTCCCTACAGGGGCTGCCCGCCGGCCTCCCCTCTCGTGCATCGCGAGTGCGGATACGAAAGCAAAGCAAAGCAGCGACGCAGGGCGTCGCTCTACGTCGTTGATTCTCTCAATGCATTACCGGATACATCGCGCGCGCATCGTAGAGCGACGCCCTGCGTCGCTGCTCTTCCATCCGCACACCGCGAGGCTTGACGGGGTCGGGCTGCCCGTCGCCCGGCCCCAACCCGTATCAACAGAAACGCTGCAGTTGACGTTGACGCCAGCCCAAGAACATCAAGCCGCGAAAATGTTCCCCGGCCCGTTCGACGGCGGAACCGGCGGCGGGGCGGCGCGGCCGCGGTGGGCGAACATCTGGTTCCAGGCGGCGTATACCGCGCCCACGTACAGCGGCATGATCACGGCGGTGTTGGTCAGCTGCATCACGAACGCGGCTGCACCGGCGCCGCCGGCCATCAGCGCCAGCTGCATCACGATGATCATCACGAAGTAGATGCACATCGCCGCGATCAGGCCCAGCAGCATGAACACCGCCATCGCGCCGAAATTGCGGATGCAGCCCTGCAGGCTCATGCGCAGCGCGTGCATGCCGCTCTGGTGGTCGAACACCACCAGCGCCGGCTGGGTGAACATCGCCATGCTCAGCGCCACGAACGTGCCGAAGGCGATCAGCAGCCACAGCAGGATCCGCATCACCGGCACGCCGGTCATCAGCGCCATGGTCTGCTCATTGCTCGGCGTGGCGCCGGACTGCTGCAGCTCCTGCATTTTGCGGAACATCTCGGCCGTGGCAGTCAGACCGTCGGGGCCCATCATCACGTACAGCAGGGTACCCAGCGCGATCACCGCAATCAGCTGGATCGCCAGCGGCACCAGCAGGTGGCTCACCCGGCGGTCGCGGATCGGCTGCAGCAGGTGCACCGGCGACGCGCGATGGCCCTGGGCCACTTCGCTCACCGCCACCAGCATGCCGCCGAACACCAGCGGACCCACCGCCACGGAGACCAGCTGGACCAGGATGCCCAGCCAGCTCGGCAACGCCTGCGCCAGCACCAGGATCAGGGAACTGACCAGCATGCCGATCACGCCAAGGACCGCCAGTTGCAGCGGCGCGCGGCGGTACAGGGTGAACGCGTCCAGCAGCCATTGGGCGCCCGCCGAGGCGGGCAGCTTGCGAATTTCGCTCATACCATTCCGGAACAGGGGGGAAGGGCGCGCGCGCCCCGAATCCCAACGATTATCCCTGTTTTCCGTGCCCATCACCTGAAGGAAAGGACGCTTCCGGCGGTCTTTCAGTTGTTGCGTGCCTGGCGCACGAACCGGCGCAGCAGCTGGCGGGCCAGCGGGGCCGCACTGACACCGCGCGCCACGCTGCGCGCGCAGCCGCCGTGGCGGCCAATGCACTCGGCACGCGCCCGCACGTAGCCGCGCATGTGGTGGGTGGCGAACTCCGGGTGGAACTGCACGCCCCAGGCCTGCTGGCCCCAGCGGAAGGCGTGGCAGTTGTCCTGCGCCGAGCGGGCCAGGATGGCCGCGCCCTCCGGTGCGCGCAGCACCGTCTGCAGGTGGGTGGCGTGGGCCGGGAACCGCGCCGGCAGGCCCGCGAACAGCGGGTCGTCCACCGCAGAGGGCTCCAGCGCCAGCTCGATCGTGCCCGACTCGCGCCCGGCCGGGTTGTAGGCCACCTCGCCGCCCAGCGCGTGCGCCAGCAGCTGGTGGCCGTAGCAGATGCCGAACACCGGTCGGTTGTCATGCGCGGCCGTGCGCAGCCACTGCGCACTGCGCTCGCTCCAGTCGGCGCGGTCGGTCACGTAGGCGGCCGAGCCGCTGATGATCACCCCGGCGAAATCGCGGTGGTCGGGCAGCTCGCCGCCGTGCTCCACGTCCACCACCACCGTCTCGTCCGCATCCAGCCCCGCCGCGACCCGTATCCAGTGCGGAAAACGGCCGTACCGGCGCAGCGAGGCGACCGGTTGGCCGGTTTCAAGAATCAGGAAAGGCGAGCGGTTCATCGGGGGGAGGCAGCACGCTGAGGACTTCCTCGATTGTAGTCAGCCCTGCCGCCACCTTTTCAAGCCCCGCGCGGCGCAGGGTTCGTACTCCTTCAGCACGCGCGGCCCGGTTGAAACCGGCCAGATCCATGTCCGCCCGGATCAGCCCGCGCAGCCGCGAACTCAATGGCAGCAACTCATACAGGCCTACCCGGCCCATGTAGCCGGTGCGCCGGCAGTCGAGGCAGCCGGCCGGTGCATATGGCGTGGGCGACTCTGGTAATGCCTCATCGGCATCAGCCAGCACCCCCCATTGGGCCGCGCTGAGCGGCTTGGGCACCTTGCAGTGCGGGCACAGCGTGCGGACCAGGCGCTGGGCCAGGACCCCGTTGATGGTGCTGGCCAGCAGGTAATGCGGCACGCCCAGGTCGAGCAGGCGGGTGATCGCCGAGGGCGCGTCGTTGGTGTGCAGCGTGGACAGCACCAGGTGCCCGGTCAGCGAGGCCTGCACCGCCATCTGCGCCGTTTCCAGGTCGCGGATTTCGCCGATCATGATGATGTCCGGGTCCTGCCGCAGCAGGGTACGGACGCCGGCGGCGAAATCCAGGTCGATGTTGGTCTGCACCTGCATCTGGTTGAATTCCGGCGCGATCATCTCGATCGGGTCTTCCACCGTGCAGACGTTCACGTCCGGCGTGGCCAGCCGCTTCAGGGTGGAATACAGGGTGGTGGTCTTGCCAGAACCGGTCGGGCCAGTGACCAGCACGATGCCGTGCGGGCGCTCCACCAGCGCCGTCCAGCCGGCCGCTTCCTGCGGGCTGAAACCGAGCTGGTCGATGCTCTTGAAGGCCGCATCCGGGTCGAAGATGCGCATCACGCACTTCTCGCCGAAGGCGGTGGGCATGGTCGACAGGCGCATTTCCACCTCGCGACCGCCCGGCGAGCGCGTCTTGATGCGGCCATCCTGCGGCCGCCGGCGCTCGGCCAGGTCCATGCGGCCCAGCACCTTGATCCGGCTGACCATCGCGGTCATCACCGCCGGCGGTACCTCGAACACCTTGTGCAGCACCCCGTCGATGCGGAAACGCATGCGCCCCATGTCGCGCCGCGGTTCCAGGTGGATGTCCGAAGCGCGCTGCTCGAAGGCGTACTGCAGCAGCCAGTCCACGATGTGCACCACGTGCTGGTCATCGGCGTTCACATCGCCGGAACGGCCCAGCTCCACCAGCTGTTCGAAGCTGGGCAGGATGCCGCTGGCTTCGCTGCGCACGTCGCCGCGCGCCCCGCGCACCGACCGGGTCACCCCGTAGAACTCCATCGTGTAGCGGTGCAGGTCCAGCGGGTTGACCATGGCCAGCTCGATCCGGCGCCGGGCCAGGTGCTGCAGGTCGAGCAGCCATTCCTGGGCCAACGGCTCGCTGGTGGCCACCAGCAGCCGCTCGCTGTCCACCGCCAGCGGCAGGAAGCGGTGGCGGCGGGCATAGGCATGCGAGACCAGCGCGGTCACGGCCGCCACATCCACCCGGGTCGGATCGATGCGCAGGTAACGGGTGCCGGTGCGGGTGGCCAGCCATTCGGTCAGCCGTTCCAGGCCCAGCTCACCGCCTGAGGCCGCCGCCAGCTTGAGGTTGGCCAGCAGCACCAGCGGGTGCACTTCACTGGCGTTGCGGGCGCCCTGGCCGGAAAAGCGGATGCGCTCGACATCGCTGGCCGCGACCAGTCCGTCGGCCACCATGGCCGCCGCCACTTGGTCGAAATCCAGGCGGCCCGGCGGCAGGGGCCCCGGAGCAGGAACGGGGGCGAGCGTTGCCGGTGAGCGGTGTTCCATGGCGCCAGAATCCTCGGAGCGGGGGCCTGCACGGCGTGATGGCAGCTTGCCTGGAATGCCGGCGGGCGGTCCGTCGCTATACTAGCGCACCCCCTGAGCAGGCAAGACTCCGCCGCATGTCCGCGACCCAGAACGTTCCGATCACTTTCCAGGGCCTGATCCAGACCCTCAACCAGTATTGGGCGCAGCAGGGCTGCGTGCTGATCCAGCCGCTGGACCTGGAGGTCGGTGCCGGCACCTTCCACCCGGCGACCTTCCTGCGCTCGATTGGCCCGGAAAGCTGGAATGCCGCGTACGTGCAGCCCTCGCGCCGCCCCACCGACGGCCGCTACGGCGAGAACCCCAACCGCCTGCAGCGCTACTACCAGTACCAGGTGGCGATGAAGCCGAGCCCGGACAACATCCAGCAGCTGTACCTGGATTCGCTGAAGGCACTGGGCATCGACCCGCTGGTGCACGACCTGCGCTTTGTCGAGGACAACTGGGAATCGCCCACCCTGGGCGCCTGGGGCCTGGGCTGGGAAGTCTGGCTCAACGGCATGGAAGTGACCCAGTTCACCTACTTCCAGCAGGCCGGTGGCCTGGAGTGCAAGCCGGTGCTGGGCGAGATCACCTACGGTCTTGAACGCCTGTGCATGTACCTGCAGAACTGCGACAACGTGTATGACCTGGTCTGGACCTACGGGCCGGATGGCACGCCGGTGACCTACGGCGATGTGTACCTGCAGAACGAAGTGGAGCAGAGCACCTACAACTTCGAATACGCCGACGTGGAAGAACTGTTCCACCGTTTCGATGCGTGCGAGAAGGAAGCCCAGAAGCTGGTCGACGTGGGCCTGCCGCTGCCGGCCTACGAGCAGGTGTGCAAGGCCAGCCATTCGTTCAACCTGCTGGATGCGCGCCGCGCGATCAGCGTGACCGAGCGCCAGCGCTACATCCTGCGCGTGCGCGCGCTGGCCCAGGCGGTGGCGAAACTGTATGAAGCCAAGCGCCTCGAAGCGGTGGCCGCCAAGGAGGTGCAGGCATGAGCGCGATGCTGCCGCTGCTGATTGAACTGGGTACCGAAGAACTGCCCGTGAAGGCGCTGCCGGGCCTGGCCCAGGCGTTCTTCGATGGCGTGGTGGACGGCCTGACCAAGCGTGGCGTGGCCGTGGAACGCGGCGACGCCAAGCCGCTGTCCACCCCGCGCCGGCTGGCGGTGCTGCTGCCCGGCGTGGCCGTGGAGCAGCCGGAACAGCGCGGTGAAGTGCTGGGCCCGTACCTGAACATCGCGCTGGACGCCGACGGCCAGCCGACCAAGGCGCTGCAGGGCTTCGCGGCCAAGGCCGGGATCGACTGGACCGCGCTGGAGCGCACCAGCGATGCCAAGGGCGAGCGTTTCGTGCACCGTTCGGTCACCCCGGGCGCGCGCACCGCTGCGCTGCTGCCGGAGATCCTGGCCGAGGCGATTGCCGCCATGCCCATTCCCAAGCCGATGCGCTGGGGCAGCCACAGCTACGGCTTCGCCCGCCCGGTGCATTGGCTGGTGCTGCTGCACGGCAAGGACGTGATCGAAGCCGAGGTGCTGGGCCTGAAGTCCGACCGCATGAGCCGCGGCCATCGCTTCATGCACGACAAGACCGTGTGGCTGTCCTCGCCGGACGACTACGTGAGCTCGCTGCAGGCTGCGTATGTGCTGGTGGACGCCGATGCGCGCCGCACCCGCATCGTGGACGCGGTCAACGCCGAAGCCGCCGCCGCCGGTGGCAAGGCGCGCATCACCGATGACAACCTGGAACAGGTGGTCAACCTGGTCGAATGGCCGGCGCCGGTGCTGTGCAGTTTCGAACGCGAATTCCTGGCGGTGCCGCAGGAAGCGCTGATTGAGACGATGGAAATCAACCAGAAGTTCTTCCCGGTGCTCGATACCAGCGGCAAGCTGACCGAGAAGTTCATCGGCATCGCCAACATCGAATCGAAGAACGTGGCCGAGGTGTCCAAGGGCTACGAGCGGGTGATCCGCCCGCGCTTTGCCGACGCCAAGTTCTTCTTCGATGAAGACCTCAAGCAGGGCCTGGAAGCGATGGGCGAGGGTCTGAAGACCGTCACCTACCAGGCCAAGCTGGGCTCGGTGGCCGACAAGGTGCAGCGCGTGGTGGCGCTGGCCGGGCTGATCGCACCGCAGGTGGGCGCCGATCCGGTGCTGGCCAAGCGTGCGGCCGTGCTGGCCAAGAACGACCTGCAGTCGCGCATGGTCAACGAATTCCCCGAGCTGCAGGGCATCGCCGGCCGCCATTACGCGGTGACCGGTGGCGAATCGCCCGAGGTCGCGCTGGCCATCGACGAGGCCTACCAGCCGCGCTTCGGTGGCGATGACATCGCACTGTCTGACCTGGGCAAGGTATTGGCCATCGCCGAGCGTGCCGACACGCTGGCCGGTGGTTTCGCCGCAGGCCTGAAGCCGACCGGCAACAAGGACCCGTTCGCGCTGCGCCGCAATGCGCTGGGCCTGGCCCGCACGATCATCGAATCGGGCTTCGAGCTGGACCTGCGCGCGCTGCTGGAAACGGCGTTCGCCGGCCTGCCTGCCGCCGTGCAGCCCAGTGCCGAGCGCAAGACCGACGCGCTGCCGCAGGAACTGTACGACTTCATCATCGACCGCCTGCGCGGCTACTACGCCGACAAGGGCGTGCCGGCCACGCACTTCAATGCGGTGGCCGAACTGAAGCCGGCCTCGCTGTACGACTTCGACCGCCGCATCGATGCCATCGGCATCTTCGCCGCGCTGCCGGAAGCCGAAGCGCTGGCCGCAGCCAACAAGCGCATCCGCAACATCCTGCGCAAGGCCGAGGGTGCGATTCCGGGCATGGTCGATCCGGCGCTGCTGGCCGAACCGGCGGAAAGCGAACTGGCCGAAGCCGTCGAAGCGGCGATTGACGACAGCAATGCCAGCCTGCACCAGAAGGATTACGTCAGCGTGCTGGCGCGCCTGGCCCGCCTGCGCCCGCAGGTGGATGCGTTCTTCGACGCGGTGATGGTCAATGCCGAAGATCCCGCGCTGCGCGGCAACCGTCTGGCGCTGCTGAAGCGCCTGGGCGACCGCCTGGGCAGCGTGGCGGCGATCGAGTATCTGTCGAGCTGACGGCAACAGCCTGATCGCGTGTCATCCCTGAAAGCGCCCGACTGGTTCGGGCGCTTTCTTTTTGTGCACAGCGGTTCGAATGCGACGAAAACTGCAATTAGTCTGAATCTTGATTGAGCGTATCAACCGTAACGGCGGCAAACGATAAATTCGTGCAATCGGTATTTCCCCACGGCGCGTGATCATCCCGCGCCGCTCGTCCCTGCGGCAACGACATGCCGCGCGCCTTCCGCGCCGGCCCGCCCCCGCTTCGCACGGAAGTACCGCCCCATGCCCCCGTTCCCGCCGCCCGTTGCAACCCTCCAGCACCTCACGCCCCATCGCGCGCCGCCCAACGGCAGCGCGGCGCAGGACCCTGCCAGCCATCACGCGCCCCGCCACGTCGGCAACGCAGCGTCGCCGTGCGTACCGGCCACCAGCGCCCTGGATATGGCGCTGAGTCCACACGAGGCGGCGGTGCATGACGCACTCCTGGCCACGGGTGCACCCGAAAGCACGGCGCTGGCGTGGACGATGAAGAAGTACCTTGCGTCGGCCGCCTCGCCGGAGGAGCGCGCGGCGATCATCCAGTGCATGGAACAGGCGCTGGCCGCGCGCGGACACGACGTGGCCGTGCTGCGCAACCTGGGCATCCATGCGCTGGACAGCGTGCTGAGCCGGGCCGCGTGGACCACGCTCATGGCCGAACTGCCCGGCTGGGCCGGCAGTGCGCTCAGCGCAGGGCAGCTGGCGCGCACCGTCTTCACCGGCACGTGGAGCAGCGTGGCAACCGTGCTGCCCTCGTTGGCGGCGGCACTGCCCACGCTGCGGACCCACGCCGACTTCGACGCGCTGGTGCAGTCGCTGCCCGAGTCGGTCCGGAACGGTCTATGGGCCCTGCATGAGAGCGTGACGCAGGCCGATGCGCAGCTGCGCCCCAACCTCGGCGGCGGCCACCTGTTGTCGGCGTTGGCGGTGGCGGCGCTGCTGTGGCAGCTGCGGCAACAGCTGCCCACGCCTTCGGGCGCGGTGCAGGGCATCGGATCATTCATCGCCGATCTGCCGAAGCACTGGCAGCAGCTCGCCGTGCTCAATGGTGTGGGTGGCGCGTTGTACAAGCCCGTGGAAGCGACCCACGGTGCCGACCTTGCGGCGCCGAAGGTCAAGCTCACCGAAGAACAGAAGCAGGCGCGGATCCTGCACCAGCACGCGGTGGATCGCGGCAGCGCCGTGGTGCCGACGTGGGACACCCGCGTGGATGACGTGCAACTGGCGCGTGCACCGCGCACGCTCGCGGAGGGCGGTGCCATCGCCGCGCCGCCAACCGCAGTTGAAGCGGCTACGGATGCTGCCACCTCACCCGCCAGCCGCCAGCGGGGTGGCTGGCTCGCGTGGCTGGGTGCCGGCGTCGCCGCACTCGGCCAGGCCACGCGCGGCGGCTTCCACGCCGTGCCCCAGGCACCGCCTGCGGTGGAAATGACGTTGATGGGGCGCTCGGCACTGGAAGGCGTCACCTCGACCACGCCGCTGGTGCCCAATGAGTTGGGCGCCGCCACCGCAGCGGCGACGCGCGTGTTCCCTGGCATCCGCAAGACACCGCTTGCAGTGGCAGCAGCGGCAGCGGTAACCGGCGCTGGCGCGCTGGCCGTGGCGCTGAAGCACTACTTCTGGCCCGACGCGGCACCGGCAACGCCGGCCGAACTGGCCGAACGCCTGGCTGTGCAGGTGAGCGCACTTCCCAGCGGCCACTGGGGTACCGGCCTGGATCTGGCGCTGGGCGAACTCGAGATGACGCAGCGTGGCGGGCGCGTGCGCCGCGCCGCGCCCGACGCCGTCAACCCGCCGGCGCTTCCGTCAAGCAGCAACGCACTGCGCGGCATTCCGGCGGACCTGCTGGACGGACTGCGTGCTGATCCTGTGCTGCTGCAGCGGGTGCAGTCCATGCGCCTGTGGTCGGTTGCGGTCGCCCGCGACATCGCCGCCCAGCCCGGCTGGGAATGGGTCGCCACACGCTGCCCGCGTCGGAGCAGGAACTGCTGGTGAGCCAATGGCAGCTGCTGCGTGAGCTCGCCCCCACCATGGCCGGGTTGGAGTCCGCTACCGACGCGGCGATGGGCGCCGCGTTGCAGAAGGCCGGTTGGCGTGGCGCCTGGCAGGACATCGAAGTGAAACTGCCCGACACCCAGGTGGCCGGCATCGCCGTGGACGACCGCCTGCCGCTGCTGCAGTACTCCTTGGCGCGCGAGGTGGGCGACAGGCACGCCTTCCTTCGCGCAGGCACTGAGGTGACCGACAGGGAAAGCGCGCAGCTTGCCGCCTTCGTCGGCAGCGCAGAGGCACGGGGCCTGCGCGCGGCCATCAACGCCCACACGGAACAGCTGCGCCCGGTGCTGAGCCAGACCGTGCAGGCACGGCTGGTGATCGATGCGCTCAAGGCCAAGGCGCACGGTGTGCTGGGCAGCGGCGGCGCGCACCGGCGTGGCGCCGATATCGTGCTGGGCTTCCTGCAGGGCACCGGCGCGGTTGAGCGCGCCACGCTGACCTACACCGACCGCCTGCCCGGCGGCGCCGACGTGACGATCGCGGTGCCCAACTACCTGGTGCTGCGCAGTGTGGAGCGGGGCAGCGAGGGCCAGGTGGTGCTGTACCGGTCGGACCTGTCCAGCTTCCACGCCTTCGGCGATGAAACCGCGTTCCGCCAGTTCCTGGATACCCAGCGCGCCCGCGTCGGCGCCTTCGCCGCCAACGGCGCGATCGACCGCACCCTGGCCGATGACATCGTGCAGGCCGCGCTGCCGGCCCAGCGCGCCGAAGTGCGCGGGCTGGTGCAGTCGTGGGAAGCACGGTTCGCGCGCCATCAGAGCGGTCAGCGCGGGCCGCAGGCATGGGACCCGGGCGAGAGCTTCACGCTGGCCTTCGCCCGGGTCGACCACGCCGAAGGGGCGCGGCAGGACTGGGCTGACACCCTGGTCACGCACGGCGAGGTCCTGGCCCGGGAGCAGCTGCAACGCAACCAGCTGCGCTGGAGCCCGCTGGGCATCGCCAACACCGCCGCCGAAGCCGCGTATGGGCAGGTGCAGGACCGGGTGCTGCAGACGCTGCACACCCACGCGCATGCCAGCGTCACCGAAGCCATGGTCCGCGCGCTGCGCGGGGCCGGGTTCGAGGGCCCACTGCAGGACTTCGATCCGGACCTGGTCCGGCTGCGCGCAGGCGGCCAGGAAATGGACCTGACCGACTGGTCCACCCACGGCTGGCAGGGCCAGGGCCTGCGCCGCCCGGCCATGCCGGCCAACCTGCCGGACTGGTCGCCGGATGCCGGCGGCCTGCCGAACGCGCGGCTGGAACCGGCGGCATGGCTGGACGACGACACCCTCGACGCCATGCAGCTGGTCGCCTACCGGCGCGATGCGCAGGGTGCGCTGCGCGAAGACGCGGCGCTGAGCGCCACGCTGCGGGACGCCTCGCTGCGCCGTGCGATCTGCGCTGAGCTGGAGGACTTTGCCGAGAGCAACCGCCTGGGCGATGCGTATATGAATCATCTGAAAGCGCTGCCGCACAGCGCCGACGGCCCGGTACTGGCCGCCGCGCTGGGCGACCAGATCCGCGCGCGCACCGCCTGGATGATCGAAGTGGCCAGGCAGGACGGAACGCTCGACGAGGCCAGCTACCGCGCGCTGCAGGCCGCGCACGCGCAGCTGGAGCCGCAGCGCACCCGGCCGTCGTCGCTGCAGGGGGTGACCATCAACGGCCATGCCATCGTCGGGCTGTGGGCGATCCGCAGCGTTGCAGGCAACCACGTGTTCCTGCCCGACACCGCGCACGGCGACCGACTGCTGGATGCCCCGCGTTTGCAGCGTGGCTGCGTCGACCCGAGGCCGAAGCCTACATCCGCACCCGCGCGCGGATCGACCACCATGACAGCCTCAAGGAAGCCTTCACCCACAGCTCGAGCAGCCGCGGCATCTCGTTCGGGTTCAGCCAGAGCCGCGGACCGAAGGCGGCTGCGGCCGCGCTGATCGATGCGCGGATGCGTGACGTCGATCGGATGACGGTGAGCCAGCTGGAGCGGTTGGGCGAGACGCTGAAGATGATCGGCGCGGTGAGTGTGGGTGCCGTGTGTTCACTGGCCACCGGCGGCGCCGGTGCGGCGCTGTGCGTGGCCGGTACGCTGGGAATGCTGGCGGACAGCATCCAGCGAAGCGTCACGGAGTTCCAGAATGGCAAGGTCAATGACGGCCTCATCGAACTCGGCGGCGGGTTGTTCGACCTGCTGGACCTCGCACAGGTGGGCGCGATTCCAGGCCTGCTGTACCAGGTGGGCAAGCGTGGCTTGAAT
Source organism: Stenotrophomonas sp. FBCC-B152 (assembly GCF_059134105.1). Taxonomy (NCBI): domain Bacteria; kingdom Pseudomonadati; phylum Pseudomonadota; class Gammaproteobacteria; order Lysobacterales; family Lysobacteraceae; genus Stenotrophomonas; species Stenotrophomonas sp. FBCC-B152. The sequence goes on along the minus strand of NZ_CP101442.1, from coordinate 3,939,694 downwards.
ACCCTGGCCGAGGCCGTCGATGCGCTGCGCAACGTGCGGCTGCAGTCGCGTGGCTTCAGCGCCGACGGGCGGGTGAATGAAGGATTCGAGGTGTCCCGGCAGTCGCTGGCCAGCATCGGCCTGCCGATGCTCAGGCGCGCCGGGCCCGACGGCACCGATATCTATCGACAGGGCGAACGTACGTTCATCGAACAGGACGGGCGCTTCATCGAAGCGGCGGCGGACAAGGACAACGTGCTCCGCCTGCGCATGCCGGACGCGGCCGACACGCTGGGGCCGCCGGTGCAGCACAGAGACAACGCCTGGCGCCGGCAACAGCAGCAACCGTCGCCGCGCCGTGGCACCACCACGCCTGCGCCGTTTTCCAAGCGCGAGTGGATGAGCAGGCTGCCGGAGGCGAAGAATCTTCCTGCGGAGCAGCTGGACGAACTTGAAGCGATCTTCGGCGTGCTGGAGCTGGGCGGGAAGCCTACTGCCGACGTCGTGCACGTGGTCCACGACTGGGCGATGACCGAGCGCATCCAGGAAATCGTGGCCCACCCCGCCACCCTCGGGCGGCCTGGCGAAGGTGCGTTCATCCTGCGCGCCTGGGCCGACAGCCCGCGGCTGGGCAACGGCCGCAGCGTGGAAACGTTCTTCTACGAAATCGGCGACTGGATGCGTGCGGCACGCTTCGGCACCGGCCCGGTGGGACTGCACGTCGAGGTGCCGAACGCGCGGACCCTGCCGGATCTGGAGGCCCTCGTCGACGCGGCCGGCCTGGCCGAGGTGGCTGGGAAGCTGGAACTGCCACCGGAAGCGGCGCGCGAGGAAGTACTGCTGGCGGTCCGCCGCGAGCTGGCAGGGGTCATCGGTGAGAAACCGGCCCAGAGCCAACAGACCTGGCAACGCTGGCAGGCGATGCAGCACCGCCTGCCCACGGCGGCCGACAACCTGGTCAAGCATTACCCGGAACTGACCCGCGCCGAAGCGCAGGAGCTGGTGACGGCCGACCCGCTGCTGGCCCGCGATGCCGAATCGTGGCTGTTCCCGACCAGGACCGCTGCACAGGTGGCCGACGTGCTGGCCAACCGCAAGCTGCGTGAGCAGCGCGAATCGGTGGTCAAGGGCCGGATCCGTTCGCTGTCGGAAGTGCAGGTGCTGCAGCGTCACCTGCAGAACGTGGTGCCCGGCCGCGACTGGAGCACCCGCTCCGATCCCTCCGGCAACGGCATCATGCTGGCCTTCGGTGCGCCCGGCGAGGGCGCACCGGTCGGTCAGGTCACCTTCGACGCTGGCGACGCGGTCCGCGCATCGACCGCCGCCGAGGCGGCGCCGCCGAGCTGGCAGCAACGCGTCTTCGAGCAGTTGACCGACGCCGAGCGGCAAGCGGTCGGTGACCCGGAGCGTCTGCGCAGGGCGGTGATCGAGCGCATGAAGCAGGGCCACGGCGCTGCCGAATGCGCGTTGCCGCGCCGCAATGGCGGCCGCATGGCACGCGCGGCGGACGACTGCAGTCCGCTGACGCGGATCTCGCTGGAGCCCGAAGATGTCCAGGCGTACGAGGATCTGGACGAGAACCTGCTCAAGCTGCACGAAAAGATGGATGCCCGCTATGCAGAGCGCCTGGTGATGGAGCGCGAATACAAAGCGCTGCTGGTGAAAATGGGCGAACTGAAGAAGCAGAAACTGGCGCTCGATCCCGTCGACGCCAAGCGCCTGAGCGAGCTCGGCAGGTTCGACTACGGGCTGTTGCGGGGCTTCGACATGATGAACTTCGCCAATTACCAGGTGAGCGGGTTGACCTACAAGGGCAAACCGGTCGATCTGGCCGCGGGGTTCCCGACCGCCGCTGCCGCTGCCAGCGGCGATCCGCGCGGGTGGATGGGCACCGAGGACTTCGTGACGCCCAACTACATCCGCCGGGTGCTGTTGCCCGAATCGGTGGCGGGCGGAAAGCTCACCCAGACCGGGATGTTCCGCGAGGACTACGCCATGGGTGCTGATCTTTCGCCGATGGTTGGAAAACTGGCCGCCCCCGGCCAACCATCGGTGCAGATCACGCTGGTAGACGACGACCTGCTGGTCAAGGCGCCCGGGACCAAGGGCCGGGCCCGGACCGTGCCACTGCGCGACCTGGGCGACGCCGAGATCGAAGCGCTCGGGGGCAACGACGTCTCCGCCACGATGCGCCTGGTGCTGGGCGACGCGCGGTTGCTGCCCAGCAATGCACGCTCGCTGGTTGCCGGCGAGCACTACCGGATGTACTCGGCCCGATCCTGCAGCGAGGACAAAATCCTGAACGGCCTGTTCGGCAGCCTGGCCGGGTCTGTGACCGAGATCGCGGGTCCGTTGAAGGGAAGCGGCCGTGCACCGGTCCGTGACCTGTCGGGCAGCTTCTACATGCTCACCGACATGCACCTGTGCGTGACCAGCTGTGAACGGAGACTGCGTGAGCTGGTGTCCTTCATGCCTGACATGAACATTCGTGTGTTCTATCGCTTCGACGACAACAAGCACCGCCACGAATGGTGGGCCGGCCAGAAGATCCAGCGTGTCATCCAGCGCAACCAGCAGGCGTGGGAAGCGAAGGGATATACCGATGCGCAGATGCAGGCCGAGGCGGTGTTGCAGCTGAAGGACAAGCAGGTTGCAGACTGGGTGGATGCCGAGCTGCTTCGCCATCCACCGGTGCAGCCCAAGCCGCGGCTGTGGGACCCGCGCGAAGAACAGGCCTTCTGAGTCATGTTCGCTGGTGCCACCTCTACGGGGGTGGCACCATCCCTGCGTGTGTTCATGAAGAGGTCGAGATGATCATCAACGGTAGGGGCGTGCCCCCGCTCAGGGCGCCCGGCGTGCCTGGTGACGCCGCGCCATCACTGGGCGAGAGGTACGAGCAGGCGCTGGGCCTGCGCGAAGGGCCTTTCCTGCACTTTTACGGCGCTGCGATGCCGTTCGTCCGTGACGAGTACCGCAGCCACCTCGCGCACGCGCTGGCCGAGTACCTTGAGCAGGGAGTCCTCGAAGGCGACGACAGCGAAGGGCCCGTGCAGCGGCAACAGGCATCGGCCGATCATGCGGACGGCGTCGTGCAGGGGGCCGTGAACCTGGTGTTGCGCGACGGGGTGCTGGTGTTCGGCTTGCTCGACAACCAGGGCGTGGGCGACTGCTACTTTGCGCGTGCGCCAACGGCCTTGGGGCAGGCCTTCTTCTGCATCTGCATCGAGTCGGGCATGGCCTCGGGCGGCCCCTATGAAATCTTCGTGTCGCCTGCCATGGACTGGGAGGAATTCCTGCGCCAGCTGCCACCTGCGTGAATATGGCGTGATGTCCGGCATGGCCGATGGGTGGGATACAGGCTTCGTTTTTGGCCCGATCCCGTTATCCTGTCCGCCATGCAGCTATTGAAATACGCCCTGCCATTCCTGTTCCTGTCGCTGGCGGCCGCCTCGACCGCGCATGCGCGCGGCACCATTGAGAAGGTGGACATCACCGGCCTGGACAAGGGCGACGATGCCGAGATGATCGAGAACATCGAGGTCTCGCTGTTGCTGTACGACACCATCGGCAAGGAGCAGGGCGAGTCGCGGCTGGAATACCTGCTGTCCCAGGCCGAGCGCCAGACCCGGCGCGCGCTGGAGCCGTTCGGCTTCTACAACCCGGTGATCACGGTGGAAAGCCCGCGCGAAGGCGACAACCTGCGCGTGGTGATCCATGTCGACCGTGGCCCGCCGACCCTGGTGCGCCGCGAGAACATCGACATCACCGGCCCGGCGCAGCTGGACCAGTACCTGCAGGAAGACCTGGAGAATTTCCGGCCGCGCAAGGGCCAGCGCTTCGAGCACACGCTCTACGACGCCAGCCGCGTGACGATCACCCGGCGCCTGGCCGAACGTGGCTACTTCGATGCCGATTTCACCCAGCGCCGGGTGGAGATCACCCGCGCCGAGAATGCCGCCGACATCGACCTCACCTGGGACAGCGGCCGCCGCTACAACATGGGCGACATCCGCTTCCACCAGGACTACTTCGTGGAGCGCCTGTTCGACCCGCTGGTTTACTGGGAAAAAGGCAGCTACTTCCACGAAGGCAAGCTGGACCGCCTGCGCGAATCGCTGACCAAGCTCGATTACTTCAGCGTGATCGACATCCAGCCGCAGCCGGACCAGGCCGACGAGAACGGCAACGTGCCTGTGGATGTCACCCTGACCCGTGCCAAGCGCAGCATCTACACCGCCGGTATCAGCTACGGCAGCGAAAGCGGCGCCGGTGTGCGCGGCGGCCTGGAGCGGCGCTTCCTCAACAGCCGCGGCCACAAGATGAACACGCAGCTGGACTATGCGCAGAAGCGCAAGAGCCTGGTCAGCACCTACCGGGTGCCGGCGTTCAAGTGGCTGGATGGCTGGTACGGGCTTACCGCCAGCGTCTATGACGAGCAGACCGACTACATCGACCTGCGCAACTTCAAGCTGATCGGCAGCCGCAGCGGCGAGATCAACGAGAACTGGACCGCGATCGCCTCGATCAATGCCCTGCGCGAGCGCTGGCGCTATGCGTCGGGCACCGAGTTCACCAACGCGATCTACAACACGTCCACGCTGGTGTACCCGCAGCTGGTGGCCGACTACGTGAACGTGGACGACCGCCTGGCCCCGCGCAAGGGCATCAGTGGCAGCGCCACCATGCGTGGCGGCATCGAAGGCGCAGGTTCGGATACCAGCTTCGTGCAGGCCAGCGTGATGCTGCGCTGGTTCATCCCGGTCGGCGATGCCGACCGCCTGATCCTGCGCGGCGAAGGTGGCACCACCTGGACCAGCGACCTGGTGGCGATGCCGCCCAGCCTGCGCTTCTTTGCCGGTGGCGACCGCAGCATCCGCGGCTATGCGTTCCGTGAAGTGGGCCCGCGCACGCCTCCGCCGGATAAATTCGCACTGGGCGCCAAGAACCTGGTGACCGCCTCGGCCGAGTACGAGCACTACTTCAAGGGCGGCCCGTGGGGCGGCGCGGTGTTCGTCGATACCGGCAGCGCGTTCGACAACACCATCGACCTGCATACCGGCGTGGGCTTCGGCGTGCGCTGGAAATCGCCGGTGGGCCCGGTGCGCGTGGATATCGCGCACGGCCTGAACGACCCGGATTCGAAGTTCCAGCTGTACCTGAGCGTGGGGGCCGACCTGTGAGCACGCCGACCCCGACCACGCCAACCCCGCCGCCGCCGCGCGTGCGCTTCTACCGCAAGCGCCGCTTCTGGGCGTGGTCCGGCTTCACCGTGCTGGGCCTGGTGCTGCTGGCGCTGCTGCTGGTGTATTGGCTGCTGCAGACCGTGGCCGGGCGCGATGTGCTGCTGGCCCAGGTGGTGGCGCGGCTTCCCGCCGGCGCCACGCTGACCTGGAGCAAGGTGGACGGCCCGGTGGCCGGGCCGCTGGTGCTGCACAACCTGGATTTCCGCTACGACGACATCCACTTCACCGCCGAGCGCGCGTACCTGGATCCGGATATCCGCCCGCTGCTGGGCCGCAAGCTGCAGTTGGATGCGCTGCAGATCAAGAACGCCACGTTGAACCTGGCCAAGAGCGATGAACCGTTCGAAATGCCATCGTGGCCCGGCTCGCTGCCGCAGATCGAGATGCCGCTGGCGATCCAGGCCGACACCATCATCATCGATGGCTTCCGCATCACCCAGGCGCAGGAACCGGTGATCGATATCACCAAGCTGCGCGGTGGCCTGGAAATCGCCAACGGCGAATTCCGCGCACGCCAGCTCAAGGTCGACAGCGACCTGGGCGACTTCCGCGTGGACGGCCGTTACGTGCCGCGCAACGACTATTCCACCGACATCACCATCGGCGCGGCGCTGCCGGCCCCGCGCGGGCGCACCCCGGCGCGGCTGGGCCTGGTGGCCCGTGGCAACCTGGACCGCATGGAAATCGCCCTGGCCGGGCATGCGCCCGCGCCGCTGCAGGCCAGCCTGATCTTCGATGGCCGCGACGAACCGGTGTGGAAGGCCAGTGCGCGCAGCAAGGAACTGGACCTGGCACTGCTGGTGCCGGGCATGGATGCCAGCACCAGCACGCCGCTGTCGCTGGATTTCCAGGCCACCGGCAAGGGCGGGCAGGCCAACCTGCAGGGCCGCATCCAGCAGGGCGACCTGGCAGTCGAGCTGGCACCGTCCAACGTCGGCCTGGCCGACCAGGTGCTGACCGTCTCGCCGCTGGTGGTGAAGGGCTTCGGTGGCCAGGCACGGCTGCAGGGCACCGCCGATTTCCGTGACCGCGAAAACGCCAGCCTGCGCTTCGCGATCGTCGCCAACGACCTGACCTTCGTGCCCGAAGCCGACCCCACCACGCCGGGCGCCGCCAAGCCGGTGCCAGTGACGCTCAGCGAAGCGCGCATGGGCCTGGCCGGCACGCTCAAGAACTGGGCGGCGGTCGGCACCGCCTCGGTGGAGCGCGAACAGCAATCGGCCGACCTGACCTTCGATGTGCGCGGCAGCGACACCGCCGCCCGGATCAAGCAGCTGCAGGCCAAGACCCCGGGCGGCGCGCTGGACGTGACCGGCCAGGTGGCGTGGGCACCGCAGCTGGATTGGGACGTGGCCGCCAAGCTGGCCGCGTTCGATCCCGGTTACTTCGTGCCCGGCTGGGACGGCCGCCTGTCCGGCAACGTGGCCTCCAAGGGCCGCCAGCTGCCGCCGCCGGCAGGCAGCCCGGCCGGCACCGCCGGCATCTACGAAGCCACCGTGGACGTGCCCGGCATCAACGGCATGCTGCGCAACCGCCGCGTGGATGCGCAGGGCCGCTTCGCGCTGCGCGGGCAGCAGGGCGAAGGCAACGTGCGCCTGGCGGTGGGCAACAGCCGCCTGACCGCACGCGGCAGCGTCGGCGACCGCCTCGATGTGCAGGCCCAGCTGGAGCCCGTACAGCTGGATGACCTGATGCCCGGCAGCACCGGCACGCTGCGTGGGCAGGTGCAGGTACGCGGGCCGCGCACCGCGCCGGACATCACTGCCGACCTGGTCGGCAGCGGGCTGCGCTATGCCGATTACAGCGCTGAAGCGCTGAGCATACGTGGCCGCCTGCCGTGGCAGGGCAGCAACGGCACGCTGGCGCTGCAGGGCACCAACGTGCAGGCCGGCATGCTGCTGGACACGATCACCGCGAATGCACGCGGCAGCGTGTCCAACCTGCGGCTGGATGCGCAGGCGAAGAACGAGCTGGGTGCGGTGGCGCTGGAAGGTGGGGTACGCCAGCAGGGCGCTGCATGGCGCGGCGATATCGCCGCGCTGCGGATCGCACCGATCAAGGGCGATGCGTGGGCACTGCGCGCGCCGGCCACGTTCGGCATCCAGGGCAGCACCTTCACCCTGACCGACACCTGCTTGGGCGCGGCCACCGGCGGCGCGTTGTGCGCCAGCGCCAACTGGCCGCGTGATGGGTTGAAGGTGCGTGGCGACGCGTTGCCGCTGGCATTGGTGCAGCCGTGGCTGCCGCCGCAATCCGGGCGCCGCCTGCACCTGCGCGGCGAGATCACCCTGGACGGGCAGATCCGCCCGCGCGGCAATGCCTGGGAGGGCAGCGCGAAGATCGCCTCGCTGGAAGGCGGCATCCGCCTGGGCGACAACGCGCGTGGCGAGCTGGTGCGCTATGACCAGTTCTCGGCCACGCTGGAGATGACCCCGGCACAGATCAACGCCAAACTCGGTGTCGGCTTCCAGGGCAACGGCTTCGTCGATGCCAAGGTGCAGACCGGCTGGGACGCCAACGCGCCGCTCAACGGCGAGCTGTACCTCAACATGTCGCGGCTGTACTGGATCGAGCTGTTCTCGCCGGACATCGTGCGCCCCACCGGCCTGATCGAAGGCCACGTCAGCCTGCGCGGTACGCGCGGCACGCCGTCGCTGGGCGGCGAAGCCAAGCTGAGCAACTTCAAGGGCGAGTTCCCGGCGCTGGGCCTGACCTTCGACCAGGGCAGCGGCAGCTTCACCGCGCAGCCGGATGGTTCGGCCAAGATCACCGCACAGGCGAACTCGGGCAAGGGCACGTTGTATGTCGATGGCGGGCTGTCGTGGTTCGGCGATGCGCAGCCGCTGCAGCTGCACATCCACGGCGAGAACGTGCTGCTGTCCAACACGCCGGAACTGCGCATCGTTGCCAACCCCAACCTCGATTTCACCCTGGCCAAGGCCGCCATGCAGCTGCGCGGCACCGTGCACGTGCCCGAGGCCGACCTGGACCTGGAGCGCCTGGATCGCGGTACGTCGGTCTCCGAAGACGTGGTGGTGCTGGACCCGGCCGACCCGGAAGAAGGCCCGAGCCTGCCGCTGGACATGGACCTCACCGTGAGCCTGGGCGACAAGGTGCGCATGGCCGGCTTCGGCCTGAAGGGCGGACTGGGCGGCAAGATGCAGGTGTGGTCGCGCCCGGGCCGCGAGATGACCGCCAACGGCGCGCTGGAGGTGAGCGGGCGTTACAAGGCCTATGGCCAGGACCTGACCATTACCCGCGGCAACCTCAACTGGAACTTCAACGCGGTGTCCGACCCGCGCATCAACATCCGCGCAGAGCGCCGGGTGAGTGATGTCACGGCGGGTATCGACGTGACCGGCCGCGCGCAGTCGCCACGGGTGGATGTGTGGTCGGACCCGTCGATGTCGCAGTCCGAAGCGCTGGCGTTCCTGGTGCTGGGGCGCAGCCTCACTGGCGCCAGCAGCGACCAGACCCAGCAGGTCAACGCGGCCTCGGCGGCGCTGTCGGCCGGCAGTGGCCTGCTGGCCTCGCAGCTGGGCGCCAAGCTCGGCCTGGACGACGCCGGCGTCAGCCAGTCGCGCGCGCTGGGCGGTTCGGTGATCGGCGTGGGCAAGTTCATCTCGCCCAAGCTGTACGTCGGCTACGGCGTCTCGCTGGTCGGCAGCGGCTCGGTACTCACGCTGAAGTACCTGCTGCGCCGTGGCTTCGACATCGAAATCGAATCCAGCACGGTAGAAAACCGCGGCTCCCTCAACTGGCGAAAAGAAAAGTAGAGCCAGGCCCTGCCTGGCTGCACCGCTGCGCGGTGCATGCCGAATGCGGCATGGAAATCGTGGCGCTTCATGCTGCGCAGAGCGCACGGAAAGACAGTTCGCCTACCGCATCACACTTCGCAATGTGCTTGCACCGCAATGGATGCAGGGCACTCGCAGTCCATTTCCGACACAGTGTTAGGCACTGCCTACCGGTTCGGCCAAATCAACAGATAAAACCGAATTCCGATATCGTCATCGCGTACGCATGGTAGGTCCTGAGTCTAAAAGCTCAGCAATCCAGCAAGCTTGATGTACTGCGTCGGGAGGGTGGCGGAATACAACACCCTCGTGGAAATACGTCGCACCGTTTCTTGCTAACGGCTTTTAGCCTCCCGACTCCCTCGCCATCCCGGCGAGGGATGCATCCAGGAGAGGCCTACCATGCACGACAACAAAGATGATTCCCGCGCCGACGCCCGATCCCGCGTCACCTACCATTGGCGCATGCCGCGCACCGTACTTATCGGTGCAGAACGCCACGACGACCAAGAGCCAAAACCCGGCGAAATCCTGATCCCATCACTGCACCTGCGCGGCATGTGGATGACCACCGCAGGCATGGAAACCGGATCACGCGTGAGCCTGCACATCGCACCCGGCTGCCTGCTGCTGCGCATGGTCAACCCGGTAGTACGCGTAGCCTGCCGGCCAGGCTGGTACCAGGCCGCACAGGATTCCAGCCGCCGCTGGTAGGGTCGCATCCCAATCGACCGCCGATACGTCATCCGGGCCCGGTGACGGCATTGCAATGATCGGCATCGCGCCTCCGCCAGCCGTGCAACTGCACAGGTCCATGCGCCAAAGAGATCGCGACCATGGTCGGCAGTCGTTTGGGAACCGACTTTACCGGCGGCGCGGGGCGTGCGCCGTCGATACGTGATTCACCGCATCGGTGGCCCACAGCAGGAGCGCGGCGGCTACGGCAATTTCACCCACGGCCAATACCACGAGGCTGTGTTTGAGCAGAGGAACCACGACAAAGAGCAGCCCGATCATCCACGGACTGAAGGCCATGCGGAAGGGCCCGCGTGCCAACAGCCGTACCAGCGCCAGCGCAGCCATCAGCCAGGCAAGGATGACGCCGCCAGGCCGTGCATCGGTCTTCTGCATGATCCACAGCGCGGCGAGGGCCAGCAAAGGAATCACCAGCAGCCGGACAACCCAGGCCCGATGGCGCGGATGCTCGGGCCCAACCTGCCATTGGACGAAACCACAAAGCGGCAGGATCAATGATCCACCGAGCAACAAGGTCAGCCCGCCCACCAGCGCGAGACCCTTAAAGCCCCAATAGCCCGAGTGGCCGTCGGCCACCCCATCCGCCAACCCCAGCATCAGCATGAACGCGGCAAACCCCGCCCCCAGCAGTACGCTGCGGAACAATGCGAGCTGCATCTTCGGTCCATTGACCTTATTGGGTGTGGCGAGTGCCCGCCAGAACGCGAGCTGGCGCGGCTGCAAGGGACGGCTGCCCTCTGTCACCCGCAGGTGCTTCATCAATTCGCCCATGTCGTGTGCACGGCCAGGAAGCGAGGCCGACAGCAGTGCGCGAAGAAGATTCCAGGGCCGCCGCAGGCGGGTGAGCCGCGGGTCATCATCGGCCGGTGGCACGTACGCCAAAGCGGGCTGCCGAAAGACAGTGTGATCAGTGGCGTCCTCGTTATGGAACAGCCACAGCTCGTGCAGTCCTGATCGAATGTCAGACACAGCGAAGGGATCGATTCCCCTGCCCAGATCGATCCAGCCGAAGGAGGCAGCCAGAACGTCGAACGTGTCTTCATGCAACGGTGGCTTGAGCCAGTGCAGACGCTGCAGTACCGCGTCGCCAATACGGGACTTGTCGCTCAGTGACCACAACACCGGATGGTCGCGAAGCCAATCCGACATGGCGCCGGGCTGGGATCTGGCCGCTGTATCGACCACCACGCTTGCGAACCCCTCGGTGTCCACCGTCTGTTCCTGCAGTGGCTCAGGGGCCGCCGCTGGAACATGGAGCGGCGGCGACTCATGCGCTGGGTCAGCTTCCGCTGACGCGTAGGTATCATGCGTCGGCAGGATCCATGCCTGAAGTGCCAATGCCGGGTTGTCAGCCGACACGACGTGCGCGCCATCAGGATCCGTCGCGCTACCTGTAGCATCCCGCTGCGCCCGGTAGCGTGCCAAACCCAGCGCTGCCTGGTAGGCGTCATGCAGCTCCTGGAACGCGGCCGCATTTTCATCCGGCCGGATCACCTTCAATGCCTTTGCATAGGCGCGCTTGATCGCACGCTCGTCCGACTCAGCGCCAAGGCGCTGCAGCTCGCCAACAACGTCATCCAGGGTTTCAGTCATGGCGCACCGCGTTCGTCCAGCGCAGCACCTTGCGATGGCGGTACAGGTCCATTGCCCAGTAGCCCAGGGCACCAATCCAGGCCGGCACCAGCAGCAGGGTGGGCACCAGCATCAGGAACAACGCGCCTCCGCTGATCTCCAGGGACTTGCCCTGTCGGTAGCGGCTGCGGACCTGTGCCAGTCGCAGTACCTTCCACGCCAGCGGCCAGCCGAGGACGAACATCAGCCCGGCCTTCCATGCCAACAGCGGCCAGCACGCCGCTGCCAGCGCGACCAGCAGCGGAATGGTCAGCAAGCGCAGCCACGGGCGCCGCGTCGTCGCTGTCTCGGGCGCCATCTGATACCGGTACACAGCATCCTGCCCGATGCTGAGCAGTATCCAGACCGGCGGCAACAGCAGGGCGGCCAGCAACCAGAGGCCCGCGGTGGGCGTCAGCTGTGGATGCGCCGGGTCCTTGGTGCGTTCAACAATGTACAGACCCACCATCATCAACCCAACGCCAATGATCGTGGCCCGGATCACCGCCAGAAGTATCGCGGTGCGATGCAGGGGGCTGCCAGCGGAGGCCCAGAAGTTCGCTTGGCCGGCATTGATGCCCACCGGTAAAGGCACGCCTGGGTGGCAACCCAGTGCTGCCAGCAGCGCATGCATCTGGCCCGGAGTACGGGGATGCAGCGCGGCAAGCAGGTTGTCCACGTACGAACGGGATCGCTGCAGCCGGTCAAGCCAGTTGGCGACCTCGCGCTGGGTCATGCGTCGATCGCGCTGCCTGGGCATCAGCGCCGCCAACTCGCCGTGATTGGCCGGCAACTGCAGCCATGCGCCGTGGGCGCGGTTCGACAACCACTGCAGCTCGTGCATGTCTGCACCGCTGGCCACGTCATCCCAGCCGAAGAAACGGTAGATCACGTGCAGGTTGGCACTGCACATCACCACATCGCCTTCGCGCAATGCCGAAATCAGGCGGGCGCTGACCGCATCGCGGGTATCCAGCGACCACTCGCGGGTCTCCGCCTGCAGCCGGGCCGGAAACGCCTCACGCGCGGTTTCCGCGCCGCGGCGCAGCAGCAGCCTGCAGGCATGCTCCGGCGTGGGCTGGGGCGGCAGGTCCAGGTCAACCGGCGACAGTACAGGCGCTTCGGCCTCACTGGCTCTTCGTGGCGCTGCGGCGCGTGGCGGTGTCAGTGCGTCCGGGGCGGCCACGGCCACCACCGCGTCGATCTCTCCCCACCGTGCCGCGCCGGGGCGGTCCTGCTCCTGCTGATGCTCCTGCTCCTGCACTGCGCGGCACCGCGCCAAGGCGTGCTGGTACAGGTCATGCAGGCGTTGAAAGCCGGCCGGGTCTTCGTCTGGCCGGGTCTGCTTGAGCAGACGCGCATAGGCCCGCTTCAGGCCACGCTCGTCGCCGACGGTGGCAAGGTCCAGCAGCTCACCGGCCCCGCTCACGCCAGTTCATCCAGCGCAGCATTGAACTGGCGGCGGTCCTGTTCGATCAATGCCGGGTCCTGCGACTCAAGCGTGTTGCGGAAGCGTGCAATCCACTCCTGCAGGGTGGGGCGCATATCGACCAGTTCTTCGTAGATGCGTTCGGCACGGGTAATCAGCGCCAGGTTCTGCTGTTGCTCGCGTGGGTGGACCTTGAGCTGCTGCAGCCGGGCCAGGCGTTCACGGATCTCGGCGGCATCCAGCAGGCCCGGGTTCTGTTCGATGACCAGTTCGTGCCGTTGCCCGGTGGCTGCCTCGGTCACTTCGACCTGCAGCAGCCCGTTGATGTCATAGGTGAAGCGCACCAGCACGCCCTCGGTGCCCTTGCCGGGGGTGAGCGGCACATTGATCTCGCCCAGCTTGATGTTCTTCTCCACCATCGGGCTTTCACCCTGATAGATATCCACCAGCAGCTGCTTCTGCCCCTCGTGTAGCGGGAACAGCTGGTCCTCGCGGCTGATGGGCACCACGCTGTTGCGGGGGATGATCGGATGGAAGTAGCCGGTCTGCACCTGGTTGCCCACGCGGTGCGCGATCTGGGTGCCCAGGGTGTAGGGGCATACATCGGTCAGCACCACTTCTTCCAGCGACTGCGCACGGTCCTTCAGGCCTGCGGCAACCGTCGCACCCAGCGCAATGGCCTGGTCGGGGTGGATGTGGCGCAGCGGCAGGCGGTTGAACATGCGCGTGACCAGCCGGGCCACCATCGGCATGCGCACCGCACCACCGACCAGCACGATGTCATCCAGATCGGCCGGCTTGAGCTTGGCATCGCGCATGGCGCGTTCGATCGGCGCACGCATGCGCTGCAGCAGCGGCTCAGACAGTTGTGCGAAGCCGGGTTCGTCCAGCTCCCACTCCAGGTCATGGCTTTCCAGCCGCAACTGCACGCGCGCTTCGCGGGCATCGGTGAGCTCGCGCTTGAACTGCTCCAGGCGAAGACGCAGCACGGCGGTGTCGTGCGGGGTGAGCCGGCGCGGGTCGATCCTGTGGCGCGCACAGAATGCCTTGACCAGAAGTTCGAGGAAGTCCTCACCGCCGAGGAAGTTGTCACCGGCCGTGGCGTGCACTTCCACCACGCCATCGAACAGCTCCAGGATCGACACGTCGAAGGTGCCGCCGCCGAGGTCCAGGACCAGCACCCGGCCTTCGCCGGCGCGATCGCGCAGGCCGTAGGCAAGCGCCGCCGCAGTGGGCTCATTGATCAGTCGCTCGACCTTGATTCCCGCCAGTTCCCCGGCGCTGCGCGTGGCCTTGCGCTGGGCGTCGGTGAAATAGGCCGGCACGCTGATCACCGCCTCGGTCACTTTCTCACCCAGCGCCGCCTCGGCGTCGGCCAGCAGCGAGCGCAGGACCAGCGCGGACAGCTCCTCGGCGCGGAAGCGGCGCTCGCCCAGCCGGGTTTCATGCGGCGTGCCCATCAATCGCTTGAAGGTGGCCACGCTCAGCCTCGGCTGGGTCACCAGGCGGTCCTGCGCCGGCTTGCCGACCAGCACGGTGTCGCCATCCAGGCTGACCACCGAGGGCGTCAGCAGGTCGCCATGCGCGTTCCGGAACAGTTCCCCGCCCTCGGGCCGGTGCACGCCGATAAGTGAATGCGTCGTGCCCAGATCAATCCCTACGATCATCCCTGCCATCTCCCCCTGAGAAGCGCCGATTCTAGCCAGCCCGGCCCACCCCTGACCATCGGGCGTTGCCCCACCAGCCCCCAGTAGCTAAGGTGCCCGCTCGTTCCGCCGTACTGGATGCACCCATGCCCGCACGCAAGCCCCTCAGCGCCGCCCTGGCCCTTGGCCTCACCCTCGCCGCCGGCGCCCACGCCGACGAAGGCATGTGGATGCCGACCCAGCTGCCGGACCTCGCCAAGCCGCTCAAGGCCGCGGGCTTCAAGGGAGACCCGGCCGACCTGGCCAACGTCACCGCCGCGCCGCTCAGCGCCGTGGTGCGTGCCGGTGGCGGCACGGGCTCGTTCGTCTCCGAAGACGGCCTGCTGCTGACCAACCACCATGTCGCCATGGGCGTGATCCAGTACAACACCACCGCCGAGCACAACCTGATCGACGGCGGTTTCATCGCCCAGGGCCGCAGCGATGAGCGCCCGTCCAACCCGGACTTCCGCGTGCTGGTCACCACCGGCTTCGACAAGGTCACCGATGAAGTGCTGCGCGATGCGCGCGGCAAGACCGGACGCGCCTATTTCGACGCGGTGGACCGCGCCAGCAAGCAGCTGGTGGCCGAATGCGAGCAGGAAGGCAACGTGCGCTGCAGCGTGGCCGACATGTACTACGGCACCGATTTCTACCGCATCCGCCAGCTGGAACTGAGCGATGTGCGGCTGGTGTACGCGCCGCCGCGCGCGATCGGCAACTACGGCGATGAGATCGACAACTTCATGTGGCCGCGCCACACCGGCGATTTCACCCTGCTGCGCGCCTACGTGGGCAAGGATGGCAAGCCGGCCGCGTACAGCCCGGACAACGTGCCCTACCACCCGCCGGCGCACCTGAAGATGGCCATCGATGGGCCGAAGACCGGTGATTTCGCCATGCTGGCCGGTTACCCGGGCATCACCTACCGCCACCGCACGGCGGCCGAGTTCGCCGGCCAGATCGACGCGGTACTGCCGCGCCGGGTAGCGGTGTTCCAGCAGATGATCGACACCATCGAGGCGGCCACCGCCAAGGATGCGCAGGCGCGTACCCGCTATGCCGCGCAGCTGCAGTCGTTGAAGAACAACCGCAAGCGCGCCGCCGGTGAGCTGGAAGGCCTGCTGCGCAGCGATGCCAAGACCCAGCGCGCCACCGACGAGGCGGCGATGCTGAAGGCCACCGATGCGGCCTGGCAGCCGGACATCCAGGCGCTGCTCGGTTCGCTGTCGCAGGGCGCGGCGATGGGCGAGCGCGATTTCGTGCTGGAGCAGGCCGCTGCGCAGAGCCAGCTGCTGCGTTCGGCGCTGCTGCTGGAGCGCCTGCGCATTGAATCGGCCAAGCCCGATGCCGAGCGCGAAAGCGGCTACCAGCAGCGCGACCAGGCGCTGATCGAAGGCACCCTCAAGCAGGTCCAGCGCCGTTACGCGCCGGCCGTGGAAAAGGCGCTGCTGACCGATCTGCTGACCCGCTACCAGCAGCTGCCCGATGCGCAGCGCGTGCCCGAGTTCGACGCGGCGTTCGGCCGTACCCCGGCCGCGCTGGCCAAGGCACTGGACGCGCTGTACAGCGGCACCCGGCTGGGCGACGAAGCCGAACGCCTGGGCCGCTTCGCCGCTGCGAAGGAAGGCAAGGCATTGGCGCACGATCCGCTGATCGACCTGGCCGGCCCGCTGGTGGCCGCGCAGCTGCGCCTGGAAGACCAGCGCAAGGAGCGCGAAGGCGAGCAGCTGCGCCTGCGCCCGGCTTACATGCAGGCGCTGTTCGCGTGGCGCGCGAAGCAGGGCCGCGCGGTGTACCCGGACGCCAACCGCACCCTGCGCATCAGCTACGGCAAGGTGGAAGCGCTGTCGCCGCGCGATGCGGTGCATTTCGATCCGGTCACCACCGTGGCCGGCATCGTGGAGAAGAACACCAACGCGTTCCCGTTCGATGCGCCCAAGCCGCTGCTGGCGGCGATCGCCAAGGGTGATTTCGGCAGCACCGCCGATCCGGTGCTGAAGACCCAGACGGTCAACTTCCTGACCAACCTGGACACCACCGGCGGCAACTCCGGTTCGCCGGTGCTCAATGCACGCGGCGAACTGATCGGCCTGAACTTCGACAGCAACTGGGAATCGGTCAGTGCCAGCTGGTGGTTCGACCCGCGCTTCAAGCGTGCGGTGCACGTGGACATGCGATACCTGCGCTGGCTGCTGGCCAAGGTCTATCCGGCACCGGAACTGCTGAAGGAAATGGGCGTGCCGGCCGAATAAGGGCGGCTGCTCACTCCGGCTCCCGAGGCATCAGTCCGGACCACTGCATCACCACCGGTGCACGCAGCAGGTCCGGCGCCTCATCGCTGCTGTCCAACGGGTTGGACGGGTCCCATATATTGGGCCCGGACGTCGCGTACGGCAGCGGCGGTGGCGGCGCTGCCGCGTTCCACGCGGCGAGCAACACCACCACCGGCACTGTTGGGGCTTCTTTGGGCCATGGCAGTTCGCGTGCGCTGAAGACGCGGACTTCGGTGGGCTGCACGCCCTTCTTTGATGACACCTCCACCAGACCTGCTGCGGCGTCGTTGACGGCCCGTTCCCGCCATTGGTAGGTCTCTGGAAAGCCCAGCAGGCCAAATTCGCGTCGCAGCTCGTACATCAGGTGCGCATGCACGTGGCTCTGTGGGAGCGGCGCGCCGCTGGCCCCATCGGGCGTTGCCAACGGCGGCGCCCGGTCCACTTCGTCAAGGTAATGGATCATCCGCACGGTCCACTCCTCGCCCACGGAGAACGGACCTTCCGGGGTGCCGGCCACCGGGGTGACCAGTCGCCGATAGAGCTGCGCCATGACGCCTCGGTTGGCCGGATCGGCCGGCGGCGGGCCGTGCGGGATGGGGGTGACATTGCGGACCGAATGCAGCAGGCCGCCGAGCGCTTCAACCGTGGCCGCCTGCTCCTGCAGGGGCAGCGATCGTTCCAGCCGCTGGCGCAGCATCGGGCTCAGCATCTCGTGGCTGGCGTTGGGTACAGGCATGGCAGACGCTACCGGGGGAGGGGGCCTTCACGCTGCCCGCCGCGCCACGCGGCGACAAGCGGCAACCCCGACGCCGGTCTGTCGCATGCGCCCCTCCGGGCCGAGGTGATGCTTTCGTAGCATTTGGCGCTCCCGCGCCCCACGGCTAGACTGCAGGCTGATTCGGGGATGCGACATCACGTGACGGCAGCACAGGACGACAGGCACGGCAGCGTGCCGACGACCGCAACGCGGCAACTGGAAGGACTGCATGTCTGGGTGGTCGAAGACGACCCGGAGCTGCTGGCGCTGCTGCTGGACGATCTGGCCTGGCGGGGTGCGACGGTGCGCGGGCTGGGCAGTGCCGAAGCGCTGTACCGCGCGCTGCTGAGCGGCCGCTGCGACATCGTGGTGCTGGATGTCGGCCTGCCCGGTGAGGATGGCTACGCGGTGGCCAGCCACCTGCGGGCATCGGCCTCGATCGGCATCGTGATGCTGACCGGGCGCGGCGACGCCCGCGACATGGCGCGGGGCCTGACCCAGGGCGCAGACCTCTATCTGGTCAAACCCCCCGAGATGGACGTGCTGGCCGCCGGTCTGCTCAGCCTTCGCCGCCGCCTGCCACTGACATCGGCCGCGCCTGCGGCGACCAATGACGCTCCACGCTGGCGGGTCTCGGCCGATGGCTGGACCCTGCATGCGCCTTCGGCGGCCACGCTCGAGCTCACGGTCATGGAGCGCGGCGTGCTGCAGCTGCTGTTCGAGGCCGCCGGTGCGGCGGTCACCCGTGAAGCGCTGATCGCGCACATCACCGATACCCCGTGGGATTTCGACCCGCACCGGCTGGATGTACTGGTCCACCGCCTGCGCGCCCGCGTGCGTAGCGCCACCGGCGTGGAGCTGCCGCTGCGCGCGCTGCGCGGCCAGGGTTACCTGCTCAGCCTCTGATCCGTCGCCCGGCAGGGCGGTGTGAGCCAGTGTGAGCGTGGGTGAGCCGCCGGCACTGACTTGCCTTCACGTCAACATCACAATTCGCCCCGCCCGGCACGGCCGGCGACGCCTGTCGCCTGCATTCCGGGATTCATCTGACAGGGGACGTCTGGACCGGTTGCGTTGGGTACGCATCGTTTGGCGTTCCGTGTGAACGCTGCAACGACCGGAACAGGGGAAAACACATGTCCAGCCATAGCGATCGCGCAGCTCCCTGCGCGGCGGTGTCGTCGTTCGAGCGCGCAACAGCGTCCTCATGGCGCCTGCGCTGCCTGCGTGGCCTGGCCACCCTGCTGCTGGCCGCGCCGCTGACCGCGCTGGCCATCGACCTGCAGATCACCGACTTCTCCGACACCGGCTACGACCCGGTGCCGGCTGGCACTACGGTGATCTACAACGTCAAGGTTGAAAACGGCGCCAACGACACCGCCAGCGGCAGCGTGACCCTGTTCGACCTGCCCGCCGGCACCGCGCTGGGCAGCACCGCACCGGCAGGCTGCAGCAGCTCGGCCGGCGCCGCCGGTACCACGCGCGTGGTGTGCACCAACCCGGCGTTGAACGCCACCACCGCGCCCTACGAATTCAAGTTGCCCGTCACTACCATCGCCTCGCAGCCGGCCACGATCACCGTGCGCGCCGCGATCGGTTTTGCCAACGCGCTGCCGCCGGCGACCACGCCGATCAACACGCTGCAGAACACCGACCCGTTCTTCGGCAGCGATACCAACGTTGCCAACAACCGCACCAGCCAGAACACCACCATCCAGGCCGCTGCGGACCTGGAGCTGAGCAAGAGCGCCACGCCCAACCCGGTGATCGGCGGCGGTGAAGTCCTCTACACCCTGACAGTTCGCAACAACGGTCCCAGCGTGACCACCGGCTTCCGCATCACCGACACGCTGCCGCCGAACGTCGCCCTGGTCGGCACCCCGGTCGGTGCGGACTGGGCCTTCACCCAGCAGAACGGCACCTACAACGGCACGCTCGCGGTGGGCGCCAGCACCAGCTACCAGTTCCGCGGCAAGGTCAACGTCGGCACCGGCAACATCGTCAATTCGGCGGTGGTCAGCGCTGGCAACGTGCCCGACCCGGTGCCGGACAACAACGCCGCGCAGGTGACCACGGCGGTCACCGCCGGTGCGGACCTGCTGGTGTCCAAGTCGGTGTCGCCGGCGCCCGCGGCCGCCGGCTCGGTGGTGACCTACACCCTGACCGCGCGCAACGACGGCCCCAGCGCCGCCACCAGCGTGGTGCTGCGCGATGCGCTGCCGGAAGGCTTCGTCATCAACGGAGTGTCCGGGCCCAACGGCTGGTCGTGCACCGTCAACACCGAACGCACCGTCGTCACCTGCAACGCGGCCAGCGTCGCGCCGGGCGCGCAGGCGCAGATCGCCATCCAGGCGCAGGGGCCGTCCACCGGCACCAACAGCAGCGGCACGGTCACCAACACGGCCGAGATCAGCGCCGCCACGCCGGATCCGGTGTTGACCAACAACACCGGCAGCGTCGGCCTGACCGTCATTCCCGACGGCGCCGACCTGCGCATGAGCAAGACCAAGACGCCGGCGCTGGTGCCGGTGTGGAACAGCACCGGGCTGCGCACCGACAGCGTGATGACCTCTACGCTTCGCGCTCAGAACCTGGGGCCGCGCACCGTCACGGGCAACCTGCAGCTGGTTGATGCGCTGGCCGTGGGCGAAGAGTGGGTGGACGCCAGTGGCCAGCCGTATGCACCGGGCGCAGCGGTCACCGTAGGTGGCTTCAGCTGCATCGCGGACCGTGCATGGAACGGTACCACCGGCCAGGTGGTCACCTGCACGCAGAGCGCCGCTTACCCGGTTGCGGTCAATGGCAATTCCGCCGCGTTGACCCTGTACACGCTGGCGCGCCTGCAGGGCACGCTGAGCAACACCGCGTGCACCGGCGGCAGCGGCGGTTCGGCCGAGCCGACCACGGGCGGTGGCATCAACCTGGACCCGAACACCACCAACGACTGTACCGGCGCAGGCAGCCGCGCCACCGATGCGCGTGCGGACCTGTCGATCACCAAGCGCACCAACACGCCCGGCGATGCCGACAACATCATCCGCGAAGCCGATGGCGGCGTGACCTACACCCTGCAGGTCACCAACGGCGGCGCGACCACCACCGGCGTGGTGGTCAACGACCCGATCCCGGGCTTCGTCACCGGGGTCACCACCGTCACCAGGAACACCGTGCCCGGCGGCTGGACCTGCGACCCGGTCGGCAGCAGCTACATCTGCCGCTCCGGCGCCACGGCGCTGGCCGCCGGTGCCACCGCGACCATTGTGTTCACCGTCAATCGTGGGCTGTTCGACAGCCAGAGCCAGGGCGCAGGCAGCTGCGGCGGCGTGGCGATGCCGGCCGGCCGCTTCTGCAACACCGCAGGCGTGAGCATCGATCCGACCGTGAGTGGCTCGATCGGTGAAGCCAACCCCGGCAACAACAGCGCCTCGGACTGGGTGCAGATCGACCCGGTGGCCAACATGGCCACCACCGCCAAGGACATCACCTCGGGCAGCCCGGGCCGCGCCGGCGTCAACACCACCTACCGCATCACCTACCAGAACCGTGGTCCGTCCACCGCCCGTGGCGTGGTGTTCAGCGACACCTTCACCCTGCCGGCCGAGGATGCCGGCTTCGTGCTGGTCTCGGCGGTGCGCACCGGTACCGGCAGCACCGCCTGCAGCGTGACCTCCAGCGACCCGGCGATCAGTTCGGCGCCTGCGCCGAACGGCACCTCGTGGTTCAACACCGGCGGCACCCCGGCTACGCTGCGGCTGACCTGCGCGCCGCTGGACATGGCCAACAACTCCACCCAGACGATGACGGTGGTGATCCGCCCGAACGTCAACAGCGGCAACACTGGCCGCCGCTTCACCAACGATGGCTCGTTCCATTTCGACCCGGCCAACACCGGCACCGCGGTGCCGGCCAGCGGCGTCGACGGCAACGGGCGCAGCTACAACTACAACAGCCGCACCGACGATGACCTGCGTTCGGCGGCGCTGGATTTCAGCGCCGGCGAAGTGGACCTGATCGTCAACAAGATCGACCAGAACTTCGTGGGCGGCGTGGATCCGCTGGGCTTCGATTCGCGCGTGGGCCAGGAAGCCAACAACTACATCCTGTACCAGGTGAGCGTGCGCAACGATGGCCCGTCGCTGGCCACCCGCACCCTGATCGAAGACACCATCACCCCGGCCAGCGGCGCCAATGTCGCCTTCGTCGGCAGCCGCATCGGCACCAGCACCACCCCGCAGGGCGCGCTGGAAGCACCGGGCGTGCGCTGCACCGTGGCACCGGGCAGCAGCAATCCGACCACGGCCGCGCAGACCCTGTCGTGCAGCATGCCCAGCGTGGGCGTGTCCACCACCGAACAGGGCGTGATCGCCGCCAACCAGACCAGCTACCTGTACCTGGTCTATCAGTACCTGACCACACCGCCGGCCACCGGCGCGACCCTGTTCAACGCGGTGACCGCGCGGTCGGCCGAAACCGAGCGTGACACCAGCAACAACAGTGCCGTGCAGGAAACCAGCATCCGCATCCGCGCGGACCTGGCGATGAGCAAGGCCAGCGTGGTGCTGGCGCCCAACGCCGACCCGACCCAGCCGCTGCCCGCCGCAGCCACCACGGTCAGCCTGCGCCAGCCGTTCTGGTACGTGCTGGACGTGGTCAACAACGGCCCGGGCCACAGCCTGTCGCGCGACCGCAGTGGCGACAACCCGGTGCGCGGTGATGGCGTGGTGGTCACCGATACGCTGCCGGCAGGGCTGGAAGTGATCGGTGGCGCCGAAGCCACCACCTGGCAGAAGGTCGGCACCACCGCCGATGCCGGCGTGGTCAGCAACGGCAGCGGCACCTGCACGTTGAACGGCCGCGACCTCACCTGCCGCATGGGCGACTTGGCACTGGACGGCCGCACCCGCGTGCTGGTGCCCGCGCGCTGGACCACGCTGCCGGCCAATGGCGCCGGCATCAACACCGCGCGCGCCACCAGCGACCAGGTCGACCCGAACTCGGGCAACAACGAAAGCACCAGCAACCACACCGTGGTGCGTTCGTCGCTGGCCGGCGTGGTGTTCCAGGACCGCGAGCGCAGCGGTGCCGACGGCGGCACGCCACAGGCCGGCGAACCGACCATTTCCGGTGTCGAGGTCCGCCTCAGCGGCACCGACGCCTATGGCAACGCGGTGGCGCTTACCGCCACCACCGACGGCAACGGTGCGTACCGCTTCGACAACCTCGCACCTGCGGGAACGGGCGGCTACACGCTGACCCAGGTCCAGCCGGCGGCGTACGTCAACGGCCCGGTGGCACCGCCCGAAACGGGCTCCCTGGCTCCTTCGGCCGGCGGTACCTTCGCCGTGGTCGACCCGGCCATCAGCGCCAACTCGGTCTACACCACCATCGCGCTCGGCGCGGGTGTGGATGCGCTGCGCTACAACTTCCCGGAAGTGCGCCGTCCGTCGCTGTCCGGCTTCGTCTACGTCGACAGCAACTACAGCAACACCCGCAACACCGGCGACGCGCCGATTGCCAACGCCACGGTCGAGCTGCTGGATGCGGCCGGCACCGTGGTGGCCAGCACCACTACCGCCGCCGACGGCAGTTACGCGTTCAACGCACTGAACCCGCTGGCGCTGTACACGCTGCGCGAAGTGCTGCCCACCGGCAGCTACCGCAACCGCCCGAGCGCGATCAACCCGGGCCAGGTCGGCACTGCCGCCTGCGTGGGCTGCACCGTGGCCACCGGCGCGGCCGGCGACGCCGCAACTACCGACCGGATCGGCACCATCGACCTGTCGCGTGGCGATGACGCCACCGAATTCAACTTCGGCGAAGACGCCATCACCGCCATCTCCGGGCACGTCTACCTGGACCGCAACGGCAATGGCGACTTCGATGCCGGCGATGCCGGTACCCGCAACTCGCAGGCCAATGGTGGCCTGCAGGGCGTCACGATCACCCTGACCGGCGCAGGCGCCGACGGCGTGTTCGGCAATGCCGACGACCTGCCGCCGGTAGTGGTACAGACCGATGCGCAGGGTCGCTACGACTTCGACAACCTCGTGGTCGGGCAGAACTACCGCATCACCGAAACCCAGCCGCAGGGCTATGCCAATGCGGCCGAGAACCCCAGCAACGTCATCACCCTCAACGCGCTGTCACTGACCGGTTCCAGCGGCAACGACTTTGGCGAAGCGCTGGGTTCGCTCAGCGGCGCGGTCTATGAAGACTTCTCCAACGTGGCCGCCAACAACAACAACGGCCGCCACGACACCGGCGAGAATCCGATCGCCAACGCCAGCGTGACCCTGTCCGGTACCGACGTGCTCGGCAACCCGGTGGCATTCACCGCCACCACCGATGGCACCGGCAGCTACCGCTTCAGCGACCTGCTGCCGCCGCAGGCCGGCACCGGTTACACGCTTACTGAAACGCAGCCGGCCGGCTACCTGGACGGCAAGCACACCGCCGGCAACGCCACCACGCCGGGCAGCACCGCCGTGGCCAATGTGATCTCCGGCATTGCCATCAGCGCCGGCCAGGACGCCACCGGCTACCTGTTCGGCGAGCTGGCCAACGCGCCGATCAGCGGCACCGTTTACCTGGACCGCAACGACGACGGCGACCACAGCGTCGGCGACATCGGCATCCCCGGAGTGTCCATCACCATCGTGGGTGCCGGCAATGACGGCATCTTCGGCACGCCCGACGACACCAGTGTGAGCCTGGTCACCAACGCCGATGGCCAGTACAGCTACCCCGGCGCGATCGCCGGCCAGGACTACCGCATCACCGAGAGCCAGCCGACCGGGCTGGGCGAAGGCCGCGAGCAGCCGGGCAACGTGATCACGCTCAGCAACCTGCCGGTCGCCGGTGCCAGCGGCAATGACTTCGGCGAACGCGCCGCGTCGCTGTCCGGCGCGGTGTTCCTGGACCGCAACAACAACGGTGTGCAGGACGCCGGTGAACCCGGGCTGCCCGGCGTGCAGCTGCAGCTGCCGGCCGGCAGCGTGGATGCGCTGGGCAACGCAGTGGCCGCTGCGGTCACCGATGCCGATGGCCGGTATCGCTTCGAGCATCTGCTGGCGGGCACCTACACGGTGACCGAGCAGGCCGTGCAGCCGACCTTCAATGGTGGCCCGACCCTCAACGGCATCACCCGCGCGGGCACCGTCGACGGCGCCGCTGCCGGCGTGGCCACGCCCGTTGCCACCGTGCCCAGCGCGATCAGCACGATCGTGCTGCCGGCCGGCAAGGCGTCGATCGAGCAGGACTTCGCTGAAGTGCTGCCGGTGGCGATCTCCGGCACCGTGTTCTTCGACGTCGACAACGACGGCCTGCGCAATGGCGCGGCGGAAACCGGCATCGAGGCGGTGACCGTGCTGGTCACCGGCACCGACGATACCGGCGCCAGCGTCAGCCTCAGCGTGCAGACCGATGCCGATGGCCGCTTCGCGATCGAGAACCTGCGCCCGGGTACCTACACCCTGACCGAGCCGCAGCAGCCGGCCGGTACCAGCAACGGCATCACCACCGCCGGCACCGTGGGTGGCACCCCGCGTGGCACCGCCACGCCGATCACCACCGTGCCCAGCCGGATCAGCACCATTGACCTGACCACCCCGGGCAGCGCGTCGGTGGACAACCTGTTCGGCGAGATTCCGCTCAACAGCGGCATCAGCGGCAAGGTCTGGATCGACCGCAACAATGATGGCGTGGTGGATCCGGGCGAAACCGGCCTGGCCAACGTGCGCATCACCCTGACCGGCACCGACCTGGCCGGCAACCCGATCAGCCGCGACACCGTGACCGATGCCGACGGCAGCTACAGCTTCGCCGAACTGCCGCCGGGCACTTACGTGGTGACCGAGCCGGAGCAGCCCACCGGCACCCGCGATGGCCGCACCGTGGCCGGCAGCACCGGTGGCAGCGTGACCGCGCCGGGCACCGTGCCTTCGCAGATCAACGCGGTGGTGCTGGGCGTGAACCAGCAGTCGACCAACAACAACTTCGGTGAAATTCCGACGGCGAGCATTGCCGGCCGCGTCTACAACGACAGCAACGACAACGGCACCGTCGACAGCGGCGAAGGCGGCATTGCCGGGGTCAGCGTGGTGCTGACCGGCACCGACGACCTTGGCCAGCCGGTCTCGCTTACGCTGAGCACCGACGCCGACGGCCGTTACCGCTTCGAGGGCCTGCGCCCGGGCACCTACACCGTGACCGAGCCGACCCAGCCGCCGCAGACACTCAACGGCATCACCAGCGCCGGTACCGTCAACGCCGCCCCCGTCGGCGTGGCCAGCGACCGTGCCAGCGTGCCGTCGGCGATCAGCCAGATCGTGCTGCCGCTGGGCGTGGATGCGCTGGACTACAACTTCGGTGAGATCGGTGATTCGCCCGACCTGATGGTCAGCAAGGCGTCCACCAGCACCCGCTTCACCGTCAACAACCTGGCCGGTTACACCATCCAGGTGCGCAACGCCGGGCAGCAGCCGAGCCGCGGCGAATACGTGGTGCATGACCGCCTGCCGGCGGGCCTGAGCCTGGACAGCCAGCCGGTGGGGACCGGCTGGACCTGTACCGGCGAACCCGGCGCGGTGCGTTTCAGCTGCACCAGCCAGCGCGTGCTGGCGGCCGGTGCGGTATCGCCGGACAGCATCGCCGTGGTGGTGCGCGTGGCGGCAGCGGCGGCCGAAGCCGGTACGGTCAACAATGCCGTGCTGGTGGAGGGCGGCGGCGAGAACCCGTTCCGCGCCCCGACCCCGACCGAACGCGCCGCGTTCGAGGGCGAAGTGGGCAACCTGCCGGCATGCGTGGACGGCATCACCCACAACGCCTGCCGCGTACCCAACAGCGTGCAGCTGGCCGCCTCGGTCGGCGGCACCGTCTGGTTCGACGTGGGCAGTGACGACCAGCTGCTGGATGGCGGCGACCGCCGCCTGCCGTCGTGGATCGTGGAACTGGTGGACCCGGCCAACGGCCAGGTGCTGAAGACCACCGTGACCGCAGCCGATGGCAGCTACCGCTTCGGTGACGTGGTGCCGGGCGTGAAGTGGAACATCCGCTTCCGCGACCCGCGCTCGACCGTGCTGTGGCCGTTCCCGGTCACCCGCGAAACCGCCGGTGGCGTGCAGGAAGCCTGCGACGCCGATGCGGCGATCGCGCGGGGTGGGGTCAGCGCCTGCCGCACCACCGACAACGGCACCAGCCAGCTGGAAGTGGTGCTGCGCGCCGGCGGGCACCTGCCGCAGCAGAGCCTGCCGGTGGACCCTTCAGGCGTGGTGTATGACGCCACCACCCGCGACCCGGTACCGGGTTCGGTGGTGAGCCTGGCGCCGGTCGGCCTGTGCAGTGGGTATGACCCGCGTACCGGCGTGCTCAACGCCGCCGGTGGCGGTTACCGCATCGAAGGCAACACCATTGCGATGACGGTGGGCAGCGAAGGCTTCTACCAGTTCGCGTTCGCGCCGGCCGCGCCGGCCCGCTGCGAATTCCAGCTGACCGTCACCCCGCCAGGCGGCTACACCTTCGTGTCGACGATGATCCCGCCGCAGGCTGGGGCCTTGTCGCCGGCGGGCAGCGCCGGTGCCAACCACGTGGTGCAGCCCAATACCCAGGCGCCGACCGGCGCGGTGGGCACGGCCACCCAGTACTACCTCACGCTGTTCGCCGGTTCGGCCACGGCGGCGATCGTGCACAACCACCTGCCGCTGGATACCGCGGTAGCCACGGGCCTGGCGATCACCAAGACCGGTGACCGCCAGACCGCCGAGATCGGCGACACCGTGCAGTACACCATCACCGTGCGGCAGACCGCCGGCAGTGCGCTGGCCGCGCTGAACGTGATCGACCGCCTGCCGCGTGGCTTCACCTACATCGACGGCACCGCGCGTGCCGACGGCCGTGCGGTGGCCGACCCGACCGGCAAGCCGGGCCCGCTGCTGGGCTTCGCACTGGGCCCGATCAACGTCGGTGGCCAGATCGTGCTGACCTACCGGGTCCGCGTGGGCGTGGGCGCGCAGCAGGGCGATGGCATCAACCGGGCGCAGGCCCACGGCTGCTCCATCAATGGCGGCTGCATTGACCCGGTGGCGGTCACCCCGCTGCCCGGTTCGCTGGCCTCCAACCGTGCCGAGTACCGCGTGCGCGTCACCGGGGGTGTGTTCACCGAACAGGCCTGCGTGCTCGGCAAGGTGTTCATGGACTGCAACAACAACCACCTGCAGGACCGCGAAGAGCTGGGCATTCCGGGCGTGCGCCTGTACTTCTCCGACGGCACCTGGTTGATCAGCGATTCGGAAGGCAAGTACAGCTTCTGCGGCCTGCCCCCGCAGAGCCACACGCTGAAGGTGGATGCCAGCACGCTGCCGGTCGGCGCGCGCCTGACCACCAGCAGCAACCGCAACCTGGGCGACGCCGACAGCCTGTTGCTCGACCTGAAGAACGGCGAGCTGCACCGCGCCGACTTCATCGAAGGCAGCTGTGCCAACCCGGTGCTGGAGCAGGTCAAGGCCCGCCGCACCCAGGGTGAGGTGCAGGCGCCGGAAACCGAACCGGGCCAGGCGCCGCTGCGCTTCGAGAGCAAACCCGCACGGGCGCCGCAGCAGGCGACCGACACGGCCAACCAGAGACCGATCGTGCATCCCAGAGCCACACCGCCCGCCGCCGCTGCCACGGAGGGCCAGCCATGAGCCGTGCTTCCGTAGTGCGCCAGCTGCCGCGCCTGAGCCTGTTGGCCTGTGCGCTGGCCACCCTGCCGGCCATGGCCCAGAGCGTGGGCACGCCGGGCCGCTTCACCCCGGTGCTGGGCGACGCCAGCACGCTGTACCCGCGCAGCCCGGCCAGCGTGGACGGCGCGCCGGTGTCGGTGCGCGCGGCCACGGGCACGCTGGACCGCATCGTGGTGGAACTGGACCGCGACGGCGTGCCGGCCGATGGCCAAAGCCCGGTGCATGTGCGCGTGCAGCTGCTGGACCCCAGCGGCCTGCCGCTGGCCGGCACCACCTACGCGACGATTGAAAACAGTGGTGGCCGGATCCGTCTGCCGGGTTCGCGTACGGATGAGTTCGGTCCGGGTGCGCTGGATGCCGACAAGGTCACCCCCGGCGTGCAGCTGCAGGTGGCCGATGGCGTGGCCGAGTTCGACCTGGTCGCCCCGCATGAGCCGCAGGATGTGCTGCTGCGCATCACCGCAGGTGCCGAAACCGCGCAGGGCAGCATCGGTTTCGTGCCGGAAATGCGCGAGATGATCGCCACCGGCCTGATCGAAGGCGTGGTCAACTTCCGTCGCAAGGGCAACGGGGGGCTGGTTTCGCCGGTGGAACACAACGACGCGTTCGACCGCGACATCCGCCGTTGGGAGCGCCAGTTCAACAACGGCAAGGCCAACGCCGCCGCGCGTACCGCGTTCTTCGTCAAGGGCCGGATCAAGGGCGATGCGCTGCTGACCGCCGCTTACGATTCGGACAAGGACACCCGCGGCCGCCTGCTGCGCGACATCCAGCCCGAGGAGTTCTACCCGGTCTATGGCGATTCGTCCCTGCGCGGCTTCGACGCGCGCTCGGCCGAACGCCTGTACGTGCGCATCGACAACCAGCGCAGCTACCTGCTGTACGGTGACTTCCAGACCGGTGATGGGCTGGCCACGGCTACCGGCATCGGCGGCAGCGGTCCCATCCCGCAGCGCAGCCTGGGCACCTACAACCGCACCGCCACCGGGCTGGGCTGGCATTTCGAAAGCGAGCGCGTGCGCAGCAATGTGTTCGCCATCGAAGACTCCCTGCGCCAGGTGATCGAAGAATTCCGCAGCCAGGGCAGCGGCCCGTATGCGCTGCGCAACAATGCGGTACTGGAAGGCAGCGAGCGCGTGGAAGTCATCTCGCGCGACCGCAACCAACCCACCCGCATCGTGTCGGTGCGGCCGCTGGCGCGGCTGGTGGACTACAGCTTCGAGCCGTTCTCCGGGCGCATCCTGCTCAACCAGTTCCTGCCGGCGTTTGACAGCGACCTCAACCCGGTCTCGCTGCGCATCACCTATGAACTGGACCAGGACACCGAAAAGTTCTGGGTGGTCGGCGCCGACGCGCAGGTGAAGCTCACCAACCGCCTGGAAGTGGGCGCGGCGGCGGTGGACGACCGCAACCCGTATGCGGAGTTCCGCATGGGCAGCGCCAACGCCAGCTACCGGTTCGGCGACAACACCCTGCTGGTGGCCGAGTTCGCGCGCACCCAGAGCGAGGTCAACACCAACAGCATCAACCAGATCACCTCGCAGGGGTTGAAGGATGTTACCGGCGAGGTGGAAGGCGATGCCTGGCGCGTGGAATTCGCGCACCAGACCGAAAAGCTGGAAGCGCGGCTGTTCGCCGCCCGCACCGACCCGGCGTTCAACAACCCGGCCGCGCCGCTGTACGGCGGCCGCGGGGAATACAACGCACGCGTGGCCTACCAGCTTGGGCCGCGCCTGGAGCTGTACGTGGAAGGGCTGTGCAGTGAAGACCGCAACCCGGAGGGTGGCAAGCGCGATGCCGGCGGCGCCGGCGTGCGCATTGGCGCCACCGAGCGGCTGACCGTGGACCTTGGCGTGCGCAGCATCCGCGAGACCATCGGCGTGACGTCGCCGTGGTCGTCCGGGGTGCCGTTCGGCAATGCCGGCGGGCTGACCGGCGGCTTCGCCACCGGTGCCGGTGGCGGCGCGCTCGGCTACGGCCAGCAGGCGCTGGACCCGGCCACCGGGCTGATGGTGATCAACGGCAGCAGCACCGGCAGCCCGATCACCAGCGACCTGCCGGTGGGCACCGAGCTGGAATCGGACAGCGCCCGCTTCGGCCTGGGCTATCGCCTGAGCGACAAACTCAGCAGTGGTGCCGAGATCGAGCACAGTGTGAACGGCGAAGAACGCCGCCGCCTGGCCGCCGGCCTGGATTACCAGGTGTTCGAACGCAGCCGCCTGTATGGCCGCTACGAGAAGCAGACCGGCCTGACCAGCGCATACGGCATCACCACCACCGACCGAGAGGCCGATGCGCTGGTGTTCGGTATCGACAGCAGCTACCTGCGCGATACCCAGACCTTCAGCGAGTACCGCCTGCGCGATGCGATCAGTGGCCGCGATGTCCAGGCCGCTTCGGGTATCCGCAACAACTGGGACATCGCCGAGGGCCTGCGCCTGTCCAGCTCGGCCGAGCACGTGAAGGTGATCGACGGCAGCACCGGCGACAGCACGGGCCTGGCGCTGGCGCTGGACTATGGCGCCAACCCGCTGTGGCGCGGCGCGATCCGCGCCGAGCACCGCATCTCCGAGGACGTGCCGGACACCGACACCAACGAGGCGTTCAACACCACGCTGCTGCAGTTCATGCTGGCCCGCAAGCTCAGCCGCGACTGGACGCTGCTGGCCCGCAACTACCTGCTGAGCACGCGCTATGACGCACGCGGCGATGTGCTGCAGGACCGCTTCCAGCTGGGCGTGGCCTACCGCGATACCGACCGCAACCGGATCAACGCGCTGGCCCGTTACGAGTACAAGCTCGAGCGCGACGAAAGCGGGCTGACCCTGGTGGATGGCAGCACGGTGGATGGCAGCAGCCAGGATGTGCGCACCCGCGCGCACATCGTTTCGGCGCACGCCGATTGGCACCCGTCGCGGCCGTGGTGGTTCACCGGGCGCGTGGCCGGCAAGTGGCAGCGGGACCAGTTCGCGTACGCCGATGGTGGCCGGGTCAACAGTGACTTCCGCGCCACGCTGCTGTCTGGCCGCGTGGTGTACGACATCACCGAAAACTGGGACATCGGCGTGCTCGGCTCCACGTTCCGTGGCCAGAGCGGCGCCAACCAGTACGCCTACGGCATGGAAGTCGGCCGCCTGCTGCGGCAGAACCTGTGGCTGTCGGCCGGCTACAACTGGACCGGCTTTGCCGGCGACCGCGACCTGAACGGCTACGAGTACACCCAGCAGGGCGTGTTCGTGCGCCTGCGCTTCAAGTTCGACGAAGACCTTTTCCGGCCGGACCCCGTCCGCTACCGCGACCCGGCACGCTGAGGATGCCCTGATGAAGAACGCCAACCCGACCTTCCGTTTCGCGCGCCCGCTGCTGGGCGCGGCCATCCTTGCCGTCGTTGCCGGTGCCGCACATGCGCAGACGGCGCAGCTGCTGCCGCAGCGGCAGCGCATCACCGACGAGGCGATCCATGCCGACCATGCCACGTATGAGGCCACCCAGGGCCGCATCCAGGCGCTGAACGACGGCGGCCGCCCGATCCGCGATTACCACCTGTCCAAGGCGCAGTGCTGGCTGGACGTATCGTTCCACGAATACAGCCGCAACGACCGCAGCGATTTCCCGCAGGCCGCATTGGGTGAATCGGAGCGGTTGATCATCGGCATGGAGCAGGGCGCCCGCCCGCTGCCGACCGATACGCCGCTGGTGAACAATGCGAAGTACCTGCGCGATGACCTGTGGCAGCGCCTGCGCGTGCTGCACGGCGCGGCGGGATTTTCCTGCGCCGCGCAGCAGGTGGCCTGCGGCGAGGTCGAGCTGGTGCACGCCGGCAACGAGTTCAACCAGCAGCAGTGGCGGCATTCCAAGCCGTACATCCAGATCGCCGAGGAGCTGGTGAACGACGCCGAGGCGCTGGCCCGCCAGTGCGACGTGGCACCGGCGGTGGTGGCAGCGCCGGGTCCGCTGGTGGCCAACGTGCTGTTCGAGTTCGACCGCGACGGTTACCGCGACATCCGCACCTATTCGCTGGAAAGCATCGACCGCGCGCTGGGAAGCATTGCCAGCGAGAAGCTGCAGCTGAAGGAGGTGGTGCTGGTCGGCCATGCCGACCGCCTGCAGGGGCGTGGCTTCGATGCCAACCAGGCGCTGTCCGAGCGGCGCGCACGCACGGTGCGCGAACTGTTGATCGGACGCGGGCTGGACCCGGCGGCGATCCGCTACGAATACCGCGGCGACACCCAGCAGGTGCAGCAGTGCGATGGCGTGCGCCCGCGCGCGGCGCTGCTGGAATGCCTGCTGCCGAACCGCCGGGTGGAAGTGCGGTTCGACGTCACGCGTTGACGAGGCACCGGCGGTAGAGCCACGCCCTGCGTGGCTGCGCGGTCAAGGCGTCCAATGGATCGCCCGGCTGCCACTGAGGGTCACCCACCCAGCTTCCATCGCATCCATGGGATTGCCCAGCACCGCATGCAGATGCGGTGCATCGCCCCCACGTTCGCCCCAGATTCCTGCCCACGCATTGCGCCCGCTCTGCCGCGCACCCTGCAATGCACGGTCGGCCGCGCGCAGGCTGTCATCCAGCACGAGCGGTGCATCGGCGAACAGCGGCAGCGGTGCCACGCCCACGCTGGCGGTGAGGGTCAGGTGCTGGCCGGGCTCGATATCCACCACCAGCCGTTCGATCGCCAACCGAAGATGGCCGGCCAGCGCCTGCGCCGCTTCGGCGCTGGTGTCATGGCGGGCCACCAGGAACGCCGCGCCGCCCCAGCGCGCCAGCAGGTCGTGGTGGTCGCAGGCCCCGCGCAGGCAGTCGGACACGCTGCGCAGCACGCTGTCGCCTGCCGCCTGGCCGTGGCACTCGTTCAATGCCTTGAAGTCATCCAGTTCCAGCAGCAGCAATGCGCTGCGTTCCGACGTACCGCTGCGCGCGGCGCGTTCCTCCAGCCGCCGTTCGGCCTCGCGCCGGTTGAGCAGCCCGGTCACGCCGTCGGTGCGGCTGAGCAGGGTGAGCTGGCGGCGCTGGTGGCGCAGCCGCAGCACCACCACCGTGGCGATCACCCACACCGCCAGCAGCGCGACCACGGCGGTGTTGCGCAGCACCCGCACGCGGCCCAGGTCCTGCTCCGCATTGACCTGCGCCGGGGCGATGCTGCGCTCGGCCGAGGCCTGCAGCCGGGCCAGCTGGTCCAGGGTTTCGCCCTTGCTGCGGGCCTGGTCCAGCGCACGTCCCTGGCGCACGTACTGCAGCGCCTGTTCGCGGTGGCCGAGCAGGGTGTGGATGTCGCCCAGCAGGTCCAGCCCGTTGCGGACTTCCTCGACGAACCGCCCGCGTTCGGCCAGGCCCTGCGCCTGCGTGGCCAGCGGCAGCGCGGCGTCGGGCTGGCGGCGGTCCAGCGCCAGCCGCGCCAGGCGCTGCAGGGTGACCACCTGGCCCTGCGGATCCTGCGCGGCCTGCCACGCCAGCACGCCGCGCAGGCCGGTTTCGGCGGTATCCAGCTGCCCGGCGAGGCGGCGGAGCTCGGCGCGGTGGCTGGCGATGCGGTTCAGGAACAGCTCCTGTCCGCTCAGCCGCGTGCCGATCGCTTCGGCCCGCTTGAACGCGGCCATGGCCTCGTCATGCCGCTGCAGCATCAGCAGCGCATAGCCGTAGTTGTAGTACAGGATCAGGTCGCCCGGGTTCGGCGGCCGGTGCAGGTGTTCGCTGAGCGCGGTGGCTTTCTGCAGGTAGGTCAGCGCGCCTTCGGCATCGCCCATCGCATCGCCACGGATCATCGCGATCTGCATCAGCGCGCTGATCTGGCCCTGCACGTCGCGCTGGCGCACGGCGTCGTCCAGCAGGGTGCTGGTCAGGGTAAGCGCACGTGCGCGGTCGCCGCGCCACAGCAGCAGGTGCGCGGCCATGGTGCGGGCGCGCTGGATATCATCGTTGCTGGCGTCGTCGCGTGCCGCTGCGGCCAGCAGGCGGTCGGGCAGGTCGGTGGTCTGGTCCAGCTGCCCCATCGCCCGCAGGGCCACGCCCAGGCAGCCCACCGCGCCGATTTCCATCGAGGTCGACAGCGCCGGCGTGGCGATCAGGCTGCGCGCGAGCTGCAACGAGGCCTGCGGATCGCTGGTGAGCAGGGTGTGGCACTGTTCGACCTGCGCCATCCGCGGCGCGGCCTCCATCGGGCGCTGCGCGTGTGCGGGCAATGCGGTCAGCGACAGCAGAACGGCAAGCGCAGGCAGTCCGCGCCGGACTAGCGACAACATAGGCATGGCGACAACGACTTCCCCGGTCGAGTGCAGACGATCTACAGCGCACTGCTAATATACCGATGTTGCCGCCGCGCGCCGGCGCCGCCTGTCGATCCCCTCCCGCATGCCCGAGCCGTCGCTCTCCGCCCGCGTCGCCGTTGCTGAACGCCCCACCGCGCTGGGCCGGCGCACCGACGCCATGCTGCGTGGCCTGCTGGTGATGGTGGGGCTGTACCACCCGTTGCTGGCGGCCTGGATGACGGTGCGGCTGGGGGGCGGGCTGGACATGATGGTGCCGGCGATGGCCGCTTCCCACGTGCTGCTGTGCCTGCTCTGCCTGATCGAACACCGGGCCGGCCGCAGCCTGCATGCGGCGGTGACCTTCCTGGCCGGTGAACTGCTGCTGCTGGTGCTGGCCTACGGCTACTGGGGCCTGGCCGCGCAGGTACGGGTGCAGATGGTGCAGCTGGTGCCGGTGCTGCTGGTGGCCGCGGTGCTGGGCAGCCGTCCGCTGGCCTGGACCACCGCCTGGCTGTGCGGGCTGATGGCGCTGGGCGCGTGGGTCGATGCGGCCGGGGCGCTGTTCCGCCCGGACCGGGTACTGCACGCCGCCACCGACCTGGCCATATCGGCCTTTGGCGCGTTGATGGCCGCGTGGCTGTTCCACCACAGCGTGACCGGGCTGCGCGAAAGCCTGCAGGAGGCCCGCCAGCGCAGCCAGGAACTGGCCCGCAAGCGCGATGAGCTGCAGGTGGAAATGCAGGAACGCGAGCGCTCGCGCGACCAGCTGGTGCACGCCATGAAGATGGACAACGTGGGCCGGCTGGCCAGCGGCATCGCGCACGATTTCAACCACCTGCTGGCGCTGATCCAGGGCTACGTGGCCAAAGCACGGCGCAGCGAGGGCGAGGCGCTGCAGGGGGCGCTGCAGGGCGCCGATTCGGCGACCCGCCGGGCCAGCGCGGTGAGCCGCCGGCTGCTGGATTTCAGCCGGCTTGAACCGGGCCGGCCGCAGCTGCTGGATGCGGCCGCCACCCTGGTCGCCCTGGCGCCCACGCTGGAGCAGGTGTTCGATGCAGGCGTGCGCTGCGAGGTGGACACCGGCGGCGTACAGCGGCTGATCCATTTCGACCCGGCCCAGCTCGAATCGATCCTGCTCAGCCTGGCGGTCAATGCCAACCAGGCGATGCCAGATGGCGGCCGCTTCACGCTGCGGCTGCAGCCCCCCGACCCTGATGGGCGTCTGGTGCTGCAGCTGCAGGACACCGGCCAGGGCATGAGCGAATCCGTGCGCGCACGATGCCTGGAGCCGTTCTTCACCACCAAGCCGGTCGGGCAGGGCACCGGGCTGGGCCTGTCGGTGACGGCCAGCCTGGTCGAGGCGGCCGGCGGTGCGGTGCAGGTGCACAGCCGCCCGGGCGACGGCACCCGGATCGACCTGCAGTTCCCATCGCGGCCGCTGGCGGCGTGAGCAACGGCATGCAGCGGCTACACTGCCGGTCACGCTCGCGGAAACATGCCCGTGGTTTCTAGCTGGATCCTGCTGCTGGTGTCGGTGGCCTATGCCGCCCTGTTGTTCGGCGTGGCCTGGTGGGGCGACCGCCGGCCGATGTACCCCGACCGCCCGTGGTTGCGCCCGGTGGTCTACAGCCTTGCGCTGGCGGTGTACTGCTCGTCGTGGACCTTCTACGGGGCGGTGGGTACGGCGGTGCGCAACGGCATCGGCTACCTGCCCATCTACCTGGGCCCGCTGCTGCTGCTGCTGTTCGGCTGGCGCATCATCGAGCGGCTGGCGCTGATCGCGCGCAGCCAGAACGTGGTGTCCATCGCCGATTTCATCTCCTCGCGCTTCGGCCGCTCGCGGCGCTTGGCCGCGCTGGTGGCGGTGATCGCGCTGATCGGCATCGTTCCCTACCTGGCGCTGCAGTACAAAGCCGTGGCGATGA
This sequence comes from Stenotrophomonas sp. FBCC-B152, assembly GCF_059134105.1. Lineage (NCBI taxonomy): Bacteria > Pseudomonadati > Pseudomonadota > Gammaproteobacteria > Lysobacterales > Lysobacteraceae > Stenotrophomonas > Stenotrophomonas sp. FBCC-B152. The sequence continues at coordinate 3,903,275 of NZ_CP101442.1, read as the reverse complement.
GCCTGCAGGTGCTGACCGGCAGCGTCGGCCCCACCGGGTACTTCAGCGACCCTGCGTTGTACGTGGCGCTGCTGATGGCGCTGTTCGCAACCCTGTTCGGCACCCGCCAGGTCGACGCCACCGAACACCACCACGGCATGATGCTGGCCATCGCGCTGGAATCGATGATCAAGCTGATCGCGATGGTGGCGCTGGGCCTGTTCGCCTACCTGTGGCTGGCCGACCGTGGCGAAACCGTGGTGCGCAGCGCGCATACGCTGTTTACCGGGCTGCCGCCGGTGGGCTTCATCTCGCAGACCCTGCTCAGCTTCCTGGCCATCGTGTGCCTGCCGCGCCAGTTCCACGTGGCCGTGGTGGAATGCGGCGACGTGCGCGACGTGCGCCGCGCGCGCTGGATGTTCGGCGGCTACCTGATCATCATTTCGGCGATGGTGATTCCCATCGCCACCGCCGGCGTGACCCTGTTCGGCACCGGCGGCAGCATCGCCGACGACAGCATGGTGCTGGCGCTGCCGTTGGCCGAAGGCCGTAAATTCCTGGCGCTGGTGGCCTACGTGGGCGGCTTCTCGGCCGCCACCGGCATGGTCATCGTGTCCTCCATCGCACTGGCCACCATGGTCAGCAACGACCTGGTGATGCCGGTGCTGCTGCGCCGCAGTGGCGACCACCAGGAAGCAGCCGACGTCGCCTCGCGGGTGCTGTGGATCCGCCGCATGGCGATCCTGCTGCTGGCGCTGGCCGCCTACAGCTACTACCGCGGCAGCAGCAACGACAGCACGCTGGCGTCGTACGGGCTGATGGCGTTCGCCGCGGTGGCGCAGTTCGCGCCGGGCCTGATCGGCGGCCTGTACTGGCGCGGCGCAAGCCGGAAGGGCGTGGAGGCCGGCATCCTGCTCGGCTTCGGCACCTGGATCTACACCCTGCTGCTGCCGGCGCTGACCCATGCGGGCTGGATGGATGCGAGCTGGTTGAGCGAAGGCCCGTTCGGCATCTCCTGGCTGCAGCCGCAGCGCCTGTTCGGCATGACCGGTTGGGATCCGCTCACCCACGGCACGTTCTGGTCGCTGCTGGTCAACGCCGCCGCGATGCTGCTGGTGTCGGTGCGCTGGCGCCCGGGCGTGGACGAGCGCCTGCGCGCCGCCCCGTTCCTGGACCCGTATGCCGAGCGCCCTTCGGTGGCCGGTGCCTGGCCGGGTCACGTGCACGTGGGCGACCTGCTGGCGCTGGCCTCGCGCGTGGTCGGCGACCGCCACGCGCGCCGTTCGTTCTTCGAGCAGGCGCAGTCGCTGGGCCGCGAACTGCAGGCCTCCGCGCCTGCCGACCGCGCCTGGGTGCAGTTCACCGAACGCCTGCTGGCGGCCTCGATCGGTGCGGCGTCGGCGCGCCTGCTGCTGACCAGCCTGCTGCGCGGCTCGGGCATGGACCTGGGGGAAGTGGTGGCGGTGCTGGACGAAGCCGGCCAGGAACTGCGTTTCAACCGCGAGATCCTGTCCACCACGCTGGAGAACATCAGCGCCGGGGTCAGCGTGGTCGACCCGGACATGCGCCTGACCGCCTGGAACCGCCGCTACCAGCAGATGTTCGGCTACCCCGACGGCATGCTGTACGTGGGCCGCCCGGTGGCCGACCTGATCCGCTACAACGCCGAGCGCGGTGAGCTGGGCGAGGGCGATATCGACGTGCAGATCAACCGCCGCATTGGCTACATGCGCGCCGGTTCGCCGCACATCTTCGAGCGCACCCGCAGCGATGGCCGGGTGATCGAAATGCGCGGCCAGGCGCTGCCCGGCGGCGGCTATGTCACCAGCTACAACGACATCACCGACTACAAGCACGCCGAAACCGCATTGCTGGAAGCCAACGAAACGCTGGAACAGCGCGTTGCCGAACGTTCGCATGAAGCCGAAGTGGCGCAGCAGTCCAAGACCCGTTTCCTGGCGGCGATCAGCCATGACGTGCTGCAGCCGCTGAACGCGGCGCGCCTGTTCGCCTCGGCGCTGCGCGACAGCCACCACAACAACGACGAGCAGCGCCACCTGGCCGAGCGCGTGGATGCTTCCCTGCGTGCCGCCGAGGAACTGCTGGACGGGCTGTTGGACGTGTCGCGGCTGGATGCCGGCGGCCTGCACCCGGTGATCGGCGATTTCGACGTGAGCCTGCTGATGCGCGAACTGGCCGCGCAGTATTCGCCGGTGGCGGCCGGGCGCGGCCTGCGCCTGGACCTGTTCGCGCGCCCGGCCTGGGTGCGCAGTGACCGCCGGCTGCTGCGCCGGGTGCTGCAGAACTTCCTGGCCAATGCGCTGCGTTACACCCGCCAGGGCCGCATCGTGCTGGCCGTGCGCCATCGGCGCGACGAGATCGAACTGCAGGTGTGGGATACCGGGCCGGGCATCCCCGAGCACCACATGCAGCAGATCTTCAACGAGTTCCACCGCTACCAGCAGCCGTTCGACTGGGGGGAGCAGGGGCTGGGGCTGGGCCTGTCGATCTGCCAGCGCATCTCGCGCCTGCTCGACCACCGCCTCAACGCGCGCAGCCGGGTGGGCAGCGGCAGCATGTTCTCGATCCTGCTGCCGCGCGCGCAGGTGCCGGATCTGCCGGCCAGCGAAGCGCAGGCCAGCGTGCCCGAGCACAGCACCCGCACCGATTCGCTGGCCGGCATGCGCGTGCTGTGCGTGGACAACGACCAGGAGATCCTGGACGGCATGCGCGCGCTGCTGGGCCGCTGGCAGGTGCAGGTGATCACCGCCAGCACCGTGGACCAGGCGCTTGAAGAAGTGCAGGCGCAGCCGGACGTGATGCTGGTGGATTACCACCTGCATGACCGCCTGGATGGACTGGACACGCTGGTGGCACTGCGCGAGCGCGCCGGGCGCGACATTCCCGGCGCACTGCTCACCGCCGATGGCCGCGACGAACTCAAGCGCATGGCGCGCGAGCGGGGTTACCGCCTGCTGACCAAGCCGATCAAGCCGGCGTCGCTGCGCGCGTACCTGGCCGCGCACTCGACCCTCAAAGGTTGAAGGCGACAGGCGCGCGACCACCGCGCGGTCGTGCTGTCTATGCTGCGCAGCCGACCACCCCGCTGCGGAGTTCCCGTGCCCGTTCCCTCGTTGCGTTCCCTCCTTGCCACCCCGCTGCATTCCGGCGCGGCGATTACACTCGCAGGCACATTGGGTGCCGTGGTGGGCGCAGGATTCGAGCTGGTGTTCCGCGGTTGCACCAATGCCGCCGGCCCCGCATGGAGCGTCGCCGAGATCGTGAAGCCGGCGCTGATCTCCGGCTGGATGGGGATCGGCTGCGCCAACGCGATGCGATGGCTGGACCCGGAGAAGCCTTCGCGGCAACTGCAGCCGCATGAAAAGGCGCTGGTCGACTATCCCGCCGTGCGCCAGCGGCTGCGCGACGTGGGGACCAGCGTGGAGGACCTGGACGCGCTGAAATCGCTGGCCAGCCAGCTCGAAACCGAATTCGGCCGGATGATCACCCAGTTCAATGACTACTGCCGCAGCCGTGAGGTGCCGCCGAACCCGCTGATGGCCGGCGTCATCCGTCATTTCTACCTGACCCACTGCGGCTTGCGCGGGGTGATGCTGCTGAGCCGGCGCAGCGCCACGGCCTGCTATCTGGTGGCGGCGCGCGCGGAGCAGGCCAGCGCGATTGCCGACGCGCTGAACCAGCCGGGCGCACCTGCTGGCACCGTGCTGCGCCGGTTGCACTGCCCCTATCTGCGCGTGGATCTGGCCAACACGGCGCTGCGCGATGCCTGCGCGTTCACCACCGACGAGTGCGATGGCGAAATGCGGGTGCATTCGGTGCAGACCTTGCCCGGAGAAACCCTGGAGACGCTGGAGCCGGGCAAGCTGGTCAGCGTGGTCAACCGTCGGCACACCCGTCGCCGCGCAACCGCTCACGGCGACGCGGTGTCGATGCCGGATCTGGTCGCATCGGCCAGTCCGGCCAAGGAAAAAGTGTTCCGGAGCGCGCTACTGCGGGAGAAGCTTGCCGATCTCACGGCAGACAGTCGCACCTGGCGCGAGCTGAACCGGATCGAGGAAGATCTCGCCGCCAACCGCCCGTGCGGCCACCCGGTACGTTTCCATGGCGTGCTGTTCTACGCCAACGACATCCACTGGGAGGGCCGGCAGAGTCCCGGCCGCAACGCCTGGCGCCTGCTGCACCGGAACACCCCCGACGGCCACGAACTGGTCGACATCGTCGACTACCACCGTCCACGCACCTGATGCGTAGTGCCGGGCCCTGCCCGGCAACCCGTCAGCCGACCGCGCCGCTCAGGTGCTCGTACAGGATCGCGCTGCCCACGATGATCAGGATCGCGCCACCGGCGATCTCCGCGCGCTTGCCGATCAGATTGCCCAGCACCCGGCCCAGCATGATGCCGGTGGTGACCATCACCAGCGTGCACAGGCCGATCACCGCCGCCATCACGCCGATATGCACGTCCAGGAAGGCCAGGCCCACGCCCACCGCCATCGCATCGATGCTGGTGGCAAACCCCGTCACCGCCAGGTGCCAGAAACCGTGGTGCTTGTCGGGGTCTTCGTCGGCGTCGTCCTTGTCTTGCTTCACCCCGTTGATGATCATGTGCACGCCCAGCGCACCCAGCAGCACGAACGCGATCCAGTGGTCGAAGGCTTCCACGTAGGACGAGGCGGCACGGCCGAGCAGCCAGCCGATCACCGGGGTGATGCCTTCGATCACGCCGAAGATCAAACCGGCCCGCAGTGCATCGGGGAAGCGGGGCTTGCGCATGGCCGCGCCTTTGCCGACCGCTGCGGCGAAGGCATCGGTGGACATGGCAAAGCCGATCAACAGCATGGAAATGGGGGACATCAGGACGTGCTTGCAGGCTGGGCGATGACGGGCAACGGTCCACGCTCGCGCCCAACCTGTCGTTGCGCACGCGGACCGCTGGTCTCGCCAACCATCACTGGCTGCCCGCACCACGGCGCACTGGCCGAGCATGTTGATACGGGCGTTTCCCTTCAGCAGGAAACAGGCTACTCCCCAAGGGGACGCGAAGCTTAGCACCGCGAACGCGGTTTACCGCCCAAACACGCGAATTGCGCAGGGAATGCTGGGATGTATAGCGCAGGCTATAACGCCATGGGCGTTATGGCCTGCGCGGGTAGTGCCGGGCCCTGCCCGGCAACCACGCTGAATCAATCTTCTTCCGGCGGCAACACCAACGGCTCGTCATCCAGCGTCAGCTTGCCGGCCATCAACACCGCCTGGGTGCGGTTGGTCACGCCCAGCTTGCGCAGGATCGCGGTCACATGCGCCTTGATGGTCGCTTCGGACACATTGAGGTCATACGCAATCTGCTTGTTGAGCCGCCCGGCGCCCAGCATCTGCAGCACCCGGAACTGCTGCGGGGTGAGCTCGCGCAGGCGCTGCCCGACTTCGCGTTCCTCGCGCCCGGTCGGCGGCACGTTGTGTGCCTCCGGCGGGGCCCAGGTTTCGCCATCCAGGATCGTCCCCAACGCATGGCCGATGGTGTCCGAGTCGGCCGACTTGGGAATGAACCCGAACGCGCCGTGGTCCAGCGCCCGCCGCATCACGGTGGGCTCTTCGCGCGCGGACACCACCACCACCGGCAACTGCGGGTGCAGCGCCCGCATGTGCACCAGCGCGTTGAAGCCCTGCGCACCGGGCATGTTGAGGTCCATCAGGACCAGGTCGGCGTCGGCATGCTGGTCGGCCAGCTGGTACAGCGCTTCCACGCTGTCGGCCTCGTACAGCTGCACGCCCGGCATCACCCGCTGCACCGCGCCGCGCAGCGCTTCGCGGAACAGGGGGTGGTCATCGGCAATCAGCAGGGTTGTCATGGGGGAGGTGGGAACCAATTACTTGACCTTACGCTCTTCCACCAGCGATGCCACCACCGACGGGTCGGCCAGGGTCGAGGTGTCGCCCAGCTGGTCGGGCGCGTTCTCGGCGATCTTGCGCAGGATGCGGCGCATGATCTTGCCCGAGCGCGTCTTCGGCAGCCCCGGTGCCCACTGCAGGTGGTCGGGCGAGGCGATCGGGCCGATCTCCTTGCGCACCCATGCCACCAGCTCCTTGTGCAGTTCCTCGCTCGGCGCCTCGTCGGCCACCAGGGTCACGTAGGCATAGATGCCCTGGCCCTTGATGTCGTGCGGGAAACCGACCACGGCCGCTTCGGCCACCTTCGGGTGGGAGACCAGCGCGCTTTCCACTTCGGCGGTACCGATGCGGTGGCCGGACACGTTGATGACATCGTCCACGCGGCCGGTGATCCAGTAATAGCCGTCTTCATCGCGACGGCAGCCGTCACCGGTGAAGTAGCTGCCCGGGTAGGTGCGGAAGTAGGTATCGATGAAACGCTGGTGGTCGCCGTAGACGGTGCGCATCTGGCCCGGCCACGAATCGCGGATGATCAGGTTGCCCTCGGTGGCGCCGTCCTTGATCTCGCCATCGGCGTTGACCAGCGCCGGCTGCACGCCGAAGAACGGCAGGGTGGCCGAACCCGGCTTGAGGTCGATCGCGCCGGGCAGCGGCGAAATCAGGATGCCGCCGGTTTCGGTCTGCCACCAGGTATCCACGATCGGGCAGCGGCCATCGCCGACCACGTCGTAGTACCAGCGCCAGGCTTCCGGGTTGATCGGCTCGCCGACGCTGCCCAGCAGGCGCAGCGAGGCGCGCGAGGTGCGCTTGACCGGTGCATCGCCTTCGCGCATCAACGCGCGGATGGCGGTGGGCGCGGTGTAGAAGATGCTGACCTGGTGCTTGTCGATCACCTGCCAGAAGCGCGAGGTGTCGGGGTAGTTCGGCACGCCTTCGAACATCAGCGAGGTAGCACCGTTGGCCAGCGGGCCGTAGACGATGTAGCTGTGCCCGGTGACCCAGCCCACGTCGGCGGTGCACCAGTAGATGTCCTCTTCGCGCAGGTCGAACACCGCTTCATGGGTGTAGGCCGCGTACAGCAGGTAGCCGCCGGTGGTGTGCAGCACACCCTTGGGCTTGCCGGTGGAACCGGAGGTGTAGAGGATGAACAGCGGATCTTCGGCGTTCATCCGCTCCGGTTCGCACTGCGCCGGCTGCGGGTCCACCACGTCGTGGAACCAGCGGTCGCGCGGGGCCTGCATGTCCACCGCGCCGCCGGTGTGGCGCACCACCAGCACGGTTTCCACCGTGGTGGTGCCGGGCAGCTTCAGCGCGGCATCCACGTTGGCCTTCAGCGGGATCTTGCGGCCACCGCGCAGGCCTTCGTCGGCGGTGATGATCAGCTTGCTGCCGCAGTCGATCACGCGGTCGGCGATGGAATTCGGCGCAAAGCCGCCGAACACCACCGAGTGGATCGCACCGATGCGCGCGCAGGCCAGCATGGCCACGGCGGCGTCGACGATCATCGGCAGGTAGATGGTGACCCGGTCGCCCTTCTTGACGCCCAGGTTGCGCAGCGCGTTGCCGAGGCGGCAGGTGCGCTCGTACAGCTCGCGGTAGGTCACGCCCTGCGCGGGTGCATCCGGGCTGTCCGGTTCGAACAGCAGGGCAACCTTGTCGCCGCGCTTTTCGAGCTGGCGGTCCAGGCAGTTCACGCTGGCGTTGAGTTCGCCATCTTCGAACCACTTGATGCGGAAATCGTCGAGCTGGTAGCTGACGTTGCGGATCGTGGACGGCTTCCTGTACCAGTCCAGCCGCTCGGCGGCCTTGCCCCAGAACGCGTCGGGGTTGTCCACCGACTCACGGTAGAGCTGCTGGTAAGTGTTCTTGTCAATGCGCGCCTTGGCGGCAACGTCCGCCTTGACGGGGTAAAGATCGGCCATGGCACCCTCACTTGCACTAGGACTGGGTTGTGCGATCGCAGCATAACCCGCGATTCATCCCGCTCAGTTTGCCGCATCCACCGCGCCGCGAGGTAAGGGAATGGTTAGACCATGGTCGTACCGACCCAAGGCTTCGACCAATTGCCAATAGCCGGGGTGCGTCAACCGGCCGCACGCTCGGCTCGACCGTGACCCCACACGCGGCGATCACTTTGCCACCCGGGAGAGAGGGCAACATGAGTACCCGTATGTTGAAGACCATGCGCAAGCCGTTGGCGACCTGCCTGTTGGTCGCGTTGGTGGCGCCTGGCATGGCGTTTGCCGAAACCGCCAAGGAGAAGCAGCTGGAAGCGCGCGTTGCCGAACTGGAACGCCAGGTGCAGCTGCTGCTGTCCACCACCCAGCAGCAACAGACCCAGATCAGCCAGGCCCAGACCGACGTGACCGCGGTGAAGACCGTGCAGGCGCAACAGCCTGCCGGCGCCACCGTGCCCGCCGGCAAGCAGCCGATCCAGGTCACCACCATTACCCCGGGCGCCGCGCCGGGCACCACGGTCAAGATCGGTGGCTTCATCAAGGCCGACTTCCTGCTCACCCAGACCGGCGATGGCCAGCTGGCCGACGACGCCACCGGCCGCGCGCTGTACCTGCCGGGACAGACCCCGGTGGCCGGTGCCGGCGGCAGCGGCGAGCGTTCGGACGTGGACTTCAACGCCCACGCCAAGTTCTCGCGCTTCAACCTGGGCATCGACAACGTCTCGGACAAGGGCAACAAGTCTGGTGCGTTCTTCGAGATGGACTTCTTCGGCAACTCGCTGGGCAACCAGACCGCCACCAATACCTACGGCGTGACCCTGCGCCACGCATACATGTATTGGAACAACTGGATGGCCGGCCAGACCTGGTCGAACTTCATGGACGCGGCCTCGCTGCCGGAAGCGGCCGACTTCGTCGGTCCCACCGACGGCGTGCTGTTCGTGCGCCAGGCGCAGATCCGCTACACCCAGGGCGGCTTCAGCGTCGCGCTGGAAAACCCGGAAACCACCGTGCTCACCGGCACCCGCAACCCCGTCACCGGGGCGTGGACCAACGTGGCCAGCAACAGCGACCGCGGCTCCCTGCCGGACCTGACCCTGCGTTACGGCTGGAAGGGCGACTGGGGCACCTTCGGGGTCGGCGGTATCGTGCGCCAGCTCAAGGTCGACAACCAGGCCACCGGTGCCGACGCCGACAAGATCGGCGGCGGCCTGACCCTGGGCGGCAAGTGGGTGATGGGCGGCAGCGACCAGCTGCACTACCAGATCAGCGGCGGCGAAGGCATCGCCCGTTACGTGGGCCTGGGCGTCACCGCCGATACGGCCTACGACGTGGCACAGGACGAGCTCAACCCCACCGGCGTGCTGGCCGGCTATGTCGGCTGGCGCCACGCCTTCACCCCGAAGCTGCGCACCAACCTGATCTACGCCCGCAGCGATTACGACAACGACAGCGTGCTGGGCCCGCTGGTCACCAAGAGCGTGCAGAGCATCCGCGGCAACATCTTCTATACGCCGATGCCCAAGGTCGATATCGGCGCGGAGTACATGTACGGCGTGCGCGAGATCGAAGATGGTCGGAAGGGCGACATCAACCGCGTGCAATTCACCACGAAGTACAGTTTTTAAGCATGGGTGCCGACGCATTGTCGGCACCTGCCACCAATGATTGCTTCGGAGGGGAAGCGTCTTATGTCCACCACACCCGTACCTGCAAAAGCAGAACTTACCAAGGGCCACAAGAAGGTCATCTTCGCGTCCAGCCTTGGCACCGTGTTCGAATGGTATGACTTCTTCCTGTATGGCTCGCTGGCGGCGATCATCGCCAAGCAGTTCTTCAGCGGGGTCAATGAAACCACGGGCATGATCTTCGCCCTGCTGGCGTTCGCGGCCGGCTTCTTCGTGCGTCCGTTCGGCGCGGCCTTCTTCGGCAGCCTCGGCGACCGCATCGGCCGCAAGTACACCTTCCTGGTCACGATCCTGATCATGGGCATCTCGACCTTCCTGGTCGGCGTGCTGCCCAACTACGCCTCGATTGGTTTTGCGGCCCCGGTGATCCTGATCATCCTGCGCCTGGCCCAGGGCCTGGCCATGGGTGGCGAGTACGGTGGTGCGGCGACCTACGTGGCCGAGCATGCACCGGCCAACAAGCGTGGCCTGTACACCAGTTTCATCCAGTGCACGGCAACGCTTGGCCTGTTCATGTCGCTGCTGATCATCCTGGCCTGCCGCTACTTCCTGGGCAACGAGGCGTTCGAAGCCTGGGGCTGGCGCATTCCGTTCCTGGTCTCGATCATCCTGCTCGGCATCTCGGTGTGGATCCGCCTGCAGCTGAGCGAGTCGCCGCTGTTCCAGCAGATGAAGGCCGAAGGCAAGGGTTCCAAGACCCCGTTCCGTGACAGCCTCAAGGACGGCAACCTCAAGCTGATGCTGCTGGTCCTGCTCGGCGCCGCGGCCGGCCAGGCCGTGGTGTGGTACGGCGGCCAGTTCTACGCGCTGTTCTTCCTGAGCAGCATGCTGAAGGTTGATGCCACCACCTCCTACCTGCTGATCGCCGCTGCACTGGCCCTGGGTACGCCGTTCTTCATCTTCTTCGGCTGGCTGTCCGATCGCATCGGCCGCAAGAAGATCATCCTGGCCGGCTGTCTGTTGGCCGCAGTGACCTACATCCCGGTGTTCAAGGGCCTGACCCACTTCGCCAACCCGGCCATCGAAGAAGCCCGCAGCAGCTCGCCGGCGCTGGTCATCGCCGATCCGAACACCTGCTCGTTCCAGTTCGATCCGGTCGGCCTGCGCAAGTTCACCAGCTCCTGCGACGTGGCTACCGCCGCGCTGACCAAGGCGGGTGTGCCGTACGACGTGCAGCCTGCCGCCGCCGGTTCGCTGGCGCTGGTAAGCGTGGGCAACACCCAGGTGACCTCGTTCGAGGCCGCCGGCCTGACCAAGGATGAGCTCAAGGCCAAGGGCGATGCCTTCGGTGGCGAACTCAAGGCGGCGCTGACCGCAGCGGGCTACCCGGCCAAGGCCGACAACGCGCGCATCAACATCGCCGGCACCGTGTTCATGCTGTGGATCCTGGTGATGTACGTGACCATGGTCTACGGCCCGATCGCGGCCTACCTGGTCGAGCTGTTCCCGACCCGCATCCGCTACACCTCGATGTCGCTGCCATACCACATCGGCAACGGCTGGTTCGGTGGCTTCCTGCCGGCGATTTCCTTCGCGCTGGTGGCCGGCACCGGCAACCTCTACTACGGCCTGTGGTACCCGATCATCATCGCGCTGATGACGGTCGTGGTCGGCGGCCTGTTCCTGCATGAAACCAAGGGCGTGGACATCACCAAGTAACCGGTGATGGCGTGAAACCCGAAGGGCCGTGGCATTGCCACGGCCCTTTTCATTGGCGGGTCAATTCCAGACGCTGATGCGGCCGTCACGTGCGTTCAGCTGCATCGCCTCCGGTCCTGCGTATCCGCCGTCGCTCAGGTCCACGTGCAAGGCCGAGCCGTCGCCGAACGTCAGCGTCAGTCCACCCGCGTCGAGAGCGCTGCCGGCCACTTCAAGACGAAGGGACCAGGGAGGCGCATCCGCCGAATGAAGTCCGGAGAACGCGACCCTGTTGTAGATGTGCAGCGACCAGCCGTCATCGGTGCTGATCGAGACCTGTCCCTCCAGACGGGAGACCGCCACGGCCTTGCCGATGAACATTCCAAGAGATTCCACGCCACGCTCGCTCATGCCAGAACTCCGGGGACAGACGGGTAGGGTCGCATCCCGATCGACTGCCGATAACCCCACCACGTGCGATGGTGGCATGACCCGGGAATGGAGAACGCGCGTTCCTGGCCGTCGGCCTCACATGGTGTGACGCTATAGTCGCGACATGAGCGATGTCCACACCGATCCCGCGGATCTTCCTGCCATCCTGCACACCCTGCGAACCGCCTGGCAGGCCAACCGTCCGTCGCTGGAACAGCGCCGCAGCGACCTGCAGCGCCTGCGCGCGGTCCTCAAGGCGCGCCTGCCGCAGATGGCCGAGGCCATCGCCGCCGATTTCGGCCACCGCTCCACCCACGAGTCGCTGATCGCCGACGGCATGACCGTGCTCAATGAGATCGACTACCTGCTGGGACACCTGCGCGGGTGGACGCGCCCGCGCCGGGTCGGGGTGGGCTGGCGGTTCTGGCCGGCGCGGGCGCAGACCCGGCCGGTGCCACTGGGCGTGGTCGGGGTGATCTCGCCCTGGAACTACCCGGTGAACCTGGCGCTGATCCCGCTGGCCACTGCGATTGCCGCCGGTAACCATGTCCTCCTGAAACCCTCCGAACACACCCCGCGCACCAGCGCCTTCCTGCATGACCTGCTGGCCGAGGTGTTCCCCGCCGACCGGGTGGCGGTAGTGCAGGGCGATGCCGCGTTGGCATCGGCCTTGGCCGGCTCACCGCTGGACCACCTGGTGTTCACCGGCTCCACGGCCGTGGGCCGCAAGGTCATGGCCGCTGCCGCGCAGCACCTGACCCCGCTCACCCTGGAACTGGGCGGCAAGTCACCGGCCATCGTGTGCAGCGACTACCCCTTGGACAAGGCCGCCGCGCGGCTGGCCACCGGCAAGTGGTTCAACGCCGGCCAGACCTGCATCGCGCCGGACTACGTGCTGATCGACGGCCGCCGCCAGCGCGAGCTGGTGCAGCAGCTGCAGACCCAGGTGCGCGCGCGCTACGGCGATTTCAGCAGCACCGACGACTACACCCGCATCATCAATGAAGGCCAGTACCAGCGCCTGCTCGGCTACCTGGCCCAGGCGCGCGAGCGCGGCGTACCGGTGATCGAACTGGCCAGCATCGATCCCGGGCGCGCGCGCCGCGAGCGGCTGATCGTGCCGACCATCGTGCTCGACCCGCCGGCCGACCTGGACCTGATGCAGGACGAAATCTTCGGCCCGATCCTGCCGGTCTGCGCCTATCCCGACCTGGATGCCGCCCTGGAATCCGTACAGGGCCGCGACCGCCCACTGGCGCTGTACGTTTTCAGCGAACAGCGGCCGGTAGTGGAGCGCGTGCTCGGCCAGATCGTGGCCGGCGGCGTCACCGTCAACGACACCCTGCTGCATTTCGCCATCAACGGCCTGCCGTTCGGCGGCGTCGGCCCCAGCGGCATGGGCGCCTATCACGGCCGCGCCGGCTTCGACGCCATGAGCAAACAGCTGCCGATCCTGTGGCAGTCACGCTGGGCAGCGAGCGACCTGCTCAAGCCGCCCTATTCAAGGATCGCCGGCATGCTGAAGGCGCTGGTCCGTTGATCGTATGAAGTGAGCCGACTAAGGCAGCGCCGGCAGCGCGATATCCGAAGCAGGCATGTTGATTTCATAGCGGGTACTTCGGCCGGCACCAGGCAGGCGGCGCAGGCAGCCTTTCTCCAGCAGATCCGCCAGATGACGGGTAGCCGTCGCTTTGGACACCTTCGCGACAACCTGATACTGGGCAGCATTTATCCCGTCCTTGAAGCCGCGCTCGCCGCCATCCAGCAGACGATTGAGTACTTTGATCTGCTCCGGCGACAGCGACTGCTCCCGATGAAGTTGCCAGAACCGGGCCTTGGCCAGCACGCGGTCGATACGGTGAAGTGCCTGCACCAGGCTGTCGTGCAGGGTATGCAGGAACCACATCAGCCATTCCGTGATGTCGAGCCCGTCCTTCTGGCTGGTTTCCAGGATCTGGTAGTAGCCTGACCGGTCGGCCAGGATGCTGGCGGACATCGCGTGGAAGCGGATCGCCTGCGGCTGTGCCTGGGCCAAGGCAAGGTCAGTCAGTGCACGGGTAAGGCGACCGTTGCCATCGTCGAACGGGTGCAGGGTAACGAACCAGAAATGCGCGACGCCGGCGCGCAGCAGCGGGTCCAGCGTTACCTCGTTGCGTGAGCTGGCGAACCAGGTCAGGAACGCATCGAGTTGCGCTTCCAATCCTTCGCGCGGAGGTGCCTCGAAGTGGACAGTCGGACGATCCAGGCGGCCGGAGACGACCTGCATCGGCTCTTCTCCGCGCAGCGCGCCCACGCGGATGCGTAGCGGCAGAACCGTGTCTTGGGCGGCAAACAGCCAGCGATGCCATTGCAGCAGTCGAGTCAGATCCAACGCAGCATCGGCTTGCCCGGTCGCGTCGAGCATGAGATCGGCCAATCCCTCACTGCGTGGCGTCGGGCGTCGGGGGGAGACATCGGCCATCCCGAGATGGCGCGCCAGGGACGATCGCACGGAACCCACATCCAGCTGTTCGCCCTCGATCGCCGATGACGTGACAATGTTGGACAGCAGATTATCGAGCGCATCCTCTGCCTGCAGGTCGCCGGCTACGGCACCGGCCATGCCCAGCAGCTGTCCGTAGGCCTGCTGACAGTCGCGCAGCGGCTGGGCCAGGGCGTCGTTCTGCCACCGGAAGTGCGGCCAATCGGGTTGTTGCCAGATCCAGCGGGGCGCGCTCATGGGCTTACCTCAGGCAGGGCTGAGCCGAATATACCGGCTAATCGGCTCATATGGTGAGCCGATTATGGCCCCTAATCGGCTCACGCGCCAGCCGTAGCAGGTAGAATGCCCCCATGAAAATCGCCTCCTGGAACGTAAATTCGCTCAACGTGCGCCTGCCGCACCTGGAACAGTGGCTCACCGCGTTCGCGCCGGACGTGGTCGGCATCCAGGAAACCAAGATGGAGGACCACAAGTTCCCCGACGCGGTGCTGGCCGGGCTGGGCTACCGCAGCGTGTTCGCCGGGCAGAAGACCTACAACGGCGTGGCGCTGCTGTCGCGCGAGCCGGCCCAGGATGTGCAGATCGGCATTCCCGGGTTCGAGGACGAACAGAAGCGGGCCATCGCCGGCACCGTCAACGGCGTGCGCATCATCAACCTGTACGTGGTCAACGGCCAGGACGTGGACACCGACAAGTACGCCTACAAGCTGCGCTGGCTGGAAGCGGTGCACGGCTGGGTCGCCTCGGAACTGCAGAAGTACCCCGAACTGGTGGTGATGGGCGATTTCAACATCGCCCCCGATGCGCGCGACGTGCACGACCCGCTGGTCTGGAACGAGAACCACATCCTGACCTCCACCGCCGAACGCGGCGCGCTCAACAAGCTGCTTCAGCTGGGCCTGCACGATGCCTTCCGGCTGCACAGTGAGGAGGAGGGCGTCTTCAGCTGGTGGGATTACCGCGCGGCCGGCTTCCGCCGCAACCTGGGCCTGCGCATCGACCTGACCCTGATTTCGGATGCGCTCAAGGCGCGCGCGCTGGCCTCGGGCATCGACCGCGAGCCGCGGACGTGGGACCGGCCCAGCGACCACGCACCGGCGTGGGTGCAGCTGGGGTAAGGGGAGAGAGGTAGGTAACGACCGTTGGTCGTTACCCACCGTGTCAGGTTATCGAATGCTCTTGCGGGTGAAGAGATTCACGATTGCCAGCAGGATCACCGCACCGATCAGCGAGAACAGGAACGTTCGGATCGTGATCGCTTCATTGATGCCGCCGCCGAAGATGAAACCGGCGATCAGCGCACCGATGATGCCGACAACGATGTTGAGGATGATGCCCTGCTGCGCGTCGCGACGCATGATGATGCTGGCCAGCCAGCCCACGATGCCACCGACGATCAACCAGATGATGATGCCCATGTTGTCCACTCCCAGAGTTTGTGTGCCGATGAGACGGGGCCAGTTGACGGCAGCCCCCGTGAAGTCGTCGTGCAGCCGTATTGGCAGGGTGTTCGCATGAGCCTGCCGGCCACGTTGGACGGCCCTTGGCGGTTCGGCCCGGTCACCGTCTGGCGCCTGCCGCACGTGCCCGGCACCCGTGGCGAACCGCAGGCGCGGGTGCTGCTGGCCGAACAGCTGGGCGGCAGCCCGGAGGGCCTGCCGCTGCAGCGCGACCCGCGCGGCCGCCCGGAGCTGCAGGGCCCGCTGGCCCATTTCGGCACCGGCTGGAGCCACAGCCACGGCCTGCTGCTGGTGGGGCTGGGCGAGGGCGTTCGGCTGGGGGTGGACCTGGAACCGCTGCGCCCGCGCCCGCGCATGGCCGAAATCATCGAACGCTTCTTCCACCCTTCCGAGGTGGCCTGGCTGCTGGGCCTGGATGAGGACGCCCGCACCCATTGGTTCTTCCGGGTCTGGTGCGCCAAGGAAGCCATCCTCAAGGCGCAGGGGCAGGGCATCTCGTTCGGCCTGCACCGCCTGCAGCTGGCGCCCGGCGCCGACGGCGCCCTGCACCTGGCCTGGTGCGACCCGGAACTGGGCCCGGCCCCACGCTGGCACCTGCACGAATGGCAGGCCGCGGACGATTTCCGCGCCGCGTTGGCCTGGCACGCGCTGTAAGCGCACCGAATCCGCGCAGTCAGCAGGCCCCCAGCCTGCGATAATGGGGTCATGACCGAACACAAACTCCCGGCCGGCGTGGCCGAAGCGCTTGAGCGCGGCCTGGCTGCCATGGGCCTGGATGCCGCCCTGGCGCCGCCCCTGCTGACCTACCTGGCGCTGCTCGACCGCTGGAACCGCACCTACAACCTCACCGCCATCCGCGACCCGATGGAGATGGTCACCCGCCATCTGCTCGATTCGCTGGCGATGCAGCCGTACCTGGAGCAGGGCACCCTGGCCGACCTGGGCACCGGCCCCGGACTGCCCGGCATTCCGCTGGCGATCGCCCGCCCGCAGCTGCAGGTGACCCTGGTGGAAAGCAACGGCAAGAAGGCCCGCTTCATGCGCGAAGCGGTGCGCCAGCTGGGGCTGACCAACGCCCGCGTGGCCGAATCCCGTGCCGAAGCGCTGGCCGAACCAGGCGCTTATGACAACCTGACCGCCCGCGCCATGGACACCCTGGCCGGCATCATCGCCGTCGGCGGACACCTGCTGCGCCCCGGCGGACGCCTGCTGGCCATGAAGGGTGTCCATCCGCACGATGAGATCGCCCAGCTGCCGGCCGGCTGGCAGGTGGAACAGGTGCTGCCGCTGCATGTTCCGGGGCTGACCGGCGAGCGACATCTGGTGGTGGTGGCCGGTCCGTGAGACACGACACGCCCCATGCCCGCATAATGCCCAGTCCCACCCCCTGCCGATGAGGCTCACCCGCATGGCCCGCATCATCGCCATCGCCAACCAGAAAGGTGGCGTCGGCAAGACCACGACTGCCGTCAATCTGGCCGCCGCCCTGGCTGCTGCGCCCAAGCGCGTGCTGCTGGTCGACCTCGATTCCCAGGGCAATGCGACCATGGGCAGCGGTGTGGACAAGCGCGAAGTTGCCGCCTCCACCTGCGACCTGCTGCTGGGCGAAAGCACCGCGGCCGAAGTCCGGGTGACCACCCCGGAAGGCTTCGACCTGCTGCCGGGCAACATCGACCTGACCGCCGCCGAGATCCAGCTGATGGACCAGGGCGAACGCGAACAACGCCTCAAGCGTGCGCTGGCCCCGATCCAGGACGAGTACGACTTCATCCTGATCGACTGCCCGCCTGCGCTGTCGCTGCTCACCCTCAACGCGTTGGCCGCCGCCGATTCGGTGATCGTGCCGATGCAGTGCGAGTACTACGCGCTGGAAGGCCTGAGCGCGCTGGTGGAAACCATCGATGCGCTGCGCGCCAACCTCAATCCCAGCCTGGAGATCGAGGGCGTGCTGCGCACCATGTTCGATGTGCGCAACAACCTGGCCAACGCCGTGTCGGCCGAACTGACCGACCACTTCGGCGACCGCGTGTTCCGCACCATCGTGCCGCGCAACGTGCGCCTGGCCGAGGCGCCCAGCCACGGCCAGAGCATCGTCGGCTACGACCGCGCCTCGCGCGGCGGCGTCGCCTACCTCGGCCTGGCCGGCGAGATCATCCGCCGCCACCAACAACGCAACACGGCCGGCAAGGCCATGGAGACCGCCTGATGAGCACCAAGCCCGCCCCCGGCAAGAAACGCGGCCTCGGCCGTGGCCTCGATGCGCTGCTGGGGCCCAAGGGCGCGGTGACACAGGTGCAGGCCGCGGCCGTGATCGAACCGCTGCCGGGTGAAGTGCTGCGCAAGCTGCCGGTCAAGCACCTGCAGCCGGGCAAGTACCAGCCGCGCCGCGACATGGACGAAACCAAGCTCGCCGAGCTGGCCGATTCCATCAAGGCGCAGGGCGTGATCCAGCCGATCCTGGTCCGCCAGCTCGGCCCGGACAGCTTCGAGATCGTGGCCGGCGAACGCCGCTGGCGCGCGTCGCAGCTGGCGGGGCTGGACGAAGTGCCGGTGGTGGTGCGCGAGCTGGAAGACCGCACCGTCATCGCGATGGCGCTGATCGAGAACATCCAGCGCGAAGACCTCAACCCGCTCGAAGAAGCCGAAGCCCTGCAGCGGCTCATCAGCGAATTCGCCCTGACCCACGCCGAGGCCGCCCAGGCCGTCGGCCGCTCGCGCGCGGCGGTGTCCAACCTGCTGCGCCTGCTGGAGCTGCCGGTGGCGATCCGCCTGCTGCTGGAAACCCGTCGGCTGGAAATGGGCCATGCCCGCGCACTGCTGACCCTGGCCCCGGAACTGGCCAGCAAGCTGGCCCAGGAAGCGGCTGACCAGGGCTGGTCGGTGCGCGAAGTGGAACACCGTGCGCAGCAGTTCGCCGCCGGCAAGGTGCCCGCCTCGCTGCGCCGCAAGCCGAGCGCGACCGCCCCGCAGGCCGATATCGCCTCGCTGGAAACCGAGCTGTCCGAATCGCTGGGCGCCCGCGTGGCAATCAACCACGGCCGCGGCGGCAAGGGCAAGCTGATCATCCATTACACCGACCTGGACACGCTGGACGGCGTGCTCGAGAAGCTCCGCGTACGCAAGGGCTGAGTCCCCCACCACGCAAGAGGAACCCACTCACCTGATGAACCCCACCAAGGTCGATCGCAACCATCTGTTGCGCCTGACCGACCTGCCAAACGTCGGGCCGGCCTGTGAGAAGGATCTTCGTCTGATCGGCATCCGTGTTCCCGCGCACGTGCGCGGCCGCGATGCCTACGACATGTACGCGCAGCTGTGCATGCGCACCGGGGTGCTGCACGACCCCTGCGTGATCGATGTGTTCCTCTCCATCGTGCGCTTCATGCAGGGCGAAGCACCCCGTCCCTGGTGGGATTTCAGCAAGGAACGCAAGGCCACGCTGGCGCGCGAGGCGCCGCTGAGCCTGTAGTGACGTCAAGGTAACGGCGCTATCCTGTCGCCTGGAACTTCCGGGACGATTGCCATGACCCTTCTTGTCACCGGCGCTGCAGGCTTCATCGGCGCCAATACCGTGCGTGCCCTGCTCGATGCCGGGCACACGGTGGTCGGCCTGGACAACTACAACGACTACTACGACCCGCAGATCAAGCGCGATCGCGTGGCCGCGCTGTGCCCGGAAGCGGATATCCGCGTGCTGGACCTGACCGACCGCGACGGCCTGGCCGCGCTGTTCGACGAGGTCCAGCCGACCCGCGTGATCCACCTGGCCGCGCAGGCCGGCGTGCGCTACTCGCTGGAAAACCCGCATGCCTACGTGGACAGCAACCTGACCGGGTTCGTCAACATCCTGGAGCTGTGCCGCCATCGCGGCGTGGCCCACCTGGTGTACGCCTCCAGCAGCTCGGTCTACGGCGATTCGGCCACCCCGCCGTTCTCCGAAGACCAGCGCATCGACAAGCCGCGCTCGCTGTATGCGGCCACCAAGGCGGCCAACGAGCTGATGGCCTACACCTACGCCCAGCTGTACGGCCTGCACGCCACCGGCCTGCGCTTCTTCACCGTGTACGGCCCGTGGGGCCGCCCCGACATGGCGCCGCTGCTGTTTTCGCGCGCGGTGCTGGCCGGGCGCCCCATCGATGTGTTCAATGACGGGAAGATGCAGCGCGACTTCACACATGTTTCCGACATCGTGGCCGGTATCCTCGGCGCGCTGGCGCATCCGTCCGGCGAGGACCTACCACACCGTGTCTTCAACCTGGGCAACCACACCCCGATCGAGCTGGAACATTTCATCGGGGTCATCGAGGCCGCCGCCGGACGCCCGGCGCAGAAGGTCTACAAGCCGATGCAGCCCGGCGACATGGTCCGCACCATGGCCGACACCCGGCGTGCGCATGACGCTTTCGGCTACGAGCCGGTCACCCCGATCGAGCGCGGCCTGCCGCCGGTGGTGGCGTGGTGCCGCGATTATTTCGGTGATCGCGCCTGACTCACATCGGCAGGTTCATCTTCGGATAACCTTGATTTCGGAAAATGCGCGGTCTTTTTCATTCCTGGCCTTTCGCAGAGCCCGATCATGAGCCAACCCCAGTTGTCGGTCGTCGTCCCGGTATTCAATGAACGCGACAACGTGCAGCCCCTGATCGAGGAGATCACCGCGGCGCTGCGCGGCCAGGTGGAGTTCGAGATCGTCTACATCGACGACCACTCGCGCGACGACACCCTGGCCGTGCTGGAGTCGTTGAAGCCGGCCAACACCGAATTGCGGGTCCTGCACCATGTCACCCAGAGCGGGCAGAGCACGGCGGTGAAGAACGGGGTCAAGCATGCCCGTGCGCCGTGGATCGCCACGCTGGATGGCGACGGCCAGAACGACCCGGCCGACATTCCCAAGCTGCTGGCCGCGCGTGCGACCGCCGAACCCCAGGTGAAGCTGTTCGCCGGCTGGCGGGTCAACCGCCAGGACAGCGGCAGCAAGCGCTGGGCGAGCAAGTGGGCCAACGCGATCCGTGCCCGCATGCTGCGGGACGACACCCCCGACACCGGCTGCGGCATCAAGCTGTTCGAGCGTGCCGCGTTCCTGGAGCTGCCGTACTTCGACCACATGCACCGCTACCTGCCCGCGCTGATGCAGCGCGCCGGCTGGAAGACGGTAAGCGTGCCGGTCAACCACCGCCACCGCACCGCCGGGGTGTCCAAGTACAACAACCTGGGCCGTGCGCTGGTCGGCATCCGCGACCTGCGCGGGGTGGCCTGGCTGATCACGCGCAGCAAGCGCACGGCCGTGGAAGAACGCTGATGGAACTGCACTGGCTCGACCAACCGCTGACCTGGCTGTTCTGGACCGGCCTGCACGTGACCGGCTGGAAGCTGATCGGCTATACCGGCGCGCTGATGTTCGGCGGCCGCTGGCTGGTGCAGTTCGTCGCCTCGCGCCGGGCCGGCAAGCCGGTGATCCCGCGCCTGTTCTGGTACATGAGCGTGGTGGGCAGCCTGATGACGCTCAGCTACTTCCTGTTTTCGGCCAAGCAGGATTCGGTGGGCGTGCTGCAGAACCTGTTTCCGGCGTTTACCGCGCTTTACAGCTTGAAGCTGGATATCCAGCACCGTGGGTGGAAGCGGGACAAGGCGGAACATTGAACGGTCTACCGACCGACGGTCGGTAGCTACCGCGCCGTTGGCGCGTGGGTCTCGGCCGTTGGCCGATCCCCGGTCCTGCCCGCTGCGCGGGCAGGACCTTTGATCCATGCGTAGCTTGGATCGGGGTGCCATGATCGGGGTTTGCCGTCTCCCGGGAACCCCTGCTCGTGAAATCACCGCTCGTTGCTGCGTTGCTGCTCGCCCTGGCCCTTCCTGCCCATGCGGCGCTGGCCGCACCGCCCTCCGCACCGGCGGCCGCGCCGGCCAGCCTGGCCAACGAATCGCCGGCCGACGCCGCGTTCCGCGCCATCTACGAGAAGGAATGGGCCTGGCGCCAGGCCGGTGGCGGCGAAGCCAGCGAAGATGGCGATGGCCCGGCCACCGCCACCCGCATGCCCGACGTGGGCGCGGTGGCGCAGCAGGCGCGCCTTGCGGTGTGGGATGACGTGCTGGCCCAGCTCGGCAAGGTCGATACCAAGGCGCTCTCGCCCACCAACCAGGTCAACTACGCGATCTACCGCGACCAGGTGTTCAACCTCGCCGAAGAAGTGCGCCTGCGCGGCTACGAGATGCCGTTCAACTCGGATTCCTCGTTCTGGTCCAACCTCTCGTTCATGGCGCGTCGCGAGATGAAGACCGCCACCGACTACCGCAACTACATCGCCCGGCTCAACGACGTGCCGCGCTACTTCGACCAGCAGGCCGACAACATGCGGGCCGGCCTGAAGCGCGGCTTCAGCGTGCCGCGCGCCGTGCTCGATGGCCGTGAAGTCTCCATCGCCACCGTGGCCGAGCTGAAGGACCCGACCCAGTCCCCCTTGTACGCGCCGTTCAAGAAACTGCCGGCCAGCATTCCTGCCGCCGAACAGGCCGAACTGCAGGCGCAGGCACGCCAGGCCATCAGCGCCAACGTGGTGCCGGCCTTCGTCAAGCTGCGTACCTTCTTCGTCGGCGAGTACGTGCCGCAGGCGCGCACCACCCTGGCCGCCGAAGCGCTGCCCGATGGCAAGGCGTACTACCAGCAGCAGATCCACGAATACACCACGCTGGACCTTACCCCGCAGCAGATCCACGAGATCGGCCTGAAGGAAGTGGCGCGCATCCAGAAGGAGATGAACGAGGTCATCAAGGAGGTCAAGTTCAACGGCAGCTTTGCCGAGTTCCTCGCCTTCCTGCGCACCGACCCGCAGTTCTACGCCAAGACCCCCGACGAACTGCTGCACCGCGCCGCCTGGATCTCCAAGCGCGTGGACGGCGTCATCGGCAAGTACATGACCCTGCCGCGCGCACGCTTCACCATCGTGCCGGTGCCGCCGGATATCGCCCCGTTCTGGACCGCCGGCCGTGGCGGCATGGGCACCTACTGGGTCAACACCTACAACCTGCCGGCCCGCCCGCTGTACAACCTGCCGGCGCTGACCCTGCATGAGTCCGACCCCGGCCACGCCCTGCAGGGCGCGCTGGCGGCCGAGCAGGGTGAACAGCCCGAGTTCCGCCGCAACGCCTACATCTCCGCCTACGGCGAAGGCTGGGGCCTGTACAGCGAGAAGCTCGGCGTGGAAATGGGCATCTACGAAACCCCGTACGAGGATTTCGGCCGCCTGACCTATGAAATGTGGCGCGCCGCGCGCCTGGTGATCGATACCGGCGTGCACCACAAGGGCTGGACCCGCGACCAGGCCCTGGCCTACCTGCGCGACCACACCGCGCTGAGCGAGCACGAAGTCACCACCGAAGTGGACCGTTACATCTCGTGGCCGGGCCAGGCACTCAGCTACAAGCTGGGTGAAATCGCGATCGTGCGCCTGCGTGGCGAGGCCGAGAAGGCGCTGGGCGACCGCTTCGACGTCAAGTCGTTCCATGACGCGGTACTCAGCCAGGGCTCGGTGCCGCTGCCGGTGCTGGATGCGCAGATCCGCGCGTACATCGACGCGCGCCGCGCGCCCTGATGTCGCAACTGGTCGGTGCCGATGTGCGCTCGCGCACGCATCGGCACACGGCCTGAAGTACGACACCCGAAACTGCTTAGCGCATCGCAGCGCTGTTGCAGCAGATCACTAGGCTGGTCAGGGCGCGCCCACTGCGGCGCGCTTTCCCCCACAAGGAGCCTGACCATGCTGGATGCCCTGTCCGCGCTGAAACACCGTCTGTTGCCTTCCTGCGCGTCGCCGCCGCCGCGCCGCGCCCGCGCCGAACCCACCCTGCTCACCCTGCGCAACCTGCCCGATGCCGACACGCTCCGGCTTGCGGCCCGCTGTGCCCGATCCCTGCCAAAACGCGCCTCTGAGCCGGATCCGCTGCACCCGTTTGCGATGTCGCCCGAACAGGGAACGTTGCTGGTCGCCCTGCTGCAACGTCACCGCAAAGTGCTCGACCCGGACTACTACATGCAGGTGGAACCGGAGCAACGTGCCGCGCTCGACAGCTTCTTCGGCAAACGCCTGCAGCTGCTGGACGCGGCGCTGTCCAGCGTGCCGCGCGCCAACCACGCGCTGCGTGCGTGGCCGGATCTCGCCCCCGTGCGCAGCTACGCCGCCCTGCTCGGGCAACTGCTCGGCAGCAACCAAGGCCTGATCGTGGCGGAAGTCCACGCGGGCCGGGCCAGCAAACAGCTGTTGATCGACAGCATGCCGCACCTGCGCCATCTGGGCGTGGATACCCTGTACCTGGAACACCTGCAGGGCGATGTCCACCAGGCCGACCTGGACCGGCACCACCGCACTGGCGTCCTCTCGCCCGCACTGGCACGGTTCCTTGCCGAACAGGACAGCGGCCACATGACCGACGCGGACAGCGGCGCCACGTTCCGCAATCTGGTCGATGCCGCGTTCAAGGTAGGCATGCGCATCGTGGCGCTGGACCTGATGACCAGCTATCACCTGCGCGGGCTGCACCGCAGCCGGGAAGGCATTGCGGCGGACGGGCTGGAAACCCGCATCAACGTCATGAACCACGTGGCGGTCGAGCGCATCGGCCATGACCAGCGGCAGCAGGTCGGCAAGCCTGGGCCGCAGCGCTGGGTGGCGCTGGTCGGCAATGCCCATGCGGGAACCTTCAACACCACGCCCGGCATTGCCGAGCGCCTGGGCGTTCCCAGCCTGCGCATGGAAGACGCCAGCCCCACCTGGAGCACCTGGGTGCAGGTCGGCTGCGACCCCGGCCGGACGGTTCCGCCAACATTGCAGCGCAGTGGCGGCCAGATCCAGTGCGACTACCTGCTCAAGGTGCCTGCCCGCAAGGGACGTCCGCAGCCCGAGACGCCGGCCCCCTGCACCTCCGCCGAAGCACTGCGCCTGCGCGAGGTGCGTCAGGCCATCTGTGGTCTGCCCGAGGCACGCAGCGCATGAACGCGCGCCTTCGCTGCGATTGTGTAACGGGCAGCGCCGCCGCTACCCTGCGCCGATGATGTCCCGCCTGCGCCGCCGCCTGTCGCTGCCCCTCCGCCTGCTGATGCTGGTGGTGGTGCTGTTCGGCACGGCCGGTGGCGCACTGGCGTCGGCGCTGGGTGACCTGCACGCGCTGTCGCACAGCGACACCGGCCTGGCCCATGCGCTGTCGCATGCGCAGCCGGTGGATGACACCGCGGCGTTGGATGCCGACGCCGATCACGACGAAGACGACAGCGCGCGCCTGCTGCACGCGCTGGTCCACTGCGGGCATTGCCATGGCCACGGCGGCGTGCTGCCGCTGGCCGCATCGGCATGGTCGCTGCCAGCTGCGCCTGCACACCTGGTGCCGGGCGGCCTGACCGCGCAGCTGCTGGCGCAGCCGCCCGAGAGCCTGCTGCGCCCCCCGATAGCGGCGTGATGCCACGCGGCCAACGGCCGCGGCTTCACCTCTGAACCGCTTTCTGGAGATTCCCATGTGGATGCGTCTGGCAGCCGTTGCTGCCATTGCGTTCGTGCCGTGCGCGTATGCGCAGGGCACGGCGCCTGTTACCCCTTCTGCCCAAGCAGCGCCGCCCGCTGCAGCGGCGTCGAACCCCCCGTTGACCCTGGACGAGGCCATCGCCCGGGTCGCCCGTTACCACCCCGACCTGCGCCTGGCCGATGCCCAGCGCCCGGTCTGGGAAGCGCGCCGTGAGGCGGCCGCGTTCGGCCCGCCACTGACGGTCGGCGTGGAGCTGGAGAACGCGCTGGGTACCGGCGGCAGCCGTGGGTTCGATGCCGCCGAGCTGACCGTCACCCTGGCAGGCGTGCTGGAGCGCGGCGGCAAGCTGGATGCGCGCCGGGTGCTGGCCCAGGCCAACCTGGATGCGCTGGCACCGCAGCGCGAAACCGCGCGGCTGGACCTGATGGCCACCGTGGCCCAGCGCTACCTCGCCATCGCCGAAGCCCGCGTCCAGCTGGCCATTGCCGACACCGACATCGACCAGCGCAAGCGCGCCGTGGTGGCCGCGCGCGTGCGGCTGCAGGCGGGCGCGTCGCCCGAATCGGTGCTGATGACCGCGCAGGCGATGTTGGCGCAGGCCGAAGTGGACCGCGATCGCGCCCGGCAGGCCGACCGCGCCGCGCGTCTGGCGCTGTCGGCGCTGTGGCGTGAACGCGAGCCCGGCTTCGAGGTGGTCAGCGGTGACCCGCTGCAGCTGCCGGCGCTGCAACCGTTCGACGTCCTCGCCGATGAGCTGGAGCGCACGCCGGAACTGGCCGTGCTGGCGGGCGAACGTCGCGTGCGCGAAGCGCAGCTGCAGCTGGCACGCACCCAGGCACGGCCGGATATCAGCTGGCAGGTCGGCGTGCGCAACAGCCGCGACAGCGGTGATACCGCGCTGGTCGGCGGCTTCAGTCTGCCACTGGGCAGCGTGCGACGCGCTGGTCCGGAGATCCGTGCAGCCGAAGCCGAGCTCGCCCTGAACGGGGTGGAACGCGATGCGCGCGCGCTGCAGCTGTACACCACGCTGGCCGAGGCCCATGGCCGCTATGAAACCTCGCGGCTGGAAGTCACCCGCATGGCGAGCGATGTACTGCCGCAACTGCGGCGCGCCGAGAACGCCGCCGAAAAAGCCTGGCGCGCGGGTGCCATCAGCTACATGGAATGGGCGCAGCTGCAGGCCATGCGCATCGAGGCGCGGAAACGCCAGCTCGATGCCGCCATCGCCGCGCAGAGCGCGCTGATCGAACTGCAGCGACTGACCGGCCAGGGCCTGCTTGCCCACGCCAGCACCGCCCCCGCTACCGCGACCGTGTCCACGGAGGACCGCCGATGAACCTTTCGATCCCCCGCGCGGCGCGCATCGCCGCCCTCCTGCTGTGCCTGCTCGCACTGGCCGGTTGCGCCAGGGACGCACCGACGGCAACCGCCAACACCGACGCCGGCCACGGCGAACCGGGCCACACCGACACGAGCGAAGACCACGACGACGCCCCCGAGAGCACCACCATTCCCACGGCGATGGCCGAACAATCCGGTATCCGCGTCGCCCCGGTCGCCGCCGGCACCATCGCCGACGAACACGACGTGCAGGGCCTGCTGACCCCGGTGGACGGCCGTGTCGCGCAGGTGATG
Organism: Stenotrophomonas sp. FBCC-B152; assembly: GCF_059134105.1. Classification (NCBI taxonomy): domain Bacteria; kingdom Pseudomonadati; phylum Pseudomonadota; class Gammaproteobacteria; order Lysobacterales; family Lysobacteraceae; genus Stenotrophomonas; species Stenotrophomonas sp. FBCC-B152. Next base: position 3,876,583 of record NZ_CP101442.1, on the reverse strand, counting down.
GCCCGCTTCCCCGGCCCGATCCGCTCGCTGCGAGCCAACGTGGGCGACACCATCAAGGCCGGCCAGGTACTGGCCAGCATCGAAAGCAACCTCAGCCTCACCACCTACACGGTCAGCGCCCCGATCAGCGGCGTGGTGCTGGCCCGCCAGGCGCAGGTTGGCGGCGTGGCGGGCGAGGGCACGCCGCTGTTCGAAATCGGCGACCTGTCCACGCTGTGGGTGGACCTGCACATCTTCGGCAACGACACCCAGCACATCACCGCCGGCGTACCGGTCACGGTGTCGCGCATGACCGACGGGGTCACCCAGGCCACCACGCTGGAACGCGTGCTGCCCGGCACCGCCACCGCCAGCCAGAGCACCGTGGCCCGCGCCACGCTGCGCAACGACGACGGCCTGTGGCGGCCGGGCGCTGCGGTGAAGGCGCGCATCGTAGTCGCCACCCGGCCCGCCGCGCAGGTGGTGCCGCTCAGCGCGCTGCAGACCATGGACGGCAAGGACGTGGTGTTCGTGCGCACCGGCGAGACCTACACCGCCCGTCCGGTGCGCCTCGGCGCGCGCGATGCCAACCAGGTGGAAGTGCTGGAAGGCCTCACCCTCGGCGATGACGTCGTCACCGCGCAGAGCTACGTGGTGAAGGCCGACATCGGCAAGGCGGGAGCGTCGCATGAGCATTGAATACACGCGCCCCGCCCTGCTCGAACGCATCATTGCCGCCTCCATCGCCCATCGCTGGCTGATGATGAGCCTGACCCTGGCGTTGATCGCCGTGGGCGCGTGGAGCTTCACCAAGCTGCCCATCGATGCCACCCCGGACATCACCAACGTCCAGGTGCAGATCAACACCGCCGCCCCGGGCTATTCGCCGCTGGAAGCCGAACAGCGCATCACCTACCCGGTGGAAACCGTGATGGCCGGCCTGCCACGGATGGAACAGGCACGCTCGCTGTCGCGCTATGGGCTGTCGCAGGTCACCGTCGTGTTCGAAGACGGCACCGACATCTACTTCGCACGGCAACAGGTGGCCGAACGCCTGCAACAGGTGAAGTCGCAGATCCCGGCCGGGCTGGACCCGCAGCTGGGGCCGATCTCCACCGGCCTGGGCGAGATCTTCATGTACACCATCGACGCCGATCCGGCGGCGCGCAAACCCGATGGCAGCGCCTACACCTCCACCGACCTGCGCACCCTGCAGGACTGGGTGATCCGTCCGCAGCTGCGCAACGTGCCGGGCATGACCGAGGTCAACACCATCGGTGGGTTCCAGCGCCAGGTGCACATCACGCCTGATCCGGCCCGCCTGCGCGCGCTGGGCTTCACCCTGGAAGACGTGGCCCAGGCGGTGGAGCGCAACAACCAGAACGTCGGCGCCGGTTATATCGAACGCAACGGGCAGCAGTTCCTGGTGCGCATTCCCGGCCAGGTGGCCAACCTGGACGAGATCGGCAACATCGTGCTGGCCCGCCGCGAAGGCGTGCCGATCCACGTGCACGACGTGGCCGACGTCGCCGATGGACCCGAACTGCGCAGTGGCGCCGCCACCCAGAATGGCCATGAAGTGGTGATGGGCACGGTGGTGATGCTGATCGGTGCCAACAGCCGTGATGTGGCCCAGGCTGCGGCCGCGCGGCTGGAACAGGCGCAGCGCAGCCTGCCGGCCGGCGTCACCGTCACCGCCAGCTACGACCGCACGACCCTGGTGGACCGCACCATCCAGACCGTGGCCAAAAACCTGGTGGAAGGCGCGCTGCTGGTGATCGTGGTGCTGTTCCTGCTGCTGGGCAATTTCCGCGCGGCCTTGATCACTGCTGCCGTGATTCCGCTGGCGATGCTGTTCACCCTCACCGGGATGGCGCGTGGCGGCGTCTCGGCCAACCTGATGAGCCTGGGCGCGCTGGACTTCGGGCTGATCGTCGATGGCGCGGTGATCATCATCGAAAACTGCCTGCGCCGCTTCGGCGAACGCCAGCACGCGCTGGGCCGCGACATGACCCGCGAGGAGCGCTTTGCCGAAACCGCCCGTGCTACCGCTGAAGTGATCCGACCCAGCCTGTTCGGCCTGGGCATCATCACTGCGGTGTACCTGCCGATCTTCGCGCTGTCGGGCGTGGAAGGAAAAATGTTCCACCCCATGGCGATCACCGTGGTGCTCGCGCTGAGCGGTGCGATGGTGCTGGCCTTGACCTTCGTACCGGCCGCCATTGCCTTGTTCCTGGGCGGCCGCGTGCAGGAGAAGGAAAACCGGGTGATGGCCTGGGTGCGCCGGCGTTACGAACCCCTGCTGGCGTTCTCGCTGCGGCGCGGGCGCTGGATGGTGGGTGGCGCGCTGGTGCTGGTGGTGGGCTGCGGCCTGCTTGCCACCCGGCTGGGCAGCGAGTTCGTGCCCAACCTGGACGAAGGCGACGTGGCCATGCACGCCATGCGCATTCCCGGCACCAGCCTGAGCCAATCGATCGAGATGCAGAAGCTGATCGAGAACCGCCTGGTGCAGTTTCCGGAAGTAAGCAAGGTGTTCTCCAAGATCGGCACGCCCGAGGTGGCCTCCGACCCGATGCCGCCGTCGGTGGCCGATACCTTCATCATGATGAAGCCGCGCAAGGACTGGCCGCACCCGCGCAAGCCGCGCGCGGCGCTGCTGGCAGAGCTCGAAGCGGCGGTGGAGCAGCTGCCCGGCAACAACTACGAGTTCACCCAGCCGATCCAGATGCGCACCAACGAGCTCATCTCCGGCGTGCGTGCCGACGTGGCGGTGATGCTGTTCGGCGATGACCTGGAGACGTTGCTGAAGGTGGGCAAGCGCATCGCCAACGTGGCCGGCAGCGTACCGGGCGCGGCCGATGTGCGGGTGGAGGAAACCAGCGGCCTGCCGCTGCTCACGGTCACCCCCAACCGCAGCGCACTGGCGGGCTACGGGCTCAACCCGGGGCAGGTGCAGTCCACCGTCGCTACGGCGGTTGGCGGGCAGGTGGCTGGCCAGCTGTTCGAAGGCGACCGACGCTTCGACATCGTGGTGCGCCTGCCCGAGGCGCTGCGCCAGGACCCGGCCGCGCTGGCCGACCTGCCGGTGTCGCTGGCGCCGGCCCTGGAGGGCGATGCCGACGAATCCAGCCAGGCCGGCGGCTGGACCAGCGGCACCGCGCGTACCGTGCCGCTGCGCGAGTTGGCCACGCTGGCCAACAGCGAGGGCCCGAACCAGATCAACCGCGAGAACGGCAAGCGCCGCATCGTGGTCACCGCCAACGTGCGCGATCGCGACCTGGGAAGTTTCGTCAGTGACCTGCAGCAGGCGATCAACCGCGATGTGCAGGTGCCCAATGGCTACTGGATCGAGTACGGCGGCAGCTTCGAGCAGCTGATCTCGGCCAGCCAGCGCCTGGCGGTCGTGGTGCCGGTCACCCTGACCCTGATCTTCGCGCTGTTGTTCTGGGCGTTCGGCTCGGTCAGGGACGCGGCCATCGTGTTCAGCGGCGTACCGCTGGCGCTCACCGGTGGCGTGCTGGCGCTGGCCGCCCGTGGCATTCCGTTGTCGATCTCCGCAGGCGTGGGCTTCATCGCGCTTTCGGGCGTGGCGGTGCTCAACGGCCTGGTGATGATCAGCTTCGTGCGCAGCCTGCGCGAGGGTGGCATGCCGCTGGCCGATGCGGTGCGGGAAGGCGCGCTGGGCCGCCTGCGCCCGGTGCTGATGACCGCGCTGGTGGCATCACTCGGCTTCGTGCCGATGGCCTTCAACGTCGGCGCCGGCGCCGAAGTCCAGCGCCCGCTGGCCACGGTGGTGATCGGCGGCATCGTCTCCTCCACGCTGCTCACCCTGCTGGTGCTGCCGGTGCTGTACCGCTGGCTGCACAGAGGGAAGTAACGTCACCCGCGTAGCGCCCGACCGTTGGTCGGGCGTTGCGCGTGCTCGATAAGCCGAACGGCCTTCGCCACGCCATCCTCCGTCGCCATGGCCCGTCCCAACGCAGCTGCACGTGCCCGCGTGTCCGCATGCTCGGCAACGGCAATCGCACGCCCCAACGTCTCGGTGTCCAGGCGTTTTGGCGAAAGAGGTTCGGCAGCGACGCCGATCTCCTGCAATCGCGCTGCCCAGAAAAACTGATCTGCCGCGAACGGCATCACCAACGACGGCACGCCTGCGCGGCATGCCGAATGCGTTGTGCCGCTGCCGCCGTGATGGATCACCGCCGAACAGCGTGGGAACAGCGCTTCGTGCGGAACAGGACCAATGACGAATACGTTTGTTGGCAACGGACCGTCTGGAAGGCCTGCCCACCCCGGGAACAGCAGCACGCGGCGTGGTGCCAGTGCCGCCAGCAGCGCAGGCAATACCGTGTCGCGATCAAATCCGGTCATGCTGCCAAATCCCACATACACCGGCGGCGGGCCCGCATCGAGAAAGGCCTGCAGTTCCGGTGTTGGCTGCCAGTCCGCATCCGGTGCACGCCACTGCCCGCACACATGGTGATTGGCCGGCCAGTCCGCAGGCGGCGGCATCAGGCTCGGCGAGATGCCATACAGCATCGGAAGGCCGCGCCACAGCGATCGTCGCGCCGGCATGCCCAGCGCCCGCCGTGCGTCGTTGATGGGTGCGCGGAAGGTCCGCCACACCGCCTGGTTGACCAGCCCGTAGCTGAGCCGGTTGAGCAGGCCAGGCAGCGGCAGCCGTGGCAGGAACGGGGAGGGGAACGCACGCGTCGGGGTCAGCGGAATCATCCCGGTGCCAATGGCCGGCACCCCGTGGTGCTCGGCCACCGTCATGCCCACGAAGGCGGCAAGCCCGCCCGTCAACACCGCATCGCACCCAGCCGCGGCAGCATCGGCCTGCCGCGTCCAGGCCGGCACATGCCGCTGCGCCATCCGCGCCAGCCCGCGCGATGCCGCAGCCATGTCGTTGCCCCGCGACACCAGCGCCACCACCTCGTCGTGGATGTCGCCTTCGAGCGCCGCATGCGGAACGCCCAGCGCCTGCGCGCTGCCCAGCGTGCCACCCTCGGCCAGCACCATCACCTCATGTCCAGCCGCCTGCAGCCCATGGCACAGCATCACCAGCGGCCGGGAGTCGCCTTCTGTTCCATAGGTCACCGCCAGCAGCCGCATGCCATCCTCCCGGGTAGAGGGGCCAGTATCGCCACCCTCTGCGACCGTGGCGTGCAGGGAGGGGGCAGGCCGTTCAGCCACGGCGGGCCAGGTCGGTTGTGGACAACTTGCACCCACGGGGCGGCTCCGGCATAATGCGCGGCTCGCTGTGTCCGGATTTGTCCGGATTGGCGGCCGGGAACACGTCATCCGGTCTGCCCTCGTCAGCGTAACCCTTTGATTCTCATGACGTGTGGCGGGAAACCGTCGAGGCCGCCGTCGCCCGGGCTATGGGCTGACACATACTTTCATCGAGGTGCGCAATGTCCCGCGTATGCCAAGTTTCCGGCAAGCGAGTGCAGACGGGTAACAACGTCTCGCACGCCAACAACAAGACCCGTCGCCGTTTCCTGCCCAACCTGCACGAGCGCCGCTTCTGGGTCGCCAGCGAAAACCGCTGGGTCAAGCTTCGTGTTTCCGCGCATGCACTGCGCACCATCGACAAGAACGGCATCGATTCCGTTCTGGCTGAGCTGCGTGCGCGCGGCGAAAAGGTCTGAGGAGTAGACGATCATGGCAGGCAAGCGCGATAAGGTCCGTATGATTTCGACCGCCGGTACCGGTCACTTCTACACGACCGACAAGAACAAGAAGAACACCCCCGGGAAGATGGAATTCTCGAAGTACGATCCGGTCGTGCGCAAGCACGTCCCGTACAAGGAAGGCAAGATCAAGTAATCCCTCACGGGGTTGCTCGATGGCCAAGGAAGAACCCGCCTCACGGCGGGTTTTTTCGTTTCCGGGGACGTGCACGCCGGCCATGGCAGAATGCCGGCACACCCCAAACGGGCGAACCGATGCTGTTCGAATGGCTGCTGGGTTCATGGCTGCTGATGCTGGACTGGCTGATCCGGCTGGCCGCGCTGTTCTGGATTCCCAGCCGCACCACGCCCGGCGCCGCGCGCAGCTGGCTGCTGCTGGTCGGCTTCGTACCCCTGCTGGGCCTGCCGCTGTACCTCCTGTTCGGCCACCCCTGGCTGTCGCGCCAGCGCGTGCAGCGCCAGGCCGAGGCCTCGCAGGTGATCCGCGAGGAGCAGGCGCTGCAGCCGCCGCTGCGCTGGAACCCGGTGCCCGATACCGCCACCGCCGAAATGGTGCCGCTGATCGAGCGCCAGGGCGACTTCATGCCCGTGCATGGCAACGCGGTGGAGCTGCTGACCGATTACGACGCCTCGCTGCAGGCGCTCATCGACGATATCGACCAGGCCCGCGACCGCGTGCACCTGCTGTACTACCTGATGTTCGACGACGCGGTGGGCGAAGCGGTGGTGGAGGCCCTGCAACGCGCCGCCGCGCGTGGCGTGCACTGCCGCCTGCTGCTGGATGCGGTGGGCGCCAAGCGCGGCCTGCGCCGCTACCGGCACCGCCTGCAGGCGCTGGGCGTTGACGTGCGCGCCATGCTGCCCGGCGGGCTGCGCTGGCGCCGCAGCGGGCGCATGGACCTGCGCAACCACCGCAAGATCGCGGTGATCGACAACCGGGTCGGCTACATCGGCTCGCAGAACCTGGCCCAGCCCGGCTTCGTGCCCGGCTACCCCAACCGCGAACTGGTGGCGCGGGTGCGTGGCCCGGCGGTGGCGCACCTGGAGGCGGTGTTCGCCAGCGACTGGTACATGGAAACCGGCCAGCGCCTGGAAGTGATGATGGTCGAACCGGTCTGCGCCGATGACGTGCCCACCCAGCTGCTGCCCAGCGGCCCGGCCTACCCCTTCAGCAACGCGCGCGATGCGGTGAACGCGCTGATCCACCTCGCACGCCGCCGCATCGTGCTGGTCACCCCGTACTTCGTGCCGGATGAGGCCACCCTGAGCGCGCTGCGCATCGCCGCGCTGTCGGGGGTGCAGGTGCAGCTGATCCTGTCGGCCAGCAACAACCAGCACCTCACCGCCTGGGCGCAGGAGGCGTATTACGACGAACTGCTGCGCGCCGGTGTGCGCGTGGCGCTGTACGAGCCGCATTTCCTGCATGCCAAGCACCTCACCGTGGACGAGGACATCGCGCTGGTCGGCTCGATCAACCTGGACATCCGCTCGTTCGCGCTCAACGCCGAAATCGGCATGCTCTGCTACGACCGGGGGCTGGTGCGACAGCTGATCGAGATCGAAGACGACTACCTGCGGCAGTCGCGCCAGCTCGACCTGAAGGCGTGGCGGCTGCGGCCCGCGTGGCGACGCAGCCGCGAAGGCATCGCACGGCTGGCCGATGCGCTGATGTAGCGCACGGGGCGTTGCGGGCGCATGTCCTACAATGCGGCCATGACCGACTCCGAACCCATGCTCCAGGCCGACCTGGCCATCATCGGCGGCGGTGCGGCCGGTGTGCTGGTCGCGCTCAACGCGCTGCGCAGCGCCACGGTGCCGCTGCAGGTGGTCCTGTTCGAGCCCGCGTCCACGCTGGCCCAGGGCATCGCCTACGCCACGCCGTGGCCGGAGCACCTGCTCAACGTGCCGGCCGGCAAGATGAGCGGCCTGCCCGAGCAGCCGGGTGATTTCGTCGATTACCTGCTGCAGGCCGACGCATTGCCGGGCCTGTCGCGCGATGCACTGGCCGAGACCTTTGTTCCGCGCCGCCATTACGCGGCGTACCTGCAGCATCGCCTTGCCGACGCCGAGGCGCAGAGCCCGGCGCAGCTGCAGGTGGTGCACGCTCCGGTCGTCTCCCTGGTGCCGGGCATGCCGTTGCACACACTGCTGCTGGCCGACGGCGGGCAGTGGCAAGCGCCGCAGGTGGTCCTGGCCTGCGGCAACAGCATGCGCCCGTTGCCCGCGCCCGGCGCCGAGGCCCTGCCGCCCGGCCGTGTGGTCGATGCATGGGATTACGACGGCGTACGCCTGCTGGCCGGCGATGGCGACCTGGCCATCATCGGCTCGGGCCTGAGCATGGCCGACAGCGTGGTGGCATTGGCCACGGCGGGTCATCGCGGCCGCATCCACGTGCTGTCGCGGCACGCACTGCTGCCCCTGCCACACGCGCACGGCGGCATCGCCAAGTTCGATCCGCAGCCGCTGCTGGCGATGCCACTGCGCGCCCGCATGCGCGCGCTGCGCGGCCATGTGCGCGACGCGGCGGCGAAGGGCATTCCGTGGCAGGGCGTGATGGACCGCATCCGTCCTCTGGGCCAGGCGCTGTGGCAGGGACTCGATGCGGCTGACCAGCGCCGTTTCCTGCGCCACGTGGTGCGCTACTGGGACGTGCACCGCCACCGCATTGCCGAAACCGTGCATGCGCAGCTGGCGGAACTGGAGCAATCGGGCCAGCTGCAGCGCCACCGTGCGCGGCTGGATGCGGTGCTGGTGCTGGACGGTACGTTGCAGCTGCACGCGCACGGGCCGCAGGGCGGCATGCAGCCGCTGAACGTAGGCGCGGTCATCAACGCCACCGGCGTGGAAACCCGCGCGTTGGCCATGCGCAACCCGCTGCTGCAGCAGCTGCTGGCCGATGGCCATGCGCGCACCGGCCCGCATGGGCTGGGGCTGGACAGCGACGGGGCAGGGTTCCTGCTGGATGCGCAGGGCAGGCCGCAGCCGGGCGTGCAGCTGGTGGGCAGCCTGCGCATCGGCACCCTGTGGGAAAGCCTGGCCATTCCTGAGCTTCGGATTCAGGCGCAACAGGCCGCCATGGCAGCGTCGGGTCACGACCCACGGTCGTGACCTACCGGTTGGCTGGCCGGCCCCCGTGGGGCGGCGGGCGGGGTAAAATGAGCGCATGGATGTCTCCCACCTGCTCGACGGGCTCAACCCCGCTCAGCGCGAAGCTGTGTCCGCCCCGCCTGGCCACCATCTGGTGCTTGCCGGTGCCGGTTCCGGCAAGACCCGCGTACTGATCCACCGCATCGCCTGGCTCAATGAAGTCTGCGGCGTGCCCACCCATGGCATTTTCGCGGTGACCTTCACCAACAAGGCCGCCGGCGAAATGCGCCACCGCATCGACGTGCAGCTGCCGCAGGGCAGCCGTGGCGCGTGGATCGGCACCTTCCACGGCCTGGCCCATCGCCTGCTGCGCCTGCACTACCAGGAAGCCAAGCTGCCCGACAGCTTCCAGGTGCTGGATTCGGACGACCAGCTGCGGCTGGTCAAGCGCGTGGTGCAGCAGCTGGAAATCGACGACAGCAAGCACCCGCCCAAGCAGATCGCGTGGTGGATCAACGAGCAGAAAGACGAAGGCCGCCGCCCGCAGCACATCCAGCCCGAGCCGAACGATGCCTGGCTGGAAACCATGCGCCAGGCCTACGCGGCCTACCAGGAGCGTTGCGACCGTGCCGGCCTCGTCGACTTCGCCGAGCTGCTGCTGCGCGCGCACGAACTGCTGCGCGACAACCCGGCGCTGCTGGCCCACTACCGCTCGCGCTTCCGCGAGATCCTGGTGGACGAGTTCCAGGACACCAACGCCATCCAGTACGCCTTCGTGCGCGTGCTGGCCGGCGACAGCGGCCACGTGTTCGTGGTCGGCGACGATGACCAGGCCATCTACGGCTGGCGCGGCGCCAAGGTCGAGAACGTACAGCGCTTCCTGAAGGATTTCCCCGGCGCGCAGACCGTGCGCCTGGAGCAGAACTACCGCTCCAGCGCCAACATCCTGGGCGCGGCCAATGCGGTGATCGCGCACAACCCGGACCGGATCGGCAAGGAACTGTGGACCGACAGTGGCGATGGCGACCCCATCGACCTGTACGCGGCCTACAACGAAATGGACGAGGCGCGTTACGTGGTCGAGCGCGCGCGCCAGTGGGTGCGCGATGGCGGCAGCTATGGCGACGCCGCCGTGCTCTACCGCAGCAACGCGCAGTCGCGTGCATTCGAAGAAGCGCTGCTCTCCGAGCAGGTGCCGTACCGCGTGTATGGCGGCATGCGCTTCTTCGAGCGCGCCGAAATCAAGGACGCGCTGGCCTACCTGCGGTTGATGACCAACCGCAACGATGACGCCGCCTTCGAGCGCGCGGTCAACACACCGACGCGCGGTATCGGCGACCGCACCCTGGACGAAGTGCGCCGGCTGGCGCGCACCCAGGCGATCTCGCTGTGGGAAGCCACCATGCTCACCACCCAGGGCAACGAGCTGGCCGCCCGCGCGCGCAACGCGCTGGCAGGCTTCCTCACCCTGGTCAACCAGCTGCATGCCGAAGCCGGCGAGATGACCCTGGCCGAGCGCATCGACCACGTGCTGATCCGCTCGGGCTTGCGCGAGCACTGGTCCAAGGAAAGCCGCAACGCGCTGGATTCGGAATCGCGCGCGGACAACCTGGACGAGCTGGTCTCGGTGGCCTCGCGCTTCACCCGGCGCGAGGACGACATCGAGGAAACCGGCGAGACCATGAGCGAGCTGGTCGCCTTCCTGTCCTACGCCTCACTGGAAGCCGGCGAAGGCCAGGCCCAGGCGGGTGAGGAGGGCGTGCAGCTGATGACGCTGCATTCGGCCAAGGGCCTGGAATTCCCGCTGGTGTTCCTGGCCGGCATGGAAGATGGCCTGTTCCCGAGCGCGCGTTCGCTGGAAGAAAGCGGGCGGTTGGAAGAAGAGCGCCGCCTGGCCTACGTGGGCATTACCCGCGCGCGCCAGAAGCTGGTGCTCAGCTACGCCGAATCGCGCCGCATCCACGGCCAGGAAAACTACAACGTGCCCTCGCGCTTCCTGCGCGAGATCCCGCGTGAGCTGCTCAACGAAGTGCGCCCCAAGGTGCAGGTCTCGCGTGGTGCCTCGCTCGGTGCCAGCCGCCCGGCCGGCCACGCTGCGCTGGAAGCGCCGCCGCTCAAGTTGGGCGCGATGGTCACCCACGCCCGCTTCGGCGAAGGCATGGTGACCGACTACGAAGGCAGCGGCGCGCACGCGCGCGTGCAGGTGGAGTTCGCCGAGGCCGGCAGCAAGTGGCTGGTGATGGCCTACGCCAACCTCACCGTGATCTGACCGGGCGTGTCACGGATGACCCGCCATGTGCTTTTCCTCTGCAGCCAGAACCGCCTGCGCAGCCCGACCGCTGAGCAGGTATTCGCCGACTGGCCTGGCGTGGAAACCGCGTCGGCCGGCGTGCTCGCCGATGCGGATGTGCCGGTGAGCCCGGAGCTGCTGCAGTGGGCGGAGGTCATCTTCGTGATGGAGCGGGCGCACCGCACCCGGTTGGCCAGCCGGTACCGGCAGTGGTTGAACGGGAAGCGGGTGATCTGCCTGGATATTCCGGACGACTACGACTTCATGGCGCCGGCACTGGTCGAACTGCTGAAAAAGAAGGTAGTTCCGCACCTCTAGGGCCGTGCGATGGCGGTCCGCGTAGGTAAACGATGGATGGTTATTGCAAGCGTGTAGGGAATTGCCCTATGCCGGCTGGCACCTTGTGCCCTCATAATTTCCCCCCTGCCGGACGGCACCCCACCGAAACACCTGCAAAGGAATGTACATCGTGCGAGCAATTGCGATCATCGCTGTCGTGTCACTCATCAGTGGCTGTGGAACAGTCGCCAGGAAGGTCACTCCCGAACAGACAGCGGCGTCCAGCCGCTTCTACCCGGGCAAAAGCGCAGTAGAGCTGAAGTCGGCGGCAGAGAAGGCCTTGACCCTGCTCGCGCCGGACAGGATCAGGGTGGAGGTGAAGGAGAATGAAGTTCGCGCCAGGCACTCCTACAGCTACATCGCCAACCGCATTGGGTACGTCGGAAGTACGACGTCGTTTTCAAAAGTGCAGGCGCAAGGAGCTACCTGGTACGACGTGACGTTCGACGAGGAAGCAGGCGGGACGCGCGCGCGCTTCACGTATCTCAACGCCGAACCTGCAGGGATGTTCCATCCTGGTCTCAAGTCGAACCTGCCGGTGACGGCCGATAACAACATTGATGATTTCAAGCTCTTCCATGACAGGTTGGAGTATCTGGTCGGGCTTCGCGCGGCGTGGACGCCTTGCCCAAGCGCTCCTGTGGCTGAGCGCCAATTCATCGAGCTCTGTGACCAGGTCGGGTTGCAGAACGCCGCACCCTGACCCAAATGCGGGACGGCTGCTGTTGGTGGGGAAAGTGCCGTACTTTTAGGGTCACCCATGGCGTGGCTCTACAATGACCCACCCACCTTTCCAGGCGTGCCCCATGTCCACCTCCCTCGTCGCCATCAACGTCAAACTCAACGCCCGGCTCCAGCCCGAGCACCGCCTGCAGCTGTTCGAAGACCCGCTCGAGGCGATGCTTGAAGCTGCCGGCATCGGCGAAATCATGGGCGGTGGCACCGCGCTGACCGACGAAGGCGAAGTGGAATACGGTGACCTGGAAATCCAGCTGCACGACCCGGCTGCGCTGCCGACCGTCATCGAACTGCTCGAACAGCTCGGCGCCCCGAAGGGCTCGCTGATCCAGCGCGAAGGCGAGGCCGATGTATCGTTCGGCATCACCGAAGGCCTGGGCCTGTACCTCAATGGCACCGACCTGCCCGACGAGGTCTACGAGCAGTGCGACTCGAACTACGTGTTCGACCAGATCGTCGAGCGCATCGACGGCCACGGCGAAGTCTGCAGCTGGTGGCAGGGCCCGAGCGAAACCGCGCTGTACCTGTACGGCGCCTCGTTCGAGACCCTGCGCGAGCGCATCGCCGAGCTGGTGGCAACCTACCCGCTGTGCCAGGGCGCGCGGGTGGTTCAGATCGCCTGACGCGATTCGCATAGCGCCGGGCTGAGCCGCGGGCGCCATGCAATTGATCACTGGACCGTCAGTGGCCTGACTGCTGGTGGTCCGGAATGTCCTCGGATTGGCCCTGCCCAGACATGGATTGTTTGAAATTGGCGGTCAAATCCGCGACTGCCCGCTCCAGCGCTATTTCCCAGTTCTCTCGTGAGACCACCTGGTACACGTTGGAGCCGTGGCCCTCCGCAGTGAACCTTTTGGTCTGACCGTCACTGCGTGAGGTAACGTCTATGGAGATCTCTGCCAGCATCCGTTGAGACCATCCGGCCGCTCGCCAGAACTCGAATGGCATGGTGACCGAGAACTTCGTCATTGAAGCGTCCACGTAGGTGCATGAAGCCTCGCATGAGGCTGCGGTCCTGTAACCCATGTTGCGTAGCGCCTGGATCAGGATCTCGCGGGTCTTGTCGGCGACGGTGCCGGATTCAAGATTGACCAGCGATCCATTGCCCCCACGTGCAAATCCCCCAACATTTCTTGACCTGTCCGCGGTAGGTACAGCTTCCAGGATGTCCTTGCGGACGTCCTGCACGGCGCCTACAACGACGACGGGTCCTTGCTCGGGGTTCACGCGGACATCCGGAACATTGACACGCACCATTTCAGTGCGCATGCCACAGCCTGTCAGGATGAGTAGCAGTGTTGCGGCGACGATTGACCTCATTGTTTCCCCCTGTCCACGTTTCAATTCACTGGTGCAGCATTATTGCTTCCCAGACAGGCGGCTGGTGCGGCACGCCTCGGCTGGCGCCTTCGCCATAAGGGTGACGGGAAGCCGATGAAGGTGCCCAACGCCGCGCGGGAAAGGGTCATCCCCTCCCCGGCGCGTCCGCTTCGTTCCCGGTGAAACGCGACTCATCCCGGATTTCACACGGTTCGTCGCGTGCTCCTTGTGGCGTCCCGGGCAGGCGCCCAGAGTCTGGCGCTGTCTGCTGGGAGCACACACATGAACAAGGGAATCCCGTACCTGATGGCTGCACTGGTCGCGCTGACGCTGTCGGCGGGCTGGGCGGCACCGGTACTGGCCCTGTTCGAGCATGTGGCCGCCTGCCTGGACGGCGGTGGCAGCCTGGACCTGCTGCGGATGCGCTGCGCGCCGCCAAGTGGCGCGCGTGACCTGCTGCTGCAGGGCTGGGGCTTCTGGGTGACCGCTGCGGCCGTCGCGGTGGTGGCTGCCCTCGCGACCCGGACGCGCCCACCGCGCCGGCGTTCGCCGCTGCTGAACTGAGCTTTGCAACCAGTCCGAGCGGTGGGAGAGCGGAACACTGTTAGTGTCCGAGCCCACTCCAGCACCGGCATGGGCCTTGATCAGCAACGCGATCCAGCGGACGTCTTCGCTCCGGTCCCTCGCCGGCATGCCCGACGACGCCCGCGCGCGGCGCGGGTCGCTACCCGTGTTGGCGTTGTCACATCTACAGAATGCGCCGACCCAGGTGCCGCAGATGCTCGACCTGGCCGACTGCACAACCCGGCCTTGGCACGGGCCCGGCAGCCAACCCGCCGTGATCGTCACACGCGGGGCCGAGCGCTGGCGGGTCAAGGCAACCGCCGACGCGCATTGCAGCGCCATGGAAGTCACGCTGGGCAAACTGTTCCAGCTCACCGGGCTGGTCGCTCCGGACACCGGGCTGGTGGCGGCTGTCGAGGGCCTGCCGACCGGTACCCAGCATGTCGGCTCACGCTTCGAGGCGGATTTCCAGGACCTGGGCGACTTCCTGGTCAGTGACGCGGCTGCGGCGCTGGTCGCGGCGGCCGATCCTTCAGCGCGCAGCGCCTACGAGGCGCTAGGGGCCGGCCATGCGCAGGCCGTATCCGACAACGCCAAGCTGCCGAACAACGCCGGGGTTGAGTGGTGGGCACTGCGCGGCGAGGAAGCCCAACAGCACGCCGCCAACGACCAGCGCCGGTTCAACGCACTGGACGCGATGAACCGCCTGTTGCCGGCGCCACTGCGCTGCGAACAGCTGCGTCATTTCATCGCCTCGCGCTGGCTGTGCAACTGGGACCAGCTCAACTACCGGCTGGAGAACTTCGGCTACACCCTCCGGGACGGGGTGCGGGTGGGCATGTCGCTGGATTTCGGCTCCTGCGGGCCGCTCGGCTTCCGCAACCTGCAGACGGGCGCGATGCTGCCCAAAGCGGCCAGCCAGGCGGTGGCCATCGCACAACGCCCGCCGTCGTTGTTCCCGATTCCGCTGGCATATATGACCAACGTCGGTCATCTCGATGCGATGTGCAGCGATCCCGGGCCCCTGCAGGATGTCAGCGCCTGGCCCTATGGGTTCCAGTCCGAGAGCATCGCCACGCTGTTCCGGCCACCGCTCGCCCTTGATCCTGCCGTGGCCGATACGCTTGCCGAAATGGGTTACCGCCTGGAACTGCTGCCGGTGCCTGCGCTCATCGCCGTCATCCAGCGGCACTGGCCGGGGTTGCCTGGCGAGGCGGGGGCAGCGTGGCCCACGGCCGCCGAGCTGGCCGAACACCTGCTCCGCCGCCGCGACGCCCTGCTGGCGCGGTTCGATCCGGTGCAGATCGCCGACTGGGTGCAGGCCGATCCCGACCGCGCGGCGAGGGTCCGGCAGGAACTCACCGACGCCGCGCAGGCCATGCTCGGCGCCCCGGCCGACCGCACGGATTGATCCGCCTCAAGGCGTGCTCTCCACGCCGGGTGTGCAATGGTGTCCCCACTGCCTTTGCCAAGGAGCGTGCCATGTACAAGCGGATCCTGATTGCCACCGATGGCTCCGAGCTGTCCGAAAAGGGCCTGCTCAAGGGGCTGGAACTGGCCCGCGACCTCAACGCCGAAATCGATATCGTCACTGTCTCCGAGCCCTGGGCCGTCGGCATGTATGACGCCATGGGCTGGAGCGTGGGCTACATGAACAGCCCCGAGTACAAAGCCGACCGCGAAGAGACCGCAGAGAAAGTGCTGGCGCCTGCCAAGGCCGCCTGCGAGGCGCAGGGCCTGCGCGCCACCACCGTGCACGTGCTGGACCGCTATGCCGCCGACGGCATCATCGACACGGCCATGGAGCGCAACAGCGACCTGATCGTGATGACCTCGCACGGCCGCCGCGGCGTGACCCGGGTGCTGCTCGGCAGCCAGACCGCCGAAGTGCTCGCACGCAGCACCGTGCCGGTGCTGGTCATCCGGTGATCTACGGGCGCAGCTTCAACGCCATCGACTCGTCCAGGCTGCCGTCGGGCTGCACCACCACGTAGCGTTCCCCGGCCCGGTCGAACAGCACCGGGATCGGGTCGCGGAACAGCGGGCGGCGCACGAAGCGCAGCGACCAGCCGAAATGCTCCAGGGTGTCCACGGCCTGGCGCTGCTCGTCATTCAGCCCCGCACGCAGGGCGGCGGGGTCGATGGGCTTGCGTCGTTCAGGAGTCGTCATCGGGTACGGCAGGGCCTGCTCACCAGCTGTAGAGCTTCCAGTACACCGGCGAGGTGCCATCCTTGCTCCGGTCCACGCCGCTGTGCTGGCTGCCTTCGTACATGTAATACGGCGCGCCACGCGACGGGGTGACCTTGACCATGCGCAGCTGGCCACTGACCCGGTATTCCTCGATCACATCGCCGTTGTCCATGACCCGCTTGGCGATATCGGCCCCCTTCACATCGACCGGGGGCACGCCCGCACCACCGGTGGTCGCACAACCAGCCAACACGAGCAGGCCAGCCAGCAGCAGAGTTTTCATGGGCCATGGTTCCTGGGTCGGGGGAGTCTCGATTATGCCCGATGACCGGTGATGCCGGTGCCGGGAATGGCCCCGGCGGGGCGCGTAGAATCGTCGCATGAGCCGATTAGTCCTGATTGACGGGTCCAGTTACCTGTATCGCGCGTTCCACGCGCTTCCGCCGCTGACCAACGCTGCCGGTGAGCCCACCGGCGCGCTGTTCGGCGTGGTCAACATGCTGCGCGCCACCCTGAAGGAGCGACCCGAGTACGTGGCCTTTGTGGTCGACGCGCCCGGCAAGACCTTCCGTGACGACCTGTACGCCGACTACAAGGCCAACCGGCCGCCGATGCCCGACGACCTGCGCCCGCAGATCGAGCCGATGTGCCAGATCGTCGAGGCGCTGGGCCTGACCATCCTGCGCATTCCCGGCGTGGAAGCCGACGATGTGATCGGCACGCTGGCGCTGCAGGGCCACCGCGACGGGATGACGGTCACCATCTCCACCGGTGACAAGGACTTCGCCCAGCTGGTCCGCCCGGGCATCGAGCTGGTCAACACCATGACCGGCAGCCGCATGGATTCGGATGCCACGGTAATGGACAAGTTCGGCGTGCGCGCCGACCAGATCGTCGACCTGCTGGCGCTGATGGGCGACACCGTGGACAACGTGCCCGGCGTGGAGAAGTGCGGCCCCAAGACCGCCGCCAAGTGGCTGGCCGAGTACCAGACCCTGGACGGGGTCATGGCCGCCGCGCCCGGCATGAAGGGCAAGATCGGCGAAAACCTGCGCGCGGCGCTGGAGCGCCTGCCGCTCAACCGCGAACTGGTCACCATCCGCACCGACGTGCCGCTGGATGCCACCCCGCAGACGCTGGCCCTGCGCGACCCGGACGTGCCCGCGCTGGGCGAGCTGTACCTGCGTTACGGCTTCACCCAGGCGCTGAAGGAACTGGGCGGCCCGGTGCCGGCCCCGACGGCTGCCAGCGACGCGCCGGTGAGCCTGCGCGGTACCGCCGCCGGCTACGCCCGTGGCGCGGCCAGCGAGCCGGCGCCCGTGCCGGACGCGGCCCTGTCCGCCCCGGGCGACTACGAAACGGTGCTCACCACCGAACAGCTGCAGGCCTGGGTGGCCCGCGCCGAGGCGGCCGAGCTGGTCGCCTTCGATACCGAGACCGACGCGCTGGATGCCATGCGCGCCAACCTGGTGGGCATCAGCCTGGCGGTCGAGCCCGGCCGCGCCGCCTACATCCCGGTCGGACATGACTACCCCGGCGCCCCGGCCCAGCTGCCGCGCCAGCAGGTGCTGGACGCGCTGCGCCCGGTGCTGGAAAACCCGGACAAGAAGAAGCTCGGCCAGCACGGCAAGTACGACCTGCACGTGCTGCGCCGCCATGGCGTGAACGTGCAGGGCTACCACGACGACACCATGCTCGAAAGCTTCGTGCTCAATTCCACCGCCACCCGCCACGACATGGATTCGCTGGCGATGCGCTACCTGGGCTACAGCACCATCAAGTTCGAGGACGTGGCCGGCAAGGGCGCCAAGCAGATCCCGTTCTCGCAGGTGGGGCTGGACGAAGCCAGCCGCTATGCCGCCGAAGATGCCGACATCACCCTGCGCCTGCACCGCGTGCTGCACCCGCAGCTGCTGGAATCGGCGTCGCTGGACAACGTGTACCGCAGCATCGAAATGCCGCTGGTGCCCGTGCTGGCCCGGATCGAGGCCAACGGCGTGTACATCGACAGCGCCGAGCTGCGCCGGCAGAGCCAGGACCTGGGGGCGCGCATGCTGGCGGCCCAGCAGAAGGCCACAGAGCTGGCCGGGCGCACCTTCAGCCTGGACTCGCCCAAGCAGCTGCAGGCGGTGCTGTTCGACGAACTGAAGCTGCCGGCGCTGGTGAAGACCCCCAAGGGCCAGCCCAGCACCAATGAAGAGGCGCTGGAGGCGATCGCCGAGCAGCACGAGCTGCCGCGAGTCATCCTGGAGTACCGCGGGCTGGCCAAGCTGCGCAGCACCTACACCGACAAGCTGCCGGAGATGGTCAACCCCGACACCGGCCGGGTCCACACCAGCTATCACCAGTCCGGCGCGGCCACCGGCCGGCTCTCCTCGTCGGACCCGAACCTGCAGAACATCCCGATCCGCACCGAGGACGGCCGCCGCATCCGCCGCGCCTTCGTGGCCCCGCCGGGGCACAAGCTGCTGGCCTGCGATTACTCGCAGATCGAACTGCGGATCATGGCCCACCTGTCCGAGGACCCGGGCCTGGTACGTGCCTTCGAACAGGGGGTGGACGTGCATCGTGCCACGGCGGCGGAGGTGTTCAGCCGCGCGCTGGACGAGGTCACCCCGAACGAGCGCCGCGCCGCCAAGGCCATCAACTTCGGCCTGATGTACGGCATGAGCGCGTTCGGGCTGGCCCGCAACCTGGGCATCGACCGGGGCCAGGCGCAGGATTACGTGGCGCTGTACTTCAGCCGCTACCCGGGCGTGCGCGATTTCATGGAGCGCATGCGCCAGCAGGCGCGCGACCAGGGGTATGTGGAAACCATCGAAGGGCGCCGGCTGTATCTGAACGATATTCACGCCCGCAACCAGGGCCTGCGCGCCGGCGCCGAGCGCGCGGCGATCAATGCGCCCATGCAGGGCACCGCCGCGGACATCATCAAACGGGCCATGGTGAAGGTGGACGACTGGCTGCAGGGCCAGGGCGGCCGCGCCCGGATGATTCTGCAGGTGCACGATGAACTGGTATTCGAAACCGAAAGCGAGTTTCTGGAAACCTTGCGCACGCAGGTGGTCGAGCTGATGTCGTCTTCAGCTCAATTGCGCGTGCCGCTGGTGGTGGATGCGGGGGTCGGTGATAACTGGGATGAGGCGCATTGAGACCTGAATCACGTTGAATAAGCTGAATTGGTTCATTGCGGCCCGATAAACTGACTCTTCGATGAATGTTTTAGGTTTCACCCCAGTATTAATTGGCGTCCTTCACGAACTATCAATGTTCGAGGTGCTTTTATAGACCTCGACAGGCGCAATGCCTGTTGTGGATCTCTCCCATCCCCTGGAGCAGATCTCGGAACGGGGGCTCCTCCCCAAGCGCCCGTTCCCCGGCCCCGCTGACCTCCCCCTGGTCGGCGGGGCTTTTTATTTTGGGCCTCCCCACCCATGCTGCACCCATGTTCCCCGGGGGCGCCCCATGAGCGATCTGTTCGACCTGGCCATGCCCTGGTGGGAGTTCATCCTGCGCGCGGTGGTCGTGTACGCGGTGGTGCTGGGCATGGTGCGGCTGTCGGGCAAGCGCGCGCTGGGGCAGATCACCCCGTTCGACGTGCTGCTGATCGTGCTGCTGGGCAATGCGGTGCAGAACGCGCTGCTGGGCAAGGACACCTCACTGGGTGGCGGGCTGCTGCTGGCGGCCACGCTGATCGGCATCAACTACGGCGTGGGTTGGCTCAGCACGCGCAGCGCCAAGGTCGAGACGCTGGTGGAAGGCGAACCGGTGCTGATCGCGCGCGACGGCGAAGTGCTGGCCTCGGTGCTCAAGCGCGAACTGGTCACCCGCGCCGACCTGGAAGCGGCCATGCGCCAGCAGGGCTGCACCCACATCAGCGAAGTGTCGATGGCGCTGCTGGAAATCAACGGCCACATCACCATCGTGCCCAGGCAACCCAAGGAAGACGGTAACGGTTGAGCGGAATGTGAAAGCGCATCGCGGCACGCACTGCTGAAATCGGCCGCATCAGGGGCCGCTGCTGGAGTGGCCCACGCAACGGAGATGCCTGTCATGCCCCTAGAACCCGCCGCTTCCACCGCCCGTCCCTGGGTGGCCGTCTACACGGGAGGCGCTGCGTCCCGCGTCCGCAATGATGATCCGCCGCCGTCGTACGAGGAGGCCACGCGCGCACCTTCGCCCGAGCCACGGCTGCTGCCGTCTTCCCGTGCAATCCCCCGGGTGGTGGGCAACGAACCGCCCGCGTGGCGGCTGCGCTTCTCCCGGCGGCCGCACCCCGATTCGCAGCAGCGCGAGCTGCAGGAGCAACTCAAGCGTCGCGAACGCACCCAGATCAAGCTGGACAACGCTTACAGGCATCTGGACGAAGTGCTTCTGGAACACGCAAACCTTTCGGCATCGGGCCGCGCCTATTGTGGCGGTGGTCTTTTCGATGACGACGAATGCAGTGCGATCAGCAGCGCGCGGAGTGAGGTCGAACACTACGTGAGGAAGAAGCGCGAACTGCAGGACGCGCATGCCGCGCTGATGCGTCGCAACGCAGCGCGACTCAGCCCGGAGTGAGCCAGTCGCGCGGCACCAGGTAATCGCCCAGCCGCGCCTCGGCGCTGCCGGGCTCCGGCTGGAACCCATACTCCCAGCGCACGCGCGGCGGCAGGCTCATCAAAATGCTTTCGCTGCGCCCGCCGCTCTGCAGCCCGAACAGCGTGCCGCGGTCGTACACCAGGTTGAATTCCACGTAGCGGCCCCGCCGGTACAGCTGGAACTCGCGCTCGCGTTCGCCATACGGGGTGTGCTTGCGACGTTCCACCATCGGCAGGTAGGCCTGCAGGAACCCGTCGCCCACCGCGCGCAGGTAATCGAAATCGCGTTCGAAGTCGCCGTGCAGGTCGTCGAAGAACAGCCCGCCCACGCCGCGCGTTTCATTGCGGTGGCGCAGGAAGAAGTACTCGTCGCACCAGCGCTTGTGCGCCGCATAGCGCTCTTCGCCGAACGGCGCGCACAGGTCGTGGGCGACCTGGTGCCACTGCTGCACGTCCTCGTCGAAGGGGTAGAACGGGGTCAGGTCGAAGCCACCGCCGAACCACGCGGCCACCTGCTCGCCGTCACGCTCGGCGCTGAAGTAGCGCACGTTGGCGTGGGTGGTGGGCAGGTACGGGTTGAGCGGGTGGAACACCAGTGAAACCCCGGTGGCGCGCCACGAGGCCCCGGCCAGTTCCGGCCGGTTGGCCGAGGCCGACGGCGGCAGGCGGGTGCCGGAAACGTCGGAGAAGCCGATGCCGGCCTGCTCGAACACCGCGCCATCGCGCAGGATGCGGGTACGGCCACCGCCGCCCTCGGCGCGCTGCCAGAGGTCTTCGCTGAAGCGGGCCTGGCCGTCGGCGGATTCGACCGCGCCGCAGATGCGGTCCTGCAGGTCGGTCAGGTAGCTGCGTACGCGCTCGAATTCGTTCATGGCGGTACTTTACCGCAGGGCAGCGGGGCGGGGCCTGCACAGCGAGGCAGGGCCTCGCTCTACGCGGCCTTTCTGGCGAACAGGGCCCTTACGTCCGGGCGCAGCACGCGCACCACCAGCCAGGCGTGCAGGGCGGCGAACGCCAGCGCGGTGAGCACGGTGAGCCCGGTGTAGATCGCGCGCTGCATCTGCAGGTCGCGGCGCAATTGCCCGGCATCGGCCGCATCCGCGTGCGGCGGAAGGTGCAGGATGAGTTGGCGGAACACCTCGTCGATCACCCACGCCCCGACGAAGTTCAGCAGTGCGGTAACCACCAGCAGCACGATGAAGGTCCACAGTGCCCAGCGGTTGCGCCGCAGGATGCCCCAGCACGCTGCCGCACCGACCACCGAAAGCACCAGCATGCCCACGTTCACCGCCACCGCGTGCCGGCCGAACCAGCGCAGCGACGACGGCATCCAGGACAGGTCGGCGCCGTCCAGCAGGTCCTTCAGCCATGCCGATTGGGTGAGCAGGGCAGCGACGATGGCGCCGCCGGCCCAGCACACGGCCGACACGATGCACACCACCAGCACCGATTTGGCCAGCGGGGCAAGGAAGGTCGGGGTGCCATCGCCCTTCGGGCGCGGGTTGGCAACAGGCAGCAGCGGGGGCGTGGTCGAAGACATCCGGTGTCCTGGCAGTGAGCGGTGGGGTCAGCCCGGCACGATCACGTGCGCGGCCGCCGGCAGGATATGGTCTTCACTCAGCGGTGCCAAGCGGCACCCATGCGGTGGCCGCAACGGCACCCAGGCCAGTTCGGCAATCTCGGCACGCGCCTTCGGCGTGCCGGTCACCTGCACCCACCACGCGTCGGCGTGCACCCGGCAGCCGGTTTCGTGCACCGCCCAGTCGCTATGGGCACCCAGCGGCACCGCCGTGGCGGGGTCCAGCTGCACGCCCAGCTCTTCGTCCAGCTCGCGCGCCAGCGCGGCCAGCGGTGCTTCGCCGGGCTCGGGCTTGCCGCCCGGCTGGATGAATACCGCCGAGCCGTGCTTGCGCACCACCAGCACGCGCTGGGCGGCATCGGTGATGACCGCGGCGACGATCCGTATCGTCGCCGCGTCGTGGCTCACTTCAGGTTCTCTTCGAACAGCTTGAGGATGCGCTTGTACTGGTCCAGCCAGGAATCGGCGCGCACGTAACCGTGGCGTTCCAGCGGGTAGGGCGCAATGCTCCAGTTGTCCTTGTGCAGCTCGATCAGCTTCTGGGTGAGGTTGACCGAGTCCTGGAAGAACACGTTGTCGTCCATCATCCCGTGCGCGATCAGCAGGTGGTCCTGCAGGCCCTCGGCGTATTCGATCGGCGAGGAGACGCGGTACGCCTCCGGGTCGATGTCCGGGGTGTTGAGGATGTTGGCGGTGTAGCCGTGGTTGTACTGGTGCCAATCCACCACCGGGCGCAGCGCGGCGCCGGCCTTGAAGGTGCCCGGCGAACGGAACAGCGCCATGAAGGTCATGAAGCCGCCGTAGGAGCCGCCGTAGATGCCGGCGCGGTCGCGGTCACCCTGCTGGGTGGCCACCAGCCACTCCAGGCCGTCCTTGTAGTCTTCCAGTTCCGGGTGGCCCATGTTGCGGTAGATCGCCGTGCGCCAGTCGCGGCCGTAGCCTTCGCTGCCGCGGTAATCCATGTCCAGCACCACGTAGCCCTGCTGCACCAGCAGGTTGTGGAACATCTGCTCGCGGAAGTAGGCCGGGTAGCGCTGGTGCACGTTCTGCAGGTAACCGGCGCCGTGCACGAACATGGCGATCGGGTACTTCCTGCCCGGCTCGAGGTTTTCCGGGCCGTAGTACTTGGCCCAGACCACGCCCGCGCCATGCTTGGACGGCACCTGCACCAGCTTGGGCTGGATCCACTCGCGGGCCTTGAAGGCGGCGCTGCGGGTGTCGGTCAGCACCTTGGCCTGGCCGCCGGCGGTGGGCACCACCGCCAGCTGCGCCGGCAGGTAGGCGCCGGAGTAGCGCACCAGCAGCTGCTGGCCGTCCGGGGACAGCGAGAAGTCTTCCACGCCGTTGAGCGAGGTCAGCTCACGCACCTGGCGCGAGGCGGTATCCACCGCGCAGACCTCGTAGTCGCCCGGGGCCTGCTGGTTGCACAGCACGTAGAAGCCGCGGCCGTCTGCGCTGGGCACCGGCATCGAGGTTTCCCACTTGCCACCGGTCAGCGCCTGCGGCTTGGCCGTGCCCTGCTGGGTGTACAGGTGCGAATAGCCCGATTCCTCGGACAGCAGCCACAGCGTGCGGTTGTCGTTGGACCAGCCGAAATCGTTGAAGCTCCAGTTGATCCAGGCCGCGTCGGTGAGGCGGTGGCGGGTCTGCAGCTTCGCCTCGGCCGGGCTGACGCTGGCAATCCAGCGGTCCTTGTTGTCGTTGGCGCGCAGCAGGATCGCGGCCTGCTGGCCGTCATTGCTCCAGCGGATGCCCGGCGCGCCGGGGCCGCCCAGCACCTGCACCGGGCGGGTGCCCTTCAGCGCGTCCTTGCCGGCGGCCTTGCGCAGCGCGGCCAGCGGGTCGGTGCCGATGCCCGGCAGGCTGTCCAGCGACAGCGGCTTGACCGTGCCGGTGACGGCGTCGACCAGCCACAGCGCGTTCGGTTCCGGGTCGTTGCGGCCGACGCGGGTACGGGTGTCCTCGAACTCCTCGTAGCCCGATTCGGTCACGTACTTGGGCATCTTGCCGCCGCGGCCTTCATCGAAGCCCTTCGGCTTGGTCACCACGATCAGGCTGCGGGTATCGGGCGACAGCGCGCTGTCGACGATTTCCACATCGGCGCCCAGGTACACCGGGCCCGGCGCGCGGGTGCTGTCGGCGCGGCGCCAGCTGGCTTCCTGTTCCTTCAGCGCGTCGCGCTGGGCGCGGTCGTTGCGCAGCGTGGCCAGGGTGCGCAGCTGCTGGTCGCGCAGCACGTCGGCCTTGGGCGCATCGTCCGGGTTCTTTTCGGCCTTCAGGCTGGCCACCTGCTGCACGCCGCCGGCGGCGGTCCAGTGGAACCAGTTCTGGCCGGTGCGCCAGATCACGCCGCCATCGCGGGCGAAGTTGACCGCGCTGGCCTTCTCGGTGCTGCGGGTGAGCTGGGTCAGCGCGCCGCTGCGCAGGTCGCGCAGGAACACGTCGCCGTTGCGCACGAACACGCTGCGCTGGCGGGCGCTGTCGTACACCGGGGCGTCCACGTCCAGGCTGCCGCGCTGGTCATCGGCGACCTGGCTGGCGGCGCCGCCGGCGACCGGCTGGCGGAAGGTGTCGCGGACCGGGCTGCCGGTGCGCTTGAGCTGGTACTCCACCTGCTGGCTGTTCCACGACCACCAGGCGCTCTCGACCGGCGGACCGATCCAGTCCGGGTCGGCCATGGCCTGTTCGATGGTGATCGGCGTCGGTGCCGCGTGGGCCGTTCCGCCGAGGGCGGCAAGCAGCAGCAGGGACAAGGGCAGCGTGCTGGGCATTGCGGGCAGCACCGTGAAGGAAAACCCGACAAGCGTAGCAGCCGCAAAGGTTCCGGGAGGGGGCCACAGGTCATGGGGTGCGACCGATTGATGCAGCGCGTCACCAAGTCGCATGTGCCTTTCACGGAATCCGGCCCAGACTGGTGCGGATTCCAGAATGTGCGGAGGCGTCGCTTGGACGCGTTGTTGTTGTCGCGGATCCAGTTCGGGTTCGTCATCAGTTTCCATGTGCTGTTTCCCGCCTTCACGATCGGCACCGCCAGCTGGCTGGCGTTCGTGGAAGGCCAGTGGCTGCGCACCCGCAAGCCGATCTGGCGCGAGCTGTACTTCTTCTGGCAGAAGATCTTCGCGGTGTCCTTCGGCATGGGCGTGGTCAGCGGCATCGTCATGGCCTTCCAGTTCGGCACCAACTGGCCGCGCCTGAGCCAGGTGGCCGGCAGCGTGATCGGGCCGCTGCTCACCTATGAAGTGCTCACCGCGTTCTTCCTGGAGGCCAGCTTCCTGGGCGTGATGATGTTCGGCTGGGGCAAGGTCTCGCCGCGCCTGCATTTCTTCTCCACCTGCATGGTGGCGCTGGGCACGCTGGTGTCCACCTTCTGGATCCTGTCGTCCAACAGCTGGCTGCAGACCCCGGCCGGGCACGCCGTCATCGATGGCATCGTGGTGCCGCAGGACTGGTGGCAGGTGGTGTTCAACCCCTCCTTCCCGTACCGGCTGGCGCACATGGCGCTGGGCTCGTTCATCACCACCTGTTTCGTGATCGGCGGGGTCGGGGCGTGGTACCTGCGCAAGGGCACCCACGTGGAGGCCGGGCGCACCATGCTGCTGGCCGCCGTGGCCTTCGCCGCGCTCACCGTGCCGGTGCAGATCTTCGTGGGCGACATGCATGGCCTGAACACGCTCAAGCACCAGCCGATGAAGATCGCCGCGGTGGAAGCCCACTGGCACGCCGAAGGCGAGGGCGAAGGGGTGCCGCTGGTGGTGTTCGCCGTGCCCAATGAAAAGGCCGAGCGCAACGATTTCGAGATCGCCATTCCGCGCCTGGGCAGCCTGATCCTGACCCATTCGCTGGACGGGACCTTCGACCCGCTCACCTCCGTGCCGGCCAGCGAACGGCCGCCGGTGGTGCCGGTTTTCTTCGCCTTCCGCATCATGGTCGGGCTGGGCACGCTGATGCTGCTGCTGGCCTGGGCCTCGGCCTTCCAGTGGTGGCGTGGCCGCCTGCTGGAATCGCGCTGGCTGGTGCGCGGCTGGAACTGGATGCTGCCCAGCGGCTTCATCGCGCTGGTATCGGGCTGGTTCGTCACCGAAATGGGTCGCCAGCCGTGGGTGGTGTACGGCGTGCTGCGCACGGCCGACGCGGTGGGCCCGCAGAGCGCATGGATGACCGCGCTGTCGCTGGGCGTGTACATCGTCGGCTATGCGTTCGTGTTCGGCTGGGGCATCTGGTACCTGGTCAAGATCATCCGTACCGGCCCCAAGCCGCACGACCAGCAGCCGCCGATCGAAGACGGCAGCCACACCCCGGCGCGGCCGCTGTCCGGTGCCGACGAACCGCTGGAGGGGCGCTGACATGGAGATGACGACCTGGCTGCCGGTGGCATGGTTCGCCGTGATCGGCTTCGGCGTGCTGATGTACGTGGTGCTGGATGGTTTCGTGCTGGGCATCGGCATCCTGGCGCCAATGGCCGAGGATGAAGAACAGCTCGACGTGATGATGAATACCGCCGCGCCCATCTGGGACGGCAACGAAACCTGGCTGGTGCTGGGCGGGGCAGGGCTGATGGCGGCCTTCCCCAAGGCCTATGCCGCGCTGCTGTCGTCGCTGTACCTGCCGGTGCTGCTGCTGGTGGTGGCGCTGGTGTTCCGCGGGGTGGCGTTTGAATTCCGCTTCAAGGCGCACCGTTCGCGGCGGCTGTGGAGCGTGGCCTTCGGGCTGGGCTCGCTGCTGGCCGCGTTCGCCCAGGGCGTGATCCTGGGTGCGCTGGTGCAGGGCCTGCAGGTGGTGGACGGGCAATACGTGGGCGGGCCTTTCGGCTGGTTCAGCCCGTTCTCGATGCTGACCGGGGCGGCGGTGGTGTTCGGCTATGCGCTGCTGGGCAGCACCTGGCTGATCCTGAAGACCGAAGGCCGCGAGCAGGCCTTCGCCCGCACCCTGACCCGGCCGCTGGTGGTGGCCGTGATCGTGTTCATGGGGCTGGTCAGCGCGTGGCTGCCGTTCCTGGATTCACGGCTGATGGCGCGCTGGTTCAGCGACGGCAACTTCTGGTGGCTGTCGCCGGTGCCGCTGCTCACCCTGGGCGTGGCGGTGGCGCTGTGGCGCAGTGCCATGCACCCGCGCCGCGACCTGCCGCCGTTCCTGCTCACCCTGGCGCTGTTCGTGCTCGGCTTCATCGGCCTGGTGCTGGGCATGTGGCCCTACCTGCTGCCGCCGAGCATGACCCTGTGGCAGGCGGCGGCGCCGGCCTCGTCGATGGGCTTCAGCCTGGTCGGGCTGGTGGTGCTGCTGCCGGTGATCCTGGGCTATACCGCCTGGTCGTACCGGGTGTTCCGCGGCAAGGTCCGTGCTGACGCTGGATATCATTGACGGATCGGGTGACGACCAACGGTCGTCACCTACCGCCCGGTGCCGGTAGGTACCGACCGTTGGTCGGTACGCCCTTCAACCGTGCAGGCCTTCGATCTCGACCAGCAATTCGGCGCGGCACACCTCGGCATGCAGCACCACGAACGCCGGCGAACCCGGCAGTCCGGCCATCCGCGCGGCAACGGCTGGCATGTCTTCGGCACGGCGCACGTACACCTTCAACAGTGATTCGGCGCCGAGCGTGGCCGGCAATCCCGGCCGCTGCAGGCGCGCGGCATCCACCAGGCTCTGCAGGTTGGTCAGGGTCTCTTCCAGCTGCTCACCCACCGAACCGGTGTGCTGCGAGACATGCCCGACGATGGCCGCCGTGCCCGACTGCAGCAGCGGCAGGCCGGTGGCCAGCGGCGGCAGCAGGGCGCGTGAGAAGCTGGGCGACTGCGGGCCGTACTGGCGCGGGTAGCGGAAGGCGCTGACCTGGCGCGGGTTTTCCAGCGGCAGGCCGGCCTCGCGGGCCGCCAGCCAGTACACCTGCAGCCGGCGCACGCCATCGAACCGGCCAATGCAGGTGGCCGCCGGCAGGGCGGCCTCGTCCAGCTCGCGCAGGCCGCGTACCCGGCCCACGCAGAAACGCCGGTAGCGTTCCTGGTCGCCGTCGCCTTCGGTCACCGCGTCCAGGTAGTTCCAGGTGCGCAGCAGGTGCGGGAAACCGCAGTTGGTCAGAAAATTGCTCATTCGAGCGTAGGCATCTGCCGCGGCCGATTCGATATCGCCGTCGACTTCGTCAATCTCGATCGCACCGAACAGCAAGGCGTCGTTGGCCGACCAGCGCACGCCGTCGCGCACGCCATGCTGGACCGGGGCGGCGCCCTGCCAGATCTCGACCTGCGCCGGGCCCTGTTCGGCCAGTGGTACCTGCAGCCAGCGCGGGTCGTCGCAGGGTGCGGCAGCGGCCGAAAACCCGAACACGGCCAGCGTGCGCGGATCGGCCAGGGCGGCATCGCGTTCAGCAGCGGGGGCATAAAACGCACGGAACAGCGCGGGGTCTGCCGAGGGGGAAAGGACCTGCGCGGCCGCTACGCTGTGGATCGTGCTACTCATTTCAGATTGTGAAAGCTGCCAGTGCCGAGGGTGTCATGATAGCGTGCGCTCCTTTCGCGGCGTGCCCAGACACGCCGGACGATGTCGAAGACAGGCGTGGACCGGCTGGAATGGGGGAGCCGATCCGCGTTGCCGCCGTGGCTCGTGCTGTCCAGGTGCCCATAACCATGTTGGCGTGAATGATCGAGTTCTCTGTTGTTGATTGGTCGGCCTGGGCACCGGGACTGACCACGAAATCGGATTGGCAGGCATGGGCCCAGGCACCGACCCTGCCCGAAGGCGCCGACACGCCCGCGTTGCCGGAAGTGCCGGCCATGCAGCGCCGCCGCATCGAGCGCTTGGGCCGCATGGCCATCCAGGCCGCCTGCTGGTGTGAACAGCCTGACGATGCCGGCCAGGTGCCGCTGGTGTTCGCGTCCCGGCATGGCGACGTGGCCCGTTCGATGGAACTGCTGGACACCCTGCGCCAGGACGCCCCCATGTCGCCCACCGGCTTCGGCCTGTCGGTGCACAACGCGGTGGCCGCGCTGTATTCGATCGCGCGCGGCCAGCGCGGCAACTACCTGGCCCTGGCCGGCGGCCGTGGCACGGTGGAGGCCGCCTGCGTGGAGGCCTTCGGGCTGCTTGCCGATGGCGCCCCGGAAGTGCGCGTGATCGCCTATGAATCGCCGCTGCCGGCGGTCTACGCCGGGTTTGCCGACGAGCCCGACCCGTTCTTCGCCTGGTGCTGGCGGCTGGCCCGCGCCGATGCGCCGGGCACCCGGCTGTCGCTGGGCTGGGGCCGGGGCGGGCAGGACAGCCCGCCCGGCGAGTTGCCGCACAGTCTGGAAGCGCTGCGCTTCCTGCTGTCCGGCGAACCGGCGCTGCAGTTCCAGGCCGATGGCCAGCAGTGGTCCTGGCAGCGCCATGGCTGAGCGCTGGCAGGCCCGCCTCGACCACGCCTGGCGCGTGGTGGGTACCGGCTTCAGCTTCGCCGCCTTCGGGATCGGCGGGCTGCTGCTGGGCGGGCTGCTGTTTCCGCTGCTGTTGCTGGTCCGCCACACCGCCCGGCGGCGCACCCTGGCGCGCCGGCTGGTCCAGTTCAGTTTCGCCAGCCATGTCGCCCTGATGCGCTGGCTGGGGGTGATGACGTACGAGATCCGCGGCGCGGAACGCCTGCAGCGCAACGGTCTGCTGATCCTGGCCAACCACCCCACGCTGATCGACGTGGTGCTGCTGATCGCCCAGCTGCCCAACGCCGACTGCGTCGTGAAGCAGGCTGTCGCCTGCAACCCGTTCATGCGCGGCCCGGTCCGCGCGGCCGGCTATGTGACCAATAGCGACGGCGCGGGCCTGATCGACGACTGCATCGCGGCCGTCCGCGCCGGGGGCAACCTGGTGATCTTCCCCGAGGGCACCCGCACCGTCCCGGGACAGCCGCTGCGTCTGCAGCGCGGGGCCGCCAACATTGCTGTCCGGGGCCGGCTGGACATTACCCCGGTCAGGATCACCTGCACCCCGCCTACCCTGACCAAGGGCCAGAAATGGTATCGTGTGCCATCACGGCGTTTTCACGTTCAGCTGGAAGTCGGGGAAGATCTCCCGATCGCCCCGTTCCTGACCGGGGCCGACGACACGCCCAGGGGGGATGCCTTGGCGGCCCGGCGCGTGACCGATCACCTTGCCCACTACTTTGACTTCGCTGGAGAACCAAGCCGTGCAGGCACTTGAGCACGAGATCAAGGAATTGATCATTTCATCGCTTTCATTGGAAGACATCACTCCGGACGACATCGACGCCGCCGCACCCCTGTTCGTGGAGGGGCTGGGCCTGGATTCGATCGACGCGCTTGAACTTGGTTTGGCCCTGCAGAAAAAGTACGGTGTCAGCCTGTCCGCCGACTCGGAAGAGACCCGTCGCCATTTTTCCAGCGTGCGTGCCCTTGGCGAGTTTGTCGCCGCACGCCAGCAGTCTTAACGGCGTCTCAGGATTTGCCATGACCAAGAACGAACTTTTCGATCGCATCGTCAAGATCCTCAAGGACAGCTTTGAGATCGAACCGGTGCGCATCACGCCCCAGGCCCGCCTGTACGACGACCTGGACATCGACAGCATCGATGCCGTGGACCTGATCGTGCAGCTCAAGCCGCTGCTCGGCCGCAACCTGCAGCCGGAAGCCTTCAAGGCGGTCCGCACCGTGCAGGACATCGTCGATGTGGTGCATGGGCTGCTGCCCGGGCAAGCGGCCGCCTGACGGCAGCTGCTGAAGAACGACCATGGTCCGGGTACGCGTCGCGGCGTTTGCAGTGCTGTCGCTGGCGTACCCGCTGGTGGTGTACCTCTCGCTGGGTCGGTTCGAGCCGCGCTGGATGGCCCTGCTGCTGTTCGCCCTGGCCGCGCTGCGTGCGCTGACCACCCGCCAGCCGGTGTGGTGGGCCGCCGCGATCGGCGCCGGCCTGCTGGCCCTGCTGGCCACCGCGTTCAACCAGGCCCTGCCGCTGAAGCTGTACCCGGCGCTGGTGAATGTGGTGATGCTGGTGATCTTCGCCACCAGCCTGCGTTTCCCGCCCAGCGCGGTGGAGCGGCTGGCGCGCTTGACCGAGCCGGAACTGCCGCCGTTCGCCGTGGTCTATACCCGCCGTGTCACCCAGGTGTGGTGCGGCTTTTTTGTTCTCAACGGGGGCCTGGCCCTGCTCACGGCGTTCTGGGCCTCCAACCAGGTCTGGGCGCTCTACAACGGATTGTTGGCGTACGTGATGATGGGTGTCCTGTTTGGCGGTGAATGGCTGGTGCGGCGGCGGGTGAAGGCGGCACACGCGCATGGCTGAGTGGATCGCGCTGGACCGCTTGGCGCAGCTGCCCCGCGCCGAACGCATCGTCGGCATCAATGCAACGGGCAGCCCCGTGGCGCACCCGCAGTTCCGCACCCGGGTCATCGGCTGGCAGCAGGCGTTCGCCGCCGCGCCCGGCCGCGACTGGGCGCTCTATTTCGACGACACCCTGGACTTCGCCGCCGCGCTGTTCGGCGCCTGGCATGCCGGCAAGCGGGTGTTCCTGGGCGGCGACAACCTGCCGGCCACCCTGGAAGGGCTGGCCCCGCGCGTGGCCGGCTTCGCCGGTGACGTGCCGGCGCATTTCGCGCCGCTGCAGCCGCTCGATCTGGCCGAACCGCAGGGCGAACTGGCCCCGCTGGACGAAGACGCGCTGGAACTGGTGGTGTTCACCTCCGGCAGCACCGGCGCGCCCAGCGCGATCAGCAAGCGCATGCGCCAGCTGACCCGCGAGGTGGATGCGCTGCAGGCTGCCTTCGGTGACCAGCTCGATGGCGCGCAGGTGCACGGCACCGTGTCGCACCAGCACATCTACGGCCTGCTGTTCCGCGTGCTGTGGCCGCTGGCCGCGGGCCGCGCGATCCAGCCGCGCCGCTTCTTCCATGAAGACCTGGTCAGCGCGCTGGCGCTGCAGCCCTCGGTGCTGGTGGCCACCCCGGCCCACCTCAAGCGCCTGCCCGAACAGCTGGACTGGCCGTCGTTGAACGGCCGGCTGCGCGCGGTGTTTTCCTCCGGCGGCCCGCTGCCCAGCGAGGCTGCGCTGCAGGCCCGCGCGCTGCTGGGCGTGGCGCCTACCGAAGTGTTCGGCAGCAGCGAAACCGGCGGTATCGCCTGGCGCCGCTGGAGCGCCGAACAACCGCAGTGGCACCCGCTGCCGGGCGTGTCCTGGCGGATCGAGGACGGCTGCCTGGCGGTGTCCTCGCCGCACCTGGCCGACGACGCCTGGTGGCAGACCCAGGACCGCGTGGAAGCCGATGCGGGGCGCAGCTTCCGCCTGCTCGGGCGCGCCGACCGCATCGTCAAGATCGAAGAGCGCCGGGTCTCGCTCGACGCGCTGGAACAGCAGCTGCGCGCCCACCCGCAGGTGCAGGACGTGCGCGTGCTGGTGCTGCCGGGTGCGCGCGAACAGCTCGCCGCCGTGGTGGTTCCGCACAGTGGCGGCGTGGCGCAGTGGACCGATGCGCAGCGGCGTCAGCTGTCCCAGGCGCTGGGCGCGCACCTGGCCCACAGCCATGATGCGGTGACCCGCCCGCGGCGCTGGCGCTTCATCGATGAGCTGCCGTACAACGCGCAGGGCAAGATCACCGCCGCCGCACTGGGAGCGCTGTTCCGGCCGCTGCTGCCGGCGGCCCAGTGGCAGCAGCGCGACGCGGATGCCGCCGTGCTGGTGCTGCCGTTGGAGCCGGACCTGGTGGCGTTCGACGGCCACTTCCCGCAGGCGAAGATCCTGCCCGGCGTGGTCCAGCTGGACTGGGCGATCCATTACGCGCGCGAAGCCTTCGCCATGCCACCGCGCTTCGAGCGGATGGACGCGCTGAAGTTCCAGCACGTGGCACGGCCGGGCGACCGGCTGCAGCTGACGCTGGGCTGGGATGCGCTCAAATCGGTGCTGAGCTTCCGTTACGTCTCCGACCACGGCGTGCATGCCAGCGGCCGGGTGGTGTTCGGCGATGCGTGAGCCGCTGGTAGTGATTCCGGTCTACGACCACGAACACGCCATCGGCGCGGTGGTGCAGGGGGTGCGCGCCAGTGGGCTGCCGTGCCTGCTGGTGGACGACGGCTCGCACCTGGCCTGCGCGCAGGTGCTGCAGGCGTTGGCGCAGGCCCACCCGGACCAGGTCACGCTGCTGCGCTTTGAGTTGAACCAGGGCAAGGGCGGCGCGATGCTGGCCGGCTTCGCCGAGGCGGCGCGGCGTGGGCACACCCACGTGCTGCAGATCGATGCCGACGGCCAGCATGACCCGGCCGACATTCCGCGCTTCGTGGCCCTGGCCCTGCAGCACCCGCAGGCGGTGATCTGCGGCATTCCGGTCTACGACGACAGCGTGCCCAAGGCCCGCCTGTACGGTCGCTACGCCACCCATATCTGGGTCTGGATCAACACCCTGTCGCTGCAGATCCGCGATTCGATGTGCGGCTTCCGGCTGTATCCGCTGGACACGGTCACCCGCCTGGTGGGCGAGGAAACCATCGGCCGGCGCATGGATTTCGACAGCGAAATCCTGGTGCGGCTGTTCTGGCGTGGTGTGCGGGTGATCAGCCTGCCCACCCGGGTGACCTATCCCAGCGATGGCGTGTCGCACTTCGATGTGTGGCGCGACAACGTGCGCATCAGCCGCATGCATACCCGCCTGTTCTTCGGCATGCTCCGGCGCGCACCGCGCCTGCTGTGGCGCCGTGCCAGCGGAGCGGCGGAGGCATGAACGCACCGGCACCAGCCAACACCCCGCACTGGGCCGACCTGGGCGAAAGCACCTCGGCTGCCGGGGTGCTGTTCCTGTGCTGGGTGCACCGCTGGTTCGGGCGCTGGCCCTTCCGCCTGTGCGTGTACCCGGTGGTGCTGTGCCATTGGCTGGGCAACGGCGTGGCGCGCCGCGCCTCGCTGCAGTACCTGCAGCGCCTGCAGGCGCACACCGGGGTGCTCGGCGGCGCGCCGGGGCGCTGGACCAGCCTGAAACACTTCGCGCTGTTCGCCGACACGCTGCTGGACAAGCTGCTCGGCCTGGGCGGGCGCTACCCGCCCGAGCGCATCCACCTGCAGCGCGACCTGATGCTGGAAAAGATCGCGCGCCGCGAAGGTGGGCTGATCCTCACCGCGCACATCGGCTGCCTGGAACTGTGCCAGGTGCTGGCCGAGCAGGTGCCCGGCTTCCACATCACCGTGCTGGTGCACACCGCGCACGCGCAGCGCTTCAACCGGCTGATGCAGCGGCTGGATCCGCTGGCATCGGTGGAGCTGATGCAGGTCACCGACATGGGCCCGGCCACCGCCGTGGAACTGCAGCGCCGCGTGCAGGCCGGCGGTTTCGTGGCCATCGTCGGCGACCGCGTGCCGCTGCGCGGCGGGCGCACCGTGCCGGCCCCGTTCCTGGGCCACACCGCGCAGTTCCCGATCGGCGCCTATGTCCTCGCGTCGGCGCTGGGCTGCCCGGTGTACACCATGGCCTGCCTGCACGAAGGCAACGGCTACCGCGTGCGCTTCGAGCACTTCAGCGACCGCATCACCCTGCCGCGCGGCTCGCGCGACGCCGCGCTGACCGCGCAGGCCGAACATTTCGCCCGGTGGCTGGAACTCCAGGTCACCGAAGCCCCCTTGGACTGGTTCAACTTCTTCCCCTTCTGGGATCAGGCATCTCATGGCACGTAATGCAGGCTCCACCCCGGCCCGGACCCTCCGCTTCGGCGATGCGCCGCTGACCATCGAAGACGTGGTCGCGCTGTCGCAGCGCCAGGCCGACGCCGTGGTCAGTGACGACCCGGCCTTCACCGCGCGCATCCAGCGCGGCGCCGATTTCCTCGACCGCCTGCTGCGCGAAGACGGGGTGATCTACGGCGTGACCACCGGCTACGGCGATTCGTGCACGGTGAACATTCCGCCGGCGCTGGTGGCCGAACTGCCGCACCACCTGTTCACCTACCACGGCTGTGGCCTGGGCCGCTTCCTGGACGCGCAGGAGACCCGCGCGGTGATCGCCGCGCGGCTGGCCTCGCTGGTGCGTGGCATGTCGGGCGTGAGCCATCCGCTGCTGCAGGGCCTGGCCACGCTGCTGCGCCACGACGTGCTGCCGTTGATTCCGGCCGAAGGTTCGGTCGGCGCCAGTGGCGACCTCACTCCGTTGTCCTACGTGGCCGCCGTGCTGTGTGGCGAACGCGAGGTGATGTACCAGGGCGCACGCCGCCCGGCCGCCGACGTACTGGCCGAGATCGGCATGGTGCCGCTGCGGCTGCGGCCCAAGGAAGGCCTGGCGATCATGAACGGCACCGCGGTGATGACCGCGCTGGCCTGCCTGGCCTACGACCGCGCTGACTATCTCACCAAGCTGGCCACCCGCCTGACCGCCTTCAACGTGCTGGCCAGCGACGGCAACGCGCACCACTTCGATGAAATGCTGTTCGCCGCCAAGCCGCACCCGGGCCAGATGCAGATCGCCGCACGCCTGCGCGAGGACCTGCACAGCGACCGCCCGCCCCGCAACGAACAGCGCCTGCAGGACCGCTACTCGCTGCGCTGCGCCCCGCACGTGATCGGCGTGGTCCAGGACGCGCTGCCGTTCCTGCGCCAGTTCATCGAAACCGAACTCAACAGCGCCAACGACAACCCGCTGATCGACGCCGATGGCGAGCGCATCCTGCACGGCGGCCATTTCTATGGAGGCCACATCGCGTTCGCCATGGATGCGCTGAAGAACACCATCGCCAACCTGGCCGACCTGCTCGACCGCCAGCTGGCGCTGGTGGTGGATGCGCGCTTCAACCACGGCCTGCCGGCCAACCTGTCGGCCTCCACCGGTGAGCGTGCGGCGATCAACCACGGCCTGAAGGCGCTGCAGATCAGCGTGTCGGCGTGGACCGCCGAAGCGCTCAAGCAGACCATGCCGGCCTCGGTGTTCTCGCGTTCCACCGAATGCCACAACCAGGACAAGGTCAGCATGGGCACCATCGCCGCGCGCGACTGCCTGCGCGTGATCGAGCTGACCGAACAGGTGGTCGCCGGCATGCTGATCGCCGCGCGCCAGGGCGTGGCCCTGCGCGAGCGGGTCGGCATGAACGCCACCCTGCACGGCGACCTGGCCGCGATGTACCAGGACCTGTGCGACCGCATCGCGCTGGTGGAAGAAGACCGCGCCCTGGACGGCGAGCTGCGCAGCCTGCTCGACGATATCCGCGGCCAGCGCTGGAGCCTGTATGACCGCCCCTGACCTCAGCTTCGAAGTCGCGCTGTCGCCGACCTTCCACGACTGCGACCCCATGCACGTGGTGTGGCACGGCAACTACTTCAAGTACTTCGAAGTCGCGCGCTGCGCGCTGCTGCAGCGCTACGACTACGACTATCCGCAGATGCGCGATTCCGGCTACATCTGGCCGGTGGTCGACGCGCGGGTGAAGTACATCCGCCCGCTGCTGTACGGCCAGGCGCTGCGCGTGCGCGCCAGCATCACCGAGTGGGAAAACCGCCTGAAGATCGCCTACGAGATCCTCGACGCCGACAGCGGCCAGGTGCTCACCCGCGCCCACACCATCCAGGTCGCGGTCGACGCGGCCACCAACGAAATGCTGTACCTGTGCCCGTCGGTGCTGTGGGAACGGCTGGGAGTACAGGCACCATGACCCGTTTCCTGCGCACGCTGGGCGTGCTGATGCTGCTGGCCGTGGCCAGCCCCGTGCTCGCCGCGCCCGCTGCCGACGTGGACCTGGTCAAGCAGCGCGTGGCCAAGGTCAACGTGCTGCGTGGCGAGTTCAGCCAGGACAAGCAGGTGGCCGGTTTCAAGAACCCGCTGCGCTCGCAGGGCCGCTTCGTGCTGGCCCAGGACCGGGGCGTGATCTGGACCACGCTCAAGCCGTTCCCCTCCGAAGTGGTGGTCACCCGCGACCGCATCCTCAGCCGCCAGCGCGACGGCAGCAGCCGGGTCGAACTGGATGGACGCCAGCAGCCGGCGATGCGCTCGGTCAACGCGATCATGTTCGCGCTGATGAGCGGCGATGCGCAGGCGCTGTCGGCGCAGTTCACGGTGAAGGTCGATGCGCTGCCCGACAACGGCTGGCGCATGCACCTCACCCCGCGCTCGCCGATGCTGGCCAAGGTGTTCAGCGCGCTTGAACTGAGCGGCGACCGTTACGTGCGCGAGGTGCAGATCACCGAGGCGAACCAGGATGTCACCCGCATCCACTTCGCCGCCCTGAGCGAAACCCCGGCGCAGCTGAGCGCCGACGAGGGCCGCCGGTTTGAATGAGTCGTTGAATTCGGCCTGGCGCGAGAACGGCCGGCTGCAGCGCGCATGGCGCTGGCTGGCGGTGGCCTGGCTGCTGGTGCTGGTCGGACTGGGCGTGCAGCAGTGGCAGCTGTGGTCGAAGGAATCGCGGATCGACACCGACATCCTGGCGCTGCTGCCGCAGGATGCGCACGACCGGCTGCTGTCCGATGTGACCCGGCGCATCGCCGATGCCAACGCCCGGCAGATCGTGGTGCTGCTCGGCAGCGCCGACGGCGCGGCCACCAAGGCGGCAGAACAGGCCTTCCGCCAGAGCCTGCGTGACGATGCGCAGGGCAAGGCGCTGTTGCAGGAGAGCGGCTCCATCGAAGGCTGGTTCGACCAGGCACGCGCGTTCTACGCGCCGTACCGCGACCGCCTGCTGACCGACCCGCAGCGCCAGCGCCTGCAGGACGAGTCCGCTGAACGCCTGTCCGAATCCGCGTTGGCCGCGTTGTACGGCCCGATGGGCGCACCGCGCCTGACCGAATGGCGGCAGGACCCGCTGTCGCTGTGGCCGCAGTGGTGGCAGGAGCGGGCAGCCGCTTCCGGCCTGCGCATGGGCGACGATGGCCTGCTGGACGCCGACGGCAAGCACTGGTCGGTCATCCAGTACGAAACCCTGGGGTCGGCCTTCCAGCTCGATGGCGAACGCCATATCGACCTGCTGCTCGACGCTGCCACTGCGGCCGCCGCCAAGCACGCGCCCGGCCTGGAAGTACTGCGCGCCGGCGTGCCGTTGCACGCCGAAGCCGCTGCCGTGCAGGCCAATTGGGAAATCAACACCATCGGATGGGGCTCGCTCGCAGCCGTGCTGCTGCTGGTGTGGCTGGCGTTCCGTTCGCTGCGCCCGATCCTGCTGGTGGCCGCCTCGCTGCTGATCGGCTGCGGCGTGGCGCTGGCGGTGACCGTGCTGGTGTTCGGCAAGGTGCACGTGCTGACCCTGGTGTTCGGCGCCTCGCTGGTCGGCGTGGCCGAGGATTACGGCATCCACTGGTTCGCCTCGCGCCAGGCCGAACCGGCCGACCGCCGCTGGAAACTGCTGCGGCACCTGCTGCCCGGCCTGTGGCTGGCGCTGGTGACCAGCGCGCTGGCCTACCTCGCGCTGGGCCTGGCGCCGTTCCCCGGCCTGCGCCAGATGGCGCTGTTCTCGGTGGTAGGCCTGGCCGGTGCGTTCCTGACCGTGATCTTCTGGTTCCCATGGCTGGATGGCGGCGAAATCCGCAGCACCCGCTTCGCGCGCTGGCTGGGCGCCACCCTGGAGCGCTGGCCGCGCCTGCACGGTCGCCGCCCGGTCGGCCTGTTCCTGGGCGCGGTGGTGGTGCTGTCGGGCCTGGGCATGCTGCGCCTGACCGCCGACGACAACCTGCGCAGCCTGCAGTCCTCGCCGATGTCGCTGATCAACCAGCAGATCCGCATCAGCCAGATGCTGGGCATGCCCAGCCCGGCGCAGTTCTACCTGGTGCAGGGCGACAACGCCGAACAGGTGCTGGAACGCGAGGAAGCGCTGATCGAGCGCCTGCGCGTGCTGTCGGCCAACAAGCAGATCGGTGGTTACCGTGCGATCAGCGAGTGGCTGCCGTCGGTACAGCGCCAGCACGCCGATGCCGCGCTGACCGCGCGGGTCGAACCGCAGGTGCTGGCCGCCGTCGGCGAAACGGTCGGTGAAACCCTGCAGCGCCCGGACTACGCGGCGCAGGACCTGCAGGCCGAGGCGTTCCTGGCGTCGCCCGCCGCCATGCCATTCCGCCACCTGTGGCTGGGCGAAGTGGGCAAGGGCATGGCCTCGGTGGTGATGGTCGATGACCTCTCCCGCGCCGATGCGCTGGCCCTGCTCGAAGCGCAGGCCAAGGGCATCGACGGCGTGCGCTGGGTCGACCGCACCGCCGATTTCTCCGCGCTGCTCAAGCACTACCGCAAGCTCATGAGCGCGCTGTTGCTGGTGGGCATCGTGCTGGTGTTCGCGGTGCTGTACTGGCGCTACCGCGCGCAGGCGTGGCGCGTGTTCGCTCCCACGTTGGCCGCCGGTGCGCTCACCCTGGGCCTGCTCGGCCTGTTAGGGCAGCCGCTGCAGCTGTTCAACGTGCTGGCGCTGATGCTGCTGCTCGGCATGGGCATCGATTACGGCATCTTCCTGATCGAACACCGCGGCGATGCCAGCGCCTGGCTGGCGGTGTGCGTGGGCGCGGCCAGCACCTGGCTGTCGTTCGGCCTGCTGGGCCTGTCGGCCACGCCGGCGCTGCGCGCGTTCGGGCTCACCCTGCTGTTCGGCATCGGCCTGGTGTGGTTGATCTCGCCGCTGTTCCGCCCGCCACCGCACGACGCACCGCACTGAGCGACCGCGCCGGATTCCCCCACACTTCTTGATCAAGGATGCATCGATGACCGCAGCACTGGAAACAACCGAAATCCTGGTGATCGGCGCAGGCCCCGCCGGTTCCGTGGCCGCCGCGATGCTGCGCCAGCAGGGCCGCCAGGTGCTGATGCTGGAGCGCCAGCAGTTCCCGCGCTTCTCCATCGGTGAGAGCCTGCTGCCGCAGAGCATGGAATACATCGAAGCGGCCGGTCTGCTGCAGGACGTGGTGGAGGCCGGTTTCCAGTACAAGAACGGCGCGGCCTTCGTGCGCGGCGAGCGCACCACCGAGTTCGACTTCCGCGACAAGTTCTCGCCGGGCTGGGGCACCACCTACCAGGTGCAGCGCGCCAACTTCGACGACGTGCTGGCGCGTGGCGCCGAGCGCATGGGCACCACCCTGCGCTTCGGCGATGAAGTGCTGTCGGTGGAGCCGGGCAGCCCGGCCCGTGTTCAGGTGCGCCGCCCGGATGGCAGCGAGTACACCATCGAAGCCGGTTTCATCCTCGATGCCAGCGGTTTCGCACGCCTGCTGCCGCGCCTGCTCAACCTGGAATCGCCGTCGAACTTCCCGGTGCGTGGCGCGATCTTCTGCCACGTGCGCGACCACATTCCAGCCGACGCCGGCTTCGACCGCAACAAGATCCTGATCACCACCCATCCCGAACACGTGGACGTGTGGTACTGGACCATCCCGTTCTCCAACGGCTGCTGTTCGCTGGGTGTGGTGGCCGAGCCGAGCTTCTTCGAGAAATACGAAGGCACCGACCTGGAGAAGCTGCAGGCCATCGTCGGCGAAGACCCGAACCTGACCCGCCTGCTGAAGAATGCCGAATGGGCGGTGCTGCCGGTGCGCACCATCACCGGCTATTCGGCCAACGTCAGCTCGCTGTGGGGCGAAGGCTACGCGCTGCTGGGCAATGCCGGCGAGTTCCTGGACCCGGTGTTCTCCTCTGGCGTGACCATCGCCTTCAAGTCCGCGCAGCTGGCCAGCGACTGCCTGGCGCGCCGGCATGCCGGTGAGCAGGTGGACTGGGAGCGCGAGTTCGCCATTCCGCTGCGCGCCGGGGTGAAGACCTTCCGCCGCTTCGTCGAAGCCTGGTACGCCGGTGGCTTCCAGAAGATCATCTACCACCCCGACCCGCAGCCGGACGTGCGCCGCATGATCTCCTCGATCCTGGCCGGCTACGCGTGGGACACCAACAACCCGTACGTGGCCGATGACAGCGGCCGCCGCCTGCGGGTGCTGGAGGAACTGTGCACCGGCTGATCCTGACGTTGTTGTTGAGCGTGCTGCTGGCCGCCTGCGCCAGCACCCGCATGCCCGCTCCCCTGGTGCAGCTGCCGACCCTGCAGCTGGCGCCGTCGGCGCTGGCAGAACCCCTGCAGCTGCAGCAGCGCCTGCAGTTCCGCTTCGGCAGCCACGAGCGCGAGCTGGATGCGCTGCTCGAGGCCGACGGCGAGCAGGTGCGGCTGGCGGTGCAGGCCATGGGCCAGACCGGCGTGCGCATGGTCTGGGACGGGCACACCCTGGAACAGACCCGCGCCCCGTGGCTGCCGCCGCAGGTACGTGGCGAACGCGTGCTGGATGACCTTCAGTTCGCGCTGTGGCCGGCCGATGCCATCCGGGCGAAGCTGCCGGCGGGCTGGACCCTGGTCGAGGCCGACGGTGGCCGCCGGCTGGAGCAGGGCGGGAAGGCGTGGCTGGTACTGGAACCGCTCGACGGCGGCCGCCTGCGCCTGCGCAACCTGGCCGAAGGCTATGAACTGGTGATTGAATCGTTGGACATGGGACAGGCACGACAGTGAGCAGCAGCGCGGTATATCTGAATGAGCTGGGCGTGGTCTGCGCACTGGGCAGCGGGCGCGCGCAGGTGCGCGACGGCCTGTTTGCCGATCAGCCCGGTGGCCTGCGCGACAACGACACCCTGATCGCCGGGCGTACCCTGGCGCTGGGCGAAGTGAGCGGGCCGCTGCCGGACCTCTCGGCGTTGCCGGTGGCGCTGCGCGGGCGCAACAACGCGCTGCTGGAAACCGCACTGCTGCAGATCCGCCCGGCGGTGGAGGCGGCCATCGCGCGCTTCGGCGCCGAACGCGTCGCGGTGATCATCGGCACCAGCACCTCGGGCATCGGCGAATCGGAAGGCGCACTGCGCCTGCAGGCCGACGAAGGCCGCTGGCCGGACGACTTCCACTATGCACAGCAGGAAATGGGCACCTCGGCGCGTTTCGTGCGCGAGCGGATCGGCAGCGAAGGCCCGGCCTGGACCATTTCCACCGCCTGTTCGTCCAGCGCCAAGGCGCTGATGTCCGCCGCGCGCCTGTTGCGCGCCGGCGTGGTGGACGCGGTGGTGGCCGGCGGCGCCGATTCGCTGTGCCGCTTCACCGTGGCCGGCTTCAGCGCGCTCGAATCGGTGTCTGCCGCGCGCTGCAACCCGTTCTCGCGCCACCGCAACGGCATCAACATCGGCGAAGGCGCCGCGCTGTTCCTGATGACCCGCGAGCCGGGCCCGGTGCGCCTGTCCGGCTGGGGTGAATCCTCCGACGCGCACCACATGTCCGCGCCGGACCCGCAGGCGCGCGGCGCCATCGAGGCCATGCAGCAGGCGCTGGACCGCGCCGGGCTGGCCCCCGACCAGATTGATTACGTGAACCTGCACGGCACCGCCACCGGCCACAACGACGCCATGGAAAGCGTGGCCGTGGCCAGCGTGCTGGGCACGCAGGTGCCGGCCAGTTCGACCAAGCCGCTGACCGGCCACACCCTGGGGGCCTCGGGCGCGATCGAAGCGGCGCTGTGCTGGATGACCCTGGCCGACAACCCGGACCAGCGCCTGCCCACCCACTGGTGGGACGGGCAGGCCGACGACGCGCTGCCGGCGCTGGCCCTGGTGGCGCCCGGCACGCGCGCGGCGCAGCCGCTGCAGCACGTGCTCAGCCATTCGTTCGCCTTCGGCGGCAGCAATGCCGTGCTGGCGCTGGCGCGGGGATGAGCATGCAGCTGCCGAGCGATATTGAAAGCGTGCTGCCGCATCGCGACAGCCTGCGCCTGATCGACCGGGTGGTCGACTGGCAGCCCGAGTCCATCGTGGTCGAAGTGGATGTCCCCGGCCACGGCCTGTTCACCGGCCCCGACGGCGTGCCTGCCTGGGTCGGCGTGGAGTACATGGCACAGGCGATTGCGGCCTGGGCCGGCTGCCGCGCACGTGCCGAAGGGCGCGAGCCGTCGATCGGGTTCCTGCTCGGCACCCGCCGCTATACCGCCCACCAGCCGGCCTTCACGCCGGGCAGCTGCCTGCGGGTGGAGGCACAGTGCGAGCTGATGGGCGAAAATGGGCTGGGCATGTTTGCCTGCCGGATCCTGGCAGGCGATGTGGAATTGGCGGTCGCCAACGTATCGGTGTTCGAACCACGCGATGCGATGGCTTATCTGGAGAGTGGAGAGGCATGACAGGGAATCTGACCGTGCTGGTGACCGGCGCCAGCCGGGGCATCGGCCGCGCCGTGGCGCTGCGGATCGCGCGCGATGGCTTCGACGTGGTGGTGCATTGCCGCAGCCGGATCGAGGAAGCGCAGGCAGTGGTCGCCGACATCCAGGCACTGGGGCGCCAGGCCCGGGTGCTGATGTTCGATGTGTCCGACCGCGAGGCCGCGCGCACCGCGCTGGAAGCGGATGTCGAGGCGCATGGCGCCTATTACGGCGTCGTCTGCAACGCCGGCATCGCCCGTGATGGCGCCTTCCCGGCCATGCCGGCCGAGGATTGGGACGCGGTGGTGCACACCAACCTGGACAGCTTCTACAACGTGCTGCACCCGCTGGTGATGCCGATGGTGCGGCGGCGCAAGCCGGGCCGCATCGTCACCCTGTCCTCGGTGTCGGGGCTGGTCGGCAACCGCGGCCAGACCAACTACAGCGCGGCCAAGGCCGGCATCATCGGCGCCACCAAGGCGCTGGCGCTGGAACTGGCCAGCCGTGCGATCACCGTCAACTGCGTGGCTCCGGGCCTGATCGAGACCGAGATGGTCAACGAAGAAGTGCTCGAGCACGCCCTGAAACTCATTCCCGCCGGGCGCATGGGCCAGCCGGACGAAGTCGCGCACGCGGTCTCGTTCCTGCTGTCCGAATCGGCCGGCTACATCACCCGCCAGGTGATCTCGGTCAACGGAGGAATGGTCTGATGAGCCGACCCGATCGTCGCGTGGTGGTGACCGGTGCCGCCGCCATCAGCCCGCTGGGGCATGACTGGCCGAGCATCCGCGCGCGCCTGCACGCGCAGGAAAACGCGGTGCGCTACATCCCCGGCTGGGAGGTCTTCGACGGCCTCAACACGCGCCTGGCCGCACCGGCCGAAGACTACGAGCTGCCCTCGAACTACAACCGCAAGACCACCCGCAGCATGGGCAAGGTGGCGGTGATGTCGGTGCGCGCCACCGAACTGGCGCTGGAAGCGGCCGGCCTGCTCGGCCACCCGGTGCTGCGCAGCGGCCTGGCCGGCGTGGCCTACGGCTCGTCGTCGGGCAGCCACGAAGCCACCGCCGAATTCGGCCGCATGCTCCACGAGCACACCACCGAAGGCATCAGCGCCACCACCTACCTGAAGATGATGAGCCACACCTCGCCGGTGAACATCGGCGTGTTCTTCGGCTTGTCCGGCCGGGTCTACACCACCTCCAGCGCCTGCACCTCGGGCAGCCAGGGCGTGGGGTCGGGCTACGAAGCCATCCGCAGCGGCAAGCAGACGGTGATGGTCACCGGCGGCGCCGAACAGCTCGACGCCACCGCCGCGGCGGTGTTCGACACCCTGTTCGCCACCAGCGTGCGCAACGACGCACCCAAGACCACGCCCAGCCCGTTCGACGCCCACCGCGACGGCCTGGTGCTGGGCGAGGGCGCCGGCACCCTGATCCTGGAAGAGCTCGAACACGCGCAGGCGCGCGGCGCCA
Source organism: Stenotrophomonas sp. FBCC-B152 (assembly GCF_059134105.1). Classification (NCBI taxonomy): domain Bacteria; kingdom Pseudomonadati; phylum Pseudomonadota; class Gammaproteobacteria; order Lysobacterales; family Lysobacteraceae; genus Stenotrophomonas; species Stenotrophomonas sp. FBCC-B152. Next base: position 3,831,684 of record NZ_CP101442.1, on the reverse strand, counting down.
CCATCCTGGCCGAAGTGGTCGGCTACGGCACCAACAGCGACGGCCAGCACGTCACCCAGCCCACCGCCGACACCATGGCCCAGGCCATGCGCCTGGCGCTGGAAGACGCCGGGCTGGAACCGCAGCAGATCGGCTACGTCAACGCGCACGGCACCGCCACCGAACACGGCGACATCGCCGAAACCCAGGCCACCGCCCAGGTGTTCGGCCCGGGCATGCCGATCAGCTCGCTGAAAAGCTACGTCGGCCACATGCTCGGCGCCTGTGGCGCGTTCGAAGCGTGGGTGACCATCGAAATGATGCGCGAAGGCTGGTTCGCCCCGACCCTGAACCTGCACGAGGTCGACCCGCGCTGCGGCGCGCTCGACTTCATCCGCGGCGAAGGCCGGCAGATGCAGCCCGAGTACGTGATGAGCAACAACTTCGCCTTCGGCGGCATCAACACCTCGTTGATCTTCCGCCGCTGGCAGGACTGACTTTCCCCCGAGCAACACCCGCCTTACCAACAAGGAGATGTTTGAATGCGTCGTTTTGCCCTGATTGCCGCCACCGCCCTGCTCGCCGTTGCCAGCACCGCCAATGCCCGTGAAACCCGGGTCGAGCTGCCGCTGCATGAGCTGATCAATTCCCCGGAAGCCAAGGCCGCCGGTATCGACGGCAGCGTCCGCTTCTTCCTCGCCGGCGAAAAGGTCAACGTCCAGCAGCGCCTTGGCGAAGACGTGACCAACAAGAAGACCAACGCCGCCAACAAGAGCGATGCCGTGGCCTGCAACTGGGTCGCCCTGTCGGCGCTGAAGGCGCTGCAGGACGGTGCCAAGTCGCGCGGCGCCAACGCCGTGGTCGACGTGGTCAGCTACTACAAGAAGAACGAATTCAAGAGCACCACCAACTTCGAATGCTACGCAGGCGCCATCCTGGCCGGCGTCGCCCTGAAGGGCACCTACGCCAAGGTGAAATAACGCTGCGCGTTATTTCACCCGGGGGCGGTCGCCGTGCACTCCACGGTGGCCGCTCTACCTGAACACCGCCGCGACATTGATGAACCTGAATCTGCCGCGCGCCAGCAAACCGACACCTTGGCACCTGCCCGGCTTTCGTAGTTGCCTGCTTTACTCCACAATCGGCGTATCTATTCCCAGGGCCAAGCCCCGCGGGCAATGCAAGCCTACGTCTACAAAAGCCAACGCAAGCAGGACACTTACGTCTACCTCGCCGCCCGCGACGCCTTCGATGCCATCCCTGATGCGCTGAAGGTCACGCTGGCGCCGTTCGCATTCGTGCTGGAAGTCGCCCTGACCCCCGACCGTCGCCTCGCCCTGGCCGACGCCGATCAAGTGCGCGCCAACCTCAAAGAGCGCGGCTTCCACCTGCAGATGCCACCGCCGCCGGTCGCGCCCGTGAAGGTGCCGCGCCGCGATGACTGATATTCCGCGCACCCGCGCTGCCGCCATCGCCTTCGCCACGGGCGGCCTGCTGTCGCTGGCCGCGGTGCTGGGCGGGGTGCCGGCTGCGCTGGGTGCCGCACTGGCGCAGCCGGCGTTCGCGCTGGGGGTGTCGTGGTGGCGGCGCAGCCGCGCCGTGCCGGCGCTGCCCCAGCTGGGCCGCCAGGACCTGCCCGCGCTGCTCGCGCTGTGGTCGGTCGGCCCGGCATTGCTGGCCCTGCTGGTGGCCTGGCCGCTGGCCGCGCTGCACGACAGCGGCAGCCTGGCCGCCGTGCTTGGCCTGAGCGTGGCGGTGAGTGCCGCGCTGCTCGGCGTCTGGCGCACGTGGCCACTGTGGAATGAAATCGAACGCAGCGACGGCAGCCTGGCGCGCCACTGGCGCACCCTGGCCGGCCGCGATCTCAGCGCCTGGCGCGGGCTGGTCGTGGCCGCGCTGGTGGTGGCCATCTGCGCGCTGGTGGTGGTGCCGGCGTGGCCGGGGCTGGTGCCCGACGGCATGCGCTGGACCTTCGCGCTGGCGGTGCTGATCGGTTCGCCGCTGGCCCACCTGGCCCTGCAGCGCATCGCGCCGGCCGACCCGCTGGGCAGCCGCAGCGTGATCGACCTGGGCAGCGATCCGTTCGCCGCCGCCGCGCAGCACGACGACCCGACCCAACCGCTGGAACCACTGGCCCAGCACGAACGCCTGCCGGCGCTGTACGAAGCCGCGCGCAGCGGCCGGGTCGACCGCGCCCTGCAGCTGCTGGCCGCCGGGGCGGACCCGCAGGGCCTGCCCGACCCGACCTGGCGCGACCAGCGCAGCCTGGTGGTGCTGGCCGCCGTGCTGCCCGACCTGCGCCTGCTGCGCGAGCTGATCGCGCGTGGCGTGGGCGTCAACACCCCGCACAAGGGCATGACCCCGCTGCTGGCCGCCACCCGCGACAGCTGGCACGGCCGCCCGGAAGCGGTGATGACCCTGCTGGCCAACGGCGCCGATTCGCGCGCGGTCGACAGCGACGGCAACACCCCGCTGCACCACGCCGCACGCAGCTCCGACCCCGGCGTGGCCGCGCTGCTGCGCGATGCCGCGGCTGAAGTGGATGCACTGAACAATGACGGCTGGTCGCCGCTGGCGGTGGCCTGCCAGGTCGGCAACTGGCGGCTGGCGCGGTTCCTGCTCGAGCGCGGTGCGCGTACCGAACCGGCCGAAGGCACGCCGGTGCTGCTGGCCGCGGCCGGCACTGAGGAAGACGATCCGGCCGGCGTGCAGTTGCTGCTCAAGCACAAGGCACGCGCCGATGCGCGCGACCGCCAGCGCCGCAGCGCCCTGCATGAAGCGGCCTTGGCCGGCCACGTCGACATCATCGATGTGCTGCTGGCCGCCGGCGCCAACCTCGAATCGCGCGATGCGCTGTCGCGCACGCCGTGGCTGGAAGCCGCGCGCGGTGGCCGTGCCGGCGTGGTTGAACACCTGCTGCCGCACAAGCCCGACCTGCATGCGGTCGACGTGGAAGGTCGCAATGCAGTGCTGCTGGCCTGCATGGCCGACAACGTCTCGCCGTTGCTGGTCCGCCGCCTGCTGGACCTGGGCATTGCCGCCGACGTGCCGGATCCGCAGGGCCGCCGCGCGGTGGATATCGCGGCCGCCGCCGGGCGCTGGGCGATCGTCTCGCTGCTGGACCGCAGCTATCCGCTGCCCACCGCGGTGAGCGATGGCCTGGCCAGCGCCGGCGATGACGACAGCGGCCAGGGCAGCCCGGCACTGCCGGACCGCCCGCCGCTGGACCTGCTGCGCGAAGCGCTGGGCTTCGGCAACGTGGATGGCATGGCCTCGCTGGCCCGCCTGTGCAGCCCGGACGAACTGGGCGGCCTGCTGCACGACGGCGAACTGGCGCTGGACCCGCACGCGGTGGAGTGGCTGCTGGCGCATGGCGCCGCGCCGGAAGTCCTGGATGCCTGCGGCGATACCCCGATGTTCGCGCTGCTGGCGCGTGGCATCGATGCGGTGCCCGCGCTGCAGGTGCTGCTGCGCCGGGGCGTATCGCCGACCGGTGCCGGTGGCCTGGCGCGCCTGCTCAGCGCCTGCGCGCAGCACGACCAGGCCGCGCGCGGGCTGGAACAGCTTGCACTGGAGCTGCTGGAGCGCGGTGCCGATCCCTTCGCGCCATCGCCGGCCGGCGATCCGCCGTTGTCGCTGGCCGTGCGCCTGGGCTGGCTGCGCCTGCAGCAGGCCCTGCTCACCCTCGGCGTCGACCGCGAAGCGCGCGACAGCCACGGCATGACCGCGCTGCACTTGGCCACCGCGCTGGCCCGCGAAGGCTCGCTGAAGCTGCTGGTGCAGCAGGGCGCCTCGCCTGAAGCTCGCGCTGCCGATGGCCAGACCCCGCTGGGCGTGGCGCTGTCGATCGGCCGCCGCGACCTGGCCGACTGGCTGGATTGGCGCGTGTGGCAGCTGCCGCGCCGCGCGCTGCGTGCCGCCGATCTTCCCGCGGCCGCGATGGCCGGCGATGCCGACGCGGTGCGCCGCCTGAACGACCTGGGCTTCGCCGTGGACGTGGTGGATGCGCAGGGCTGCACCGCGCTGCTGCGTGCCGCCGGTGGCGGCCACCTCGCCGTAGTCGACCTGCTGCTGGCGCGTGGCGCCAACCCGCAGCACGCCGCTGCCAGTGGTGCAACGCCGTTGTCGGCAGCGGTGAGCATGCGCCAGATCGACATCGTGTCGGCGCTGCTGGATGCCGGTGCGGAGCTGGAATACAAGCTGCCCGGTGGCGTGACCGTGCTGATGCTGGCCTCGGCACTGGGCCTGCCGGACATCGCCGCGCGCCTGCTCACCGCCGGTGCCGATGTCCACGCCAGTGATGCGCAGCAGCTGGGGCCGCTGCATTGCGCGGCCCTGTACGGCTTCGGTGCGCGCGATCGTTCGCGCCTGCTGGCCCTGCTGGATACCTTGCTGCTGGCCGGAGCCGAGCCGGACCAGGCCGCGGCCGGGTCGGTCACCCCGCTGCTGTTGCTGCTGGGCGCGCGCGCCGAGCCGGGCACGGCGTGCGACGAGCAGATCGTGCTGGCCGCCGTGGAGCGCCTGCTGGATGAAGACGTATCACTGGAGGCGCGCGATCCGCGTGGCTTCGGTCCGCTGCATCTGGCGGCATTGCACGGCTTGCCGCTGCTGGTGCAGCGCCTGCTGCGTGCGGGCGCGGACCCGGACGTGCGCGATGCGCTCAACCGCAGCCCGCGCGAGATCGCGGTGATGCGCGGTTTCATCGACGTGGCCGGCGAGTTCGAACCGCGCGTGCCGGGCGTTTCTTCGATGGCCCGGTTCCTGCGCGATAACGGTTAATCGCGGCGTTCGCCCTCTTCTTTTCCGTCGCGACTCGCATCGGCCTCGAACAGGTGCATCAGGTCTGCACGTGCATCGCGTGAGGTCTGGATCACTGCGGCTTCGTCGTCGTAGACCAGGTACTGGTCGCGCAGCAGTTTCTCGTCATGTTCGCGGAAGCGCTCCACATGGGCGCGCGCGGTCTCGGTCGGGATGCCGAGCGCGGTCAGCACCCGCTCGCTCATATCCAGGCTGGTGCCGAACACCTCGCGGAACGGCTCGGCCGACATGTCCATCAAGCGCCACGCATGCTGGCGGTTGCGCGCCCGGGCCAGCACCACCGCATTCGGGTACATGCGCCGGATCAACCGCGTGGCACGCATGTTCGCCTCCGGGTCGTCCAGCGTGATCACGAACACGCGCACGTTCTCGCCGCCCGCCGCGCGCAGCATCTCGGGGCGGGTCGGGTCGCCGTAGTACAGCTTGTTGCCGAAGCGGCGCAGGTCCGACACGGTGTCCGGGTTCGCCTCCAGCGCCACGAACGGAATCTTCTGCGCGGTCAGCAGGCGCGCCACCACCTGGCCGAAACGGCCCATGCCGGCAATCATCACGGTGATCCCGTCGCCGCCGTTGTCCACCTTGTCGGCCGGCGGCTTGTCACCGGCCGGCGCATGTTCGCTGCCGAGCAGGCGCAGCAACGCGATCATCAGCAGCGGCGTGAGCCCCATCGACAGGCCCACGATCGCCACCAGCCGGTCGTGGTTGGCGTCACCCAGCAGATGCACGCGCTGCGCCTCGTTGAACACCACGAACGCGAACTCGCCGCCGAGCCACAGCACGCTGCCCAGCATCAGCGCATGCCGCGTACTCAGCCGTGCCACCTTGCCGATCCCGAACAGCAGCCCGAACTTGACCACCAGCAGCGCCGTCACGCCAATGGCGATCAGCGCCGGTTCGGCCACCACGCGGTCCAGGTCGATGCCCATGCCCACCGCGATGAAGAACAGCCCCAGCAGCAGGCCCTTGAACGGTTCGATCTGCGATTCCAGCTCGTGCCGGAACTCCGAATCCGACAGCAGCACCCCGGCCAGGAACGCGCCCAGGCTCGGGCTGAGCCCCGCCTCCTGCATGAACCAGGCCGTGCCCAGCACCACCAGCAGCGCCATGGCCGTGAACACTTCCGGGCTGCGCGTGCGCGCGATGATGTTGAACAGCCGGCGTAGCACCGGCCGCCCGCACAGGATCACCACCGCCAGCGCGCCCAGCGCCACGGCCACATCGTTCCAGCTCAGGGTTTCGTTCTTGGCCCCGCCCAGCAGCGGAATGGCGGCCAGCAGCGGAATGGCGATCAGGTCCTGGAACAGCAGGATGGCAAAGCCCAGCCGGCCGTAATCGCTGTTGATGCCCTTGTGTTCGGACAGCAGCTGCAGGCCCACCGCGGTGGACGACAGCGCCAGCGCGATACCCACGATCAGCGCGGCCTTCCACTGGAAGTGGTCCAGCATCAGCAGGCTGCCCAGCACCAGCGCGCTCAGCGCCACCTGCGCCGCACCCGCGCCGAACACCGAACGCCGCATTACTTTCAGGCGCGTCGGCGACAGTTCCAGGCCGATCACGAACAGCAGCATCACCACGCCGATCTCGGCCGCGCCCAGGATCCGGTCCGCGTCCTGTACGAAACCCAGCCCATCCGGGCCCAGCACCACGCCGGCGGCCAGGTAGCCCAGCACCGCGCCCAGCCCGAGCTTCTTGAACACCGGCACCGCGATCACCGCGGCCAGCAGCAGCACCAGGGCCAGTTCCAGGGCACCGCTATGCATGGGGAATCCCGTGTGTCGAAGCATCGGCCCGTCGCCGGCGGCTCATTATGCGGCCGCGCGCGTCAATGACCTTCAACCGCGCCCGAACGCCGGCGGGGCAGGGGTTGACCCCGCCTGCCCGCGGGTCCAGACTCCGCCGGCGCCGTTCGGTGGCGCAAACACCCATCCGGAGTCCTCAACCCATGTCCAGCGACAGTAGAAGTCGACCTTGCTCGACGCCAGCGATGGCCACCGCCTGACACGGGACGGTTCGCCAGCGTTGGCGTCGCGCGAACGCGATCCACAAGGCGAACCCCATGAACCAGAAAGACCTCCTGCGCCCGGTGGCGGATGCCGCCGCCCTGAGCGCACCCCTGCAGGACTTCAACACCGCCGACGCGGTGGAATACCTCAACACCCTGGAGCTGTCGCGCGCCGCCGACACCCTGGCCGCGTTGCCGTTGCCGCGCGCGGTGAAAATGCTCGAGCAGCCCGAGCTCACCCGCAGCGGCGACCTGGTCGCCACCCTGCCGGTGGCCAAGGCCGCCGCGCTGCTGGGCCTGATGGCCGACGACCGTGCCACCGACATCGTCCATGAGCTGGACGAGGACGAACGCGCACGCCTGATCCCGCTGCTCAGCGCCGATTCGCGCCAGGCCATCCAGCAGCTGCTCAGCTACCCGGCGCACACCGCCGGCGCGCTGATGACCACCGAATTCGTCAGCGTGCCCGCCGACTGGACCGTGGGCCGCACCCTGCAGCACATCCGCGAAGTCGAGCGCACCCGCGAGACCGTGTACGCCATCTACGTGCTCGACCCGGCCACCCAGGCCCTGCAGCAGGTGGTCACCATGCGCCGGCTGATCACCGGCCTGCCGGACGAGCCGATCCTGGAGGTGGCCCAGGTCAACCCCCCGGTCACCGTCGATGCCATGCTCGACCAGGAAGAAGTGGCGCAGCTGATCCGCCGCCACGACCTGCTCGCCATTCCCGTGGTCGATGCCCGCCAGCAGGTGCTGGGCATCGTCACCGTGGATGACATCCTGGATGCGCTGATCGAAGAATCCACCGAAGACGCGCACAAGTTCGGCGGCATGGAAGCGCTGGAAAAGCCGTACATGCAGATCGGCTTCTTCGAGATGCTGCGCAAGCGTGCCGGCTGGTTGAGCGTGCTGTTCCTCGGCGAAATGCTCACCGCCAGCGCCATGCAGCATTACGAGGACGAGCTGGCCCGTGCCGTGGTGCTCACGCTGTTCATCCCGCTGATCATGAGCTCGGGCGGCAACTCCGGTTCGCAGGCCACCTCGCTGCTGATCCGCAGCCTGGCGCTGCGCGAACTGCGCCTGCGCGACTGGTGGAAGGTCGCCCTGCGCGAAGTGCCCACCGGCATCACCCTGGGCGCCATCCTCGGCGTGCTGGCGATGATCCGCATCGTGTCCTGGCAGCTGCTCGGCCTGCACGACTACGGCGAGCACTGGCAGCTGCTGGCGCTCACCATCGGCGCGGCGCTGGTTGGCATCGTCACGTTCGGCTCGCTGTCCGGCTCGATGCTGCCCTTCATCCTCAAGCGCCTGGGCTTCGACCCGGCCAGTGCCTCGGCGCCGTTCGTGGCCACCCTGGTCGACGTCACCGGCCTGGTGATCTACTTCAGCATCGCCGCAATGATCCTGGGCGGCACGCTGCTGTAAATGGCCCTGTCGCCACGCCGCATGCGGCGTGGCGTTGCGGCCGTAACCGATCGCTTGCGCCAGATCATCCCAACGCGACCGCCAGCCGTGTACCGTGTCAGCACGTGTCCCGGTGACTGTTCGACCCCATGAGCACCTACCACCTGCAATCCGTATTCCGCCCGCAGTCGGTGGCCGTCGTCGGCGGCAGCCCGCGTGAGCGTTCCGCCGGCCGCGCGGTCATGCGCAACCTGCGCGCCACCGGCTTTCCCGGCAAGGTCGCCTGGATCAACCCGCGTTACGGCGAAATCGACGGCATCAGTACGGTCAAACGGCTGAAGGACCTCGACTGGGTGCCCGAACTCATCGTCATCACCGCCCCGGCCAGCATCGTGCCGCAGGTGGTGGCCACCGCCGCCGAACGGGGCGTGGCCGCGGCCATCATCCTCACCGCCAACCTCGGCCAGGGCCCGGGCTCGCTGGCCGAGCAGGTCGAAGCCGCCGCACGGCCCAAGGGCCTGCGCATCCTCGGCCCGCATTGCCTGGGCGTGATCGCCCCGCACGCGCGGCTCAACGCCAGCATCGCCGCGCACTTCCCGCAGGCCGGCGACCTCGCGCTGATCTCCGAATCCAGCGCCATTGCCGCTGCCCTGGTCGAATGGGGCGTAGCGCGCTCGGTCGGGTTCTCCGCCGTGGTCTCGCTGGGTGATGCGCTGGATGTCGACTTCGGCGACCTGCTGGACTACTTCGCCACCGATTACCGCACCCGCGCCATCCTGCTCTACGTCGAACACATCCGCGACGCGCGCAAGTTCATGTCCGCCGCGCGTGCCGCCGCGCGCGCCAAGCCGGTGGTGGTGGTCAAATCCGGCCGCCACATCCGCATCGATCCCGACGGCGACACCCACGTGCAGGCGCTGGCCAGCTCCGACGCGGTGTACGGCGCCGCGTTCAACCGCGCCGGCCTGCTGCGGGTGAGCGCGCTGGACGAGCTGTTCACCGCCGCCGAGACGCTCGGCCGCCTCGGTACGTTCCCGGGGCGCCGGCTGGCCATCCTCAGCAACGGCGGCGGGGTAGGGCGGCTGGCCGTGGACCAGCTGCTGGCCCTGCGCGGCAGTCTGGCCGAACTCTCGCCCGGTACCATCGCTGAGCTGGATGCCGTGTTGCCCGAAGGCTGGTCGCGCAGCAACCCGGTCGACATCGTGGTCGACGCAGACGGTGACCGCTATGCGGCTGCCATCGACGCGCTGATGTCCGACACCGGCAACGACGCGGTGCTGGTGGTCAACGTCCCGACTGCGTTTACCTCATCGGCAGACGCCGCACAGGCGCTGACCCGCACGCTCGGCCTGCGCCCGCGCCACCACCGCGACAAGCCGGTGTTCGCGGTGTGGCTGGGCAACGACGACCGTGCCACCGCCACCCTCAACGCCGCGCGGGTGCCGACCTACCCGACCGAGGCCGAGGCCGTGCGCGGGTTCCAGCACCTGGTGCGCTACCGCGATGCGCAGGCGGCGCTGATGGAAACCCCGCCCAGCCTGCCGCAGGATTTCGTGGTGGATACCGCCGCCGCGCGCGCCATCGTGGAGGCCGCGCTGGCTGCCGGCCAGCAGTGGCTGGATCCCATCGCCACCCACCAACTGCTCTCGGCCTACGGCATTCCCTCCGCGCCGGTGATGCAGGCGCGCGACCCGCATGAAGCCATGGACCTGGCCCAGCCGCTGCTGGAGCAGGGCGCCACGGTGGCGGTAAAGGTGTTCTCGGCCGACATCCCGCACAAGTCCGATGTCGATGGCGTGCGCCTCAACCTGGGCAGCCTGCAGGCGGTACAGGCCGCCGCCAGCTCCATCCTCGCCCGTGCCCATGAGATGCGGCCGAACGCGCGCATCGACGGCGTGCTGGTACAGCCCACCATCGTGCGGCCCAAGGCACGCGAGCTGATCGCCGGCATCGCCGATGACCCGACCTTTGGCCCGGTGGTGGTGTTCGGCCGCGGGGGCACCGCCGTGGAAGTGATCGATGACAAGGCGCTGGCGCTGCCGCCGCTGGACCTGCGCCTGGCCCACGAGCTGATCGGCCGCACCCGCGTCTCGCGCATCCTCAAGGCCTACCGCGACGTGCCCGCCGCCGACGAGCGCGCCGTGGCGCTGATCCTGGTCAAGCTGGCGCAGCTGGCGGCCGACATTCCCGAAGTGCGCACGCTGGACATCAACCCATTGCTGGCCGACCGCGAGGGCGTGATGGCGCTGGACGCGCGCGTGGCCATCGCGCCGTCGCGCAAGCTGCACAAGGGCCGTGGCCATCCGCGTTTCGCGGTGTTCCCGTACCCCAAGGAGTGGGAACGCACCATCATCCTCTCTGACGGTGCGCCAGCGTTCGTGCGCCCGGTGCGGCCGGAAGACGATGCCTTGTTCCGCGCCTTCTTCGCGCGCGTCACCGATGACGACCTGCGCCTGCGCTTCTTCCAGTCGGTGAAGCATTTCAGCCACGAGTTCATCGCGCGCCTGACCCAGCTCGACTACGCCCGTTCCATCGCGCTGGTGGCGATCGACCCGCGCAGCGGCGACATGCTCGGCGCCGTGCGCCTGCATGCGGATGCGGATTACGATCGCGGCGAGTACGGCATCCTGATCCGCTCCGACCTCAAGGGCCACGGCATCGGCTGGCGCCTGATGACGATCATGATCGAGTACGCCCAGTGGCTGGGCCTGAACATCGTCGAAGGCCAGGTGTTGCGCGAAAACAGCACCATGCTGGCGATGTGCCAGAGCCTGGGCTTCAAGACCAAGCTCGATCCCGACGACCCCACGGTGATGGTGGTCACCCTGCCGGTACAGGACGCCAAGGTCGCGTTGCCGCCCGAAGGCGTCACCCACTGACAACCGGAACCGCGCCAACGCATCCGAATGGGTTGGCGCGGTAGGGTCGGTTCCCGAACGACTGCCGATGGATGTGATCGGCACGGTGACGCATGACCTGCACCGAAGAGACGCCTTCGTTGAAGGTCATGCGTTACCGAACGTTGCGCGCATATCGGCAGTCGTTTGGGAGCCGACCCTACGACGGCCCATCCCCGTGCGTACCTATCACCGCCGGCATCGCGGCATCGCGCAGATTGCACGGTGCCGCGCGCCGCTCACTGTGCTGGTGGCTCTGTCGCCTGGTTGAGGAAGAACGCCGAATGCTCGCGCGGGACGGGTCCCAAACGGTTGTCAGGGAAGGCGGCGTTGGTCAGCATCGTCTGATAGGCGAGTGAGCCATAGGTGAATTTCGTGTCATCCGGTGCCGGCAACGCAGCCATCAACGCCCGACCGCGCTCCAGCACGTCTGGGTACTGGCGGATGAACGCTTCCAGGGTAACGCTCCCAATTGTGCAGCGATTGGTGATGTAGCGCAGCTGATCCCCCAGCGCTGCCATCCGCTTTTCCCCTGTATCCAGCTTCGCGTCCTGTACCGCCGGTTTCAGCGCAGGGGTGATCACCTCGTAATAGGCCAGTTCCCGCTGCACGATGGTTTCCAGCGGCAGCGCGGCAACTTTCGCCGGCGCGGTGGGCGCACTCGGGGTGCTGGTGGACGTCGCGGTGGGCGTGGCAGCGGCGGTGATACCGGGAATGGAATCCATGCAGGGCTCACTGGAAAGGGGAAGGGCCCGAGCCTAACCAGCCGGGTGCACCGGACTGGTACTGAGTCACGCTACTGCCCCAAGTGTCTGTTTCATGGGGCGCCCCTGCTTTTCGGCCCTGCAACACACCGGGCCACACACGACATCCCGTGGCCCCCCGGATCATCGACAATAGCCCCATGACTGATCGTGTACCGCTGTTGCTGCTGCCCGGCCTGCTCAACGACGCCGAGCTCTGGCGCGGGCAGATCGCCGCGCTGTCCGATATTGCCGACTGCAGCGTCGGCGACCAGACCCGTGGCGAAACGATGCAGGCCGTGGTCGACGACGTACTGGCCAACGCGCCGGAACGCTTCGCCCTGGCCGGCTTCTCACTGGGCGGCTTCGTCGCGCAGCAGATCCTGCGCGTGGCCCCGGAGCGGGTACTGCGGCTGGCGCTGATCGACACCTCGATCCACGCCGATTCGCCCGAGCGCGCCGCCCAGCGCCAGTCGCAGCGTTCCAGCGTGCGCCTGCCTGGCACGTTCCATGGCTTCGGCGACAAGCTGATGCGCAGCTACATCGATGCCTCGCGGCTGGACGACTACGTGCTGGTCCAGCGCGTGCGCGACATGACCGCGCGGCTGGGGGCCGACGTATTCCTGCGCCAGAGCGCGTTGGATCGCGTTGACGGCCACGACGTGCTGGCCGGCTACCGCGACCCGCTGCTGATCCTGTGCGGCGCCAACGACCGCATCACCCCGCTGGCGATCAGCGAGGAGATGCATGCCCTGGTCCCCGGCTCAACCCTGGTCGTGCTGCCCGATTGCGGCCACCTCGCCCCCATGGAAAAGCCGGAAGAGGTCAGCGCCGCGATGCGCGACTGGCTGTTGGCCTGACCCGCGTCGCAATCAATCCCACGCCGGTGCGATGCCTTCCGGGTTCGCCAGGCGCTGACCACGATCCAGCGTGGCGATCTGGGCCATGTCCTCATCGCTCAACCGCAGGTCCGCCGCCAACAGGTTGCTGGCCAGGTTCTCGCGACGGGTCGACGACGGAATCACCGCGAGCCCCTGCTGCAGTGCCCAGGCCAGCGCCACCTGCGCCGAGGTGGCATCGTGGCGTTGGGCAATGGCCTGGATCACCGGGTCCTTCAACACCTCGCCATAGGCCAGGCTCATGTAGGCCGTCACATGGATGCCCTGCTCGCGCAGGAACGCGATCAACGCCCGGTTCTGCAGGTACGGATGCACCTCGATCTGGTTGGTCGCGATCGCATCGGCACCGAGGATCGCAATCGCCTTGCGGGTGAGGTCGATGGTGAAATTGGAAATGCCGATCTGCCGGGTCAGGCCCTCGGCCTTGGCCTGCGCCAGCGCGCCCAGGTATTCGGCCATCGGCACCGCATCATTCGGGGACGGCCAGTGGATCAGGGTCAGGTCCACATGGTCGGTGCGCAGCTTGCGCAGGCTCTCGCGCAGGCTCTCCAGCAGCGCATCGTGCTGGAAGCTGGCAATCCAGACCTTGGTGGTGAGGAACAGGTCCTCACGCGCCACGCCCGACTCGGCGATGGCCTGCCCGACCTCGGCCTCGTTGCCGTAGATCTGCGCCGTATCGATGGCGCGGTAGCCCACGTCCAATGCGTTGCGGACCGAATCAATGACGGTCTGGTCCTTCAGGCGGAACGTGCCGAGGCCAAATGCGGGAATGCTCATGAAAAACTCCTTCAGTGGGGGAAGTGCAGGCTACGCCGTGCACCGTTAAACGAATCAAATGAGAAGGCTCAATGGGCGGCGGCAACCACGCCCTCGGCGCGGTCCTCGATCCCGTCGCGCCGGTCCAGCCGCCCGCTCAGCACGGTCAGCCCCAGCGCACCCAGCACCACCAGCGCACCCAGCCACGGCGTGTGCATCAGGCCGAGGTGATCCACCACCAGCCCGCCCAGCGAAGCACCCATTGCGATGCCCACGTTGAACGCGGCGATGTTCAGGCCAGAGGCCACGTCCGCCGCCTGCGGCGCGAACCGCTGCGCCTGCTTCACCACGTACACCTGCAGCCCCGGTACGTTGCCGAACGCCACCGCGCCCAGCGCCAGCACCGTCAGCAGCACCAGCCAGGTGTTGTGCGCGGTGAAGGTCAGCGCGAACAGCACCAGCGCCAGCAGCCCGAAGATCAGCTTCAACGCCGGGATCGGGCCACGGCGGTCGGCCAGGCGGCCACCCCACAGGTTGCCGATCGCCACCGACACGCCATACACCAGCAGCACGCCGCTCACCGCATTCGGCGAGAAACCGGTGACGTCCTGCAGGATCGACGCGAGATAGGTAAAGGACAGGAACGTACCGCCATAGCCCAGCGCGGTGATCGCATACACCAGCAGCAGGCGCGGTTGCGCCAGCACCGAGAGCTGCTGGCCGAACGTGGCCGGCTCGCTGCGCTGCAGGTTGCGCGGCACGAACAGCAGGCTGCCGATCAGCGCGATCACGCCCAGCGCCGCTACGGCCAGGAAGGTGGCGCGCCAGCCCAGGTGCTGGCCGATGAACGTACCCAGCGGCACCCCGGTGACCAGTGCCACGGTCAGCCCGGTGAACATGATCGCGATCGCGCTGGCCGCCTTTTCCTTCGGCACCACCGACGTGGCAATGATCGAGCCGATCGAGAAGAACACGCCGTGAGCCAGCCCGGTCAACACCCGTGCCACGATCAGCGAGCCGTAGCTGGGCGCCATCCAGGCAATCACATTGCCCAGCGTGAACAGCACCATCAGCGCCACCAGCAGGGTCTTGCGCGGTACGCGGCCGGTCAGGGCGGTCAGCACCGGCGCGCCGACCGCCACGCCCAGCGCGTACAGCGAGACCAGCAGGCCCGCGGAGGGCAGGGACACGCCGAGATCGGCGGCAATGGTCGGGATCAGCCCGACGATGACGAATTCAGTGGTGCCGATGGCGTACGCACCCAGCGTAAGCGCCAACAGGGCCAAGGGGATGCCACGGGACATGAGGGTTACCGGTGGAAGAAGAAGGTGCGCAGTCTGCGCGCCGGACTCTTGCTGAAAAACCGGTCTTCACGCCAATGACTCTTGCTTCATGGTCAATAATGGGCCCATGAAGACCACCCTCGATGAAATGCAGGCGTTCATCGCCGTGATCGACAGCGGTTCGATCACCGCCGCCGCCGAAGAACTGGGCCAGACCACCTCCGGGGTCAGCCGGGCCCTGGGCCGGCTGGAGGAAAAGCTGGGCACCACGCTGCTGACCCGCACCACCCGGCGGCTGCAGCTCACCGAGGAGGGCGACGCCTTCCTGGCCCAGGCCCGTGCCATCGTGGCCTCGGTGGAGGCGGCCGAAGAGCAGATGACCGCGCGCCGCCAGCGCCCGGCCGGCCGCCTGCGCGTGGATGCGGCCACCCCGTTCGTGCTGCATGTGATCGCCCCGCTGGTGGCCGGCTTCCGCATGCGCTACCCGGACGTGCAGCTGGAGCTCAACAGCAGCGAGCGCTACATCGACCTGCTCGAGCGCCGGACCGACGTGGCCATCCGCATTGGCCCGCTGGCCGATTCCACCCTGCATGCGCGCCCGCTCGCGCACAGCCGCCTGCGGGTGCTGGCCAGCCCGGCCTACCTGGCCGAACACGGCACCCCGAAAACAGTGGAGGACCTCGACGGCCACGCGCTGCTGGGCTTCAACGAGCCCGACTCGCTCAACCACTGGCCGCTGCCCGGGCGCACCGACGCGCTGCTGCACATCCGCCCGGCGGTGGCGGTGTCCAGCGGCGAAACCCTGCGCCGTCTGGCGCTGGAAGGGGCGGGCGTGGTCTGCCTGTCCGACTTCATGACCCATCGCGACCGCGATGCGGGCACGCTGGTGCAGGTGCTGCCGGCGCTGACCGTGGAAGTGCGCCAGCCGATCCACGCCGTGTACTACCGCAACACCGCCGTGTCGGCGCGCATCAGCAGCTTCCTCGATTACCTCGCCGAATCCATGACGGGACAGGCCTTCCTCCGGTAGGTATCGACCGTTGGTCGATACGCCTTTGCCTACGCCGCGCGCGACAACGCCGGCGCCACCGGCGCCAGCACGAACACATCCACCGCATCGTTCAGCGCAATGGCCTGCTCTTCCATGCTGCGCGCGGCGGCGGAGGCTTCCTCCACCAACGCCGCGTTCTGCTGGGTGGCCTCATCCATGTGCACCACGGTCTGGCTGACCTGCTCGATGCCGGCGGTCTGCTCCTGCGAGGCCGCCGAGATCTCGGCCATGATGTCGGTGACCCGCTGCACGCCACTGACGATCTCGCCCATGGTCTGCCCGGCCTGGTGCACCAGCCGCGAACCGCTGGCTACATCCTCGACCGAGGCTTCAATCAGCGTCTTGATTTCCTTGGCCGCACCCGCCGAGCGCTGCGCCAGCGTGCGCACCTCGCTGGCGACCACGGCGAAGCCACGGCCCTGCTCGCCGGCACGGGCCGCTTCCACCGCCGCGTTGAGCGCCAGGATGTTGGTCTGGAACGCAATGCCATCGATCACCGAGATGATTTCGGCAATGCGCTTTGAACTGGTTTCGATTGCGCTCATCGTGGTCACCACTTGGCCGACCACCTCGCCGCCCTGTGCGGCCACGCTGGCCGCGCCGATCGCCAGCTGGTTGGCCTGGCGTGCGTGTTCGGCATTCTGGCGCACGGTGGAGGTCAGCTCCTCCATCGACGCAGCGGTCTCCTCCAGGTTGGCGGCTTGCTGCTCGGTGCGCTGGGAAAGATCGTTGTTGCCGGCCGCGATCTCGCTGGCGGCGGTCTGGATCGCCTGCGCCGCGCGCTTGATGTCGCCCACGATGCCGGTGAGCTGGCCGCTGGTCAGTGCCACATCGTCGCGCATGCGGGCGAACACACCGTGGAACTGGCCGTGCATGCGCGCGCTCAGATCGCCGCGCGCAATGGCCTGCAGCACGCCGGACACCTGGCCCAGGTCGCGCTCGGTGGTTTCCATCAGCTGGTTCAGGCCGCCCATTATGTCGCGGAAGTCGTACTGGTAACGCGCCGCATCGCCGCGCTGGCTGAAGTCGCCGGCTGCAGCGGCCGTGGCCAGTCGCTTGATCTCGGCGTTGATCGAACCCAGGTTGTGCTTGACCGCATCCAGCGCCTCGGTGATCAACGCCTTTTCGCCCGGCAGGCGCGGCATGTCGGGCGACAGGTCGCCCACCGCGTAACGGCCCATCACCTCGATCGCGCGCAGCTGCACCTGTACGTGTGCATCCACCAGCGCGTTGCTGTCGTTGACCATCTGCCCGTAGCCGCCCGGGAACGCGCTGGCATCCATGCGGTAGCTGATCTCGCCCGCATCATGGCGCTGTGCCATGCCGGCCTGCGCGGCCAGCACCTCCTTCAGCGTGCCGGTCACCGCGATCATCGCCTGGCCGAGGCGGCCGATCTCATCGCGACTGCGCACCTGCACGATGTGGTCCAGCTCACCGCGTGCCACCGCGCGCGCGGCTGCTTCCACGGCCACCACCGGCGCGATCACCGAACGACGCAGCCACACCGCCAGTACCACCATCAGCACCACCGCTGCCAGCGCGGTAAGCGCTGCACAGACGACCAGCATGCGCCGCGCCTGTTCCGAGCGCGCCTGCACCGCGCGTTCGGCCACCGCTGCGGTCTGCTTGCCCAGCGCATCCAGCGTGGTACCCAGTGCGCGGTCCTTGCCGCGCACCAGCGCGTCGCCCTCCAGCGGGCTGTAGCCGCTGGCCGCGAACGCTTCGAGCGCACCGTGGTACTCCTTTTCCAGTACCGCATGCTGGGCCAGGAACGCCTGCGCCAGCCGCACCGTTTCGGCATCTCCGCCCGCGGCCAGTCCCTTGGCGAGGTCGCGGGTCTTGCCGCCCTGTGCATCAAAGGCTGCCAGGTGCTTGGTCCGCAGTGCCTCGTCGCTGCCACGCAGCAGCACGTTCTTCCACTCCTGCACCTGCATGCGGAACTCGCGCTGCAGGCCTTCGGCCTGGGCGTTGCGGGCCACTTCGGGCGGGATGGTGGTGGAAAGATTCAGCCAGGCCGACCCCAACCCGGCCAGGGCGCACAGCACCACCACGGCCAGGCCAAGCGACAGGGCGCCAAGCAGCTTGAACTGCAGGCTGAGGGCGCGCGCGGGCGCAACGGAGGAGATGGGCATCGCGGATCACTGAAAAAGGGAAGGGCGATGGCGGTATCGGAATGGGGCGCGAGCTTCTGAAGTGCGACCTGAAGCACATTTTCTGTCTCATTCATGCATATGAAACTTTTATTACCGTTTCAATGCAGGCACCGGTAGAACAGAGAGACAGCTTGCCCGCTTGGATTTGATATGTAACTATTCGTGTTACATGAAATCCAGCAACCAGTTCTCCGACGCGCTCCACATCATGGCCCACCTGGTCGGCCAGGACGGACCGCGCACCTCTGAACAGCTCGCCACCTGCCTGCCCACCCACCCGGTGGTGATCCGCCGCCTGCTGGCCGCGCTGCAGAAGGGCGGGCTGGTCCACACCGCGCGCGGCCATGGCGGCGGCAGCCAGCTGGCGCGCGACCCGGCCACCATCACCCTGCACGATGTCTATCTCGCCATCGGCTCGCCGGCGCTGCTGCACACCGGCGCGCGCGAAACCGGGCGCGGCTGCCCGGTGCAGCAGGTGGTCAACGCCGCGTTGGACGAGAGCTACCAACAGGCGCAGGCGCTGCTCGAACAACGCCTGCATGCCACCACGCTGGCCACCCTGGGTGACGCCTTTGCCCAGCACCTGGCCCAGCACACCACGGGAGTTCCGCATGACCTTTGATGCCGTGATCGTCGGCGGCAGTTTCGCCGGCCTCTCCGCCGCCATGATGCTGGCGCGCGCGCGCCGCAGGGTGCTGGTGATCGACAGCGGCCTACCGCGCAACCGCTTCTCCAGCCACTCGCACGGGGTGCTGGGCCTGGACGGCATCTCCGGCGGTGACCTGCTGCGCCAGGCCAAGGCACAGCTGCTGGATTACCCCAGCGTGCGCTGGGCCAATGACACCGCCACCGACGCGCAGCCCACCGTGGATGGTTTCGCGGTGAGCACTGCAGCCGGTGATACATGGGCGGCGCGCAAGCTGCTGCTGGCCACCGGCATCCGCGATGTGCTGCCCGAGCTGCCCGGCCTGACCGAGCGCTGGGGCCACAGCGTGCTGCACTGCCCGTACTGTCATGGCTATGAGGTGGGCGGTGGCGCGATCGGGCTGCTGGGGGGACATCCGATGTCGCCGATCATGGCCGGGCTGATCGCCGACTGGGGCCAGGTCACCTTCTTCACGCAGGGCATGGCGCTGGATGACGAGCAGCTGGGCACGCTGCAGCGGCGCGGCGTGCAAATCGAAACCGAAACGGTCGTGGCACTGGAAGGCGACGCACCGCAGTTGAGTGGGGCGCTGCTGGCCGATGGACGCCACATCGACCTGCGCGCGCTGTTCGTCAGTGCGCGCCAGGAGATGGGCTCGGCGCTGGTGGAGCAGCTCGGCTGTGAGCTGGAGGAAAGCCCGGTCGGCGTGCTGGTGCGGGTGGACGCGCAGAAGCAGACCAGCGTGCCCGGCGTCTACGCAGCGGGCGATGCGACCTTGATGGGCAACATCACGCTGGCCAGCGCGGAAGGGGTGCGCGCCGGGGTCAGCCTGCATCACGCGTTGGTAGCAGAAGACGGGGCGGCGGTGGGGTGATGTGGAAACGGCCACCCTGGGGTGGCCGTTCGTTGAGGTGTCCGCGTCGAATCAGGCGGCGCTGGCGCTTTCCAGCTGCGCGATGTCTTCGGCGGTCAGGCCCACCTGGGCCGCGGCGAGGACGTCGTGCAGCTGGTCCACGCGGGTGGCGCTGACGATCGGCGCGGTGATGCCCGGGCGGGCGATCAACCACGCAATGGCGACCTGGGCGGGGGTCGCGCTGTACGTGCCGGCCACGTCGTCCAGCGCCTGCAGGATGCGCAGGCCGCGCGGATTGACGTACTTGGCCACCACGCTGCTGCCGCGGGAGCTGCTCTTGGCCGCATCGTCGGCACTGCGGTACTTGCCGCTGAGGAAGCCGCTGGCCAGCGAGTAGTAGCTGATCACGCCCAGCCCGTGCTCACGCGCCACCGCTTCCAACCCGCTTTCGTAACCGGCACGGTCATACAGGTTGTACTCCGGCTGCAGCGTCTCGTAGCGGGGCAGCTTGTAGTCCGCCGACACCTTCAATGCAGCCTGCAGGCGCTCGGCGCTGTAGTTGGAGGCGCCAATCGCGCGCACCTTGCCCTGTTCGATCAACCGGCCGAAAGCGGCCAGCGTGGTTTCCAGCGGGGTGGATTCGTCATCCTCGTGCGCCTGGTACAGATCGATCACATCGGTCTGCAGGCGGCGCAGCGAATCTTCCACCGCCGCATTGATGTTGTCGGCGGAGAGCCCCGGGTGTTCGGCCCATTTGGCCACCTTGGTGGCCAGCACCACCTTGTCGCGCTTGCCGCTGCGCTGGAACCAGCGGCCCAGGATCGTTTCCGATTCGCCGCCCTGGTTGCCCGGCACCCAGGCCGAATACACATCGGCGGTATCGACCAGGC
The DNA here is from genome assembly GCF_059134105.1 of Stenotrophomonas sp. FBCC-B152. NCBI lineage: Bacteria > Pseudomonadati > Pseudomonadota > Gammaproteobacteria > Lysobacterales > Lysobacteraceae > Stenotrophomonas > Stenotrophomonas sp. FBCC-B152. The sequence goes on along the minus strand of NZ_CP101442.1, from coordinate 3,811,310 downwards.
TGTAGCCGGCATCGACGAACGCATCGAGCAGGGCGAACGAGGTCTTCTCGTCCGCGCCCCAGCCGAACACGTTGCCGCCGAACGCGATGGGAAGCACTTTCAGGCCGGAACGGCCGAGTTCGCGCGGTGCAGTCATGGGCAATCCTCCAGTCAAATCCAATGCCACAGCATAAGTGCCTGTCCATGACACCGCTGCGGCGCGGGCCACAAAACAGTGTTCCGCTTCGCTGCACTGCACTAACGTTTTGTGAACACCTTTGACATCGCGGCTGCTAGGCTCGCCGCATCCCGCCACCGTAGGTGATCCGATGAAAGCCCGTTCGCTCAGCTGTGCCTGCCTGTTCACCGTCTCCACGCTGCTGCTTGCCGCTCCCGCCATGGCGATCAAGCCGGCCGGCCCCAATGCCCAGCCGGCCATCACCGCCGCCGTCCAGACTGCGGTCGACGGCAAGGGCCGCACCCCGGACAACGTGAAGCGCGATGCCTACCGCCACCCGGCGCAGACGTTGTCGTTCTTCGGCGTGGAACCGGGCAAGACCGTGGTGGAAATCACTCCCGGTGGCGGCTGGTACTCGGAAATCCTCGCCCCGCTGCTGCGCGACAAGGGCACTTACGTGGCCGCCGTGGTCGACCCGATGGCCGTGGCCGAAGGCAAGGGCCGCGATTACCAGCAGCGCGGCAAAGACGGGCTGGAAAAGAAGTTCGCCGCCGCCCCGGCCCTGTATGACAAGGCAAAGGTCGTGGGCTACGACCCGAACGCGCCGAAGTTCGGCGCCGACAACTCCGCCGATGTGGTGCTGACCTTCCGCAACGTGCACAACTGGCGCAGCGCCAACCAGGCCGAAGGCATGTTCAAGGGCTTCTACAGCGTGCTCAAGCCCGGCGGCGTGCTCGGCGTGGTTGAACACCGCGCCAAGGCCGACGTGCCGGCCGACGACAAGAGCGGCTACGTCGGCCAGGCCCAGGTCATCGCCATGGCCGAAGCGGCCGGCTTCAAGCTGGCTGGCAGCAGCGAGATCAACGCCAACCCGCGCGATACCAAGGACCACCCGAACGGCGTGTGGACCCTGCCGCCGGTGAACAACCACGACGCCGCCGATGATGCGAAGTACAAGGCGATCGGCGAAAGCGACCGCATGACCCTTCGTTTCGTGAAGTAGTGCCGGGCCCTGCCCGGTACGCGGGCGCACGACCAACGGTCGTGCGCTACCGCGGTAGGTACCGACCGTTGGTCGGTACCACGGCGTCCAACGCCGTCTGATGGGACAATGACACGTCGCCATCCACGTCCCGCCCCATGCTGATCGCCTTCAACAAGCCCTTCAACGTCCTGTGCCAGTTCACCGACAGCAGCCAGCCGCCACGCGCGACCCTGGCCGGCTTCGGACTGCCGCCTGACGTATACGCGGCCGGGCGGCTGGACTACGACAGCGAAGGCCTGCTGCTGCTCACCGACGACGGCAGACTCGCGCATCGGCTGACCGATCCGCGCCACAAGGAAGACAAGACCTACTGGGTGCAGGTGGAGGGCACGCCGACCGACGAGCAGGTGCAGGCGCTGCGCAGGGGCGTGCAGTTGAACGACGGCCCGACCTTGCCCGCGCGCGTGGACCATCTTGAAACCCCCACCCTGTGGGAACGCAATCCGCCGGTGCGGTTCCGCAAGACCGTGCCCGATGCCTGGCTGGCCATCACCCTGCGCGAAGGCCGCAACCGCCAGGTGCGGCGCATGACTGCGGCGGTCGGCCTGCCCACGCTGCGCTTGGTGCGCGTGGCGATGGGTCCGCACCGGTTGGAGGATCTGCAGCCCGGGCAGTGGCGGCGGATCGATTGATCCAAACAAAAACCGCCGGACATGCCGGCGGTTTTCGTCAACTGCAACGTACCTGATGGATCAGGCGTCGCTGCCGATATCGCTGTGCTCATCCACCACCGTGGTGTTGCGGCGGTTGCGCGCGCTGATGCGCTCGGCCTGCCCATTCACCACGCTGCCGTTGGCCAGCTTCTTCTTCTGCTGCTTGCGGTACAGCGCATAGCCCAGCAGGCCTACGCCGACTGCCGCCACGGCAATGGTCGCTGCCGGATTGCGGCGCACGGCCTTGGCCGCCACCTTGCTGCCGGTCTTCACCGCACCCAGCGCCGCACCGGTCTTGATCCAGTCCGTTGCCTGCGGGCCGAGGTGGCGCAGGTTGCTGCCGGCGTGCTTCAGGCCGTCGCCGGCGCTGCTTGCCAGATCCAGTGCACGCTCCAGGGCGCGGTCGGTAATCACGGTCAGTCTGCTCATTGGGGGGTCCTTTGCCTCGGTTCGGAATCCAGTGTCGCGCGGGGGCCGTGTAGGGCGTGTTATCCGCCAGCCACGGTCTGGTCACGACGATAACCAATCCGCGCGATCCATTCAGGTGGGCAGCTGTCGTGCGGTCAGCCGGCGTTAGGTCCCGCGCGGCTTGGCGCGATGGGTGGCGTTGGCCGTCCACGGATCGTCCGGCCACGGATGCCGCGGGTAGCGCCCCTTCATTTCCTTTTTGACTTCGGCGTAGGTGTTGGCCCAGAAGTTGCGCAGGTCCTGGGTGACCTGCAGCGGGCGCCCACCCGGTGACAGCAGGTGCAGCGTGAGCGGCACGCGCCCATCGGCGATGCGCGGCGTATCGGCCAGCCCGAACAGCTCCTGCAGCTTCACCGCCAGCACCGGTGGCTGCGGCGTGCTGCCATCGGCCTCCACCGCATACGTGATCGGCCGCTCCATGCCCGACGGCACCGCGATGCGCACCGGCGCATGTTTGTCGATCAGCTGGCGCTGCGCCCACGGCATCGGCGACTTCAGCGCCTCGCCCAGGCTGGATTCATCCAGCGCATCCAGCCGCGTCCTGCCATTGAACGCCGGCGTCAGCCACGTCGTGAGCGTCTCCATCAGCGCCGCATCCGACACATCCGGCAGTTCCAGCTCCGGCATCCACGCCCGCAGCGAAAGTGCTCGCGCGTGCCACTGGCGCAGGCCGTCAGTCCACGGCAATGCCTCCAGTCCCAGCTCGCGCACCGCCTCGGTCAGCGCCTGTGCGGCCTGGGCCGGATCCACCCGCCCGGCCGAGCGGCTGTCCAGCACGATGCGGTCGAAGCGGCTTTCGCGGCGCGCCACCAGCGCCCGCTTGTCCGCATCCCAGCGCACCACGTCCTCCTGCTGGAAACGCTGCGGGAAATCCCGGCGCAGGCGGCTCTCATCCACCGGCGCGGCGCGCTGCAGCAGCGCATCGCGGGCTTCGTAGCGCAGTTCCACCGCCACCAGCCACGGCTCACCGCGCAGGTCGCTGGGGTCGAACAAGCGCGCGCTGCGCCCATTGGCCAGCAGGTAACGCAGCGGGTCGGTGGGATGCCGCGCCGCGATCCGGTCCGGGAAGGCGTGCGCCAGCAGGTCGCCCAGCTGGTGCGCTTCCACCGACGACGGCGGCGCGGTATCGCAGCGCAGGCGCCGCCGCCATTGCTTGCTGGCCGCATCGATGGCCGCCAGCGCGCCGCGATTGGCATCCTGCGGCACGCGCCCCTGCCGGAATGCGGCCAGTGCCCGCCACCGCGCGGCCAGTGCATCGCCGCCCTGGCGCAGCGGATCACGCGCTTCCACCAGCGCGGCCAGGTCGCAGGCCAGCGCCTGCTCGGTACCGTTGCCGGCCGCCAGCAGCATTGCCGACAGCCGCGGGTGCGTGCCCAGCGTGAGCATGCGCCGGCCCAGTGCGGTGAGCGCGCCGGTGTCGCTCAGCGCACCCAACCGCTGCAGCAGCTCGCGCGCGGCGGCCATCGCGCCCACCGGCGGCGCATCCACGAAGCGCAGGTCCGCGCTGCCCCACGCCGCCAGCTCCAGTGCCAGCGCGGCCAGCTCCACCTGCGCGATCTCGGGACGGCGCTGCGCTTCCAGCCGCTGCGACTGCGGCCACAGCCGCCAGGCCCAGCCTTCAGCCACGCGACCGGCACGGCCGGCGCGCTGGTCGGCCGAGGCCTGCGCGATGTTCACCACATCCAACCGCGAAAAGCCGCTGTTGGGGTCATAGCGCGGCTCGCGCGCCAACCCCGCATCCACCACCACGCGCACCCCGGGCAGGGTCACCGAGGATTCGGCCACGTTGGTGGCCAGCACCACCCGGCGCTGGCCCTGCGGATCGGGCTGCAGCACGCGCGACTGCTGTTCCACCGGCAGCTCGCCGTGCAGCGGCAGCACCTGGATATCGGCGGGCAGCGCCTGCTCCAGCGCCGCCTGGGTGCGCGCGATCTCACGCTGGCCGGGCAGGAACACCAGCACGTCCCCGGGGTGCTCGGCCAGGGCCTGCTCCACCGCGCGCCGTGCCTGCGCTTCCAGCGATTCGTCGCGGCGGGCCGGGAAATGGCTCACCGCCACCGGGAAGCTGCGCCCGGCGCTGCTCAGGCGTGGCGCCTCCAGGAACTGCGCCAGCCGCTCGCCATCCAGCGTGGCCGACATCACCACGATGCGCAGGTCCTCGCGCAGCTGCGCCTGCACGTCCAGCGCCAGCGCCAGCCCGAGATCGGCGGCCAGGTGGCGCTCATGGAACTCATCGAACAGCAGCGCGCCCACGCCTTCCAGCATCGGGTCGTCCTGCAGCATGCGGGTGAGGATGCCTTCGGTGACTACCTCCACCCGGGTGCGCGCCGACACCTTGTTCTCGAAGCGGATGCGGTAGCCCACGGTGCCGCCGACCTCTTCCCCCAGCTGCCGCGCCATGAACTGCGCGGCGCTGCGCGCGGCTACCCGGCGCGGTTCCAGCATGATGATCTTCCGGCCTTCCAGCCACGGCGCGTCCAGCAGCGCCAGCGGCACCTGGGTGGTCTTGCCCGCGCCCGGCGGTGCTTCCAGCACCAGGCGCGGGTGCGTGGCCAGCTGCGTGGCGATCTGCGGCAGCAGCGCGGAAATCGGAAAACTCGGCGTACTCATGGCGCAAGGATACGGGCCGGCGGCGGGGCCGGCGAGCCGGCCGGGCTACAATGCCGCGATTCATTGCCCTGTAGCTGCCCCATGCAACTGATCGATATCGGCGCCAACCTCACCCACGATTCCTTCGACCGCGACCGTGACGCCGTGCTGGCCCGCGCCCGCGACGCCGGCGTGGTGCAGATGGTGCTGACCGGCGCCAGCCGCGAGCATTCGCCGATGGCCCTCGATCTGGCGCGGCAGCACCCGGGCTTCCTGTATTCCACCGCCGGCGTGCACCCGCACCACGCGGTGGAATACACCGACGAATGCGATGCCGAAATGCGCGCACTGCACGCGCATGCCGAAGTGGTGGCGGTGGGCGAGTGCGGCCTGGATTATTTCCGCGATTTCGCCCCGCGCCCGGCCCAGCACCGCGCCTTCGAGCGCCAGCTGCAGCTGGCCAGTGACGTGCGTGCGGCCGATGGCCAGCGCAAGCCGCTGTTCCTGCACCAGCGCGACGCGCATGCCGATTTCATGGCGCAGATGAAGAACTTCGACGGCCGCATCGGCGCCGCCGTGGTGCATTGCTTCACTGGCGAGCGCCAGGAGCTGTTCGATTACCTGGACCAGGACTGGTACATCGGCATCACCGGCTGGCTGTGCGACGAGCGCCGTGGCGCGCACCTGCGCGAACTGGTGAAGCACATCCCGGCCGAGCGGCTGATGATTGAAACCGACGCGCCGTACCTGCTGCCGCGCAGTTTGAAGCCGATGCCGAAGGACCGACGCAATGAGCCGATGTTCCTGGCGCATATCGTGGAAGAGCTGGCGCGTGATCGCGGCGAGGATGTGGAGCTGACCGCAGCGAATGCGACTGCAGCGACGCGCACGTTCTTCCGCCTGCCGCAGGCCTGATCAATCGAATCGCACGTGCCGTAGAGCCACGCCCTGCGTGGCTGACGCGCCGGACAACGTCGGTTTCGCCATACGTTTCAGCCACCCAGGGCGTGGCTCTACGACGCGTCCTGCAGCCCTTCGCGGTAGGTGGCGAACTTCGGCTTCCACCCTAGCGCTTCGCGCGTGCCCCGGCTGTCGATACGTTTGTTGCTGGCATAGAACCGCTGCAACGCCGGGCTTAGCGACGGGTCATCCCACGCAACCGCCGGCGGCATCGTAAACCCACCCAGCTTGGCTGCGAACGCCAGCACCTCCTGTGGCGCGGCCGGCTCATCGTCTGCGGGCAGATACAGCGCCTCACCCGGGCGGCCCATCGCCGCGACAACCACCGCTGCCAGATCCTCCACATGCAGCCGGTTGAACACCAACCCCGGCCTCAACACATGCCGCGCCCGCCCTTCCGCCAGCTGCACCAGCGCATTGCGCCCGCGCCCATAGATCCCCGGCAGGCGGAACACGGCAGACGCCACGCCCTTGTCCCGCGCAAACCCGCGCCACTGCGCCTCGGCCAGTAACCGCCGCCGCGCCGTGTCATCCACCGCATCGGCCACCGACGTCTCGTCGATCCAGCCGCTATCGCGGTCGGCGTACACCGCTGTTGAAGAGAGATAGCCCACCCAGCGAAGTGCCGGGCTCTCCCGCAACGCCGCAGCCACCAGCCGCAATGCGGGATCGCCGGCGTCATCGGGCGGCACCGTACAGATCACGGCCTCCGCGCTGCGGACAGCCTCACGCAGCGCATCATCAACAGGCTGCCCCGCCACCAACCGGTGGCGGACAACACCATCATCGGGAGCCGCATCCGGCTCCCGCACCGTACCGCTGCAGCCCACACCCTTGGCCCGCAACAACGCCGCTATATGCCGCCCGCTGTAGCCGAGCCCCAGCACCAGAACCCGCATCGGTGCAGCGCCGGCAGCCATGCTCAGCCCGCGCGCTGGCGCTGGTAAGCCTGCAGGTGCGCATACGCCACCGCCAGCAGCGGCGCCGCCTGGCCGGCCGCGCGTGCCCGCACCCGCATGTCGCCCACGATCTGCTCGGCCTCCACCTGCTGGCCGGCCTCCAGATCGCGCAGCATCGACGCCTTCAGCGCCGAGCCTTCCTGCGTGGTCGCCGCCAGTGCCACCGCCTGCGCCTTCTCCGGAATCGGCTCACCCGCCGCCTCGGCCACCGCCAGGCATTCGGCATACAGCCCGCGCACGATATCCGCGCCATCCTCCGTGGCCACGATCGTGCCCACATCCGCCCGCATCAGGCAGGTTGCCGCCGCCAAGGTGGTCAGGAACGTGTACTTGACCCACTGCTCCTGCCCGATGGCATCGCTGGCCACATGGTCCACCCCGGCCTGCACACACGCCGCCGCCAGGGCCAGCACCCGCGCACTGCTGCCCGGCGTATCACGCTCGCCAAAGGTCAGCTTCGCCGCCGGGGCCAGGTGCAGCACCGCGCCATCGGCCGCCTTGGTCGCACTGATGAAGCACAGCCCGCCCAGCACCGCATCGCGGCCAAAGCGCGCATCCAGTGCCGCGTAGTGGCGCAGCCCGTTGAGGATCGGCAGCACCGTCGTACGCGACGACACCGCAGGTGCAATCGCCTCGATGGAGCTCTCCAGGTCGTAAGCCTTGCAGCTCAGGATCACCAGATCGAAGGGCTGCTCCGCGGCAAGCGCAGGCAGTGCATCGGCAGTGACGTGGGCGACCGGGAACGTCGCATCGCCCAAGGGGCTGCGAATCACCAGCCCCTCGCTGTCCAGCTGAGCAGCGCGCGCAGGACGGACCAGGAAGGTAACGTCCACGCCAGCCTGGGCCAAACGACCGCCGAAGTAACCGCCAGTGCCACCGGCGCCCAGTACAAGAATGCGCATTACCGTTCTCCATCAATACTGAGGGCCGGCCAACGGCCGGCGCTACCGGGGCAGGTCAGCTCCGCATGCCCACGCCACGCTTGAGCAGCCACAGCGCCAGCGCGGTCAGCACCACCACGAAACCGATCATCAGCGCATACGCCACCCACAGCGGCACATCGCTCGTACCCAGCAGGCCATAGCGGAACGCGTTGACCATGTAGAAGATCGGGTTGGCATGCGTAGCCGCTTCCGCCCACGTCGGCAGCAGCTTCACCGAATAGAACACGCCGCCCAGGTAGGTAAGCGGGGTCAGGATGAAGGTCGGCACGATCGCCACGTCATCGAACTTCTTGGCGTACACCGCATTGATGAAACCGGCCAGCGAGAAGATCGTCGCGCCCAGCAGCACCGTGGTCAGCGTCACCAGCGGGTGCGGAATGCGCACCGGCGTGAAGAACATCGCGATGAGCAGCACGATCACGCCCACCATCAGCCCGCGGAGCACCGCACCGGCCACGTAACCCCACAGGATCACCCAGTTCGGCATCGGGCTCACCAGCAGCTCTTCCACGTGGCGCCCGAACTTCGCCCCGAAGAACGACGAACTGATGTTGCCGTAGCTGTTCTGGATCACGCTCATCATCACCAGGCCCGGCACGATGAACTGCATGTAGCTGTAGCCGCCCATCTCGCCCACGCGCGAACCGATCAGCCCGCCGAAGATCAGGAAGTACAGCGTCATCGTGATCGCCGGCGGCACCAGCGTCTGGCCCCAGATGCGCAGGATGCGCGCCACTTCGCGGCGCACGATCGTCATCAGCGCAATCCGGTTGCGCTGGCCGTCGGTCAGGACCGGGGTCGGGGTGCTGCTCATGCCGCGTTCTCCTGGTTGCCGGTGAGGCGCACGAACAGCTCCTCCAGGCGGTTGCTCTTGGTCCGCATCGACCGCACCCGGATGCCCGACGCGTTCAGCGCCGCGAACACCCGGTTCAGATCCATCGCGCGCGGCATGTCCACGTCCAGCGTGTGCCCGTCGATGGCCACCATCGTGGTGCCCTCGATCACCGGCAACTGCGCGGGCAGCTCACCGTCGATATCGAACAGGAAGCCTTCCACGTCCAGCTTGGCCAGCAGCTCGCGCATCGGCCCCTGGGTCACGATCTGGCCGTGGTTGATGATCGCCAGGTTGCGGCACAGGTGCTCGGCCTCTTCCAGGTAATGCGTGGTGAGGATGATCGTGGTGCCGGCCGCGTTGATCTCCTTCAGCACCCGCCACATGTCGCGGCGGATCTCGATATCCACGCCTGCGGTGGGCTCATCCAGGATCAGCAGGCGCGGCCGGGTCATCATCGCCCGGGCGATCATCAGCCGGCGCTTCATGCCGCCCGACAGCGTCCGGCTCATCACCTGCGCCTTTTCCCACAGGTGGGCGCGCTTGAGCTCCTCCTCGGCCATCTTCTCGGCCTCGGCGCGGGCCACCCCATAGAAGCCGGCGTAGTTGACCAGGATGTCGAAGGGCTTCTCGAACAGGTTGAAGTTGATTTCCTGCGGGACCAGGCCGATCAGGCGCATGGTGGCGCTGCGGTTGCGCACCAGGTCGCTGCCGAATACCTCCACCTGGCCCTCGCTCAGGTTCACCAGCGAGCTGATGATGCCGATCAGGGTGGACTTGCCGGCCCCGTTCGGGCCCAGCAGCGCGAAGAAGTCGCCCGGGGCAACGTCCAGCGAAACCCCTTTCAGGGCCTGGGTGCCGTTGTCATAGGTCTTGCGGAGGTCGCGCACCCGCAGGGCGGGGGCGGTACTGGTCGCGGGAGTGTTCTGGGATGCCAAGCTCTTGCCTTCGCGCCCAAGGGACGGCGCTGGATAGGGGCGGGGGAGCGGCTATTATAGAAGGCCTCAGGGGTCTGCCCCGGCTACACACTGTTTTCCAAATTCGTGCCTGTTCAATTCCCCCTCAAACTGATCGACCGGCGCATGCTGGCCCCCACCGTCGGCCACTACCAGTTCCTGCGTGATGACGGCCAACCGCTGGATTTCCAGCCCGGGCAGTTCATCCAGGTCCATTTCGAGTACGCCGACGGCACCGCCACCAAGCGCAGCTACTCCCTGGCCACCATCCACGACCACGCCCTGGCCCCGGGCGAAGCCGTTGATATTGCAGTCAGCTTTGTGCCCGGCGGCGCCGCCACGGCCCTGTTCGAGGGCCTGGACCTGGGCGGCCACGTGACCGCCAGCGGCCCGTTCGGCCGGTTCTGCCTGATGCCGGGCGACCACAACGCCCGCTACCTGCTCATCGCCACCGGCACCGGGGTCACCCCGTACCGCTCCATGCTGCCGCTGCTGGCCACCGCCATGGCCGAACGCGGGGTGGAAGTGGTGCTGCTGCAGGGCGCCCGCACCCCCGAAGAGCTGCTCTACAGCGAGGACTTCTACGCCTTCGCCGCCGCCCACCCGGGCTTCCGCTACGTACCGTGCCTGTCCCGCGAGCTGCCCGAGAACCCGCACCCGGACGTCCGCCATGGTTACGTGCAGCAGCACCTGGCCGAGTTTGCCCCCAACCCGGCCACCGACATCGCCTACCTGTGCGGCAACCCGGACATGGTGGATGCGACGTTCGAGGCGCTGAAGGAAGCGGGATTGCCGACGCCGCAGGTGCGGCGGGAGAAGTACGTCAGCAGCAAGTAATCACCGACCTTCCGAAATGTGACGGCTGTCGTTGCTGGCGTGGAACAACAGGTATAGCGTTCGCTGTACGGATGTCCCGACCCGGTTAAAGGGGCATTGGCCACCACGAACGTGGTCCCACCAAGAGTGGTTAAGAGAGTCCGGCCCGCTACAAGCTTCTGCAGAATGCCCGCCTTGCGCGGGCATTCTGCTTTTCAGGCCTTCATCTGGATGCCCAGAATGCTGTTTCTCCCGGCTTACCACGCATAATTCTGACCGTTCCTCTGAACGGCAGCCTCAGCGCGGCATCCGCCGCATCCATTGCGGCCAGCGACTCGGGCGAAAAGCGTCACTTCGCTTGATCGAAACTATCAACGAGTTCTAGCGGTGCGATTGACGCCGTATCGGGTGGGTCGCCCAGACGCCCATGTTCCGGTCCTTGGTCGGCAATCGCCGCTACAGCCGCGGCGGCAACGCACGCAAACACCATCGGACAGCAGTGCTGCGTTGAGACAATGCTCAATGCCCCGGACCGCGCATGGCCCGTTGCACAGATGGAGGTTCGCGAGCATGTCAGCACAGGGAGAGTACGAGCTGGCTGCTCGCTTTCAGAAGCTTGTTGAATCCGTGGATGATTCACGGCGTAAGAGTGACGCGGATGCCTCTGCTTTTGCGTACCTACTGACCCCCAAGCAGGCCGACGAAATCGACAGGGTCTGCGACGAAAACAGGTGGGAACGGGTGAACTGCTACGCGATCATGATCAAGCCTGGCTACATCCGGCACGTAATCGCAGCTCGCAAAGACAAAGATGGTCTTTCAATGGCCGAAATCGCAACCATCGTTGCGAAGGCATATAGCCCGCGAAGCCTGTTGCGGTTCAATCCCCCAAGCGGTGAGGCCAGCAACGATAGGAGAAGTGACCGTCAGTCGGTAATTCTCAACACTCAACAAAAAGTGCTGCTACGTGGAACGCCGTACTATGCCACCGCGATCCTGGAGATCCGAATCGAGGGCTCCAGAAGGTACTTGGCCCCGGTGACGTGCTATCACGCGACCGAGGCCAAGAAACGCAGAATACTGAAGTGACTACGTAGGAAGGACGGCCTCACTGGCAGGTTTCCACACTCAAGTGAACAACCCATCCGCCAGCAATTTCCCTTCATGTGCCCCTTGAGAGGCTTCGCAGCTCCGCCGACAAATTTTCTGCTGTCTGCGTAGTCAAGTTAACTATAGCTGCGGGGAGAGGCCCCTTCAAGCGTCACCAATATCCGGTGCGCAAAGCTTCGGACTCGATCGCACCACGTCGCAATACTTGGTGAGATTGACCGTTTTTGATGGCTCTGTTCCCTGCCGCAATGTCGGCAATCGACCCTGACGGCTGTAGGAGAGCCTGGGTTGATCGCCCTACCAGAGGATTGCTGGCCTCGGGATACAGCAGTTCCGCTACACACTGTGCTTTACGAACTCCCTCGGCACGTGGTCAGTCAGCCAGACGCCATTGTCAGCCTGGAAGAACGTATAGCCCTGTTGATGCATGCGAAGCGCATCAACTGTCAGCACGATAGGACTGCCGTAACGCTGGCCAACGGTCGTGGCGGTGGTGGTGTCCTCGGAAAGGTGCACATGGTGTCGCTGGCCCGGACGCAGCCCTTCCGCCAGGATCGGCTCAAGGTTCCGCGTCGCCGTTCCGTGGTAGAGCAGTGCAGGGGGAACCTTGGCAATGTGCTGTATGGCAACGCTATCGGTGGAGTGGCCTTGCACTGCACGAATGCGGCTGTTGTCATCGGAGAGCGTGAAGCGCTTCTTGTCGTTCGTGCTCACGATCTGCTGGATAAGTGCCAGATTCAGCTCTCGGCCGGCGGACGTTACGCCGGCGATCAGTGCATCAACGTCAGCCCACCCTTCGGCGTCCAGCGTCAGCCCGACAGCCTCGGGCTGATGACGCAGTACGTAGCTGAGGAACTTGCTGGTCTCTGTGAGTTGCTTTGTCATCTGTCTATTTCCTTAAGCCGGCGTGTACGCTGATTCAATTGGCAGCACTGCCATGGCCTCATCCAGTCTTTCTTCCCGTACCAAGCTGCAGATCCGATGAGCCAGCGGCGTGACATCGGTGACACGCTGGATCCACTCCCCGGTGTACAGGCGCACGGCCTCGCCACGCAGTCCGATCTGGATGGCGCGGTGCTCCAGCGGCCGGTGGTGCAGGTCACGCTCCGGGTCCCATTGCACGCGGACCGGTGAGCGGCTCTTGAGCGCCTCCCATTCCTGTGCGTCCATACCCGGTTCGGGGTGGCTGGCACAGCCGTGAGCCAGCGCCCATGCGAAACCCGCATGGGTGATGTCGATGGCCAGGATGCGCGACTGACCCGGATCTTTGTAGCCCCATCCAGCGCGATACATCATCCATAGGAAGGAGGGCTTGATCAATGTCATCCGCTCCATCTTGAAGGGCGGGGCGACAAAGGTCTGGTGCTTGAGGGCGCTGTCGGCGATGGTGTCCGAGTAGGCCTGGTAAACGCGAAGGGTGGAACCGTCGTACTGGGCGCGGATCTGCCGCGCCGGAATCGTTGTCGTTGTCATCTCGCTCCTTATAGCCAAGCTGGCGCAGCCGGTCGCCCAGCGGGCGACGGGCGGTCGTTTGCATTGGATCATCGGCGGTGCCGCGACCATCGATTCCTCTCGGGTATCAGGCCGGACGAATGCTGCTGGACATGCATCATTGGCGGGCTGAGGAACGTACCGTCGTACCCAGCGAAGCTTGGATTGATTGTTACTACTGAACCCTGCTCCTCCATATGCGGAGACTGTTGGTAGCTGCGCTTTCAGCGCCATATGCGTCATCGAGAAGGTTTTGCCTACCGAAGTCCGGAAATCAAGAGGCACAAACAATTTCCCATCGCTGGCAGCGGCGCGCATGGTGTGTTCCGGAGCGTAGAAACTCCAAAAACACGAGAATTGGATGTCCTGCGTCGGGAGGGTGGCTAATACAACACCCTCGTGGAAATACGCCCGCCGAGTTTTCGTGTTTTACGGTTTCTAACCTCCCGACTCCCTCGCCATCCCGGCGAGGGACCTTCCTGCTGGAGGCATACCATGAAAAGGCAACGACCCGACGACAGCTACAACGACTACCCTTCCCAATCCGCGATTGCCCGGCGCGCACGCGAACGCCGCGCGCAACCCGCGCCGTGCACGCCACCCGCGCACTTCCACGAAGAGCTGAAGGTTCCCTACCTCAAGATCCGCGGGCAGTGGCTGCGGCAGATCGGCTTCAACGTGGGCCGCAAGCTGCAGATCGAAGCCTGCGCCGGCGTCATCACCATCAAGCTGCTGGGCACGAGGGCAGTGGAAGATCCACGGGTGCCCAGGTTCGTGGAGCGCACGATCTTCCACGGCGAGATCAACTCTGACCTGGGGCAGTTCCTTCCCGAGGACGTCATCCCATGAAGAAGCAGGTCTACTTACGGGTGAAGGTGGACCCCGCTCTACGCCGGGCATTCCAGCTCTCCGCGTGGCGCAGCGAACGATCGCCTGCCTACGTGCTCCGGTCGTTGATCCAGAACTGCGTGTCCCTGGATCGGAACCTCAATGGCCTTGATATCGAGGTCTGGGGCGATTCCTTCCCGCTGGAAAATGAAGCGGCGAACCAGCCGAACCACCCCCGCCAGCGGTGAAACGACAGCAACGCCACTTCTACTCAGATCGCGTTGCCATGTAAGTGTTCGCACCACGCACCACTGCAAACCCGGTTACGGGCCCGTCTCCGGAACGTTGCACGTTCAGCACCATATCCTGGTCGGTCATGAAGAAGGCCGTGCTGGACTGTGCATGCAGTTCAAGCCGCCGCGCGCCGAACAGCGCGCTCTGCAGATACAGCCGTTCGCCTTCGGCGATGAGCAACGCCGGCTGCCCCAGCAACTGGTAGGTGCCGGCGATCTGCTGGTTGTTCCTTGCATCGCCAGCAACAGCCACCTTCTCAATGACCTTGAACTCCGGCCAGCCGTACTCGGCTGAGAGGCTGGCCAGGATCTCGCTGATCAGCGCGGCGCCGTTGTCGCTGTTGGTCATGATCACCGCGCCTTGGCCGCTGTGGGTGTAGCCATACAGCTGCGTGCGGAAGCCGGTGGTGCCACCGCTGTGGGCAAAGCTGGTGCGGTCGCCTAGGTCTTCCACATACAGCCCCAGCCCGTACTCGCCCAGCCCGCGTGTGAGCATCTTCTGTGCGGTGTCGTGCGACAGCACCTTGCCCGATGTGCCATCAGCAGCGCGCTGCACTTCAAGCACCACCTGCGCCAGGTCGGTGGGGGTGGTCCACAGGCCAGCCGCAGCCGACTCGGGGTAGCGATGCCAGCCGCCAGCCACCGGGGTGCCGTCCCATGCATGCCCCGTAGCAACCCTGGTGCGCTGTGCGGGGGCAAGCGTCACATCGAAGGTGCTGTGCTTCATCCCCAGCGGGCCGAGCACGGCCTGCTGCATGTAGCGGTCGAAGGGCTGGCCGGCGGCCTCGGCCATCATCAGCTGCACCACGCTGTAGCCGCCCCCCGAATAGCGCCAGAGGCTGCCGGGCTGCACGTCCACCCGCACCGGCGCGGAGTTGGCCGGCGGGGCCCCATCCAGAACCTGCAACAGGGAGGGCAGCGGCTGGTCCTGCGGGTAGCCGTCGTACCCATGCACTGTCAGGCCGGCACTGTGGTTGAGCAGCATGCGCAGGGTGACCGGCATGGCGCGGGTGAAGCCGTTGTCGGGAATTTTCCACGCCGCAAGCTGCTCGTTGGCGGGGGCGTCCAGCGAGAGCTTGCCGAGCTGCACCAGCTGCAACGCGCCCACGGCGCTGACCGACTTGCTGATGGAAGCGGCCTGGAACAGGGTCTCCGGGGAGATGGCCGTACCGTAGGCGCGAGCCCATTGAATCTTGCCGTGGTCGATGAGCGCGATGCTGACCGCCGGGACCTTGTGGAAGGCCATGCGCTCGCGCAGGTCCATCTTCTGGCCGGCGGCGCCCTTGATCGCCACTGGCGCGGAGAGGCCGGTCTCGACACGGGCGATCCGGACCTCTTCTGTGGAGGGCTCGGCGTGGCTCACCAGCGCGGGCAGCGCGCACAGTACGGCGGCCGTGCGCAACAACATCAACCTGGGTGTCATCGGCAGCTCAATGCGATCCATGGCATGAGCCCCGGACAGTAGCAAAGTGCCGCGCGCGGGTCTTCGGTCACATCCAGCCCGCCCACTCGTCATGGCATGCTGAGACCCTTCAATCCAGGATGCGATCGAAATGCGACTTTCCTGCCGTCCCCTGGCCACCAGTGCGGCGTTGCTGCTGCTGGCGGCCTGTCAGGCCACTCCGGAGGCACCGCCGGAGGCGGCTGAGCGCCAGTACGGAACACTGACGTTCAAGCCCTGCACCCTCACCAGCGCCCAGGCCAGCAACAACGTGGAAGCCGAGTGCGCCACCCTGCAGGTGCCCGAGAACCCCGATGCGCCCACTGGCCGCAAGATCGGGCTCAACATCGCCCTGCTGGATACCGCCAACGAGGGCGAGGGCAAGCAGGACCCGGTGTTCTTCCTGGCCGGCGGGCCGGGCCAGTCGGCCACGCAGGTGGCGGCCATCATCAATCAGTCGCTGCGCGATGTGCGCAAGAAGCGCGACATCATCCTGGTGGACCAGCGCGGCACCGGCAAATCCAACCCGCTCAGCTGCGTGGATGCCGAGGGCAAGGAGCTTTCGTTCGACGAGAACGCGGCGGCCACGCCCGAGGTGATCGCCGAGTTCGCCACCCGCTGCGCTGCCGCGCTGGCCGACCGTGCCGACACCCGCTTCTACACCACCACCCAGGCCATTGGTGACCTGGACGCCGTGCGCGCCGCGCTTGGCGTGGACAAGATCAACCTGGTCGGCGGCTCCTACGGTACCCGCGTGGCCCAGCAGTACGCCGCGCGCTTCCCGCAGCACACCCGTGCGGTGGTGATCGACGGGGTGGCGCCGAACGACCTGGCGGTGGGCGGCGATTTCGCCAACACCTTCGAATCGGCGATCGAGCTGCAGTCCGCGCAGTGCCGCAAGGACCCGGCCTGCGCCAAGCGCTTCCCGGTCGATACCCGCACCCAGCTGCGCAACGTGATGACCACGCTGGCCAAGGCCCCGGTGGAGGTGGAATACCGCGACCCGGGCACCGCTGCGGTACGCCGCGACCCGGTCAGTGCCAACACGGTGACCAGCCTGGCCTTCATGTTCTCGTACATGCCGGAACTGTCCTCGCTGCTGCCGGTGGTGCTGGACGAAGCCGCACAGGGCCGTTACGCGCCGCTGATGTCGCTCAACAGCCTGGCCACCCGCAACATGGCCGGGCAGATGAACCAGGGCATGCAGTGGTCGGTGATCTGCGCCGAAGACGCCGACCGCTACCAGGAAGCCCCGGCCGGCGACCGCATTCTGGGCCCGGAAGTGGCACGCATGTTCTTCGCCGCCTGCCCCGTGTGGAACGTGGGCACGCGGCCGAAGGACTTCACCGCGCCGTTGAGCACCGACGTGCCGGTGCTGCTGCTGTCGGGCGAGTTCGACCCGGTCACCCCGCCGCGCTACGCCGAACAGGTGCTCAAGCACCTGCCCAACGGCCGCCACATCGTGGCCAAGGGCCAGGGCCATGGCACCCTCGGCGCCGGCTGCATGCCGCGCCTGCTGGCGCAGTTCATGGACAAGGCCGACGCCAAGGCACTCGACGCCTCCTGCCTGGATACCCTCACCGCGGTGCCGGCCTTCACCTCGTTCAACGGATGGGAACCATGATCGTCGCCGAGAACCTGCATAAAGCCTTCAAGACCAAGACCGGCTTGATCAAGGCGGTGGACAACGTCGGCTTCCAGGCCGAGGACGGCCGCATCACCGGCCTGCTCGGCCCCAACGGCGCCGGCAAGACCACCACGATGCGCATGCTCTACACGCTCATGGCGCCCGACCAGGGCCGGGTGCTGGTGGACGGGCTGGACGTGGCCACCCACCCGGTGGAGGTCCGCCGCCGCCTGGGCGTGCTGCCCGACGCACGTGGCGTGTACAAGCGTCTGACCGCGCGCGAGAACATCGCCTACTTCGGCGAGTTGCACGGCATGAGCGCGGCGCACATCCGCGAGCGCACCAAGGTGCTCTCCAAGGCGCTGGACATGGAAGACATCCTGGACCGCCAGACCGACGGCTTCTCGCAGGGGCAGCGCACCAAGACCGCCATTGCACGTGCGCTGGTGCACGACCCACGCAACGTGATCCTGGACGAGCCCACCAACGGCCTGGACGTGATGACCACCCGTGCGTTGCGGGGGTTCCTGCGCGAGCTGCGCGACGAAGGCCGCTGCGTGATCTTCTCCAGCCACATCATGCAGGAGGTGGCCGCGCTCTGCGACACGATCGTGATCATTGCCAAGGGCACGGTGATGGCGGCCGGCACCGCCGATGAACTGCGCGCGCTGACCGGCGAGGCGAACCTGGAAGATGCCTTCGTGAAGGCGATCGGCAATGAAGAAGGACTGCACGCATGAGCGCGTTTGCCACGTTGTTGACCGTCATGCGCAAGGAACTGCGCGACCTCTCGCGGGACCGCCGGACCCTGGCGCTCACCCTGCTGCTCGGGCCACTGCTTTACCCGGTGCTGATCCTGGGCATGGGCAAGCTGGCCGAGACCCGCTTCAAGACCCAGATCGACACCCCGTTGGACATTCCGACCATCGGCCGCGAGCACGCCCCCAACCTGGTGCGCTTCCTGGCTTCGCAGGGACTCAACGCGGTGGACCCGCCGAAGGACCTGACCGCTGAGATCCGCGACCAGAAGATCGACATCGCGCTGCGCATCAGCCCGGAGTTCGGCAAGGACTGGGCCGAGGGCCGGCCGGCACTGGTGGAGATCGTGCAGGACAGCACCCGCCGCGATGCCGACATTCCCACCGCGCGCCTGAAGGCGGCGCTCAGCGGCTACAGCCAGCAGGTGGGCGCGCTGCGGTTGCTGGCGCGCGGTATCGACGCGCAGGTGGCACGCCCGCTGGACGTGGCCACCCAGGACCTGGCCACGGCCGAGGCCAAGCGCGGTGTGATGCTGTCGCTGCTGTTGCCGATCCTGCTCACCATCACCTCGTTCCTGGGCGGTGCCTACCTGGTGATGGACACCACAGCAGGCGAGCGTGAGCGGCAGTCGCTGGAGCCGTTGCTGGCGACCCCGGCCCGGCGCAGCGCCATCGTCAGCGGCAAGATCGCCGCGGCCTGCGTGGTGGGCGTGGTGTCGCTGCTGCTCACGCTGGCGGCGTTCAAGCTCAGCGCGCAGCTATCCACCGGCGCGGCGGCACGGCAGCTCAACATGGGCCTGCTGTCGATGCTGCAGATGCTGTTCGTGATGATGCCGATCCTGTTCATCGGCACCTCGCTGCTCACCTTCCTCTCGGCAGCGGCCAAGAGCATGAAGGAGGCGCAGAGCCACATGACCTGGCTGATGCTGCTGCCGATGCTGCCCGGCTACGCACTGATGGTGTACCCGGTGAAGTCCGAGCTGTGGCAGCTGGCAGTTCCGTTCCTGGCGCAGAACCAGATGCTGCTGAAGATCATCCGCCACGAACCGATCAGCGCGCAGATGTGGGCGGTGTACCTGGTGGCTGGCTTCGGCTTGGCCGCGCTGCTGTGGTTCGCGGCAGTACGCCGTTACCACCAGGAGCGGCTCGCGATCTCCGGTTGAGCCCACAAAAAACCCCGGATCGCTCCGGGGTTTTTCTTTTGCCCATCAACCGTGGATCAACCGCCCGGCGCGAACGACAGCGTGCGGCGGGTGGTGACCGGGGCGCTGACCGGTTCGAACTTCCAGCGCTTGACCGCATTGAGCGCCTCGCGGTCGAAGATGCGGGCCGGGGTGGCGCGCAGCACGCGCGAGCTGGTGACCGAACCGTCGGTGCCCACGGTGATCTCCACCAGCACTTCGCCCGAGGTGCCGGCGCGCAGCGCGTCGGTCGGGTAGCGCGGGGCCGGGGTGCTGATCGGGCGCAGGGCGGCCGCAGCGGCCGGTGCGGCGGTGGGCTGACGGGCAGCGGCGGCCTGGGCGGCAGCGGCAGCCTGCTGGCGCTGTTCGGCCTCGCGGCGGGCTGCAGCCTGGCGCTCGGTGTCCTGGCGCTCGCTTTCGCGGCGGGCCGCATCCTGCTGCGCGGCGATCTGCTTGGCCGCTTCCGCTTCAGTGGCCTGCTGCTGGCGCTGCTGGTCGGCGAGCAGCTTGACCTTGTTCTCAGCGTCCTTCTTGACCTTGTCGGTCTCTTCCTGGGTGCGCTTGAGGGCGGTCTGCATGCCGTTGGTGATGCCCGACTTCAGGCGCGGCAGCGCCGGTGCGGTGGGGTCCACTTTCTCGATCAGCGCCACCAGGCGCTGGCCTTCGGTGAAGTCCTCGCGGGTCAGGCTCTGCTCGGCGGCAATCAGCGTGTACGGCAGCAGGTCCGACAACGCGCTCTTGATCGAGGCATCGTCCGGCGTCTTCTCGCGCAGCGCCAGGTAGTACTCCATGGCGTTGTCGCCGGCCGGGCCGTACATGCGGTTTTCGCGCAGGGCCTTGCTGGCCAGGTCACGCAGTTCCTCGGTCCCCATTGACTGGACCTTGGCCGAAACCGCCGGCGCCGGCGGCGCGGCGGCAGGTGCGGCGGCCGTGGCAGCCGGTGCGGTCGGCGCGGCCGGAGCCGTTTCGTCCTTGCCCGAGCAGGCGGCCAGAGCCACCACCAGGGTCAGCGGCACCAGCAGGCGCGCCTTGGTGTTCGTGTTGACGTGCGACATCCAACTCCCCTTTGAAGAACGACGATACGTAAGGCCTGATGCGGTCAGGCCGACCGAAGCCCCGGTACGTTTCCCAGCGTCCGGTGCGGTGCAGCAGGTGCCCAATCTAGCATCCCCGCGCCCTGCTTTGCAGGACCGGGGCGGGCAGGGCGGGCGCTTAGTGCGCCAGCGCCTTGCTCGGGGTGTGGGCCATCAGCTTGTCGGTGTAGGCAATGCCGATCGCCGACAGGATGAATGCGGCGTGGATGATGGTCTGCCACATCACGCCATTGGAGGTCATGGTCGCGCAGGCCAGCTGCGCGTCCGGGCCGTACTTGGCCGCGACGTCCGCCGCTGCCGCGTAGTAGGCCTCGGTCTTGCACATGGGCAGGCCGTCCAGGTTGCCGGCGCCGATGAAGGTCTTGAGCAGGTGGATCGAGGAGATGCCGATGATCGACAGCGCCAGCTTCACCTTCAGCACGCTGGCATTGACGTGGCTCAGCCACTCCGGCTGGTCGGGGTGGTTCTCCAGGCGCAGGCGCGACACGAAGGTCTCGTAGCCGCCCACGATCACCATCACCAGCAGGTTGGAGATCATCACCACGTCGATCAGGCCCAGCACCAGCAGCATGATTTCCTGCTCGCCCATGCTGTTGGCCTTGTGCAGCAGGTGCCACAGCTCCTTGCCGAACAGGAACACGTAGACGCACTGCGCCAGGATCAGGCCCAGGTACAGCGGCAGCTGCAGCCAGCGCGAGGCGAAGATCAGGGACGACAGGGGGCTGATGGGCTTTTCGGTCGAGCTCATGCTGGAATGCTGCGTTGCGGGGGACGCCGCAGAGTAGCGGGCCTTCATGACCCTGCCAACCCAACTGACGCACTAGACTCGGCATTCCTGAACCGCTGGGTCCTGTCATGATCGATCTGTATTACTGGCCTACCCCGAACGGCCACAAAGTCACCCTGCTGCTGGAAGAGCTGGGCCTGCCGTACACCATCAAGCCGGTGAACATCGGCAGCGGCGACCAGTTCAAGCCCGAATTCCTCGCCATCTCCCCCAACAACAAGATGCCGGCGCTGGTGGACCACCAGCCGACCGACGGGGGCGCGCCGCAGAGCGTGTTCGAATCCGGGGCGATCCTGCTGTACCTGGCCGAGAAGACCGGGAAGTTCCTGCCGGCCGATACCCGCGGCCGGGTGGCGGTGCTGGAATGGCTGTTCTGGCAGATGGCCGGGCTGGGCCCGATGAGCGGCCAGATGGGCCATTTCAACGTGTACGCGCCCGAGCAGATTCCGTATGCCATCGAGCGCTACGGCAACGAAGTGCGCCGCCTGCATGGGGTGATGGACAAGCGCCTAGCCAGCAGCGCCTACCTGGGTGGCGACGACTACAGCATCGCCGACATGGCCAGCTACCCCTGGATCGGCGCGTACGACAAGCTGCCGGCCGATTTCGCCGCGTTCCCGAACCTGAAGCGCTGGCACGACGCCATCGCCGCGCGCCCGGCGACCCAGCGGGCCTACGCGCTGAAGCATCAGGTCAACCCGGATGCCGGCAAGCCGCTCAGCGACGAAGAGCGCAAGCACCTGTTCGGCCAGCGGTAATCGTCGGGGCGGGCACCTCCCACGGGCACCCGCCCCTCGGTTTTGGTTAGGATGGTCCGCTCCCAACCGCCCCACCGGACCGGGACCGCCCAGCCGCCGCCGGAAGATTCCATGCGCCACATTGTTGCCTCGCTCGCCCTCATGCTCGCCTCGACCACCATCGCCCACGCCGAAAAGCTCACCCTGGATGCCATCACCGGCCCGCTGCCGCTGTCCGGCCCGACCCTGATGAAGCCCAAGGTGGCGCCGGATGGCTCACGCGTGAGCTTCCTGCGCGGCAAGGAGGCCGACCGCAACCAGCTGGACCTGTGGGCGTATGACATCGCCAGCGGCCAGACCCGCCTGCTCGTCGATTCCAAGGTGGTGCTGCCCGGCGATGAAACCCTGAGCGACGCCGAAAAGGCCCGTCGCGAGCGCCAGCGCATTGCCGCCATGACCGGCATCGTGGATTACCAGTGGTCGCCCGACGCGCGCACCCTGCTGTTCCCGCTGGGCGGCGAACTGTACCTGTACGACCTGGACAAGCAGGGCAAGGCCGCCGTGCGCCAGCTCACCCACGGTGAGGGCTTCGCCACCGATGCCAAGCTGTCGCCGAAGGGCGGCTTCGTCAGCTTCGTGCGCGACCGCAACCTGTGGGTGATCGACCTGGCCAGCGGCCGCCAGCTGCAGCTCACCCGCGACGGCAGCGAGACCATCGGCAATGGCGTGGCCGAATTCGTCGCCGACGAGGAAATGGACCGCCACACCGGTTACTGGTGGGCGCCGGACGACTCGGCCATCGCCTTTGCCCGCATCGACGAATCGCCGGTGCCGGTGCAGAAGCGCTATGAGATGTATGCCGACCGCACCGAAATGATTGAACAGCGTTACCCGGCCGCCGGCGACCACAACGTCACCGTCAAGCTGGGGGTGATCGCCCCGCGCGCCGATGCCGCCGCGCGCTGGGTCGACCTGGGCCGCAATGCGGACATCTACCTGGCCCGCGTGGATTGGCGTGACCCGCAGCACCTCACCTTCCAGCGCCAGTCGCGCGACCAGAAGACCCTGGAGCTGGTCCAGGCCGACCTGGAGAGCGGCAAGCAGCGCACCCTGGTGACCGAAACTTCGCCAACGTGGGTGCCGCTGCACAACAGCCTGCATTTCCTCAAGCAGGGCGGCTTCCTGTGGTCGTCCGAGCGCAGCGGTTTCCAGCACCTGTACCGCGTGTCCGATGACGGCAAGACGGTGACCGCGCTGACCAGTGGTAACTGGCCGGTGGACGAACTGCTGGCGGTGGACGAAGACGCCGGCAAGGTCTACTTCCGCGCCGGGGTGGATTCCTCGCGCGAAAGCCAGCTCTACGCCGTGCCGCTGCAGGGTGGGGCGCTGCAGCGCCTGTCCAGCGAACCGGGCATGCACAGCGCCAGCTTCGCGAAGAATGCCAGCGTGTACGTGGACAGCTGGTCCAACACCACCACGCCGCCGCAGATCGCCCTGCACCGCGCCACTGGTGAAAAGATCGCCACGCTGGTGGAAAACAACCTGGCCGATCCCAGCCACCCGTACGCGCGCTACCTGGACGCGCAGCGCCCGGTCACCTTCGGCACGCTCACCGCTGCCGATGGCCGCACCCCGCTGCACTTCAGCCTGATCACCCCGGCCGGTTTCGACCCGGCCAAGCGCTACCCGGTGGTGGTGTACGTGTATGGCGGCCCGGCCAGCCAGACCGTCACCGACAGCTGGCCCGGTCGTGGCGACCACCTGTTCAACCAGTACCTGGCCCAGCAGGGCTACGTGGTGTTCTCGCTGGACAACCGCGGCACCCCGCGCCGTGGCCGCGATTTCGGTGGTGCGCTGTACGGCGTGCAGGGCACGGTGGAAGTGGCCGACCAGCTCAAGGGCGTGGCATGGCTCATGCAGCAGCCGTGGGTGGACCCGGCGCGCATCGGCGTGCAGGGCTGGTCCAACGGCGGCTACATGACCCTGATGCTGCTGGCCAAGGCGTCGGACCAGTACGCCTGCGGCGTGGCCGGCGCGCCGGTCACCGACTGGGGCCTGTACGACACCCACTACACCGAGCGCTACATGGACCTGCCGGCGCGCAACGCCAAGGGCTATGAAGAAGCGCGCGTGCTGGCCCACATCGACGGCCTGCGTTCGCGCCTGCTGCTGATCCACGGCATGGCCGACGACAACGTGCTGTTCACCAACTCCACCGCGCTGATGAGCGCGCTGCAGAAGCGTGGCCAGCCTTTCGAACTGATGACCTACCCGGGCGCCAAGCACGGCCTGTCCGGCAGCAATGCACTGCACCGTTACCGCCTGGCCGAAGACTTCCTGGGTCGCTGCCTGACGCCGTAACGCACCTGCATTGACCGGGCTGCCAAGGAGGACGCCGATGCCCCACCCCCCCACGATCCCCGGCGCGCCGCGCGCCGGCTGGTGGTGCCGTCATTGGCGCTGGGCCATGCCGTTGGCGGTGCTGGCAGCGCTGCTGGTGGTTGCGGCGCTGCTCTGGCTGGGGCTGAGCCAATGGTCGCACTGGAGCCGGAGCAGCGAGCCGTACCAGGAAGCCATGCGCCGCGCGCGCTGCAGCATCGAACTGGTGGCAGTGCTGGGCGAGCCGATCCAGGACGGCTTCCTGCCCACTGGCAGCATGCAACGCAGCGCCGGGGGCGGAGGTTCCAGTGACTTCGTGGTGGCGCTGTCCGGCCCGCGCGGCACCGCCGAGCTGTACCTGGAAGCGCATCGCGAGAAGGGCCGGTGGGACTACCCGCTGCTGTACGTGATCACCGGCCAGGACGAAGCCATCGACCTGACCGCGCTGGACGATGCCGAAGCGGCTGGCCTGTGCGCACTGCAGGACTGCCGCGAGCAGGGCCACTGCCCGCTGCCGGGCGGGCGCTGGGGCAGCTGAGCGGCGGCCATGACCTCCGGCCGATTGCCGCTGCCCCCCTGAGTGCGTAGGGTCGCAGGCAACCGCTCACTGGAGTCCTGCATGAAGCCGCTTGCCCTTGCCGTCGCGTTGGCCCTTTCCGTCCCCGCCGCGCTCAGTGCGCCGCCGGCCTTCGCTGCCGCTCCTGCCGCCACCAAGGCCCCGGCCAGTGCGGCCTGGGTGACCCGCAGCAACGAACTGGCGCAGATCCTGCTCGACGCGCAGGGCCCGTTCCAGCCGGAAGAGACCGGCTTCTTCGGTGTGCCGGGCTACGACGACAAGGTGGCCGATTTCGGTCCGGACAACGGCAAGCGCTACCGCGCCGCGATGGCCAAGGCGCGCGACCAGCTCAAGGCCAAGCTGGCCACCGAGCGCGACCCGAACGTGCGCCAGGACCTGGCGATCATGATCGCTGCGGCCGACGAGAACATCGAAGGCAGCGAACTCAACGAAAAGTACCTGCTGCCGTGGAGCGACACGCCGCAGACGGTGTTCAGTGGCATCAACCTGCTGCTGTCCGACCAGGTGCCGGCCGAGCGCCGCGCCAAGGCGCTGGACCGCCTGAAGGCCTACGCCGGCCTGGCCCCGGGCAGCACCGCCATCACCACGCTGTCGCGCCAGCGCTATGAAGAGCGCCTGGCCGACAAGACCCTGCTGCAGCCGACGAAGATCGAGGTCGAGCAGTCGCTGGCCAACGTCGATACCTACATCACCGGCATCGAAAAGCTGTTCGACAAGTACAAGGTCGCCGGTGCCGACGAGGCGCTGAAGACCATCGCCACCCAGCTGCTCGAGTACCGCGACTGGACCAGGAGCGAGGTGCTGCCCAAGGCACGTGCCGATGCGCGCCTGCCCGAGCCGCTGTACGCGTTCCAGCTCAAGCGCGTGGGCATCGACATCGACCCCAAGCTGCTGATGCAGCGGGCGCAGCTGGAATTCATGGAAACCCGTTCGGCGATGCGCCAGCTGGCGCCGCTGGTGGTGAAGGCCAAGGGCCTGAAGGTGGCCGACCCGACCGACCCGGTGGCGGTGATCCGCGCGCTGAAGGGCGACAAGATCGCCGACGACCAGCTTGAGCACCACTACCGTGGCGTGATCGATGCGATCGACCCGATCATCCGCGCGCAGAAGATCGTGGACGTGCCGCAGCGCCCGATGCAGATGCGGCTGGGTTCGGCCGCCGAAAGCGCTGCCTCGCCGGCCCCGCACTTCCTGCCGGCGCCGCTGGTGGGCAACACCGGCCAGCAGGGCACCTTCGTGCTGCCGCTGGGCAACCCGGCCGCCGGCGACAAGGCCGCGCAGTACGACGACTTCAACTTCGGCTCGGCCGCGTGGACCCTGAGCGCGCACGAAGGCCGCCCGGGCCATGAGCTGCAGTTCACCGCAATGGTGGAGCGCGGCGTGTCACTGGCGCGCACGATGTTCGCGTTCAACTCGGTCAATGTGGAAGGCTGGGCGCTGTATGCCGAAGCCGAGATGGTGCCGTACGAGCCGCTGGACGGGCAGCTGATCGCCCTGCAGTTCCGGCTGCTGCGCGCCGCGCGCGCGATGCTCGACCCGATGCTCAACCTGGGCCTGATCGACCGGGCCAAGGCCGAGCGCGTGCTGATCGACGAAGTGGGCCTGTCGCAGGCGATGGCCACCCAGGAACTGGACCGCTACATGGTGCGGTCGCCGGGCCAGGCGGGCAGCTACTTCTACGGTTACACCCGGATCCTGGAACTGCGCATGCAGACCGAGCTGGCGCTGGGCGCGAAGTTCGACCGCCTGGCGTTCAACAACTTCCTGCTCGACCAGGGCCTGCTGCCGCCGGACCAGCTGGCCAAGGCGGTCAACGAGGTCTTCATTCCGCGGTACAAGGCGAAGTAATCGCCTCCGCGTGGGCCACGACCAACGGTCGTGGCCTACCCAACGTGGTCGCATGTACGCCCCGGCGGATGATATGTACGTTCCGGCCAAACATGGGCGCCTCTGGTAGGTCACGACCGTTGGTCGTGACCCGCTTTCACCGGGTCGGCGTGATCGTCTGCACCGGCAGGCGGTCCGCCGGTGGCGGGTTGGGAACCCAGATGGCGACGCCGGCCGCGCGCTTCTGCGTGGTCGGAATGCCGATGCCCACGCCGCCGCCGCTGTGCGAGCCGTAGCTGCCGCCGCCTACGGACAGGCCGCCGCCTGAGCTGCTGGACTCCACGCCCATCAGGATCACCCCGTTGGCGCCGAGCGCGGCCGCTTCCTTCTTCAGCCGCATCACCGCCGCATCGGTCTGGCCCTGGGTGCCGAAGCCTGCGGCGCTGGTGGACTCCAGCTGGGCGATTTCAATCGAACCCGGCGGTGGAGTGGAATAGATCTGCACCAGCGCCGGATCGGTGGGCGCACGGGTCTGGCCCAGCATCACCTTGGAAGTGCTGGCGCAGCCGGTCACGGCCAGCAGAACGCCGAGCAGCGGAAGGAGTCGAATGTTCATGGGTTCACCCTTGTTCGGCCTGGTCGGCCTGCGCCTGGATCATCCGGGCCGGCCACTGAATCGGCGCCAACCCCGTTCTGGCGAACGTTAACACCGCCGGGGTGAGCCTGCCGCATCCCGTTCTTGCCGCCGCCATCACGCGCCACTGGCACGGGGGTCGCTACGCTGCCGCCAGCATTTTCAGGTTAGGGGAGCGGGGCATGGGGTTGATCAGTTTGTTGTGGGGCGTAGTGGCCCTGTTGTGGATGATCCTGGCCCTGATCCCGCTGCTGGGCTGGGGCAACTGGTTCCTGATCCCGTTCGCCGCGGTCGGTGCAGTCATCGGCGCGCTGGGCATCCTGTTCACCCACCCGACCAAGCGCGGCCGCGCATGGACCGGGCTGCTGCTCAATGCGGTCGTGGTGGTGGTGGGCATCGTCCGCCTGTCCATTGGCGGCGGGATCATCTGACTGCGACACCCCGTCGCACCTGCCGGGTTGCCGCACCCAAGGGCGTAGAATGACCGCCCCATGATCATTCGTCCCCGCCCCCACGGCTGGCAGCTGCTGTACATCCTGCGCGGCTCCATCGTGCCTGCCATCGCGCCAAAGGTGGCCGCCATCTTCGTGCTGGCCGTCGCGGTCGCCACGTTCGCCGAACTGGCCCACCCGCCAGGCATCGAGCGCGTCTCGGTCGCGCCGTTCACCCTGCTGGGCCTGGTGCTGTCCATCTTCCTGAGCTTCCGCAACAACGCCTGCTTCGACCGCTGGTGGGAAGGGCGCAAGCTGTGGGGCCAGCTCATCTATGAATCGCGCAGCCTGGCGCGGCTGTGCAGCACGCTGCTGGCCGCACAACCGGCACGCGCCGACCGCATCTGCCGCCTGGCCATCGCCTTCGCGCATGCGCTGGCCGCGCGCCTGCGCGGGCAGGACGCCGCGCTGGCCGGGCTGCCCTGGGTGCCTGAGGCGGATCGCGAGCGCTACGCGCAGCGCCAGAACGTGCCGGACCAGCTGCTGGCGATGATCGCGGTGGAAACCACCGCCGCGCTGCGCGCCGGTGAGATCGACACCATCCTGTATGCCCAGTTCGAAACCCGCCTGCATGCGCTGTCCAGCATCCAGGCCGGCTGCGAACGCATCCTGCTCACCCCGCTGCCGTTCGCCTACACCCTGCTGCTGCACCGCTGCGCGTGGATGTTCTGCGTGCTGCTGCCGTTCGGCCTGGCCAGCTCGCTGGGCTGGGCCACCCCGGTGGTGTCGGCGGTGCTGGCCTATGCCTTCTTCGGGCTGGACCAGCTGGGCGAGGAAATGGAAGAGCCGTTCGGGCTGGAACCCAACGACCTGCCGCTGGATGCGATGGTGCGCACCATCGAAATCGACCTGCTCGACAGCCTGGGCGTGCGCCCGCTGCCGGAACCCCTGCAACCGCAGCGCTACCTGCTGCAGTAACCCGACACTGCCCGGAGCATTCCATGGCCCACCCCGACTATCGCCCCCGCCGCATGCGCCACGACGAGTTCTCGCGCCGGCTGATGCGCGAAAACACGCTGACCACCGACGACCTGATCTACCCCGTGTTCGTCCACGAGCTGGCCGGGCGCGCCCCGGTGGCGTCGATGCCGGGCGTGGAACGGCTGTCGATCGATGAGCTGCTGAAAGTGGCCGAGGAAGCGCTGGAACTGGGCATTCCGGTGATCGACCTGTTCCCGGTGATCGACCCGGCCGGCAAGAGCCTGGATGCGGCCGCCGCATGGGACGAGAACGGCTTGGCGCAGCGGGCGATCCGCGCGCTGAAGTCGCGCTTCCCCGAGCTGGGGGTGATGACCGACGTGGCGCTGGACCCGTACACCACCCACGGCCAGGACGGGATCATCGATGACAAGGGCTACGTGCTCAACGACATCACCGTGCAGGCACTGGTGAAGCAGTCGTTGTCGCATGCCGAAGCCGGCGTGGACATCGTGTCGCCGTCGGACATGATGGACGGCCGCATCGGCGCCATCCGCCGCGCGCTGGATGCCAACAGCCACGTCAACGTGCGCATCATGGCCTATTCGGCCAAGTACGCCTCGGCGTTCTACGGCCCGTTCCGAGACGCCGTGGGCAGCTCGGCCAGCCTGGGCAAGGCCGACAAGAAGACCTATCAGATGGACCCGGCCAACGGCGACGAGGCCATGCGCGAAATCGCGCTGGACCTGGAAGAGGGCGCGGACATGGTGATGGTCAAGCCGGGCATGCCCTACCTGGACCTGGTGCGCCGGGTGAAGCAGCAGTTCGGCGTGCCGACGTTCGCCTACCAGGTCAGTGGCGAGTACGCGATGATGAAAGCCGCGTTCGCCAATGGCTGGCTGGACGAACGCGCCTGCGTGCTGGAGTCGCTGATCGGCTTCAAGCGCGCCGGTGCCGATGGCGTGCTGACCTATTTCGCACCGCAGGTGGCGCGTTGGCTGCGCGAACGCTGACAATACGCGTCAACACGCAGACAGGAGCAGGATGATGCAGACGATGGGATGGGTGCAGTGGCTGACCTGGGGCACCGGCGTGCTGGTGTTCGCGGTGGTGATCGGCCTGGTCATCCGCGGCGTGCTGCGTGCCGCCCGGCGCGCGCCCGAACAACCCTCGGCCGCCGCCCGCCTGGCCCGCGAAGCCAACCTGCCGCCTGCCGTGCAGGCGCAGCTGGCCGCGCTGAACCAGCGCAAGGACAATGGCGAGATCAGCGAAACCGAGTACGAGCAGCAGCGCGCCGCGTTGCTGCGCGCGTACTGAACACCCTCACCGGCAGCCAGCCACCGCGGGTG
Organism: Stenotrophomonas sp. FBCC-B152; assembly: GCF_059134105.1. Taxonomy (NCBI): domain Bacteria; kingdom Pseudomonadati; phylum Pseudomonadota; class Gammaproteobacteria; order Lysobacterales; family Lysobacteraceae; genus Stenotrophomonas; species Stenotrophomonas sp. FBCC-B152. Next base: position 3,781,409 of record NZ_CP101442.1, on the reverse strand, counting down.
TGCGCAACCTGTACAGATCCAACCCGCCGGCCTTCGGCGACCGCGCCTGCCCAGCCACCACCATCTCGCTGGGCTTGGATGCATCCACCACCGGCGCACGGGTCTGCCCGTCGGCGGTATTGAACGACAACCCCAGCGGTTCGGCCGGCTTGCGGTAATCGCAGCCCGCCACCCACACCTGCGAATGGCCCCCCGCCACCCGGGTCAGTGCCAGCGCCCCGCCGTTGCCCAGCCAGTCGCCGCCCAGCTCATCGGCCGCACTGTTGAGCGGCGCCGGCAACGGCGTCGCGGCGTTGAACCCGCGTCCCTGCGCGGTCGCCACGTACAGATCGAACCCACCCTGGGTACCTTTCCCATTACGGGCGAACAGCAGCACCTGCCCATCCGGCCGCACCGCCGGGTGGCGCTCATCGGCCGCCGTGTTGACCGTCACCGGCATCGTCAGCACGGTGCCGAAGCTGCCGTCCTCGCGGATCATCACCCCGTACAGGTCGAACCCACCGCTCCCGCTGCCGCCGTTGGAGGCGAAGTACAGCCAGGCCCCGTCATGGCTGAAGAACGGGTCCACGTCATCCCCGGCAGTGTTGAACGCCAGCGGCGCCGGGTCCTGCCAGCGGCCGTCGCGCAGCGTGGCCTGCCACAGGTCCCAGCCGCCGGCCCCGCCGGGCCGGTCGCTGGCCCAGATGATGCGCTTGCCATCCGGCGCGATGGTCGCCTGGGCCTCGTTGGCCTTGGTCGACACCACCCCCATGCCTTCGATGCCGAACTCGGAAAGCGCCATCGCGCCCGGTGCGGAGAGTAAACTCAGGCTCAGCGCGAGCAGAGACAAGGGAGTGCGCATAGTCGCTTCCATTGGGGTTTGCGTTTCAATCCAGGCCCGGAGTTTAAGACACCCATGACCGCCCGTTACGCCGTATTCGGCCAGCCCATCGCCCACTCGCAGTCGCCGCACATCCATGCCGCGTTCGCCCGCCAGGAGGGCATCGCGCTGGATTACCGCGCCATTGAAGCGGCACCGGCCGACTTCCCGGCCGCGCTGGAGGCGTTCGCCGCCGACGGTGGCGTGGGCGCCAACGTCACCGCGCCGCTGAAGGAGATCGCCTTCGGGCTGTGCAGGACGTTCACCTCGCGCGCCAAGCTGGCCGGTTCGGTCAACACGCTGCTGCGCAAGGGCGACTACTGGCACGGCGACACCACCGATGGCGTGGGCCTGGTGCGCGACCTCACCGACCGCCACAGCCTCGACCTGCGCGGCCGCCGCGTGCTGCTGCTCGGCGCGGGTGGCTCGGCACGCAGCGTGGCCCCGGCCCTGCTGGATGCCGGCATCCGCGAACTGGTGGTGGTCAACCGCACCCCCGAGCGTGCCGACGAGCTGAGCGATGCGATCGGCGAGCCCGGCCGCGTGCTGACGCATTACTGGGAACGCATGGACGAACTCGGCGACTTCGAACTGATCGTCAACGCCACCTCCGCCGGCCGTGATCGCGATGAAGAGTTCAAGCTGCCGCTGTCGCTGGTCAACAGCATGACCACCGCCGTGGACCTGAATTACGGGGAAGCCTCCTTCGCCTTCCTGGCCTGGGCCCGCGCCGCACAGTGCCGCAACATGGTGGATGGCCTGGGCATGCTGGTCGAGCAGGCCGCCACCAGCTTCCAGCAGTGGCACGAAGTGCGCCCGGAAACCGACCCGGTCTATGCCGAGCTGCGCGCGAAGAACGCGCTGGCGGGTGAAGAGTGAACATGGACCTGCTGCTCAGCCTGCTGGGCATGGCCGCGCTGCGCCTGCCGGTGCTGATCGCGCTGGCGGTATCGCTGGTGTGGGTGGTGGATGCCCCGCGCGGCACCATCCGCAGCGTGGCGCTGTGGTCGCTGGCCCTGTTGCTGCTGGCCAGCCTGGCCGGGCTGGCCCTCAACGTCGTGCCGACCTGGCTGGTCCAGCGCGGCGAGTACGGCAACGTGCAGATGCTGTCGTGGCTGCTGCGCGGCGGCCACTTCCTCATCGGCCTGGTGGATGCGCTGGGCACGGTGCTGCTGGTGTGGGCGATGACCCGCGCGCTGCGCAATCGCACCGCCCCGGCGGCCTGAGCGGGCGACCCCGGTCACGGAACTGAACCGGCGCGGAAAAATCCGCGCCGGCCGCAGGCCCCGGGCATGAGAAAATACCCGCCTGATCCAGGCAGGACCTCCCCGGCGTGACCGAAAAAGTTGAAGCCCCGCGCGCGCTGAACGACGAGCTCAAGACCGTCATCCGCGATGCCTACGCCAAGCTGCAGGCCAATACCCCCGGCTTCAGCACGCGGCGTTCGCAGAGCCAGATGATCGGCGTGGTCTCGCGTGCGCTGTCGCAGAGCGGCGGGGTAGGCGTGGTCGAAGCGCCCACCGGCGTGGGCAAGAGCCTGGGCTACCTCACCGCCGGCGTGCCGATCGCGCTGGCCACGAAGAAGAAGCTGGTGATCAGCACCGGCACCGTGGCGCTGCAGTCGCAGCTGGTCGAGCGCGACATCCCGAACTTCCTCAAGGCCACCGGCCTGGAGGCCACCGTGGCGCTGGCCAAGGGCCGCACCCGCTACCTGTGCACGCGCAACGCCGCCGAAGCGCATGGCGATGGCGCGCAGGAAGGCATGTTCGAGGACGAGCAGCCACTGTTCGACCGCCCGCTGGCGCCGATCGAAATGGACCTGGCGCAGAAGCTGAGCAGGGATTTCGTCGAAGGCCGCTGGAACGGCGACCTGGACAACGCGCCGGATACCATCAGCCCCTCGCTGCGTTCGCGCATCACCACCCCGGCGTCGGGCTGCGCGGGCCGCAAGTGCGCCTACTCGGCGCAGTGCGCGGTGCTGCGCGCACGCACCACCGTGCGCGATGCGCAGATCGTGGTGACCAACCACGCGTTGCTGCTGTCGGCGCTCTCCATTGGCGAAAGCGACAACGGCCAGCCGCTGATCGCACCGCCCTCGGACATGCTGCTGGTGCTCGACGAAGGCCACCACATCGGCAACGTGGCCATCGACCAGGGCGCGGCCAGCCTGGCCCTGGATGAAATGGCCAAGCGCACCGGCCGCCTGCAGATCCTGATTGCCGCCGCCTACCGCGCGGTGGACAAGGACAAGCTGGGCAACCTGCTGCCCAACGAAGCCATCGACGTGGCGGCGCGGGTCAGCAAGCAGCTGCGCGCGTTCCGCGATGTGATCGACCGCAGCTGGCAACCGGACCCGACCGCGCAGGAGCCGATGTGGCGCGCGCCGAACGGGCGCCTGCCGGACATCTGGATGGCCGACATCGAAGCGCTGGCCGACGACACCCGCGCGCTGTTCAACTGGGCCCACGCCGCACAATCCCAGGTGGCCAAGGGCAAGCCCGAAGACGCCGCGCGCGAGCGCCTGCAGCGCACGCTGGGCATGGCGCTGGAAATGATCGAACAGCAGCACAACCTGTGGACCGCCTGGCGCCGCGAAGACAAGGACGGCCAGCCGCCGTTCGCGCGCTGGGTGACGCTGTCGCGCGATGGCGACCTGATCCTGCACGGCTCGCCCGTGTCGGCCGCCAACGTGCTGCGCAAGCTGCTGTGGGACGAAGTGGATTCGGTGGTGATGACCTCGGCCACGCTCACCGGCGGTGGCGACTTCCAGGCGCTGGCGATTGATAACGGCATTCCCAACGAAGCCGAGATGGTCTCGCTGGCCTCGCCGTTCGACCTGCCCAACCAGGCCGAGCTGATCGTGCCCAACTTCCCGGTCACCCCGGACGACCGCGAGCGGCACCCGAAGGAAGTCGCCAAGTACCTGGTCAAGGAACTGGACTGGAGCAAGGGCAGCATCGTGCTGTTCACCTCGCGCTGGAAGATGGAAAAAGTGGCGGAGCTGATGCCGGCCGCGCAGCGCAAGCAGGTGCTGGTGCAGGGCGAAACGGCCAAGCAGAAGATGATCGACGAGCACCTGCGGCGCACCTCGGCGGGCGAGGGCTCGGTGCTGTTCGGGCTGAATTCGTTCGGCGAAGGCCTGGACCTGCCTGGCGAAGCCTGCACCACGGTGGTGATCACCCAGGTACCGTTCGCGGTGCCGACCGATCCGCAGACCTCCACCCTGAGCGAATGGTTTGAAAGCCGCGGGTTGAACGCCTTCAACCTGATCGCCATCCCGCACGCGCTGCGTACGCTGACCCAGTTCGCCGGCCGCCTGATCCGCACCTCCACCGACACCGGCCGCGTGATCATCCTCGACTCGCGCCTGATCAGCCGCCGCTACGGCAAGCGCATCATCGACGCGTTGCCGCCGTTCAAGCGGGTCATCGGCTGACGGGCATCCCGTGGGACACGCATGGCGTGTCGCTACGTGGTCAACGGTGCGTAGGGACACGCCATGCGTGTCCAGCGCGGTGAATCTACGCGCGACGCATCGGCAGCCGCTTCCCATCCCCCAGGCTGCGCCACAGCCACTCCGCCGGGCCGAAGTAGTACCGCTGCAGCCACCACGCACTCAGCCACAGCTGCAGCGGAAACACGATGGCCGCCACCAGCAGCACCGGCCACAGGCCCTGCGAGGGACCGATGCCAGCCCCGAACCCGGCAAACAGCGGCACGCACACCAGGCTCTGCAGCAGGTAGTTGCTCAGCGTCATGCGCCCGGCCGGCACCAGCACACGCAACCCGCGCTCGGCCCACGGCCGCAGGTACAGCAGCGCGAACCCGCAGGCGATGGCGATGCCCAGCGCCAGCGGCGCCACCCGGTAGCTCACCCGCAGCAGATAGCCCGGCACCCCCTCGCGCAGCAGTGGCCATTCGGCCTTCATCGTCGGCGCAGCGGCCTCGATGCACAGGAACATCAATCCAACCACTGCGCCACCCACGCACAGGCCCCACAGCAGCGGCAGGTGCTGTTCGGGGCGCTGTAACAGCCCCCGGCGCCCTGCCCAGTAGCCCAGCAGGAAGCGGCCCAGCACGAACAGCAGCAGCGCCCAGTTGGTCAACCGCACCCACCCTCCCAGCACCAGGTTCTGCCACCACGCCTGCCAGAGCGTGCCACTGGACAGGGCTTCGAACGCATTTCCATACATCTGCGCACGCGGCGCCAGCGTCATCACCCACTCGCGCATCCACGGCGACAGCAGCGGCGGCAGGAACAGCGCGAACACCAGCCCGGCAAGCACCAGCCCGCGGTTGCCCAGATGCCGGAACAACGGAAGCAGCAGGCCCACCAGCGCATAGGTCAGCAGGATGTCGCCCCACCACAGCACCGTGGCGTGCAGCAGCCCGATCAGTGCCAACGCGCCCATCCGGCGCAGGTGCGGAACCACCCCAGGGCGCATTTCCATCTGCATCGCAAAGCCCATGCCGAACAGCAGCGAGAAGATCGTCACCGCCTTCATATCCACCAGCCAGCCCATCCCGGTGCGCAGCGCATGATCCAGCGCAGCACTCGGCAGCGCCTGCTGCGCGGCCTCATCCAGCAAGGCATCCAGCGAATAGAACCGCAGGTTGACCAGGAACACGCCCAGCAGCGCGAACCCGCGCAACGCATCGATCAGCGGTTGGCGGGGCGGTCGCAACGCTACACCTTGCTCAGATCCCGCACCGCGCCCTTGTCCGCACTGGTCGCCAACAACGCATAGGCCTTGAGCGCGCCGGTCACCTTGCGCGGGCGCGCCTCGCGCGGCTTCCACCCCAACGCATCCTGCTCCGCACGGCGCGCCGCCAACGTCGCGGCATCCACCAGCACATCAATCCGCCGCGCCGGAATATCGATCCGGATCCGGTCGCCATCGCGCACCAATCCAATCGTGCCGCCCGCCGCCGCTTCCGGCGACGCATGCCCGATCGACAGCCCGGACGTACCGCCCGAGAACCGCCCATCGGTCAGCAGCGCACACTGTTTGCCCAGCCCCTTCGATTTCAGGTAGCTGGTCGGGTACAGCATTTCCTGCATGCCCGGCCCACCGCGCGGGCCCTCATAGCGGATCACCACCACGTCGCCCGCGCCCACTTCATCGGCCAGGATGCCCTGCACGGCCGCGTCCTGGCTTTCGAACACCTTCGCATTGCCCTCGAACACGTGGATGGACTCATCCACACCGGCGGTCTTCACCACGCAGCCATCCTCGGCCAGGTTGCCGCGCAGCACCGCCAGCCCACCTTCGGCCGAGTACGCGTGCGCCACATCGCGGATGCAGCCATCGGCGCGATCCAGGTCCAGTGACGGCCAGCGCGTGGCCTGGCTGAAAGCCACCTGGGTGGGAATGCCGGCCGGGCCGGCACTGAAGAATTCGTGCACGCCGGCATCGTCGGTCACCGCCACGTCCCAGCGCGCAATCGCGTCGGCCAGGGTGCGGCTGTGCACGGTGGGCACCTCGGTATGCAGCAGCCCGCCGCGCGCCAGCGACCCCAGGATCGCGAACACGCCACCGGCGCGGTGCACGTCCTCCATGTGGTACTTGGGCGTGTTCGGCGCCACCTTGCACAGCTGCGGCACCCGCCGCGACAGCGCATCGATGGCGTGCAGGTCGAAGTCCACTTCGGCTTCCTGCGCGGCCGCCAGCAGGTGCAGGATGGTGTTGGTGGAACCGCCCATGGCGATATCCAGCGTCATCGCATTCTCGAACGCGGCATGGGTGGCAATGCCGCGCGGCAGCGCCGTGGCATCTTCGCCGCCATACCAACGGTGGCACAGCTCCACCACCAGCCGGCCGGCACGGCGGAACAGCTGCTCGCGGTCGGCGTGGGTGGCCAGGGTCGAGCCGTTGCCCGGCAGCGACAGCCCCAGCGCTTCAGTGAGGCAGTTCATCGAGTTGGCGGTGAACATGCCCGAGCACGACCCGCAGGTGGGGCAGGCGCTGCGCTCGTACTCGGCCACCTTTTCATCGGAGGCGCTGGCGTCGGCGGCGATCACCATCGCATCCACCAGGTCCAGCTTGTGCTCGGCCAGCCGGGTCTTGCCCGCTTCCATCGGCCCGCCGGACACGAACACCACCGGGATGTTCAGCCGCAGCGCGGCCATCAGCATGCCGGGGGTGATCTTGTCGCAATTGGAAATGCACACCAGCGCATCGGCGCAGTGCGCGTTGACCATGTACTCGACCGAGTCGGCGATGATCTCGCGGCTGGGCAGGGAATACAGCATGCCGTCGTGGCCCATGGCGATGCCGTCATCCACCGCGATGGTGTTGAACTCCTTGGCTACGCCGCCCACCTGTTCGATCTCGCGCGCCACCAGCTGGCCCAGGTCCTTGAGGTGCACATGGCCGGGCACGAACTGGGTGAATGAATTGGCGATGGCGATGATCGGCTTGTGGAAGTCGGCATCGGTCATCCCGGTGGCACGCCACAGGGCGCGGGCGCCGGCCATGTTGCGGCCGGCGGTGGAGGTACGGGAGCGGTATTCAGGCATGGGGGCTGGCAGGATCTGGCGGGCCGTGGGGGCGCGTTGCCACTCGATTCTGCCCAAAAATTCCGGTTGCTGTTGCAACCGTCCGGGCGGCCGATCCTGAAACGCCGTTCATCTTTTCGACTTTGCCGGTTTTGGTTGTTGGCGGCGATCAGGCATGATTGAGGGGATAACCGTAAAAAAGGGGGCACGACGCCATGAAACGTTCCAGGACCACCGCACTGCTGCTGATGAGCGCCGCACCGCTGCTGTTCACCGCCTGCCAGAAGGATGAGGCGGTGCAGGTGCAGGAGGGGCTGTACACCTCGGTGCAGGCCTGTACCGACGCCACCGGTGACCCGTCCGCCTGCCGCACGGCATTTGCCGAGGCGCAGAAGCAGTCGGCCGACGCGGCCCCCAAGTACGCCTCGCGTGCCGAATGCGAAGCCGAGTACAACGCCGAACAGTGCGTGGAACAGAAGACCTCCACTGGCCATTCGTTCATCGGCCCGGTGATGATGGGCTTCTTCATGTCGCAGATGCTCAGCAACCGTGGCGCCGGCCTGGCGCAGGCCCCGGCCGCGAGCCCGGCCTACCAGGACAAGGCCAAGGGCTGGGCGCGCCCGGCCCCGGGCGGCAGCGGCGGGCTGAACACCGCCAGCGGCATCGGCGCCGGCAAGGCCGGCCTGGCCCCGGTCACCAGCACCCCCAACCGTGCCGTTACCGCCAGCCGCGGCGGCTTCGGCAACACCAGCAGCAGCCGCAGCAGCTACGGCGGTTGATGCAATGAAGCGTGTGCGAATCGACGAGCGCAGCCAGTGGCGCGCGCGTGCCGCCGAATCCGGTTTCCGCTTCCACACCATCGACGGCCTGCCGTACTGGGATGAAACCGCGTACTACGCCTTCACCCTGCGCCAGATCGAGCAGGACATCGAAGACCCCAGCGCCGAGCTGCATGCGATGGCGATGGAACTGGTGGACGAGGTGGTGCGCAGCGAACAGCTGATGGACCAGCTGGCGATTCCGCCCGCGTTCCGCGACTGGATCGCCAACAGCTGGCGCCGTGGCGAGCCGCACCTGTACGGCCGGCTGGACTTCGCCTATGACGGCACCGGTCCGGCCAAGCTCTACGAGCTCAATTACGACACGCCGACCTCGCTGTTCGAGGCGTCGTTCTTCCAGTGGCAGTGGCTGGAAGACCAGCGCAACCAGAACCGCCTGCCGCCGCAGGCCGACCAGTTCAACGCCATCCATGAGGCGCTGGTGGAGCGCTTCGGTCAGCTGTCGGCGCAGTTGCCGCCGCCGCTGTACTTCAGCGCCGTGGGCGCGTCGGAAGAAGACCAGGGCACCGTGGCCTACCTGCGCGACTGCGCGGCCCAGGCCGGGCTGCGCGGCGAGGCGATCGCGATCGAGGACATCGGGCTGTCCGAGGATGGCCGTTTCACCGCGCTCGATGACACGGTGATCGGCAGCCTGTTCAAGCTGTACCCGTTGGAAGACCTTATGACCGAATCGTTCGGCCAGGCACTGCCCGGCTCGGGCGTGCAGCTGCTGGAACCGGCGTGGAAGGCGATCCTGAGCAACAAGGGCGTGCTGCCGTTGCTGTGGGATCGCCACCGCGGCCACCCGAACCTGCTGGCGGCCGAGTTCGATGACGGCAGCCCGCTGCCGGCCGGTTGGGTACGCAAACCGCTGTTCTCGCGCGAAGGCGCCAACGTGGCCATGCACCTGGCCGATGGCAGCTGGCAGGAAAGCGAAGGCCCGTACACCGGCCCGGCGATCCGCCAGGCCGCGCACCCGCTGACGTCGTTCGACGGCGGTTACCCGCTGATCGGCAGCTGGATCGTGGGCGACCAGGCCTGCGGCATGGGCATCCGCGAAGACAACAGCCGGATCACCCGCGACAGCGCCCGTTTCGTGCCGCACGCGATCATCGACGAAGCGCCGACGCGCATCTACGTGTAATAGGTCAACGGCGTCACGACCAACGGTCGTGACCTACCGGCGGTACCGGCGGACACCGACCGGTAGGTATCGACCGTTGGTCGATACGTGCCTACAGCAACCCATCACGCTTGACGGCGAGGTAGCGCTCTACCAGTGCGCCTGGCAGGGCATCGGCAGTCACATCCAGCACCATCACCCGGTGGCTGCGCAGTGCTTCATGCGCATCGTTGCGCTGCTGCAGGTAGCGCGCGATGGCACCGGCCTGGGTCGCGTCCTGCAGCGTTTCCACTTCCTGCTCCAGCGCCACGTCCAGCTCGCGCTCGCGCAGGCTGGCCACGCACACCAGGTGCTGGCGCTGCAGCAGGCGTACCGCCACCAGCAGGTCTTCGATGTCCTCATCGCGCACGTTGGTGACCAGCATCACCAGCGAACGCCGGCGCTGGCGCAGGCTGAGTTCGGTGGCAGCCGCCAGATAGTCGGTGGCCACCGGTTGCGCCTGCAGGTCGTAGCTGGCGCGCAGCAGCGCGTCGATCGCGCCCATGCCGCGCTGCGGTGCCACCCAGCGGCTCTCGCCACCACTGGCGAACAGGCCCACGCCATCGCCCTGGCGCAGCGCCAGGTAGGACACCACCAGTGCCGCATTGAGCACATGGTCGAAGTGCGACAGCCCGCCTTCGCTGGCCATCATGCGGCGGCCAGTGTCGATCATCAGCACCAGCTGCTGGTTTTTCTCGTCCTGGTACTCGCGCGAGATCAGCTTGCGCGCGCGCGAGGTCGCCTTCCAGTCGATCTGGCGCAGGCTGTCGCCGATGCGGTACTCGCGCATCTGGTGGAAATCGGTGCCTTCGCCACGGCGGCGCTTGAGGTGCGCACCCACGAGCCGCGAGGCCTGTTCGGCACTGAACAACGCGAAGCGGGTGAGCGGGGCGAAGTTGGGATACACGCGCACGGTCAGCGCTGGCGGCAGCAGGCGGCGCTGGCGCCACATCCGCCACGGCGCGTGCAGGCGCAGGTGCACGCCATCGAATACGAAGCGGCCGCGCGCGGTCGGGGTCAACGTGTACTCCACGCTGCTGGACACCAGCGGCTTGAGCGTCAACGCACGCGGCAGGCCCTGCATCGTCCACGCACCGGGCACGAGGTCGAACACCTCCACGCGCTGGCGGCGGCTGGATTCAAAGCGCAGCGTGGTGCGCCGTTCGACGTTCAGCGCCAGTGCCTCGGGCAGTTCGCGCTGCACCGTGGGCGAGGGCTGCGCGCGCAGGCGCAACAGGTCCACCAGTGCCAGCACGGCGATCACCGCTGCGGACGCCCACCACGCCGACACCGGCAGCAGCCCGAACGCCACCGGCAGCCCGAGCAGCGCCCAGCCGACCAGCAGTATCAGCAGCAGCGGGCCTGGCCTCATTTGCGCGGCGCTTCCACCTTGGCCAGCAACGCGGTCAGCGCATCGTCGGCCGATTGGCCTTCGATCTGCAGTTCCGGGGCCAGTGCGATGCGGTGGCGCAGCGCCGGGCGGGCGATCTCTCGAACGTCATCCGGGGTGACGAAGTCGCGGCCGGCCAGTACCGCCTGCGCACGCGCCGCGCGCACCAGCGCGATGCTGCCGCGCGGGCCCGCACCGAGCGCGATGCCGGGGAACGTGCGGGTGGCGGCGACGATGCGCACCGCGTAGTCCACCACTTCCGGGTCCACCGTGATTGCCGCGGTCGCCTGCTGCAGCGCGATCACCTCGGCGGCATTGAGCACGCGCGGCACCTGCGACAGGTCGAAGTCGGCCGCGCTGCGGCCGGTGGTGATCGCATCGACCATGCGCTTTTCGTCTTCCAGCGCCGGGTAATCGATGATCACCTTGAGCAGGAAGCGATCCAGCTGCGCTTCGGGCAGCGGGTAGGTGCCTTCCTGCTCCACCGGGTTCTGCGTGGCCAGCGCCAGGAACGGCGGGGTCAGCGCGAAGGCCTTGCCTTCGATGGTGACCTGGCCTTCCTGCATCACTTCCAGCAGGGCCGACTGGGTCTTGGCCGGGGCGCGGTTGATTTCATCGGCCAGCAGCAGGTTGGTGAACACCGGGCCGCGGCGGATCTTGAAGCTCTCCGATTTCGGGTCGTATACCGCATGGCCGCTGACGTCGCTGGGCATCAGGTCCGGGGTGAACTGCACGCGGCCGTAGTCCAGCTCCAGTGCCTGCGCCAGGGCGCGCACCAGCAGGGTCTTGCCCAGCCCGGGCACGCCTTCGATCAGCACGTGGCCGCCGGCCAGCAGCGCGATCAGGATCTGGTCGAGTACCTCGGGCTGGCCGATGAAGGCGCGGCCCACGGCATCGCGCACGGCATCGACGCGTTCGACCAGGCTCTGGCCGGTCAGCGCGGGCGGGGACAACGGCGGCGGTGCGGTGTGCTCGGTCATAGCAGGTTTCTCATCTGGATCAGCAGGCGGATGCGCTCCCGCAGGGCCGTGACATCCTTCGATGGCGGCACCTGCAGGGCGGTCTGGACACGGGAATGCGGCCATTGCAGCAGGCTGGCGATGGCATGCACCTGGGCCTCGCCGCTGAGCGCGGCAGCGGTGGGTGCACGCCGCCGCAGCCGGGCCAGGAACGCGCGGCGGGTGGCGTCGTACAACAGTGGTGCCTTGCCATAGCGCAGCAGGTGCTCGCCGCTGGCACGCACGTGTTCCAGCAGCGAGCGGCGTTCGGTGGCCGGCGCCGGCAGCAGGCTGCCCAGCCGCTGCGCGCGCTGCCACAGCCACGCCAGCAGGGCCAGCAGCAACGGCACCCATACCGGCCAGCCCTGGTAGAAGATGCGCGACCACAGGGTGGGCGGGCGCGAGCCGTAGATCAGCCAGACCGTGCCTTCGGCGTAATTCGGGTCCAGCAGGTAGCGGGCCAGGTCGCGATGCGCGATGTCGTGCAGCCCGTCGGCCAGGCTGCCCTTGGCATCATCGGCGTTGAAGATCCTCGGCGTGCCCTTGAGGAACTCCATGTCCGACAGTACGTCGACGGTGCCTGCGCCCTTGCGCAGCCGCGCGAACACATTGCCCTCGTCATCGCCCCACTCGCGCGCCACGCGGATGCCGTCGGGTACGTCCACGCCGAACCGGCGGCCACTGCAGAACTCGGAATGGCCGGGGTCGTCGACAACGTGGAAGGCCTTGCAGTTGCTCTCGTAGTACCCGGTATCCACGCCCAGCGCGTCCAGCAGCGGACCCTGCGGGGCGTCTTCGTCCTTGAACGGCGGCGGCGTGCGCAGCAGCAGGTGGCCGCCCCGTTCCACCCACGCGAGCAGCGCCTGCGCGGTGGGGGCGGGCACATCGGCGGTGTCCTGCAGCAGCAGCACGGTGTCGGCCGGCTTGAGCTGCATGCGCGGCAGGTCGATGCGCGGGCTGGAATGCACGGTGATGCCGTCGGCACGCAGCGCCTGGCCCAGCACGTACAGCGGGTTGTAGCTGGCCTCGCCCTGCGGCGGCAGGTGCTCGGTATGGACCACGCGCTCATGGCTGCGCAGGAACAGGATCGCCAATGGCACGCCCACCACCAGCAGCACGCCCAGCACAACCAGCCAACGCAGGCGGGCACTCATGCGCGCCACCGGAACTGGGTCTGCAGGGTGGTGGCCAGGTCGTCGAACTCGTCCGGCTCGGGCAGGCGGCCGGCATAGGCGGCGTACTGCCAGACCCGCACGATGCGGGCGAACAGGGTGCGGTCGGCCTCCACCGGCATGCGCCGCGAGGCGCGCAGGCACTGTGCTTCGGTCGCGCCCGGTGGCAGCACCACCTCGGCGCGTTCGCTCATCGATTCCACGCTGGCCCGGTACAGCAGCGCAAGCGCCTGGCGCGGACGGCCCTGCTGCCACAGGTCGCGTGCGCGTGCGGCCGGATCCGGCGGAATCACCTCGGGCAGTTCCACCGCTTCCTCGACCACCGGATCGGTGGCCTTGCGCCGCCTCACGCCGGTGCCGCGCAGCCAGCGTACCCACCACGGCGCGGTGGCGATCAGCCCCAGCGCCAGCAGGCCGACCAGGCCCCACAGGATCCATTCGGCAATCTGTGCGGGCAGGCGCGGGCCGCGCCCGAACGGATTGCGGTCCTTGTCCGCATCGTCCTTCTTCTTGTTCTTCTCCGCCTCGCTCAGGGTGCGCTCCCAGCGTTTCACTTCGCGCGTGGGCGCCACCAGCGGATCTTCGTACGCGCGTTGCACAGCCTGGCGGAAGCCGGCGGTGTCGGGCGTGCCACCGAAGATCACGGCCGGGGTGTTCGACGGATCGTCGGCAGGCACTGTGTCGGCCGCTTCTTCTTCCTCATCACCCGCATCGTCATCCGTGCCAGTGGGCGCAGCGCAGCTCGGCGCCTGCGCAGGTTCTTCCGCGTGCAGCCCACCCATGGGCCAGCACAGCACCAGCGCCAGTACCAGCAGGGGGGCGGCCTGCTGCAGGCGATCACGCATGCGCCGGAACGCGATTTCCACGTCCCAGGCTTCCATTTCCGTACGGCGGTTGAGGTACAGCGCGAAGCCGGCGCCGGCGTAGAACGGCCCGATCAACGTAGCGGCGAGCCAGAACAGGGCATTCACCCCCAGCTGTGCCCACGCCGGCATGTTCTCGCTGACCATCTCCCACGCCGCGCGCCAGGAATCGGACAGCAGTTCCAGCGGCACGAACAGGAAGACCGCCGCGATGCAGCCGCTGACGATAACCAGCTCGAACACCATGCACATCAGCGTGAGCAGCACGGCATGCCCGAACGTGCCGCTGAGCACGGCGCGGCGGCGCACGCTGCGTTGGGAAGCATCGCTGCCTTCCAGCAGGTTCACCGGCAGCAGCAGCGAGCGGAACGGGCTGAAGCGGCGCCAGCCCAGGTAGCCCCAGAACCCGCTCCAGCCCCAGTGCCGCTGCGCGCGCAGGGTCTGCAACGGACGTGGTTCATCGCCGAACACGCCGCGTGAGATCACATACAACGCGATCCGGTCCGATACCGGCTTGAGCCACCACATCAGCAGCCACGCCCAACCGAACGCATCGGCCCACCATGCAACGGCGTTGATCACGGCGAACACCGGCAGCGACACCGCGATCAGCGGCAGCCAGATCGCCCGCGCGTGCCGGCGTACCAGGGCGGTGCCCAGCTCCATCGCCTCCCATTCGGAGCGCGCGCGCAGGGTGACGTTGAGCTGGTCAATCCGCATGACCGCCCCCCCGACCACCGCGCCACAGCCACACGAACACCAGCGTCCACAGCACGGCCGCCACGCTGTATTTGCCCCATGCGGGCACGGCCGCAATGGAGGACCAGAACGCCTCGATGAAGGCGGCCACCAGCAGCATCGCCGCCACCCCCAGGCACAGCCGGGCGCCGATGATGCCGCCTTCCACCAGCGCATCGATGCGCCGGCGCCGGCCGGGTGCCAGCAGCTTCATGCCCAGCTGCAGGCCTGCACCGCCGGCAATGACGATGGCGGTGAGCTCGAACGCGCCATGGCCGCAGACGAAGCGCCAGAACGGATCGCCGTGGCCGATGTGCTGCAGGTGGCCGGCCGCCGCGCCGATGGTGAGGCCGTTGAACAGCAGCACCAGCACCGTGCCCAGGCCGGCCAGCAGCCCGCTGGCGAACGTACGCAGGCCGATGCTGATGTTGTTCATGATGTAGTAGCCGAACATCATCCAGTCCGTGCCACTGTCGCGGCCCAGGTTCGGCGAGGCCGGGTTGTACATTTTCTCCAGCGAGGCGATCGCGCCGTTGTCCATCAGCATGTGGATCACATCCGGGTGCCACTGGATCACCGCGAAGCTGCCCACCAGCGGCAGCACGAACAGCGCGGTGGCCACCCACATGCTGCGCGCCTGGCTGCGCACCAGCTGCGGGAAATCGGCCAGCAGGAACTCCAGGGCGCGGCGCCAGCGCGGCGGCGGCGTGCGGTACAGCAGGCCATGGCCCTGCTGCATCAGCAGCTGCAGGCGCGCCACCAGCTGCGGGCTGTAGCCGCGCTTGCGCGCAAGCGCCAGCTGCTGGCACAGCCGGCGGTAGTGCTGCGGAATGTCTTCATCGTTGAGCGCGGACGGATCGGGCGAACGGCGCGCATGTCGCGGCCGGTCACCGCGCAGCGCCAGCCAACGTTCCAGCGCCTGCCATTCGGCCTGGTAGCGGGCCACGAACTGTTCCTGCCTCATCGGCGCCCCAGCAGCCAGTTGGCCATGGCATACAGGCGCAGCACGCCCACCTGGCCCTGGCCACCACTGATCGGCGCGGCGACCGCCGCCAGTTCCTGCTGGCGCGGGCCGGACAGACGCGGCGCACGTTCGGCGAAGGCGATGATCGCCGCCTGTTCGGCCGGCTGCAGCGGCTGCGGTGGCGCCAGTACGGTATCGATGGCCACGCTGGCCGACCACGGCCTGCCACTGTCATGCACCACCACGGTGCCGGCCACCAGGTCGCCCAGGCGCCGGCCGTTGCGGTCGAACAGGCTCGACAGCAGCCCCAGCGCATAACCGAACGGCAGCATGTCCACGGTGCGCAGCAGGTTGCGGGTGATGGAGGCCATCCAGCCGATCGGCGCGCCGTCCTGGGCCACCACGCGCAGGCTCATCACCCGCTTGCCCAGGGTGCGGCCCCAGCAGGCCTCCTGCACGATGGTGTACGCCCACATCAGCAGGAACATCAGGCCCAGGTAGAGGCCCTGGCCGAATTCGCCCAGCAGCGTGAGCGGAATGCTCAGCAGCATCAGCGCCGCCACGCGGATCATGAAGTCGATGGCCCAGGCCAGCGCACGCGGCACCGGCCCGGCCGCCGGCAGGTGCAGCGGCACGCCTTCGGGCGTGATCACTTCACGGTAGGTATCCAGCATGGGTGCGCTCATGCGCACGCGTCCCTCCGGACGGCTGCCAACGGCATGCGGTTCTCGACTGCTTCCTGGGTCGGACACCGACTTTACCGTGTGCGGGGTCACATCCCCAAATACTTGTCCTTCAACCGCACGTAGTGGTCGGCGGAGTAGTGCAGCGACTCGATCTCCTGCGCGCTCAGGCTGCGCACCGGCCGTGCCGGGTTGCCCACCCACAGCTCGCCTTCGCCGACCACCTTGCCCGGCCCGATCACCGCGCCGGCGCCGACAAAGGCGTGCCGGCTCACGGTCGCGCCATCGAGGATGCACGCCCCCATCCCGATCAGGCTGTACTCGCCGATGGTGCAGGCATGGATGATGGTGCCGTGGCCGACGGTGACGCCCTCACCGATCAGGGTGGGGTAGCCGCCCTTGTTGTAGGGGCTGTGGTGGCTGACATGGATGATGGTGCCATCCTGGATGTTGCTGCGCGCGCCGATCCGCACATGGTTGACGTCACCCCGGATCACCGTGCCCGGCCACACCGACACATCATCCCCGAGCACCACATCGCCGATGATCGTGCAGGCGGGGTCGATATAGGCGCGTTCGCCGACGACGGGAAAGGTGTCGAGGAAGGGACGAAGAGAAGCCATGGGAAAAAGTCCAGGTAGAGCCACGCCCTGCGTGGCTGAAGCAATCAATCAGGCGACGCGACTACGCCGCGCCCGCTCCAGGTGCACCAGCAGCAGCGAGATCGCGGCCGGGGTCATGCCGGGGATGCGCTGGGCCTGGCCGATGGTCTGCGGGCGTACCCGCTCCAGCTTCTGCTGCACCTCGGCCGACAGCCCGCGCACGCTGGCGTAATCGAACGCCGCGTCGATGGCGGTGTTCTCATGGCGCTGCTGGCGTTCGATCTCCTCGCGCTGGCGGTCCAGGTAGCCGGCGTACTTCACCCCGATCTCGACCTGCTCGGCCACCTTGGCATCGGCCACGCCCGGGCCCAGCGAGGGCACCTGCATCAGCTTGGCGTAATCCAGTTCCGGGCGCTTGATCAGGTCCAGCACGTTGGTTTCGCGGCTGACCGCCACGCCCAGCGCGGCTTCCACTTCGCGGCCCAGCGCGTTGGCCGGGGTCGCCCACAGCGCACGCAGGCGCGCAGATTCCTGCGCCACTGCCTCCTGCTTGGCCTGGAAGGCCGCCCAGCGCCGATCGTCGACCACGCCCAGCTCGCGGCCGATGCCGGTCAGGCGCACGTCGGCGTTGTCTTCGCGCAGCTGCAGCCGGTACTCGGCGCGGCTGGTGAACATGCGGTACGGCTCGGTGGTGCCGTGGGTGATCAGGTCATCCACCAGCACGCCCAGGTAGGCCTCGTCGCGGCGCGGGCACCAGCCCGCTTCGTCGCGCACGCGGCGGGCGGCGTTGAGGCCGGCCAGCAGGCCCTGCGCGGCCGCTTCTTCATAGCCGGTGGTACCGTTGATCTGCCCGGCGAAGAACAGCCCGGCAACCGCCTTGGTTTCCAGCGTGTTGTTCAACCCGCGCGGGTCGAAGAAGTCGTATTCGATGGCGTAGCCCGGCCGCGTGATGTGCGCGTTCTCGAAGCCACGGATGCTGCGCACCAGCGCCAGCTGCACATCGAACGGCAGCGAGGTGGAGATGCCGTTGGGGTAGATCTCCACCACGTCCAGCCCTTCGGGCTCGACGAAGATCTGGTGGCTGGCCTTCTCGGCAAAACGCACCACCTTGTCTTCGATGGACGGGCAGTAGCGCGGGCCGATGCCCTCGATCTGGCCGCTGTACAGCGGCGAGCGGTGCAGCGCGCTGCGGATGATCTCGTGGGTCTGCTCGCTGGTGTGGGTGATCCAGCAGCTCACCTGCGCCGGGTGCTCGGCCACGCTGCCCAGGAAGGACATCACCGGGCGCGGGTCGTCGCCGGGCTGCTCGTCCATCACGCTGTAATCCAGCGAGCGGCCATCGATGCGCGGCGGGGTGCCGGTCTTGAGCCGGTCGATGGCGAACGGGCGCTCGCGCAGGCGCGCAGCCAGCGTGGTGGCTGGCGGGTCGCCCATGCGGCCGGCGGCGTACTGGGTCTGGCCGACGTGGATCTTGCCGGCCAGGAAGGTGCCGGCGGTGAGCACCACGGCCGGGGCGTTGAACTGCAGCCCGGTCTGGGTGATCACGCCCCGCACGGCATCACCGTCGATGACCAGGTCATCCACGGCGGCCTGGAACACGGTCAGGTTCGGCTGCGCCTCGACCATGCCCCGGATGGCCATGCGGTACAGGTTGCGGTCGGCCTGGCAGCGGGTGGCGCGCACGGCCGGGCCCTTGGAGGCATTGAGCGTGCGCCACTGGATGCCGGCGCGGTCGGCGGCATGCGCCATGGCGCCGCCCAGCGCGTCGATTTCCTTGACCAGATGACCCTTGCCGATCCCGCCGATGGCCGGGTTGCAGCTCATCGCGCCGATGGTTTCCACGTTGTGGGTCAGCAGCAGGGTGCGTACGCCGCTGCGGGCAGCCGCCAGCGCGGCTTCGGTGCCGGCATGGCCGCCGCCGATCACGATGACGTCGTAGCCGTAGAAAGAATCGGTCATGGGGTGCTCTGGGCAGGGCCGGTACGGCCCGGAACCGCCCTGGGACAGGGCGCGGTGGTCATTTTAGCGCCGTTCGCGCCGGGTCCGTGAACGGGGGCCTGCAAAAAAAATCGCAATCAACCCTAAAGTTGGCACGTTCTCTGCAGATAACCCAATAGCACCCAGGATGGCAGGCGCCGAAAGGCACTACGAACCGGAATTGGAACAGGGGCCGGTTCATGCGCATCGTGGGGAAGCAGAAGGGCCGGTAGTCGGGGGACTGCCGGCCCTGTTTTTATGCCCCGGAAGACAAAAGGCCCCGCCATTGGCGGGGCCTTCTGCGTTGTAGGTGCCGACATCCGACAGGGCCGGAACAGGGGGGATCCAGATGTTCCTGTCGGATATCGACATAGAGCTCAATGTGACGCCCTCTGTCGTTTTTGTCACTTTTCGACCGAGGCCGTCACTGCCGGGCTAGATTGACCTGCCAGGCGGGTGAAAATCAAGCGTTCTTAATTTTCATTTGTGCGCTGGTTCAACTTATTCATGTTCCGCCACGGCGAGCCGCTGCTCCGCTGCGCCGGCGGGTTGGGCCGGGACTGCGGCGCGCTCACCGGGCGCTGCTGCTGCACCTGGGGGCGCTGCTGCGGCGGGCGGTCCTGGCGCGGCGGGCGCGACCCCACCGAATCCATGTTCCGCCACGGCGAACCGCCGTTGTAGGGCGGGCGCGGACGGTCCGGCGGGCGCACCTGGCCGCCATTGCCGTTGCCCGGGCGCGGCGGCGGGCGGTGGTTGTGCGGCGGGCGGTAGTTCGGGTACGGCCGGTAAATCGGGTAGTTGCTGTAGCCACCGTAGCCGCCATAGCCGTAATAGCCGCCGCCACCGTAGTAGCCGCTGCCGTAGCCGTACGGGTAGCCGGCGGGATAGCGGTACTCCACCGACGGGGCGCCGTGGTAGTAGCCGTTGCCACCACCACCGCCGCCCACGTAGTCGTAGGTCGCGCAACCGGACAGCGTCAGCAACAGGCTGCCGGCAAGCATCAGGCGCATTTTCATGAAAGGGTCCCCCTGGGGTATGGGCCCAGCTTCAGGCCGCCGCATTGAATCGGCCCTTAACTTTGCCCCGGCCGGATGAACGGTTGCCATCGTGGCACGTTAATCTTGTGTCATGACCGATTCATCCTTGCCCTGCGCCGATGACCTGTTGGCCGCCGCTGCGCGGATCGCGCCGCACGCCAGCGTCACCCCGGTGCTGCAGTCGCAGGTGCTGGACGCGTTGAGCGGGGCGCGGCTGGCGTTCAAGGCCGAGCACCTGCAGCGCGGCGGTGCCTTCAAGTTCCGTGGTGCCTGCAATGCGGTCTGGGCGCTGCCCGGGGCCGTGGCCGCGCGCGGGGTGGTCACCCATTCGTCGGGCAACCATGGTGCGGCGTTGGCACTGGCCGCGCGCACCCGGGGCATCGCCTGTCACGTGGTGGTGCCGGAAGGCGCGGTAGCAGCCAAGCTGGCCAACATCGTGCGCCATGGCGCCACCCTGTGGCGCTGCGAACCGACCATCGCCGCGCGCGAGGCGATGTGCGCCCAGGTCGAGGCCGAGACCGGCGCCACCCTGGTCCATCCGTACACCGATTCCCACGTGATCGCCGGGCAGGGCACGGCGGCGCTGGAGCTGCTGGGCAGCCACGGCCCGTTCGATACCCTGGTGGTGCCGGTGGGCGGCGGTGGCCTGGCGGCCGGAACCCGGCTGGCACTGCAGGCGGCGGCCCCGGGCACGCAGCTCGTACTGGCCGAACCGGAGGGCGCGGCCGATACGGCCCGTTCGCTGGCCGCCGGCGAGCGCCGCCTGGACTTCACCCCCGATACGATCTGCGATGGCCTGCGCGGCACCCTCGGTGCGCCGAACTTCGCGCTGCTGCAGGGCGCGGCCGAGGTCATCACGGTGGACGATGCGGCCACCGTGGCGGCCATGCGCCTGCTCTGGCAGGTGCTCAAGCAGGTGGTGGAGCCGTCCTCGGCGATCGCCCTGGCCGCGATCCTGTCCCAGCCGGCGCGGTTTGCCGGGCAGCGGGTGGGCGTGGTGCTGTCCGGCGGCAACGTCGACCTGGACGCCCTGCCATGGGCCGCGGCATGACCCGGCGCGCACGGGTCGGGCTGGTGGGTTGGCTGTGGCGGCTGTGCATGCTGCTGGCGGCCTGGCTGTTGTGCGTCACGGCGTGGATCGTGTGGGTCGGCGAGCGCGACCAGGCGGCCAAGGCCGACGCGATCATCGTGCTGGGTGCGGCGGCCTACGATGCCAAGCCGTCACCGGTGTTCGAAGAACGCATCCGGCATGGGTTGGATCTGTACCGCCAGGGCTATGCGCCGTTGCTGATCTTCACCGGTGGCTACGGTGGTACCGGCGCGCGCTTTTCCGAATCGCAGGTCGCGCGCCGTTACGCGTTGAAGCAGGGCGTCCCGGAAGACGCGATCCTGATCGAAACCGCCTCGCGCACCACCCGCCAGAACCTGGTTGAAGCGCGCCTGTTGATGGACCAGCACAAGCTGCACCGGGTGATCATCGTCAGCGACCCGCTGCATATGGCCCGCGCGCTGCGGCTGGCGCGCGAACTGGGCATCGATGCGCTGGCCTCGTCAACGCCGAGCACGCGCTTCCGCAGCTTCCACACCAGCTGGAAATTCCTGGCGCAGGAAATCTATTTCTTCCATCGCGACATGTTCCCGTCCGCGAACGGTTCCTGACCCGGCGCAGCCACGCAGGGCGTGGCTCTACTGCTTGCTACGTGGTCTTGCGTCGGATCGGAATGGCCGACACCGGCACGCTGGCCACATCCTGCCCGCGCTCGCGAATCGGCGCGCCGGCATCCGGCGCCCACGCGTGCGCGTAGATCACTTCCCAGCTGCTCGGCAGCGTGCCGTCGTCGCGGCGCAGCGGTTCATAGGCGGCGCGCGCTGCCGCGAACCTGCCGCGCCCGGTCAGCGTATGCCGGCGATCCTGCCGTGCATTGGTCGCACCAATCGCGCGCAGCTCGCGCATCAGCGCATCCATGTCGGGATAGGTCAGGGTGAACAGGTCGCGGTCCAGCACCGGGTCGCGGAAGCCGGACATCATCAGCGCATCGCCGAACTGCGCAATCGGCGGGAACCGGCTCACGTGCGAGGTGTCGTCGGCGCTGGCAAATGCATCGCGCAGCTCGATCAGCGTTTCCGGGCCGAACGTGGAGCAGACCAGCAGCCCGCCGGGCTTGAGCACGCGGCGGAATCCGGCGAACACTGCCGGCAGGTCCTCCACCCACTGCAGGCACAGGTTGCTGTAGATCACATCCACGCTCTGGTCGCGCAGCGGCAACGCCTGCGCATCACCGCACACCCGGGTGAACGGCTTCCACCAGCCCGCCTGCTTCTTCGCTTCGCGCAGCATCGGCTCGGCCATGTCCAGCGCGATCACCTGCGCCTTCGGCCAGCGCTTCTTCATGGCCGCACTGGCGTGGCCGGTGCCGCTGCCCACATCCAGCACCACCTCCGGCTGCCGGCTCTCCAGGTAGTCCAGCGATTCGAGAAGCCGCTTTTCCACCTCGCGCTGCAGGGCAGCGGCGGCGTCGTAACTACTGGCGGCGCGCGAAAACGCGCGGCGGACGTGCTGGGGATCGAAGCTGGCGGTCATGTAAGGCTCACTACACAAAACAGAAACATGCGGTAGCGCACGACCGTTGGTCGTGCGACGAAAACTCAGAACGTGCCCGGGTAGGCGCCGCCATCAATCAACAGGTTCTGCCCGGTGATGTAACCCGACTGCGCGCTGCACAGGAACGCGCACGCCGCGCCGAATTCATCGGCGGTGCCGAAGCGCCCGGCCGGAATGTGGGTGCGCTTGCGCTCGGCGATCTGGCCGGCATCCACGCCCTGCTGCTGGGCCATGTAGGCGAAGTTGCCGCGCAGCCGGTCGGTGTCGAACTGGCCGGGCAGCAGGTTGTTGAGGGTGACGTTGTGGGCCACGGTGCGGCGCGCCAGCCCGGCGACGAAGCCGGTCAGGCCCGAGCGCGCGCCATTGGACAGGCCCAGGATGTCGATGGGTGCCTTCACCGACGAGGAGGTGATGTTGACCACGCGCCCGAAGCCGCGCTCGATCATGCCGTCCACGGTGGCTCGGATCAGCGCGATCGGCGCCAGCATGTTCGCGTCCAGCGCGGCGATCCAGTCCTCGCGCTCGAACTGGCGGAAGTCGCCCGCCGGCGGGCCGCCGGCGTTGTTGACCAGGATGTCCACCTGCGGGCAGGCGGCCAACGCCGCCGCGCGTCCGGCCTCGGTGGTGACGTCGGCGACCACCGTAATGACCTTGCCGGCGCCCGGCAGCGCCCGGAGTTCGTCACCGGCGCGGGCCAGGGCTTCCTCACCCCGGGCGGCGATCACCACGTTCACCCCTTCGCGCGCCAAGGCGCGTGCGCAGCCCAGCCCCAGGCCTTTGCTGGCGGCGCAGACGAGGGCCCAGCGGCCGGCGATTCCAAGGTCCATGCATCAGCTCCGTAACAGGGGACAGGCGTACATGATCGGCGATGCGCGCGTGGGTGGGTCAGGAAAGCGAGGCAACGAAGTGTTGCAGCTGCGCCGCCACCTCGTCGGTGTGGCCCAGGAACGGCGCGTGTCCGCCATGGGCAACTACCTGCGCGCTGGAACGCGGTGCCAACGCGGCAGCGGCCTGCATCGCCCGCGCCGAGACCAGCCGGTCGCGCTGCCCGGCCAACCACAGGCTGGGCACGGGCAGGCCGGGCAGGGCACCGCGCAGGTCGGTACTTTCCAGCAGGCGCAGGCCTTCCTGCAGGGCGCGCGGGGCGGGTTCACCGCGCGCCACCAGCGCCGCGCGCAGCGTGCGCAGTTCCTGCCGGGCGTGTTCGGAGCCCATCGCATCCAGGGCCAGGAAGCGCTCCAGCGTGCCGCGATAGTCCTGGGCCAGGTCCTGGCCGAACTGTTCGAAGACCGAGGCTTCCACGGCGTGCAGCCAGTCCTCGCCACGCACGAAGCGCGGCGTGGCCGCGATCATCGCCAGCCCGCGCACCTTGGGCAGCGTGGCCGCCGCATGCAGCGCGAACAGGCCACCCAGCGACCAGCCACACCACACCGCGGGCGGGGTCGCGGCGGCAATCGCACCGACCACGAACGGCAGCCGCAGCGGGGTGACGTCGTCGCGGCTGTTGCCGTGCCCGGGCAGGTCGACCAGGTGCAGCTCGAACTGCGCCGACAGCCGCTCCACCAGCGGTGCGAACACGCCGCCGTGCAGGGCCCAGCCGTGGATCAGTACCAGGGCCGGCCCGCTGCCGACCACCTCGATATGCATGCTCACACCCAACCGCCGTGCATCACGCGCTCAGCGCATCCAGTGTCTGCTGGCGCAGCACCTGGTCGCGTGCGTGGGCGATGGCATCGGTAAGCGCGCGCACTTCCGGCACCGTGTGCAGCGCCGACAGGGTCACGCGCAGGCGCGCCTTGCCTTCGGGTACGGTCGGTGGACGGATCGCGCTGACCAGGAACCCGGCCGCTTCCAGCGAGGCCGACAACGCCATCACCGTCGATTCGGCCCCGCACAGCAGCGGCTGGATCGGCGTGTCCGACGGCATCAGTTCCAGCCCATGCTGGCGCGCGCCGGCACGGAACACGCCGACCAGTTCGGCCAGCTTTTCGCGGCGCCAGTCGTCGCGGCGTGCCAGCTTCACCGCGGCCAATGCCGCAGCAGCCTGCGCCGGCGGCACCGCCGTGGTGTAGATGTAGGGGCGCGCGGTTTCGGCCAGGTGCTGGATCATCGCCTCGTCGCCCACCACCAGCGCGCCGCTGCCACCCAATGCCTTGCCCAGCGTGACCAGCTGCAGCGGCACATCGGCCACGCCCAGCCCGGCTTCGGCCACGCAGCCGCGGCCGTGCTCGCCGATCACGCCAATGCCATGCGCGTCGTCCACGTACAGCAGCGCTTCCTGCATGCGCGCCACCAGGGACAGCGAACGCAGCGGGGCGATGTCGCCATCCATGCTGAAGACACCATCGGTGACCAGCATCGCCGCGCCATCGGGCGCGTGCTTGAGCTGGCGCAGCGCGCCTTCGGTATCCATGTGCGGGTAGCGGCGCAGGCGGCAGCCGGCCAGGCGCGTGGCATCGAGCAGGCTGGCGTGGTTGAGCCGGTCCTGCACGCACACATCGTCTTCTTCGCTGAGCAGCGCCTGCTGCACCGCCAGGTTGGCGGTAAAGCCGCTGCCGAACAGCAGCGCACGCGGGTAGCCCAACCAATCGGCCACTTCCTGTTCCAGCGCTTCATGCAGCGCATGGTGGCCGCAGATCAGGTGCGAGGCGGTTGCCCCGGCGCCTTCGCGCGCGGCGGCATCCTGCAACGCGCTGACCACGCCGAACTGCTGGGACAGGCCCAGGTAATCGTTGCTGCAGAAGCCGGTAAGCCATTGGCCATTGACCTCCAGGCGCACGCCATCGCGCCGGGTCACCGTGCGGCGCACGCGGATACGGCCCTGCGCGTCGCAAAGCTTGCGCTGGGACTGGATGCGGTCGTGCAGGTCGGTACGGGCCATGGTCGTCAATGTCATGGGCAGGCAGGGCAGCTAGCGTACCCGGTTGCCGGGCGCTGCGCTGCACCGCCCGGGGCAGGGCTCAGGCCGCTTGTCCGCAACCACCGCCACAGGTGATGTCGGCATGCACGGTGCCGGGGTGGTCATGCCCGGCCGCATCCACCTGCACCGCCATCGGGCGCACGCCCAGCCGGCTGAACAGGGCCAGGTCGCGTTCGGTGTCCGGGTTGCCGGTGGTCAGCAGCTTTTCGCCGTAGAAGATCGAGTTGGCCCCGGCCAGGAAGCACAGCGCCTGCAGCTCATCGCTCATTGCCTCGCGCCCGGCCGACAGCCGCACCATTGCCCTGGGCATCACGATGCGGGCCACGGCGATCATCCGCACGAACTCGAACGGGTCCAGTTCGGCACTGCCATGCAGCGGCGTGCCGGCCACCTGCACCAGCCGGTTGATCGGCACCGAATCGGGGTGCGCCGGCAGGTTGGCCAGCGCCAGCAGCAGCCCGGCGCGGTGCGCGCGGGTTTCGCCCATGCCGACGATGCCGCCGCAGCAGGTCTTCAGCCCGGCCTCGCGCACGTGTTCCAGCGTATCCAGCCGGTCCTGGTACTGGCGGGTGTGGATGATCGAGTCGTAATAATCCGGCGCGGTGTCCAGGTTGTGGTTGTAGTAGTCCAGCCCGGCTTCGCGCAGGGCCACGGCCTGCGCGCCGTCGAGCATGCCCAGCGTGGCGCAGGTTTCCAGCCCCAGTGCCTTCACCTCGCGGATCATTGCCGCTACCTTGGGGATGTCGCGGTCCTTGGGCGAGCGCCACGCCGCGCCCATGCAGAACCGCGACGCGCCGGCGGCCTTGGCTTGGCGGGCCTTGGCGACCACGTCGTCGGTGGCCATCAGCTTCTGTGCGCTCACCCCGGTGTCGTAGCGCTGCGCCTGCGGGCAGTACGCGCAGTCCTCCGGGCAGCCGCCGGTCTTGACCGAGAGCAGGGTCGAGACCTGCACCTCGGTGGGATCGAAGTGCTCCCGGTGCACGCCCGCCGCCCGGTACAGCAGCTCCGGGAAGGGCAGCTCGAACAGCGCCAGCAGCTCCTCGGGGTGCCAGTCGTGGCGGATGACAGAAGCCATGGGAGTGTCCTGACAGATTGGAGATCGAAGGGGCGGCAGTCTGGTGAGGTTGAAGGAGGCTGTCAACCATATGGACTTTCGCAAAGTTTACGATGCACTGGGCTGGTTGGGGCATCACTGCCTGCCGCTGCGCTGCCTGGTCTGCGCCCATCCGGGAAATGACGGGCTGGATCTGTGTGCCGCCTGCTACGCCGAGCTTCCGTGGAACGACCATGCCTGCCCGTTGTGCGCGCTGCCGCTGCCGCCGGACGAACCGGCCAAGGTGTGCGGTGCCTGCCTGACTGGGCCGCCGCGCCAGGCCGGGGCGGCGGCGACCTTCCTGTATGCGCCGCCGATCGACCGGCTGGTGCTGCGCTTCAAGTTCCACCAGGACCTGGCCGCCGGGCGGCTGCTCTCGCAGTTGATGCTGCACGCCGTGCCGGACTTCGCGCAGCACCCGCTGCTGCCGATGCCGCTGCATGGCCGCCGGCTGCGTGAGCGGGGCTACGACCAGGCCCGGGAACTGGCCCGCCCGCTGGGTCGGGAGCTGCGGTTGCCGCTGTGGACCGGGCTGTGCCGCAGCCGGGCGACCCTGGCCCAGTCCACGCTGGACGCCGACGCACGTCGCCAGAACCTCAAAGGCGCCTTCGCCGTGCGGGCCACCCCGCCGGCCCGGCTGATCCTCGTGGATGATGTGATGACGACCGGGGCGACCCTGGACGCCGCCGTGAGGGCGCTGCGCCGGTCCGGCCTGCAGGAGGCCATGCTGTGGGTCTGCGCCCGGGCGCCGTGACACCTTGCCACGGCCTGCACACGGAGCGGGCCTAGCATCGCAGTTGACCCTCCTCCCAGGAACACCGCCATGAGCCAGGCTCCGGAACTGCGCACTACGTCATTGTTGTCGCTGGTGGGCCGCAGTTGGTGGGTGGTGCTGCTGTATGGCCTGATCGCCATCGGCTTTGGCCTGATCGCCATCGCCCGGCCGCTGTCCGCCGCCGCCGGGCTGGCCTGGGCCATCGGCGTGATGGCGCTGGTGGAAGGCCTGGTCAGCCTGTTCGCGGTATTCAGCGGCAACAGCGGCGCGCCGCGTGGCTGGGCGCTGGTCTACGCGCTGGCCTCGATCGGCTTTGGCGCGCTGGCGGTGATCAACCCGCTGGTGACCGCCAAGGTGCTGGTGCTGCTGCTGGCGATCTGGCTGATCCTGGCCGGTGTATACCGCATCGTGTTCGCCATCCGCGTACGCAGGCAGATTGAAGGCGAATGGCTGCTGATCGTCAGTGGCCTGCTGGCCATCGTGCTGGGCGTCATGATGTTCGGCAACCCGCTCGGCGGGGTGGCGGTGACCACGCTGTGGATCGGCATCGGCAGCCTGATCTACGGCGTGCTGCAGGTCGCGGTGGCGTTCCGGCTCAGGAAGTTGCGCTGACCGCCCCGGTTCGGGCCACAATGCTTGAAACAACGGGAGCACGGCAATGCGCAACGGATGGCGATGGAGCCTGGCGGCAGCCAGCCTGCTGCTGGTCACGGCATGCAACAAGGATAACGACGCGGCGTTGAACCCTGCAGCGCAGGGCAACCCGCCGCTCACCGATGTACGCATCGAAATGCGTCCGGTTGCCGAAGACGGCGAGCCGGGCGTCGAGGTGCGTTTCGCCCACGGGGAGACCGTCAAGCTGGCCAATCCGCCCGTGTTCACGACCGGCGCGATCGCCAGCGTGCGCCAGGTGGTCAACGAGGACGGAAAGGCCAACGTGTATTACGCGTTCACCGAGGCCGCCGCGCCTCGCATCCATAGCGCCACCGAGCGCCTGGTGGGACGGGCGATGGTCATCACCGTCAATGGCGAACCGATCTCCCGGGCAAACCTCAGCGGCCCCTTCGGCGAGAGCATGATGACCTCCGGGCTTGAGCCGGGCGAAGCCGCCGAGCTGGTTACCCGGATCACCGGGCGACCGTAGCGCTGCTAGCGGAACCGCGCTTCGATCTCCTCCAGCGTCTTGCCCTTGGTTTCCGGCAGCAGGAACGCGGCCACCAGGAAGTACAGCAGCGTGCAGCCGGCCCAGAAGAAGAACATGCTGGCGTAGCCGTGGTGGCCCACGGTGGGCAGGAAGATCGCGGCGATCACGGTCGACACGAACTGGTTGAGCAGCAGCGCGATGCTCATGCCGTTGGAGCGGATGCGGGTGGGCATCAGCTCCGACAGCGCCAGCCACACGCAGACGCCCGGCCCGACCGCGAAGAACGCCACGAACAACAGGATGCAGCTGGCCACCAGCCAGCCGTGGGCAGGCGAGGGCACCGGGCCGATGACCGCGCGTTCGATCACCAGCGGCGCCTGTACGGCGGCAGCCGGATCCGGAAACGGGTTGAGGTGGATGCGGCGGAAGAACGCGCCGATCACGCTGTCGGCCGATACCGCGTCTTCGCGGCGGATCTGCAACGTGGCGTCGATGGGGTTGTCGCTGCGCAGCGAACGCACGTTGCTGAAGCCGCCGTAGGCGTAGGACACGGTGAGCTGCAGCGGTTGCCCGTCGGCGTTGCCATCCAGCCGTCGCCACTGCGCGGCATCCATCGGCAGCGACAGGGATTGCTCGTACACCTGCTGCTGCAGCGCGGCCTGCACATCCAGCCGCCCGTGTTCGCTGCGCACGAACAGCAGCGCAGCGCCGAGCAGGGCGATGGTGATGCCGCCGGTGCCCAGCATGAGCAGGAACTTGCGGCCCTTGCGGTCCACCAGCACCAGCGCGACGACCGTCATCAGCGCGTTGAGCAGCTTGATGGAGACATCGGCCCAGTTGGCCACCGCGCCCGGCAGGCCGGCCTGGTTGAGGATGTTCACCGCATAGGCCAGTACCGAGTTGATGCCGGTCGCCTGGGTAAAGGCCAGCACCAGGCAGGCCAGTACGAACGGCCACACGTAGCGGCGGCTCAGCAGCGGATCACGCTTGGCGGGCGTGCCGTCGCTGGCCGGTGCATCGGGTGCCTGCATGCGCGCCAGCGTGGCTTCCACCTCCGCCGGCGCGACCGTGCGCTGCAGGGCAATGCGCGCTTTCTCGATGCGGCCGCGCCGCACCAGCCAACGAGGCGATTCGCTGATCAGCAGCGCGCCGCCGGTGAACACCAGCCCGGGCAACAGGCAGCTCCAGAAGATGGTGCGCCAGGCATGGTCCTTCACCGCGAACAACAGACGCTGCTGCTCTTCGCCGGGCAGGTGGCGCACGGCGGCCGCGGCGGTATCCACGCTGTGGGCGTGGTACAGCCCGATCACCGCCGCCAGTACCAGCCCGATGGTAAGCAGCAGTTGGAACATCGCCGCGCCACGTCCGCGCCGTTCGGGACTCAGCACCTCGGCCAGGTACAGCGGCACCACCACGCCGATCAGGCCACCGCTGATGCCCTGCAGCAGGCGCCCCATCAACAACGGTCCATAGCCTTCGGACAACGCCATTACCGGAATGCTCGCGGTGAACAGCACCCCGGCCAGCAGCATCGTGCCGCGCCGGCCGATCAGGTCGGCCACCGCGCCAGCGAACAACGAGGACAGCACACTGCCCAGCAGCACCGCCGCCACCACGAACCCCAGTTGCTGCGTGGTGAGATGCCAGCTGGCGGTGGCCGTGGCTTCCAGGTAGGGCAGCGCACCCGCGATGATGCCGATGTCGATGCCGTAGAGCAGGCCGCCCATGCCGCCAATGAACAAGAGATAGCGCACCGGCCAACGCGGCGCGTTGGCGGAAGCGGGCACGGGCATAACGGCGGAAGCGTCGTTCATGGTGCGGTCCTGTCTACGTTGGAACGCGCCGCACGCGGCGCGGAATCACTCAGTCAAGCGTGATGCGTTCGCCTTCCACGATCACCTGCTGCACGCGCAGGTCATGGTCCATCACCACCAGATCCGCCCACGCGCCCGGTTGCAGGCGGCCGCGGTCATCCAGGCCCAGATAGTCGGCGGGGTAGCGTGAAACGCGGTTGGATGCGTCATCCAGCGCCAGACCCAGCGCAACCAGGTTGCGCAGCGCCTGGTCCATGGTCAGCGCGCTGCCGGCCAGCGAGCCGCTTTCCAGGCGCACGCAGCCCAGGCACTTGTGCACGCGCTGCACGCCCAGCGCGTATTCGCCATCGGGCATGCCGGTGGCGGCGGTGGCGTCGGTCACGCAGTACAGGCGCGGAATGGCGCGCAGTGCGGTGCGGATCGCGCCAGGGTGCACGTGCTGCAGGTCGGGAATGAGTTCGGCGTACTCGGCATGCGCCAGCGCCGCGGTGGCGATGCCGGGGTGGTAGTGGTCCACGCCGGTCATGCCGTTGAACAGGTGGGTGAAGCCGGCGGCGCCTGCATCCAGCGCGGCCACGCCCTGCTCGTAACTGCCGGCGCTGTGGCCCAGCTGCACGCGGATGCCGAGCGCGTTCAACGCGGGGATCAACGCCAGGTGCTGGCCGATCTCCGGCGCCAGGGTCAGCACCTTGATCGGTGCGATGGCGTGCAGGTGGCGCACATCGTCCAGCGTGGCTTCCACCACCAGCGGCGGCTGCGCACCCAGGCGCTCGGCGCTGATGAACGGGCCTTCCAGGTGCACGCCCAGCACGCGCGCCATGCCGGTGTCACGCTGCGCGATCGCGGTGGACAGGCCCTGCAGCGCACGCACGATGTCATCCGCCTCGGCGGTCATGGTGGTGCCCAGCAGTGCAGTGGTGCCATGCCGCGCGTGCGCGCGCGCCACCGTGCGTGCGGTATCCCCGCCCTGCATGATGTCGACCCCGGCACCGCCATGCACATGCAGGTCGATGAAGCCGGGCAGGATCAGCGGCACCTCTTCATCGCCACGCGGGTCGGCGTGGGCGCTGTTGATCGACACGATGCGCTGGTCGAAGGCGATGTCGCCGCGCACCCATCCGAACGGGGTCAGCACGCGGCCATGCAGGGTGGAAACCGGGTTCAAGGCGGCGACTCGGCAATGATCACTTCAATGCCCAGCTTCTGCAGCCCTTCCAGGTACTCCGCATCGATGCTGGCGTCGGTGATGATGGTGTGGACCTGGTCCAGGCGGGCGATGCGGTGCAGGCTGACGTGGCCGAACTTGGAGGCGTCGGTGAGCACCACCACGCGGCGTGCGCGCTCCACCATGCGGTGGTTGAGGCGGGCTTCGGCTTCATGGTGCGTGGTGAGTCCGAACTGCAGGTCCAGCCCGTCCACGCCCAGGAACAGGGTGTCGAAGCTGTAGGTGTTGAGGCTGGCTTCGGCCTGGCTGCCCTGCAGCGACAGCGACTGCTTGCGCAGCAGGCCCCCGGTGAGCAGCAGTTCCACGCCTGGTGCATTGGCCAGCTCCCAGGCGATGTTCAGCCCGTTGGTCATCACCGTCACGTCGCGGTGTTCGCGCAGGTGGCGCGCCAGCGTCATGGTGGTGGAACCCGAATCGATGATGATGTTGTCGCCGGCCCGCACCAGCCGCGCGGCATGCGCGCCGATGCTGTCCTTCAGCGGCAGGTTCAGGGTGTCCTTTTCATGGATGTCCTGCTCCAGCGGCGGCTTGCGCACCAGGGTGGCGCCGCCGTGGGTGCGCGTGGCCAGGCCCTGCGCTTCGATGTGGGTCAGGTCGGCGCGGATGGTCACTGCCGAGACGCCGAAGCGCTCCACCAGTTCGCTGACCTGCACGTTGCCGTGTTCGACCAGCAACTGCAGGATCTGTTGGCGGCGCTGCCGTGTATTGCGCATGGGGCGATTCCATTCGGAAGGAAAGCCGAAGCTTACCGTTCCGAAAGCTCCGTGGCAGAAAAAGCTTCGTTATCGGTGCCAAACGCATTGCGAGCGCAAGCCCGGGCGTACTCGGCCAGGCGCAGCCCCACCTTGTGCCGGATCAGCGCCAGCGGTTCGGCCGCCAGCTCACCGGCCTGCACCGCGCGCAGCTGTTCGGGCAGGTACTGGCTGAGCAGCATCAGCGGCGGTGCCTGGTGGGTGAAGTTGTCGACCAGGGTGGCCAGCGCGGCCTGCACGGCCCCCTCGCCCCAGTAGTAGCGGCTGCGGTCGCTCAGGGAATAGGCGCGCAGCAGGCGCTGTTCGTGCGCGTCGCCCTGGTAGTAGCTGGCCCAGCTGGCCGGCTTGTCGAGCATGCAGCGGTCCAGTACCTCGATGATCCCTGACGCTTCAGCGGCCGGCAGCAGCTCGCGTTCGATCATTGCCAGCGCGAACACCGCTTCGCGGAACGCATACGTCGCCGCCGGTCCCACCTTGAGGATGGCGAAGTGGTCGCGCACCAGCGCATGCAGGCCGGCTTCGGTCTGGTAATCGGTGGAGTGCGCCTCGAACACGATGCGCGGCTGGGTTTCCACGAACGCGGACAGTTCCCGGGCGGCCGCCGGGTCGTAGTGGTGCACGCTGCTGTGGTCGAAATCCACGCCGGGCTGCACCACCATGGCGATCACGCGCTCCCAGGCGGGCAACAGGTCCGGTGCGGAAAACGCCTCGCGGTGAATCGCCAGCGTGATCGCGGCGGCGGTGGGCGTGGTCACGGCCAGCCCCCCTTCCAGCGAGGCCTCGCCGCCCGGCACGGGCACTTCGGTACCGATCACATACACCGGTGGCGGCAGGCCGTTCTCGGCAGCGGTGCGTTCGGCGATGCGCGCCAGTTCGGCCGAGCGCGCGGCCACGATTGCATCGGGCAACGGCGTCGGGTCATCGGCGCAGGACATGCTGCAGTCCAGGTGGATCTTGTGGAAACCGGCGGCCACGTAGGCGGCAATCAGCGTGCGCGCATTGGCCATCGCGACCTCGGCCGGTCCTTTCTGCCAGGCATTCGGGCCGAGATGGTCGCCGCCCAGGATCAACCGCTCCACCGGGAATGCCTGGCTGCGCGCCAGCTGCAGCACGTAATCGCGGTACTGCCGCGGGGTCATGCCGGTGTAGCCGCCGAACTGGTCGACCTGGTTGGAGGTGGCTTCGATCAGCAGCACGGTGCCGTGGTCGCGTGCGACCTGCATGGCGGCCAGCAGCACCTGCTCGTTGCTGCAGCACACGCTGTACAGGCCAACGGGCTGGCCCTGGCGATGGGCGGCGATCAACGATTGGACGGCAGACATGGCAACACTCCAGGTGCAGCGGAACGGAAGGGAATGACTCAGTGCGCGGGATGGTGCTGGCGCGCCAGCAGCGCCGCGCCGCGTGCACCGCCGGCATCGCCGAAGGCCGGCGGCAGGATCGGCGGCACGCGCACGCCGTTGAACAGGTAGGGCGCAATGGCCGCAGGCAGGTCGCGGTACAGCTGCTCCAGCTTCGACAGCCCGCCCCCCAGCACGATTACGTGCGGGTCCAGCGCCAGGATCAGGCTGGCGAAGCTGTAGCCGAGCAGGTCACGATGGATGGCCAGCGCCTGCAGCGCGATCGGGTCGCCGGCCTGCGCCTGCGCCACCACGGCGGTTGCGTCGCAGGCCAGGCCGCCATGGCGTTCGTGGATCATCGCCAGGCCGCTGCCGGAGACATAGCGCTCCAGGCAGCCGCGCAGGCCGCAGCCGCAGTCCAGCAAGGGCAGGTCATGGCGCAGCTGCAGCGTGGCCGGCAGGCTCCAATGGCCCCACTCACCGGCAATGCCGTTGTTGCCGGCCACCAGCTTTCCGTCCAGGCAGTAGCCACCGCCGGCACCGGTGCCCAGGATCACCCCGAACATGCTGGGGTAGCCGGCGGCGGCGCCGTCGTGCGCTTCGGACAGGGCGAAACACTGCAGGTCGTTACCCAGCGCCAGTGGGCGCTGCAGCCGTGCTTCCAGGTCATGCCCCACCGTGTGGCCACTCAGCGCGGGCACGTTGGCGCTCAACTGGCGGCCGCTGTCGCGATCGCGCACGCCGGGCAGGCCCAGGCCTACGGCAACGGCACGCGTGCCCAGCGCGGTATCCGCATCCTCGACCAGTTGGCCGACGGCGGCCACAAAGGCCGCGTAGTCATTCGTCGGCGTTGCCACGCGCTGGCGGTAATGCACGGTCAGCGCTGCGTCGCAGGCCACCAGCTCGATCTTGGTGCCGCCGATGTCGATGCCATACCAGGCCTGCATGCCGTGCTCAGCCATGGTCATGGATCGTCACGCCCTGCACCACGCGGTTGACCGTGCCATCCGGGAACGGGTTGTCCGGGGTCAGGCCAAGCGCGGCCGAGCGCTGCAGCGCGAAGCACTGCGCCATCACCAGCCACAGCGGGGCCAGCCACGGATCGGGCAGGGCAGGCACATCCAGCAGGAAGTCGCCGTCGGCACTGTCGCTGCCAGCCGGGCCGACCGAGATCACGCGCGCGGCGATGCCGTCGCGGCGCAGCTCTTCCAGCAGGTCCTGTTCATAGCGCCGCGCCAGCGGCTGCGCGCTGCGCAGCACCACCACCAGCGTAGTGCCGTTGAGCGTGGATTTCGGGCCGTGGCGGAAACCGAGCGGCGTGTTGGCCAGCGCCAGCACCCGGCCGGCGGTGAGTTCCAGCACCTTCAGCGCCGCTTCGCGCGCGGTCGCTTCCAGCGGACCACTGCCCAGGTAGATCACCCGTGAGATATCCGTGCGCGCGAGCGCTGCGACCGGGGCGTCCCAGTGGCTTACGGCCTGCGTACCGCGTTCGGCCAGGCTGCGCAGGCGCGCGATCTGCTCGGCCCACGGCGCGCTGTCGAACACGCTCAACGCGGCCAGCAGCATGCAGCTCAGGCTGCTGGTCATGGCAAAGGCGCGGTCGCAGCTGGCCGACGGCATCAGCAGCGACAGCGTATCGCTGCGCCCTTGGCCGCGCTGGGCCAGGGCGCCATCGGCATTGCAGGTGATGTCCAGGAAGCGCGCGTCGTCCACCTGCGCCCGCACCAGGTCCACCGCCGCCACGCTTTCCGGGCTGGAGCCGCTGCGCCCGAACGACACCAGCAGGGTCGGGCGGTCGCGCTGCAGGTACAGCGCCGGGTGGGTGAGCAGGGTGGTGGTGTGGATGGCGCGGACGTCCGCCGGCCACTGCGCATTGATCTGGTCGGCAACCATCTCGGCGATGAAGCCCGAACTGCCGGCGCCGGTGAAGATGACCCGCTGGCCTGGCTGGCGCAGCGCGTCCCCCAGGAACGCATCGATGCGCTCGCGGGCCACCTCCAGCACGTCGGCCAACGCCGACCAGAGGGCCGGTTGCTGCGCGATCTCTTCTGCGGTGTGCGC
The DNA here is from genome assembly GCF_059134105.1 of Stenotrophomonas sp. FBCC-B152. Lineage (NCBI taxonomy): Bacteria > Pseudomonadati > Pseudomonadota > Gammaproteobacteria > Lysobacterales > Lysobacteraceae > Stenotrophomonas > Stenotrophomonas sp. FBCC-B152. The sequence goes on along the minus strand of NZ_CP101442.1, from coordinate 3,745,921 downwards.
GCCACCCAGGCGCTGCCAGGCGGGCATATCGGGGAGCAGAGTGACGTCCATTCGCTATTCCTGTTGGGCGACCGCACGATCAGCGTTTTCTTTCGAAATGTCAAATATCGAAAGATTAAAATAAGATATCCGGATCACAGTTTTCACTTTCGCTGTCGGTTCTTGCGCAATGGGTGCCGCCTATCTGCGCGTCCTGCAAAGGGAAATTCCGCCCATTCAGCAGCCAGAAGGAAAGTGGTGCTTTGCATCATCTTTCGTTTTGGTAGAATTCCTAATCTTTTTTCTTTTCAATTTCTTGACATCTTTCGATAGCCTGCCCCATAGTCGGCCGCACTGGTTTCGGACACCCGCCGAACGCGGGCTTTGGGGGCGAAGTGGTTACCCGTTGTCGACGCACCGTACTGGCCATCTCTCTTCTGTCGCTGTTGGCCATAACGCCGGCACTGGCCGCGCCGTTGGGCAACCTGAGCGCATTACGTGCCGAGCCGACCGCGTCGGCCACGGCCTGGACGCTGACCACCGATAACGGCATGACCGTGCGCGTGGACCTGCTGCGCCCCGACCTGCTGCGCGTGCAGGCCAGCCGCACCGGCAAGCTGCTGCCGGCCGGCGACAAGGCCGCCCCCATCGTGCTGCCGCAGGCGTCTGCCGCCGTGCCGTTCCAGCTGGAAGAAGACGGCAACGAAGTGCGCATCCGCACCGACGCGCTGGTGCTGCACATCCAGCGCCAGCCGCTGCGCCTGGCGTTGGACCGGCGTGATGCCGGCAATGTAGTGCCGCTGTGGCGCGAACTGCAGCCGCTGGACCTGGATACCGCCCAGAGCGTGCAGGTACTGAGCAGCCAGGCCGACGAACAGTTCGTCGGCGGTGGCCAGCAGAACGGGCGCTTCGTCTTCAAGGGGCGTGAGCTGGAGGTGTCGTATTCCGGTGGCTGGGAAGAGGGCGACCGCCCCAACCCGGCGCCGATGCTGCTCAGCTCGCGCGGCTGGGGCATGCTGCGCAACACTTGGAGCGATGGCAGCTACGACCTGCGCCAGGCCGACCAGGCCACCCTGCTGCACCGCGAAGACCGCTTCGATGCGTACTACTTCGTCGGCGCCGGCCTGCCCGCGCTGCTGGACCGCTACACCGCACTGACCGGGCGCGCCGCATTGCTGCCGCGCTGGGCGTTCTCGTACGGCGATGCCGACTGCTACAACGATCGCGACAACATCAAGAAACCCGGCAGCGTGCCCGAAGGCTGGAGCGATGGCCCCACCGGCACCACCCCGGACGTGGTCGACAGCGTCGCAAAGCAGTACCGCGCGCACGACATGCCCGGCGGCTGGATCCTGCCCAACGATGGCTACGGCTGTGGCTACAAGGGCCTGCCGGAAACGGTGAAGGGTCTGGCCGGCTACGGCTTCAAGACCGGGTTGTGGACCGAAAACGGCGTGGACAAGATCGCCTGGGAAGTCGGCACCGCCGGCACCCGCGTGCAGAAGCTGGACGTGGCGTGGACCGGCAAGGGCTACCAGTTCGCGATGGACGCAAACCAGTCTGCGTTCAACGGCATCCTGCACAACTCCGATTCGCGCCCGTTCCTGTGGACGGTGATGGGCTGGGCCGGCATCCAGCGCTACGCAGTGGCCTGGACCGGTGACCAGAGCAGCAGCTGGGATTACATCCGCTGGCACATTCCCACCCTGGTCGGCTCAGGGCTTTCGGGCATGGCCTACGCCAGCGGCGACGTGGATGCGATCTTCGGCGGCAGTGCCGAAACCTTCACCCGCGACCTGCAGTGGAAGAGCTTCACCCCGGTGCTGATGGGCATGTCCGGCTGGTCGGGCAGTGCGCGCAAGCACCCGTGGTGGTTCGACGAGCCCTACCGCAGTGTCAACCGCGACTACCTCAAGCTGAAAATGCGCATGACCCCGTACATGTACGGGCTGGCACACGACGCGGCCACCACCGGCGCGCCGATCCTGCGCGCGCTGATGTGGGATTACCCGCAGGACCCCAACGCCTGGAACGAAACCTACAAGTACCAGTTCCTGCTCGGCCGTGACCTTCTCGTGGCGCCGGTGTACCGCAGCCAGGCCGCCAGCCGGGGCTGGCGCCGCGATATCCACCTGCCGCAGGGCCGCTGGATCGATTACTGGGATGGCCGCGCGCTGCAGGCCGGTGCCGAAGGCCGCCAGCTGGACCGCCCGGTCGACCTGGCCACCATTCCGCTGTTCGTGCGCGCCGGTGCCATCGTGCCGATGTACCCGGAGATGCTGTACGACGGCCAGAAGCCGCTCGATGAGGTCACCTTCGACCTGTACCCGCAGGGCAGCTCGCAGTACACGCTGTACGAAGACGACGGCAGCACGCGCCGCTACGAGAAGGGCGAATCCAGCCAGCAGCAGGTCACCCTGCAGGCCCCGGCGCAGGGCAGTGGCCCGGTGCAGGTGAACATCGATGGCGTGCGCGGTCAGTACCAGGGGCAGCTGGCACAGCGCCGCTATGCGCTGCGCGTACTCAGCCGGCAGAAGCCGGCAGCAGTAAGTCTTGATGGCCGCGCGTTGCCGATGCTGGCAGATGCCGCCGCGTGGCAGGCCGCGCCGGAAGGCTGGTACTTCGACGCGGGCGAACGCCGTGGCACCGTGCATGTGCGTAGCGTACCCACCGACATCCGCCAGCCGCTCGTCTTCCAGCTCGATATCGCGCAGGCACCGGCCGCCGCAGATGATGTGTTCCCGGCCGCCCCGGTGCTGGGCCGCGCACTGCCGGCCGACAGCCTGCTGGTGGTCAACCGCCCGGCCGAAGAGCGCGGTTACGAGCTGGAGAAGGCCTTCGACGACGACCCGGCCACCTGGTTCCGCACCGTGCGCAACCAGGCCGTGCGTACCGGCGCCCACGAATGGGTGATCGGCTTCGGCGAGCGCCGCCTGATCGACGGCATCGCGCTGGCCCCGCGCAACGACCAGCACTGGAAGAGCGGGCAGGTTCGCGACTACGAAATCTACCTGGCCGACACCAATGGCGAATGGGGCGAGCCGATCAAGCGCGGTCGCCTGGCGCTGAAGCAGGACCTGCAGCAGATCGATTTCCCCGCCCATGCCGGCCGCCTGCTGCGCTTCCGCGTGCTCAGCGTGCAGAACCCCGACGGTGATGGCGCGGCCGGCAGCGACCCCATGGTCACCGCCGCGCAGGGCAACGTGGCCCGCGCGGTGGATGCATTGCAGCCGCGCGACGTGGGCCCGATCACCCTGTCCACGTTCCAGATCCTGGAGCACCAGGTGGCCGAACGTCCCGCACAGCAGCGCTACCTGTCTGAACTGGCCCTGCCGGCAACCGCCAACGCGCAGGTGCGCGCAGACGTTGCCTTCCAGGGCGGCCAACCCATGCGCATGAACGGCCTGCTGTTCCGCCGCGGGCTGGGCGTCGGCCCGGCCAGCCGCATCGACCTGCAGCTGCACGGCCAGTGGCGCCTGCTGCGAGCTGACCTGGGCATCGACGATGCCTGCCGCAGCGCCGGCGGCATGCAGTTCCAGGTGTGGGGCGATGACCGCCTGCTCTACGACAGCGGCCTGGTGAAGGCACCGGGCGTGGTCAAGCCCGAACTGGATATCCGCGGCCTGCAGCGCCTGAGCCTGCGCACGCTGGGCGCACAAGGCACGCAGCCCGCACAGGTGTGTGGCAACTGGGCCAACGCCGCACTGATCGGACAGGAGGGCGATACCGCCACCATCGTGTCGCCGTAACCCACAGACGTATCGAAAAAAGAATTCCCCACCGTTTCCCGACTACGGCCCGCCGGCCGTGGTGCGGGTGACTGTTGCCCGAAAAAACCCACCCAGGCAGCCCCACGCTGCGGAAGCACAAGGAGCCAAAGATGTTGAACGAACGCCATCGCCATCGCCGCATCCCCGCTACACCCTTGTCCGTCGCGCTGGGGCTTGCCCTGGCCGTGAGCGGTCCGGCGTTTGCCCAGGACGACGACACCGCCGTTGAGGCCAAGGCAAAAGCCAACGCCACCGAACTGGCGCGTGTGCAGGTCACCGGCTCCAACATCCGCCGCAGCGATGTGGAAACCTCCTCGCCGGTGCAGGTGATCAGCAAGCAGGACATCGAGAACATGGGTGCGCGCACGCTGCTGCAGGTGCTCGACAACCTGCCGGCCGCGCGCCCGGGCCAGCAGGATTCACGCTCCCTGTTCACCGGTTCCGATGGCGCTTCGCAGGCCAACCTGCGCGGCCTCGGCGCGCAGGGCACGCTGGTGCTGCTCAACGGCCGCCGCCTGTCGTACTACGGTGCGCCGGCCGGCTTCCAGACCCAGTTCGTCAACATCGATGCCATTCCGGCCGCCGCCATCGAACGCATGGAAGTGCTGACCGACGGCGCCTCGGCCGTGTACGGCACCGACGCGGTGGCCGGCGTGATCAACGTGATCACCAAGCGCTCCTACCAGGGTGCGGAGATCAACATCACCGCCGACAAGTCTTCGCGCATCGATTCCTACGGCGAGCAGCAGGGCAGCATCACCGCCGGCTTCGGCGACCTCGACGAAGACCGCTACAACGTCTACGCCTCGGTGAACCTGTACCGCCGCAATGCGATCCCGCTGAGCGACTTCTACGACAAGCGGCCGCCCCAGTACTACGTCAACAACCCCAACTACATCCCCGGCCTGCGCCTGGGCACCGGCAGCAAGCCGGGCGAATTCAACCCGGGCAGTTTCTTCGCGTTCGATCCCACCACCAATGCGCTGGTGCGTGAAGCCGCGCCGGGCTGCAACAACGTGCTGGTCGAGGCCGCCGGCACGCGCTGCATCTGGGAAACCTGGATGAACCGCGAGATCGACGCCGGCGCCAAGACCGAGCGCGCTACCGCCTACATCAGCTCGCACTTCCTGATCGGCGACAGCACCGAGGCCTTCGCCGAAGTCACTTACACCGACATCGACCTGACCGCCAACGGTGGCACCCCCTCCGCGTACAACACCACGACCGGCAATCCCTCGAGCTGGTACTCGCGCAACACCGGCAACACGGTCAACCAGTTCCTCACGCCTTACCTGGGGCCGAACAACGTCTACAACCTGGCCAGCCCCGAACTGAAGGCGATGATGGGCGGCGTGGTGGGCCTGAACTACCTGATGCAGGACGTGGGCGACGGCCACTTCGGCCAGCGCAACACCGACCAGAGCTACCGCGTGCTGGCTGGCCTGCGTGGCAGCCTGGGCGAGGACTGGAACTGGGAAACCGCCTTCGCCACCGCGGGCACGCACTCGGTCACCTACCAGACCGTCAACGTAAACCTGGAAGGCTTCGAACGCGCGTTCGGCCCCTACACCATCGACCCGGGCACCGGGCGGGTGATCATCTCCGACAACCCGGCCTACCAGTTCGGCGTCATCAACGAAGCCAATGCCAAGCTGATCCGCGAGGCGTACCCCACCTTCGACATCCAGTCGTGGACCCGCCTGCATACGTTGGATGGCAAGATCGAAGGCCCGTTGTTCAGCATGCCGGCCGGCGACGTGCGCGCCGCGTTCGGCTTCAACGCCACCCGCGAAACCTTCTACACCCCGGGCAACGAAGATGCCGCCAACGGCCTGATCACCCAGCAGGGCGGCTCGTGGTTCGATGGCAAGCGCAACACCTACGCGCTGTTCGCCGAAGCCGTGGCCCCGCTGACCGACAAGCTGGAACTGGATGCCGCGCTGCGCGTGGACAAGTACCCCAACTTCAGCGCCAACCTGGCCCCGAAGATCGGCCTGAAGTACCAGGTGCTGCCGCAGCTGCTGCTGCGCGGTACCTATTCCGAAGGCTTCCGCGCGCCCAGCCTGGCCGAAGCGGGCACCGGTGGCGTGTTCGCCCAGCTCGGTGGCTTTGAAGACGACATCCGCTGCGATGAGACCAATGCCATCGCCAACCTGCTGCGCCAGTCCAACCGCCCGGGCGACGTGGACCTGGGCAACACGCTGCTCAACAGCGACTGCAGCCGCACCGTGGCGCGCATGACCCAGCCCAACCAGGACCTGAAGCCGGAAAAGGCAAAGATCTCCACGCTGGGCTTCGTGTACGAACCGGCCAGCTGGATGTCGATCTCGGCCGACTATTGGTTCATCTACCGCCGCAACGAGATCGCCGCGCCGGACTACAGCAAGGAACAGGACATCCTGTCGATGACCCGCAACCCGATCAGCGACAACGATCGGGCCAACGAGGCCGCGCTGGCGCAGATGTGCGCCGACCCGGCCAGCGGCGTGAGCTGCCCGGGTGCGCTGCCCGGCTACAGCGTGGGCAACGTGGCCGCCGTGGTAGGCCAGTACAAGAACCAGGGCCGCACCCTGGTGGACGGCTTCGACATCGATGCGCGCGGCCGCTTCATGCTCGGTGAGTGGGGCGCGCTGAACATCGGCGTGGCCGCCACCATCGCGCGCCGCAAGGAAGCCTATATCGACGACACGGATCGCTGGTACTACGGCAACACCATCGGCTACTACGGCAACCCGCGCATGCGTGCCACGTTCAACGCCGACTGGTCCTACAAGCAGGTCACCACCAGCTTCTTCGTGAACTACGTGGGCGGTACCAAGTGGGCGTGGGACCGCGTGGATGCCGAAGACAACAACCCGGACACCTGCACCGCCGGCTCGCTGCCAGTGAACCCTTCCCAGTGCGATGGCGTGCCGTCGTGGTGGACCACCAACCTGAGCGTGGGCTGGCGCCCGGATGACCACTGGAGCCTGGGCTTCACGGTCAAGAACCTGTTCAACCGCCTGCCGTTCTACGACCCGAACAGTTTCCTGGGTGACTCCAGTGACTATGCCAGCATCTTCGGCCGCAGCTACAGTCTGCAGGTCGGCTACAAGTTCTGATTGTTCCAGCGCGCCGGTTCCGGCCGGCGCGTTTCCAAAGGGAGTAACGTTCCATGAAGCGTAGGGAATTCATTGCCGCCGGTGCGGCCCTGGCCGCCACCAGCCTGCTGCCGGAAACCCCGGCCTGGGCACGCGGGCGCACGCTGCGCCTGGGCCTGATCGGCACCGGCATGCGTGGCCAGGTGCTGCTCAAGGAGCTGGTCCGCCGCGACGACGTTGACGTGGTCGCACTGTGCGACATCGAACCGATCATGCTCAAGCGCGGCATGGACATGGTGGCCAAGGCCGGCAGGAAGGCGCCCACCGCCTACGGCCAGGACGGTGACCGCAACGCGTGGAAGCGCCTGCTTGAACAGCGCGGCCTGGACGGCGTGATCATCGCCACGCCGTGGGAATACCACGCCCCGATGGCGATTGCCGCCATGCAGGCCAAGGTTGCCGTGGGTTGCGAAGTGGTGGCTGGCATCACCCTGCAGGACCACTGGGACGTGCTCAAGACCCAGCTCTCCACCGGCACCCCGTACATGCTGCTGGAAAACGTCTGCTACCGCCGCGACGTGATGGCCACCCTGCAGATGGTGCGCAACGGCCTGTTCGGCGAACTGGTGCACCTGCAGGCCGGTTACCAGCACGACCTGCGCGGGGTGAAGTTCAACTCCGGCGATCCGTCGCAGCCGTACGACAGCGGCGTGGAATTCGGCCCGCATGCATGGTCCGAAGCGCGCTGGCGCACCCAGCATTCGGTGGACCGCAACGGCGAGCTGTACCCCAGCCACGGCATCGGCCCGTGCGCCATGTACACCGGCATCAACCGCGGCAACCGTTTCACCCACATCAATGCGTTCGCCAGCAAGGCGCGCGGCCTGCACGAATACACCGTGGCCAAGAGCGGCGGCACCACCCACCCCAGCACCAAGGTGAACTTCAAGCTGGGTGACATCGTCACCACCACCCTGGCGTGCGAGAACGGCGAAACCATCCTGCTGCAGCACGACACCTCGCTGCCGCGACCGTACTCGATGGGCTTCCGCGTGCAGGGCACCAAGGGCCTGTGGATGGATGTGAACCAGTCCATTCATATCGAAGGCCGCAGCCCGCCGCACAAGTGGGAACCGTTCCAGGGCTACCAGGACCAGTACGAACACCCGCTGTGGAAGCAGCACGCCGACACCGCCGCCAGCGCCGGCCACGGCGGCATGGACTGGTTCGTGATCCACGCCTTCGTCGAAGCCCTCAAGGCCAAGGCGCCGATGCCGATCGACATCTACGACGCCATCACCTGGAGCGCGATCACCCCGCTGTCGGAGCAATCCATCGCCAACAGCTTCCAGACCCTGGAGTTCCCGGACTTCACCGCCGGCCTGTGGCAGCAGCGCAAGCCGATCTTTGCGTTTGACGGGACGTATTGATCAGTCTTCGGACACTGCAGCCACGCAGGGCGTGGCTCTACGTCCATCGGCCAGAATGCCCCGGTAGAGCCACGCCCTGCGTGGCTGCACGCAAATCCAGAATGCCCGGGTAGAGCCACGCCCTGCGTGGCTGCTCGGCAAAAACCGGCAGAACGGGAATGCAAGGAAGATGGTGCGCCCGGAGGGATTCGAACCCCCGACCAATGGCTTCGGAAGCCACTACTCTATCCGGCTGAGCTACGGGCGCATCTTGAAGAGCCGCCGCACCACCAGCGGGCCGGGGTGGGCATCGCAGCGCCATGAGGCGGTGCGGGACGGGCATTCTATCCGTAAACGCGGCGCAGGTCTGCCCCCTTGGGTGAATCGCGCCGGACGCGGGCCTTGGCGGTATCCTTTACGCATGGCTTACGAACGTTTTGACGCCTCCGCCGGTGCCCCGCCGTCGCGCTGGGGCCAGTACTGGAAACTGATGCGCGCCGATCGCCCGATCGGCACCCTGCTGCTGCTGTGGCCCACCTGGTGGGCGCTCTGGCTGGCCGCCGGCGGGCTGCCGCCGCTGTGGATCCTGTTCGTGTTCACCGCCGGGGTGTGGCTGACGCGTTCGGCCGGCTGCGTGATCAACGACTACGCCGACCGCTGGCTGGACCCGCACGTGAAACGCACCAAGGACCGCCCGTTGGCCAGTGGCCGGGTATCCGGCCGCGAGGCGCTGGTGTTGTTCGCCGGGCTGATGCTGGTGGCGTTCGTGCTGGTGCTGACCCTGAACGCGCTGACCATCGGCATGAGCTTCATCGGCATCTTCCTGGCCGCCAGCTACCCCTACCTCAAGCGCTACACCCACCTGCCGCAGGTGTACCTGGGCATGGCGTTCGGCTGGGGCATCCCGATGGCGTTCGCCGCCATCCAGGGCGAAGTGCCGGTGATCGGCTGGCTGCTTTACGGTGCCAACATCCTGTGGTCCACCGCGTACGACACCTGGTACGCCATGGTCGATCGCGACGATGACCTGAAGATGGGCTCGCACTCCACCGCCATCCTGTTCGGCGACCTGGACCTGGTCATCCAGGGCATTCTGTATGCGCTGTTCCTGGGCACCATGGCGCTGGTCGGAGTGCGTGGCGGGCTGGGGCTCTATTACTGGCTGGGCGTGTTGCTGGCCGCCGGGCTGATCACCTACGAATTCTGGATCGCCCGCAAGCGCGAGCGCGACCCGTGCTTCAAGGCGTTCCTGCACAACAACTGGGTGGGTGCGGCGTTGTTCGCCGGTATTGCAGCAGCGTTGGCTGCCCAATAAAAATGGGAGGGTAGGGCATGGCGAGCAACGCAGCGGCGGCACCACGGGACGGCTGGATGGCACGCGCGGCGCTGCGCTCAGCGGCCTGGGCCGAGAAGTGGTTCCCCGACGCCTACGTCTTCGCGGTGCTGGGCGTGGTGATCGTGGCCGTAGCCGCCATGAGCTTCGGTGCCACGCCGCAGGCTACTGCCAAAGCCTTCGGCGACGGCTTCTGGAGCCTGATTCCCTTCACCATGCAGATGGCCTTCGTGGTCATCGGCGGCTATGCGGTCGCCACGGCCCCCGTGGTGGCGCGCTTCATCGAACTGCTGGCCCGGGTGCCGCGCACCGGCCGTGGCGCGGTGGTGTACGTGGGCCTGATCAGCATGCTGGCCTCGCTGCTCAGCTGGGGCTTTTCGCTGGTGTTCGGCGGGCTGCTGGTACGCGCGCTGGCCCGCCGCCAGGAACTGCAGATGGATTACCGCGCCGCCGGGGCCTCGGCCTACCTGGGCCTGGGCGCGGTGTGGGCGATGGGCCTGAGCTCCTCGGCCGCCCAGCTGCAGGCCAATCCGGCCAGCATGCCGCCCGGCCTGGTGGAAATCACCGGCGTGCTGCCCTTCACCGAAACCATCTTCCTGTGGCAGTCCATCGCGCTCACCGCCGCGCTGATCCTGGTCTCGCTGCTGATTGCCTGGCTGACCGCCCCCGGTCCGGCCACCGCACGCACCGCCAGCGATTTCGCCGGGGCCGCGCAGGCCGAACCGGAGCCGCTGCAGCCGCGCACGCGCGCCGGCGAATGGCTGGAGTACAGCCCGTTGCTGACCGTGCTGCTGTCGCTGCTGGCCTTCGGGTGGTTGTTCAGCGAGTTCGCCAGTAAGCCGGTGGTGACCGCGATTGCCAACCTCAACACCTACAACTTCCTGTTCATTTCGCTGGGGCTGCTGCTGCACTGGCGGCCGCGCAGCTTCCTCAACGCGGTGGCCAAGGCCGTGCCCAGCACCACCGGCGTGCTGATCCAGTTCCCGCTGTATGGCGGCATCGCCATGATCCTCACCCATGCCGTGGGCAGTGGCGGGGAAACGCTGGCCCATCGGCTCTCCACCGTGTTCGTGCACATCGCCACCACCGATACCTTCGCGCTGGTGATGGGCATCTACTCGGCGGTGCTGGGCTTCTTCGTGCCCTCCGGTGGCGGCAAGTGGATCATCGAAGCGCCCTACGTGATGCAGGCCGCCAACGAACTGCACGCCCACCTGGGCTGGGCCGTTCAGGTGTACAACGCCGCCGAGGCGCTGCCCAACCTGATCAACCCGTTCTGGATGCTGCCGCTGTTGGGCGTACTCGGGCTGAAGGCGCGCGACATTGTCGGCTTCACCTTCATCCAGCTGCTGGTGCATATCCCGCTGGTGCTGGGCCTGTTGTGGCTGCTGGGCATGACCCTGACCTACGTGCCGCCGGTGATGCCGTAACGCGGCCAGTGGGGCCCGCATAGCACCACGGCATGCACCACGGCCGCCAGCTGCGGCTCCCGCAGGTGGCCCCGCAGCATCTGCTCCAGCCGGTCCCGCACGTACATATCGAACTGGTGCGGCGGTTGGAGTTGCCCTTTGGCGACCAACGCGTCGATCCGGCGGCCGAGCTGCTCGTACATTTCCTTGTCCAGCGTGGTGTCGAACAGACTGGCCAGAACCTGCTCGCCTCGGGAGGACGGCGTGCCCGTGTCACCGGCCTGGGGTGGTTTCTCCACCGCTTTCTCCAGTGCCTGCAACGCCGCAAGCCGCGCCTGTGCGGTGCGGAACTCCACCAGCACCTGACGCAACGCGGTCCGCCCACGCTCCACGGCATCAGGGTCCGGGCCGGTGTCCTGCAGGTGCTGGCGCAGGCGGGTATACAGCTGGTTGGCGCTCTGCGCCGCCGACGGTTCGACCGGCTCTAGCGGACCCAGCAGCTGGTAATCCATCGGCTGCTCGCACACCTGCGCGGCCTGCTCGCGCGCCCAGTGCCGCACCCTTCGGTCTTCGGCGTTGAAGCGATGGTTCTCCAGTGCCAACCGGCTTACCGCATCGCGCAGTAGTGAAAACCGGTGCAGCAGGGCGCGGTACTGGTCGCCCAGCAGCGATGGCTTGCCGGTCAGTGCGGTCTCGGCCGAGATGGCCAGCTGCAGCCGCTGCCCGAAGGCAGTGACCCGGCCGTGCAGCAGGTCGCGCCGGTGCCGGTGCAGGTCGATGTCATCACCCTGCGGGCCGATGTCCCAGTCGGGCACAAGGTAGTCACGACAGGCGTAGAAGTCGTCGGCGGCATCGGCCGGCAGCAGGCTGTGCAGGCGTTGGCGCTGTATGCCCAACGCCGGATGGTTGTCCTGCACCGGTAACGGCAGCCACTCGGGCGGTGCCGCCGCAGGGCTGTCGCCGGTGTGGAAATCCACCAGCATGGCCGTGCGTTTGTCCGGATGCGGCGCGTTGATCATGCCTACCGTGCGCAGCCGCTCCGGTGCAGTAAGCGCGCGATCCACATACAGCACGGCCCATCGCGCATCCTGGCTTGCCGGCAGTTCGCCATGCACGATCACCAGCTCCACCTCCGGCGGGATGCGCTCCGAGCCGCGGTCCGTTGGCAGGCCCCGGTTGTCGAAACCCGCCACGTGGGTCTTCAAGCGCCCATCCACCGAGAGCGCGCGCTGGTAGTCCAGCGCCTGGTGGACCGTTCTCACCAGCAGCGCGGCGCGAAGCCCGCGTTCGGCCAGCCGCACCAGCTCATGGAAATGCTGGCTGATCGCGGTTGCAACCTGGGCCACGCGCCGGGAGGGGGAATCCCCGTCGGGGCGGGGGCCGACGTCGCGCCATGCCTGCACCACCACGCCATCGGCGACCGCATGCTCGGGCGGGTATTCGTACAGCCTTCGGCCAGGATCCAGATCGGGCAACGGTGCGGCAACCGGTGCGGCCACGAGCGTCAGCCAGGTTGCCTGCGGCAGGCAGCGGCGCAGGCGCCGCAGCAGGACGGGATCGCTGTCCCAGAAATCGGCATCCACCAGCAGGACGATATCGTCGTCGATGTCGGCCACCTCGTCATCGGCGGTGGGCAGCCTGGCCCTGCGCGCCCAACCGCGCAGGATGCGCAGCGGAACCTCATGCGGCGAGGGGAGCCTGCCGGCCAGGAACTCGGTGAGCTGGTCTGCAGGCAGCGGCCCCGGCCGTTGGCGCCGGTCCTCGGGAGGCGGTGTCAGCCGGATCAGCGGCTGCAGCACGCGAATCGGCCTGAACGCCGCATCGGCGCGCAGGGCCTGCAGCAGCCACTGCCGCGTCCGCTGCAGCCCACTGCCGGTTGCCAGGCACAGCTGTCCGCCGTTACGGCGGCCGCTGGCATCGCGGGTGCCCAGTGCCTGCAGCGCACACTGCACCGCAAAGAACTGGTTTGACCGGATCAGACAGCGCCGGCCGCCTCGGCTCTCTCGCAGGAAATGCCGTATCAGCTGCAGGAACCGCGGCGGCGACAGCACGCCATGCAGCAGTTCGGCATGCGTGGACCACGGCGGGTCCAGCGGGACATCGGAGAAAGGCAGTGCCGTATCGCGCAGCCGGGTCTGCGCGGCCCGGCTCCAGCCATGCTCGCGCCATTTCACCCACGCATGTGCAGGCGTGCCCACAGCGGCATGGCGGCCGCCCCGGCGATCCAGGCTGAGCAGCAGCTGCGCGTGCTGCACCGGTGGGTTGACGGGCATGCTGCCCAGGCCGCGCAACAGGTGCCGGATGCCATCGTCCACGGTTCCCCATCGGCTGTATGCATCGCGCTCCACGCAGGCCAGCACCACCAAGGGAATCCCGTTGACGTAACCGACCAGCTCGCGGACGTTGCGGTCGTGCGCACCCGTCATGGCCGGGGCATCGGCCACATCCCAATGGTTGCGCTGCACATGGTCCCAATCGATCAACGGAACCGGAACCGAGAGGCGGCGACCATTGGACAACTCCAGTTCCGTATGGACGCCGCTGACCAGCAGCCGGTGCACAGCGCTGCTGGAGGCCACCCAATCCAGGCTGTGGCAGCACATTTCGGCCTCGGCAATGATCCGCTCGAAGGAAGTGGGCGAAAGCGCCACGCGCTCGCCTTCCCACTCGTACCGATAACGGCGCAACCATGGCAGCAGCCGCTTCTCCAGCAATGCGCTGTGGTGTTCGCCGCGTAACGCTGCCACTGCGCGCTCATCAAGGGGATTCCAGCCCAATCGCCGCAGCCACCCCAGTACGGAATCGCGCACACCGAACCTGCTGTGGGGGGTGTTCATGCGCGCCCTCCGTGTTGTGAACCGAAGACAAGCACGCAGAGGCCGTCGAATTTCTGGCGAATGATGTTCATGGCACCAGTCTGGACGAACGAATGCTGCCGTTGCTGTGTGCATCGTTCCGTTTCATGCGTTCGGCGAGTGCAGTGCGCAACGCATTCTCGATGCATTTTCCAATCGAGATAGTTTCGGTCAATTGCTGAGCGATTGAAGCGACGGCGTCAGGTCAGATCCGACAGTTCCCGCTCCAGCGCATCCAGCTCGGCATTCAACTCCGCCTGGAGGGCCACAAAGCGCGCGGACAGCTCCGCACGCTGCGCGCGCAATGTCGCAAGATCGGCGGTGGCGCAGCGGGCCGCCGGCTGCACGTAACGCGCAACGCTCAGGGTGCCGCCATTGCGGGCAAGTTCTTCAGAACTGGCCAGATACGCCACGCCGGGCGCCGTTCTGCGCTCGCTGCAGAGGCGATGCAGCGTACGCGCGGCCTGGTCACCCAGGCGCGGACCGCGCTTTCCACGCGTCGCCATCCCGCGTGCATCGACAAACAGCACGTCGTCATGCCGGCGCACCTTGCGCATCACCAGCAGTGCGGTGGCCACCGAGGCACCGGCAAACAGCCGGTCGGGAAGGCCGATGACCATGTCCACCAGGTTGTCGTCCAGCCAGCACTGCCGGATACGCGCCTCTTCGCCATCGCGGAACAGCACCCCGTGCGGCACCACGATGGCCATGCGCCCGCGCAGCGGCTCCAGCGTGGCCAGCATGTGCTGGATCAGCGCGGTATGCGCCCACTGCCGGGACGGGACCCCCTGCAGGAAGCGGAAGTAGGGATCGTGGCTGGCCTGCGCCGGCGCCCACTTCAGCGAAAGCGGCGGGCACGAAAGCGCCACATCGAAGCGCTGCAATTCGCCTTCCTGCAGCAGCGGTTCCTCCAGCGGGTCGCGGGTGTACAGGCGGGGGGTGTCGGTGCCCTGCAGCAGCAGGCGCAGCCGGGCCATGGCGCACTGCATGGCATCCGGGTCCTGCCCATACAGCGGGTAGCGGGCCGGGCCTGCCGGGGCAAGCGCACTCTGCTCGTCACGCATCCAGGTGGCGGCTGCCCGCAGCACGGCCCCCTGCCGGCAGCTGGGATCGTAGACCGCCTCATCGGCACAGGGGTGGGTGAGCGCCGCCATCAGCCAGCTCAACCCGGTGGGCACCTGCGCAGGCAGCAGGGCATCCACCGCATCGCCGACGTCCGCGCGGGGCCGGCCGCGCTGCTGGCGGAAGTCCAGCGCCGGCAGCGAAAGGCGCTCCAGCACCTGCAGCAGCGCGGCATCGCGCACGGCCGGGTCGTCGGGCAGCGCATCCTCCAGCTTCAACGTCGGGAACAGCCCACCCAGCTTGCGCGGATTGGCCAAGGCAAACACCCGCAGGGCGTTCATCACCCTCAGGCCGTTGCCTTCCGCATGACGCTGCCGGAACAGGGTGTCGAAGCGTGCCTGGAGCGGAACGGAGTAGGGCACGCAGCGCGGCGGCTCGCCTGGCGAGTACGGAATGGCCGGGTTGCCGTAGTACGCGGCGTCGCTGGCCACTTTCAGCAGCAGCAACGCCAGGATCAGGCAGGTATCGGCGTCCGGCCGCTTGCCCTTTTCGAGCGCATCGCGGGCATGGACAAGCGCGGCGAGCGTGGCGGGAACATTACACACCCTCAACCCGCCTGCTCGCCCAGGAGGTGCGCCGCATAACGGGCAACCTCCTGGTGACGGGCGGCGATCATCCGCTCGCAGTGGCACTTCTCAAGCTGCGCGGCCCTGGCGATGGCAACTATCCGCTGCTGCAGGAGCAGGGGAGGCAACTGCACGCGCAGCTCCTCGATAGCCACCTTGCGAAGACTCTGCTGGCGCGATCCTGCGGATTGCCGGCGCAGCTGCTCCTGCGCCGTTTCCTGATTCAGCTGCCACGCGAGGAAGGCGGGCATGACCCGCTCGCGGTCGCTCACCCGGATCACATACAGGTGAGGGCTGCAGACGGTGTCCAAGGGCGGATTGCACAGCAGCACGGCAAGCGGATGGGTGCCACGTGCGGCAAGCAGCACATCTCCCTCCTGTACCCAATCCGGCGCCTTGCGTGGGTGCAACCGCGTACGCAGAAGATCGTCCGGATCGTGCACGCCGGCTGCGCCGAGGTTCTTCAACTGGATCACCCGGACCGGCCCATCGGGGAAGGCGGTGATGGCACCCCGGAAGGGATGTCCCTGGCGGATGCTGGCGATGTCCGCGAGCTTCGTACTGCGACGAGGATTGTTCATGGGGCGAACCATGCGTGGCACGAATTCGCACGTCAAATGAGCGTTCTGCACCATTCGGAATGGTGCAGTGGGACCCCCGGAAAGTGATACCTGCACCGCAAAGTTCGAGAGGCGCAGCGTTCGATTCGACGGATTTGGGTAGGCGGGATCAATCGGCAAAAATGCGTTGCGCAAACCCTGGCGACGGAGGTCGTCGCAACGCCCCACATTCATCCAGCTGACTGCGCTTCGCTCCATATACGGATTCCGTCTACGCATAAGCGATGGCGTAGGCGGCGGCCAGGAATTGACGAATTTGTATTCAAATTGCCACGTCGTTTTAACGAGCCCATCCACACGATTGACTCGACCGCGGCATACCGCACGCGGCACCCGGAGACCCGACATGGCCCAGCAGCAGCGTAATCAGAGCTCCCAGAACCGGCGTGGTGAGGATCAGGAGCGCGGACGCGACCAGCAGCAACAGCAGCAGGAACAGCACCGCAACCAGAATCAGCAGCAGGGCTGGAAGGACGAAGAAGAGTGACGGCTGGCTGTAGCGCCGACCGATGAAGGCCCCGCTCCGGCGGGGCCTTTCTAGTGCAGGGAACCCAGTTCGGCAGCGGCCATCAGTTCATCCTCCACCGCCGAGAAGCGCTGCAGGTCGAAGGTATCCAGCCGCATCGCCTGCGCGGCCGTGGAGAACGCCAGCGTTGCCAGCACCCGCTCGGGGTGCTGCGCCCACGGCGGTACATAACGTGGCGCTGCAATCAGCCCACTCTCCCGGTACGGCGCCAGCGTGACCAGGTCGCCCAGGTCCACCCGCCCGCAGAACAACAGCCGCAGCGTATCGCCCCGGTTCTCATGCAGGGCGCGCTTGATGAAGGCGGTCACCAGCAGCAGCCCTTCCAGGTAGGCGCCATCCTTGGTGAAGCACACCCGCCCGCGCACATCGCCGCCCCGGAAGATGCGGGCCGCACTGCGGTAGCTGTCCACCTCCGTCTGCCCGGCGGCGAGGAACGCGCGGAACACCTCGATGAAGTCCGCGCCCTCCAGGGCTTCCTGCAACCGCACCACCCGCAATGCCAACCGGCGCAGGCGGTTGATGTCCATCGCCCCGGTGATGATCTCCGAGAACGTGGCCAGCCCTTCCTGCGTGCGCGTGGTACGCGGCGCACCCGCGCCCAGGCAGCGCAGCCACGGCTGGTGCTTGCCATTGAGCAGGGTGGCCGAGTGGATGAAGGCCTCATGCTCGACCAGCTGGTCCAGGTCCAGCTGCGAAAACAGCGCATCGGCGCGCAGGCGGATCACTTTGCTGCCGGCGGCGGCCTTGGAGGCCAGTTCGGTATCCAGCACCACTTTCACCTCGTCGTCGGTGAAGAACGGCTCGATGCGCTGGCGCAGCAGCACGGAGAAATCCGGCGCGGGAATGTCGTACTGGATGCGCGGCACGTACTGCGAGCCGATCAGCTGGTCGGTGATGGCCAGCATCTGCGCGGCCGACTGCGCCGTGGTGGTGGTCTGCGAGCGGTACTGGGTGCCGGGCTGGCCGTACAGCAGCGTGGAGCAGGCGGTGAAGCGCGGGTTGCCGATGTTGGCCAGCATGCTGGCGGCCACCCGGTAGCTCCACGCGGTGCGGTACAGCCAGTCGCCCACGGGATGGCCGCGGTCCAGGTGCTGCAGGATGTCGTCCAGTGCCGCAATGGTGTCGGTGTGGTCAACCGGCTGGGTCGGCGGGGCGGGCATCTCTGGCGATCCACTGCGCCAGGAGGCCAGGAAGCGGGTTTCCATCTCTATTGGCCACGCCAGCCCGGACAACACGCGGATCCTGTTGCCGAGCTTGGCCAGCCGCGCATCCACTTCGAGTAAAGGCGCAAGCGCAGGGTCCGCCTGGGTAGGGTCGGGGCAGGAGGGGGACGTGACCTTTTCCACGGCGGTACCCTGGCTTGAGCACCATCCCACTGTGTTGGCAGCCGGCGTCCCCGGCAACCGCGCTTCTACCTGCCGGAAGGCAGCAAATGTACTGGGCGCAGGTGAATGGGGGCGATCAGACTGCGGCCGGCGCGCGCAGCTGCCAGCCCTGCGCGGGGTCGTCCAGCACGCCCGCCGTCACAGCGCCCAGCGTCACCACGATCCCGCGCGCGTTGGGCAGCACCTTCTGCTCCGGGAACCAGCAACGGGTGGCGTCCACCACGATCAGCAGGCCCTCGTCGTCGCCCAGCGCGGCGAAGTGCGGCACCGGCGGGCTGAGGTAGCCCAGCCCGAACGCGGCTTCGGCGCGTGCGCCCAGCGCGGCCACGTCGGCCGTGGGCAGCCCGACCTCGCTGACGCAGGTCAGCTCGCTGCCGTGGAACTCGCCGACCCGTCCGGACGCAGGCAGCCTGCGCCGCCCGATCAGTTCAAGGATCAGCCCGTCAGGGCCATCGAAGTAGATGGATTCCGACTCCCAGCGCCCGCCAAAGGTGAAGTGCGCCTCGCCCTTGGCATTGCGCTGCAGCGGTGTGCGCGCCAGCAGCCACGTGGTGGCTGCCTCGAAACGATCGGCCGGCACGTTGAAGGCCAGGTGCACGCCGCCGACCGGGTCGCTGCCCGCCGGGCGCAGTTGCACGTCCGTCCAGCCGATCCGCACCACGCCGTCCTGCACCGGTAGCTGCAGCACTTCTGCGAAGTAAGCGCCCACCTGTGCAACATCGGAAACGGGAAGCTGGAGCGTATGGATGCGCATGGAACCAGGCACCGGAAGCAGGAGGTGATGTCAAAAGGCTGACATCGCCCGTTGGGAGAATGGACTCTCGGCCCTTACAATGTGATGAGCTTCACGTTAACTACGTGCGTTTCATCACGCATGTCGTCACCACCCCGGTCCGTGGGCGGGATGTGAACGCCATGGCATTGGCGCGCCGCTATGCTACGCCCCCCGGCGTAGTGTGATGCGCGCCACGACACGAATCAGGAGGATCCGTTGTCCCATCATCGTCCCATGACGCTGCTCGCCCTGTCGCTGAGCATCCTGCTGGCCGCGTGCAAGCCCGACGCCGCCCCGACCGCTCCGGCAGATGCCGCCGCACCCGTCGCCGCAGCACCTGCTGCCGCCCCGGCCGCCGCACCGGCCACTGCCGCCGATGCTTCCGCCACCTGCGAACTGGCCGATTTCGATGCGTTCCTGCCGGAGTTCGGCAGGAAGATCACCCTGCAGGAGAAGTCGGTAGCCGACCCGCTGCTGAGCGAACGCTACGACACCGAAGGGCAGGGCGAGCCCACCCTGGTCAGCGAGAAGGTGCCGCTCAGCGAGGTCACCTGGCCGGTCATGCCCAATCCCTCGGGCCTGAAGGCCGTGGGCCGCGAGATGCAGGTCACCAAAGAGGCCGACGGCAGCATGAAGGTGCTGATCCGCACGCCCGATACCAGCAACCAGCAGTCGTACTACTTCGCCCAGCGCCCGTGCTGGCAGCTGGTGCGCATGGCCGATGAGTCGATCTGATCCAGGGAGCTGGTGATGTCCACACTGCGTTTCGTTCCCACTGCCGCACTGGCGTTGTTGCTGGCTGCGTGCAATGCACCCACCGGGGGCGGCGGCACCGCCGCCACTCCGGAAACCGCTGCTGCGCCCGCGGTCGCAGCGGCGACTACCCCTTCACCCACACCGCAAGAAGAGAAAGGCATGCACAAGGAATGCCCAGGTGCCACGTTGCACCTGACCGCGTTGCCGGCCAAGGACGGTGACACCACCCGCACCCGCCTGGAGATCGAGAAGGACGGCCAGCGCCGTGCCATCGAGACCCCGGCAGAGCTGGGTGACTACACCGCTGTTGGCCTGGCCTGCGCTGAAGACAAGCAGGGCGCTTCGTATTTCGTGGTGCAGTACGGCGAACTGCCGTTCGGCTGCGCGTTCTGCGAATGGTTCACCCTGTACGACGCCGATGGCAGGCAGCTGACCCACAACACCCCGCCCCTGCGCGGCGAAGCCGATGCACAGTCGCCCAACAATGACGAGTACTCGCAGCTGATCGCCAAGCTCGGCATCACCCACCCGGAGGTGGACTACATCGAAGACTGAGCTGGACATCGACATGACGTCGATGCGCGTTGCCCGGAACATGAATTCTGGTACGTAACGGCCGCGCGCCGATACACAACGCAGCGGTAGGTATCGACCGTTGGTCGATACGCTTCAAAGGAGCAACACCCCTTAAGGAAAGCCCCTTTCTCATAGAATGGATAGCACAGACATGCCAAACGACATCTACACCAACATGGTGCAGCCCGCCGGTGCTGCGTACCGCAGCAACCAGATCGAATCGTGGAGCCACTACCGCGAGCCGATCGACGAAAGCCGCCCGCTGCACGGCCAATCGCGCCGCTGGGGCGATGCCTCCCCCGAAGTACAGTCGCGTGTGATCGACTCGCTGATCGAGTCCTCGCGCGAAGCCGGCCTCACCCCGCGCGAAACCGCGTACGTGCTGGCCATCGCCCGCGTCGAATCCGGCTTCAACCCGGATGCCGCCGCCGGCACCACCTCGGCCTCGGGCCTGGGCCAGTTCATCGACCGCACCGGCAAGCACTATGGCCTGAACAACGCCAACCGCTTCGACGTCGACGCACAGTCCGACGCGCTGGTGGCGCACTTCGTCGACAACCGCAACCTGGCACGTGACCGTGGCCAGGGCGAAGACTACATCTACAAGTACCACCACGATGGCCCGACCAAGGACTACGGCGGCCTTGGGCTGTCGCAGCGCAAGGTCGCGCCGCACTTGGATGAGTACGAACAGTTCGTCAACCAGCGCCTGAGCCAGACCCAGGCGCAGGCACCGGCCCAGCCGCATGCCGTTGCGGGCGCCGCCGCGGCCGTGGCCGGCGCTGCTGCCATTGGCGCCGCTGCCACCCAGGCACGCTCCTACGAGCACACCATGCAGGTGATGCTGCCGCCGCAGAACGGCGTCAAGCCGCACATCACTGGGCACTTCGGTGAGCACCGTGGCGAGAAGAGCCATGGCGGCAGCGACTTCAACTACGTCGGTGGCCAGACCGGCCGCAACCTGCAGCACCCGACCATCCACGCGCCGATCGCCGGCACCGTGACCTCGGTGGGTGGCAAGTACGGCACCGTCATGATCCAGGACGCGCAGGGCAACTCGCACCAGATCCTGCACATGCAGGACACCAAGGTGAAGGTCGGCCAGCACGTGGAGCCGGGCGATGCCATCGGCACCATGGGCGGCCGCGGCCCGCAGGGCGCCAACCAGTACGCCCAGCACGTCCACTACCAGATGAAGGATCCGGCCGGGAAGCTGATCAACCCGGAGACCTACTGGAACAAGGGCATCCAGCAGGAAGCGGGCAAGCAGGGGCATGCGCACGACCATGACCACGCGCCGGCCGGCACCCTGCGCAAGGGTGACCGCAGCGATGAAGTGACCAAGCTGCAGGAAGAACTGAACCGCCTGGGCGTGCGCGATGCCAACGGCAACCGCCTGTCCGAAGACGGCAAGTTCGGCGACAACACCCGCGAAGCGGTGCAGGCCTTCCAGAAGCAGCAGGGCCTGAAGGACGACGGCATCGTGGGCCGGGAGACCTTCGGCAAGCTGGCCGCCACCCAGGCGCAGGGCGCGGAAACCCGCACCGCCACCGGTCCGCAGCTGGGCGAGAAGGGCCATGCGGACACGCCGCTGCACAACGCGATCCGTGGCCAGCTGCCGGCTGCCATCTCCAACGAAGCGGCGGCCAACGTCACCCTGCAGGCCAAGCAGGCCGGCATTGATTCGCCGGAGAAGCTGCAGAGCGTGACCGTGCAGGATGGCAAGGCGTTCGTGATGGGCACCACCCCGGGCTACCGCGCCGCCGTGGACCTGAGCGAGGCGCCGTCGCTGGAGCACACCAACGCCCAGCTGCAAAGCAACAACGCCAGCCAGCAGCAACAGGTGCAGGAAGAGCAGCAGAAGGTGGCGATGGGGCGCTGAGCCCCACCCGCGATCTGTGCAACCGCGTGTGTGGTATGGAGGCCAGCCGGGGCAACCCGGCTGGCCTTTTCTTTGCCGGGGCGCCACTGGCTTAAACTACGCTGCGGCTGCATCGCAGCGTTTCTGGCAGTGAACGAGGTTGATCGAGATGGAGATGGGACGCCGCCAGCCGGCCATTGAACTGGTGGCCATCGATATGGATGGCACGCTGCTGGACCCGGCGCACAACCTCACCCCGCGTGTGAAGCAGGCCATTGCCCGCGCACGGGCGCAGGGCGTGCGGATCGTGTTGACCAGCGGCCGCCCGGTATCGGGCCTGGCCCCGTTCCTGGAGGAGCTGGACATCAACGGCGCGGAGGACTACTGCATCGCCTGCAACGGCGGCCTGGTCACGCGCGTGGCCACCGGTGAAGTGGTGGTGGAGTACCCGCTCAGCTTCGATGACTTCCTGTTCTGCGAGCAGGTGGCGCGCGAGGTGGGCGTGCACTTCCAGGCGCTGGATGGCGAACGCCTGTACACGCCCAACCGCGACATCAGCATCTACACCGTGGCCGATTCCCACCTGTCACGCGTGCCGCTGTCGTATCGCAGCGTGGACGAGATGGACCCGGCGATGTCCTTCATCAAGCTGATGATGGTCGACGAACCGCAGGTCCTGGACGCCGTCATTCCGCGCCTGCCATCGGCGCTGACCGAGCGCTTCGCCGTGCTCAAGAGCGCGGCGTTCTTCCTCGAAGTGTTCGACCACCGCGCCGGCAAGGGCCCCAGCCTGCAGAAGCTGGCCGAACACCTGGGCATCGACCGCACCCAGGTGATGGCCATCGGCGACCAGGAAAACGACCTGACCATGCTGCAGTACGCCGGCACCAGCGTGGCGATGGGCAACGCGGTGGACATCGTCAAGGCGACGGCACTGCACCAGACCACCCCCAATTCCGAAGACGGTGTGGCCCTGGCAATCGAGCGTTTCGTGCTACGCGATTAAGCGCCGCGCGCGGCATTACCCTGCTGCGCGACATACGCTTCCCAAAGCGCCGCCAGGTCCTCCCCGGTGTGCGCCTTCCACAACGCCGGCGTATAGCTGCCCTTGCGCAGCGCCGCATCCAGCGCCTTCACCAGGCCCGGATGCCCGGCCTCGCTCCACTTCAGGAACGCACCGGTGACACGGTAGCCGGTGTCCACCTTGTGCTCCGGCTTGACCTGCGAAGGCAGCGCCCAGCCGCCGGCCGCGTTGTCCACGCCGTAATGATCGCGCGCATAGTCCGCGATGCCCTCCACCAGCCACGAAGGCGCCTGCTCGCTGGCGTAGCCCGGGTAGCCCTGCACGATGTGCATGGCCTCGTGGGTCACCAGGTCGGTGTCGTTGGGGTGCTTCTCCAGCCAGCGCGGGTTGATGGTGATGGTGGCCGACTTCTCCTTCTCGCCCACGTAGGCAACCCCGTCATACGACGGGTCCATGACGATGCGCACGCTCGACGGCGCGGCAGGATGGTAGTCGCTGCGTTCGCGCGGATAGGTGGCGAAGAAGGTGGCGATGATGCGGTCGCGTACGGCAGCAACCGTTGAACCGCTCTGGTCCTGGTAGGTGAGGGTGACGCCATCGCGTGTCTGTTGGATCTCCGCCGCGTGCGCAGCGGGAAAGGCGAGGGTTGCAGCAACGACAGGGACGATCAGGCAACGGCGCAAACGCATACGCGGCACTCCAGGACGTGATGGGCAACCGCGCTGATCCTGCAACACGGCCAAGGCGCGCCGCAAGTGCCATTTCGTTCGATCTAAGCGCTTGGAAATGGTTTCATTTCAAATTATTGACAATTGATTTAGATCGATCTAGAAAAGCTGCACCCCACGCCCCACGGAACCCCCTGCACCCCAACTCTCCTGCGCCGATGCGGCGCCGGGAGACCTTGTACTGGAGATCTGCAAGATGAAGCGCACGTTGCTGTCGTTGCTGGTGTCATCCGTACTGCTCCACCCCCTGGCCGCACAGGCACAGGCGTCCCCCTCCGACGAAGAAGGCGCCACGCCGGCCACCCACCAGCTGGATACGGTGAACGTCACCGGCTCACTTATTCCGCGCGCGCAGATCGAAGGGCCGTCGCCGGTGACCACCATCACCGCCGAGGAAATCGAAGCACAGGGCTTCACCACGGTGTTCGATGCGTTGCGCTCGCTGCCGATGGCCAACGGCTCGGTGCAGGACTCGCAGGGCACGGGGTTCTACACACCGGGCGCGAAGACGGTCAGCCTGTTCGGGCTGGACCCGAGCTACACGCTCACCCTGCTCAACGGGCGGCCGCTCAACAGCTATCCGCTTGCCTACAACGGCAACACCAGCATCGTGGACATCGCCAATATTCCGCTGGGCATGGTGGAACGCATCGACGTGCTCACCGGCGGGCAGTCGTCGGTGTACGGCTCGTCGGCGGTGGCGGGTGTGATCAACATCGTGCTGAAGGACAAGGTGGAAGGCACTCACTTCCGCTACCGTGCCGGCGGCTACAGCGACGGCGGCGGCTCCAGCCAGCGCTTCATCTTCAGCAGCGGCCATTCCTTCGGCAACCTGGACCTCAGTTACGGCCTCGAATACACCAAACAGAAGCCGATCTTCGCCTCCGACCGCAGCTACATCGACAGCGTCAACGACAGCCCGACCGGGCCGCAGGACCCCTCGCGTACCTTCCTGCGCATGCAGATGTCGCCCAACGGCTACATCGACCCCGGCCAGGCCACCTGCGCACCGCTGTCCTATCTGTTCGGTGGCAGCACCACCTACGCGCACCGCAACGCGGCAGGCACCGGCTATTACTGCGGCAGCCCGGACAACGTCGGCACCGCCACGCTCTACAACAAGAGCGAGGACGTCAACGCCACCACGTTCCTGCGCTACCACCTCAGCGAAACCACCGAGCTGTACTCGGACATCCTCTTCAGCTTCGGCCGGCCCACCTACTCCGGTGGCAGCCCGTTCTGGAACAAGACCTTCTACAACCAGACCACCGGCAACTACGAGCAGTGGCAGCGCATCTACGCGCCCGAAGAAGTGGGCATGGACGCGAAGGACCAGCGGGTCTATACCCGCTCGTGGAACATCACGGCCGGCGCACGCGGCGGGCTGGGCGACACCGGCTTCGACTACGACGTGTACGTGAACCGATCGAGCACCGACGTCACCCGCAAGTCCACCGATTTCCTGGCCACGGGCGGTGTTGACGACTACTACCTTGGCCCGAAGCTGGGCATGGTCAACGGCTACGAAGCCTACGCGCCGAACCTGGGCGTGCTCTACCAGCCGCTCACCCGCGAGCAGTACGACCAGTTCAGCGGCACCAACCGCGCCGCGTCCTCCGCATCGCGCACCGGGGTCACCGCGCTGGTGACCAACACCTCGTTGTTTGGCCTGCCTGCCGGCGATGTCGGCTTTGCGATGATCGTGCAGGGCACCCGCGAGAAGTTCTTCAACCAGTCGGCCGATCCCAATGCCGCGGTGCTGTTCCGCGGCCAGACCGCCGGCACCTCGGCCGAAGGCCAGCGTGATCTGTACGCGATCGGCGCCGAACTGCAGGTGCCGATCTTCGACACCTTCAGCGCCAATCTCTCGGGGCGCTATGACAAATACTCCCTGCAGGGTGGTGGTGGCAACGGCAAGGCAACCTGGAAGCTCGGCCTGGAATACCGCCCGATCGACTCGCTGCTGCTGCGCGGCAGCTATGCCACCGCATTCCGCTCGCCGGACATGTTCTACCTGTACTCACGCGAAAGCAGCGGCTACACCACCAACGTGGACACCTTCCTGTGCCGCAGTGCGGGCTACACCTCGGAGAACTTCGATGAGTGCCCGCAGGCGTCGTTGTCGGTGCTGTCCTCCAGCACCGGCAACCGCGACCTCAAGGACATCACGGCCGAGACCTTCACCTATGGCGTGGTCTGGTCGGCGCTGGACAATGCCCTGAACCTGTCGCTGGACTACAACTCGGTGAAGATCGAGAACGAAGTCTCCATCCTGGGTACCGACAGCATCCTGGCCACCGAGGCCAACTGCCGCCTGGGGACGTCCGAGAACGGCGACGTCGCGTTCGACATCAACTCGCCAACCTGCCGCCAGGTGCTCGCCCAGGTGCAGCGCCTGCCGGCTACCGATCCGCTCAATCCCAACGGCGTATCCAAGGTCTTCTCCTATCCGATCAACCTGGCCAAGCAGCGCCAGACCGGTATCCAGGCCTCGGGCGACTACCGCTGGAACGCAGGGCGCGCAGGCGACTTCGGGGTGACCGCGGGCTATTACCGGCCGCTGAAGCACGAGCTGCAGCAGCAGGAAGGCGACCCGGTCTACGACATGCTCTGCTGTGGCTATTCCAATGAGCTGCAGTACCGCGCCACGCTGGGCGTGAACTGGAACATCGGCGCGTTCAGCACCAACGTGTACGGCGTGCGCAACGCCCGCACCTGGAATGCCACCGGCGAGGAACGCAACATCGGCCCGTGGACCACCTGGAACGCCACGCTCAACTACCGCATCAACAAGCTGGCCAGCGTGCTGCTGACCGCCAACAACCTCACCAACGAACGCCCGCCGGTGGACACCACCAACGGCAACTGGCCGTACTACGACCAGGGCGTGTACAACGCCTTCGGCCGTTCGATGTTCGTCGAGCTGTCGCTGGACTTCCAGTAAGCAGGACAAGATCCAACCCTACCGCCAAAGTATCGCGGTAGGGTTGGTTCCCAAACAACCGCCGATAGCAGCCCAACACCCGGTAACGCATGACCGGCAACGAAGCAGAGCCCACCTCAAACTGAACGCCCGCACCATCGCAAAGGCTGCTTTGAAAGTACTTGCATGGCTCAGCATCGACGCAAGCCACACCCTGATGCGGCTATAGAAGATTTGATCGGGTGGAGCAGTACGTGTCGGCATTGGCAGGAAGTTGGATAGCCCACAGGGAGGTGTGCGGCAACGAGTTGAGTAAGACAGCAAGGCGGCTGGCCCATTCCCTCGCACACCGTGGCCGGCATTCGGCGGTGGTGGAGCGATCTGGCTCGGGCCTTGCGCTGGCTACGGTCTCGGTGCTGGATGAAGCAAGGTGCCTGGCCTCCAGCCCGGATGGCCGATACCTCGTGGCCACCGGCGGATCCGGCGTGGCAGCCGGTGCCGCGTCGGCGGCGCAATCCATTGCCTACCTGCTTCCGGAAGTGGGCGTCATCGAGGCGCTGCGCCGCGTGCAGGACCCGCTGAGCGTGGCCGTCTGGGACGAGCATGCGCGAACGCTGACCCTGGCCCGGGATCGCATGGGTCAAACCGATATCTATTTCAGGCGCAGCCCCTTCGGCCTGGCCTTCTCCTCCGAGCTGAAGACGCTCAGGCAGGAAGACGGCGGATCCCCGGAGGTGGATCCGCACGCGATATCCCAACTGTTCCGCTACGGGTACATCCCGGCACCGCTGACGGCCTATCGTGGCATCTACAAACTTCCCGCCGGTACCCTGCGGGTGTTCCGCCTTCCGGGCGTCCCCGAACGGCACCCTGCCGGCGAGGCAGCAGGACCGTTCGTCCCCTACTGGACCCTGCGGCAGGAAGCAGAGGCACAGATGGCCTCGCGCACGCAGGCGACGCTGGGCCGTTCGGTGGACAAGGTAGTCGCCAGCCTGCAACGTGCGGTCTGCGCGTCACGCGGCGGCGCTACTGCCACCCTGCTGTCCGGGGGCGTGGATTCCAGCCTGATCGCCGCGTTGCTGCAGCGGCAGAGCGTAAACGCCGTGGACACGATCTCGGTCGGTTTTGATGTGCCTGGGCACGATGAATCGGAGTGGGCCGCCGAGGTGGCCAGACTGCTCGGCACCCGCAACACACGCCTGCTCATGGAGGACGCGAACGCGATCCGTCTGGTCGAGACCATGCCGCGCGTCTTCTGCGAGCCCTATGCCGACTCGTCCGCGATTCCAACACTGCTTGCGGCAGAGGCGGCCGGTACATCGTGCAGCACGATCCTCACCGGTGATGGCGGCGATGAGCTCTTCTTTGGCCACGCGTCGTATGTGAAGGCGCTGCGCAACCATGGCCTGGTTCGGCATCTGCCCAGGCCACTGCGCCGGGCGTGCGGGGCGTATGCCTCGCGTTCGCCGGAACGGGCACGGCTGGGGGGGATCGCAGCGCTGATCGCCGAAGCCAGGTCCGCTTCCCTTGCCGAAACCTACCTGGCGCGCGTCTCGCGCTGGCGTGATCCGTCGCGTGCGCTGAAGGCGGCGAATGAACCCGCGCATCCCTTCCTGGACGCGGCCCTGCATCCCGTCGGCGGCCACCCGGGTGAGCTGCTGCTCTACCTCGATCAGAGCAACGAACTGAGTGAAGGGCTGATGACCAAGTCCGACCGCTCGTTTGGCGCATTCGGTGTGCAGGCAAGGAGTCCATTCCTGGACCCTGAGGTGCTTTCCCTGGCGTGGAGCACCCCGTTCGAGCACAAGCTGCACAACGGCGAGACCAAGGTGGTGCTGAAGCGCGCGCTTGAGCGCTACCTTCCCGAGCACCACACCCGACGCCCGAAGAAGGGCTTCGGCGCCCCGGTTGCACAATGGCTCAACGGGCCACTGCGGGACTGGGCCGAGGAACTGCTGGACCCGATTGCCATGCGCAACCGCGGCATCCTCGACGAACACGTTGTATCGGCACTCTGGAAATCGTTCGTCGACGGCAACCGGAAGTACCACACCCACCTCTGGCCGGTGCTGATGTTCCAGGCATGGGATCGTGAGTGGAACGGGAAAAATGCTCCATGAGCATGTCCGTGGCAGGTCTGTGTCGGTGGTTGCGCAGGCGCTTCAGGAGAGTGCCGGGTCTCAACGAAGGATTCGTCATCAAGGACTGATACCGGAGCACCGGCTCAGCCCACCCCTCCTCGGTCCACCTGCCGGTAGCCGATGGCCTCGGCCAGATGCGCGGTGGTGATCTGGTCGCAATTGGCCAGGTCCGCCACGGTGCGGGCGACGCGCAGGATGCGGTGCATCGAGCGCGCCGAGAGCTGCAGCTGTTCCACGGCCGCTTCCAGCAACTGCTGATCGGCGGTGTCCAGTCGGCAGTGCGCATCCAGCTCGGAGGGCAGGAGTTGTGCGTTGGCCTTTCCGCTTCGCTCAAGCTGAACGCTGCGTGCCGTGACCACGCGGCCGCGTACCGTGGCGCTGTCTTCGCCGCACGGTGCATCGCTGCGCACTTCGCTCGGTTCCAGCCTCGGCACCACCACATGCAGGTCGATACGGTCCAGCAGCGGGCCGGAAATGCGGCCGCGATAGCGCTGGATGGCGTCGCCGCTGCAGCGGCAGCGACCGCTGCGGTCGCCAGCCCAACCGCACGGGCAGGGATTCATCGCTAGGGTTATCAACCCCGTTATCTGCAAAAATGATCCCAGTAGCACCTTCCATGCCGGACCCTGCAACCGTCCGGTTCTTCAGTCGTGGCGTTTGACCGCCCATTGGTGTCCCTCAACCCGCTTTGCGCTTGTCTGGCCGGGCGACGAGAGTCTGGTCGAATTCGTTGACCGCAGACACTCGGTTGGCGCGTCAAAGTCTAGGAAAAGAATCAGGTACGACGCCTACTGTGGCCCATACCATCCGCACCCTAGGACGAAGCTAGGACTCACGGCGGCCAGCCCTTATCCACCCTCCCGCCATCCGGTTTGAGTGAATAGCACCAACTGGGAATCGAGCCGTCGTGGCCATTCAAGAACTGACACGGTGATTTGGCTCAATGAAAGCACGCTTAGCTGACACTGATAGTTTCTCACTCTACGCTTTCAAAAAGCCGGGATGCTCGTTTCCTCGCTGCGATAGCAGATCGCGCCATCCTCGTTTATCGACTGCACGGATATTCGGCACCTCCTCAAGCACTTTTAGATAATGGATCAGATGCAGCAACTCATCATCTGACACGTCGCCGAGGAATTCCCGTGCCAGAACTAAATTCCCATAGTTCCGAGCGTACTTGCTAGCGGTGTCATCTATTCCGATGATCTGGTCCAGTGTGAACCCATGCTTCTTCAGCTTCGCTATCCGCTTCTGTGTTGAGTAGCCGCCTTCCTCCCAATCCCTAACTAAGCTGCACCTCTCGGATGACCATACAAATTCTAGGGGACGCTTTGGCATCAACTGTGCGACAAGAGGCTCAGCGTAGAGACGTCCAGACGATGTCCAAACGCCGACCCTAAACCTTGAGAAGGCGAAGTCCAGAAATGTGTCGAGATGGGGCCGCTTGTAGACGTGATACCCGACGACACTCAGATCCGCTGGACGATCCAAGGGGCGCTCAGTTGAGAAGACGAGCGTTTCATCAAGGTCTAGTACCAGAAGCTTCCTTTCTCGGAGACTCATGGGCGTTTCTCCTTATTCTGATGTCGCTGTTTGGCGGATGTCGAGATTCGTTCTGCACCGTGACCCTGCTGGTACGCATGCGGAATCAAGAATTCCTTGATCGAGCTCCGGGATCTGAGGAGGACCAAATACACTCGCCGCCCGAAAGTGCTACGGGGTGGTCTGGCAAGGCTCATCAATCGGCGATGGTCCTCCGCCGGTTCTTTCCTATCCGATAATCTCGAAAGGACGTCTTTCGATCAGTCAGAGAGTCAATGGCGGAGTCCGAGCCATTTCGCGCCGGCTATACTCTGTGCTCTTCAGCCCACTTGTGGATGAAGCATTCTTGCTCGAGTGTCTCTACAGCTCCGGGACGAACCCTTCGTACCGCGAGGATCGCGCTTTCAGCATCACTGTTCGTCTTAGTGCTCAATAGAAGCAGCGAGGCAACTAGTCCTGCACGACCCAACCCTCCCTTGCAATGCACGACTACTCTTCCTCCGTCGAGCAGGGCGCGACTCAGATATGGTCCGAGCTCCTTCCAACGTGCCAGGAAGCGGTCGTCTGGCGCGCTACCATCCGTGATAGGCAGTCCATGCCAAGCCAAGCCATGCTTAGCAGCATGATCAGGTAGGGAGGAGATCCTGAGGTCCTCGAACTCCCACGGCTCGATAAGCGTGATCAAAAATCTTGCGCCCCAAGCACGAATCGCCTCCAAGTCCATGTCTAAATCCCTAGCCCAAGCGCCAGTCATTGCGCTCTCTTGATGCTTTCCGGGAGCAAATGTCACGCCAATTGCCCCATCCTTCGTTCCCACCGGTAACTCGGCAATAGCCAGTGGATGGGTGAGACTAGTTCGACTTGTCATAGTAGTAATGTGCCATCGACATTCTGCGCTCTTGCGCGTCGCTTCGGCCAACCAGAAGGCGGGTGCAGAGAGAGGTGCGGCAATGGATTCAAGGCCACCGGCCGCGCGAGGCTATGAAGAGATGCATGGCCTGACGGGACTCCATAGCCTGCTCAGGAAGTTCAATCTTTCGTTGGTAGCAGATTGAACGGGCATAGGCGATCTGCGCTTTTGTGGGCCTTTTGACATCCCAGTCAAGCATCTCTGGGACCAGTCTAGATAGCTCGGCGGCAAGGCGTCTGGAGAGGGTTCCGGCGTCTCCGCCCTCCTGAAGCTTTGCGAGTTGGCGCCGCAGATCCTGCTCCGACTGTTGGCTCAATGACAGTTCTAAGGTGAACTCTGATTCAGCATCTACCAAGAAGAAGCTCATACCTACCTGCCAAGGTCCGTAAGCGGCGCAGGCCCCCGAATGGGAGGTGGGGAGGGGGCGGCCATTGTCAAATATGCTACCGTAAGTACTGTAGACCAAAAGTACTACGAAACCAAAGCTTAGGGGGTGAAAACTTCCAAGCACCAGTTGGCCCTTGGCGCCGCCGTGAAGGCGAGACGGACGGCGCTGGGCGTCTCTCAGGAAGATTTCGCAGCCCGACTAGGTATGCACCGTACGCAACTTGGGCATATTGAGCAGGGAAAGAAGGACTGCAGGCTCTCTACCGTTATTAGGCTCGCCGATGCGCTTGGTCTATCGGCGTCAGGCCTGCTCCATACTGCGGACCTCTAGCGGTTAGTTTTGAGTGCAGACCCGGTGTTGGTTCCGGGTTTCTTGAAGCGTCTTTGACTATCCTTGCCGGTAGCAGGAAGATCTCTACGTGCTCGGCAAAGGTCAGCGCTCTCAGGGACCTTCACCGTTTCGGGGGCTGAATCCCGCCATGTTTAGCCGGCCCGACTGGCGCCTGCAAAGCGCCGAGGACTCGACACTCGGAAACCAGACCACCTGGACAGTGGGAGAGTATGCGAGTTAGCTCTTTGTTCAGTGCCTGGAGGTCTCTTACCTTCTCCTCAATACTGCGAATCTGACTCCGGACCAACTCATCCACAGCCCCGCACTCCTGGTCGCCATGGGTCTCTAATTCAATGAGATCCCGGATCTGGGCGATGGGGAGTCCAAGCTCTCTGGCACGGCGAACGAAGGCAAGCCTGCGCCGATCAACTTCAGTGTAGTGGCGGTAGTTGGCTTGTGAACGGGCCGGAGACGCAAGGAGGCCAATTTTCTCGTAGTAGCGAATCGTCTCAGCCTTGGTTCCGGTACGGAGTGAGAGTTGGCCGATCGTGAAGACGGTGGACATAGCTTGACCCTCTAGTTGCTACAGGGTTGATAAAGGCAGGATGAGCTGATTTCAACCCCAGAAGCCTTTTATAGGACTCACGATGGACCACTGCTGCGGTAACAAGCGCCAAGAACTCGAGCGGATGGCACAACAGGGCGCTCAGCGCCGCGTGCTGCTATGGGTGATGGCTATCAACTTGGTGATGTTTTTCGTCGAGTTTGGCGCCGGCATAGTCGCCAACTCAAGTGCGCTCCAAGCCGATGCGGTGGACATGCTTGGCGATGCAGCCGTGTACGCGCTCAGTCTCTGGGCCGTGGGGCGTGGTAGTCGGTGGGAGGCAGGCGCGGCCTTGGTAAAGGGCTTCTTGATCCTTGGATTCTTCGTTTTCATTGTCGTCGAGGTCGTGAACAAGATGATCACCGCGGTTCCACCGGCCAGCGGCATCATGCTCATCTTCGGATCAATTGCACTTGTGGCGAACCTATCCTGCTTGGCTTTCCTTTGGCGATTCCGCGCCCTAAACATCAACATGAAGAGCACGTTCGAATGCTCACGTAATGACGTGGCTGCCAACGTGGGCGTTCTCGTAGCCGCGGGCGGGGTGGCCCTCATCGGCAGCGGGTGGCCGGACATCGCCGCAGGATCAATCATCGCCCTGCTCTTTCTTCGATCTGCTGTAAGCGTGATCGTTGAGGCGTGGCCCGCATGGCGCTTGGGAGCCGAGCAGCGTTAGTTGGTACTGCGTCACACCAAGCTACCCGAGCCGCATCGGTCCTTTCAAACACCACAAGGCACACTGGAGCTATTTCAATGAAAGCAGCACGCACGATCATAGCGGTGTTGATACTATCTCTCGCCGCATTTTCCCCCACTTCATTCGCTCGGAGTGCCGAGGGCCCGGCCAATGACCAATCGCCTCAAGCCGGTGTGGTAGTACGGCCTCATTCGCCTGTCATAGGCCCGGTCAATGCGCCCGTCACCATCATCGAGTTCTTCGATCCAGCTTGTGAGGCCTGCCGGGCCATGCATCCAGAGGTCAAAAGGATCCTGAGAGAAAATGCGGATGCTCGGCTGGTGCTTCGCTATACGCCCTTCCACGGGAAGACATCTGTCCTCGGCATAAACATTCTTGAGGCTGCGCGCCAGCAGAACCGGTTTGCGGCCGTTCTCGAAGCGCTAATGGATGCCCAGCCCGCCTGGGCTTCACACGGGCGGGAAGACTCAGCGATTGCTTGGGAATTTGCGCGAAAAGCTGGCTTGGACGTGGCTAAAGCCCGCGCATACATCGCTACGGGCGTAGTGGAAAAAGTGATTGCGGTCGATCTCGCCGACGCGAAGGCTGCAAAGATTGGCGGAACTCCGTCCTTTTTTGTGAACGGAACTCCGCTCCCGCGACTCGATCCCGCACTGCTCAGCCAGTTAGTCCGTACAGAAGTCAAGGCAAAGCGTTAATTTGTCGTCCCGCCCGCATCGCATGTGGTTAGTCCTCAACCCGTTCATTCTTCCGAGCAAGCCGCAGGATGCGACTCATACACGACCGCGCGGTTGATGAACAAGTGCCGGCTTGCTGATGAGCGCCGTCCACGGTATCTTCTCGACCTCAACCGTATTGGTCAGAGCCGCACGTGACTTCCTTCGTCATCCACGCTAAGCGCTACGCTCTGGCACTGCTACTTGCAGTGCTGGTGGTCGTGCCTTTCGTGGATGCGTCGATTTGCTCTTCTGAAGAGCAGGCCCATCAGGACGTAGCAGGGGCAGGCGACGGCCATTCCGACAAGTCACACCCTGCGTGTGGTCATGGGCACTGCCACCACAGCAGCACCTTCGTCGCGTCCAACGGATTCACCAGTGCCGACGCTGCACTAAATGAAGACGGGCATACGTTCTACGAACAGCCTGTGACTTCCCACACGCCCGAAAGGCTGATTAGACCTCCCAGGGCTTGATCGCGACACAGGCGCAGCGCGTCTGCTCGTACTTCTGCGATCACCTTTAACAGGTCTCTCCATGATCAAACTTTGTTGCTGGGCGCTTGGCGCGCCCGGCCGACGCGTGGCTGCTGGTGCAGCCGCCGAACGGCATCGTGCCGCCTTCAAAAAGGTGGACTAAATGCCTCTTCCGATTCCCACCTCTAACCGAGTTTCGTACGGTCAATCTGCCGTGCTGACGACAGCTTCTGTGCTGATCATTCCCGCACGCCCTGGAGACGGTGCTCTATCTCCAGCCGGTGAGGCACGTTTGGCCTCGGTCTTCTCCCCTGAATTCGTGGATACCGCTACCTGGTTGCCGTGGCACAGGGACGGCCTGGTCGTAGGCAGACCTCCGCTACTGACCGGGATTCAAGCCACGCTGGCGCAACTAACCGAAACCTTGCGGACTTCCTTCTTGGGTGCCTCCCGGGTATCAGTCTCTGCGTATGCGTGGATACGTAGTGTCTCAGTGCTTTCAGTCTCACGCGGTGCGTTGAAGAGGCCTTCCCCGGGCATGAGCGCCGTAGGAGTCGTCCAGGCGCTTGCGAGTTCCAAATGGCACAGCGCTTCAAAGCTATTTCCAGGGACTTCCGCGCGAGTAGCCAGACGTACCCGGCCCTCCGCAGCGCATAGACGCTACAAGTGGCTCGGGGAGCATTCGGCTTCGACGCAGTCAGTCGCGACCGGTTATGGATTCGCGCAAGCCAGTCAGCGGCAGCCTGCACTGGTGATGAACTGTAACCGCCACCGACTGCGCAGGCGTCGACTACTTATCGAGGGATCAGCGCTCGGCGACTGTCCCGGTGAAGATCCGAAACCTCGCAAGCTCTCTACCCCAACCAATCGCTACTTCAGGACTCTGCCTCTTGGCGGCGATGCGTCTGCTTGCGCGGACTCAATACAGCGGCCTTATGCATCGCCTCTTGCGAGTGCAGACGCACCTTCTCCCAGACCTGCATCGCATCTCTAAGCGCCCGTTGGAATTAGACCCGCGAGCAGGAACGCCCTTCGACGAGTTGGCGCGGTCTGCGAAGTGCCTCCGCATGCGCCATGAGCGCATTTGGCGGTCGATCAAAAGGAAGCAGCTATGCGTTACATGAAAAAATACCTGAACCACAGTTGGAAGCTTGGTGGGAATGGCTCAAATCCACTAGGACGGCTCGGCCGGCCTCTTCGTGGGCCTCAGGCCGGGATCAACACACTAATCGTGATCGTCGCACTCTACTTCACGTTGTTCCTCAACAACGCCTTCTTTGCAGAGGTAGTTGAAAAGAGTGGTGTGGAGGGTGTGGCGCGAGCGCTGCTTGTCGCGTCTACGGCCGCGCTTCTTACGGCTATGAACGTACTTATTCTTGGGCTTCTGTGCGTCCGATGGACGTTGAAACCGATTGTTGCTTTGCTCCTCATTGTGTCAGCAGCGGCGGCATACAACTCCGACAATTACGGCGTGTACTTCGATTCGAGCATGATTCGAAACGTGCTGAAGACTGACAGCGCGGAGGCCGGAGAGCTGCTGACCTGGGGATTGTTCCTGTCGGTGCTGGTCAAAGGTCTGCTTCCCGCCGTTGCGGTATGTGCGGTACGAATTCGACCTCACTGCACCATGGCGCGCGGACTACTTTCCAGAGCTCTCTTGCTGGGCATGGCTATAGTGGTAGTTGTTGGTGCGGCACTGGCCTCATTCGACAACCTATCCTCGCTTATGCGCAACCACAAGTCAGTCAGATACCTTGCGACGCCCGGGAACTACCTTGCCTCGATAGGGAAGGTCATCAAAGAGGAGACGCGCGCAGAGCGTGGACCGATCAAAGTAGTCGGTCCCGACGCCACGATGGATCCTCATCCACCAGGCGCGAAGCCACACTTTCTTGTCATTGTTGTAGGCGAGACGGTTCGCGCCCAGAACTGGGGGCTGAACGGATACGCTAGGAACACGACACCGCAACTTGAAGCCCTGGACGTCGTGAACTTCACCGACGTGACGGCCTGTGGTTCCAATACCGAGGTGTCCGTTCCTTGCATGTTTTCTATGTATGGAAGGCGAGACTACGACCGAGACAAGATCAAAAGATCCGAGTCGCTTCTGCACGTATTGGAGCGCGCCGGAATCAAGACCCTGTGGCGCGACAACCAGACGGGATGCAAGGGGGTGTGCTCTGATCTTGCATTTGAGTCTTACCGCGTTCCCGCCAAAGATAGTCTATGTGACGATCAGGCTTGTCGCGACGAAATCATGCTGCAGGGATTGCATGACTCCATTGACGACAATCCCGGCGACGTCGTCGTGGTTCTGCATCAGCTTGGTAACCACGGACCTAGCTACTACAAGCGATACCCCGAGAGCCTGAGGAAGTTTACTCCTGACTGCCGCAACGCCGACCTTGGCAAGTGTACTCGCGCCGAGATAGTCAATGCCTATGACAACGCAGTCTTAGCGACGGATGACTTTCTGGCAAAGACAATCCGTATGCTCGAACAGGACAAGAGCCACGATACAGGCTTGATCTATGTATCCGACCACGGGGAGTCATTGGGCGAGGCGAACGTCTATCTGCATGGTCTTCCCTACGCCATTGCCCCGGAGACTCAGATCAAAGTGCCGATGGTGATGTGGATGTCAGAGGGCATGAAGAGCAGCAACAAGCTGGATATTGAATGCGTCCAGGGACGTTCAAGGCTGCCAGCCACTCACGACAACCTCTTCCATTCTGTGCTCGGTCTCATGCAGGTGCGGACAAAAGCGTTGGACCAGAGCCTAAATCTGTTCTCCGGCTGCTCCGTTGGCAGTGTCGCCGCCCCATAACCATTTCTCGGGAGCAGCGCTGCCGGGAGATCCCGGCAGCGCCTCCTAACGGCAGAAGAAGGAAACATCACAATGGCAGACATGTATGGTCATCGTCCACGGAGCATCGCCCGTGTGTTGAAAGCGCTGCGCTGGTCTCTTCAGGGGCTGCGATCGGCCTGGCTGCATGAGTCTTCTTTTAGGCTAGAGGTCGTCATGGCCCTGGCGGCTCTACCCGCCGCAGTCTGGTTAGGCGACTCAGGGGTAGAGCGAGCCCTCTTGGTAGGGAGTGTGCTGTTGGTGCTTGCGTTGGAACTACTGAACTCGGCCATCGAAGCAGTTATTGAACGATACGGGCCGGAGATCCATGAGCTCGCTGGTCGTGCCAAAGACATGGGCTCAGCCGCTGTGTTCGTAGCACTTTGCAATGTCGGACTGACCTGGGCATTCCTCCTCCTAGACTGACCACCTTAGCTCCAAACCTGAACGGAAGCCTAAATCGTGCCAAAAGCGGTCGCTTCCACCCTTCTATGTAATTGTATCCGTCTCAATCAGGTTGATAGCCTTCCCACCATGCGCCGGTCCCTTCCTGCCATTCGTATGTACCTAATGCTGCTGCTTTTGGCGGTATTTGTGGTCGTGCCTGTGGCCGAGTCGTTGGCGTGTGCGCAGGAAGCACCGGCTAGCCAGGGAGATGTTCACGCCCTGAGCAGTGACTCAGACCTGGAATCGGGCAAGGACAAGAGTAAGCAATCATCCGGCGCCGACTCCTGCGGTCACGGGCATTGCCACCACTCAACCGCTAGTCTCCCCGCCGCCGGCCACGACGATCTGCTCGCCAATGGTCGAACCTTGCTGCGCAATACCGAGCACGGGGATGTCTACGCACTTCGACTCGACGGGCCCATGCGCCCCCCCCGTATCTGATCTCGCTCTGCCCCGCGCTAGCGGGTAGTTCGCTCAGATAATTTACGGGAGTTTTTATGTCGATTTTGACAGGTCGGTCGCTATCAGCGACCGGGTTGGCTGTTGCTGTTCTGCTGGCATTGGTGCCTGGCGGGGATGTAGGTGCTCAAACTGCACCGTCTTACGAATCGTTGCTTTCTCGTTTGGACCAGATGCCTGCGTCCGTCCAAGGTGCCGCGCTGGCCGAGGCCGCAGAGGCTCGGGTGCAACAGGCCCGGGCTGTACCCAATCCGACGGTCTCCATCGACGCAGAGAACGCGTACGGTACTGGTGCCTATCGGGGTTTCTCCAACGCTGACACCATTGTGACGCTTTCCCAGCCGCTCGAAATTTGGGGTCAGCGGGGCGCGCGAGTGCGCGCTGCGCGTGCAGAGGCAGGCGCAGCGGGCCTGCGGGGCGATCTGATGCGCAGCGATGCGGCTGGTCGTCTGGCAGCCACGTATGCGGAGGCAGAGGCTGCTCTGCGCCGCTATGAGTTGGCTAGCGAAGCTTTGGCGTTGATTGAACAAGACGCGAAAGCCGTAGGTGCGATGGTTAGCGAAGGTCGGGAACCCAACTTGCGCGGCGTCCAGGCGCGTAGCGAGGTTGCTAACGCGAAGGCCAGCCTGGATGAGGCCGAGGCCTTCCGGGACGCGGCTCTAGCGCGGCTAGCCGGGGTGTCTTTGTTGGATGGCCGGCTTACCGAGATCGGTGAA
This sequence comes from Stenotrophomonas sp. FBCC-B152, assembly GCF_059134105.1. NCBI lineage: Bacteria > Pseudomonadati > Pseudomonadota > Gammaproteobacteria > Lysobacterales > Lysobacteraceae > Stenotrophomonas > Stenotrophomonas sp. FBCC-B152. The sequence goes on along the minus strand of NZ_CP101442.1, from coordinate 3,706,953 downwards.
AGCCTTCTGGATCGCGTGCCATCTCACCCGGTCGCAAACGAGGCCGCCCCGCTCGCTGTTCGAATCGCCCAAGCCGAAGCGGAGGCGTCAGGTCGGCTCATCGATGTCGAGCGTAAGCGCGCTTTGCCACAACTGAGCGCATCTGTGGCTCAAACGCGCTTCCGCCAAGCAGGCGACGAGGCCTACAACGTTGGCATCAGCCTTTCCATTCCCCTGTTTGACCGCAACCGCGGGGCGATTCGGGCTGCATATGCCGAGCAACGTGCAGCTGAGGCGGTTCTAGAGGGTCAGAAGCGTGACAGCGAGGCGGCTCGGTTGGGAGCGGTAGCGAGTCTCAAAGCGTCCAACAGCCGCGCGCGAGCTGCGGATGAGAGCGTACAAGCCGCAGACGAAGCCTATCGGTTGGCCCGCATCGGATTCGAGGCAGGTCGTATATCGCAATTGGAGCTGCGTAGCACCCGATCAACTTTGATTGCTGCGCGTGGCAGCGCTGTAGATGCCCGCCTTAGCCGGGTGACAGCAGAAATCGACCTCGCTCGCCTTGAAGGGCGCGCACCGTTTGTGGAGGCAAAATGAATAAGTACGGAAACAAGACGCTCATCGGAGCGACGCTGGTGGCTGCCTTCCTGCTCACCGGGGGGCTTACCGCATGCAGTGGCGGTGCGGAGGAAACGGAAAAAGCCGCCGGCACCGAGGCCAAGAGTAAGGGCAGCAAAGAAGAAGGGAAGGGTGGTCACGCAGATGAGGCCACGCCTGATGGTGCAGAAGCCCACAATGATGGCGACGGCGACGGTGAACACGGCGAGGAGGAGGCTGAGGAGGGGCTAGTCAAGCTGACGTCCGATCAGATCAAGGCATCTGGCATCGGCGTGGTTGCAGTAGGGCGGGGCGGTGGCGCTTCAACTAGGCTTGCAGGTCGCGTCGAGCCCGCCATCGGGGGGCGCGCAGCGATCGCCTCGACGGTCACTGGCCGGGTTGAGCGCGTACTCGTTGCGCCAGGAACAGCGGTCAAAAGCAATCAACCTCTAGTAGTTGTGGTTAGCGGCGAAGCTGCGACGTTCAAGGCCGCAGCTACTGCGGCGGCGGCAGAGGCAGAAGCTACTCGCTTGGCCTACAGCCGCGATAAATCTCTGGTGGACCAAGGTGTGGTGGCGCGTCAGGAGCTGGAGGCCTCGCGGGCCCGCTCTTTGGCGGCCGATGCTGCGGCCAGTGCTGCCCGTGCTCAAGTCGCTGCCAGCGGCTCTCCGGACAGTTCCGGCCGGGTGACCATCACCAGTCCGGTCGCTGGGTTGGTAGGCAACGTCCAGGTAACACCAGGTGGTGTCGTCTCGCCTGGAACCTTGGTGGCGGAGGTTTCCAATCCCGACATGAATGAACTCGTGTTTACCGCGCCCCCCGCGCTGGCCACCGTCGCCATGCCAGGGATGAAGTTGGAGGTCACGGGCCCCCGAGGTAGCTTCGAGGCTGAAGTAATTGCTGCGGCTGCGAATGTGATGCAGCAGGGTGGCACCGCCACGATTCGTGCCAAGCCAATCTCCGAGAAACTTCCACCGGCCGGCTCCCCCGTTTCGGCACTGATCATTGCCGGTGGTGCCGCCGAAGGTATGAGCGTGCCTGCTGACGCGGTCCAAACCGTTGACGGCAGAAGCGTTGTCTTCGTGGCCGTCGAGGGCGGCTTCAAAGCAACGCCGGTACTCGCCGGGCGCCGTGCAGGCAATCGAATCGAGATCCTTAACGGTCTGACGGGCAGTGAGCGCGTCGTAGGCGCCAACGCCTTCCTGCTCAAAGCCGAACTGGCCAAGGGCGAAGCCGAACACGGCCACTAAGGGAACTCATTCACCATGTTCAACATCATCATCGAAGCAGCGGTCAGGTTCCGCTGGCTCATGGTGTTTCTGGCCGCATTGATTGCCTGCTTTGGCTTGTTCCAACTAAGCAAGCTACCAGTCGATGCCGTACCAGATATCACCAACCGCCAGGTCCAGATCAATACCATCGCCCCAGCCCTGACCCCTGAGCAAATCGAGCGTCAGGTTACGTACCCCTTGGAGACGGCCTTGGCTGGCATCCCGGGGCTGAACACCACCCGTTCGCTATCGCGCAATGGCTTCTCCCAGGTCACTGCAATCTTCACCGACAAGACTGACATCTACTTCGCACGCCAGCAGGTCGCTGAGCGCATGCGGGAAGCGGCCGGGGACCTGCCTGACAATGTCTCACCCATGCTTTCGCCCGTTACTACGGGTTTGGGTGAGGTACTGATGTGGACAGTGGACTTCAGGCCATTCGACCCCAAGAAGCTGGCCAAACCTGGCCAAGCCGGTTGGCACGAGGGCGAGGTCTACCTGACCCCGGAAGGCGATCGCCTTGCTACCGCGCAGGAGCGCGCAACGTATCTGCGTACCGTCCAAGATTGGATTATCGCGCCCCAGATGCGCTCAAGCCCGGGCTTGGCGGGGGTTGATACGGTAGGTGGCTACGTCAAGGAATACGGTATCTACCCCGACAGCGCACGGCTGGCGGCATACCGACTTGGCTTGGCCGATCTCGTACAGGCATTGGAGCGTTCCAACGTTCAAGCAGGTGCGGGCTTCGTTCAACGTGCAGGTGAGGGCCTGGTAGTACGGGCCGACGGCCTTGCGTTGACGACCGACGACTTGGCCCAATCCCCGGTAGCGACCAAGGACGGCGTGGTTATTCGCGTAGCCGATGTAGCAGAGGTCGGTCTGGGTCGTGCCCCGCGGCTGGGCGCGGCTAGCCGTAACGGACATGAGGCCGTGCTTGGCACTGCTCTGATGATCGCCGGAGGTAATAGCCGCACCGTGGCACAGGCGGCCGCTGAGCGTCTGGCGCAGGTCAACGAATCTCTGCCGGCCGATATCTTTGCAGAACCGGTGCTTGACCGAAGCGTGCTGGTCAACTCGACCGTCAAGACGGTCGCCAAGAACCTGACTGAAGGTGCTCTGCTGGTAGTTGTGGTTCTCTTCCTGCTACTGGGAAACTTCCGTGCAGCAGCCATTACCGCGCTGGTGATTCCGCTCTCGTTCCTGTTTGCCGTTATCGGCATGAACAAGTTTGGTATCAGCGGCAACCTGATGAGCTTGGGCGCCCTGGATTTCGGCATTCTTGTAGATGGTGCGGTGATCGTGATCGAGTCCACCCTGCTGATGCTGGGCAAACGCCGAGCAGAACTTGGCCGGCCTCTGAATGCCATGGAACGGCTCCGCGTGGCGGCAGATTCAGCCAAGAAGATGGCGCGTCCTGCGGCGTTCGGGCAGATGATTATTCTGCTGGTGTTCGCACCGATCCTCACCTTGGAGGGCGTTGAAGGTAAGACGTTCCAACCGATGGCAGCTACTTTCATGCTCGCCCTGATTGGCGCATTTATCTTCTCCTTTACCTTCGTGCCTGCAATGGCTGCGCTCCTTGTGAGAGATCCAAAGCCTCATGCGAACAAGGACGGCAAGGATTCTCACGACAATGAAGAGCACGAGACTGCAATCATCCGCGTCCTGAGAAGGCGCATTGAGCCAGCAATCCAAGGTGCCATTCGTAGGCCCAAGGCTGTGCTTGCTGGCGCTCTGATGATGCTTGTGATGGGCGTGGTCGGCTTCACGATGCTGGGTCGGGAGTTCATGCCAACGCTTGATGAGGGAAACCTTGCCATGCAGGCGCTTCGCGTTCCCTCGACGTCCTTGGAGCAATCGCTGGCTATGCAACTGGCGCTGGAGAGGTCCATCGCGGCTGAGCCTGAGGTAGTGACCGTCTTCTCAAGAACAGGTACTGCCGAAGCTGCTATCGATCCAATGCCAACCAACATCTCTGACAGCGTGATCGTGCTCAAACCGCGCAAGGATTGGCCTGACTCTTCCTTGAGCAAGGAGGATCTAATCGCCAGGTTTGAGAAGATCGCAGCCTCGCAGATAGGTAACAGCTTCGAGTTCAGTCAGCCCATCGAACTGCGCTTCAACGAGTTGATCTCGGGTGTGCGTACGGATTTGGCTGTCATGATCTACGGCGACAACTTCGAGCAGCTTCAGGCTGTTGCCGATCAGGTTGCGCTGAAGCTGAGGAACGTGGAGGGCGCTGCGGATGTTCGTGTGGAACAGATCTCTGGTCTGCCCACGCTCAATGTAGCGATCGACCACCTTGCAGCAGCACAGTACGGTCTGACGGCTGCAGATGTTAGCGACGCCCTTGCAACGGGCATCGGCGGCGCGGCGGCCGGCAAGATCTTTGAGGGGGATCGTCGTTTCGATGTCGTCGTTCGCCTCGGAGACGATGCCCGCAATGATCCCGATCAGCTTGCATCACTGCCAATTGCAACTCCCACCGGCGGGATTGTGCCCCTCTCATCTGTTGCACGCATCGACATCAGCGAGGGACCTAATCAGATCAGCCGGAACAACGGTAGCCGGCGTGTAGTGGTTCAGGCCAATGTACGCGGCCGTGACTTGGGCGGGTTCGTAGGTGAAGCCCAAGCTGCAGTGAAGGATGTTCAGTTGCCCCCGGGTGCACACATGACTTGGGGCGGGCAGTTCGAGAACCTCCAGCGGGCGGAAAAGCGACTCTTGACCGTCGTGCCGATCGTGTTCCTGCTGATCGGTAGCCTGTTGTTCATGGCACTGGGCAGTGCAAAGGAAGCGGGCCTCGTGTTCAGCTGCGTTCCGCTAGCACTGGTCGGCGGCATTCTCGCTTTGCTCGTTCGTGGCATGCCGTTCTCGGTGTCTGCTGCAGTCGGATTCATTGCGGTTTCTGGCGTGGCAACGCTGAATGGTCTGGTGCTCATGCAGGCTATTCGAGAGCGCCTGGACGCCGGCGATAGCCCTCTGATTGCTGCGATGAATGGCGCCGGCAGCCGAATTCGGGCCGTGGTGACCACCGCGTTGGTCGCCATCGTCGGCTTCATTCCGATGGCTATTGCGAGTGGTTCGGGTGCCGAAGTGCAGAAGCCTCTGGCTACGGTGGTCATTGGTGGCTTGTTGACTGCAACGGTCTTGACGCTGCTTGTCTTGCCGACCTTCGCGGGGCGACTGGCCAAGTCAGATCCTAAGGTGGAGCCGGAGACCGCCCACTGATTGAATGAGTGTTTGGGCCCGGCAGCGCATCTGCCTGCCGGGCCTCCCGATCCAATCTCTTGACGTTGGAGGCAATACGTGAACATGACCACAGAAGTCGAACTGCCGGTCGTACTCCCCGGCGTACCTCAAGAGGACCACTGCGTACAGAGACTGGCCGATGAGCTGGAGGAAATGGCCGGTATATCACGCGTGCATCTGCGCGGGGTAAGCGCAGGAGCTCCGGAGGCCCTATGCATTCACTATGACCCCGAGCTGATCTCACTTCAGCGCGTGCGCGAACTAGCGTCGTCTATGGGGATTGGCCTGGGTGAGCGATACGGCCATCTGTCCTTGGAGATGGACTCGTCCGTGCATGCCCGCAAGGCAAGGACGATCGCGGGGCAGCTACAAGCTATACCCGGTGTCGTTGAAGCGACCACCAGCCCTGCTGGAAGGGTGAACATCGAGTACGACCGGACCCAGACAGGAGAAGCTGATCTGAGGGCGAAGCTCGAGGATTTTGGAGTGGGAAGGAGCGGCCCCGCCCCCGACCAAGGCGCGCAAGGTCAGCACGAAGGTCACAATCATAAGGATGGGCAGGACCATGCTCATTCCCATGGTGGAATCCTTGGTGCCAACAGTGAGCTACTGTTCTCACTCGCATGTGGCCTGCTCCTCCTGATTGGCTTTGCACTTGAAAAGCTCGGCTTGCTCGCAAACGACTGGGTCCCTACTTCTCTTTACGTGGCTGCCTACCTGTTCGGAGGTTGGTTCACGCTCCGCGAAGCTATTGAGAACATCAAGCTAAAGCGCTTTGAGATCGACACGTTGATGCTTGTTGCGGCGGCAGGTGCTGCTGCGCTGGGCGCATGGGCAGAGGGCGCACTGCTTCTGTTCCTCTTCAGCCTCGGCCACGCGCTCGAACACTATGCGATGGGCCGCGCAAAGAGAGCGATTGAGGCGCTTGCCAAGTTGGCCCCGGAGACAGCCAGGGTTGTCAAAGACGGGAAGGTCACTGAAGTCCAGGTTGAGTCGCTGATACCTGGAGACGTGGTGGTTGTTCGTCCCAATGATCGGATGCCGGCGGACGGATTCGTTGTTAAAGGAACCAGCAGCGTTGATCAAGCGCCTGTAACCGGTGAGAGCATCCCGGTAGATAAGCTGCCGGTAGGTGATCGTGCGCTGGCGCGGGTGCGTCCGGACTCCGTTGAGATGCAGTCCCGCGTCTTCGCCGGCACCATTAACGGCTCCGGCGCAATGGAAGTTGAGGTGACCCGCCGATCAGGGGAGTCGGCCTTGGCCCGCGTCGTCAAGATGGTGAGTGAGGCCGAGACCAGAAAGTCGCCAACTCAACGCTTCACCGACAAATTCGAAAGAGTATTCGTTCCGGCAGTTCTGATTCTGGCAGTGCTGTTGCTTTTCTCGTGGGTAGTGATCGACGAGCCATTCCGAGATAGCTTCTATCGAGCGATGGCAGTACTGGTCGCGGCAAGCCCGTGCGCACTGGCTATTGCCACACCAAGTGCCGTTCTGGCCGGTATTGCTAGAGCGGCCCGGGGCGGAGTGCTCATCAAGGGTGGCGCCCCGCTAGAAGAACTGGGAATGGTTCGCGCCATCGCGTTTGACAAGACTGGAACCCTCACCGAGGGAAAGCCGCGAATCACCGACATTAAGGTGATGCAAGGCTCTACAGAGCAGGAACTGCTGCAGGTTGCGGTCGCCGTAGAGGCCTTGAGTGATCACCCACTGGCGGCAGCCATTGTTCGAGATGGCAACGCTCGCTTGGGAGAGGTTCCCGTGCCAGTAGCCACGGATCTCGCTAACTTCACTGGAAGCGGGGTTCAGGCGAGGGTGAATGGCCTAAACGTCTGGATCGGAAAGGCAGAGATGTTCGGCACCGGCGGCATCAGCACCCTGACTGCGGAGGCGCAGTCGGCCATCGACGAGCTTCGCAACGTTGGACGAACCACGATGGCAGTTCGCCTAGGTGACCGTGATATCGGTGTCATTGGCCTTATGGATACGCCGCGCCCAGAAGCACGAGAAGCATTGGACAAGCTGCGAAGCTTGGGCATCCAGCGGATGATCATGATTTCCGGCGACCATCAGACAGTGGCACAGGCCGTGGCAACGGACGTGGGCCTAGACGATGCTTGGGGCAATCTAATGCCCGATGACAAGGTGAAGGCCATCCGCCAGCTCAAGGATACGGAGCGAGTGGCGATGGTTGGTGATGGTGTGAACGACGCGCCTGCGATGGCGAGTGCGAGCGTCGGCATCGCGATGGGCGCCGCGTCCTCGGACGTTGCTCTGGAGACGGCCGACGTAGCACTCATGTCCGAAGACTTGAGGCAGGTAGCGTTCTCAGTGGCGCTTAGTCGACGCACCCGAAGTGTGATCCGCCAGAACGTTTACGTGAGCCTGGGCGTAGTGGCGGTGTTGGTGCCTGCGACAGTCATGGGTCTTGGGATTGGTCCTGCTGTAGCAGTGCATGAGGGATCGACTCTGTTGGTCGTGTTCAATGCGCTGAGACTCCTCGGCTACCGCCAATCCTGACATGCGCATTCTATTGATTGAGCGCGACCTCAAGGACGCAGCGCAAATTCTGGACTACTTCGAGTCCCGTGGTCATCAGCTTGATGTAGTGGCCGATGGTCTGGCGGGCCTACATCTGGCGGCTACCAATCTATACGACGCAGTCGTGCTTGACTGGTTGCTTCCTCGCATGGAAGGACTGGAGGTTCTTAAAAGGATGCGGCTTGACCACGGTGTTCCAGTGCCGGTTTTGATGCTGACCGCGAAGGACGACCTTTCGGACAAGATCACCGCGTTCCGCTCTGGTGTCGACGACTATGTAACCAAACCTTTTGATCTCACCGAGCTTGAGGTTCGACTGGAGGCCTTGGTCACTCGCACAGAAGGGCGGGTGACAAGGAGACAACTGGTGGTTGGAGATCTGACGTTAGATCTTAGGACATTGGAAGCTACAAGGGCTGGAAGGCGACTGCATCTTTATCCAGCTTGCCGGAAGCTCCTTGAGGCGCTGATGCGGGCAAGTCCTGCCGCTGTCACCAGGCAGCAACTGGAGAGCCGGCTTTGGGGCGATAACCCTCCTGACGACGACCTTCTGCGTTCACAGATGTCCAGCCTTCGCCGAGCTCTTGACGGCCCGTTTGATGAGAAAATGATCCAAACGTTGCCGCGCTTTGGTTATCGGCTGATATCAGTATCGGCACCTGTGCACTCGCCCCCTGCTAATGGTGAGGAGCAGCCATGATCTCGGAAAGGTCAGTGCAAACGTGGTGCGGCCAACTTCTTGGCTGTGGGCGCTGAGCGGCTCATGAGCATGTTGAAGCTCTCGGCTCTTCCGCTTGCTGCGTTCATGGGCGCAGCAATTTGGGGCGCTGCAGCCATGGTGCCGTTCGCACCAGGGCCGGACGAAGATATGTTCTGGATACCGGTGTCCTTAGCACTTACGAGCGCGGCGATAGCATCGGTTGCCGCAATCCTGCAAGACATGTTCTTGTTCGGACTGAAGAGATGGAGAGGCTTCAGTAAGGCCTACCCCAGTCTTTGCTCTGAGTTGGTCCCTTTCGTACTGTTCCCGATCGGTCTCACTCTTTCCGGAGCCGCAGCGTTCGATCCAATATTGCTGAGCTCTGTTCTTCTTTTGATTGGATTGTCATTTGGGGAGACGCTAACGTCTGCCGCGTACTACAGAGCTCGGGCAATGCCCACAGCGCTAGTAGTTTTTGTTGAGTGCAGCGCCCTCGTGTTTGCAGCATACATGTACCGGAAGGGCGTGCTAACAAACGTCAGCGTTACTAGCCGATCTTGGTTTGCGACATCTGTTGCATCCATGGGTCTGCTTTCGTTCCTTGTGGGCCGGTATTGGACAAATCTTCTGCGCGATTCTGAGGTGAAGTTCTCGCCCTTACTCAAGCGGCTCCTGGTAACCTTCATAGCTGAGGGGTCGACAACGGAATGGAGTCAATGGAGGCTGAAGCAACGTACGAAGAAGCGGAAACTTCCACAGAATCGGTCGAAATCGGCTTGAAAATTAGCTCTAGCTCTCCTCTGAGCGGACGAGGTAAGCACATATTCCAAACTTTGGGCGGCGGTGAGATGGCCGGATTTGAATCCTCGCTGGAGCGGTACTGGCTCCGGCTAGGCTACGTACCGCGATGTACCCACCACCTCGTTTCCCGTTAGAGTCTGCTACTGAGTCATGCGTTTTGCGTCAAATCCGCTGACGTCAAATTCGGCCATGACCGAGCCTTGCTGATACACATTGAACTCCACTCGGAGGCGCTTGGCTTTACCCAGCTTACTCGTGAGGGTCTTGTATCCCGGGATGAAGACCATCTCGCTGCTGTTGTCGGATGGCTCAGTTCCGGTGAAGGTTTTGGCGGACTCATCGTCGAATCGGATACGCACGGGGCAGGAGCTGAAGCTATGGCACAGGATCTGCCCCTTCTCGATGCTGACCATTACATCGTTGCCCCATCGAGGGTGACGCCTGATCGTGAGCTCTGCCTTCTGCCGGCCTGAGTAGGGGAAGTCAAAGTTGAAGCTGTTGGTGCTGGTTACCCGTGCCGTGCGGACGGGTTTTCCCGACATGTCATCCTGCTGGGTGGAATAGGACCACTGCAGGCCTATCGGGTTAAGCTCGGCGTGGAGTTGAGCCTCCAGCTTCGGCCGCATTGCATCAGCCTCCTTGGCTTGGGCCGAGCCGGCATGATTCTTGAGGATCAGCGTGAGGTTCGCCAAGCGTTCGGAAGTTGGCCGGGCCTGGTCCTTTGCGGCAGCCAGAAGTTCGGGCGCAGACACCTCGACCGTTGTTGCCTTCGCAGCGCTCTGGTCCGATGCGTGACCGGAGGCTGCCCCGCTCTGGCTGGCAGTGCCGCGGCTTGCCGATGGAGTGGCTACTTTCGTCTCGGGCCCCATGCCGTAGCCCAAGACCAACAGGACGAGAAGGCCGACGAGTCCAAGCATAACGAATGTTCCACAGCCCGACTTCTTCGGTGCTGGGCGCGGTGCCGGAATGGAGGTCGCAACAGGCGCTGCTGGCGCGGCTCGGTTCAGATCTGAAGACGGGCCCAGCGGTGTTGGAGTTGGGATGCCAGGAGTCGGGTTGACTCCTGCGGACATCGGGAATCCACAATTCGGACAAGCCGAAGCCTGATCACTGATTTGCTTGCCACATTCGCGGCAGTTCACCAAAGCCATGGCACCCCCTGTGCACACTTTGCCGAAGACAACGCTGTTCCAGGCCGAGGTGTTGCCCTCGGCAGTCCAGCCCTACGCGAATCGTAGCAGCGCATCGGCTGACGCGGCCATAGGACATGACGTACAGAATTTATAAAAAGCGACAATGCACTGCTGCTGCTGTAGGGAAGGTCACTACATCCCTAAGCGCCTTCGCAGAATGCAGGAAGACGGGTTGCTACCGGGAAACCGCGGCCACGTAAGGAGATTGATACTTTCCTGCGGTCCTGTGATGCAGGTCATTTAGGTAGCTTAATAGCCCATCAGAGATGGCTTGTTCGTCAGCCGCCACGGACCTTCCGAAGATGCTGGACAGGGCGCTGTTGACGTCCGGACGGGATCTTACCTTGGCCGATACATAGGCCAACCCGAAGTGGCCGATGATGATTGCGATGGCGTCCTCCAGGCAGAGGATCTGAGCCCAGCTGAAACTTCCTTCCACCGTCCCGCCGACCTTGCACAGCGCAACGAGCGATCGCTTGTCGCCGGTGATCAGGCCGGCGCTACTGTCCTCACAGAGCGCGGCAAACAGGGCCAGCTCTCCGCCATCTATGTCCGGTGTGCCATCCAGCAGGGCGTAGTTCGCCGATTCAACCAGAACCACGACCTCGCTCGCCTGCGCTACGAGTAGGTTGAGCTGCTCAACCGCCAGCGCGCTCCCCAGTTTGGCAAGCGCCTTGGCGGGATTGGCTGCGTGCAGCTGGAACCGCAGCTGGGCCAGGATCGAAAAGTCCCGAAGCTCGACCCGCAGGGCGGTGGCCATGTCCTGAAGGAGGCCGTACTGACAAAGCGCTTTGGCGGCGTCACTGTCCAAGAGGTAGTGCTTGGCGCTCATCAGAATCCTTGCATGCTGAGCAGGTAGGCGCGATTGTCGTCCGTGAGCCTGTCAACATCGCAGTTGGCCAGGAAGCGATCCTTGAGCAGTTCCTTTGCGTTGGCCTGGTCTGGGAAGTAGCCAAGGGCCTGATTAGCCAACAGCCAGTCATCATGATCGCGTGCGTAGCTCAAGATGATGTGTCCTGGGTCGACACTGAGGCTGTCGCCGAGACTCATGGCCATGTTTACCAGCTGGGCAGCCGACATCGTGCCGTGGTTATCGAGGGGAAGGGTAAGTCGCCCGTTGCGTAGCATGGCCAGTGCAAACTGATCGGCCTGGCGCTCCTCTGCGTCGCCATGCTGATCCGCCTCACGCTCGATAGCCTCCGTGATGGCGTCCATTCCCTCATCGATCAGCACGCCGGTACCGGCGACGTGGCCAAGGCAGATATGGGCCAGTTCGTGGGCTAGCACGAACAGCTGCTTTGCATTCTGGCCAGACTGGAAGCCTAGGACGATCACCGGCCTGTCTTCAATCCGCATGGCCATACCGGTAATGCGTTTGCTGCCGCGGGGGAGCTCCTTCAAGAACAGCACGGGGATACCGTGCTGCCAGCAGAAATCCAGCAACGACCCGAATCCTATTGCCGCAGCCCCGGTCGAGGTGCGCACCCTCTTGGACAGCTCCTTGGGGTCTGCCGGGAGCGGGTCGGCGGTGCCATCAGTGCAATACAGCGCAAGCTTGCCCAGGGCCATGCCCAGGCTCGAGCAGACCTGCAGCTCGCTCACCAGCGTGGCAGATCTCTTTTTGTAACGGGCAGGGCGATTTGAGGCGAGCACTTCAAGCTCACCGCTGTCACCAAATCGGACATCCAAGCCAAGCCGTTGCTTGAGTATCGAGGCAAACTCGATAGCCCCGCTGCTTGTCTTGAAAAGTGCGTTGTCCCACCAGTCCGGTAAAAGGCGAGATACAAAACTCTTAGGGTAGCCGGCCGCGCCGAGCGCGTGATATGCGCTCTTGACCGTCACCGTTGGCGTGTTCTTGTTCATCCTTGGCCTCCGTTGGGCCTAGGCCAATTCTTACATGTGGGCCCGCTGGTGGGCAAAAAGAAGCTTCGCCAGGCGATGAGCGTGCCCGTCGGTTCCATCCCATACAGCCGACAGAGCATCCATCAACACCTTGGACTCCCCGGGATCACTGGTGCCCTCGTATGCATCAATGCCTGCATATTTGCATAGATGCTTCAATGTCCGAGTAACGCGCTTGGGCCCACCGAACAAATTCCGGTAGACCTGAGGCTGGCCAATGCTCGCAGCGCGGGCAATCGCAGAACTGGTGGTGAGCCCGTCTGCCTCAAACCTTCCACGCAACTCCAGAGCCAGGCGGTGCGGCTGCTTCAGACGTTTCATGCAAATAGATATTGTGAAGTGCATATAAGCATAACTATGATATCCTCCCGCTGTACACCCCTCCGCCTTGGTTCCCATGAGAGAGCTACAGATCAAACAGGCTTTGGCCGGCCATCTGGCGAGGCAATCTGCTGTCCAAGCGATCTCGCTGCTGGAAGAGCTGCGGCTGCACGGTGGGGAGGTGCGGGCCGATCTGGTGCTGGTTGAGGATATGCATTGCTTTGAGATCAAGAGCGAGGCCGATAGCCTGTCCCGGCTGATCAATCAAGGCTCTCGTTACGGCTGGGTCTTCGATCGGGTCACCTTGGTCATGGCCCCCTGCCACGTGGCCAAGGCTATGGACCTGTTGCCGCCTTGGTGGGGTGCAATGGTGGTCGACGCTGAGACGGGTACCTTCCAGTGCTTGCGCGAGGCGGGCTTGAATGTCCGGCACAAGGCCGCATCCCTCGCTTCCATCCTGAACAAGGAGGAGGCATTGGAGGTACTGCGCTTGGAAGGGCAATTGAGAGGCTGGAAGAGCAAGAGCCTGTACCTGATCCAGCAGCACATCACCGAGACGCTGAGTCTGGAGGAGATCAAGGCACACATTCGCACTGCGCTGCTCGTGCGGGCGAACAGCGCAGTGGCGCTCCACTAATACTGTTTTTTCAGCACATAGCTGATGTGATGTGTCCAGAACTCAGAGATGTGCAGATGGCCGCCGGCTTTGTTCTTCAGCGGAACGGCTGGATCGACCCGATCTGCAATCAGGCGATCGCCGAATGAGAACGGGGCTCCCAAGAATTCGTTGGCATACACCGTGGTCATGACCTTGGAGATGGCGATCGACTCGGCCTTGGTGGCGTTCTGACCGCGTATGATGCGCCACTTGTCATTCAGGGCGTAGCGAATGATGACCCGATTGCCTCGCCGCTTGAGCGTCTCTTCGGACCAGTTGGGGTTGAGCGGTCCATAGTCGGCGAAGCCAATGAGCGTGTCCGGTGCCAACGCATTGATCTGCGTCCATAGCTCCCAGTCCTTGCGCTTTACCTCGCCAGCACCATTGATGTGAGCCAGCGATACAGGGAAGGAACCCGACGCAAGGTGCACGTGCTTGAAGCCCTGGCCCTTCAGCGCCTGCAGGGAAGCCGCTAGCACCGGTCGGTTTGCAGCAGAGATCGCCGGCGTCTGGCCCAAGTCGACGATGAGTCGCTCCACCCGTTGTCGTAGTCCGGGGACTTCAAGGGCGGCCTTAACAATCAGGATTGCGCCTGGCGCATCGCCTGGCTCAGGGAGGCGCAGACGAAGGGCTATCTTCCTGTTGCCCAGGGATGGCCCAATGGCCGGGAAGTCCTTTGCCGCGGTGGCGGGGTTGAGGACCGGCGTGACCAGCTTGCCTGAGCCGCCTACCACCTTTAAGAACTCGTTGAGTTCCTTGATGCGGCTGGCATTGAGGTCGCCATCCGGATTGGAGTAATCAATCAGCGCTGGCTGCTTCCATACATCAGCATAGGATTCGAGCATGGATGCGTGCTGCCCAGGCAAGCGAACCTCGATGCACGGCAGGGTTCGCCCCACCACTGGAGCAACCAGCTCGGACAATGCGCGCTGCTCGAATTTCTGCCACTTGATGATCGGAACATATTGCGGATGCGTGTCGAATCGAGCCGCCATGGCCCCCTCCTTGGCAGTTAATATGTCCTGGCGAGCCATTGGTGGACATCGCCAGCAATATCACTCCTGAAGGAAACTCCCTCCATGGAGTAGCCCAGATACTCTTAGGGTTTTGAGAAAGAGTCAAATCACCCGACCCAAAGACCGAGCGCCATTTCATTTAGGCAAATGCCGGCTTCTCTCCATGCTCTTCAGCTGGCAAGCCCGTAACCCCGCACCGGTGCCCAATGCAATTGACACGGAGTGTGTGATGTCCGCAGCGGTACGCCACCGCCCAAAAATTTTAGGCTGGAAGCCGTAAGCCGCAGCAGTGGTACGCCGTTGGTTGCTCCGGCGGGGAGGTGACGAACGTCTGCGGGGACGGATCATGCCTGGGAAACGGGAGCCGGCCTCAAATTATCGCGTCAAGTACTGAGGGCGCAGTTCTGTGATAAGTAGCTCCTGATCCCTAAACGTTTTGGGTCAGGACAGGCATCGGCAACCATCCACCGCAAGCAGCGTGCTTGGAGGCCAATCCGTCTTGAGCCAGGTTGTGGTACTCACAGGTCGCCAGGCGCTGGTGTATCCAGCGCCTGAGCGCCAACCATCATTGGCTCTGTGGCGACACCTCCTTCGTCAGGATGGGAGGTCGACGGAACTCGATGCGGATGTCCAGGACCTAATGGCTGATCCGCCTCGCGAGGGGCCTGCGTAACACCGACTGAGAGGGGAGCTGGGCATGATCGTGTACCTGGGATGGGGTTCTCTGGTGTGGCAGCCTCGTGATCTATCGATGGTCGGGGGCTGGCGGGAAGATGGGCCGCCCGTGCAGGTGGAGTACCTGCGGCAGTCAGGCAACGGACGCCTTACCCTGGTTCTAAGCCCGAACACATCTGCGCTCCCATCGTTCTGGACCGTCTACGACGGTGGAGAGGATGTCCTGCAGGCCAAAGACAGCCTGCGTGCTCGTGAGAAAATTCTGCCTCGCAACCTTGATCGCCATGTTGGCGTCTGGCTTTCCGGATCAGCCGATCCGGCCGGCATCCCTGGGTTGCAGCAATGGGCTGCGGCCCGTGAGATCGACGTAGTTCTATGGACGGCCTTGCCGCCCAAGTTCAATGGCGAAGATAACCTGATTGCCAGTGCGGACGAGGTGCTGACCTACCTCAGTGATCTCAACGGTGAGGTGCGGGAGCGGGCAGAGGAGTACATCCGCCGCACGCCTTTGCAGATCGCGACACCCTACAGGCGGGACATCGAGCAACAGCTCGGGTGGACCCCGCTCTAGACGCGAGCGGCCGAAGGGGCATCTTGCCGACGATTGGAGAGCAGCAGTTACGCGGTCAGGATGAACCGTACGACATTGGCCAGCATCGCGCGGTCAATCTCGCCGGCGACACCGGGGTGCCGAATCGACCTCACCGACAGCCCATGCTCATGGTGCTGAAAGAAGTAGGCATCAAGAGAACCGAGGAACAGCTGCGAAGCGCCTACTCTTCGAGTAGGTGGACTATGAAGACCTGAGAAGCGAGCGAGGATGGCGCTGAGGTGCTTCGACGCCGCCGTCGACCTGGCCAGGTGACGAGCCGGCTAGGTCGTCGTGATGGGAGGGGCGACTGACGGTTCTATGGGGGGGGCCAGAACGGGGTCGGAAGTATGAACGAATGTGCGACTTCCGACCCACCATTTAAGCTGTTTCAGTCGCAGCAAATCTAAGTTCTTGATTCTCGCCGGTAAAAAATTAGCTCGTAGCTTGCAGTGACAGGTGATCGTGCTAAAACTGAGTTGCCGGCACTGCCAGCCTCGACCTGCCGTCCAAGGGGACTGTCGCGAGTACTTTCACCAGTGATTAGAGAAATGGAAAGGAATGAAGCAAATACCGACACGCCCAGCACGTTAGATCTCATCACCAATTTTGGTGTGACGACCTTCAGTGCAGCATCCGGGCTCAGCGTTGATCGTAAGCACGCGTTCATGAGCTGGGCACAGTGCTCTGACATCCCGGACCAACTGGAAGTCACAAAGAGCCACGCGTGGACGAACCTGAAGGCTCTGCAGGGTGCGATGAACGATGCTCATCCCTTGCGCGGTCCAATTGACAGCGAGATCGATGATCTTCAGTCTGGCATGCAGGGCTTGGAGGAACGGATCTTGTCCGCCCAATCTCCTGACGAACTGGCGCAGGCTGTTCTGGAATACCAGGAACCGGTAAATGCCGCCGCCAGCATGTGGTCCGCGCGCACGCCGGGCACCAACTCCGGTGAGTCCTAAGGACGCACCGCCCGAGTCCCTAATAACTCGACAGATGTAACGGAAGGGCGTGCCGTACCCGGCACGCCTTCTTCTTTTGGGTGGAGTCCTGCGCCTCTGCTTTGGGATGCCATCGTGACCAAATGGCCTGTCATGGCCTGGCCGGGACCTGTGCCGGATAAGGTCGGATTTTGAGAGTATTCTCGGACCAGACCACAAGGAGGTTTTTGGACCATGCCTCAACCATCGGTTGGCCAAATCGAAGACGTGAAAGGTGCCGCGGTTCGGACTTTCATACGGATCTCGCAGGCGTGGCGGCTGTCTGACAATGAGCAACGCCAGATCCTTGGGGTGCCCGACCTGCCTCGGTTAGATGAGTCCGTGGAAGGAATGGTTGATGATTCGGTCCTTTTGCGGATCGGGTACATCCTTTCGATCTACAGGGCCTTGCACACCCTGTTCCCTGATGCGGCTCAAGCCGATACCTGGATCCATCGCGCCAACTCTGCGCCATTGTTCGGTGGTGACCCGGCCGTCAGGCCATTGTGCAGCGGGGCTGCTGGTAGCTTGCAGGCGGTCCGGGACTATCTTGAACTTCAATTGGGGTAATTCAGGTGCTGTCCCTACCAGGTCCGAGCCAGCGTACGACACCGAAGCACGGCGGGCTGATCCTTGTCAGAAGGCTTAAGTGATCGACAAGCCCTTGGGGAGGGGCAATGTAAGTGGACGCGACCTTTGAGGGGCCAGACATGAAGCCCTCTATCCTGGCATTGGACCTGGAAGGAACACTCATCTTTAACGCCATCAGCCAGATCCCACGGGCTGGCCTCTATGGATTTCTTGAGGATGCGCGATCGCGATTTGGGGAGCTGGTGATGTTTACCACCGTTCCTGAGGACCGGATGCGCAGCATCGCCGCCCTGCTGGTCAGCGAGGGCAGTGCTCCGGCCTGGTTCGCGCAGCTTCGATATGTGAAATGGTCCGGCAAGACCAAGGATCTTAGCTTTGTGTCTGCTCGCCTTGGCGAGGCGCTATTACTGGATGACCATGGCCCCTACGTCCACCCCGGGCAGGAGAAGTTCTGGGTGGAGATACCGCTGTTCGGATCTCCTTATCCGCTGGAGGACGAAGGCATGAAGGTCGCGTAACAGCAGCTGTTTAAACGAATCGAGACACTGCAAGCTGCCAAAGATCGCTGATCTGAGCCTGCCTAGGTTGGCCTATTCACTTCCGAAAAGTGTGGCTGGTCCCGACGCCACTGTGCAGTTCGGCCGCGCATGGAAGATGGTGCGCGGCACTGTGGCCAGTCGACTGGATCAGAGCTATGTGTCGCCGGAAAGTACCCCAAGGGTTGCTGTAACGGCATGAGCTAGTCGCGTTGATCGTGACTCGTGACACTCTTAGATATCGGCTTAATGCGATTGCTTTAGCGGCATGGATCAGGCTCAGGGTTCATAAAAAACTCGCAGCTAGTTGGCTCCTTACTCGCCAGCTACTAGGTGATAGAGAGTTCGTCGCCATCATTGAGGCATCCAAGCAGGCGTTCCATTGCGAGGCTGAGGCCGTCGTCTTCTGCTGGATAGGGAGATCCAAACAAAGGAATTTTCACCCATAGATGCTCTTGGCCAGGATGCACATAGGGGCCGTAATCATCGAGTAACAGCGCTTGACCTAGATGTGGCGAAATGAGTCGTAGGTCCTTTGTCTTCCCCGACCAGTTGATGTACTGGAGTGATGCAAACCAGTCAGGGGCACTGCCATCTCGAGCCAGAAGTGTGGCGATGGTCCGAAATCGCTCTTCGGGAACAGTGGTGAAGATCATCAATCGATCAAATCGCGTTCGGACGTCCTCCAGGAACCGGCAGAGTCCGGGCCTGGGAATCTGACTGATTGCATTGGAGATGAGCGTTCCTTCAAGGTCCAGCGCCAAGATTGTCGGCTTCATCCCCTGTCTCTGCGAAAGATGCTTGCGCACACATTGCTCCTTTGGCGTGTCTCTGTCTATCTCGCGCGCCTACTGGTTAGGCGAATGCTTGAGCCCGTAGTTCGCAGTGGGGCCGGTTGGACTGGGTTACCTGTTCCAGTAGCTTGCAAGTGACACCGAGGCGGCAGAAGGTTCGTTAGGCGTGAACGATCACTCTGACTCAACTGCAGCGACTCCCAGACGAATCAATAAGTTGTGATTGGGGTCTTGGCGTCCGCCTGCATTCATTCTCAACAATGAACGTCCGACCTCGGCAATCAATGGAAATGACAACTGAACGTAGACCCCCCATGCTTCGATGCTCTTCCGGCGGACAGCCACGTCGCGGTGCACAAGCAAGGATCGGCTTGCGAAAAAGAAATCCGCAAACATCTCATGCACGGTCATTGCCAACACCTCGCTTCGCTAGGGCCTCACGTAGAGAAGCGATCTGGCCGCGGAGGTGAGCATTCTCATCGGATAGGCGGACGTGTTCCTCCTTGTCCCTAAAGGTCGCAGTTCCGCGTATACGTCGCTGTACATCTCGTACGTAAGCAGCTTGGCTGCCAAGGCTTTCTTGGCCAAGTGCACTTGCGATTGACATCGCGATTGCATCGCCTCCTGTGTCTAAGCCCAGTTCAATGCGGGCGTCCAACTCGCGCTCCAGATAGGCGTTGGTGAATCCGCGTCGCCAAGCGTGAAGCCCAGCTCCCCTGGGCCAAGCAAGCGCAATGCGGGCCTTGCTAAACATCGTGGATACAGCGCCAGCGGTGAGTGGATTCCCGGTCCTCTCGTTGAGAAATACAGCGCGACTCACACTATCCGTACGTTGGATGATCGCGCGTCTTTCGTTGTCGATGTAATCAAGCACCTGCAATGCAGCGCCAGCGGGCACACTGAAACTATTGCTGTAGCCAAATTTCTGTGCCGATGGTGCTATCTGTAGGTCCGTGTCAGGCCGATTGCGTGCGGGATCGAAGTCACCTGTGGTCAGGCTGAGGATCGATCCCCGTCGCCATCCGACGGCCCACGCCAGCCCAAAAAGAAGGCAGTTCCGACGCGCCTGATCTGGCGGGCAGGTATCGTAGAAGTACTCGGTGAGCGCGGCGCGATCGGCTTCACCTGGTACAAAGCCCATCCTGTGCTTGCTACGTTCTCCGGCATTGCGGAAGGTCAACGGATAGCGCTTACGTGGTGAAGCTATCTTTTCGGATCTTTCATCCACCAACGTGCTTGTAATCTGGCAAGCTGTGCGACCGAGTAGACGACGGCCGTTGCCATACACGTAATCCCGCTGTAACCAAGCGTAGAACAAGTAAACGTTGCGCAAGTCAAGGTTGACTGTGCGCCGCCGGGCCTGCTGGTCGCCACTGCTATTGATCGCATCACGTGCCATCAGCCCATCGCGGAACTGTTTGATCAAGTTATCCGAGGCTTGCCACAGTTCAAGTCTCCGTTCGGCTAAGTATCGATACCACTTCACCAGTGTGTAGGCGCGGTTTTCAACCGTCTTGTTAGCCAACTGCTGCGTATCAATGCAGTCAATGATGTAATCCAAGAATGGCCAGTCAGTATGGCCATCAGATCCCGTTAGATGCCAGAATATCCGTCCGTCATGGGCGCGGTCCTTACGTAGGACGACTCTGTCGACGCAAATCAAATTACCACCTCCACTCGGTCGTTGAGTGATACGGGGTCGGTGATCTTGGGCACGGCTAAAGATATCAACTGGTCAGAGCTGGAATCGATCTTCAGCATCTGGGTGGCAACCACGACCGTGCGCTGGTTGGCAAGGCAGTGAACTTCCTCCCACCAGCCGATAGTTGGCGACTGTGCCGTCGGCCAGACGATGATCAAGGTTTCGAATTCACTCCCCTCGAACCAGCTATGGGGAGCCGTTCCAGTGTGCATCTCGACGATGTTGGTGCATCGCATGTGTTTGTGATGCCATTGCCGCAGAAGGGCATCGCGCTGGGAATCGCTCAGCCCCACCACACACACCGAACCCTCTAAAGCAGCTTGATAGCATACCCCCAGTAGTGCAGCCTCGAGCTGCTGTTGCGCTATCTGAAGCACCAAATCACCTTTGCGGTCAGCCCGTCGAGAGTCGTACGAAGGCAGCTGTAAGACACCATCTGAGTCAATCGCGGGGATACGTCCATCATCGGTGACTAATTGCGCTAGCCGCGTCTCCTCCGATTCGCAGCGCTTCAACATCGTCGCCACGACATCGTCCCCAGATCGTGCTGATCCATCATCGACGACGGTCAGGCAGCATACGTGCCGCACGTTGGCCAGAATGCGGGCTAAGACACGAACCCTGGCTCTGGCGGTGACCCATATCACCCGGGTCGCGCTTTCCAGCAAGGCGCAGGGCATGCCGATTTTCTGCTGTTCCACGATAGTGGCGCCAGGCAATCGAGTCCGTAGACAGTTGGTGACGACCGCGCTATCAGTCACGACAACTGTGATGCCACCCTGTGGCGCGGTTTCAAGGCGGCTATGTAGCTGTGCGATTTGGTTGGTATCCGTCCACCCTCGCACCCAGTGAATTCTTCTCGGCTCCGAGGGTTGCGCGTCTACTTCTGGACGATCCGCAGGTTCCCAAGCGCCGCCTGCATCGCCGCTACACATCATATGGAGCCGCGTTGCAACGAATGTGATCACATGGCTTGTTGCATCACTGATCCACGCATCCCGTGGGGCGTTGACAATGCGGCCAGATTGACACGAAGCAGAGATAGCTAGCGTTGCACCTACGCGATCACCTAAGACGCTCACCAGCGCCTCTCGCAAGTCGGAATCCGGCAATGCATCCCGTCCAACATCGAGCGCCTGATGCATCAGGTCATCCACGGCGCCACGCAGCCGACGAAGGTCGTGAGATTGAACGCCGAGATTGCCCGCAATGGCGTCCACCGTAGCAAAGGACGCAAAGGCGAGCATTCTATAAGGGTCATCGTTTAGCATCGCAGCGGCAGCTTCGCCATAATGGTCCAGCATATGTGCGGCCAACTCGTCGCTTGCTTCGTGCTCGTTCATCTCTCGCACCAATGCCAAATGGTGGGTCTGGCGCTGCCAGTACTCCACAGCTTGCGTGGCCCAGCAGTCCGCTAACGGGTGGGGGGCGAGCACTTCCGCGAGTTCTGTGTATCGGGCTCTAGTAAGAGCATCACCAAGTGATCCGGGCCAACGCTTCTGCCAGCGCGCCGCCCGGTATTCCACCAAGCCTGGAATGTGGTAGCTCAGAAAGCGTGAAATCAGAGCACCTGGGGGCAGGGCGCGCTCTCCGCGCTGAACTTGCCATAGCTCTCCACCCATAGGGTGATGCATCGCCCTCCCCAAGAATCTCCATACCTGCCCTGTCTTGGGTCCAGCGGGCAGTACGCCAGTGGGAACATGGATGCGCCAAGCTCCATTCTCGGTTTGCCAGCGTACAAACAGGCCAGCTTCATCAATCTCCAGTACGCTTTCAATCATGCCGATGTGCCACACCGGATCCTCGTTCGCTAATGTGCCCTTCATGATCGAATGATCCGACCGGATGACAGTAGCCATGAGACGGACTTCAGTTGACGCTTGAGTTGCGCGTTCTCTTCGCGCAGTCTGGCGAGTTCGTGCTCGATTACCGCCTGAGTGGGGCATCTGGTGTTTGAAGGATAAGACAGGGAGTCGTCGCCACCATCCAGTGAATCTATCAGTGCGCGCAGGTCGACGTTACTGTTGGCCGAAGACCGGCTAAGGCCAACCAAGCGACACAGAGCAGCACGGTTTACCCGACCACGAATTCGCGGAACCCTATGGCCCTCGGTGAGCCAGCCCTCCAGTCGTTCCACCAAAGAGATGCCTGGATCATTTGCCTTAGGTGCCATGGCCGCTCTTCCTCAGCGGAGTAATTTTTGCCATCAGAGCGGCTAACTCTGCGTTGCGCCCGCGCTCCTCGTTCAGAGCACTGCTCAAGCGGTCGAACACGCGTTTGAACTCTTCAGTTTCGCCTTGATGCTTGGCCTGCAGGTTTGAGTAATCACGACGCAAGTCCCGAATTTGACGCTGTTGCTCTCGGATTTCCCCAATACGCAGGTCTACGGCCTGGCGCGTCAATCGTAGCTCCACCTCAAGGCGGCGCAGGGTCGACGCTCGCCCTTCTTCCATTTGGCTCCTTGCGCGATCTCGCAAGGTGGCGATCAGTCTTACCGCCTGCTCTGTACTGGTTGGTCGTTTCGCAAGTGTATCGTTGCCTGTAACACTCAGCCTGGGCAAGGCGGTCCTCAGTTCAGGTGAGTTCTGCGAACCATCCCATTGCTTGAATTGACGCAAGCTCGACGGAAAATATTCCAGTAGCTTTCTGTCATGCGTATCCAGCAAGGTGTGTCCACTCGCGTCGTGCCGATAGGGGATGCCGTTGCTTGCCCAGTCGCGCAGCACAGCCAATTTTCGGTCGATTGCCGCCTGCGCGGCCTGCTTGGCAACTTGCGACTGGTGAGCTGAGGTCTTCATGACTTGGCCCGCTGAGCCCGCAAGGCGCGCATGTGCTCGGCATTGGAGTCCATGTTCTCCCGTGTGAGACTGATCAAGCGGTCAAGATTGGAGTGATCAAAGCGAGCGCGTGCCTGCTGCATCGGGGGTAGCAGAATGTCGTGCGCTTCCTGCTCCAGTTGCCGCAAGTCCTCTTGCAGGTTCTCCAAGTAAGCCTCATTGTTGAAATGATAGGGGCAGGCGTGACATTGGCGCGCACCAGCATGCTCGCGCGCAAGCTCGCCTGCGCGCTCACATCGCGCCTTCAGGTGACGATTGCTGTCTGGCGCGTGGCATTGGCCATGGCTCATTGGCCGCACTCGGTAGCCGCGCCCGGCGAGCTTATCGGCAATCTCGGGTATCTGATCAGCGCCTATCGTGATCTGCGAAGACATCTGTCGATACAGCTTCCGCACAACACGACTAAAGCCTCCTGCGGTGGGTCTACCTTCCAGAACCTGTTCGATCGCCTGCTCCAATTTCTCTCGCTCAACCTCAGCCAATGCAGCGTCCAGGTCACCTTGCTGTTCATCGAGTGCAGTGCGCACCTTCTCATTAGCGACCATGAACCGGTCGCGTCCCAGGGTAGCGCGGATCTGCTCAGCTAATGGGCGTGATGCGGGATCGGTGACGTATACTCGCGTCATCGCTACGTCAAGATGTCGCAAATGTTGCTTGAGCGCGCGCAACTCGGCGTGGTCGTACTGATGGTAGTAAAGAATTGCATAGAAGCGTCGGAACATATGAGTGGAGAAGGGAGAACGTTCCGCGTCGCCAAACGCTACCTGCAAGAAGCTCGATAAAGATCGCGTGCGCCCCTTATCGAAGGTGAATGCATAGTGGGCTTCTGGCTTCACTCCAACTTGGGTGCGTCGCCCGCAAGCGAATAAGCTATCACCAGCAGTGATCGCGGTATCGAACGGAGCGCAGGCAATTTTAAGCATCTCTAGGCAGCGCAGGGAATCGGCAGAGGTGCGATTGATGTAGAAGGTATGGCGATCGAAGTACGTCTTCTGGATGTAGAAGCTTGTCTGATAGATCCCAAGATCGTCATCGAGAACTTCTAGGTCGCCCACGCGCACGCCAATATGAGGATCGCAGATCTCTCGCTGTCGGCGGGCGTTCATCGCGGCCAATAGCACGCCGCACGCTCCCTGGACTGCACCAATCAACTGTTCCACCGTATACACATCATCCTGCTTGCCGTAATGGCCGCTATTAACCCAGCGGGCCACGGGCTTTCCTGTCAGCGTGCCAAGTTCTTTGGTAATAGGCTGTGACTGCAGCCATTCGGCCGATAGGATTGGGGCGGGTGTAACGGCGCACTGGACAGCCTTTGCGTACTGGCAGAGTTCAACAACGCGTGGCGCGACGTCATACAGAAGGCGCAAGGAAGCCTTCAGAAGATCAATCGCCGTTGGCAGGCTGAGGTTGTCGGTGCGCCCTGCTGCCTTAAGTGACATACGCGCTGCGACATGCGAGGGTCGGTTAGCAACGCGGTGCCGAAGGCGATCAACAGTAGCGGGTAGATTGCACCAGTCGTTAAGCCAGCCCAGTGTGTTATGAACTACTCCTTCTCCTGGAGCACCGTCTGAGATGACGGACCGGTCTGTCCATCCCTGCGAGAGTGGTGCATCCACCATGCTCTCGATGCGCGCCTTGATGATCTCTGGAAGTCCCAGAATCCCGCCCCAGCCTAGTCGTGCTCGCCAGAAAGGCTGCAGAAGCGTTTCGATGTGCGCGATAGAGCCACCTTGAATGCGGTAGTGGAAACCGCGGGCGAGCTCGTCAGGTGTGATCACATCAAGAGCGCGGTGCCATCGGGCGGTCAGGTCCAATGCTCCGGGCCAGCCACGGGTAACAAACTCTTTGATCAAGGTGCTGGTGTGTTCTGAAGTAGCGTCAGATAGGCGATACACACCGTGTGCACGTAGCCAGTCGAGAGTATGGCGGAACAGGTAGAGCTGGCGACTAAGCATGCGCGGCGCAGGCATGCCCGTTTTTGCGCTAAGCAGTCGGCGATCGGCGATGGCCAGTGCGGTGGCCAAGTACGCCGGCTCGTCGGGCAGCCGTGATACGGCTTGGTGCGAGCTGGTCGGAGGGAGAAATAGTTCGGACAGATCAAATTGGTGAGTGCTGTCGTCTGCTCGATAGCTCAGGTAAGTCCCTTCCAGAGTCAAGCGGTTGGACTGAACCAGATAGGGATCGGATGCAGTGGAAGCGGATTCGGAACCAAGTCGTGCTTTAGGCAGCATCATGTCAGTGCCCTTTGCGCGTTTCGGAGAAGGTCTGGGCGACGGTCCTGCACGATCTTCAATAGCACGTGCATATACAGCAGGCGAGGAAGGTGAATGCGGGAGAATGCCTCAGGATTGGAGCGTGAGAGCTCGAACCAACGTGCGCGATAGTAACTCTGGGTTCGTAGTGCCATCTCTAGCGTGTGCTCGTCGGCGTGAAGCCGATAGTGAGGACAGCCCACCCCTGTCTGGCAATGCAAGCCCGCACATGGTTCGTCGGTTTCCATTGAGTGGCCTGGTGGTCCGGAGAAAGGGTTCGTGCACAAGCCCCCGTCACCGGTGGGTAGCATGAGCGCGGCATCGACATCGAGCAATCGTAGTTGGCGCTTATCTACGAGGGTCTCGCCGCCTTGAGCGAAAGTAATCGTGGTCTCGATGCGGCGCTGAAACTGAAGCATGTTTGCTTCGTTCATGCGGAAGAAGAGCGTGTCACGGAGGTACGAATCAGTGACGGTCAAGTCGTTATGTCCAAGTAGGACGCGTACCGCCTCGAGATCACGCTGCGGGAGGTAAGTGAGCCCAGCCTTCAGCGTTCGTATCTCCGAAGGTCTGAAGCGTTCTAGGCCATTTCTCTCGCAGAAGGCGTGGATTCGCTTGTCCGAGGTGAAGGCTGTGATGTTGGAGAAGTTGTCGCGTTGCCAGCCAAACCAGACACGACGTTCGGAAGCGTCTATCAGTCCGGCCTTCTCCAGTTGGCTACGGTTCCATAGAAGTAAGGAAACCGCCTTGCACACCATTCTCGCGGAAGGTGGGATGTCTACGACTGGAGTGTCGTCGTCGGTTTTGCCTTTGTATCCTTGAAGTCGATACCCTCCTTGGACAAGTGGCTGAGCCGGTGTTCCAGCCCGTGTGTAGCATTAGGGCAAGAAAGATGGCGGTCAACACCGCGTTGGGCAGTCGATCGCGTGCGTGGAACCATGGTGAAGATACCGCGCGAAATAGGTATGCGCCGAAACCTTCAAGCGCTGCGAACTCCTCTTGCACGGGATAACGTCCGATGGGCCAACCGTTCGCTGCGTATGCCGTGCGCGGGCCGGTTTGCTCCTGCAGAAGCACTGCGACGATGTCGCTGATCGGAGCATCTTGTAATCTGACACGCCCCCCGACAGGGTTCGATGCGTTCATCCAGCGAAGGACCAGGTCGCGCGTGCCTTCTGGAACTTGGACGATTAGCAGTTCCTCCTGCCACGTGCAGAGACGCTCGTACGCCGCAAACTCATTGGCGATCGCGGATTCAATCGCATTATTGCGACTCTGCAGGAGCGCGTGAGTCTTCTGGCGTAGATCGTCCCAGTCTTCGTGAGATTGGACGGCAATACTTGCCGGAAGATCATTTCGGCGGAGCTTCGGCGGGCGACGTAGTCGGGGAAAGTGTTCTTGGATCGTGTGCTGCAAACTATTTCCGTCCTTGAGAACGTCAGGCCCGGATGTGATGACCTGACGAAGCGCCGCTGAGTACTTGGTCCTAGTATTAATGGAGAGGCCCTGCGTGCTCTGAAGGTCGCCCTCGATAGCATGCAGTAACGCAACTACCTCTCCTGCGGTGATTTGGTCTACACGCTTTCGAAACAAAGCGATGGAACCGATCTGTAGGCACTTGAGTGCCCGTCTGAAGGAGGACACCGGGCCGCAAGGCATAGGTGTCAAGAGGGCTTTTTGCTGGAAGGCGACTACCGCTTGGTAAAGCGCTGAATCCGCTGGCCAATCTGACAGATCCAGCAAGCTGGTGCCGATGCTGCGCCTGCCTCCGCGTTGACGCTCCACTGAAATGGCAAGATCTCGCTTCTCGCTCCCTGCTATACGCGATCCTAGTGATCCCTCAGCAGTGGATAAAAAAAAAGTGTTCGGTTCCAATAGCTTAAGCCGCGTGGTCGGTAGGTACACATTTCCTAGAATACACTCCATCGCTGCCACCAGCTGGAAGCGCGAAGGGAACGCGTGGGTGCGTGCGGCGCGGGCGACCATGACCGTGCCCGATTCCAGCGGCTCGCGTAGTACTTCGAGGGTGTGCCGGCTCCACTCGGGAACTTAGCACTTGTCAACCCAAGGTTGTCAGATAGAGCAGCGTACCCCTTCATCTCCAAGGCCTCTGCCCATCGATGAGCGTGTAGGCGCCTGTCCTCCCTGACCCCGGTCGGGCAATCAGCGATCGAATTGCCTGACAAGTCGACACATTGTCAAATCGAGATGGGCGCTCGCAAGGGAGCTGGCGCCCGTCATCACAAATACTGGCCGGGAGATAGGCGGCTCATGGCCTCAGCGGAAATGGCCTGGTGGAAAAGACCATCGAATTTGGATAATCTTCGTCAGGGCGCATGGAGCGCCCTCACACCCTCGCCTCGAGGCATTAGCGAGTGTGGTAGCGCCGTAAGACTTCCAGGGGGGGGAGATGGCTGAGACCGCGAATATCGCCAAGATGGCCGAAAAGGTGTCGGGCGACATCTTTGAAATATTCGGCTGGGAGAGAGTCCTGCCCAGCGATCAGAACTGGGATTGCGTAACTGAAGAGCATGAGAAGAAGACGCATCCGAGCGATGTTGTTTTTCGGTACAAGCATCCCTATCTGGACTCGACCATATATTTCACTACGGACCTCAAGAGTTTCGCGAAGGGGTCGGTGACCAAGCAGCAGGTGAGAAAGGCAGTCGCCTCTTTGGGCATGTCTGCCGCTTGTGCGGCCATCAGTGACGCTTGGCAAACGCTGTATTTGGCATCTGACACGAAGTGGGATGTGCGTGGGTTGCTATTTGTCTACAACCACGACGGGGAGTACTCAGGCAACTTTGATGAGTTGCTAGCAGATGCGAACTCAGCAAAAACGGGTCTTTCTTCCTCAACTGTCCTTCACGTTGTTGATCCGGAAAGGGTTGCATACCTTGTCACTGTGGCAAATGACATCGTAGCTCTAAAGGGAAAGAAGAAGCTTCCCGTGGATGAATCAAGGTTCTGGTTCTTTTACCCGGACTTGATCGGCGAGCCATCTCGGCAGCCACGAGCTAAATCTGCGACGATCGAGTCTCTTTGTGGCCCTCTCATTGTGTGCGAGTACATCCTTGACCAGTCTGTTGGCCCAGCTACGACAGGCGCTTTGGTCTACTACTCCAGGAAAGGAGAGCATATCGATGAGTTCAAGTACATCCTGGACTACTTGTTTCGCTATCAGTTGCTAAGCAATTGCGATCAGATCGTTATCCGTATGGCTCGTGCTGTTGCAGAAGCCCCCGCTCTATTCAAAAAAGCGGTGGATGCTTACGTCTCGGACTTCAATGACCTTCAAGAGGTGCGAGAGCGTCTGGGTCGAGTCAAGTTGGAGACAATTACAAATGTTGTGACGGTCTTTAGTCAGGTCGAAATTGGCATGGGTGAGCGTTGATGGCTATGTATTTTGCTGATAACAAGGACGTTCGCGACCTACTCGAGACATCCAAGCAAAAGCTAACGCTCGACGTGTTGCGGGCATTCCTTCTGCGCCGCGGAATGATCGTCTCAGATGACGCCACGAAGGCAGACCTCTTTGACCAGATCTCAATGTGGACGTTGGATCTCGAAGATCTAAACTGGCTGCTTGATAGAACGGCGCGGGCGGACAGGGCCGAGCGGTACACATCCGCCACAGTTGTGGGTAACTTCACTGCCGAAGACGTTCGTAAAGCCTTGGAAAAATTGAAAAAGGGAGAGATCGGGCCCTTATTCGATTCGATCACTGTCACGAAGTCTGCGGGAGGGCCATTTTTGGCGTCTGCAACCTATTCAGAGCTCGATCCGGCGAAAACGCGACTAAGACAAAAACGTACTCGAGATGGTTCGATTAGGTTGGAGATAGGGCATCAGGGCGTTAGCGTGCGTCATGAAGCGAATGAAAAGATGTCAGCCGCTGTAGACGAGCTAATAAAAGCTATGGCCGCCGAGAAGGAAGAAGCAGTAGCGGCGCGCAAGATCGAGCTTTCTCATCTGCCCAGCGCCGAGAGCAGGACGGCTTTCTTCCTTACCCTCATAGGTGGGGTTAAAGGAATGAAGCTTTCGGACGTTAGCAAGGTGCAGGTGGAGCGCTCAGAACACTTCGGCATGGACTCAAACGACGTCGACACAGCGCTCGATAGCGAAGAAGACGGCGATGAAGATGGTGACGGCCCTGACGCCGAGAACGACCAGGAAGATCTGAATGAAGCAGACCTCGACCTCGTAGGAAATCAAGTTCGAGGCGCAATCCTTCGAGGAGTCTCACTATTGACTAGCCCCGAGTTTCAGATGATGAAGAAGCACTTCTTCCTCTATGGTATGGAGTGGACAGGGGAGGAAGACTTTGAAAAGGGTAAGATCGTTCAGTTTGAAGCGGCATTTGAGAACCCGCAAGCTTGCATAGGCTTTCGATACAAAGTCAAAGGGGTCATTGATCGCAAGAAGTCTGGAGATGGAGAGGAATTCGTTAAAACGTCAAGGCCATGCACGGATGTTGAGAATTCCCACTACATGAGGCTGTTGGAGGACGCATCAGTAAGCGCCCTTGAAGCGGTGGACCCAGGCTTCTCAGGGCCGCCATCAGACTTGAGTGGCGGCGACTCAGAGAACGCCATCGTGGCACCGTCTTCAAGTTCCATCGTCGATGAGCAATCTACTCCAAGCGACTCGACCGGATCAGGCATTGAGGGGCAACAGCATGGCTAGTCGATATCGTTTCTATCAGTGGTCGGTTTCCCCCAAGCAGTTTGCGCTGCTGAGAAAACGCCTGGAAGAGTCCGAGTTCAATGATGAGGTCAGTCATGGAGTGCGGTTAACCAAGGCGGGTAGATCTTTCATTGAGGGGCGATATTTTCAAAAGTTTTCCTATGAGGAGCAGGAGCTGCTGCCGGGCGGTGCCACCTCTACGGTAGAGAGAGTGGGGTTCGTCATCACGAATTTTATCTTGCGGCCTACGCGGTGCGGCTTGGTAATCGCAAGTCCTCCGCGATCTGTGAGTAGCTTCATGATGTTCGTGTCAACTCTGCTCGACCACAATGTGACAGTTCAATCGCCTCTACTCGACCTAATACGTGTCAAGCGCTTGGTGCGGTCGATACTTGGCACTTGCACGGTTACTTCGGTCAAAATCGCTGGAGCCCAGCTCGCCGAGAATGTCGTTGCGGACATAGCGATAACGGATCAGCAGGATGCACTTGAGAGGGCCTTGAAGCTCTATCCGCAGCACCGCCGCTGTATAGGCAAGATCGACATCGTGCACACCGATGCTCATAGCGGGAAGTCGCGCCTAAGTGTGGTGCGCAACGGTTCCATTAGTACGACGTTGCCACGGACTGCGATTGATATGCTCTGGAACGTTATGGAGGAGGCTCTGCAAGAGAAGTGACGTCTGCGGGTGGAAAGAGATTCGTATCTATCGCTCAGTGCTTGCGTTTCACGTCGGTACTAGCGCGCCCTTCGTGTTCCCCTCGGACGGATCGCATCAAAATATAAGCCAAGCGGTCGCATATGACCTACTCGAAGCCTTGGGGCACTTCTATGTTGATCTGCTATTTCGATGAGGTGAAGCCCAATCCCGACGGCCAGCCGTACTATTGGCTCGGTGGATTGGCCATGCGCGATTCAATTCTGCAGGAGGTAGAGTCCGACCTGTCCGCCCTTGGGTACGAGTGCTTTGGAACCTATGATCTTCTTCCATCAACTGAGTTCCATGCAACTGACATCTGCTCGGGAAATAGGAACTTTAGGCGGTGGATTCGCCCAGACCGGCGCCTAGAAGTGCTTAAGAGGCTGGCACAGGTTATAGCGAGGCCAGAGAGTATCTTTAGGGTGGTCGTGCGAATGGACGTGGCGCGAATAGCCGGAGGCGTGGACTATGAGGCGATGGCATTTATGTTTCTCGTGGAGAAGGTGAACCAGCTCTGCAGAGGACGGCAAGAGCTTGCGCTAATGATTGGCGACTTCGAGCATGGTGGAGTTGTCGAACGTTCGGTCAGGAGCCTTGCGCAGTATCGACAGAATGGAACGCTCTACGCCTATGGCCAAGACATAGATCGCGTGATAGACACGGTTCATTTCGCGCACTCACATCACTCTAGACTGCTTCAGCTCGCGGACGTATACATGTGGTTCAAGCAACTGGCTGATAGAAGTGACGAGGCACGCGGCATTAAGGTCGAGCTGCTTCGTTACCTGCGCGAGGACCTGGGGATCATGTGGCCTACGAAGTACAAGCTATGGCCGGGGGGCGAGGAATAGGACGTGGCTTACTACGCCAATTGAATAGCTACCGCGATGCGGGGAGCGGAAGTCTCCAGTCCACGCGAACGGCCAGTGAGCTCGGACAGACTCAACCGCCTGGGTGATGCCGGCCTGCTTCAAACATCAGCTTGGTAGGACTAGAGGCTAGCAGTCCAGCATACTGCATTGGATTTGAAAACTTCATCAAACTCGCTGATTCCAGCGACGACAAGAACTTCTGACATCACCACAATGATTATTTTTGAACCACCAGAGCTTCAGGCGGCTTTGCAAGATGCAATTGTTAGGCTGGGCTCTGCATTCGGAGTCGAGTGGCAGGGAGTCGAGCTGGATTCCGAGCTTGATGTCGACTTGGATGAAGAAGTTACGCTTGCTTTGGGTACGTCTCTAACCCTCAGTTTTCCGCGATCGGAGGTTGATGCCGAACTCACGATTCGTGACCTGATAGAGCTGTCGCTTGAGGTGACCGACCCTGCATCCACATGCGATGGTCTGACCTATCACTCCAAGTTTCGCACCGTAGTCAGGATGAAGTCTTGGGACCTGAGGTCAGACGGATTTGTCAGCAGGATCGGCTCGCCGGAGAATGAAGGAGGCAAGATTATCGGTGAGATAGAAGGGAATCCGGTCTCGGTCTCTCTTCTTTCACCATCACCTCATTTCGGCGCGGCAATCGTCGTCAAGGATCATTTCTACGATAAGTACAACCCTCCGCTGGGTTGGGACGAGTTCTTCGTCGAAGTTAATCATCCCATGGGCGCGACAATAGCTGGATCGAACGCTCTGATCCAAGCTTACTTGTTTGAATTGCACGTTACTCTCGGATTGGACTTCTCAGAGGCACCTCGGCCTGTGGAATTCGACATCGAGTATCCGGAGGATGAGGAGATCGGCGACCTTGTAGAGCGGGCAAACAACATGAGGCCGCTGCTCACGGGCCCGGGGCTAGTGGCGGTGCTCTCGGAATTCAAC
This sequence comes from Stenotrophomonas sp. FBCC-B152, assembly GCF_059134105.1. NCBI lineage: Bacteria > Pseudomonadati > Pseudomonadota > Gammaproteobacteria > Lysobacterales > Lysobacteraceae > Stenotrophomonas > Stenotrophomonas sp. FBCC-B152. Next base: position 3,674,551 of record NZ_CP101442.1, on the reverse strand, counting down.
AGCGTGAATGGATTGTCTATGGGGGATGCGGCGCTCTTGGCCTACGTTAAGTGCATTGAGTACGTTTCTGCAACCGTGGTTAGGGAAAAGCAGTACGAGGATCTGCGTAAGCGGCTACTCTCAAAGGATGCACTCAACCCCAATGCTGAGTTCATGGATGGCCTCCTTGTGCTGTTCGAGGAGAATCGAGTCTTCACCCGGGACGCAGAGGCGCTTCGCTTGTCGATCGAACGTTGCTGTGATCCACTTCCTATGAAACTGCATTCACCGCCAATTCTCCGCAGCCTTGCCAAGATCCACTCGTCGAGCTCTTCGGAAAATCGCAATCAGGCGCTCGTGGACTTGGCGGCTGTTCTTTCTGCCACCAGGAATCAGCTCGCTCACGCAAAGGCCAACTATCGTGTGACGGGTAAGGAATGCCCGCAGGAGCAGCTCCAAAGCTTGGTGGTATGCGCGCGAATAGCGGCTGAGCAGTGCATACGTTGGTACGCTTCACGCTCAGAAGAACTACGTAGAAGCTGATCGCAGGACGAGTCCATTCCTGCAGCCCTTGCACGGAAGTCGCCCACGGGCACGAAGCTAATAGCAGGCAGCTGCTGTTCATGGCATTGCCGTCCGTGACTTTTAGTTTGCTATGCCAAGCTCGTGGATCAAGCAGTCGGTCCGAGGTTGATCGCAGATTTTCGAGGATGAGCGATGCGACGACGCGCTGAACAGCAACTTCAGCGGACGAACTGACGGTCAGCGCAGTTGCGAGGCATAGCCGATCTGCCCAGCCCCGTGTCCTTGTCTCCTTGGCCACGTGGTCCAGGAGGATATCGATGAGGAGTGGTACGAGAACATCCTTTGATGTCCGCTACCGGCCAGAACCGGACACCTTGGGCGGCCACGCCTGAGGCAAGGTCGATCGGAGCGGGCTTGAGCGACGCGTTCCTCAAGAGGCGAGTCTATATTGGAGCAGGCCCCGCTCCCCCCAACTCAAGGCTCTCGACAACCCAGGTTCGATACGACTATTCTTCATTTCATGTCCGCCTTCTCGGCCCGCCACCGTCGACTCATCCGGTTCAGCATTTTTGTGCTGATGCTGTTGAGCGTTGTTGTTCGGCCGATTGTGATCCAGCAGGGCGAGCTCCACACTGCCGAGCACGACATCGCTGCAACGGCGGAGCATGGGCACTCACACGCCCTTGGACATGGCGACAACGTAGATCCGAAGCATGCATCAGGCGTCCACAGCGTCCTTCACCAGGCCGATGTGAGCTTTGCCGGCATGCTGGTGTCCTCGAATCTGAACCTGGCTACGGTTCCCCCGGCATCTTTGTTGCCCGGTCTGCACTCCGTTGATGAGCCCTCTGGCCATCGCGGCTCACCTTTCAGACCTCCGATCGTCTGACGACTCCTGCCGCGCTGTAGCGGCCTGAGCGCGCTGTCCACCGAATGGTGGCTGGCAGCGCATCGTCATGACTATTTGTCGGAGATTTTCCGTGAAATTACGTAGTTTGTGGGCGCTGGCTATTGCCGGCGCCTGCGGTGTGGCCGTGCCTGGCCACGCCGCTGAAGTGCTGCGCCTGGAGGATGCGGTTGCCCGTGCCCTAGGCACCCATCCCAGCGTGCAGGCAGACGCTGCTCAACTAGAAGCTGTCAGAAGCCGTGCGGGCCGGGAGGCATTGCCTACGCCGCTTGTGCTGGGCGGCGAGCTTGAGAACGTGGCTGGCTCAGGTGGCCTGAGCGGCTTGGACGCCGCCGAATCCACCTTTCGCGTCTCCAAGGTTCTGGAACTGGGTGGGAAGCGGGCAGCGCGCCAAGCACTCGGTGGCGCGGAGGTGGACGCCGCCCGAAGCGGCGCGGACGTCACCCGTATCGCCATCGCCACCTTGGCCGCGGGGCGCTTCGTCGACGTGCTGGCCGCTCAGGAGCATATCGAGCACGCCGAAGAGCGCATCAAAATGGCCCAAGCCATGCGTCGTGAAGTGGCCCGCTGGGTAGCGGCCGCCCGCAATCCGGACTCGGACCTGAGATCCGCCGAGATCGCCCTGCTTGATGCCGAGCTGAAGCGGGAGCAGGCGTTGCAGGCCCTGGAAGGCGCGCGGATGTCGCTGGCGGCCATGTGGGGGGCGCCCAGCCCGGATTTCGGCTCGGTTGCAGGGGATACCGGGGTCCTTCCCCCTCTGGATGATTTCGATGATCTGAGCCTGCGCCTCGCCACGACACCACAGCAGCGGGCCATGGAGGCCCAGGCCGGGGTTCTGGGTGCAAGAAGGGAGATCGCCCGGGCCAGCGCCAAGCCGGATGTCAGCGTTGGCCTTGGCATTCGCCGACTGGAAGCCACCAAAGACAGCGGCCTGGTGATGTCCGTCTCTGTCCCGTTGGGGAGCCGGCGGCGATCGGACTTCTCCGTCGCCGAAGCGGACTACGAGCTGACCTCGCTCAAGTACAGGCGCGAGGCGCAGATGCTGGAGGTGCGTCAAGAGCTGTTTGGCATCTACCAGCAGCTCAAGCAAGCGCAGTCCGAGGTGGAGTCGGTGCGCCAGCGCCAGTTGCCAAAGGCCCAGCAGGCCTTTGATCAGAGCCGCAGAGGCTTTGAGGAAGGTCGCTTCTCCTTCCTCGTACTCAGCCAAGCGCAGCAGCGGCTCTTCGACCTTCGCGAACGGGAAGTCGAATCCGCCGCCCGCTATCTCCGCCTCCTGGTCGAGGCCGACCGCCTGACCGCTTCCGCCTTGGACATCCGCCCATGAACCGATACGTATTCTTGATCCTGCTCCCGTTCGCCCTAGCCGCATGTGGAGGCAACGAAGCGCCGCAGGGAGACAAGCCTGAAGCGACTGCTGCGGCCGCAGGCGATTACGAACGAGGGCCGCATCGCGGGCGCATGCTTCGCGACGGCGACTTCGCCCTTGAAGTGACTGTTTACGAAACCAATACCCCGCCGCAGTTCCGGCTGTATGCCTATCGCAACGACAAGCCGCTTGCACCTGGCGAAGTCAAAGCGACGATGCAGCTCAAGCGACTGGACGGCGAAGTGAATAACTTCAGCTTTGCTCCGGAGAGCGATTACCTGGTGGGCAACGGGGAGGTGGTCGAACCGCACTCCTTTGACGTCAAAGCCGATGCAGTGGTGAGTGGCAAAAACTACACTTGGTCCTACGCCTCGTACGAAGGACGCACCACCATTGACCCGAAAGCGGCTGCCGACGCAGGCGTGGTGGTCGAGCCCGCCGAACCGGGGATCATCCGTGACACGGTCGCCCTCATGGGCAACGTCGCCGTCGACACCGGTCGATTTGCTGCGGTGAAGGGGCGCTTCCCGGGCGTGGTCCGCAGTGTGGCCGTCGAGATGGGGCAGCGCGTTTCTGCGGGCCAGACGCTGGCCACGGTGGAGGGCAACGACAGCATGCGGACCTACTCCGTCACGGCGCCTTTCAGTGGCGTGGTGCTCGCACGCAATACGGCGGTAGGAGATGTCGCTGCCGACAACACGCTGTTCGAGATAGCTGACCTTTCCAAGGTCTGGGTGGATTTGCGTGCGCTGGGAAGCGACGCCGAGCGCCTGTCCCCGGGCCAAGCGGTGACCATCCGTTCGGCAACAGGTGGTTTGGAAACAACGGGAAAGCTGCAGGGCATCCTGCCGCTGGCCAGCGCGGGCCAGACCGTGGTGGCACGCGTGGCCCTTGCCAACGGTGAAGGCAGATGGCGACCGGGAATGGCCGTATCCGCCGAGGTCGTCATCGCGGAAACGGAGGTTCCTTTGACGGTAAAAGAATCGGGCCTTCAGCGTTTCCGGGACTTCACCGTTGTGTTCGCCCAGGTGGGCGACAGCTATGAGGTGCGGATGCTTGAACTTGGTAGGCGCGATGGCGAGCGCGTGGAGGTTCTGAAAGGACTGAAGCCAGGCACCCGTTACGTGTCCGAGCAGAGCTACCTGATTCGTGCCGACATCGAAAAGTCCGGCGCAAGCCACGACCACTAAGGACGCCCCATGCTAGAGCGAATCATTCGCGCGTCCATCGCGCACAGATGGCTTGTGCTCGTTCTGGTCCTGGCCTTCTCAGGCCTTGGGATCTGGAACTACAGCAAGCTTCCCATCGACGCCGTTCCTGACATCACCAATGTCCAGGTGCAGATCAATACCGAAGCTCCCGGCTACTCACCGCTGGAGGCCGAGCAACGGGTCACGTTCCCCGTCGAAACAGCGTTAGCCGGGTTGGCAAAGCTGGAATACACCCGTTCTATCTCACGCTACGGCCTGTCTCAGGTCACGGTGGTGTTTGAAGATGGCACGGACATCTACTTCGCCCGTCAACAGGTCGCAGAGCGGCTTCAGCAAGCGGCATCCCAATTGCCCGAGGGACTCAAGCCCAGCCTTGGACCGGTAGCGACGGGCCTGGGCGAGATCTTCATGTACACCGTGGAAGCTGAGCCTGGTGCTGAGGAGACGTGGACGCCGATGGCGCTTCGTACGCTGCAGGACTGGGTGGTCCGACCGCAGATGCGCCACTTGAAGGGCGTAACGGAGGTCAACACCGTCGGGGGCTATGTCCGCCAGTTCCACATCACGCCGGACCCGAAGAAGCTCCAGGCCTACGGACTGACGTTGCAGGATGTGCTGGAAGCCGTGGCACGCAGCAACGCCAACGTAGGCGCCGGCTACATCGAGAAGAGCGGTGAGCAGTACTTGGTCCGCGTGCCGGGCCAGGTGGCCGACATGGCGGGGTTGCGCAAGATCGTTGTGGCCAACCGTGATGGCATGCCATTGCGCGTTGGCGATCTGGCGGACGTTGTTGAAGGCACCGAGCTTCGCACAGGCGCGGCAACCAAGGATGGCAAGGAAGTAGTCCTTGGCACAGCATTCATGCTCATCGGTGAAAACAGCCGGGACGTGGCTCAGCGAACCGCCGCCAAGCTCAAGGACATCGATGCCACCTTGCCTGACGGCGTGCGGGCGCATCCCGTCTACGACAGAACCGAACTGGTGGACCGGACCATCGAGACGGTGAAGAAGAACCTTCTCGAAGGCGCCCTGCTCGTCATCGCGGTCCTCTTCCTGCTTCTGGGCAATCTTCGTGCGGCGCTGATCACTGCGGCGGTCATTCCATTGACGATGCTGCTGACGATCACAGGCATGGTCCAGAATCGTGTCTCCGCGAATCTGATGAGCTTGGGCGCGCTAGATTTCGGCTTGATCGTCGATGGGGCGGTCATCATCGTGGAGAACTGCCTGCGCCGCTTTGGCGAGCGGCAACATCTTCTGGGCCGCCTGTTGACCCGGGAAGAACGATTCTCCTTGGCGGCAAGTGCCAGCGCAGAAGTGATCAAGCCAAGCCTGTTCGGCCTTTTCATCATCGCGGCGGTCTACATCCCGATCTTTGCCCTCTCCGGCGTGGAAGGGAAGATGTTCCACCCGATGGCGCTTACCGTGGTCATCGCGCTTACCGGTGCCATGGCGCTGTCCCTGACATTCGTGCCGGCCGCTGTGGCCCAGTTCGTAACGGGAAAGGTTTCGGAGAAGGAAACCAAGGCCATGCGCGGGGTCACCAAGCTGTATGGCCCGATGCTTGAGCGAGCCGTCAACGCACGCAAGGTAGTGGTCGCCTCGGCCGCAATGCTCACCGTCCTTGCCGGCCTGCTGGCAAGTCGCCTCGGCACCGAGTTCATTCCGAACCTGGATGAGGGCGATATCGCACTGCACGCGCTCCGAATTCCCGGGACCAGCCTGACCCAGGCGATCGGAATGCAACGTCAGCTCGAAGCGGCAATCAAGCAGTTCCCGGAGGTGGACGAAGTCGTCGCCAAAATCGGCACCGCCGAGGTGGCTACCGATCCCATGCCCCCCTCCGTAGCCGACACCTTCATCATGCTCAAAGATCGGGACCAATGGCCCGATCCGCGCAAGCCGAAGGCGCAGCTTGTTGCCGAGCTCGAGAAAGTGGTTCGCGCCATTCCTGGCAACAACTACGAATTTACGCAGCCGGTGCAGATGCGGATGAACGAGCTCATTGCCGGCGTTCGGGCTGAGGTTGCCGTCAAGCTGTACGGCGACGACCTGGAGCAGCTGGCAGCCATCGGCGCTCAGGTGGAGGACGTTGCCAGCGGAATCCAGGGAGCGGCCGACGTGAAACTTGAGCAGGTCACCGGTCTGCCGTTGATGACGATCACGCCCGACCTGGACGCACTTGCACGATACGGGGTAGCCATCGACGACGTGCAGAAGACCATCTCGGTGGCGCTGGGAGGTGAATCGGCCGGCCAGGTGTTCGAAGGCGATCGCCGCTTCGATATCGTGGTTCGTCTACCGGAGAACCTGCGCCAGGACATCGGAACACTGGCGTCACTACCTGTAGCCGTCGCCCCGGGGGCGAGCACAGGCCAAGAGCGTAGCTTCGTGCCCTTGGGTCAGTTGGCCAAGGTCGAGATTGCACCCGGTCCCAATCAGATCAGCCGCGAGAATGGCAAACGCAGGGTGGTGATCACCAGCAATGTGCGCGGACGCGATCTGGGATCCTTTGTCGAGGAGTTGCGCAGCAAAGTCGGACAAGAAGTCCAGCTGCCTGAAGGCTACTGGATCGAGTACGGCGGCACCTTTGAGCAGTTGATCTCGGCAAGCAAGCGCCTGTCGATCGTCGTGCCGGTGGTTCTGGTGATGATCTTCGGTTTGCTGTTCATGGCATTCGGCTCCGGAAAGGATGCCGCCATCGTCTTCAGTGGCGTGCCGCTCGCACTGACCGGGGGCGTGGTGGCGCTGTGGCTGCGCGACATTCCCTTGTCCATCTCCGCAGGCGTGGGGTTCATCGCGCTTTCGGGCGTTGCCGTGCTCAACGGCTTGGTAATGATCAGCTTCATCAAGAACCTGCGGGAAGAAGGCATGCCCCTGCATAGGGCTGTCACCGAAGGTGCTCTTACCCGCCTCCGGCCGGTCCTGATGACGGCCCTGGTGGCGAGCCTTGGCTTCCTTCCCATGGCCCTGAACGTCGGCGCTGGCGCGGAAGTTCAGCGCCCACTCGCGACCGTAGTGATCGGCGGAATCATCTCTTCAACGCTGCTGACACTGCTCGTGCTACCGGCGCTCTATCGACTGATCCACCGCGAAAAACCTGATCTGGAAAGTCGCTCCCCATGAATCATCCATCTCCTTTCCGCACAAGGAACTCGTCTTTGACTTCCCCCACCAAGCTCTTTGCATGGCTTTCGATGCTTGCCGCAGTCCTCCTGCCGTTTGCGGCGTTCGCGCACGGTGTAAGCGAGGGCGACCAAGCCTTCCTTGAAGAAAGCACCGGTAGGCAACTGATTGCGTTCACCTACCTCGGCGCCAAGCACATGGTGACTGGATACGACCACCTTCTGTTCCTGTTCGGGGTGATCTTCTTCCTTTACCGCATGCGGGACGTGAGCATCTACGTCACCTTGTTCGCCATTGGTCACAGCACGACGCTGCTGCTCGGCGTGCTCGGCGGCTTCCACGTCAACGCCTATCTGGTCGACGCGATCATCGGCCTGTCGGTGGTCTACAAGGCCTTGGACAACATGGGCGCGTTCAAGCGGTGGTTCGGCGTGCAGCCCAACACCAAGATTGCGGTCCTTGTCTTCGGCTTCTTCCACGGCTTCGGCCTGGCCACGAAGCTTCAGGACTTCTCGCTATCGCCGGACGGGCTGGTCCCCAACATGCTTGCGTTCAACGTGGGCGTTGAGCTCGGCCAACTGCTAGCGCTTGCCGGCATCCTGATTGTGATGGGCTTCTGGCGTCGACTGCCGTCCTTCAACCGTCAGGCCTACGGCGCTAACACCATCTTGATGATGGCCGGCTTCGTGCTCATCGGCATGCAGCTCACCGGCTACTTCGTTTCCTGATTTCTGACCGAGACCCATTATGTCGATCACCACCAATCAACCACTTCCCACCACTGGCCGCCTGCTGAAGTCGACCCTTCTTGCCGCTGCCATTGCCGGCGCGCTTCTCGTCACGGCCGTTCTGCCGGCGGAGTACGGCCTTGATCCCACAGGGATCGGCCGGGCGCTGGGCTTGACCGCCCTGGCGGACGGCGGAAGCACCGTCATCGACCCGTCCACGCCGACGTCCTCAACAGCATCGGGGGCAGAGGCCGCCTTGGCGGAGAAGGCCGCGGCCGCATTCGGGGCGAACAAAGGGCAATCGCTTGATCCAGGCGCGGTATCGCTCACCAACGGTGAGCTTCGCCAGGACGCGATGACGATCACGCTGGAGCCGGGCAAGGGAAAAGAGGTCAAGTCCCACATGGTTGCTGGCGCGGGAATGCTGTTCCGCTGGAAGGCAACTGGTGAAGTGGCAGTCGATATGCACGGCGAGCGCCCCGACGTGAAGGGCGCATGGACCAGCTACGCCGTCGAAGGTGCGCAGCGGGAGGCTCGCGGCACCTTCATCGCGCCATTTGGGGGAACTCATGGGTGGTACTGGCAGAACCGAAGCGACAAGCCGGTGACCGTGAGCATCGAACTTATTGGCTACCAAGCCGACATCTATCAGCCGTAACACCCCGGCACTTTGCCGATCCAAACCGAGGAGAAACAACATGAAAGCTTATAGCGCAGTAATTGCCGGCCTGCTTCTCAGCATGTCCCTTTTCACCACGGCGTCCGCCCATGATCCGGCCCTTCATGCCGATCCAGCCCCCACGGCTGCCCCCAAGGCCAAGCCGACGACCTGCGAACAGCTTGCGGACCGTTCGAAGTTCAAGGTGGACCTAAATGATGCCCAGACCAAAGCACTGAAGGAACGTTGCGAAGCGCAGGCAGCGCCGAAGAAGAAGTAAGTCCACTCGCGTTTAGCGAACGACCCCGCCATGCCGGCGGGGTCGTCACCCCGACCCAAACAGTAGTGGGCGTACACTCCGCCCGTCTGCCGCCTCTGCCTTGAAGCTAGGCAGATGGTGTCCACGGGTTGGGGCCGTCAAAACGTTGCTACCAGGACAATTCCATGCTCGAAGTACTGAGTCACACGACGTTTCGCCGCCTATTTGGTGCACAGATAGTCGCCCTGGTCGGAACCGGCTTGGCCACTGTCGCCCTTGCCCTCCTGGCCTACGACCTGGCGGGCGCCCAGGCGGGCGCGGTGCTGGGCACCGCACTGGCCATCAAGATGGTCGTGTACGTAACCTTGGCTCCCGTTTCTGGAGCGTTGGTCCCAGCACGGCTGCGCAAGCGGGTGCTGATCGCACTCGACCTGGTTCGCGCCGCTGTGGCGGTCTGTCTGCCATTCGTCACCGAGATCTGGCAGGTGTATGTCCTCATCGCTGTGCTGCAGTCGGCGTCGGCATGCTTCACGCCGCTGTTTCAGTCCACCATCCCCGAAATCCTCAAAGAAGAGCGCGATTACACCCGCGCGCTCTCACTTTCCCGATTGGCATATGACCTTGAGAGCCTGCTGAGCCCAGCGCTTGCTGCCGCGCTGCTGACGATCATCAGCTTCCACGGGCTGTTCGCTGGTACCTCGGTAGGCTTCATCCTCTCGGCGGTGCTCGTCGCGTCCACCACGTTCCCCGCCCTCGCTGCGGTCGCTTCCATGGATGGTCCCTATGCGCGAGCCATCCGTGGAATGCGAATTTACCTTCGCACCCCGCGATTGCAGGGCCTGCTCGCATTGAACCTCTGTGCCGCAGCCGGCGGCGCGATGGTGTTCGTCAATACGGTGGTCATGGTCCGCACCGTTCTGGGCGGGGCTGAGGAACAGGTTGCGTGGGCACTGGCGGCCTTCGGCGGCGGCTCCATGTTGGTAGCGCTTCTTCTTCCGAAGGCTCTCGACCGCATTTCGGACCGGACAGTGATGCTGACTGCAGGGCTGTTCATGTCAGTTGTCCTGGCCACCTTCCTCGGCGTCTGGTTTGCCCTGAAGGGAAATCTTGGATGGGCGGCGGTCATTCCGACCTGGACGCTGTTGGGCATGGCATATGCCGGTCTGGTTACCCCCGGCGGACGGCTGCTGCGACGTTCGGCTGAGTCCGCCGATCTGCCATTCCTCTTCGCCGCCCAATTTTCCCTTTCGCATGTTTGCTGGTTGATCGCCTATCCGCTGGCCGGCTGGGTTGGTGCCCGCTACGGCCTGCATGTTGCCTTGGCCGCCTTGGTGACTCTGGCCGCAATCGGTTTGGTCACCGCGTGGCGAAGGTGGCCGGCGCACGATCCTGAGCAGATAGCGCACCAGCACGAACATCTTGCTGAGGACGACCCGCACCTCTTGGCACACCGCGACACGGATGGTATGCACCGCCACCGGTTTGTCATCGATCAGCTTCACACGCGCTGGCCAGGCTGACCAGGACGTCAGGCGGGCGGAGGGCACGGATGGGCTACTTACTTGCGAGTTTGATCGCACACGTACATGTCCACGTCGACGTCATATCGACACGCAAGTCCACATTCGTAAGAGCCCACTTCCTCCGACCAGGGCACTGGAGGCTTATCTCTCAGGGCAGCTATTGCAGCTGCCTGGCAATGCTCGAAGGTATCGTAGTCGCCATAAACAGCGTGACGGACTTCCTGAGCAGATACGCCCGGCGGATAGACAAAAGCAGTCCAGCGCCCTTGGGACCCGCCGCAGGAAACTGCGGCGAGGGCGACGCCCATGGCAACGGTTATGCGGCCCATCTCCATGGCTCAGATCCTAGCACCGCCGCCATGGTGGCCGCGACGTCGCCTATTCAGGCTCGAAGGTTTTTTCGTTCCGCAATGTCCGCTACCGGCCAAAAGAGGACGAATGAGCGTTTCTTGAATGTGGCAATGTGCGCGACGACATTTCCCTTCCGCTGAGGCACTAAGCCGATCTCGCGACACGCACCCCGGTCACAAGGACCGGCAGAGCGTGGTCAACCAGTGCGATCAAGCATTCTCGCGGAATCGAGCTCCCGATCGATAGCCTCCTACATCCATGGGGTCCTGACACGAGAGGCGTCTTCTCCCCGAGCATGCTCTTCCATCCCGCTGATTGAACCTCATACTCATCCTGGGCCAGGATTTTGTAGGCAGTCGTTTCCGCGTGCTCGCAGCATTTTCTTGGAACTCACGCGGCAGATAGCGCCCTGGCAATGCAGCCATGCTGCCCGCAACTTGTAGCCACACCAGCCGCAACATTGCTTCTTTGAGACGTCCAACGGTAGACTTTCAACTAAGGAAATACGTGATTTTCGCGCCAATAACATTCCTTAGAGCTGCGTCGATGGCTGCCTGATTCCGATATCGCGCGATATTTCCCCACTACCCATTCAGGCGACCAGATGATGAATAATCTGACACTCTTTCAACAGATGAGCATCGTTGCCGGGGTGATCGTGCTCTTGATCGTCTCGCTTACTGCGGCAGCGGTTTGGCTTGCTTATCGCCAGAACAACAGGGACTGATGCCTTTTTTCAGTGCGTCACACGCGTGGCACCTCATCGCGCCGCCGCCGCTCCCCTGCCAATCAGCCACTCACTAACTTCTTTGCGCCAAGGCTACCTTCGGCCAGATGCGGACATGGGCGCCGATACTGGGAATGCACATCCAAGACACCAGTCACGCAGATCAAATCTCTGGAAGTAGTCAATAGAAATCTCCCAAGCCTCGTTGATAGTTGACATACGCATCGTGAAGTTGCGTCTCCCCCGGCGGCTCGTATTCCGGGGACCTTCCATTTCGCAAATTGTCACAGACGAAGTACCAGCCCCTAAAGTCCTGCTCTTCAATGACGAGCCCGGAACGGGCTAACACCGATTCCAACTCCGCAGGTGGCATGCGCCTGACGCGCTCTAGCATTGCAGCGGCACTGTCTGCACTATGCAGCGCGGAGGTTTGACCCGAGTCCACGTTCGCTACAAATGCTGCGGCCCAGACATGTGGAGCAGCTTGGGACAGTAGCCATTGTCGCTTTTCAGGTTCTAGAACATCCGTCAACTGATCTCTATGACCTTCGGTGTTGAGCGAGCTTTCGCGTAAAACGCTCGGCCACCATAGCCGGTCCTTGATTGTCACAATCACGAGCGAGGCTGCCGCCCCTCCTAGGAACGAAAGACCTAATGCTACGAAGGGCATTTTTCCAACTAGGCTGATTAACGCCATTGCTCATGCTCCGGAACTTGGTTGGGCTCAACGAGGCCGTGAACCGATGAAGTGCCCTACGGGTGAAGCGGCCTCTTGGTTCAAATTAGCCTGGACTCGCCTGGCCCCGCTTGGAGGTCTTGCCCCGTGTGCCTGTCTTCCGAGAGTCCGATGCAGTCATCTTCTTCATTCCAGACAGCAAAGAGATGAACTGGTGCATTTCAAACCGCGAAGATCGTGCCAAGTCAGAGATCGGATAGCCCAATTGCCTCGCCAGCGACTGGGCCAACGCAAGTTGCGCCCGAGTTGGCGATTTGATGTCCCAGTCAACGGCCTCCGGCAACACCTTGCCAAGCTCCGTGGCCAAGCGCATCTCAAACCTGGTCAGGTCGCCCTCGTCCTGGACTCTTACGATCTGCCTTAGCATCTGCTCTTCAGCAGTCGCTGTAAGTTGAAGCTCCAATGTGAAGTCAAGCTCAGGACAGACGAGGAAAAAGGACATGGGCCTTGACCTATACTTTTAAGTAGCCTACCTTTAAAGGCGTAGTCTTAAAAGTATCAAGGTCATAGTTTGTAGCCCATGGACGACCATGAGCTACTGCGAGGCCTTGGGGGCGCTATGCGAGCGCGGCGAACCTCTCTAGGCTTGAGTCAAGAGGGCTTCGCTGACGCAATCGGTATGCACCGCGCCTACTACGGCCACATAGAGCGCGGAACCAAGAACCTCACCGTTGCGACTCTTAGCAGGATCTGCGCCGGATTAGGGCTGAGGATGTCCGAGATCTTTGCGACTTTCGACCAGTGAGACGATAAGCCTTCATCCTGCCGTCTACCTCTGATGGGATACCGATTGCGAACGTGCTCGGATCAATCCCCCGGCCTGGAAAGCGCCGCCACCATCAGCTCGTCGATGTTGAAGCCGCGACTGCCCATGGCTTCGTCAAAGGCTAGGTGTATGTAGTGATCGAGCGACGCAAGGTTACGGTGCCCCGTCCACTGTGAGACCTTGAAGCGCAGTGTCTCGCCCTCAAGGAGGGCGCGGCGGAATTGATCCTCGTTCTCCAACTCGTGCTGCTCGATCAGGGCAACGAACAGACGGGTTATGAAGCGATGCCTGAAGAGATGTGGCGAGACCCTGCTTCTCAAGCCTGCATGTGCAGCAAGCTTCGCTACCTCCTGGGTCAGCGTACTTGGCCGAAGCGCGCTCCCGTCTCTGCCGTTGACTAGAACGTACCCGTGATCGTTCCCTTTCAGGTGTTTAGACACGATCCGCGATCTGTAGATCTCGATGTACGTATTGATGTATTCGATGTCGCGCCGGTTGATGGGAATCAGGCGGCTCGGTGGCGTCCAGGCGCGCGTCTTCAACGTAATTAGCTTGAGCATCGGCCTCGTCATTGCTAAGGCTGACTTCACTGCCTGAGTGGTCAAAAGTGCTAGCTCGCCACGGCGAGCACCTGTGATCTCCATCAATCGAAGCATTACCAAACGCCGCATTCTCTGATGAGGATTAGTCGAGGCAGTTTCGCTGGCAGCAACCAGCGAGTCGATTACTTCCCTGGTGGTGGGCATGCGGCGGCGCTGCGGTTCCGGACGTGGGAAGGATGCATGGTTAAGCCCGCCAGCTGCCCTCCTTGCGCTACTTCGGCTGCTGTTCGATTTGGTGAAGTAGATCCGTATTCGTCCAGTCTCGGAAACCGCGTCAGCCTCCCCGCCATGGGCGGCAACCGACCTCATGAGTTGGAGGCAGGTGCGTCCAATCTCTCGAACCATCTTCGGACTGCGCCCTGTTCCATGCTCCGAGATGAAATGGATGAAGCTGGTGAACTCCGCATCTGTGATGGTAGACAGGCTGATCTTTCTAGCCCAAACGAATCGCAGGAGGTGGGATATGTGTGCCGCAAAGGTGGCGATTGAACCACCGCGATTGACTCTGGATAGCCGCCGTTCGGTAAGTTCCCTGATGAATCTATTTGCGTCATGGCACCACGATCCGTCTGGCCATTGAAACATCGCAACATCCTTGGCATCCATGACCGATAGGCGCCCGCTGGCATCAATGCAATGCGGAAGCGCCAAAGTTGTGCTGAGGCTGTACAACTGCTTGTTACTTGACATTCTTTCCTCGCAGGTGAATTACTTTGCTCGGTTCTGCGAGGATGCGGCGCAGCGAAAGGCCTCGGTCAATCTCAAGTTGCTCCTTCACGCAAACAGAGTTTGTCGGCTCACCGGCAGCCAAGGCGTAGCGTCGTGCCTGAGAGCAACGTATATCAAATGCTCGCTGTAGCAGGAAAAGGTCCTCGCGCAGAATCTGGCACTCACGTTTCAGAAGTGCCACTGTGTTCTCAACGTCCTTTCGAGTAGGGCGAAGTCGCCCCTCAGCCGTCTTAGATCGAGCGTTAAGGCTCGAGAGCGTCTCTCTGCGAAGGCGATCTAGGATGGAGAAGTCACCAAGGACAATTCCGGCGGTGAATTTCTGGTGGTTCAGGCTCATTGCGGATACCGTCTTGTCCTGACGCGAATACGCGGCAAGAGAAGACTGAGAGCGAAGCGCCTGCACAAGGCTATCTTCCGGCGTATGGCTGCCGCCGATGATGCTGCGCAGCAGTTGCACTAGCGCCAGCAAGCTGTCCTGATCGACTTTGGGGGATCTCTTAGGCATCGCTTCCTCCAAGGATTCGGCGTTCTGGCCGAACCTCAACCAGAACCTTGTACTTGCCTCCGCGGTCGAGAAATACGGGTTCTACGTGCATTGATCCATCTTCGATCATATCCCTCACGTAGGCCTCTAGATCATCGCCACTAAGCAGGTGGAACTCAAACGTACTGAAGCGCTTGAAAAGCATCTCTCTGACCCCGTCTCCTATCAATTCTTCAGAAGAACTTGAGCTCAGCGCATCCCTAACATACTGCGCCTTGATTCCTCTAAGGACGGCACCAGGCATTGCTTCACTTATGTAGTGATACACGTGGGATACATCCGCATGGCCTAGGAATGACCTGAGCGTGTCGAGCCCGCCAAAGCCGTTGCCCCAGAAGAAGGCCATCGCAAAGAATCGACGTAGTTGGTGCTGCCTCAGGTAGTTGCGTTGACCAAACTCGTTGATCGGAAGTTCTGACCAATCGCAGAACGAGTCCAACGCGACGTCGGTGAAGGAAGTCTCCGATGCCACAAGACCGTGCCCTCTGCTCTTAGGGTAAGCGAACAGCTTTGTAGGCCGCGGAAGGCCTCCGAGAGCTATCAGACCCTGCTGAAGACGCTCCAGCATTCTGATACAGGAGCAGGCTAGCGATGGAAGCGGAACGCGATGGACATCACGAAGACCCACAGGGCCAGATTTTCGGTTCCGGATGAACATCCATTCTCCAGATGAATCCGTCGCCTCGCCGGATATCAAGTCGCAGAGCTCACCGTCACGCCGGGCTGATAGGGAGCCGACCAGGACCAGACACGCACCGTAGAGAACGCGAAGTGCCTCCACCAAGCCTACATTTGCCCGTAGATGAACATGATAGGACGCTTCAATTGCGCCATCGCTTTGCTGAGAACCTGCCAAGATCGACCAGCGACGAACGCCAAGGGAGCGACAGCCCTGCGTGATAACGCTCTCAATACCTACGACACGGCTAAGTGTCGAGATCGTCAAACCTGCGTCTGCCGCACTGCGTGCAACTGCCAAGTAGCTATCCACGAGATCGTCACCGTGCAACATAACGAACTCGGTGGCCTTCCTGAAGGCAAGGAGTACAGTCGCCGCAGGCACGGTACGGAACCTGCCCGGAAGGACTGAATTTACGGTCAGCACGTGCCGAGATGGGATATCCGCCGAAGGCAGGTTGTCTGCACTCAGCAGGGCCAGTGACTGGATGATACCCCTATAGACATCGATGGATTGAGCCCTGCCAGGGTTCTCCGCGCCGGCTCGAATCGGCACCGCCGAGCACTCCCGCATTCTTCTGCGTCCGGAGTGAATGAGGAGCTCGGGAGGGATCGGAAGGTTTCGGTTGCTCACAAGCCCGCTGGGAAATAGCAGCGGCATCAAGAGTCGTGAGTTAGGCCGGTACGCGTGAAGTTTGTCGGAGCCTCCATGGCGCTCGTAGAAGCCGCGCCTCCATAGCGCGCACCTGGCCTTCGCAATTTCAGCATCCTCAAGATCGGTGACTCTCTCGGGCGGGATGTCACTGCTGTGCGGAAGTGTGGCCTCGCATGGCGCAATTCCCAACGATCTGTCTTCCTCGATCAAATCGCGAAGCAATGCAGAGAGACGGCTAGGCCAATCATAGATTGCAGTGCTGACATGGCCGCGCGCCAGCCTGTCCAATAGGGCGACCAGGTCATTCCTGGTAACGGCAGATATTCCGAGTTTATCGATACCCAAGGCGGATGCATGAATCAGTAGGTAGTCGATCAGCGCAAGCGTGTACCGAAGGCGGTTGTATAGCGAGGTATTGGACACCACAGTCCTGGACGTGTCCGGATGCGCTTGTATCGAGAGCCACGATCGGAAGACATGCCACAATTCCTCATGCTTCGGATCCGTGAGCAGGGCGCCTGACCTGCCCACCGTTACTCTCCAGTCAATAACGAACGGATGTGCGCACTCGAAGATCCAGACCGTCGCTGAGTAGTCGCATTGGGTAAGAAAGGTCGGGTTCCTGTACTTGTGGCCTTTGGTAGGCAAATATGCCTCGAGGAACTGCAGGTCCGGATGAAGAGTACTATGGCCTGAGTCACCTTCTTTTCTGGTGCTACGCATATGCGATTCCCTTCACGATCGCTGGGTCGGCCATGGCTAGAGCCTTCGCGAGGATGGGCGCCAAATCCGTCCTGTCTTCCAGTTCAGGCCGAATCTTACGGTATAGATTGGCCCACCAATGCGCCCTATCGCAGAAGGAATCGGGCGCTGCATCCACAGCAAGTTGCAGGCTTATGAGCGCCGCCACGACTTGCTGCTCAACGTTAAAAAGTATCTTTCCTGCCGTCTCCGATATGCCGCTGACATTGGTGATGTTATCCCCGGCTTCTGCCTGATGCTGTGCCATCTCAAACGCATGAAGCCTCATGAATTCCTCTAGCTCTTGGACGGTCTTGAAGCCGGACGCTGGGAGTTGCAGGTCAGATCCCACAAGTGCTTGGCAGATTACGGAAGTCTGTACGGTGCGAATCCAGCGCTCTTCAAAGAACTCCCTCATCACCCGGGGGAGGTAGTGATCTAGAAGCCTAGGGCTATATGCGTCATGGCCCAAGGCCCGGGACATAGCATGAGGACTGCCAGTCTCCAGATAGACCAAGGTGCCTGCACTCGATCTCAGGCTTGAGAGTGAAAAGCGTGTTGCTAGTTGCATTGCATGTTCATCCGATTCGCAGTGCAACCGGAACTCCTGTGCAAGGCGCGGCGTAAGGTAGTTAGCGTGCTTTACTGCGTTGAAGACACTGACTGGTCGATGAGGCGATGTGCACTGTAGAAGCAGTCGTCGCCAATGGTCATTCCCTTCGGCCTTTAGGATGGCACGCTGCGTTGAGGTAACTTGAATGATGTCTTGGACTATTTGCTCGGTCTTCTCATTCAGTCGGATTCGCTGTTCCGCCAGATTTGATCCCCTCCTTCGCTTCATGCCAACAAGATATGTGGAACCATCAATATCTATGATGCCTAGCGGCCGGCCGTGTGCATCGGCGATCTCCAATTCTTGAAGGAATGCTGGAGTGATCGCTGGGTGACTCAGTATCAGTACTGCGGAGTAGGCCAGGAGGTCCATCGGCGTTGCAATTCCCAGTGCATCTGAGGCTAGTTTTCCGCTCACGACTTTTGAGTTCGGAGCGCAGACAAGTGGCATAGCTCTCGCTTCGAACCTCTCCGCAGTGGCTTCGATCGCCTCTCGATGCGTAAAGTTCTTTGGCAATCGATCCAAGATTCTTGGTTGCGGATCTGCCCGCATGTCTGCGGTTATCGACTCGCGCAGTCGCTGACCCTTCAGGGCGCGTTCGCACCTTTCTTTTGCCCAGCACTCTACAGCGTAAATGTCGCGCTTGAAGCGGTCATAGATCGCTTGCTTTGCCTCCCTATCTCGTATGCTCAAAGGAATGTCTGTCAACAATTTCGACTTGTACTCGCAACCATCCTTCGACTTCTTCACGCGCAGAAGCCGTTCGGGGACGCGAGGTGCGGGGGGGATCGGAATCGGTGCATCAGGCGTGGACCAGATGATGCCAAGGACATGCCGCTCAAGTGTTCTGGCGAGTTCTGCCCACTGTCTCTTTGCGACCCGCATCGCGTTGAAATTGGCGTGAGATTCCCTAAAGAAGGAAACAAAGAGGTCTCGCGTGAAATGCGTCATCCATACAGGATCTTGGAAGTGATCGGCTCCTACAGAAAGGGGCTGCTTAGACAGGTGTGACACAAGGGATTTGATGCCGATTGGACCATCGAGCAAGGTTTGTGAGTACCACTGCCGTAGTGCCTTATGGAGCCTTGTACAGAACTCTGTGCCATATCTTTCTTCAACAGCGTGGAGTTCAAGGTAGGAGGACTTCCCTCTTCGGTTGCTGATAGTCCAGCCCGCCCAGAAGATTCGACGGTCTCCATCAAGAGTAGTGTTCTCGAATGCTTCAGCTAGTGCTTGGGTAGAGGCTGGTATGGCTTTGGTAAGCCGTACAAGTGGTGGGGTGAACTGTGGATCTAGTACTGAAATTGCTGAGAGAAAGAGTCTGCTGTAGTTGTATCGCTTTGCCGCACTTAGCTCGGCAAAGGATCTTGAGTGCAGCGCACCGATGAAGCCGCGGGCAGCGGATTCCCACATTGGAGTGTTGCGGTTCTGCGCGTGTAGCTGTTGCCCGGTCAGTTCCAAGTACGCTTCGAGAAGTGTCAGCAGCCTGATAGGCGCATTTTTCAGCGAGCGAAGTGTGGCCCGGACTTGATCGCAAACAGCAGGGCTGTTGTAGGTGCTGAAGCAGTCTGGAGCTGTGACGAGTGTCATAGGTCACCTATAGATATGTTTGATTTTCCTCGCTATGTTTTAGCGCGTTCTACGTGTTTGACAACACGTGGCAAAGACTAAAAGTGCGGCTCGTCCAGAAACAGCACGCCGTTGTGCGCCAGCGAGATCTCGCCGGGCCGGGGATAGGAGCCGCCGCCGACCAGCGACACGGCGCTGGCGGTGTGGTGGGGCGCGCGGTACGGGCGATGACGCCAGCGGGCGGTGTCGATGCCAGCCCCACTGCACGAAGCGATGGTCGCCGTTTCGAGCGCTTCGGCCTCGCTGGCGTCGGGCAGGATGCCGGGCAGGCGCGAGGCCAGCAGGGTCTTTCCGCAACCCGGCGTGCCAAGAAGGAGCAGGTGGTGCCCGCCAGCGGCGGCCACTTCCAGTGCGCGGCGCGCCTGCTGCTGGCCGCGCACATCGCGCAGGTCCGGCACCGCCAGCGGGACCACCGGCGCCGGTACGGCACGTGGCAGCGAGCGGCTCTCCAGCGCGGCGCACACTTCCAGCAGGGTGCGGGCGACGCGGACATCCGCGTGCTGGGCCAGGGCGGCTTCGGCGCCGTTGGCGCTGGCGACAATCAGGGTCCGGCCCAGTTCCGCCGCCGCGATGGCCGCGGGCAGCGCACCGTCCACGCCACGCAGCTCCCCGGTGAGGGCGAGCTCGCCCAGGAATTCGTAGTTGGCCAGCAGCTGGCGATCGATCTGGTCGCTGGCGGCCAGGATGCCCAGCGCAATGGCGAGGTCGAAGCGACCTCCTTCCTTGGGCAGGTCGGCCGGGGCCAGGTTGATCAGGATGCGCCGCTGCGGGTACTCGAACTGGGCGCAGACCAATGCGGCGCGGACCCGGTCGCGCGATTCGCGCACCGCTGCTTCGGGCAGGCCGACGATCTGGGTATGCGGCAGGCCGCCGGAGAGGAGGACTTCGATCCGGACCGCGGGCGCGTGAACGCCGGCGCGGGCACGGCTGTGCACCAGCGCCAGGCTCATCGGGTTTCCTTTTACGGGGCCGGGCGCTCGGCCGGCGGTTGGGCGGCCGCTTCCAGCGCGGCCACGGTCTTCTCCAGCGCTTCCAGCTTCTCGCGGGTGCGCAGCAGCACGGCGCGCTGTACGTCGAATTCCTCGCGGGTCACCAGGTCCAGCTTGCCCAGGCCGGCCTGGAGCGCGCTCTTGAAGGTGGCCTGCAGTTCTTCGCGCGACTGGCGCAGCCCCGGGGGGACCATGTCGCTCAGGCGGCGCGCCAGATCATCGAGTTGGTTGAGGTCAATCATGGGGTCTCCGCAGGTGGGGAAATTCTCGGCGTGGCGGGCCGCAACCACCATCAGGCGGGCCAGGCTTCACGGGTAAGGATAATCCGCACCGCAGGAGCCGGTGCGATACGGGTGCATCGCGTTCACCGGGGGACAGGCGTTATCCTCTGCCGCGAAGACAGGAGCAGACGAATGAAGATGGTCATGGCGGTGCTCAAGCCGTTCAAGCTCGATGACGTGCGCGAAGCGCTGGCCGAACGGGGTGTCACCGGGATCACGGTGACCGAGGTCAAGGGCTTCGGGCGGCAGAAGGGGCATACCGAGCTGTACCGGGGCGCCGAGTACGTGGTGGATTTCCTGCCGAAGGTGAAGATTGAAGTGGCGGTCACCGACGGCCAGGTCGACGAGGTGGTGGAAGCCATCGTCAAGGCCGCCGGCACCGGCAAGATCGGCGACGGCAAGGTGTTCGTCTACGACCTGGGCAGCGTGGTGCGGATCCGCACCGGCGAATTGGACGCCGACGCGCTTTAACCCTTGAACCACCGGTAGAACCGCTTCCAGGCCACGCGCACGCCGGCCACCCAGCGCGGGTCGGCCACCTGGGCCGCTTCGGCGGCGCTGGGGCGGGTACCGGTCAGGCGCTGGCGCATCTTGAGCAGGTTCTTGCGGTCGCTGCGGCGCAGCTGGCGCGACACCGGGTGCACCGGCAGCCAGCGCGGGCTGCGCCAGGCCGAGGTGAAGTCCACCAGCACCGGCACGTTGCCGTTGACCATCACGTTGGTGCCATGCAGGTCGTTGTGGGTGATGCCGGCCGCATGCAGGCGCTCGAGCGCGTACTGCAGCTGTTCGAACACCTCGATGCCCACCGACTGGGCCGCGCTCAGGGTCTGCCCGGGAATGAACTCCATGCCCAGCGCCAGGCCGCCGATGGTGCCCAGCAGGGCCGGGGCGTGCTTCCAGCCGGCCAGGCGCTGCAGGATGCGGGCCTCGCGGCGGACCAGCAGGCGCGCGATGGGCGACAGCGGGGTGCCGCGGTAGCGGGTGTAGTCCTTGACCACGGCCGGCTGCCCATTCAGGCAGGTGCGGTAGACATCGGGTTCAAGCAGGCGTTCGCCGCGCTTGAGCAGCTCGGCGGGGGCGGTGTCGTCGACACACGAAGCAACGATTGTATTCATGACGTTCTGGGGCGACCCGGCGGTCGGCGCAAAGCGTCAGGCGTACCGGTGTAGCTGAATGGCGGTGGGTGATGATTTCGTTAATTTTAGTACTCGCGAGTACACCAAACCACCCTTTGTCGCAAAAATGTCATAACCGGGGGTGGAACAGTTTGTCGCGTTCACCCGGCGCGCAGCGCCTGGTTCCATGGATAGTAGTTACAAATCAATGACTTGGATCTTTGTGCCCGCTACCTGAGCCGATGCCTCGTTCCCACGGCCGTCCTGAGGCGCTTCGACAGGTGGGCATGAACGTCCCGTCCGACCGGCTTGACCGGGACAGGAAGGGTGCGGACCATAGCGGTGTTGAACACGGCCTGCGCGGCAGCACCGCACCTGACGGCACGTCTCCGTCGCGCCCGGCTCTCCCCCTCTTTTTGGCCCGCATGGGCGTCCGGCAGCGGCCGGTGGATGCTTGATGATCAAGATTATTGTGGTGGCCCTGTTCGTGGCATGCGTGCTGTACGTGCATTACCGCGGCAAGGTGCGCGCGCGCTGGTCGCGCCAGCTGCTCGACCATTCCAGCTTCATGGCACCGATCAACGTGATCATGTACCTGTTCTCCAAGGTGCCGACCACGCCGTTCCTGGACCCGGGCAAGGACTTCCCCCAGCTGGAACCGTTGCGCGCCAACTGGACCATGATCCGTGACGAGGCACTGGCGCTGCGCGATGCGGAGAAGATTGCCGCGTCCAGTTCGTACAACGACGCCGGCTTCAATTCGTTCTTCCGCCGCGGCTGGAAGCGCTTCTACCTGAAGTGGTACGGCCCGTCGCACCCGTCGGCGAAGCAGCTGTGCCCGAAGACCACCGCGCTGCTGGAGTCGATTCCGGACGTGCGTGCGGCCATGTTCGCCCAGCTGCCGCCGGGCAGCGAGCTGCGCCCGCACCGCGACCCGTTCGCCGGTTCGCTGCGCCTGCACCTGGGCCTGGCCACGCCGAACGATGACCGCTGCTACATCGAAGTGGACGGCATCCGCAAAAGCTGGCGCGATGGCGAGTGGATGATGTTCGACGAAACCTACATCCACCACGCGCACAACGAGACCGATGCAGACCGGGTGATCCTGTTCTGCGATATCGCGCGCCCGCTGCGCTTCGGCCTGCCGGGCCTGTTCAACCGTGCGGTGGCGGCCACGCTGCTGGCCGGTGGGGCTTCGCCGAACCTGCCGGGCGACCCGACCGGTGGGGTGAACAAGGCGTTCGGCGGCCTGTACAAGGTGCGCCTGAAGGCCAAGGCGCTGCGCGCGCGCAGCGCGTTCGCCTACCACGCGATCAAGTGGGGGCTGGTGCTGCTGGTGATCGCGGGAATCTGGGCCCTTTGAGGCCCGTATCGACCAACGGTCGATACCTACCGGAATGAAAAACCCGCGCTGTCGCCAGCGCGGGTTTTTTCATCGACGTGTGACGACCAACGGTCGTCACCTACCCGGTAGGTACCGACCGTTGGTCGGTACGCGGCCCGATCAACCCTTCAGGGCGGCCGCCACGAAGGGCGGGGTGACGAGCACGCCGGTGTGCAGCGCGGCGGTGTAGTACAGCGTGTCGAAGCTCTTGGAGGCCGAATCGGCCTGGCGGAAGTCGAAGCTGCTCTGGCCCTTGCGCGCCAGGGTCACGCTCCACCAGCCGGTGGGGTAGCACGGCTGCGGGAACGGCAGGGTCTTGAACGACTGGAAGCCGGCCTTGCCCATCTCGGTGCGCATTTCGTTGATCAGGTCCAGCTGCATCAGCGGCGATTCGGACTGCTGCACCAGGATGCCGTCTTCCTTCAGCGCCTTGAAGCAGCTCTCGTAGAAGGCCTTGTTGAACAGGCCCTCACCCGGGCCGACCGGGTCGGTGGAATCGACGATCACCACGTCCACGCTGCCGGCCGGGCAGTTGGCCATGTAGGCCACGCCGTCGTCGAACATCAGCTCGGCGCGCGGGTCATGGTTGGAATCGCACAGTTCCGGGAAGTGCTTCTCGGCCATGCGGGTGACCTGCTCGTCGATGTCGCACTGGGTCACGCTCTCCACGCCCGGGTGCTTGAGCACCTCGCGCAGGGTGCCGCAGTCGCCGCCGCCGATGATCACCACGCGCTTGGGGGCGGCGTGGGTGAACAGCACCGGGTGGCTGATCATCTCGTGATAGAAGAAGTTGTCCTTGCTGGTCAACATGATGGCGCCATCGATGGTCATCAGGTTGCCCCAGTCGGTGGTGGCGAAGATCTCGATCTTCTGGAACGGCGACTGCACTTCGTCCAGCTTGCCCGTCAGGCGGTAGCCGATGGCCGAGCCGGTGCGCTCGAAATGCTCGATGTACCAGTTGTTGTTGTCAGTCATGGGATAACGGTCCTGTTCGGAGGGGGGATGGAGCCGGGCAAGCCTGTTCAGGTTCCAGCCTGGGCACGGGCGCGGGCGCGCATGATAACGGAGCTGTCGCCATATAGGCGTTATCATGCACCCCCTTTTTTACCAACCAGGCCGACTGCAATGACCGATTGGTCCCTCGACCAAGCCCGCAAGACCTACTCGATTCCGCATTGGGCGGATGGCTACTTCGACGTGGATCAGGCAGGACACATGGTGGTGAGACCGACTGGCCAGGACGGCCCGGTGGTGTCCCTGCCCAAGGTGGTGGACGCCGCGCGCGCGGCCGGGGCCAAGCTGCCGCTGCTGGTGCGCTTCCCGGACATCCTGGGCCAGCGCCTGGGCAAGCTGCAGGCCGCCTTCGGGCAGGCCCAGGCCGACTGGGACTACGCCGGCGGCTATACGGCGGTGTACCCGATCAAGGTCAACCAGCACCGTGGCGTGGCCGGCACCCTGGCCAGCCACCACGGCGAAGGCTTTGGCCTGGAAGCAGGCAGCAAGCCGGAGCTGATGGCGGTGCTGGCACTGTCGCGCCCGGGCGGCCTGATCGTCTGCAACGGCTACAAGGACCGCGAGTACATCCGCCTGGCCCTGATCGGCCGCAAGCTGGGCCTGCAGACCTTCATCGTCATTGAAAAGCCCTCCGAGCTGAAGCTGGTGCTGGAGGAAGCCAAGGCCCTGGACGTGAAGCCGGGCCTGGGCGTGCGCATGCGCCTGGCCTCGCTGGGCGCGGGCAAGTGGCAGAACAGCGGCGGCGACAAGGCCAAGTTCGGCCTGTCCCCGCGCCAGCTGCTGGACCTGTGGAAGTCGCTGCGCGACACCGAGTACGCCGACTGCCTGAGCCTGCTGCACTTCCACATGGGCTCGCAGATCTCCAACGTGCGCGACATCGCCAACGGCATGCGCGAAGCCACCCGCTACTTCGTGGAGCTGTCGCGCCTGGGCGCGAAGATCACCCACGTGGACGTGGGCGGCGGGCTGGGCGTGGACTACGAAGGCACCCGTTCGCGCAGCTTCTGCTCGATCAACTACGGGCTGGATTCGTACGCCAGCAACATCGTGCAGCCGCTGGCCAATGCCTGCGAAGAACACGGCCTGACTCCGCCGCGGATCGTCACCGAGTGCGGCCGCGCGATGACCGCGCACCACGCGGTGCTGATCGCCAACGTGTCCGAAGTCGAAGAAGCGCAGGAAGGCCGCGTGCCCGACCAGCACGACGACGAGCCGGCCGCGATCCGCCACCTGCGCGAGATCCATGATGAGCTGGACCAGCGCCCGGCGGTGGAACTGTTCCAGGAAGCCCAGCACTTCCACGCCGAAGGCCTGTCCAGCTATGCGCTGGGCCAGATCGACCTGCCGCAGCGGGCCCGCATCGATGACCTGTTCTACGCCATCGCCCACGCCGTGCGTGCACGCCTGAGCTATGACGAGAAGAGCCACCGCCCGGCGCTGGATGAGTTGAACGAGCGCCTGGTGGACAAGTACTTCGTCAACTTCAGCGTGTTCGAGTCGATTCCCGACGCCTGGGCGATCGACCAGGTGTTCCCGATCGTGCCGATCGAGCGCCTGGACGAGGCGCCGCAGCGCCGCGGCATCATCGCCGACATGACCTGCGATTCGGATGGCATGGTCAAGACCTATGTCGAGAACGAGAGCCTGGATACCTCGCTGCCGCTGCATGCGGTGCGCGCGGGCGAAAGCTACCGCATCGGCTTCTTCATGGTGGGTGCCTACCAGGAAATCCTGGGCGACATCCACAACCTGTTCGGCGATACCGACGCGGTGGAAGTGCGGGCCGAGGCCGATGGCTACGCGATCACCCAGCAGCGCCGCGGCGACACCACCGACGTGATGCTGGATTACGTGGGCTACAGCCTGGCTGACCTGCGCGCCAGCTACGCCGAGCGGGTGGCGGCGGCCAAGCTGTCGCCGGAACGCGCGCAGGAGCTGTCCGAGGCACTGGAAGCGGGCCTGACCGGGTACACGTACCTTTCTGATGAGCCGCTGATCTGATCGGCACGGTTGCCATCGCGACCTGCGGCGCGGCTGCCTGATGAGCAGCCGCGCCATTTTCCATCTGTTCCTGCACGCGGCGGTGCCGGCCCTGCTGGCCTGGATGTTCTGGCGTAAGCGGTTCCTGTCGGCCTGGGCGTTGCTGCTGCTGGGTTGGATCATCGACCTGGACCACCTGCTGGCCGATCCGATCTATGCGCCGAACCGCTGCAGCATCGGTTTCCATCCGTTGCACACCGCACCGGCCATCGCGGTGTATGCGGGCTTGTGCGTACCGAAGAAGACGCGGTTGTTCGGGATCGGGTTGATCATCCACATCGTGTTGGATGCGATTGACTGCTGGTGGATGCGCGCATGACACACCGATGGACGCCGCAGGGAAGAACGCGTCGCCACGCGCCCACGTCGCGCCGCTACCCGTAACACAAGCTCTGATAACGGCGACGCGCGGCTCTATCCTGCCGGCAACGTCAGCGTTGCCTGCAACCCCGGCGTGCCATTGCGCAGCACCAGGCTGCCGCCGTAGCTCTCGGCGATATCGGCCACGATCGCCAAGCCCAGACCGCTGCCAGGCGCGCGCTGGTCCAACCGTACGCCACGACCCAGCACGCGTTCAAGATCGTCTTCCGGCAACCCGCTGCCGTCGTCGTTGACCTCTATCTGGATGCGGTTCCCGGCCCGCGAAACCTTCACCTCCACCCGCCGCGCAGCCCACTTGCCGGCGTTGTCGAGCAGGTTGCCCAGCATCTCTTCCAGGTCCTCGCGCGCACCGGCAAACACGCCGGCCGCCTCTGCATCGCAGGCGAACGCCACGCCGCGCTCGCCATGCACGCGCTGCATCAATCCGCACAGTGCAGCCACCACCGGTGCCACCGGCGTGCGCTGCTGGTGGTCGGCAGCCACGCCCACCGCCAGGTAACGGTCGATGCTGGCCTGCATGCGCGCGGTTTCGCTGCGTAGCGTGCTGCGCCAGTCCCGTCCGTCGCCGGTCGCTTCGGTGGTCAACACGGTGAGCGGCGTCTTCAATGCATGCGCGAGGTCTTCAGCGCTTCGCCGCGCGCGCAGCACCATGCGCCCGTGGTGGTCCAGCAACGCGTTGAGCTCGCTGGCCAACGGCGCCACTTCCTTCACCAGCCCCTGCTGCGGAAAGCGTACGTCCTCGCCATTGCGCACCTGCTCGGCAATGCGGCCCAGCCGGGCCAGCGGGCGCAGCCCGTAATGCACCTGGGTGACCAGCACCGCGAACCACAGCGCGATCAGGACGATCAGCGCCAGCGCGGTGCGTTGGCGGAAGGCCGTCACCTGCGCATCCAGCTGGCTGCGGTCGGTGGCCACCACCACCTGCAACGGGGTGGTCGCGCGGGGCAGGGTGACCTGCTGGGCCAACGCACGCAGCGGCTGCTGCAGCGGACCGGTGGTGTCGAACGCCTGGGCCGGCCCGGTGTGCAGCGTGGCCGGCACCGCGAGCGTTTCATCCCACAGCGAGCGCGATTGCCCCAGCGCCTGGCCCTGCGCGTCCTGCAGCTGCCAGTACGCACCGGAGAACACCCGCCGATACTGTTCGTCGCCCAGTTCGCCGCGGACCTGCACCGCACCCTGCGCACCGATTTCCACCAGCGCCAACACCGCGATGAGATCGTTGCCCAGCTGCTGGTCCAGCGAGGTGCGCGCCGAGCGCTCGTACATCGCGCCCAGCCACCAGGTGGCCAGTGCCGAGACCAGCACCATGCCCAGGCCACCGGCCAGCAGCAGGCGGCCGCGCAGCGAGCGGGTCTTCATGGCTGCGCCGACAGCCGGAACCCCTGGCCGCGATGGGTGTGGATGAGCGTGCTGCCGAGCTTGCGGCGGATCCGACCGATCAGTACATCGAGCGTGTTGGAGTCCGGGTCGAAGCCGGCGTCGTACACATGCTCGCCCAGCCGCGAACGGCTGATCACCACATCGGGGTGGTGCATGAAGTAGCTCAGGATGCGGTGTTCCTGCGGGCTCAGCGGCAGCAGCACGCCATCGAGTTCGAAGCGGCCGGCGTTGACGTCCAGCCGCAGCGGTCCGCATTGCAGGCGCGGGCTGGCGTGGCCGGCGCTGCGGCGGATCAACGCGCGCAGCCGCAGCAGCAGTTCTTCGGGCTGGAACGGTTTGGTCAGGAAGTCATCGGCGCCGGCGTCGAAGCCGGCCAGCTTGTCGTGCCAGCGCGTGCGCGCGGTCAGCACCAGTACCGGGAAATCACGCCCGGCCTCGCGCCAGCGCTCGATCACGCTCAGCCCGTCCAGGCCCGGCAGGCCCAGATCGACGATCGCCGCGGCGATGTCTTCCACCTGGCCCTGGTACTCGGCATCGCGCCCCTCGCTGCTGTGGATCACCACGTAGCCGGCGTCCTCCAGCAGCAGCTGCAGCTGGCTGGCGAGCAGGGCGTCATCCTCGGCAAGCAGGAGTCGCATCAGTCCTCTTCCATCTTGAGCAGGCGGCCGCTGGTCGCATCATAGTCCAGCTCCATTACCACGCCGTTGGGGCCGAGGATCTCGATTTCGTATTTGCCGTCATCCAGCTCCACCTCCAGCAGCTGGCCCGGGTAGCGCCGCATGGCATCGCGCACCACCGTCTCCAGCGGTACGTAGCGGCCCTGCTGCACGGCCTGGCGCACCGCCTGCTGCTGGCGCGCGCCGCCATCAAGGACCCGCATGGGGTCCTGCGCGGCGGCGGTCAACAGCAGGGGCAGGAGCAGCGACAGGGCGGTCATGCATACGGTATACCCGGCGCCTTTAAACAGTTCCTGACAGCGGGGCTCATGGTCCGCTTAAGCACGCTTGCCAGACTGGCGGCGCCGGGATGGTCCGGTGCCCCTTTCAGGAATACCCCCATGATCAAGCTGATCCTTGCCGCCGCCCTGGCGACGGCCTTCACCACCGCCCCGGCCTTCGCCGCCGATCTGTCCGCTGCCGACGTGCAGGCCAAGCTGCGTGCCGCCGGCTACACCCAGGTGCACGAGCTGGAACGCGACGATGGTGTGTGGGAAGCCGACGTGACCCGCGCCGATGGCAGCGTGGACGAGGTGATCATCGACCCGGCCACGGGCGAGATCTTCGATCCGCGCAGCGGTCGCGCCCTGCTCGATGCCGGGCAGATCCTCACCCTGGCCGGCAAGGCCGGGCTGACCCACATCGAATCGGTCGAGCGTGAGGGTGCCACCTGGACGCTGGAAGCGCGCAACGCCCGCAACCAGCGCGTCGACGTGCGCATGAGCGGCCACGATGGCCGCGTGCTGTCGAGCCGTCGCGACGGCTGGTGGGACTGAGCCCTGGTGCTTACCAGCCGACCGGGCCGGGCCCGGCGGCATCCCAGTAGCCGCGGCCATACCCGTAACCACCCCCATACGGTCCATAGAAGCCAGGGCCCTTGCCCTCGCTGATCTGGATGTTGAGGTTCATGTTGCGGGTCTTGCCGTCGTCGTTGGTGTAATTCTTGTTGAGGTTCAACTCGGCCGCGTTGTAATGCGTGTTGCCGAAGCCCTTGGCGTAGCCGATACCAGTGGTGATGCTGCCGTTGACCCGCAGCTTGTCATCGGTGACGTCGGCGATGCCGTTGGCGGCACTCCCACGCGGGGTCGCGCGGCGGCCGCTCTTGTCGCCATAGAAGGTGCCGGGCGGATCACCGCGCAGGGTGGGGTCGTTGAGGTACTGCAACGGTTGCTGCGGCACCGACAGGTCCAGATCGGTCGCCGACTGCGGGCCGGTGGCACCGGCAGCGGACTGCGCCAGCACGACACCGGGGGCCAACAGGCACAGCAGCAGGGAAAGCGGGCGGATCATGGGAAGCTCCGGGGCAGGCAAGGCGGCCGACAGCGCTGACGCTAGCAGCCGTTGCTTGAATGATGCCTGTCGTGGCCCTGCATGCAAGGGGAACCAAAGTCGGGACGGTGGGTCGCTCCGTTCAATCCAGCCGTCCGAACCCGAACAGGCCCGCCAGCGGGTGCTTCCGGCGCTCGATCCGGGCCCGCAGCAGGCCCGCGCCGATCATCGAGTAGGTGATGCCGTTGCCGCCGTAGGCCATCGCGAACAGGACCCGCGGCCCCCATTGCGGGTGCGGGCCGAAGAACGGCAGGCCGTCTTCGGTTTCGGCAAACGTGCCGCCCCAGGAGAACGCCGGCTGCAGCGGCAGGTGCGGGAACAGCCTGGCTACCTGCTTGAGCAGGGTGCCGGTCTTGCTGGCCACCCGGCTGTCGCGCCGCGCGGGGATGTCCACCGCGTCGTCCTCACCGCCGACCAGCAGCCGGTGGTCGCCGGTGCTGCGCATGTACAGGTAGGGACGCGCGGACTCCCAGACCATGGTGTCCACCAGCGGCCCCAGTGCCGCCGCATCGATCGGGTCGGTGATGAAGGCGTAGCTGCTGCGGTTGCGTGCCACCTTCTGCTTCAGCCAGCGCTGGCCGGCGTAACCGGTGGCCAGCACCACGTGCCGCGCGCGGACGCGCAGGCCCTCGGGCGTGGTGGCGGTCACCCCGCGTGCGGTGGGCTGCAGCGTGTGCAGCACGGTGCGGTCGTGCACGGCGCAGCCGGCCTTGGCCAGGCGCATCAGCAGCCGGTAGGTGAGCTGGTAGGGATCCACGCGCGCGGCCAGCGCGCTCAGGATCGCGCCGGGCGCGGAAATGCCGTACTCCGCACGCACGGCATCGGCGTCCAGCCAGCGCACGTCGAAACCATGTGTGTGCCGAAGCGCGTACTCGTCCTGCAGGGACGACCGGTGGCGCCGCTTGCTGGCGTAGTACAGGCTCTGCATCGGGTGGCAGTCCACGCCGCGGAAACCGGCGGCCACCTCGCGCAGCGCCGGGATCGCCTCGGCGCAGGCGCGGTAGGCCAGTACCGCATCGCGCTCGCCGTAGCGCTTGGCCAGGTCGACCAGGTGCGTGTCGATCTCGTACTGCAGCAGCGCGGTGCTGGCGGCGGTGCTGCCCCAGCCGATGTCGCGCTGCTCGATCAGCACCACGTCATGGCCATGCGCGCACAGCTCGTTCGCGATCAGCGCGCCACTGATGCCGCCGCCCACCACCAGCACATCGCAGCTGCGGTCTTCGCGCAGCGGCGGGAAGGCGTGCATCAGCCCGTTGCTGACCGCCCAGAAGGGGTACCCGCTCTTGAGGTCCATGCGGGATCAGGCGGTCGGGTGGCCGGTCTGCGGGGTGTGGATCAGCGGCGTCAGGTCGAAGCCCTGCTGGCGCGCCTGTGCCAGGTAGTGCTCCTGGGTGGTGGCATCCAGGTGTGGTTCGCGGGCCAGCAGCCACAGGTACTTGCGGTCCGGGCTGCCGACCAGCGCCACGCTGTAGTCCGGTGCCACCTGGATGACCCAGTAGTCGCCCTTGGTGAACGGAAGCCAGCGCAGGCCCTTGGGCAGGAAGCTCACCTCCAGCCGCGCCGGGTCGTTCTCGTCGACCGGGCAGGCCTCGCCTTCGGCCTCTTCAACCTCGCCATCCACGCGGCAGCGGTTGACCACGCGGACGTGGCCCTTGTCGTTGAGGCTGTAGTTCGCGGTGACATCGGTGCAGTCGATCGGCTCGTGGCTCATGGGCAGCCGGGCGATTTCATACCAGGTGCCCAGGTAGCGCGGCAGCTTGAGGTCGGGAACGGTCTTCAGGTCGGCGTGGGTGGTCATCGCGGGCGTTGTCGAGGAAGTGGAAGCCACGATGCATGGGCCGCCGCCACGGCGGGGTGAAGCCGCGGCGCGGGCTGGAACGGTACGTTGTGGCGCCGTCATGCCGGGCGCGCCGACGTGGCGCTATGCTGGCCGGGACCCGTTCAATGGAGGCGCGGATGTACCAGGTGATCCTGCTCAAGAGCGACAGCGGCTTCGCCCGCGCACAGTGGGAAACGGTCGACGATGTGGTGGACCACGAGGGCGTGAGCTACTCGTTGCGGGCCGGACCGCGCCAGCCGCTGCCGACCGACCATGCGTGGAACGAAATCGCGGTGTATGCGCCGGAGGAGATCAGCGAGGAGGAATTCCAGGACTGGTACGCGGCCCTGCAGCCGCAGGTCGAGGAACTGCGCCTGAAGTACTGAGCTGCATACCCGGTGTGAACGACGCTCGGTTTATAGTCCCCGGCAAGTCCGCGTGAATCCTGGGTGCTGGTTTGTCCTTCCGTCATCGTTTCCCCCTGCTGCGGCCGCTGGCCGGTCTGTTGTTGTTCACCTGGCTGTGCATGGCCCCCGCGGCCTGGTCGCAGGCGCCTGACGATCCGGCGGCCCAGGCCAAGACCCAGCTCAACCAGGCCGACAAGGAGCTCAAGGCGATCCGCACGGCCCTGCCGGACGCGGAGACCCGCGAAACGCTCACGCCGTTGTTCGAACGGGCCATGGCCGTGCAGCGCGATGCCGACGACGCGCAGGCCGCCCTGCAGCCGGAGCTGGACCAGCTCGATACCCGCCTGACCCAGCTGGGCACGGTGCCGGAAGGCACCGTGGAAGCGCGCGAAGTGGCCCAGCAGCGCAAGTCGCTGACCCAGCAGCGCGCCGATATCGCCGCCGCCGTTGCCCGGGCCAAGCTGCTCGCGGTGGATGCCAAGCAGCTGGGCGCGGACATCGAGAAGATGCGCGTCACCCAGCTCAGCGAGGACCTGGCCCGCAAGGTCAATTCGCCGCTGTCGCCGTCGCTGTGGCGCAAGTTCGCCCGTGACGTGCCCACCGACCTGCAGGAACTGGGGCGGATTTACCGGCAGGCCGACACCACGGCCCGCAAGGCGATCGCGCAGCATGGCTGGACCGCGCCGCTGACCGGGCTGGCGGTGGCGCTGCTGCTGTTCTTCCCGCTGCGCCTGTGGCTGCGTGCGGCCGGGCGCCGGTATGCGCAGTCCGAACGCGCGCCGGACGGGCGCCTGCGCCGCTCCGGCCTGGCGGTGTGGCTGCTGGTGGTGGGCACGATGCTGCCGGGCCTGGCCTGCGTGGTGTTCTTCGGCGCGCTCGATGCCATCGGCGCGATTCCACCTCGCCTGGAAAAAGTGGTGTTCAGCATCCAGGTGGCCACCTACATCGCGGCCTTCATCACCGCATTGAGCGCCGCGTTGCTGGTGCCCAAGCGCCCGTCGTGGCGCCTGCTCAACCTGGATGACGCCGCCGCGTGGCGCCTGCGCAAGTACGCCTGGGGCGCCGCCGCGCTGACCTGGATCAGCATCGTGCTGATGGCGCTGAACCGCGCCGCGCGTACCAGTGCGGTCACCACCGTGGCAGTCGATGGCCTGATCGCCACCACCTACATGGCGCTGATCATCGCCATCCTGGTTTCGCTGGCGCGCCTGCACCGGCGCCAGACCGACGAGGCGGCGGCCAAGCTGGAAGCACAGGCGCAATCGGACGGCAAGGGCAAAGGCCCGCCGCGCCGCAGCGGCTGGATCGTGATCGCGCGGCTGGCCGGGCATGTGGTGGTGGCCGCTGCGGTGATCGCCACGCTGCTGGGCTACCTCAATCTGGCGCTGTTCGTGGCCCAGCAGCTGGTCTGGGGCGCGGTGGTGCTGCTGGCGGCCTCGCTGCTGATGAAGTTCGCCGACGACCTGGCCACGTGGCTGCTGTGCCCGACCAGCAGCGTGGGCCGCACCGTGCTGCTGACCACCGGGCTGAGCGAATCGCGGGTGGTGCAGGCCGGTGTCCTGCTGTCGGCCGGGCTGCGCATCTGCGTGATCCTGCTCGCGGTGATGGCGTTGACCGCGCCGCTGGGCAACCTCAGTGCGTTGTATGGCGGACTGGACACGCTGTCCAAGGGCATCAACCTGGGCGACAACCTGGTGCTCAAGCCCAGCAGCGTGCTGTACGCAGTGCTGGCGTTCCTGCTGGTGTGGGCGGTGATGCAGGCGTTCCAGCGCTGGCTCACCGACACCTACCTGCCAAAGACCGAGCTGGACGCGGGCGCGCGTAATTCGATCAGCACCGTTACCCGCTACCTGGGCATCATCGCGGCGGTGCTGTGGAGCCTGACCGCGCTCGGCATCGGCTTCGAGAAGCTGGCGCTGGTGGTCAGCGCACTGTCGGTGGGTATTGGTTTCGGCCTGCAGGCGATCACCCAGAACTTCGTTTCCGGCCTGATCCTGCTGGCCGAGCGGCCGGTGAAGATCGGCGACTGGGTGAAGCTGGGCGACCAGGAAGGCGACATCAAGCGCATCAACGTGCGCTCCACCGAGATCCAGGTGGGCGACAAATCCACCCTGATCGTGCCCAACTCAGAGCTGATCACCAAGACCATCCGCAACATGACGATGGGCAATGCGCAGGGGCGGATCCAGATCCAGTTCACCGTGCCGCTCAGCACCGACGTGGCGATGGTGCGGCAGACCCTGCTGGATGCCTACACCGACCATGTAGGCGTACTGGCCGACCCGGCGCCCTCGGTGTTCATCGATTCCATCGCCAACGGCCAGGTGGCGATCAACAGCTTCGCCTATACCTCCGGCCCGCGCGCGGTGTACGGGGTACGCAGCGACCTGTACTTCACGATGCTGCAGAAGTTTGCCGCCGCCGGTATCGCGCTGTCGTCGCCGACCGACATCCACCTGGTGCACGAGCCCGCGCCGCAACGAGATCCCTGACGAAGGACAGGCCCGCTTACGAACGGGGACCGAACGCATCGCGCCCGCGATGGTCGGGCAGGTTGACCACGGGCGGCTGCAGCGGCGGCTGCCCGTCTTCTGCTTCTTCATCGGAGGCTTTCGGCCCCTGCTTGATCGGCTTGAGCGCCTTGCCCGGTGAGACGTGCGGCGTGCGCGGGCCGCCACCCACCTTGATCAGCATGCCGGCCGCGCCGCCGCCTTCGCCCAGCCGTTCCTGCAGCTGCGGGCCGTACAGGGTCAGCGTGGCGGGGTCGACCAGGTGCAGGGTGCGGCTGCCGCTGGCCATCGGCGGCGGCGAGACCATCGCACCGGGAATGCCATCCACGGTGCGTATCCGGATCTCATACAGCGGCGAGGCCAGTGAGCCGCCTTCCTTGGCCAGCGCCATGCCCTCGCGCATCACCCAGCGCATGCCGGCGGCACGTGCAGCCGGTTGCTTGGGATCCAGGAACGACCACAGGAAACGCAGGTTGCCGCGCGCGGTGCGCTGTACCACGCTGGCGCCCACCCGCAGCAGCGCCAGGCTGCCGGCGGCGGGATTGAGCGCATCCAGTGCGCCCCGGCCCAGCACGGAGGACAACTCGGCGAAACGCGGCATGGTCAGCTTCAGTCCCGGGCGCGCCAGCACCTTCACCATGCCGCCGACCACCGGCCCGACCACGATGATCGATTCCAGATACAGCCCGAACGCGGCCATCGCGAACTCATTGCGGTTCTTCGACGAAATCCGGCGCAGGTTCTCCACGAAGGGCACGATGAAGTCCACGGTCTTCAACCATAGCGGATCATCGGACAGGTGCAGCTCATAGCCGGTGGGCGCGAAGCCTTCGCGGCGGAATGCGGCCGGGTCCAGCCAGAAGAAGCCGCGCTGGACCGGATCGACCAGCGCATGGAAGGGCGAGCGCAGCATCGCATCCGCATCGGGCGGTGGCATCGGCAGTGGCTCGATGATCACATCCGAGCAGCGCCCATCGGCCGGTGCCTTGTCAGACACATAGGCCTCCCAGTCCACGTTCAATGGCATGCCCCTGCGGACGCTGATGGTCGCCATGTTGCCGCTGCGCAGCCGGACCTTGCGGCTCTCCAGGCGGCCCCCGATCGGCAACGGTCCCTGCACCGGCAAGGGGATGATCCTGCTCTGTAGGGGGGAACAGCTGGAAATGGCGCGGCTCGCCCGAGAGGGTGAGCGTGTAGAGCACCCCAAAGCGACCGCGGAACGGGTCGGTGTCGTTGCGGGTTTCCTGCCGCGCTTCCAGGTCCGGTTCGTGCGTGCGCAGGGTGAACACCTCGACCGCACCGCGCCGAAGTGCGGCCCGCTCCTCCTCCGGGCGCTGGTACAGCGCCTCTTCGATCAGCACGCCATAGCCACGCTGTGCCCTGCGGAAGTAGGCATCGAACCGCCGCTGGTAGCGCGCGTTGATGTCGGCCAGCCGTTCCAGGCCAGGCCGCATCTGGGTGAATGCATTCTGCAGCGCCGCTTCGTAGCGTGGATTGCCTTGGGCGTAGCC
Organism: Stenotrophomonas sp. FBCC-B152; assembly: GCF_059134105.1. Lineage (NCBI taxonomy): Bacteria > Pseudomonadati > Pseudomonadota > Gammaproteobacteria > Lysobacterales > Lysobacteraceae > Stenotrophomonas > Stenotrophomonas sp. FBCC-B152. Next base: position 3,638,622 of record NZ_CP101442.1, on the reverse strand, counting down.
CAACGCGGAGCTGGGGACAAAGGTGCGGCAGGGACGCCAGTGCATGGAGCCATTGCGCAGAGCGCCGGCGGCGACGACTTCGTGGAAGGGGAAACTGAGGCCGAAGTGGTTGTTGTCGTTGCAGAGCCGGAAGTCCGTGGAGTTCCATGCCTCGTCGGCCAGCACGCCGGGGAAACGCGGAAACACCCGGCGGATCTCGACTTCCAGCAATGGCATGCGATACGGCAACGGGGCCAGTACATCGGCAACGGCCCGTTCGATATCGGCGACGCGCTGGTCGAAGGCGCGCATCGCCACCTCGATGCGATGGGCGGCGGGCACCGGCAGCGATGCCTGGCGCTCCAGCTGCCGGAACACATACCAGTCCAGCGTTGGCAGGCGCCGTGCTTCGACCGTGAGCCGCTTGACCAGGTCCGGGACGTCACGGTCTTCGGCGAGGTCCGCCGACAGGGTGATCAGCTCGGAGAACCGCATCTGCTGTGACAGGCCACGGCGCAGCCGCTCGGCCAGGTGCACCCCGCTGACATAGTTGATCGAGGCGATGGTGTTGGCATAGACCAGGTTGGCCGGGACATCGGAAGGGAGCAGTTCCGGCGCGTGATCCTGCAGCACCAGCGTGGCGGCCATGCCGAGCACGGAGGCAGGCACGCGCCCCATGCTGTGCAGGTAGTCGTGGAAGTCCAGGCGGATCTGCGCGAAGGTGCGCCCCCAGTTGGCGAACTTGTGCAGCCGGTAGCCAAGCACGACGCGTGCATCGCGGTCCGACGGCGGGCCCAGGTCGAGCACGATCGCCACGCGGGTCAGGCTGGCCAGCAGCGTTGGGGAAACAGGCGCGCCAACGCTGCCCATGTACCAGCCAAGATCGCGCAGCAAGGCGGTCTGCAACGCCACGGCACGCGGCGTGCGCGCCATGCCGACCAGGAAATGGCTGGCGCGGTGCAGTTCGTCCCAGGCCATGTCACCGCGCTGCACCAGCGGGCGGGCAAGGTAGTCGAGCAGGGTCTGTTCACCGGGCGCGCGCTGGGCCAGGAACTGGGTCGTGGTCTGGCGGACCTGCTCCAGGTCATCGGTGGAGAGGGCATCACCCGCATGCAGCAGGTCGGCACGCATCCCCAGCCGCAGTTCGGCGAGCAGGCGTTCAACGCAGCGCGCCGCGCCGTCGGCATGCGCGGCCTCCTGTGGCCCGCAGCCACCGTGGGCGGCCAGCATGTCGGAGATGTCGGCCCGGCCATCTGACCGCACCTGGCCGCCGAACCTTGTCGCCACGCCGGGAAGCGCTGCCACGGGCAAGGTGTGGGTGTTGTTGAGCGCGAACACCGCACCGGACACGTTGTGCACCTGTACGGCACCGGCGGCGTCAACTGTCAGCCATCGGGGTGTGAGGTCCCCGCGCTGGATCACCTCCTGGACCTGTGCGTCGGCGAGCAGCTGCGCGAATGCGCGCAGCGCCGGCTGCAGCCCCGACGACGAGGGCGTGTCGAGCGCAGGCCGATGGACATCCGTTGCCGCGCCAGGCCGCAACGACAGCAGCGCCCCCAGGTCCTGCAGCTCGTTGCTGGCCTGCCGCCAGCGTGACAGCGGCGGGGCATGGCGCTGCCAGCGTTCGTGCACCCGCGCAATCGCTTCCAGCAGCCGGGCCTGCGTACACAGCACCGGTATCGCGCAAGGCGGCTGCGCGGGGGTCGGGATCGCGCCATGGAACTGCAGCGCATTGATGAGCGGAACCGCGCTTCCGGGCGAGAAGCGGCCGAGGCGGTCGGTCATCCGGTACAACGTCTCCAGCTGCGCACCCAGCGGCCCTGACGGCGCGCTGGAAAGCCCATCGGTGACCACGACGCTCCGGCCCGAGCCACGCAGCCGGGCAGTGATGCCGTCGGCGCCCACCCGCAGGGAATGGAACGAGGCATTGAGCCGGCGCATCTCCAGCCACAGCTCGGGGTGCTCGAAGGCCTGTTGCAGCTGTTGCTGCCCCCTTTCCCACGCGGCGTGCAGCGGGGTGGTTCCCGCAGGTGCCAGCGCCTGCAGCGCCAATGCTTCGTCCAGTGTCGCCGGCATCGCATCAAACCGCTGCCAAAGCAGATCCAGCAACCGCTGATGGTCCCGTTGCGCCGGAGAGTCGCTGCGCGCATCCCACGCCACCTCCAGGCGTACCGGCTCATCACCGGTGGGGAGCGCTGGGCTGAGCTGCCGCTGCAGCGCCGCCAGGCAGGCGTCGAACTGCGCGTCGTCCATGGGCACGGCCGGCAGCGGTGCCATGTAGTAGGCGAGCATCTCGCGGACATGCAGGCGGCCATCCGAGCGCACCGGGGCATGCAGCAGGGTGGCGAGGCCGCGCAGCATGGTATCGATGGGGGCCAACCCCGCGGGCGCGCGTCCTGCGTCGAACAGTTCCACGCTGCGGGTGCCCTGCAACGCGCGTGCGGTGACCGCGCCCTGCGCGGGATAGGCCAACTGCGCAGGATCCGCATGGTGGTGCCAGCACAGCGCGATCACCTCGGCATTCCGCGTCACCTGCAGCAGCAGGCCGCGCGCCAGCGCCATGTTGTGGCCCAGGTGTGAGCGCGGGTCCGGGCGCCAGCTGGCCCACGTGGGCTCCAGTCCACGGATGGGCAGGTGCTTCAGCTGCAGTACCTGGTCGTGCAGCCGCAGCAGCGTGGCGGTCTCGTTGGTGGGGGTAACGCCGCCATTCGATCGCTGCTGCAGCGCCTGCTCCAGGTGGTGGATGAGCGGGTCGACGCTGCCTGCCGTGTACGGTGCCGCCGACGCCGCGTGACCGAGATAGAAGCCCAGCGCACAGTCGAGACGGGCCGGGACCCGGTTGTCGAAGCAGCCACCGGCCCGGCTGACCGCGCGCTGCAGGTCGGTCAACAGCGCTTCGGTGGTCGCCGACCACGCCACGGCTTCCGGCGCACCCGCCTGCGGGTGCAGCACGATCACCGCGCCGGACGTGGCACGCGTGGCAATGACGCTGCCGTTGGCCACGCCCAGCGATGCGGGGGGCGTGCGTTCTGCGTACAGGGCTTCAAGGAAATCGTCCTGTCGATACAACCACGCCAACTGCTGGCGCACGCGCAGCAGCGCGGCCGCCAGGGGCGACCCGTCAGCGACGGCGAACGCGTGACGTGGAATCGATGCAGTGCCTGCGGCGGAGGCGGCATCGCGCAGCGCCCACAGCGCATCGATCAGGGCCACCTGGTCCTGGGTGGCCGCGTCATCCGGCAGCGGCGAAGCCAGGGAACGTGGTGCCCTGCGCATCGCCCATGCTTCCGCATCGATCGGCCGGCCTGCCTCGGCAACTGGCGGCGTACCCGCTTCATGCAGGGTGCGCGCGACCAGACTGCCGCCGAACGCAGCAGCGCCAAGGCCGGCGATGGCCGTGAGCGCGCGGCGATGCTGGCGGTGGGGTGCCATGTGCAGCGCCGCTGCGGTGGCGAGCACGAGCGGCAGCGCGGGGTGCAGCAGGCGTTGCTGCTCCGCCGCGGCCGTGGCGGCAGTGACAGAGAGTGGCGCAGCAGCGGGAGATGCAGCAGCGGGTGCGGGTTCGGTCGCGGCAAACACGCTGCGGGCGGCCGTACCGACCACGTCAAAGTGCTCCAGGGCGACGGGCAGCCGCACGATCTGGCGCCCCAGCGTAGTGGTGGGCACTGCCTGCGGTTGTCGGCGGAACCACAGCACCCAGACAGCGCCGAGCAGGACCAGGCGCAACGGCGAGGCGGGAGGTTGCATGTGCAGGTGGACGCCTGCACGCATGTCATCGGCACGTTGTACCAGCCAGACGGCCCACTCGGGAAGCACGGCGATCAGCGCCTCCACCCACGCGTGCCCGCGCAGCGACGGCAGCGGAAGCTGGCACAGCCAGCGCAGCCAGGGCGCTACGCTTCCCTCCTGCAACAGGCGGGGAAGCACAGCGGCCTGCTGTGACCACGAAAGCAGCTGCGCGCCGCGCACGCCGAGCGCCAGGTTCGCCATCCCATACAGTGCCATCCCAACCGCGCGGCGGCACTGCAGCTGGCCGAAACCGGACGCCAGCGCGGCAACGACCCGCCCGCATTCGTGTTGCCACCCCTCGGCCGCGGGTGTGCCCGGACAAGGCCAGGCACGCAGCGCCAGCGCCAACGCGTCAGGCCGCGCTGCGGGGCAGGTGCCCTGCAAGGCGTCGGCGAGATGCGCGCCCAGTTCGTGTGGCGCTGCCTGGTGCAACAGCAGCTGCAGGTGTGACTCCAACCGCTCCAGCTCCGACGGCAGCAACGGGCAGCGACGCAGCAGTTCGATCAGCGGGGGTGACAGCGCAGTGTCATCCGCAGGTGGAGCGACGTCCTGAAGCGTCCATGGCGCGTTGTGGATACGGCAAGGTGCGATCCGCGACGGTGCTGGAGCATTGGCGTCAGGGGGACTGCGCGCGGGCAGTGGGCTGTCGGCGGACGGCAGTGTGACCGGAAGGATAGGCGGCCCTGATCGGCAGCGGCAGGCGCACGATTGTGCCGATCAGGGGCGGATCAGGATGTGCGTGGGTTCGCAGATCCGTCAGCCGCGGTTGCCGCGCCGTGACGGGATCAGCGCGAAGTTGTCCACTGCCAGCTTCTCGGCATGATTCAGCCAGGCGCGGATCTCCAGATCGTCCACTTCATGGTCCAGGCCAAACGGCACGCTGATCCGGCCCTCGGCATCGGGCTGCACCCACTGCTGGGCGACCACGACCTTGCGCTTGGACGACACCGCTTCGATCCAGAAGCCACGATCAGGCGACTGCTTGGCCACGAACTGCAGCATGTACTGTCCGGCACGGGTGCGTCGGCCCTTCTGCGTGATCATGTGCGCCTGGCGGATGCTCGGGCGCGGGCCGTTGAACGGATCCAGCGGCGCGTCGACCGCGAAGCCCTCGCGCAGCTGGTCGTCGCGGTAGAGCTTGATGCCCTTGTCGCGGTTGACCAGCATGGCGCACCAGTCGCCATCCGCCGAGCCGTCTTCGAAGGCGGTGCAGCGGTCCACGTAGGCCAGCGTGTTGTCCGGATCGGCCAGGTCGAACTGCTTGGACGTGTTCTCCAGGTAGACCGACTTCAGGTCCCACTGCTTGTCGTACTCCAGCAGCACCGGCGGCTGCACATGCTGCAGGCCGATCACCACCTGGTTCTCCTCGTCGATGCGCAGCTGGCGGGTCTTGTCGCCCAGCCACAGCGAGCGCGAGAAGGCCAGGTAACGTGGGAAATCCCTGCCGTCATCGCGGAACACCGCCGCGCTGGCGCTGGCGGGGCGCTCGGGCTGCAGCAGCGAGCGGCCAAACCCGATCTCGCCGATCTCCGGCTCGATCAGGCTGAGCAGCGTCGCGCCCGAATCCAGCGTGGAGCCATGCTGCGCGTCCAGCTGGCGCGGGGCGATGTCCTTGCCCAGGAACAGCAGCATGTTCTCGCGCTTCTGCTTGGCCAGGATATGGCTCAGGTCGTTGGGCATGGCCAGGTGGTCGGACGCGATCACGACCAGGGTGTCTTCGCCATACGGACTGGCCTGGATGCGGTCGACCAGCTTGGAAATCAGCCCATCGGTGCACTTGAGCGCGTTGAGCAGGCCGATATCGCCGTAGTCGCTCTTGTAACGGGTGCGCTTGCACGCCACCGGCAGGTGTCCGGCGGGGTGGTGGGTGTCCATGGTCAGGGTGGTCAGCATGAACGGCTGGCCGGCCTTGGACAGCTGCATGAAGCGGTCATACGCCTTGTCCAGCAGCACATCGTCATGCACGCCCCAGGTGGAGAAGTGCGAACGGGCGATCTTCTGCTGCTTGAACCAGGCCAGGTCATCCACCGCGTCGAAGCCGTGCGTGGCCAGGAACTGGCCCTTGCCGGCGAACAGCCCGTTGGCACCGCCCATGTAGTGGTTGGTGTAGCCCTGCTGCTTGAGGTAATCGCCCAGGCACACCGCCTCGGGCAGGAAGCTGCCCATGCGGTCCATGCTGTTCTCATCGCCCTGCGCGGTGGTCAGCGGCACGCCGCACATCGACGACACCAGGCCGGCGATGGTCCAGCCACCGCCTTCGGCCGAGACCAGCCCGCGCACATCCAGCGATTGGCCGGCAAGGCGGTTGAGGTTGGGCATCAGGCCGGGGAAGGTGGCCTCATCCAGATAGGTACGCTCGAGGCTCTCGCCGTAGATCCACACGATATTGCGTGGCTTGCGCAGCGGCTGCTGCGGCACGCGGTATTCGGGGGCGACCATGCTGTAGTCCACCGGGCGCATCTGCTGGTAGAGGCGCTGGCCATCGCGGTACAGCGGGCTGACGCCGATCGCCAGCACCCACACGGCCAGGAATCCGGCGAACACGCCGCGACCGTGTGCGGTACGGTGCCAGCGTTTGATGCCGGGGGTGAGCAGCGGCAGCAGCGAGAGCAGGGCCAGGACGATGAAGCCGGCGATGTAGCCCTTGAAGTCCGAGACACCGGCGCCTTCCATGTCGGCGCCCAGGTGGTACAGCGTTGCCGCATTCAGGCCGTCACCGGAGAGCTTGTTGATCAGCCACCACGCACTGAGCGTCAACAGCAGCAGCGACATCAGGCTTGCCTTCCACCAGGCCCAGCGACCGGACGCAAGCAACAACCAGGTGAGCAGCAACAGCGACAGCAGCAGGATCCAGAGCATGGGCATCATCGGCAGCGGAGACAGGTGCGACCGGCTGCCTAAACACACCCACATGACAGGCCGATGACCCGATCATGCCTGCACGAACCTGACTGAAATGTTTGTTGAAACTGCGGTGCGATGCTCTACACCGCATTGCATTCAAAAGGGTAAAGCGCACGTGAAGAAGGCGCGCGAAAGCGCGCCTTCGGTAGGTGCCCACCGTTGGTGGGTACGATTTTTACCGATGCCCACGCTCTTCGCGTGATCTTGCACGCCGATCAAACAACAACGCACTGAGAATGATGCCCAGACCCAGGAACACGCCGATCAGCATCAGGGTGAATGCGATGGCCGGATAGCCGAACAGGTGCCAGCCGGTATCCACCTTCATCATCATCGCTGCTGCAAGGATCAGCGCTGCAGTGACAATGCCTGCAGACACGCGGTTGGCGATCTTCTGAAGATTCTCCATCAACCGGGATTCCTCCAGCCCGGTCACTTTCATCTGCAGCCGGTTCTCCGCCAGCAACGCAAGGATGTCGGACATCTTGCGCGGGCCCTCGCGCAGCAGCTGCTGTACCTCCATCGCTTCACTGGCCAGGTTGGCCGCCGACAGCGACTTCTTCAAGCGCGCACGCATCACGTGCTGCAGCTGGCGTTCGACGATGCGGCGCGTATCCAGGTCCGGCGACAGCAACCGGCACACCGTTTCCAGGTTCAGCAGCGCCTTGCCCAGCAGGCTCAGCTCCGGCGGCGTACGCAGCCCGCTGGCGGTGGCGATGCGGACCAGGTCCAGCACCACCCGGCCTTCCGAGAACGTGCCGCTGGCGGCATAGCGCGCGATGACCTGGCCGGTTTCGCGCAGGTAGCGCTCCTCATCGAAGGCTTCCAGTCGCGTGCTGATGCCGATGATCTCGTCGGCCACCTCTTCGCCGCGCCCGTCCACGGCGGCAAACAGCAGCTTCAACAAGCGCTCGCGCAGGCGCGGCGGCATGTGCGCCACCATGCCCAGGTCGAAGATCGCCAATCGTCCTTCGGGCGTCACCCGCAGGTTGCCCGGGTGCGGATCGGCATGGATCTCACCATGCACGAAGATCTGGTCGATGTAGCCGCGGATCAGCGCGGCCGCCAGCGGCGCCATCGGCTCCTCGGTACGGCGCACGTCGGGAATCATGTCCACGCGCACGCCCTGCGCCAGCTCCATGGTCAGCACGCGATGGCTGCAGTAGTCCCAGATGGGCTGCGGTACCCACAGCGGCTTGAACGGCCGCAGGTGCTGGCCGAAGCGCTGCAGGTTCTCGGCTTCGGCCTGGTAGTCCAGTTCCTGCATGAGCGTCTTGGCGAATTCATTCAGCCAGTCGCGCAGGCGTACCCGGCGACCCACCTGGGTGAGGTGGTCGGCGGCCAATGCGAAGCTGCGCAGTACCTCCAGGTCCGAGCGCAGCTGCGCCGCGACTTCTGGCTTCTGTACCTTTACCGCCACTTCGCGGCCGTCATGCAGCTGTGCGCGGTGCACCTGCGCGATGGAGGCGCAGCCCAGCGGCACCGGGTCGAAGCTGGAAAACAGCTTGGACACCGGCGCCCCCAGCTCCTGTTCAATGATGGTGTAGATGCGCTCGACCGGAATCGGCGCGACCTTCTCCTGCATCCGCTCCAGTGCGGTGGCGAACTCCACCGGCACCATGTCCGGCCGGGTGGAGAGCATCTGGCCGAGCTTGACGAAGGTCGGCCCGAGTGACTCCAGGTCGGTGACGAACTGCTCCGGGTTGCCCTCCGGCGGCAGGTCGTGGACCGCACGCGAATCCAGGTTCATCCCCGAAAACACCCCGGAATGGCGGTAGCGCAGCAGCAGGCGCAGGATCTGGCTGCGGCGGTTCATGCCTTTGACCAGCGACGGCGAGCCGGGAACAGCGGGCGTGGTATTCAAGCAGGGCTCCGGGGCGGGACGGATTCGCAGTGTCGCCGCAGGGCGGTCGTGGGGCGGTGAATCCGCCCGATCTTCCACGAACGTGGCCGGATCGGTCAGAATCGTCGCCACCCTCTGATTTCTGGATTGCCATGGCCGGTGCCAGCCTGTTTGCGTTGCTCGACGATATTGCCGCCCTGCTGGACGACGTTTCGATATTGACCAAGGTGGCGGCCAAGAAGACCGCCGGCGTGCTGGGCGACGATCTGGCGCTGAACGCGCAGCAGGTGACGGGGGTCAACGCCAACCGCGAACTGCCCGTGGTGTGGGCGGTGGCCAAGGGCTCGCTGGTGAACAAGGCGATCCTGGTGCCGGCGGCGCTGGTGATCAGCGCACTGGAAGCCTGGCTCAAGGGCAAGGGCTACCCGATCCCGATCGTGGTGCCGCTGATGATGATCGGCGGCGCGTTCCTCTGCTACGAAGGCGTGGAAAAGCTGGCGCACCGCTTCCTGCATACGCAGGAGGAAGACGAGCAGCAGAAGGCGGCGCGACTCAAGGCGCTGGCCGACGAAAAGGTCGACATGGTGGCGTGGGAGAAGGACAAGGTGAAGGGCGCGATCCGCACCGACTTCATCCTGTCGGCCGAAATCATCGTGCTGTCACTGGGCGTGGTGTCGGCCGCGCCCTTCATCAACCAGGTCACCGCGCTGGTGGTGATCGCGCTGGGCATGACGGTGTTCGTCTACGGGCTGGTGGCCGGCATCGTCAAGCTGGACGACGCGGGCCTGTATCTGTCGAAGAAGGGCGGCGCGCTGGCCGCGTTCGGCCGCGGCCTGCTGGTGTCCGCACCGTGGCTGATGAAGTTCCTGTCGGTGGCCGGCACCCTGGCCATGTTCCTGGTCGGCGGTGGCATCCTGGTGCACAACGTGCCGGCGGTGCATCACCTCGTGCTGGGTATCGCCGGCAAGGTGGCGCCGTGGGGCTGGCTGGTGGAAGCGGGTGCCAATCTCGTCGTCGGCGTGATCGCCGGCGCGGTGGTGTTGGCGGTAGTAACCGGTATCCAGAAGGCGCGCGGCAAAACCGCCGCGCATTGAGGTTATCCGGCCTGCACGCGGTTCTTGCCGACCCGCTTGGCCGCGTAGAGCGCCGCATCGGCGCGCTTGAGCAGTGCATCGGCGTTCTCACCCGGCTGCCACTGGCTCAGGCCCGCGCTGAAATGCACCAGCACCCGGTGCCCGTCCAGCTCCACCGGCCGCTGCGCCAGCGAGCGCTGCAGGCGCAGCACGGTGGACATGCTGTCCGCGCCCGGGGTTTCCGGCATCAGCAGCACGAACTCGTCGCCACCAATGCGCGCAATCGTATCGGTACTGCGCAGCAACAGCTGGCAGACGGTGACCAGGTGGCGCAGGATCGCGTCGCCCCCGGGATGCCCGTAACTGCTGTTGGTCTGGTGGAAATCGTCCAGGTCCAGCAGCGCCAGCGCCAGCGGATGTGAGTGCCGCTCCGCGCGGGCCAGCTCACGTTCGAGCAGCTCATCGAAACCGCGCCGGTTGAGTGCGCCGGTCAGCGGATCGGTGCGCACCAGCCCGGACACATCGCGCAGTTCCTGTTCGAGTTCGGCAATGCGCGCCTCGGCCTGCTCGACTTCGCGGCGCGCATTGCCCAGATGGTCGCGCGCCTGCAGTGCCTGCTCCTGCACCCGCCCGGTATCCTGCAGCACGTCCTGCAGCAGCTGGTTGAGGTCGGCGATGCTGCGCGCCTCCTTCAATGCGAGCGCATAACTGCTGATCCGGTCGTGGTACTCGCCGGTGCTGACCGCCATCCCCTCCAGGCGTTCGATGAAGCCGCCCATCAGGCTCTTCATGGCCGCCTTGGATTCGACGATGCCCTGCTTGAGCAGGCCCTGCTTGTAGATCACCTCGCGCAGGTTGGCACGCGCCTGCTCGACCGAGTCGCGGTCCAGCGGCCCGCTGATCAGCGCACGCACCGCGTGCACCTGGCCGTGCAGCCAGCTGCTGTCGTCGAGCAGCTCGCCGATGTTGTCCAGCAGCAGGTCGAACAGGCTCAGCAGCAGTTCCTGCTGTTCCTGCCAGCCATCGCTGCGCACCCCGATCTGGTGGGTCAGCTCGCGCAGGCGCAGCTCCAGCGGCTGCAGCGGCTGGCCGGGATGCCACTGGCGCAGGTCGGCGGCCAGCTGCACCGGTTCGTCCTTCAGCTCGGGCATGTTCTGCAGCAGGCTGGCCACGGTCACGCCCAGGGTCAGGCGCAGCAGCTCGCGCAGGCGCAGGCTGTCGGGCTGTCCGTCGGGGCTGTCCTGTTCGATGGTGCGGATGTACTTGTCGATCAGCTGGCGCATGGCGCGGCCATAGCTGACCCAGTCGGCACTGCGTTGCGCCGACTGCAGGCGCAGGCCCATGTCGCCCAGCTCGCCGGGCAGGGTCGACATGCCGTGGGCGAACACGGCCAGCAGCGGTTCGGGCTGGTCGGCCCCGGCGAACAGGCGCTGCAGCATGGCGCTGCTGCCGCCCTTGGCCGCCGGGGCGTCCACGCTCGCGTCGACCACGGTGGCCGATGCCTGGCGGCGCGACAGCAGCCGGCCCACGGCGGTGCCGGGGCTGGGGAGGGCGTCCTGCGGGTCCTTCATGCGGCGGGTCCTGGCAATGTTGGAACGATATCGGCGCCGTTGTCGCCGGCTTGAACGACAGGCTGTGCCACGATGGTAGGCAATCCGGTGGCGGGAGTATGCGATGAAGGTGATGCTGGTTGGGGCCACCGGGCTGGTGGGCGGGCAGGTGCTGCAGCAGCTGCTGGACGATGACCGCTGCGATGCCGTGGTGGCGCCCACGCGCCGGCCCTTGCGCTCATCCTCCCCGGCCCTGCGCAACCCGGTGGTGGACTTCGAGCAGCTGCCGTTGGACGCGGACTGGTGGGCGGTGGACGCGGTGATCTGCGCGCTGGGCAGCACCATCCGGCAGGCCGGCAGTCGCGAGGTGTTCGCCCGGATCGACCATGACTACCCGCTGCAGGTGGCCACGCAGGCCCGGGTGCACGGCGCGCATGCGTTCGTGCTGAACTCGGCGATGGGGGCCGACGCCGGGTCGCGGATCTTCTACAACCAGGTGAAGGGAAGGCTTGAGCAGGACCTGCGCGGTCTCGGCTACCCGTCGCTGACCCTGGTGCGACCGGGCCTGATCGGCGGCGAGCGCAGCGAACGCCGCACCGGCGAACACCTGGCCAGCCTGGTGCTGGGCGCATTGGGCCCCGTGCTGCCCCGCGCGTGGCGGATCAATCCCGCCGAGCGCATCGCCGCCGCGATGGTGGACGCCGCGTTGGAACCCCGCCCTGGCGTGCACATCGTGGGATCCGCCGACCTGGCGTGACCCGGGGCGCCAAACGATGACGGCCACCCTGGGGTGGCCGTCATCGCATCAAACAACCAGGCAGTGGATCAGCTCGCCAGCGCCAGGTCATCCAGCATCGCGCGCAGGAAGCGCGCGGCCTCGCCGCCGGTGGCGGCGCGGTGGTCGAACGTGACCGACAACGGGATCACCTTGTGCGCTTCCACGCCGCCCATCACCGGGGTCATCTGGTGGCGGGCACGGCCGGCACCGACGATGGCCACGCACGGCGGCACCACGACCGGGGTCGCGTAACGGCCGGCGAACATGCCGAAGTTGGACAGCGAGATGGTGTAACCGCTCAGCTCGGACGCGGCGATCGAGCGCGCTTCGACCTGCTCGCGCAGGCGGTTCACGCCTTCGCGGATGCCACGTGCATCCAGCACGTCGGCATTGCGCAGGGCGGGCACGAAGAGGCCATCGTCGGTGTCCACCGCGATGCCCACGTCCACGTGCGCGTGCAGGGTGCGGGTGAGCGCATCGCCATCGAACCAGGCATTGAGCGCCGGCACCTTCTGGCAGCCCACCACGATCGCGCGCACCAGGCGGGCGGTGACGTCGTTGCCCGGCACCCAGGCGTGGATGTCGGCATCGTCGTTCAGCGTGGTCGGCACGACCTTGCTGTGCGCATCGGCCATCACCCGCGCCATGTTGCGGCGCACGCCCTTGAGCGGTTCCGGCTGGCCCTTGGCGACCACGCCCGGCGGCTGGGTGCGCATCGGCTTGCCCGCGGCGGACAACGGCGCGCGGGTGTCGGCGGCACGGGCCACCGGTGCGGCAGCGGCGACCGGGGCAGCAGCCACCGGTGCCGGCGCGGCGCCGAGCTTGGCGCTGCCATCGGCGGCGGCCTGCTTGACGTCGGCCATGGTCACCGCGCCATCGGCGCCGGTGGCACGCACGCGGGCCAGGTCCACGCCCAGCTTGCGCGCGGTGGCACGCACGGCCGGCACGGCCTTGACCCCGCCGACCGCCACCGCCTGTTCGGCATGCACGGCATTGGAGCTCTGCATCGCGCCGACCACGGTGCCGGCGTCATCGCGCTCGGCGCCCGGCTTGGCGATCTCGCCACCGTCATCGGACGCCACCACCTTGTCCGGCTGGGCCGGGGCAGCCTGGCCGGTGCTCGGCGTGGGCGCCGGTGCGGCATGGCCGTGGCTGTGGCCGGTGTCCTGGCCATCGGCGCGCTGCGGCAGGTTCGGGTCCAGTTCGAACTGGGCCAGCACGCTGCCGGTGGGAATGATGTCGCCGGCACCGCCGGCCAGCTTCAGCACCTTGCCGGAGAACGGCGAGGGCACTTCAACCACGGCCTTGGCGGTCTCCATGGAGACCAGCGGCTCGTCGAGCGTGATCACGTCGCCTTCCTTGACGAACCACTCGACGATGGTGGCGTCGGGCAGGCCTTCGCCGAGGTCGGGCAGGTGGAAATTCTTGTTCTCACTCATGTGCATTTCTCTTCCAGCAGTTCGAGATCGCGGGCCGGCAGCCAGCCCGTCGCGCCGTTCGCGCGTTCAGACCACCACCAGCCGCCGTGTTCATGATGCAGCTTGACCATTTCACCGCTGTCCACGTCCAGTTCGCGGGCGTCATAGTCGCGCAGGGCCTCTGCGCGGCCATCGTCCAGCAACTGCAACCACGCCACCGGTGCCCAGCCGGCACGCCCGTCATCGGTGCGTACCCAGGCAAACGCCGGCCATTCCTCGTCACGAACACCCAGTTCGACGATCTGGCCGGTGCGGAACCGGAGCGGGTTGGGGTACTGGCTGCGGTACGGGCCCAGAAGTCTGGCCCGCATGTCAGCCCGCCGCCACCGCGCGTTTGGCCGCGCTCACGATCCGGTCCACGCTGGGCAGGTACTTCATTTCCAGGCGGAACAGCGGAATGTGGGTGTCGTAGCCGGTGACACGTTCGACCGGTGCCAGCAGGTCGTACAGCGATTCCTCGGCCAGGCGCGCGGCGATTTCAGCGCCGAAGCCCGCGGTCTTCGGGGCTTCCTGCACGATCACGCAGCGGCCGGTCTTGGCCACCGATTCGGCGATGGTGGCGAAGTCGAGCGGGCGCAGCGTGGCCACGTCGATCACTTCGGCACTGATGCCTTCGCCGGCCAGCTTGTCGGCCGCTTCCAGTGCTTCCTTCACCTGCGCGCCCCAGGTCACCAGGGTCACGTCGGTGCCGTCGCGCAGCACGAAGCAGACGTCCAGCGGCAGCGCTTCGCCATCGTTGACCACCACTTCCTTGTACTGGCGGTAGATGCGCTTGGGTTCCATGTAGATCACCGGATCCGGTTCGCGGATCGCGGCCAACAGCAGGCCATAGGCACGCTGCGGCGAGGACGGCAGCACCACGCGCAGGCCCGGCACGTTGGTGAAGATCGCCTCGTTGGCTTCGCTGTGGTGTTCCGGCGCACGGATGCCGCCGCCCCACGGCACGCGCAGCACCATCGGGCAGTGCAGGCGGCCACGCGTGCGGTAACGCAGGCGTGCGGCGTGGCAGATGATGTGGTCCACCATCGGGTACATGAAGCCGTCGAACTGGGCTTCGGCCACCGGCTTCATGCCCTGCGCGGCCAGGCCGATGGTCAGGCCGGCGATGGTGGTTTCATCCAGCGGGGTGTCCAGGATGCGGTCGGCGCCGAAGCGCTGCTGCAGGCCGGCGGTGGCGCGGAACACGCCGCCGTTGACGCCGACATCCTCGCCCAGCACCAGCACCGATTTGTCGTGTTCCAGCTCCCACGCCAAGGCCTGGGTGATGGCTTCGATGAGGGTGATGGGGGTGGTGGTCATGCTCTCTTCTCCGCGCGCGATGGCAGCGCTGTCGGCGGCGTTGGTCTGCGCGCCGGGCGCGCCGTTCTTGATCTCATCCATGGCGCTGCTCCAGGGCGATCGCCTGTGCGCGCTGGACCAGCAGGTCCTGCGGCGGATCGGCATACAGGAAGTCGAACATCGCCTCGACCGGCTGCACCGGGGTGTTGAGGTACAGGTTCACCTCTTCATCCACGCGCTTGCCGCATTCCACGGTCCAGGCCTGTTCCTCTTCCTCGCTCCACACGCCGGCACCGATCAGGTACTTGCGCAGGCGCAGCATCGGCTCGCGCTGCCAGGCATCCTTGACCTCGGCATCGTCGCGGTAGCGGCGCGCGTCATCGGCGGTGGTGTGGTCGGACAGGCGGTAGGTCATCAGTTCCAGCACCGTGCCGCCGTCGCCGGCCAGCGCGCGTTCGCGTGCGTGCAGCATGGCGGCCATCACCGCGATCAGGTCGTTGCCGTCTACCTGCAGGCAGTGCAGGCCACCGGCCAGGCCCTTCTGCGCCAGCGTTTCGGCACCGGTCTGGGCCGAGCGCGGGACCGAGATGGCCCAGCCGTTGTTGACGATGCACAGGATCAGCGGGAGCTTGTAGGCACCGGCCGAGTTCAATGCTGCGTAGAAGTCGGTCTTGGAGCTGCCACCGTCACCGCAGACAGCCACGGCGATCTGCTTTTCCTGGTTGAGCTTGAACTTCAGCGCAGCGCCGGCGGCGTGCAGGCACTGGGTGGAAATCGGCACGCAGAACGGGAAGTCCTTGGCCGCATTGCCGCCGTAGTCGTTGCCACGCTCGTCGCCGCCCCAGTACATCAGGACGTCGCGCGGGCGCACGCCACGCATGAACATCGCGCCGTACTCGCGGTAGGACGGCGCGAACACGTCGTCCTTCTGCATGGAAGCGCCGATGCCGACATGGGCGGCTTCGTGGCCCAGGCAGGCGGCATAGGTACCCAGCTTGCCGGTGCGCTGCAACGCGATCGACTTGCCGTCGAACACGCGCACGAACAGCATCTGCTTGAACATCGGCAGCAGCGCGCGCGGGTCGCGCAGGGCTTCGGGCAGGTCATCGCGGACGAGCGTGCCGTCCGTGTCCAGGTACTGCAGGTATTCGATCTTGAACTCAGCGGCAACCGTCATTGCGTACTGCACCTTCGACAGGAAGTTACAAATGATATGAATTGCCATGTTAAGGACGGCGTATGAAAAAGGCGTCCTGCGGCGCAGCATACTGTCCCGGGGGACATCGGCCCGGTATACCCCATCAGGGGCCCGCAACGCCAATGGCGTCAACGTATTCAGTTGTATCAACGGGGCATGAGCGGACCGTGGCAGGCCGCTGTCCGGCAGGCGGGCAACCCCGCCCGCCGCGCAGATTCGGGTCCCCGGTCGGCCACCACACGCCTGCGCATGGCATCTCCCACCCGCCGGTGCAGGCGGTGCGCTACCCTTTTGGCCCCCTCCAGCGGCCCCCGCCATGTCTGTCGACAAGAACCAACGCGACCTTGAAGCCGGTATCCACACCGATCTGGAGGGGCGCCTGACCTACGGCGGCTACCTGCGGCTGGACCAGCTGCTCTCGGCGCAGCAGCCGCTGTCCAACCCGCCGCACCACGACGAGATGCTCTTCATCATCCAGCACCAGACCTCGGAGCTGTGGCTGAAGCTGCTTGCGCACGAGCTGCGCGCGGCGATCGGGTTCCTGCAGCGCGACCAGGTCTGGCAGTGCCAGAAGGTGCTGGCGCGCAGCAAGCAGGTGCTGCGCCAGCTGACCGAGCAGTGGTCGGTGCTGGAAACGCTGACCCCTTCGGAGTACATGGGCTTCCGCGATGTGCTCGGCCCGTCGTCTGGTTTCCAGTCGCTGCAGTACCGCTACATCGAATTCCTGCTGGGCAACAAGAACGCGCAGATGCTGCAGGTGTTCTCGCACGACCCGGCCGGCCAGGCCCAATTGCAGGAGGTGCTGGACGCGCCCAGCCTGTACGAGGAATTCCTGCGTTACCTGGCCCGCTTCGGGCATGCCATCCCGGCGGGCTACATCGACCGCGACTGGCGGCAGCCGCACGTGGCCGACGATGCGCTGCACCCGGTGTTCGAGCGGATCTACCAGAACACCGACCGCTACTGGCGCGAGTACGCGCTGTGCGAGGACCTGGTGGACCTGGAAACCGCCTTCCAGCTCTGGCGCTTCCGCCACATGCGCACCGTGATGCGGGTGATCGGCTTCAAGCGTGGCACCGGCGGCTCCAGCGGGGTGGGGTTCCTGCGCCAGGCGCTGGAGCTGACCTTCTTCCCGGAACTGTTCCAGGTGCGCACCACGATCCGCAACGACGACCCGATGCCGCCGGACGCCTGAGCCGGCGGGGGGCGCGGCTGGCCCATTCATGTTTTCCCGCCGCATCCCCCTTACGGTGCGGCAGGCCCCGCCGTTGCTGCGCTGGCGGCCGTGGGGCGGTAGTTGCAGATGCAAGTTCAGCGACCATGCGGCCAGCTGCACAGATTGGTGTGTATTTGACGTGAACGCCGTTGTTCTGGGATTCTCCCGCGTTGTTTCGCACATCGGACGTGCATGTCTTCCACCGAACCCAGGAATCCCGCATGAGCGTAGACGCCGCCGCGAAATCCGTTCCCGAACCGGCGCTGCCGGAGTTCAAGACCACGCTGGGCCACCCGCGCCCGCTGTGGATGCTGTTCATGACCGAGTTCTGGGAGCGCTTCGCGTTCTACGGGATCCGCTGGGCGCTGGTGCTGTACATCGTGGCCCAGTTCTTCGACGGCGACTCGGCCGGGCAGGCTGCGGCCAGCCGCACCTACGGTGCCTACCTGGCGCTGGTGTATGCCGCGGCCATCTTTGGTGGCTACGTGGCCGACCGCGTGCTGGGGTACCAGCGCTCGATCCTGACCGGCGCGGTGATCATGGCCGCCGGCCTGTTCATGGTCGCCATGCCGAACAAGGAAGTGTTCGAGTTCGGCCTGGCCACGATCATCATCGGCAACGGCCTGTTCAAGCCGAACATCTCCACCATGGTCGGCAAGCTGTACGGCCTGAAGGATGAGCGCCGCGATTCGGGCTTCACCATCTTCTACATGGGCATCAACATCGGCGCGATGATCGCCCCGGTGTTCACCCAGTACCTGGCCGAAAAGGTCTTCGGTACCGAAGCCATGCCGGCCTACAAGATGGTGTTCATCGCCTCGGGCGTCGGGATGCTGCTGAGCCTGGTGTGGTTCTACATCGGCCGCGCCGGCCTGAAGGGCATCGGCGCACCGCCGGCCGGTGGTGAAGGCCTGGGCCGCGTGGTGATGGTGTTCGTCGGCTCGCTGGTGGCCATTCCGGTGGCCTACTTCCTGCTGTCCACCGGCGCGACCGCGCTGGCCTGGATCCTGGGTGTGATGTTCATTGCCCTGGGCGTGCTGCTGCTGGTCGAAGGCATCCGCGAAGGCAAGGTCCAGCGCGACCGCGTGATCGCCATGCTGATCATCTTCACCTTCAACGTGATGTTCTGGATGTTCTTCGAACAGGCCGGCAGCTCCTTCACCTTCCTGGCCGACGAGATCGTCAACCGCAAGCTGGGCAACTGGACCTTCCCGACCGCGTGGTTCCAGTCGGTGAACTCGGTGGCCATCATCGCGCTGGCGCCGATCATTGCCTGGATCTGGATCAAGCTGGGCCGTGCCAACCCGTCCATTCCGCGCAAGTTCGGCCTGGGCCTGCTGTTCAATGGCGCCGCGTTCGCGCTGCTGATGCTGGCGCTGTCGAGCATGGTGGTGGATGGCAAGATCCCGTTCTGGACGCTGTTCATGGTCTACGTGATCCAGTCCGTCGGTGAGCTGTGCCTGTCGCCGATCGGCCTGTCGATGGTGACCAAGCTGGCCCCGGTGCGCCTGGTCGGCTTCGGCATGGGCGGCTGGTTCCTGTCCACCGGCATTGGCAACAACCTGTCGGGCATCTTCGCCGGCATCGTCAGCGGCGAAAGCGGCATGACCGTCGAATCGGCGCTGACCGGTTACACCTTCGGTTTCTGGGCGTTGATGGGCTCGGGCGTGCTGCTGTTCCTGATCGCCCCGCTGATCAACAAGCTGATGCACGGCGTCAAGTGAGGTCTGCGATGCGCATGAAAACGCGGTGGTCCCCGATGCTCCTGGCCGGCCTGCTGGCCGCCTGTTCGCCATCGGCGCCCACTGCCGCACCTGCGCAGCCGCTGGACACCACCGAACAGAAGCCACCGGTGGCCGATCCCGGCCAGCCGGTGGCCTCGGGCAACACCCCGGCCGCGGCGGATGTCGCCGCGGTCGCCGGGCTCAACGCGCAGTTCGATCCGGCCCGCGACCCGGTCGCCGACCTGGCCACGGCCAAGGTCGAGGCCCAGCGCGGTGGCAAGCGGATCGTGCTGGACGTGGGTGGGGAGTGGTGCTCGTGGTGCCACCTGCTGGACGCGTTCATCGAGGGGGATGCGGAGATCCGCAGCTTCCGCGATGCCAACTACGTCTGGATGAAGGTCAACTACAGCGAAGACAACGAAAACGCCGCCTTCCTGTCGCAGTTCCCGCAGATCAAGGGCTACCCGCACCTGTTCGTGCTGGATGCGCAGGGCACGCTGCTGCATTCGCAGTTCACCGGCGAACTGGAGGCCGACAAGGGCCAGCCCAAGGGCTACAACCGCGAACGCTTCCTTGCCTTCATGAAGGAATGGGCGCCGCCGAAGGCGCCCTGACCGGAACAGGAAATGCCGCGATCATCGCGGCATTTTTTTGTCCGCCCTACAGATGCCCGTTTCGCTGCCGCTATGTCCAAGGACCTCATGGATTGAACGCATGCAGCCCGGCGCCAGCGACAGCACATCGGATATCTCCCTGGACGCCGCCGTCGGCGTGAGCCTGCCGCCCTCGGATGTCCTGCTGGACGACCACTCGGCGCACGACGCAGGCAGCGAGGCGGACACCCCGGCACCCGGGGCCACGCTCTATCGCCTGCCGCAGGTGTCGGTGCCCGACAACGTGCTGCTCAAGGCGGCGGTGCAGAAGCTGGTCGAACAGAAGGCCCAACTCGACCAGCTGGCCCGCAACCCCGCGCTGATAGGCCTGCTGCCCAGCGAATGGCAGGGCACCGGCACGCGCGGGGTGGACCTGCAGGCCTTCGTGCTCTCGGTGCTGCCCTACCTGCACAACGCCACCAAGGCCGAAACCGCGCCTGCGCGGCTGCCGCTCAAGCACGTGCTGGGCGACAGCGGCCGTTGGGACCAGGCCGATGTGGCCGAGCCGAAGTCGCTGGCGTTCTTCCTGGCCAGCGATGACCGCGCCACGGCAGGCGTGAAGGATCCGGCGGAGGCCTACCTGGTTGCCCCTCTGGGCCTGGCCTGGGCGCACGAGGGCCGCACCCGGCCCGGATTCCTGCGCGACATGGGCTACACCAGCATGGCCGCGCGCGTGCACGTGCTGCCGTACCCGGAGCCGGGCCAGCTGGCGCTGTACAGCGTCGTGGCCAACGGCGTGGCCCAGGTCTGGTGCGTGCTGGACCGGCGCAAGCTGCGGCCGCTGCTGGCGCCGTGGCTGAGCGTGCCGGTGCTGACGGCCTATGGGGTCACTGCGCCCGTGACGTGGCCGACCTCGTATCCGTCGATCGACGAGGTGGCGCGCGCGCTGGCCACCGCCCGCGCCGGCAAGGGCCCGGTGGAAGTGGACCTGCCCAAGGTAGCCGCCAAGATCGCCGACGATGCCTCGGGCGAAACCTGGATGCCGGTCAGCCTGCTCCAGGTCGGCACCTGGGCGCCGCGCTGGCGCTACTTTCTGGCCACCTTCATCGCGCTGCCGGCCGCGCTTCTGGTAATCGCCGCGCTGGCCCTGCCAGGTGCGCTGGAAGCAGCTGCGGTGGCGGCATCACTGGGCCTGGCCGCCGGCGCCATCGGCGCGTTGGCCGCCCCGTGGGTACACGCGCGGCGCAAGCACCTCAGTTGATCAGCCTTCATCCATCCGCTGCAGGCCTTCGCCGGCCAGGCGCAGGATCAGCTTCTCCAGCATCTGCTCCTCCTCCTCGCTCAGCACCGACATCAGCTTGCGGGTGATCTCGATCACCAGCGGGGCGATGGTCTCGTAGACCTCGAACCCGGCCGCCGACAGCGCCAGCACCGAGCGTCGGCGGTCATCGCCGTGGGTTTCACGCTTGATGAAGCCGCGTTCGAGCAGTCTGGCCACGGCCCGGCTGACCGCCACCTTGTCCATCGCGGTGCGGTCGGAGACCTCGCTCGCCGATGAGCCCGGGTACAGCGCCAGAATGGTGATCACCCGCCATTCGGGAATCGCCAGACCGTAGCGGTCCCCATACAGCTTGGCGATGTTGCCGCTGACCCGGTTGGACAAAACGCTCAGCCGGTACGGCAGGAACTGCTCCAGGTCGAGCAGGGCGTGCGTGGCGCGGATGGTCTGGCTGCTGGGATCGGGTGGGCTCATGCTGCGGTGCACCTTGATGGTGGTTTCATGTGAAACTATAACCTTCTTTCCGGACTCCGCATTCTCGCGGGTCTGCCTTCCGCCCGCACCTGGTTTTTTTCCGGGGGTGGGCCGCTTTGGAGCCACGTCATGAGCAGCCAGCCCGCAACCGCGTCGCACGCCCCCAACCCGGGCATGCAGGTCACCACCTTCGAGAACCCGATGGGCATCGATGGGTTCGAATTCGTTGAATTCGCCGCGCCGGCCGGACGTGGCGCCGAGCTCCACGATTACTTCCGCAAGATGGGCTTCACCGCGGTGCTGCGCCACAAGCAGCGCGCCATCACCGTGTACCGCCAGGGCGGGGTGAACTTCCTGGTCAACGAAGAACCCGATTCGTTCGCGTCGGACTTCGCCGAGAAGCACGGCCCGTGCGCCTGTGGTTTCGCCATCCGCTTCCAGAAGCCGGGCGATCAGGTGTTCCAGATGGCGCTTGGCAACGGTGCCGAAGCGATCGACTTCAAGCCGGAAACCAAGGCCGTGCCGGCCCCGATCATCAAGGGCATCGGCGACTGCATGCTGTACCTGGTGGACCGTTATGGCGCCGCCGGCAGCATGTTCGATACCGACTACGCACCGATCGAAGGCGTGGACCAGAACCCGGTCGGGTTCGGCCTGACCTTCATCGACCACCTGACCCACAACCTGTACTTCGGCAACATGCAGCAGTGGTCGGACTATTACGAGCGCCTGTTCAACTTCCGCGAAATCCGCTACTTCGACATCAAGGGCCTCAAGACCGGCCTGGTGTCCAAGGCGATGACCGCACCGGACGGCATCGTGCGCATTCCGCTCAATGAATCGTCCGACCCGAAGAGCCAGATCAACGAATACCTGGACGCCTACAAGGGCGAGGGGATCCAGCACATCGCCTGCTTCACCGAAAACATCTACGACACCGTCGAGGCGATGCGTGCGCAGGGCGTGGAGTTCCTGGACACACCGGACACCTACTTCGACGTGATCGACATGCGCGTGCCCGGCCATGGTGAAGACGTGGCGCGCCTGGCGAAGAACAAGATCCTGATCGATGCGGATCCGGAGACCAAGCAGCGCAAGCTGCTGCAGATCTTCACCACCAACTGCATCGGCCCGATCTTCTTCGAGATCATCCAGCGCAAGGGCAATGAAGGGTTTGGCGAAGGCAACTTCACCGCGCTGTTCGAAAGCATCGAGCGCGACCAGATCAAGCGCGGCGTGCTGTAATTCCATCTCGCTGTCTTCCAGGACCCGACCATGCCCACCTCCCTCGAATCGCGCGGCTACCAGACCGGTTTCGGCAACGAATTCGCCAGTGAAGCGGTTCCCGGCGCGCTGCCGGTGGGCCGCAACTCGCCGCAGCGGGTGGCGCATGGTCTGTACGCCGAACAGCTGTCCGGCACGGCGTTCACCGCGCCGCGCGGCAGCAACCGGCGCAGCTGGCTGTACCGCATCCGTCCGGCGGTGACGCATGGGGAATTCCAGCCCTATGCGCAGCCGCGCCTGCACAGCGATTTCGCGCAGGGGGCGGTGTCGCCCAACCAGCTGCGTTGGGATCCGCTGCCGTTGCCCACCACGCCGACGGACTTCGTCGACGGCCTGTACACCATGGGCGGCAATGGTTCGCCGGACGCGCACGGCGGCGTCGGCATCCACCTGTACGCCGCCACGGCGGACATGCAGGGGCGTTACTTCTACGACGCCGATGGCGAACTGCTGATCGTGCCGGAGCTGGGCCGGCTGCGCCTGCTGACCGAACTGGGCGTGATCGAGATCGAACCGCAGCAGATCGCGGTGATCCCGCGTGGCGTGCGTTTCCGCGTCGAACTGCCCGACGGGCAGGCGCGCGGCTACATCTGCGAAAACTTCGGTGCGCTGCTGAAATTGCCCGACCTGGGCCCGATCGGTTCCAACGGCCTGGCCAACCCGCGTGATTTCGAAACGCCGCACGCGGCTTACGAGGACGTCGACGGTGCCTTCGCGTTGATCGCCAAGTTCCAAGGCCAGCTGTGGCGTGCGGACATTGATCACTCACCGCTGGATGTGGTGGCCTGGCACGGCAACTATGCGCCGTACCGCTATGACCTGCGCCGCTTCAACACCATCGGCTCGATCAGCCACGACCACCCGGATCCTTCGATCTTCCTGGTACTGCATTCGCCCAGCGACACCCCGGGCACCAGCAACATGGATTTCGCGATCTTCCCGCCGCGCTGGCTGGTGGCCCAGGACACCTTCCGGCCGCCGTGGTTCCACCGCAACATCGCCAGCGAGTTCATGGGGCTGATCCACGGCGCCTATGACGCCAAGGCTGAAGGCTTCGTGCCCGGTGGCGCGTCCCTGCACAACAGCATGAGCGGCCACGGGCCGGATGCTGCCACGTTCGAGAAAGCGTCCGCTGCCGACCTGAGCCGGCCGGACGTGATCAAGGACACCATGGCCTTCATGTTCGAAACGCGTGGCGTGATTCGCCCCACCGCGCAGGCGATGGACGCGGCGCACCGCCAGCGCGGCTACCAGCACTGCTGGCAGGGCCTGAAGAAGAACGTCCAGGCGTAATCACACACGGGCAGCGGCGATCAGCTGGCGACCGCGCCGGCCTGCTCCAGCTGTGCCAGGTGTGTCTCGGGCAGCACCTCGAACAGGCGCTGGCGGACGCGCTCGCAGTAGCCGGCGGAGGTCAGCCCAGGCAGCGCATCGAGGGCACTGCGCAGCGCGGCGACCACCTGCTCGTCGCTGCGCGCCTGCTGCAGGGCGTACAACAGCGCGGCGGCCTGCGGGTGCCGTTGAAGTTCGAGAATGCCGAGCAGGTAGATGCGTGCGGCCACCAGCGAACGCCGGCGTTCGGTGACGGGAGCGGCACTTCCCGGCGTCGGGCCCGCAGCCGTTGCCGCAACCGGCTCGGGCGCTGGCATCGGTTCGGGCGGCGCAGTGGACACCAGATAGCCGGCCTGGATCAGCTGGATCACCATGGCCGACGCTTCCGGCCCGATCATGGCGGTGAGCTGGGACAGATCGCGCTGGCCATCGCACAGGATCAGCAGGCGCCGCTGGCGCATGTCCAGGGGCGCGCGGTGGGCCTGCAGGGCGTCACGGGCGAGGTCGGTCTTGCGCGGTTGCATGGGCGTGGGGTCAAAGCGGTGCAGGCCGAGCCTGAACGCCACAGGTGTAACTGTGATGACAAGCACGCTATGTATGCACGCGCTGCACGTCCCCCACGCTAGCCTGCGACCCACTGACAGGAGGGCGTGCATATGAAGCAGCTGGCAAGCGTGTTGGCATTCGGTATCGCAATCGCATTGGCGGGCTGCGACCGCCACCCAGAGCCCCCGTCGGCCGATGCCGAGGCGGCGGTGGTGGAACCGGCTGCGGACGCGGCGGTACCTGCAGCACCCACGGCCGATCCTGCAACGCAGGGTCCTGCACGCCTGGATGGGTACGGCCCGTTGACCCTGGGCGCGACCCTCGATGAGGTCCGTACCGCCTGGAAGGAGCCGCTGCAGGGCGATGTCGCCGATGACTATTGCCACGCACTGCGCCCGCAGGGCAGCCAGGCCGATGACGTGATCCTGATGATCGAGGGCAAGCGGCTGGTGCGTTACGACGTCCGCAACGACCGCATCGTGGCGCCGGGTGGCGGCAAGGTCGGCATGTCACTGGGCCAGCTGCAGACGCTGTACCCCGATCGTGGCGACCTGACCCCGCACAAGTACGACGAGAAGGGCCACAACCTGCGGGTACGCCCTGCCGCCGAGGGTGGAGCGATCGTCAACTTCGAGATCAATGGCGATGGCACCGTCACCGCCTGGCGGGTCGGCAAGACCCCGCAGGTGGATTACGTGGAAGGCTGCTCCTGAGCCACGGCACGGGGCCGGGTGACCCGGCCCCGTGCGCACCGCCTGTGCGCCGGGCCGGAACTGGCCCTAGAATCGGGCCACGCCACCTGGGGATCCACCGATGATCGCTGCCACTGCCTGGTTCCTGTTGGGCCTGCTGCTGCTTGCACTCGGGGGCGACTCCATCGTCAAGGCCGCCTCAGGGCTGGCCCAGCGCTTCGGTGCGTCTCCGTTCGTGGCCGGGTTGCTGCTGGTGACCTTCGGTACGTCCCTGCCCGAACTGGTGGTCAACGCCCGCGCGTTCGTGGTTGGCGCCGAGGAGCTGGCGCTGGGCAACGCGGTGGGCAGCAACATCGTCAATGTGGGCCTGACCCTGGCGCTGGCCGCGCTTGCCGCGCCGCTGCTGGTGCGGGCACGCCTGCTCTCGCCGTTGCTGGTGCTGCTGGCGGTGGCCAGCCTGGCCCTGATCGTATTCGGCCTGGATGGGGTGATCGCGCGCTGGGAAGGCGGCGTACTGCTGCTGGGCTTCGTGGCACTGCTTGCCTTCGTGCTTCGCCAGGCGCGACGCGAATCCGAGCCGGTGCGCGAGGCGATTGCCGGTTATGCGATGACCCGCACCGGGCTGTTCCTCAATGTGCTGCGGGTAGTGTTCGCCGCCGTGTGCCTGTACTACGGCGCGCGCTGGGTGGTGGGTGCCGCGCCGGTGATGGGGGCCGGCCTGGGCTGGTCGCCCTTGCTGGTGGGCCTGCTGCCGGTGGCCATCGGTACGGCGCTGCCGGAAGTGGCCGCCGCGATCGTGGCGGCGCGCCGTGGCCAAGGCGACATGGTGCTGGGCCACGTGATTGGTTCGAGCCTGTTCAACCTGCTGGTCGTGGTCGGCGGCATGGCCGCGCTGCGCCCGCTGGCGCTGCCCGAGTCGTTCGTGAAGGTGGAACTGCCGGCGGCGATCGCCTTCGTGCTGGTGCTGTACCCGATGCTCAAGGGCGACCTGACCATCAGCCGGCGCGAGGGCGGGATCCTGCTGGTGGCGTTCCTGGCGTGGATCGCGCTGGAGCTTGCCTTGATCGGGTAGGGACACGCCGCGCATGTCCTTCCATCACCGCGCGGACACGCAGGGCGTGTCCCTACGTCTCCGGAGGCGCGGTCGGATCCGTGCGCGTGGCGACACGTTCATCATCATCGCGCCCCTCCGTCACATTGCGCGGCAGCGGTGGCGGCAACTGCTCTTCCTTCGCCGTCTCATGCCCCGGCAGGCTCGGCCGCTTCTCCATCATCAGCGACAGCGCCGCCTTGGCCATCATGTGCGCGCTGATCGGTGCGGTGATGAACAGGAACACGGTGATCAGCAGCTCGCGCGGCTGCGGGTCTTCGCCCAGGAAGATGTGGTACAGCACCGAACCGGCCAGCACGCAGCCCACGCCCAGCGTGCTGGCCTTGGTCGGCGCATGCAGGCGCTTGAAGAACGTGGACAGCTTCACCAGCCCCAGCGCCCCGACCAGGATGAAGAAGCAGCCAAACAGCAGCAGCAGCGACAGCGCGACCTGGATGAAGGTGATCATTCGACGATGTCCCGGCGCAGCACGAACTTGCTCAGCACCACGGTGCTGCCGAAGCCCAGCATCGCGATCACCAGCGCAGCTTCGAAGTACACCGCCGAATTGAGGTACATGCCGAACAGCATCAGCTCGGCGATGGCCGTCACCGACAGCGTGTCCAGCGCCAGGATCCGGTCGGGCACGGTCGGACCGCGCAGCAGGCGCCAGGTGGCCAGCAGCATGGCCAGCCCGACCACGTGCATGCACACGGCCATGGTGGTCTGGATGAAGGTGAAACCGGTCATGGGAAAATCTCCATCAGCGGGGCTTCGTAACGGCTCTTGATCTGGCGGATCAGCTCGTCCGGATCGTCCAGGTGCAGCACGTGCACCAGAAGGTGGCGACGGTCGTCGGACAGCGCGGCCGAAACCGTGCCCGGGGTCAGGGTGATCATGCTGGTGAGCGCGGCGATGCCGTGGATGTTGGCGATATCCAGCGGCAGCCAGATGAAGCCGGGGTGGATGCGGCGTTCCGGGCCGAGGACCTGCACCGCCACGCGGATGTTGGAGACCAGGATGTCCCACAGCGTCACGCAGATCAGCTTCGGCAGCGGCCGCAGCGAACCAATGCGCGCGAACTCGCGGTCCAGCCGCGCGGCGAACAGCGGCACGACCACGCCCAGCAGCATGCCGAGCAGGATCTGGCCGAGGGTGAAACTGTCGGACATCAGCACCCAGAACCCGGTGACCATCACGCTCAGCGAGGTCGAGGGGAACAGGCGGCGAAGGAACGGGCGGCGGCTCATGGCTGGCGGATCTCCGGCGTGGTCGCGCGCAGCTCACCCACGTAGTCCTGCGGGGTGAGCAGCTGCGTGGCCATGGCGTCGGTGTACTGCATCAACGGGTTGGCGAACAGGCTCATGCCGATGCCATAGCAGAGCAGCAGCGCGGCGGCGAACAGTTCCACGGTGCGGGTAGGCGCCTTGCGCGGCGGTGGCACGCCTTCCTCCAGCACCGGCACCCGCCAGAACAGGCGGATGCCGCCGCGGGTGATGCCCACGATCACCATCAGGCTGCTGCCCAGCACCGCCGCCCAGACCACGCCGGTGTACGCCGCCGGCATGCCGGCCAGCAGCGCGGCCTTGGCCAGGAAGCCGGACAGCGGCGGCAGGCCGGCCACCGACACTGCGGCGATCAGGAACAGCACCGCAGGCGTTTCCTTGCCCGGCATCGGCGCGATGATTTCCTTGCGGTCACTGGCGCCGCCACGGCGGCGGCGGATCAGGTCGGCGATCAGGAACAACGCCGCGGCCACGAACGTACTGTGCGGCAGGTAATACAGGCCCGCCGACAGCACCTGCGGGGTGCGGATCGAGAAGGCGATGAACAACGTGGCGGCCGAGACCACCACCAGGTAGGAGATCAACACGCGCAGGCGCGCGGCGGCGAGCACGCCCAAGCCGCCCAGCAGCAACGTGGCCACGCCGGCCCAGAACAGCCACTGGCTGCCGTAGCCGGCCATGGCGCCGGCATCTTCGCCGAACCACAGCGAGCTCACCCGCAGCACCGCGTACAGCCCGACCTTGGTCATGATCGCAAACAGCGCCGCCACCGCCGCCGGTGCACGCGCGTAGGCTTCCGGCAGCCACAGGTACAGCGGCATCAGCGCGGCCTTGCTGCAGAACACCAGCAGCAGCAGGCCCAGCGTGGCCTTCACCAGGGTCAGATGCGTGGGCGGCACCTCGGCGATGCGCTGGGACAGCTCGGCCATGTTGAGCGAGCCCAGCGAGGCGTACAGCAGCCCCAATGCGATCAGGAACAGCGTGGAGGCGGTGACGTTGAACACCACGTAGTGCAGGCCGATGCGCATGCGCAGCCCGCGTCCGCCACTGAGCAGCAGGCCGTAGGAGGCGATCAGCATCACCTCGAAGAACACGAACAGGTTGAAGATGTCGCCGGTGAGGAAGGCGCCGTTGAGGCCCACCAGCTGGAACTGGAACAGCGCATGGAAGTGCGGCGCGCGCCGGTCCCAGCCCGAGCAGGCGTGCAGCAGGCACGGAATGGCCAGCATCAGCGTGGTCAGCAGCATCCAGCTGGACAGACGGTCGGCCACCAGCGCGATGCCCAGCCGCGAGGGCCAGTCGCCCAGCAGGTACACCGCGATGGTCCCATCGGCGGTCTGTGCAAACAGCAGGGCCACCGCCGCCGCCAACGCGGTGAGCGTGGTCCAGGCTACGGTGCGCTGCACCTTCGGCCCATAGCGACGATGCTCGACGAACAGCGAACAGGCCGCACCGAACAGCGGAATCAGGATGGGCAGGATCACCGCATGGTTCACGGGCCACCCTCCCGGCCGGGCGCGGTATCGGCCAGCTCCGCGGCCTCATCCTCGTGCGCGTCGACGTGGTCGCTGTGGTTGTCGCTGCGGCTGCGCATGGCCAGCACGATGCTCACGGCGGTCATCGCAAAGGCGATGACGATCGCGGTCAGCACCAGGGCCTGCGGCAGCGGGTCGGTGTAGTTGCGCAGGGTGCTGTCCACGCCTTCCTTCAGCACGGGGGCCTTGCCGGTGACCAGGCGACCGCCGGAGAAGATCAGCAGGTTGGTCGCGTAGGACAGGAAGGTCATGCCGAGGATGACGTCGAAGCTGCGCGCGCGCAGCAGCAGGTAGATGCCGATCGCACCGAGTACGCCGATCGCGCTTGCCAGGGCCAGTTCCATCAGTGGGTCTCCCCGGTGCGTGCCGAACGGTTGTTGGGATCGATCTCGCCCTTGCGCGAGTTGCGGGTGCGCGACGGCTTCACCGTGCCCATCATCGACAGGATCAGCATTGCCCCGCCGAACACCACCAGGTACACGCCGGTATCGAAGCCCACCGCGCTGGCCAGCGGCACCGTGCCGATCAGCGGCAGCTCCAGGTCCAGGTGCCCGCTGGTGAGGAAGGGCACGCCGAACAACATCGACGCGCAGCCGCTGACGATGGCGATGAGCAGGCCCGCGCCGATGCAGCGGATGTAATCGAAGCCGAAGCGCGATTCCACCGAGGTGGTGCCCTGGATGACGTACTGGATCAGCAGCGGTACCGCCAGCACCAGGCCGGCGATGAAGCCGCCGCCGGGTGCGTTGTGGCCGCGCAGGAACAGGAAGATCGAGACGGTCAGCGTCAGCGGGAACATCACCTGGGCCAGGTCGGCCGGTACCGGCAGCTTGATCGGCGGGCCCGGCATGATCTGCTCCGGCGCCATCCGCGAACGCCGCAGCATGGCATGCACCACCAGCGCGGCGATGCCGAACACGGTGATCTCACCGAACGTATCGAAGCCGCGGAAGTCCACCAGGATCACGTTGACCACGTTCTCGCCGTAGGCTTCGGGCAGGGCGCGCGCCAGCAGTTCGCCGGCCATGGTGTTGGGAGGCAGGGTCATCGCGCTGTAGGCCATGGCGGCCAGGCCGCCGCCACCGATCACCGCGATCAGCGCGTCGCGGCGCTTGCGCCAGCGCGACTTCTCCGGCGGCGACTGCGCCGGCAGGTAGTTCATGCCCAGCAGCATCAGCACCAGCGTCACCATCTCCACCAGCAGCTGGGTCAATGCCAGGTCCGGCGCGGACAGGAACACGAAGGTCAGCGATACCATCAGGCCCACGCCACCGGCCACCAGCACCGCCAGCAGGCGCTGCCGGTACACGAACAGCGCGCCCAGCGCGCAGGCCATCATCACCGCCCACAACGCCCAGCCCAGCAGCGGGATGGGCTGCGGCGAAGGCCAGTTGGGCGATACCGGGTTGGCCACGAACGGGGCGGCAGCGACGATGATCGCCACCACCACCAGCGCCATCAGCATGCGCTGCAGGCTGCCGTTGGCCAGCCCCTGGGTGAGCCGGTGGGCGACGCCGAACACCAGGTCCAGCTGCTTGTGGAACAGGTTGCGCCCGATGGCATGGCTGACCACCGCATGCAGGTTGATCAGCCGGCGCAGGCCGAAGTACAGCGCGACGCCGCCCAGCACACCGGCGATGCTCATCATCAGCGGCATGTTGAACCCGTGCCAGACCGAGAGGCTGTAGGCCGGCATGGCCGGGCCCAGGATCGAGGAGGCTGCCGCGTGCAGGATCGGGGCCACGGTGATCGCCGGGGCCACGCCGACCGCCACGCACAGCACCACCAGCACCTCCACCGGTACCTTCATGAAGCGCGGCGGTTCATGCGGCACCCGGTCCAGGTCATGCGGACCCTTGCCGAAGAAGGTGTCGTGGACGAAGCGCAGGCTGTAGGCCACGCCCAGCACGCCGGCCAGCAACGCGGCAATCGACACCGCGATGCGCATCGGCTCCGGGCCCTGCGCGGTGATGGCCTCGGCGAACAGCATTTCCTTGGACAGGAAGCCGTTGAGCAGCGGAATGCCGGCCATGGCCAGCGAGGCGATGATCGCCAGCGCGCTGGTGAAGGGCATCAACCGGCGCAGGCCGCCGAGCTTGCGCATGTCACGGGTGCCGGTTTCATGGTCGATGATGCCGGCGGCCATGAACAACGAGGCCTTGAAGGTGGCGTGGTTGAGGATGTGGAACACGCCGGCCACCACCGCCATCGGCGTGGACAGGCCGAACAGCAGGGTGATCAGGCCCAGGTGGGAGATCGTCGAATAGGCCAGCAAGCCTTTCAGGTCATGCTGGAAGATCGCGTTCCAGGCGCCGATCAGCAGGGTCAGCGCGCCGATGCCGCTGACCGTGTAGAAGAACAGGTCGGTACCGGCCAGCGCCGGGTGCAGCCGCGCCAGCAGGAACACGCCGGCCTTCACCATGGTGGCCGAATGCAGGTAGGCCGACACCGGGGTCGGCGCGGCCATGGCATGCGGCAGCCAGAAATGGAACGGGAACTGCGCGCTCTTGGTGAAGATGCCGGCCAGTACCAGGAACAGCGCCCACGGGTACAGCGGGCTGGCACGGATCACATCGCCGGCGGCCAGCACCGCATCCAGCTCGAAGCTGCCGACGATGCGGCCGATCAGCAGCACGCCGCCGAGCAGGGCCAGGCCGCCGCCGCCGGTGACCACCAGCGCCATCCGCGCGCCCTCGCGGGCGTCCTGGCGGTGCGACCAGAAGCCGATCAGCAGGAACGAGCTGATGCTGGTCATTTCCCAGAACACCATCAGCAGCAACAGGTTGCCCGACAGCACCATGCCCAGCATGGCGCCCATGAACAGCAGCAGGTAGCAGTAGAAGCGGTGGGCGTTGTCCTTCGCGCTCAGGTAGTAGTGCGCATACATCACCACCAGCGCGCCGATGGCCAGCACCATGCCGGCGAACATCCAGGCCAGCCCATCCAGCCGCACCGAGAACGCCAGTCCGATCTGCGGCAGCCACTCCCCGAAACTGCGCACGACGCCGCCCTCGAGGATCGCGGGGGTCATCGTCGCGAGCAGCGCCAGACCGCCCACGGGCGCGGCCGCGGCCAGCCAGGCGGCGGTGGCACGGGAACTGTGACGGAACACAATGACCGCCACCGCCAGCAGGAAGGGCAGGGCGAGCAGCAGGAGAAGGCTGGGATTCATGCAGGGAATGCGGGATTCACGAGCAGGCCTTTCAGTCTAACAGGCAGGGATTTGTCGCCGATATACCCGATTACGCCACCAACTGCATGCAACGTGCGTGATTCATCTTTTTGCTGCCGGTGTCGGCGTCCATCCGGGGTTGTTCAACGCCGTATGGAAACGTTGCCGGCACTTTGCGATCTGAGTGATCTCGCCGCCGTTCAGCCCAGCAACGGCAGGGCCTGCGCCCACCCGTCGGCTACCTCGCAGCTGAACGAAACGCGCTCCCGGGATCGCGCCCACGGCCATGCTGGACCCGCAGCCGTGGAGCAGGGGTGAGCATCCATTTCGTTCAGGTTGGGCCGGTCAATAGGCCAGGTCAAACTTCCGGTACGCCTTGGCCATCACCCAGGCGGGCCCAATCAACAGATAGGTCAGATCGGTCAGGAAGCTGGGCTTGCGCCCCTCGAACTTGTGGCCGATGAACTGCGCGATCCAGGCCACCACGAACACGCCCAGCCCCAGCCAGGCCAGGTTGGCCAGCCCGATTTCGGCTTCCAGCAACCGGCAGGTGCAGCCGCACACAAAGAAGAAGGCGAGCATGCCCAGGCCCAACCGGCGCGACAGGCGGTTGTAGAAGCACCACGCAGTGAACATCGCCAGGCCCGCCCAGACTCCGTACTGGAACCAGGTGATCAGCGGCGGCAGGCACCACAGCAGGGCAATGACCGACCACAGGATCGCCGGCACCGCCACCACGTGGATGCGCTGGTTCAGCGTATTGCGGTGGTCGTCGGAATAGCTGGCGAAATAGCGGTCGATGGGCCGCACAAGCTGGGTCGTCGTGGACATTGGGCCTCCGGAGTTCGCACAGGATACTCCGCCGCCGCTGGTAGAGCCGGGCTCTGCCCGGCTCTCCAGACAATCTCAGTCCACCGAGATCCCGGCCAGGCGCTGCAGCGCCTCGGCGTACTTGGCGCGGGTGCGCTCGATGATGTCCGCCGGGATGGTCGGGCCCGGGGCGGTCTTGCCCCAGTCCAGCGTCTCCAGGTAATCGCGGACGAACTGCTTGTCATAGCTTGGCGGGCTGGTGCCCACTTCGTACTCGTCGGCCGGCCAGTACCGCGAGGAATCCGGCGTCAGCATCTCGTCCATGATGTACAGGCGACCATCGGCATCGGTACCGAACTCGAACTTGGTGTCGGCCAGGATGATGCCGTGCTCGCGCGCGTAATCGGCGGCGAACTTGTAGATGCGCAGGGTGGCATCGCGCACGCGCTCGGCCAGGTCCGCGCCAACCGCCTTGACCATCGCATCGAAATCGATGTTCTCGTCATGGTCGCCCACGGCGGCCTTGGTCGAGGGGGTGAAGATCGGTTCGGGCAACTGCTCGGCCTGGCGCAGGCCGTCGGGCAGTTCAATGCCGCTGACCTTGCCGGTGCGCTGGTAATCCTTCCAGCCGCTGCCGATGAGGTAGCCGCGGGCGATGGCTTCCACCGGTACCGGCTTGAGCTTGCGGGTCACCACCGCGCGCTTGGCGTACAGGGCGGGGTCCACGCCGTCGGGCAGCACGCTGGCCACGTCGATGCCGGTGAGGTGGTTGGGCATCAGGTGCGCGGTCTTGGCGAACCAGAAGTTCGAGACCTGGCAGAGCATTTCACCCTTGCCGGGGATCGGATCGGGAAGCACCACGTCGAAGGCCGACAGACGGTCGGTAGCGACCATCAGCAGGTAGTCCCCCGGCGGAGTGCCGGCGGGCAGCCGTTCGCGCGGAATGTCGAAAACATCACGCACCTTGCCGCGATGGCGCAAGGGCAGGCCGGGGAGATCGGATTGCAACAACGTGGTCGGCACGGGCACTCCTGGGGCTTCGTCGAGACAGCTGTCCAGGGCACCCGGAGGGCCCGCAGGGACAGCGGGCGGCCTAGTGTAAAGCGGGTTGGGCCCGCTGTGACGTAAAATGAAGTTCCTTCGTTGCCCCGGCCGCCCCGACGACCATGCGCTGGTACGGAAAACTGCTTGGATTCATCGCCGGCGCCCTGCTTTTCAGGCCCAACCCGCTGTTCGGGGCCGTCATCGGCCTGCTGCTCGGGCATGCCTTCGACGCCGACTGGTTCCGCCTGAACAGGGAGAACCCGTACCGGGAGCTGGGGCTGACCTCCGAGGCCACCGACGCCGAGGTCGACCTGGCCTACCGCCGGCTGATGTCCCAGTACCACCCCGACAAGGTCGTGGGCGCCGCCCCGGAGCTGCGCCAGCAGGCCGAGCGCAAGTCGCGCCAGCTCAACGCCGCCTACGACCGCATCAAGACCCTGCGCAAGCGCTGAGCGCGCGCGGCCCCCTCTCTACGTCCCCAAGGCACCGGCCATGTCCAACTGCATCATCGCCCCCTCCATCCTGTCCGCCAACTTCGCCCGCCTCGGCGAGGAAGTGGACAACGTGCTCGCCGCCGGCGCCGACTGGGTGCACTTCGATGTGATGGACAACCATTACGTGCCGAACCTGACCATCGGCCCGATGGTCTGCCAGGCCCTGCGCAAGCACGGCGTGACCGCCCCCATCGACGTGCACCTGATGGTGGAGCCGGTGGACCGCATCATTCCGGACTTCGCCGAAGCTGGCGCCACCTATATCAGCTTCCACCCCGAAGCCAGCCGCCACGTGCACCGCACCATCCAGCTGATCCGCTCGCTGGGCTGCAAGCCGGGCCTGGTGCTCAACCCGGGCACCCCGGTGGACATCCTGGACTGGGTGCTGGATGACCTGGACCTGGTGCTGCTGATGTCGGTCAACCCGGGCTTCGGTGGCCAGGCCTTCATTCCCTCGGCGCTGGACAAGCTGCGCGTGGTCCGCCAGAAGATCGATGCCAGCGGCCGCGACGTCCGCCTGGAGATCGACGGCGGGGTCAAGGCCGACAACATCGGCGCGATTGCCGCTGCCGGCGCCGACGCCTTCGTGGCCGGTTCGGCGATCTTCAACGCGCCGATCAGCTACAAGGACGTGATCGACCAGATGCGCCACAACGTGGCCAAGGCGCGGGGCTGAGCATGGGCGCGGCCGGCCTGCGGATCCGCGACGCCACGGCTGCCGATGCCGCGCTGATCCTGCGCTTCATCCGCGAACTGGCGATCTATGAGAAGGCCGAATCGTCGGTGCAGACCGACGAGGCCGGCATTGTCGCCAGCCTGTTCGGCGCGGGCGCCAAGGCGCGCGCGCTGGTCTGCGAAGCCGATGGCCAGGCCATCGGGTACGCGGTGTACTTCTACAACTATTCCACCTGGCTGGGCCGCAACGGCATCTACCTGGAAGACCTCTACGTCAGCCCCGCCCAGCGCGGCAGCGGCGCCGGCAAGGCGCTGCTCAAGCACATCGCCCGCATCGCCGTGGCCGAAGGCTGCGGCCGCTTCGAGTGGTCGGTGCTGGACTGGAATGAGCCGGCCATCAAGTTCTACGAAGCCGCCGGCGCCAGGCCGCAGAGCGAGTGGACGGTGTACCGGTTGGAAGGCGAAGCACTGAAAGCGTTCGCCCAAAACCGGTAGGTATCGACCGTTGGTCGATACGGCGTCTGCGCGAGGATAAAAAAAAGACCGCACTCCTGCGAATGCGGCCCTGGAAATAGCGGGAGGCTGATCCTGCCTCCATCCATCGTCCCTGCTATGGCCTTCCATTCTCCGGGCGATCGGTGACCGTTTGATGACGTTCACCGCCCCTGACACATCGCACTGCTAGCCTGCGCCTCCCCCTACCGTGGAAGTGCAGCATGCGTGGTCCCCGCTGGCGTCTGATCCTCAACGGCAAGTCCACCGGCAACGACGACCTGCGCACGGCCGTGCACGCGCTGCGTGACGAGGGGGTCACCCTGGAAGCGCGCGTCACCTGGGAAGACGGCGACGCCGAGCGCTACGTGGCCGAGGCGATCGAGCATGGGGTGGATACCATCATTGCCGCCGGGGGCGACGGCACCCTGAGCGCAGTGGCGGAAACCCTGGCCCATCGTGATGAGGGCGCCGACGCGCTGCCTACCCTGGGACTGGTGCCGCTGGGCACCGCCAATGACTTCGCCACGGCCGCCCGAATTCCGGACGAGCCGTTGCAGGCGCTGAAGCTGATCCAGGCCCAGGCGGCACGTCCCGTGGACCTGCTGCGGATCGATGCCGATGGCGAGCTGTGGTGGTGCGCGAACGTGGCCAGTGGTGGCTTCGGTACCGAGGTGACGGTGGAAACCGACGAAGGCCTGAAAAAGGTGCTGGGCGGGTTGGCCTACCTGGTCACCGGCATTTCCCGACTGGGGCGGATCGACCCGATCCGGGCCCGACTGCGCGCGCCGGACTTCAATTGGGAAGGGGGCTTCATCGCGCTCGGCATCGGCAATGGCCGACAGGCCGGCGGTGGCCAGGTGCTGTGCCCTGATGCCCTGGTCAATGACGGCCTGCTCGACATCACCGTGATCCCGGAGCTGAGTGGCGAAGTGGCTTCGACGCTCGGGGCGCTGATCCGGGGCGGCAAGCAGGGCGCATTGGAGCAGGTCGCCGAACGCACCCGCGCGCCGTGGGTGGAGATCGAAGCCGACGAGCCGATGACGCTCAACCTGGATGGCGAACCAGTACGCGCGCGCCGGTTCCGCATCGACTGCGTGGCAGCACGCGTGCGCATGCACCTGCCGCTCGACAGCGCGCTCCTGCAGTAGCTGTTGGCGCGCCGCCGTAGAGCCGGGCCCTGCCCGGCTGCTCAGAGCAGCGGAATATCCTCTTCCCTGGTCGGGAAGCCAAATGCCTCCCGCTTCCTGCGGATGTGCTCAGGCATCGGCGGACGCGGGATGTTTCGTGCGACCAGCCACTGCTGGCTCTTTTTCTGCCATGGAAGCAGGTCGGGCGTGGTGACCTCCCAATAGATATCGTCGACCATCCGCATCGGTGGTGCCTCGCCCGAGCCGGTAAGTATTTTGGTCTTGATTGTCGGGTCTGCACCGTGCTCCAGGAGCCAATAGACGTAGTTGAAGCCGCCTCGGCTGGTGTACAGGCTCAGTATGGTGTCTGCAGAGCCAAGGTTCGGTTCATTGACGTTGGCGCCGTTTTCCACAAGAAGCTGCACGTTCTTCCACTGATTTCCGCTCAGGAACGCCACATACATCAATGTCTCCCTTGCGGAGCTGCGGGTATTGGGATCGCCGCCGTGTTTGAGCAGAAGCTCGAGAAATCGTGGGTCCTCCATCTTGGCTGCGTAGACCATGGCGTTGTTGAAGCCAAGCCTGCGCCGGTCAACCTCCTTGAACTCCCGCGCATTGGGATCGGCGCCATTCTCCAGCAACGCGCGCAACCCATCGAGGTTTTGCGCCCGCAGCGGCCATGCAATCAGAGGAATGCCGTCGCGACGGGCAAAGGTTTTGTCGGGATCGACACCTTCATCCTTGATCCAGTGGCGAATGGCTGCCGCGTCACCCGTCTCGGTTGCGACGGCCAGCTGCAGCGCCTTGCCGTCGAAAAAGTCACTAGCGCCATGTGAAGACGATGCTGCGCAGCCAATGGCCAGAAGCATAGTCAGAAATGCCAAGACAGCGAACGCAATCTTCGCGGCGTGGGCTGCTTGAGGGGCTGGAAGTACTCTCAACTCTGGTGCTCGGAAAGGTTAAGGATGGGCGCATTCTCAGAGAAGCGGAATGTCTTCCTCTCTCGTTGGGAAACCGAAGGCTTCACGCTTCTGCCTGATTCCGTCTGGCATGGGTGGCCGGGGAATGTTGCGCTCGACGAGCCACTGTTGGCACTTCTTTTGCCAAGGTAAGAGATCCGGAGTGGTGATGCCCCAGTAGATGTGTTCGGCAATGAACATGCGGTCCGGCTCGCCGATTGATGACTTGAGCACCACGCTCGGGTCCGCGCCGTGCTCGAGAAGCCAGTAAACGTGTTCGAAGGCGCCACGACCGCTGTACCAGCTGATAGGGGTATCGGAAGGGCCGAGGCTGGGCTCATTCACGTTCGCGCCGCCCTCCACCAACTGCTTCACGTTGTCCCACTGGTTGCCGCTGATGAACGCCTGGTAGAGCAATGTCTCGTTGTTGGAATTGCGCGTATTGGGGTCGCCACCATGCTTCAGGAGCAACGCGAGAAAGCGCGGGTCGTCCATCTTGGCGGCGTAGACCATGGCGTTGTTGAAGTGGACCACCTCACCGTTCATCTGCTTCACCAGCCGCGCATTGGGGTCCGAGCCGTTTTCCAACATGCCGCGCAATCCGTCCAGATTCTTTGCCCGCAACGGCCATGCCAGCAGTGGAATGCCATCGCGACTGGAGAACGAATTGTCGGGTTCAACCCCGTCGTCCTTGATAAGCCGCTGGATGGCATCAAGATCGCCGTCCTCACTGGCGATGGCCAGCTTCAACTCTCTTCCGGTGAAATACTGGTCTGCCCCATGCGCAGACGTCGCAGCGCACCCGCTGAGCGCAAAAAGTGTGAGCCAAGCCGCACTTAGAAGGGCTTTTGTCATCAAGTTGTGAAGGCCTGCGCGCATGATCATCCTGATGTTGAACCCCTGAAGGGGGTGACATTAGCAAAACGTTCTGCTATTCGATAACCAGCGCGGCTCGGGGGGATCGCGCGCCTTCACTGTGCAATGGAGCTTGCCATGAGTGGTCCCGATACCGAAGCGCGTGCCCGCGCCATCCAGGAACAGAATCTTCTTGTCGAGCAGCTGCGTGAAAGCGGCAACGATAACGAAGCGGATCGTCTCCAGGAAACCTACCATGCGAGCGAGATGGCTGGTCTTGCCGCCGATGTCTATCTATCAGCCAAGGGTGATGGCGAGCCGCCTGCCGGTTGGATCCGCGCCAGTGCTGATCCGGAGGCCCTTCGAGCCGCTGGCATCAACATGTCGGATGAAGAAATTCGCAATCATCTCAGCCCCACCCAGTCTGGGTTCCGCGCAGAGATCTACATTCCTGACAAGGGGGTGTTGGGTGAGGGAGCCAAGCCGGTCGTCGTATTCAAAGGCTCGACCGGCGAAATCATCGACCCTTCCGCTCCGAGTGGTCGGCGCGAATCTGGCGGCGAGGACTTCCTCAACAATGGCCAGCAGGGTATCGGCATGCGCAGCGATTACTACCATCGCGCGATGACGCTGGCTGTGCGTCTGCAGGACCGGGTCGGCAACAACTTCGAAATCGCCGGCCACTCCCTCGGCGGCGGCATGGCCTCCGCCGCCTCCGCCGTCACGGGTGCCCGTGCCACTACCTTCAACGCGGCTGGCCTGCATCCTGACACGCCTGCGCGTTTCGCCAAAGAGAACGGACTACCCACCTTCAATCCGCAGCAGACCGTGCACACCTACCAGGCCGCTGGCGAGGTGTTGAATGACGTACAGAACGGCATGCAGAAGCTCAGCGACGAACAGCGCCGGGGCTACGGTGTGCTCGCCAATGAAATGGGCATGCTGCTGAAAGAGCCCGCCATGCAGAAGCTCGTCGGCGACCAGCTTCGCGAGATGATGCCTGCGGGCGCGCAGACTTCTGCCGCGCAGTTCATCGAACAGCTGGCAACCAAGCCTGGGCAGGATGCGCTGCGAAACTTCCCCGTGGCGGCAGGCAAGCTTGAGTTGTTGCTGGACTCCAAGATGGTCGACAAGAACGACAAGGACGCCGGAATCGTCGACCGACCGAATGTGGCCGCACCCAGCCAGGTGGCCGAACTGGCCGGTCCGCTGTCACATGCGCTGCATGCGACGGGCTACGGTATGCGCGGTGGGCGCATCGTCGGCGAGCAGGTCGAACGGGTGGGCGCAGCCGGCGCGCACGTACTGGACAAGGTGGGCGATGGTGCCGAGGTCGTGCTCAAGACCCAGGGCATGGCGATCGGCCAAGTGGTGAACTTCGGGTCTGCCACCATGCAGGTCAGTGCCAAGGCCAGCACCACCGTGATCGCGTCCGGACGCGAGCTGACCGGCAGCATCGAAGCTACCCTGCATCGGGCCGAATCGCAGGCGCGCTCGGGTGGCATGTCCGCACTGTCGTGGATCACCGACAAGGTCGGCCTGGACAGCGTGTCCGAGCGTCTGGCCAAGGAAGCCGAGCGCACCCGCAACGACGGCGAACATCGGGCGCAAAGCGCCACCCGCCACGCGCAGTCCGATGCAGACGGAATCCGGGCGGTGGGCGACCGCAGCGCCGCCGCCATTGGTCACAATGGTCAGTGGGTTGCGGGCAAGCTGCAGAACGGGTTCGCCACCGCTGGCGCCTACGTGGACAGCGGTTACGACCTGGCTGCGTCCCACGTGAAGGGCATCAGCGCGCACGCTCCGGCTGTCTTCGCTACGGTAGGCGGAGTAGGGGCGGGTATTACCGCGGCGGCGGCCACCCACGTACCGGCGGGGCCGCCACCGCTGGCACTGCACAACCTCTCCAATCTCGCCAAGTCTGCGCGGTTGATCGACGAGCTTGGCCCTTCCTTCGGCGAATCGGCCGCCCGCCACGGCATGGCCGATACCGTCATCCCCAGTCTTGATGCCGAACTGGGCAAGCAGGAAGCCAGGGCCCGCGCGCTGCTGGAACAGCACGAACGCATCCAGCACCCGGCGGAGAAGCACGCCGCCGTCGTCGCCGAGCCCGCCACGCTGGTGGTTGGCATCAACGATCCCGGCCACAGGCAATACCACATGTTCCAGGGGGCCCAGTCCGGCGTCCACGGCATCGATGCCGCCCACAACCGTGTGCCCGACCTGCAGAGCGACCAGCTGGCCGGTGCGCTGGCGGCCAAGGCCACCCAGGAAGGCCTGGAACGCATCGAGCGGGTGGTACTGAGCGAGGACCGCACCCGCGTGTTCGCGGTCGATACCCAGGACCTCACCTCCGTGCACCGCCACCTGGCGCAGGTGGACGTGGTGGCCGGGCGGCAGCAGCCGCTCAGCGTGAGCACCGAGCAGGTGGCCGAGGTCAACCGCCAGCAGGAGCGCACCGCCGCCGCCCCGGCGCTGGTGGCCGACCTGGGTGCCGAACAGCGCGAACAGGAGCAGCAGGCCGCGCGCCGCATGGGCTGACGCCTCCGGCCCTGTTGGCGGCTGAATCGCCGGCAGGGCCGGGTGTGGACCGGGCACGGGCGGGTTCCATCCGGTGCCGCCAATGCGGTACAGTCCCCGGGTGTCCATTCTGACGACCCCGCATACCCTTTCTTCCGCTCGCCGTTGGTGGCGATGGTGGCCTGTTGCCGTCGTCCGTCCCGCCACCGCCGTTTCCCGGAAGGAAAGTCGTCTTGATCACGCTCGAGCAGTTCCAGCAGCAGGCCGCTGAAGGCCACACCCGCATCCCCGTCGTCCGCGAAGTGCTGTCCGACCTGGACACGCCGCTTTCGGTCTATCTGAAGCTCGCCGACGGCCCGCATACCTATCTGTTTGAATCGGTCGAAGGCGGCGAACGCTTCGGGCGTTATTCCATCATCGGCCTGCCGGCCCGCCGCGTGTACGCCTTCCACGGCCATACCCTGACCGTCAGCGAAGCCGGCCAGGTGGTGGAAACCCGTGAGGTGGCGGACCCGTTCACCGAAGTGGAGGCGCTGCGCAGTGCCCATTCGGTGCCCAAGCTGGCCGGCCTGCCGGGTTTCACCGGCGGCCTGGTGGGCTGGTTCGGGTTCGAGTGCATCGGCTATATCGAACCGCGCCTGGCCCCGCCG
Organism: Stenotrophomonas sp. FBCC-B152; assembly: GCF_059134105.1. Lineage (NCBI taxonomy): Bacteria > Pseudomonadati > Pseudomonadota > Gammaproteobacteria > Lysobacterales > Lysobacteraceae > Stenotrophomonas > Stenotrophomonas sp. FBCC-B152. Next base: position 3,596,900 of record NZ_CP101442.1, on the reverse strand, counting down.
CGCGGCCGCGATGAACTGGGCACGCCGGACATCCTGCTGCTGCATTCGGAAGAGCTGGCGGTGTTCGACAACCTCAAGGGCCGCCTGTACCTGATCGTGCACGCCGACCCCGGCCAACCCGGCGCGTGGGACGAGGCACAGGCGCGGCTGGACGGCCTGGTTGCCAAGCTGCGTGCCCCCGGCGCGGGCTACCCGGTGCCGATCACCCGCGACGTGCTGGACGAGAACGACTTCGTGTCCGGCTTCACCCGCGAAGGCTTCATTGCCGCCGTGGACAAGTCCAAGGAATACATCCGCGCCGGCGACATCTTCCAGGTGGTGCTCAGCCAGCGCCTGAGCGTGCCGTTCAAGGCGCGCCCGGTGGATGTGTACCGCGCGCTGCGCGCGCTGAACCCCTCGCCGTACATGTACTTCCTCGACACCGGCGATGTGCAGGTGGTCGGCTCCTCGCCGGAAATCCTGGTGCGCCTGCAGGACGGGGAGGTCACCGTGCGCCCCATCGCCGGTACCCGCCCGCGCGGCGCCACGGTGGAAGAAGACAACGCGCTGGAAGCCGAACTGCTGGCCGATCCGAAGGAACGTGCCGAGCACCTCATGCTGATCGACCTGGGTCGCAACGACGCCGGCCGCGTTTCCAAGGCCGGCACGGTGGAAGTGGGCGAACAGTTCGTGATCGAACGCTACAGCCACGTCATGCACATCGTCAGCGAAGTGACCGGGCAGCTGCAGCCGGGCCTGAGCTACGCCGACGTGCTGCGCGCCACGTTCCCGGCCGGCACGGTCAGTGGCGCGCCGAAGATCCGCGCGCTGGAAGTGATCCGCGAACTGGAGCCGATCAAGCGCAATGTCTACGCCGGCAGCATCGGCTACATCGGCTGGCACGGCGATGCCGACACCGCCATCGCCATCCGCACCGCGGTGATCAAGGACGGTCGCCTGCACGTGCAGGCCGGCGCCGGCATTGTGTATGACTCCGACCCGGGCAAGGAATGGGACGAGACCATGAACAAGGGCCGTGCGCTGTTCCGCGCCGTTGCTCAGGCCGCCAAGGGCCTTTGACTTTCGCGGTGTGCCGGCCCATGGCCGGCGCTACCGATTCCCCATCGCAGCCTTGATTCCAGGAATTTGCCATGTTGTTGATGCTCGACAACTACGACAGCTTTACCTACAACCTCGTGCAGTACCTGCAGACGCTGGGTGCCGATGTAAAGGTGGTGCGCAACGACGCCCTGAGCGTAGACGAGATTGCTGCGCTCGCCCCCGAGCGCATCGTGATCTCGCCCGGCCCGTGCACGCCCAACGAGGCGGGCGTGTCGCTGGAGCTGATCCGGCGGCTGGGTCCGACCACCCCGATCCTGGGCGTATGCCTGGGCCACCAGGGCATCGGCCAGGTGTACGGCGGCGATGTCATCCGCGCCGGCACCATCATGCACGGCAAGACCTCGCCGATCCGCCACTTGGGCAAAGGCGTGTTCGCCGGGCTGCCGGACCGCTACCAGGCCACCCGCTACCACTCGCTGGTGGTGGACAAGACCACGCTGCCCGACTGCCTGGAAGTGACTGCCTGGACCGAGAACGAGGACGGCACGATCGAAGAGATCATGGGCCTGCGCCACCGCGAACACCCGGTGGAAGGCGTGCAGTTCCACCCCGAATCGATCCTCACCGAGCACGGCCACGCCCTGCTGAAGAATTTCCTGCAAAGGAACCCCGCATGACCTTCTCCCCCCAGGAAGCCCTGCAGCGCACCATCGAGCACCGCGAAATCTTCTTCGACGAGATGGTCGACCTGATGCGCCAGGTGATGCGCGGTGAAGTGTCGCCGGTGATGACCGCCGCGATCCTCACCGGCCTGCGGGTCAAGAAGGAAACCGTGGGCGAGATCGCCGGTGCGGCCACCGTGATGCGCGAGCTGGCGCTGGCGGTGCCGGTGGAAGACAAGACCCACCTGATCGACATCGTCGGTACCGGTGGCGATGGCTCGCACACCTTCAACATCTCCACCTGCGCGATGTTCGTGGTGGCTGCGGCCGGTGCCAAGGTGGCCAAGCACGGCAACCGCAGCGTGTCGTCCAAGTCCGGCAGCGCCGATGCGGTGGAAGCGCTGGGCGCGGTCATCGAGCTGCGCCCGGAGCAGGTGGCCCGCGCGATCAGCGAAACCGGTATCGGCTTCATGTTCGCGCCGATGCACCACCCGGCGATGAAGGTCGTTGCGCCGGTGCGCCGTGAGATGGGCGTGCGCACCATCTTCAACATCCTGGGCCCGCTGACCAATCCGGTGGGCGCCACCAACGTGCTGATGGGCGTGTTCCATCCCGACCTGGTCGGCATCCAGGCGCGCGTGCTGCGCGAGCTGGGCGCCGAGCGCGCCATGGTGGTGTGGGGCCGCGACAACATGGATGAGATCTCGCTCGGCGCCGGCACCCTGGTCGGCGAGCTGCGCGATGGCAAGGTGCGCGAATACGAGATCCACCCGGAAGACTTCGGCATTGCGATGTCCGCCAGCCGCAACCTCAAGGTCAGCGACCCGGAGGAATCGATCGCGATGCTGCGCGGGGTGCTCGACAACCAGCCCGGTCCGGCGCTGGATATCGTGGCGCTCAATGCCGGCGCGGCGCTGTACGTGGCCGGCGTGGCCAGCAGCATCGCCGACGGCCTGGCCCGTGCCCGCGCGGCCATTGCCGACGGCAGCGCGCGCCAGCGCATGCAGGAATATGTGGAGGCCACCCGGCGACTGGCCGATAATGGCCGGCCTGAAGGACCCTGAACGACATGAGCGACAAGAGCGACATCCTCGAGACCATCCTGGCCCGCAAGGCCGTTGAAGTGGCCGAGCGCCGTGCACGGGTTCCCCTGGAAGCGCTGCAGGCACGCCTGGCGGGTGCCCCGCCGGTGCGCGGCTTCGCCGATGCGCTGCGCGCCTCGATCGCCGCCGGCAACCCGGCGGTGATCGCCGAGGTGAAGAAGGCCAGCCCGTCCAAGGGCGTGATCCGCCCGGATTTCCATCCGGCCGATATCGCGGTGAGCTACGAATTCGGTGGCGCCAGCTGCCTGTCGGTGCTGACCGACGTGGATTTCTTCCAGGGCGACGACGCCTACCTGCAGCAGGCCCGCGAGGCCTGCACGCTGCCGGTGCTGCGCAAGGACTTCGTGATCGATGCGTACCAGGTGTACGAAGCACGCGTGCTGGGCGCGGACTGCATCCTGCTGATCGTGGCCGCGCTGGAAGACCGCCAGCTGGCGGAGCTGTCCGACCTGGCCATGCAGCTGGGCATGGACGTGCTGGTGGAAGTGCATGACATCGACGAACTCGAACGCGCCATCCAGGTGCCGGTGCCGCTGATCGGCATCAACAACCGCAACCTGCGCACCTTCGAGGTGTCGCTGCAGACCACCCTGGACATGCGCCAGGCCGTGCCGCGCGACCGCCTGCTGGTGACCGAGAGCGGCATCCTGGGCGCCGACGACGTGAGCCTGATGCGCAACACCGGCGTGCATGCGTTCCTGGTGGGTGAGGCCTTCATGCGGGTCGAAGAACCCGGCGAGGGCCTGCGTCAGCTATTCTTCAGCGCATGACCGTGATCTATCCGACTCCGCGCGACGATGCGCCGCTGGTGGTTTTCGACTTCGACCACACCCTGTACGACGGCGATTCCGGCAGCCATCTGTTTGCCTCGCTGATCAAGCGCAACCCGCTGCGGCTGCTGGCCGCGCTGCTGGTCACCCCGATCGCCGGGCCGCTGGTGGCGATGCTGCCCACGCGGCGCACAGGCATTTCGGTGTACGTCTGGATCGCCACCTTCGGGCTGCATCGTGCGCGCGAGTTCAACCGGGTGATCGACGCCTACGTGCTGAAGCACGAGGCGCAGCTGCGCGCCAAGCTGCTGCCGCAGGCGCTGGAGGTATTCGCCGCGCACCGCGCGCAGGGCGACCGCGTGGTGGTGGCGACCGGCGCACCGCCGGAGCTGGCCCGTGCGATCCTGGCGTTTGTTGCCCACCAGGGCGTGCCGGTGATCGGCAGTGAAGTGGGCCCGCGTTTCGGTGCGGTGGGCGCTACCCGCCACTGCCACAACGAAGAAAAGATGCGCATGCTGCGCGAGCGCGGCTATGGCGACATCGACGTGGCCTACTCGGACAGCACCGCCGACCTGCCGCTGCTGTTGGCGGCCAAGGATCCGGTGGTGGTGAACCCGAAGCACTCCAAGGTGGCGTTCTTCCGCCAGGTGCTCAAGCCCGGCACCCGCATCCTCAACTGGGGCTGCGTGGACCGCGGCGGCGACCGGTAAGGCCGTATCGACCAACGGTCGATACCTGCCGATCAAGCGGTAGCGCACGACCGTTGGTCGTGCGACGGCGCACTGCGCCGGCCATCACGCACCCCACCACCCGTGAACGGCGCGGGAAATCTGGAACAGGCTGATTGAAAGCACCAGCACGCCCACCGCCACCAGCACCCAGCGCTCCTTGACCCGCTTGACCAGCACCGCGGCCAGCGGGGCGGCCATCATGCCGCCGATCAGCAGGCCGGCCACGATGTTCAGGTACTGCAGGCCCATCGAGAGCAGGAAGGTGATCGACACCGCCAGGGTCACCACGAACTCGGCCGCGTTGACCGTGCCGATGGTGGTGCGCGCCTGGCCGCCGCGGGCGAGCAGGGTGGAGGTGGCCACCGGGCCCCAGCCGCCGCCGCCGCTGGCGTCCAGCAGCCCGGCGACGAAGCCCAGCACCGGCACCCGCTTCACTTCCTGGCGCGGCACCAGCTTTCCGGCCGCGCGCAGCAGGATGAAGACCGCCAGCACCAGCAGGTAGCCGTAGATGAAGGGGCGGATCGCCTCGCCCGGCAGCTGGGTCAGCACATAGGCGCCCAGCACCCCGCCGACCGCGCCGGGCAGGGCCAGGCGCAGGAACAGCCGCTTGTCCACGTTGCCGGCCACGAGATGCGAAACGCCGGAGGCGCCTGTCGTGAACACCTCGGCGGTATGCACGCTTGCGCTCACCGCCGCCGGCGGCAGGCCCATGCTGAGCATCACCGAAGATGACACGAGCCCGAAGGCCATGCCCAGCGCGCCGTCCACCAGCTGCGCGCCAAGCCCGATCAGGATGAACCAGTAGAATTCGCTGCCAGGTGCCATGCCATCAGCCTAGCGGCAGCGCGTGAACGGCGTGATACGGCGTGACGACCCACGGTCGTCACCCACCGTCATCGGGTGCCGTACAGGACGACCGTCTTGCCCCGCGCATGCAGCAGCCCATCGCTCTGCAGCTTCTTCAGCACGCGGCCGGCCATTTCACGCGAGCAGCCGACCAGGCGGGCCAGCTCCTGGCGCGACACGCGCAGCTGGGTGCCCTGCGGGTGGCTCATGGCCTCCGGTTCGCGGGACAGGTCGTGCAGGGTGCGCACGATGCGGTCGGTGACATCCAGGAACGCCAGGCGGCTGGCCTTGCGGCTGGTGTCGAGCAGGCGCTTGGAGACCTGCTGGCCCAGTGCGTACAGCAGCCGGGGCGCATCGGTGGACAGCGGGCCCAGGAACAGCTGGTGCAGCCGCTCGTAGCTGATCTCGGCCAGCTCGCAGGGGGTCCGGGTGCGCAGGATCACCTCGCGGCGGTCGGTTTCCACGAACAGGCCCATCTCGCCGACGAACTCCCCGGAGCCGAAGTAGCCCAGGACCAGTTCGCGGTCGTCTTCTTCTTCAGCAATTATGGAAACCGAGCCGCTGATCACGTAATACAGGGTGCCGGCGGGGTCGCCGGGGCGGAAAACGTCCGTGCGGGCCGGGTAGCGGCGGCGGTGGCTGTGGGCCAGAAAGCGGTCAATGGTGGCGATGTCCAGGGCCAATGGACTTGTGGCAAGGCGCACAGATGACACGTTGAGGCGCTCCCTTTGCTCATGAACAATTCACGGCTATGTGCCGCGAGCTTAACGATCAGGGTTGTGAAGGGCAAACCCCAACACAGCAACTTGTTTCAATGCAAGTTTCGCCCCCGATCACTTTGCCCCATAATTGATCCTTTCCCACCACACACAGGATCGACCGCCGTGGTCAAGCCGTTGCCTCGCCTGAGGTTGCAGGGTTTCAACAACCTCACCAAGGCGCTGAGCTTCAACATCTATGACGTGTGTTACGCCCGCACCGAAGAGGAGCGTCAGCGTTACATTGAATACATCGATGAAGAGTACAACGCCGATAGGCTGACTCAAATCTTGACCGATGTCGCCGAGATCATCGGCGCCAACATCCTCAATGTCGCGCGCCAGGATTACGATCCGCAGGGCGCGTCGGTGACGATCCTGATCTCCGAAGAGCCGGTGATCGACAAGAAGCTGGCGGGCAAGGAGTTGATCTCCGATGCCGTGGTAGCGCACATGGACAAGAGCCACATCACCGTCCATACCTACCCCGAAACCCACCCGCAGGAAGGCATCGCGACGTTCCGCGCGGACATCGATGTGGCTACCTGTGGCGTGATTTCGCCGCTGAAGGCGCTGAACTACCTGATCGAAAGCCTCGAATCGGACATCGTGATCATGGACTACCGCGTCCGTGGCTTCACGCGTGACGTGAAGGGCAAGAAGCACTACATCGATCACAAGATCAACTCGATCCAGAACTTCCTGGCCAAGAACATCAAGTCGCGTTACGAGATGTTCGACGTCAACGTCTACCAGGAAAACATCTTCCACACGAAGATGCACCTGAAGGACTTCGACCTGGACCAGTACCTGTTCGAGGAAAAGGCCAAGAACATCTCGTTCAAGGAACGCATGAAGATCGAAGCGCTGCTCAAGCGCGAGATCGAAGAGCTGTTCCACGGCCGCAACCTGTCCGAGTAACACCACGCGACACCCGCCCGGGCCACGGCCCGGGTGGTGCTGCACAAGGCGGGACGCCCCGCCCTGTGGAACATCTGTTTTGCGCAGAAGTAATGTTCCACGGCAAGCTACCGACGACGGTCCGGTGTGAAGACACCGGGCCGTTTTGTTTTTGTTTAGGAGGCAACCCCCATGCCCTGGATCTACCTGCTGCTGGCCGGCATCTTTGAAATCGGCTTCGCCCTTGGCCTGAAGTACAGCGACGGCTTCAGCAAGCCCTGGCCCACCGTGGCCACCATCATTTCGGCCGGCATCAGCCTGACCTGCTGACCCAGGCCCTGCGCACCATCCCGGTTGGGACGGGTTATGCGATCTGGACCGGCATCGGCGCGCTGGGCGTGGCGATCCTCGGCATCTTCCTGTTCGGCGACAGCGCCTCGGCGCCGCGGCTGGCCTGCATCGGGCTGATCGTGGCCGGGGTGATCGGCCTGAAGCTCGTATCCGGCTGACCTTAAAGCCGGTAGGCGATGGTCTTCATGACCTTCGATGCCAGCGCCATCACCCCCGGAATCGGCGGCGGCAGCCTGCGCGCGCCGGCATGTTCGGCGTGGTCGGCGTGGCGGGCCTCGTCGATCTTCATCACCTTGAGGATCTCGCGGCTGCGCTGGTCGGTCGGGGGCAGGGTGTCCAGGTGCTCGTCCAGGTGGGCTTCCACCTGGCGCTCGGTTTCCACCACGAAGCCCAGGTTCCAGCCATCCCCGCGCAGCCCGGCCAGGGTGCCGATGGTGTAGCTGCCGGCGTACCAGATCGGGTTGAACAGGCTGGGCCGGCTGTCCAGCTCGCGCAGGCGCCGGGCGCACCAGGCCAGGTGGTCGGTCTCTTCCTGAGCCGCCTCGAGCAGGTGGGCGCGCGTTTCCGGCTCCCTTGCTACCGCGGCCTGGCCGAAGTACAGGCCCTGCGCGCAGACCTCGCCCACATGGTTGATCCGCATCAGGCCGGCGGCATGGCGGCGGGCCGGGGCGGGCATCGGCGCGTCCGGGGTCGCCTCGGCCGGGTACGGGCGGCTGGCCGGCGGGTTGCCGAACACCGTGTCCAGGGCACGCTGGGCCTCGTTCAGCAGGTGGTCGAGCGGGGTGATCTGGCGGAACGCGGTCATGCGGTCGGGCATCGCGGCGGGGGATCACCGATTCTCGCCCCCCGGCGCCGGTCTGCCAACCCGTGCCACCGGCCGATTTGCATGTGGGCCAAATGGCCAGTACAATCCCGCCTCTTCACAACGCGTGGCAGAGTTCCGGCCGCTCCATGGCCGCAATGAGCCCGACCTACCTGAGTTCTTTCATGAGCACTTTCACTGCAAAGTCCGAGACCGTCCAGCGCGACTGGTATCTCGTCGACGCTTCCGGCAAGACGCTGGGCCGTCTGTCCACCGAGCTGGCCCGCCGTCTGCGCGGCAAGCACAAGCCGGTCTACACCCCCCACGTTGATACCGGTGATTACCTGGTTGTCATCAATGCAGAAAAGATTGCCGTCACCGGCAACAAGCTGCAGGACAAGCTGTACCACCGCTTCACTGGCTACATCGGCAACCTGAAGACCGAAACTCTGGCCCAGGCGCTGGAGCGCCACCCGGAGCGCGTCATCGAAACCGCCGTCAAGGGCATGCTGCCGAAGGGCCCGCTGGGCCGCGCCATGTACCGCAAGCTCAAGGTGTACTCGGGTTCCGAGCACCCGCACGCCGCTCAGCAGCCCCAGGTTCTGGATATCTAATCATGGCTATCACTCAAAACTACGGCACCGGCCGCCGCAAGTCCTCCACCGCCCGCGTGTTCCTGCGCAAGGGTGCCGGCAACATCACCGTCAATGGCCGTCCGCTGGACGAGTTCTTTGGCCGTGAGACCGCACGCATGATCGTGCGTCAGCCGCTGGAACTGACCAAGAACACCGAATCGTTCGACATCATGGTCACCGCCGCTGGCGGCGGCACCACCGGCCAGGCCGGTGCGATCCGCCTGGGCATCGCCCGCGCGCTGGTCGAGTACGACGAAACCCTGAAGTCCGAGCTGCGCAAGGCTGGCTTCATGACCCGTGACGCCCGTGAAGTCGAGCGTAAGAAGGTCGGCCTGCACAAGGCACGTCGCGCTACCCAGTTCTCCAAGCGCTGATCCATCGCGTCTGGAAAGCAAAAGCCCGGCTTCGGCCGGGCTTTTGTCGTTTCAGGGGAACCGGGTGCGCTTACACCGCGCCCGGGTCGCCCTTGGCCTTGCTGCGTGGCCAGTAGCCGCCGCCCCGCTTGGGCGCGGGCGCGCGCTTGCGCGGTCGGTCGTGGCCGGCCGCATGCCCCGGCATCCAGGCTTCCTGGGCGGACTTGGGCATGGAGTCCACGCCGGTGCCGGCCACCCCGCGCGCCAACGGCGCCAGGTGACGCAGTGCCCGCGCATAGACCCCGCGCTTGAACATCACCACGTGCTCGACCGGGTACCAGAAATCCACCCAGCGCCACTGGTCGAACTCGGGGCTGTCGGTATGGTCCAGTTTCACGTGCGATTCGTCGCCGGCCAGGCGCAGCAGGAACCAGACCTGCTTCTGGCCGATGCAGACCTGCCGTTCATTGCGGCGGATGGCACGGGCGGGCAGGCGATAGCGCAGCCAGCCCGGTGTCGCACCCAGCACTTCGACGTGCTCTGGCAACAGCCCGGTTTCTTCATGCAACTCGCGATACATGGCTTCGACAGGCGTCTCGTCGGTATTCATGCCACCCTGCGGGAACTGCCAGCCATCCCGGCGCACACGTCGTGCCCAGAACACCTGCCCGTCCTGCCGCATCAGCACGATGCCGACGTTCGGTCGATAGCCGTCCGGATCGATCACGATGCGGACTCCTAGAAAAATCTACTGGTCAGGACTGTGACACGCCCGCTGCCCACTCACAAGCGCGGTGAAAAGGTGTTGACAGATTCCGTTTACATGTCCAGAATTGCCGGCTCACTGAGGCTATGTAGCTCAGCCGGTTAGAGCACAGCACTCATAATGCTGGGGTCGGTGGTTCGAGTCCACCCATAGCCACCAAGTCCGCTTGGTTTTCCAGTGAGAAAGTGCAACAATTGCACGCACGTTTTGCCCCGTCGCCAAGCGGTAAGGCACCTGACTCTGACTCAGGCATTCGGTGGTTCGAATCCATCCGGGGCAGCCAAATACGAAAGAGACCGATCGAAAGATCGGTCTTTTTTTTTTGCTCCGCGCCGGGCGGGATGAACGGGCACCCTGAACCGTATCGAGAATGATTCAGTTACGAAATTGACAACCATTCTCGTTTCGATTGGAATAGCCACAGGCCGATCCGGGCCTGCCTGCCGAGTCCGCACGTGTACGTCTGCATCTGTAACGGGGTAACCGACCACCAGATCCGCGAAGCCGCCCAGAGCGGTGTCGCCAGCGTGTCCGAGCTGACCATGCGCACCGGCTGTGGCGCCACCTGCGGTTCCTGCCTGGACATGGCAGCCGACCTGCTGGCCAAGGCCCGCAACACCCACGACCTGCCGTTGCCCGTTCTGGGGTTGGCGCAGGTCGCCTGAGGTTCTACCGCATGTACAGGCGTTCAAAGGTGGACGGAAGGTCCGCCAGTTCGCGCTGCAGGTAATCAACGCGGCCGATCGATTCGAGCCAGGCCACGAACACGTCATCAGTGAAGCAGGCGCGCACCTCGTCCAGCAGCTGCGTGCGCGCAGGCTGTGGAAGCCAATCGACGATGGGACTGATCTCGCCCGCTTCGGTGGTCGTGGACGGGCGCAGGCAATGCGACCAGCCCCAGGTGATGGCGGGGTAGGCTTCCGGATCCAGTTCGGACGGAGCGCGCTGGAGGCCGGTCAGCAGAGCGTGCGCGCCGATCAGCCAGACGATCATCTGCGCGCGCCAGTGCGGTGACTCGATGGCAAGTACCGAACGGAACCAGCCGCCTACCTGTGTCGCTGGAAGGTACTTCGCGCACAGCAACAGAGATGCGCTCAGGTCGCCGCTGGCGTCCCACCATCGCCACACCTGGCTGGGGTTTCTATTCGAGCGATGCAGCAGCCGCCCGACCACGATGTCGCCGTCCTGCCAACAACGCGGCTCCATCAGGCAGCGCCCCAGCGTCGCCAGGACATCCTGCTGGAACCCCGGGTACGCGGACGCCGTGCCTTCGCCGTAGTGCGCCATGAAGCCGGTGACCAGAAGCTCCGTCAGCGTCTCGTCAATCCACGCGCGGTCATCGGCCGCACATTGTGCAAGCAGGTAGTGAAACCAGTCGCGCCACTCCTGCCGTTGGCCGAACGACACGGTTCCCGAAGCGATCTCCGCGAGCGGCCTCAGGATGTCGCCGGCCGCCAATGCGTCCAGGTTGCCCATCAGCTCCGGGAAGTGGCGGCGCTCCTCTCCCATGAACCAAGCTTCTCCCATGGGTGACGTGGGCCGCCGGAAGTGGTCACGCAGCCGGGAAAGTGCCGCAGGGTCGATTCCCACGCCCGGGCACCATGCATATCCTTGGTTCATGCGGTCTCCATCCGGTGGATTTCACGTGGTCTGAATGAAACGCTTTCTGGCTGGATTGCGCAACTAAGGTTGATTCGCGTTCCTTCATCACCCCGCGCAACGCGCTACAGTGCCGGCGTTTTCACGCTGCAGGAGCACGCTCATGAAAGGCGACGCCAAGGTCATCGAATTCCTCAACAAGGTCCTCTACAACGAGCTGACCGCGATCAACCAGTACTTCCTGCATGCCAAGATGCTGAAGAACTGGGGTCTGAAGGAACTGGCCGACCACGAATACAAGGAATCGATCGAGGAGATGAAGCACGCCGACGTGCTCTCCGATCGCATCCTGTTCCTTGAGGGACTGCCGAACTTCCAGGCGCTGGGCAAGCTGCGCATTGGCGAGAACCCGACCGAGATCCTGCAGTGCGACCTCGCCCTCGAGCGCGAAGGCACCGTCACCCTGCGTGAGGCGGTCGCCTACGCCGATTCGGTTGGCGATTACGTCAGCCGCCAGCTGTTCGTGAAGATCCTCGACAACGAGGAAGAGCACATCGACTGGCTGGAAACCCAGCTGGAGCTGATCGAGCGCATCGGCGAGCCGAACTACCTGCTCACCAAGCTGGAAGACTGATTCAGCGCGCGGCGGTGGCGCGGATGCTGGCCAGGTAGCCGGCCAGCGCCAGCCGCGCACGCGCGTATTCGGCAATCAGCAGCGCCACGGCCACGGCCGGGCGCTCCAGCGTGCCGGCACGGGCGTCGTGTTCAATCCGGCGGGCCGCCACCGACAACGCCATCGCCCCCACGTTCGCACTGGCCGACTTCAGGCTGTGCGCCAGCGCGCGCAGTTTTTCCAGGTCGGCGGCCACCGAGGCATCCTGCAGCTGCCGGATCAATGGCGGGGTGTCTTCCAGGAACACGGCGATGATGGTCGCGGTCTCCGCACCGATCACTTCCTGCAGCTCATCCAGCACGCCGGTGTCGAGCACCCCGGGCGCGCCATCGTCACTGCCTGGCTCAGCGACCAGCGGCGGCAGCGGTGGCGGCAACGGGGTGGGGGCCGGTGCCAGCACCGGTACAGCGGGCGGCGCGGCCCGCGCCGGCGCGGATGTATTGCGCGCGTCGGCGGCGTTGTCTTCCATCGTGAACTGCCAGCGCAGCAGGCAGGCCTGCAGTGATTCGCGGTTGACCGGTTTGGACAGGTAATCGTCCATGCCGGCCTGCAGGCAGCGCTCGCGGTCGCCGGCCATCGCGTTGGCGGTCATCGCCACGATCGGCAGCCGGGTGCGCCCTTCGGCCGCTTCCTGCTCGCGCCAGCGGCGGGTGGCGCTGTAGCCATCCAGGACCGGCATCTGGCAGTCCATCAGCACCAGGTCGAAGGCGCGGGCCTGCAGCTGCTGCAGGCCCTGTTCGCCATCGGTGGCCGTGGTGACGGTGCAGCCCAGCACCTGCAACAGCCGCTGGGCGACCAGCAGGTTGACGCTGTTGTCTTCCACCAGCAGCAGGCGCAGGCCGAGCTGCGGCGCCTCCACCGGGCCGCTGTAGGCCTCCACGCTGGCCAGCAGGGGCGCCGGGCGCGCACTGGCTACCGCCGGGCGCAGCACGGCATGCAGGTCCACGTCGCCGGCCTCGCGCGGCAGCACGTGGGTGTTCTCGCGCAGCAGCGCGGCCAGCTGCTCGTCGCCCTGCAGCCACAGCAGGCGCGGGGTGGGGGTGCGGGCATCGTGCAGCACCGCGCGGTGCAGCGCCGTGGCGCCGTGGCGCAGTGCATGCGTGTCGGCGATCACCCAGGCCAGGTCCGGCTCGATCCCCGGGCGCACCGGCGCGCGCAGGATGTCCAACGCGGCGGATGCGCTGTCCACCGTGTGCAAGCGGATGTCGTGGTGCTGCAGCACGCGCTGCAGGCGCTGCACCAGCAGCGGGTCTTCGCTGACCAGCAGCGCGCGCGTGGTGAGCGGTGCGGCCGGCAGGTCGCCGACGACCTTCAGCAGTGGAATCTCGAACCAGAACGTGGCGCCGTGGCGCGGGGTCGAACTCACCCCGATGCTGCCGTGCATCAGGTCGATGATGCGCTTGCAGATGGCCAGGCCCAGCCCGGTGCCGCCGTAGATGCGGGTGGTGGAGGCATCGGCCTGGCTGAAGGACTGGAACAACCGCGCCTGCAGGGTGCCCTCGATGCCGATGCCGGTGTCGATCACTTCGAAACGCAGCTGGTGCTGGCTGGCTGTCTCGCCCTGGCGGGTCACCCGCAGGCGGATCTGGCCGCGCTCGGTGAACTTGATGGCGTTCACCATCAGGTTGCCCAGCACCTGACGCAGCCGCACCGGGTCGCCGCGCACCGACAGCCGCACGGCCGGGTCCAGCTCCAGCGATACCGCCAGGCCCTTGGCTTCGGCGCTGCGCTGCATGAGCTGGACGATGCCTTCCAGAAGCTCGCGCAGGTTGAACGTGGTGATCTCCAGGTCCAGGCCCTTGGCCTCCAGCCGGGAGTAATCGAGGATGTCGTCGACGATGCGCAGCAGCTGCTGCGAGCTGACCGTGGCGGTCTGCAGCATCTGCCGCTGGTCGGTGCCCAGCTGGCCGCGCGCGATCAGGTCCAGCATCGGCAGGATGCCGTTGAGCGGGGTGCGGATCTCGTGGCTCATGGTGGCCAGGAACTCGCCCTTGGCCAGCGCCGCCGCTTCGGCCGCCTGCTTGGCCTGCAGCAGTTCCTGTTCCAGCATGTCCTGCTGCTGCATGGCGCGCTGCAGGTGGTCGCGCTCGCCGGCCAGCGCTTCGTGGCGGCGCTGGCCCAGGGCCAGCTGCGCCTGCAGCTCACGCCAGCGGCTCACGCCGACCAGCGCGGCGATCACGCCCACCACGGAGGTGCCGGCGGCGATGATCGGCCACGGGCCATTGGCGCCGGCTGCGGCCATGCCGCTGGCGGTCGCGGCCAGGGCGGCCGCGATCGCCGCCAGCCACAGTGCGAAGGGAACCCGTCCTTGGGCCGTCATGGTCAGAGCACCGCGGTGTGGAAGTCGAAGTTCAGTTCGCTCCCGGCCGACTGCACCATGTTGCCCTGGATGAAATCGACCCCGCCCATCCACATTGCCGCCGCGGCCTGGGGGTCTTCGATCTGCTGGCCGATGATCAGCGCCCCGGCGCGGTGCGCGGCATCGATCGCGCCGCGCAGTTCATCGCGGGTCTGCTGGTTGGCATGGCTGCTGGAGAAGCGGGCGGCCATGCGCACGAATGCCAGCGGCAACTGGCCGAGCAGGGCATTGGCTTCGCCGCTGGGCTCGAACTGGCTCAGGCAGAAGCGCACCCCGGCCGCGCTCATGCGCGAACAGAACTGCTGCAGGGTGACGGTGTGGATCAACGCGTCAGGCAGGCGCACGTCGATGACCAGCGCGCTGCCGGGCAGCTGGCGCTGCTGCAGGGTTTCCAGCAGCCAGTCGGCGAAGGCATCGCGGGCCAGGGTGCGCAGCGACTGCGACACGAACAGGCTCAGCGGTTGGGTGGCGTGCTGGTACAGATCCAGCAGGCCCAGCGCATGGTCCAGTACCTGCTGGTCCAGGTCGGCGATGCGGCCGGCCGCTTCCGCAGCGGGAATCACCTGGCCGGCGTTGAGCACGCTGCCATCGGCCTGGCGCAGGCGCAGCAGCACCTGGTACTGGGCGGTGTTGCCGCCGGCCACGGCCACGATCGGCTGGTAGGCCGGTTCGAGCTGGCCTTCCAGCATGGCCAGGTGTTCCTGCGCGGCCACGTCTTCGCGGCGCACGTGCGCGGCCACCCCGGAGGGCAACAGCCGCGCCTGCAGCGTGGTGCGCTCCACCGCTTCCAGCGCGGTGCCGGCATCGCCGAAGCCGCCGGAGAGCTGGGCATGCCCGACCACGCCGCGCAGGTGCACCGATTCCTCATCGCGGATCACGAACGAGCGTGCGGACAGTTCATCGCGCAGCTGGTGCGCCATCGCGTCCAGCGATTCCTCGTCAAGGCCACGGGCCACGACCAGGAAGCTGTTGTCGTTCAGGCGCGCCAGCAGGTGCGGGTGCGCGTTGTCGGCCAGCCGCTGCGCGGCCTGCACCATCAGCCGTTCGAACGCGGCATAGCCGTAGCGTTCGCGCAGGCCCAGGGCACTGGCCACTTCGATGAAGAACAGGCCGCCATGCTCGCCGTGCGCCAGCGCCGTGCTGAGCTGCTGCATCACGTGGTGGCGGGTCGGCAGGCCGGTCTCGGGGTTGTTCATGGCCGGCGCACCCTGCGCGCCCGGCTGCATCGCCGCCTGCGCACGGGCGCGGCGGATGCGGTTGGAGACGGCGGCAATCAGGTGGCGCGGGCGGATCGGCTTGCTCAGGAAATCGTCGGCGCCGCTGTCGAGCACTTCGAACTGGCGCTCCGGGTCCGGGTCGCCGCTGAGGAACACGATCGGCAGCAGCTGCTGGCCCGGCTGCTGGCGGATCAGCGCGGTCAGGCGCATGCCATCCAGGCCCGGCAGGTGCAGGTCCATCAGGATCAGGTCCGGGCGCTGGTCGTTGATCACCTGCTGCACGCCTTCGGCGTCGCTGTGCACGATCGCTTCCATGCCGGCGCCATGCAGCACGCTCTGTGCGAACAGGGCCTGCGAGCGGTCGTCTTCGACAATCAGCACGCGGTAGGGCGCCTCGCTGCCCAGCGGCGGCGTGTTGGCATCGTCCTGCTGCCACTGCGACGGCGGCAGCACCGGCGGGGTGGACACGGCAGCGGCGGCGGCAGCGTTGAGCGGCACCACGTTGCTGGGCGCGGGCGCCACGGCGGGCGCGTCGGCGCTGGCCCAGCGCTGCCAATGATCGGCGGGCGGGGTTTCGGCGCGGGTGGCGCGGGTGGATGCAACAGCGTTGTCTTGGACGGCCATCAGTACTCCCAGTCTGCGGCGCGATTATGCGGCATCGCGGTCGGCCAGTGCCCCGGGCTTGCCCGCCGGTTGCCGCAGCAGCCAGCGCATGCCCTTCCACAGGGTGCGCCAGACCAGCCAGACCACCAGCGCGCCGACCAGGCTGCACGCCACCACGACGATCAATGCCAGCCACGGGTGCGCCAGCGCCAACGCCAGGCCGCCCACCACCACCGTGTCTTCCGCTGCCGAGGCCACCCAGTTGCTGGCCGGCTCCGGCGAGGTATTGAGCAGGGCACGCGTGCCCGATTTCAGGCCATGGCTGGCCAGGGCCACCCCGGCACCGGCGGCCAGCGCCGTGGTGCTGAGTTCGCCGGTGGGCGAGAGCGTGGCCGCGGCCAGGAAGGCGCCCGCGGGTACCCGGGCCAGGGTCTGGACCAGGTCCCAGGCCGAGTCAACCCCGGGGATCTTGTCGGCGACGAATTCGGTGATGGCCAGCGCGGCCGAGGTGCCCAGCACCCACCACGACTCGGTGGCGTGCAGCGCCGGCGGCAGATCGACCCAGCCCAGCATGCCGGCCAGGCCCACCCCGAACACCGTGAGGTACACGCGGATGCCGGCCAGCCAGGCCAGCAGGATGCCGATCACGAACAGGTGGGCCTCGGTCATGGCAGGCGCTCCGGCGAAAGTGTGCACAGGCCCACACTATCGGGGATGACGTCCCTGAACGCTACTGTCCTGCAGGGGGGCAGGGGCGAAAAATGTGCCAACCCTGACTTACACTAACCAGTCGCTCTTCCCGACAGGGGCCGTGTCGGTATCGCCCAAGCCGCGGTGCCGCCGTATTCGCCATGAACAACCCGACACCTTCCCGCATCCAGATCCGCCGCCCCGGAACCCCGGTGGCGCCCGATCGCCGCCGCCTGCTGATCCTGGCCGGCATCTGGCTGGCCAGCCTGGTCCTGGCCGTGCTGCTGGGGCGCTGGACCGCCGGCCCCGGCGGTGACCCCGGCCGCCAGCTCGACGCCGCCGAAGCGCGCGCCGAAACGCTGCAGAAGCAGGTGGTGGAGCTGCAGCAGACCCAGGCCACCCTGCAGGCCTCGGACCGGATCAGCCGCGCGGCCAACAACGAGGTGCAGACCTCGCTGGGCGAGCGCGATGAGGAAATCGCCGGCCTGCGTGCCGACGTTGCCTTCTACGAACGCCTGGTCGGGTCCACCAGCCAGCGCAAGGGCCTGAACACCCATTCCATCGAGTTCTCGCCGGAAGCGGGGGGCACCTGGCAGTACGCCGTGGTGCTGACCCAGAACCTCAACCGTGGCGCGATCAGCCAGGGCCAGATGCGGTTTACGGTTGAAGGCGTCAAGGACGGCAAGTTGACCTCGGTCAGCTGGGACGAGCTGCACCAGCGCACCAAGGTGCCGGGCCAGGAGTATTCCTTCCGGTACTTCCAGCAGCTCACCGGCAGCATCATGTTGCCCAAGGACTTCACCCCGCAACGTGTGCGGGTCACGCTGGGAACCGGCGCAGGGGGCGCCACCCAGGTATTCGACTGGAAGCAGGCCGGAGCACCGGCTGCAGCAACGGCAAAAGAAGGGGAGTAAGCCCATGTTTGGCAGCAACAAATCCAACCGCGACGGGCATCTGGTCGTGGACGCGCTGATCGGCGCGCAGGTCGTGATCCGGGGAGACGTGGAATTCAGCGGTGGCCTGTATGTGGAAGGCACCATCCTGGGCAAGGTGATCGCCCAGGAAGGCGCCACCACGGCCACCCTCACGCTGGCCGAGCAGGGCAGCATCGAAGGCGAGATCCGCGCCCACGTGGTGGTGGTCAGTGGCCGCCTGGATGGCGACGTGCACGCCAGCGAGCGGGTCGAGCTGACCCCCAGCGCCCGGGTCACCGGCAATGTCCACTACCAGGTGGTGGAAATGAACGCCGGCGCCCAGCTGACCGGCCGCCTGATCCATGGCGGTGCCCAGATGGCGCTGCCGCCGCCGGCCGACGACAGCGCCGACCGCAAGGACGGCAATGCCCGCAAGAAGCTGGCCGAAGCGATGGCCTGAACGGCCGGTGCTTGAAAGCGTGCCCATGCACCCCCATGCTGGGTGCATGAGCACGCTAGTTTCCCTGCCCGGCGCCCCCACCCCCGCCGCTGCGCCGCATTACCAGTCGCTGGACCGTCCCCTGAACTTCACCGAAGCCGCTGCGGCCAAGGTCAAGGAACTGATCCAGGACGAGGCCAGCGATGCATTGGCCCTGCGCGTCTACATCCAGGGCGGTGGCTGTTCCGGTTTCCAGTACGGCTTCGAGTTCGACGAGAACCGCGCCGAGGACGACCTGGCCGTGGACACCAACGGCGTGACCCTGCTGGTCGATCCGCTCAGCCTGCAGTACCTGATGGGCGCCGAAGTGGATTACACCGAAAGCCTCACCGGCGCGCAGTTCGTGATCCGCAATCCGAACGCGAAAACCACGTGCGGCTGCGGCAGCAGTTTCAGCATGTGATGGCCACGGCGGTGCTGCACGGCACCGCTTGCTGTTCCGGTTGAATAGCGGCAGGCTTCAGGGATGTCCAATGTCTCTTTGCCGCTTGCCGGTTTTGCTTTCACCACCGAACCCCTTGAACGCGCCGATACCCTGCGCGACGACGCCGATGCGTTGTTGCGGCTGTGGCCGCAGGCGCACGTGCTTGTGCTGGATCCCGATGGCCGCGCGCTGGCCGGCGACGACGGCCAGCCGCTGGCGCTGACCGGCGCCCAGGTCGGGGGCGGCCCCGGCACGGCCATCTTCCTCGGCCTGCGCGGCGAGCAGGCGTGGTTCTCGGTCGAATCCGCCGCCGTCGATGCCCCGGCGCCCCAGCGCGTGGACCTGCGCGAATCGGCCACCACCTGGTCGGCCGCCGATGCCAGCGCCTTCTGTTATGCCCGCGGCATGTCCTACTGGCAATCGCGCACCCGCTTCTGCGGCGTGTGCGGCGGCGCCGTGGCCTTCACCCGTGGCGGTTTCATCGGCCGCTGCGCCAAGTGCAACACCGAACACTACCCGCGCGTGGACCCGGCGGTGATCGTGGCGGTGGAAAACAACGGGCGCCTGCTGCTCGGCCGCCAGGCCAACTGGGCCCCGCGCCGCTATTCGGTGCTGGCCGGGTTCGTGGAACCGGGCGAATCGCTGGAACAGACCGTGGTCCGTGAGGTCTTCGAGGAAAGCCGGGTGCGCGTGCGCAGCTGCCGCTACCTCGGCACCCAGCCATGGCCGTTCCCCGGCGCGCTGATGCTGGGCTTCAGTGCAACGGCCGAAGACGACGTGCCCACCGTGGATGGCGAGCTGGAAGACGCGCGCTGGTTCACTGCCGAGGAAGTGGGCGCGGCGCTGGCCCGTGACATCGAAGACGACGGGGTGGGCATCCGCCTGTCGCCGCCGATCTCGATTTCACGCAGCCTGATCGAGCACTGGTACCGCAACCAGGTGAGCTGAGCCAGGCACCACGTTGCCGCTGCCTGAACACGGGGCGGCATACATTACCTGTGACCCGGGGAATTGCCGGGTCCCAAGGCATAGTAGCGCCCAGAAACCGAACGGAGGCCGCCATGTTCACCACCCTGGTCGCAGTACTGGTTGCCTTGGCCCTGGGCCATGTCGCGCCTGCCGCGGCCGTGGCGCTGCGTCGCTTCGGCTGGTACCGGCGCTGGCTGCAGTGGTTGGACGCGCATGCGGCCGAAACCGGCTTCTGGCGCGGCCGCCACGGCTGGCTGGTGGCGGTGGTTCCGTTCGTGCTGGTGCTGGCCCTGCTGCAATGGGCGCTGCATGAGCGCCTGTTCGGGTTGCCGTCGCTGCTGCTGGGCATCGCCACGCTGGTGATGTGCTGGGGGCCGCGCGACCTCGACCGCGACGTGGAAGCGGTGATCGACGCCGATGATGCGCATGCCCGGCATGCGGCCATCGGCCAGCTGCAGTCGGCCGGCGGCAGCCTGCACGAAGACGTGCCATCGCTGGTGGAAGTCACCGTGCTCAACGCCCTGCGCCGCTGGTTCGCGGTGCTGTTCTGGTTCCTGCTGCTGGGCCCGGTGGGCGCGCTGGCGTACCGCCTGCTCGCGCTGCTGGCGGTGGGGCCGATGCGCTCACTGGCCGACGTGGAAACCGTGGTGGGCGCACGCCAGCTGCTGTCGTGGCTGGAGTGGCCGGTGGCGCAGCTGATGTCGCTGTCGATGGCGCTGGTGGGCAACTTCGATACGGCCTTCAAGGCCTGGCGCGAAGCGCACGGCAACCGTTGGGCGGCCTCCACGGATTTCCTGGGCGCCGTGGCGCGCGCCAGTGTCAGTGCCGAACTGCGCGAAGACGCGCACGATTACAGCGATGCGGGCATGGTGCCGGTGTGGCGCCGCCTGCCGGAGCTGCGCGATGCGATGAGCCTGGTCTGGCGCATGCTGTTGTTGTGGATGGCCGCGCTTGCGTTGCTGGTCATCGCCGGCTGGGTGACCTAAGGCGCCAGCAGCGCGAACGGCATCCACGGCAGGTTGCGCAGCACCGCATAGCCGACCAGCAGCACCAGCCAGAAGGTGGGATTGGCCAGCACCCGCATCAGCGGGTCCAGTGCGCGCATGCGCACGCCTGCGTTGTTGAGCAGCATCAACAGCAGGAACGGCAGCGAGATCACCAGCAGCGGATTCATCGCCATCGCGCCGGACCAGTCGAAGTGCACCAGCGAATACAGGCAGCGGGTGCTGCCGCAACCGGGGCAGTACAACCCGGTCAATGCATACAGCGGGCAACCCGGCAGCGGGCTGTTGCCGGCATACGGGCTGACGTGGCGCAGCACCACGGTCGCGCCCACGGCCAGCCCGGCCGTGACGGCCAGCGGCGCCCAACGCGACAGGGTGGAACGGGAAGGCATCGTCATGACGGCAGAACGGCCCGAGCCGGGCACCCTTCGCGGGCGCCGGACCGGGCCGTCCAGGGGGCGATCAGTAGTTGCCGCCGCCCATCGCGCCGCCGATGCCCATCACCACGACCAGGATGATGTAGAGCACGATGGCCACGACGCCGATGATGGCCGACCACATGGCCCACTTCTTGGCCTTGTCCGACGACTCGCGCGCACCGGCGATGTCACCGACGGCCAGCTTGCCGTTGACCTGCGCGGCATACACGATCGACACGATGCCGGCCGGCAGGCAGCAGAACAGGGTGGTCAGGATGGCCCAGACCAGGTTGTTGGGGACTTGCGGGGCAGTGGCGTTCATCGGTGAAGCTCCATTTTTTTGGGTGGGTTGAACGAAGGGTGTTTCACAGGTCGGAAAGAGCGCCCAGCGCGGCCATGCCGCCAAACAGGCCAAACCACAACAGCAGCAGTACCGGCATGGCAAGCGCCGATGCCAGTGCCCATCCGCCGGCCTTGCGCGATGCGTCATACGCACCGGCCAGGTCGCCGGCCGCGCGGCGGCCATCGACCTGGGCCGCATACACGATCGACACCACGCCCAACGGCAGGCAGCAGAACAGCGTTGTCAGGATGGCCCAGACCAGATGGTTGGGAACGACAACGCCCGGTGGGGTGGGTGGCGGCAGATGATTCACGTACGACTCCATTCCATTGGCTGTCTCCCGGCGTCTCCCAACGCCAAGCGACACCCCCTATGGGCGGTAATCTACCCGATGTTCCCGGCGATGTATGCGTTTACATGAACGCCGCAGGGGAAAATTTTGCGGAATGCGCCGGTTTTGGCGCTTTCAGCCTTGATCGCCGCGCAGCGCTCGCACCTGCGCTTCCAGCCCCTCGGCGGTCGCCGTGGCGCCGTCGACCGGCGGGCCGGCGATCACCTCCACGTGCGCGCGCAGGCGGCGTGGCACGCGCATGCGCCCCAGCCGCGTGTCGCGCCGGCTCCACATGCTGGCCCACATGCCGCGCAGTGCCATCGGCACCACCGGCACCGGCCGGCGCTCGAGGATCTTCTCCACGCCCGATTTGAACGCTGCCATTTCGCCGTCGCGGGTCAGCGCACCTTCGGGGAAGATGCACACCAGCTCGCCCTCGGCCAGCGCCCGGTCCACTTCATCGAACGCGGCCTGCATCAGCGCCGGGTTCTCGCGCGCGCCGGCAATCGGAATCGCCTTGGCGGTGCGGAAGATCCAGCGCATCACCGGGATGTTGAAGATCTTGTAGTACATGACGAAGCGCACCGGGCGCGGGATCGTCGCTGAGAGGATCAGCGCGTCCATGTAGCTGACATGGTTGCAGACGATCAGCGCGGCGCCCTCATCGGGCACGTTGGCTTCGATGCCATGCGGGCGCAGCCGGTACAGGAAGCGCACCATCACCCAGCTGAGGAACCGCATCAGGAATTCGGGCACGATGGTGAAGATGTAGATCGCCACCACCGCATTGGCGATCGCCAGCGCCAGGAACAGCTGCGGGATCGTCCAGTGCAGGAACTTCTGCGTGGCCAGCGCGATCATCGCCGCGGCCACGATGAAGCCGGAATTCTGGATGTTGAGCGCGGCGAACACGCGCGACATTTCCGATTTCGGCGTGCGGCTCTGGATCAGTGCGAACAACGGCACCACGAAGAAGCCGGTGAACAGGCCGATGCCCACCAGGTCGATGATGATGCGCACGCTGCCCGGTGCGGCCACGAACGCGGCCACGCCCAGGCCCGCCGTGGTGGCGGTGCCGGCGCGCGCGAAGTACAGGTCCAGCATGAAGGCGGTCATGCCGAAGGCGCCCAACGGCACCAGGCCGATTTCCACGGTACGCCCGGACAGCTTCTCGCACAGCAGCGAGCCCACGCCGGTACCGACCGAGAACAGCGCCAGCGCGAAGATGTAGAGGGTTGGTTCGCCGCCCAGGTTGACCACCGCGTAGGTGGGCAGCTGCGAGGTGAGCATGGTGCCGACGAACCAGAACCACGACACGCCGAGGATGGCGTTGGCCACGGCCTTCTGCTTCTTGGCCAGGCGCAGCACCGCCAGCGATTCGGGAATGGGGTTCCAGTTGATCTTCAGGTCCGGCGCGCCGGCATCGACCTTGGGGATCATGCGCGCGGTGATGTTGCCGGCAATGGCCAGCGCGATCACCGCTGTTGCCGCCACGATCGGGCCGAAACTGCCGGCCAGGGTGAAGATGATGCCGCCGCTGATCATGCCGGTCAGGATCGACATCGAGGTACCCATCTCGACCAGGCCGTTGCCGCCGGTGAGCTCTTCGGGCTTGAGCACCGAGGGCAGCACCGAATACTTCACCGGGCCGAACAGCGTGGACTGCAGGCCGGTGCAGAACAGGGCGACCAGCAGGATCGGCATGCTCTGGGTGAGGAAGCCGACCGCGGCCAGCGTCATGATCCCGATCTCCATGGTGGTGGTGATCACGATCAGGCGCGATTTCTCCAGCTTCTCGGCGATCTGCCCGGCCAGGGCGGAGAACAGGAAGTAGGGCAGGATGAAGATCGCCGGTGCCAGCGTGGTGTACAGCGACTGCTCGGCCTGGCTCACGCCAAGGTAGAACAGCAGGCCGATGATGGCCTGGCGGTACACGTTGTCGTTGAACGCCCCCAGCGACTGCACGATGAAGAAGGGCAGGAAGCGGCGCTGGCGGAGCAGGGCGAACTGACTGTGGCCGGACATGGAATCTCCTTGCGAACCGGCGCAGCCTATCACGCGGTCCCGGTACCTATTTCGTTCGCGGCGGCGCGCAGCTTGGGCAGCAGGCGCAGCATCAGGCCGATCTGGGTGCGGATCAGCTGCAGCTTGGGCGGCATCTCATCATTGAGCTGCTCCAGCTGTTCGGCCAGGGCGCGGTCGCCCTCGTTGGCGGCCTCGTCCACCGGTTCGCGCCGTTCCAGCGCGCCGGCGATCTGCTGCATGGCCTGCTGCACGCGTTCGCCACTGGAACGGGCCAGCGGGTCCTGCGCGTAGCTGTCCAGCTGCGCGCGGTGGGCGCCGAGGGCGGACAGGTGGCCCAGCAGGGTGTTGGACAGCGCCAGGAAGCGGAAGCCGGCATCCAGGTTGCCGCGCACGTGGCCGGGCTCGCGCAGCATGTTGGACAGCGCGGTGGACAGGGCCACATCGGCGTTGTGCATGTCGCGGCGGGCGATGCGGTAGGCCAGGTCGTCCTGCATGCCGCTGCCGTACTGGCCCAGCACCGCCTGCAGGTAGCCGGCGCAGCGTTCAAGCACGCGCGCCATCACCAGGTCGAGGCGGCGGCCCTGCCAGTCGGGCAGGATCAGGAACGCGGCAGCGGCGGCGATCGCGCAGCCCAGAAGGGTGTCTACCAGCCGTGGCCAGATCAGCAGGAAGCCATCGCCGATGAGGTTGAAGCAGGTCAGTGCCATCACGGTGATGGCGGCCGAGGCGACCAGGTAGCGGTCGCTGCGGGTGAAGAAGAACAGCAGCGCCGAGAGCAGGGCGATCAACAATTCGATGCGCAGGTCCTGGAACAGCTGCATCAGGGCCCAGGTGAGCACCAGCCCGATCAGGGTGCCGGCAATGCGCTGGGCCAGCCGTTGGCGGGTGGCGCCGAAGTTGGGGCGGCACACGAACACGATGGTGAGCAGCACCCAGGAGCCGTTCTGGGCGTTGAACAGGCGGATGGCGGCAAAGCCGACGATCAGCGCCAGCGCCATGCGCAGGCCGTGGCGGAACAGCAGCGAGCCGGGGGTGAGCTGCTGGCGTATGCGCACGCCCATTTCGCGCAGGGTATGCGGGTTGGTGTCGCGCAGGCGGGTATCGACGTTGTCCAGGGTGGATTCGGACTGGGCCGCTTCGGACAGGCGGCGTTCGATGCTCTGCAGGTTGTGGCCGAGCAGTTCGAGCGAGGAGAGCAGGCGCTGCCACTGCGGGTTGTGCTGGGCGCGCAGCCAGGCGAGGGAGTCGGTGAGGTCGGCGGTGGCCTGGCGGGTGCGGTCGCCGTACTGGAACGGCCGGCGCATGCGGATGGCGGTACCCAGGTTGGCGCACGCTTCGCCCTGCAGGGCGAGCAGGCGCTGGCAGCGGTAGAGCACGTCGCTGTGGAAGAACGCGTCGGTGAGCGCGCCATAGGGGTAGTGCGAGGAGCTGGCGCGTTCGTGGAAGTCCTGGGCCATGTAATACAGGCGCAGGTACAGGCCGGACTGCACGCCGGGCCGGCCGGAGCGGCCGAACCGGGCCAGGATGGCGGTCTTGGCGATGTTGAGCGCTTCGACGACGCGGCGGTTCTGTTCGGCCAGCGCGAGCTGGCGCTTCTGCACGTCGGCATCGCGCACGGGTTCGAACAGGTCGGCCTTGAGCTGGAGGTAGCGGCCGAGTTCAAGGTAAAGGCGGGCGAGGCGTTCGCGCACGGGGCGGTTGGCGAACAGGGCGGTCCACAGGATGGACAGCAGGCCGTACCAGAGGGCGCCGGCCAGCAGGTGGCTGACGGCGGTGATGGCCTGGGCGCGGTCATCGGCGCCGTGCTGTTCGAGGCCGATCATGGTGTAGATGGCGAGGGTGACGGTGGCCTGGGCGATGGAGGCGTAGCGCTCGCCCAGTGCGCCGAGCAGGGTCAGGCCGAAGGTGGACAGGGCCAGGGCGGCAATGAACAGCCACGGCCAGGCGAACAGTTCGACCACGGCAGCGGCGGCCACGACGAAGCACAGCAGGGAGAGCGCGACGGATTTGGTGCGGCCCCACCAGTTGTCGTCGGTTTCGGCAATGGCGCTGGCGATGATGCCGAGGAACACGCCGGGCAGGGCAGGCAGCTGGTCCAGGTGCCAGCACACGCCCATGGCCACGGACAACGCAATGAACACCCGCAGCCCGTAGCTGGCCTTCTCATGCGCCCACAGGCGACTCAGGCGGGATTCTCGGGCGGACATGCGGACTCGTCGGGCGGTGGCGCCTCATTATTGCGTCATCGCAGTGAAGCCGACATAGCCGGTTGGTAGGTACCGACCGTGGGTCGGTACCGCGTAGAGCCAGGCCCTGCATGGCTGCTTTTCCCAACCGTGCCACTGAAACCGTCTGGAGGTGGGCGGGTGCCCCCATCCGGGACTGTCTAAAACATGGATGTTTTTGACAAGCCCCCATGGATGGGTTCACGGCGGGTCCCGGATGGGGGTACCCGCCCGCCTCAGCGCGCGGTAACGGAAACGCTGCTTTGCTTACAGATCAAACCTAACGCTGACCGCGAACGTGCGCGGCAGGCCGATGCCGGCGTTGGACCAGTACTTCCTGTTGGTGAGGTTTTCGACGCTGGCGCGCCAGGTGACCGGGTGGCCATTGGCCTGCATGCGGTAGCCGACGCCGGCGTTGACCAGGGTGTAGTCGGGCAGCTTGAGGGTGTTGTCGGCGTCGTAGTACACATCGCCGTAGTAGCGGGCCAGGGCGTACAGGCTCAGGCCTTCCACCTGCGGCACGCTGTAGTCGGCGTGCACCACGCCGTTCCAGCGCGCTGCGCCGGCGGTGCGGTTGCCTTCCTGGGTGCTGCTGTCGGGCGAGAGCTTGTCGTAGGTCGGGTCCAGCCAGGTGACGCCGCCGCCGAGGGTGAAGGCGTCGGTCAGGCGCACGTCGCCGCTGACTTCCACGCCTTCGTACAGGGTGATGCCGTCCTGCACCAGCAGCTTGCCGCCGCTGGTCAGGCGGTCGATGTTGGCGCCGCGCTCCAGGCGGAAGGCGGCAGCATTGGCGTTCCAGCGCGGGTACTCGATCTTGGCGCCGATCTCGAACTGCTTGCTGATCGTCGGGTCGAGCACGTCGCCGGCGTTGATGTAGTCGCTGCCCACGCGGCTGCCCGCTTCCAGCGATTCGACGTAGCTGGTGTAGAGCGTGACTTCGTCGGCCGGCTTGAACATCACCGCGTAGGTCGGGGTGACCGGGTAGGTGTGGTAGGCGCCCTTGTTCTCGAAATCGTTGTAACGCGCACCGGCCAGCACCGACCAGCCGTGGCCGAAATCCACCGTGTCGCTGACGAACACCGCCTGCTGCACGGTTTCGCTGCCGCGGGTGAGCTCATGCGAACCGACAGCGTCATGGCGAAGGGTCGGGCGCTGGTAGAGGTTGCCACGGCCGATGGTGTTCCATTCGTACGGGCGGTCCCAGCCCAGCCCGGTCTGGTGCGAGACGCCGGCGACGACCTGGTGCGACAGCGGGCCGGTCTGGAAGCGGCCCTGCACGATGGCCTGGGCCAGCTTCCACTCGCTCTTTCCGCCGAGCTCGTAGGCGTTGACGTCGTAATCGCCGTTGACGTCGTCGATGTAGGCGAAGATCTTGTTCACGTCGTTCCACGACGAGGTGTAGCCATAGCTCAGGCTGGCCTTCCAGTCCTCGCTGATCTGCCAGTTCAGCGCGGTGGAGAGCAGGCTGGAACGGGTGTCGTAGAACGTGCCCGGAATGGCATTGTTGACATCGCCGGCGATCGGGCGCGGCAGTTCGGTCAGGCCGATGAAGTAGTACTGCGGCGATTCCTCGCCCAGGTCGCGCTCCTGGAACACGCCATCGAAGGTCCAGGTGAGCGCGTCGCCCAGGCGCGCATCCAGCGACAGCGCGCCGACCTTGCGGTTCACTTCGCCACCGTTGAAGGTTTCGCCCTTCTCCTGGTAAGCGTTGAAGCGGTAGCCGAACATGTCTTCGTTGCCGAAGCGGCCGCCGACGTCGACCTGGCCGCTGACGATGCCCTGTTCGCGCCAACCGAGCTGCGCCGAGAACGTGGTGGTGTCGGTCGGCTTCTTGGTCACGTAGTTGATGATGCCGCCGGGCTGGCCGAAGCCGTACATGAAGCCTCCCGGGCCCTTCAGCAGTTCCACCTGCTCCATCACTTCCAGCGGCCACTCGGTGCCCCAGGAGGACACCTGCAGGCCGTTCACCCGGTAGCTGTCGTAGCTCAGGTCGATGCCGCGGTTGCGGATCGGCGAGCTCCAGCCACTGGCGTAGGCGCTGACCTGGGTGACCACCGAGGGGTCGGTCAGGAACGCTTCGCCGAGCGAGACCACCTGGCGCTTCTCGATGTCCTCGCGGCCGATCACGGAGATCGCAAACGGGGTATCGCGGACCGGGCGGTCGCCCAGGGCGCCGGTATCGGTGTGGGTGCGTTCGGCGGTGACCTTGACCGCGTCCAGCTCGGTGGCCGAGCGCGACTGGGCGTGGGCCGCGCAGGCCAGCGACAGCGACAGCGCAAGCAGGGCCGGGCGCAGGGCGCGGCGCGGAAGAGCGGAAACATGCATGTTGTGGGGGTCCTCTGCGGACAGCAGCACACCGTCCGCGATCGGTTGATGGCGGAAGAAGAGGGCGTGGCTGAGTCGGGGCACTGCCCGCAGGGGGCGGAAGCAGCGCGGTGCGCGAGGCGCGGCAGGACCGTGGCTGGTGCGAATTGTTCTCTTTCAGGCGCCGTGCGTCAAATGATTGTCATCTGACGCACGGTTCGGTCAGGCGCGGGCGGCACGCCGGATCAGGGCCTTCTCGCGCCGACGCGCGCGCCAGCCGCGCCAATGCTGCTGCAGGCACGAGAAGATCACATACAGCGCCGGGGTGCTCAGCAGGGTCAGGCTCTGCGAGAACAGCAGGCCGCCGATCATCGCGATGCCCAGCGGGCGGCGCAGCTCCGAGCCCTCGCCCAGGCCGATGGCCAGCGGCACCGCCGCCAGGATCGCCACCATGGTGGTCATCATGATCGGGCGGAAGCGCACGATGCTGGCTTCGCGCACGGCTTCCAGCGGGCTCTTGCCGTGCTCGCGCTGGGCCACCACGGCGAAGTCGATCATCATGATCGCGTTCTTCTTGACGATGCCGATCAACAGCACCAGCGCGATCATGGAGATCACCGACAGCTCGGTATTGGTCACGAACAACGCCAGCAGCGCGCCCACGCCCGCCGCCGGCAGCGTGGACAGGATCGTGACCGGGTGCACCAGGCTTTCGTACAGCATGCCCAGCACCAGGTACACGGTGATGATGGCGGCCAACACCAGGATCAGCATCGAATTGGGGTTGAGCTGCACGTTGAAGCCGCCGCCATCGCTGATGCGGATGTCGCCGGGCAGGCGCAGCCCGTCCACGGTGGCCTTGATGATCGCCTCGCCTTCGCCGGTGCTGACGCCCGGGGCCAGGTTGTAGCTCAGGTCCATCGTGGTGTACTGGTTCTGGTGGGTGATCTGCGGCGGGGCCAGCCCGGGGACCTGGCGCGCCACGGCGGTGATCGGGATCATCTCGCCGTTGCCGGCGCGCACGTGGATCTCATCCAGTGCCCGCGGGGTGGCGGTCTGCTCCGGCAGCGCGTTGACCACCACGCTGTACTGGTTGATGTCCGAATAGATCGTCGAAATCTGGCGCTGGCCGAACGCGCCGTACAGCGCGCCATCGATCGCACCGACCGACACGCCCAGGCGCGCGGCCTTGGCCCGGTCGATCTCGATGTTCTGGCGCAGGCCGGCGGTATCCACGTCGGTGCCGACGTCGCGCAGCATGGGGTTCTTCTTCAGTGCGGCCTGCACCTTGGGCAGCCATTCCTGCAGCTGGGCCAGGTCGTTGCCCTGCAGCGACACGCGGTACTGCGCGCCCTGGCTGTTGCCGCCGCCGCCATCACTGGGAAGATCCTGGATCGCGCGCAGGCGCAGTTCCAGGTCGGGGTAGCGGTCGGCCTTGGCGCTCAGCCGTGCCAGTGCCTGCGCGGTGGTTTCGCGGCGGCCTTCCTTGCGGGTCTTCAGCTCGATGTTGAACTGCGCGCTGGAGCCCTGGCGGCCGCTGCCCAGGCGCACGCCCACGGTTTTCACCGCCGGGTCGGCCATCAGCATGTCGGTGATGCGGCGCTGGCGGTTGACCATGTCCTCGAAGGACACCGTCGCGCTGGAGTTGGCGCGGCCCCAGATCAGGCCGGTGTCCTGCGGTGGGAACGAGCCCTTCTTGACCGCGCCGGCCAGCATCACCGTGGCGACGATCAGCAGGATCGGGGTCAGCGACAGCAGCAGCGCGTGGCGCAGCGAGAAATCCAGGCACACGGTGTACACACGCAGCATGCGGTCGTGGGTGGCATCCAGGAAGCGGCCGATCCGCGAGGGCTTGTCCGGCTCGGTATGCGCGCTCAGGAAGCGGCTGCACAGCGCCGGAGTGAGCGTGAGCGAGACGATCATCGAGACCACGATGGCCGCCACCAGGGTGACGGTGAACTCGCGGAAGAACGCGCCGACCATGCCGCTGGCGAACAGCAGCGGAATGAACACCGCCACCAGCGAGGCGGTGATGGAGACGATGGTGAAGCCGATCTCGCGCGCACCGGCCAACGCCGCCTGCATGCGCGGCATGCCTTCGTCGAGGTGGCGCATGATGTTCTCGATCACCACGATCGCGTCATCGACCACGAAGCCGATCGCGATCACCAGCGCCAGCAGGCTCAGGTTGTTCAGGGTGAAGCCGAACACGTACATCACCAGTGCTGCACCGGCCAGCGACAGCGGCACGGTGATCGCCGCGATCAGCGTCGGCGCCAGCCGGCGCAGGAACAGCGCCATGGTCAGGATCACCATCGCCAGGCTGATCAGCAGGGTGATCTGCACTTCATGCAGCGACGAGCGGATGGTCGGGGTGCGGTCGAAGTACGGGGTGAGCGTGGTGCCCGGCTGCAGGTAGTCGCGCAGCATCGGGATCTGTGCCTTGACCCGGTCCACCGTCTCCACGATGTTGGCGCCGGCGCGGGTGAACACGTACATCACCACCGCCGGCTTGTGGTCGAACCACGCAGCCTGGTAGGCATCCTGCTGGCCGTCGTAGACGTTGGCCACGTCCTTCAGGCGGATCACCCGGCCATCGTCCTGGGTCTTGATCACCAGGTTGGCGAAGTCGGCCGCACGCGCCACCGAATCGTTGGCGATGATCGCCGTGGTGGTGTTGCCATCGGTCAGGAAGCCGGTGGGCGAGGTCACGTTGGCCGCGCGTACCGCATTGCGCAGGTCATCCGGGGTGAGGTTCAGCGCGTTGAGCAGGCGCAGGTTGACGTCCACCCGCACCGCCGGGGTGGAGGCGCCGGCGATATCCACCGACGACACCCCGCTGATCTGGCGGATGCGCTGGGCCAGCAGCGAATCGGCCACGTTGTACAGCTCATCGGCCGACTGCGTCTGCGAGGTCAGCGCGATGGCGATCACCGGATCGTCGTTCGGGTTGGCCTTCTGGAACATCGGCGAACCCAGCCCGGAGGGCAGGTCGGCCTGGGCCGAGTTGATCGCGGTCTGTACGTCCAGCGCGGCCGAATCGATGTCCACCCCGCTCTGGAAGATCATGAAGACCAGCGAGCTGCCTTCGGAGCTGGACGAGCGCATCTGGTCCACGCCGGGCAGCTGGCCCAGGTGGCGCTCCAGCGGCGCGGTGACCGTGGAGGCCATGGTGGTGGCGTCCGCACCGGACTGGCTGGCGTGCGCGAAGATCACCGGAATCTGGATGTTCGGCAGCGCCGACACGCCCAGCTTCAGGTAGCACATCAACCCGACCACGAACAGGCCGATGGCCAGCAGCGCTGTGCCGATCGGGCGGCGGATGAACGGGCCGGAGATGTTCACGCGTGGTCCTGTGCGGTGCCGTCGCGAAGCGCGCGCTGTTCACGGCGCTGGCGCAGCCATTCGGAGTAGCGCTCCATGTACAGGTAGATCACCGGCGTGGTGTACAGCGTGACCAGCTGCGAAATCAGCAGGCCGCCGACGATGGCGATGCCCAGCGGCCGGCGCAGCTCCGAACCGATGCCGGTGCCCAGTGCCAGCGGCAACGCGCCCAGCATGGCCGCGGCGGTGGTCATCATGATCGGGCGGAAGCGCAGCAGGCAGGCGCGGCGGATCGCTTCGTGCGCGTTGGCCCCGGCGCGGCGCGCCTCGATGGCGAAGTCCACCATCATGATGCCGTTCTTCTTGACGATGCCGATCAGCAGCACGATGCCGACGATGCCGTCCACCGACAGGCTCAGCCCGCACACCATCAGCGCCAGCAGCGCGCCCACACCGGCCGGCGGCAGGGTGGAGATGATCGTGATGGGGTGGATGTAGCTCTCGTACAGCACGCCCAGCACGATGTAGATCACCACCAGCGAGGCCAGCAGCAGCCACACCACGTCGGTCTGGCTGCCGGTGAACTCGGCGGCCTTGCCGATGAACTGCGCATGCACCTGCGCCGGCATGTCCAGGCTGGCACGGGTCTCTTCGATCGCCTTGACCGCATCGGACAGCGAATAACCCGGTGCGATGTTGAACGACACCGTCACCGCCGGCAGCTGCTGCTGGTGGCTGACCACCAGCGGGGTGCTGGTGACCTTGCCTTCGGCCAGCGCGGCCAGCGGGATGATGTTGCCCGCACCCACCGGGATGCCGGTGTTCTGCGCGCCGATGCCGGTGGCAGTGGAGGAGTTGGACGAGGTGACCTGGCCGAAGTTGGTGGCGTTGCTGCCGGTCAGCGCGCCGGCGCCGTTGGAGGCCACCGCCAGCTGGTTCATCAGGGCGGTGCTGGTGCGGAACTCCGGCGCCACTTCCAGCACCACGCGGTACTGGTTGAGCTCGGTGAAGATGGTGGAGATCTGGCGCTGGCCGAACGCGTCGTACAGGGTGTCGTCGATGGTCTGCATCGGAACGCCCAGCACGCTGGCCTTGTCGCGGTCGATGGTCAGCTCCAGCGCGCGGCCCTGGTTGGACAGGTTGTTGTCCACGTCCGCCAGTTCCGGGCGCTGGCGCAGCGCCTCGGTCAGCCGGGTGGCCTGCAGCGCGACCTGCGCGCTGTCCACGTCCGACAGCGAGTACTGGTACTCGGTGGCCGCCACGCGGGTATCCAGGGTCACGTCCTGCACCGGCTTGAGGTACAGCGCCACGCCGGGAATGCCGGCCACGGCCTGCTGCAGGCGCGGCAGGATCTCCTCCAGCCCATCGCGGTCGCCGCGCTCTTTCAGCACGATCGACAGCTGGCCCTGGTTGAGCGTGGGGTTCATGCTGCCGGCGCCGATGAAGGCGGCCACGCCGGTCACCGCCGGGTCCTTGCGCAGCGCTTCGGCCACCGCCTTGGTGCGCTGTTCCATCTGCGGGAAGGCGATGTTCTGGTCGGCCTGGACCACGCCGGTGATCAGCCCGGTGTCCTGCTCGGGCAGCAGGCCCTTGGGAATGACGATGTACAGCACCACGGTCAGCACCAGCGCGCCGGCGGCCACCGCCAGGGTCATGCGCTGGTGGTCCAGCACCCAGTCCAGGCTGCGTTCGTACAGGCCCACGGTGCGGCTCCACACGGTCTGCTTGCCGGCCGCGTGTGCGCGCTCATGCGCGTCCTCGCCTTCGGGCAGCGCGTCGGGCTTGAGCAGGTAGGCGCACATCATCGGGGTGAGCGTCAGCGAGATCAGCATCGACAGCACCACCGCGATGCTCAGCACCCACGCGAACTCATGGAACAGGCGGCCGGTGACGCCGGGCATCAGCAGCAGCGGCAGGAACACCGCCACCAGCGAGACGGTCAGCGACAGTACGGTGAAGCCGATCTGGCGCGCGCCGATCTCGGCCGCTTCCGGGCCGCTCTTGCCCTGCTCGATGTAGCGCACGATGTTCTCGATCATCACGATCGCATCGTCGACCACGAAGCCGGTGGCCACCACCAGCGCCATCAGGGAGAGGTTGTCCAGCGACATGCCGGCAAAGGCCATCACCCCGAACGTGCCCGCCAGCGACAGCGGCACCGCCACCGAGGGAATGATCGTGGCCCACAGGCGGCGCAGGAACACGAAGATCACCGCCACCACCAGGCCGATGGTGAGGATCAGGGTGAACTGCACCTCATGCACGGAGGCGCGGATGGTTTCGGTGCGGTCGGAGAACACCTCCAGGTGCACGTCGGCCGGCAGCACGTTCTGCAGCTGCGGCATCAATGCACGGATGCGCTCCACCGTCTGCACGATGTTGGCACCGGGCTGGCGGCGGATCTCCAGCAGCACCGCCGGCTTGCCATCGGCCCAGGCGGCGAGCTGGTCGTTCTCCACGCCGTCGATCACCTCGGCCACGTCCGCCAGCCGTACCGGCGCGCCGTTCTTGTAGCTGATGATGGTCTCGCGGTATTCGGCCGCGCTGGTCAGCTGGTCATTGGTGCCGATGCTGTAGGACTGGGTCTTGCCGTTGAGCGAGCCCTTGGGTGCGTTGACGTTGGCCTGGGTCAGCGCGCTGCGCAGGTCTTCCAGGGTCAGGCCCATGTTGGACAGCTGCGCCGGATTGACCTGGATGCGCACGGCCGGCCGCACGTTGCCGGCGATCGACACCAGGCCCACGCCCTGCACCTGCGACAGGCGCTGGGCCAGGATCGAGTCGGCGTAGTTGTTCACATCGCGCAGCGGGCGCGTGTCGGAGGTGAGCTTGAGGGTGATGATCGCCGCGTCGGCCGGGTTCACCCGGTTGTAGACCGGCTGGTAGGGCAGCGACGAGGGCAGGGTGGCCTGGCGGATCGCGGCCTGCACGTCCTGTGCGGCGATGTCGATGTCCCGGTCCATCGCGAACTGCAGGATGATCGTGGACAGGCCCGCCGACGAATCGGAGGTCATCAGCTCCAGCCCGGAGATCTGCCCGAACTGGCGTTCCAGCGGCGTGGTCACCAGCGAGGCCATGCTGGTGGCGTTGGCACCCGGGTACTGGGTGGTGACCACCAGGCTGGGCGCATCGATTTCCGGCAACGCCGACACCGGCAGCTGGCGGTAGCCCAGGATGCCGAGCAGCAGCAGGCCCGCCATCAACAGCGAGGTGGCGATGGGGCGGCGGATGAAGATCGTCGAAAAGCCCACGGGCGGATCCTTGCTGTTACATCAGACGGCGATGCGGGAGGCGTACGCCGGCCACCGGGCCGGCGTTACGGTTGCGGCCTGCGCGGTCAGCGCGGACCGCCGCCACGGCGACTGCCGGGGCCCTGTTTCTGCGCGGCGGCCTTGAGTTCGGCCTCGGTCGGCGCGGCCGGGGTCTCGCCCGGCTTCAGTGCGGTGACCTTGCTGCCCGGCTTGAGCCGGAACTGGCCTTCGCTGACCACGCGCTCGCCGCCCTTCAGGCCTTCGGTGATCTGCACGTTGCTGTCGCCCACTTCCACGCCGCTCTTCACGGTCTGCATGGCCACCGTGTTGTCCGGCTTGACGATGTACACGTACTCGCCGTCGGGGCCGCGCATGACGGCTTGAGTGGGAATGACCACGCCGCCGGCGATCGTGCGCAGCTGCATGCGCACGTTGACGAACTGGCCCGGCCACAGGGTGTTGTCGGCGTTGTCGAACAGCGCACGCGCGCGGAACGTGCCGCTGTCGCTGCTGATCTGGTTGTCCACCACGTCGAGCTTGCCGCCATCGGTGAGCACGTGCGAGTCGTTGCGGTCCAGTGCGGCAATCGTCACCGGCCCGGCCTGCTGGGCCTGGCGCACGTCCGGCAGCTGGCGTTCGGGCAGGTTGAACACCACGTGGATGGGATGGATCTGGGTCAGCGTGACCAGTGCGGTACCGGCGCTGACCACGTTTCCGGCGTCCACCGCACGGATGCCGGCGATGCCGGAAATGGGGGCGGTCACGCGGGTGTACTGCAGCTGCACCTGGGCCGCGCGCATGCTGGCTTCATTGGCCGCCACCGCGCTTTCGTACTGGGCCACCTGGTTGCGCTGGGTGTCCAGGTCGGTCTTGGCCACGTACTGGCGGTATTGGGGCGAATTGGAGCGCTGGTAGTTCGAGCGCGCCGTGGCCAGCTGGGCCTGGTTCTGCTTCTTGGCGGCCGCGGCTTCATCAAAGCTGGCCTGCAGCGTGCGCGGATCGATCTGCGCCAGCAGGTCGCCCTGCTTCACTTCCTGGCCTTCCTTGAAGTTCAGGCTGATCAGCTGGCCGCCCACCTGCGGGCTCACCGTCACGGTGTTCATCGCACTCACCGTGCCCAGCGCGCTGGCGTAGACCGGCACGTCCTGGCGGGCCGCGTCGATCACCGTCACCGGCACCGGGTCCGTGTTGCGCTCGCCGTCCTTGCCGGCCTCGGCCTGCGCGTCGGCCTTGGCATCCTTACCCTTGCCGCCGCCCAGCATGCGCATGCCCACCAGCCCCACTACCAGCACTGCGATCACCAGCAGCACGATCTTCCAGAAACGCGACATTCAAAACTCCTGAGGCTGGCGAAGGGCGGGGCCCGGTTGGCAGTCGCAAAGCATACCCGCCACCCGTGACCTTTCATGCATGACAAATGGGACGGGCGGTCAGACCCGCAAGCGCCGACAAGGTTCAACTCCCCCGGACGGCCCGACGCGACCACCCCGCGCGACCCGGTAGCGCCGACTGTTAGTCGGCTGCTTATCCCGACAACGTTCGCGGCGGCCAAAAGTTACAGCGAAAACCAGCTTGATGCCCTACATTCAGCTTCAAAGCCCGAAAACCCCGTGGAGACCCCAATGCCCCGTCTGTCGCTGCTGCTGTCCGCCCTGCTGCTCGCCTCGCCCGCGCTGGCCGCCACCGCCCCGGCAGAACGCCCGGAAGTCACCGCCGCTGCCGCCCGCCTGCAGGCCCAGGTGGTGCAGTGGCGCCGCGACTTCCACCAGCACCCGGAGCTGTCCAACCGCGAGGAGCGCACCTCGGCCAAGGTGGCCGAACAGCTGCGCGCCATGGGCCTGAAGCCGAAGACCGGCATCGCCCACCACGGCGTGGTGGCCATCATCAAGGGCGGTAAGCCCGGCCCGCGCATCGCCCTGCGCGCGGACATGGACGCGTTGCCGGTGACCGAACAGACCGGCCTGCCGTTTGCCTCCAAGGCCACCAGTACCTATCGCGGCGAACCGGTGGGCGTGATGCATGCCTGCGGCCATGACGCCCACACCGCCACCCTGCTCGGCGTGGCCGACGCGCTGGTGAAGATGCGCGAGAACCTGCCCGGCGAAGTGATGCTGATCTTCCAGCCCGCCGAAGAAGGCGCGCCGTCGCCGGAAGAGGGCGGTGCCGCGCTGATGCTCAAGGAAGGCCTGTTTGCGGACTTCAAGCCGGACGCGGTGTTCGGCCTGCACGTGTTCTCCAGTGTCCAGGCCGGGCAGATCGCCGTGCGCGGTGGCCCGCTGATGGCCGCCTCGGACCGCTTCGGGATCAAGGTGATCGGCCGCCAGACCCATGGCTCGGCCCCGTGGAACGGGGTTGACCCGATCGTGGCCACCGCCGACCTGGTGGGGACCGCGCAGACCATCGTCAGCCGCCGCTCCAACATCTCCAAGCAGCCGGCGGTGGTGTCCTTCGGCGCGATCAAGGGCGGTATCCGCTACAACATCATTCCCGACGAGGTCGAGATGGTGGGCACCATCCGCACCTTCGACGAAGGCATGCGCCAGCAGATCTTCGCCGATCTGCGCAACGTGGCCGAACACACCGCCGCCGCGCATGGCGCCAAGGCGCAGACCGAGATCTTCGAGGCCGAAGGCAACCCGGCCACGGTCAACGACCCGGCGCTGACCGCACGCATGCTGCCCAGCCTGCAGGCCGTGGTCGGCGAAGCCAACGTGTACGAGCCGCCGCTGCAGATGGGCGCCGAAGACTTCTCGCAGTATGCCCAGCAGGTGCCGGGCATGTTCTTCTTCGTCGGCTCCACCAGCGAAGGCATCGACCCGGCCACCGCCCCGGCCAACCATTCGCCGAAGTTCCTGCTGGATGAGAAGGCGCTGGATGTGGGCCTGCGCGCATTGCTGCAGGTCAGCCTCGATTTCCTCAACGCGCCGAAGGCGGGTTGAGGCAATTTACTGCCTCAGGTCCCGCACGATCCGCGCCGGCTGCTCGATGCCGGCGCTGGCCCGCCACGGGTTGATGTCCAGCCCGCCACGGCGGGTGTAGCGCGCCTCCACTTCCAGCCATTCCGGCTGGCAGCGCAGGGTAAGCTCGTTGAAGATGCGCTCCACGCACTGCTCGTGGAATTCGGCATGCTCGCGGTAGCTCACCAGGTAGCGCAGCAGGCCTTCGCGGTCGATGCGCGGGCCGCGGTAGCGCACGCTCACGCTGGCCCAGTCCGGCTGGCCGGTGACCGGGCAGTTGGACTTGAGCAGCGCCGAGCTGAGCGTCTCGGTCACCACCTGGCCGGCATTGGCCGACAGGTACTCCGGCGCCGGTGGACCGTAGCGCTCGATCGCCACGTCCAGCCCATCCAGTGATTCGCCTTCGGCCGCTTCCACCAGCAGCGGTACCCCGAACACCACGTTCACCACCGCCCCGGCGCAGGCCGACAGGTCACCGGCAATACGCTGGCGGGCCTGCTCGTCATCGTCGAAACGGGTGCTGTTGAGGGAGTTGAGGTAAAGCTTGAACGACTTGGATTCGATCAGGTTCGGCGAGGTGCACGGCACGCTGATGGTGGCCACGGCCACCCGCGGCTTGCCGCGCCGGTCCAGCCAGCTCAGCTCGTAGGCCTGCCAGCGGTCATGGCCGACGAAGGGCAGGTTGGCTTCGTCCACGCCGATCTCCTCGCGCGCGGCGCGGCGCGGGATCGGGAAGAGCAGGGCGGGGTCGTACTGGGAGGGGTAAGCAACCTCGCGGCCGAGGCTGGAGTCCTGGGGGGTATTCATGCCGCCATTTTAGCGTGGCCAAGGCCCGCCGGCCGCCCTGTTCAGAAAACCTCCCGAAGCCTTCACGCCTGCGCCATGCCCCATTAACAACGCCTGTGACACCGTGCGATCCAGGGTTGTTCCATTCAAGGGAGCGTGTGGATGAGTACCGACAAGAAAGCCGATTTCTCCGGTGTCACCGCCAGCGTGGATACCACCGCGCAGAAGGTGGAGAAGGCCGATTTTTCCGGCGTCACCGCCTCGGTGGATTCCACCGCCGAACTGGTGGGGGGTAGCACCTACACCGTAAAGGCAGGCGATTCGCTGTCGAAGATCGCCAAGAACGAGCTGGGCGACGGTAATGCCTGGAAGAAGATCTTCGAGGCCAACCGGGACGTACTGGATGACCCCGACAAGATTTTCCCGGGCCAGACGCTGAAATTGCCGCCGAAAGAATAAGCCCGCTCCGCCTGCAGTCCACTTTCGATTCCCAGGGAGGAATTCCATGAAGAAGACGTCCATCAGCACTACCGTACTTGCCGCCGCGCTGGCCACCGTGGCCTTGGTTGGCTGCAAGAAGAAGGAAGACACCGCCGACAACAACGCCCAGCCGGCCACCCCGGTCGCGACGACCCCGGCCGAGCCGGCCGCGCCGCAGCCGATGACCGCTGCCGCCCCGGTGAGCGTGTCCGCCGTGACGGTGGGCAAGACCGCCGCCGCCGACAAGTCGGTGGCCCCGGTGGCGCTGTTCGCGCCGAAGGACATCATCATCGTCTCCTTCCGCACCGACGGCACCGCCAACAACGTCAATACCGGCGTCAAGCTGACCTATCAGGACGGCCAGGTGGCCGGCGAAAAGACCCAGGCGTTGAACACCTCTGGTCCTGATACCACCAACGTCACGTTCGAGAATGCGAACGGCTGGCCGGTCGGCAAGTACCGCGCAGAAGTCACCGTAGATGGTCAGGCGGCAGGAACGCCGCAGGAGTTCGAGGTCAAGTAAGTCCCGCCGACTCTCTCCCGGCACGGACTCACGATGGACGCAGCCGCGAGGCTGCGTCTTTTTTGTCTGTGCCACACAGCGTTCCAATACCGCCGCGTATGGCCCGGCTTTGCTCCCCGGGGCTGAAACCGCGACAATGCGGGGGTTACCCGGAGAGCACTGTCCCCCATGTCGAACACGCCCAAGATTCTGTACACGCTTACCGATGAAGCCCCGTTCCTGGCCACCCAGTCGCTGCTGCCGATCGTCGAGGCCTACACCGCCACTGCCGGCATTGCAGTCGAAACCCGTGACATCTCGCTGTCCGGCCGCATCCTGGCGCTGTTCCCGGATTTCCTGAAGGACGACCAGAAGGAAGCCGACCACCTGGCCGAACTGGGCCAGCTGGCGACCACCCCGGACGCCAACATCATCAAGCTGCCCAACATCAGCGCCTCGGTGCCGCAGCTCAAGGCCGCCATCAAGGAACTGCAGGACCAGGGTTACGCCCTGCCGAACTACCCGGACGTGCCCACCGACGACGTCTCGCGCGACATCAAGGCGCGCTATGACAAGGTCAAGGGCAGCGCCGTGAACCCGGTGCTGCGCGAAGGCAACTCCGACCGCCGCGCGCCGCTGTCGGTCAAGAACTACGCCCGCAAGCACCCGCACCGCATGGGCAAGTGGTCCAACGAATCCAGGTCGCACGTCTCGCACATGGACGGCGGCGATTTCTACGGCAGCGAAAAGTCGGCCACCCTGGCGTCCGCCGGCACCCTGAAGATCGAACTGCAGCAGGCCGATGGCAGCACCGTCGTGCTGAAGGAAAAGACCGCCGTCAAGGCCGGTGAGATCGTCGATGCCGCCGTGATGAGCCGCAACGCGCTGGCCGCCTTCGTGCAGGCGCAGATCGCCGATGCCAAGGCCAAGGGCGTGCTGTTCTCGCTGCACCTGAAGGCCACCATGATGAAGGTCTCCGACCCGATCATGTTCGGCGTGGTCGTCGAAGAGTTCTACAAGGACGTGCTGGCCAAGCACGCCGACGTGCTCAAGCAGGCCGGCTTCGACCCCAACAACGGCATCGGCGACCTGTACGCGCGCCTGCCGCAGCTGCCCGAAGCCACCCAGGAAACCATCAAGGCCGACCTGGCTGCCGAGTACGGCAAGCGCCCGGGCCTGGCCATGGTCAATTCCGACAAGGGCATCACCAACCTGCATGTGCCCAGCGACGTCATCGTCGATGCCTCGATGCCGGCGATGATCCGCGACTCCGGTGGCATGTGGAATGCCGACGGCAAGCTGCAGGACACCAAGGCTGTCATTCCGGACCGCTGCTACGCCGGCGTGTACCAGGCCGTCATCGACGACTGCATTGCCCACGGCGCGTTCGACCCGGCCACCATGGGCTCGGTGCCGAACGTCGGCCTGATGGCGCAGAAGGCGGAAGAATACGGCTCGCACGACAAGACCTTCCAGATTCCGGCCGACGGCACCGTGCGCGTCACCGATGATGCCGGCAACGTGGTGTTCGAACACGCCGTGCAGACCGGCGACATCTGGCGCATGTGCCAGACCAAGGACGCCCCGATCCAGGACTGGGTCAAGCTGGCCGTGAACCGCGCCCGCCTGAGCAGCACCCCGGCCGTGTTCTGGCTGGATGCCTCGCGCGCGCACGATGCGCAGGTGATCGCCAAGGTCGAGACCTACCTCAAGGACCACGACACCAACGGCCTGGACATCCGCATCCTGGCCCCGGTGGAGGCGACCGCGTTCTCGCTGGACCGCATCCGCAAGGGTGAGGACACCATTTCGGTGACCGGCAACGTGCTGCGCGATTACCTCACCGACCTGTTCCCGATCATGGAACTGGGCACCAGCGCCAAGATGCTCTCCATCGTGCCGCTGATGGCCGGTGGTGGCCTGTTCGAGACCGGCGCCGGTGGTTCGGCCCCGAAGCACGTGCAGC
Source organism: Stenotrophomonas sp. FBCC-B152 (assembly GCF_059134105.1). Classification (NCBI taxonomy): domain Bacteria; kingdom Pseudomonadati; phylum Pseudomonadota; class Gammaproteobacteria; order Lysobacterales; family Lysobacteraceae; genus Stenotrophomonas; species Stenotrophomonas sp. FBCC-B152. The sequence continues at coordinate 3,555,321 of NZ_CP101442.1, read as the reverse complement.
AGTTCGTGGAAGAGGACTACCTGCGCTGGGATTCACTGGGTGAATTCCTGGCCCTGGCCGCCTCGCTGGAGCACCTGGGCAACCGTTACGACAATGCCGGTGCGACGGTGCTGGCCAAGACCCTGGACCAGGCCAACGGCCAGTTCCTGGACAACGACAAGTCGCCCTCGCGCAAGCTCGGTGGCATCGACAACCGCGGCAGCCACTTCTACATCGCGCTGTACTGGGCCCAGGCCCTGGCCGCGCAGGATGACGATGCCGCGCTGAAGGCCCGCTTCGCCCCGCTGGCCAAGGCCCTGGCCGACAGCGAGCAGGCCATCGTGGGCGAGCTGATTGCCGCGCAGGGCAAGCCGGTCGACATCGGTGGCTACTACCGCCCGGACGTGGCCAAGGCCAGCAAGGCCATGCGCCCGAGCAGCACCTTCAACACCGCACTGGCGGCGCTGTAAGGTTCGATTCCACTCGGGTGGTGGTCGACAGGAAACCCGCGCTTCGGCGCGGGTTTTTTTGTTTTGGCCGCAAATACGTGACGTACGTCCGGGCAGTTCTGGCACGCTCCCGCAACAAGGCAGCACCCAGCGGATGGATCCGGCTGTTTCGCCAGTGCGAAGTGAGCAGTCCATCACCGTTGAATGCGCGGGCCTTGGCATAGGCTACTCACTCAACCCAGGGGAAGGCGATGGCCAGGGTGCTGGTGGTCGGATCGGATGTCCAGGGAGAACGCGCGTTGCTGCAACGCCTGCGTGTCGCAGCCTCGTTGCCCGGCGACCGCGTGCGCAGTTGCCGCGATCTTGATGAGTGCGACCTGCTGGTGATCAAGGACACCCCGGCGTTGCGCAACGCCGCGTTGCGCATGGTGCGCGAGCGACCGCGCATCCAGCTCTGGGTGGAGGACCAGGACGGGCAGCTGCACCAGGGGCAGGGCGAAGATCGTGGCGTACTCGACGACCACGCCATCGAAGATGCCCTGCGGCAGATGCCCGATGCGCCGATGCGCATCGACGAACCCTGCACGGCGCAGGGCGCCAAGGCGATCACCCGCGCGCTGCGCGAACGCCTGCCCGCGCGCCAGGGGCACGCGGTGCTGGTGCTCAACGAGGTGCCGACACTTCTGCTCGATTTCTGCCTGGACCAGATGGTGGTGCCGGCGGGTATCGACGCTGCGAGCCTCGCCCAGCATCTCTCCGACCAGTTCGAGTCACTCTCGTTGCATGGCCTCTCCGAGCGGCGGTATCAGGAGCTTTCCGGCACGTTGCCACGCCAGCCGCTGCGGCCGCTGCTGTGGCAATGGGGCCAACGCCCCGCGCACTGGCATGAGCTGGATGCGCGCCTGCAGCGCGGCGCACGGGTAAAGCTGCTGCGCTGGCCTGATTTCCGCGTGCTGGGCCACCAGCACGACAACTTCCGGCTGTGCTCGTTGCTGCTCAAACGCGCGTGCAGCGTGGAGGAGTGCGCCACCCTGCTGGAAGTCTCGGCAGAAGCGGTGCGCAGCTTCGTCCACCCGGCCTACCTGTGCGGCTACGCCGCGCTGGAAGATTCGCCGCCCCGCGCCGCGCCCCTGCGTGCGGTCGAGGGTGGCGGCACCCTGCTGGCCCGCATGTGGCGCAGCGTACGCCAGCGTGGCGGGGGCTGAGCGTGCGCGAACACAAGATCGTGGTGCTGGGCGGGATGGGGTGTGGAAAATCAACCTTGGTGCGCGCCATCGCCGCCGGCGCGGTGGTGGATACCGATGTGCACAACACCGACCGCGAAGGCGCCGACAAGGCCTCCACCACGGTGGCCATGGACTACGCCGACATCGACCTGCCCAACGGCGACCGCCTGCGCCTGTACGGCACCCCGGGCCAGCAGCGCTTCGACTTCATCTGGCCGATCCTGCTGCAGGGCGCCAGCGGCGTGGTTTTGTTGATTGATGCCACCCGCCGTGCAGCCGTGGAAGAACTTCAAGGCTACCTGGGCGTGCTGCGTGAACATGCCGCGCAGGTGCCGGCGGTGATCGGCGTTTCGCGGCTGGACCTGGCGCCGGAGTTCGACCTCGATTCCTGCGCCACGGTCGCGGGCTGGGATGACCGCCTGCTGCCGGTGATGCCCATCGACGCGCGCGAACGCGAACAAGGACTCTTCCTGATGGACGTGCTGATGAGCGAGATGGAAACCCGCGACCTGGTGCTGGCCCATGGCTGACGGGCAGGATGTGCGCCGGCTGGAACCGGCCGTGCGTGAAAGGGTTGCCCAGCACCTTCAAGCGTTCGCCGACAGCCTCAATGGGGTGCGCAGTGCGGTGCTGGCCAGCGTTGATGGCTTCGCGCTCGTACCTGCAGCGGGCAGTCACGGCAACGGTGAACGTCTGGCCGCGATGACCAGCGCGATGCTGGCACTGGCCGCTGCCGTGGGCCGCGAGCTGTCGCTGGGCGAGCTGGAAGTGCTGATGCTGGAGGCGGGCGAGGGCAAGGTGCTGATGTTGGCGCTGCCGAGCACCCCCGCCCCGCTGCTGCTAATGACCGCCTGCGACACGCGCAGCGTCACCGGCAAGGTGCTTTGGAGTGCAAAGGAATGTGGCCGCAACATCATGGCCGAACTCAGCGGATCACGAGCCGATCCGTAGGGGAACCTGGGGCTCGACAACCAAAGGGGTGCAACATGGCAGGAGTGAGCGATACCTTGGCCGCGCTGATGACCATCGACGGCGCGCAGGCGGTGGCACTGGTGGACTATGAGAGCGGCATGCTGCTGGGCGAAGCCGGCTCGGGCATGGACATGGAAGTGGCGGCTGCGGGCAACACCGAAGTGATCCGCGCGAAGATGAAAACCGCCGCGTCGTTGAACCTCAACGACACCATCGAGGACATCCTGATTTCGCTGGGCAAGGCGTACCACATCATGCGCCCGGTCGCGGCGCAGAAGGGATTGTTCCTGTACCTGGTGCTCGACCGCAACAAGTCCAACCTTGCCCTGGCACGGCGCCGGGTGCAGGACGTGGAGGCGTCGCTGGCGCTGTAAGACCCGACCCTGCTACCGACCACCCCGGGTGGTCGGTGGCTGTCCGGGAACGGGCGGCTTGCCGGCCATGGGCCGGCACTACTATGGTGGGGGTGGTTCTTCCGGTTGCCCCGCATGCCTGTTGCCCAATCCCCTGACGATGAAGCGCTGGCCGCGCGGCTGGCGGCGCTGATCCGCGATGGTTTCGAGGATTACCACGCGCGCTTTGCCGGGGTGACCCGGCGCGCGCGGGTGCGCTTCGAGACCCGCGACTGGAACGGGGCGCGCCAGGATGCGGTGGAACGCATCGGGCTGTATGACCGCTGCATTGCTGAAACGGTGGATGTGCTGCGGCGGGCAGCGCGTGAGGCCGTGGGTGAGCGCAACCTCTGGCTGCGGATCCGCTGCGCCTACGCGGGTCTGGTTACCGGGTTGATCGACGCCGAGTTGTACAAGACCTTCTACAACACCCTGGCACGGCGACTGTTCGCCACCGAAGGCGTGGATGCGGCGGTGGAGTTCATGGCGATGGACGTGGAGCCCTCCGATGCCATCACCCACCCGGTCGCACGGCATACCTACGCACTGTCGGCGACGCGGCCGGCCGAGGCCTTCATGCGGGTGCTGGGTGATTATCGCTTCGACGTTCCCTACGCGCACCAGTTGCGCTGTGCGGCCGCCATTGCCGTGCGCCTGCAGGACGACCTGCAGCATTGGGGGACACAGCCCGTACGCAGCATCGAGCTGCTGGATACCGTGTTCTACCGCGAGCGACGCGCCTACCTGGTGGGCAGGGTGTTCGGCGAACATCGCTTCTCGCCCTGCGTAATCGCGCTGGTCAACGACGACAACGGCCTGCGTGCCGAAGCCGTGCTGACCCGGCGCCGTGATGTGGCGCACCTGTTCGGCGTGTCGCGCAGCTACTTCCAGGCCGACCTGGCCACCGTGGGTGACGCGGTGGTGTTCCTGCGCAGCCTGCTGCCGGCCAAGCCCATCGATGAGATCTACACCGTGCTGGGGCGTGCCAAGCAGGGCAAGACCGAGCGCTACCGCACCTTCTTCCGCCACTTCCAGGAGCATCCCGACGAGCAGCTGGTGCATGCCGATGGCACCCCCGGCATGGTGATGGCGGTGTTCACGCTGCCCAGTTACCCGCTGGTATTCAAGCTGATCCGCGACCGCTTCGCCTGGCCCAAGACCATGACCCGCCACCAGGTGGAGGAGAAGTACGCGCTGGTGTTCAACCTGGATCGCGTCGGGCGCCTGCTGGATGCGCAACCCTACCGCCATCTCCGCTTTCCCAAGGCCCGCTTCTCGCCGGCGCTGCGCGAAGAACTGCTCACCCAGTGCGCGGCCAGCGTACGTGAAGACGGCGATTCGCTGGTGATCGCGTTGTGCTACGTGCAGCGCCGCTTCCGGCCGCTCAATCTTTACCTGCGCGAACAGACCGCCGACGCCCGTCGCGCCGCCGCGCTGGATTATGCGCAGGCGATCACCGACATGGCGCGCAACAACATCTTCCCGGGCGACATGCTGCCCAAGAACTTCGGTGTGTCGCGGCATGGCCGTGCGGTGTTCTACGACTACGACGAGCTGTGCCTGGTGAGTGACTGCGTGTTCCGCGCATGGCCCACGCCGCGCAATGCCGACGAAGCCATGGCGGACGAACCGTGGTTCCACGTAGGCCCGCGTGATGTGTTCCCGGAGCGCTTCGCACCCTTCATGGGATTGCCCGCCGACGAGCTTGCCGCCGTGCGTGAACACCATGCGCATCTGTTCGATCCCCATTGGTGGCAGGGGCTGCAGGCGCGTTTCGCGGCCGGCGATTATCCCGATACGCCGCCCTACGCAGCCCATCATCGCCTGGCCTGATTTCCCCCAGACACATCACTGGGCTATCCTCGGGCTTCATCCACAAGGAGCAGGTGAGATGCGTTATCCCCATTTTCTGGCGTTGGCCCTCGCATTGGGCGGCACCGGGCTGGTCGCAACAAGCGACACCGCTGCGCAGACCGCGCGTGCGGTGCGTGAGACCGCCGAAGCCAGCATGACGCTGACCGGCAAGATCGATATCGGCAGCGACGGGCACGTCACCGGCTTCCAGCTGGACCATGCCGACAAACTGCCTGCCGCCCTGGCGGCATTCGTGCAGCGCCAGGTGCAGGCATGGCAGTTCCGGCCGGCCGTGGAGAACGGTACGGCGGTGGCGACGCAGACGCCGGTGACCCTTCGCCTGCTCTCCCAGTCCAGCCCGGACGGCGCCGGCGACACCGTGCGCGTGGCGGGCGCGAGCTTCAGCAAGTACGACCCGGACGACACCAGCCGGGTGACCTCCAGCGAGATCCGCTCGCCGGCCTACCCGAAGACTCTCGCCGCCATGCGCGCCAAGGGTGAGGTGCTGCTGCTGCTGAAGGTCGGCCGCGACGGGACCGTGGACGATGTGGTCGCCGAGCAGGTAAACCTGCGCGTGGTGGGCAAGGAAAGCCAGATGCGCCAGGTGCGCAACGAGTTTGCCCGTGCATCGGTGTCCACCGCGCGCAGCTGGACCTTCCGCCCGCCGACCACCGGCAAGTTCAAGGACGCCGAGTCGTGGACGGTGCGGATCCCGGTCCGTTACATGATGGGCGAACGCACGCCTTACGGCACGTGGGAAGCCTACATTCCCGGTCCGCGCGAGCGCGCGCCGTGGCGCACCTCGCAGGCCGGCGCGGAAGCCGCACCCGACCTGCTGGCTGCAGGTGGCATCTACATGGCAGACCTGGATGACGGTCCGCGCCTGCTCACCCCGTTGGGCAGCTGATCACAAGGAGTCGTGCAATGCGTAGTTCCCTTTACCTGGCACTGGCGTTGGCACTCGGCGGCAGCATCGTCGCCGCCGCGCCGGAGGCCGCCGCACAGACGCGTAGTGAGATGCGCAAGACCGCCGAAGGCAGCATGGTGCTGACCGGGCAGGTCAACATCGGTACCGAAGGGCAGGTGGAAGGCTTCGTGCTGGACCAGCGCGAGAAAGTGCCGGCGGAACTGGCCAGCTTCGTGGACCGCTCCGTGCAGACCTGGCGTTTCGAGCCGATCGTGCGCGATGGCAAGCCCGTGCGTGCGCGCACCCAGGTATCCATCCGCCTGGTCGCCAACATCGGGCCCGACGGCAAGGACATGGTCACGCTCGACGCCGCGACCTTCGGCGGGTACGACGCCACGAGCACCGACCAGGTCACCTCGATCAAGCTGCAGCCGCCTCGCTTTCCCTCGGCAGCATTGAACATGGGCGGCAGTGGCGATGTGATGTTGATCGTGAAGGTCGGCCGTGACGGCAAGGTCATGGATGTGATCGCCGAACAGGTCAACCTGCGCGTGCTCGGCGACGCGCGCCGCATGGAGCGGCTGCGCGAGGCGTTCGCGAAGCAGAGCGTGGACGCCGCTCATCGCTGGAGCTTCCGTGCCCCCAGCACGGGAGACGAGAAGGACAAGCCGTTCTGGTCCGTGCGCGTGCCGGTCAGCTTCGACTTCGGCGAAGTCACGCGTGGCTACGGCCAGTGGAACGTCTACATTCCGGGCCCGCGCGCGCAGGCGCCCTGGCGGCAGGTGGGACCCGGCGAACAGGATGTGGCTGGCCTGCTGGCGGTCGGCGGCGTGTACATGACCGACGTCAGCAATGGCCCGCGCCTGCTGACCCCGCTGGGCGGGTGAGCAGGTGAACGACCGGATCGGCGCCGCGCGTCGATCCGGTTTCAGAATCAGGTTCCGGCCGGGCCGTCCGGCGCCGGGTACACGACAGTCCGGTTGCGGCCCTGTTCCTTGGCCATGTACAGCGCCTTGTCGGCCAGCCGCAGCGCCTGCTGCGGATCCTCGTGGTAGGACGGGTAGTGGGCCACGCCCAGCGATACCGTTACCGTGCCGACCTGTTCGAACACTTCCGCTTCCACCTGCAGCCGCAGGCGTTCGGCGATGCCGGCGCTGGCGGCCACGTCGATGCCCGGCAGCAGGATCAGGAATTCCTCGCCGCCATTGCGGCACAGCAGGTCGGTATCGCGCGAATCGTCGCGCATCAGCTGGGCGATGCGCAGGATCACCGCATCGCCCACCGCGTGGCCGAAGCGGTCGTTGATGGTCTTGAAGCGGTCGATGTCCAGCGCGATGATCCCGAACGGCTGCCCGCGTGCCTGCCAGTCCTCCAATCCTTCCTGCAGCCCACGGCGGTTCTGCAGGCCGGTGAGCGGGTCGGTCATGCTGGCGCGGTTGAGCTTGCCGATGCGGTCCTGCAGCAGGTTGAAGCTGTACAGCAGCGCCTGCTTGAGGTGCGCGGCCTCGTAGTACCACGCCTTGATGCCGGTGACGTGGCGGATGGCGATGCCGGTATCGCGGTTCTGCACGTTGCGCGCCATCTGCCACAGCGGCAGCGAAATGCGCCGGGCGAACCACCAGGTGACCAGCAGCGACAGCACGCCCAGCGGGATGGCATTCCAGATCACCGCCTTCATCAAGCGCGACAGCGGCGCCAGCGTGGCCTCGGTCGGGCGCTGTGCCACCACGCCCCAGCCCACGCTGGGCACCGGCGCGTAACCGGCCAGCATCAACACGCCGTGGCTGTTGCGGACTTCCTGCGCGCCCGAGTGGCCCTGGCTGACCGCCTTCACCGCCGGGTTCTCCAGCGCGAACTGGCCCACCCGGGTGGGTTCGATGTGGTACAGGATGCGGCCATTGCGGTCGACCACGTACAGGTACGAGCCGTCGCGGTAGTAGTGCTTGCCCAGCAGGCTCTGCAGGATGCTGCGCTGGCGCAGGTAGATGGTGCCGCTCACATAGCCCTTGTACTGGCCCTGCGGGTCGAAGATCGGGTGCGAGATGGCGATGAGCAGGCGGCCGGTGGCCGACTGGTAGGGATCGCTGATGTACGGTTCACGGCGCTTGAGCGCCTCGCTGTTGCCCTGGCTGTTGAGCACCACCCCCTGCAGGGCCAGGCTCAACGGCGAGGTGGCCAGCACCGTGCCGGCCGGGTCCACGATCAGCACCGAGTTGAAGCTGTTGGTCTGCAGCTGCAGGCGGGCCGCTTCCGCTTCCAGCTCGGCGCGGGTGTGCGCCCGCTGCCCCAGGCCAGTGGCGGCGTAGGCCAGCTGCTGCTGGGCCGACAGCACGAAATTCTGGGTGCTCTCGGCCAGCTTGCTGGCGTACACCCGGTTGGATTCGAGCGTAGTGCCGATCAGCTGTTCGCGCTGCACGCGGTAGCTGGCGTGCAGGGTGTTGGCCAGGGCGACGAGCGCGCTGAGCAGCGCAAGCGCCAGGATCAGCTTGCCCAGGTTGAGGCGGGATGACAGCAGGGGCATGGACGAAACAACCGGCAAGGTGCTGCGCCAACCGGTCCTACCGATGAGGCTGCAACGTTGGAGCGGTCAGAGGTGAACTGCATGGTGCCGGGCCGGTTCGCCTGGCGGCGCCCTGGATGCGGCCACCCTACCCCCGGGCGGACTACGGATCACGGCGCGGATTATCACGGATTCCGGGCCCGAAAGGGGAACGCCGAACTCAGCGTTCCAGCCGCTTGCGAAGTACGCTGCGCACATTGGCGGCCATTGCCCCATCCAGCGGGCCCAGCACCCCGCGTGCGGCTTCGGGGATATGCGCGGTGGTATCGCCGCCGGCGGCGAATACGTAGTGGTCGAACAATGCCTGCCAGTTCCGGCGCTGGGCCGGTGGCAGCCCGCGCAGCGCCAGCAATGACAGCATCAGGGCGTTCATCGGCGGGTCCATCCAGGCCGGCACCGGGCGCCACCAGTAGTTCACCAGCACATTGAAGTCATCCAGCCCTTCCATGTGGTGCCACCACAGGGAAGGAATGAACACCGCATCGCCAGGGCCCAGTTCGGCCACCTGCGCGCTGGCCATGGCCCGGGCAAAGCGCGGGAAGCGGTCCAGGTCCGGTTCGGCGAAGTCGACCAGGCTCACTGCCTGGCCGGCCGGGGTGAAATCCAGCGGGCCAACATACAGGTTGCCGATCTGGTCCGGCGGAAACAGGGTGACCCTGCGGCGGCCGGCCGCCACGCAGGCCAGGTTGTCCGGCACGTCGTGGTGGGCGGCGATGCGCGAGCGGTTGCCGATCCAGATGCTGGCCAGCGGTTCGTCCACCCCCAGCGCCAGCGGGTTGTGCTGGCGGAAGCCGGGCAGGAAGCTGTCCAGCGTGGTCGAGGCCACGTAGATGGTGGGCGGTTCGGGGGTGCCCCGGTATTTGAGCAGGGTATCGAGCACCACCTTCAGCGCGATCTGCTCGCGGCGGAAGTTGAAGCCGCTCATGTCCGCGTTGTAGAAGATGCGGCCCTTCGCTTCGGGCGGCGCGGTGGTGGCGGAAACCGGCAGGGTGCCGTGGTCGAACTGCTTGAGGTGGGCGACCGCGGCGTCGGCCGAGTCGCGTGCGGCGCTGACCATCGGCCAGTCCGCGACCAGCCCGCGGATCACCTTGGGCGTGGTCCAGCCTGGAAGTACCTCGGCCAGCCGGTGGCGGTCGAGGTCGCGCACTTCGTCGATCGGGCCGGGCATTGCAGGCATGGCAGGGTCGCTTGCGGGCGGTGGCGGTGTGGCGAGTGTAGACCCGCCACACCGCTGCTGCTCAGAACTTGTAGCGGACGCCGAACATGTAGCGCGGGCCGGTCTGGGTGGCGTAGCGCAGCATGTTGGTATGCCGTGCGTAGGTACGCATGGTCTCGTCGGTGAGGTTGATCGCCTCCAGGCTCAGCGACAGCTGTTCGCTGACCGCGTAGCTGATGTTGAGGTCGAGCTGGCCGTAATCATCGGTGTAGTTCGGGTTCGGGCCCTGGCCGCCGATGCCGTTGAGGAACTTGTCGCGCCAGTTGTAGGCCGCACGGATCTGCCAGTTGTGCTTGTCGTAGAACGCCACCAGGTTGGCTGAGTCGCTCAGGCCCACCATCGGGTACTGGTCGCCCAGGCTCAGGTTGTCGAAGGTCAGCCCGGACTGCACCTTGGTGTAGTTGGCGGCCACGCCGAACCCGGACTGGCCGAACAGGTGCTGTACCGCCACTTCCCAGCCATCGAGATGGTCCGAACGCTGGTTGGCCGGCAGGGTGATGTCGAACCCGGCGATCGGGTCGCCCGGCTGGCCGACGATGGTGCCGGTGAGCTGGCCTGCCGAATTGGTGCCGGTGGCGGTCACGCCGGGCTGGCCGTTGAAGTTGGTGAAGATGTAATCGCGGATGCAGGGCATGTCGCTCACCCCGCAGCCGGCCGCCAGCGCCGCATTCCAGTACGCGCCACCGACCGGCGTGTGCAGGTCGCCGGTGTTCTCGCGGACGATCGTATTGCTGATGAAGTTCTTGATGTTCTTGCGGAAGAAGCCAACCGAGGCGTAACTGGATTCGCCGTAGTACCACTCCAGAGACAGGTCGAAGTTGTCCGACAGCAGCGGCTCCAGCGCCGGATTGCCGCGCGACCCGCTGCCGCCCTGGGTACGCACGATGTCGGCCAGCGACTGCCCGCTCTGGATCTGGTCCCACCCCGCGCGACCCAGGCTGCGGCTGTAGCTGCCGCGCAGCGCCAGCGTATCGCTGATGTCCAGCTTCAGGTCCAGGTTGGGCAGCACGTAGTCGTACTTGCCGCTGTCGCTGATGAAGCCGCTCTCGCTGGCATAGTCGATGTTGAGTTCGTTGGCCGAACTCCAGCTGATCCCGTTGGGCACGCGCACCATCGCGGTGGAGTCCACGTCGGTCTGTTCGTAGCGCACGCCCACCGCCACGTTCAACGGCATCGACCAGTCGAAGGTGGTGCGGTACTGCAGGAACGCGCTCTTGGACTTCTCGTTGGTGCGGATGTCCTGCGAGTACTCGGTGGGTGCCACGTAGCAGGTGGGGCAGGCCGGGTCGGACGCGGTGCCGACCTGGGCGGCGCGGTTGATCAGCCTGTCGAAGTCGAACACCAGGAACTGGCCGGTCAGGCGCGGATCGTTGTGCCCCGAGAACGCATCGAAGTACTTGGCCATGTCATCGGCGTACCAGATGCTGTCGTCATAGTCGGCCGGGGTGCCCAGGCCGCCCCACGTATTGCGCTGCATGATCGCCGAGGCCGAGCGGTTCTTGACGTCGGTGTAGCCCACGCCGAAGTCGAGCGCGGAGTAGTCGGCGAACTTGAAGGTACCGCGGCCCTGGTACTGTTCCACCTCGGACTTGTTGTAGCTGTTCTGGAACACGGAGCCTGTCACCAGCGCATCGGCCGCCTGCACCCCGCCCGGCGGCAGCGCGATGTTGATGATCGGCAGGTCGCCGCTGTAGTCCACGGTGGTCTTGCCGCGCACGAACGCGGCCACGCCGAGCACGCCGGCCGAACCGTACGGGCTGTCCGGCTGCGACTCGCCGGTGGAGTTGTGGGCATCGAAGTTCAGGGTCAACGCATCGTTGACCTCCCACTCCACGTTGAAGCCCAGCGAGTCCAGGGTGTTCTTGGTCGCCAGCTGCGCGCCACCCATCGACACGTCCGAATTGACCATGTCTTCGCTGTAGATGATCGGCGCGGCAACCGGGCCGTTGGTCCAGATGCTGTCGCCCGGGCCGTAGTTGAACCACACCGACAGCTCGCTGCGCTGCTGCTGCACCTTGTTTTCCACATAGGTGTAGTCCAGCGTGGTGGTCACGTTGTCGACCGGCTTCCACTGCAGGGTGGCCTGGCCGTTGGTGCGCTGGCGCTGCACGCCGTTGACGTTGTAGGCGGTGTTCTGCGGGCGCCCGTACACATCATTGGGGCCGGGACGATTCTGGATGCGGTCCGCGTAGCCCTGGCCGGGCTGCGGCAGCACGCGCCAGTCGGTGGTGTTGTCGCCTTCGAACGTGGCCCAGCCTTCGGCCACCGTGGCCTGGTTGAAGCCGGAGTCGCGCTCCTGGTAGCTGCCGCTCAGCATCACGCCCACGCGGCCATCGGCGTAGGTGTCGCTGAAGATGCCGGAGAGCTCGCCGGTGTACTTGGACCCCTGCAGCGTGCGCGGCAGGTTGTCGTTGGACGTATCGCTGACCGCCTTCAGGCCCACGCTGACCACCGGCGCCGATTCGAGCGGGCGCAGGGTCTTGACGTTGATCGTGGCGCCAATGCCTCCGGTCGGGTTGTCGGCGCGCGTGGTCTTGAACACCTCCACGGCCGAGATCGACTCGGAGGCGATGTTGGCGAAGTCGAACGAGCGCGAACCGGACAGGCCGCCACCGCCGTTGCCGAGGTTGGAGGCCGGCATCTGGCGGCCGTTGAGCAGCACCAGGTTGAAGTCCGGGCCGATGCCGCGCACGGTCACCTTGGAGCCTTCGCCGCTGGAGGTGCGGTCGATCGACACGCCGCTGATGCGCTGCAGCGATTCGGCCAGGTTGGTGTCCGGGAACTTGCCGATGTCTTCGGCCACGATGCCGTCCACGACACCCTGGCTGTCGCGCTTGAGGTTCATGGACGAGGTGAGGCTGCCACGGATACCGGTGACCTGCACCGTATCGAGCGTGGCCGGATCCAGCCCTTCCGACGACGACGCGGCGCCGTCGCGGGTGGTGTCCTGGGCCCACGCCGGCCCGGCCAACACGGCGAGCAGCGCGGAAGTGAGCATTGCCTTGCGGGGTACGGCCTTGTACGTCTTCATTGCAGCTCCCTCCCCAGGGAAATCGGTAATGGCAGTCCTACGGCGTCTGGCACGATTCAACAACGATGTGGGCGGATTGGGCCGACGCCTGACAGCGTTGTCAACAAAGTGCCATGAAGGCCGTGGTTTGCGGTGTCACCCATGGGTGTCCCTGTGTGTCCCCTGGCAGGTCGCTGTACAGCCGTTAAACGTTGCAATGCGGGCCTTTCAGCCCGGTTTTGCAGGGACGTGATGCGCCCGATTCAGTGTGGCCTGGCCGTTGTGCAGTGCAGAACGAAACTGCGCGAAATCTGTTTTAGGGACATTGCCCAGCGCTGTCATGTCTCCTGACCGATTGTCTGACAGCGCTGGACAAGTGGACGTCCAGCGGGTTCCATGTCTGGCCGCCGCATGGCTGGCAATTCCCATCAGAAGGACAGGCAATGGACACTTCCACCGCGGTTCGCGGGCAGCACGTACAGAGCACACGCATGGCGCTGGCCGTGGTGACGGCGATCTTCTTCATGTGGGGCTTCATCACCTGCCTCAACGACATCCTGATTCCGCACCTCAAGGCCGCGTTCTCGCTGACCTGGGTGCAGGCCATGCTCATCCAGTTCACCTTCTTCGGCGCCTACTTCCTGATGTCGCTGCCGGCAGGGCGGCTGGTGGCGGCCGTGGGCTACAAGCGCGGCATCGTGGCCGGGCTGGCCATCGCTGGTTTCGGTGCGCTGTTGTTCTGGCCGGCCGCCGCGCTGCATGTGTACGGCCTGTTCCTGGGCGCGTTGTTCGTGCTGGCCACCGGCATCACCGTGCTGCAGGTCGCCGCCAATCCGTATGTGGCGCTGCTGGGGCCGGAGCAGACCAGCTCCAGCCGACTGACCCTGGCCCAGTCGATGAACGCGCTGGGCACCACCATCGCCCCGTTGTTCGGTGGCCTGCTGATCCTGGCGGCCGAACCGCGCAGCGCCGAACAGCTGGCGCTGCTGCCGCAGGCCGAAGCGCTGGCCTACCGCGCCGCTGAAGCACAATCGGTGCAGGTGCCGTACTTCGGCCTGGCCATCGCGTTGTTCGTGCTGGCCGCGGCGATCTGGATGTTCCGCCTGCCCAGCATTGCCGGGGTGGAAGACATCAAGGAGCAGGGCACGCTGGGCGCTGCGCTGCGCCACAAGCACCTGGCCTTCGGCGTGCTGGCGATCTTCTTTTACGTGGGCGCGGAAGTGTCCATCGGCAGCGTGCTGGTCAACTTCCTGTCCATGCCCGGCATCGGCGAAGGACTGACCGAGCAGGAGGCCACGCGCTACGTGTCGCTGTACTGGGGCGGCGCGCTGGTCGGCCGGCTGGTCGGCACGTTCCTGCTGGCGCGCTTCGATCCGCGCCGCCTGCTTGGGCTGTTCGCGCTGGTGGTGATGGGCCTGCTGGCGGTGACCATGTTCGGCACCGGCGAGCTGGCCAAGTGGAGCGTGGTCAGCGTGGGCCTGTTCAACTCGATCATGTTCCCGACCATCTTCGCGCTGGCAATCGGCGGCCTGGGCCCGCTTACGGGACAGGGCTCCAGCCTGCTGGTGATGGCGATCGTCGGCGGCGCGGTGGTTCCGCTGGCCGTGGGTTGGCTGGCCGACCACTACGGGCTACAGGCATCGTTCCTGCTGCCGATGCTGTGCTACCTGTTCATCGTGTTCTACGCATGGCGCGGGTCGCGCCGTTACGCCTGAGTCGTCAACGTCGCCGTGGTGCGTGGGTGGATTCACGCACCAGCACCGCATGGTCCACGGTGACCATGCGGCCGGCCTTCGGCGAGCGGATGCGTTCGATCAGCTGTTCGGTGGCCAACCGGCCCATCGTGTCGGTGGGTTGGCGCACGGTGGTCAGTGCGGGGTAGATGTGCCCGGCAATGGGCGTGTCATCGAAGCCGCACACGGAAAGGTCGCGCGGCACGCGCAGGCCACGCTGGCCGGCCACCCGGAACACCGCGGCGGCCATGTCGTCGTTGGCCGCGAAGATCGCGGTCGGCGGCTCCGGCAGGTCCAGCAGCGTGTTGGCCGCTTCGATGCCCGATTCGAACGAGAACTGGCCACTGGCCACCAGCGCCGGGTCGTACTCGATGCCGGCGTCGCGAAGTGCCTGGCGGTACCCGGCCAGGCGCCACTGGCAGGCGCCATGCGCACGCGGGCCCTTGATGTGTGCGATGCGACGGTGGCCCTGTGCGACCAGGTGGCCGATCAGTTCCACCACTGCGGTGGTTTCGTCCATGCGCACGCCGATGCGGCCCTCGGGATGGCGCGGCGCGATGCTGGAGAACGGAATCTCGTTGTCTTCCAGGTACGCCAGCACCACCGCATCATCGGTGAGTGGCGGGATCAGCACCACGCCATCGGGCCGCGAGTTCTCGAACAGCGCGGCCAGGTCGGGCAGGGTGCGCCGGCCGATGCCGACCGGCCCCAGGATCAGGTTGTAGTGGTTGGCATGACAGGCCTCCAGCATGCCGTTCTGGATTTCCATCAGGTAATTGCGCGAGGGGTTGTTGTAGACCAGCGCCAGCGCATACGAGCGTTGCCCGGCCAGGCTGCGCGCCGACAGGTTCGGTTTGTACCCGAGCCGGGTGACCGCAGCCAGCACGCGGTCGCGCGTTTCCACCCGCACGTTCGGCTCGTTGTTGAGCACGCGCGACACGGTCTTGATCGAAACGCCCGCAATGGCGGCGACATCCTCGATACGACTACGCATGGTGCGATGGATCCTCCTGGAGAGCCCGGCCGGCCGCTGCCGATGGTAATGCGCCTGTGTCGTTTCGGGATTACCGAAGCAGGCGGATGGTGCCACGTTGCGGGGTATTCGTGCACGGTCGGGATTTCCATGCGGCGCTGCAACAGCAACTGCGCATTCTCTTCCCATTCGAAAACAGCAGGCCCAGCAATCACGGGGATACCAGGACAACGCGCTCGCCAAACAGTTGACAGGGCCACGCCCGGCTTATATGACAGCGCTGTCACCGGAAGCGCCGAAGCAGCCCGCGCCCGGTCCATCATCCGCACATTCCATTGGAGGTAGATGCACGTGAGCAGCGCCCGGAAGACTCTTCTTACCGTCTGTGTCTTGACGGCATTGGCCGCCCAGGCGCATGCCGCACCCGCCGCCGAGCGCCTGCAGGACTGGCCGCAGGTGACCAGTGCGATCGCCTCCGACCCGGCCATCGAAAGCCGCGTGCGCAGCATCCTTGCGCAGATGACCCTGGCGCAGAAGGTCGGGCAGATGACCCAGCCGGAGATCAAGCAGATCACCCCGGAACAGGTGCGCACCTATTACATCGGTTCGGTGCTCAACGGCGGTGGCTCGTGGCCGGGCATGGACAAGCACGCCAGCGTGGCCGACTGGGTCACGCTGGCCGATGCGTATCACGCCGCCTCGCTGGCCACCGACGCGCGCACCCCGGTGCCGGTGATCTGGGGCACCGATGCGGTGCACGGCCACAGCAATGTGTTTGGCGCCACGCTGTTCCCGCACAACATCGGCCTGGGCGCCACCCGCGATTCCGCGTTGATCGAGCGCATCGGTGCCGCCACCGGCAGCGCCACCCGTGCCACCGGCATCGGCTGGGTGTTCGCGCCGACGCTGGCCGTGGCGCATGACCCGCGCTGGGGCCGCACCTACGAAAGCTTTTCGTCCGACCCGTCCATCGTGCGCGAATACGCCACCGCCTACGTCAAGGGCGCGCAGGGCCGCTTCAGCAGCGACGGCAACGTGGTGGCCACGGCCAAGCACTACATCGGCGATGGGGCCACCGACAACGGTCGCGACCAGGGCGAGGCCACGGTGGACAAGGCCACCATGATCAACGTGCACGGCCAGGGCTACTTCGGTGCCCTGGGCGAGGGCGTGCAGACGGTGATGGCCTCGTTCAACAGCTGGAACGACCGCGCCGGCGGCGTGGACTACGGCAAGATGCACGGCAGCCAGGCGCTGCTCACCGGCGCGCTGAAGGAGAAGATGGGTTTCGACGGCTTCGTCGTCTCCGACTGGAACGGAATCGCCCAGGTGCCCGGCTGCCGCAACGACAGCTGCGCCCAGGCGATCAACGCCGGCATCGACATGGTGATGGTGCCCGATGACTGGAAGGCCTTCATCGCCAACACCATGGCCCAGGTGGAGAGCGGCGAGATTCCGATGGCGCGCATCGACGATGCGGTGACCCGCATCCTGCGCGTGAAGCTGCGTGCGGGCCTGTTCGAGCACAAGCCGTCCGACAGCCGTTACGCAGGTGACGCCAACGCCGTGCAGCACCGCGAACTGGCGCGCGAAGCCGTGCGCGAATCGCTGGTGCTGCTGAAGAACCAGGACAAGGTGCTGCCGCTCAAGCGCGATGCGCGCGTGCTGGTGGTGGGCAAGAGTGCCGACAGCCTGTCCGACCAGGCCGGGGGCTGGTCGCTGACCTGGCAGGGCACAGAGAATACCAACGCCGATTTCCCCAATGCCGATTCGGTGCTGGGTGCGCTGCGCGCCGAACTGGGCACGCAGCAGGTGACCTACAGCGCGGACGCCAAGGGCATCGATGCCTCGGCGTTCGACGTGGTGGTCGCGGTGATCGGCGAAACGCCGTACGCCGAAACCAACGGCGACATCCTCGCTTCGGACACGGTCAGCCACAGCCGTGCGCAGCCGCAGGACCTGGCCGTGCTCAAGGCCGCTGCCGCCACCGGCAAGCCGCTGGTCACGGTGTATTTCTCCGGCCGCCCGATGTACACCAACGACCTGCTCAACCTGTCGCAGGCGTTCGTTGCCGCGTGGCTGCCGGGTACCGAAGGCAAGGGCATCACCGACGTGCTGGTGGCTGGCAAGGACGGCAAGCCCGCGCATGACTTCCACGGCCGGCTCAGCTTCCCGTGGCCGGGCGTGCCGTGCCCGGCACCGATCGACCGCCCGGACCCGAAGCGCCCGGACCTGTTCAAATTCGGCTATGGCCTGAGCTACGCCAAGCCGGCGCAGGTCGCGCGCCTGCCCGAAACCAACCCGGACCATTGCGGCGAAGTGACCACGTTGCCGATCTTCAACCGCGTGGACACTGCGCCGTTCTCGCTGCATATCGCCGCCGGTGGCGCCACCCAGCCGCTCGGCAACGATCTCAACGCCAGCCTGCGCTGGCCCACCGCCACGCCGGTCGCCGAGGTGCGCACGGTGCAGATCAATACCCAGCAGGACGCCCGCGAAGTGACCTGGTTGGCCCCGGCGCAGCTGATCGCGCGCAGCACCTCACGGCGCAACCTGGGCGCGCTGGCGCGCAGCAACGGCGCGTTGCAGTTCGACGTGATGGTGCAGCACCAGCCCGCTTCGCCGGTCACGGTGACCATGCAGTGCGGCACCGGCTGCGAGGGCGGGGTGGATATCGCCCCGGCGCTGGCAACGCTCACCCCCGGCCAGAAGCGCACCGTGACCATCCCGCTGGCCTGCTTCGCCGGCAAGGGCGTGGACCTGGGCGCGGTGGAAGCACCGTTCGTGGTCAGCGCGGACAAGCCGTTCGCCGCGGCGTTCACCCAGGTGCGGGTGGCGACGAAGGCGGACAAGGCCGAGGGTGTGGTGGAGTGCAGGTGATGTGCGGCGCCGGCGAGTCGTCGGCGCCACCAGCTTGACGTTATAGGAACAAATTCAAAGGAAGGCTGCCGCGTGGTGGGTAGTGTGCGGGTCATACGCACGCGGGGGGTCGGCTATGACGTTTGTTCACGTCCTGGGTGGGGCATCGCTGCTGATCCTGGTGGCGGTGTCCACGGTGATCAGAGCCGGGATCGGGTTGGATTGGGGAGGCGCGGAAACGGCGGCACCGGACGCTGTGGAAGAAACCGCTGCGGACGCGGTGGAGACTGTGGAGGAGCCGGTGGCTATGCTGGTTACGCCACACTTCGGGCCGTTGTTGGATCGGATGCGGCCGTGAGGTGTACCGACCAACGGTCGGCACCTACCAGATTTGCATGAAAAAAGGCCCCGCAGTGCGGGGCCTTTTTCTGTTTCGATGCTGGCGAAAATCAGCGCTTCATCGAACCGAAGAACTCGTCGTTGGACTTGGTGTTCTTCATCTTGTCGAGCAGGAACTCCATCGCGGCGATTTCGTCCATCGGGTGCAGCAGCTTGCGCAGGATCCAGATCTTCTGCAGCAGCTCCGGTTCGATCAACAGGTCTTCGCGGCGGGTGCCCGAACGGTTGATGTCGATGGCCGGGTACACACGCTTTTCGGCGATGCGACGGTTCAGGTGCACTTCGCTGTTGCCGGTGCCCTTGAACTCTTCGTAGATCACTTCGTCCATCTTGCTGCCGGTGTCGACCAGCGCAGTGGCGATGATGGTCAGGCTGCCGCCTTCTTCAACGTTGCGCGCGGCACCGAAGAAGCGCTTCGGGCGGTGCAGGGCGTTGGCGTCCACACCACCGGTGAGCACCTTGCCGGAGCTGGGCACCACGTTGTTGTAGGCACGCGCCAGGCGGGTGATCGAGTCGAGCAGGATCACCACGTCCTTCTTGTGTTCCACCAGGCGCTTGGCGCGCTCGATCACCATTTCGGCAACCTGCACGTGGCGCGCGGCCGGTTCGTCGAAGGTGGAGCTGATGACTTCGCCGCGCACGGTGCGCTGCATTTCGGTCACTTCTTCCGGACGCTCGTCGATGAGCAGCACGATCATGTGCACGTCCGGATGGTTGGTGGTGATCGCCGTAGCCACCTGCTGCATCAGCATGGTCTTACCGGCCTTCGGCGGGGAAACGATCAGCGCACGCTGACCCTTACCCTGCGGTGCCATGAGATCCATGATGCGGCCGGTGATGTCTTCGGACGAACCGTTGCCACGTTCCAGGGTGAAGCGCTTGCGCGGGAACAGCGGGGTGAGGTTCTCGAACAGCACCTTGTTCTTGGACGCTTCCAGCGGCTCACCGTTGATGGTGTCCACGATCGACAGCGCGAAGTAACGCTCGCCGTCCTTCGGGAAGCGGATGCGGCCGGACAGGTGGTCGCCGGTGCGCAGGTTGAAGCGGCGGATCTGGCTGGGCGAAATGTAGGTATCGTCCGGGCCGGCCAGGTAGCTGGCTTCAGCCGCGCGCAGGAAGCCGAAGCCGTCCGGCAGGATTTCCAGCACGCCGTCGGCGGCCACGCCGTCGCCATGGCGGGTGAGCACCTTGAGCAGGGCGAAGATCACGTCCTGCTTGCGGGCGCGGGCCACGCCTTCGGAGATCTGCAGCTGCTCGGCGATTTCCAGCAGCTTCTGCGCCGGCATGCGCTTGAGGTCGCTCAGCGAGTAGACCGGGAAGCCCTCGGGCACGTTGGCCTGCTGGCTGCGCACGAACGGCTGCTGTTCGCCATTGTCCTGCGGCATGCCGTCGTCGCGGAAGCCACCACCGCCACCACCGCCGCGATTGCGGTCGCGGTCACGGCGGTTGCGGAAACGGTCACGGCGGTTGCCCTGGCCTTGGTTCTGGTTCTGGCCCTGACCCTGGCCCTGGTTCTGACCCTGCTGGTACGGGTTCTGGCCGCCCTGCGGGTTGTTGTTATTGCGCTGGCCGCCGTCGCCGGCGTCCTGGCCACCGCCCTGCGGGGCCGGGGCATCGCCGCCGGAAGCAGCCGGTGCCTGGGGCGCCTGCTGCGGCGCTGCGGGTGCAGCCGGCGCCGGCGCGGCGGGCGCGGCAGCCAGGGGCAGGGCGTTCTGTTCGGGGGAAGACCCGGTGTCGGCGCTGCTGGCAGCGGCCTTGGCGACGCGCGGCTTGCGCACGCGCTTCTCGGCGGGCGCGTCGGCGCTCCCGGGTTCGGAAGTAGTGATATCGGACAAGTGCTGAATTCCTCGCTGGAAGGTGCGAGCGCCCGGCAGGGGCGGCGAACGTTGGGAAGGGATTCTGGAAAGAAACGTCGTCCAGAAGATGCGGCGCGCGAATGCGGCCGGATATGCCGACACTAACACCGGCTCGCGGCGCTGCGCAAGCCGGGTGGGGCAGGGTCATTCATGCGGGCGTGGGGCCCGCGGGGCAGCCGGGGTGGCCGGCTGCCGGGTGGCTCAGGCCAGGGCCTTGTCGAGCAGGCCGGCCAGCTGGGCCTTGCCCACCGCGCCAACCTGTTCGGCGACCTTCTGGCCGTCCTTGAACACCACCAGGTACGGAATCGAACGCACGTGGTACTTGATGGCCAGGTCGCGGCTCTGGTCCACGTTGACCTTCACGATCTTGGCGCGGCCGGTGTAGGCGTCGGCCAGTTCGTCCAGGGCCGGGGCGATCATCTTGCAGGGACCACACCATTCGGCCCAGAAATCGACCAGGACCGGTTCCTTGGAATTCAGCACGGTGCTATCGAAGTCGGCATCGCCGACATGTACAACCTTGTCGCTCATCTTGGTCTCTCGTTTTGGAGTGCACCCGGCAGGGCCGGAGGGGTTGAACCTGGACAGGGCTGGGGGCCTGGTCCGCGTCTGCTGCCTCGTGGCCGCGGGTGCGGCCAGCGGTGCGTCCGATGGATGCCTGGACGCTCACGGCCGGCAGTGTACCCCTATCGTCGCGAGGCGACAGACACCGGTTGGAAAGAATCGTCCTGTGACCGTCATCGCGCTTTGCCGGGGTTGGCGGGAACGATATGCGGGTGGGGCTTTGGCGGTTCCAGCCCTTCCCGCGAACGCGTTCAACTGGGGGTTGGGGCGGTGAAAGGCAGCCACGCAGGGCGTGGCTCTACTTCCGGGCGGGCCGTCGCAGGGGGGTGTGCGACTGCTTCCCCCGGTTTGGCGGCCGCTTTGCGTTAAACTGGCCCACTGTGCGGCGCCCCGGGACCGGTTCGGTCCGGCCTCCGCCTTTCCAGGCGCAGGGCCCAATGGCGACGGTGCCCCCCAAGATTGCAAGCCACCCGCATCTCTGTCGGCTGGCCTTACCAAGACGGACTCATGAGCGACAAACCGCTGACCGATTTGACCTTCTCCTCCTTCGAGCTGCATCCGGCCCTGCAGGCTGGCCTTGAAGGCGCTGGTTTCACCCGCTGCACCCCGATCCAGGCGCTGACCCTGCCGGTGGCACTGCCCGGCGGCGATGTCGCCGGCCAGGCCCAGACCGGTACCGGCAAGACGCTGGCGTTCCTGGTCGCGGTGGTGAACCGCCTGCTGACCCGCCCGGCGCTGGCCGACCGCAAGCCGGAAGACCCGCGCGCGCTGATCCTGGCGCCCACCCGCGAACTGGCCATCCAGATCCACAAGGATGCGGTGAAGTTCGGTTCGGACCTGGGCCTGCGCTTCGCGCTGGTCTACGGCGGCGTGGATTACGACAAGCAGCGCGAACTGCTGCAGCAGGGCGTGGACGTGATCATCGCCACCCCGGGCCGCCTGATCGATTACGTCAAGCAGCACAAGGTGGTGTCGCTGCACGCCTGCGAAATCTGCGTGCTCGACGAAGCCGACCGCATGTTCGACCTGGGCTTCATCAAGGACATCCGCTTCCTGCTGCGCCGCATGCCCGAGCGCACCACGCGGCAGACCCTGCTGTTCAGTGCCACGCTCAGCCACCGCGTGCTGGAGCTGGCCTATGAGCACATGAACGAGCCGCAGAAGCTGGTGGTGGAAAGCGAGTCGATCACCGCCGCGCGCGTGCGCCAGCGCATCTACTTCCCGGCCGACGAAGAGAAGATCCCGCTGCTGCTGGGCCTGCTGTCGCGCAGCGAAGGCGCGCGCACCATGGTGTTCGTCAACACCAAGGTGTTCGTGGAGCGCGTGGCGCGCTCGCTGGAGAAGGCCGGCTACCGCGTTGGCGTGCTGTCCGGCGACGTGCCGCAGAAGAAGCGCGAGAGCCTGCTCAACCGCTTCCAGAAGGGCCAGCTGGAAATCCTGGTGGCCACCGACGTGGCCGCGCGCGGCCTGCACATCGACGGCATCAAGTACGTCTACAACTACGACCTGCCGTTCGACGCCGAAGATTACGTGCACCGCATCGGCCGTACCGCCCGCCTGGGCGAGGAAGGCGATGCGATCAGCTTCGCCTGTGAGCGCTACGCGATGGGCCTGCCGGATATCGAGGCCTACATCGAACAGAAGATCCCGGTGGAAGCGGTCACCAGCGAAATCCTGACCGCGTTGCCGCGTCCGGAACGCGCCCCGGCCGCGCCGGGCGAGGAAGGCGACGAGAACGAGAGCGTTGGCCAGATCTTCCGCGAAGCGCGCGAAGCGCGCGCCGCCGAGGAAGAGCGTCGCGGCGGCGGTCGTTCGTCCAGCGGCAGCCGCTCCGGCGGTGGCCGTGGCGAGCGCAGTGGTGAGCGCAGCGGCGAACGCCGCCCGCGTGGCCCGCGCAAGCCGCGCGTGGAAGGCGAGCAGCCTGCCGTGGCCGTGGAAGGCGCCGCACCGGTCGAGGCTGCAAAGCCCGCCCAGGCGCCGCGTCCGCCGCGCGCCGAAGGTGCGCCGGAAGGTGCGGCCGAGGGCGAGCGCGCACCGCGCAAGCGCCGTCGTCGTCGCCACGGTCGTCCGGTGGAAGGTGCCGAGGGTGCCGCGCAGTCGGTCACGCCGGTGCAGGTCACCGCCAAGCCGATGCGCAACACCGCACCGGCCGCCGATCCGGGCGCAGGCTTCCTGACCCGCATCGGCCGCAAGATCCGCCGGATGCTGTCGGGCGGTTGATCTCCGATCAACGGTAGCGCCCGGCCGGTGGCCGGGCGACACGCCGTTCCCACGCCGCCATCCTCCTCCTGCATAATCGGAGGAATGAGCGTCCTGCGTTTTGACAATGTCAGCAAACACTATGCGGGCGGCCACCAGGCTCTGGTGGACGTCAGCTTCGATGTCGCACCCGGCGAAATGCTGTTCGTCACCGGGCACTCCGGCGCCGGCAAGAGCACCCTGCTCAAGTTGATCCACCTCGACGAACGGCCCAGCCGTGGCGCGGTGGTGTTCGACGAGCGCAACCTGCTCAAGGTGCGCGGTGGCGATATCCCGCACCACCGCCGTGCGGTCGGTGCGGTCTACCAGGACCACCGCCTGCTGATGGACCGCAGCATTGCCGAGAACGTAGCCCTGCCGCTGATCCTGCGCGGTACCCGCCGCGGTGACATCGGCAAGCGCGTGCGGTCGGTGCTCGAGCGCATGGGCCTGGGCCACCGTGAAAAGGCGCTGCCCTCGCAGCTGTCCGCCGGTGAGCAGCAGCGCGTGGGCATCGCCCGTGCGATCGTCGGCGAGCCCAAACTGCTGGTGGCCGATGAGCCCACCGGCAACCTCGATCCGACCCTGGCCGCTGAAATCATGGCGCTGTTCGCCGAACTGCCCGAGCGCGGCACCAGCGTGCTGGTGGTCAGCCACGACCTGGCGCTGCTTCGCGCCATGCGCAAGCGCGTGCTGATCCTCGACCACGGCAAGCTGATCGACGACATCTCGCCGCAGGACCTGGCCGAATGAGTACCGCCACCAACAAGGAAGCCGCAGCACCGTCGCGCCTGGGCGTGTGGCTGCACCACCACGGCCACAGCGTGGTGTTCAGCCTGGGCCGCGCCTGGCGCAAGCCGTGGGCCACCCTGCTGACCGTGATGGTGATGGCGCTCGCCCTGGCCCTGCCGCTGGGCCTGTCGATCGCGTTGGACAACCTCAAGCATTTCGCCGGCAGCGTGCAGCAGTCGCGCGACATCAACCTGTTCCTGAAGACCGATGTCGAGGCCGCCGCCGCCAAACAGGTCGCCGACACGCTGCGCGGTCGCGCGGATGTGGCCGGGGTAACCCTGCGCTCGCCCGATGAAGGCCTGGCCGAGCTGCGCGACAGCGCCGGACTGGGCGAAGCCATCGATGCGCTGCACAACAACCCGCTCCCTTCGCTGTTGATCATCACCCCGGCCAACGGTACCGACGACGCGCGCCTGGCGCAGTCGCTGGAGGGCCTGCCGCAGGCCGACCTGGTCCAGCACGATGCGCTGTGGCGCAAGCGCCTGGATGCCTGGCTGGGCTTCGGCACGCGCCTGGTGCAGGTGCTTTCCGTGCTGCTGGGCCTGGGCGCGGCGCTGGTGGTGGGCAACACGGTGCGGCTGGACATCCAGGCGCGCCGCGATGAAATCGGCGTGCTGCAGTTGCTGGGCGCCAGCGACGGCTTCATCCGCCGCCCGTTCCTGTACCTGGGCGCGTGGTACGGGCTGGGCGCCGGTGCGCTGGCCCTGGCGCTGGTGGGTGGCGCGGGGCTCGCGCTGCGCCCGCCGCTGGCCGCGCTGTCGCAAAGCTATGCCAGCCCGTTCGTGCTGCATGGGCTGGACCTGTTGCATTCTTCGCTCGTGCTGGTCGGCACTGTCGTGCTGGGCTGGCTGGGCGCGTGGCTGGTGACGGGGCATTTCCTGCGCCAGACCCGTCCGACCGAAACCTGAGGCCTGCCCTGCATGCGTCCGCAAGTACTGAAGCACCTGGTCGATGACGCGCCGCGCGTCATGGTGGTCGATGGTTCCAAGCTGGTCCGCAAGCTCATTGCCGATGTGCTGCAGCGCGAGCTGCCGGCGGTCGAGGTGGTGGGCTGCGCCAGCATCGAAGACGCGCGCATGGCGTTGGCGGCCGGCCCGGTCAACCTGGTCACCACCTCGCTGACGCTCAGCGATGGCGACGGCCTGGACCTGGCCCGGCTGGTGCGCGAAACCGCCGGCCAGGCCTACGTGCCGGTGATCGTGGTCTCCGGTGATGCCCAGCAGCATCTCGAGCAGCGCCGTTTCACCGATTACGTCACCGACTATTTCGACAAGGCGCTGGGGCATGAAGCACTGGCGACGTTCATCCGGGGCTACGTGCAGCCGGAAACCATACCCGGCGCCACCATCCTGTACGTGGAAGACAGCCGCGTGGTCGCCGAAGCGACCAAGCGCATGCTCGAGCGGCAGAGCTTGAACGTGCTGCATGTGATGACCGCCGAAGAGGCGTTCGCACTGCTCACCGCCGAATCGCTCGGGCGCAGCAACCACCGCATCGACCTAGTGCTCACCGACGTCACCCTGAAGGGCGAGCTGAGCGGGCTGGATGTGGTTGAGCGCGTGCGCGTGGACTTCGGCTACGGCAAGCGGCGCCTGCCGGTGCTGGTGATGACCGGCGACGGCAACCCGCTCAACCAGTCCGGGCTGCTGCAGGCCGGCGCCAACGACCTGGTGCAGAAGCCGATCGAAGAGCGGCTGCTGGTCACCAAGGTGCTGTTCCAGCTGCGCCTGTCACGCCTCAACGACAAACCCCTGGTGCGATGAACGACGACGTACAACCGACCATCCAGCTTGAAGCGAGCTGGAAGGCGCGTATTGGCGATTACCTGCTGCGCCCCGAGATGCGTGACCTGGCCGCGTTCCTGCGCCAGCGCAAGGCGGCCGGTGCGCATGTGTTCCCGCCGGGCCCGCAGATCTTCTCCGCGTTCGACGCCACCCCGTTCGACCAGGTCAAGGTGGTCATCCTTGGCCAGGATCCGTACCACGGCGCGGGCCAGGCCCATGGCCTGAGCTTCTCGGTGATGCCGGGCGTGCCGGTGCCGCCGTCGCTGTTGAACATGTACAAGGAACTGGAAGCCGACCTCGGCCTGCCGCGCCCGGACCACGGTTGCCTGCTGCCGTGGGCGCGCCGGGGCGTGCTGCTGCTCAACGCGGTGCTGACCGTGGAAGAAGGGCAGGCCGGTTCGCACCAGAAGCGCGGCTGGGAAGGGTTCACCGACCACGTGGTGGACACCCTCAACCGCGAGCGCGAGGGCCTGGTGTTCCTGCTGTGGGGCAGCTATGCGCAGCAGAAGGGCAAGGTGATCGATACCGGCCGCCACCGCGTGCTCAAGGCACCGCATCCGTCGCCGCTGTCGGCGCATCGCGGTTTCCTGGGCTGCCGACACTTCTCGTCGGCCAACCAGTACCTGGAGCGACGCGGCCTGGGCGGCATCGATTGGTCGTTGCCTGAGCGCTCCGCGCTCCAGCTGATGCGTGACGACTAACAGTCGTTACTTACACACCCAGCATTTCGATGATGGATTGCGCCACCTGCCGCTTGCGCGGCGGCAGGCGCCGGAACAGCGACAGGATGTTGCCCTCCAGGTCGTTGCGCGCGTAATCGGCGGTGGGCGCCGCGGCGCTCAACTCGCCGCCATCGGCCTTGCCGCAGCCGCGTCCGGTGGCCAGCCACTCGAAGCGCACCTGCGTCACCACGGCAATGCGCGCCAGGTGCTCCACGCTTGGATGCGTGCCTTCTTTTCGTTCCCACTGCGCTACCGCACTTCTTTTCACGCCCGTCTCATTCGCGAGTTGCGATTGCGACAGCCCTGCACTGGTCCGCGCCCCACGGATCCGGTCTGACATCGTGAGCATGGCAATCCCCTTCCCATTCCTTGAGTGGTGGAGGGTTATCGATACTAACGAGACAGCAATTCTTTCAACATAATGTACAGAATTGCTGTCTGTCGTTGGCACCGCAGGGTTACCCATCCGTAAACCCCGCAGCGACAGCCCAACTTCCCTCAGTAAATCTACTGGCCGGTTTGACGATTGTCACCCGTGCACGTAGTTAATCCTCCATGCCGGCCAAATAATCCGCCGGAAAAACTGAACATCGGAACAGGCCAGCATCCTTTCACACACGGTAGGTATTTCCCTACACGTGATGGAGCGCTGCGGCCACGAAACCGGGGGATGGCCGATGGATAATGTGTCAGGTGTGAATAGGGCGTTAGTGTGGTTCAGGATTGTCAGATTGTCCGCATTATTTGTGATGGGTATCGCGCTATCAAGCGTATTTACTGTCGCAAATGCCCAGGATGCGTGCACGGCAAATGGCGCGTGTGTATCCGCTGGTCCGCGACTTGCGCAGGTCGATAGCACACAAAGCCCCGTGCTGAATCTGCTTTTCACGACGCTTTTGCCCGGAACAAATATCAATATCACCGCGGTGGACTGGAACAACATCGCCGGTGCCGATGTGAATCTCAACGCACTGCTGACCCGCCTCAACGGCGGCGTCGCGGTCAGCGACCCCAGCCAGGTGCTCAACGCCAACATCACCCTGGGCCAGCTGCAGGCCGCACTGGTGTCCGTGCTGCAGGCCGACGGCAACACGCTGGCCGCCAACGCCCTCAACCTGCTGACATCCTCGCTGAGCGGCCTGAGCGGCAACATCCGCCTGGCCGACCTGCTGCAGGTCAGCCTGCCGCCCGGTTCGCTGGCCAACGTCAACCTGGACGTACTGGACCTGATCACCGGTGGCGTGCAGCTGTACAACTTCCGCAACGTGGTGACCACGCCCACGCCGGTCACGCTCACCACCGCACAGCTGGCCCCGCTCGGCCTGGGCGGCCTGGCCAACGTGCGCATCTGGGCGCAGGTGATCGAGCCGCCGGTGTACAACTGCGGCCCGGTGGGCACCGGCTTCCACAGCGCCGCGATCCGCCTCAAGTTCGATTTCGACGTCGTCCAGGGGCTCAACATCGCGCCCCTGGTGTCGGCGTTGAACGGGCTCAACGTCGGCGGCCTGGTCTCGCTGGCCGGCACCAACATCACCGCCTCGCTGCTGCACCTGTCGGTGTATGCCGACATCGCCCGTGCCGAAGGCACCATCAACGCGGTCAACCTGGCCAGCAACGCGGTGACCCTGCAGGCACGGCCCGGCCTGGTCAACCTGTACATCGGCACGATCAGCGATGCCGTGTTCTTCAACCGCACCGCCGTGCTGACCCCGGCCAGTGTTACCCCGATCAATGCCACCTCGCTGGCCGTCACGGTGGGGGTCAACCTGCTCGCTGGCCTGAAGGTGGCCGATGTCGATGTGCCACTGACGGTATCGGTGCGTGCCGTTGCCACCGGAACGCCGTCGACACAGTCTGTCGTCTTCAACGGGCCCTATCCACAGACCCGCACGCTGACCAGCGGCACGGTCACGGCCACCTCACTGGTCACCTCGCTGGTCAACTCGCTGGAACTGCAGATCACCAGCGGCACGCCGGTGGTGCGCCTGGTCAACAGCCTCATCGTGCTGCCGCTGCCGGTGAACACCATCGTCAATGCGCTGGTCAGCACGCTGCTGCAGCCGCTCAGGGTCGTGGTCAATGCGGTGGTCGCGCCGGTCCTGGCTGCAGTGCTGGGCGGGGTAGTGGACAACCTGCTGGGCCTGCTCGGCATCCGCATCGGCCAAGCGGTGTTCACGGTGGAAAGCATTTCGCAGAGCTGCGCGGCGACCGTACAGCTGGTCAAGACGCTGGCGCCCACCACCGATACCGGGGTGTTCAACCTCAGTGTCGCGCAGGGCGCCACGGTCCTGGCCAGCGCGGCCAACGTGGGCAACAACGGCGCCACTACGGCGGTGGTGACCACACCGGGCACGGTCTACACGCTGGCCGAAACCGCCGGCACCGCCACCGTGCTGGCGCGCTATGCCAGCACCTGGGAGTGCAAGGACCAAGCCGGCACCACGCTGACCAGCGGCACCGGGCAGAACTTCAATTTCACCTCGCCTGCGTTGTCCGCGCAGCCACTGAACGTGGTCTGCCGCATCACCAATCGAACACGCCAGGCGGATCTATCGATCACCAAGTCCGATGGCAGCGGTACCTACACGCCGGGCGGCACGGCCAGCTACGTCATCACCGTCAGCAATGCCGGGCCGGATCCGGTCACCGCTGCGCAGGTGACCGACACGCTGCCGGCGGGCGCCACGCTGAGCGCGCCGTGGAGCTGTGCTGCGTCGGCAGGCAGCGTCTGCAGTGCCGCCAGTGGCGGTGCGGCCGGCGGTAACAGCGTCAGCCTTGGGGTCGATCTGATCAATGGCGGGCAGGCCACGATCACCGTGCCGGTCCGCTTCAGCGCCGACCCCGCCGCGTACTAGTCGTACCCACCCGGAGCGCCACCGTGGCGGTGGCGCTTCGGCAGCAACGACGCAACACGCAGCGCGCGGGGAGGTCCCTGCGCGATGCTTTCGAGGATCACTGCATGCCGACCGCCAGCGCCCGCCGCTTCCTTTCCCAGCCCACCGCCAGCCGCCTGCGCGCCCGCGCGCTGCCCTTGGCCGGTGTACTGCTGATGGCCCTGGCCACCGCCGGCGTGCACGCGCAGGCGTACCGCAACCCGCTGGTCAACACCGCCACGGTCGCCGCCCCGGCCGACATCTCCGATCCCACCCCCGGCAACAACAGCAGCAGCGACAGCAACACCCTGGCGGCTACGGCGCAGTTGAGCGTGGTCAAGACCATCACCTCGGCCGTGCCGGTCCCAGTCGGCGGCGCGGTGCAGTACCGCATCGAAGTGCGCAACGCGGGACCGTCGCAGGCCGTGGGTGCAACGTTGACTGATTCGGTGCCGACCCAGCTCACCGGCGTTACCTGGACCTGCGCGCCGGTATCGGCCGCAACCTCCTGTTCCGCCGCGTCGGGCACCGACAGCGTCAATGTCGGGGTCAATGTCGGCGTGGGCGAAGTGCTGGTGGTGCTGGTCAGTGGTACCGCGCCCACCGTCACCCCGGCCACGATCTCGGCCAACAGCGCCACCATCACGCCGCCGCCGGGCACCACTGATCCCACGCCGGGCGACAACACCTCCACCACGCCCACGATCACCGTGCAGGCGGCGGCGATCATTGCCAACAACGACAACTACACCGCCACGCCGATTGCGCCGGGCGCCGGTGGCACCACGCCGCGTGTGTTCGCCAACGACACCCTCAACGGCGCGGCCTTCGCCGACGCCGCCGTGGTGGCCACGCTCACCACCGCGCCGGCCGGCTATGCCATCAACGCCAACGGCACCATCAGCGTGCCGGCCACCGCTGCGGCGGGTCCGGTCACGCTGACGTACCAGATCTGCGAAGCGGCGTCCCCCAGCAACTGTGCCAGCGCCAACGTGGCCTTGATCGTCAGCCCCAACGCGGTGGACGACAGCGTGGCGGTGCAGGCCGGGCAGGCGGTGAACGGCAACGTGGGCGCCAATGACAATGCGGTTGCCGGTTCCACCTTCACCCAGACCGGAACGGCCCCGACCCAGGGCACGCTGACGCTGCAATCGACCGGTGCCTTCACCTACACCGCCAACGCCGGTGCCACCGGTACCGATACCTTCAGTTACCAGCTGTGCCTGCCGGCGCCCAATGGCGCCGTGTGCGATACCGCGACGGTCACCGTCAACCTCACCGCGAACGTGATCGACGCGGTCAACGACGACTTCAGCGCGGCGTCCATTCCGGCTGCGGCGGGCGGCACTACGGCAAGCGTGCTCACCAATGACACGTTCAATGGCGCGGCGGTTGTGCCGGCCAACCTGACCACCACCCTGATCACTGCGCCCGCCGGTTACACGATCAACGCCGCCGGCGCGATCAGCGTGCCGGCCAATGCCGTGGCCGGTCCGGTCAGCCTGGCGTACCGCATCTGCGTCACCGCCGCGCCCACGTTGTGCGATACCGCCGCGGTGCAGGTGGTGGTGGGCCCGAACGCGCTGGACGATGCCATCACCACGCCCGGCGCCGGGCAGCCGGTGTCGGGCAGTGTGGCCGGCAATGACAACACACCGGCCGGCTCCGCCTTCACCCCGGCCGGTGCGGCCGCCACCCAGGGCACGGTCATCCTCAACGGCGATGGCGCGTTCACCTACACGCCCAATGCCGGCGCCAGTGGCACCGATACGTTCGGCTACCAGGTCTGCCTGCCGGCGCCGAATGGCGCGGTCTGCGATACCGCGGTCGTCACCGTCACGCTGGGTGCCAACGCGCTGCTGGCCAACGACGATCTGTTCCCGACCCCGGTGTCGGCCCTTACCGGTGGCAGCACGCCGAGCGTGCTCGGCAACGATACCCTCAATGGCGTCGTGGTTACCCCGGGTACCGTCACCGCCACCCTGCAGGGCGCCGTGACCGGTTTCAGCCTGGATGCGGTCTCCGGTGTGATCACCGTAACGGCCGGTGTTCCGGCCGGCGCCACCGCGCTGAGCTACCAGCTGTGCGAGAACGCGGTGCCGGCCAATTGCAGCACCGCCAACGTGCAGGTGCTGGTCAGCCCGGCCGCGCAGCCCGACAGTTACCCCGTGCAGTCGGGCCAGGCGGCTACCGGCAACGTAGGCACCAATGATGCGCCGCCGGTCGGCGCGGTGTTCGCCGCGCTGAGCCAGCCGACGCTGGGCACGCTGGTCTTCAACGCCGACGGCAGCTTCACCTACACCTCGGCACCGGGCAGCACCGGCAGCGACACGATCACCTACCAGGTGTGCCTGCCGGCGCCGAACAGCGGCGTGTGTGCGACCACCACGGCGGCCTTCGTCATCGCCGCCAACACCGTGGATGCAGTGGATGATCCGTTCACCTCGCCCGCGATCTCGCCGGTGACCGGCGGCAGCACGCCGTCGGTACTGGGCAATGACCTGTACAACGGCGCGCCCGCGGCCGCTGCGCAGGTCACCCTGAGCCTGACCGGCACGGCACCGCCGGGCTACACCATCACCAGCGCCGGGGTGATCAACGTCCCGGCCGGTGCCGCCGCCGGTGCGGTGAGCATCACCTACGAGCTGTGCGAAGCCGGCACCACCAGCAACTGCGACACCGCTGCGGTCGCGCTGCTGATCGCCCCCGCTGCCGCCGACGACACCTACACCACGTCGGCTGGCCAGCCGCTGGTGGGCGATGTCAGCATCAACGACAACGCGCCGGCCGGCGCCACCTACAGCGTGCTCACGCCGCCGGCCGCGGGCACCTTCACCCTGCAGGCAAACGGCAGCTTCAGCTACACGCCCGCCGGCGCTGGGCCGCAGACCCTGCAGTACCAGGTCTGCCTGCCGGCACCGGATGCCGGCACCTGCGCTACCGGCACGGTGAACATCACCGTCATCGCCAACACGCTGGATGCGGTGGACGACAACTTCCGCGCGCCGGTGTTTGCCCCGGGTGCCGGCGGCACCACGCCAAGCGTGCTCGGCAACGACACCTTCAACGGCGCCGCAGCGAACCCGCTGCAGGTCACCGTGAACCTCGTGGGCGCACCGGCCGGTTTCAGCATGGATGCGACCGGCATCATCACCGTGTCCGGGTTCGCCCCGGCCGGCGCCACCACGCTCACCTACGAGCTGTGCGAACTGGGCTCGACCAGCAACTGCGACACCGCCGCAGCACAGGTGCTGATCGCACCGGATGCGCAGGACGACACCGCAACGGTCACCGGCACCCAGCCGGGCAGCTTCAACCTGGCCGCCAACGACAACGTGCCGGCCGGTGCGACCTTCACCGTCACCGTTGCCCCGACCAAGGGCACCGCCGTGCTGGCGGCGGACGGCACCCTGCAGTACACCGCCACGGCGGGCCAGAGCGGGGCCGACACGCTCACCTACCAGGTGTGCCTGCCCGCGCCGGATGGCACCACCTGCGATACCGCGCAGGTGGCGATCAACATCGCCGCCGCCGCACTGGTGGCAGTGAACGACGACTACAGCGCCAGCCCGATTCCGCCCAGTGGCGGCAGCACGCCCAGCGTGCTGCTCAACGACACGTTCAACGGCGCGACCATCGTGCCTGGCACCACCCCGGTGACTGCATCGCTGGCCACCCTGGTATCGGGCTACAGCATGGCCGCCAACGGCGTGATCTCGGTTGCCGCCGGTACGCTGCCGGGGTCCGTGGCCCTGAACTACCAGGTCTGCGAAACCGCGCTGCCCAGTAACTGCGCCACGGCGACCGCCGTGGTGGTGATGAGCCCGGATGCCGTCAATGACACGCTGCCGGCCACTGCTGGCGCCACCACCGTGCTCAACGTGCTGGCCAATGACGTGGCCCCGCTTGCGCCGGTGGTCAGCGTGACCGTACAACCGCTCGGCGGCACCGCCGTGGTCAATGGCGATGGCTCCCTGAGCTACACGCCCACCGGTCCGTTCGTCGGCCCGGATACGCTCACCTACCAGCTGTGCCTGCCGGCGCCACACGGCGCCGTGTGCGATACCGCCACGGTAGCGCTCAACGTGACCGCCACCACGCTCGCCGCAGTCAACGACAACTTCACCGGCACGCCCATCGCACCGGCGGCCGGTGGCAGCACCGCCAGCGTGCTGCTCAATGACACCTTCAACGGCAGCCTGATCGTGCCCGGCACCACCCCCGTGGTCGCCACGCTGCTCAGCCCCGTGACCGGGTACACGATGGCCGCCGACGGCGTGGTCAGCGTGGCGCCGGGCACCACGCCTGCCGCGGTCACGTTGAGCTACCAGGTGTGCGAGACCGCATTGCCGACCAACTGCGCTGCCGCCACTGCGGTGGTGGCGGTCAGCCCGGATGCGGCCGACGACAACCTGCCGGCCACCGCCGGCACCACCACCCTGCTCAACGTGCTGGCCAATGACGCCGCGCCGCTCAACCCGCTGGTGACAATTCCGGGTGCCCCGACCAATGGCACCGCCGTGGCCAATGGCGACGGCAGCATCAGCTACACGCCGACGGGCGCCTTCGTCGGTACGGACAGCTTCACCTACCAGGTGTGCCTGCCCGCACCAGGCGGCACTGTCTGCGATACCGCCACCGTCAGCGTCACCGTCAGTGCGACCACGCTCACCGCCGTGGCCGATGACTTCACGGCAACGCCGATCGCGCCGGCCACCGGCGGCAGCACCACCAGCGTGCTGCTCAACGACACTTTCAGTGGCGCGCCGATCATTCCGGGTACCACCGCCGTCACTGCCTCGCTGTCTTCCCCGGTCACCGGCTACAGCATGGCCGCCAATGGCGTGATCACCGTGGCGCCGGGTACGACGCCGGCTGCGGTCACGCTGAACTACCAGGTGTGTGAAAACACCGTACCCACCAACTGTGCTGGCGCCACTGCCCTGGTAGCAGTCAGCCCGGAGGCGGTGGATGACGCCCTGCCGGCCACCGCCGGCACCACCACCGTGCTCAACGTGCTGGCCAACGACACCGCGCCGCTGGCCCCGACCGTCACCGTTCCGGCCGCGCCGGCCAACGGTGCGGCGCTGGTCAACGGCGACGGCACCATCAGCTACACGCCCAACGCCGGCTTCACCGGCGCCGACAGCTTCACCTACCAGGTATGCCTGCCGGCACCGGCCGCGGCTGTCTGCGATACCGCGACCGTGGCCGTCACCGTCGGTGTGACCACCCTCACCGCCGCGCCCGATGATTTCACCACCACGCCGATCGCACCTGCCGCTGGCGGCAGCACCGCCAGCGTGCTGCTCAACGACACCTTCAATGGGGTGGCGATCGTGCCCGGCACCACGCCGGTGACCGCCACGCTGCTGACCGTGGAACCCGGCTACAGCATGGCCGCCAACGGGGTGATCAGCGTGGCACCGGGCACCACGCCCGCTGCGGTCACGCTGAACTACCAGGTCTGCGAAACCGCCGTCCCGGCCAATTGCGCGGCCGCTGCCGCCGTGGTCGCAGTGAGTCCGGTCGCGGTGGACGACGCCCTGCCGGCGGCTGCGGGCGTCGCCACGGTGCTCAACGTCACCGCCAACGACACGTTGCCGGCCAATCCGACCATCACCGTATCGGTTGCACCGACCAACGGCACCGCCGTGGTCAATGGCGACGGCACCATCACGTACACGCCGACTGCCGGTTTCACCGGCGCGGACAGCTTCACCTACCAGGTGTGCCTCCCGGCGCCGGGCGCCGCCGTGTGCGATACCGCTTCGGTTGCGGTCACCGTCAGCGTCACCGGCCTGGTGGCAGTGAACGACGACTTTACTGGTACGCCCATCGCTCCGGCGGCCGGTGGCAGCACCGCCAGCGTACTGCTCAATGACACGTTCAACGGCGCGCCGATCGTGCCGGGCACCACCCCGGTGACCGCCTCGCTGCTCACCACTGCCACCGGCTACACCATGGCCGCCAACGGTGTTGTCACCGTGGCCCCGGGCACCACGCCGGCAGCGGTCACGCTGAACTACCAGGTATGCGAGAACGCGGTACCCAGCAACTGCGCCAGCGCCGCCGTCGTGGTGGCCGTGAGCCCGGACGCGGTGGCCGATACGCTGCCCGCCGCCGCCGGCACCACCACCGTGCTCAACGTGCTGGCCAACGATGCCGCACCGCTGAACCCGGTCGTCACGATCCCGACCCCGCCGACCAGCGGCACCGCCGTGGTCAACGGCGACGGCAGCATCAGCTACACGCCCACCGGGCCGTTCACCGGTACCGACACGTTCACCTACCAGCTGTGCCTGCCCGCGCCGGGCGCAACGGTCTGCGACACCGCTACCGTCAGCATCACGGTGAGTGCCACCACGCTTACCGCCGTGGCCGATGACTTCACCGCCACGCCCATCGCACCGGCGGCCGGTGGCAGCACCGCCAGCGTGCTGCTGAACGACACCTTCAACGGCGCGCCGATCGTGCCGGGCACCACCCCGGTGACTGCCTCGCTGCTCACCAGCGTGGCCGGTTACACCATGGCTGCCAATGGCGTGGTCAGCGTAGCCCCGGGCACGACCCCTGCGGCAGTCACGCTGAATTACCAGGTGTGCGAGAACGCGGTGCCGACCAACTGCGCCGGCGCGTCCGTGGTGGTGGCCGTGAGCCCGGATGCCGTGGCCGATGCGCTGCCCGCCACCGCTGGTACCACCACCGTGCTCAACGTGCTGGCCAATGACGCCGCACCGCTCAACCCGGTGGTCACGATCCCGAGCCCGCCAACCAGCGGCACCGCCGTG
Organism: Stenotrophomonas sp. FBCC-B152; assembly: GCF_059134105.1. NCBI lineage: Bacteria > Pseudomonadati > Pseudomonadota > Gammaproteobacteria > Lysobacterales > Lysobacteraceae > Stenotrophomonas > Stenotrophomonas sp. FBCC-B152. The sequence continues at coordinate 3,519,172 of NZ_CP101442.1, read as the reverse complement.
GTCAACGGCGACGGCACCATCAGCTACACGCCCACCGCTGGTTTCACCGGCTCCGACAGCTTCACCTACCAGCTGTGCCTGCCCGCGCCGGGTGCAACGGTCTGCGATACCGCTACCGTCAGCATCACGGTGAGTGCCACCACGCTCAGCGCCGTGGCCGATGACTTCACCGCCACGCCCATCGCACCGGCCGCCGGTGGCAGCACTGCCAGCGTGCTGCTCAACGACACCTTCAACGGTGCGCCGATCGTGCCCGGCACCACCCAGGTCACCGCCTCGCTGGTCACCCCGGTGACCGGCTACAGCATGGCGCCCAACGGCGTGGTCACGGTTGCGCCCGGCACCACGCCGGCCGCCGTCACGCTCAGCTACCAGGTGTGCGAAATCGCCGTGCCCACCAACTGCGCGCAATCCACCGCCGTAGTGGCGGTCAGCCCGGTGGTGGTGGATGACACCCTCAACGCCGCTGCCGGCACCACCACGGTGCTCAACGTCACCGTCAACGACACGCTGCCCACCAACCCCACCATCACCGTGTCGGTTGCACCGGCCAATGGCACCGCGACGGTGAACGGCGATGGCACCATCAGCTACACGCCCAACGCCGGTTTCACCGGTCCGGACACCTTCACCTACCAGGCCTGCCTGCCGGCGCCCGCTGCCGGGGTCTGCGACACCGCCACTGTCGCGCTCACCGTGGCCGCCACCTCGGTGACGGTGGTGAATGATGACTTCACCGGCACCCCGATCGCGCCGGCCACCGGTGGCAGCACCGCCAGCGTGCTGCTCAACGACACGTTCAATGGCGCGCCGATCGTGCCCGGCACCACGTCGGTGACGGCGTCGCTGGTCAACCCCGCCACCGGCTACAGCATGGCAACCAACGGCGTGGTCAGCGTCGCCGCAGGCACCACCCCGGCGGCGGTGACGCTCAGCTACCAGGCGTGCGAAAACGCGGTGCCCACCAACTGCGCGCAGGGCACCGCCGTGGTTGCGGTCAGCCCGGTCGCGGCCGATGACACCCTGTCGGCCACGGCGGGCACCACCACCGTGCTCAACGTCACCGCCAATGACACGCTGCCGACCAACCCCACCATCACCGTGTCGGTGGCACCGGCCAACGGCACCGTCGTGGTCAATGGCGATGGCACCATCAGCTACACCCCGACCGGACCCTTCACCGGCGCGGACAGCTTCACCTACCAGGTGTGCCTGCCGGCCCCCGGCGCGGGGGTGTGCGACACCGCCACCGTCAGCCTGACAGTGACCGCAAGCGCGCTGGTTGCGGTGGGCGATGACTTCAGCGGGGTGCCGGTCGCGCCGACCGGGGGCAGCACCGCCAGCGTGCTGCTCAACGACACCTTCAACGGTGCGCCGATCGTGCCGGGCACCACGCCGGTGACCGCGTCGCTGGTCAGCGCGGTGCCGGGCTACAGCATGGCCGCCAACGGGGTGGTCACGGTTGCGCCGGGCACCACGCCCGCCGCCACCACGCTCACCTACCAGGTGTGCGAGAACGCACAGCCGGCCAACTGCGCGCAGGCCACGGCGCTGGTCGCGGTGCGTCCCAACGCGGCCGATGACACCCTGCCCGCCGGCAGCGGCACCACCGTGCTCAACGTGGCGGCCAACGACACCTTGCCGCTGGGTCCGGTGTTCACCGTGTCGGTGCCGCCCACCAATGGCACCGCCGTGGTCAACGGCGACAACACCATCAGCTACACGCCCACTGCCGGCTTCACCGGTACCGACAGCTTCACCTACCAGGTGTGCCTGCCCGCGCCGAACCTCAACGTGTGCGATACCGCCACAGTCAGCGTGACGGTCACGGCGGCGCTGCTGGATGCCGTGGACGACACCGCCACCAACGTGCCGGCCACCGGCGCGCTGGGCCTGCTCAACGTGTTCGCCAACGACACCTTCAATGGCACCGCGCTCGATCCGGCCACGGTGGTGCTGACCCCGAACAACACCACGGCGCTGACCATCCAGCCCAACGGCAGCCTGGACGTGGCAGCAGGTACGCCCGGCGTCACCTACACCACCACTTACCGCATCTGCCTGGTGGCACAGCCGACGGTGTGCGACATCGGCACGGTGTCGGTCACCCTGGCCGCCACGCCCGGCCTGCTGGACGCAGTGGATGACACGGTGGCCAACGTACCGGCCTCCGGTGCCACCGGTGTGGCCAACGTGCTGGCCAACGACACCTACAACAGCGCCGCGCTCGATCCGGCCACGGTGGTGCTGACCCCGGTCAACACCGCAGTGCTGACCATCCAGCCCAATGGCAGTGTCAATGTGGCGGCCGGTACCCCGGGCAGCACCTACACCACCACCTACCAGATCTGCCTGGTGGCACAACCGGCGGTGTGCGATATCGGCACGGTCTCGGTCACACTCGCCAACCCCGCCGTGCTGGTGGCGGCCGACGACAGCGTGGTCGATGTGCCGGCGGCCGGTGCCAGCGCCGTGATCAATGTGCTGACAAACGACAGCTTGAACGGCGCGCCGCTGGATCCGGCGACCGTCGTGCTGACCCCGGTCAATACCGCCGCGCTGACCATCCAGCCCAACGGCAGCGTGAACGTGGCGGCCGGCACGCCCGGTACCACCTACACCACCACCTACCAGATCTGCCTGGTGGCGCAGCCCACCGTCTGCGCGACCGGCACGGTGTCGGTCACGCTGGCGGCGGCGCCGCTGGCTGTACCGGTGGCCAACCCCGACCAGGCCACGACGCCGCAGGACGGGCAGATCGACGTGCCGGTGCTGGCCAACGACCTGGTCAACGGTGCGCCGCTGGATCCGCAGACAGTGGCCGTGACCATCACCACTGCACCTGCGTCGGGCACCGCCGTGGTCCTGGCCGGAGGCATCGTGCGCTACACCCCGGCCCCCAACTACAGCGGCCCGGACACCTTCACCTACACCGTGTGCAACCAGGCTTCGCCGCCGGACTGCAGCAGCGCCACCGTCACCGTGCAGGTAGAGCTCAACGACGTGGACGTGGTGGACGAGAACATCACCGTGCTCAGCGGCACCACCACCACGGTGCCGCTGCTGGACAACCTCACCACCAGCGGCGCGCGCATCAATGCAGCCTCCATGCGCCTGGCACGTGCCGCAGTCAACGGCCGCGCAACCTGTGCCAACGGCGATTGCATCTACACCGCCTTCGTCGGCTACAGCGGCCTGGACAACTTCAGCTACACCATCTGCGACAACTCCGTGCCCACCCCGGTGTGCGTGGAAGGTCGGGTCAACGTGGTGGTCACCGCCGATCCGGTGGTGCTGCGCCTGACCAAGCAGGCCACCCAGCGCAGCGTGCAGGTGGGCGACGTGGTGCGCTACGTGGTCACCGTGGAGAACATGGGCGACTTCGACGCGCTGGGCGTGACCCTGCTCGATACCCTGCCGAGTGGCTTCACCTTCATCCCGGGTGGCTTCGAGGCCCACGATGCCGACAACGCCGCACGTGCCAGCGGCGTGGCACCGCTGCAGATCGATGGCCTGGATATCCCGGCAGGTGGCTCGGCGACGCTCGTGTACTACCTGCGGGTGGGGGCGGGTGTCGGGCTGGGTGTGCACACCAACCGCATCACCGCAGCAGACGTGCTGGGCACCACCATCAGCAACGTGGCCTCGGCCGACGTGGAGGTGATCGGCGATCCGCTGCTGGATGAGAGCCTGGTGATCGGCAGTGTGTTTGACGACCACAACGGCAACGGCGTGCAGGATGCCGGCGAGCGCGGCATCCCCGGCGTGCGCGTGGTGTCGGTGGAAGGCCTGGTGATCGAAACCGACGCCTACGGCCGCTACCACCTGGTTGGCATCAACGGCGGCCAGGCGCGCGGGCGCAACTTCATCCTCAAGGTCGACCCGAGCACCCTGCCGGCCGAGGCACGCTTCACCACCCGCAACCCGCTCGTGCGGCGGATCACCCCGGGGCTGCCGGTGCGCTTCGACTTCGGTGTCGCCTTGCCACAGGGGCGCATGGAGGCGGGACCACCGCGATCGGTACTGGAGGTGGGCGAGGGGCTGTTCGTACCCGGCCAGGCCACGCTCGGCCCGGCGGCTGAAGCGGTGCTGGCGCACGCCGCCCGCACGCTGCAGGCGCAGGGCGGTGGGCAGCTCAACGTGGCCGTGGGGCAGGCCACGCCCGAACTGGCCGCACAGCGTGCCGATGCGTTGCGGCAGGCATTGCTGCCACGCCTTCCGGCCGACGTTGCCGCCCGTGTGCAGGTCCAGGTGCAGCCCACTGCGCCGGCCCGCCCCGCCACCCGTGCGGATCGCTGAGGAGATGCCCATGATCAACAAGACCTCACTCAGCCCCCTGGTGCTCCTGCTGGTGCTGTGGCTGCCGACCAGCCACGCGCAGGCCCCGCAACCCGTGCCGGAGGTGCCCACCACGCTGTGCGGCGTGGATGGCTGCCGCCAGGGCAACGACCTGCTGCTGCAGGTGCACCCGGCGGCGGATGCGCCGTCCGATCCGACGGCGCCCGGCGCGTTCGTGCCGGCGCCCAATGGCGCCTCGGCCACCGAGCTGCCTGACGGCGCGGTGGTGTGGGCCACCGAAGACCCGGCACTGTCGGCGCCGGTGCTCAACGTGCAGACCGGTTCGATGGCCCCGTTCGAGAACGGACGCCTGACCAAGCCGCTGCGCTTCCATGGCTACAACAACTACGCCTCGTTCATCGAACGGCTGGAAGTGGTGATCTATCGCGGCAGCGACACCGACCTGGTCACGCCGCTGGCGCGCATCGAGATGCCGGTCGACTACGTGGGCAACACCGAATGGGACGGCCAGTTGCCGGAAAACCTGAACCTGCGCGTCGGCGATGACCTGCAGTACATCGCCCGCGCCTATGGCCGCGACGGTTCGTTCGATGAAACCAATGCCCAGCGCTTCCAGCTGGTACTGCCCACCGATTACGAGCGTGGCACCCAGCTGGTCCGCGACAACGTGCAGCGCACCCTGGGCCGGGTACTGGATGGCGACGATGCGCAGGCCCAGCAGCTCAGCAATGCCATCTATGGCCAGAACGCGCTGCGCCAGCAGAACATCCCGATCTACGGCTCGCGGGTGCGCATCTACGGGCGTGGACTGAGCCCCAACGCACGGGTGCTGATCAACGGCCAGAGCTTCCCGGTGGACCTGGAGCAGAAGTTCGCCGCCGAGTTCCTGGAACCAATCGGCCAGCACCGCTACACCGTGCAGGTGGAGGCCATGGATGCGCCAACCCTGACCCGCACGCTGGACGTGGAGGTCACCGGCAGCTACCGGTTCCTGGTGGCACTGGCTGACGTGACGTTGTCGCGCAACACCGCCAGCGGCAACCTCGACCCCCTTGCCGCCGACCGCGACCAGGACGACAGCTTCCTCAGCGAAGGCCGGCTGGCGTTCTACCTGAAGAGCAAGCTGCGCGGCAAATACCTGGTCACCGCGCAGGCCGACACCTACGACCGCGAACTGAAGCGGCTGTTCGACGGCTTCCTGGATGCCGATGCACGCGATGTGTTCCGCCGCCTGGACCCGGACCAGTACTACCCGGTGTATGGCGACGACTCCACCACCTATCGCGACGTCGATACGCAGGGCAAGTTGTACGTACGCGTGGACTGGGACCAGAACCAGGCGCTGTGGGGCAACTTCGCCACCGGCTTCACCGGTACCGAGTACGGCCAATACGTGCGGTCGTTGTACGGCGCGGCGGTGAGCTGGCGCTCGCGCGCGACCACGCCGCTGGGCGATCCGCGTTCGCTGTTGAAGGCGTTCGGTTCCGAAGCGCAGTCCGCGCTGGGGCACAGCGAATTCCTCGGCACCGGCGGCAGCCTGTACTACCTGCGCCACACCGACCTGCTGCCCGGCTCGGAGCAGGTGGTGCTGGAAGTGCGCGACCGCACCACCGGCCGCACCGAGGTGCGCACCAACCTGCAGCGCGGCGTGGATTACGAGATCAACGAAATCCAGGGCCGCCTGTTCCTGACCCGCGCGCTGTCGCAGATCACCCGCGAGAACGTGCGCACGCTGACCCGCGACACCCCGCTGGACGGCTACGACCAGCTGCTGCTGGTGGACTACGAGTACATCCCAGTGGGCTTCAGCACCGACGATGTCAGTGCCGGCCTGCGCGGCAAGCAGTGGCTGGGCGACCATGTGGCGATCGGCGGTACCTACGTCGATGAAAACCGCAGTGGCGACGACTACAGCCTGATGGGCGCCGACCTCACCCTGCAGGCCGGGCGTGGCACGTACCTCAAGCTGGAGCAGACCCGTACCGAAGCCACCGCTGCGCCGATCTTCTATTCGGATAACGGCGGCCTGAGCTTCATCCAGCGCAATCCGGTCAGCGCCGACCGCAAGGGCGATGCCCGCGCGGTGGAAGCGCGCGCCAACCTGCGCGAGCTGGGCTGGACCAGGCAGGACTGGAGCATGGGGGCCTGGTGGCGCGACGTGGATGCCGGTTTCTCGGTCTCGCGCATGGACAGCGGGCTGGCACTGGAAGAGTACGGCGCGGAGTTCCTGGGCTACTTCACCGACAACCTGAGCCTGTACGGCCGGCACAGCCGCGCCGAACGCGGTGAAGTCGCCGTGGAGCAGTCGCAGCTCACGATGGACTGGCGGCTGGGCAACGATGGCCAGCTCGGTGCCGAACTGCGCCGGGTACGCGAGGAAAACGCCGGTACCGATGTGGACGGCACGCTGGCGGCGCTGAGCTACCGGCAGCGCTTCGGTGCCAAGTGGGAGCTGTACGGGGTAGGGCAGCTGACCGTGGATGACGACGGCGGCGCTTACGAGAAGAACGACCTGGCCACGCTGGGTGCACGCTACCTGTTCGGCAACCGCTCCAGCCTCGGCGCGGAGGTGAGCAGTGGCAGCCGCGGCGATGGGGCCAAGCTCGAGGGCGAATACTGGATGACGCCCGAGCACAGCTTCTACGGCAACTACAGCTACAGCACCGACCGCACCACCACCGACCCGCTGTACGACACCGGGCTGCAGTCGGGCTGGACGCTGGGCCAGCGCTGGCGCCTGAGCAACCAGGTCAACGTGTTCAACGAAAGCCAGTACCTGAAGGACCGCCGCGACGACAGCGCCGGGCTGGTGCACACCTTCGGCATGGACTTCTACCCGGCACAAGGCTGGACGCTGGGCTTCAGCGTGATGGATGGCGAGCTGGACGCCACCACCGGGCGGGTCGACCGCCGCGCGTACAGCGTCAACGGCGGCCGTACCGATGCCAACACGCAGTGGACCAGCAAGCTGGAATACCGCCGCGATGAAGGCGCCGAAGACCGCCGCCAGTGGGTGACCACCAACCGGCTGCTGTACAAGATCAACGAAGACTGGCGCATCGCGTTGCGCGCCAACTACGCCGACACCGACGACAGGCGCAACCCGCTGGCCGACGCCAAGCTGGTGGAATCCAACCTGGGCTTCGCCTGGCGCCCGCACGACAACACACGCTGGGCGGCGTTCGGCAAGTACACCTATCTCTATGACGTGGCGTCGCTGGGCCAGGTGGGGGGCAACGTGTACGACCAGAAGTCGCAGATCGTCTCGTTCGAGGGCGTGATGCAGGTCAGCGACCGCTGGGAGGTGGCCGGCAAGCTGGCCGGGCGCTGGGGCGATTACCGCACCGGGCGCGGCGAGGGCGAGTGGCTGGACAGCCGGGTCAACTTCTCGGCCCTGCAGCTGCGCTACCGGTTGTTCGCGCAGTGGGAAGCCATGGGCGAGTACCGCTGGCTGGATGTGCGCGAGGGCGGCGACAAGAAAGGCTGGCTGGTGGGCGTGGACCGCCAGGTGGGCCAGAACTTCAAGATCGGGGCGGGGTACAACTTCACCGAGTTCAGTGATGACCTGACCGAGCTGCGGTATGAGGCGAAGGGGTTCTTCTTGAATTTGTCTGGCTATTATTGAGCCCCGGAGCACCGCTTTTGGGCGGCCGTTCAGGCGTTCGGGGACGGCAGCGCTGAATGCATGGCAACGTTTTCATCCTGAATGGGTGTCTTTTGGTGGGATTGTCCCGCCCAAAACGACGTGGTGATGACGTTTTTGAGCGTATGTCCTTGATTATCAAGTGGATAGGCTCAACAGCCACCCACTCGCCACTGTCACCATTTCGCGGTACGTTAGGGGCCTGAACTTCGTCAGCGTTTCACCCACGGAACGCTGGAACTTTTTGAACCGTCAGCAGTCCAAATACGGGACTGATAAGATGACCCCTATGAGCCAGAACATGTCTACTGCCCTTGTGGCAAACAATCTTCCGATTCCCAGTGCGCTCGGTTCGCTGGACGCCTACATCGGCGCCGTGCACCAGATCCCGGTGCTGACGGTCGATGACGAGCAGGACCTGGCCCGCCGCTTCCGCGACGAGCAGGACCTGGACGCCGCGCGCGAGCTGGTCCATTCCCACCTGCGTTTCGTGGTGCACGTGGCCCGTGGCTACAATGGCTACGGCCTGCAGCTGGGCGACCTGATCCAGGAAGGCAACATCGGCCTGATGAAGGCGGTGAAGCGCTTCGACCCGGACATGGGCGTTCGCCTGGTGTCGTTCGCGGTGCACTGGATCCGTGCCGAAATGCACGAGTTCATCCTGAAGAACTGGCGCATCGTCAAGGTCGCCACCACCAAGGCGCAGCGCAAGCTGTTCTTCAACCTGCGCAAGTCCAAGACCCGCCTGGGCTGGTTGAATGCGGCAGAAGTCACCGCCGTCGCCAAGGATCTCAACGTGTCCGAACGCGAAGTGCTGGAAATGGAATCGCGCCTGTCCGGTCGCGACATTGGTTTCGATGCGCCCAGCGATGACGACAACGAGCATGCGCCGCCGTCGCCGGCTGCGTTCCTGGTCGCCAACGACGAAGATCCGTCGATGGCCTATGAGCGTGCCGACAGCGAAGACAACCAGCTGCAGCTGCTGCGCGAAGGCCTGGCCGAGCTCGACGCCCGCTCGCGCGACATCATCCGTCGCCGCTGGCTGGACGCCGACAGCAAGGTCACGCTGCAGGAACTGGCTGATGAGTACGGCGTGTCCGCCGAACGCATCCGCCAGGTCGAGGCGAACGCGCTGAAGAAGATGAAGGCGCTGTTCACCGCATAACGCGGCGTCCAACGCAGTACACAGAAAACCCGGCAGCGCCGGGTTTTTTGTTGGGTGGATTACGCGTTCTCGCGCGCGATCGCGCGCCAGCCGATGTCGTTGCGGTGGAACTCGTGGTCCCACGACACCTTCGCCACGCCGGCATACGCATTTGCCTGCGCATCGCCCACGCTGTCGCCCAATGCGGCCACGCACAGCACGCGGCCGCCGGCGCTGAGCACGTGGCCCTGTGCATCCAGCGTGGTGCCGGCGTGGAACACCTTGGCCGTAGACGGCACCTGGTCGAGTCCGTGGATGACGTCACCGGTGATCGGCGCCTCCGGGTACGGCGAGGCCGCCATCACCACGCCCAGGGAAGGACGCGGATCCCACTGTGCCTGCACCGCATCCAGGCGTGCATCGATCGCCGCTTCCACCAGCTCCACCAGGTCCGACTGCAGGCGCAGCATCACCGGCTGGGTTTCCGGATCGCCGAAGCGCACGTTGAACTCGATCACCTTCGGCGCGCCGCTGGCATCGATCATCAGCCCGGCATAGAGGAAGCCGGTGAACGGGATGCCGTCGGCAATCATGCCCTGCACGGTGGGATTCACCACCTCGCGCATCACCCGTGCATGCACTTCATCGGTGACCACTGGCGCGGGCGAGTAGGCGCCCATGCCGCCGGTGTTCGGGCCGGTATCGCCATCGCCCACGCGCTTGTGGTCCTGCGAGGTGGCCATCGGCAGTGCCGTGGTGCCATCGACCATCGAGATGAAACTGGCTTCCTCGCCATCGAGGAACTCCTCGATCACCACGCGCGCGCCGGCATCGCCGAACGCATTGCCCGACAGCATGTCGCGCACCGCGTCTTCGGCTTCGGCCTGCGTCATCGCCACGATGACGCCCTTGCCCGCAGCCAGGCCATCGGCCTTGACCACGATCGGTGCGCCCTTCTCGCGGATGTAGGCCAGCGCCGCATCCACCTCGGTGTGCACGGCATAGAACGCGGTGGGGATGTTGTGCCGGGCCAGGAAATCCTTGGCGTAGGCCTTGCTGCCCTCCAGCTGGGCGGCCGCAGCGGTGGGCCCGAAGATGCGGTGGCCAGCAGCGCGGAACCGGTCCACCACGCCAGCCACCAGCGGCACTTCCGGGCCGACCACGGTCAGCTCGACGCCTTCGGCCTGCACCAGCGCCAGCAGCCCGTCCAGGTCGGTGACCTTGACCGGCACGTTGCGGCAGCCGGCCTCGGTGGCGGTGCCGGCATTGCCTGGCGCAACCAGCACCTCGGTGACACGGGACGACTGGGCCAGCTTCCAGGCCAGGGCATGTTCACGGCCGCCGGAGCCGATGACGAGGATCTTCATTGAGGTGTTCCTGGAGGTAACAGTAAGAATGTAGGGGTTTAAGCGGTCAGTCCGAATTGACGGCTGAGCCGAGGCGCTTGGCTTCGGCGTGCAACTGCTGCACGTCGACCTCGGCCTCGCGCTCTGATGTGATCCTGTCCGCTGCGCGGCGCTCCGCGTCGAATGCCGCGTAGCGCTCCGCGATGATCAATTCCATCTGCTGATTTGAGATGCGGCCCGAACCGTTGAGTACAGCGCGTTCATTGAAGTTGAGGAAACGGTCGGTCTGCGTGATCCAGTCGTCCATCCGCATTTCGATGCGACGCTCGGCACGGTCTTCTGCGAAGTCGAGGAACATGGTGACCAGCCGGTTCAGCTGATCGAGTTCCGCCTGCACCAGGTAGTTCTTAGACACGACCGCATCGGACTTGCGGGGCTTGTCGCCCGACCAGTTCGTCAGGCCCATATGCGCCACGTCGGGATTGGCACGCTCGACAATAAGCTGCGCAGCGGTGCTGCCGGTAACGGCGTAGACAAGTTTGTTCTGGATGGTCGCGAAGAACGTCCTGGCGGTTGCTGCCGTGCCGTCGTAATCGCTGCTGCTGGCTTTGAACAGATCACGCAGCGTCTGGTAGAACCTCTTCTCCGAACTGCGGATGTCGCGGATGCGGCGCAGCAGCTCTTTGAAGTAGTCCGCGCGCTCGGCGTCCTTGAGCCGCTCGTCGTTGAGCAGGAAGCCTTTGACGAGGTACTGAGACAGGGCTTCTGCTGCCCAGCGACGAAACTGCGCCCCCCGTGGTGACCGCACGCGGAAACCAACGGCCATGATCAGCTCAAGCTGGTAGGTCTTTACCGTGCGGCGCACCTCGCGGCTCCCTTCCCGGCGAACTTGTAAGTAATCCTTACACGTTGCCGACTCCTCAATCTCACCGTCATCGTAGACTGATTGGATGTGCTGGGTGATGTTCTGAGGGGTGGTCTGAAACAACTGGGCCATTTCAGCCTGTGTCAGCCAAACCGTCCCGTCCGCGGCGCGCAGATGAACTTCCGTCCGACCGTCATCGGTGCGGTACAGAATCAGCTCGCCATGGTTGTCGGTCATGCGATCACCTCCAGCTTCGGTCCAAACCTGCCGGCGGGCGCCGACGCGTGGTCGGCCCCACCTTACGCTGAACAATCAGTGGCGGAAGTGACGCACGCCGGTAAACACCATCGCCACGCCGTGCTCGTCGGCCGCGGCAATCACTTCCGCGTCGCGCATCGAACCACCCGGCTGGATCACCGCCTTGATCCCGGCGGCCGCGGCAGCGTCGATGCCGTCGCGGAACGGGAAGAACGCGTCGGACGCCATCACCGAACCTTCGACCACCAGGTTCGCGTCGGCCGCCTTGATGCCGGCGATGCGGGCCGAGTACACGCGGCTCATCTGGCCGGCGCCGACACCGATGGTGCGGTTGTCCTTGGCGTAGACGATCGCGTTGGACTTCACGAACTTGGCCACGCTCCAGGCGAACAGCAGGTCGGTGAACTGCTTCTCGGTGGGTGCCAGTTTGCTGACCACGGTCAGCTCGTCACGGCGCATGCCACGGTTGTCCGCGCTCTGCACCAGCAGGCCCGAACCAATGCGCTTGGTGTCGTAGTTATTGCGGCCTTCGCCGTGCGGAATGCGCAGCACGCGCACGTTCGCCTTCTTCGTGGCGTACTCCAGCGCGGCCGGCTCGTAATCCGGGGCGATCAGCACTTCCACGAACTGGCGGTCCAGGATCACCTTGGCGGTGGCGGCGTCCAACGGCTTGTTGAAGGCGATGATGCCGCCGAAGGCGCTGGTCGGGTCGGTGGCGTAGGCCAGTTCGTAGGCATCGCCGTTGCCGGCGCCCACGGCCACGCCGCACGGGTTGGCGTGCTTGACGATCACGCAGGCCGGCGCGTCGAACTGGCGCACGCACTCCCATGCGGCATCGGCATCGGCCAGGTTGTTGTAGCTCAGTTCCTTGCCCTGCAACTGCTGGAACGTGGCCAGCGTGCCGGCCACCGGCGACAGGTCGCGGTAGAACGCGCCGGCCTGGTGCGGGTTCTCGCCGTAGCGCAGGTCCATGACCTTCACGAAGCTGGAATTCATCTGCGCCGGGAACTCGGTGCGCAGCGGCACGGCCGCATCGGTGGCGGTCACCGCCGACAGGTAGTTGCTGATCGCCGCGTCGTACTGCGCGACGCGGTTGAACGCGGCCACCGACAGTGCGAAGCGCTTGGCGGCCGACAGCTTGCCATCATTGGCATCCAGTTCGGCCAGCAGCTCGGCGTACTGCGACGGATCGGTGGCCACCGCAACACGGGCGAAGTTCTTGGCCGCCGAACGCAGCATGGCCGGGCCGCCGATATCGATGTTTTCCACTGCATCGGCCAGCGTGCAGTCCGCATCGGCGGTGACGCGCTCGAACGGATACAGGTTCAGCACCAGCAGGTCGATCGCGGCGATGCCATGTTCGGCCATCACCGCCTCATCCTGGCCGGCGCGGCCCAGCAGGCCACCGTGCACCAGCGGGTGCAGGGTCTTGACCCGGCCATCCATCATTTCCGGGAAGCCGGTGACATCGGCCACGTCCTTGACCGGCAGGCCGGCGTCGCGGATTGCCTTGGCGGTTCCACCAGTGGAGAGCAGCTCGACGTTGCGCGCAGCGAGGGCGCGGGCCAGGTCGATCAGACCGGTCTTGTCGGAAACGGAAAGCAGGGCCCGGCGCACGGGCAGCAGATCGGAACTCATGGGGGCAGGAGATCGAAGCGGAGCGGGCCCATATTGTAGGCCGTCCCGCACCCCCACCGGGGCATCAGGTGGCGATGCCGTACTCTTTCAGCTTCTTGCGCAGGGTGGCGCGGTGGATGCCCAGCATCGACGCCGCACGGCTCTGGTTGCCTTCGCAGTGGTTGAGGACTTCCACGAACAGCGGGATTTCCATTTCACGCAGGACGATCTCGTACACGTCATCCGCATCGCAGCCGTCCAGGTCGCGCAGGTAACGCCGGACCGACTGGGCGACGTGTTCGCGCAGCGGCGGCTTCGGCGCGCCACGACTATTGTCAGGACGAGAAAGGACAGCGTTCAAGAAGGATCCCGGTGCGAAGCCAGGGCGGACCACAACCCTGGCGGAAAATTTGGAGGGGGTCAGTCTAGCGCGTGCGTGGCCAGGCCGCCACGCTCGTTGGCAGGACGCCGGGTTACAGGAACTCGAAGGTGAATGCGACGGTGGACGCCGCGGGTTCGCGGACCCGGAACGCAATCTGCGCGCTCTGGCCCGGTTCCAGTACGGACGCGGCATCGGCCGTAGGGTCCAGGTAGTCGCGCGGCGCGAACACGCGGGTACCGATCACGCGGCCATCGGCGTCGGACAGCGACAGCCGCAGCGATGGCCACGCCTGTGCCCAGCGGGCATCGTTGCGGAAGCTGGCCTGCACCTGCAGCGCGCCCGGCTGACCCGGCACCGGCCGCACATCGCGGCTGATCATGCTGAAGGCGGCCGGTTCCTGCCAGGCCGGCAGGCTGCAGCGCAGCACGCTGCACAGCCCCGCTATCCACGGCCGGCTGCCGGCATCGGCGGCCAGGCGCGCGCGGTCGGCAACGGCGATCTGCAGCGACAGCAGCACGACCAGGCCGCCCACCAGCGCCCACTGCCAACGCGGCGTGGGCGGCGCGCGTTCGGGTGCGCGCATGAAACTGGGCGCGGGCGAGGCAGCAACGTTGGGCTCGATGGCCTCGACCACTGCGACCGGAGCGGGGTCGGTGTCCGCTTCGGTCTGCTCGATGTCCTCCACGTACGCCTCGGCAACACCGGGATTGTCCTCGTTGTTGTCCACCTCGCTGTCCGGGGCGACCTCGTCGACCGCCTCGGGCGTGGGCTCGGTGGACGCACGCAGGAACGTGGCCAGGGGACGTCGCGGTGGCGGGGTCGGTTCGGTCATCGCGTCATTCAAGCACGGCGCACGCCGGTGATGCGCATCCAGTCGTCGTCGCGTGCGACTTCAAGCTGTTCGAACCAGGCCGCGTAACGCACCACCAGTTCGTCTTCCTGGCCGTGCAGGATGCCCGACAGCGCAATGCGGCCGCCCGGCGCCACGCGCGTGGCCAGCACTTCGGCCAGCGCATCGAGCGCCGAGGCCAGGATGTTGGCCACCACCACCGGGTAGGTGGCCTGCGGTTCGTCGGCCGGCAGGTACACCTGCATGCGGTCCTGCAGCGCGTTGCGCTCGGCGTTGTCGCCCGTGGCGAGTACCGCCTGCGGGTCGTTGTCCACGCCCACCGCCCTGGCCGCGCCAAGCTTGAGCGCGGCCAGCGCCAGGATGCCCGAGCCACAGCCGAAATCCAGCACGGTCTGCCCGGCCAGCGCGCCTTCGGTGGCCAGCCCATCCAGCCAGCGCAGGCACAGCGCGGTGGTCGGGTGGGTACCCGAACCAAACGCCAGGCCCGGGTCCAGCCGCACCACGGCGGCATCGGCGGCCTGGGCGGCTTCGGGCAATTCGTGGTTCCACGGCACTATCCAGGTGCGGTCGCCGAACGCCATCGGCTGGAACTGGTCCAGCCAGGCGCGTTCCCAATCCTCGTCCTGCACCGCGCGGAAGCTCGTAGTGCTCCATTCCAGGCCCGGGTCGAAGGCCTCCAGTGCGGCCAGCAGCGCCAGCGCATTGGTATCGGCGGGGAACAGGGCGCTCAGCACCAGGTCGTTCCACAACGGGGTTTCGCCCACGCCCGGTTCCAGGATGGCGCGCTCGTTGCTCGTATCGGCATCGGCGTCGAGCAGGGTCACCGCCAGCGCGCCCACGTCGTCCAGCGCATTTTCATAGCGCGGCTGGGTGGCTTCGGTGCAGTGGAGGGTGAGTTCCAGGAACGGCATGGGCGGTAAGGACCTGCGGAAAACGGTGAATGCTAGACGATTGCGGGCGGTCACGGCGGCGCCCGTCTCATAAGTCGGTGAGAAGCGACGCGATGGCGCGTTAAGACAACAGGTTACGCCATTGCTAAACTCCGCATCCTGCTGCCTGACTCTATCGAACCGGTTCCGCTGAATGGCCCTCGCGCCCACGCTCAAAACCTGGCTGCTGGTGGTACCGGCCCTGGCATTGCTGGGGGTGGTGGGCTACCGCGCGGGCGGTCGTGCGCTGCAGGCCGACCATGCACCGGCGGCAGTGAGTGAACTGCAGGTCGGGGCGGGTTCGGCCGCGCCGCTGCAGGCACAGCAGCTGGCCCGCCAGTTGCTGGCCAATGAGCGCAGCACCGCAGTGCCGTCGGGTCTGCCGCTGGACATCCGCGCCGATATCGAAGGCGACACCGACCTGTTCGCCTATGCCCAGCGCCTGCGCCTGCAGGCCGCCAATGGCAATGCCGAAGCGGGCTGGATGGTCAGCCGGGTGTACGACTACTGCGCCATCTATGCGATGGACCCGGGTGGTTACCAGCTCGACAACAACGTGCTCACCGGGCTGGGCATGAACGCATCTTCGCCGATGGTGCAGGCGCGCGAGCGCGTGGCGCGGCGCTGCGCCGGTTTCGTTTCCAGCGACGGCCTGGGCCGTTCGTTGATTGTTTCCCAGCGGGTGCTGGCCGCACGCGCCGGCAACCTGGCCGCCGAAGCGGCGCTGTTCGCCGACGGCCAGCCGCTCAAGGACAGCCCCGAATATCGCCGCGACCTGGTGGAGCGGGTGATGGACTCGCGCGATCCCGAGGCGTACATGGCCATTTCCACCGCCATGGGCCAGCGCGCCAGCGGGGATGGCGCGCTGCAGGGCCTGGTGGCGGGCGACCAGTTCAGCGAACTGGCCTGGCGGCTGGCCGCGTGCGAACTGGGCATGGCGTGCGGGCCAGACAGTGTGTTGATGAACAATTTCTGCGCGAACGGAGGGATCTGTTCGCAGGACGGTGGGCAGGACTTCGCCACTTTCGTGTATGACGCTGCGGTTTCGCGGCAAGGTGCGGGGAAAATGAAAACGTTGGTTGAGCAGTTGATCAAGCGGAGCAAACGGTCATGAATTATCGTCGATTCGTGCATGGCGCCAAATTCTGGTTCTGGGTGGCGTTGTTCGTGGCGTATTCGGCCGGTGCCGTTGGCCTGGTGATGATCGACACCTACGATGACCGCTATCGGAAGTTGTCGAAGGTGACCCTGACCTCGGTGAAGGCGCAGGAAGACGTGCGCCGCGCCGGTGCCAGCCAGGTGGCCGCGGTGTACCGCGCGCAGAGCGGCATGCCGTTCGCCTCGTTGCCGGCGGGCAGCACCTTCCAGGTGGTCTGGCCGGACGGCTCGACCGAAACCATGGTGATCGTCGACCCGACCTCGTCGCTGGGCGTGGCGCCGGTCAAGGACACCCAGATCACGGCAGCCGACACCCGCCGTTGATGCAGGCGCCTGGCACCCTGGCGCCGGGCCTGCCGCATCTGGTGATCCTGCCGGGGCTGGATGCCACCGGTACGCAGCACGCGGCGTTCTGCGCCGCCCTGCACGCACAGGGCATCGCCACCACCGTCATTGCCTATCCGGTCGACCGCGCGCTCGATTACGCCGCGCTCGACGCGTTCGTGCGGCAGGCGCTGCCAACCACCCTCCCTTATGTGCTGCTGGGTGAGTCGTTCTCCGGCCCGCTGGCGCTGGCCATTGCCGCGCAACCCCCGCCGCTGCTGCGCGGATTGATCCTTTCAACCACCTTCGCGCGTTCGCCGTGGCGCTCACTGCGCGCGGTGCAGTCGCTGCTGTACCGCGCACCGGTGCGGCTGCTGCCGATGCCGTTGCTGTCCTGGTGGCTGTTGGGGCGCTGGAGCACGCCCGCGCTGCGCAATGCGCTGGCGTCGGCCTTGGCGAAGGTGGACGACACCGTGCTGCGCACGCGCGCGGTGGCCGCCATCGGGGTGGATCGCAGCATCCATGCCGCGCGGCTCGGCGTGCCGACCATGTGCCTGCACGCGCGCAACGACCGGCTGCTGCCGGGCTACTGCCAGCGGCACCTTTCCCGCGTCCTGGCAGCCCCGGTCGTGCGCTGGATGGAGGGTCCGCACCTGTTGCTGCAGGCGCGTCCGCAGGCTGCTGCCGATGAAGTCAGCCGGTTCCTGAAGACGCTGGCCTGAGTCGCGCTTCATCGATCAATTGCGTCTATCGCAGACGCGATCCCGGTAGGGAACTTCGCTTGGACAGGACGGCGCGGCTTCGATCTCATCGGGCTCGCCATTCTCACTGGGTCCCCCATGCCAACCACCGCAGCCGACCATCGGCATGCCGCCGGTCGCTTCCATGCCCGCGCCCCCGTCAGCGCCGTTTCGCCCCGCCCGCTGGACACCACCGTTATCCGCCGGGTGGAGACGCCCGTGCAAGGCCTGGCGGCACTGCTGATGGTGACGAACGCAGCGGCCATGCCGATCGCGACGTCGCGACCCTCTGTGGTGCGCGAAGGTGCGCCATTGACGCCAGATTGTATTCCGGTGCCCATCTCGCCCAGCCTGCCCGGCGTTCTGCATGGTGTGGCCGGGTTGCTGCGCAGCCCGGTGACGGAGGTGTTCACCGATGCGCGCACCACCTGGGAGCGCCACCGGGGCGTGCGCTGCGCGCCGCCCTTGAGCACCGGCGTGCGTGCCCTGCTGCAGGTAGGCGATGCAGTGAGCACCATCGCCGAGACCGCGCTGCTGGGCGCTCGTGGCGTGTTCGGCATGCAGGAGGTGGCTGCCGTACTCGACCTCGGCGCTGACGCGCTGGAACGCCGCCCGCTGGACCGCGCCGAGCTGGCCAACGTGGTGATGGCGCTGGATGGCGTGCGGGGGATCGAGTCCGGCGCGGCGGTGGTGCGCGAGGCGGATGAAGGGCGGGTGGGCGCGGCACAGGGCTCCGGCGAGGGCGAAACGTCGCACGTTGAACCGCTGCGCCGGGGCATGGCGATCAGTCAAAGTACCGCCGAACTCCACGACGGACACATCCAGGTACGTTTCGAGGGCGCCGATCGCGCGCTGTCCATCAGCGAGGGCGGGCTGCAGGTGCGGACCGACACCGGCAACGTTCCCGTGCGGTTCGATACGGCAACGTGGGGCTGGGTACGTGCCCCGGCCGTGCAGGCGGTGGTACCCCGGGTCACACGCGCAGACAGTTCCATCCCGCTGTTCGACGACGTGGCATTGCAGGTCGCCGGGCAGGCGCCCCTGGACCACGTACGCCTGCGCCTGGATCTGATGGGGCCGGACGGCATCCTCTATTACCAGAACCTCGCCGGCGATCGCGCGGGCAATGCCGTGTGCGTTGATGGCCGTTACTATCCCGCAACGCTGGATGATTCGCTGGGCCTGCGTATCGGCCACCTGGAACTGGTCAAGCGCGACGGCATCTATCAGCTGCGCGAGGCCGCACCACGACCGGTGCGCACGCTGCGCTGCCGGCGGGCACCGGGCGAGGCCTGTGCCACGCTGGCACCCGAATTCTCGGCGGAACTATCGGCCACGCTCCAGACGCACCACGGGCAGGCGCTCAACGCTCATCAGGCGCGGCGGCGCGGGATCGTCGCCGATGTGAGCCGGCCGGGCTGGTACATGAGCCGCCAGGGCAACCGCCTGCGCCACTACCTGCAGTTCAACGAGCGCTACTTCCGGGTACGCCTGCGCCAGGTGGACGAACACACCCAGCGCATTTCGGTGTACCTGCCGCGCGGCGCCGGAGCCGGCCGCCTGCACCGCCGTGGTCACCCGGCCCAGCACATCGTCGACATGCGCCAGGCCATTCCGGCACAGGAGCACCGCTTCATGACCCAGGCCGAGTTCAACGTGGAATATCGCGGCATGCCCAGCCTGGAAGCGGCGCAGGTGTATGAAAGTGCGGTGGCGCAGAACGCGCGGCTGCGGTTGAGCCAGCTGCAGCGCGCCGCCCTCCGCAGCTACCTCACCTGGCGGCGCCGCTCCATGGACGATTTCCTGCAGTACGGCAGCCTGCAGCCGGTGTTCCGCGATTCGGAGCAGGCGGTGGCGCGCATCAACCGCGCCCTGGCGCGCATTCCGCCGCATGCCGGCCGGGTGTACACCGCGTTGGCGCTGGATGCCGCGCAGTTTGCCGGCCTGCAGGAAGGGCAGACGCTGTACAGCCGCACGTTCCTGGTGGCCAGCGGCGACCGCGGGCGTGCCGTGCATGCCGCCGCTGCAGCCAGCAGCAACAGCGTGCAGGGGGCCACCATCCTGGTGACCCTCGCCATGCGCCAGCATGCCCATCCCACCGGGCTGCTCTCGCTGCAGGACGAAGCGCAGGTGATGATCGGCAACAACGTTCTTTTCAAGGTCGTCGCCAAGGCACCCGGTGAGCTGCACCTGGAAGAACTGGGCGCGGGACGGCAGGCCATGGGGACCCTCGGCGCCCAACCCCTGCTGGCCATCCCCTTGCGGGATTGAAAAACGCGGAAAGCAGAAAGGCGGGCAATGCCCGCCTTTCCGTTCAACCCACCACCAGCAGGATCAGGTCAATGCAATCGACTTGTTCTTGCGCTCGGCCAGGCGCTTCTCCAGGTAGTGGATGTTCTGCCCACCGGCCTGGAAGCCCTTGTCACGCATGATGCGCTGCTGCAGCGCCACGTTGGTCTTGATTCCGTCCACCACCATCTCGCTCAGCGCCACGCGCATGCGCGCGATGGCGGTTTCACGATCCGGCCCGTGCACGATCAGCTTGCCGATCATCGAGTCGTAGTTCGACGGCACGCGGTAGCCGGCGTAGATGTGCGTATCCACGCGTACACCCGGACCACCCGGGGGGTGGAACGCGGTGATCTGGCCCGGGCTCGGCACGAAGGTTTCGGCATCTTCGGCGTTGATGCGGCATTCGATCGCATGGCCGGTGAGCACCACATCGCTCTGCTTGATGCTGAGCTTGTGGCCGGCGGCGATCTTCAGCTGCTCCACCACCAGGTCGATACCGGTCACCATTTCGGTTACCGGGTGCTCTACCTGGATGCGGGTGTTCATTTCGATGAAGTAGAAGCGGCCGTCTTCGTAGAGGAACTCGAAGGTGCCCGCGCCGCGGTAACCGATGCGCACGCACGCTTCGGTGCAGACCTTGCCGATCTCTTCGCGCTGTTCGGCGCTGATGCCCGGTGCCGGCGCTTCTTCCACCACCTTCTGGTGGCGGCGCTGCATGGAACAGTCGCGTTCACCCAGGTGGATGGCGTTGCCCTGGCCATCGGCCAGCACCTGGATTTCCACGTGGCGCGGATTCTCCAGGAACTTCTCCATGTAGACCTCGCCATTGCCGAACGCGGCCTTGGCCTCGCTCTTGGTGGTTTCAATGGAGGTCTTCAGCGAGGCCTCGGCATGCACCACGCGCATGCCGCGCCCGCCGCCGCCACCGGCCGCCTTGATGATGACCGGGTAGCCGATCTCACGGGCGATCTTGGTGTTGGCCACGATGTCTTCGCCCAGCGGGCCGCCCGAACCGGGCACGCACGGCACGCCGGCGGCCTTCATCGCGCGGATCGCTTCGACCTTGTCACCCATCATGCGGATAGTGTCGGCCTTGGGGCCGATGAAGATGAAGCCGGATTCTTCCACGCGCTCGGCGAAGTCAGCGTTCTCCGACAGGAAGCCGTAACCCGGGTGGATGGCCTGGGCATCGGTGACTTCCGCCGCGGCGATCAGTGCCGGAATGTTGAGGTAGCTCTGCGGCGACGGCGCCGGACCAATGCAGACCGACTCGTCGGCCATGGCCACGTGCTTGAGGTTGCGGTCGACCGTGGAATGCACGGCCACCGTGCGGATGCCCAGGGTATGGCACGCGCGCAGGATGCGCAGCGCGATCTCCCCTCGGTTGGCAATAACGACTTTGTCGAGCATGGACGGATCCTTAGCCGATCACGAACAGCGGCTGGTCAAATTCGACCGGAAGGCCGTTTTCAGCCAGGATGGCCACGATGGTGCCGGAAGCATCGGCTTCGATCGGGTTGAACATCTTCATCGCTTCGATGATCGCCAGCGTTTCGCCAGCCTTGACCTGCTGGCCGATGGTGACGAAGGCCGGCTTGTCCGGTGCGGACGAGGTGTAGAACGTGCCGACCATCGGCGAGCGCAGCACGTGGCCGTCCGGCAGCGCCGGGCCCGGCTTGGCGGTACCGCCGGTGGAGGCTTCGGTCGGCGACTGCATCGGCATCGCCTGGGCGGCCGGCTGGGCCGGGGCCGGGGCCATCATCATCTGCGGCTGGGCCTGCACCATGCCGTAACCCGACACCGGGGCGCGCGACAGGCGGACGGATTCTTCGCCTTCCTTGATTTCGATTTCGGCGAGGTTCGACTCTTCCAACAGGTCGATCAGCTTCTTGATTTTGCGGAGATCCATAGGGGCCTCTGGTGTTTGATGTCAGTGTGGTGGGAAGCGCGGAGCGCTCGGGTCAATGGGGTGTCAGGCGGCGGCCAGCCGCACCAGCGCCGCGTCCATCGCGTAGCGGTAGCTGTCGGCGCCAAAGCCGCAGATCACGCCGACCGCCTTGTCGCTGAAGTAGCTGTGCTGGCGGAACGGTTCGCGGGCGTGCGGGTTGGACAGGTGGATCTCGATGAACGGCACATCCACCGCCGCCAGCGCATCGCGCAGGGCGACCGAGGTGTGGGTGAACGCGGCCGGATTGATCAGGATGAAGGTGGTACCGTCGGTACGGGCAGCCTGTACCCGGTCCACCAGCACGTGCTCGGCGTTGGACTGCAGGCTTTCCACCACGTGCCCGGCGCCCTGCGCCTGGGCCAGCAGGGCCTGGTCGATCTGCGCCAGCGTGGTGTGCCCATACACGCCCGGCTCGCGCGTACCGAGCAGGTTGAGGTTGGGGCCATGCAGGACCAGCAGTTTCGCCATGGGTGCCGAGGAATAGGAAAGGGCGGAGTCTGGCGGAACCGGTGGATCGTGTCCAGTTCGGCGAAGTTACGCGCGTTTCAATCGTGTGTTTGAATTTGCGGCACACCGCTTGGCGCGCAGGGGATGTCGCATCTCGACCGCCGCTGAACCGTGCGCTATGGTCGGCTGAAACCCGAGGAGAGCCACCCATGCAACGGAGTGCAGTGCTGGTGTTGTGCCTGATGGCTGCCGGTGCAGCCCACGCCCGCCCGCCGGAGCCGGTGGAGCTGCTCAAGTCGGTGCCGCCCACCTGCGTGGCGGAGCGGTTCGGCCGGGTCACTGTAGAGCTGGGCAGCAAGGAGCCCAACCAGCGCACCGGCATGAACCCCTCGCCGGTGAGCTACAGGAAGGCGTTCGCAAAGCTGCAGAAGGAAGCCGGCGAGCTCGGCGGGCATGCCGTGGTACTGCGCGGCCATCAGGCCGATTTCTATGCCAAGAACGCCCGCCCCGTTCGCCTGCCGACGTTTCTCCAGCTGAGCGGGGACGTGGTCAACCTCAAACCGGACCTGGAGGGCTGCCGTATCGTCGCCCTGGATGCGGAGCAGTTCGCGCAGGATGCATTGGAGCGCGAGGGCGAGAAGGTGACGCTGCACAATACGACCGTCTACTGACGGTCGTTTCGACTGCGGCAGGTTCAGCTGGCGACAGGTCGCGCGGCCGGATCCAGCGCCGCCATCCACGCTTCCGCGTCCGCGCCTGCGGCAATGCGCATCGGTGCGGCAGGGTCGGTTACTGCGCGCCATACGGCGTCGGCGACGTCCGATGCGTGGGTAATCGGCCCGCTGCTGTCGCGGAAGCTGGCAATCACGCCGGCCACCAACGGGCCATACGCTGGGTGGTCCACGCCGCCCAGATGGATGCCTGCATTCGCGCCGAACCGGGTGGTGGGCGAGCGACCGGGCAGCACCAACCGCACCCGCACGCCGAACGGCTCCACCTCGAGGGCAAGCGATTCGGTGAAGGCATTCACTGCGGCCTTGCTGGCGGTGTACACGCCTACGAGCGGCAGCGCCTTGATGGTCACCGTGGAGGTCACGTTGACGATCACGCCCGCGCCGCGTTCGCGCAGTTGCGGCAGCACCGCCTGGGTGACGGCCAGCGTGCCCAGCGTGTTGGTGTCGAACAACGCCCGCGCGGTTTCCATGGGGGTCAGCTCGACTGGAACCGGGGCGCCGAAGCCGGCGTTGTTGACCAGCGCATCAATGGGCCCGGCTTGCGCAACCGCAGCGGCGATGCTGTCCGGATCGGTGACATCCAGTGCCAGCACGCGCAGGCGGTCCGAGGCGGGCAGCAGGTCGGCCTGCGGCGTGCGCATGGTCGCCACTACATTCCAGCCCCGGGCCAGGAACAGCTGGGCCGTCTCCAGGCCAAAGCCGGAGGAACAGCCGGTGATCATCACAGTCGACATCGTTGAACCTTCATCGAAGAACGAGGGACCATGGTCGGACGACGGCGCAGGACGCGCTACACTCCAACGTCCATATTTCCTCACCGAGCGTCCTGTCGTGACCGATCCCCTGTCCGAGGTCGTCACCCTGCTGCAGCCCACCGCGCGCTTCTCCAAGCGGGTGGAAGGCTCCGGCCATTGGCGCATCCGCCGCGAAGGGCAGGGCGATCCGTTCTACGCAGCGGTGCTGGAAGGCACGTGCGAGTTCTCGATTGATGGGCGGCCACCGCTCACCCTGCTGGCGGGGGATTTCGTACTGGTACCCGCCGTGCAGATGCTGGAGAACGCCAGCGCCGGTGCACCGCAGGACATCGAGCCCAGCATTCCCACCCGCATTGGCGAAGATCATTTCCGGATCGGCAACCTGGACGGCCCGGTAAACCTGCGGGTGCAGCTCGGCCACTGCAGCTTCGCCTCGCCCGACGCCGCGCTGCTGGTCTCGCTGCTGCCCGACCTGGTCCATGTGCGCGGCGAGGAGCGGCTGGCCACGTTGGTGCAGATGGTGGGCGAGGAGGCACGCGCGCGCCGGCCGGCGCGCGAGGTAGTGCTGGAGCGCCTGCTGGAGGTGCTGCTGATCGAAGCGCTGCGCAGCCGCTCAGGCCCGGCAGAAGGCGCAGGCCTGGTGCGCGGACTGGCCGACGAGCGCCTTGCTGCTGCACTGCGTGCGGTGCATGCGCGACCCGCGCACGCGTGGAGCGTAGTGACGCTGGCTGCCGAAGCAGTGCTGTCGCGCTCGGCGTTCTCGGCCCGCTTCACCAAGGTGGTGGGCATGGCCCCCATGGAATACCTGCTGACCTGGCGCATGGCGCTGGCGAAGCGGCTGTTGCGTGATCGTGAGTTGGGCCTTCAACAGGTAGCGGAGCGCGTGGGCTACGCGAGCGCGGTGACGTTCGGTGTGGCATTTGCCAGGCATACTGGCGTGTCACCCGCGCGCTATGCGCGTGGCGATGGGCATGCAGTTCTCGTACGCTAGTGCGGCATGCTGCTGGATTGCGGATCGTTCTAGTGTGAATGAGTAGTTGTGGTGCCTGCATGGGGGAAAAAATGGAATCCTGGTTCTCGACAGCAACACGCATTCCCTCGCTCAGGGCGGAAATCTGCTTTCTGCTCAAAGAGAGCCTTTACTACGGTCCTGATCGCGTTACCGACATTGCCGATTTCGAGAGGCTGTCAGAACCGCTGACTCTTCCAGAAATTCCGCGTGTGGTAACCCAGCTGGTACGTACCACTGAGGCAATCGGCAATGAGCAGGAGCTTGCCGCCTACTACGCGCAGGTGATTGGTGCAGCACAGCGCCATGGCCTGGCGTTCAATTCCATACGGCACCACTTCTGGTTGCGCCTCTGGCTTTGGAACGAGGAGCGCGGCGTGCGCGTCGAGTTTCCCTGGTACGACAGTTTCCAGGAGATCGATTGCTACCTGGCGGCGTTGGTGGACACCGAGTCAGGGCTCGTGGACAGCGATATGGATCAGGGCTGGCAGTCAGACACTTCTGTCCAAGACGACGCATTGTTCCTCCGCCAGTGCGATCCTGACAGCGATGAGACGCACGTGTGCATCTCGGTCCCGCGCGACGAACTCGTTCAGCAGGTGAGAGCGCTACGCGAGCGTACCCGGCAGATCATTTCCCAGCTGACAGGCGTGATCGGAGTAGATGTGTGGACGAGGTACGTTGTTGATGAGCCCGAATTCCGAATGCGGTCCGGGTAAGTGCGGAAATAGGCCCTGCCTCCCGTTGGGCGCCGTCTGGCGGCGCACAACGGGAGACAGGCGCTGACGTGGAGAATTGCGTTATTGAGCCGCCGGCTTGCTCTTGCCGCTCCACGATTTGCTGATGATCATCCACTTGCCGTCGATCTTCGCCAGCGCGAGGTAGTCCACGCCATCCCAGCGCGGATAGTCGAGCATCACCTTCACCTGCGCGCCGGTTTCGGTTACGTCCAGGATCTCGTAACGGCGGTGGCGCTTGTCCTCGTCGTCTGCGGGTTTGCCGGGGAAGCCCTTGGCCCACTCTTCGGCGCTTATCTGGGACAGGGCCTTGGTGACGGGCGAATAGCCCACCACCACGCCATCCTTGTTCAGCACCTGCAGGATCAACGTCGGGTCGCCGGCTTCGAAGCCGCGCATCATGGTCTGCATGACCTGGTCGACCGCCTCACGGTCTGTGGTCTGCGCCATGGTCGTTTTCCCCTGCATCCGCAGGACCTCGACCACGGCTTCGGCCACGGGCTTCGCGGAGGCGTAGTTCTGGCCCGTGACCACGCGGCCGTCGGTCTGGATGTAGGGCGCCTCGCTGTCGATGGCACTGAACAGGCCGCCGCGCGCTTTGACGGTCTGGCCCATCAGGAACGGGAACTGCTGGAAGTAGGCGGCGTCCTGCTGCTCATGCTGCTCGGGGAACCCGGTGACGCGCTTGCCGGCCAGCAGGTTCTGGCCGCCGGCCAGGGTGAGGTTCACGATGCCGGCCGTGCCGTGGCAGACCGCCGACACCACCCCCCCGTTGCGCTCATACACGTGCAGGGCGATGCGCTGCAGGGCGGTGTTCTCCGGCACGCCGTACATGGCATTGCTGCCACCGACGTAGTACACGGCACGGTAGCGGGCGGGATCGATCTGGGCCGGGGTGGCGGTGTTGCGCAGGCCGGTCATGATGCGTGCGTCCTCCAGGCGTGCTTCCACCTCGTCGCCGACGTAGGCGTCCAGGATCGGCACTTCGCCGCCGTCGGGCGAGACGAAGTCCACGGCATAGCCGGCGGCATGGAACGTATCCCAGGCGTGCACGACCTCGCCGAAGCTGACGCTGGCGGGCAGGGTGGAGGTCCCGTGGACCTTGCTGCTGGACACGATGAACAGGACGCGCTGTTGATCGGCGCCGCGCGGTTCGGAGGACGCGTCGGCCAGGCAGACCCCGCCGGTGAGGTTGCAGAACAGCAGGAGCAGCAGGGAGAGGAGGTAGCGGGACGTGGGCATGAGCGGTGGCTCGCAGGGAGGAGCCGCTACGCTAGCCAATCGCTTTCAGATCAATATCTTGAAACCATTTCCCGGAGTACTGGAATCCATTTCAGGAGACGGTTGCGGCCGCGCGGAACGCCGCCGGCGTGATCCCCTCGTGCTTCTTGAAGGCGCTGTGGAAGGTGGACATCGACTGGAAGCCGGCCTGTTCGGCCACCAGCTCCAGCGGCTTGGCCGGCAGCTGGCGCAGCAGTGCCTTGGCTTCAAGCACCCGCAGCTGTGCCAGGTACTGCTTGAACGAGGTCTGGTTGTTGTCGTTGAGCAGCTGCGACAGCCGGGTCTGGGGCATGCCCAGCCGGCGGGCCAGCCGGGGCAGGGTCAGGCTGGGGTCCAGGTGCAGCCTCTCCTTCTCCATCAGCGCGGCCAGGGCCTGCAGCTGGGTCGCCGCCTCCGGCGCGGCGATGCGGCGGTCCTGGTAGGGCTCCACCGGGGCCTGGCCGGTGCGCTGGCGCAGGTACACCACCACGCTGAGCGCAAGCACGAAGGTGAAGGACAGCGCACCCACGATGTAGGAGGTGTAGCCGGCGGTGTAGTAAGCGGTCCAGATGATCCATACCCCGACCAGCGCACCGAGCAGCAGCCGGCCGGTGGGGGCGCCCGCCAGCCGGGTGCGATGGCGGTACAGCAGGGCCGTGGTCAACAGCAGGTAGCCCAGCCAGGCGTAGTTGATGCCGGGGGTGAGCACGTGCCGCCACAGCGCCGGATGGCCGGTGTAGGGCAGGAACAGGTTCACCCCGACTGCGAGCACCAGCAGTGCGGTGACATGCCAGCGGTCAAGACGACTCAGCCCCGGTGCATCGCGCTGGCACGCGCGGACCAGGAAGAACAGGCACGGGCCGATGAAGAAGCAGGCGGCCAGGCCGAACTGCAGCACGATGCGCGGAATATCCGGCCAGAAATAGAATGCCACCGATTTGCCGGTGCGCACGCCCACCGCCAGGATCAGCAGCGAGAGCCAGCGCATCGGCGCCTCGCCCCGCGCCCGCCACCACAGGAACGATGCCAGCCCGATGCCATTGAAGGCACCGAGCATGGCAAAGAAGAACAACAGGTGCTGGCTCAGCATGGTCGATCCATCGAATCACTCGGCAGCGCGGAGGCCATTCTGGCATCCGTGCTGCTGCAATGGCACCCATGCGCTGGCCAGGCCCGCTCAGGCCGCCCTGGCGGTGGCCAGGCCCAGCGCCCGCCGCTCGATGCTGGCGGCAAACAGCGGCGTTTCGCGGCCGTTGTGGTCGCCGCCATCGCGCTGGCGTGCTTCGGCCGCTTGCTCGAACGGCGTGCCGTGCTCGGCGATGAAATCCAGGAACGCCTGGGTGGGGTGCGCGACCACGCTGTTGGTGTATTCGCAGGTGTTCTCGTCGATCTTCTTCACGCTCAGCGTCCAGATCACCTGCACGCGGGTGCGGCCGTTGGGCGTGAACGCATCGGAGGTGGACACCATGCGACACAGGCTGGGCGTGGCGATCTCGGCCACGTAGTGCTGCACCATCAGGGTCTTGCCGATCATCTCGACGTTGATCGACATGCGCCGGCCATCGTCGGTGGTGGTGCTTCCGGCGGAGATATGGTCGGGCGGGCAGCACCGCTGGTACTCGGCTTCGGGGAGGTTGAACAGCCAGTCGGCGATGTCCACCTGTTCGATGGGCGCGTTGATGACGGCGCTGTAGGCGGAGGAGGAAAGCTGGCGGTCGGTGATGATGATGTCGGACATGGTGGCGTTCCTGTGGGAAGGGGCTGCAACGGGTGCAGCTCCACTATCCACGCGGGCGTACCGGACCACAGCTATCTCCGGGTATGCGCCCGACCGTCCACCGGTTCGATGGCCTCATACACTGGTATGAGGCCATCCCGCTTCCCGCTTTGCTGATCAGGCGGTGGCGGCAGGTACCGGGGTGTTGAGCAGCTGCTGCTCCCACAGGTAAGCGATGCCGCTGCCGGCGGCGTGCTGCTTGAAGACGTCGGTTACTTCGGCCACGTGCTCCAGGCGCGCCCAGTCGCGCTGCCATTCGCCGGCCAGCGCGATCCAGGTCATCACGTTGGCGCCGGCGGCGATCATGCGCTGGATGGCGACCTGATGCGCTTCCACCGACACCGCACCGCAGGCATCGGTGATGACGGTGACGTCCCAGCCTTCGCCCAGGGCCTGGATGACCGGCATGGCCACGCAGATTTCGGTCCACAGGCCGGCGATGACCAGCTGCCTGCGGCCGGTGGCCTTGACCAGGTCCACCACCTTGCGGTCTTCCCAGGTGTTGATGAAGGTGCGGTCGATCACCTCCTGGCCGGGGAACACATCGGTAATGTGCGGGAAGATCAGGCCGCCGCGTTCGGCGATGACGCTGGTGAGAATGGTGGGCACACCAAACGCCTTGGCAGTCTTGGCCAGCGCGGTGGCGTTGTTCACCACCGCCTGCGGGTCGTGGCTGTTGAGGTTGGCCAGCTGGTAAGGCTGGTGGTCGATGAGCACGAGCACGGAATCTTCGGGGCGAAGCAGTGAGTCAAGGCCGTTACGGAGTGTCATGGAATCATCCTGGGTGGGTTGGGGTAGGGCGAACCCAAACCTTGTCATCGCCGGTTGCACGGCGGTAGCAGCATGCGGCGCCCAGCTGTGTCGCAGAAACCGGAACGCTGAATGGGCGCCCGCTGTGTCAGGCTGTGGGGCGACTCAGGGAGGGCAGGGTGGACATAGAAGATCTGCGGACGTTCGTGGACGTGGCCGACGCGGGTGGTGTGTCACCGGCGGCGCGTCGGCTGGGCGTGGCCAAGTCGATCGTCAGCCGCCGGCTGGCGCGGCTGGAGGCGGAGCTGGGGGTGCAGCTGCTCGCCCGCACCACGCGTGGGGCGGCGCTCACCGAAGCCGGCGCCATGTTCCGCGAGCACGCCGCGCGCGCGTGTGCGGAGATGGATGCGGCCCGGGAAGCGATCCTGCCCACGGGCGAGTTGCGTGGCCGCCTGCGCATTGCCGCGCCGCTGACGTTCGGGCCTACCCATTTCGCGTCGGTGTTTGCCGAACTGGCGCGGCGTCATCCGCAGCTGCATGTGCATGCGGCTTACAGCGACCGCTTCGTGGATATGGTGGCAGAGGGCTTCGATTGCGCCGTGCGCGTGGGTTACCTGCCGGATTCCAACCTGGTCGCGCGCTGCGTGGGACCGCTGTACGGGCGGCTGGTGGCCAGCCCTGACTACGTCAACGCGCACGGGTCACCCGGGACGCCTGACGAGCTCGGGGCGCACGAGGCGCTGATGCAAGGCACCGAGCCGTGGCAGTTCCTGGATGGCGATGCAGTGGTGACCGTGCACCCGCGGGGGCGCTTCAAGGCCGACAACGGAACAGCGCTGCTGGCAGCGGCGCTGTCAGGGCTGGGCATCGCGTGGCTACCCGACGGGCTGACCCGGGAGCATCTGGATTCGGGCGCGCTGGTGCACGTGATGCCGCGCCATCGACCGCCACCGGCCGGGATCTACGTCATCCGGCCGCCGGGCCCGCATCCGTCATTGAAGGTGCGGGCGCTGACCGAGTTGTTGATCGAGTGCTTTGACCAAGCGCCGACGTAGATTGCTTTCACTTGCTGGACGCGGCTACGCCGGTGAGCCCGTCCGTGGCGAAGTAACGACGGCCAAGCCGCAGCGCCACCTGCACCAGCAGCACCAGCACGGGTACTTCCACCAGCGGGCCAATCACGGCAGCGAACGCCACTGGCGAGGCCAGCCCGAACGCGGCGATGGCCACTGCAATGGCCAGCTCGAAATTGTTGCCGGCGGCGGTGAAGGCAATCGCCGTGGTTCTGGGATAGTCCCTGGCAATAAGCCTGCCCATGAAGAAGCTGACGACGAACTGGATGATGAAGTACAGCGTGAGCGGGATGGCGATGCGTACCGCATCCAGCGGAAGGCGCAGCAGCTCGCCGCCTTTCAGACTGAACATCGCTACGATGGTCAGCAGCAGCGCAACCAGGGTGATCGGACTGATCGCGGGCAGGAAGCGCTGCTCATACCACTGTGTGCCCTTGGCCGCTTTCAACCAGCGCCGCGTGAGATAGCCAGCCAGGAACGGAATGCCCAGGTAGATCAGTACCGCCTCGGCAATGGTCCACATGCTGACGTCGATGACGCTGCCCTGCAGGCCGAACACGGGTGGCAGCCATGACAGGAAGAACCAGGCGTACACGCTGAACAGCGCGATCTGGAAGATCGAGTTGAAGGCCACCAGCCCGGCCACGTACTGGCTGTCGCCCCGGGCCAACTGGTTCCAGACCAGCACCATGGCGATGCAGCGCGCCAACCCGATCAGGATCAGGCCGGTCATGTACTCGGGGGAGTCGCGCAGGAACAGTACGGCCAGGCCGAACATCAGGAACGGCCCCACGATCCAGTTCTGCACCAGCGACAGTGCCAGCACGCGTTTGTCGGCAAACACATCTGGCAGCGCTTCGTACTTCACCTTGGCCAGCGGCGGGTACATCATCAGGATCAGGCCGATGGCAATCGGAACGTTGGTCGTGCCTGCCGAAAGGCTGTTGAGCGCAGAAGGGATGCCATCGAACAGCGCCCCCAGGCACACGCCGATCGCCATCGCGGCGAATATCCACAGCGTGAGATAACGATCTAGGAAAGACAGGCGGACCGGTTCGTTGGCCATGTTCGACGCCAGGCCGTTCAGCAGCAGCCGGGCCGATCAACGGGCTGATCGTCGGCGCAGCAGTTTTCGGTGAGGTAGGCGACCAGCGCGCCCATCGCCTGGAAGTTGGCCCGGTAGCAGATGGCCCGGCCGCGTTGCTCGGCGGTGACCAGTTTGGCTGCCGACAGTGCCTTCAAATGGAAGGACAGGGTGGCGCCAGGCAGGTTCAACGCCTGTGCGATATCGCCGGCCAGCTTGCCGTTGCTGCCGGCCTGCACCAGCAGGCGGAAAATGGAGAGGCGGGTGGCATGGCTCAGGGCCGCCAAGGCAGTGGTTGCGCGCTTATGTTCCATAATTCTAGAATAATGGAAATAGTGAGGCAGGACAAGCCGTGGAAAACTTCCCCAATCTGGTCCCGGGCGCGTTGGACATTCCTTCGGTCGCCGCGCTTGAAGCGGGAACCGCACCGCCGCACCGCCCGCGCATCCTCATCCTGTATGGGTCGCTGCGGCCGCAATCGTTCAGCCGCAAGCTGGCGCTGGAGGCGCAGCGGTTGCTGGAACATCTCGGTGCAGACACACGGCTGTTTGATCCGCACGAACTGCCGATGCTTGATGCCGTTCCGGCCACCCATCCCAAAGTGCAGGAACTGCGCCAGGCCTCGCTGTGGTCGGAGGGCCATGTATGGATCAGTCCGGAACGGCACGGAACGCTGACGGCGGTGTTCAAGAACCAGATCGACTGGCTGCCGCTGGAAGAGGGCAGCGTGCGCCCCACCCAGGGGCGAACGCTCGCCGTGATGCAGGTCTGCGGTGGTTCGCAGTCATTCAACGTGGTCAATGCGCTGCGCGTTCTGGGCCGTTGGATGCGCATGGTGACCATTCCCAACCAGTCTTCAGTGGCCAAGGCGTGGCAGGAGTTCGACGAGGACGGACGAATGAAGCCGTCGGCCTATTACGACCGCGTTGTGGATGTGATGGAAGAGCTGGTCAAATTCACCCTGCTGGTACGCGGCCGCAGTGACTACCTGGTGGATCGCTACAGCGAGCGCAAGGGCGCCGTCGAGGCGGCCGCGCTGGCGGCCGCGGCCGGCGTCGTTGAATCCGTTTTGAATGAGGAAAGTGCATGAACGCTGTCATCTATCACAACCCCAGGTGCGGGACCTCGCGCAACACGCTGGCGTTGATCCGGCATGCCGGGATCGAGCCGGAGGTGATCGAGTATCTACTCACGCCGCCGACCCGCGAACGCCTGGTCGAGCTCATCGCCGCGGCCGGTTTGAGCGTGCGCGGCGCCATCCGTTCCAAGGAGAAGCCGTATCTGGAACTGGGCCTGGATGATGCCTCGCTCAGCGACGATGCGCTGCTGGATGCGATGCTGGCGCACCCCATCCTGATCCAGCGGCCGTTGGTGCAGACCGATCTTGGTACCCGCATGTGCCGGCCGTCGGAAGTGGTCCTGGTGATCCTGCCGCCGATCGCGACGCCGTTTACCAAGGAAGATGGCGAAATCGTGGGTGCAACGGGCTGACTGCTGGACGCCGGATGCGGCGAAGCGCTGCTTCGCCGCGTTTCATGCGTCACCGGGCGTTGAGAGGCTATCGGCGGTCGTTTGGGAGCCGATCCTACCGGGGCAGTTGCTGCAGAAGGGTTGTCGCGGTTTCGCCGGACGAAGCCGGATTCTGTCCGGTGATCAGCAGGCCATCACTGACCACGTACGAGCCCCAGTCCGGGCCTTTCGAGTAATCGCCGCCCAGCGCCTTGAGGGTGTCTTCGACCAGGAACGGCACCACGTCGGTGAGACCGACCCCGGCTTCTTCGCTGTTGGTGAAGCCGGTCACTTTCCTGCCTTCCACCAGCGGCTTGCCGTCAGCGGCCTTGACGTGGCGCAGCACGCCCGGTGCGTGGCAGACCAGCGCGACCGGCTTGTTGGCGGCAATGAAGGACTCGATCAACGCGATGGAGTGGCGGTCTTCGGCCAGGTCCCACAGCGGGCCGTGGCCACCGGGGTAGAACACGGTATCGAAGTCGGCCTGTGAGACGGTGTCGAGCCGCACGGTAGTGGCCAGCTGCGCGGTGGCGGCGGCATCGGCCTCGAAGCGGCGGGTGAGATCGGTCTGGAAATCCGGTTCGTTGCTTTTCGGATCCAGCGGCGGCTGCCCGCCCTTCGGCGAGGCCAGGGTGATCTTCGCGCCGGCATCCTGGAAGGCGTAATAGGGCGCGGCCAGCTCTTCCAGCCAGAAGCCGGTCTTGCGGCCGGTCGAGCCGAGTTCATCGTGTGATGTCAGGACGATCAGTACATTCATTGGGGTGCTCCTGGGTAAGTGGTGGGGTACAGTAGACCGGTCGTCTAGAAGGCCGGCGTGAAAAAAACCCCAAGGGGGCGTGAGGCATTCCCCGCTACGGGTCAGGCGGCGGGGCGGATCAGGGAGTGGGTGGTGCGCAATGCGTTGTCGAACGGCTGGCGCTTGCGGACGATCTTCACCATCAGGCTGGCGCCCAGCCACAGCTCGTAGAGACTCTGCGCCACGGCCTGCGGGGTGCCGGAGAACGCGAGCGAGCCTTCCTGGACGCCTGCGTCCAGCACCTGCGCCAAGCGGCCGATGATGCCGGCGGTACCGCGCTGCAGCGTCGCCCGCATGCTCTGGGAAAGATCGGCCACTTCAGCGCCAAGCTTCACCGCCAGGCATTTGCCCTGGCAATCCTCGAAGGACTGGTTGTCCATCCATGCCTTGAAATAGGCGTCCAGCTGCTGTGCGCGGCTCTTGCGGGGTTGGCTGAAGATGCGATCCATATCGGCCAGGTAGGCCGAGAAATAGTCTTCCAGCAACGCCTCGCCGAAGGCTTCCTTGGAACCAAAGTAGTGATAGAACGAACCTTTCGGCACGCCGGCAGCGGAGAGCACCTCATTGAGGCCTACCGCTGAGAAGCCCTTGCCGCCCATGATCCGCTGGCCGGTGGCCAGGATCTTGTCGCGGACATCGAGGGTGTCAGTGGCTGGGGGCGGGCTCATGGAACGCACTCTATACCCGATTAGACCGGTCGTCTAGTGCCTTGCGCGACGCGGGTTTTATGCGGCCTTGCCTGTCCTGATGGCCCGGTCCACGTGGGAAAGAAGCTGATCAATCTCGAAAGGCTTGGACACAAAGGGGATGCCCTTGTGCGCGCTCGGAATGGCCTGCAGGTACACGGCCGATGCGAACAGGTACGGCGTACCGAGTCGCGCAAGCCGATCAGCTACCGGGAACACCGCACCGTCGCGCAGTTCAACATCCAGAATGGCGGCATCGAAGGGCTGGTCAGCCAAGGCGAACAGGGCATCGGTGACCGAGTAGGCAGGCACCACGGTGTAGCCGGCGCCGCTCAATACTTCGATGAACAATCGTGAGAGTTCGATTTCATCCTCGACCACCAGGATGACCTTGCTTGTGGATGATGAAACGGGAGGGCTCATGGGTGTGTGCAGACGGGGGATGCCCTGATGGTCTGCTTCATCGTGTCAACACTGCGGAAAGCCTCGTAGCCGCCATCTTCATCAACTCCGGTCTCGGGACGCAGTAGAAGTACGGTTTTGGGTCAGGACGGCCATTGCTACGCTCCAACACCCGTGGTTGGAGATCCTGCCGTGAGCAACGCCATCCTGCGACATAACCGCCTTGCCCTGGCCGCCGTGGCCCTGGCGGTGACCGTGGCTTTATCCGCCTGCCGACGTGAGCCCGAAGCGGCTTCCCCCACCGTTGCGGAAACGCCTGCTCCTGCGCCTGCCCCGACCGCGCCGGCGCAAACCCCGGCGCGCGTGGCGACCGCGCCCGAGCCAGGAAGCGTGCCCGTCACCGCCGACAACTTCGTGCGCGCCGAATCGGACCGGTACTTTGCCTCCCTGGTGAAGGAAGGTGGGCTCGGCAAGATATTCCACCATCGCGAACCGGCATCGATCGACAACCAGACCGTGGTGAGGTTGAACCGGGACACCCTGTACTCCAGCGCGGTGTTCGACCTGGATGCCGGACCGGTCACCATCACCCTCCCGGATGCCGGTGATCGCTTCATGTCCATGCAGGTGATCGACGAGGACCAGTACACCACCCAGGTGAACTACAAGCCCGGCGCCTACACGCTGAGCCGCGGCAAGGACGGTACCCGCTATGTGGTCGTTGGCTTCCGCACGCTGGTGGATCCCAACAATCCGGAGGACGTAGCCAAGGTTCATGCCCTGCAGGATGCGATCAAGGTCCAGCAGGCGGCGCCGGGCAGCTTCGAGATTCCCAAGTGGGACACGGTGAGCCAGGACAAGGTGCGCGACGCACTGGTGACCTTGGGCTCAACGTTGCCGGATGCGCGCCGCATGTTCGGCACGCGCGAAACGGCTGATCCGGTACGCCGGTTAATCGGCGCAGCGACGGCGTGGGGTGGCAACCCGGACAGCGAAGCGATCTACCTCAACGTGACGCCGACCAACAACGATGGAAAGACGGTGTACCGACTGCATGTCGCCGATGTCCCGGTGGACGGGTTCTGGTCGGTGAGCCTTTACAACGCCAAGGGCTACTACGACAAGAACGCGCAGAACGCCTATTCGCTCAACAATCTGACGGCAAAGAAAAATGCAGACGGCGCCGTGGACATCCAGTTCGGTGGCTGCGATGGCCAGGTGCCCAACTGCTTGCCCACTACACCCGGCTGGAACTACATGGTCCGGTTGTACCGGCCACGCGCCGAGATTCTCGACGGGCGCTGGTCCTTCCCGGAAGCGGTGCCGGTGCAGTAACCCGGCCGCTCAGCGCGGCGGCAGGTAGATCACCAGCAGCACGCAGACCACCAGCAGGCCAACGGCTACCACCCGGTAGCCGTTGAGCGACAGCCGGCCGCCGAGCAGCCGCACGTCCGGGGTGGCGAATTCGTGGCGACAGTGGGGGCAGCGTACCCGCAGGGCGACATCGCGCTTGGCAAAGGGTGAGTAGAAGGCAGGAATGCCGCCGCCCAGCAGGGCCTTGCGGCCGTCGAACTGCGTGGTGCAGCGGGGACAGGTAGCGGTTGCGGACATGCGCGGCCTTGGCAGGGAGCGGCGACAACGCGCCGGTTGCCCGTGGAGTATGTCATGGCGGGAGGGAAGGGTATGCTGCGCCCCACCTGCCGCTTTGCAAGGACTGCTCCGTGCTTGCACGTGATCCGCACGTTGTCGTTCGCCGTCGCCCGGCCAGGGTCCGGCTGCTCCTGCTCCTGTTGATCGCATTGTTGCCTTTGGCAGCGGTTGCCGATGAGCTGGCCGTGCCATGGTCGCTGGCTGCCGATGCCACACCTGCGCAGCGCGATGGAGCGCTGAAGGCGCTGGCGTCCGACCTGCTGGACCAGCCGACCGCAGCCGGATTCGACGAGCCGCAGCGCAGCCAGTTGCTGCTGGTCGCGGGCCGCGACGCAGAGGCCGCCACCGCCATCGAACGCCTGCGCCAGTCGTTGACCGAAGGAGGGGAAGAGGGGCGCGCTCAACGCTGGACCCCGTACCTGTTGTTGGCGCGGTCGCGAGCGAACGTGGAGGGTCCCGCCGACACCGCATATGCCCGCGCCTTCCGCGAGCACTTCGCCGCGCTCGATGATCTTGCCGCCGTACGCACGCACTACTGGTTCGTCACCAACCTGCCTTCGGCGCAGTCCGGGCTGAACGAAGCGGTGGCGGCAAACGCAGGGACATCCGCGCTGCCACGCGATGTGGCGCTCGATCTGGTCCGCCAGGCGGCCTTCGTGCAGGCCTTCATTCCCGCCGTGGCACTGGCACCCGCACTTATCCGCGAAGACCAGGAAAAACGTTTCGAGATCAGTGATGACGTGTTGATCCCGGCCAAGGATGGGGTGGTGCTTTCGGCACACGTCGCCCGTCCGCGCGGCGCACGCGCCCCGCTGCCCGCCGCGATGCTGTTCACCATCTACACCGACCCGCCGCGTAATCAAAGCCAGGCCGCGATGGCGGCCGCGCGTGGCTATGTGGGCGTGGTGGTGGATGCGCGCGGCAAGCGCCTGGGCACCGGCGAAGTGGCCCCGTATGAGCGCGAGGGCGAAGATGGCAACGCGGCCATCGACTGGATCAGCCGGCAGCCGTGGAACGATGGTCGAGTGGTGATGTACGGCGGCAGTTACAGTGGCTTCGCGGCATGGGCGGCTGCCGGACACGCGCACCCGGCGCTGAAGGCGATTGCGCCCTATGTGGCGGCCATTCCCGGGTTGGGCCTGCCCATGGAGAACAACGTATTCCTGTCGGCTAACTATGCCTGGCCGTTCTACGTGGCCAACACCCGGCTGCTGGACAACGACACCTATAACCAACGCGCGCGCTGGGATGCGTTGACCGAGGACTGGTATCGCTCCGGTCGCCCATACCGGCAGATTGACCAGGTCGATGGCACCCCCAACCCGTGGCTGCAGCGCTGGCTGGCGCACCCGGCTTACGACCACTACTGGCAGGCCATGGTGCCGTGGGAAGAAGACTACACACGCATTACCTTCCCGGTATTGTCGATCACCGGCTACTACGATGATGGCCAGATCTCCGCGCTGGAGTACTTCAAGCAGCACTACCGGCATCTTCCCGGCGCCGACCATCGGCTGCTGATCGGACCGTACGACCACTTCGGCACGCAGGCCCTGGTCAAGGCAATGGAGCTGCGCGGGTACACCGTGGACCCGGCTGCGCAGTTCGATACCGAGGCCATCACCTTCCAGTGGTTCGACCACGTCCTGCGCGGCGCGCCGCTGCCGCCGCTGCTGGCGGGGCGGGTCAACTACGAGCTGATGGGCGCCAACCGCTGGGAGCATGCCAATTCACTGGACGCCGCTGCGGGTAGCTATCGCACCTTTCATCTGTCCAGCGAGCGCGATGGCGGCCAGCACCGGCTCAGCGGGACGGCGCCGAAAACGGACGCCGTGCTGAGCCAGACCGTCGATTTCGCCGACCGCAGCAGCCAGCGGCACTCCTACTATCCCTATCCGATCGTGCGCGACGGTCTGCCGGACGATGGCGGGCTGTCATTCGTCAGCACGCCCTTTGCCCACCCGATGGACGTGGTGGGCAGCTTCACGGGCGAGCTGAAGGTGCGTATCAACAAGCGCGATGTCGACCTGACCGTGAGCCTGTACGAACTGATGCTGAACGGAAAGGTGATGCAGCTGTCCTACTACGTGGGCCGGGCCAGCTATGCCGCCGACCAGACCACCCGCCACCTGCTCCAGCCCGGCACCTGGACCCGCCTGCCGCTGCAGCGCACGCGCATGACCGCGCGGCGGATGGCAGCCGGCAGCAGGCTGCTGGTGATCGTCGATGTGCTCAAGGATGCCCAGCACCAGGTCAACCACGGCACCGGGGGCGATGTCAGCGATGAATCGGCGGCCGATGCCGGCGAGCCGCTGCGGATCGACTGGCACCCTGACAGCGTGCTGCGGATCCCGTTGCGTGCGGCGGGCCCGTAGGTGTCCAGTGCCGTCATGCCTGTGCGTACAGGTGCCGTGTACATGCCGTCTGCGATGCTGGGATCATGAATTCACCATCAGGCCCCGACTTCGACACCGCCGCTACGGCGCCCGACAGCCCGCGTTCGCGAGCGTTCGCCCTCCGCCGCTGGCTCATCTGGTTGGCAGTGCCGGTGCTGCTGGGCATAGCGCTGCTGGCAGTGTGGAACAGCGAATGGCTGAAGGCACCGCGCGCCCTGTGGGAACTGGCGCGCATGCCGGCGCCCACCACCTTGCCGGTGCCGGTGGAAGGCGTGGCGGCACGGCGCATCGCCGACACGTTCGGCGCGCCGCGCGGGCGCGATCGTACCCATGCCGGGGTGGATATCTTCGCCAAGCGCGGCACCCCGGTGCGCAGCGCAGCACCAGGCGTGGTGGTGGCGGTGCGCGACAGCGGGCTGGGCGGTCGCCAGGTCTGGGTGGTGGGGCCGGCGCGCGAGCGCTACTACTACGCGCATCTTGAGGAGTGGCGCGAGGGGCTGGCCGAAGGCGAGGTGGTCAGCGAAGGCACCGTGCTGGGTTACGTCGGTGACAGTGGCAATGCCGCCGGTACGCCGCCGCACCTGCATTGGGGGATCTACGGCGCCGACGGGGCATATGATCCGTTGCCGCTGCTGAAGGCGCACGGCACGACCAACGGTCGTGCGCTACCCCGGTAGGTAACGACCGTTGGTCGTTACGCCTTTGAACGTGGACCGGACACGTGCGCATGCCCGCGCACATGCCAGCGCCACGGGAACTCCACGGCGCGGCTGATGCCGATCCGGGGCCCGGCCACCGGATCATCCGGTGGCGGCGTACCGTCCGACACGATGCGGATGCCGCGATCATTGCTGACCAGGTCCGCACCATCCAGCGCCTTGGTGATACCCATCGCCTGCGACAGCCGCCCGGGGCCGCTGGCCAGCTCACGGTCGCGGCAGATGGCGGGCCGCGCCTCACGGATCAATTCCAATCCCTGCACAGGTTCCAATGCCCGCAACAGCACGCCCCAGCCCTGGCCGACCTCACCGCAGACCGCGTTGCTGCCCCAGTGCATGCCGTAGGTGAAGTAGACATAGAGATGGCCGCATTCGCCAAACATGGTGGCCGTACGCGGGGTCATGCCCCGGAACGAATGCGCGGCCGGGTCCTGGTCACCGGCATAGGCCTCGACTTCCACGATGCGGCCGGCGCGGCCGTCGTCGCGCACCAGCAGCTTGTTGAGCAGCTCCGGCGCGACCTCGGTCGGATGGCGGCGGTAGAAGCTGCGCGGCAGCGTGCGCCAGCGCGACGGCGGCAGGGTCATCAGCGCAGCGCCGGCTGTTGTGCGGCCACGATCCGCGCCAGCTTGTTCGGATTGCGCTGCACCAGGATCTGGGTGATGCGCTCACCATCGGTATCGAACGACATCGCCGAATCCAGGTGCCCGCCAAAGTAACGCAGCACCCCCATACGTCCGTTGATGAACGCGGGCACCATGCGCAGCTCGGCGCGACGCCGCAGGGTGGGTGCGAACAACAGCTGGGCAATACGCGCGCCACCAAGCATCGGCTTGGGGAAGCTGCTGACGAAGCCGCCCCCGTCGCCGATCAGCTGCGCGGAGGTATCCATCAGCGCGATCATCGACTTCAGGTCGCCCTTGTCCAGCGCATCGGTAAAGGCCTGCAGCAGTTGCTGGTGGGTGCGGTGCGGCACCGCATGCAACGGGCGTTCTTCGCGCAGGCGGGTGCGGGCGCGGTGCACGATCTGCCGGCAGGCGGCTTCGCTCTTGCCCAGGATGCTGGAAATTTCCGGATAGTCGCGGTCGAACACATCGTGCAGCAGGAACGCGGCGCGTGCTTCGGGCGCCAGCCGTTCCAGTACGGCAAGGAACGCCACGGAGAGATCGCTGGCCGCTTCGTGCAGGTGCTCGGGCGTGCTGGCATCGTCGGTCAACACCGGTTCGGGCAGCCAGATGCCCACGTAGTGCTCGCGGCTGCGGCGGGCCATGCGCAGCTCGTCGATGGCGATACGGGTGGTGGTGGCGACCAGCCAGGCTTCAAGGTTCTCGATGGCGTCGCGGTCGGTGCCGTTCCAGCGCAGCCACACCTCCTGCGCGACATCTTCGGCCTCCGCCATGGAGCCCAGCATGCGGTAGGCCACGCCGAGCACGCGCGGGCGCAGCTGGGTGAAGCGGTCGAGGGAGGTATCCATGGCGGCATTCAACACGAGCACGCGCCGCAGGGACAGTGCCGTGAGCAGGACACTGCACCGCACGCGGGTTGGCAGGGACCTGTCACAGCGCGCTGCGCTGGTCCGTCTGCCTTGCATGAGCACCTCATCCACTGCCGATGCCGCAGGCCTGCCACGTCCCGCCGACCAGGTGTGGACGACGTTCCTGTCTGCGCTGGAGGCGTTGCCTGCCGATGCCCGCCTGCTGCTGTTGCTGCATGACGTGGCGGGTGCGTCGATCGAGGAGCTCATGCCGTTGCTGGGGTTGCCTGCTGCTGAATGCAGGCAACGGCTGGAAGCGGCCCACGCCTGCCTGCGCGCGCATGCGCGCCACCTTGGAGCGCCGCCCGCATGTCCTTGACTGATCCGGCCACCGTAGACGACGGTGTCGACCCGCTCACCACCGGCTTTTCGGCCAGCTACGCCGGGGTGATGGCGTTCATTGCCGTGGCCCACGAAGGCAGCTTCTCGCGCGCGGCCGACCGGCTCGGCATCGGCCGCTCGGCGGTCAGCCGCAGCGTGCAGAAACTGGAGGGACAGCTGGGCGTGCGGCTGTTCCTGCGCACCACCCGCTCGACCTCGCTCACCCGCGAAGGCGAGCTGTTCCATGATGGCTGCCGGCCGGGCGTGGACCGCATCCTGCAGGCCCTGGAGGAGATGCGCGACCTGCGCGACGGGCCGCCCCGTGGGCACCTGCGGGTCAGTGCCACGCATGGCTTCGGGCGCAAGGTGATCGCGCCGTTGCTGTCGGCATTCCGGGCCCATTTCCCGGACGTCACGCTCGAACTGCAGCTGGAGGAGCGCCCCCTGGACTTGGCCGCCGACCGGATCGATGTGGCCTTCCGTGATGGCGTGCTGGAAGACAGCGAGGTCATCGCCAAGCACCTGATTCCCATGCAGCTGCTGGTCTGCGCCGCACCGGACTACGCGGTGCGGCACGGCCTGCCGACCACGGTGGGCGAACTGCCCGCGCATGCCTGCATCAGCCAGCGCCAGGCCAACGGCCGGCTGCAGCCGTGGGAGTTCCGCGTGGAAGGACGACCGCTGAGCCTGGCACCTGCGTCGGCGCTGGTGTTCAACGACGCAGACCTAGCGCTGCAGGCGGTCCTGCAGGGGCAGGGCCTGGCCCAGCTGCCGAACTACCAGGTGCGCGCCGCGCTGGATGCCGGTCTGGCCGTCAGCTGCCTGGACCAGTACGCCGCCGACGACCGCGGGCACTACCTGTGCTACCTCAGCCGCCGCCAGCTGCCCAAGCGCATCCGCGCGTTCATCGACTTCATCACCAGCGAGGTGCGTGCGCTCGATCTGGACGTGGTGACCCATTGGGAAAGCGTGCAGCAGGCCAGTGCGCCGGCGCGCGACATCGACGCCGGCGCGTGGCAATGAACGCCATTGGTGCCTGACAGGCAACAGTGCGCGTCCGCGCGCGGACCTACTGCCGCCGCAGCGGCCTGCCTAGCATCGTCACATGCCCCGGCCCCCCGGGGTCCTCCTTCCCCTCCTGGAGCAACAACATGAAGATCCTGGTCATCGGCGGCACCGGCCGCATCGGCAGCAAGGTCGTCGACCGCCTGCGCGCGGCCGGCCACGACATCGTCGTTGCCGCGCCGTCCACCGGCATCGACATCATCAGCGGCGACGGCCTGGACGCGGCCATGGCCGGTACCGACGTGGTCATCGACCTGGCCAACTCGCCGTCGTTCGAAGATGCCGCGGTGCTGGCCTTCTTCCAGACCGCCGGGCGCAACATCCTGGCCGCTGAAGCGAACGCTGGCGTACGCCATCATGTTGCCCTCTCGGTCGTGGGCACCGACAAGCTGGCGGCCAGTGGCTACTTCCGCGGCAAGATCGCGCAGGAGACGCTGATCCGTGAGGCGGGCATCGCCTACACGATCATCCATTCCACCCAGTTCTTCGAATTCCTGCCGGGCATCATCCAGTCCGCCGGCGACGCGCTGCGCCTGCCCACCGCGCTGGTGCAGCCGATCTCGGCCGAGGATGTGGCCGAGGCCGTAGCGGCCGTGGCACTGCAGCCGCCGGCCAACGGCGTGGTGGAAATCGCCGGCCCCGAGCGCGCACCGATGGACGAGCTGGCGCAGCGCTTCCTGGACCGCACCCAGGACCCGCGCCGGGTGGTGGGCGATGCACAGGCACCGTACTTCGGCGCGCAGCTGCAGGACGACACGCTGGTGCCGGTGGGACAGGCGTGGTTGGGCCGGCAGGGCTTCGATGGCTGGCTGCAGTCATCCGGGTTGGTCCGCAGCAACTGATTGCCCGTCCGCCCGCACCTCGTGGAAACGTCATGTCCGACCTGAAGCCGCCGTCGCCCGCCGTTCTCGACAAGTACCGTGGCGACGAGGTGCGCCCGCTCTACACCGGCCGCGTGCGGGTGAGCGGCGGGGAGACGGGTCACGGACGCGCTTCGGGCGTGGTCGTCTCCGACGATGGCGCGTTGGCGCTCGAGCTGCGCCTGCCTCCCTCGCTGGGCGGACCAGGGGGCGGCAGCAACCCCGAGCAGCTGTTGGCCGCAGGCTATGCGGCCTGCTTCCACGGCGCGATGAACCTGCTGGCCAGCCGTGCCGGGCTGGTGCTGGTGGATGCCTGCATCGAGGTGGCGGTGACCTTCTCGCGCGATCCCATCGACGGCCTGTACCTGCTGTCGGCCGAGGTGGAAGCATACCTGCCCGGGTTGGAGGCGGGCGTGGCCGCCGAGCTGGTGCGCAACACCGAACGTGTCTGCCCCTACGCAAAGATGTTCCGCAACGGCATCACCCACGTGGTGAGCGTGGTGCCTACCGCCGCGCCCTGAGCGGCGTTTCCCCCTGCTGGAGAACACCCTCATGCACGCTGGCCGCTCCTACACCTTCACCGAATTCCTGCTGTGGACCCGCCGCCCGCTGTACCTGTTGATCCTGCTGGATGTGGCGCTGGTGGCGCTGTACCAGCTTGGCGGGCTGCACTGGCTGGCGGTGCCTTGGAACGTGATCTTCATGCTGGGCACCAGCGTGGCGCTGATTGCCGGCTTCAAGAACACCCAGACCTACAACCGGTTGTGGGAAGCGCAGCAGGTATGGGCCTCCATTACGGCGGCGAGCCGCCTGTGGGGCACGATGAGCCGTGACTACGTGGCCCATCCCGAACACACCCGGCGGCTGGTGTACCGGCACCTGGCGTGGCTGACCGCGCTGCGCTACCAGATGCGCGAAACCAAGCCCTGGGAGACCGTGCAGCTGGCGCCCAACGTTGAGTACCGCAAGCGCTATGACGTGCCGGAAAAGGTGCGCACGCTGGATGCCGAGCTGATCAAGTACGTCACCCCCGAAGAGCGCTCGCGCATCCTGGGCGCTGGCGGCAAGGCCACCGAAGTACTGTCGCTGCAGGGCGCATCGCTGCGCCAGCTGCTGGATGCCGGCGATATACCGCAGGCCAGCTTCGCCGAGCTGCAGCGCGTGCTGCGCGACCTGCACGACCAGCAGGCGCGCAGCGAACGGCTGAAGAACTACCCCTATCCGCGCCAGTACGCGGTGATCAACGTGATCTTCGTGCGCATCCTGTGCCTGCTGCTGCCGCTGGGCATGATCGACCTGCTGGCCCCCATGAACGATACGGTGGGCGGGGCGATGGCCGGGCACATGGTGTGGCTGGCGATTCCGCTGAGCGTGCTGGTGTCGTGGATGTATGCCGCGCTGGACCAGGTCGGCGAAAGCAGCGCCAATCCGTTCGAGGGCGGGGCCAACGACATTCCGATCTCGCAGCTGTGCACCTCCATCGAGCTGGACCTGCGCCTGCTGCTGGATGAGCGCGACATTCCGGCGCCGCAGGCCCCGGCCAGCCCCATCGTGATGTAGCCGACCGTCATCGTGCGGTCT
The DNA here is from genome assembly GCF_059134105.1 of Stenotrophomonas sp. FBCC-B152. Taxonomy (NCBI): domain Bacteria; kingdom Pseudomonadati; phylum Pseudomonadota; class Gammaproteobacteria; order Lysobacterales; family Lysobacteraceae; genus Stenotrophomonas; species Stenotrophomonas sp. FBCC-B152. The sequence continues at coordinate 3,474,232 of NZ_CP101442.1, read as the reverse complement.
TCAACGCCCGCTACAACGTAGGCACTGCGCGGACAGGGCGGGATGCAGATGGATCCCGCCCTAAAGTCCAGGCGAATGCGGCCGATACCGATGCGTCCTTCTGCCTGGAGTGCGTCATGTCGGCCATCCCCCGCCGTGTGCTGTCGTCCCTTGCCCGCCGGGCTGAACCCCTGCGCCGGCTCAGCGTGGCGCGCAAGTTGAAAATCAGCCTGGCGGCCTGCGCAGCGGGCCTGCTGCTGGTGGCCGCCGTCTACGCCTGGACAAGGTACAACAGCGAACGCGCCGCCGACACCTTCGCCACCCATCAGCAGGCGACCAGCCTGATGGCGCTGCTGGGCACCCAGGTGGCCGATGCCCGTCGCCTGCAGACCCGCTACGCGGCGAGCTTCGACGACGCCGACCGCGAGGCACTGCAGCAGGCGCGCCAGCGCCTGCAGGTGTCGCTGGAGGCACTGCAGCGCGCCGCGGCCGCCAACGGCAATGCGGCTTCACTGAAGGCGCTCGCCTCCCGCATCGGCGAGTTTGCCGAGGGCATCAACGCGCTGAACGCACGTGTGGATGAAATGGGACGGGGCGAGGCCGGGTTGCGCGCGCAGCTGGAGGCCGTCGCCACTGCGATGGAGGCCGAGCTGGCCGCCCTGCAACGGCCCGCACTGGAGGCCCAGTGGCAGGCCATCCGCCGGCAGGAAGCGCTGCTGCTGCTCACCGGCGACTCGACCCATGCCGACCGCGCCAGCGAAGCCAAGCTGCCGTTCGAACTGGCGCTGGCGGCGCCGGGCGTGCCGGTGGCCGCACAGGACACGCTTCGCGCCGCGATGGACAGCTACCAGGGCGCACTGCTTGGCTACACTGCCGCGCGGGTGGGGCTGGATGTGGAAGCGCAGTCGCTGGCCGATACCGCTGCACAGATCGCGCCGTCGCTTGAGCAGGTGCAGCGTGCGCAGGCAACGGCGCTGGAGGCCGCGCGTGGGCGGCTGCAGGCACAGGCAAGGGCGATGACGGTGGTGTTCGCGGTCACGCTGCTGCTGGTGGCCGCGTTGCTCATCGCCACGCTGCTGCTGACCCTGCAGGCGGTGCAGCGGCCGATCGCCAACACGTTGCGCTTCGCCGAGGACATCGCCGAGGACCGGCTGGATACGGTGCTGGTCGTGCATAACCCGCACGATGAATTCGGCCAGCTGGCGCAACGCCTGCGACATATGCAGGAACGACTGCGCGGCCGGATCGAGGCAGAGCGGGCCGCCGCGCGCGATAACACCCGTGCGCGCCAGGCACTGGACAGTGCCCAGACCGGCTTGATGGTGCTGGAGCCGGATGGCCGCATCGGCTTCCTCAACCATGCGCTGTGCAGTGCGCTGGGCTGCGCGCCCGGGCAGTGGCAGGGCCAACCGGCGCAAGGGCTGCATCCGGTGTTTGCGGTCGTCGCCGGGCAGCTGCAGCGCGGCGATGCCAGCACGCACGAAATCGAGCAGGGCGGAATCCGCTACCAGCTGGTCATCAACCCCATCCTTGACCACGGCCAGCTGCTGGGAGCTGCGGTGGAATGGCGCAGCCGCGCGCTGGAAACCACGGTCGAAACCGAAGTGGCCGCGCTGGTGGACGCCGCCGCGCAGGGCCAGCTGCAGGCGCGCATCGCGGTGAACGACAAGCAGGGCTTCGTGCTGACCCTGGCGGTCAGCATCAACCGCCTGCTGGATACCTTCCAGGGCAACCTGGCCGGGCTGCAGGCGCTGCTGTCCGGGCTGGCGCATGGCGACCTGGGCGTGCGCATGCAGGGCGAGTACCAGGGCGTGTTCGCGCAGATGCGCGACGATGCCAACGCCAGCGTGGCGCAGCTGGCCGACATCGTGGCGCGCATCCAGCACGCCACGTCGGCGATCAACGGCGCAGCTGGCGAGATCGTGGCCGGTAACCGTGACCTTGCCGAACGCACGGAACGCCAGGCGGCGCATCTTGAAGAAACCGCGTCCTCCATGGAGGAACTCACTGCCACCGTGCGCGAGAACGCGGAGTCGGCGCAGCAGGCCAACCTGCTGGCGATGGATGCCGCCGCCATTGCCGCGCAGGGCGGCAACGCGGTGGCACAGGTGGTGTCCACGATGCACGACATCGCAGGCTCCTCGCGGCACATCGGCGACATCACCGGGGTGATCGACGGCATCGCCTTCCAGACCAACATCCTTGCCCTCAACGCTGCGGTGGAAGCCGCACGGGCCGGCGAGCAGGGCCGGAGCTTCGCGGTGGTAGCGGGCGAAGTACGCCTGCTGGCCCAGCGCAGCGCCGATGCAGCGCGCCAGATCAAGCAGCTGATCGAGACCTCGGTGGAGACGGTCAACGCCGGTACCCGCCAGGTAGGTGAGGCGGGCGCCACCATGCGCCGTATCGTCGGCAGCGTGGAGCAGGTCACCGCGATCACCGCGAGCATCTCGGCGGCCTCGCAGCAGCAGAACATGGGGATCGAGCAGGTAGGCAGGACACTGCTGCAGATGGATGGCAGCACGCAGCAGAACGCGGCGATGGTGGAAGAGGCCTCGGCGTCCGCGCAGGCGATGCAGCGGCAGGCGGCGCTGTTGTCCCAAGCGGTGGCGGCGTTCGTGCTGGCGCGGCCTGCTGCTGTGCGCGGGACTCGTCCGGTTGTCGCGTGATAGGTTCGTGATTGCGGTGTCTACGTGGGCCGCCCAACGGGCAGCGCCACCGACGGTATGCTTCTCCCCATGAGCACACGTCGAAAAGCACCGTCCCCCGCCCACACGGGTAACGCATTTGTCCGCGTTCGCGGCGCGCGCGAACACAACCTGAAGAACGTCGACGTGGACATCCCGCGCGACGCGCTGGTGGTGTTCTCCGGCATCTCCGGTTCCGGCAAGTCCTCGCTGGCGTTCGGTACGCTGTACGCCGAAGCGCAGCGCCGTTACCTGGAGTCGTTGTCGCCGTACGCGCGCCGCCTGATCGACCAGGTGGGCGTGCCCGACGTGGATGCCATCGAAGGCCTGCCGCCGGCGGTGGCGCTGCAGCAGCAGCGCGGCACCGCGAGCGTGCGATCCAGCGTGGGCAGCGTGACCACGCTGTCCAGCCTGCTGCGCATGCTGTATTCGCGCGCAGGTACGTATCCAGCCAAACAGCCGATGCTGTACGCCGAAGACTTCTCGCCGAACACACCGCAGGGCGCCTGCCCGAACTGCCATGGCCTGGGCCACGTGTATGAAGTGACCGAACAGTCGATGGTGCCCGACCCCTCGCTGAGCATCCGCGAGCGCGCCATCGCCGCGTGGCCGCCGGCGTGGCACGGCCAGAACCAGCGCGACATCCTGGTGACGCTGGGCTACGACGTGGACATTCCCTGGCGCGACCTGCCGAAGAAGCAGCGCGACTGGATCCTGTTCACCGAGGAACAGCCGGTGGCGCCAGTGTATGCCGGCTTCACCCCGGCCGAGACCCGTGCCGCGCTGCGCCGCAAGGAAGAGCCCAGCTACATGGGCACCTTCAGCGGGGCGCGCCGTTATGTGCTGCATACCTTCGCCACCACCCAGAGCGCCATGATGAAGAAGCGCGTGGCGCGCTACATGGTGGGTACGGTCTGTCCGGTCTGCGACGGCAAGCGGCTCAAGCGCGCCGCGTTGTCGGTGACCTTCGCCGGCATGGACATCGGCGCGCTGTCCCGGCTGTCGCTGGCGGCCATGGCCGAGGCGCTGCGGCCGGCGGCGGAGGGCCGCTTCGATGCACCTGCGAAAGGTGCAACGCGCAGCCGCGCCGCCGGCCGCAAGGCCGAACAGCAGCGCGTGGCGAAGGGCGGGCTGCTGCACGGTGGCAGCAGTGACGTGCGCCGCACCCCGGACCTGTCAGAGGAGAAGCGCATCGCCGCCCAGCGCATCGCCCACGATCTGGTGGAACGCATCGGCACCCTCGAAGCGCTGGGGTTGGGCTACCTGTCGATGGACCGCGCCACCCCGACGCTGTCGCCGGGTGAGCTGCAGCGGCTGCGCCTGGCCACCCAGATCCGCTCCAGCCTGTTCGGCGTGGTGTACGTGCTGGATGAGCCCACTGCCGGTCTGCATCCGGCCGATGGCGAGGCCCTGTACGACGCCTTGGACCAGCTCAAGGCGGGCGGCAACACGCTGTTCGTGGTGGAGCACGATCTGGAGATGCTGCGCCGCGCCGACTGGCTGGTGGATGTCGGTCCCGGTGCCGGCCAGCACGGTGGGCAGGTGCTGTACAGCGGTGAGCCCGAGGGGCTGCGCGGCGTCGCCGCCTCGGCCACTGCACCCTACCTGTTCGGCAATCACGACCGCGCCACCCGCAGCCCACGCACGCCTGCCGGCTGGCTGGAGCTGCGCGGCATCCACCGCAACAACCTGCATGGGCTGGATGCGCGCTTCCCACTGGGCACGTTCTGCGCGGTTACCGGTGTCTCCGGCTCGGGCAAGTCCAGCCTGGTCAGCCAGGCGCTGGTGGAGCTGGTGGGTGAGTACCTGGGCCATGAGCCGGTTGCACCCGAGGCGGACGATGAGCTGCCACAGCCCAACCGGATCGAGCGCACCCGTGGCCGCCTGCATGCCGGTCACACGGCAATCAAGCGCCTGGTGAACGTGGACCAGAAGCCGATCGGGCGCACGCCACGTTCCAACCTGGCCACCTATACCGGCCTGTTCGACCACGTGCGCAAGCTGTTCGCCGGCACCCGCATGGCCAAGGCACGGCGCTACAGCGCCAGCCGTTTCTCCTTCAACGTGGCGCAGGGCCGCTGCGAAACCTGCGAAGGCGAAGGCTTCGTGCACGTGGAGCTGTTGTTCATGCCCAGCGTGTACGCGCCATGCCCGACCTGCCATGGCCAGCGCTACAACGCCAAGACACTGGAAGTGGAATGGAACGGCCGCAGCATCGCGCAGGTATTGGCGATGACGGTGGAAGAGGCGCTGGCATTCTTTGCCGACGAAGCGGTGGTGCAGCGCCCGCTGCAGCTGCTGCGCGACATCGGGCTGGGCTACCTGCGGCTGGGCCAGCCGGCCACGGAACTGTCTGGTGGCGAGGCGCAGCGCATCAAACTGGCCACCGAGCTGCAGCGCAGCCAGCACGGCAACAGCCTGTACGTGCTCGACGAGCCCACCACCGGCCTGCACCCGGCCGACGTGGACAAGCTGATGGCGCAGCTGCATGGGCTGGTGGATGCGGGCAACACCGTGGTGGTGGTCGAGCACGACCTGCGCGTGGTGGCCGATGCCGACTGGGTGATCGATGTGGGGCCCGGGGCGGGCGAGCAGGGCGGGCAGATCGTGGCCACGGGCACGCCGGAGCAGGTGAGCCGTTCGAAAGACGGTAAGACGGCGACGTACCTGCGGCGATTCTTCGCCTGACCGGGCATCCGTGCCTACCAACGGTAGGCACCTACCGCGCAGGCGCCCCGGCGGTAGGTACCGACCGTTGGTCGGTACTGCCCACCCACCGTTCAACTTCTCCCTCGGCGAACGGCCCCAGCTTCTGCCTGACGATCTTCCCGTCGGCGCCCACCAGCACTGTGTAGGGCAGCAACCCCTGCGCATTGCCCAGGCGCACGCTGGCGTCATCCGGTGCAGGCTGCTCGATCACGATCGGGTACTTCACCGGCACGCGGTCAAGAAAATCGCGTACGCCGTCCGGCGTATCGATGGCCAACCCCACCACCTGCACGCCATCGGCCGGCTGTGCGGCGGCGAATGCGGCCAGCATCGGCATCTCTTCCACGCACGGGCCACACCAGCTCGCCCACACGTTGATCAACAGGGGGCGGCCACCGAAGCGGTCGAAGTCCACCGGCGTGCCCTCCACGTCCGGCAGGGTGATGGCCGGCATCGGATCGCCGGGCCGGGCCGGCACGGCGGCCGGCCGATCCACGGCGGCAAACCTGGGTTCCTGTGGCGCACGCCCGACGTAGTACACGCCGGTACCCAATCCCAGCGCCGCCGCCAGCGCCGCCACCACCATCAACGATGTGCGGGGCGGCGGGGTGCTCATCGCGCGGTGCGCAGCAGCGCTTCTTCCACCAGTGCCTGGGTCAGCACGGTGGGCAGCACGGTCGGTGGTGCGCCGGGGCCGTACACCACGTACAGCGGCACGCCCACGGCCTTGTGCTCTTCCAGGAACGCGGTGATCTCCGGGTCCACGTTGGTGTAATCACCGCGCATGTACACCGCGTTGGTACGGCGCAGGGTTTCCTCGAAACCATGGGTGCCCAGCACCGCGCGTTCGTTGGCCTTGCAGGTCACGCACCAATCGGCGGTCATGTTGACGAACACCACGCGGTTGTCCTGGCGCAGCCGGTCGAGCATCTGCGGCGAATAGGCCACCACGTTGTCGGCGGCCGCCAGCGCGGCCTTGGCCGGTGCAGCGATGCGGGTCACGCCCCACACCGGCACCAGCGCGCCCAGCAGGAGCACCAGCGCCAAGGCGGCGCCGACGCGCTGGCTGCGCCAGCGGCTGCGTTCGAACCACCACAGCGCAAGGCCCAGCACCACCAGCCCGGCCAGCACCAGCGCCATCGCATCCACGCCACGCTGCTTGCCCAGCACCCACAGCAGCCACAGCGCGGTGGCATACATCGGGAAGGCCAGCACCTGCTTCAGGGTTTCCATCCACGCACCCGGGCGCGGCAGGCGCTTGGCCAGCGAGGGCACGAAGCCGATCAGCAGGAACGGCAGCGCCAGGCCCAGGCCCAGCATCAGGAACACCAGCATCGCCGGCACCGCCGGTGCGGTGAAGGCATAGGCCAGCGGCGCCCCCATGAACGGTGCCACGCACGGGCTGGCCACCACGCAGGCGAGCACGCCGGTGAAGAAATCGCCCATCGGCCCGCTGCGCGAGGCCAGCGACTGGCCCACGCCGCCCAGGCTGCCGCCCAGGGTGAACACCCCGGACAGGCTCAGGCCCACGGTGAACATCAGGTACACCAACGCGGCGATGAACCACGGGTGCTGCAGCTGGAAGCCCCAGCCTGCGGCCTGCCCGGCGGCGCGTAGCGCCAGCACCAGCGCGCCGATCGCGGCGAACGCCACCAGCACGCCGGCGGTGTACCAAAGCGCATGGCTGCGCGCGCGCTGGCGGCTTTCACCGCTCTGCGCCACGCCCAGCACCTTCAGCGACAGGATCGGCAGCACGCACGGCATCAGGTTGAGGATCAGGCCGCCGACCAGTGCCAGCAGCAATGCGGTGACCAGGGTGACCGGCGCGGCACTGCCGCTGGCACCCGGAGGACGCGTGCGCTGGTCGTTGTCGGCGCTGGCGTCCGGCGTGCCGTCGGCGGGCAGCTCCAGGGCCGGTTCGTTCGGGCGGATCAGCATCGGCTGGGTCGCCATGCCGGTAGCCTCGCGCGCCTGCGCGCGCTTCTCGCGCGACACCAGCGGCGCGATCACTTCGCTGCGGCGTGCTTCTTCATCCGCGCTGGCGTTGACCTTGCCGGCCGGCAGCGCCAGCTTCACCCGCCGGGTCATCGGCGGGTAGCAGATGCCATCGGTCTGGCAGCCCTGGAAGGTGATCACCAGCGTGGCATCGGCGGCATCGGCCACGCTGCGGCGCAGCGGCAGCTTCACGTCGACCTGGTCGAAGTACACCGACACATCGCCGAAGTGTTCGTCGCGGTGCGACTTGGCGGCCGGCCACAGCGGCTTGTCCGCGCGGATGCCCGGGGCACCTTCCAGCTTCAGCGAGGTGCGGTCGCGGTAGAGGTAGTAGCCCGGCGCCGGGCTGAAGCGCAGCAGCACGGTGTTGCCATCGCCGACGATGGCTTCGAAGCCGAAGGCGCGCTCGGACGGCAGCGGCAGCGACTGGGTGCTGGCCGCACCGGGCAGGCGCAGGCCACCGGCGGCGCTGCCACCGGCCAGCGGGGTGTTGAACGGCGACGCGGCGCCGCCCAAGGCCGGGGTCACGGCGCTGTCGGCGCGGGCGCTGCCACCCGGCAGCTTGACCTGCACGCTGCGCTTCTGCGGCGGGTAGCACACGCCGGCATCGGCGCAGCCCTGGTAGCGCACTTCCAGCGTCACCGTATCGGTACCGTCGGCGGCCTTGCCCGGCAGTACCGCGGTCAGCCGCTCGCGGTAGGTTTCCACCTCGCCGAAGAAGTCGTCGTGGTGCTTCTTGCCGGCCGGCATCTGCAGCGCCTCGGCACTGAAGCCGGCGTCGCTCTTGACCGTGGTGCGGTGGCGGTAGAGGTAGTAGCCCGGTGCGATCTTCCAGCTCACCTCGATGCGGTCGCGGTCGCGCGCCTGCGCGCTCAGCCCGAAGGCTTCGTCCACCGGCAGCAGGTCTTTCTCGCTGACGGCCAGCGCCGGCAGGGACACCACGAACAGCGCGCACAGCGCGGCAACACGACGAAACAGCGTCATCAATCAGTTTCCTCTCGGGTCTGGGCCCGAATCCAATCCAGGTACGCCGGCAGGCCGGCGCGGGTTTCGACCGCGATGCACTCGGGGAGTTCATACGGGTGCAGTACCTGCACGCGCGCGATGGCCGCATCCAGGCGGTTGCCGGTGGTCTTGATCAGCAGTTGGACCTCGTGGTCCTCGGTGACCTCACCGTGCCAGCGGTAGGTCGAATGCGCCCCGTCCAGCCGGGTGACGCAGGCGGCCAGGCGTTCTTCCACCAGTGCGTGCGCGATCCGCGCGGCGGTAGCCGCATCAGGGCAGGTGGTCAGAAGAATGAATACGGGATCGGGGGTCGACATGACCGCCGAGTATAGAGATCGCGGCCTGACGATGCCGGCCGGTCCCAAAAAGGAACCGGCCGGGTAGTGATCAGTTCGCCAGGTCGCAGGTCGCCGGCTTGGCCGACGTGAACAGGGCGGGCGTGCCCCATTCCGGGTGGTCGATGAACGGATTGCGGTTGCCCTGGAAGCTGTAGATCACTTCATTGCGGGCGCGTTCGGCCGCATCCGGCGGGTCGGACAGGTGCCAGTCGATCAGGGTCGAGAGCAGGCCCATGTAAGCCGGTGACGCCGAGGTCTTCACGATTTTGCTGCGGTCGTCGGTCAGCTCCAGGTCCGGTTCGGACTGGCCGGTGGCCGCATCCTTGCCGCCCTCATAACGGATCGCCATGTACATCACCGCACGCGCCATGTCGCCCTTGCGGTGGCCCCAGACCTCGAAGGTGCCGCCATTGCCGTCGGGGGTGCGCACCCAGTTGGAATTGCCCGGGTAGCCGCCACTGCCGCCGCCGGTGCCATTGTTGGCCTCGGTGGCGCGCTCGCCGCAGTTGCTGTCGCACTTGGCAAACGGCTTGTTGCCGCGGTCCGCGTTCCACTGCGCATCGGTCAGGTACAGCATGTGGGTATCGGTGTAGGGCGCGTACGGCAGGCCCTTGTCGCCGGTGGTGCTGGCAAAGCCCAGCGAATTGGGCCAGGTGTGCTCGCGGTTGTAGGTCAGCCCGCTGCCGGTGCCGGCCCGGTCGCTGACCTTGGCGTAGCTGCGGTTGCGGTACGCGTCCAGGATCCGGCCGCTGTTGTTCGGATCCTCGTCGGCGATTTCCAGGATGGTCCAGGTGCTGGTGCCCGAGCCGCTGTACGGGTAGGAGGTGTGGCCCTTGATGGTGGCGTGCAGCGAGCAGCGCAGCTGGCTGGGGCTGGAGGTGTTGACCTTGGAGTAGTAGCTGCCCGGGTCCGGATCGGGGCCGGGGTCGGTACCGCCGCTGGCCACGGTGAAGGCGATGCGGGTATCGGCGGCCGGGCGTGCGCCCTGCGCGTCCTTGATGCGGGCGGCGCGGATGTCGAAGCGGCAGGCTTCGCCGGCCACCAGCGCGGTGTTGGTGGACAGCGTGAAGCGGGTGCCGCTGCTGGCGTGGGTCAGCGGTACCGCGCCGGACTGGCCGCAGCTGAGGGTGAAGGCGCCGGCGCTGACGGTGACGCTTTCACTGAAGGTCACGGCCAGGTCGGCGGCGGCCGGGAAGCTGGTCGCGCCCTGTTCCGGGGTGGTGGTGCTCACCGACGGGGGCGTGTTGGGGCCGGTGCTGCCACCGCCGCTGAAGGTCTGGCCGGTGTTGCAGGCACCGAAGGTCTGCGCGGCCGATCCGGCCCAGGTGAAGTGGGTGTACTGGCTGCCGCTGCCGGTGAGCTGCAGGGAGGTGCCCGGGGCGGTGCTGTTGCTCTCGCTGACCGGGATGTTCTGGCTGGTCAGCCCGGCGGCCGGGCCGCCGGACGCGGTGATGGTGCCTTCGTAACTGATGAACTGGACCACCTTGCCGCTGGCATCGACCAGCGCGATGCCGTCGTTGGAGCCGTTCTGCAGGCCATTGGTGGGGTAGGTGACGGTGGCGATGCTGGCCTTGCCGCAGCCGGCGGCGGTACCGGCCGGCACGGCATTGTTGGCATAGACCGTGGCGGCCGACGGGGTGCTGCCGTTGTACAGGTACAGCCGGTAGGTACTGAGGTCCTCGCCGCCGGTGGCGACGACCTCGATGGCTTCGCCGACATCCCCGGCCGGGGTGCTGTCGTCGTAGTGCAGTTCATTGATGAATACGTCCGCCTGGGCGGAACCAGCGGCCAGCGCCAACAGGCACCCCAGGGACAGCGGTGTGAGCAACCTCATCTACGGCTCCTTGTGATTGGGTTTTGCCGGCCGAATCTAGCTAATCCATATGACACATCTATCGATTTGTCGTCTTCGGCACTCCGCATTGGGACGTGCGTCAAGAAAATGGCGGCATGGGGAAATTCAGCGGTGCCCCCTTGAAAGGGCCCGGGGCAGCACCATCTCTGCCCTGTCCCGCACTGGCGGGTTTTTTCGCGAGCGGTGCTGGCAGTCGCCTGGGGCGAGTGCTAACATCGCCAGACTTTTTCAAACCAATCAACAACTTAAGAGGCACGCATGAACATCAAGCCGCTTCACGACCGCGTCGTGGTCAAGCCGATCGAAGCCGACGAAGTTTCCGCCGGCGGCATCGTGATCCCGGACTCGGCCAAGGAAAAGTCGACCAAGGGTGAAGTCGTGGCCGTGGGCCCGGGCAAGCCGCTGGACAACGGCAGCGTGCGCGCGCCGTCGCTGAAGGTCGGCGACAAGGTGATCTACGGCCAGTACGCCGGCAGCACCTACAAGAGCGAAGGCGTGGAATACAAGGTCCTGCGCGAAGACGACATCCTCGCCGTCATCGGCTGAGTTTGCGCCGCCGGGCTTTGCCTGGTCTTACGTGTCCCCAATCAATGCAGCCGGGCAACGCCCGGCGCCACATAAAAGGTAATCGCAATGGCTGCCAAGGAAATTCGTTTCGGTGAAGACGCCCGCGCCCGCATGGTGCGCGGCGTCAACGTTCTCGCCAATGCCGTCAAGGCCACCCTGGGCCCGAAGGGCCGCAACGTCGTGCTCGAAAAGAGCTTCGGCGCACCGACCATCACCAAGGACGGCGTGTCCGTCGCCAAGGAAATCGAACTGGCTGACAAGTTCGAGAACATGGGCGCGCAGATGGTGAAGGAAGTCGCGTCGCGTACCAACGACGACGCCGGCGACGGCACCACCACCGCCACCGTGCTCGCCCAGGCCCTGATCCGCGAAGGCGCCAAGGCCGTGGCTGCCGGCATGAACCCGATGGACCTCAAGCGCGGTATCGACAAGGCCGTGGTGGCCGCCGTCGCCGAGCTGAAGAACATCTCCAAGCCCACCGCTGATGACAAGGCCATTGCCCAGGTCGGTACGATCTCGGCCAACTCGGACGAGTCGATCGGCAACATCATCGCCGAAGCGATGCGTGAAGTCGGCAAGGAAGGCGTGATCACCGTTGAGGAAGGCTCGGGCCTGGAAAACGAGCTGGACGTGGTCAAGGGCATGCAGTTCGACCGCGGCTACCTGTCCCCGTACTTCATCAACAACCAGCAGGCGCAGACCGCCGACCTGGACGACCCGTACATCCTGCTGCACGACAAGAAGATCTCCAACGTCCGTGACCTGCTGCCGGTGCTGGAAGGCGTCGCCAAGGCCGGCAAGCCGCTGCTGATCGTTGCCGAAGAAGTCGAAGGCGAAGCGCTGGCCACCCTGGTGGTCAACACCATCCGTGGCATCGTCAAGGTCGTGGCCGTCAAGGCCCCGGGCTTCGGCGACCGTCGCAAGGCGATGCTGGAAGACATGGCCACCCTGACCGGCGGCACCGTGATCTCCGAAGAGATCGGCCTGTCGCTGGAGAAGGCGACCATCGCCGACCTCGGCCGCGCCAAGAAGGTGCAGGTTTCCAAGGAGAACACCACCATCGTCGACGGCCAGGGCGACAAGGCTGCCGTGGAAGCGCGCGTGGCCCGCATCAAGACCCAGATCGAAGACACCTCGTCCGATTACGACCGCGAGAAGCTGCAGGAACGCGTGGCCAAGCTGGCCGGCGGCGTTGCCGTGATCAAGGTCGGCGCGTCGACCGAAATCGAAATGAAGGAAAAGAAGGACCGCGTCGACGACGCCCTGCACGCTACCCGTGCAGCGGTCGAAGAAGGCGTGGTGCCGGGTGGCGGTGTTGCCCTGGTCCGTGCGGTCACCGCGCTGTCCGGCCTGAAGGGTGCCAACGAAGACCAGAACCACGGCATCCAGATCGCCCTGCGCGCGATGGAAGCCCCGCTGCGTGAAATCGTCGCCAACGCCGGCGAAGAGCCGTCCGTGATCGTCAACAAGGTCAAGGAAGGCACCGGCAGCTACGGCTACAACGCCGCCACCGGCGAGTTCGGCGACATGCTGGCCTTCGGCATCCTGGATCCGACCAAGGTGACCCGTTCTGCCCTGCAGAACGCCGCCTCGATCGCCGGCCTGATGATCACCACCGAAGCCATGGTGGCGGAAGCGCCGAAGAAGGATGACGGCGCCGGTGCAGCAGGCGGCGGCATGGGCGGCATGGGTGGCATGGGCGGCATGGACTTCTAAGGTCCCCGCACACGCGACATCCTGTCGTGCCGTAAAAAAAGAACCCCGCCGAAAGGCGGGGTTTTTTGTTGGGCGGCGGCGGTCGCAGTTGCGAATGAAACATTTTGCGTCGCACAAGAGCTGTGCTATCTATAGTCCCCAATGAACGCACGCCACGCCAATTCCTACTTTTGGTATTACTTTCCGAAGCCACCGGCGGAGGAAGGCATGCGTTCACCCTGAAGAAACCTTCAGACGCATTCCCGAAAGCCGCCAGCGCACCTGGCGGCTTTTTTGTTGCCGCCGCGCTGGGGACCCCCACCTTCCAGAGGACACCCCCATGCCCCCCCATACCGACGACCTGCGCATCCGCAAGATCGAACCGTTGACCCCGCCCGCCCAGCTGCTGGCGATGCTGCCCTGCGATGAGGAAGCGTCCTCCACGGTGAGCGCCTCGCGCGCTGCACTGCACGAGATCCTGCACGGCCGCGACGACCGCCTGGCGGTGGTGATCGGCCCGTGCTCGATCCATGACCCGGTCGCCGCGATCGAATACGCACAACGCCTCAAGCCGCTGCGCGATGCCTACGCGGGCGAACTGGAAATCGTCATGCGCGTCTACTTCGAGAAGCCGCGCACCACGGTGGGCTGGAAGGGCCTGATCAACGACCCGGACCTGGATGGCAGCTTCCAGATCAACAAGGGCCTGCGCGTTGCGCGCGGCCTGCTGCGCGACATCAACAAGCTGGGCCTGCCGGCCGGCGTGGAGTTCCTGGATGTGATCTCGCCGCAGTACATCGCCGACCTGGTTGCCTGGGGCGCCATTGGCGCGCGCACCACCGAAAGCCAGGTGCACCGCGAGCTGGCCTCGGGGCTGTCGTGCCCGGTCGGCTTCAAGAACGGTACCGACGGCAACATCAAGATCGCTGCCGACGCGGTGGGTGCCGCGTCCAATCCGCACCACTTCCTGTCAGTGACCAAGCAGGGTGATACGGCCATCGTCGCCACCGCCGGCAACCCGGATTGCCACGTGATCCTGCGCGGCGGCAAGGTGCCCAACTTCGATGCCGCCAGCGTGGATGCCGCCAGCCAGACCCTGGCCAAGGCGCAGCTGCCGGCGCGGTTGATGATTGATGCCAGCCACGCCAACAGCAGCAAGAATCCGGAGAACCAGCCGAAGGTGATCGCCGACATCAACGCACAGCTGGCGGCAGGCGAAGAACGCATCGTGGGCGTGATGGTGGAAAGCCACCTGGTGGCCGGCCGCCAGGAACTGGTGGAAGGCCAGCCGCTGGTCTACGGCCAGAGCATCACCGATGGCTGCATCGGCTGGGAGAGTTCGCTGCAGGTGCTGGAAGCGCTGGCCGAGGCCGTGCGTGCGCGGCGCGCGCGGCGTCTGGCCGAGGCGGCTTGACCCGCAGGGAGCCGGCCGCCGGCCGGCTCCACGAAAGATCCGCTCTACCGGAAGTCTGGTTTTGTTAAACATAATCAATTGGATACTGCGCGCCTGGGGCCGCAGACTGCAGGCCTCACTTGAGGGTCCTACAGGGTGTATGTACAATGTATGCACAGTCCAGCAACGTGCGGGTGCTTCCCATGGGAACCGCAAGCAAAGTCATCAATTTCCGGGCCCCTGCCGATAAGCAGGATCTGATCGATCGAGCCGTAGCAATCAGTGGCGTGAATCGCACCGAGTTCATCCTGGATGCCGCGTGCGACAGGGCGCGCGAGGTGCTGGCCGACCAGACGCAGTTCACCTTGAATGCTGGGCAGCTGCAGCGCTTCAATGCGCTGCTGGACGCGCCGCTGGAGGACAACCCGGCGCTGCGCCGCTTGTTGAGCACGCCGGCGCCTTGGGAACGCTGAGCCCTTGTGGCTCTCCGCTCCAACCCCGCTGCACGCGGAGCATCTGTTGGATGACTTCCGCTGCAGCGCCCCAGCCCTGGCGAAATGGCTGCTTGAACGCGCACGCCAAAACCAGGCATCCGGCGCATCCAGATGCTTCGTGGCCTGCGACGAGCAGCGTCGCGTTGTCGGTTACTACGCGCTCTCAGCCGGTTCGATAGCGCATGAAGCCGTGCCCGGACGAATCCGCCGCAACATGCCCGATCCCATTCCGGTCATCGTGCTGGGGCGGTTGGCGGTACACGCCGACAGGGCGGGGCAGGGCATTGGCCAAGGCTTGTTGAAGGATGCGGTGCTACGTTCGCTGCAGGCGTGCGGTCAGGTCGGAGCACGCGCGTTGCTCTGCCATGCTATCGATGAGCCGGCCAAGGCGTTCTATCTCAAGCACGGTTTCATCGTTTCACCGATTCACCCGCTCACGTTGATGCTGCCTCTCACGTGCTAATGCACCTCGTCGCGGTACACGAACTTCGGCATTTCCCACTTGAAGTGGATGGCCAGCAGGCGGAACGCGAAGCCGCCGCCCAGGCACCACAGCGTGGCGGCGTTGAGTGACACGCCCAGTTCGAGCAGGCCCAGCCATGCCGCGCCGGTGAGCAGGGTGATCACCGCGTACAGCTCCTTCTGGAAGATCAGCGGCACCTCGTTGCACAGCACGTCGCGCAGTACGCCGCCGAAGGCGCCGGTAAGCATGCCGGCGATCAGCACGATCGGCACCGCGTGGCCGCCGTCGCGCGCCACCGCGCAGCCGATCAGGGTGAAGCAGATCAGGCCCAGGCCATCGAGCACCAGGAAGGTGCGGCGGAAGTGGTGCATCCAGCGCGCCACCCAGGTGGCGATCAGCGCCGCACAGACGGTGAAGCCCAGGTACTCGGGGTGCTTGACCCAGCCCAGCGGGTAGTGGCCAAGCACGATATCGCGCAGCGAACCGCCGCCCAGCGCGGTGACGCAGGCGATGATGACCACGCCGAACAGGTCCATCCGCCGCCGGCCGGCAGACAGCGCGCCGGTCATGGCTTCAGCGGAAATGGCGATGAGATAGATGATGGACAGCAACATGCAGCGGCTCCGGAGGGGCGGGCGGGGACGGAAACGCGCCTCTCCCCTGCGTCCGCGGCGGATTCTAGCAGCCAGCGCACCCCTGCCGGTGGATAATCCCGGTATGCCCGCTGAACCCACCCCCTGGTACGTCTACCTGCTGGAATGCCGCAACGGCAGCTATTACGCCGGCATCAGCAACGACGTGGACGCGCGCTTCCAGGCCCACCTGTGCGGCAAGGGGGCGCGCTACACCCGCGCCAACCCGCCGGTGAAGCTGCTGGCGATGCGCGCGTATCCCGACCGCTCGGCAGCTTCCAAGGCAGAATGCGAGCTCAAGCGCCAGCCGCGCGCACGCAAGCTGGCCTGGCTGCAGCAACGGAGTGCCGAAACATGACCGGAATCGACCCCGCCAAGGCGCGTGCAATGATCGGCAAGACCGTGCTCGCCGGCATGACCTACCTTGACGCCCAAGGCAACGCCCTGGAGCACCGCCAGATGGCCGGGCACGTGCTGCGCATCAATGACGACGAGGGAGTGGTACTGGCCAGCGCAGTGGACGGCGAGGAGCTGTTCCTGCCGCCCACGCTGGACCACTACACGCCGGCCGCTCCTGGCGACTACACCCTGCGCTCGATGGCACTGACCATCAGCGATCCGGATTTCCTGTGCACCTGGGACGTTCACCTCGCGCCCGGCAACGATCCCTGATCGGACGGCTTCGGCCGCCGGTCCTCGCGGTCATCACCGAAGATGATCCGCGCGCTGCGCTGGTAGCTCCAATATGCCACCGCCCAGTTGAGCAGCACCACGATCCGGTTGCGGAACCCGATCAGGAAGAACACGTGCGCGGCGAGCCAGAACCACCAGGCGAGCACACCTGACAACTGCAGCCGGCCCAGGTGCACGATGGCGGCCATGCGCCCGATCGTGGCCAGGTTGCCGAAGTCCTGGTACTTGAACGGCCCGGGTGCCGGCTTGCCATCCAGCCGCGCACGGACGGTCGCGGCCACATGCTTGCCCATCTGCTTGGCGGCCGGGGCAACGCCCGGCACCGGCCGGCCATCGGCCTGCTGCAGCGCGGCCAGGTCGCCGGCGACGAAGATCTCCGGGTGCCCGGCCAGGGTCAGGTCGGGCTGCACCGGCACGCGTCCGGCGCGGTCCAACGGCACCTCCAGCGTCCGCGCCAGCGGCGATGCGGCCACGCCCGCGGCCCACACCACCGTGCGCGCGGCAACGAACTGCTCGCCGAGCTGGAAGCCCTCGCCGTTGATGTTGCTCACCGCCGTACCGGTCAGCACTTCCACCCCGAGCTTCTCCAACTGGCGCCGCGCTTTCAGCGACAGCACCTCGGGGAAGCTGGACAGCACCCGCGGCCCGGCTTCGACCAGCCGCACTTTGGCGCTGGCCGGATCGATATGGCGGAACTCGTTGCGCAGCGTGTGCCGCGCGATCTCGGCCAACGTGCCGGCCAGTTCCACCCCGGTGGGGCCGCCGCCGACCACCGCGAAGCTGAGCCAGGCTGCCTTGCGTGCCGGATCCGGCTCGGCCTCGGCGCGTTCGAAGGCCAGCAGCAGCTTGCGGCGCAGGGCGATGGCATCGTCCAGGGTCTTCAGGCCAGGCGCGTCGGCCGCCCACTCGTCGTGCCCGAAATACGCGTGGGTAGCGCCGGTGCACAGCATCAGGGTGTCGTAGCCGAGCTGGCTGCCATCGGCGAGGGTGATCTGGCGGCTGGCCTTGTCGATGGAGGTCACCTCGCCCAGCCGCACTTCAACATTGCGCTGGTCGCCCAGGATGTGGCGCAGCGGCGCGGCGATGTCGGGCGCGGACAGGCCGGCGGTGGCGACCTGGTACAGCAGCGGCTGGAACAGGTGGTGGTTGCGACGGTCTACCAGGGTGATGCGGATGCGCGCGCTGGCGAGCGCGCGGGTGGCCCAGAGGCCGGCGAAGCCGCCACCGATGATGACCAGATGGGGCAGGGAATCGCGGGTCATGCAATGACTCCTTGGCGGGGGTCGAAGCGAAGCACTGCATGTTCGCACGTGACGCGCGATATTCACGTGGATGGCAGATACTGGGTTCAGCAGCCGTCGCGCCTGCCGGCGGCCGATCCGTTCCTTGCCTGGAGGTTGAGATGACCGAACCGGAAAAGCGCATCGCCCTGCTGATCGATGCCGACAACGCGCCGTCTTCGAAGATCGATGTGGTGCTGGCCGAAGTGGCGCGCTACGGCGTGGCCAACGTGCGCCGCGCCTATGGCAACTGGAAGAGTCCACGCCTGAAGGGCTGGGAGGGCGTGCTGCACGAGTACGCGATCCGCCCCATCCAGCAGTTCGCCTACAGCCGCGGCAAGAACGCCTCGGACATGGCGATGGTGATCGATGCGATGGACATGCTGTACGCGCGCAACCTCGACGGGTTTGCGATCGTGTCCAGCGACGCCGACTTCACCCCGCTGGTGATGCGCCTGCTGACCGACGGGGTCAAGGTGTATGGGTTCGGCGAGAAGAAAACGCCGGAGCCGTTCGTCAACGCCTGTTCCAAATTCACCTACCTGGAAGCGCTGGGCCAGAGCCACGCGGTGGACGCGGAAGTGGAGCAGGGCGCCGAGGAAACCCGTCCGCGCAAGACCGGCCCCGAGCTGCGCAGCGATACCCGGCTGGTACAGATGCTGCGCCGTGCAGTGACGTCTGCCGAAGCCGAAGACGGCTGGTCGCACCTGGGCCCGGTGGGCAGCCAGATCGGCAACCAGGCCTCTTTCGATTCGCGCAATTACGGCTACAACAAGCTCAGTGAACTGCTCGCGGCCACCGGCCTTTTGAAATGAAGAAGGACGGAAAATCCACCTACGTGCGCGCACTTCCGAAGAAGGCGCGGTAACACCGGTGCGTTGATCGGCGTATCGTATCGGCGCATATCGACAACCGGGAATACCAACATGCTGAAGATCTGGGGCCGCCGCAATTCCAGCAACGTGCGCAAGGTGCTGTGGTGCGCGGAGGAAATCGGCCTGCCGTACGAGTCCATCGAAGTGGGCGGCCCCTTCGGTGGCACCCAGTCGCCGGAATACGTGGGCATGAACCCCAACGGCCTGGTGCCGGTGATCGAAGACCATGGCCTGCCGCTGTGGGAATCCAACACCATCGTGCGCTACCTGAGCGCGCGCTACGCGCTCGGTACGCTGTACCCCGAAGATGCGATGGCGCGCGCCCAGGCCGAGAAGTGGATGGACTGGAGCACCTCGCGCATGGCGCCGCTGTACACCGATCTGATCTGGGGGATCATGCGCACCGCCCCGGCCGACCGCGACGAGGCCCGCATCAATGCCGCGATCACCCGTGCCGGCGAGTTGCTGGGCATGGCGGATGCCACTCTGGCGCAGCAACCGTGGCTGTCGGGCGATCAGTTCGCGATGGGCGACATTCCGCTGGGCGCGCTGGTCTATGCGTGGTTCGAGCTGCCGATCCAGCGGCCGTCGTTGCCGCACCTGGAAGCGTGGTACCAGCGCCTGCAGCAGCGCCCGGCGTACGTCAAAGCGGTCATGACGCCGTTGACCTGAGGTAACGGACGGTAGGTGCGGACCGTGGGTCCGCACACTTTCAATACAGGTCGGTGGGATCGACGTCCAACGACCAGCGCACCTTGCGAGCCTGCGGCAAGCCATACACCTGGGTCATGATCTGATCCAGCAGCGCATGCAGCGGCCGCCGCGAGGGTGCTGAAAGCAGCAGCTGCGTGCGCTGGTAACCAGCGCGGCGCGGCATCGGTGCCGGCATCGGGCCGAAGCGTTCCACCGGGCACTCGTGCGCGATCAGCTCGCGGACCGCCATCAGCATGGCGTTGGCGTGCTCCACCTGCTGCGCCTCGGCGCGCATCAGCGCCAGGTGCGCGAACGGCGGGAAGCCGGCCGCTTCACGCTGCTGCAGCTCGGCGTCGGCGAAGGCGTGGTAGCCGCCGTTGACCAGCGTTTCCAGCAACGGGTGCCCGGGGTGATGGGTCTGCAGCCAGACTTCGCCGGCATCAGTGGCGCGCCCCGCGCGGCCGGCCACCTGGATCAGCTGCTGGGCCAGTTTCTCGCTGGCGCGGAAATCGGCGGAGAACAGGCCCTCGTCGATGCCCACCACCACCACCAGGGTCAGCTTCGGCAGGTCGTGGCCCTTGGCCAGGATCTGCGTGCCGACGAGGATGCCGGCACGGTCACCCAGCGTGGCCAGCTGGGTTTCCAGTGCGTCGCGGCGACTGGTCGTACCGCGATCAATGCGGATCACCGGGAAATCGGCGAAGGCTTCCACCAGGTGTTCTTCAAGGCGCTCGGTGCCGATGCCCTGTGGCTGCAGCGCCAGGCTGGCGCAGTCGGGGCAGGCCAGCGGGGCCGGTTGGCGCGCGCCGCAGTGGTGGCACTGCAGGCGGCGGCCGCCGGCGTGCACCGTCATCGGCGCATCGCAGCGTTTGCAGGGCGCGGTCCAGCCGCAGTCGTGGCACAGCAGCACCGGCGCGTAACCGCGGCGGTTCTTGAACACCAGCACCTGGTGGCCGGCCGCCAGGTGCTGGCCGATGCCTTCCATCACTTCGGCCGACAAGCCGTCTTTCAGCGGGCGCTTGCGCACATCCAGCACCCGCACCCGCGGCGGGCGCGCCTCGCCCGCGCGCTGTTTCAGGCGCAGGTGGGTGTAGCGGCCGGCGTGGGCGTTATGCAGCGATTCCAGCGACGGCGTGGCGCTGCCCAGCACCACCGGCACGTCCAGTGCCTTGGCCCGCACCAGCGCGAAATCGCGGGCGTGGTATCGGATCCCGTCCTGCTGCTTGTAGCTGCCGTCGTGCTCTTCATCGACCACGATCAGCCCGGCGTTGGGCAACGGGGTGAACACCGCCGAGCGCGTGCCCACGATCACCTGTGCCTCGCCGCGCGCGGCGGCGGCCCATACCCGCGCGCGCTCGTTGTCGTTCAAGCCCGAATGCAGCACATGCACCGCGATGCCCAGGCGGCTGCGGAAGCGCGCCAGCGTCTGCGGGGTCAGCCCGATCTCGGGCACCAGCACCAGCGCCTGGCGGCCGCGGGCCAGGCAGTCCACGATGGCCTGCAGGTACACCTCGGTCTTGCCGCTGCCAGTCACCCCGTCGAGCAGGAACGCGCCGAACCGTGCGTGGGCGGTGATCGCGGCGATGGCATTGGCCTGCTCCGCATTCGGGGTCGGGCCCGGCCGGAGGGCCGGCGGCGCCGGGGTGTGTTCCAGCGCGATGCGCTCTACCAGGCCACGCTTGGCCAGCGAGCGCGCCGCGCTGCGCCAGTCGTCCATCGCCTCGTCCAGCAGGTCCTCGTCCACGCTGCCGCCGGCCAGCTGTTCGGCCAGGCGGTGCGGACGGGTGCCGGCGCGCAGCTTGGTGCGTTGTTCGATCCCTTCCGCCGTGAGCTGCCAGCCCCAGCGATGGGTGTCGGGCACCGGCTCGCCACGGCGCAGCGGCGCGGGCAGGGCGGTGCTGACCACCTCGCCCAGCGGCGCATGGGTATAGCGTGCCAGCCACTGCAGCGAGGTCCACAGCTCGCCGCCCAGCAGCGGCGCCGGGTCCAGCCATTCCACGGCAGCACGCAGCGCGTTGCCGTCGGCCACCGTGCCGATCCCGGCCACCACACCCACCAGCTCGCGCGAGCCGAACGGCACCCGCAGGCGTCGCCCGACCATGCCGGGCCCAGGTGGCGCGCCCGGCGGCGGGGCGTAGTCGAACCACTGCGGCAACGGCAGCGGCAGGGCGACCTGGAGGGAGGGAGCATCCGGCAGGGGCGCCGGAGCGCTTTCCAGGGTCAGCAGGGGGGCTGGATAGGGGGGCAGCATCGCGCCAGTGTAGCGGCCGGGACCGGCCCTGTTCAGCGCTCGAAACCGAGCGCCGGCTGGCGTCGTGGAACCTAAATAGGAGCTAAATATCCGTGGCTATTGGAGATTCGGTCTTATCCACATCTTCTGTGGATAAGTCTGTGTGCGAGTGTCGAACTCCGAGCTGTTTGTCAGGGAGTTCCGCAGTGAAGCTTGGGTTGGTCAAAAAATAGCCACACAACAAAATTCATATAAATCAATAAGATGGCTGTGAAACACAGCTGACACATGGGTGACGCCGGCTTCACCTGCCGGTTTTCTGCCGATTTTGTTGGTGCTGTGCACAACCTGCGCCGCTGTCAAGCGTTCTGCAGCACTGCGGTCGTCGCACATGGCCTGTATCGGCATCCCCCTGCGCGGGCGCACTCGCTATCATTTCGGCACTTGATGGAGTTGCTATGACGGCTGTGAACGCCCCTGTTTCCTCTACTGCAGCGGGTGCGCTGTCCGCATTCCTGCGAGGCGTCGAACGCCGCGCCCTGGTGGTTGCCGAACTGCAGTGCGGCGACTCGACCGTCGCCGAGCAGGCCCTGGTGGCGGTGATGCGCGCCTTCGCCGGCATCGCCAGCGATGTGCCGATGGCGCAGTGGCCGGACCGGTTCTGGATCCTGCTCGCCCACCGCACCCCGATCCGCATGCCGGCGCCCGGCGGCCAGTGGGCCCCCGGCCTGGCGCACCTGCCCAGCCTGGCGCCGCCGGCACGCCTGGCGCTGCTGCTGCGGGTAGGCGGCGGGCTGGACGAGGCGGCCGCCGCGCAGATCCTGGACATGCCGGTGGCCGACTACCAGCAGGCGCTGGCACAGGCCTGCCCGCGCGATGCGCAGGGCCACCCCGACGCGGCAGGCTGGCGTGCCCTGGCCGAACAGGTGCAGCAGCGCCTGCGCGAGTTGCCGGCCAGCCGGCTGCAGCAGCTGCACCAGCCCGCACCGGCACCCGCGCCGGGCAAGGGGCCAGCCTCCTGGCGCGCGCCCGCACCGGCCGATGCGGCGCCCCGGCGCACAGCGGCCCGCCGTCACAATCGCCGGCCGCTGTGGCGTGGCCTGTTGATCCTGCTGGTCACCACCGCCGTGCTGCTGGGCGGTGCGGCGTGGTGGAAGCACCGCAGCCCGGCACTCGCCCCGGAGGCCAGCGTGCCCGACGGCGCGGTGTCCATCAGCGACCCGGTGCGGGTCGAGCCGCTGGCGGCCGAAGACCTGCCGGTGACGGCACCGGCCGATCCGGCCCACGCCGCCAGCGACGCGGCCATGCTGGCCGACCCGGACCTGATGCTGGCCCGCGACGCCGACCTGTATGCGTGGGCCGCCGCGGGTGGGCCGGTCCCGGTGGACGAATCGCAGCCGCAGCCCAGCCGCCCCGAACCTGCCACCGCCGGCCTGGAGACGGCTGCCGCTGATGAATAAGTCCATCCTGCTGCTCGCCGTGGGCCTGGCCGCCGGTGCGCA
The DNA here is from genome assembly GCF_059134105.1 of Stenotrophomonas sp. FBCC-B152. Lineage (NCBI taxonomy): Bacteria > Pseudomonadati > Pseudomonadota > Gammaproteobacteria > Lysobacterales > Lysobacteraceae > Stenotrophomonas > Stenotrophomonas sp. FBCC-B152. Next base: position 3,451,150 of record NZ_CP101442.1, on the reverse strand, counting down.
TGCCGCGCCACAGCCGCTGCCCCTGCCGGCCGCCACGCCTGTGCCGGTCACGACACCCGCCATTCCCGCCACCCCGGCCGCGCTGGATCCAGCCCAGCTGCGCGAACTGCGCAGCCGCTATGCGCAATGGCAGGCACTGCCCGCATCCGAACGCGCCCGCATCCGCGAGGCGGCCGGCCGCATCGCCGCGATGCCCGCCGCCCAGCAGCAGGCGCTGCGGGCCCGCTTCGACGAACAGGACCAGCGCTTCCGCGATGGCTGGCTGCTGGGCCCGCAGCTGGGCCAGCATTTCCCCAAGCTGCAGGGCCTGTTCGGCTACCTGCCCGCCGACCAGCGCGAGCCGGCGCTGGCCGCGCTGCGCCAGCTCAACGAAGGCCAGCTGGCCCAGCTCACCCTGATTGCCCAGCGCACCCCGCCGCAGGAGCGCGACCAGGTGCGCGACCAGTTCCTGGGGCTGGCGCCGGCCGCGCGCGATGCCTGGTTGAAGGAAAACCTGGTGCGTTGAGCGTAAGATGACCGGCCGCAACCCGGTGCCTGTGCCCTCCGCGCGCTGCCGTAGTTGCCGTCTGTGATCCCATGTCCATCGCTACCTCCACGCCGCGCCTCTCCCGGGAAGTGCGCGCCACCGGCCTGCTTGCGCTGCCGCTGGTCCTTGGCCACATCTCCACTGGCCTGATTTCCTTCGTCGACAACGTCATCGCCGGGCACCACGGTACCCAGACGCTGGCGGCGGTCACCATCGGCACCGCCCTGCTGTGGCTGCCGATGCTGATCCCGATCGGCACGTTGATCTCGCTCACCGCCTCGGTGTCGCAGCTGCACGGCGCTGGCCGCGAGCGCGAGATCGGCCCGCTGTTCCGCCAGGCGCTGTGGCTGGCGTTGGGCCTGGGCCTGATCATGTTCACCTTCCTCACGGTGGTGCCGCCGCTGCTGCCCGCCTTCGGCATCGCCCCGGACATCGTGCCGGGCGCGACCGCGTTCCTGCACGCGGTGCGCTGGGGTGGCCCGGCGCTGACCCTGTACTTCTGCATGCGCTACCTCAGCGAAGGCATGCACTGGACGCTGCCGACCATGCTGCTCGGTTTCGGCGGCCTGCTGGTGCTGGCGCCGCTGGGCTACGTGCTGTGTTACGGCAAGCTGGGCTTCCCGGAAATGGGCGCCGAAGGGCTGGGCATCGCCTCGGCCACCATGATGTGGATCCAGGCGCTGTGCTTTGCCGGCTACCTCTGGAAGACCAGGCGGTTCGCCCACCTGGAACTGTTCTCGCACCTGGAGCTGCCGCGCTGGGCGGCGATCTGGGACCTGCTGCGCACCGGCCTGCCGATCGGCATCACGGTGCTGATGGAAGGCGGGCTGTTCATCGTCACCGCCCTGCTGATCGGCCGCCTGGGCGCCACCGAGGCGGCCTCGCACCAGATCGCCATCAACGTGGCCCAGCTGTGCTTCATGATCCCGATGGGCGTGGCCGAAGCCACCACCGTGCGCGTGGGCCATGCGGTGGGCAGCGGCAATGGGCTGGGCGTGCGCCGCGCGGCCATCGCCGGCCTGCTCATCATCCTGGGTACCCAGACGATGTCGGCGTTGGTGCTGCTGTTCGGGCACGACGCCATCGTCGGGGTGTACACCGCCGACATGGGCGTGGCCGCGCTGGCCTCCACCCTGCTGCTGTATGCGGCCGCGTTCCAGTTCCCGGATGGCATCCAGGTGCTGTCGGCGGGTGCGCTGCGCGGCCTGAAGGACACCCGCGTGCCGATGTTCATCGCCATGTTCTCGTACTGGGGGCTGGGCATGCCGCTCGGCGCCGGGCTTGGCCTGGGCCTGGGCATGGGCCCGCAGGGCATGTGGCTGGGCCTGATCCTGGGCCTGACCGCGGCGGCGATCCTGATGGCGTGGCGGCTGCGCGTGAGCAGCCGCCGTGTCGGCAATGACCTGAACCTGCCGGCCTGACGGCCCCCTTACTTGTGTCCGATGCCGGGCTGTCCGGCACGGGCTATGCTGGTACCACGGCAAGAAGCCAACTGGAGTTTTCCCCATGAACCAACCCGTGCGTCGCAATCCCGTCGCCAGCTTCTTCATCGGGCTGTGGGATGTGATGAACTTTACCCGCAGGCTGATCCTCAACCTGCTGTTCTTCGGCCTGTTGCTGCTGATCCTGGTCCTGTTCGTCTTCGCGATGGGCAAGGGCGCCAGCAGTGGCCGCACCCTGCAGGACCGCACCACGCTGGTGATCGCGCCGGAAGGCCGCCTGGTCGAACAGTTCAGTGCCGATCCGGTCAGCCGTGCGCTCGCCAAGGCCATTGGCGACAACAGCGCCGAGGAAGTGCAGCTGCGCGACCTGGTGCGTGCGCTGGATGCCGCGCGTGAGGACAAGAAGATCGAACGCGTGGTGCTGCAGCTGGACAAGCTGCAGCCGAGCGGTTTCGCCTCGATGCGTGAAGTGGCCGCCTCGCTGCAGGAACTGCGCGCGTCGGGCAAGGACATCGTGGCGTACAGCGACAACATGAGCCAGTGGCAGTACCTGCTGGCCGCGCAGGCCAAGGAGATCTACCTCGACCCGATGGGCGGGGTGGTGCTGGAAGGCCTCGGCCGTTACCGCCAGTACTTCCGCACCGGCCTGCAGGACAAGCTGGGCGTGGACGTGCACCTGTTCAAGGTGGGCGAATACAAGTCCGCCGCCGAACCCTACGTGCTGGACGCGGCGTCGCCGCAGGCCAAGGAAGCCGACCTGTTCTGGATGAACGACGTGTGGCAGCGCTACCTGGCCGACATCGCCACGGCGCGCAAGCTGGACGCCGCGCAGCTGGCCGCCGGCATCGACACCATGCCCGAAGGCATTGCCGCCGCCGGTGGCGACCTGGCCAAGTTCGCCCTGCAGCAGAAGCTGGTGGATGGCCTGAAGACCCGCGAGGAAGTCGAAGACCTGCTGGCCGACCGTGGCGTGGCCGATGAAGATGCCGATGGCGGCTTCCGCAGCATCAACCTCGATGAGTACCTCACGCAGCTCGACACCCGCCGTTCGCCGGTGGATTCGCGTCCGCAGGTGGCGGTGGTGGTAGCGTCCGGTGAGATCGCCGGTGGCGACCTGCCGGCCGGCCGCGTGGGCGGTGAGTCGACCTCGGCGCTGCTGCGCGAAGCGCGCGACGACGACAACGTGAAGGCCGTGGTGCTGCGCGTGGATTCGCCCGGTGGTGAAGTGTTCGCTTCCGAGCAGATCCGCCGTGAAGTGGTGGCGCTGAAGGCGGCCGGCAAGCCGGTGGTGGTGTCGATGGGCGACCTGGCTGCATCGGGTGGCTACTGGATCAGCATGAATGCCGACCGCATCTATGCCGATCCGTCGACGATCACCGGTTCGATCGGCATCTTCGGCATGATCCCGAACCTGTCGCGTTCGCTGGACAAGATCGGCGTGCACACCGACGGCGTGGGCACCACCCGCTTCGCCGGTGCCTTCGACATCACCCGCCCGATGGACCCGGCCGTGGGCCAGGTGATCCAGTCGGTGATCAACAAGGGCTACGCCGATTTCACCGGCAAGGTGGCCGATGCACGCAGCAAGCCGGTGGAAGCGGTGGACGAAGTCGCCCGCGGCCGGGTGTGGAGCGGTGCGCAGGCCAAGGAACGCGGCCTGGTTGATGCCTTCGGTGGCCTGAAGGCGGCCATTGCAGATGCCTCCAACCGCGCCAAGCTGGGCGGCCCGGACAAGGTGCGCGTGCGCTACATCGAAAAGCCGGCCACCCCGTTCGCGCAGTTCCTCAGTGGCTTCGCCGGCAGCCATGCCGGTGCCTGGATGCTGGGCGAATCGGGCGTGGCGCGGATGATGCTGGCCCGTTCGATGCCGGAAGTGGACACCCAGCTGCGCTTCGTCGAAGACGCCGCCCGCGACCCGCGCGGCAGCGCCCCGGTGAAGGCGCTGGCGTACTGCTTCTGCGGCTTCTGATAGCGGATCACGACCAACGGTCGTGATCTACCCGATGCAATTGTCCCGGTAGGTCACCACCGTTGGTGGTGACGCGCTTCAACAAGAAACCCGGCCTTGGCCGGGTTTCCTGATTTTTACCGGCCCGCTTCGACCTCGTCGGCGGCGCTGGTGTCCGGTGCTTTTTCCAGCGTTTCGCGCGCGGCCTTGGCCTTGTCCAGCGGCTGCTGCATGGCGTCGCGCAGTGCGGTGGCCTGGGGCTCCGGTCGCTTGTCCGGGTCGGGTGGCACCGGGCGGTTGCAGCCGCTCAGGGCGAGCAGGCCGGCCAGCGGAAGGGCGATACGGATCAACATGGCAACCTCGCGCGCGAACCCAGGGAAGCGAAGTGTCGCACCGCTGTGCCAGCCCGTGTGTGATGGGGTGCAGCGCACCGGCATGCGGGCTATCCTGCCTCAAACCATGAGGGGCAGTGGCCCAAGGCAGGAGAAGCAGGTGAGTGCGCATCGTTGGCGACTGGATGGACAGACCGCATTGATCACCGGTGCCAGTGCCGGCATCGGCCTGGCGATCGCGCGCGAACTGCTCGGCTTTGGTGCGGACCTGCTCATTGTCGGCCGCGATGCCGACGCGCTGGAAATGGCCCGCGACGAGCTGGCCGACGCCTACCCCGACCGTGAGATCCACGGCCTGTCCGCCGATGTTTCCGACGATGAGGATCGGCGCGAGATCCTGGATTGGGTGGAAGATCACAGCGACGGCCTGCACCTGCTGATCAACAATGCCGGCGGCAACATCACCAAGCCGGCCACCGAATACACCGAAGACGAGTGGCGCGGCATCTTCGAGACGAACCTGTTTTCGGCGTTCGAATTGTCGCGTTATGCGCACCCGTTGCTGGCACGGCATGCCGCCTCGGCCATCGTCAATGTCGGCAGTGTCTCCGGGCTCACCCACGTGCGCAGCGGCGCGGTGTACGGCATGACCAAGGCGGCGATGCACCAGATGACCCGCAACCTGGCGGTGGAGTGGGCCGAAGACGGCATCCGCGTCAACGCGGTGGCGCCGTGGTACATCCGCACCCGCCGCACCTCCGGCCCGCTGGCGGACCCGGATTACTACGAACAGGTGATCGACCGCACCCCGATGCGGCGCATCGGCGAGCCTGAGGAAGTGGCCGCCGCCGTCGGGTTCCTGTGCCTGCCCGCTGCCAGCTACGTCACCGGCGAATGCATTGCCGTGGACGGCGGATTCCTGCGTTACGGGTTCTGAGGCGTACCGACCAACGGTCGGTACCTACCGGGGAACTGCGCAGTTGCTTTCCGACAGCACGCTTTCGAGCCGTTGGCGCTCGTCCGCGGCTGCGGCGGCAGTGCCTGGTGAGGCGAAGCGCTCGCGCCCGCGTGCATCGCGGAAACGCTGCTGCCATGCGTTGCAACGCTGGTCCTCCGGCAGCGGTTCGCAGGTGTCGCGGATCACTTCGCAGCTGGCGGCGTTGACCGGTGTGTTGCCGCCCAGCGCGGTGACCGACAGCAGCACGCAGGTCGGTGGCGCCGGCTCAAGCTCGTGCAGGTAGCGCCCGCCGTCCTGGCCCTGGCACTGGTAGATCGGCGGCAGCGGCGGTTTCGCGGGGCCGTCGCCGGGCAGCTCGTCGCCGGGCTTGGGCAGGTTGGCGCTGTCCAGGATCGCGGTGCCCCGGGGGACTTCGTACGCCTCTGAAATCATGCGCTCCATCGGCTGCGCCTTGCCGGGTACCTGCGGCGGCATCGGTGCCGGAGACAACGGCGCGACCGCCGGCGCGGCAGGCGCCGCGGGCGTAGGCTGGGTCGACACGGACACCTCCGCGCGCGACGGCGCGGCGTTCATGCGCTGGATCACCTGGTGGCTGCCGGCCGGGCAGGGCTTGCCCTGCACGGTCACGTTGTCGTCGGCATCGGTACAGCGGAACACGATCGGCTCATCGGCCATCGCCGACGACGCCACGCACAGCAACAGGAGCCAATACGGTTTCATCGGCGCAGGATACAACGCACCGGTTGCCGCGCCCTACCGGCAGTCCCGGTCCAGGCGCGCATCCACGCCGCGCTGCTCGCGGCTGATCGCGTCGCGCTCGCCCTGCAGCGCACTGTTGTAGCGCCGCACCAGCTCCCAGCGCCGGTCCCGCAGGATCGAACACACTTCGCTGGCGGGTAACGGGTGGCACTGGTCGCGCACCAGCACGTTGCCGGCCGGAACCACCACGTCCTGGTACGTACCCGGATAGGCCGACCCTTCGCTGTGCCACTGGGTACTGCCGCTGCCGACCGAAAGACTGCCGCCGACCCGTGAGCCGCCGCCGGAGACCGTCAGCGAGCCGCCACTGGAGGTGACCGAGCCGCTGCCCATCGGCGCGATCGGGGGCAGCGGACGGGGTCCCGGGCCCGGTCCCGGCCCGGGACCAGGGCCGGGATGGATGCCGCCGGGCCGGCGTCCGGGAATCCAGGCGCTGGTCCACACCGGTACCCAGCGCGGATTGCCCTCGCTGGTTTCGCTGGTATAGCGGCTGCCATCGTCGCGGATGCATTCGTACATCGGCTGTGGCGGCTGCACCTGCACATAGCGCACCTCGCGTTCCGGCGCTGCCGGCGCCGGCGTGGCGGGGGCACGATCGCTGCGCACCACGCGCGGCGCCGGATCGCGTGGGCGCTGCATCTCGCGCACTTCCTGGCGGCCGTCGCGGCACGGGGCGTCCTGCAGCGATACCGCCCCGTTGCTGCCTACGCAGCGGTAGACACGCACGCTGCTGTCCTGCGCCGCCAGCGGGGCGCTGCACAGCAGCAACAGGGACAGCGGGAGGGCAGGGTGTGGGCGCATGGCCGCAGTGTGCGGCCTTGCCTGTGCAGGCGCAAAGAACGCCATGCGGCTCAGGTACGCAGCACCTGGCCGGTGAGGGCGTCGCGGATCGGCGTGGGCTGGTCCAGGCCACCGGTGGCGCCGTCAACCAGGCCATCCAGGTCGCGCAGCAGGTCCGGGTCCAGTCCGGCGCGGCTGCGCGCTGGTGGCTGGCCGGCCAGGTTGGCGCTGGTGGACACCAGCGGCCCGCCCCACGCACGGCACAGCGCCGCCACCAGCGGGTGGGCGCTGATCCGAACGGCGATGCCCGAGTGTTCCCCCGTGATCCAGCGCGGCGCGCGAGGCCCGGCGGGCAGGATCCAGGTGTGGGCGCCGGGCCAGCTGGCCAGTACCTCGGCCCTGCTCTCGGCAGGCAGTGCGTCGACACGGACCCAGCCTTCCAGCTGGGCCAGGTCGGCCGCGACCAGGATCATGCCCTTCTCGACCGGGCGCTGCTTGAGCTTCAGCAGCTTCATGACGGCTGCTTCGTTGGCCGGGTCGCAGCCCAGGCCCCAGACCGCTTCGGTGGGGTAGGCAATGACGCCGCCGGCGCGCAGCGCGGCAGAGGCAGAGTCGACGGTGAGTTCATTCATGGTGACGAACGTTCCAGTGCGCCGTGTTGTCGCCCGACCCACGGTCGGGCGCTACCAGCCTCAGGCCTTCTTGACGGCTTTCTTTGCGGCGGTCTTTTTGGTCGCTGCTTTTTTGGCCGCGGCCTTCTTGGCAGGCGCTTTCTTCGCGGCTGCCTTTTTCACGGCCGCCTTTTTCGCCGCCGGCTCCTTCTTCACCGCCGCCTTCTTTGCCGGCGCTTTTTTGGCCACGACCTTCTTGGCGGCCTTCTTGCCGAAGCCCTTGCGCACCGGCTTGCCGGTTTCTTCCATCAGCTGCTGCACTTCGGCCAGGGTCAACGACGCCGGCTCGCGATCCTTCGGGATCTTGCCGTTCATCTTGCCGTCGCTCAGGTACGGGCCGAAACGGCCGTTCAGTACCTGGATCTCGCTGCCGTCGAATTCCTTGATGATCCGGTTGCGGGCGATCTCTTCCTTCTCTTCGATCAGGAACACCGCACGGGCCAGATCGATGGTGTAGGGGTCGTCTTCCTTCTTCAGCGAGGCGTAGGTGCTGCCGCGCTTGGCGAACGGGCCGAAGCGGCCGATGCCCACGCTGACGTCCTCGCCCTTGTCCTCACCCAGCGCGCGCGGCATCAGGAACAGCTCCAGCGCGTCTTCCAGGTTGATGGTGTGCATCGACTGGCCCGGGCGCAGCGAGGCGAACTTGGGCTTGTCCTCGGCGTCCTCGGCGGTGCTGCCGATGGCCGCGTAGGGCCCGAAACGGCCCAGCCGCACGCTGACCGGCTTGCCGGTCTTGGGGTCGGTGCCGAGCTCGCGCGCGCCACTGGCCTCGGCGCGGTCGACCGATTCCTTCTTCTCTTCCACCAGCTGGTTGAAGGGTTCCCAGAAGCGGGCCATCAACGGAATCCAGTCTTCCTCGCCACGCGACACCGCATCGAGCTCGTCTTCGAGCTTGGCGGTGAAGTCGTAGTCCACGTACTGGGTGAAGTGGCTGGACAGGAACTTGGAGACCGCACGGCCCACGTCGGAGGGGCGGAAGCTGCGGCCTTCCATTTCCACGTACTTGCGGAACAGCAGGGTCTGGATGATCGACGAATAGGTCGACGGACGGCCGATGCCATATTCTTCCAGCGCCTTGACCAGCGCCGCTTCGGTGAAGCGCGGCGGCGGCTGGGTGAAGTGCTGTTCGGCCAGGATGCGTTCCAGCGGCACGCGGTCGCCGGGCTTCATCGCCGGCAGCTTGCGGCCTTCGTCGTCATCCTCGGCGCTCTTGTTGTCCTTGCCTTCCTCGTACACGGCCAGGAAGCCGGGCACCACCACGGTGGTGCCGCTGGCGCGGAACACGTGTTCGCTACCGGCCGACAGGTCCACGCTGACGGTGTTGAGCGTGGCCGGAATCATCTGGCTGGCCACCGCACGCTTCCAGATCAGCTCGTACAGCTTGCGCTCGTCGTCGGTGAGGTAGCGCGCCACCGATGCCGGGGTGCGCAGCGCGGCAGTGGGGCGCACCGCTTCGTGCGCTTCCTGGGCGTTCTTGGACTTGGTCTGGTAGGTGTTGGGCTTGTCCGGCAGGGCGGCAATGCCGTAATCACGGGCGATCACGTCGCGGATTTCGGCCAGCGCGTCCTGGGACAGGTTGACCGAGTCGGTACGCATGTACGAGATCAGGCCCACGGTGCCTTCGTCGCCGATCGCCACGCCTTCGTACAGCTTCTGCGCCACCTGCATGGTCTTGCGGGTGGTGAAGCCCAGCTTGCGCGAGGCCTCCTGCTGCAGCGTGGAGGTGGTGAATGGGGCAGCCGGGCGGCGCTTGCGCTCCTTGCTGGCCACGTCGGTGACGTGCAGGTTGCCCTGCGCGGCCTGCTGGATGCGCAGGCGCGCAGCCTCGGCGGTGTCGCCGTCGGTCACGGTGAACTGCTCGAACTTCTGGCCGTCCAGCTTGATCAGGCGGGCATTGAATGGCTGCGAGGGGTGCGCGCAGGCGGCATCGATGCTCCAGTACTCGCGGGCGATGAAGGCTTCGATCTCTTCCTCGCGCTCGACGATCATGCGCAGCGCCGGGCTCTGCACGCGGCCGGCGGACAGGCCGCGCTGGACCTTGCGCCACAGCACCGGGGACAGGTTGAAGCCGACCAGGTAATCCAGCGCGCGGCGCGCCTGCTGGGCATCGACCAGGTCGCTGGCGATGGCGCGCGGCTGGCTCATGGCCTCCTTGATCGCGCGCGGGGTGATCTCGGTGAAGACCACCCGCTGCATCGGCTTGTCCTTGACCAGCCCGCGTTCCTTCAGGATTTCGGCGATGTGCCAGCTGATGGCCTCACCCTCGCGATCCGGATCGGTCGCCAGGAAGATGTCGTCGGCGCCCTTGGCGGCCTTGGCGATCGCATCGACGTGCTTCTCGTTCTTCTCGATCAGGTCGTAGCGCATCGCGAAGTTGTTGTCGGGGTCGACCGCACCTTCCTTGGGGACCAGGTCGCGCACATGCCCATACGAGGCCAGGACGGTGAAGTCCTTGCCGAGGTATTTGTTGATCGTCTTGGCCTTGGCGGGCGATTCGACGATGAGCAGGTGCTTGGGCATGTCGTTGATTTCTGTGGGCAGCAGCCCGGGAGAGGGCGCTAGGGTGGAGCAAATGGCCGCATTAGTGAAGGGCAGCCGTCGAATTCCATATGCTGAACGCCCGGGTATGCGCCGGGCGTTCAGGTTTTGCGCCTGCTAGAGGAATCACGCCGGAGCCGCCTGTGTCAAGCGGCCGGGTGTGAGGGCCGCTCAGGACATGGACGCGGCAAGGGCCCCGAAACCGAGGATCAGCAGGCCGATCATCGCCACCGCCATGATGCCGCTGATGACCAGGATCACGATGGTGACCGTGCCCAGCCCGCGCTCCTGGAACTCGGCGTTCTCGGTGAAGGCCCACTTGTCCACCACCAGCGTGTCGCACAGCATGTCGTGCAGCGCCTGCTTGCGTTGGGTGAAGGCGGCCATGATGAAGCCGATCATCAGGGTCAGGCTGCTCAGGATGAAGCCGAAGTAGCGGCCCACGCCGCGCATGAAGGTGATCCGCTCGCCATCGCTGCGCACCACCTTGATGCCCACGGCCATCTTGCCCAGGGTGGCGCCGCCACGCGAGGCGTGGAAGCCGGCGTAGTAACCGATGCCGATGACGAAACCGCCCAGCATGGCCACCATGCTCATCGCCAGGGCCAGGCTTTCGTTGCCGCTGGATGCGCCGATCAGGTTGAACACCACGCTGACCGGGAGGTTGATGATGCCCACCACGAACGAGTCCAGGAAGTACGCCGCGTAGCGCTTCCAGAACCCGGCGTAGACCACCTCGCCACCGCCCACCACGGCCGCGCCGTAGCCGCCGGTGGCCGCAGGCGCGGTATACGGCGAATAGGTGCCGCCGCCGGTGCCGGGCAGCGGCGCGGTGCCGTTGTCGATCGCCGTGTAATCCCCGCGCAGGTCGATGCCGCTGCCCAGGTTGCTGGCGGCGCTGGTCAGGTTCTGCAGCTGCAGCTCCTCGACGGCTTCGGACACCGGCTTCCACTGCGGGTAGCCTTCGCGCCACACCAGGGTGGTGAGGCTGATTTCACCGCGCTGGAAACGCTGGCGCAGGTCTTCGACCAGCAACGGACCCTGGCGGTCCTGGCCGTCTGCGTAGTACCACTCAGTCATTGCGTGCTTCCCCTCTCATCCATAATTGAAGTGCTGCTCAACCGCGGCACTGCGCGGGGAGATACTTGGTGTCCAGATCGCTGCTGCAGGTCCACGCCTGGCTCTGCATGTCGTATTCGAACCACAGCATTTTGCCATCGAGTGCGCGCTTGCCCGGCACGGCGAACTCCATTTCGATGCCGCACTTGTCGTCGCCGATGCGGCCGATACGCACCGCACCCACGTAGTCGCCCGCGTACGAGGTCGGGCTCTGGAAGCCATCGTCGCCGTTGACCGGGCAGCGCTCGGTGTTCATGGCGAACTCGGTCACCTGGTTCTTCAGCTGCGACACGATGCCCACCGCATTGGCCACCCGGGCACGGTGCTGGTAATCGTTGTAGGCAGGAATCGCGATCGCGGCAAGGATGGCGATCACCACCAGGAACACAAGGCCGACGACCAGCCCGATGATCAGGCAACCGGAGGTCTTCTTCGGCGGCGGCGCGGCGCGTGGGTAGCTCGGCGCCGATGCCTGTCCGGGCGTGGCGTATCCGGGCGCGGCAGGGCGGGGCGCCGGGGTGTCGAACCCGGGAATCCGCGGCGGGCTGGGTGCCACCGGCTCCAGCTGCGGGCCGTCCAGCGGGATGCCCGGTTCCACCGCCGGCGGCGGTGCGATGACCAGGCCGATCTCGTCGGAAACGCTGCGCAGGGGCTGCCATTGGGCCAGCCCGTCGCGCCATACCAGGGTATCCAGCGCGATGCGGCTGGACTGGTACAGCGCGATCAACTCTTCAGATGTCAGCGGACCCCGCTGCTGACGATTCCCTTCTGCATAGAACCACTGGCTCACTTTCCATTCCCCTGAATGCGCGAAGCATCCAGTGTACGGTCAGTGAAGGGGTTCCGGCTCGTCCACGAACATCTGGGTTTCCATCCAGGCGTAGGCCGCCTCGGCGCCGGGCTGGTTGAACAGCACCATCAGCACCACCCACTTGAGGTCGTCCAGGTCCAGCTCGTCCTGGTCCAGGGCCATGGCACGGTCCAGCACCAGCTCGCGCTGGTTGGCGTCCAGGATGCCGTGCTGTTCCAGGAACATCAGGAAGCCGCGGCCTTCCACATCGAGCTTGTCCAGCTCCGGGCCATGGAAAATGCGCACGGGGCCATCGACGCGGGCCAGGGTCACGGCCGGGCGCTGCTCGGCCAGGGCGTCCAGCCAATCGAAGGCCTTATTGATTTCCGTGGGGCTGAAGCCGGCCTGTATCAGGCCGTTCTGGAGGGAGTCGCGGTCGCGGATGAGGTCCGCGTCTTCGCTGAAATAGTGTTCGAACAGGTACAGCAGGACATCCAGAATGCTCTCTTTCATTGCCCCTCGGCCTGCGTCAACGACGCTGTGGAGGTGAAGAAACTAGGGTTTTCGACAGTAGCGGCCATGGTTGGCGACCACCTTTCCATCCAGTTCCATGATCAGCAGCATGGCCGACAGCTGGTCCGCCGTCAATCCGCTGCGCTGGATCAATGAATCCATACCCGTTGGGTTTTCATCCAGCACGTTCCACAAGCGCTGGTAGTCGGGGAGGGGGAAGGGGGAAGCGCTGCCAGGCGCTGACCGTGCCTGTTCAGTGGGGGCGTCCAGGCGCCAACGCAAGGCCCGGCCCAGGCTGGCCGCCGCCCCGGTCAGCCCGGCGACAACCTCGGCCGGGGTCTCCACCAGCTGGGCGCCATCGCGGATCAGCCGGTGGCAACCGCGGGCACGCGGGTTGCGCACCGAGCCGGGCAGGGCGAACACCTCACGCCCGATCTCCGCGGCCAGGCGCGCGGTGATCAGGGCCCCGGAGCGGGCGGCCGCCTCGATCACCAGCGTGCCCAGGGTCAGCCCGGCCACGATCCGGTTGCGGGCCGGGAACTGGCCCGGGCGCGCCGCCGTGCCCGGCGGATACTCGCTGACCACCGCGCCGCGCTCGGCGATGCGCGCCTGCAGTGCCTCGTGCCGGGGCGGGTAGGTCAGGTCCAGCCCGGTGGCCACCACCGCCACGGTGCGCCCGCCGGGAACCTCCAGCGCGGCCTGGTGGGCCCGCGCATCGACCCCGGCGGCCAGCCCGCTGACCACGCCCAGGCCGCTGCGGGCCAGCGCGCCGGCGAACTCGGCGGCCAGCTCGGCCCCGGTGGGCGACGGGGTGCGGCTGCCGACCACGGCCACCCCGGGGTGCCAGAGCGCGGCCGGGTCGCCGTGCACGAACAGGGCCAGCGGCGCCGGATCCAGCGGGCGCAGCAGGGTGGGGTAGTCCTCGGTTTCGATCGACAGCAGGTGCCGGCCGGGCAGCGACAGCCAGTGCAGGCCACGGGCGAGCGCATCGCGGTCGGGCAGCGCCAGCAGGGCCCGCTGTTCCGGGCTGCAGCCGGCGGCACGCCATGCGGCAGGGCCGGCGCGCAGGGCCTGGGCGGGGTCGGCGAAGCGGGCCAGCAGGGCGCGGCGGGGTGCCGGGGCGCCACCGGCCAGGACCAGGCGCAGCAGCGCCTCGGTGGAGCAGTGCAGGTCATCGGGCATCCGCTCAGGCTAGCCCGCACACGACGACGGCGCCCTGGGGCGCCGTCGTGTTGTTGCGTCAGGTTTTCCCGCGGTTATTGCGCGTCGGGGTGCTTGGCCGAATAGCCGACCAGGACCGGCTTCACGCCCTGCATCACCAGCGCATAGCTGACCTTGTCGAAGGTGCGGAACACCATCGCGTGGGCAGCGTACTCGTCGGGCAGGGAGACGCGCCCGGCACCGGTGGTGAGCGAGTCGTCCATGCGCGAGGAGCCCGGGTACTTCATGCGATGCGCCACATGCCGCCCCTGGCGCCACAGCGAGACCACGGTCCCGTTGTCGATGCCGTCGGCGCTGCCGGCCGAGATCGCGATGACATCGCGCGGGCCGCCGGCCAGGTACATGTCGGTGACCGCCAGCACGCGGATGTCCAGGCCTTCGGTCTGGGTAGCGATGGCGTGCGGGAAGAACTGCAGGTCGTACGGGGTGGCTTCCACCGGCACCAGGCGGTCGCCGGCGCGCACTTCACGCCCGTCGGTCCGGCCCTGCAGCGTGATGGAGGTCACTTCCGACTTGCCGTCCGGCAGCTTCACCACCGTGCCCACGTTCAGCTGGGCCAGCTCGTAGCCCAGCATCTCGTTGCGCTTGCTCGGCGCGGCCACGAAGTTCTTCCAGAGGTTGCCGCTGCCCGGGGTGACATCCCCGTTGGCGGTCAGGTCCTCGGTCGGCTTGGGCAGCGAATAGCGCACGGTCGGTCGGACTACGGCCCAGCGCTGGCCCACCTGTGCCCCTTCCAGTCCCCGCACATAGGCGGTCTGGCCGGTGGTGGCGCGCAGGCGGTTGTCTTCCAGGGCAACCACGTAGGGCAACGAGTCGATCTCGTCCACCACGCTGAGCTGCTTCAGGAAGGGTTCGACCTGGCTGAGCGGGATCGCATTGATCGGCGCTTCCTGGCGCGGGCCGGGCTGGGCCACGACGCGGTCCAGGTAGGCCAGGCTCAGCACGTCACCTGGATAGATGAGGTGCGGGTTCTTGACCTGCGGGTTGGCTTGCCAGATTTCCGGCCACAACCACGGCTTTTTAAGGAAGCGCGCGGAAATGTCCCACAAGGTATCGCCCTTCTGGACGACGTAGGTTTCCGGGTGCCCGCCATTCACTTCAACGGCGGTAGCATAGGTAGCGACGGTCAGCATCGCGACGGCGACGACCGTACGAGTTCTTTCAAACATAGGTGTGGTGCCTGATTCCCCAACAGGTTCGAGCACTATAGTCCAGAAACCGGGGCGCAAGGCAAGCGTTGGCGATAGAATTGCGACGTACGCCGCTTTCAGGGCGCCCCCAAACGGTATTTGCCATGGCTATCCTGCCCATTCTCGAGTTCCCGGACCCGCGCCTGCGCACCAAGGCTGCGCTGATCGACGCCGCCGAAGTGACCACCCCGGCCTTCCAGGAACTGATCGACAACATGTTCCAGACCATGTACGAGGCCCCCGGCATCGGCCTGGCCGCGTCCCAGGTGGACGTCCACAAGCGCTTCATGGTCATCGACGTCAGCGAAGAGAAGGACACCCCCCGGGTGTTCATCAACCCGGAGATCGTGGCCAGCGAAGGCGGCCAGGTCTACCAGGAAGGCTGCCTGTCGGTGCCCGGCATCTTTGCCGACGTGACCCGCGCCGACACCATCACCGTGCGCTTCCTGGACCGCCAGGGCGTGGCCCAGGAGCTGACCACCGACGGCCTGCTGGCCGTGTGCGTGCAGCACGAGATGGACCACCTGGACGGCAAGCTGTTCATTGATTACCTGTCTCCGCTCAAGCGCGAGATGGTCCGCAAGAAGCTGGCCAAGTCGCGCAAGCACGTTGCCTGACCTGGCCACGCCGCCCGACCGGTTGTTCGGCGCCGTGCCCCGGCGCCGTTTTTCTTTCTGCAAGTGGGAACGCCATGAAGATTGTCTTTGCCGGAACGCCTGAGTTCGCCGTCGCCTCGCTGCGTGCCGCCGCGCGCCACCAAGAGGTGGTGGGCGTGTACACCCAGCCGGACCGCCCGGCCGGCCGTGGCCGTGGGCTGATGCCCTCGCCGGTGAAGCTGGAGGCGATCGCCCGCGGCATTCCGGTGTTCCAGCCCGAATCGCTCAAGACCGCCGAGGCCCAGCAGCAGCTGCGCGACCTGCAGCCGGACCTGCTGGTGGTGGTGGCCTACGGGTTGATCCTGCCCAAGGCGGTGCTGGCCATACCGACCCACGGCTGCTGGAACGTGCATGCCTCGCTGCTGCCGCGCTGGCGCGGTGCCGCGCCGATCCAGCGCGCCATCCAGGCCGGCGATACCGAAACCGGCGTGTGCCTGATGCAGATGGAAGCCGGGCTGGACACCGGCCCGGTGCTGCTGCGCCAGCACACCCCGATCCAGGCCGGTGAACTGGGCGGTTCGCTGCACGACCGCCTGGCCGAACTGGGCGCGCAGGTGCTGTCCGACGGCCTGGGCCTGCTGCGCGCCGGCCTCAAGCCGATCGCCCAGCCGCAGCCGGAACAAGGCGTGACCTACGCGCACAAGCTGGACAAGGCCGAAGCGCGGCTGGACTGGTCGCAGGATGCGCAGGTGCTGGAGCGCACCGTGCGTGCCTTCAACCCGTGGCCGATTGCCGAAGCCCAGCTGGCCGGCGAGCGCGTGCGCATCCACGGCGCGGTGGCGCTGGCCGACAACCAGGGCAAGGCCCCGGGCACCCTGCTGGGGGCCGGCCGCGACGGCATCGACATCGCCTGTGGCCAGGGCGCCCTGCGCCTGCGCGTACTGCAGCGGGAGGGGGGCAAGGCGATCACTGCCGCCGACTATCTCAATGCCCGCCGCGACCTGGCCGTGGGCAGCTGAGATGGCCCAGCCCCGCCAGAACACACCGTCCCCCGCGCTGTCCGGCCTGGCCCCGGGCGTACCCACCCGCGTGCTCGCCGCCCGCGTGCTGGCCCAGGTGATCGGCCGTGGCCGCTCGCTCAAGGCCGAACTGGCCACCGCGCTGCCCAGCCTGGACGACAGCCGCGACCGCGCCCTGCTCGAAGCCCTGTGCTTTGCCGTGCTGCGTCGGCGCACCGCCTATGACGCCGCGCTGGCGGCATGGATGCAACGCCCGCTGGGCGTGCGCGAGGACGAACTGCGCGCGCTGCTGCTGGTTGGCTTCGCCCAGCTCGATGCGCTCGAGCTGCCCGCACATGCCGCACTCTCGGCCACGGTCGACGCCGCCCGCGCGCTGGGCAAGGAGCGCCAGGCCGGGATGGTCAATGCCCTGCTGCGCCGCGCCCAGCGCGATGGCATTCCGCCGCTGCCGGCGCGCGAGGCCTTCCCGCAGTGGATGGCCGAGCAGATCGAACAGGACTGGCCCGAGCAGGCCGACGACATCTTCACTGCCAGCCTGCAGCCGGCCCCGCTGTGGTTGCGGGTCAACCGCCAGCATGGCAGCCGCGAGGCGATGCTGGAGCAGCTGGAAGCGGCCGGCATCGCCGCCGAGGCCAGTGAGCTGGGCAGCGATGCGATCCGCCTGCCGGTTCCGGTGGCCGTTTCGGCATTGCCAGGCTTTGCCGATGGCGCGCTGTCGGTGCAGGACCTGTCGGCGCAGCAGGTAGCCGACGCGCTGGCCGTGCCCAAGGGCGCGCGCGTGCTCGATGCCTGCGCCGCCCCGGGCGGCAAGTCGGCGCACCTGCTCGAGCGCGACCCCAGCCTGCGCCTGCTGGCGCTGGACATCGATGCACGCCGGCTCAAGCGCATCAGCGAAACCTTCGCGCGCACCGGCGTGGGCGAACACGCCCAGGTACGCGCCGCCGATGCCACCGACCCGGCCAGCTGGTGGGACGGGCAGCCGTTCGACGTGATCCTGCTGGATGCCCCGTGTTCGGCCACCGGCATCATCCGCCGCCAGCCGGACGTGCTGCTGCACCGCCGCGCCACCGACATCCCGGCGCTGGTCGCGCTGCAGGCGCGCCTGCTGGATGCCTGCTTCGGCATGCTCGCCCCGGGCGGCACCCTGCTGTACGCGACATGCTCGATCCTGCGCGACGAAAACCAGTTCCAGATCGAAGCCTTCCTGCAGCGCACCCGCGGCGCGGGATTCCTGCCACTGGGTGACGCTTACGGTCACGATTCCTGGGCCGGGCGCCAGCGCCTGCCCGGCGAACACGGTGCTGACGGCTTCTTCTACGCGCGTCTGCTAAAGAAGGGGTAATACGGCACCGTTAGAATCGCGCCCATGCTGAAAACACGCGAATCCCGGGAGTTCTGGTTGCTTGCCCTGATGGCCCTGCTGGTGCTGGGGGCGGGGCTGGGCATGCGCGACCCGTGGCCCTCGGACGAGCCGCGCTTTGCGCTGGTGGCCAAGCAGATGGTGCTGAGCGGGGACTGGCTGTTCCCGCACCGGGGTACCGAGCTGTACTCGGACAAGCCGCCGATGTTGATGTGGCTGCAGGCCGCGCTGTACACCGTGCTGCGCGACTGGCGGGTCGCGTTCCTGCTGCCCACCCTGTTGGCCGCGCTGGGTACGCTGGCCCTCGTGTACGACCTGGGCCGCCGGCTGTGGACCCGCAAGGTCGGCCTGTATGCCGCCTGGGCGCTGCTGTTCGCCGTGCACTTCACCTTCCAGGCCAAGAAGGCCCAGATCGACCCGCTGGTGGTGTTCTTCATCACCCTGGCCAACTACGGCCTGCTGCGCCACCTGCTGTGCGGGCCGGCCTGGCGCTGGTGGTGGCTGGGCTGGTTCGCCGCCGGGCTGGGGGTGATCACCAAGGGCGTGGGCGTGCTGGCGCTGCTGATGCTGGTGCCGGCGCTGGCCGCCGTGGCCATGGGCTGGCCGCGGGTACGCTTGGACCTGCGCGACGGGCGGTTCTGGGTGGGGCCGCTGGCCTTCCTGGCCGCCATTGCGCTGTGGCTGGTGCCGATGGTGCTGGCCGCGACCGCCAGCGGCGCGGCCGAGTACCGCGCCTACATGGACGACATCCTGTTCCGGCAGACCGCCAAGCGCTACGCGCAGTCCTGGGACCACCACCAGCCGTGGTGGTACTTCCTGGCCACCATGCCCTCGATGTGGATTCCGGCGTTCCTGCTGGTGCCGTGGGCGATTCCGGCCTGGTGGCGGCGCCTGCGCCGGCGTGACCCGCGCTACCTGCTGCTGCTGGGCTGGTGGCTGCTGATCGTGCTGTTCTTCTCCATTCCGCATGGCAAGCGCGATGTCTACATCCTGCCGGCGCTGCCGATGTTCTGCCTGGCGCTGGCGCCGTTGCTGCCGGGGCTGCTGCGCCGGCGTGACGTGCAATGGGTCCTGGGCGGGTTCGCCGCGCTGCTGACGGTGGCGCTGCTGGGCGTGGGCGTGGCGATGCTGGGTGGCGAGCCCGGCTTCGAACGCAAGCTCATCCTCGAACGTGGCATCGATGCCTCGGTGACCGCCGCGCTGGGCTGGGTCGGCATCGCCCTGGGCAGCTGGGGCGTGGTCAGCCTGGTCTTCAGTGGGCGGCGCCGATTCCACCTGGCGGTGATCTCGATCCTGGCCATGGCCTGGGTGGCCTACGGCCTGGTGGGCTACCCGCTGTTCAATGATTCCAGTTCCGCGCGCGGTCTGATGCGCCAGGCGGGCGAACGGATCGGCCCTGATGCGGAACTGGGCCTGGTCGGCTGGAAAGAGCAGAACCTGCTCATGTCCGACCGCCCTGTACGCACCTTTGGCTTCAAGCGACGCTGGTACCACCAGCTGCAGGACGGCAGGGCGTGGCAAGCGCAGGCGCCCGGGCAGCGCTGGCTGCTGGTACAGCAAGCGGCACTGCTGGATTGCGTGGACCGGTCACAGGCCGAGCGGGTAGGCGTGGCCAACCGGCGTGGCTGGTGGCTGGTGCCGGCCCATGCCTTTGTCGGGCCCTGCCAGCCCAGCGCCGTGGACCTGGCCCGGATCCGCCTGGAGCAGGGCAAGGAAGACGGCGAAGACTAGCCGCACGCTCATGGATCATTCCCGACCGATCAGCGACAATGCCGACCGCTCCGCCCGAACCGCATTGAACGTGACCCACGCGCTTTCCCGTCCTGCCGGCGTCAACCCTGTCCTGGCATGGGTATTCACGGTGGCGCTTGGTCTTTCGCCGGTGCTGTTGATGTCGACGATGGATGGCGGCAGCGCGGGCTATTACGGGTTGGTGCTGCTCAGCTTCATCACCCTGGCCTGGGTGCGCCGCCCTGCCGTGGGCAGTACCTGGTGCGACAACCGCCGCGAGTACCTGTGGATGGTGCTGGGCATGGCGGTGATGCTGGTGGGTGTGCTGGTCAGCCTGGGCGTGCATGGCATCTGGAAAGGGTCGGAGGTCGAGAAGGCCGTGCGCCTGGTGACCGTGGGCCTGATCCTGGCCGCGCTGCTGCGCATGCCGCGCCACATCCTGGCGCATGCGACGTTCGGCCTGCTCGGCGGCATCTGGTATGCGGTGATCAACGTGGCCTGGCTGGTGCTGAGCACCGGGGCGCGACCGCAGACCCGGCAGTTCAATGCGGTCACCTACGGCGACCTGACCCTGCTGTTCTCCGTTATTTCCTTCCTGCTGCTGGGCCTGCGCATCACCCGCTTCCGCCGCACCGAGTTCGCGCTGAAGCTGGTCACCGGCATCGCCGGCATCGGGGCCTTCCTGGCCACCCAGACCCGTGGCGGGCTGCTGGCCATTCCGTTCTTCCTGTTCATCGCCCTGCTGGTCCAGGGGCGGCGCATGAATCGTTTCAAGGTCCTGGCGGCCGCACTGCTGCTGGGCGTGGCCGGCATCATCGTGGCCAGCGACGCCTCCATGCGTGAGCGCATCCACCTTGGGGTGAGCGAGTTCGACCAGTGCCAGGTGGCGCACCTGTCCGATACGTCGGTGTGCATCCGCCTGCAGCTGTGGAGCGCGGCCGGGCACATGATCCGCAGCGAGCCGGTGTTCGGCATCGGCGGCGGCGACCGCTTCCGCGAAGAGCTGGCGCAGCTGGCCGAGGCCAAGCAGGTCACCCCCACGGTGGCGCGCGACTTCGGTGAAACCCACAACGACCTGCTGTACTTCCTGGCCACCTATGGCGTGCTGGGCGGATTGGGCCTGGTGCTGCTGTACATCGCGCCGGGCTGGGTGTTCGCCAAGCGCCTGCGGCTGGGCGTGACTGACCGGCCAACCCGCCTGTTCGCGGGTGCGGGCCTGATGATCTGCGTGGGCTTTGCGGTGTTCGGCCTCACCGAAATGATGTTCCGCGACATGCGCACTGCCTCGTTCTACGCCACCTGGATCGCCTTCTTCCTGGCGCTGTCCGACCCCCTGCGCCTGCGCGGCGACGCTCAACCCCCGCGCAACACCGCTTCGTAAGAAGCCTCAGTCAAGCCACTGAAGGTCTCCAACCCGAACGCCTCGGCCGCATGCGCGCGCGCGGCCTGCCCGATCCGGGCCAGCTCGCCCCGCTGCTCGTAGAGCGCCACCACCTGCGCGGCGATGGCCGCCACGTTCCGCACCGGCACGATCCAGCCGTTGTGCCCATGCGTGATGTTCTCAGGCAAACCGGCGTAATCGCTGACCATCACCGGCTTGCCCATCGCCATCATTTCGCGGCAGGCGAACGAGATGGTTTCCACGTCGTAGGACAACACGAAGCCCGCATCGCCGCTGGCCACGAACGGGCGGATGTCTTCCAGCAGCCCGGCAAAATGCACCTGCCCGACCATGCCGAGCTGTTCCACCTCGGCGACCAGGCGCGGGTCCGGCTCACGCCCGGCCACGGCCATGTGCACCTTGCCGCGCAGCGGCCCGGGCAGGGTGGCGATGGCGCGGGCCAGGTCGATCCAGCCCTTGTGGTTATCGGTGCCGGCATTGCTTACCAGGACCAGCGCGTCGGGATCGCGCGTCCAGCGCGCGCGCAGCGCGGCGCCCTCGGCAGGCGGGACCGGCGAGAACCGCTGCAGGTCCACGCCATTGCGCACCACATCGATCGGACAGCGCCGGTAAGGGCTGTCCAGCAGCATCTGCCGGGTGTGTTCGGACACGGCGATCACCCGGTCGGTGCCCCAGCGCGCGCGTACGGTATTGCCGAAGGTGTTGCTCGATTTGCTGTTGTGCTTGGTGAACACCAGCTTGGGCCGCTTCGGCAACCCCGCCACTGCCTCCATCGCCACGCGATGATCGCGCGCGCCGTTGGCGTGCACGATATCGATGGCGTGCTCGCGGATCAGCCCGCGCAGGGTGCGCAGGTCCGCCCATTGCCGCCCCAGCGTGGCCAGGCCGCTGCTGAAGGCGATCTCCACCGGTTCGGCAATGCGCTCCTGGCGCACCACGCGCAGCACGCGGCTGCCGGCCGGGGCGGCCATGAACAGCTGGTGGCGCGGCGACAGCGCCCGGGCCAGCGAGGCCAGGTACGTGGTGTGCCCACCGCCGTCACCGGCGTGGAAGTTGGTATACAGGATCTTCATGGAGGCCTTGGGTGAATGTCAGGGGGCGTCGCCGCGCCGGGGCGGGTCGCTGACCGGCTGCCCGTGCTGCAGCATCCACAGCATGATGGTCTTCTGGCGCACGTAGTTGGCGCGCACGTAGGCATACACCAGCCCATGCCAGCCATCGCGGAACCCGCCGCGCAGCAGCAGCCCCCGCCAGAACCGCCACGC
The DNA here is from genome assembly GCF_059134105.1 of Stenotrophomonas sp. FBCC-B152. Classification (NCBI taxonomy): domain Bacteria; kingdom Pseudomonadati; phylum Pseudomonadota; class Gammaproteobacteria; order Lysobacterales; family Lysobacteraceae; genus Stenotrophomonas; species Stenotrophomonas sp. FBCC-B152. The sequence goes on along the minus strand of NZ_CP101442.1, from coordinate 3,428,990 downwards.
CGGGGCCAGCACCAGCTTGGCCAGCGTGGCCCGCTTGCCGCGGGCGAACTCGTGCTCGGCCATCATCCGCGCATAGCGCTGGGTCTTGGCCAGCTGCTGCTCCAGCGAACGATAGGGGTAGTGGATGAGATCGCCGCGCAGGGTGCCCACGCTGCCGTCGACACTGGCGGCTTCGTGGATCTCGCGGTTGCCGCGCCAGCCGCCGTGGCGGCGGTCGAACAGCCGCAGCACCCGGTCCGGGTACGCATTGCCGTGGCGCAGGAACCTGCCGAAATACTCGGACAGGCGGGCGAACCGGTAGCCGTGGTGGCCGGCAAAGCCACCGGCCTGGGCGGCCTGGATGGCCGCGCGCAGGGCATCGCTGATGCGCTCGTCGGCGTCCAGGCACAGCACCCAGTCGTGGGTGGCCTGCGCCACGCAGAACGCCTTCTGGCTGCGGAAGCCATCGAACGGCCGTTGCAGCGCCGTTGCCCCGGCGGCGGTGGCGATGGCGACGGTCGCATCGGTGGAATACGAGTCCACGACGATCACCTCATCGCAGAAGGCCAGCGACGCCAGGCAATCGCCGATGCGGTCGGCTTCATTGAACGCGATAATGCAGGCCGAGATGCGAGGCCGTTCAACGGGAGCGGTCGTGGAGGACATGATGGCCGAGTACCTGCTGTTTGCGACGGAGCGCTATGCGCTGCCTATTCTCGCCCCGTTGGCCCGGGCGTTGCACGCTTCCGGTCAATCGGTGTCGGCGTGGTTCGCCGACGGGGCGGCCGGGGCCAGCCTGCCGGGCGTGCCCAACGTCGGCCTGCAGCAGGCGCTGGCGCTGCGCCCGCGCGCGGTGTTCAGCGCGGCCAACTGGGTGCCGCCGTTCATCGCCGGGGCCAAGGTGCAGGTCTTCCATGGCTTCAACGTGCAGAAGCGCGACAGCGCCCGTGGCCACTTCCGCGTGCGCGGGCTGTTCGACCTGTACTGCACGCAGGGCCCGGCCACCACCACCCCGTTCCGCGAGCTGGCTGCGCGCGAGGGCCACTTCGCCGTGGCCGAAACCGGCTGGCCCAAGCTGGACCCGCTGTTCCTGGACGACGGCGGCGCCAGCGCGGCGCTGCGCGCGCCGGCGCAGGGGCGGCCGGTGATCCTGTTCGGCTCGACCTTCACCGAGCGCCTGAGCGCGGCGCCGCACCTTTACGGGCAGATCGCCGCCGACATCGCCCGGGGCGAGCACTACTGGCTGCTGACCCTGCATCCCAAATGCCCGCCGGAGCTGTTCGCCCGCTACCGCGCGCTGGCCGGTACCAACGCCGCCTTCATCGAACCGGAGCAGGTGGTGGCCGCGCAGCGCGCCGCCGACGTGCTGGTGTCGGATACGTCGTCGATCGTGTCCGAGTTCGTGGTGCAGCACAAACCGGTGGTGACCTTCCGCAACCGCGTGCCGCAGCCGCACATGATCGACTTCGACGATCCGGCCCAGCTGCCGGCGATGCTGGCACGCGCGCTGCACCCGGAGCCGGCGTTGATGACGGAGATCCGCCGTTATGCCGATGACATCCACCCGTGGCGTGATGGGCGTTCCAGCGAGCGCGTCATCGCCGCCACCGAGGATTTCCTGGCCGGCGAGATGGGCACCCTGAAGCGCAAGCCCTTCGGCGCGTGGACACGCGGCCTGCAGATCCGCAAGGACCTTGGTTATTGGGGCCCGTCACGGCGGTAGAGATTTCCGGCACCAAGGGGGACACGCGTGGCGTGTCGCTACGCGACGCTAGCGACCTGACATCACCGTTCGACCCCCATCCCGAGCGACCAAGGATCGTAGTGACACGCCATGCGTGTCAAAGCCATGACCCTGCGCACGTAACCCGCCATGCGTGTCAAAGCCATGACCCTGCGCACGTAACCCGCCCTACGGCGCCCCGTATCACCACCGAAGCCGACGCTTTCCCAACGCAGCATTGAGCTGCTCGAACACCGCCCGGGCCTCGGCCTCCGGCAGATACCGCAGGCACAGCGCGATGCTGCCGCTGGCCCCCGCGGTATCCAGCCACACACTGGACGTTCCCAGCCACCGGTCCAGCGGCGACCGGTCCAGGCGCAGCGCCTGCAGCTTGTCCAGCTCGGCAAACCGCCACCAGCGCTGCCACCAGCCGCCGCGCACGGCCACGTAGCGCGCATCCAGGTGGTACCCCATGCGCGCCACCGTGAGGTACGCGCGCAGCGCCGACCACGGCAGCCAGGCCAGCACCAGTGCGCCCCACGGCCCCACCTCCCACACCGCACCCACCGCAAGCAGCGGGACGACGACCAGCGCCCGCAGGCACAACCGCCACCAGCCACGCTGCGGCACGTGCCGCCACTGCGCCGGTGGCCACTGCAGTTGCGGCAGCAGGTGCTGCACCAGCGCGTTGCACGCCTCGGGCGTTGCCAGCGGCGCCAGCTCCCGCAGGTCGCGGCGTTCGCCATCGGTTGAAACACCCGCGGCGATATCGATGCGCAGGTGGCGTCGCTTGAACCAGCGCTGCAGCGCGGTTTCGCGCAGGGTCCAGGCCTGGATCCGCCGGCGCGCCACGCTGGTGCGCATGCGCGTGAGCAGCCCGCTGGCCACGGTGAGGCGGCGCTCGTGTTCGGTCAGCCGGAAGCCGTGATAGCGCAGCAGCGCCAATGCCACCGAGAACACCCGCAGCAGGACCCAGAATCCGACCACCATCACCAGCGTCGCCACCACCCAGACCCAGGTCGCCGGGTGCAGGGTGCTGGCATAGCCGAACGCCTGGCGGCCGCCGTGTTCAATGGCGTCGTCGACCGCGCCGCGCGGGAACAGCTGGTACGCCGCACCGATCGCGGCCAGCACCACCACCCAGCCGCGATTGGACAGCAGCCCGACGCGCACCACATCCGCCGTACCCAGCTGCAGCAGTACATCTTCGGCCGGCGCGTCGGTGGTTTCCGCGGCCGACGCTTCGCCGCTGGCCACCTGCTGCTGCCCGCGTTGGCGCACCAGCTGCTCCAGCGCCAGCGCCTGGGTCAGCTTCAGCACGCGCATTTCCGCTTCCGGACGCGTGCCGCCGGCCGATTCCAGGCGCAGCTCGGCCACCCCGAACAGCCGGTGCAGCGGGTTCTGGTGCACCACCACGTTGTGGATGCGTGCGAAGGGAATCTCGCGGCGGTTGCGCGAAATCACCCCGCTGCGCACGCTGATCGCATCGCGCCCGATCCGGTAATGGAAGGTGAGGTACTGCAGGATGGACACCGCCACCAGCACCACGATCACCACCAGCGCGGCCAGGTTGGACCACATGTCCTCGGTGTCGCTGTCGCCACGGCCGCTGAACACCACCAGCGCCACCAGCGGCAGCAGGAACTGGCGCAGCTGCATCAGCAGCACGAACAGCCACGACCACGGGTGCAGGCGCTGGTCGGGGGCGTCGTCGTCAGCCAGGGGCGTGCTCACAGGGCGTCGTCGTCCTGGTCCAGCTGGTGGCCCAGCGCATCGCGCAGGCGCTCGGCGTCGGCCTGGTCCAGCCCCCCCAGCGACACCGCACTGAAGCGGCTGCCGGCGGTATGCACCACCAGGGTGGACAGCTGCGCGGTGCGCTCGATGGGGCCACGGCGCAGGTCCAGGTGCTGCACGCGCGACAGCGGTACCCGGGTTTCCAGCTGCCACATCAGGTCGCGGCGCACGCCCAGCCCCTGCGCATCCAGCCGCCACCAGGTGCGGCGTTGCCGGCGGAAGCCGAAGAAGCCGCCAATCAACGCGCCGGGCAGCAGCATCGCCGCCGCGCCAACCCAGCGCATCGGCATGTCGAACACCACCCACAGCGTGCCGAGCACGCCGCCGATGAGAATCGCTCCGGTGATGGCACCGGCCACGCCGGCGATGGTGGCCGCGCGCAGCGGCAGCGGCTGCCACGTGCCCTGGTCGGGCAGCGGTGGCGGGGTCGGCAACGGGGCAGGGGACGGATCGGACAAGGCAGGCGCTCGGCAGGAGGAAACATGCCGGGCGTCCACGTCAGGTCGGCTGCGCCCGTCGCGCAGACGGTAGCAGGTTGGCGCGCGCTATTGCGCGGCCTGGATCAGCGCGTCCACGTCCAGCAGGTGGCCGGCGCGTTCGGCCTTCGTGCGCAGGTAGTGCTCGTTCTCGGCGGTGATGTCGCCGGTCACCGGCACGCAGTCCACCACCTCGATCCCCGCATGGCGCAGGCGCTGGGCCTTGGTCGGGTTGTTGCTCAGCAGCTGCACGCGCTGTACGCCCAGGCCCTGCAGCATCGCCACCGCGCTGCCATAACGGCGCTCGTCGGCACCGAAGCCCAGCTGCGCATCGGCATCGATCGTGTCCAGCCCATCGTGCTGGTAGCCGTAGGCGCGCATCTTGGCGGCAATGCCGGTGCCGCGCCCTTCCTGGTCCAGGTACAGCAGCACGCCGCCGCCCAGTTCCTTCAGCTTGCGCAGCCCGCGCCGCAGCTGGTCGCCGCAGTCGCACTTGAGCGAGCCGAACAGGTCGCCGGTCAGGCACGAGGAATGCACGCGCACCGGCACCACCCCGGCAAGGTCGGGGTTGCCCACGATGATCGCCACCTGGTCGCGCTGGGCCACGCCGCCGCGGAACACCGCAAATTCGGTCATGCCCACCTCGCGCAGCGGCACCGGCGAGCGCGCCACCAGTTCATAGGCATGGGCGGCCTGTTCGGCGCCCTGGGCCAGGTCGCACAGCGACACCTGCGCGCAGCTGTCGAAGCGGGCATCGCCCGGGGCCAGCAGCACCCCGACCATGGCCGGCAGCAGCAGGCCCAGCCGCGCGATTTCCACCGCGCCCTCATCCAGTGCCTGCCCGGCGGTCCAGCCAGCCGGCATCGGCTCGGCATCGCGCAGGTAGCTCAGCGAAGGCAGGGCATCGAAATCGATCCCGGCCAGCGGGACGCGTGCGCCGTCTTCGGCGGCCACGCCCAGCACCCGCGCGCGGGTGGCGGTCAGGAACAGGTAATGCTGCCCGGCGGCCACCCCGGCAAAGGCGGTGTAGCTGCTGCGCGTACTGCTGTCCAGGGCGATGAAGGCCAGGCGCTGGCCGTGGCCGTCATCGATCACCACCGGGCGGCCGGCACGCAGTTCGGCCACCGCGCGCTCGCAGCGGATCGCGGCCGGATCGCCGAACGGGGAAGAAGCAACTGGGGACATGGCAGGGGCCGTGGGGGACATCGTGGTTTCACAGTGGGGTCGGAAGGCGCCGATTCAATCGTGGCCGGTGCGACGCAGCGTCGCGCTCAGTGCGGATGTTTCTCGGTGGCGTACGGGTCCACTTCGTCGCTGTGCGGCGGGCGCAGCGTGTAACGCTTGTAGGTCCACTGGTACTGGGCCGGATCGCGGCGGGCAATCGCCTCGATCCCGGCATTGAGCGCACTGGCGGCCGTGCGCGGGTCAGGATCGGCCACCGCGGCGTCAGCCGGCGTGATGTGCAGGGCGAACTGCATGCCCGGCCCGGTGCGTTCGCACCACCCGTACAGCACGGTGGCCCCGGTGCGCTCGGCCAGCCGGTTGACCAGGGTCATGGTCAGCGCTTCCACCCCGAAGAACGGGGCGAACACGCCATCGCCGGCCTTGGGCTGCTGGTCCGGCAGGATGCCGGTGGCGCCGCCATCCTTGAGTACCTTGAACAGCTGGCGCACCGCGGGCCCTTCGGCCCGGACCTGCTGCACGTTGCTGCCGCCCCGGACCAGCTGCAGGAATTCATCGCCCACCGCTTCCTCGGGTGCCTTGTAGACGATGGCGATCGGCCCGCGCGAGGCCAGCCACTGGTTGAGCAGCTCCCAGTTGCCGTAGTGCGGGGCGGCCACGATCACGCCCTTGCCGCTGGCCAGGGCCGCGTCGTACAGCGCCTCGCCACGGCGTTCGGTGAGCAGGGCCAGGTTCTGGTCGCGCGGCCGGGTCCACATGCGCAGGGTTTCCACCGCCTGCAGCGCGGTCGAGCGCAGCACCGCCTTGTGGAGGGTGGCGCGGTCCTCGGCCGACAGCTCGGGGTAGGCCAGCTCCAGGTTGCGCCGGGTCACCCGGCTCTCGCGGGCGTTCAGGGCCATCCACAGCCAGGCCAGGCCATGGGCGAAGCCGCGCAGCCAGGACCAGGGCAGGCGGGTGAACAAGGCAGCGGCGCGGTAGGCCAGGCGGGCGGTGGTTTGCGGTTTCATCGGGGCAAAGTCTAGCCGGTGCGCGCGCCCAACCCCTAAGGTAGGGCGCTTGTTCACTCCGGAATGCCTCCAATGCTCGTCCTCATCCAGCGCGTTACCCAGGCCAGCGTCAGCGTGGACCAGGCCGTGGTCGGCCAGATCGGCCCGGGCCTGCTGGCCTTGGTGGGCATGGAGCCGGGCGATACCGAGGCCCAGATCCGGAGGATGGCCGATCGCCTGCTTGGTTACCGTGTGTTTGCAGATGAGAGCGGGAAAATGAACCGATCCCTGGGGGAGACAGGGGGCGGCCTGCTGCTGGTGAGCCAGTTCACCCTCGCGGCAGACACGGCCAGCGGGATGCGGCCGGGCTTCAGTACCGCCGCGCCGCCTGACGAGGCTGAACGTGGATTCAACAGATTGGTGGAGATCTGTCGTCAAAAACACGTTTCAGGGGTGGAAACCGGTCAGTTTGGCGCCCATATGGTTGTCAGCCTGATCAACGATGGTCCGGTGACCTTCCTGCTCAGACCCTGACCCCGGGACCACCGCCCGGGCCCGAGGGGCGCTGGGCTGGTATAATGCTAGGTTCTATTCCCTATCCCTGCCGGTGGCGCGAGCACTACATGGCCAACGAACGTCCTGCCCAGCAAAACGACATCAAGCTTCTGATCAGCAAGGGCCTGGAACAGGGCTACCTGACCTACGCCGAAGTCAATGACCACCTGCCCGACGACATTGTCGACCCGGAGCAGATCGAAGACATCATCGGCATGATCAACGGCATGGGCATTGATGTCCATGAAGTGGCGCCCGATGCCGAAACCCTGCTGCTCAACGACGGCAACACCGGTAACCGCGAAGTCGATGACACCGCGGCCGAAGAAGCTGCCGCCGCACTGAGCGCACTCGACACCGAAGGTGGCCGCACCACCGACCCGGTGCGCATGTACATGCGCGAAATGGGTACCGTGGAGCTGCTGACCCGCGAAGGCGAAATCGCCATCGCCAAGCGCATCGAAGAAGGCCTGGGCCAGGTCCAGGCGGCACTCGGCACCTTCCCGGTGTCGGTGGAATCGCTGCTGGCCGATTACGAAGCGCACAAGGAAGGCAAGAAGCGCCTGGCCGAAGTGATCGTCGGCTTCAACGACCTGGTGGAAGAAGTGCCGGCCCCGGTCGTGGCTGAAGACACCAGCGACGACGCTGATGCCGATGCCGACGAAGACGAAGACGACGGCGACGACGTTGAAGAAGAAGCCGGCCCGACCGGTCCGGACCCGGAAGAAGTTGCCCGCCGCATGGGCGAGCTGGCTGCCGCCTACGCTGCCTTCAAGAAGGCCGCGACCAAGGCCGACCGCAAGCCGCTGACCAAGCTGCGCGACGACATGGCTGCCGTGTTCGTCACCCTGAAGCTGCCGTTGCCGCTGACCGACGTGCTGGTCAAGCAGCTGCGCGACGTGATGGCCGACATCAAGGGCCACGAGCGCCGCGTGCTGAACCTGGCCACCGTGACCGCCCGCATGCCGCGCAAGGATTTCATCCGTTCGTGGGAAGGCAACCAGACCAACCTGGAATGGGTGGAAGACGCACTGAAGCGCAAGCAGAAGTGGTCGTCGGCGCTGCGTGACGTCAAGGACCAGATCATTGCCGAACAGCAGTCCACCATCGACATCGAGAAGAACACCTCGCTGGAGCTGGAAGAGCTGAAGGAAATCAGCCGGGCCATGGCCTACGGCGAAGCCAAGGCGCGCAAGGCCAAGAAGGAAATGGTCGAAGCCAACCTGCGCCTGGTGATCTCCATCGCCAAGAAGTACACCAACCGCGGCCTGCAGTTCCTCGACCTGATCCAGGAAGGCAACATCGGCCTGATGAAGGCCGTGGACAAGTTCGAATACCGCCGCGGTTACAAGTTCTCCACGTATGCGACCTGGTGGATCCGCCAGGCCATCACCCGTTCGATCGCCGACCAGGCGCGCACCATCCGTATTCCGGTGCACATGATCGAAACGATCAACAAGTTGAACCGCATTTCCCGCCAGATGCTCCAGCAGTACGGCCGCGAGGCCACGCCGGAGGAGCTGGCCAAGGAAATGGACATGCCGGAAGACAAGATCCGCAAGGTGATGAAGATCGCCAAGGAGCCGATCTCGATGGAAACCCCGATCGGCGACGACGAGGATTCCCATCTGGGCGACTTCATCGAGGACACCAACGTGGAGTCCCCGATCGAGAACACCACCAACATCAACCTGTCGGAAACCGTGCGTGACGTGCTGGCTGGCCTCACCCCGAGGGAAGCCAAGGTGCTGCGCATGCGCTTCGGCATCGACATGAACACCGACCACACCCTCGAGGAAGTGGGCAAGCAGTTCGACGTCACCCGCGAGCGCATCCGCCAGATCGAAGCCAAGGCGCTGCGCAAGCTGCGCCACCCGAGCCGCTCCGAGCAGCTGCGCAGCTTCCTGGACATCGATTGATCTCCAGGCAGTCGCGTAAATGAAAAAACCCCGCTTCGGCGGGGTTTTTTCATGGGCTGCCGCTACCGATGGACAGAACGGGCTTCCCGCATCGCGCCGGCGCGACGCCCCGGACGCGGGCACGCGGGGGTAGGGTCGGTTCCCAAACGACCGCCGACCTCGCCCATCGGCACGGTAACGCATGACCCCAACCGAAGACCGCACGCATCCGCACCGCCAATCGTGCTGCCTGCGCCACTGACCTCTCCGTCGCGGCGCACTGATGCAACGAATTGAATGGCCGTACGGGCCCCGCGTCCACGACGCTGCGGCAATGACGCTCTTCCGCCCAGACGACGCCGAATACCCACTGTTCCGACTGCGCCCGGACGGCACCGTGGAACAACTTGGACACGCCGTCCCGCAACCGGGCGATACCTTCCAGGTCCACGTCAACGCAAACCGCCCGAATCTCACCTGCCCACCCGATGGCGGCGACCCGGGCGCCTTCCCCGGCCTCCCGTGGTACTTGGACGACCTCCGCCCACAGGGCTATCTGGGCAGGGCCTACGCAAGGCACCAGGGCCACGAATTTGGGCTGCCACTGGACCCGGACTGCTCCCAGCCACGATCTCTACTCAGAATGCTGTCCCATACCGGAGGCACAGGGCAGGGCGACATCGTCCCCGGCGAAACCGCCTTGCAGGCGGCGCTGATGTCTCGAGAGGCTCCGCCCAACCTCGTGCACGCTGCGGCGCGCCAGCGCGCCTATCCCGAGCGGGCGTCTGCCGTGATGGCAGGTACCTTGGCGTGCCTCGGCCCCGGCGGCGAGCAGCCCAAGTTCACGGCCACAGTCGAGGCTGACGGCCAACGCCACGCCGTACTGGTCAAGTTCGCCCGGGCCGCTGACGGGAAGGGGGCCGAACGCTGGGCGGACCTGCTCGTATGCGAACACCTGGCCCTGCAATCCCTCCGAGAAGCAGGCATTCAAGCTGCCGCTTCGGAGCTTATCCAGACCAACGAGTACACCTTCCTGGAGGTGCAGCGCTTCGACCGCACCCCAAACCTGCTGGGCCGGCTAGGCTTCGTTTCGCTGATGTCGCTGTCTTCCGCCTTCGTGGGCGACGTAACGGCAGACTGGGGCACCGTCGGCGAGCAGCTCCAAGCATTGGGCTGGATAACGCCAGAAACCGCAATCCGAATGGCGCAGCTCCATGCCTTCGGGCGCCTGATCGGCAACAGCGACATGCACCAAGGCAACCTGGGATTTCATCTTGCGGATCAAGGCCCGCTATCAATAGTGCCAATCTACGACATGCTGCCCATGTCGCTGGCCCCATCCCGCACCGGTGTTCTCCGCCCTGCCGCGCTATTAGGGTCTATTGCGCCAGAGCGCGCGGGCCAGTTAGCCCACCTGCAATGGGCGGCCCCGCTCGCGGCGCATTACTGGCAGAGCGTTGCGGCCTCCCCGACGATTCGCTCAAATGCCCTGCGCGAACTGGCCGCTCACAACGCCCAGCGAGTCAAGGCACTGGCGCAGCGCTTCGGTTGAGGCGATCTCCCCGTGGGGGCCAGTAGCACGCCCCGCTTCCCCTCCACTACACTGTGCAACCGCGAAGGGCCTATAGCTCAACGGTTAGAGCAGAGGACTCATAATCCTTTGGTTGAAGGTTCGAATCCTTCTGGGCCCACCAGTCAGATCAGGCGCATCGCATGTGTGGGCGAAAGCATAAGTTGGCCGTTTTGGCCAACTTGTACTGCAGCCTAAGGCACAAGTTGGCCGGTTTCAGGCTCGAGAAGCTCGCCGCCCTCAAGGGATTCAATCACTTATGGGCCGAGAATGGTAATTCTGCCGGCTGCGGCCAACTAATGCTGCCATTGCCGCAGAAATGATAAGAAGGGGAAATTGGAACGGCCAACCGATCTGGCTGAAATCCTGCAATACGGGCAAGAAGCGAGATGGGTTTGCGCAGAAGCTTGCAAATGAGCTTGGGGTGACGGTGTACGTACCCAATGCACAGGTCTGGTTCACTCGGAAGGGCGTTACAGGGGCCATGCCTAGAGTGGGGGGGTAACGGGCGAGATCCTGACAGGTCCAATCCTGGTCACTATTCTCCCTTCTACCCGCAATCGCCGGTGCCAAGATGAAACTAGTAATGCCCGTGGTGTTGCTCATAGCTGTTGCATTCGCCCTAGCTGGCTGTGAAGGCGAGCGAGGCGTCCCCGACGATAGTGAGATCATGAGTCCAAGCGATGCGCACATGATTCCGGAAAAGGAGCGTACATTGGTGGAGGCGGCCGCGAAGAAGGGCGATCTCGAATCCGTGAGGCGATTGATCGCGCACTATGAGGCGCTCTCGGGGAGCGACGAACTTGCCGAGAAATGGAAGGCAACCGCTCGCGAGCTCGGTGATTCGAACGAGCTGTACTTCTACGCATCAAGTACTGTCTTGGCGGCAAGGCGGGAGAGCGATGCAGCGAAGCGACATGCAATGCTGCTTGATGCCTTGGAGGCGGCCAGGCGATCCGATGCAAGTAAAGCCAATGCAGCTGCACAGCAGCTCATTCGTGAGGTAAGGCGGCAAATGGAGGTTGAGCCGTAGGTCCGCAATGGTCCGGCCGCGGCATGCAGAGTCTGCTGGTCAAAGGAACGGTCGCGAGGCCCGACGCATAGGAGTGAGCTGTTATGGAAGCACAGGTGGAGGGCGGAGTTGGCGCTGTCCAGGGTGGAGGCGTCGGCGATGACACGCGTTCTTACATTCTGCAACGCGTTGCGATCTGGCTTTTCGTGTACTGACGCTGCTGACGTCCCGCGCTTTGCCACCAGCTACGTCTACGACGCCAACGGCCGCGTCATCGCCGTAAGCAACGATGCCGGTGAGGCGGCCCGCTACGTCTACGACGTGATGGGCAACATAAAGCGGATCGACCGCCTCGCGGGCAATGAACTGGCGCTGTTTGCGTTCACCCCGGGTCGCGGCGTCAGCGGCACGAAGGTCAGTCTGCAGGGCCACGGCGTCGCCGCTGAGCCAAGCGCCAATACGGTCCAGTTTGCGGGCACGCCAGCCAGGCATCGGAAGCCAGTCCCACGTCCTGCGAGGCTAGCGCCTGCTGCCACGCCGGCGGCGCGCGGGCAGGCCAGCAGGCAGCGCGGTGAACTGCGTATCTGCCTCCTGCGGTCTGGCCGCGAACAGGGGCGCGGCTTCCTCGATCAGCAGGGTCAACTCGCCCGGCGACATTCAACAGGTAGAAGGGAAGTGGACAGACTATGGCGGCGAGAATCTCTCTGTCATGGCAACCCATATGGCCGGACTTGGTGCGGCTATGGTTTATTCCGGGCCCACCAGTGGGACCATAACAGGGATTGTTTGCACCGGAAGTAGCTACGGCAAGACCTGCGTCGTCCTGTACATGATTCGCCAACGGTTACTGGCACTGAGTGCCGCAAGCTGAAAGGTCGCCCAATGGGCGGCCTTTTCTATTGCTTACGCATGACATGTCGCGATAGGCCAGGGGTGGCGATACGCGGTTCACGGTTCCTGAGCGCGTTTGATACTCCGCGCACAGATTGAAGTCTTGTGCGTTGACGAGCCGCTTTCCCAAGGCGGAGCATCCCATCGTCGCCGCAAAATCGGCGACCGGGATTTGCAGCCCGAACTGTTGTAAGGCGCACCAGCGCCCATCGTCCGATGCACGGCGCTTTCTTTTTTGGCCCGTTGCATCGACGATGGGCGTGTTCTCGCTAGCTCTATGGCGGGCGGTGCACGGAGGTCGCAAGGCCTGCCGGTTGCCTTACTCCGGTCTGCAAACCGTGTACCGCCCGCCACCTCGATTTGCAGCAAGGTGGCGGATTCCAAGGCTCAAGTAAGGAACCCAGCCATGTCATCCGAAAACCTGACCGCGCCTACGCGCACAGCCGTCGACTTCACCCACTACTTCGGCCAGATCGCCGATACCCTGGAGTGGGGGAGCTCCATCTGGCTCACGCTTGAAGAGCATCTGACTGCCAACGACACGCCGTTCGAGTCGCTCACGCTCAGCGATGTCATTGGTGCCATTCACGCCACACGCAGCGCACACCCTCACGCACCGGGTACCTTGGTCAACCGGTTGATCGGCGTAGACGATGTATCCAGGAGGGATCTGTTCCGGGTCATCCGCGAGCTGCTGCGCATCTATGATCTGCGCATCGTGGAGCTGCTGGCACTGATCGACATCCTGGAGCACTGCCCGGGAACCGTGGAAGACCTGACCATCAGGAACCTGCTGGCGTTGATCTCGGTCGTGGATGTCTCTAACGCGTCTCTAACGCCTGCGGCTGTCACGGAGGCCACCAAGGCGGCTGCGGTGGTGCACTAGCGGCTGCGGGCTGCGTCGAGAGTCGCCGGACCAACGGTCCGGCGCTACCGGTGTTGCTGCTACAGGACGTTCACAAGTCCGGTTCCACACTGCCCTGGTCCAATAGGGCAGTCCCGGAGAAGGCTCATGCTTCGCATCAACGTTGCCGTGTTCGTTGCCGCCATCGCGGTAGCCGGAGCGGCGGGGTGTTCCCAGCAGAATCAGGAGGCACGCGAGAATGGCGTTCCTGTTGGCATGGCAAACCCGGCGTCCGAGTACTGTGTAAAGCGCGGTGGCAAGGTCATGATCGAGAAGGACCGGGATGGCAACGAGCGGGGTATCTGCCACTTGCCGAACGGCGACCGGATCGATGAGTGGGAGCTGTTCCGGCGGGATGCGCCGAAGAAGCCGAGCTAGAATCCCGCGCCGCCAAGCGGAAGGCCGGCTGGCTTCAGCCGGACCAACGGTCCGGCTCTACCGGGGCGTGTTGGCGGGTGGGAGCGGCCGGCGCATGCCTGGGAAGGCGATCTGCCTGGCTGCACGTAGATGGTCGACCACCTTGACCACGTCGTAGTCAGTCTTTGCCCCCGATCGGGTTTGCCACTGGGTGACTCGCACCTCGCAGATCAGGACATCTCCCTTGCTGAAGGAGATCGTGTTGGCGTTCACGCCCAGCAGGAACTCAGCGTCGGAGATTCTGGCGTTGATCGTGGCGTTGCCATCCGAGAGCCGCCACTTGTTTTCGTCTTTGAAGGCGAGCGACACAATCGAGAGCGCCATCTTCCTGGTGTCATCGAGAAGAGGTATGTCTTGATCAGCCGGTGTGGAAAAGAAGTGGCGTTCATCCCCCCGGATGATCAACGCGAAGGAGGATTGATCGCCTGCAGAAAACGTGTCGATACCTTCTCGATCCAACGGGGCAAGCACCCGGTCGAACGCCTGGCGCACGGAGACGTCGCTCAGTAGCACCAGTACCTCGGATTCGATGTCCAGCGTGTCCGACTCCGAGAAGAGCGTGACGTTTCCATCCTCTTTCATCTGAACATGCGTCACGCTGCGGCCTCTAAGCCACGCGAGGACCTGGGCAAGGCCTTTGTACCCGGCCCTGGCGGTAAGGCCCAGCGCGGTAAGCACCGCTGTCGCATTCGCGATGGCACCCATGCCATCGCCGGAGAAGATGTCCTTTGCGGCCTTCAGGAAGTTGAGCGCTGTCGTGAAGTCGACATTGAAGCTGCCGGTCTTGAACGAGCCTTTTACGTAGATCTGCGCCTTGGCGCGATCCCCGTGGAGTGCGCGCACGCTTGATTCGAGGAGGTCGGCCATGGCCATGAGCGCAGGTGCCAGTTCCTTGGCATCCATCTCATGCGTGGCCAGCGCGGGGCCGTCGTAGGTAATCCGGAACTGCGTCATATCGCCCATGGCAGGTGTGTGTGTCCGCTCATCCGTTGAGTGCCTATCGAAGGCATGAGGCCACCAAGGCCGGTCTGCCTGTGGCGTGGACGGAGGAACGTATCACCGTTGATGCAGGCGGTTCTGTGACCGCTACCGGTTACCTGCAGATTGTAGAGAAGTGCATCGGCGTCGAACGCCGGACCAACGGTCCGGCGCTACCGGTGCCTCACAACCGATGGTCGTGACCGGCTTACTTGTTCTTCTTCCCGGCTTCCTTGGCTGCACGATCAATCGTATCGGCCACCACCTTCGGCCGGGTCATGAAGACCGCATGGCTGGCCGGCACCTTGGTGATGCGCGCCTTGATGCGTTCGGCCATGTGGATCAGCATCGCCTGATCAAACGCTTTGTCTTCAGTGGCGATCACCGCCCAGCTCGGCTTGGTGCGCCAGGCTGCGTGTGTCAGGGTGGTGCCAAACGCCGACATGTTGATCGGCACCTGCGAATCGCGCAGGAATGCCGCATCCGCGTCGGTGGTGTCATGCGCAAACCCAGCCTTGAACTTGTCGGGCTTGATGAAACCAAAACCGTCGCTTCCAGTCTCGATCACGAACTCAGGCGTGGGCGCAAAGCCGGTATAGAGCTGCGCCGTGGTCTCGCCCGCATCCGGCGCCAGCGCCGACACGTAGACCAGTCCGGCCACCTTGTCGTGTACACCCGCCTCGGTGATCACCGTGCCGCCCCACGAATGCCCGACCAGGATGGCCGGCCCATCCTGGCGATCCAGCACGCGCTGGGTGGCCTTCACGTCGTCCGCGAGCGAGGTCAGCGGGTTCTGCACGATCGACACGTGATAGCCACGCGCGGTGAGGTCGTCATACACCCCGCGCCAGCCGCTGCCGTCGGCGAAGGCGCCATGCACCAGCACGACGTTGTGCACCGGTTGGCCGCGAACGGCATCGCTGGCCTGGGCGGGGGAGAGGGCGGCCGCCAGGGCGACCGCGAACACTGCAGGGATGAGCTTGAACATGGACGACTCCTCGGGACGGTGGGATTGCGGGGGCGGCGTTGGCCGGCAGGGGTACTTTGCCCATCAATGCCGAACGATCGGTCGCATAAAGTCCTGATAACTTGATCAGGCGTCCAAATCGGCCGGACCTGTGTATCTCATACCGTCGGCACCGTCCCGCCGTCGATGGTGTACTCCGTGCCCGAAATGGAGGCCGCCCGTGGAGAGACCAGGAACGCGATGAGGTCGGCCACTTCGCCCGGCTGCGCCGGTCGTCCGAGCGGGATGCCGCCCAGGCCGTCCATGACCCGCTTCCTGCCGCCTTCGTAATCGGTCTGTGCTTCGGCCGCGATACGTTCGACGAAGGCGACGGAGGCTTCGGTTTCAATCCAGCCCGGCGCGACCCGCACCACCCGCACGCCCTTCGGCGTGACTTCCTTGGAGAGTGCCTTGCTGTAAGTAGACAAGGCGGCCTTCGCGGCGGCATAGGCGGTGGTCGCCTCGGGCAGCGGCAGGCTGCGCTGGATCGAGGTGACATGCAGGATCACGCCGGACCCCTGCGCGATCATCGCCGGCAGCAGTGCGCGATCCAGCCGCACGGCAGGCATCAGGTTGAGGTCGAGCGCTCGGGCCCACTCGGCATCGTCCAGCGTGGCAAACCCGCCGGCAGGTGCTGATGAGCCGCCCACCACGTTGATCAGCACGTCGATGCCGCCGAGGTGATGCAGCGTTGCCTCGCCGGCCCGGCGCGCGCCTTCGGGGCTGGCAAGATCTGCTTCCATGTAGTGCACACCTTCGATGGGGGCGTGCGGCGAGGTGCGCGCTGTTGCCACCACACGTGCACCCAGCCCCGCCAGCAGCTCGACCACCGCCGCGCCCAGCCCGCGCGTGCCGCCGGTCACCAGCACGCGCTTCCCGGTCAGTTCCAGATCGAAGGTCATGCCCCGATCTCCAGCCGGGCGATCTTCCCGCGCTCCAGGGTGAAGGCGTAGCGCAGGTCCAGCGGGCTACCAGGGAAATTGCCTGACACGGTGCTGGTGACCCGGTAGCTGCGGCCAAGGTGTTCCAGCGTATGCGGCGTGGCGGTGTAGCTGTAGCGGGTGGAGGCATCAGTCTTCCATGCCTCGATGGCGGCAGCGCCGGCATGGGCATGGCCCTCGTCCAGGACCACTCCGTCGCGGGTAAAGCAGCGGGCCACGGCCGCCGCGCCCTGGCTGTCGGCTTGGAAGTAGGCGGCTATCGGCTCGGGCAGGTTCAGGTCTTTCATGGCAGCGCTCCAGTGGGTGTGGAGCAAGATTGCGCCGACCTCATAGCGAAGAGAATCGCCTATGATCGAATCAGGCCATGAAGAGAACGGTGCATAATGCGCGGCTCTGAATTTGCGGAACTCAAGGCCTTCGTGGCCGTGGTGGAAAGGTCCAGCTTCGCCCGCGCGGCCGATCACTTGGGCCTGTCGCCGTCCGCGCTCAGCCAGGTCATCCGCCAGCTCGAAGCGCGCTTGGGCGTTCGGTTGTTGAACCGCACCACCCGCAGCGTGTCGCCCACCGAACCCGGGCGCCGCCTGCATGAGCGCATCGCCCCCATGCTGCGTGACATGGACGACGCTGTTGCGCAGGCGGTAGGCGCCAATGCGCGTGCGGCGGGCACGCTGCGGATCAACACGCTGAGCATGGCGGCGAAGAAGGTCATCGCACCGCGCCTCGGCCGATTCGCGCAGGCGCATCCCGAGGTGGTGCTCGACATCGTGATCGACGACGGTCTGAGCGACATCGCCGGTGAGGGATTCGACGCGGGCATCCGCGTGGGCGGCCGCCTGCAGAAGGACATGGTGGCGGTGCGGCTCACCCCGGACATCGAACTGCTGGCGGTGGCATCGCCCGACTATCTTGCAAGGTTCGGTGAACCCGGAACCCCTGCGGACCTGAGCCAGCACGCCTGCATCAACTGGCGCTTCCCGGGCAGTGGAAAGCTGGCCGGCTGGGAGTTCCGGAAGAAGGGAAAGGCCGTCGAGTACTTCGGCGAGGGTACGGTGATCTCCAACCACCAGGACATCATCGTGCCCGCCGCGCTGCAGGGGCTGGGCATCCTGTATGCCTACAACGACGACGGCATCGCAGAAGCCCTGCAGGAGGGGCGGCTGAAGCGCGTACTCGCCGACTGGTCGCCGACCGTGCCCGGCCTGTTCCTTTACTACTCCAGCAGGCGCTATCTTCTTCCCGCGCTTCGTGCCTTCATTGACTGCCTGCTGGATCGCGATCTGGGCAGTGACGAGCCAACCCTTGCAGCCAGCACCGGAGTGCCATGAGCACCAGACGCGCCTTTCCCTCACGCTCGGTTGCGCTGCTTGCGGTTGCCTCGCTCCTTCTCACCGGATGTGGAAGAACCAGTCGGGAGCAGGTGTTTTCATCGGGGCGGCTGAAGGTGGTGGCGGTGACCGAAAGTACGTTGGACATCAACATCAGCGCGTATCGGCGCCACACTACCTACGTTCTCTACCTTGACGGCGAAAAGCTCTCCGACACCGGCTTTGCCACCCTGTTGCGCGACCCGGATGCCGCCAACGAAACAATCGTGCATACCGAGGCCATTGCCCTCGGCCCGAACTCTGTCTTGCTGGCCTCCATGACCCGGGACGGACGGCAGTGCTGGTCAACACGGCTTGCCGTAAAGGGCGCGGTGGCCGCGTTGGAGACGATCAGCAAGGGCAGCATTGACTGCGGAACACGAACAGCGCCCCCCGGGTGGCGGGTGCTGTTCGATGAATCCAGCAATCTGCTGCTGATCCGCGAACAGCCCTTTCAGGTTCATCCACTGGCGGGGTACTGGTATCCGCTGTGGATCGAGGGTGATGTCGTTGCGCTGTATCAGGAGCAGAAGGACCGTGAGCGCCTGATCGTCAAGCTCGCCGGGATCTCCTCTGGGCAGACGCTTGCCGAGCAGGCGTTGCCCATGGCGAAGTTTGCCGAACCCGAGCTGCTCAATGCATCGGCGCAAGCGCGGCAGCAGTGGCTGTTCGACAACTTTTCCGTGTCTTTGGCCCCGCAGGCATCGATAACCCTTCGACCCGACAACCAGCTCAAGACGATAACGCCGGCGCTGTGGGCGGAGTACCAGGAAATCGATCGCCACAACCGCGAGGAGGATGCGAAGGCACGCGCTGCTGGCGAGGCGTGGCACAAGGCACAGCGCGAGGAGCTGATGAGGGACGAGGCGGCGATGCAGCGCCGCCCCGGTAGCTGACGCCGGACCAACGGTCCGGCGCGGAGTCACTTCTGCTGCAGGAACGCCAGCAGATCCTGGTTGACCCGGTCCTTGTGCGTCTCGGTCAGCCCATGCGGCGCGCCCGGGTACACGATCAGCTTGGCGCCTTTGATCTGCTTGGCCGACATGCGGCCGCCGACATCGATCGGCACGACCTGGTCGTCATCGCCGTGGATGATCAGCGTCGGGACGTTGAACCGCTTCAGGTCCTCGCGGAAGTCGGTGGCCGAGAACGCGGCGACCGAGTCATACGTGTTCTTGATGCCGCCCAGCATGCCCTGCGCACGCCAGGAGTCGATCAGCGCTTGGTTGGGCTTGGCGCCGGGGCGGTTGTAGCCATAGAACGGACCGCTTGCCACGTCGCTGAACAACTGCGCGCGGTTTTCAAGCTGGCCCTTGCGCAGGCCGTCAAAGACCTCGACCGGGACGCCGCCGGGGTTGTCGGCGGTCTTGAGCATGAAGGGCGGCACCGCGCTGATCAACACGGCTTTCTTGACCCGGCCGGTGCCATGTCGGCCGATGTAACGTGCCACTTCACCGCCACCGGTCGAGAAGCCGACCACCGTGATGTCTTTCAGGTCCAGCGTGTTGATCACCGTGGCCAGGTCGTCGGCATAGTGATCCATGTCGTTGCCGTCCCAAGGCTGGCTGGAACGGCCATGGCCGCGGCGGTCATGCGCCACCACGCGGTAGCCGTGGTTGGCCAGGAACATCATCTGTGCATCCCAGCTGTCCGAATCCAGTGGCCAGCCGTGGCTGAAGGTCACCACTGGGCCATCCTTCGGGCCCCAGTCCTTGTAATACAGCTGAACGCCATCGGCGGTGGTGATGGTGCTGGGGGTGTGGGCAATGGCGGTGACAGCGGCCGGGTTCACCGGCCCAGCGGCGTGCGCCGCGGTACCTGCCTGGACGGCAATGGCCAATGCGGTGGTGGCCAGGGTGCGGGTAAGCGTGTTCATCGGGTGATCTCCTGCAGAGGGAAGGGGATGTGACAGGCGGGCTCAGAAGTCCCAGAACACCGGCACCCAGCGGAAGACGTCGCCATCGGCCGAGACGCGGCCCACCGAAGGGAAGGGCAGGTGGGTGGCCACCAGCATTTCGCCGGTACCGGCCAGTTCGTTGAGCAGGGTGATGCGCACCTGCGCGGCGCCTTCCGGATCGTGTTCGAACCCGTTGTGCCAGTTCGGCTGCTCGAAACCGACCGCGAAGATGGCGTCACCGGCAAAGGTCAGTGCCTCGCCATTCGATTTCAGGCGCACCACGCTGTGGCCGGGTGTGTGGCCGCCGGTGCGGTGCGCAGTGACGCCGGGTGCAATCTCGTGCACCTCGTCAAAGGTGCGCACGTAGCTGCCGTACTCGGCCAGGAAGTGGGTAGCGGTGGCGCGCAGCGCATCCGGAAATCCCGGCGGCATGTTGGTGCGGGTGAAGTCGGGCGCCTTCCAGAAGTCCACTTCGGCGGCGGCCACATGGATGCGCAGCTCCGGGTGCAATTGCTCCTTCACGCCGTCCACCAGCAGGCCACCGATGTGGTCCATGTGCAGGTGGGTGATCACCACGTCGGTGATCTCGCCAAGGTCGATGCCGGAAGCGCCCAGGCGGCGGATCAGCTGGCCGGCGCGCGGCAGGTTCAGGTCAGGGTCCATGCCCAGCCCGGCGTCGATCAGGATGTTCCGGTCCCCGCTGCGTACCACCATCACGTTCAATGCCCAGTCCAGCGCATCCGACGGCAGGTACATTTCTTTGAACCATGGCGCGCGCTCGGCGGCGGAGACGTTGTGGCCGAGCATCTGGGTGGGCAACGGCAGCACGCCATCGCTGACCACCAGCACGTCGATATCGCCCACCTTGAGCGCGTAACGCGAGGGGACCAGCTCGTCGAGCGCGGGCGGGGGCGGGGCTACGGTGTTTTCCAGGCTGAACATGAGGAAATCTCCTTGGCGGGATCCACGGCAGGGGCGCCGTGCAGGATCAGCCTAGGGAAGGGCGCGCGCGGCCAGTAGATCCGCGCAAGGGCTCACGCTGTTGCCGATCAGGCAGCAATGCGGGGCGTTACGGGTGACGGCGAGCCCACACGCGTGTGTCTAGACTGGGCCCATGCCCAATCCCACACCTGTCCGCCTGGCCGATATCAACATCGAGTCCTACATCTTCTTCGGTGCAGGCGCGGCGGTCGCGTGGCAGCTTGCCGACCCCGGCGTAGGACGCGGCGTGGCCCGCCACAGTCAGACATTGAGGCGGCCGTTCTCACGGCTGCGGGCCACCATGAGCTACATCTACGCGGTGTCGTTGGGGACCGAAGAGGACCGGGCCACCATTGCCCGCCATGTCAATCGCGCGCACGTGCCCGTGCAGGGCGAGGGCTACAGCGCATTCGACCGCGACCTGCAGTTGTGGGTTGCGGCGACGCTCTACCGCGGTGGGCTGGAGATGTACGAACTGTTCGTTGGCCCGGTGCCTGGAAGCAGCCGCGAACCGCTGTATCGCGAGGCGTGGACGTTTGGGCGCACCCTGCAGGTGGCAGACGAGCAGTGGCCGCCCACGGCCGATGCCTTCGATGCCTGGTGGGAGAGCCGCCAATCAGCCTTGCGCGTGGACGGGGAAGTGCGCACCTACCTGCATGCCGTGCTGGGCAACGGCGCCCCGTGGTACCTGCGTCCTGCGCTGCCGCTGCAGGCGTTCGTGACGCGGGCGTTGCTGCCGCCGCATCTGAGGCAGATGTTCGCATTGCCATGGACGCCGGCAGACGAGAAGCGCTGGCAGCGCTTTCGTCGCTGGGCACCGCGTCTGTATTGGCTGCAGCCGCGCTGGCTGCGGCATCTGCCAGCGCGCTACTTCCTGCGAAAGCTCAGGCAGCCTCAGAAGTAAGCGAATCCTGAAAAATGCTTGCCTCCTGTACGGTTCCACTGCGCCTTCGCCACCCCGCCGGCAACGGCGGGGTGGCCCTTGGATCAGAACTTCCAACCCACCCGCGCGTAATAGAACCCGCCGTTGAAGCCATACGGCGAATGCACCGGGTACTCCGCGCCGGCCACGCCGGACCACGGGTTCTTGGCCGGGGTGCGGTCGAACAGGTTCTGCGCGCCCAGGCTGAAGTACAGGCCCGAGTCGAACTTCCAGCCCACTTCGGCGTCCACGATCAAGGCGCTGCCGCCGTAGATCGGTAGGCCGCCGTCCGCAGCCGAGATCACGCCGCTGTCCAGGTGGTCTTCATACCAGGAGCTGTAGTAGTTGAAGCGCAGGTTGGCGTTGAAGATCTGCCGCTGGTGGTGGACGCTGAAATAGCCCTTGGTCTTGGGCAGTGATTTCTCCAGCTTGTACACGCGGGCTTCGTCGATGAAGTCCGGGTTGAAGCGGTCTACCTCGGTCTTGTTCCAGTTGGCCGCCAGCGAGTAGGTGGTGGTGCCACCGAAGTGATCGCTTTTGTAGCTGGTCACCAGGTCCACGCCGGTGGTGGTGGTGTCGAACGCGTTGCCGAAGTAGGTCACCTGCGAGATCGAGGCCGCTTCCGGGTTGCCACCGGCCACCAGTGCCGCGCGTTCTTCCGGGGTCACCGCGAAACTGGTACTCAGCGCGATGCGGTCTTCCACCTTGATCTGGTAGCCATCCAGGGTGAGCAGCCAGTCGCCCTCGGTCCACACCGCACCCAGTGAAAGGTTCTTGGATTCTTCGGGCGTCAGTGGCTTTGCGCCCTTGAGCTGCGCGATGGGATTGGTCGGCGGCAGGGTGGCGATATCTTCCAGCGCGGTACCGCCGAACACGGTGCTGATCTGGCTGATGTTGGCCTGGCCAGGCGTGGGCGCACGGAAACCGGTGTTGTACGCGCCGCGCAGTGCGAAGTGCTCATTGAAGTCGAAGCGTGCGGTGACCTTGCCATTGGTGGTGCTGCCGAAGGAATCGTAGTCTTCAAAGCGCAGTGCGCCGGCCAACAGCAGGCGTTCGGTGACCTGCGCTTCCAGATCGGCATAGGCGGCCCAGTTGCGGCGGTCGAACGTGCCGGCGGTGCGCGTGCTGAAGCCGTTGAAGCCGTTGGAGCCCAGTGCGAACCCCTGCTCGGTGAGCGGCCCGATGGCGGTGGAGGGGCCATCGCCGGGGCTGATCTTGAAGCTTTCTTCGCGCCACTCGGCACCGGCCGCCAGGCGCAGCGGCTGGGTGGTGAAGCTGGCGGCGATATCCCGCGTCACATCGACGTTGAAGCTCTTCTCGGTCTGGGTGTTGCCGCCGGGGCGGAAGTACAGCCCCTCAGGCTGGTCCGGTCCGAGTGAAGCGTTGACCGTGTTGTAGATGATGAACTCGATATCGTTGCGGCCCCAGGAACCGCTCACGTCCCAGTACCACTCGCCCAGGTTGCCCTTGGCACCGGCGAAGATCGAGCTGTCTTCCAGCTTGCCGCCAAAGCGCGGGGTGAAGCCGCCGGGCAGGCTGGACAGGAAGGTGTAGCAGTTGGCCGGCAGCGCGGCCACGGCAGCGCTCACGCCGCTGTAGGGCAGCAGGTTGCCGGCGCCATCGCGCAGCGCGATGGTGGGGCAGGCACCCGCGCCGGTGAGGTTGCCCACGAGCAGCGTTTCGCCACCGTCGTTGGAGTACACGCCCGAACGTGCGGTGGGGTCGCGGAAGTAGAAGCCGCCGTCGACGTCGCGCTTGGCGTAGTTGCCGAACAGGTAGAAGTCCACCGCGTCGGTGGTGAGGCCAAGGTTGGCGACCAGCTTCAGGTCGTCGTCGACCTTGGGCGAGCCCCACACCTGCGCCGGGTCGCCCACGCCGGGGTAGCCGGCGGCGATGGCCGCGGCCGCGTCGTCGCGCTGCACGCTGCGCGAGGTGTCCTCGGCCTTGCGCCATTCGGCGGTGAGGGTGGCAAAGCCGCGCTCGGTGAGCGGCAGGCCGATCTGCGCGGAGTACTGCGTGGTCAGCCCGTCGCCCTTGTAGTACTGGCCGGTGAACACCTCGGCGGTGCCGCCTTCGCGCAGCTTCTTCAGGCCGAAGTTGATCACGCCGGCAATGGCATCCGAACCGTACTGGGCGGCGGCGCCGTCGCGCAGCACGTCCACCTGTTCCAGCGCCAGCGAGGGGAAGACGGAAAGATCGGGACCCTGTGCGCCATCGGACAGGCCGTGGCCCAGGAAGGTGATGACTGCCGCGCGGTGGAAGCGCTTGCCGTTGACCAGCAGCAGGGTGTTGTCCGGCGGCAGGCCGCGCAGGTTGGCCGGGCGGATCAGGCTGGCCGCGTCATCGATGGGGATGGTGCTGACGTTGAACGAGGGGACCAGCACTTTGAGCTGGTCGAGCGCATCGGTGGCGCCCTGGTTGCGGAATTCTTCGCCGCTGATGATGTCGATGGGTACTGCGGACGAGGAAACGGTGCGGGGCTTGGTGCGGCTGCCCAGTACTGAAACCGTGTCGAGGGTGGCGGTTTCCGGGTTGGTCGAAGCATTGTCGCTGTTCTGTGCCACCGCGACGGAACTGGTGAGCAGCAGCGCGGCGGCCAATGCCGCCTTTACTGAAGATGCCAATGGCGAAATTGCTTTCGGAGCGTGAACACACTTGCCAATGCGGTCGTTCATGCATGCACCTTGCAGTCTGGTTGTGGTTGGGTCGTTCTCGTTACGTGCTCATCCGGTTGGTTCTCCTTGCGTGCCAGAGGGCTGGTGCGCTGCACAAATAATTAACAGAACGTAAACAGTACTGCAACGTATCTTTCGTTTTGACCTCATTCGTTCAAGACACGTGAGGCATGCGGCGCCCGCTTTCGCCCCTCGTTAGGGAGGCAAAACAGGGCAAAGTGTGAGTGTGATCTCAAACGAAATGAGACCAGTGGCACGATTCTGGCCGGAGGTGGCGATTCAGCCCGCTGGATTCAGGGCACTTCCAGCGACGCCTGCAGGGCGGCCGCGAGGGCCGCATCGCCGCTGACCAAGTCTTCCCAGCGCAGATCCAGGCCCTTCCGGTGGCCTTTACGCACCAGCTTCAGACCCTCGGGGTCGAGGGTCAGGGTGTAGGACTCATCGCCTATCTGGACTTCGCGGCGCAGGGGTTTGTCGAGCGGCGTCATGGGAACGGTCTCGTGTCATTCGTCCTGCAGCGATCCGCGGATCGAGCGCGCCAGGTCGCTGCGGGTGAACGGCTTGCCCAGGATGGCGATGCTGCGACCCACCGCGCCGCTGGCGTCGATGTCACGCGGGTAGCCGGAGGTGAACAGCACCCGCAGCGCCGGCTTGTGCGCCAGCGCGCGCTTGGCCAGTTCCCAACCGGACATGCCGGGCATCACGATGTCCGAGAACAGCAGGTCCACGTCGACGTCGGTGCGTTCAAGCAGGCGCATGGCCGAGGCGCCGTCGTGCGCTTCAAGCACGCGGTAACCCAGCTGCCGCAGGGTGTCCACGGTATACGCGCGCACGTCGTCGTTGTCCTCGGCCACCAGCACCGTAGCTTCCTCCTGCATCTCGTAACCGCCCAGGCCCCGGTGCTCGGTCTGGCCAGCCTGCGGCAGCTCGGCTGCCGAACGCGGGAACAGCAGGGTGATGGACGTACCCGCACCGGGCGCGGAATCCACCAACACGTGGCCGCCGGACTGTTTGACGAAGCCGTACACCATGGACAGGCCCAGCCCGGTGCCGCGCCCCACTTCCTTGGTGGTGAAGAACGGTTCGAACACGCGGGTCAGCGTCTCGGCGGACATGCCGTGGCCGGTGTCCTTGACCCGCAGCATCGCGTAATGGCCCGGCGGCACATCGGGATTCTGCGCGGTGAAGTCATCGTCCAGATGGGCGTTGTCCACCTCGATCACCAGGCGCCCGCCCTCCGGCATGGCATCGCGGGCGTTGACCGCCAGGTTGAGTACGGAGGCTTCAAGCTGGCTGGGGTCCACTTCCACGCACCAGATGTCCGGGTGGTGCACGATTTCCAGCTGCACCAGCTCGCCCAGCGAACGGTGCAGCATGTCTTCCATGTCACGCACCTGTGCGTTGAGGTCGACCGGCATGCTGCGCAGGGGCTGCCGGCGCGAGAAGGCGAGCAGCCGCTGGGTCACGTTGGCCGCGCGCATCACGCCCTTCAACGCGTTGTCCAATGCGCGCGTGGAGCCATCCGCTACATCACCGAGGCGCTCGGTGAGCAGCTTGGCGTACTCCACGTTGCCGGCGATCACGGTCAGGATGTTGTTGAAGTCATGCGCGATGCCGCCGGTGAGCTGGCCCACCGCCTCGATCTTCTGGCTCTGCCGCAGTGCCTCTTCGGCCTGGCGGCGCGCGGTGGTCTCCACCGCCTCGGAAACCACGGCGGTGATGGTGCCCTGGTGGTCCAGCAGCGGGCGGAACGAGAACTCGAACGTGCGCTTGCCGGTGGGCAGCAGCAGGTCCAGCTCATGCCGCGAGGCATTGCCCGCGGCAGCCTCAAGCACGGCCTGGCAGACAACAGCCGGCACGCCCTCGGTATCGGCAAACCAGGCCGACTCGCAGTACAGCGCACCGCGAACGTCCTCCTTGGTGGCCAGGATCGCGGCCAGCGAGGCGGAGTTGGTATCGATGATGTGCCCATCCAGGGTCAGCAGGTTCTGGTGCTGGAAGCTGGATTCGAACAGCGCCTGCAGGCGGCTTTCACTGCGGTGCAGGGCAGAGGTGCGTTCGCTGACCTGGCGCTCCAGCGATTCATTGCTGGCCGTCAGCAGCGCCTGGACCTGCTTGAGCTCGCTGATGTCACGGGCCATGGCGTAGTAGCCCAGCACCCCGCCGTCGGCGTCCAGCTCGGGAACGAAGTCCACCTGCGCATGGCGCGGGGGACCGACGCGGCGGTGGGCAAGGGTTTCAAAACTGACCCGCTCGCCCCGCAGCACCTTGTCCAGGTGTTCCTGCAGGCCGGCGAACCCTTCGTCGCCGACCATCTCGCGTGCATGCCTGCCAACCATCGCCTCAGGGTCCAGGCCATGCCATTCCATATAGGCCTGGTTGGCGAAGCGGTAATGATGGTCGCGGTCGAGGTAGGCGATCAGCGCCGGCAATGAATCGGTGATCAGGCGCAGGCGCTGGTGGCTTTCGCGCAACGCGCTTTCGACCTGCAGCAACCGGCGCCGCTCCTGGGCTTCATTGATCGCGCGCAGGATCGCATCGGGCAGGCGTTGCAGCCGCGACTTGACCACGTAGTCACGGGCGCCGCGCTTCAACGCCTCGACGGCCAGCTCTTCGCTGAGCGTGCCGGAGACGAAGATGAAGGGCGCCTCTGGCGCCAGGGCACCGGCCAACTCCAGCGCCAGGTCACCGCTGAAGCCGGGCAGCACATGGTCGGCCAGGATCACATCGAAGTCGTGCGACGCCAGCGCATCACGCATGCCCTGGTCGGACCAGGTGCGCTCGACCGTGAACGGCAGGCCGGCGCGGCGCAGCTGCAGCGTGATCAGCTCCGCATCGAGCGCGTTGTCCTCCACCATCAGGATGCGGATCGGTGTCGCGGGCAGATCGTCAGCCATCTTTGCGGCTCTTGGCACCAAACAGCGTGCCGTGCGGCGGCGGCTGGTTGGTGATGCCCCAGAACATGCCCAGGCCCTGGATCGCTTCGAGGAACTCCTTGAAGTCCACCGGCTTGACCACGAATGCGTTCACACCCAGCTCGTAGCTGCGGATCAGGTCCTGCTCTTCGCGCGAAGAGGTCAGCATCACCACCGGGGTGCTGCTGAGCGCCGCGTCGGTGCGGATTTCCTTCAGTACTTCCAGTCCGTTGAGCTTGGGCAGTTTCAGGTCAAGCAGGACCACCACCGGGCCGCCGTGCATTGCGCCCTCGTAGCGGCCTTCGCTGCGCAGGTACTGCAGCGCTTCCACACCGTCCCGCACATGGGTGACTTCGTTCAGAAGCTGGCAGCGCGCAAGTGCAGCCAGCGTCAGCTCAGCGTCCTTCGGATTGTCCTCCACGAGCAGAATCGGCCGCAGGTCTCTCATACTTTGTCTCCAGTAGCAAAGGGAATGGTGAAGAAGAATTTGGCGCCCACTCCCAACTGGCCTTCGGCCCACGTCCTGCCACCGTGGCGGGTGATGATGCGGTGTACGTTGGCCAGGCCGATGCCGGTGCCTTCGTACTCGTCGGAATGATGCAGGCGCTGGAACACGCCGAACAGCTTGTCCACGTAGCGCATGTCGAAACCGCAGCCATTGTCCTGGACGAAGAACACGTGCTCGGTGTCGGTGCGGTAGTGGCCCACTTCGATGGCAGGGTGGGCGGTGTCGCGGGTGAACTTGATCGCGTTGGACAGCAGGTTCTGCCAGACCAGCCGCAGCATGCCGGGGTCGGCCTGCACGCGCGGCAGGTTGGGCACGATCCAGGTGATGGATCGGCCTTCGTACTCCATGTCCAGTTTGTGTCGTACATCCTGTACCAGCGCCGTCATGTCCATCGAGATCTGACCCATCGTGGACCTGCCCATCTGCGAGAAGCTGAGCAGGTCGTCCACCAGTGTTCCGGCAGATTGTGCGGACTCGACGATGGTATCGAGGTATCTCTTTTCTGAATCGTTTAGTCTTTCGCCCGCTGCCGCCCACAGCAGTTCCGAGTAGCCCACGATGTGGCGGAACGGTGCGCGCAGGTCGTGGCTGACCGAATAGGAGAACGCTTCAAGTTCCTTGTTGCTTCGCAGCAGCTGCTCATTGAGGGCGGCCATTTCCTCGGCCTTGCGCAGCACGATGTCGACGATGGCGGTGCGCAGTTCCAGCGCTGCATCGCGGTCCACGTCGTTCCACGGCAGCGACTGCCTGCGCACCGTTTCCTTCCAGCCTTCGAACGAGGTGCGCGGCGACAGCGGCAGGCCGGTGTCCTCCTTGCGCGGATCGCCGCCCCATCGCACCGTGCGCACCACCTCCGGCCGGAACCACAACACGTAGCTGTCGTGGATCTGCGAAATGGAAATGGCGAGCACGCCGCTGGCCACGTCCGCGAATGCATCGGCGGCATCCCAGTCCAGCGCCAGGCGATCGGTGCAGATCAGGTCGCCGTCGTCCTGCTGGGCGGTCAGCCACTGCACCAGTTGCATCACCTGCTCCTGGCGGGGGCACTCGCCATGCAGGATGCATTCGCCCCGGTGCACGATCGCCGCGCCAGCGGATTGTGTCAGGGCCAGCAGGTTCTGCTGGTCGCGACCCAGTGCGGCCATGAAATCCTGGTCGCCGGCCATGCGTCCGAGCAGGCGCACCTGGATGGCGCGGCGCGCGATGCGCTCTTCGACCATCGCCGCGCGTTCCTTCAGCGAAATCTGCAGGGACAGGATCTGCCCGATGAACTCGCAGGCGGTGCGCACGTGGTACGGCACCCGCTTGGGCGCTTCGTTGTGGCAGGAAATGAGGCCCCACAGTTCGCCTTCGCGCAGCAGCGAGACCGACATCGAGGCGCCGGTGCCCATGTTGCGCATGTACTGCAGATGCACCGGCGAGACGCTGCGCAGCATGGCCGGGCTCAGGTCGGTCGGCGGCACGGCGGCGGTGTCGGCCGTGCGGACCAGCGGCACCGATTGGTAGTCGCTGTCGGCGATCAGCCGTACCCGGTTCTGGCGGTACAGCTCGCGGGCCTGGGCGGGGATGTCCGACTCGGGGAAGCGCAGGTCCAGGTAGCTCGGCAGCACGCCATTGCCGTCCTCGGCCACCACCGCGCCATTCCACTCTTTGTCGAACTGGTAGACCAGGGTGCGGTCGAAGCCTGTGAGCTGGCGGATCTGCACGGCCGCCAGCTCGCACAGTTCGCGGGTGCTGGGTACCCGCTCGATCACACCCATGAAGGCACGAATGGCAGGGTACAGATCTTCCAGCGAACCCGGTTCGCCCGGCACGGGTTCTTCGAGCTCCACGATCAGATCGTCGCCCAGCCGGTGGGCCAGGGTGTGATGTCCCGCATGGCCGCCAACCGGATGCGCGCCGAGGAACTGCGTGGCGCCGGGTGCGAGTGCTTCCAGTGCCGGGCGGCAGCTCGCCAGGGCGCCGCCGAGCAGCGTATCGATGCTTTGACCCAACGGGTCGCCCAGTGTCTCGATCAGATCCGCGCGAGCCACGGCGCGTTCTTTGACGGTCAGCGTCCGGGGGTCGAGCACGAGGATCAGGCCGTAGGGTTGGATGGCTCCTGGAGTACGTATCGGCTCTCTGGCACAGCTGTTGAGATCCAAGGCGTTTTGTTTCGAGTTCCAGGACGACATTCGTTCAATCCCCAAGGGATGCGTGCTAACGCCCATAGCTTCGCATATCACTCCCCTCATCCCCGTGACGAGACATGTGCGTTGCTCGTGCGCCCTGGGATGCCAACAGCGTGAAGTCGTGCAGGTGAGCGCGGCGTCCGCGTCGGGGTGCACGGCATCCACACGCCGGGCTCACCACCCAGCCACGGGGGGCGGGTTATCCCTTGCGCATGGACCAGATTTCCGAACATGCCGCACCGGCGCTTGAAGCGGCCGCGCGCGAGGTGCTTGCCCGCCAACCTTCATTGCCGCTGCCCGGCCGGGGCCACACCCTGGAGCGTTGGCGCGCGCTGGCCGCGATTGCCGGGCGCGACCTGTGCGTGGCCAAGGTGATGGAAGCGCACTATGACGCGCAGGCGATCCTGGCCGACCTGCATGCCCCTTCCCTGGCCGAAGGCCGCCTGGCAGCGGTGTGGGCAGCCGAGGGCCCGCAGGCCACGCTGCGGTATGACGAAGAGACCAGCACGGTCAGTGGCGCCAAACCCTGGTGCTCCGGCGCAGGGCTGGTGGATGTCGCGCTGGTCAGCGCGCGCTGTGGGGAGGGCTCGCGCCTGGTCTGCCTGCGCACCGATGCACCCGGCATCCTGCTGCAGCCGCAGAGCTGGCATGCCACCGGCATGGCAGGCATTCCGAGTGGCACCGTGCAGTTCGACCGCGTGCACGCCGAGGCCGTGGGCCCCAAGGGTGCCTACCTAGCCCGGCCCGGTTTCTGGCATGGCGGTGCCGGCATCGCGGCGTGCTGGTATGGCGCAGCCGTGGCACTGGCGTCACCCCTGCAGCGCTCGCCTCGCGTGGAAGGGGACCCACAGGCAGCGGCGCTGCTGGGCCAGGTCGACATGGCCCTGCAGTCCTCGGCAGCACTGCTGCGCGAGCTGGCCGCGTGGATCGATGCGATGCCCGCGCAGCCCCATCAGTCCGATGTGATCCGGGTACGCAGCGTGGTCGAGCGCAGCTGTGTGCAGGTGCTTGATGCCGTAGGCCGCGCGCTGGGACCGGCGCCGATGTGCCTGGATCCGGAGCATGCGCGGCGCTGGGCCGATCTCACCGTGTTCATCCGGCAGAGCCACGCCGACCGCGACTGGGCCGAACTGGGCCGGGCGATCCAGCGACAGGAGCAGCCGTGGACGCTGTAGCGGTGCGGATCGAAGGGCAGGGCACGCTGGAGTCGGCGTGGGAGCGCTGTGCATGGTTGGACGCATTGCCATTGGTGGAAGCGGACACCGTGCTGCTGGGCGCCCGCCGGCTGCTCGTGGTGTCACCGCATCCCGACGATGAGGTGCTTGGCTGTGGCGGCCTGATGCAGGCGGCAGCGGCACAGGGTTGCGCGGTCCAGGTGGTGTCGGTGACGGACGGCGAGGCGTGCTATCCCGATCACCCCCACTGGACGCCGGCGCGCCTGCGCGATGCGCGACGCCGCGAGCTGGTCCTGGCCATGCAGGCACTGGGCATGGACGCCACGCACGTCACCTCGCTGGGTCTCCCGGACGGGAAAGTGGCGCGGTATGAAGCCGATCTGGCCCTGTATCTGTCCACCCGCTTGTCCCCCGGTGACATCGTGCTGGCGCCGTGGCTGCACGATGCGCATCCGGACCACGAGGCGGCGGGGCGGGCTGCGCGGGCGGCAGCAGCCAGCTGCGGCGTCCGATCCCTGCAGTATCCCGTCTGGGCCTGGCATTGGCTGGATGCAGCAGCAGCGGCCGGGCCGTGGACGAATGCGCAGCGTATCGCCCTGTGCCCGGCTGCCCAGGCGCGCAAGCAGCAGGCCATGGCGGCCTTCGCCACCCAGACCGGCGAAGCGGAAGCGCTGGGCCGCGAGCCAATACTTCCCGAGCACGTGCTCGCCCGCTTCCGGCGCGGCTTTGAGGTCCTGATCGGATGAATACCCGTGCCTACTTCGACCAGATCTACCAGCAGCCCGATCCGTTCCAGTACCGCAACCGATGGTATGAGGCGCGCAAGCGCGCGCTCACGCTGGCGTGCCTGCCCCGGGCGCGCTATCGCAGCGCCTGGGAGCTGGGGTGTTCCAATGGCGTGCTGAGCGCAGAGTTGGCCACCCGCTGCGACGGGTTGCTGGCGACCGACCTCAGTGAGGCCGCACTGCAGGACGCTGCTGCCTCGACCCGGCACCTTCCCAACGTGCGGCTGGAACAGGCCCGCCATCCGGAACAATGGCCCGACGAGCGCTTCGACCTGATCGTGGTCAGCGAGGTCGGCTATTACCTGGCACCGCAGGACGTGGTGGCGATGGCCGCAAAGCTGCGTGGCAGCCTTAGCCACGACGGCCTGCTGCTGGCGTGCCACTGGGTGCATCCGTTCGATGAAGCGCTGAGCTCGGCCCAGCAGGTGCACCGCGCGTTCGGTCGTGGCCTGGATGAGGCGTTCTGTTACCAGGACGCCGACCTGTTGATGCAGGCATGGAGTCGCGAGCCCACCAGCGTCGCCCGCTGGGAAGGCCTGCGATGATCGGCGTGATCGTGCCTGCCCATGATGAAGCCCAGTCCATTGGGCGCTGCCTGGCCTCCATCGCGCTGGCGGCCGCGCATCCCGGCCTGGAGCGTGAGCCGGTGCTGGTGGTGGTGGCACTGGATGCCTGCAGCGATGCCACCGCCGCGGTCTGCGCCGAGCATGGGGCCAGCACCGTGGCGGTGGATGCGCACTGCGTGGGAATGGCGCGGGCCGCGGCGGCCCGCCAGGCGCTGGCGCAGGGCGCGCGCTGGATCGCCAGTACCGACGCTGATACGGCTGTGCCATCGGATTGGCTGTGGCGCCAGAGCCGGTGTGGCGCCGATGCCTTCTGCGGCGTGGTCGAGGTGGTGGATTGGCTCGACTACCCGGAACGGGTCCGCAAGGCGTTCTCCGAGCGGGAAGTAGCGCAGGACGGGCACCGGCATGTCCACGGCGCAAACCTGGGCATGAGCGCCACGGCTTATCTTGCGGCGGGTGGATTTCCGGCCCTGCGTACGGGCGAGGATGTTGCCCTTGTCGAGGCGCTGGCCAGCAACGGCGCCCACATCGCGTGGCTGGCCCAGCCGGCCGTGGCGACCAGTGCGCGGCGTTCAGCGCGTGCACCGCACGGCTTCAGTGGATTCCTTCTCGCACTGGAGTGCGAGGTGATGGGCGGCGCATCGCTGATGCCTGAATTCTGAATTATTCAGGCTTGTGCACGCAGGCTTCACGCGCCATCCGTTGTCGTATGTTCCTTAGAAGCTGAATTCATTTAAGCTCAGGCCCATTCCAAGCCCCGGCGCGTCGCGTGTCGGGGCTTTCCCACCTTCCTACCTAGGAATTTCCCCATGGCGGCCATGCAACAGCGCACCATCGATCTTCTTCGTACCCACCAGGACACCGTGGTGGCGCAGTGGGTCGACCAGTTGGCCGCCTCCGGCCAGGGCCAGGATGGCCGCTTGAGCGCGCGTGAGGTGGACGCCCAGGTACGCGAATTCTGGCGCCTGTTCCAGGCGGCCCTGTCCACCACCGGCACCGGCGTGGCCGGCAGCGAATGGCAGGACATCCGCCAGTTCCTGGAACAGCTGTCGCGCGACCGCGTGCTCAAGGGCTTCAGCTCCTCGGAAACCGCCAGCTTCCTGTTCTCGCTCAAGCGGCCGCTGTTCGAGCTGGTCCAGCAGAACTTCGCCGACGACCCCAAGGCGGTCGGTGATCAGTTGTGGGCGATTTCCGAGCTGATCGACGGGCTCGGCCTGCACAGCGTCAAGGCTTACCAGAAGACCCGCGAGGACGTGATCCAGCGCCAGCAGGAAGAAATGCTGGAGCTGTCCACCCCGGTGGTGAAGCTGTGGGAAGGCGTGCTGGCCCTGCCGATGATCGGTACGCTCGATTCGCAGCGGACCCAGGTGGTGATGGAATCGCTGCTGCAGCGGATCGTCGACACCGGTTCGGAAATCGCGATCATCGACATCACCGGCGTGCCTACCGTGGACACCCTGGTGGCCCAGCACCTGCTCAAGACCGTCACCGCCATCCGCCTGATGGGCGCCGACGCGATCATCAGTGGCGTGCGGCCGCAGATCGCGCAGACCATCGTGCACCTGGGCCTGGACCTGCAGGGCATCGTCACCAAGGCCAACCTGGCCGACGCATTGGCGCTGGCGCTCAAGCGCACTGGCCAGACGGTGACCAAGGCAGCCCGCTGAAATGGACCGCATCCCGATCCTGCAGATGGGCGATCTGCTGCTGGTGACCATCCAGGTCGACATGCATGACCAGCTTGCGCTGACCCTGCAGGACGACCTGACCGAGCGCATCCAGAAGACCTCTGCACGCGGCGTACTGATCGACATTTCCGCGCTGGATATCGTCGATTCGTTCATTGGCCGGATGATTTCCACCATCTCTTCGCTGGCCCGGATCATGGATGCCACCACGGTGGTGGTGGGCATGCAGCCGGCCGTGGCGATCACGCTGGTGGAGCTGGGCCTGACCCTGACCGGCGTGCGCACCGCGCTGAATGTCGAACGTGGCATGGAACTGCTGCGCATGGACCTGCAGCAGCAGCCGGACGACGAGACGCCATGATTGCCGTCAGTGGATCCTTGCCGATCCGCGTCGAGCAGGACGTGGTGCTGGCCCGCCAGGCCGCCCGCCAGGCCGCCGTGGCATGCAAGATGCGGCTCATCGACCAGACCAAGCTGGTCACCGCCGCCAGCGAGCTGGCCCGCAACGCCGTGATCTATGGCGGCGGTGGCAGCATGGAATGGGAGGTGGTGGACAGCGGCCTGCGCCGCGGGCTACGCCTGGTGTTCTCCGACAACGGCCCCGGCATCCCCGACATCGCCCAGGCCCTGACCGATGGCTGGACCTCGGGCAGCGGCATGGGGCTGGGCCTGTCCGGCTCGCGCCGGCTGGTGGACCAGTTCGAACTGGAGAGTGAGCCTGGCAAGGGCACCCGGGTTGCCATCACCAAATGGATCTGAATTTCTCTGGCCGCGTTACCCGGGTCGTGGTTGTGGAAGAGGTCTCGCAGGTAGGGCAGGCGCGTCGCGAAGCGCTGGCCATGGCCGATGGCATCGGCTTCGATGAAATGGATGCCGGCCGGGTGGCGTTGGCCGCCACGGAGCTGGCCACCAACGTGATCAAGCACGGACGCGGCGGGCGCATGTACCTCTCGGTGGTATGTGGTCGCGGCGGTGAGGGCATCGAACTGTGCACGCTCGATGCCGGGCCGGGCTTCTCGCTGGCGCAGTCGCTGCCTGACGGCTATTCGACGGGCGGAACCCAGGGCCTGGGCCTCGGCGCGATCCAGCGCCAGGCCACCGTGCTCGATGCCTGGTCCGACGGCAAGGGCTGCGTGGTGGTCGCGCGTATCTACGCAAGCCGCGTTGCCCGCAACGTGGACGTGCCCTACGGTGCGCTGCGCCTGGCCATGCGCCATGAAGTGGCCTGCGGCGACGCCTGGCACCTGCGTGCCGACCCCCAGTCGGTGGCCGTGACGCTGATCGATGGCTTGGGGCACGGGCTGTCGGCGGCCGATGCCGCCCAGGCCGGCGTGGCGGCCGTGGCCGCGCGCGGCGCGGCTGCACCGGCGGACCTGATCGCGGCGATGCACGCCGGCATGGCCGGTACCCGGGGCGGGGCCGCGGCGGTTGCCAGCGTGGACGTCGCCAGCGGCGCGGTCCAGTTCGCCGGCATCGGCAACATTTCAGCGGGCCTGCATGAGGCGACCACGACGCGCGGCATGGCCTCCCACCCCGGCATCGTCGGGGTGCAGTTCCGCAAGGCGCAACCATTCCATTTTCACGCGCCGGCAGGCACGCTGCTGCTCATGCACACTGATGGATTGCAGGCGCGCTGGAGCCTGCGCGACTACCCCGGCCTGTTCCATCGCCACCCGGCGCTTATAGTGGCGGTGCTGCAGCGCGATTTCGATCGTGGCCGCGACGACACCGGCATCATCGCCCTGCGGCTCGGAGACCTGCATTGAACGCGCTATCCCCCGAACAGGAAATCGTCCAGCTGCGCACGCAGGCAGACGCCCTGCGCGCGGAGCTGGAGGAAACCAACCAGGGCGTGCTGGCCCTGTACGCCGAACTGGACCAGCAGGCCGAGCAGCTGCGCGAGGTCTCCGAGCTCAAGAGCCGGTTCCTGTCTTACATGAGCCATGAGTTCCGCACGCCGCTGGGCTCGATCCTGAGCATGACCCGGCTGCTTGAAGACGGCATCGACGGCCCGCTGACCGACGAGCAGCGCCGGCAGGTGCGCTTCATCAGCGGCTCGGCGGCCGAGCTGCGCGAAATGGTCGACGACCTGCTGGACCTGGCCAAGATCGAAGCGGGCCGGATCACCATTTCGCCGGCCTGGTTCGACCTGATGGACCTGTTCGCGGCGCTGCGCGGCATGTTCCGGCCCCTCATCGAAGAGAACCGCGTCGACCTGGTGTTCGAAGATCCGCCGGCGTTGCCCCTGCTCTACACCGATGACAAGAAGCTGGCGCAGATCCTGCGCAACTTCATTTCCAACGCGCTCAAGTTCACGCCGAACGGCCAGGTGGTGGTGTCGGCCAAGCTGGTCGACGAGGATTCGGTGTGCTTCAGCGTGCGCGATACGGGCATCGGCATTCCGCAGGACCTGCTGCCCACCCTGTTCGAGGATTTCGTGCAGGTCGACACGCCGCTGCAGAAGCGGCTGCGCGGCACCGGCCTGGGCTTGTCGCTGTGCAAGCGCTTTGCCGAACTGCTGGGCGGCGAGGTGGGGGTGACCAGCGAACTGGGCGTTGGTTCGGAGTTCCATGTGAGGCTGCCGCTGAAGCTGGCTGCCGCGGAGACTGCTGATGCCGACGCGTGACCGGATCCTGATCGTCGACGACAACGCGGCCACCCGCTATTCGGTGCGCCGGGTGCTGGAACACCACGGGTTCCGCGTGGAGGAAGCCGGTACCGGCACCGACGGCCTGGCCCAGCTCAAAGAACAGGATTTCGGTGCGCTGGTGCTGGACGTCAACCTGCCGGACATGAGCGGTTTCGATGTCGTCCGCCAGCTGCGCGAAGACCCGCGCATGCAGTTGCTGCCCGTCGTGCATGTCTCGGCCGCCTCGATCGCCACCGGCGACCTCATCACCGGCCTCAACGCCGGTGCCGACGCCTACCTGGTGCACCCGGTGGATCCGGACGTGCTGCTGGCCACGCTGCGCAGCCTGTTGCGCGCGCGCCGGGCCGAAGACGCCTTGCGCGATGCCGAAGCGCGCTTCGGCGAGATCTTCCGCCAGATCAACGCACCGATCAGCGTGCTGGATGCACAGCTGCAGGTGCACGAAGCCAACGATGCCTTCAAGCGCCTGCTGGGAGAGGATCTGGGGCCGGGCCGGATCGAGGCATTGCTGGACCACCAGTTCGGGCCGATGAGCGCGTTGAAGGTGGCGCTGGACGAAGGCGAGCGCTGGCAGGGCACCTTCGCCCTGCAGGTGCAGGGCAGCCGGCGCATGACCGAATGGCGGATGACGCCTTACAGCGCTCCTGGCCTTGGCCTGGTGCTGGTCGAAGACATCACCGAGCGCCACGTGCGCGAACTGGAGCAGCGCCAGGAACTGGAAAGCGCCAACAGCGAGCTGGCGTTCCAGATCGCCGAGCGCGAGCGCACCGAAATGGAGCTGATGCAGGCCCAGAAGATGGATTCGCTGGGCCAGCTGACCGGCGGTATCGCGCACGATTTCAACAACCTGCTGACCACCATCATCTCCGGCCTGGACATGATCGAGATGGCCGCCAGCAGCGGCAAGTGGGACAAGGCCAGCCGTTACGTCGACATCGCCACCGCCTCGGCGCACCGCGCCGCGGCGCTGACCCAGCGCATGCTGGCCTTTGCCCGCAAGCAGCCGCTGGATCCGCAGACCTTCGATGTGGTCGCCCGCGTGCGCTCGCTGGAAGACATGCTGCGGCGCTCGATCGGCGAGAACATTGAACTGGAACTGGAGCTGGGCGCCGAACCGCTGGTGGCCATGGCCGATCCCAACCAGTTCGAGAATGTCATGCTCAACCTGGTCATCAACGCGCGCGATGCGCTGGCCGGCCAGGGCCTGATCCGCATCCGCGCGGGCCGCGCGAAGATCGAGCGCGACCATGAGCTGTCGGCGGGCAACTACATCAGCGTCAAAGTGATCGACAACGGCGCCGGCATTCCGCTGGACCTGATCAACAAGGTATTCGAACCGTTCTTCACCACCAAGCCGCAGGGCGAAGGCACCGGTCTGGGCCTGTCGATGACCTACGGCTTCGCGCGCCAGTCCGGCGGCAGCGCCCGTATTGCCAGTGAGCAGGGGGAAGGTGCCGAGATCGAACTGCTGTTGCCCGAGGGCCAGCAACAGGTCGAACTGGAGTCAGCGTCCACGGC
Organism: Stenotrophomonas sp. FBCC-B152; assembly: GCF_059134105.1. Lineage (NCBI taxonomy): Bacteria > Pseudomonadati > Pseudomonadota > Gammaproteobacteria > Lysobacterales > Lysobacteraceae > Stenotrophomonas > Stenotrophomonas sp. FBCC-B152. The sequence continues at coordinate 3,390,863 of NZ_CP101442.1, read as the reverse complement.
GCAGGTGCAGGTGCAGCGCGGCCATGCCGAACGCATCCTGCTGGTGGACGACACCGATTCGGTACGGATGATGGTGCGCGAAATGCTGGTCGAGGTCGGCTACCAGGTCGTGGAAGCAACCAACGCGCAGCAGGCGCTGCTGGAGCTGCATTCAGCGCGTGCCGTGGACCTGTTGTTGTCCGACGTCGGCCTGCCCGGCATGAACGGTCGCGACCTGGCCGATGCCGCGCGCGCGTTGCGCCCGACCTTGCCGGTGCTGTTCATCACCGGCTATACGGAAAGTGCCGCCGTGCGAAACGAGTTCCTGGGCGAGGGCATGTCGCTGCTGCCCAAACCGTTCAGCGTGCACGAGTTGCTGCACAGCGTTGGCGCGATGTTCGGCCCTCGTCAGTAACCACCCACCGGTTCGGTTTCAAACCGTTCGCCGAAGCCGGTGATATGCGGGCGCGCCCGGGCAATGGCCTGCTGTACGCCCGGCAGCGCCAGCGAGGCGTGGTGGAGTTCAGCGGTGTCCCAGACTTCAGTGATCCAGATTGCGTCGGCATTGGCGGGATCCTTTGCCACCACGTAGCTCCGGCACCCCGGCATGGCCTGGGTGCCCTCCAGCAGCATCGCGATGACCGCGTCGCGCTCGCCGGGAGCGATGTTCATCTTTCCGATCAGACCGTACATGGATGCCTTCCCGCTGCTCGATGGAGGGTCGATGGTATCCTGCGCGCCGTTCTGCCGCCTGGCCCCCCATGCCTGTCTCCTATTCCCCGCGCCAGCAGTGGCTTGGCAATATCCGTGGCGACCTGCTTTCGGGCACCGTGGTCGCCTTGGCGCTCATTCCTGAAGCCATTGCCTTCTCGATCATTGCCGGCGTGGACCCCAAGGTGGGCCTGTATGCGTCGTTCTGCATCGCCGTGGTCACCGCCATCGCAGGCGGCCGGCCGGGCATGATCTCGGCGGCCACCGGCGCGATGGCGCTGGTGATGGTGGACCTGGTGAAGGACCACGGCCTGCAGTACCTGCTCGCCGCGACGATCCTGGCCGGCGTGCTGCAGATCATCGCCGGCGCACTGAAGCTGGGCGCGCTGATGCGGTTCGTGTCGCGTTCGGTGATCACCGGCTTCGTCAACGCACTGGCCATCCTCATTTTCCTGGCGCAGATGCCCGAGTTGATCGGGCGCTCGTGGCAGGTGTGGGCGGTGTGTGCGGCGGGGCTGGCCATCATCTACCTGTTGCCGCGGTTGACCCGTGCGGTGCCGTCACCGCTGGTGGCCATCGTGGTGCTGACCGCGCTGTCGATCGGGCTGCACTGGGAGGTGCGTACCGTGGGCGACATGGGCGCACTGCCCGACAGCCTGCCCACGTTCCTGTTCCCGGATGTGCCGATGACGTGGGACACGCTGGCGCTGCTGCTGCCGGTCTCGGCAACCCTCGCGGTGGTGGGCCTGCTGGAGTCGATGATGACCGCGCAGATCGTCGAGGACATGACCGACACCCCGAGCCAGCGCAACCGCGAATGCGCCGGCCAGGGCCTGGCCAACATCACCGCCGGCCTGTTCGGCGGCATGGGCGGCTGCGCGATGATCGGGCAGTCGGTCATCAATGTGTCTTCCGGCGGACGTGGCCGGTTGTCCTGCCTGGTGGCAGGCGTGCTGCTGTTGCTGCTGGTGGTGTACGGGCACGAGTGGGTGCGGCAGATCCCCATGGCCGCGTTGGTGGCGGTGATGATCATGGTCAGCATCGGGACCTTCCACTGGCGTTCCTTTGCCGAGTTCCGCGTGCACCCCATGAGCTCCTCGGTGGTGATGGTGGCCACCGTGGTGGTGACCGTGGCTACCCACGACCTGGCCAAGGGCGTTCTGACCGGGGTGCTGCTGTCGGCGCTGTTCTTCGCACGCAAGGTGGGTCGGCTGCTGGTCGTCACCGACCACACCGATGCCAACGGGGTGCGCACCTACACGGCCACCGGGCAGGTGTTCTTCGCTTCGGCGGGGCAGTTCGGCGAGAGCTTTGATTTCCAGCAGGTGCCGGCGCGGGTGCTGATCGACCTCAGCCAGGCCCACTTCTGGGACCTGAGTGCGGTTGGCGCACTGGACAGGGTCACCCGCAAACTGCGCGGGCATGGGGCGCAGGTCGAGGTGATCGGACTCAACACCGCCAGCCAGACGTTGGTTGAGCGGCTGGGTGGCCGTCCGCCTCACTGAACCCGGTCAGGATTCAGCGCTCAACATCTCCAGCACAGGGCCGTTACCAGCGTATGACCCGACCTGCATGTGCGTTGCACCGTGCAGGACGGGCCGCAATGGACTGCGTGACGTAGTAGCGGTGCCCACGGGCGCGCGCTGTTCTGTACTCCTGCCTGGAACACCCCCATGTCCACGTCCCGCTCGTCCGCTTCCAAGCGCCCCGGCAGCATCGCCAACCGGCTGATGCTGGGTACCGCGCTGATTGCCATGCTCTGCTTCGGGGTGACCGCCGCCCTCAGTTACCGCGAAGCCAGCCAGGCGCTGCTCGAATCCTCGCGGCGGACCATGGAAAGCCAGGCCGAGGCCGAATCGCGCCGGGTCGGTGCCGACCTGGCGGCCGCGTTTTCCACCAGCCAGGCACTGGCCGACAGCCTGGTGGTGCAGCACCGCGCCAGCGGCCTGTCACGCGCGACCGCCGCACAGGTGCTGCAGCAGCAGCTGCAGTCGCACCCGGAATGGGTGGGCATGGGCACGCTGTGGGAACCGCAGGCCTTCGATGGCAGGGACGCCGACTTCGTCGATGCCGAGGCCCACGACGCCACCGGTCGCTTCATGAGCTATTGGGCCTGGCAGGACGGCGCGCCGGTGCAGGACGTACTCAAGGGCTATGACGTCCCCGGCGATGGCGACTGGTACCTGCGCCCGCGTGAGCTCAAGCGGCAGGCCGTGAGCGAGCCGTACCGTTATGAGATCGGCGGCAAGCAGGTGCTGATGACCACGCTGTCGACCCCGGTGCTCGACAACGGCCAGTTCCTGGGCGCGGTGACCGTGGACGTCGGCCTGGCTGCACTGCAGGAGCGTCTGGCGGCGTTGCGCCCGATGGAGCAGGGCCACGTCGAACTGATTTCGCCCGGCGGCATCGTGCTGGCCGCGCAGGATGCCAAGCAGATCGGCCAGCGCCGCGACGATGCCGTCACTGCGCAGGTCCTTGCAGCCGTGGCTCGTGACCAGCGTTTCGAGGCGTTCACCCCGGATGCGGCAGGCAACGTGAAGGCGTATGTGCCGCTGCGCATCGGTGGCAGCGAAGAGCGGTTCGCGCTGGGCGTGATCGTGCCGTATGCGCTGATCACCGAACAGGCGCGCTCGCTGCTGTGGATCATCCTCGGCGTTGGCCTGGGCGCGGCGCTGGTGCTCAGCGGCAGTGTGTACGTGCTGCTGCGCCGCCAGGCGATCCGCCCGCTTGCTGATGCCGTGCGGTTGTCAGCGGACGTGGCCGAAGGCCGCCTGGACACCCCGCTGCCGCCGCCGCGCGACGACGAAGTGGGGCGCCTGCTGGAGTCCATGCAGCGCATGCGCGGCCAGCTGCGTGCGGTGATGGCCGCGCAGGGCGAGATGGCGCAGCGCCATGAAGCAGGCGAACTCGGCTACCGGATGGATGCGCAGGCATTCCCGGGCGAGTACGGGCGCATGGTGGAAGACACCAACCAGCTGGTAGGGGCGAACATTGCCGTCACCCGTCGCCTTGTCGACGTGATGCAGCGCTATGCCGTGGGCGACCTGTCGCAGGACATGGACCGCCTGCCCGGTGACCAGGCCGTGTTCACCGATGCGATGGACACCACCAAGGCCAACCTGCGCGCGATCAATACCCAGATCCGTGACCTGGCCGGTGCCGCCGCGCGCGGCGATTTCAGCCAGCGCGGCGACGGCGTGCGCTTCGACCACGACTTCCGCGCCATGGTCGAAAACCTCAACACCATGATGCAGGTGAGCGACGACAACCTGCAGCAGATCTCCGCGCTGCTGCGCGCGATCGCCGCCGGCGACCTCACCGCCCGCATGCATGGCCAGTTCCATGGCGTGTTCGCGCAGATGCGCGACGATGCCGATACCACCGTGACCCAGCTGACCGACATCGTCGGGCGTATCCAGCAGGCGACCGACAGCATCAACCTGGCGGCGGGCGAAATCGCGTCGGGCAACAGCGATCTGTCGCGCCGTACCGAACAGCAGGCCGCGAGCCTGGAGGAAACCGCCGCTTCGATGGAGGAACTGACCTCCACCGTGCGCCAGAACGCCGACCATGCCGTGCAGGCCAACCAGCTGGCGGCCGGTGCTGCCACCGTGGCCGAACAGGGCGGGCAGGTGGTGGGCCAGGTGGTGACCACCATGGCCGGGATCGAAGCCGCGTCCAAGCGCATCGCCGAGATCATCTCGGTCATCGATGGCATCGCCTTCCAGACCAACATCCTGGCGCTCAATGCCGCGGTGGAAGCGGCACGCGCCGGTGAGCAGGGCCGCGGCTTTGCGGTGGTGGCTTCGGAAGTACGCGCGCTGGCGCAGCGCTCGGCGGGTGCGGCCAAGGAGATCAAGCAGCTGATCGACGATTCGGTGGAGCAGGTCGCCGAAGGCTCGGCGCTGGTGCAGACCGCCGGGCGCACCATGGAAGAGATCGTTACCGGCGTGCGCCGGGTCAACGACATCATGGCCGAGATTTCCGCCGCCTCGAAGGAACAGTCCGCCGGCATCGAACAGGTCAACCAGACCATCACCCAGATGGATGAAACCACCCAGCAGAATGCGGCGCTGGTGGAAGAAGCCACCGCAGCGGCGCGGGCGATGGAAGAGCAGGCCCAGCACCTGGGCACGGCGGTGGCGATCTTCCGTACGGGCGCTGCTGCGCCGGTCGTAGCGCCTGCGGCACCGCGCAAGGCCGTCGGCCCGAAACGGACCCCGGTGCGTGCAGCGGCGGCAGCCGTCGAGACCGAATGGGAAACCTTCTGAGCAAAAAAAAGCCCGGTCAATCGACCGGGCTTTTCAGCTGATCCGAGCTGGGGGATTTACCAGCGCATGCCCTTGAAGGGGTTCCAGCTGGTGTCGCCCTTCACCTTTTCCAGGTAGTAGTTGTAGTTGGTGGTGAGCGCGATGAACAGCGACCACGCAATGGCGATGCCACGGCCGATCGGGTCGGGCAGGAACGCCAGCACCACGCCGAGCACCAGGGTCAGGCCGAGGATGGTCAGGGCCTTGCGCCACATGCCCAGGATGAAGAGGTAGATGCAGCCGAAGAACAGGGCAAAGAAGTTGAAGTTGACCTTGATCTTCTGCCCGAACGGCAGCGCCTTGTAGGCGGCCTTGAAGGCGGGCGAGTTCGGCGCGCCGTGGGCGTTGAAGAAGTCAAAACGGAACTGCCACTTGGGGCTGAAGGGTGACGCGATGTTGGAATCCATATCCACTTTGTAATGTTGAAAACGGTTACATGATAGTCGCTGACTATCGAGTAACGCCAGTTTTCTGACGCAAGAACGTGCTTGTGCACCCCTGCGTGGGCGACGTCACACATTCGTCCACAATTTCATATAGGGTTCGCATTCCTCGCGGCATGGGAGCCGCGCGGTGTATTGGAATGGATCGAGAGTCAGACCATGTCGAGTGTTGTGATGTCCCCTGAGCGTCCTGAAGCCGGCCCGCGCATCCTGCCGTGCCCGGTTGCCACCCAGGCGCAGCATCTGCTGGCACAGCTGCAGTTTTCCCACGTCGGTTCGCGTGCGCTGGCGCGGCTGCCGGTGGAGAGCGATGTGGCCGTGGAAGCCACGCCGGCCTGAGTCGCATCGGCGTACCCGCCCGCCGCCGCCGGGCGCCCCGGCGCGTCGCGGCCTCTGTCATCCGCCTTGAGCGTGATTGCCCTGCGCAGTTCCGGGCCGGGCACGTCTGTCCGGCGTCCGGCTGCGGGGCAGGTCCCAACGGCCGCTGCGTAGGGGGTTTGCCTACATCCTGAATAGGGAAACCCTTACGGCACAAGGCCTGCGGCCATTTGTCGCAATCTGCCCGTCCCGAGGCCGGCCCGGCTTTGCTGAATGGGGGGAAATGCCCCGAAAGCCCCTTCGCGCCCGGCTTACATTTGGCCCCCTATGCTGAGCCGCATTTTTCGCCTCAGTGCCGTTGGAGAGTTCGTGGGTTCCGGTAGTCACAGACATCAGCAGGGCGCCGGCCACGGCCACGCCGCTGCAGGACACAGCAGCACTGGATGGAAGCGCACGCAGGGTAGCCACGCATGAGTGTGCAGACCGTCAACGCCGTGATCGACGCCGGCCGCCCGGTGCTGCCCGTTGAAACGCCGATGGGCATGCCCGAACAGACCTTCACCGAGGGCCGCCTGCTCACCCCGCGCCAGCGCACCGCGCCGCGCATGATCGCGCTGCGCCGCTTCTATATCTTCGGCGGCACCGCGGCCATGACCGTGGCGGCCACCCACATGATGTGGAAGGTGTTGGCCACCAACGGCATCACCGTGCTGGAAGGCTGCCTGCTGGTGCTGTTCGTGGCGCTGTTTGCCTGGATCGCGCTGTCCTTCGCCGGCGCCCTGGCCGGGTTCCTGACCGCCGTGTTCGACCGCGGCTACAAGCTGGGCATCGACCCGGACCAGCCGCTGCCGCAGGTGCATACGCGCACCGCGCTGCTGATGCCCACCTACAACGAAGACCCGCGCCGCCTGCTGGCCGGCCTGCAGGCCATCTATGAGTCGGTGGCCAGTACCGGACAACTGGAGCAGTTCGATTTCTTCGTGCTCAGCGACACCCGGCGCGAAGACATCGGCGTAGCCGAGGAGCAGGCGTTCGCCGAGCTGTGCGATGCGGTGGGCGGGCATGAGCGGCTGTTCTACCGGCGCCGTGGCGACAACAGCGGGCGCAAGGCCGGCAACATTGCCGACTGGGTGCGCCGCTTTGGCGGCGGTTACCCGCAGATGCTGATCCTGGACGCCGACAGCCTGATGACCGGCGACACCATCGTGCGCCTGGTGGCCGGCATGGAACACAACCCGGACGTGGGCCTGATCCAGACCCTGCCGGCGGTGATCGGTGGGCGCACCCTGTTCGCGCGCATGCAGCAGTTTGGCGGGCGCGTGTACGGCCCGGTGATCGGGCGCGGCGTGGCGTGGTGGCACGGCGCGGAAAGCAATTACTGGGGCCACAACGCGGTGATCCGCACCGAAGCCTTCGCCGACAATGCCGGCCTGCCGCCGTTGCCGGGCCGGCAGCCGTTTGGTGGCCACGTGCTGAGCCACGATTTCGTCGAAGCGGCGCTGATGCGTCGCGGTGGCTGGGCCACCCACATGGTGCCCTACCTCAAGGGCAGCTATGAAGAAGGTCCGCCGACCCTGACCGACATGCTGGTGCGCGACCGCCGCTGGTGCCAGGGCAACCTGCAACACGCCAAGGTAGTGGGTTCGCGTGGCCTGCACTGGGTCAGCCGCATGCACATGATGATCGGCATCGGCCATTACTTCACCGCGCCGATGTGGGCAATGCTGATGCTGATCGGCATCGCCATCCCGCTGTTCCAGGGCGGCATCGATTTCAGCGAAGTGCTGCACATGTCGCCGGGCCTGTACTGGCGCCAGCAGGATGAAACCCAGGTGATCCGCATGTTCGCCATCACCATGGCGGTGCTGCTGCTGCCCAAGGTGCTGGGCTACATCGCGATGTTGATTGATCCTGCCGAGCGACGCGGCTGCGGCGGTGGCATCCGCGCGTTCGTGTCGATGCTGCTGGAAACCGTGCTGGCGGCCCTGATGGCACCGGTGGTGATGTACGTGCAGTCGCGCGGCGTGGCCGAAGTGCTGGCCGGCAAGGATTCGGGCTGGGATGCACAGCAGCGCGACGACGGCGGCATTTCCTGGCCGGCACTGATCAAGGGCTACGGTGGCCTCAGCGTGTTCGGGTTGTTCATGGGCGTGCTGGCCTATGCGGTATCGCCGGCGCTGGCGGCCTGGATGGCACCGGTGGTGGTGGGCATGGTGCTGGCCATTCCGGTGGTCGCGTTGACCTCCGGGCGCCGGGCCGGCGACCTGCTGCACCGCCTGCGCCTGATGGAAATCCCCGAAGAAACCACCCCGCCCACCATCCTGCAGCGCGCCGCCGAACTGCGCCGCGCCGCCGCCCAGCGCACCGGCCACTGACCGGCACCGCAATCGCATCACGGCGTAGAGCCACGCCCTGCGTGGCTGCCGCAGACCGTCTACCCCCATAATGGTTCCAGAACGTACTGGAGCCATCAGATGTCGCGCACGCTGGAAACCGTAGTCAACGAAACCGCCGCCAACCCGCAATGGGCCGTGCTCTGGCTGCATGGCCTGGGCGCCGATGGCCACGATTTCGCCCCGATCGTGCCTGAGCTGCTGCGTCCGCACTGGCCGGCGATCCGCTTCGTGTTTCCGCACGCCCCGGTGCAGCCGATCACCATCAACAACGGCGTGCCCATGCGCGCCTGGTATGACATCGTCAGCATGGACTTCCGTTCGCGCGCCGATGCTTCCGGTGTGGATGCCTCGGTACAGGCGCTGGATGCCCTGATCGATGCGGAGGTCGCGCGCGGCATTCCGGTCGAGCGCATCCTGCTCGCGGGTTTCTCGCAGGGCGGGGCGATCATCCTCAGCGCTGCATTGCGCTCGACCCGTGCCATCGCCGGTCTGATCGCGCTTTCCACCTACCTGCCGGATCCGGAAGCCGCCATCAACGCCGCCATTCCGAACGGCGCCCGCCCGCCGGTGTTCATGGCCCATGGCGCGCAGGATCCGGTGATCCCGCAGGTGATCGCCGCCGACACCGCCCAGCGGCTCACGGCAGCCGGCTTCCCGCTGCAGTGGCATTCCTATTCCATGGCCCACCAGGTCTGCGCCGAAGAGCTGCAGGCGCTGGGTGACTGGCTGGACGCGCGCTTCGCCACGGCCTGAGCCATGAACGACCCGCGCCAGCAGCTGTGGTTGCCCGAGCTGTGCCGCCTGCCGCGGCTGGGCGCGATGCTTGGCCTGGCAGAGCTGGTGGTGGTGGTGGTGGCGCTGGCGCCGGATGGCAGCCGGCAATGGAGCGTGCCGGATTTCCTGTCGGCCAGCGGCCTGGCGTTGTGGCTGGCGTTGGCGGTCACGGTGAGCCTGTGCGCGGCGCGGGCGACCCTGTCGCGCCTCCCGGAAGCGTTGGGTTCGGCGGTGGCAGTGGCCATGGCCGCCCTGATCGCTGCTGCCTGCACCGGCATCGTGCACGCGCTCTATGCGGTGCTGGATGCGCGGGGTTTCGCCGGGGACGTCGGCTTCTGGCGGTTCACCCTGGGCTGCGCCACGGTCACCGCGCTGATCGTGGCGCTGGCCCTGCGCTACTTCTACGTGAGTGATCGCTGGAGCGCGCAGACCGTGGCCAACGCGCGCGCGCAGGCCGATGCGCTGCAGGCGCGGATCCGCCCGCATTTCCTGTTCAACAGCATGAACCTCATCGCCAGCCTGGTCCGGCGCGATCCGGAAGTGGCCGAGCGCGCGGTGCTGGACCTGTCCGACCTGTTCCGTGCCGCACTGGGCGCGGGCGAGGGCGACTCCACCCTGCAGGCCGAGTGCGAACTGGCCGAAGCCTACCTGTCGATCGAATCGCTGCGGCTGGGCGAACGCCTGCAGGTGGAATGGCAACGCGAAGACGGCCTGCCATGGACCCTGCCGATGCCCCGCCTGGTGCTGCAGCCGTTGGTGGAAAACGCGGTGCTGCATGGCGTCTCCCGACTGCCGGGCGGCGGCACCATCGTCATTGCGTTGACCCGCGAAGGCGCGCAGCTGCACATCCGCATCCGGAACCCCGCGCCCGATCCGGACGCGCGTGCGCTGCCGCTGATGCAGGGCGCCGGGCATGCGCAGCGCAACATCGCGCACCGCCTGGCCTGGCGGTTCGGCCCAGGGGCACGGATGACGGGAGCATGGAACGACGGCTACTATGCCTGCGACATCTTCGTGCCTGTTCAGTGAGGAAGCCTGCTTGAGAGTTGTCATCGCCGACGACGAGCCGCTCGCCCGCGAGCGCCTGCGCAGCCTGCTGGCCGAACAGCCGGGGGTCGAGGTGGTGGCCGAAGCAGAGAATGGCGAGCAGGCGCTGCATGCCTGCGCCGAGCTGCAGCCGGACCTGGTGCTCTTGGATATCGCCATGCCCGGGCTGGATGGCCTGGAGGCCGCGCGCCACCTGGCCACGTTCGACCCGCGCCCGGCGGTGGTGTTCTGCACGGCCTACGATGCGCACGCGCTGTCGGCGTTCGAGGCGGCGGCGATCGATTACCTGATGAAGCCGGTGCGCAGCGAACGGCTGGTCGCAGCGCTGGAACGCGCGCGGACCTTCCTGGCTGGCCGCAACGGGCAGCCCAGCGTGCCCAGCCAGCAGGCACGCACGCTGTTGTGCGCGCGCCTGCGCGGCAGCCTGCGGCTGATCCCGATCGACGACATCCACTACCTGCAGGCCGAGGAAAAGTACGTGGTGGTGCACCACGCACGTGGCGAGGACCTCATCGAAGAATCGCTGAAGTCGCTGGAAGAGGAATTTGCCAGCCGCTTCGTGCGCATCCACCGCAACTGCCTGGTGGCCCGCCACGAACTGGTGGAGCTGCGACGAAATGGCGCAGGCCAGGTCCAGGCCGTGCTGCGCCATGGCAAGGCCCCCCTGGAGGTCAGCCGGCGCTGCGTGGCGAGCCTCAAACAGGATCTGAAACATCTGTGATGCAGTCACGACCAACGGTCGTGACCTACCGGTTGGCAATGTACCGGCGAACGGGTGCGACACCGCGGTAGGTATCGACCGTTGGTCGATACGCCTTCCGGCGGCGATAATGGGGCCATGACCACCCTGCGCATCGCCACCCGAAAGAGCCCGCTTGCCCTGTGGCAGAGCGAACACGTTGCCGACCGCCTGCGCCTGGCCCACCCCGGGCTGGACGTGGTGCTGGTGCCGATGAGCACCCGCGGCGACGAAGTGCTGGACCGCTCGCTCGCCGCGATCGGCGGCAAGGGCCTGTTCCTCAAGGAACTGGAACTGGCCATGCTGCGCGGCGATGCGGACTGCGCGGTGCACTCGCTCAAGGACGTACCGATGGAGCTGGACGCGCCGTTCGCGCTGCCGGCGATGCTGCCCCGGCACGACCCGGCCGACGGGTTCATTTCCAACCTGTACGCCTCAGTGGACGCGCTGCCGATCGGCGCGCGCGTGGGCACCTCCTCGCTGCGCCGCCAGGCCCAGCTGCGCGCGCTGCGCCCGGACCTGGAACTGCTGGACCTGCGCGGCAACGTCAACACGCGGCTGGCCAAGCTCGACAACGGCGGCTACGACGCCATCGTGCTGGCCGTGGCCGGCCTGGAACGGCTGGGGTTGGGCGGCCGCATTGTCGCGCGGTTGGCGGCACCGGACTGGTTGCCGGCGCCGGCGCAGGGCGCGGTCACAGTGGAATGCAACGGCGACGATGCGCGGGTGATGGCGTTGTTCGCCCCGCTCGACGATGCCCGCACGCGCGCCTGCGTGGAAGCCGAGCGCGCCATGAACCGCGCGCTGCACGGCAGCTGCCACGTGCCGGTGGCCGGCTACGCGCAGTGGGAAGGTGACAGCCTGTTCCTGCAGGGCCTGGTCGGCGGCGTGGCCGACGGCCGCCTGATCCGCGCCGAAGCGCGCGGCCCGGGCAATGACCCGGATGCGCTCGGGAAAGCGGTGGCCCAGGGCCTGCTGGATGGCGGCGCAGGCGAACTGCTGGCCGTTTGAAGCGTGCCGACCAACGGTCGGCACCTACCACGAGCGTTGCCGGTAGGTACCGACCGTTGGTCGGTACGCACCGCGGGCATCATTTGAATTTATAGACGACGTTCATCGTGGTCAGGGTGTCGGTCTTGCGCTTGTCTTCGGCCACGTCGCTGTTGTAACGCGCCTGCCAGGCGGCCTTCAGCGCCAGGTGCTCGTTCATGCTCACCGACACGCCGAAATCGTTCTGGCCGAAGGTGTTGTAAGAGCCCGATTCCACCAGCAGGGTGTTGATCAGGTCGGTATTGGGGGTCAGCGAATACTTCACGTCGAACAGCCCACGGCCGATCAGGCCGGTACGGGTTTCGTCGTCTTCGGTGTTGTGCGTGCGGCGCACACCGGGGCCGATCTGCGCATCCATGTAGAAGCGGTCGCCTTCCACCAGCCGGGTGCCGTAACCCAGGCCGAACGAGCTCTGGCGGTCGTAGGTGGCGAAGTCGTCGCGCTCGTAACGCACCGTGGCGGTGATCTGGCGGTGTTCGCCCAGCTGCAGCGCGCTGCCGGCGCTGCCGGTGTAGCGGTTGGCGGTGGTGTTGCTGCGCTTGGTGATGGTGCCGTCGTCGGCGGTTTCGGTGTATTCCGAACGCGAACGCAGGCCGAACAGGTCCATGCTGTGCACCCAGTCGTCATCGGTATAGCGCAGGCGCAGGCGGCCGTTGGCGCTTTCGGTGTTGCTGTTGCCCCGTGCGGAGGCAAAGCCGAGTTCACCGCCGCTGCCGCTCCAGGGTGAGGTCATCGCGGCCAGGTCGGTGGTGTCCTGGGCAAAGGCGGCCGGGGCACTGAGCAGCAGGGAAGCAAGCAACGTCACGCGCAGGGACATCAACGGTTCTCCGGATCAACTGGGGGGAGGAGCAACGCGTGATGATACTTGATGCCTTCACGCGGTTTTTCCTTTTCCCGCCCGTGCTTTAGGAGAGGTTTGGACTTGTCGCCTGTTCAGGGCACCGCGATCTGCAGTGTCGGGTCGTCGAAACGGCTGTAATCCACCGTGACCTTGAAGGGCTTGCCCTGGGTCTGGCCCTGGCGTTCGATCCGCACCGGAAGGCCCGCCGCGTTGATCCAGTAAAGCATTCCGTCCGGTGCGGCGCTGGCATGGCGCACGCGGTAGCGGCGGGCGGGCTGCCCGGCCACGCGTTCCTCGCCCAGCGCCTCGACCTGCAGTTCGGCAGCGGTGGCGTCGGCCGGCAGCGGGCTGCGCCATTGCGCCAGCAGGCCCGGCGGCACCGGTACCTGGCGCACTTCGCCGGCGCGCTGCAGGAAGAACGTGTCGCCGATGATGGTCTGCACGCCCTCGTCGGTCTGCAGCCGGTAGCGGTCCGGCGCCACGAATTCCATGCTGGCGTCCAGCGTGCGCGGCCCCTGCATGCGTAGGCTGGCGTGGAAGCTGCGCAGTTGCCCGAATCGCTGGCTGGCGGTCAGCACCGCCTGCGCGGGATCGCTGGCCACCGGTACCGGTGGCGGCACGGCGGCAGCAGGAGCGGCGGGTGCAGGCGCCTGCCCGCAGGCAGTCAGCAGCAGGGTCAGCACGGCAACGGCAGGCAGCAGGCGCATGGCGGGGTTCGGGCGGGCAGGGGGCCCCAACGATAGCCGAAGTTCGGATCCGGGCCGCCACAACGGCGGCGACTCGGACATAATCGGGTCATGGACCGATATGAACGCATCAACGCCCTGCATCGTCTGCTGAAGTCCGCCCGCTATCCGGTCACGGTGGCGACCCTGCAGGAAAAACTGGCATGTTCGCGCGCCACCGTATATCGCGACCTGGCCTTCCTGCGCGATGCGCTGATGGCGCCGGTCGAAGGCGATGGCGAGGCCGGCTTCCGCTACCAAGACAACGAGAGCGAGCGGTTCGAGCTGCCCGGGCTGTGGCTCAGCTCGGAAGAACTGCACGCCCTGCTGGCCTCGCAGCACCTGCTGGCGCGTACCGGCGGCGGCGTGTTGTCGTCGGTGCTGGCACCGCTGCAGCAGCGCATCGAAGGGCTGCTGGCCGCGCAGGCTGGCGTGTCGACCTGGCCGGTGGACCGGGTGCGGGTGATCCCGCACCGCGGCCGCAAGTTCGATGAGGCGAGCTTCCGTGCGGTGGCCTCGGCGGTGCTGGAGCGCAAGCAGCTGGCGTTTGAATACCGCGCCCGTTCCACCGACGAGGCGACCAAACGCACCGTGTCGCCGCAGCGCATGACCCACTATCGCGACAACTGGTACCTGGATGCCTGGGACCACGGCCGCGAGGGCCTGCGCAGCTTCGCCGTGGACCGCATCTACAAGGCCCGCGTGGTCGACACGGTCGCGCGTGACGTGGACGACACCGAGCTGGACGAGCAGCTGGGCGCCAGCTACGGCATCTTCTCCGGCCCGCCCAAGGGCTGGGCCACCATCGTCTTCAGCGCCAAGGCCGCGCGCTGGGTGGCCGACGAGCATTGGCATTCCAAGCAGCAGGGCCGGTTCCTGCCCGACGGCCGCTACGAGCTGAAGGTGCCCTACAGCGTCTCGCGCGAGCTGCTGATGGACGTGCTGCACTACGGTTCGGATGCGGAAATCATCGAACCGACCGTGCTGCGCGAGCAGGCCAAGGCGCTGCTGATGATGGCGCTGAGCAACTACGAGTAGAGCCACGCCCTGCGTGGCGAGTGCGGTTCCAGCCACGCAGGGCGTGGCTCTACCGGCATTCCATATTGGAATGACCTGGCTGGTACCCCGTCAGCCGTAGCTGCGGTATGGTTGGCTGCTACGCAGCCCCCCGGATTCCGCCCCCATGAAGAAGACCCTGTTGCTCCCGCTGCTGGCCGCCACGCTGGCCCTGGCCGCCTGCGGCAAGCCCTCCGCCGATTCCAGCAAGCTGGTGGTCGCGGCCACCGCGGTGCCGCACGCCGAGATCCTGGCGGTGGTCAAGCCGATCCTGCAGAAGGAAGGCCTGGAGCTGGACGTGAAGGTCTTCAACGACTACGTGCAGCCCAACGACCAGCTGGTGCAGAAACAGGTGGACGTGAACTACTTCCAGACCGAGCCGTACCTGGACGCCTACAACCGCGACCGCAAGACCGACCTGACCAAGGTCATCGGCGTGCACATCGAGCCGTTCGGCGCCTACTCGCGCCGCTTCAAGTCGCTTGCCGACCTGCCGGTGGGTGCCGACGTGGTGATTCCCAACGACCCGAGCAACAACAGCCGCGCGCTGATCCTGCTGCACAAGGCCGGCGTGATCACGCTCAAGGACCCGAGCAACGCATTGGCTACGCAGCGCGACATCATCGCCAACCCGAAGCAGCTCAAGTTCCGCGAACTGGATTCGGCGATGCTGCCGCGCGTGCTCGACCAGGTGGACCTGGCCCTGATCAACACCAACTACGCGCTGGACGCGGGCCTCAACCCGACCCAGGACGCACTGGCCATTGAAAGCAAGGATTCACCGTACGTGAACTTCCTGGTGGCCCGCCCGGACAACAAGGATGACCCGCGCGTGCAGCAGCTGGCCAAGGCGCTGACCAGCCCGGAAGTGAAGGCCTTCATTGCCGAGAAATACAAGGGCGCGGTGCTGCCTGCGTTCTGATCGGGCACGAGCCGACCAACGGTCGGCTCCTACCGCGGGACGCGGAACCCCATCGTGGCTTCCACCGCCTGTACCCATCCGGCGTACAGCGCTTCGCGTTCGGCCGCGGCCATCTGCGGCACGAACCGGCGATCCACCGCCCACTGCTCGGCAATCTCGGCGCGGCTGCTCCAGAACCCTGTGGCCAGGCCGGCCAGGTAGGCCGCGCCCAGCGCAGTGGTTTCGGCCACCTGCGGGCGCAGCACGGGCACGCACAGCAGGTCGCTCTGGAACTGCGCCATGAAGTCATTGGCGATCGCGCCCCCATCGGCGCGCAGTTCCTTCAGCTCAATCCCCGCATCGGCCTGCATCGCGGCCAGCACGTCGCGGGTCTGGTAGGCCATCGATTCCACCGCCGCACGGATGAAGTGTTCCTTGGTGGTGCCCCGGCTCAGGCCGAACACCGCTCCGCGCACATCGCTGCGCCAATACGGCGCGCCCAGGCCCACGAACGCCGGCACCATGTACACCCCGCCGTTGTCGGCCGCGCGTTCGGCATAGGCCTGGCAGTCGCTGGACTTGCCGAACATGCGCAGCCCGTCGCGCAGCCACTGCACGACGGAGCCGGCCACGAAGATCGACCCTTCCAGGGCATATTCCACCTGCCCGTCGATGCCCCAGGCCAGCGTGGTGAGCAGCCCGTTGCTGGAGGCCACCGCGCGGGTGCCGGTGTGCATCAGCATGAAACAGCCGGTGCCGTAGGTGTTCTTGACCATGCCCGGTTCGAAGCAGGCCTGGCCGAACAGCGCGGCCTGCTGGTCCCCGGCGATCCCGGCGATGGGGATGTGCTGGTCGAAGAAGAACTGCGAACGGGTGGTGCCATACACCTCGCTGGAGCCGCGCACCTCCGGCAGCATCGCGCGCGGGATGTCCAGCAGGGCGAGCAGTTCGTCATCCCAGGCCAGGGTGTGGATGTTGAACAGCAGCGTGCGGGCTGCATTGCTGTAGTCGGTGACGTGCACCGCGCCGCCGGTGAGGTTCCACACCAGCCAGCTGTCGATGGTGCCGAACAGCAGATCGCCGCGCTCGGCGCGGGCCTGCGCGCCTTCCACGTGGTCCAGGATCCAGCGGATCTTGGTCGCCGAAAAGTAGGCATCCACCAGCAGGCCGGTGCGCTCGCGGATCAGCGGCTCGTGGCCCTCGGCCTTGAGTCGTTCGCAGATGTCGTTGCTCTGCCGGGACTGCCAGACGATTGCATTGTGGATGGGCTGGCCGGTGGCTTTGTCCCAGACCACCGTCGTTTCGCGCTGGTTGGTGATGCCGATCGCCGCGATCTGGCGCGGGTCGACCTGCTCGCGGTTGAGCAGTTCGGTCAGGGTGGTGTAGACGCTGGTCAGGATCTCGCGCGGATCGTGTTCCACCCAGCCGGGTTGCGGGAAGATCTGCCCGAACTCGCGCTGCGCCACCCCGGCGACGTGCCCGGCGCGGTCGAACAGCATTGCGCGCGAGCTGGTGGTGCCCTGGTCGATGGCGAGTACGTAGCGTTTGTCCATGGTGGATCCTGGGGTGCGGCCGGCACGATGCACTGGCGATGGTAACGCTACGCGATTGCCGCGTGCCGCTGCTGCAGGAACGCCGCAAGCGCGGCCCGCTGCGCGGCGTCCAGGCGCAGCCCGAGATGCGTCCGCCGCCATAGCAGGTCGTCCAGCTCGACGGCCCATTCCTGCTCGATCAGGTAGTCCACTTCACGCTCATACAGCCCCGCGCCGAAATGCCGGCCCAGCTCCGCCGGCGAGCGGGCCTCGCCCAGCACCGCGCGGGCGCGCGAACCGTGGCGGCGCGCCAGATCCCGCAGCAGCGCTTCCGGCTGCTGCGGATACGCTGCCTGCAGCGCGGCCAGCAGCGCTTCCACGCTGCCGCCGTCGCCACCGGGCAGGGCAGGGCCGCTGGCGGTCCATGCCGGTTCGCTGCGGCCCAGCGCCGCACCCAGCTGGTCCACGGCTTCTTCGGCCAGGGTGCGGCAGGTGGTGAGCTTGCCGCCCAGCACGCTCAGCATGACGGCCTGCTGCGTATCGAGATGGAGCCGGTAGTCGCGGCTGACCTTGGCGGCATCGTGGTGGTGGTCGGCCAGCAGAGGGCGCACGCCGCTGTACTGCCACACCACGTTCTCCGGCTGCACAGCGGTACGCAGCCATGCGTTGACGGCCGCGCACAGGTAGGTCACCTCGGCGGGTGCGGCCTGCACGCGGGCCGGGTCACCGTCGTAGTCCAGGTCGGTAGTGCCGATCAGGCTGTAATCCTGTTCGAAAGGAATCACGAACACCACGCGCTGGTCGGGCTGCTGCAACAGCAGCGCGCTGTCCTGCGCATGCAGGCGCGGCACCACGATATGGCTGCCCTGGACCAGGCGCAGCCCGATCGGCGCATCCAGTCCGGCACGTTCCAGCAGGTTGCCTGCCCAAGGGCCGGTGGCGTTGACCACCGAGCGCACCCGCAGGCGCTGCACCTGGCCATCGGCCCGGCGCAATACGGCCAGCCAGTGGTCGCGGTGGCGGATCAGCTGTTCGCAGCGGGTGCGGGTGCGGATGTCGGCACCCCGCTCGCGCGCATCCATCGCGGTGATCACCACCAGCCGCGCATCATCCACGCGTGCATCGCTGTAGCTGAAGGCCGCACGGTAGCGGGGCTGCAGCACGGCGCCGAGCGGGTCCCCGCGCAGGTCCAGCCGTCGGGAGCGAGGAAACGCCGTACCCGCATCGATCAGGTGGTCGTACAGCCAGAGGCCGGCGCGCAGCATCCACGCGGGGCGCAGGTGGCGTGCATGCGGTACTACGAACGTGGTGGGAGTGACCAGATGGGGCGCCAGCCGGTGCAGCACACTGCGTTCGCGCAGCGCCTTGCGCACCAGCGCGAACTGCCCGTACTGCAGGTAGCGGAGCCCGCCATGGATCAGTTTGGTGCTGGCACTGGAGGTATGCGCGGCCAGGTCGTCCTGCTCGCACAGGCACACCGACCAGCCGCGCCCGGCCGCATCGCGGGCAATGGCCACCCCGTTGATCCCACCGCCGACGACCAGGACATCCAGCATGTCATCCATAGGCTTCCCCCTCGCGCTGGTGAACAGTATTGGTGTCACCGGAGCAAGAAAGAATGAAGGCGGTAGCGCCCTACCGTTGGTAGGGCGACCGATTAAAAAAAAGGATCCAGAAACGACAACGGGCCCGCGAGGGGCCCGTTGCATTGCTACGTGGAGCGGAAGCGCTTAGAAGCGCGCGCCGATACCAAAGCCCACGGTCCACGGATCCAGCTTGGCTTCGTCGCCGGTGCTGCGGCCGTTGACGGTCAGGTCCGGGCGCGAATGCATGTAGCGGGCATCGGCGCGGGCGAACCAGGTGCTGTTGATGTTCATGTCCACGCCGACGGTGCCGATGGCGCCCTTGGCGGTTTCCAGCCCGATATGACCGGCGTCGCTGGCCAGCTTCTCGTTGCTGAAGTTCGACTCGTAGTAACCCACGCCCACGAACGGACGGAACACGTTGTCGGCCTGGCCGAAGTGGTACTGGCCGCTCAGCGCGATCGGCTGCTGCTCAACCGTGCCCAGCTTGGCATTGTTGGCGCCGCGCACGCGGTGATCGAACTTGTCAGCTGCGCCCCACAGTTCCACGGCCCAATTGTCGTTGATGTAGTAGCTGAAGCTCAGCGTCGGCGCCGGGCCGCCATCGACCTTGTCGATGCCTTCCAGCGGATCGTTCTTCGGCTGCAGCAATGCAACGCCGCCGACAACGGCGAAATGCTTGCCCGACGCGGTGTCGGTGGTGCTGTCCTGCGCGAAGGCGGCAGGTGCGAAGGCAAGGGCAGTCAGGGTAGCCAAGGTCAGGGTGCGGATGGAGCGCATGGGGGAATCTCCTCAGTGTTTTTTTGTTCTGGGCCCTCGTTGCATCGGGGCGAGGCAAACGTAGTCCCCGCAACATGAATCGAATCCGACGCACGTTAAAATTTAGTTTGTTCTGTTCAGCCAGCAGCGCGAAATCGTTGCGCTGGCGCGCGATCATGCTATGCGCGACATTCATGCATCTGGAGACACTGTGACGATTCCAACGCTGTGCATCGGCCTGCCTGCGCAGGTTGCGGCGGATTGCCGCGTCCTGGTGCTGGGGTCGATGCCGGGCGTTGCATCGCTGCATGCGGCGCAGTACTACGCGCATCCGCGCAATCGGTTCTGGCCGTTGATGTCGGCGCTGACCGGGATCGATGCAGGCCTTGTCTACCTTGATCGGCTGCAGGCGCTGCAATCGGCGGGTGTGGGGCTGTGGGATGTGATCGGGCAGTGCGAGCGGCGTGGCAGCCTGGACACGGCCATCGTGCGCGGCAGCGAAGTGCCCAATGCCGTGGCCGAACTGATCGTGCGGTTGCCGGCGCTGGTGGCCGTGGCATGCAATGGCGGCACCGCACATGCGGCCTTCCTGCGTTACATCGTGCCCGTGCTGGGCGAGCGTGCGAGGTCGCTGCCAGTGTGGTCGCTGCCCTCGACCAGCCCGGCGAATGCGGCATGGCCGCTGCCGCGCCTGCAGGTGGCGTGGCAGCCCGTGGCCGATGTCCTGGCCGGCTGAGCCGGATCTCGGCGGGACAATACGGTACCGACTGGAACACCCCTCGCGGCAGTGCCCATCCCTGCTGCAACAGGCTGTCCCGGGACAGAGGCATTGAAAATTGCCCAAGCTGGTTGGCGCTGACGCCTCATGCCCCCACAATAGGCGATTCCCTACACCAGATTGCCGGAGTTATCCCCATGGCCGAAATCAAGGAAGCACTTGTCCCCGATATCGGTGACTACAGCGATATCCCGGTAATCGAGGTGCTTGTCGCCGTTGGTGACACCGTCAAGAAGGACCAGGGCCTGGTCACGCTCGAGTCGGACAAGGCCACGATGGAAGTGCCGTCCTCGGTCGCCGGCGTGGTCAAGGAAATCAAGGTCAAGGTCGGCGACAACCTGTCCGAGGGCAAGGTCGTGGCGCTGATCGAAGTGGCCGACGCTGCCGCCGCGCCGGCCCCGGCCGCTGCGCCGGCACCCGCCCCGGCCAAGGCGGCTGCGGCCGCCGCCCCGGCGCCGGCCACCCAGAGCGCGCCCGCCGCTGCACCGGCTGCTGCCGGTGGTGGCCCGGTGGAAGCGCTGGTGCCGGACATCGGCGATTACACCGACATCCCGGTCATCGAAGTGCTGGTCGCCGTCGGCGATACGGTCAAGAAGGACCAGGGCCTGGTCACGCTCGAGTCGGACAAGGCCACGATGGAAGTGCCGTCCTCGGTCGCCGGCGTGGTCAAGGAAATCAAGGTCAAGGTCGGCGACACCCTGTCGCAGGGCAAGGTAGTGGCCATCATCGAGGCCGACGGTGCTGCCGCACCGGCCCCGACCCAGGCCGCTGCTGCCGCGGCCCCGGCCGCTGCTGAAACCGGCACCAAAGTGGAACCGGTCGCCGTGCCGGCGCAGCCGGACAAGCTGGCGGCGCGCGAGATCGCCAGCGCCCCCTCGGCCGGCGCCCCGAGCAGCCCGCCGGTGCAGTTCAACGCCGACAGCGTGCTGCCGTCCAAGGTGCCGTACGCCACCCCGGCGGTGCGCGTGTTCGCCCGCGAGCTGGGCGTGGACCTCAACCAGCTGACCGGCACCGAGAAGGGCGGCCGCATCACCAAGGCCGACGTGCAGAAGTTCGTCAAGTCGGCGCTGACCGGCGGTGGCACCGCCGCTGCCGGTGGCACGGTCGCCGCCGGTGGTGGGCTCAACCTGCTGCCGTGGCCGAAGGTCGACTTCAGCAAGTTCGGCGAGGTGGAAACCCAGCCGCTGTCGCGCATCAAGAAGATTTCCGGTGCCAACCTGGCGCGCAACTGGGCCATGATCCCGCACGTCACCCAGTTCGAGCAGGCCGACATCACCGACCTGGAAGGCCTGCGCGTGGCGCTCAACAAGGAAAACGAGAAGGCCGGCATCAAGCTGACCATGCTCGCCTTCCTGATCAAGGCCAGCGCCGCGGCGCTCAAGCAGTTCCCGGAATTCAACGCATCGCTGGATGCGGCCGGTGAAAACCTCACCCTGAAGAAGTACTTCAACATCGGCTTCGCCGCTGACACCCCGAACGGCCTGGTCGTTCCGGTGATCCGCGACGTCGACAAGAAGGGCGTGGTGCAGATCGCGCAGGAAACCGGCGAGCTGGCCAAGAAGGCGCGCGACGGCAAGCTGGGCCCGGCCGACATGAGCGGCGGCTGCTTCTCGATCAGCTCGCTGGGCGGCATCGGCGGCACCGCGTTCACCCCGATCGTCAATGCGCCGGAAGTGGCCATCCTGGGCGTGTCCAAGTCCTCGATCCAGCCGGTCTGGAACGGCAAGGAATTCGCCCCGAAGCTGATGCTGCCGCTGTCGCTGAGCTACGACCACCGCGTCATCGACGGTGCGCTGGCCGCGCGCTTCACCACGTACCTGTCGCAGGTGCTGGCCGACATGCGGCGCGTGCTGCTGTGAGGCAGCGCCTGGCGGGCATTGCGGTGGCATTGGCCGCGTTGGTCGTCGCACCCGGCGCGTCTGCCGCGTGCACGACCGATCTGGGCCACGGCTGGCCGCCGGCCGTGGGCAACTACGGCCAGGCCGTGGAAACCCTGTTCGATGGCAAGGTGCAGCCCTCGCTGGCGCTGACCATCCTGCCCAAGGGCGGGGTGGAAACCGGCGTGTCGCTGCTGCCCGGCACCCAGGACCAGGCGTGGACCCTGCGTTACAGCAAGGCCGACAAGCGCGTGTACAACTGGAACAACAGTGCACGCGGTGGTGGCGTGGAGCTGCGCGTGGACCAGGAGCCGGACCAGTACCAGGTCGCCATCCCCGCCGCGCTGGCCCAGCGCCTGCTGCGCAGCTGGCAGGCCGCGCTGGTGTCGGGCGTGCCCGCCGGGCGCAAGGCGCCGGTGACCGACGGTGAGGTGCTGTCCTTCCAGGTGGCTGGCGAACGCTACAGCGGTCCGCGCTGGGAGTGCGGCGCCGGCAAGCTGATGATGAAACAGGTGGCGCTGCTGATCGAAGCCAGCGACACCAAGGAAAAGAAGCTCGACCGTCGCTGGCAGGATCTGGACGAGTCGCTCGACGAGCTGCAGCAACTGCTCGCCGGCAACGCCGGCTGAGACCCAGGAGAAGAACAATGGCCGCTATTGAAATCAAGGTTCCCGACATCGGCGATTACAGCGCGGTGCCGGTGATCGAACTGCTGGTCGCCGTGGGCGACACGGTGAAGAAGGACCAGGGCCTGGTCACGCTGGAATCGGACAAGGCCACCCTGGAGATGCCGTCCTCGGCGGCCGGCGTGGTCAAGGAAATCAAGGTCAAGCTCGGCGATACGCTGTCCGAGGACGACGTGGTGGTGGTGCTGGACGCCGAAGGCGCCGCTGCCGCACCGGCCGCGCCTGCGGCTGAAGCGCCCAAGGCCGCCGCACCGGCCAGCAAGCCGCCGGTGACCCCGTCGCACCGCGCCCCGGCCGAGCCGGCCGCGCCGCAGCCGGCGCTGTCGTCGGGCAAGCCCGCTGACATCGAATGCCAGATGGTGGTGCTGGGCGCGGGCCCGGGCGGTTACACCGCCGCGTTCCGCTCGGCCGACCTGGGCGTGGATACCGTACTGATCGAGCGCTACGCCAGCCTCGGCGGCGTGTGCCTCAACGTGGGCTGCATTCCCTCCAAGGCGCTGCTGCATGCGGCCGCAGTGATCGATGAAGTGGCCCACGCGGGCGATTTCGGCGTGGAATTCAGCGCGCCCAAGATCACCCTGGACAAGCTGCGCGGCTACAAGGAAAAGGTGGTCACCCAGCTGACCAAGGGCCTGGCCGGCATGGCCAAGCAGCGCAAGGTACGCACCGTGCAGGGCGTGGCCACCTTCGTCTCGGCCAATGAGCTGGAAATCGTCGGCGACGACGGCAAGACCCAGCTGCTGCGCTTCCAGCAGTGCATCATCGCTGCCGGTTCGCAGGCGGTGAAGCTGCCGAACTTCCCGTGGGACGACCCGCGCGTGATGGATTCGACCGACGCGCTGGAACTGGCCGACATTCCCGGCTCGCTGCTGGTGGTCGGTGGCGGCATCATCGGCCTGGAAATGGCGACCGTGTACGCGGCGCTGGGCAGCAAGGTGACCGTGGTGGAGTTCATGGACCAGCTGATGCCCGGTGCCGACAAGGACCTGGTCAAGCCGCTGGCTGACCGCCTGAAGAAGCAGGGCGTCGAGGTCCACCTGAAGACCAAGGCCTCCGGCGTGAGCGCGGACAAGAAGGGCATCACCGTGACCTTCGAAGCCGCTGCCGAAGGCGAGAAGCCGGGCCTGGAGCAGGGCACCTTCGACCGCGTGCTGGTGGCCGTGGGCCGCTCGCCGAACGGAAAGAAGATCGGTGCCGACAAGGCCGGCGTGGGCGTCACAGAGCGTGGCTTCATTCCGGTGGACCGCCAGATGCGCACCAACGTGCCGCACATCTTCGCCATCGGCGATATCGTCGGCAACCCGATGCTGGCCCACAAGGCCACGCACGAGGGCAAGCTGGCCGCCGAAGTGGCCTCCGGCGAGAAGAAGGAGTGGGTGGCGCGGGTGATTCCGTCGGTGGCCTACACCAACCCGGAAATCGCCTGGGTCGGCGTGACCGAAACCGAAGCCAAGGCGCAGGGCCTGAAGGTGGGCGTGGCCAAGTTCCCGTGGGCCGCCAGCGGCCGCGCGATCGGCATCGGCCGCACCGAAGGCTTCACCAAGCTGATCTTCGATGAAGAAACCCACCGCATCATCGGCGGCGCGATCGTCGGCGTGCATGCCGGTGACCTGCTGGCCGAGATCGGCCTGGCGATCGAGATGGGCGCCGAAGCCGAAGACATCGGCCACACCATCCACGCCCACCCGACGCTGAGCGAATCGGTGGCGATGGCCGCGGAAATCTACGACGGCACCATCACCGATCTGTACATTCCGAAGAAAAAATGATCCAAACAAAAAACCCGGCCAACGCCGGGTTTTTTGTGCGGTAACACACCAACCAACGGTTGGATCAGAACATGACGCTGATGCCTGCAACCGGGCCCTTGAACTCCTGCTTCAGGCCGATGGTGCCATCGCTGCCGGTCTGGTCGACGTCCAGCTTGAACCAGTCGTAGCCGGCGAAGATGCCGAAATTATCGGTGAACTTGTAGTCCACGATCACGTTGGCGCGGGTCAGGTCGCCGTCGTAGTCATCGAAGTTGCCCCACTTGGTGTTGAGGTACTGGCCCTGCGCGGTGATCATCCACTTCTCGGACGGGGTCACGGTGAAGCGGGCGCCCACCACCGGCGCCACGCCGTCGGCCTTCTCGTCCAGGAACTGGCCTTCGTACACGGTGCCCAGGTCGGCATAGGCCTTGGTGCTCACCTTGGCGTACTCCGCACCCAGCTGCAGGCCCAGGTCGAACTTCTCGGTGTCCACCACCGAGTAGTCATACACCAGGCTGGCCACCTGGTACTTCAGTTCGCCCTTGACGAAGCTGCCGGCCGGCACGGTTTCACCGCCGAAGCTGATGCCGTCATCGAGCGTCTCGCGGCGGTCCTTGTCGTACTTGAAGTAGTTGAAGATCAGGCGCTGGCGGTCGCTGATGCGGAACAGGCCGTCGATGCGCGGCTCCCACTCCTTGCCACCCAGCTTGAAGTCTTCCGAGAAGCCCACGTCCTGGCCGAGCACCGTGGTGTTGCCGCGAATGGTGTTGTCCGAATCGATGTTCATCGCACCCAGGCGCAGCGCGAAGCGGTCGTCGCCCTCGGCGGCGCTTGCGGACGTGGCGTGGGTGAGCGCGGCCATGGCCAGCGGCAGGGCGAGCAGGGGAAGCAGACGCATCGTGGGTGTCCTTGCAGTGATTCAATGAAGTGGAATCACTGTGCCGCACCGTCGCGTCCACCATTCGTGAACGTATGGTGGACGTCGTGTGTACCGTTCATACGACAGGTGGCCGAACAGTGCGCCCGATCACGTTGCGGCGGCACTGCGGTGCGAGCCGGAAAAAGGCGGCCCCGGAGAGAGCTCGGGGCCGCCCGGTACCGGCCTGCTTCAGGGGCGTCGACGAGGATCGAATTGGCAGGCCCACGCCTATGACCGGGCCCCGCGACCAAAGTTCAATATGGTGCGGCGCGACATGAATTGGGGCCGCCACTGGTGGGATCGGGACCCCTTCCGGGCCAAAATCTGTGGCGATGCAGCAACTTGCGACGCCCGGGATGAACAGGCGCAGGTTGTCTCGCAAATTGTCCCGTTGCTATAATTTGGCGGCTCGACGGGGCATAGGCAGTTCCAGCCCCGGTCACCCCTCCCACAACCATGCAGGACATACGTGTGCTGAACTCCGTTGACGCGGGTCGGCGACTGATGCTGCGCGCAGCGGTGTATCCGCTGGCCGCAGTGGCTGTCCTGGCCCTGGTGCTCCTGCTGCTGGCAGGCCCGAAGTACGCGCTTGGCGCGCTGGCCTCGGGCATCGCGGTATCGGCAGGTGGCTGGGTCGCGGCGCGGATGGCGCTGGGGGGCGGGGTGCAGGCGGCAGGTTCAGCGATGTCGCGGCTGATCCTGGCGGTAGTGGCAAAGTGGGCGCTCGTATTCGGTGTCCTGGCGGTGGGTTTCGTGGTCTTCAAGCTGCCTGCATTGGCGCTGCTGGCCGGAATCGCCGTCGGACTGATGTTCCAGGTCCTGGCTCTGGCCAGGCGCTGATCCAATTTATTTAACTCAAGGTTCCGGACACATGGCAGGCGAGGCGCTTACACCCACCTCCTACATCCAACATCACCTGCACAACCTGACGTTCCACATGCAGGAAGGTGGTTTCTGGGCAATTCACGTCGACACCATTGTGACTTCGGTCCTGATGGGTTTGTTGATGGTGTTTGGCTTCTGGATGGCCACCCGCAAGGCCACCGCCGGCGTGCCGGGCAAGTGGCAGGCGTTCGTGGAAATCTGCCTGGAGTTCGTTGACCGCCAGGCCAAGGACACCTACCACGGCACCAGCAAGCTGGTGACCCCGATCGCGATCACGATCTTCTTCTGGATCCTCCTGATGAACCTCATCAAGATGATCCCGGCCGACTTCATCGCCCTGCCGCTGGAAGCGCTGGGTATTCCGTACTGGAAGCCGGTGCCGACCGCCGACGTCAATGCCACCCTGGGCATGTCGATCAGCGTGTTCTTCCTGATGCTGTTCTTCGCGCTGCGTGCCAAGGGCCTGGGTGGCTTCACCAAGGAATTCCTGACCGCGCCGTTCGGCAAGTGGATGATGCCGTTCAACCTGATCCTCAACATCGTCGAGTGGCTGAGCAAGCCGATCTCGCTGGCGATGCGACTGTTCGGCAACATGTTCGGCGGCGAAATCGTGTTCCTGCTGATCTGGGTGCTGGGCAGTGCCGGCATCATGGGCGCCATCGCAGGCGGTGCCTTCGGCCTTGGCTGGATGCTGTTCCACCTGCTGGTGATTCCGCTGCAGGCCTTCATTTTCATGATGCTGTCCATCGTGTACCTGAGCCTGTCGGAAGACGCTCACTGAGTTTCCGCTTCACCCTTCATCCGTTTCATTACCCTTAGCTACTTAAGTTTCCGGAGATAACCCATGTACTTTGCCGTCCTGACCAACCTCGCCCAAGTCCAGAGCTCCACCGTCCTCGCCGTCGGCATCATGATCGGCCTGGCCGCGCTGGGTGCCGGTCTCGGTCTGGCCATCATGGCCGGTAAGTTCCTGGAATCGGCTGCCCGCCAGCCGGAACTGATCCCGGTGCTGCAGGTCCGCATGTTCATCACCGCCGGCCTGATCGACGCCGCGTTCATCATCTCGGTCGCCGTCGGCCTGCTGCTGGCCTTCGCCAACCCGACCATCGCTGAGTTCGTGACCCGCCTGCCGCCGGTTGCCGGCTGATCCAGCGAAAGCGAAACGATCAGGCGCCTTGAGCGCCTGATCGCGGATGAAGGAACGGATGCGCCGCTCCTGCGGCGCCTCCACCCCATCACCCCAGATTGAGCGAACCCCATGGAAATCGGTTTTACCCTCGTTGCCCAGGCACTGGCGTTCGCCGGTCTGATCTGGATCATCGCGACCAAGATCTGGCCGCCGCTGATGAACGCCATCGAAGAGCGCCAGCAGAAGATCGCTGAAGGGCTCGCTGCTGCCGACCGCAGCCAGAAGGATCTGGCCCAGGCGCAGGAAAAGGTCAACGAAGCACTAAAGGATGCGCGCACCAAGGCCAACGAGATCATCGACCAGGCCCATGCCCGCGCCAACCAGATCGTTGATGCTGCCAAGAATGAAGCCATCGTCGAAGCGAACCGCCAGAAAGAACTGGCCCACGCCGAGATCGAACTGGCCGCCAACCGTGCCCGCGAGGATCTGCGCAAGCAGGTGTCCGTGCTGGCCGTGACCGGTGCCGAAAAGCTGCTCAAGCGCGAAATCGACGCCAACGCCCACAAGGCGCTGCTCGACGAGCTGGCCTCGGAGATCTGATCGATGAGCCAGGCCCTCACGCTTGCACGCCCGTATGCCCGCGCCGCGTTCGCGACCGCGCGCGACGAAGGCACGTTCGCGCCGTGGTCGGACGCGCTTGCGTTCTCCGCCCACGTAGCCGCCGATCCGCGCGTGTCGGCCCTGCTGTCGAACCCGGAGCTGGGCCGTGACGATGCCGTCGCGTTGCTGGCCCCGGAAACGGCAGGCGAGTCGTTCGGTCGCTTCCTGGCCATCCTGGCCGATGCGCACCGTCTGCCGCTGCTGCCGGAAATCGCAGGCATGTACGACCAGCTCCGCGCTGAAGCCGAACACGTGGTGAAAGCCACGGTGACCTCGGCCGCCGAGCTGTCCACCGCTGAGCTGGACGCCATCAAGGCCGCGCTGCGCAAGCGCTTCGGCCAAGAGGTCGACGTCACCACCGCCATCGATGCGTCGCTGATCGGCGGTGCGGTGATCGACGCTGGCGACGTGGTGATCGATGGCTCGCTCAAGGGCAAGCTGTCGCGCCTGCAGACCGCGCTCGCTAACTGAATTCATTTAACGTCCGGCGACATCGCCGGCACTAGGACTTGACGATGGCAACCACGCTCAACCCCTCCGAAATCAGCGAACTGATCAAGAACCGCATCGAGAAGGTCAAGCTGGCCGCGGAATCGCGCAACGAAGGCACCGTGACCAGCGTGTCCGACGGCATCGTGCGCATCTTCGGCCTGGCCGACGTGATGCAGGGCGAAATGATCGAACTGCCGAACAACACCTTCGCCCTGGCCCTCAACCTGGAGCGCGACTCGGTCGGCGCCGTGGTCCTGGGTGGCTATGAGCACCTGCGCGAAGGCGACGTGGCCAAGACCACCGGCCGCATCCTGGAAGTGCCGGTCGGTCCGGAACTGCTGGGCCGCGTGGTCAACGCCCTCGGCGAGCCGATCGACGGCAAGGGTCCGATCGCTGCACAGGCCACCGCGCCGGTGGAGCGCGTTGCCCCGGGCGTGATCTGGCGCAAGTCGGTCGACCAGCCGGTGCAGACCGGTTACAAGTCCGTCGACTCCATGATCCCGATCGGCCGCGGCCAGCGCGAGCTGGTCATCGGTGACCGCCAGACCGGCAAGACCGCCCTGGCCATCGATGCGGTGATCAACCAGAAGGACACCGGCATCAAGTGCGTGTACGTCGCGATCGGCCAGAAGGCCTCGACCGTGGCCAACATCGTGCGCAAGCTGGAAGAGAACGGCGCCCTGGCCCACACCGTGGTCGTGGCTGCCACCGCGTCCGAATCGGCTGCCATGCAGTACATCAGCGCCTACTCGGGCTGCACCATGGGTGAGTACTTCATGGACCGCGGCCAGGATGCCCTGATCGTGTACGACGACCTGTCCAAGCAGGCCGTGGCCTACCGCCAGATCTCGCTGCTGCTGAAGCGCCCGCCGGGCCGTGAAGCCTACCCGGGTGACGTGTTCTACCTGCACTCGCGCCTGCTTGAGCGCGCCGCCCGCGTCTCGGAAGAGTACGTGGAGAAGTTCACCAACGGTGCCGTCAAGGGCCAGACCGGTTCGCTCACCGCGCTGCCGATCATCGAAACCCAGGCGGGCGACGTGTCCGCGTTCGTGCCGACCAACGTGATCTCGATCACCGACGGCCAGATCTTCCTGGAAACCGACCTGTTCAACTCGGGCATCCGCCCGGCCGTGAACGCCGGTATCTCGGTGTCGCGCGTCGGTGGTGCAGCCCAGACCAAGATCATCAAGAAGCTGTCGGGCGGCATCCGCATCTCGCTGGCCCAGTACCGTGAGCTGGCTGCGTTCGCGCAGTTCGCCTCGGACCTGGACGAAGCCACCCGCAAGCAGCTTGAGCGCGGTCAGCGCGTGACCGAGCTGATGAAGCAGAAGCAGTACGCCCCGATGTCGATCGCCAACCAGGCGCTGTCGATCTACGCCGTCAACGAGGGTTACCTCGACGACGTGCCGGTCAACAAGCTGCTGGCCTTCGAAGAAGGCCTGCACGCCCACTTCGCCAACACCCAGGGCGAACTGGTCGGCAAGGTCAACGCCACCGGCGGTTGGGACAACGACATCGAAGCGGCCTTCAAGAAGGGCATCTCCGAGTTCAAGACCACCGGCAGCTGGTAAGCCGCTTCGTGGGGCGGGGAGTGTTTCCCCGCTGCGCAAACGACAAAGCGGGGCATGGCCCCGCTCTACGGGAATAAGAGATGGCAAGCGGACGCGAAATCAAAACCAAGATCAAGAGCGTGCAGAACACCCGCAAGGTGACCCGCGCGCTTGAAATGGTCTCGGCCTCCAAAATCCGCAAGGCGCAGGAGCGGATGAAGACGTCGCGTCCGTATGCGCAGGCGATGAAGCAGGTGATCGGCCACCTGGCCCAGGCCAGCACCGATTACCAGCATCCGTTCCTGGTCCAGCGCGACGAAGTGAAGCGCGTGGGCTACATCGTGGTCTCTTCCGACCGCGGCCTGGCCGGCGGCCTGAACAACAACCTGTTCCGCAAGATGCTCGGCGACGTGCGCGAGTGGCAGGACAAGGGCGCCGAGATCGACCTGGTGACCATCGGCCAGAAGGCGTCCACCTTCTTCCGCCGCGTCAAGGTCAACATGGTCGGCAGCGTCACCCACATGGGCGACGTGCCGCACCTGGAACAGCTGATCGGTGTCATCAAGGTCATGCTCGATGCCTTCACCGAAGGCAAGGTCGACCGCGTGTACCTGGTCTACAACCGCTTCATCAACACGATGACGCAGAAGGCCAGCTTCGACCAGCTGCTGCCGTTGCCGGCGGCCGAGAAGCAGGTTGCACACCACGACTGGGATTACCTGTACGAACCCGACGCCGCGACCGTGCTGGAGCACGTGATGACGCGTTACGTCGAATCGCTGGTGTACCAGGCAGTGCTGGAAAACGTCGCGTCCGAGCATGCAGCCCGCATGGTCGCGATGAAGTCGGCCAGTGACAACGCCAACAAGCTGATCGGAACCCTGCAGCTGGTCTACAACAAGGCCCGCCAGGCAGCGATCACCCAGGAAATTTCGGAAATCGTCGGCGGCGCGGCAGCAGTCTGACGCGCGCAGTCAAAGCATTTAAATTAGAGGATGCAGCAATGAGTCAGGGCAAGATCGTTCAGATCATCGGCGCCGTCGTCGACGTGGAATTCCCCCGCGAGTCGGTGCCGAAGGTGTACCACGCGCTGAAGGTGGACAACACCGAAATCACGCTGGAAGTGCAGCAGCAGCTCGGCGACGGCGTGGTCCGTTGCATCGCGCTGGGCTCCACCGACGGCCTGAAGCGCAACCTGGTGGCCACCAACACCGAACGCGCCATCTCGGTGCCGGTCGGTGCAGGCACCCTGGGCCGCATCATGGACGTGCTGGGCCGTCCGATCGACGAAGCCGGTCCGGTGACCGCCAGCGACAGCTGGGAAATCCACCGTGAAGCGCCGTCGTACGAAGACCAGTCCCCAGCTACCGAGCTGCTGGAAACCGGCATCAAGGTCATCGACCTGATGTGCCCGTTCGCCAAGGGCGGCAAGGTCGGCCTGTTCGGCGGCGCCGGCGTCGGCAAGACCGTCAACATGATGGAACTGATCAACAACATCGCCAAGGCGCACAGCGGCCTGTCCGTGTTCGCCGGCGTGGGTGAGCGTACCCGTGAGGGCAACGACTTCTACCACGAGATGAAGGACTCCAACGTCCTGGACAAGGTCGCGATGGTGTACGGCCAGATGAACGAGCCGCCGGGCAACCGCCTGCGCGTCGCGCTGACCGGCCTGACCATGGCCGAGTACTTCCGCGACGAGAAGGACGAAAACGGCAAGGGCAAGGACGTGCTGCTGTTCGTCGACAACATCTACCGCTACACCCTGGCCGGTACCGAAGTGTCGGCACTGCTGGGCCGCATGCCGTCGGCCGTGGGTTACCAGCCGACCCTGGCCGAGGAAATGGGCGTCCTGCAGGAGCGCATCACCTCGACCAAGAACGGCTCGATCACCTCGATCCAGGCCGTCTACGTGCCGGCCGATGACTTGACCGACCCGTCCCCGGCGACCACCTTCGCCCACCTGGATTCGACCGTGACCCTGTCGCGTTCGATCGCCTCGCTGGGTATCTACCCGGCGGTGGATCCGCTGGATTCGACCAGCCGCCAGATGGACCCGCTGGTCATCGGCCACGAACATTACGACACCGCCCAGCGCGTCCAGCAGACCCTGCAGAAGTACAAGGAACTGAAGGACATCATCGCCATCCTGGGCATGGACGAACTGTCCGAAGAAGACAAGCAGGCCGTGTCGCGCGCCCGCAAGATCGAGCGCTTCTTCAGCCAGCCGTTCCACGTGGCCGAAGTCTTCACCGGCTCCCCGGGCAAGTACGTGTCGCTGAAGGACACCATCCGCGGCTTCAAGGCCATCGTCGACGGCGAATACGACCACCTGCCGGAGCAGGCGTTCTACATGGTCGGCAGCATCGAAGAAGCGGTCGAGAAGGCCAAGAAGATGGCTGAGAAGGCCTGATCATGAGCACCATCCGTTGCGACATCGTCAGCGCCGAGCAGGAAATCTTCCGTGGTGAAGCGACTCTGGTCGTGGCTACGGGTGAGCTTGGCGAACTGGGCATCGCGCCCAAGCACGCCCCGCTGATCACCCGGCTCAAGCCGGGCAAGGTGGTGGTCACCCTGACCACCGGCGAACAGCTCGACTTCGCCATCTCCGGCGGCATCCTCGAGGTGCAGCCGCAGGTCGTGACCGTGCTGGCCGACACCGCGATCCGCGCACAGGACATCGACGAATCCTCGGTCCGCAAGGCCAAGGAAGAAGCCGAGCGCATCCTGGCCAACCGCGGCGAAGCGATGGAAGTGGCCGAAGCCCAGCAGAAGCTGGCCGAAGCCGTGGTCCAGCTGCAGGCGCTCGAGCGCCTGCGCAAGACCCTCAAGCACTGAGTTCCAGCGCTTACCGCTGCATGCGACAACGCCGGCTTCTGCCGGCGTTGTTGTTTTCGGGCCCCGGAAAGGCGGCACGTTGACGGCCGGCGTTCTAGAATCGCAGCCAACACCTCCGATCACGTTCCCGCCCCATGACCCAAGCCCTGCACGTCATCATCCTCGCCGCCGGCGCTGGCAAGCGCATGAAGTCCGACCTGCCCAAGGTGCTGCAGCCGATTGCCGGCCGCCCGATGCTGGCGCACGTGATCGATACCGCGCGCCAGCTGCGCCCCGACGCCATCCACGTGGTGTACGGCCACGGCGGTGAGGCGGTGCGTGCCGCCTTTGCCGACCAGCCGGACCTGCAGTGGGCCGAACAGACCCAGCAGCTGGGCACCGGCCACGCCGTGCAGCAGGCCATGCCGCAGGTGCCCGATGCCGCCACGGTGCTGGTGCTGTATGGGGATGTGCCGCTGATCCGGGTCGATACCCTGCGCCACCTGCTGGCCCAGCCGGGCCGCCTGGCCGTGCTGGTGGCCGACATGCTCAACCCGACCGGCTATGGCCGGATCGTGCGCAACGCCGAAGGCAAGGTCGGCGCCATCGTCGAACAGAAGGACGCCAACGACGAACAGCTGGCGATCCGCACCATCAACACCGGCATCATCACCGCTGACTCCACCGCGCTGCGCACTTGGCTGTCGCAGCTCTCCAACAGCAATGCGCAGG
Source organism: Stenotrophomonas sp. FBCC-B152 (assembly GCF_059134105.1). NCBI lineage: Bacteria > Pseudomonadati > Pseudomonadota > Gammaproteobacteria > Lysobacterales > Lysobacteraceae > Stenotrophomonas > Stenotrophomonas sp. FBCC-B152. The sequence continues at coordinate 3,357,426 of NZ_CP101442.1, read as the reverse complement.
GCGAGTACTACCTGACCGACGTGTTCGCCTCGGCAGCGGCGGACTACACCCCGGCCGACATGGCCTTCGTTGCCGATGCCCAGGAAGCCGAGGGCGCCAACGATCCCTGGCAGCTCTCGCAGCTGGAACGTGCCTGGCAGCTGCGCGAGGTGCGCGCGTTGTGCACGCAGGGCGCGCGCGTGATCGACCCGGCGCGCCTGGATATCCGGGGCACGGTCACGGTGGGCCGCGATGTGCAGATCGACGTCAACGTGATCCTGGAAGGCACCGTTGAACTGGGCGACGGGGTCAGCATCGGCCCCTTCACCCGGCTCAAGGACGTCAAGCTGGCCGCCGGCACCGTGGTCAAGCCGCATTGCGACCTGGACGGCGTGGTGAGCGAAGGCGCGGCCGACATCGGCCCGTTCGCGCGGCTGCGCCCGGGCACCGTGCTGGCCGAAGGCGCGCACGTGGGCAACTTCGTGGAAACCAAGAAGGTCCACGTGGGCGCGGGCAGCAAGGCCAACCACCTCACCTACCTGGGCGATGCGGTGATCGGCAGCAAGGTCAACATCGGCGCCGGCACCATCACCTGCAACTACGACGGCGTGAACAAGTCGCAGACCACCATTGGCGACAACGCCTTCATCGGCTCCAACAGCTCGCTGGTGGCCCCGGTGACGATCGGGCAGGGCGCAACCATCGCGGCCGGCTCGGTGATCACCCGCAACGCACCCGAAGGTGAATTGACCGTCGCACGCGCCCGCCAACAGACCATTGAAGGCTGGCACCGCCCAACCAAACGGTAGGTACCCACCGTTGGTGGGTACGCTTTACGCCGGCAGGAAGATGGACACGCACAACCCGCCCTCGCGGCGGTTCTGCAGCGACACGCGGCCACCGTGGGCTTCGACGATTTCGCGGGTGAGCGCCAGGCCCAGCCCGGTGCCATTGCGCTTGGTGGAATAGAACGGCATCAACGCGTTCTGCAGCACCGCCTCGTTCATGCCCTTGCCGCGATCCAGCACCTCGATACGCAGCCACTGCGGCAGCCGGGTCAGGCGCAGCTCCACGTCATCGTTGGGCGGCTCGGCTTCGCTGCACGCCTCATGCGCGTTCTTGAGCAGGTTCAGCAATGCTTGGCCGAGCTGGGCGATGTCCACCCGACCCTGCAGGTCGTCGGGAATCTCGTCCATGCGGAACGGAATCTGCAGCTGCAAACCGGCCAGGAACTGTTTCCACTGCACGTTCTGCAGCTGCGGCTGCGGCAGCTTGGCAAAGCGCGCGTAGCCGCGGATGAAGCCTTCCAGATGCCGTGAACGGTCCTCGATGGTGGCGAACACCTCTTCCAGGCGCTCGGTCTTGCCGCGCCGGACCAGCTCGCCGCCCGAGTGGGCCAACGATGCAATCGGCGCCAGCGAGTTGTTGAGTTCGTGGCTGATCACCCGGATCACCTTCTTCCAGGTCTGCACTTCCTGCCGCCGCAGCTCGGCGGTGAGCAGGCGGATCAGCAGCAGATCGTGCGGGCGGCCGTTGAGATGGAAGCTGCGCCGCGATAGGTGGTAGACCTGCTCGTCATCCTCATCGGCCTCGTCATCCACGTCCCCCGGGCCGCGCACCGCGAACAGGCTGTCGCCGCCGCGCTCGATGGCATCGCGCAGCTCCACCGGCATGGTCTCCAGCACGTTCTGCATGGCCTGGCCTTCCAGCTTCCAGCCGTTGTGCAGAAGCTTGCGCGCGGCCAGGTTGGAGAACATCACGCGCTGCACGCCGTCGCCGCCGTTGGCCAGCAGCAGCATCGATACCGGCGTGTTCTGCACCATGGTGTCCAGCAGCAGTTCGCGCTGCACCAGCCCCTGTCGCTGTTCGCGCAGCACATCGCCCAGCTCGCGGTGCGCCTGCACCAGGTCGCCCAGCTCATCGTTGCCCGGCCAATACACGCTGAAGTTGTATTCGCCATCGCGGTAGCTGCTGGTGGTGCCCGACAGCGCCCGCAGCAGCGAGCGCACCGGTGCGGTGGCGCGGCGCAACGTCCACCACATCAGCACCAGCAGTGCCACGGTCGACACCAGCGTCACCAGCCAGCCGCGGTCCATCCAGTACGCCAGCAGCCACGGCCCGGCCGCAGCCAGCGCCAGCACCGGCAGCAGGCGCAGGAACAGGCGGAAGGTGAACGACGTGCGCTTCATTCGCGCGGAATACCGTAGCGGTCCATGCGGCGGTAAAGCGCCTGACGGCTCAGGCCGAGTTCGGCTGCAGCCTGGGCGATGATGCCGTGGCTGTGTGAGAGCGCCGATTCGATCCGGCTGCGGTCCGGATCGGCCGTCGGCGTGGCCGCACGCGGCGCGGCGGCGGCGCGCGGCAGGTTCAGGTCGCCCACTTCAATGCGCGGCCCCTGCGCAAGCAGGCCGGCGCGCTGGATCACGTTGCGCAGCTCGCGCACGTTGCCCGGCCACGCATGCCGCTGCAACGCGCTGGCCGCGGCATTGGAGAGGGGCTTGCCATCGCCCAGGAAACGTTCGGCCAACGGCAGGATGTCGCCCGGGCGCTCGGCCAACGGCGGCAATGCCAGCTCAACGGTGTTGAGGCGGTAGTAGAGATCTTCGCGGAACTGGCCATCGCGGATCATCGCCGGCAGGTCGGCGTTGGTCGCGCTGATCACACGCACCTTCACCTGGCGCTCACGGTTGGAGCCCAGGCGCTCGAAACGCCCGGTTTCCAGCACGCGCAGCAGCTTCATCTGGCCGCCCAGCGACAGGTTGCCGATCTCGTCGAGGAACAGCGTGCCGCCATCGGCGGCCTCGAACTTGCCTTCGCGCGCCTTGTTGGCGCCGGTGTAGGCGCCGGCCTCGGTACCGAACAGTTCGGCCTCGATCAGCTCGGACGGAATGGCGCCGCAGTTCAGCGCCACGAACGCGCCCTTGGCCACCAGCGAGTTGGCCTGGATGATCTCGGCGATCTTCTCTTTGCCTGCGCCATTGGGCCCGGTGATCAGCACCGGCAGCTCCGAGCGTGCGACCTGGCAGGCCAGGTTCACCACGCGTTCGCTGGCCGGGTCGGCCACCACCGCGCCGCGCAGGTCATAGCGCGCTTCCAGCGCGCTGCGGTCACGCTGTTCTCGTGCACGGCGGCGGTCGAGCTCACGCCGGGTTTCAGACAGCTCCAGCAGGTTGTTGACCGTGGTCAGCAGCTTGCGGTCATCCCACGGCTTGGCCAGGTAATCGGCGGCGCCGGCCTTGACCAGGTCCACCGCGCTGCTCAGGTGGGTCCAGGCGGTGAGCAGGATCACCGGCAGGTCCGGGTGGCGGGCGCGGATCTGCTGGAACAGCGCCTCGCCTTCCTCACCGGAGGTGGTGTCCTCGGTGAAATTCATGTCCTGGATGATCAGGTCCACCGGCTGCTGCTCCAGCAGCGCCAACCCTTCGTCTGGCGACAGCGCGTGCACGGCGTCGATGTCGTGCAGCGAGAACAGCACCTCCAGCGCGGTCGCCACGCTGGCATTGTCGTCAATGATCAGGATCGAAGGCATGCGGCAACGAAGGACCGGAAAGTAGGCAGAGAGTACCCGAGCGCCGGGCCCACCGGCAGGGTGGGCCCGGAAACGGCTTACGGGCGGTCCGGCGGGGACGGTGGCGCCGGGGGCCGCGGCGGCGGCGGCGGTTGCACCGCGCGCCATGCCGCCGTGGGCACGCTGACCACCTGGTCGCGCCCGGCGCGGCGTACCGTGACCGGTACGCTGGCCTTGTCGCTGGCCGACAGCGCGTCGGTCAGCTCGCCCACCTTGTGCACGGGCACGCCGTCCACGCGCAGTACCTCGTCACCGGCCTGCACGCCGAAGCGGCCGACCGGCGTGGCGGCGGTGATGCTGACCGTGCCCTGCCCGGACTCGATGGTCAGCCGCGCGCCATCCTGGCGCCAGTCCATGCTGGACGATTCGGTGCGGGTGCTTTCGGCGCAGGCCGTGGTGCTGACCAGCAGCAGTGCAGCGAGCGCGATGCGGATCGAAGGGCTCGTCATGTCATGCACTCCGGGTCGCAACGGCCGGCGGCACCGCGGCCGCGCGATGGGCCGGGCCGAACACCGCCACCTGGCCCAGCAGCCACAGCAGCACCGCGCCGATCGGCAGGTAGGTGATCGGCATGCGCGGCAGCTCGTAGGCACCCATCAGCCACAGGTTGATCGAGTACGCCAGCAGCATGCCCAGCACGATACCCACCGTAGCCAGCAGGAAGTTCTCGGTCTGGAAGTAGCGCAGGATCTGGCCGCGGGTGGCGCCCAGCGCACGGCGGATGCCGATCTGCTTGGTACGCTGCTGCACCCAGAAGCTGGCCAGGCCCACGATGCCCAGCGCGGTGACCACCAGCAGCGCCACGCACACCGTGATCAGCAGGCCGACCATGGCGCGGTCGTTCTGGAAGTACTTGGTGCGCTGTTCTTCGTAGGTGAGCTTGGCACGCACCATGCGGCTGCTGTCCACCTTCTCCAGCGCGGCCACGGCGGCGGTGAGCACTTCCTGGCGGCGCGCCGCGTCGGTTACCCGGATCAGGTACGTGCCCATATCGTAGTTGACCCGCACCGGCAGGATCATCGAATAGCCGGTGTCGGACTCCACCGTCACCGGGCGCGCCAGTTCCTTCACCACGCCCACGATGCGCAGCGGCATGCGCCCGCTGTAGATCGTCTTGCCGATGGCCTGGCCATCCGGGAACAACTTGGTGGCGGCCTTGCTGCTCAGGATCACCGCCGAACCGCGTTGCTCGATGGTGGCGTCTTTCTCCACGTCTTCCAGGTTGGCGAACTCGTCGCCCTCGAAGTCGCGGCCGGCCACCAGCTGCAGGCCCATGGTATCCAGCGTACCTTCCATGGAGAAGTACTGCGCGGCGTTGAAGTTGGGGCGTTCCTGGTCGGGGATCAGCGACAGGCTGGTGTTCCAGGAGTTGCGCCGGAACGGCAGCTGGTTGATCGCCACTGCGTTCTTGACCCCGGGAATGGAACGCAGCGCGGCCAGGTCCTCACGGGTACGCGCGGTGGCGTTGACCTGCTTGCCGATGCCGCCCAAGCGCACTTCCAGCAGCTCCTGTTCGGCAATGCCGCTGGGCTGGTTGATCTTTTCCAGGCGCTGGCCGATCAGGAACAGCGCGTTGCAGACGATGGCGCAGGTGAGCGCGATCTCCAGCACGATGAGGGCGGCGGCGGTCTTGTGCCGGCGCAGCGTGCTCAGGATGGGTCGGATATCCATGATGTGCTCCGGATCCTTACTGCGATTTGAGTTGGATGGCGGGGGTGACCTGCATGGCGCGCAGCGCCGGCAGGAAACCGGCCAACAGGCTGGCGGCCAGGGTCAGGCCGAAGGTGAGCAGCAGCATCTTGCCGTCCAGCGTGGCCAGCTTGGCGTAGTCCACCGGCTGCTGGCGCACCGCATACAGCCCCAGCAGGGCCAGGCCAAGGCCCAGAACGCCACCGGCCAGGCCGACGGTGCCCGCTTCAACCAGCGACTGCAGGAAGATCTGCCCGCGGCTGGCGCCCAGGGCACGGCGCACGCCGATTTCGCCGCTGCGGCGCAGGAACTTGGCCAGCAGCAGGCCCACCGTGTTGATCAGGCACACCGCCAGGAAGCCCAAGGCCAGCCACAGCTGCAGGCGCACATCGCTGGGCACCACCTGCTTGAAGTCCAGCCACTCCATCACGTTGCGCAGGCGCACGTTGGACGGGCGCTGGAAGCGACCGGCGGCCTTCTGCTGCGCCGAATAGTTCTCCAGGTAGGCGCGGTAGTCGGCGGCATCGGCCGGCGAGGCCAGTTCCACCCAGTACTGCATCCACACGCACGGTGCGTTGAGCGCGGTTTCCTCGCCGTTGGCGTTGTCCCAGCAGTTCATGTTGCCGTTGCGGCCGAACTTCAGGTCCAGGGCGGTGAACACCGGCACGAAGATGTCTTCGCTGTCGCCGTAGCGGCCGGTTTCCAGGTCGTAGAAGTGCGGGTTGGGATTCCATTCGTCCAGCACGCCCACGATGTTGAAGGTGTGCCCATCCATGCGCAGTGGCTTGCCCACGCTGTTCTGGCCATTGAACAGTTTTTCGTTCAGCGCCTTGGAGATCACCGCCACGCGGCCACGGCCTTCGTCCTGGTCGGCTTTCCAGCCCTGGCCGTACTTGAACGGTGCATCGAACATGGTGAAGAAGTCGGTGGAGGTGTAGCGCGCGTCGGTGTCGAACGGGCGCAGCGTGCTGTTGTCCGGCTCAATCGTGACCCCACCGCCGGTCATCAGCACCTGGTGCTTGGCCTTCTTTTCGCGCAGCAGGGTTTCGCCATCGAAGCGGGTGACCTGTTCTTCCGGCTCTTCGCTGGGCTGGTAGCCGATCATCGGGCGCGGATCGACCTGCACGTTGAACAGGCGGTCGCTCTTCTGCGGGATCGGGTCGCCCGACAGTACATGGAACACGGTCAGGGTGGTCATGGAGGCGCCGATGCCCAGCGCGATGGCGATCACCATCAGCGCGGTCAGCACCTTGTTGCGCCGGAAGCTGCGCAGGGCCAGTCGGAAATAGTAGGCGAGCATGGTGGCGGGCCTCAGTCGTTGAGCGTGGCGACGGCAACGCGCGGGGTGGCCAGCACCGGTTCGCGCACCAGGTCGGTGGCCTGGCCATCGACGATGTGCACGTTGCGCTGGGCACGTGCGGCCAGTTCCGGGTCGTGGGTGACCATGACGATGGTGGTGCCGGCGGCGTTGATCTCTTCCAGCAGTTCCATCACCCCACGGGCCATCTGGCTGTCCAGGTTGCCGGTCGGTTCGTCGGCCAGCAGCAGGCGCGGGCTGCCGGCCAGGGCGCGGGCGATGGCGGCGCGCTGCTGCTGGCCGCCGGACAGTTCGGAGGGGTAGTGCTTCATGCGCGAGCCCAGGCCCACCTGGCCCAGCGCACGTTCGATGCGCTGCTTGCGTTCGCTGGCCGGCATGCCGCGGTAACGCAGCGGCACATCGACGTTGTCGAACAGGTTGAGGTCGGAGATCAGGTTGAAGCCCTGGAAGATGAAACCGATCTTCTGGTTGCGCAGGCGGCTGCGGGCGTCGTCGCCCAGCTTGCTCACGTCCTGCCCATCGAGCATGTAGGTGCCGCTGGTGAAGGTCTCCAGCAGGCCGGCGATATTGAGGAAGGTGGTCTTGCCCGAACCGGACGGGCCGGTCACTGCAACGAACTCACCCTCGCGCACGTGCAGGTCCAGCGAACGCAGGGCATGGGTTTCCACCTGTTCGGTGCGGAATACTTTGGCGACCGAGCGCATCTCGAGCATGGCTGTTTCCTTGGTTGGAGAGGTGAGGGTGATCAGTTGATGGAGACGGATTCGGCATCGCCGAACAGTTCGGCGCCGGAGACGACCACGCGGTCGCCGGGACGCAGGCCGGACAGGACTTCCACTTCGCCCAGGCTGCTGACACCCAGCTGCACCGGACGGCGGATCGCGGTATCGCCATCCATGACGTAGGCCTGGCCGTTGCCCTGTTCCACGAACGGACCACGCTCGACCTTGATGACGTTGCGGCGGGTATCGAGCACGATGCGCGACTGCATGCGCTGGCTCTGGCGCAGGCCCTGCGGCTGCTTGTCGGTGAAACGGATGCGGGCATTCACTTCGCCGGCCACCACTTCGGGCGACACCGCGCTGATCTCGCCCGGGAACGGCTGGCCGTTGCCGCTGGTGAGCTGGGCCGGAATGCCGATCGACAGGTCGCGGGCAAAGCTCTCCGGCACCTTGATTTCGATTTCGAAGCGCGACAGGTCGACCACGCCCAGGATCGGCGCGTTGGCCGCCACCTGGGTGTGCTGGGTGGCCTGCACCTGGCCCACCTGGCCATCGAACGGCGCACGCAGGGTCAGTGCGTCCACCTGGCGCTGCACTTCCTCCACCACCGCGCGCTGGCGGTCGGCCAGCAGGCGCTTGTTGCGGGCGTCCAGGTCGGCGCCCTGGCCCTGCAGGCGGGCGTCGGTCTGGGCGTTGGCCAGCGAGATGTCGGCCTTCTTCAGGCTGTCGTTGGCCTTGGCCAGGTCGATCTGCGGCACCGCGCCGCCGTCATAGCCGCGCTGGTAGCGCTGCAGGTCGCGCTCGGCGGCCTGGCGTTCGATGCTGGCCTGGTCGGTTTCCTTGCTGGCCTTGGCCCGGGCCAGGGTGGCATCGAGCACGGCGCGGCTGGCTTCGGCTTCCAGCCCGGCCAGGGTGGTGCGCTCCTGGGCCAGCTTGCTGCGCAGCTCGGGGCTGTCGATCACCGCCAGTTCCTGGCCCTTTTTCACCACGTCGCCGGCCACCACCTTCAGGTCCACCGTGCCGGCCGAGATCGCGTACAGGATCGGGCTGTTGGCGGCGATCACCCGGCCATCGGCGGCCAGGTCGCGGACCAGGTCGCCCTGCTTGACCTCGGCGATGCGCACCCGCGCGCTGTCGAAGGAGCGGCTGGCACCGAGCCAGGCGCGGGCGGCGAAGACGATGGCCAGCAGCACCACCAGCGCGGCGATGCCCGGCCACAGCCAGCGCTTCCACGGCGCGGCCGTGCCCGGGGTGGAGAGGGTCTGGTCCTGTGCGGAAGTGTCGCGGATCATCGGGCTCGTTCGCGGTTGGGTTGCGGTAGTTGCTGTATGCAAAGCACACCGCGTGCCAACATTCGGGCCTTTGAAAACAATGAGTTGCGAAGCCGGCGTGAATGTCCGGGTGTCCGCGGACACCGGAACGGACACTTTTGTTAAGCGGACAGCGGCCAGGGCGTCCGGACACCCACGCTAGAATGGGCCATCGAAAGCAGGGATCTGAATCTATGTGCGGGATTGTGGGGGCGATCGCGGATCGCGATGTGGTACCGGTACTGATCGAAGGTCTGAAGCGCCTGGAATACCGCGGCTACGATTCATCCGGCATCGCGGTGCTGGACCAGACCCAATCCCAGCCCGACGTACGCCGCGTGCGCCGCACCGGCCGCGTGGCGGAAATGGAGAAGGCCGCGGCCGCTGAAGGCTTCGATGCCACCCTCGGCATCGGCCACACCCGTTGGGCTACCCATGGCGGCGTGACCGAGGCCAATGCCCACCCGCACATCAGCCACGGCGTGGCGCTGGTGCACAACGGCATCATCGAGAACCACGAGGAGCAGCGCGAGAAGCTGCGCGCGCTCGGCTACGTGTTCGAGTCGCAGACCGACACCGAAGTCATCGCCCACCTGATGCACCATCACCTCAAGGGCGGCGACAGCCTGCTCTCGGCGCTGCAGCGCACGGTCAAGGAACTCACCGGTGCCTATGCGCTGGCGGTGATGAGCCGTGCCGAGCCGGACCACTTCGTCTGCGCACGCATGGGCTGCCCGCTGCTGGTGGGCCTGGGCCAGGGCGAGAACTTCGTCGCCTCCGACGTCTCGGCCATCATCTCCTCCACCCGCAACGTGATCTTCCTGGAAGAGGGTGACACCGCCGACATCCGCCGCGATGGCGTGCAGGTGTTCGACGAGCACAACCTGCCGGTGGACCGTGGCGTGCACCAGTCGGATGTGTCGCTGGCCTCGCTGGAGCTGGGCCCGTACCGCCACTTCATGCAGAAGGAAATCCACGAGCAGCCGCGCGCGCTGGGCGACACCATCGAAGCGGCCATCGACGCCGGCGGCTTCCCGGCCGAACTGTTCGGCAAGAATGCAGAAGCCGTGCTGGCCGGCATCGAAGGCGTGCAGATCCTCGCCTGCGGCACCAGCTACTACTCCGGCCTGACCGCGCGCTACTGGATCGAATCCATCGCCGGCCTGCCGTGCAGCGTGGAAATCGCCAGCGAGTACCGCTACCGCGCCGCCTATGCGAACCCCAAGCACCTGATCGTCACCATCTCCCAGTCCGGTGAAACCCTGGACACGATGGAGGCGCTGAAGTACGCCAAGTCATTGGGCCACCTGCACACGCTGTCGATCTGCAACGTGCCCGAAAGCGCCATCCCGCGCGCCAGCGAACTGGTCTGCTACACCCGTGCCGGTGCCGAGATCGGCGTGGCCTCCACGAAGGCGTTCACCACCCAGCTGGCCGCGCTGTTCCAGCTGACCGTGGTGCTGGGCAAGCTGCACGGCCGGGTGGATGCGGCGCAGGAAGCGGACTACCTGGAGCAGCTGCGCTTCCTGCCGGGCAGCGTGCAGCACGCGCTGAACATGGAGCCGCAGATCGCCGCGTGGGCCGAGCGTTTCGCGCGCAAGAGCAGCGCCCTGTTCCTGGGCCGTGGCCTGCATTACCCGATCGCGCTGGAAGGCGCGCTCAAGCTCAAGGAAATCACCTACATCCACGCCGAGGCCTACCCGGCCGGCGAGCTCAAGCACGGCCCGCTGGCGCTGGTGGATGAAGACATGCCGGTGGTGGTGATCGCGCCCAACGACAGCCTGCTGGAGAAGGTCAAATCCAACATGCAGGAAGTGCGCGCCCGCGGCGGCGAGCTGTTCGTGTTCGCCGACCAGGACAGCAACTTCGTCGAATCCGAAGGCGTGCATGTCATCCGCACCCCGCGCCACGCCGGCGTGCTCAGCCCGGTGGTGCACACCATCCCGGTGCAGCTGCTGGCGTACCACACTGCATTGGCGCGCGGCACCGACGTGGACAAGCCGCGCAACCTGGCCAAGAGCGTGACGGTGGAATAGCAAGCGACCAAGGTCCATTGCCGGTAGCTAACGACCGTTGGTCGTTACGCTTCTGAAAGAAGGGCGACCCTGAGGGGTCGCCCTTTTTCTTTTCCTCCGCATGCCGGCCACGCCGTTGCCAGCTTGAATGTAACGTTATAACATCGCGCCTCATTTGAAGGGGGATGTATGCGTCGCCACGTTCTAGCAGTTGCCGTTCTACTCACCATCCATAGCGCCTACGCAGCGGACGAGACCACGCTTCCAGAGGTCACCGTCGAAGCCGACCGCCCGTCGCGGGTGGATACCGTGGTCGTGGTGGAAAACATCCAGGCCCAGAACCGTACGCTTGGCAACATGCTCGAGCATGTGTCGGGCGTGCAGAGCAGCGCCTTCGGGCCGAATGCCGGCGCGCCGGTGATCCGCAGCCTGGGCGGCAACCGCGTGCAGGTGCTGGAGGACGGCCAGTCCATCCTTGGCATGAATGCCTTGAGTGGCGACATCAACGTGCCCTTCGACCCGCTCTTCGTCAGGCGCGTGACCGTCAACAAGTCCTCCGACACGGTGCGCTACGGCGGCAACGCGCTCGGCGGCAGCGTCGACATCGATTCGGGCCTGGTTTCGCGTGAGATGGAAAGCAAAGACCAGGAAATGGAGCTGGTGCTGCGGCAGGGGTTCAACGATGTCGATGCGCAGGGCTTCCGCATGAACTTCAACAACGAACGCAACGTGTCCACCAACGTGCAGATGTCTGTCCAGCGCATCTCGCATTACGATATCCCGGGCGACAGCAAGGCCGATGTGTGCAACAGCCAGTTGTTCCCGGCCGCAGGCGGGGTCAACAGCGCGCTGGCCGATGCCTGCCAGAAGGAAGCACGGGTACAACAGGTCTACAACAAGGCCTCGCAGCCGTACATCGACCAGTTCATGACCGAAAACCCGGATTGGGCCGACGGCGAGTTCTCGTATTACACCAACCGGCCCACCTCGGTGTGGATGGGCAGGACCTACGTCAATCCGGCCAACCCGCTGTACCAGGAAGGCACGCCGTCCTACGTTCAGAACCGGATCAACCGCGACGTCACCCCCAACTATCGCGGCACGCTGGGCAACAGCTACTCCCGCAACACGCACCTGGCAGTGGGCTCGACCTACTTCTTCGACCGTGGCTACGTGGCGGCCAGCATGGACTCGAAAGACAGCGAGTACGGCGTGCCGGGCTTCTCGATGGACAACCTGTCCTTCGGCACCGACCTCAGCCAGAGCCGACCGGTCGGCGTGAAGCTCACGCAGGACCGCTACACGCTGGAAGGCATCCTGCGCGACCCGGTCCCCTTCCTTGAAACTGCCGAGCTCAAGCTCTCGCAGCTGAGCAACACCTCCGGAGAGTACCTGGGCAGTTCGAAAGCCAATGCGTACGACTTCGAGACCTTCCAGGCAGAACTGCTGCTGGCCCACCAGCCGGTGGGCCCCCTGAGCGGTCTGTTCGGTGCCAGCCACCGCAACCGGACCATCCGCGGCAGTGGATCGCAGCGCTACCTTCCAGACGTGGACACCGAGGGCCTGGCAGCCTTCATCAAGGAAACCCTGGACTTCAGTTGGGCATCATTTGACGCCGGCTTCCGCCACGAGCGCGTCGAGCACACGGTCCAACCAGGTGCCTTCACCACCTCCAGGAACTCGCCGAACGCCCCGCTGGAAGACCGTGCGTTCACGCTCAACAGCTACAACGCGGGTGGCTACGTGCAGCTGGGCCGCCTGTTTGGCGCCAAGGCCCGCTACTCGTCCTCGGCGCGCGCGCCCGACGTCAACGAGCTGTACGCCAGCAACCGGCACTACTCGGTGATGACCCAGGAGGAAGGCGACCAGGACCTCAAGCCAGAGCGCGCCCGCAATGCCGAATTCACCCTGCTGTTCAACAACGGCGGCTTCGACATCACCGCCACCGCCTACCGCATGAAGATCGAGAACTTCCTGTACCAGGGGTATTCCGGCCTGCAGACCGGCAATCGCCTGCCGCTCAAGTACTGGAAGCAGACGGACACCACCGTCAAGGGCTTCGAAGTCAATGTATCGCAGTCATTCGATCTGGGCAGCTACGGCAAGCTCGCGCTCTCGGCGTTTTCCGATCTGGTGAAGAACAGGGCCGACAACCCGGATTCCCTGCGCGCACACAACGACGGCGAGTACCTGCCCAACATGCCGACCAACCGCTTCGGCGCCAACGTTGCCTGGGAGAGCGGTGGCTGGAAGGCGAGGGTGTCCAGTACCTACTACGACAAGCAGAAGTATCTGGGCAAGAACGTGAGCCAGGAGATACCGCTGGATGCCTTCAACCTGCTGGACGCCCAGGTCAGTTATGCCTTCGCCATGCGCAGTGCAGTGGTGCAGGGCGTGGAGGTCTTCGTCAACGGATCCAATCTGCTCGATGAGGACGCCCGGCCGCACAACTCACCGCTGAAGTACATCGCACCGCTGCCCGGGCGTGGCTTCCAGGTGGGCGTGACCGTGAAGCTTTGACCTTGGATCCGAGACGCTGGAGGCCGGGAGCATTCAATCATTAGGCGCTTCTAACCAAAACATGGGGACCGTGGGGCGGCCCACCCGGGGCCGCCCTTTGCCGTTTCTGGCGTCGGGAAAACTTTAGTCGAGTCCGCCCGCGACATTCAGCGTCGGTTCTAGTCGAAATGCGATTCTCGGGGTGTCAGCCGCTGGCTGCGTCAATCGGTCCCACCACGCAAGGCGTGTGGCTTCACCCAGTCTGCAACAGGAAAAAGAATGAACGTCCGCGAACTTCTGCAATCCAAGAAAGACTCCGTTGTCACCATCGACGTCGAAGACACGATCGGCGCTGCCGCCCACAAGATGAGCGCGCACAAGATCGCCGCGCTGGTGTTGATGAAGGATGATGCACCGGTCAGAATCATCTCCGAGAAAGACATCGTGCGCAGCTTGGCCGACGACGGCCCGCAGGCAGGCCGCCGGGTCATTGCCACGCTTCCCTCGGCCGGCCTGGAAGGCATCGCCCCCGAGGCGACCCTGAAGCAGGCCATGGCGCTGATGACCTACTCGCGCCACCGCCACCTGATGGTGACCGAAGGCAGCAAGCTGGTGGGCATCCTGAGCCTGGGTGACATCGTCAAGAACCTGCTCAGCGAGCTGGAGCTGGAGAAGGCGGTTCTTCAGGACATCTACATGGCCGCGCACTGAAACAGGCGGTGGAGTGGGGCGGACGTCTAGTCCGCTTCCACGCGGCGACGGGACTTTGGATTGGCTTCACGCGCTGAGTTGAGCGCCGCCTGGGCTTTGACGAGCTCCGCTTGACCGAGAAGTTCGGCGTCGGCCGGCAGAAACCAACCTTTGATGCAGCTGAAGTCCCTGAGCGCGATCTGTACGTGACTGTCCCTGTGAAATCCCGACCTGGGTGCGATCTCTGGACCTTGGCGGAAAGCACCCCGTACCGCTTGAAAGTACTCAAATCCGTAGACCTGGAAGAGCTTTGAGTGAATGAACTCGAAAACCGCTCGATCCAGTCCACGAAGAAGAAACTCCTCGTCAAGAGGACTGACGGGCACGTTCAACGGGGTTCGTTGACCACTGCGAAGATGGGTCGCCTGAAAATACAGGTGCGCGTTCTCGAACTCCCGACGGCCAGTGCTGGTGGTCATATCCAGGCAGCGTTGGATGCTGAAGATGCATCCGACAACCGCAGGCGAGGCAATTGGCCTCGCAGTCAGTCTGCGCAAAGGCTCGCTCGCCGCAGCTTCGGCGAATGCCAGCGCCCGTTCCTTATCCGCTTCAAATAGATAGAAGCCCGACCCGAGCCAGTTGTATTGGTTGTTGCTTGGCTTGGGTTTCAGCTGTCCCGATACAAGGCCATCCCGGACCGCGATATCGCAGCCGTGATATCCGATCTGAAGGTGGCCGTGGCTCATCTGTAGCAGCGCTTCAACTTGCCGGAGGGCGTAAGCAACCCTGCTTTGCGCATGATCTCGACGGATTCCTCCGGCGTCATGTCGTATATCCAATGGATCCGCTGCTCGTGGCTTTCGCTAAGAAGCTGTGCGGCAGTCAACGGCAGGGTAGGGGGCCGGCCGGTCAATCCCTTGGCTGCAGGCTTCTTCTTGGAGGTTGGAGTGACCATGGACGGAGCATAGCTTCCCCGCTTCGTGCTTGGCACTGGCAAGTGTGTGGTGCGGTGGGTTGATACGACAGGAGGTGGAAAATTGCGTGGGAAAAACGTTTCCAGGTGATCATCTTGTCGCAGGACTGCGTGGCAAACATGTTGTCGTGAATGGCAAGAGGAGATGTTCGCTTTACTCAGTGCTGCCGTTTCCAGCGTGGATCGACAGCCTTTCCAGGTCACCCAGCAGCAGCCGATACGCTTCTTCCTGCGCTACACCCGCAGGCTGCCGCAACACCCAGGAAGGATGCACCGTCGCAAAGCCGCGCGTGCCGTCTTCCAGCGTATGCCAGCGGCCGCGATCACGGCCCAGGTTGAAGCCGGGGCCAAACACGGCGCGTGCCGCACTGGCGCCGAGGCAGACGATCACCTTCGGGCTTATGTGCTCGATCTCCGCCAGCAGCCAGGGCCGGCACGCATTGATATGGGTGACCTGCGGTTTGGAATGGATGCGCTTCTTGCCACGCCGCTCATAGCGGAAGTGCTTCACCGCGTTGGTCAGGTACAGCGTGCTGCGATCAATGCCCAGTTCCTGCAGCGCCCGGTTCAACAGCTGCCCGGCCGGGCCGACGAAGGGGTGCCCGCTCAGGTCCTCTGAATCGCCGGGTTGCTCACCGACCAGCATCACCTGCGCATCGCGCGGGCCTTCGCCGAACACCGTCTGCGTGGCCGGCACCCAGAGTGGGCAACGGCGGCAACCGGCGGCCGCAGTGCGCAGCTCGTCGAGGGAATCGCCGTTCGCGGTTGCCGGGCCGCGCAGGGGAATGTTCTGCTCCGGTATCCGACGTTGTGGTGCCTGCGCTTCACGGTCATGCATTTCCTGCACGCGGTCGCCGGCATCGCGCACAAGCGTGGGCAGCAGGCTCGCCTCCGGCAGGTGCTTCCAGTACCGGGTTGGCATCTCCTGCTGCATCATCCGGGTGTTCAGGCGGGCAGGGTTGAAGATGTTGGCGTAGTAGGTGCGCCACAGTTCTTCGCGCGCATCCTCCACCGGCGCATCGGCCTGCTTGCTGCCGGGGCCGAACGCCAGCGCCTGTCCGTCCCAGCGCACGCTGCGGGTTGGAGTGAGGATCGCCCAGCGCATGCCGGCGAAGCGGCGCGCGAAAAACGGCGCGACCCGGTCCACGATGTGGTGGTCGGGTTCGAACCACGCGATGAACGCATTGTCCTCGCCGGGTACCTCGCGGAAGCGTACGAAGGCCTTCATCTTGTGGCTGTCGCGGCGCACCGCCTGGCCCAGCGCCATTGCACGCAGCACGTCCGGGTCGGCGGGGTTGGTCAGCAGGCCGCGCTCGCCGTGCACGATGCGCCAGAGCATGCGGTACAGCAGGGCGTGTCGCTGTGGATCGCTGTGGCACAGGCAGGTGGCCGCCAGTTCGACGAAGGATTTCGGCACCGGGATGGTCGTGCCGTCGCTTTCCGTGGCTGGCAGGCTGGACAGCGCAGGCGCGTCCAGCAGCGAAGCGTCCGCGTCCTGCAGCCAATCAAGGTGTTCGGGCGCAACCTGATGCTGCAGCCCCAATCGCGCGGCATCACGCCATGCCTGCACCGACCATGCCGGGTCGACCCGCACACTCCAGCGGCTCATGCGGCGGCGTCGGGGAACAGCGAGGCCTGGCGCGGTGGCGGTGCCAGCCGTGCACGCAGGGCGGAGGGGTCATCCAGGGCGCGGCGCGGGTGATGGTCAGCCAGCTGCACGAACGGCAGCAGCTTGCTCATCGGCGCGCGCAGGCGGGCCACGTCGGCCACGCGCAGGCGACCGTGGCGGCGCGCCATCAGCACGCGCTTGACGTTGTGCACGCCCAACCCAGGCACGCGCAGCAGCATCTCCTTGGATGCCACGTTGAGGTCCACCGGGAAGCGCTCGGGGTGGCGTATCGCCCAGGCCAGCTTCGGATCGATGTCCAGGTCGAGCATGCCATTCTGCGTGGTGTCTGTGATTTCCTCCACGCCATAGCCGTAAAAACGCAGCAGCCAGTCGGCCTGGTACAGCCGATGTTCGCGCGCCAGCGGCGGTGCCTGCACCGGCAGCAGGCGGCTCGCATCTGGGATCGGGCTGAAAGCGGAGTAGTACACCCGGCGCATGCGGTAGTTGCCGTACAGATTGTCGGCGGCGCCGAGGATCTGCTGGTCGCTGGCGCCGTCTGCGCCGACGATCATCTGTGTGCTCTGCCCGGCAGGGGCGAAGCGGGGCGCACGGGCGCGGCTCGCGCGCTTGGCCGGGGCGGTTGGTGCCGGTGCCGCTACCGTGGTGGGCTTGGACTCGCTGGCGGCCTTGGCCTCCTTGGCTTCTTCGATGCGCCAGCGCAGTTCACCCATCGCGCCGCGGATGGAAGACAGCGATTTCTCCGGCGCGAAGCTGTTCAGGCCTTCCTCGGTGGGCAGCTCGATGTTGATCGACAGGCGGTCGGCGTAGCGTCCCGCCGCCGCCAACAGTTCGGGCGAAGCTTCGGGAATGGTCTTGAGATGGATGTAGCCGGAGAACCGATGCTCTTCGCGCAGCTGCCGCGCCACTTCCACCATCTGCTCCATGGTGTAGTCGGCATTGCGGATGATGCCGCTGGAGAGGAACAGCCCTTCGATGTAGTTGCGCTTGTAGAAATCCATGGTCAGCGCGACCACTTCGGCCACGTTGAAGCGCGCGCGCGGCACGTTGCTGGAAACCCGGTTCACGCAGTACGCGCAGTCGTAGATGCAGAAGTTGGTGAGCAGGATCTTCAGCAGCGATACGCAGCGCCCGTCGGGCGTGTAGCTGTGGCAGATGCCGGCGCCTTCGGTGCTGCCGATGCCGCCCGAGCTGCGCGAATCGCGGCGTCCCGCGCCACTGGAGGCGCAGGACGCGTCGTACTTGGCGGCATCGGCCAGGATCGCCAGTTTGCGTATTGTCTCCATGCGGAAACGGTAGGAGTGGGCAGTCTCACGCTGTGAGACTGGGGGTTGGCGTTGGCTGAAGCGTTCAGGGCGACGGCTTGGCGTGCAGCCACCCATGGGGTGGCTCTACGCGGGCGCGTCGCGGTAACGACCGTTGTCAGAACGTGACTTTCACTGAGTCGGCGCTGTAGCTCGCCGGGCCGTGGTAGACGACCTCGATGTTGTTGCCGTCCGGATCGATCGCGAAGGCGGCGTAGTAGCCAGGGTGGTAGGGGCGTTCGCCGGGGGCGCCGTTGTCCTTGCCGCCTGCGGCCAACGCCGCCTTGTGGAAGGCATCGACGGTGGCGCGGTCGCGGGCCTGGAAGGCCAGGTGGTGGCGGCCGGTCAGTTCACCGGCGGCCGCTTCGCTGTCGGCGGTGGAAATGAACAGCTCATCGGCCCAGAAATACGTATCGCCCTCGCCGGCGATGGGAATGCCGATGGTGTCGAACACCGCCTGGTAGAAGCGGCGGCTGGCCGGCAGGTCGCGCACGATCAGTTGCAGGTGGTCGATCAGCCGGCCGCGGTGCAGTTCCATGGTTTCCATGCGGTTTCCTTCGGGTGGAAAGGAACGCAGGTATACCACCGGCGGTGCACGCCCGCGTTGGCAGGGCGTGCACATTGTTGAAGCCGGGGCCTCAGCCGATCGGGGTGTTGGAGATGATCTCCACCCAGTAGCCGTCCGGGTCCTTGATGAAGGCCAGGTGCTTCATGCGGCCGTCTTCCAGGCGCTTCTGGTAGGGCACCTGCAGGTCATCGAAGCGCTTGCAGGCCGCGTGGATGTCCGGCACGGAGACGCAGATGTGGCCGAAGCCGCGCGGGTCCTGGTTGCCGTCGTGGTAGACCGGGCCGTCCTGGGTTTCGGTGCCGTGGTTGTGGGTCAGCTCCAGCACGCCGGGAAGCCCGGCCAGCCACAGTCGGCGCGCATCGTCGCCTTCCGGGATCTGCGTGCCGGCCGGCAGCAGGGCCAGGAAGTACAGGCTGAACCGGGCTTCGGGGAAATCACGCTGGTCGAGCAGGCGGAAGCCCAGCACGCGGGTGTAGAAGTCCAGCGAGGCAGCGGCGTCCTTGACGCGCAGCATGGTGTGGTTGAACACGAAGCCGGTGGTTTCGGCCGGCGGCTGGGCGGCAACGCCCGGCTGGGACTGCAGGGAGGCAAGGCTCATGGGGGATCCTGTGGGAGGCCGCGCAACGCGGCTGGCCGTTCATTTTAGCGGGGCGGCGGCAAGGGGACGTAGAATGCTGCATCTTCCTGGCCCATCGTCGACATGTCGCAGCGTGAATGGGTGGCCGCCGCCATCCGCAAGATCGAAGCCGATTTCAACCGTTCGGCCGATACCCACCTCATTCCGATGGACCTGCCGGGCCACCCGGGCATCGAGCTGTACTTCAAGGATGAATCCAGCCATCCCACCGGCAGCCTGAAGCACCGCCTGGCGCGCTCGCTGTTCCTGTACGCGCTGGCCAACGGCTGGTTGCGCGAAGGGCGCCCGGTGATCGAAGCGTCCAGCGGCTCCACTGCGGTGTCCGAAGCCTACTTCGCGCGCCTGCTGGGCCTGCCGTTCATTGCGGTGATGCCGGCCACCACCTCGCCGGAAAAGATCGCCGCCATCGAATTCCATGGCGGCCGCTGCCACCTGGTGGAGCGCGCCTGCGACCTGAACTGCGATTCGGAAAAGCTGGCCCGCGAAACCGGCGGCCACTTCATGGACCAGTTCACCTACGCCGAGCGCGCCACCGACTGGCGTGCGAACAACAACATCGCCGAATCCATCTTCAAGCAGATGGCCGAAGAGCCGCACCCGGTGCCGGAATGGATCGTGTGCAGCCCTGGCACGGGCGGCACCGCCGCCACGCTGGGCCGCTACGTCAGCTACCGGCGCCACGACACCCGCATCCTGTGTGCGGACCCGGAAGTGTCGGTGTTCTTCGACGGCTACCGCGCGGCCCTGGCCGGTGAACCGTGGCGTGACCTCACCTGCAGCGGTGGCTCCCGTGTGGAGGGCATTGGCCGGCCCCGGGTGGAATCGAGCTTCATCCCGACCAGCGTGGATGCCATGGTCAAGGTGCCCGACGCGCTCAGCCTGGCCGCCATGCGCCATGTCAGCCGCCAGCTGGGGCGCCGCGTCGGCGGCTCCACCGGCACCAATTTCATCGGCGTGCTGCATGCCGCCGAGCGCATGCGCGCGGCCGGGCGCAGCGGTTCGATCGTGACGATCCTGTGCGACAGCGGCGAGCGTTATGCGCACAGCTATTACAACCCGGACTGGTACCCGCGGCAGGGCATCGACGTGGAGCAGGCCGATGCGGTGATCGCCGCGGCCGTAGCTGGGCAGGGCCTGCCGGAGCTGCCCAACGCCGCGCTTGAAGCGCTGTACTGAGCGACACCAACCGGTGAACGGCCACGAACCGGTGGCCGCCGGGGCTTGTGCAGCGCCGGGTCCGGTGCCATATCGTGGGAAACGCCGGCGTGCCGGCCCCGCTGTCTGGAGACCCCTGTGACCCCCGCCAATCCCCTGCTCGATTTTTCCGGCCTGCCCCGTTTCGATGCGATCCAGCCCGAGCACATCGGTCCGGCCATCGACACCTTGCTGGCGCAGGCCGAGGCGGCGGTGAAAGCCGCCGAAACCGTGCAGCCGGTCAGCTGGGCCAGCTTCGTCGAGCCGCTGGACGATGCCACCGAACGCCTGTGGCGTGCATGGGGCCAGGTTGGCCACCTGCAGGCGGTGGTGAACACCCCGGCGCTGCGCGAGGCCTACAACAGCAACCTGCCGAAGGTGACCCGCTTCGGCAGCGCGCTCGGCCAGAACCTGGCGCTGTTCGAGCAGTACCGCGCGCTGGCGGCCACGCCCGAAGCGGCCCAGTACGACCCGGCCCGGCGCAAGGTGCTGGACAACGCGCTGCGTGATTTCCGCCTGGGCGGCGCCGAACTGGACGAGGCCGGCAAAGCACGTTACAGCGCAATCCGCGAGGAGCTTTCGGCGCTGTCGGCGACCTTCTCGCAGAACGTGCTGGATGCCACCGATGCGTGGTCGCTGCACGTGGAAGACCGCAGCGAACTGGCCGGTCTGCCCGAGGATGTGGTGGCCGCTGCCCGCGCCGCGGCGGAGAAGGATGGCCTGCCGGGCTGGAAGCTGACCCTGCAGATGCCGTGCTACCTGCCGGTGCAGACCTACGCCGAATATCGCCCGCTGCGCGAAGCGCTGTACCGCGCCAACGCGTTGCGTGCCTCCGAGTTCGGCGATGCCAAGCTGGACAACAGCGCGCACATCGACCGCATCCTGGCGCTGCGTGCCGAGCTGGCCTCGCTGCTGGGGTTTGCCAGCTACGCCGAATACTCCATCGAAACCAAGATGGCCGAGGACGCACCGCAGGTGCTGGGCTTCCTGCGCGACCTGGCCGCACGCGCCAAGCCTTACGCGCAGCGCGACCGCGCCGAGCTGGACGCCTTCGCACGCGATGAACTGGGCCTGCCCGCGCTGGAGGCATGGGACCTCGCCTTTGCCTCTGAAAAGCTCAAGCAGGCGCGCTACAGCTATTCCGAGCAGGAAGTGAAGCAGTACTTCACCGAGCCGAAGGTGCTGGAGGGTCTGTTCAGCGTCATCCGCGGCCTGTATGGCCTGCAGGTGCAGCCCGACCAGGCGCCGGTGTGGCACCCGGATGTGCGCTTCTTCCGCCTGGTGGATGCGCAGGGCGCATTGGTCGGGCAGTTCTACCTGGACCTGTACGCGCGCGAGGGCAAGCGCGGCGGCGCGTGGATGGACGACTGCCGCAACCGCCGTGATACCGCGCACGGCGTGCAGACGCCGCTGGTGTACCTGGTGTGCAACTTCGGCAAGGGCGCCGAGGGCAAGGCCTCGACCTTCAGCCACGACGAGGTGACCACGCTGTTCCATGAAATGGGCCATGGCCTGCACCAGCTGCTGACCCGTATCGGCGAACTGGGCGTGGCCGGCATCAACGGCGTGGAGTGGGATGCAGTGGAACTGCCCAGCCAGTTCATGGAGAACTTCTGTTGGGAGTGGGACCGGGTGCAGGCAATGACCGCGCATGTGGACAGCGGCGAGCCGCTGCCGCGCGCGCTGTTCGACCGCATGCTGGCCGCGCGCAACTTCCAGAGCGGCATGTTCACCGTGCGCCAGCTGGAGTTCGCGCTGTTCGACATGCAGCTGCACAGCAGTTTCGATCCGGTCCAGGACAGCGTGCTGCAGCTGCTGGAACGTGTCCGCGACGAAGTGGCGGTCAACCGCCCGCCGGAATGGAATCGCTTCCCGCACCAGTTCAGCCACATCTTCGCCGGGGGGTATGCGGCGGGGTATTACAGCTACAAGTGGGCCGAGGTGCTCAGTGCCGATGCCTATGCCGCGTTCGAAGAAGCGCCGGACCAGGTCGCGGAAACCGGCAGGCGCTTCCGCGATGAAGTGTTGTCGCGCGGCGGCAGCCGCAGTGCGGCGGAGAACTTCGAAGCGTTCCGTGGGCGCGCACCGAACGTGGATGCGTTGTTGCGCCATAACGGTATGGCCGGTTGATCCCGGGTACCGACCAACGGTCGGTACCTACCGGTTCGGCACCACGGTGGCAAGTACGGAGTGTGCCACCCTCGGTAGGTGCCGACCGTTGGTCGGCACGGCGCTGAATCATTCGGTGTAGATCATCGTGCGGCTCATGCCGCCATCCACCACATGGTCCTGTCCGGTGATGAACCCGGACAGGTCCGAGAGCAGGAACACGGCCAGTGCACCGATATCTTCGGGCTGGCCGACCCGGCCCACCGCATGCTGGGCATGGTCGCGGCGCGACAGCTTCGGCGTGCGCCGCCTTGCCGGGGCCTGCCAGGCATCGGTGGTGATCCAGCCGGGGCTGATGCTGTTGACCCGCACATCGGGACCGCTGCTGATCGCCAGTGCGTGGGTAAACGCCACCAGTCCGCCCTTCGCCGCGGCATAAGCTTCGCTGTACGGCTCGGACTGCCAGGCGCGGGTGGAGGCGATGTTGATGATCGAACCGCCGGCCTGCGCGCGCAGCGCCGGCAGGGCGTGCTTGCTGCACAGGAACGCCCCGTGCAGGCTGGACAGGCGGCGCTGCCATTCGGCCAGCGTCATCTCCGCCAGCGGGGTGCCGTGCGCGCTGGCGATGCCGGCGTTGTTGACCAATCCATCAATCCGACCGAAACGCTTCAGCGTGGCCTTGACCAGCGCCTGCACGCTGCGTTCGCTGGCCACATCCGCGCGCTGGAACGCGGCGCGCTCGGGCAGTGCCCATTCCTTCAGGCAGGCGCGGCCGGCGTCGGCGTCCAGGTCGGCGATCATCACGCTGCCGCCCGCACCCAGCACCGCCTGCGCAATGCCACGGCCCACGCCCTGCGCACCGCCGGTGACGATCACCACGCGGTCCCGCAGCGGCTGCGCGGGCCAGGCGGTGATGGCTGGGGTCAGTGGCACCGGGGGGTGTCCTTGCGGCCGAGCAGGCGGGTCCAGCCTTCAATGCCCAGCTTGTCGAGGGTTTCAATGTTGCGTTCGACGATCACGTCCGGATCCGGGAACGCGGCCACGGCGCGTTCCACGCTGTCTTCGCGCAGCAGGTGCAGGGTCGGATAGGGCGCGCGGTTGGTGTAGTTGCTCACGTCATCCGGCGCGACCCCGGCGAACTGGTACTGCGGGTGGAAGCTGGCCACCTGCAGGATGCCCTGCAGGTCCAGCGCCTCGATCGCGGCATCGGCGTTGTCGAGGAAGTCGTTGTAGTCCAGGAAATCGGTCAGCACGTCCGGGTGCACGATCAGCGTGGTGTCGATCTGCTCGGCCGGGGTGTCGCGCAGCAGCACCAGCTCTTCGGCGAGTTCTTCCACCAGCGCTTCGACGGTGGTCGCGTCGCTCAGCACGAACCGCACCTGGTCCTTGACGTACACCGCCTTGGCGAACGGGCACAGGTTCAGGCCGATCACGATCTGCTCCAGCCAGCGCCGGGTTTCGGCGATGGGATCGCTGCCGTCAGGCGCGGTGTCGGCGGGCAGGGGCAGGTCATTCATGGCGGGCGGTATCGCGGGCTGGGCAGCGCATTGTACGGCGGCTGCCCAGGGCGGGCGTGATCAGGCCAGGGCCGGGCAGGGCCCGGCACCCGGCGCGCTGGATCAGTCGCGGAAATTGTCGAACTGGAGCGGGACCTCGAACGTTCCCTTTTTCAGCAGGGCCATCACGTCCTGCAGGTCGTCGCGCTTCTTGCCGGTCACGCGCAGCTTGTCGCCGTTGATCTGGCTTTCGACCTTGAGCTTGGCTTCCTTGATTGCTGCCGCGATCTTCTTGGCCACCTTCTGCTCGATGCCCTGTTTCACGGTGATCTTCTGGCGGGCGCCGGCGAGGTTGGTTTCGATGTCGCCAAATTCCAGGCAGGCGGCGTCGATCTTCCGCGCGGTCAGGCGCTGGCGCAGGATGTCGGTCATCTGCTGCAGCTGGAAGTCGCTCGGGGCGGACTGGCTGATCACGCTGTCTTCCAGCACGAATTTGGCATCCACGCCCTTGAAGTCGAAGCGGGTGGACAGCTCGCGGTTGGCCTGGTCGACCGCGTTGGTCAGTTCGTGGATGTCGACTTCGGAAACGACGTCAAACGAGGGCATGGGGATTCTCCTGCAGGTGAAGCCCCCATTCTAACCAACCGCGCATGGACGTCCCGGCAGGGGCGGCGATAATGGGCCATGAACACCCAACGCTCCCCCTCCCGTGCCGTGGCCTGGATGCTGATGGCCGTGGCCTGCTTCTCGCTGATGGATGCGGGCATGAAGCAGCTCTCCTCCAGCTACCCGACCCTGCAGGTCACCTCCCTGCGCGGCGCGGCCTCGCTGCCGTTCGTGCTGGTCTGGGTGCTGGCCACCGCCGGACCGCGCTCGCTCATCCCGGTGCGCTGGGGCCTGCACCTGCTGCGCGGCCTGCTGGGCATGGCGATGATCGGCTGTTTCGTGTTCGCGCTGCGCAGCCTGCCGCTGTCCACCGCCTACACCATCTACTTTGTCGCCCCGCTGCTGATCGCGGCGCTGTCGGTGCCGCTGCTGGGTGAGCATGTCGGGCCGCGCCGCTGGATCGCCATCGGCATCGGCCTGGTCGGGGTGCTGGTGGTGCTGCGCCCCGGCGTGGACGGCTTCATCTCCGTGCCTGGGCTGATGGTGCTGCTGGCGGCCACGGCCTATGCGGTGGCCGCGATCACGGTCAGCATGCTGACCCGCACCGATACCCCGCAGTCCATGGTGGTGTGGTTCCTGGTGATCCTGGCGCTGGGCGCGGGCCTGCTGGCCATCCCGGACTGGCAACCGCTGCAGCTGGGCCACGCCGCGCTGATCGCCGGGATGGGCCTGGCCGGGGCCGGGGGCCAGGTAGCCCTGACCCGCGCCTTCCAGCTCGGCGAAGCTTCGTTGATCGCCCCGCTGGAATACACCGGGCTGGTCTGGGTGATCGGCTGGGACCTGGCGTTCTGGGGCGTGCTGCCGGACCGGTTCACCTGGCTGGGTGCGGCCATCATCGTGGCCTCGGGCCTGTACCTGCTGCACCGCGAGCGGGTTCGCCAGGTCCGTGCGCCGCAGCCGCTGGACCACCCCTGAGGCCCGCCGGGCGGGCGATGACGCTTCCTTATAATCAAACGGAATATGATTCCAATCTGCCGCGCGGGCCAGGGCCGTCCCGCGCTGGTAGGCTGCACGCCCCCTCCCGTCGATGCCCCGGTTGACCGCGAAGTGATCGAGTTCCAGCGCCTGCACAAATCCTATGCCGTCGGCGGCCGCGCGATCGCCGCGCTGCAGCCGCTGGACCTGACCATCGAGGCCGGCGAAGTGTTCGGCATCATCGGCCATTCCGGCGCGGGCAAATCGACCCTGATCCGGCTGATCAACCGGCTCGAGGAACCCACCGGTGGGCGCCTGCTGATCAACGGCGAGGACGTCACCGCGCTGGACAGCGATGGCCTGCGCGCGCTGCGGCGGAAGATCGGCATGATCTTCCAGCACTTCAACCTGCTGTCGTCGCGCACCGTGGCGGCCAACGTGGCGTTCCCGCTGGAGTTGGCCGGCACTCCGCGTGCGGACATCGACGCCCGGGTGAGCGAACTGCTGCATACCGTGGGCCTGGAAGCGCACGCCAACAAGTACCCGGCGCAGCTGTCCGGCGGCCAGAAGCAGCGCGTCGGCATCGCGCGCGCGCTGGCGACGCGGCCACAGATCCTGCTGTGCGACGAGGCCACCAGTGCGCTGGACCCGCAGACCACCGCCTCGGTGCTCAAGCTGCTGGGCCGGATCAACCGCGAGCTGGGCCTGACCATCGTGCTGATCACCCACGAGATGGATGTGATCCGCCGCGTCTGCGACCGCGTGGCCGTGCTCGACGCCGGCCACCTGGTGGAAACCGGGCCGGTCACCGAGGTGTTCCTGCACCCGCAGCACCCGACCACGCGCCGCTTCGTCAACGAATCCGAGCAGGTCGACGAAGGCGAGCTGCACAAGGATTTCGACGCCGTGGCCGGGCGCATCGTGCGCCTGACCTTCCTCGGCACCGATACCTATGAGCCGGTGCTGGGCCGCATCGCCCGCGAGACGGGGGTGGACTACAACATCCTGTCCGGTCGCATCGACCGCATCAAAGACACCCCATATGGCCAGCTGACGGTGTCGCTGGTGGGCGGCGACGTGCAGGCCGCGCAGGCCGGCTTCGTTGCCGCCGGCGTCCACCTGGAGGAGCTGCGCCGATGATCATCGCGACTGCGGGCGGCTTCTTCCGCCATCTAGACGCGGCCAAATGGGCCGATATCGGCCAGGCAACCATCGACACCCTGCTGATGCTGGCCGGCTCGCTGCCGCTTACCCTGGCCATCGGCCTGCCGCTGGGCGTGCTGCTGTTCCTGACCGGTTCGCCGCAGCTGCACCGCAAGCCGGTGCTGTACGGCGGGCTGGCGCTGCTGGTCAACCTGCTGCGCTCGGTGCCCTTCATCATCCTGATGATCGTGCTGATTCCGATCACGCTGTGGATGATGGGCACCTCGCTCGGCGTGCGCGGTGCGATCGTGCCGCTGGTGATCGGCGCGGCGCCGTTCTACGCGCGCCTGGTGGAAACCGCGCTGCGCGAAGTGGACCGCGGCGTGATCGAAGCCAGCCAGGCGATGGGCGCCACCACCTGGCAGCTGGTCAGCCGGGTGCTGCTGCCTGAAGCACGGCCGGGCCTGATCGCCGGTGCCACCGTCACCGTGATCGCGCTGATCGGCTTCACTGCCATGGGCGGTGCGATCGGCTCGGGTGGCCTGGGCGACCTGGCGTTCCGCGACGGCTACCAGCGCTCCCACACCGACGTTGCCCTGGTCACCGTGGTGCTGCTGCTGGTGCTGGTCCAGCTGCTGCAGATGCTGGGCGATTGGCTGGTGGGGCGGTATTCGCGCAAGTAAGGCGAATAGACGACGCCCCCGGACCGCTGGCCGGCGTCGTTACCTTACGTTCGGAACCTCGTAGCCCAGGCGGTCCACCTGCTCGGGGTGCTGCGGCACGCGCTTGAGCTTGTCGGTGTTGACCCCGTACTGGTCGCGCAGGCGCGTGGCCAGTTCCTTGTACAGCTCTTTGTCCATGTCCGGCTTGCGCGCGAAGATCCACGCCATCTCGCGGCCCGGGTAACCCAGCATCGCCCAGGAATAGTCCGGCGCCACTTCCAGTACGCGGGTATGGGTCGGCACCACTTTGTAGAACCAGGTGCGCCAGTTGTGGTTGCCGCTCTCCTCGTCCACCGAGGCGCGTACGGTCAGTTCCTGCTGCGGCTCGGAGAAGCCGTCGCGGAAACGATAGGTGATGGAGACCTTCTGGTCGCCGCGCAGCGTGTACTGGTTGACGCTGGCTACGTGGCCGCGCTCGACCGGGTTCGGCACACGGCCGATCACATACCAGGTGCCCATGAACTTCTGCAGGTCGATCGGCGCGCTGGTCGCGGTACTGGCCACCGGCGGCGGGGTCGGCTTGCTGTCGCCAAAGGAGCAGGCGGCCAACAGCGACAGCGACGACAGCAGCAGGGCAACGCAAAGCGGACGGTTCGAAGACATGCGGCGGAAGGCTCCAGTGGCGTGCAGGGGCATGGTGGGTGGGACGACGAAGAACGTCAATGGCGGAAGCGCGGAAGGTCGCAGCCTGTGAGATGGGCGCCCGGCAAGGTAGTGCATCACTTTCGCACGGAGTCGTGTCATGCCCTTGTCGTCTTCGCGTCATTCCACCCCTTCACGGTCCACCGCACGCCTGGACCAAGCGCCTCACCCGCAGGTGCTGCGCTGGGTCCGGCAGGTCGCGTTGGCCGGCCTCGCCTTGGTCCTGGTGTGGCCGGCCGCGCGCGGCGACAGCCAGTGGCTGGGCTGGCTGCCGCTGTGGCTGGTGGGCATGCCGTGCCTGGCCTGGTGGAGCCTGTACAGGTTCCAGCTGCCGCTGGGTCTATTGCGCCAGGCCCAGCGCCGACGCGGGCCCCAGGCCAAACGTCGCACCCGGCTGCAGCCGCGCCGGACCGCGCGCCCTGACCTTCGACAGGGGGGAGCGGGGCAGGCCGTGTGATAGCGTCCGGGGGATATGACCGCCTGGAGCCGCAATGTCACGACTCGCCTCTGCCTGCCTGATGGCAGGCCTGTTCTCTGCTGGTGCCGCTGGAACCGCGATGGCCGCTGAGACCCCTGCCGATCCCTACGCCTGGCTGGAAGATGTCACCGGCGACAAATCGCTGGACTGGGTCAAGCAGCAGAACGCCAAGTCCGAAGGCCGCCTGGCCCAGACCCCGGCCTTCAAGCAGATGGAAGCCAGCATCCGCGAGGTGCTCGATTCGGACGCCAAGATTCCCGGCGTGCAGAAGATCGGCGAGTACTACTACAACTTCTGGAAGGACAAGCAGCATGAGCGCGGCCTGTGGCGGCGCACCACGCTGGATGAGTACCGCAAGCCGGCCCCGAAGTGGGAGACCGTGCTCGACCTGGACGCGCTGAACAAGGCCGAAGGCGAGAACTGGGTGTGGCACGGCGCCGAATGCCTGCGCCCGGAGTACACCCGCTGCCTGATCGCGCTGTCGCGCGGTGGTGCCGATGCCGACGTGACCCGCGAATTCGACCTGTCCAACAAGAGCTGGATCAAGGACGGCTTCTTCCGTCCCGAATCCAAGGGCGGGTTGGGCTGGATCGACCGCGACACCGTGTTCGTCTACACCGATTTCGGCAAGGACAGCATGACCACCTCCGGCTACCCGCGGGTGGCCAAGCTGTGGAAGCGCGGCACGCCGCTGTCGGCGGCCAGCGTGGTCTACGAAGGCAAGCCCGATGACATGTACATCGCGGCGATGCACGACGATACGCCCGGCTATGAGCGCAACCTGGTCAGCCGCACGCTGGCCTTCTACAACAACGAGATCTACCTGCGCGCCGACGACGGCACGCTGACCAGGATCGATGCGCCGAACTCGGCCGAGAAGGGCCTGCGCAGGCAGTGGCTGACCCTGGAACTGCGCGATCCGTGGACGGTGGGTGGCAAGACCTATGCCGCCGGTTCGCTGCTGATCACCAAGTTGGACGACTTCATCGCCGGCAAGCGCGACTTCGAGGTGCTGTTCGCCCCCACCGAGACCACCTCGCTGGCCGGCTCAAGCTGGACGAAGAACCATCTGGTGCTCAACGTGCTTGATGACGTCAAGAGCCGCCTGCAGGTGCTGACCCCGTCGGCCGACGGCTGGAAGAAGAGCGAGTTCACCGGCGCGCCCTCGTTCGGTACCGTGGCGGTAGGCGCGGTGGATGCCGATGAAAGCGATGCGGTGTGGATGACCGTCACCGATTACCTGACCCCGACCACCCTGGCCCTGGCCGAGATCGGCAAGCAGCCGGAAGTGCTCAAGACCATGCCGGCGTTCTTCGATGCCGAAGGCAAGGTGATCGAGCAGCACTTCGCCACCAGCAAGGACGGCACCCGCGTGCCGTACTTCGTGGTGCATGCCAAGGACATGAAGCTGGACGGCTCCAACCCGACCCTGCTGTACGGCTACGGCGGCTTCGAGATTTCGCTGACCCCGTCGTACTCCGGCGGCATGGGCCGCGCCTGGCTGGAAAAGGGCGGCGTGTACGTGGTGGCCAACATCCGCGGCGGTGGCGAGTACGGCCCGCGCTGGCACCAGGCCGCGCTGAAGCAGAACCGGCACAAGGCCTATGAGGACATGGCCGCGGTCGCCCGTGACCTGGTGAGCCGCAAGATCACCTCGCCGAAGCACCTGGGCGTGCAGGGCGGCAGCAACGGTGGCCTGCTCACCGGCAACATGCTCACCCAGTACCCGGAGCTGTTCGGGGCCGTGGTGGTGCAGGTGCCGCTGCTGGACATGAAGCGCTACAGCCACCTGCTGGCCGGTGCCTCGTGGATGGCCGAATACGGCAACCCCGACACCGCCGACTGGGCGTACATTCAGACCTTCTCGCCGTACCACCTGTTCGACCCGAAGAAGACGTATCCTCCGGTGCTGTTCACCACCTCGACCCGTGACGACCGCGTCCACCCGGGCCATGCCCGCAAGATGGCGGCGAAGATGATCGAGGCGGGCAAGGACGTGACCTACTACGAGAACATCGAAGGTGGCCACGGCGGCGCGGCGAACAATGCGCAGGCAGCGCACATGTCGGCGCTGGCCTACAGCTTCCTGTGGGAACGCCTGAAATAGCCTCCGGGTGGTGGGGCGTCTGGTTGGCTCCACCCCTTTTGAACGCCGCGCTTGATGCGCGGCGTTTTTTTACCGGGCGGTAGGCGCCGACCGTTGGTCGGTGCGCTTCCACGTGTCCAGGCCGCGTGCGATCCGCGCCACCGCTTCTTCCAGTCGCGGAATTTCCTGCGTGTACGCCAGCCGCACGTGCTGGTTGGCGCGGTAATGACCGAAATCCAGGCCCGGGGTGAACGCCACGTGCTCGGTTTCCAGGAAGTGCGCGCAGAACGCCTGCGCGTCATCGGTGAAGTCGCTGACGTCGCAGTAGAGATAGAACGCACCTTCGGGCTCGACTTCAATGCGGAAACCCAAGGCGCGCAGGGCGGGCAGCAGGTAATCGCGACGCGCCTGGAAGGCGTGGCGGCGCTGCTCGAAGATGGCGATGGTGTCCGGCTCGAAGCAGGCCAGCGCGGCGTGCTGGGCGATGCTGGACGCGCTGATGTACAGGTTCTGGGCCAGCTTCTCCAGGTCCGGTACGGCCTGTGGGGGCGCCACCAGCCAGCCCAGCCGCCAGCCGGTCATGCCGAAGTACTTGGAGAAACTGTTGAGCACGAACGCCTCGTCGTCCACCTGCAGCACGCTGGACGCATCCATGCCGTAGGTGAGGCCGTGGTAGATCTCATCCACCACCAGGTGGCCGCCACGCGCCTTCAGCGCCTGCGACAGCTCAGCCAGCTCCGCCGCCGACAACACCGTGCCGGTCGGGTTGGCCGGCGAGGCCACCAGGGCGCCGACGCTGGCGGCGTTCCAGTGGGAATCCACCAGTGACGGGGTGAGTTGGTAGGCGGTCTGGGGGCCCACCGGCACCAGCTGCGCCGCGCCTTCCACCAACCGCAGGAAATGGCGGTTGCACGGGTAGCCCGGGTCGGCCAGCAGCCAATGGCGGTCCGGATCGACCAGCAGGCTGCTGGCCAGCAGCAGCGCGCCGGAGCCGCCCGGGGTGACCAGGATCCGCTCCGGGTCCAGGTCCAGGTTGTAGCGGGTGCCGTAGAAACCGGCGATGGCCTTACGCAGGGCAGGCAACCCGCGCGCGGCGGTATAGCGGGTATGCCCGGCGGCCAGCGCGACCTGGCCGGCCTGCACGATGGGCGCGGCCGTGGTGAAATCCGGCTCGCCGATCTCCAGGTGGATCACATCATGGCCGGCCTGTTCCAACGCCTGTGCGCGGGCCAGCAGGGACATCACGTGGAAGGGTTCGATTTCCTGGCTGCGGCGGCTGTAGCCGGCCGTGGGGGTGCGGGTGCTCATGCACGCCATGATAGGCGAGGGCCTGCGTGCTTGCCGTGGGTGCCGCTGCGCCGCCAGACTGGCTGCCATTGCATTCACTGGCAAGGAGCCCTATCTCGTGAAATCCCCTGTCCCTTTCCTGGTTGCCACCCTGATGACCGCTTCCGTGCATGCCGCCCCCGCGCTGACCCCACCCGACGCCGAGAAGCATCCGCACGCGGTCACCACCCCGTTCGGTGCCACCCGCAATGACGATTACTACTGGCTGCGTGACGACAAGCGCGAAGCGCCGGCCATGCTTTCGTATCTGAATGCGGAAAACGCCTATACCGACCAGGTCATGGCGCCGCTCAAGCCCTTGCAGGACAGCCTGTACAAGGAAATCGTCGGCCGCATCAAGCAGGACGATGCCAGCGTGCCCGCGCGCGAGCGCGGCTACTGGTATTACAGCCGCTACGAAACCGGCAAGGACTACCCGATCCAGGCGCGCCGCAAGGGCAGCATGGAGGCGCCGGAAGAAATCCTGCTCGACCTCAACACGATGGCCGAAGGCAAGGGCTACTTCGACGTGGGCGATGCCGACGTCAGCCAGGACAACCACCTGCTGGCCTGGGCCGAGGACGACGTGGGCCGCCGCCAGTACGTGATCCGCTTCAAGGACCTGCGTACCGGCGACATCCTGCCTGACCGCATCGAGAACGTCTCCGCCAACGTGGTCTGGGCCGACGACAACCGCACGCTGTTCTATGTCGAGAACGATCCGGAAACCCTGCTTACCGTGCGGGTGAAGAAGCACGTGCTGGGTACCCCGACCAGCAGCGACGTGCTGGTGTACGAAGAAGAGGACGACAGCTTCTACATGGGCGTTGGCCGCACCCGCGACGACCGCTTCATCACCATCGACCTGCACAGCACGGTCAGCTCGGAAAGCCGCTACGCACCGGCCGCCAACCCGCAGCAGTTCACCGTGCTCGCACCGCGTGCGCGCGATGTCGAATACGACGCCGACCATTTCGGTGGGCGCTGGGTGATCCGCACCAACGATGCCGGCGCGAAGAACTTCAAGATCGTCACCGCGCCCACCGATGCCACCGCACGCAGCCAGTGGACCGACTGGGTCAAACACGATGACAACGTGCTGGTGGAAGGCTTCGAGCTGTTCGACGGCTTCACCGCGATAGCCGAGCGCTCCAACGCGCTGGAGCGGGTGCGCCTGCTGTTCGCCGATGGGCGCCAGGACTACGTCAAGGCCGACGAGCCGGCCTACTCGATGGGCCTGGCCGCCAATCCCGAAGCGGATACGCCGTGGCTGCGCTACGCCTATACCTCGCTGACCACCCCGACCACCACCTACGAACTCAACACCATCACCGGCGAACGCCGCCAGCTCAAGCAGCAGCCGGTGATCGGCTACGACCCGGCGGAGTACACCACCGAGCGGGTGTGGGTGACCGCGCGTGACGGCGCCAGGGTGCCGGTGTCGCTGGTCTACCGCAACGGCTTCAGGAAGGACGGTACCGGCGCGCTGTACCAGTACGCCTACGGCAGCTACGGCATGTCGATGGATCCGGGCTTCAACCAGACCGTGGTCAGCCTGCTCGATCGCGGCGTGGTGTATGCCATCGCGCACATCCGCGGCGGCGAGGAAATGGGCCGTGCCTGGTATGAGGACGGCAAGCTGCTGAAGAAGCAGAACACCTTCAACGATTTCGTCGATGTCACCCGCGCACTGGTCCAGCAGGGCTATGCCGCCAAGGACCGGGTGGCCGCCTCCGGTGGCAGCGCCGGCGGCCTGCTGATGGGCGCGGTGGCCAACCAGGCCCCGCAGGATTACCGGGTGATGGTGGCACAGGTGCCGTTCGTGGACGTGGTGACCACCATGCTCGATGCCAGCATCCCGCTGACCACCAACGAGTACGACGAGTGGGGCAACCCGGAGAACCGCGAGTACTACGACTACATGCTGGGGTACTCCCCGTATGACAACGTGCAGCGCCAGGCCTACCCGTCGCTGTTCGTCGGCACCGGGCTGTGGGACTCGCAGGTGCAGTACTGGGAGCCGGCCAAGTGGGTGGCGCGCCTGCGCGACGACAACACCGGCACCGCGCCGATCGTGTTCCGCACGAACATGGAGGCCGGCCACGGCGGCAAGTCCGGCCGCTTCCAGCGTTACCTGGAGCTGGCCGAATCGTACGCGTTCGTGCTGGACCAGCTGGGCGTCGATACCGCGCCATGAGGCCCCACCCCCGCTATACTCGGCCAATGAGCATCCCCCATCGCAATCGCATCCTGATTCCGTTGGCAGCGCTGGCGCTGCTGTTCCTTTCGGCCTGTGGCAACAAGGGCCCGCTGGTCATGCCGCAGAAGCCGGTGCCGGTCGAAGAGCAGGTGGTCGAGCCGGCCGCCGATGCCGAGGCCACGCCGGAAGAGACCAACGCCACCGACGATCCGCCGGTCGTGCCCGATCCGGTCGACCCGCAGCTCAAGTCCGACGACGGGAATGAGTAAGGCCGCCTCCACCGCGCTGCGCTTCAGCAAGATGCACGGCGCGGGTAACGACTTCGTCGTGCTCGACCTGCGCGACGGTACCCCGGCACCCACCCCGGCGCTGGCGGCCCAGCTGGCCAACCGCCATACCGGCGTGGGCTGTGACCAGATCCTGACCATCGAACCGCCGCGCGCGGAAGGCTCGGTTGCGGCCTACCGCATCTGGAATTCGGACGGTTCGCAGTCCGAACAGTGCGGCAACGGCGCGCGCTGCGTCGCGGCCTGGCTGGTACGCGATGGCGCGGCGCAGGGCGAGCGCTTCAACATCGACAGCCCGCTGGCCACCCATGCCATTGAACGTATCGGCGCCGACCACTACGCGGTGGCCATGGGCGTGCCGCGCTTCGAACCGGACCAGGTGCCGCTGCTGGGCTTTGCCCGTGCGCGCGAGGAATACCTGCTGCCGCTGCAGGGCGATACCGTGCGCTTCGGCGCAGTTTCCATGGGCAACCCGCATGCCGTGATCGAAGTCGGGCTGGTCGACGCCGCACCGGTCGAACGGCTGGGCCCGCTGCTGCAGCAGCACGCGACCTTCCCGCAGTCGGTCAATGTCGGCTTCGTGCAGGTGATCGATCCGCAGCATGCACGCCTGCGCGTGTTCGAACGTGGCGTCGGCGAAACGCTGGCCTGCGGCAGTGGCGCCTGCGCCGCCGCCGTGGTGATGATGCAGCGCGGCCGCCTGCAGCGCGATGCCACGGTGTCGCTGCCGGGTGGCGACCTGCGCCTGCGCTGGCCGGCCGACGACGCCCAGGTGGTGATGTCCGGCCCGGCCGCATTCGTCTTCGAAGGGGAGTGGAACGCATGAGCGACACCATCGAGAAGATCGGCGCGCATGAAGTCGCCGCGTGGCTGCGCCGGCACCCGGCGTTCCTGAAACAGTTCCCGGACCTGGCGCTGACCCTGGTGGTGCCGCGCGACGATGGCCCCACTGCGTCGCTGGCCAGCTACCAGCTGGAAGTGCTGCGCGACAAGAACCGCGAGCTGTCGCGCCGGCTGGCTGACCTGGCCGCCAACGCACAGGTCAACGAACGCCTGGCTGTGCGCACCCACCAGCTGACGCTGGCACTGATGAAGCAGGACAGCGCTGCCGATACCCTGCGCGCCATGGCCGCCTCGCTGGAAGAAGACTTCGCCGGTGACCTGGTGCGGCTGGTGGTGCTGCACCCGGTGCAGGGCCTGGAGCAGGCGCCATGGCTGCAGGTGATCGAAGAGGGCAGCCCGCTGCTGGCGTCGTTCCGCGATTGCCTGAAGGATGGCGAGCCGATCTGCGGCCGCCTGCAGCCGGAAAAGAACACCGTGTTGTACGGCGGGCGCGTGGATGAAGTGCAGTCCAGCGCATTGCTGCCGCTGCCGGGCGTGGGCCTGATCGCGGTGGGCAGCCATGATGGCAACCGTTTCTACCCGGGCATGGGCACGCTGTTCCTGCGCATGATGGGCGAAGCGCTGGTCGTGGCACTCAAGCGCTTCGACCCGGCCTGAGACCGCGCCGGCGCGAACCCGCATGAACGCCGTCCAGGATTTCCTCGGGTACCTGCAGGTGGAGCGCCGCGCGTCGGCGCACACGCTGGATGCCTACCGGCGTGACCTGGCCGCCCTCGATGCCTGGGCGACCGAGCAGGAGGGCAGCGCCGAAGGAATCGATGGCGCGCAGCTGCGCCAGTTCATCGCAGCCGAACATCGCCGCGGGCTGGCGCCAAAATCACTGCAGCGCAGGCTGTCGGCCTGCCGCAGCTTCTACGCGTGGCTGCTCAAGCATCACCGCATCGCAGTCAGTCCCGCTGCCGGCCTGAAGGCCCCGAAGGCACCGCGCAAACTGCCGCAGGTGCTTGATGCCGACGAAGCCGTGCGCCTGGTGGAACTGCCTACCGACGCACCACTCGGCCTGCGCGACCGCGCGCTGCTCGAACTGTTCTATTCCTCCGGCCTGCGCCTGAGTGAACTGTGCGCGTTGATCTGGCGCGACCTCGACTTCGCCACCGGCCTGGTCAACGTGCTCGGCAAGGGCAATCGCCAGCGCCGCGTGCCGTTCGGCTCGCACGCGCGCGAGGCGTTGCTGGGATGGCGTGCGGAGAATGGCGGCGGCGATGGGCAGCCGGTCTTCCCCGGGCGCAAGGGCGGGCCGATCACCCAGCGCGCCGTGCAGATCCGGATCCGCCAGCTGGCCCAGCGCCAGGGCCTGTTCAAGCACGTGCACCCGCACATGCTGCGGCACAGTTTCGCCAGCCATATCCTGGAATCCTCCGGTGACCTGCGCGGCGTGCAGGAACTGCTGGGCCATGCCGATATCGCCACCACCCAGATCTACACCCACCTGGATTTCCAGCACCTGGCCAAGGTCTACGACGCCGCGCATCCACGGGCAAAGCGGCGCACGGGCGACAACGAAAGCTGAACCGGGCCACTGCGTCACCCGGGCGCAGGGCAGGGCGGCTTGAAGGACCGGCAGGTGGCCCCACCTCTGTTCTTGTCACCCCGGAGGCTCCATGGACCCCAGTCAGAATCCCAACGTGTTTCACGCCACCACCATCATTTCGGTGCGCCGCAACGGCCATGTCGCCGTCGCCGGCGATGGCCAGGTCACCCTCGGCCACACCGTCATGAAGGGCAATGCGCGCAAGGTGCGCCGTTTGGGCCGCGAGGGCCAGGTCCTGGCCGGATTCGCCGGTGCCGCCGCCGACGCCTTCACCCTGTTCGAGCTGTTTGAAGCCAAGCTGGAAAAGCATGGCCAGCTGCAGCGTGCCGCCGTGGAGCTGGCCAAGGATTGGCGTACCGAACGCCGCCTGGGCAAGCTCGAAGCGCTGCTCGCTGTGGCCGACAAGGACACCTCGCTGATCATCAGCGGCACCGGTGACGTGATCGAACCGGAAGACGGCATCATCGCGATCGGCTCCGGCGGTTCCTACGCCTTGTCCGCCGCGCGTGCACTGTTGGCGCACACCGAACTGGATGCCCGCACCATCGCCACCGAATCGATCAACATCGCCGGCGACATCTGCATCTACACCAACCGCAACGTGGTGGTCGAGGAGCTTTGACCCTGCGGGTCAAACCTCGTAGTGCCACGCCCTGCGTGGCAGCGTTACCCGTCCAGCCACGCAGGGCGTGGCTCTACGTCGCCGTTACGTGTTTGATCCGCATCCGGTCAGCCCCACCATTCCTCCAGAATTTTTTGTGAGCGCACCCATGCCGCACAACAACGAATCGTCTTCCGCCACCATGACCCCGCGCGAAATCGTGCAGGAGCTGGACCGCCACATCGTCGGCCAGCACGATGCCAAGCGCGCCGTGGCCATCGCCCTGCGCAACCGCTGGCGGCGCATGCAGCTGCCGGCCGAGCTGCGCGATGAAGTCATGCCCAAGAACATCCTGATGATCGGCCCGACCGGCGTCGGCAAGACCGAAATCGCGCGCCGCCTGGCCACCCTGGCCAAGGCCCCGTTCGTCAAGGTGGAAGCCACCCGCTTCACCGAAGTCGGTTACGTCGGCAAGGATGTCGAGCAGATCATCCGCGACCTGGCCGATACCGCCGTCAAGCTGTACCGCGAAATGGCCAAGGTGCGCGTGCGCAACCAGGCCGAAGAGCGCGCCGAAGACCGCATCCTCGACGCACTGCTGCCGCGCCGTGCCGGCGGCATCGGCTTCGACCCGGAAGCGGCCCGCAACGAACCGTCCGCACAGGACAACGAAACCCGCATCAAGTTCCGTCGCATGCTGCGCAACGGCGAGCTGGACGAACGCGAGATCGAACTGGAAGTGGCTGCCAATATCGGCGTGGACATCATGACCCCGCCGGGCATGGAAGAAATGGGCCAGCAGCTGCGCCAGATGTTCTCCAGCCTGGGGGGCGGCAAGGCGCAGAAGCGCACCGTCACCATCAAGGCCGCGCGCCCGCTGCTGGTGGAAGAGGAAGCCGGCAAGCTGGTCAACGAAGACGACATCCGCAGCGCCGCGATCGAGGCCTGCGAACAGCACGGCATCGTCTTCATCGACGAAATCGACAAGGTCGCCAAGCGCGGTGACAACGTCGGCGGTGGCGATGTCTCCCGCGAAGGCGTGCAGCGCGACCTGCTGCCGCTGGTGGAAGGCTCCAACGTGTCCACCAAGTACGGCACGGTCAAGACCGACCACATCCTGTTCATCGCCTCCGGCGCGTTCCACCTGGCCAAGCCGAGCGACCTGATCCCCGAACTGCAGGGCCGCTTCCCGATCCGCGTGGAACTGGGCGCCCTGAGCAAGCAGGACTTCGTGCGCATCCTGACCGAACCCAAGGCCGCGCTGACCAAGCAGTACGAAGCGCTGCTGGCCACCGAAGGCGTGACCGTGAACTTCACCGATGAAGCCGTGGATCGCCTCGCCGAAATCGCGTTCCAGGTCAACGAGCGCCAGGAAAACATCGGCGCCCGCCGCCTGCACACCGTGCTGGAGCGCCTGCTGGATTCGCTGAGCTACGAAGCACCGGACCGCGATGGCGAAACCCTGGCCATCGATGCCGCCTACGTCGACAAGCACCTGGGCGAGCTGGTCAAGGATCCGGACCTGAGCCGCTACATCCTGTAACAGATTGGACGTTGAATCAGAAACGGCGGCACTTCGGTGCCGCCTTTTTTGTTTGCGTTGATCAGGCGGTAACGGCCTTCTGCGATCGAGGTCATGCGTAACCGAACGTTGCAGCGTTCACGGCAGTCGTTTGCGAACCGACCCTACCCGCCCCGTGTCGCTCGCGTAGAGCCCCGCCCTGCGTGGCTGCTCTTCCCAGCCGCCCGCGCAATGCATGAAGGGGAGGCCGGCGGGCAGCCCCCGTAGGGACTGTCAAAAACATGGATGTTTTTGCCAAGCCTACATGGATGTATTTACGGCGTGTCCCGTAGGGGGCTGCCCGTCGGCCTCCCCAGCACGGATCAATCAAGACGCTGCTTTCAAGCTTTCAAGCCGCGCCGCCGAATCAAACCTCGTCGTCAGTCGGCAACGCAGTAGGCGGCGCACCCGGGGTAAACACACCCGGCATCACGAAGGCGCCGAAGATCGCGTCCATCGTCTGCTGGCCATCGCGCTGAAGCTCGAACAATTCCGGTTCCAGCATCGCGCTGTACATCACGCCGGTCAGGCTGGTGCTGACGATGCGTGCCACCGTGTCCACGTCCACCCCCGGGCGCAACTGGCCCAGCGAGGCCGCGCGCTGGAAGGCGGCCGCGAAAATGGCCAGCTCCTCACGCGACGCCTCCAGCTGCAGCTGCTGCATGGCCTGGCTTTCCACCGAAAGATCGTTGCGCAGCATGATCTCCATCATGTTGCGCAGCCGCTCGTCCGTGGCCAGTTCCTGGAACGAGACCAGCAACGCCGAGCGCAGGTCCAGCACCGGCGTGTTGCGCCGTGACGAAGTCGTCCGCCGCAACCGCTCGATGAACGGTACCCGCTCGCGATCGATCATCGCCGTCAGCACTTCGGTCTTGTTCTTGAAATGCCAATACACCGCGCCGCGGGTATAGCCCGCGCGCTCGCCGATCATCGCCAGACTGGTGTTGGCGACCCCGAATTCGTGGAAACAGCTCTGGGCCGCATCCAGGATGCCTTCCCGGGTGGCCTGCGCCGCTTCTTTGGTTTTTCTGGCCATGGCGCTGTGTGCACGTGCTGGATGAAACCGGCCTGAATTGTACCCGTTTACAAACAAACATGCATGTATGTATATTTACGCCCCACTGCTATCCGGTGAGGCGTGCGCGTACCCGCGCGGGCCCGGCCGCCCCCTTTCCCGTTCCTGCTGCGAGCCTCCCCATGTCCCGTACCCCGTACCGTCTTCTCGCGCTGTCCCTCGCGATCGCCCTGACCGTGTCCGCCTGTGGCGGGGGAGGTGAGGAGGGTCCGCAGGGCGGGCCGGGGCAGGTCACCGTGGCCACCCTGAAGGCCGAACAGGTTGGCCTCACCCGCGAGCTGCCCGGCCGTACCAATGCTTTCCTGGTCGCCGAAGTGCGCCCGCAGGTCAGTGGCATCGTCGCCAAGCGGCTGTTCACCGAAGGCGGCCTGGTCAACGCCGGCCAGCCGCTGTACCAGGTGGATGACGCCAGCTACCGCGCCGAGGCCAACAGCGCCCGCGCCCAGCTGGCCCGCGCCGAAGCCACCGCCAACGCCGCCCGCCTCAGCGCCAAGCGCATCACCGAGCTGGCCAAGGTCGATGCGGTCAGCCAGCAGGACCTGGAAAACGCCGTCGCCGCGCAGAAGCAGGCCGAAGCCGATGTCGGCGCCGCCAAGGCCGCCTTGGACGCCGCCAACGTCACCTTGGGCTTTGCCCGCATCACCGCACCGATCAGCGGCCGCATCGGCAAGTCCAGCGTCACCCAGGGCGCGCTGGTCAGCGCCGGCCAGGCCGACGCACTGGCCACCGTGCAGCAGCTCGACCCGATCTACGTCGACCTGACCCAGTCGGCCAGCGAACTGCTGCAGCTGCGCCGCGAACTGGCCAGCGGCCGCCTGCAGGACAACCAGAGCCTGCCGGTGACCGTGCTGCTCGACGACGGTACCGAGTTCGACCACAAGGGCACCCTGGAATTCTCCGAAGTCAGCGTCGACCCCACCACCGGCAGCTACGCGCTGCGGGTCAAGGTCGCCAATCCCGACCAGGTGCTGATGCCCGGCATGTACGTGCGTGCGGTCGTGGGCAGTGGCGTGCGTGACAACGCGCTGCTGGTGCCCATGCAGGGCATCGCCCGCGACGCCAAGGGCGACACCAGCGCCATGGTGGTCGGCAAGGACAACAAGGTCGAAGTACGTCCGGTCAAGGTCAGCCGCGCGCTGGGCAGCAAGTGGCTGGTCGAAGACGGCCTCAAGCCCGGCGACAAGGTCATCGTTGAAGGCCTGCAGAAGATCCAGCCGGGCATGCCCGTGCAGGCCACCGAGATGGGCGCCGCGCCGGCCAAGCCGGCAGCGCCGGCGGCCGCGGCCGCCAAGCAGTAAGCGGAGAATTCCATGGCTCGTTATTTCATTGATCGCCCCATCTTCGCGTGGGTGATTGCGATCATCATCATGCTCGCCGGTGCGCTGGCGGTGCTCAAGCTGCCGGTGTCGATGTACCCGGAAGTGGCACCGCCCGCCGTCGAGATCAGCGCCACCTACCCGGGTGCATCGGCCAAGGTGGTCGAGGACTCGGTGACCCAGATCATCGAGCAGAACATGAAGGGCATCGATGGCCTGATCTACTTCTCCTCCAACAGCTCGGCCAACGGCCAGGCCACCATCACCCTGACCTTCGAAAGCGGCACTGACCCGGACATCGCCCAGGTCCAGGTGCAGAACAAGCTGCAGCTGGCCATGCCGCTGCTGCCGCAGGAAGTGCAGCGCCAGGGCATCAACGTCGCCAAGTCCAGCAGCGGCTTCCTGCAGGTGATCGGCTTCGTCTCGAATGACTCGAGCATGGATGCCAACGACATTTCCGACTACGTCGGCTCCAATGTCGTCGATCCGCTCAGCCGCGTGCCGGGCGTGGGCAACATCCAGGTGTTCGGTGGCAAGTACGCCATGCGCATCTGGCTGGACCCCAACAAGCTGCACACCTACAAGCTGTCGGTGGAAGAAGTAACTGCGGCGATCACCGCACAGAACGCCCAGGTGGCCATCGGCCAGCTCGGCGGCGCGCCGTCGGTGAAGGGCCAGCAGCTCAACGCCACCATCAACGCCCAGGACCGCCTGCAGACCCCGGAACAGTTCCGCAACATCCTGGTCCGCGGCGGCACCGATGGCAGCGAGCTGCGCCTGGGCGATGTCGCCCGGGTCGAACTCGGTGCGGAAACCTACGACTTCGTGACCCGCTACAACGGCAAGCCCTCCACCGGTATCGCCATCACCCTGGCCACCGGCGCCAACGCGCTGGATACCGCCAACGGCGTGCGTGCCGCGCTGGACGACCTGAAGGAAAACTTCCCGGCCGGGCTGGAATCGGTGGTGCCGTATGACACCACGCCGTTCGTGCAGGTCTCGATCAAGGGCGTCATCAAGACCCTGATCGAAGCCATCGTGCTGGTGTTCGTGGTGATGTACCTGTTCCTGCAGAACTTCCGCGCCACCCTGATCCCCACCATCGCCGTACCGGTGGTGCTGCTGGGCACGTTCGGCATCCTGGCCGCGCTGGGCTTCTCGATCAACATGCTCACCATGTTCGCCATGGTGCTGGCGATCGGCCTGCTGGTGGACGATGCCATCGTGGTGGTGGAGAACGTCGAACGCATCATGTCCGAAGAAGGGTTGTCGCCGCTGGAGGCCACCCGCAAGTCGATGAGCCAGATCACCGGCGCGCTGGTCGGCATCGGCCTGGTGCTGTCGGCGGTGTTCGTGCCGATGGCCTTCATGAGCGGCTCCACCGGCGTCATCTACCGGCAGTTCTCGGCCACGATCGTGTCCGCGATGGCGTTGTCGGTACTGGTCGCCATCGTGCTCACCCCGGCGCTGTGCGCCACCATGCTCAAGCCGCTGAAGAAGGGCGAGCACCACGTGGCCCACAAGGGCCTGGCCGGCCGCTTCTTCGGCGGCTTCAACCGCGGCTTCGACCGTTCCAGCGAAACCTACCAGCGCGGGGTCAAGGGCATCCTGGCCCGCCCGTGGCGCTTCATGGCCATCTTCGTGGCGCTGGCCGTGGCCATGGGCGTGCTGTTCGCGCGCCTGCCCAGCTCGTTCCTGCCCAATGAAGACCAGGGCATCCTGATGGCGCTGGTGCAGACCCCGGTCGGCGCTACCCAGGAGCGCACGTTGGAGGCGATGTACAAGCTGGAAGACCACTTCCTGAAGAACGAAACCGAAGCGGTCGAATCGGTGTTCTCGGTGCAGGGATTCAGCTTCGCCGGCATGGGCCAGAACGCGGGCATGTCCTTCATCAAGCTCAAGGACTGGAAGGAGCGCGATGCCGACCAGGGCGTGGGCCCGATCACCGGGCGCGCGATGGCCGCACTGGGCCAGATCAAGGATGCCTTCATCTTCGCCTTCCCGCCGCCGGCCATGCCGGAGCTGGGCATCGGCTCGGGCTACACCTTCTTCCTGAAGGA
This sequence comes from Stenotrophomonas sp. FBCC-B152, assembly GCF_059134105.1. Classification (NCBI taxonomy): domain Bacteria; kingdom Pseudomonadati; phylum Pseudomonadota; class Gammaproteobacteria; order Lysobacterales; family Lysobacteraceae; genus Stenotrophomonas; species Stenotrophomonas sp. FBCC-B152. The sequence goes on along the minus strand of NZ_CP101442.1, from coordinate 3,314,216 downwards.
CAACAGCGGCCAGGGCCACGAGGCCCTGCTCAACGCGCGCAACCAGCTGCTCGGCGGCGCCGGGCAGAGCAAGCTGCTGGCCAACGTGCGCCCGAACGGCCAGGAAGACACCCCGCAGCTGCGCATCGACGTGGACGTGGAAAAGGCCAATGCGCTGGGCCTGTCGACCAGCTCGATCAACAGCACCCTGGCGGCCGCGTGGGGCAGCAGCTACATCGATGACTTCATCGACCGGGGCCGGGTCAAGCGCGTCTACGTGCAGTCCGATGCGCAGTTCCGCATGAACCCGGACGATTTCAACCTGTGGTCGGTGAAGAACAACGCCGGTGAGATGGTGCCGTTCAGTGCCTTCGCCTCCAAGCGCTGGGACTACGGTTCGCCGCGCCTGGAGCGCTACAACGGCGTGTCGGCGATGGAGATCCAGGGCGAGCCCGCACCGGGCGTGGCCTCGGGTGACGCCATGGCCGAAATCGAACGCATCGCCAAGGACCTGCCGCCGGGCTTCGAGATCGAATGGACCGCGCTGTCCTACCAGGAACGCCAGGCGGGTTCGCAGACGCCGCTGCTGTACACGCTGTCGCTGCTGATCGTGTTCCTGTGCCTGGCCGCACTGTATGAAAGCTGGAGCGTGCCGACCTCGGTACTGCTGGTGGCGCCGCTGGGCATCCTCGGTGCGGTGCTGGCCAACACCATGCGTGGCATGGAGCGGGACATCTACTTCCAGGTGGCGATGCTGACCACGGTGGGCCTGACCAGCAAGAACGCGATCCTGATCGTGGAGTTCGCCAAGGAAAACATGGAGAAGGGCGTGGGCGTGCTGGAAGCCACCATGCACGCGGTACGCGACCGCCTGCGGCCGATCATCATGACCTCGTTGGCATTCGGCCTGGGCGTGCTGCCGCTGGCCATCGCCTCAGGCGCCGGTTCGGGTGCGCAGCGTGCGATCGGCACCGGCGTGCTGGGCGGCATGATCGTCGGCACCGTGCTGGGCCTGTTCTTCATCCCGTTGTTCTTTGTTGTCGTGCAGAAGCTGTTCAACCGCGGCGCCAAAAACGGTGGGTCCCGACCGTTGGCCGGGACGAACGCCAACGAAGGTGATACCCATGAATAAGGCTCTGCTTGCCCTGGCCATGGCCGCCGCCCTCTCCGGCTGCGCCATGCTCGAGCCGCGCAGCACCGAGGTCGCCCCGGCGATCCCGGCGCAGTGGCCGGCCACCACCTCCACCGCTGCGGCAGTGGAGGTGGCCGACATCGGCTGGCGCGACTACTTCGTCGACGAGCGCCTGCAGTCGCTCATCGCCCAGTCGCTGGACAACAACCGCGACCTGCGCGTGGCCATCCTCAACGTGGACAAGGCGCGTGCGCAGTACCGCATCCAGCGCGCAGACCGGGTTCCCGCCGTCGGCGTGCAGGGGCAGATGACCCGCAGCGGCGGCGATGTGCCGGTCACCGAACAGTTCAGCGCCAACCTGGGCGTGGTCGAGTTCGAGCTGGACCTGTTCGGCCGCGTGCGCAACCTCAGCCAGGCGGCGCTGCAGCAGTACTTCGCCGAGGCGGCCAACCGCCGCAACGCGCAGCTGTCGCTGGTGGCCGAAGTAGCCAATGCGTGGCTGACCCTGGGCGCCGACAGCGAGCAGCTGAAGATCGCCCAGGCCACCCTGGCCACCTACGAGGATTCGCTGCGCCTGAGCGAGGCGCGGCACCAGCTTGGTGGCGCCTCGGCGCTGGAGCTGAGCCAGACCCGTACGCTGGTGGAAACCGCGCGCACCGACGTGGCCCGCTACCAGGGCCAGGTCGCACAGGACCGCAACGCGCTGGCGCTGCTGGCCGGTGGCCCGATCGACGAGGCCTTGCTGCCCGACAGCGAAGCCACCGACGTGGCCGCCGTGCGTGCGCTGCCGGCGGGTGTGCCGGGTGAGGTGCTGCTGCGCCGCCCGGACGTGATGGCGGCCGAGCACACCCTGCTGGCGGCCAACGCCAACATCGGTGCGGCGCGCGCGGCGTTCTTCCCGTCGATCAGCCTCACCGGCAGCGTCGGGTCCACCTCGTCGGAACTGTCGGGGTTGTTCGACTCGGGCACCCGCGCGTGGAGCTTCATGCCCACGCTGAACCTGCCGATCTTCCAGGGTGGCAAGCTGCGCGCCGGGCTGGGCGTGGCCAATGCCAACCGCGATATCGCGCTGGCGCAGTATGAGAAGGCGATCCAGTCCGGCTTCCGCGAGGCCGCCGATGCACTAGCGCTCAACGACAGCCTGGATGCGCAGCTGTCTTCGCAGCAGGCGCTGGTGGCCGCGGCCGAGCAGGCGCGGACGCTGTCGCAGGCGCGTTATGACGCGGGGCTGGACAGCTTCCTGACCCTGCTGGATGCGCGGCGCACGGCGTACACCGCACGGCAGTCGCTGGTGACCACGCAGTTGAACCGGTTGTCCAACCAGGTGGCCCTGTACAAGGTGCTGGGTGGTGGGTGGTATGAACGCGGGGACGTTGCCGCGCGGTGATGGGATACGTGGGACACGCATGGCGTGTCGCTACGTAGGGACACGCCATGCGTGTCCACGCGGTGCCGGAACGATACGCGCGGCGTCAGCCGTTCGGCTTTTCCGACCGTACTTTGTCCAAGGCTTTTGTCGCATCGCGCGCCATCTGCTCGTAAGTGCGGCGGATCTCCTCCAGCCGCTCCTCGTCCAGCTCTTCCAGGTCCAGCAGCTCGTTGTTGGCCTCCGCCGTCACCCGGATCAGCTCGTCGAGCTTGATCTGGATCGCGGCGGTGTCGGCGTTCTGGCTGTGCTGGATCAGGAACACCATCAGGAAGGTGATGATGGTGGTGCCGGTGTTGATCACCAGCTGCCAGGTGTCGTTGAACTTGAATACGGGCCCGCTCAGGGCCCAGATCAGCACGATGCTGACCGCACCGAGGAAGGTGCACGGCGTACCCGCCGCATAGGACGCCTTCTTGGCGACGAGGTTGAACACGCTGCGAAGTTTCATGGGAAGCGGAACACGGGAACGGGACCCATCAATGGCAGGCGCCCCGTGTAGGCGCCGTGCAGCCGTCGCTCAGGCGCGGGCGCTCAGGCGGGGACGTGCATTCTCGTCATGCTGGCTCATCAGGTAGACGTGTTCCCACACCTGTTCGACGAACTTCCGTGCTTCGTCCGGACTCAGCTTCGCCATGATCTGGCCCGCATAGTGGGTCTGGAAGGCCTGCTCGCGCTCTTCGTCGGTTGCCTTGGGGTGGGTGATCAGCGAATCGCAGGCGAACTTGATCCAAGGGATGTAGTGCCCGAACGACGCTGATGGCAGATCGCCGTCCTCATGCTTCTGGCGCCAGTGGTTGACCTCGGCCTCGACATTGATCACGGCGGGGATGGAAAGCGGGACGGAGGACATGGTTGCTTCGATTCGAAAGGAAGGAATGGAAAGGCAACCTGATAGTGCGTAAAACCCGGTGCATGCCGCGTCATGGCGATGTGCAGTGGGCGTGCGCGCGGCCCGACTGAACTGAAGCATTCATGACTGCGCTGCGCCGCCCGCGGACGGTGCGGCGCATTTAGCCTGTCCTGCTGCGTGGCTGCGCAGGAACCGGCGCTTATTACTCGCCGATGTCTTCGTTCCAGACCTCGGGATGGGCCGAGATGAATCCGCCCAGCAGGTCGATGCATTCCTGGCTCTGCATGTCGATCACCTGCACGCCGTTTTCGCGCAGCCAGTCGATGCCGCCCTGGAAGGTGACCGATTCACCCACCACCACCGTGCCGATGTTGAACTGGCGCACCAGCCCGCTGCAGTACCAGCAGGGGGCCAGGGTGGTGACCATGATGGTGTCCTGGTAGCGGCGCTGGCGGCCGGCCTTGCGGAACGCATCGGTCTCACCGTGCACGGACGGGTCGCCTTCCTGGACCCGGCGGTTGTGGCCGCAGCCGAGCAGGCGGCCGTCGTTGTGGTACAGCGCCGCGCCAATGGGGATGCCGCCCTCGGCCAGGCCCTGGCGGGCTTCGGCGATGGCGGTTTCAAGCAGGGCGGCGTAGTCGGGGGTGGTGATCATGGGCGGTCCGTTCAACTGAAGGGGCCATCATAAGGTGCCGCCGGCCGGCCAGCGGTGCGATAATCGGGGCCATGAGCGAATCCCCCTACAAGACTGGCACCACCCATTTCGGCTTCCGCGATGTCGCCGCCAAGGACAAGCAGAAGCTGGTGGGCGAAGTGTTCACCTCGGTCGCGCGCAACTACGACCTGATGAACGACCTGATGAGCCTGGGCATCCACCGGGCGTGGAAGCGCTACTACGTAGCCACCGCGCAGGTGAAGCCGGGTGACAGCGTGCTCGACCTGGCCGGCGGTACCGGCGACATCGCCGCGCTGCTCAAGGAGCGCGTGGGCGACGATGGCCAGGTGGTGGTCGGCGACATCAATGCCGGCATGCTCACCGTGGGCCGCGACCGCTTGACCAACCGCGGCCTGGTGGCCGGCCTGGATTTCGTCCAGTGCAACGCCGAGGCGCTGCCGTTCCCGGATGCCAGCTTCGACCTGGTCACCATCGCCTTCGGCCTGCGCAACGTGACCGACAAGGACGCCGCCCTGCGCGAGATGTACCGCGTGCTCAAGGTGGGCGGCCAGGCGCGGGTGCTGGAGTTCTCCGAAGTCACCGCCGACTGGTTCAAGCCGATCTACGATTTCCACTCGTTCAAGATCCTGCCCAAGCTGGGCCAGCTGTTCGCCCGTGACGGCGACAGCTACCAGTACCTGGCCGAGAGCATCCGCAAGCACCCGCCGCAGGAGCAGCTCAAGACCATGATGGGCGAGGCCGGTTTCGCGCGCTGCCATTACAAGAACCTGACCGGCGGCATCGTCTCGATCCACTCCGGCTACAAGGTTTGAGACACCGGTCCGGTTCCCGCTGAGGGAGCTCGGCCACACTGAAGGCAGGCTGTCAGAGAGGGCCTGCCATGCGTCTCTACCGCGGCCTGGCCCGCGTGTTTCCCCGTTCGTTCAGCGCCAAGCTGATGACGGTCGTGTTCATCGGCGTGCATGTGCCGCTGCTGGTGCTGCTGCTGTGGATGGCCTTCAGTGGCCGCTACCAGCAGGAGACCATGTGGGCCGTGGTGGGCGTGGTGCTGGGCGCCACCCTGGTCGGTACCGGCATGGCGATGATGGCGCTGTACCGGCTGATGGCGCCGCTGCGCCAGGCCGCCGAGGCGCTGGAGGCGTATTACGACGAACAGCGTCTGCCGCACCTGCCGGACCTGGGCCACGATGAAATCGGGCGCCTGCTGCGCGGGATCAACCGCAGCCTGCACGGGGTGGATGCCGGCCTGCGCGACCTGCGCCGCAGCGTGTTGATGGACCCGCTCACCCAGGCGCTGAACCGGCGTGGCTGCGAACAGGCACTGGCCGATTCGGCCCGCCAGGCGCAGGCGCGGCGGCAGCCGCTGACCCTCTTCGTGGTCGACCTGGACAACCTCAAGCCCATCAACGACGCGCACGGCCACCTGGCCGGCGACCAGGTGCTGGTGCGGCTGGTGGTGTCGGCGCGGCAGTGGCTGCAGCCCGGCGACTGGATCGGGCGCTGGGGCGGGGATGAGTTCCTGCTGGCGGTGCACGACAGCCACGAGGTCGCCTGCCGGCGGCTGCGCGAGTGGCTGGAGCGGCTGGCCGTGCCGGGCGACGCGGCCGACCCGCCGCTGAGCGCCAGCGCGGGTGGCGCAGGCTACCGGCCGGGGGAGGACCTGCGCGAACTGTACCGGCGCGCCGATTCCGCCATGTACCGGGCCAAGGCGGCGGGCGGTGCCCGCCTGCTGTGTGAAACAGACTGAATGGGGAACGGGCCGTGGAGAGGGGTAAACTGGCGGTTTCACCCTGATCGGTCCCGATTCATGCGATCCCCGTTCCTGCTGATTCCCCTGGCCGTCGCGCTTGCCGCCGGCTGCTCCAAAGAGCCCGCCGCCCCGACCGCGGCCCCCGCCGCCCAGCCGAGCGCCGACACTGCCGTGAAAGCCGTCAACCGCAGCCACGATGAAAGTTCCTACGCCGAACCGGACAAGGTCGTCATCAAGGACCTGGGCCTGGACCTGAAGCTGGATTTCGACAGCAAGCAGATCGGCGGCACCGCCACCTACACCCTGGAGTGGAAGGACAAGGCGGCCAAGCAGCTGGTGCTGGACACCCGCGAACTGACCATCGAGAAGGTGGAAGCCGTCGCCGCCGACGGCACCACCGCGCCGCTGCAGTTCGTGCTGGCGCCGGCCGACAAGGTGTTCGGCAGCAAGCTGACCATCGAAGCCCCGGAACAGCCGGGCAAGGTGCTGGTGACCTACCACACCGCGCCGACCGCCTCGGGCCTGCAGTGGCTGGAGCCGTCGATGACCGAAGGCAAGCAGCTGCCCTTCATGTTCAGCCAGTCCCAGGCCATCCACGCGCGTTCGTGGGTGCCGCTGCAGGACACGCCGAGCGTGCGCTTCACCTACAGCGCGCACGTGGCCTCGCGCCCGGACGTGATGGTGCTGATGAGCGCCGACAACGACCCCAAGGCCGCGCGTGACGGTGATTACACCTTCAAGATGCCGCAGCCGATCCCGTCCTACCTGCTGGCCATCGCCGCCGGCGACCTGGTGTTCGAGCCGATTTCCGGCCGTTCCGGCGTCTGGGCCGAACCGACCATGGTCGGCAAGGCCGCCAAGGAGTTCGAAGACACCGAGAAGATGATCGGTGCGGCCGAGAAGCTCTATGGCGAATACCGCTGGGGCCGCTACGACATGCTGGTGCTGCCGCCGTCGTTCCCGTTCGGCGGCATGGAAAACCCGCGCCTGACCTTCGCCACCCCGACCGTGATCGTGGGCGACAAGTCGCTGGTCTCGCTGGTGGCCCATGAGCTTGCGCACAGCTGGTCGGGGAACCTGGTGACCAACTCCAGCTGGAAGGACATCTGGCTCAACGAAGGCTTCACCACCTACGTGCAGGGCCGCATCACCGAAGCGCTGTATGGCCAGGAAATGGCCGAGATGGAGCGCGAGATCGACCAGAACGACCTGCTGGCCGAGGTCAAGGACATGAGCCCGGCCGACCAGGCCCTGGCCCTGCCGCCGCTGACCGAGCGCGACCCGGACGAGGCGCTGAGCAACGTGGCCTACGTCAAGGGCTCGTGGTTCCTGCAGTTCCTGGAACAGCGCTTCGGCCGCGAGGTGTTCGATCCGTTCCTGCGTGGCTGGTTCGATGACCATGCGTTCCAGAGCGCCAACACCGACCAGTTCGTCGAGTACCTGAAGAAGAACCTGCTGTCCAAGAAGCCCGGCGCGGTCACCGACGCCGAACTGAAGGCATGGCTGGACGAGCCGGGCATTCCGGCGTTCGCCACCAAGGCACGTTCGCGCAACTTCTCCATCGTCGATACCGCACGCATTGCGTGGCAGGGCAGCGGCAAGCTGCCGAGCGCGCAGATCACCAGCGAGTGGGGCACCCAGGAGTGGGTGCACTTCATCGACGGCATGGGCAAGACCCTGCCCGTGGACAAGCTGGCCGCGCTGGACCAGGCGTACACGTTCACCGGCACCGCCAATGGCGAAATCGCGATGCGCTGGTACCCGCTGGCGATCCGCAGTGGTTACCTGGAGGCCAATGAGGCCGCCGGCGCCTTCATCGAACGCGTTGGCCGCCGCAAGCTGATCCTGCCGATCTACGCCGAACTGGTGAAGACCCCGGAAGGCCTGGCGTTCGCCAAGGCGGCCTTCGAAAAGGCCAAGCCCAGCTACCACCCGATCACCACCGCATCGGTGCAGGACATGCTGGACAAGGCAAGCGCCGGCAAGTAATCGCCAGCACTGCGTTGATCAGGAACGGCGGGGGAAACCCCGCCGTTTTTCATTGTTAAAGTAGGCAGGTGACGCCCGCTGGCGTCCTCGCTGACACCTGGAGCCCGTAATGAAACGACTGATCCTTGCCGCCACCTGTGCGCTCGCCCTGGCTGCCTGCAGCAACCCGGAAGAAGAGCGCAAGGCGCAGGAAGCCGCGACCGCTGCCGCCAAGGCGCAGCAGGAAGAAAAGGCCGAAGGCGTGGCCAAGCAGTACGACATGGCCGTGGCCGCGCAGGATTGGGAGCGTGCACGCATCCATGGCGGTTCGCTGCTGGACCAGTACAAGGACACCGACGTGGCCGCGCGGATCGAGCCCGGCTACGCCGAGGTCAAGGCCAAGGCCGAAACCGCGCGAGAACTGCGCCGCATGCAGGGCCTATGGCAGTACAACCAGGTGCCGGTGGGCAGCAAGGGCAACCAGGTCTCGGCCTCGATCTACAGCAAGGAGCGGGTGGACGTGGACGGCAGCGGCCCCAAGCCGGTGCAGCTGATCTTCCGCGACCACCCCGAGTGGAAGCGCCACGCCTACCTGGTGCTGCAGGCCGGTGATTTCCGCTGCCCGCAGTGCACGGTGAAGGTGACGGTGGACGACGGCAAGCCGATCTCCATGGCGGCCTGGCGCCCGAAGACCGACGAGGCCATCGCCATGTTCATCACCGACCAGAAGGCGCTCTGGAAACTGGCCCGCAAGGCCAAGACCATCACCATCGAATTCCCGGTCAAGGCCGGCGGCACCCGCACCGCAGTATTCGAAACCGGCGGCGTAGACGCCAGCCGCATGCCCAACTGGTGGAACTAACGGGCGCAATCCCTCTGGAGGAACAGCCCCCTTCTGTTAAGGGGGCGCGCCGACAGGCGCGGGGATAGGAGACATGCGTCGGGGCCCACCATTCGCATCGCGAATGGTGGGCGAGCAATTGAAACAGCAGCTTCGGTTACGCCGAAAGTGCGTAACCGAACTGCTGTTTGAATTGCTCGTTGAATTCGTCGAAGGTGAAGCGCTGGTTCTGCGTACCCGGGTGCTCCACCTTCAGCGCGCCCATCAGGTTGCCCATGCGGCCGATGGTCAGCCAGTCGTAGCCCTTCTCGATGCCGTAGATCAGGCCGGCGCGGAAGGCGTCGCCACAGCCGGTCGGGTCGACCACGCGGCGCTCGTGCGCCGGCGGGATGTCGTAGGTCTTTTCCGGGGTGTGGATGACCGCGCCCTTGGGGCCGCGGGTGGTGATGTAGGCCTTGACCCGGCTCACGATCTCCTTTTCGTCCCAGCCGGTGCGCTCCTGCAGCAGGTTGGACTCGTAGTCGTTGACCACCACGTAGTCGGCCTGTTCGATGAAGGTACGCAGCTCCGGGCCGTTGAACAGCGGCATGGCCTGGCCCGGGTCGAAGATGAACGGCACGCCGGCCTCGAAGAACTCCTGCGAGTTCTGGATCATGCCCTCGCGGCCGTCCGGGCCGACCAGGCCCAGGGTCACCCCCGGCACGTCCTTCACATGGTTCTCGTAGGACCGCATCATCGCGCCCGGGTGGAAGGCGGTGATCTGGTTGTTGTCGTGGTCGGTGGTGATGAACGCCTGCGGGGTGAACAGCTCGTCGATCACCTTGATCCGGCTCAGGTCGATGCCCAGGCCCTGGAAATACTCGCGGTACGGGCCGAAGTCCGAGCCCACCGTGCCCATCGGGATCGGCTCGCCGCCCAGCAGGTGCAGGTTGTAGGCGATGTTGCCGGCGCAGCCGCCGAACTCGCGGCGCATGCGCGGCACCAGGAACGACACGTTCAGGATGTGCACCTTGTCCGGCAGGATGTGATTCTTGAACTGGTCCGGGAACACCATGATGGTGTCGAAGGCAAGAGAACCACAGATCAAAGCGGACATCGATTAAGGCCTATGCGGAAGGGGTCTGAGGCCCGGCAGGCGGGCAACGAAACGGCGCCCTGAGGCGCCCAATGGCGCAAAGGTTAACGGGTGCGGCGCCGCAGGGCCAGAACCCCGGCTGTCCGGATTGGGCTGAATGGCCGCCAAGGCTGGCTTTGACGGACATTTCTCCTTGCTCGCGCACAGGGGGATTGCTAGGCTTGTCGACCTCGAATTCTGCCCAATTTTTCGCCATCCCGCGTTGGGCGCGACACCCCTCAGGATCAACTCCCAGATGTTCAAGAAACTGCGTGGCATGTTCTCCAATGACCTGTCCATCGACCTGGGCACGGCCAATACCCTCATCTACGTGCGCGGGCAGGGGATCGTGCTGAACGAACCGTCGGTCGTGGCCGTACGCCAGGACCGTGCCATCGGTGGCACCCGCTCGGTGGCCGCCGTCGGCGCCGAAGCCAAGCAGATGCTGGGCCGTACCCCGGGCCACATCACCACCATCCGCCCGATGAAGGATGGCGTCATCGCCGACTTCACCTACACCGAGGCGATGCTCAAGCACTTCATCAAGAAGGTGCACAAGTCGCGCTTCCTGCGCCCGAGCCCGCGCGTGCTGGTCTGCGTGCCGGCCGGTTCGACCCAGGTCGAGCGCCGCGCCATCAAGGAATCGGCCGAAGAAGCCGGTGCCCGCGACGTGTTCCTGATCGAAGAGCCGATGGCCGCCGCGATCGGCGCCGGCATGCCGGTCACCGAAGCCCGTGGCTCGATGGTCATCGACATCGGCGGCGGCACCACCGAAGTGGCCGTGATCTCGCTGAACGGCATCGTCTATTCGGCCTCGGTGCGCATCGGCGGCGACCGCTTCGACGAGTCGATCACCAACTACGTGCGCCGCAACCACGGCATGCTGATCGGTGAAGCCACCGCCGAGCGGATCAAGGTCGAGCTGGGCTGCGCCTACCCGCAGGCCGAGGTCATCGAGATGGAAATCTCCGGCAGGAACCTCGCCGAGGGCGTGCCGAAGATGATCAAGATCAACTCCAACGAAGTGCTCGAAGCCCTGCATGAGCCGCTGTCGGGCATCGTCAGCGCGGTCAAGCTGGCCCTGGAGCAGACCCCCCCGGAACTGTGCGCCGACGTCGCCGAGCGCGGCATCGTGCTCACCGGTGGCGGCGCCCTGCTGCGCGACCTGGACCGCCTGATCTCCGAGGAAACCGGCCTGCACGTGCAGGTGGCCGACGACCCGCTCACCTGCGTGGCCCGCGGTGGCGGTCGTGCGCTGGAACTGGTGGACATGCACGGCAACGAGTTCTTTGCGCCGGAGTAAGCCGTACCCGGCGGCACCGCGCCCCCTTTCCATCTTGTCCAGTCGAAGCCAGTCGTGCCGCCCTACGCCGGTCCTCCCGTAGCCTCCCGCCAGGGTGATGCCAGCAGCCCACTGCGGCTGCTCGCCTACCTGGCCCTGGCCATCACCCTGATCGTGCTCGACGACCAGGCCGGCTGGCTGGCGCGCGCGCGCGCCCAGGCCAACGTGCTGGTGCAGCCGGTGTGGGCGCTGGCCGGCCTGCCGGGCCGCCTCGGCACCCAGGTCAAGGACAATGCGGCCAGCCACGGCCAGCTGGTCGATGAAAACCGCGAGCTGCGCAACCAGCTGCTGATCGCCAACGCGCGCCTGACCCGGCTGCAGACCGCCGCGCTGGACAACGCGCAGCTGCGCGAACTGCTCAACGTGGCCGAGCGCAGCGGGCTGGACGTGCAGCTGGCGCCGATCCTGGACATCGACCTGGACCCGGTCCGGCAGCGCCTGGTGCTGGCCGCCGGTACCCGCGATGGCGTGCACATGGGGCAGGCGGTGATCGACGCCGGCGGCCTGATGGGGCAGGTGATCGCCACCACCGGCAGCAATGCCACCGTACTGCTGCTGACCGACCCGGACCACGCGGTGCCGGTCACCGTGGCCCGCAACGGCGTGCGCCTGATCGTCTACGGGCGCGGCGATACCCTGGAACTGCGCGACATCCCGCTCAGCGCGGGGGTGGAAGTGGGCGACGAGATCGTCACCTCCGGCCTGGGCGGCCGTTTCCCGGCCGGCTTCCCGGTAGGCAGGATCACCGCCCTGCGCCCCGACGACACCCATGCCTTCCTGGTCGGCGAACTCAAGCCCGCCGCCCAGCTCGACCGCGGCCGCGACGTCCTGTTGCTGCGCCCAGGCGCAGCAATCCGGGTGCCGCCGAACCTGCAACTGTCCGAAGCCGCCGGCGGACCCGCGGTGGCTCCCGCGCCTTCGGCGCCGGCGACACCGGTTGATTCGGCACAGGTAGCGCCCACCGTTGGTCGGCCCACGCAGACCCAACCGCAACCGACCCAACCCGCACCCCAGCCATCCCCGACGGGGCCCACCCCATGAGCCGCCTGCGCGACAAACCCTGGGTGCTCCCGGTCAGCATCGTGCTGGCACTGCTGCTCGGCCTGCTGCCGTTGCCGGCGCTGCTGCAGCCGCTGCGCCCGTACTGGCTGGCGCTGGTGCTGGCGTACTGGGTGATCGAAGCGCCGGACCGGGTCGGGCTGGGCGTGGCCTTCAGCTGCGGCGTGATCGCCGACCTGCTCTACGGCGGCGTGCTGGGCGAACAGGCGCTGCGGCTGGTGATGCTCACCTTCATCCTGCAGCGCTTCCGTGCGCGCATCCGCTTCTTCCCGATGTCCCAGCAGGTGCTGGCCATCGGCGGGCTGCTGTTCAACGACCGCATCGTCAGCGCCGTGGTCCACATCGCCGTGGGCGAGCCGACCCTGCCGTGGTCGTACTGGTGGGCGCCGCTGCTGGGCATGGGGCTGTGGCCGCTGGTGTTCGTGCTGCTCGACGCCGTCCGCTTCGGACGTCGCGGGCGCTGACATGTACGTGCGCCGCCAGGCCAAGAATCCGCGCGCCGAAGCCGAACAGTTCCGGCGCCGCGCCGCGCTGGGCTTCCTCGGCGTGCTGGTCTGCCTGGTCGGGCTGGGCGGCTGGTACTTCAAGCTGCAGGTGCTGGACCACGACACCTACGCCACGCGCTCGGAAGCCAACCGCATCAAGCCGCGGCCGGTGGTTCCCGGGCGCGGCATGATCTATGACCGCAACGGGCGGCTGCTGGCCGAGAACGTGCCCGCGTTCCGGCTGGACATCACCCCGGACAAGGTCAAGGACATGGATGCCACCCTGGCCGGGTTGGCGAAGATCCTGAGCATCACCCCGGAAGACCTGGAAACCTTCAACAAGTCGCGCAAGGCGCGCCGCAGCTTCCTGCCGGTGACGCTCAAGCTGCGCGTCACCGACGAGGAAATGGCGCGTTTCGCGGTGGACCGCTGGCGCTATCCCGGCGTGGAGCTGGAACCCTACCTGACCCGCCGCTACCCGTACGGCGACCTGTTCGCGCACATCATCGGCTACGTTGGCCGGGTCGATGACAAGGACCTGGAAACGCTGGGCGAGGGCAATGCGGCGCTGACCCATATCGGCAAGTCCGGGCTGGAGCGCTATTACGAGCAGCAGCTGCGCGGCAAGGTCGGCTACGAACAGGTTGAAACCAACGTGCAGGGCCGGGCCATCCGCACCATCGGCCGGGTCCCCGCGCAGTCCGGCAACGACCTGCGCCTGTCCATCGATGCCGACCTGCAGCGCGCCATGGTGGCGGCCTTCGGCGATTTCGACGGCGCCGCCGTGGCGATGGATCCGCGCACCGGCGAGATCCTGGCCATGGTCAGCCTGCCGTCGTACGACCCGAATCTGTTCGTCAACGGCATCTCGCATGCCGACTTCAAGGCCCTCAATGACAACCCCTCGCGCCCGCAGTTCAACCGCCTGGTGCTGGGTGGCGTGGCGCCGGGTTCGACGATCAAGCCGCTGATCGGCCTGGCCGGCCTGGACAGCGGCGTGCGAAAGCCCGAGGACAAGATCCTCTCCACCGGCATGTTCTACCTGCCGGGCACCTCGCGTGGCTGGGGTGACGCCAACCGTGGCGGCCATGGCTGGACCGACCTGCGCAAGTCGATCACCCAGTCGGTCAACACCTATTACTACAAGCTGGCGCTGGACCTGGGCATCGAGCGCTTCGACCACTACATGGGTTACTACGGCTTCGGCGAACCCACCGGCATCGACCTCACCGGCGAGATCGGCGGCATCCTGCCCTCGCCGCAGAACAAGTACAAGGCGCGCAAGGAACGCTGGTATCCCGGCGATACCGTCAACGTCAGCATCGGCCAGGGCGACTGGAAGGTCACCCCGCTGCAGCTGGTGCACGGCGTGGGCGGCATTGCCGACGGCCAGCTGCGCACCCCGCACCTGGTGATGCAGCAGCGCGCGAGCTTCGACGCGGACTGGGTAGCCACGCCGGCCGGCACGAGCAAGCCGGTCAGCCCCAGCCCGGGCAACCTGCAGGCCGTGCGCGAAGGCATGATGGGCACCATGCGCCCGGGCGGCAGCGGCGCGCGCGCGGCCGCCGGCGCGCCGTACACCATTGCCGGCAAGACCGGCACCGCGCAGGTGATCAGCCGGCGCGGCACCGCGGCGGTGAACCCCAAGAGCCTGCCGATGCACCTGCGCCACCGCTCGCTGTTCGTGGGCTTTGCCCCGGCCGAGAACCCGGTGATCGTGCTGGCCATTGCCGTCGAAGGCGGCGGTTACGGCGGTTCGGCGGCCGCACCGATCGCGCGTAAGCTGTTCGACGCGTGGCTGCTGGGCAAGATGCCTGAAGGGATGGAGCCGCTGGACAGCCTGCGCGGCACCACCGCGATCGGCATCACCGCATTCGAAGGCGACAGCGCCGCACGCGAGGCCGGCGATGCCGCTGCCGCCGTGCTGGAATCGCTGCCGGTGCTGGTCGGCCTGCCCGAACCGGTTCCCGCGCCCGCACCTGCACCCGGCGCGCCGCTGGCGCCGGCCGCCCAAGCCCCCGCCCCGCCGGAGCGCAGCCGATGAAGGATTTCCTGCGCTGGGCCAGCGACATGGTGGTGCGCTTCTGCAGCACCCTGGACTGGGTGCTGTGCCTGGCGTTGGGCGCGCTGATGCTGATCGGCCTTGCCGTGCTCAAGAGCGCCGGCGGCGATTCGCTGGTGTTCGCCCAGGGCGCGCGCTTCGTGGTCGGGCTGGGCGCGATGTGGGCGATTTCGCGCATGCCGATCCTGCGCATCCGCTCGGCCACCCCGCTGATCTACGCGGTGTCGATGATTCCGCTGCTGGCCGTGTTCGTGCTCGGCACCGGCAAGTACGGCCGCCAGTGGCTGGACCTGAAACTGTTCTACCTGCAGCCGGCCGAGCTGCTCAAGGTCAGCCTGCCGATGATGGTGGCCTGGTACCTGCACCGCATGCCGTTGCCGCCGCGTTTCTCCACGGTGATGGTCAGTGCGGTGATCATCGGCGTGCCCACCGGGCTGGTGATGCTGCAGCCGGACTTCGGTACCGGCGTGCTGATCGCCGCCAGCGGTGCGTTCGTGCTGCTGCTGGCCGGCCTGCCGTGGTGGTGGGTGGGCGTGGCGGTGGGCGGCGTGGCGGCTGCCGCGCCGGTGGCCTGGATCTGGCTGCTGCGGCCGTACCAGAAGGACCGCATCATGATGTTCCTGGACCCGGAGATGGATGCGCTGGGTGCCGGCTGGAACATCATCCAGTCCAAGATCGCCATTGGTTCGGGCGGTTTCGACGGCAAGGGCTGGGGGCAGGGCTCGCAGTCGCACCTGAACTTCATTCCCGAACAGACCACCGACTTTGCCTTCTCCGTGCTCAGCGAGGAATTCGGCTGGATCGGCGTGGCGCTGGTGCTGTTCCTGTACCTGGTGGTGATCGGGCGCTGCCTGTGGATCGCCTCGCAGTCGCGCGACTCCTATTCGCGCCTGTTGGCCGGCGCCACCGGCCTGGCCTTCTTCGTCTACGTGCTGGTCAACGGCGGCATGATCTCCGGCCTGCTGCCGGTGGTGGGCGTGCCGATGCCGCTGATCAGCTACGGCGGCACCTCGGCGGTATCGCTGCTGGCCGGGTTCGGGCTGGTCATGGCCGCACGCAGCCACAACCCGGTGCACGGCGGCTACAGCTGACCGTCAAAAGATCGGCAAGTCGGGACGGGATCTTGCGCAGATTCGTTATTGGAGCGTGACGAATGTGCTGAAATCGGCGGCGTAGGTGCAGAGGGCGTCAACAACCCGTCGGTAAAGTGAGATGTAGCGCACAAATATGAATGCGCTTGATCAGGATCAATGGACTTGTCGTAAACGGCCTGCACAATGGCGGCCCGCAAGCAGCTGCGCATCGAGCCAAGCGACGCGCAAGGCGCTGCGGGACGTAGTTGACCTAACGGGTACAGGGGGTGCGGCGTTGCGCTGGGGAGTAGCGCGTCGTGCCAGTATCGACCTGGTCGGTGGCCCGGTTGCGCCCATGGGGATGGGGGCGCAACCGGACGACCTTTACACGCGGTCTTAACGAAACTCGCGAATGGCGGGCAAAGCGTTGGGATTCATGGTGTTAGGGGTTTTATTTCATCTTTGACCTGCTAACCTGCGGCGATGATTCGACGCACTTTGGCTTGCATGCTTACGCTCGGTTTGGTTGCCTGCGCGACCCAGCCGCACTCCCCGTCACCGCCGCCACAGGCGTCGGGTGCGCCCAACAAGCCGGGGGTTGCCCACAAGGGGCCTGCCGAAGCCGCGCCGGAAGGGGCCGCGGCCACCGCGCCGCCGGTTGACCTGACCCCGGTGCCGTTCGAGGTGGCACGCGCCAACTTCGTGCGCGATACCGCCGCCCGCTATGGCATTCCCGCCGCGCAGATCGAGGCCACGCTGGCCCAGGCGCAGGTGCGTGATCCGATCATTGCCGCCATGTCGCGCCCGGCCGAACGGGTCAAGCCGTGGAACGAGTACCGGCCGATGTTCATCAGCCAGGCGCGGATCGACGGCGGCAGGAAATTCCTGGCCCAGCACCGCGATGAACTGATGCGCGTGCAGGAACGTACCGGGGTGCCGGCCGAGGTGATCGTGGCGATCATCGGCGTGGAAACCAGCTACGGCGCCAACACCGGCAGTTACCGCGTGCTCGATGCGCTGTACACGCTGGCCTTCAATTACCCGCGCAGCGGCGACCCGGCCAAGCTGGAACGCGAAGTGCGCCGCGAACTGTTCTTCCGCGATGAGCTGGCGCGCCTGTTCGCGCTGAGCCGTGACGAGAAGCTGGACATCCTGGCCATCAAGGGCAGCTATGCCGGCGCAATGGGCATGGGCCAGTTCATGTCGTCCAGCTACCTGGATTTCGCCGTGGACGGCAACGGCGATGGTCGCCGCGATCTGTTCACCAGCTACGATGATGTGTTCTCGTCGATCGCCAATTACTTCGTCAAGAAGGGCGGCTGGGTGCGCGGCGGCCCGGTGGCGGTGCCGGCCACGCTGGCCGCCGGCCGCGCGCCGTTCGACCCCACCGACTGGACCCCGACCTGGACCCTGTCCGACCTGGCCCAGCGCGGCTACCAGCCCAGCGCAGCGGTCCCGGCCGGGCTGACCGCCACTCCGATCACGCTGGAAGGCAGCACCGGCAAGCAGTACTGGCTGGGCTTCCAGAACTACTACGCGATCACCCGCTACAACCTGTCCAAGATGTACGCGATGGCCGTGTACCAGCTGTCGCAGGCCATCGCCGGCCAGGAGCTGCCGCCGGCATGAACATGCGCGCGCGCTGCAGATGGGCGGTTCCCGGCCTGCTGATCCTGGCGCTGGCCGCCTGCAGCAGTGCGCCCAGGAAGCCGGCCAGCGCCGGTGGCACCACCGGCAAACCCGCCGGCACGCTGGTGCAGGGGCAGGGCAAGGGCGGGCGTCCGGCGCATTGCCCGGAAGGTTCGCCGTACAAGGCCGCGTCCGAAGATCCCAGTACGCGCGGCAATTACCGCGCCGGCGGCCTGTACAAGCCGGGTGTCAACGACAGCACCCCCACTTACATCCCCAACGTGGCCTGCATTCCCGAACCGGACGTGGTGGACCTGCCGCGCTCGGCGATCGGCAACAAATCGCCTTACGTGGTGCTGGGCAAGAGTTACCAGGTGCTGGACCGGCCCAAGGGCTATGCCGAGAAGGGCACGGCGTCCTACTACGGTGCCAAGTTCCATGGCCGGCTCACCTCCAACCGCGAGGTGTATGACATGTACGCCTTCACCGCCGCGCACAAGACCCTGCCGCTGCCGAGCTTCGCGCGGGTCACCAACCTGGACAACGGCGAATCGGTGATCGTGCGGGTCAACGACCGCGGCCCGTTCCACGATGGCCGGGTGATCGACCTCAGCTACGCCGCCGCCGTGCGCCTGGGCATCACCCAGCGCGGCACGGGCAACGTGGAAGTGCGTGCGCTGACCCCGGGCGAAGACAACCTGCTGGCCGATAAGCCCTCTCGCCGCGAGCGCCGTGCGGCGGAGGCGGCTGCGACCGTGGCCGCCGCAACGCCGCCGGCCGCGGTACGCCGCGCCAGCGACATGGACAAACTGATCGGGGCGCTGCCGGCCCCTGCCGCGACCCAGGCGGCAACGCTGGAGGCCGGTCCGGTCACGGTGAGCGCGCTGCCTGCGGCCGCGCCGGTGGTCGCCGCTGCGCGCCCCGCCGTTGCGCCGGTCCCGGTCGCCGCCGCGCCCAGCCCCTCGCTGCAGCAGCAGGTCGGCAACGTGCTGCTGCAGGTGGCCAGCTTCGCCAGCCGCGAGAACGCCACCAAGGCCTTGGGCCAGCTGTCCTCGGCCGGCATCGTCGGCGCCAGCATCAGCGACATCGTCAGCGGTGGTCGTACCCTGTGGCGCCTGCGCGTGCCGGCGGCCGACCATGCCAGCGCCTCGGAACTTGCCGGCCGCATTGTCGGTCTGGGATTCGGGTCGCCGCAGATCGTGAAAGAGTGAATGCGTCCCGCCGGGCGCTTCAGCGTCCGGGCACCCCATGGGCCTACAATGGCCGTCCCCTGTAATCCCCTTGGCGCCCTCCTGGAGCTTGCTGTCCGATGAAATTCCGCTTTGCCGCTGCTGCCATGGCCACGACCCTGTTCGTGGGCATGGTCTCCGCCCAGACCCCCCTGCCGACCCCGGCCCCGGCACCCGCTCCTTCCGCCGCCGCCCCCGTTACCGTGGCCACCCCGCCGGCGCCCAAGCCCAGCGTGGCCAAGGCCTGGGTGCTGATGGATTACGCCACCGGCCAGGTGCTGGCCGGCGAGAACATCAATGAACAGCTGGCGCCGGCCAGCATCACCAAGGTGATGACCTCCTACGTGGTCGCCGCCGAAGTGAAGAACGGCAAGGTCCGTACCGACGACCAGGTGATGATGAGCGAGCGCGCCTGGCGCGAAGGTGGCGCCGGCACCGACGGCAGCTACAGCGGCTTCCCGGTCAACCAGACCGCGCGCCTGGAAGACATGGAAAAGGGCATGGCGATCCAGTCGGGCAACGACGCCGCCATCGCGCTGGCCGAACACGTGGCCGGCAGCGAAGAAGCCTTCGCCTCGCTGATGAACAGCTACGCCGCCAAGATCGGCATGAAGGACTCGCACTTCGTCAACGCCCACGGCCTGAGCGCCGAAGGCCACCGCACCACCGCCTACGACCTGGCGCTGCTGGGCCGCGCGTTCGTGCGCGACTACCCGGAAACCTACGCCTACAACAAGGTGAAGGAATTCACCGTGGGCAACATCACCCAGCCCAACCGCAACCTGCTGCTGTGGCGCGACCAGAGCGTGGACGGCATCAAGACCGGGCACACCTCCGAAGCGGGCTACTGCCTGATGAGCTCGGCCCAGCGCGGCGACCAGCGCCTGATCGCCGTGGTGCTGGGCGGTGCCTCCGAGAAGCAGCGCGCCGACGACAGCCTGGCGCTGCTCAACTGGGGCTTCCGCTTCTTCGAAACGCACCGCATGTACGAGCCGGGCAAGGCCGTGGCCGAACACAAGGTGTGGAAGGGCAAGGCCGACACGCTGCAGCTGGGCGTGGCCCAGCCGCTGCTGGTGAGCGTGCCGCGCGGTCGCTACAACGACCTCAAGCCGAGCATCGACGTGCCCAAGACCCTGGAAGCGCCGTTCACGGCCGGCCAGCAGGTCGGCACGCTGAAGGTGACCCTGGATGGCAAGGTGGTGGCACAGGCCCCGCTGGTGGCCGTGGCCGCCGTGGAAGAAGCCGGCTTCTTCAAGCGCCTGTGGGACAGCTTCTGGATGTGGTGGGAATCGGAATAACGGTTTCCTGGTTCGTTCTGGAAATGCAAAAAAAAGACCGGCTCGCGCCGGTCTTTTTTCTTTTCGGTGTGCCCACCAACGGTGGGCACCTACCCGCAGATCGCTATAGCGATCTGCTGATCGTGAAGGACCCATAGATCGGCGACTGGTCCTGCAGGTCGAACTCGCGGGTGCTGTGGTAGCGGGCGAGGGCGAACTTCCAGCGGTTGTACATCACCGCCAGGCCGTAACCGCCCTGGGCCACCCAGTTGCGCTTGTCCACGCTGTGGCTGTTGCGGAAGGTGTTGCCGTCCAGGGTGATGTCCCGGATCACCCAGGCCGCATCGGAGGTGGCGAACAGGTGGAACGACCACCCGGTGGGCTTGCCGCCGCGGGTAGGCGCGGTGTTTTCACCGGCCGGGCGCAGCGGGGTGCTGCCGAAATCGTCCGGCAGCTTCCAGCCGAAGCGCACTTCGCCGCCGGCGTTGAGGTGGGTGGCCAGGTTGCCGACCGCGCCGCCGTAGTGGCTGATCGCATCCCAGCCCCAGCCGGCCAGGTTGTCTTCGGCATCGCCCCAGCGCCGCATGCGCTCGTGGGTGAGCATGAACACCGGTTCGTTGTGCAGCTGGTTGTCCCAGCCCTGGAATTTCTCGTCGCCCAGCGCGTCATGCACGGCGTCCTGCACTTCCTTGCCCAGCGCCCACGGGCCGACTACGCCGAGCGCGAGCTGGGTGGTCTGCAGGCGGTCGCCGCGACGGGCGTTGTAGCCGAAGCTGCCGATCAGCACGCCGGCATACGGCCGGTCGTCCTCGATCACGTCGCGGCGGGTGAAGTCCTTGGGGGTGTAGATCTGCTGGGCGAAGCTGAAGATCATGTTCTGCTGCTCGAACTCGCCGGGGGCCAGGCGTTCGAGATGGCGGTTGACCCAGCGCGCAAGCTTCGGCAGGCACGGATCGTCGGTGTAATCGACCAGGTTGGGCGAAACGAAGGTGATCTGCGCCCCGTTGGTGTAGCCCTGGTCCTGGTCGGCGCCGCCGAAGAGATCGTTGTCGACGCGGAAGTTGACCTGCGGCGGGTGCTCGCGCATGGCGTCGGGCCCGCATTGTTCGGCTGCCTGTACTGCAGGCGCGGCTGCTGCAAGAACACCGGCAAGCGCGGCCGGTAACGCGAATCGCTTCAGAAGCATAAGGTTCCCGCTGATGGTTTATTCATTTTTAAGCGGGAGCAGGGTATGCAGGGCGTGATGCAATGACCAGCGCCGCGCACGCACTGGTGCGTCTTGTTCGTGAAGGCCGATCTTCACGTACCGTTCGGCGCAGCTGTGCGCACGATCATGCAGGTCTTGGGTTCAGACGTTTCCGTCCCCATAATCGCGGTCATGGAAATCAAGTCTGACAATCCCGAACACGGCTTCCAGTTCCCCGGTCAATTCGAGCTCAGCGCCATGGGCTCGGCGAACATCGGTCTGGAGCACGAACTCCCGCAGCTGCTGCATGTGGCCGGCATCCAGGTGCTCAAAGAGCGCATCACCTGGAAGACCTCGTCCAACGGCAAATACGTGTCCGTGAAGCTGGTCTTCATGGCCGAAAGCCGTGAGCAGCTGGACCTCGCCCACACGGCGCTGCGCGGCCACCCGGAAGTGAAGTGGACGCTGTAACCAGCTGCGACTCCAGCGCTGCACCGGGCCAACGCCCGGCGCAGCCGGCGATCGTGCGCGACCTGGGCCGCCAGCCCTATGCGCCGGTCTGGCATGCAATGCAGCGTTTCACCGATGCGCGTACGGACGACACCCCGGACGAACTGTGGGTGGTCGAGCACGATCCGGTGTTCACCCTGGGCCAGGCCGGCAAGGACGAACACGTGCTGGCTCCGGGCGATATCCCGGTGCTGCACGTGGACCGTGGCGGCCAGGTGACCTACCACGGGCCGGGCCAGATCGTGGTCTATCCGCTGCTGCAGCTGCGCCGGCTGGGGATCGGGGTGCGCGATTACGTGTGCCGGATCGAGCAGGCAATCATCGATACGCTGGACGAATGGAATATCGGGGCTGAACGGCTGGACGGCGCGCCCGGGGTCTATGTGGGCGGGGCCAAGGTGGCCGCGCTGGGCATCCGGGTCCGCCGCGGCTGCACCTTCCACGGCCTGGCCTTCAACGTGGCGATGGACCTGGAGCCGTTCCACCGCATCAATCCCTGCGGCTACCAAGGGCTGCAGGTCACCTCGATGGTAGACTTGGGGGGACCGTCCGGCATGGCGGCCGTCAAGCCGGTACTGCTGGGCCATCTGGCCCGCCAGTTCGGGTTGGACCTCCAGCCTGCCACGGACCTGCCCGATCTGACTGACGCGGCCTGAGCGCCGCCGACCAAGGCCATGACTGAAACCACCGCTCGCATCATTCCCCTGCAGGTCGTGCAGGGCGACACGCCGTCCGCCGCGCCGTTGCAGGCCGGGGTCAAACAGCTGGGCGGTGACAAGATCGGCCGCTCGCCGGTGCAGTTCGCCGACGCGCCGGTGCTGCGCAAGCCGTCGTGGATCCGGGTCCGGATCCCGTCGGGCAACGCGGTGCAGACGCTGAAGGCCAAGCTGCGCGAGAACCGCCTGGTGACGGTCTGCGAGGAAGCCAGCTGCCCCAACATCCACGAGTGCTTCAGCCACGGCACGGCAACGTTCATGATCCTGGGCGAGGTCTGCACGCGGCGCTGCTCGTTCTGCGACGTGGCCCACGGCCGGCCGAAGCCGCCGGATGCGGGCGAGCCGGCCAGCCTGGCGCAGACCGTGGCGGACATGGGCCTGAAGTACGTGGTGGTGACCAGCGTGGATCGCGACGACCTGCGCGACGGCGGTGCCCAGCACTTCGCCGACTGCATCGGGGCGATCCGGGCCAAGTCGCCGAACACGCGCATCGAAGTGCTCACGCCGGACTTCCGCGGCAAGGGCCGCATGGAGCGGGCGCTGGACATCCTGGCGACCAACCCGCCGGATGTGTTCAACCACAACATCGAAACCGTGCCGGACCTGTACCGAAACGTACGCCCGGGTGCGGATTACCAGTGGTCGCTCACGCTGCTGAAGAACTTCAAGGCACAGCACCCGTCGATCGCGACCAAGTCCGGCATCATGCTGGGCCTGGGCGAGGAGATGGACCAGGTGCGGGCGACCATGCGCGACCTGCGCGCGCACGACGTGGACATGATCACCATCGGCCAGTACCTGCAGCCGACGGCGCATCACCACCCGGTGCTGCGTTACTGGACGCCCGAGGAATACAAGGAACTGGAGGTCTACGGCTACGAGCTGGGCTTCAGCCACGTGGCTTCCGGCCCGATGGTGCGTTCTTCGTACCACGCCGATGTGCAGGCCAAGGGCGCTGGCGTCGCCTGAGTTCCCGTCAGACGCGGCTGCCGGTGAATCGAGCGCCGGGGCGGCATACCCTTTCCGGCGAATGTCCCCCGGCGTCGGCCATAGGCCGACACCTCCTCCTTTACTTCGCCTCCAAGGGTATGCCGCCCCGGCACTCGACCCACCGGCGTGGCACCCCGGCATCCGCTTTTCCACCGCGAACCGCAAGCCGAGCCCCGTCGCGGCCGGCAGGCTCCTGGCAAAGTAAAGGAGGAGGTGTCGGCCTCCGGCCGACGCCGGGGGACATTTGCACAGGGGCCTGCCGGCCGCGGCGGGGCCCTCCACGCTCGCGATGAACCTGATCGAAGACCGTCACGGCTTCCCGGGGGCCTGAATGCCTGCCGACCGCCGAATGGTTCAGGCCGCCGCGCGGTTTCGCCCGTAAACCCCTTTCCACGCGGCAATTCCGCGTCATTCACAATTTGATACAGGCCGCCGTTTAGGCTGGAAATCCGCGTTCTGGCGCGGTGGATGACAAACCCCGCAACTTTCGGCACTGTCGTGTGGTCTGATCCGCACGCAGTCTCCCCGTTGGCAAGGTGCCATGAGCAAGTCGATGAAATTCAAAGCCCCCGCATTCCTGATGGCCCTGGCGCTGACCGCGCCGCTGGCGCTGGCTGCCTACGCTGATTCGCCGGCCCTGCCGTCGGCGGCCACGGCCGACCAGGTGACGACCTCCAAGCTGGTGTACGGGCTGCTGTCCGACAGCCGCTACGCGTACCGGCCGCGCGCGCTGGATGCGGCGACCTCCAAGGACGTGTTCAAGCGTTACCTGGAATCGCTGGACGGCAGCAAGCAGTTCTTCACCCAGGCCGACATCACGAAGTTCGCGCCGTTCGAGTCGAACATTTCGTCGGCCATCCGCGGCGGCGAGCTCGAGCCGGCGTTCCAGGTGTTCGCGGTGTACAAGCAGCGGGTTGGCGAGCGGGTGGGTTACGCGCGCAAGCTGCTCAAGCAGGATTTCGATTTCAGCAGCGATGAGCGCTTCGAGTACGACCGCAAGGACGTGCCGTGGGCGGCCAGCAGCGCCGAGCTCGATGACCTGTGGCGCAAGTCGGTCAAGAACGATTGGCTGCGCCTGAAGCTGGCCGGCAAGCAGCCGGCCGACATCCGCAAGACGCTGGACAAGCGCTATGCGCAGCTGGAAAAGTCGGTCAATGAGCTGAAGGGCGAGGACGTGTTCCAGTTCTTCCTCAACTCCTATACCAGCGCAGTCGATCCGCACACCGATTACTTCACCCCGCGCACGGCCGAGAACTTCAACCAGGCCATGTCGCTGTCGCTGGAAGGCATCGGCGCGCAGCTGCAGCGCCAGGACGACATGGTGGTGATCCGCGAGATCATCGCCGGTGGTCCGGCGTCGGTGAATGGCACGCTCAAGCCGGGCGACCGCATCGTGGGCGTGGGCCAGGGCAAGTCGGGTCCGGTCGAGGATGTGATCGGCTGGCGCATCGATGACGTGGTGGCCAAGATCCGCGGCAAGAAGGACACCCAGGTGCGGCTGGAATTCATTCCGGCCGAGGAAGGCGTGGACGGCAAGCCGCACATGCTGGTGCTGACCCGGCAGAAGGTGCGCCTGGCCGAGCAGGCCGCGAAGGGCGAAACCCTGACCATCCCGGCCAAGGATGGGGCGCCGGCGCGCAAGGTCGGCGTGATCAAGCTGCCCACGTTCTACCAGGACTTCGAAGGCCGCCGCCGCAACGCGACCGATTACGCGTCGGCCACGCGCGATGTGGCCAAGCTGCTCGCCGGCTTCAAGAACGACAAGCTCGATGGCGTGGTGCTGGACCTGCGCAACAACGGTGGCGGTTCGCTGGATGAGGCGATCGAGCTCACCGGCCTGTTCATTGAACAGGGCCCGGTGGTGCAGGTGCGCGAATCCGGTGGCCGGGTCACGGTCAACAACGACCGCAGCGAGGCGGTGGCGTGGGACGGCCCGCTGGCCGTGCTGATCAACCGCGGTTCGGCCTCGGCCTCGGAAATCTTCGCCGGTGCCATCCAGGATTACGGCCGTGGGCTGGTGATCGGTGAAACCACTTTCGGCAAGGGCACGGTGCAGAACATCGTGGACCTGGACCGTTGGCCGAGCGGCGAAGCCCAGCGCTTCGGCCAGGTGAAGCTGACCATCGCGCAGTTCTTCCGCGTCAGCGGCAGCAGCACCCAGCACAAGGGCGTGGTGCCGGACCTGGCCTTCCCGGCCAGCGTGGATGCCACCGAGTACGGTGAAAGCACCTACGACAACGCGCTGCCGTGGACCCGCATCGCCGCCGTGCCGCACACCCAGTACGGCAACTTTGGGCCGCTGCTGCCCAAGCTGGAAACCCTGCATGCCTCGCGCATCGCCTCGGACAAGGAGTTCCAGTGGTGGAATGAGGACGTGGAGCAGTTCCGCACCGAAGCGGCCAAGAAGTACATCTCGCTCAACGAGGCCGAGCGCCGCACCGAGCGCGAGCGCCAGGAAACCCAGCGCAAGCAGCGCCAGGCCACCCGCAAGGAACTGGGCCTGGACCTGGACCCGCTGGCCG
Source organism: Stenotrophomonas sp. FBCC-B152 (assembly GCF_059134105.1). NCBI lineage: Bacteria > Pseudomonadati > Pseudomonadota > Gammaproteobacteria > Lysobacterales > Lysobacteraceae > Stenotrophomonas > Stenotrophomonas sp. FBCC-B152. The sequence continues at coordinate 3,288,397 of NZ_CP101442.1, read as the reverse complement.
ATGACAGCAACGATGATGGCCTGACCGGCAACGAGCGCGACATCGTCAAGGATGCCGCCCGCGAGAAGGCGGCCGAGAAGCGTCCGGACCCGCTGCTGCGCGAGTCGGCCGCGATCCTGGCCGATGCGGTGAACCTGCTGGCCGAAGACCGCCCGCTGTCGGCGCAGGTGCTGCCGCAGTCGACCGCGGCAGGCCGCTGGGCCGACTGACCGGGTGAACCAACGGAAAACGGAGGGCCGGCGGAAACGCCGGCCCTTTGCGTTTAGACCCCACGCATACGCCACCGGGCCTATGCTGGGGCGATCCCCTCCTGCAGGAGCGCCCATGCGGCCTTCCCATGCACTGGCGGCCAGCCTGCTGGCCGTGACCCTCAGCGCCTGCGGCGGCCGTGCCGCCGTCAGCACGCTGCTGCGTGAATCCTTCGATTCGGGCGACATGTACTCGCGCAGCGTGCCGGGCACCCCGGCGCAGGCCTGCGAGGCGGCACGGCGCACGCTGCTGAGCCAGGGCTACGCGATTGCCCGCGCCGATCCGGACGCGGTGGAAGGCAACAAGAATTTCCAGCCACGCGAGGATGAGCATGAGCAGCTGGTGCTGCGTGTCTCATGTGCGGCGCGCGGCGACGAGGCACTGGTGTTCATCAGTGCCGTGCAGGACCGCTATGCGTTGAAGAAGAGCCCCACCTCGGCCAGCGTGGGTGTGGGCGCGCTGGGGTCGGTGTCGCTGCCGTTCGGCAGCAATGACGATTCGCTGGTGAAGGTGGCCAGCAGCACCGTGCAGGACGGCGACTTCTACCGCCGCTTCTTCACCCGCCTGCAGCAGTACCTGCCGGCAGCCAAGGCCAGCACGCCCGAGCCGGCAGCCGCGCCGGTTCCGCCGGCACCCGCGCCGCCGGTTACCCCGGTGCCCGAGCCGGAGCAGGCGCCGGTTCCTGCATCGGTCCCGGTACCGCCTGCCACACCCACACCGGCGCCGCCTGCGGTTCCAGCCAGCGATACCCCTGGCGACGCGCACTGAGCGGACGCGGAGCATGCCGGGCAGGGGCCGTCATCCATCGCGCAGATGGCGCGCCGTGGGCGTCCTGCTGGCAACGATGATCGCCCTGCTTCCGGTCGCGGAGGGGCGCACCGACCCGGGCAGCTGCGTGCAGACGCTGATCGAACGCCTTGGCTGGCAGCTCCAGGACGCCGACATCGCCACGCCGCGCGTGCACGGCGGCCCCGTCTGCGAACGGGCCGACCTGCCCCAGGCGCAGGCGGCCGGCGACCTGCGCGTGCAGCTGCCGCGTGCATGGCCCGCCGCGCAGCGCGAGCGCTTCCTGCAGACCCTGCTGGACGATCCGGCGACCGTCTGCGCCTACGCCTTCGAGCTGGGCAAGGCCACCCGCCGCGCCGCCACGCGGCTGCAGGACAACCCCGGTTACCGTTTTTCGGCGCTGCAGCTCGGCTGGATCGGCTTTGGCCCGGGCGGTGCACGCGCGCAGGGCTGGGAGGGCTTCCGCAGCTTCGGCCGCGGCTACCAGCCGCAGGGGTCCAACAGCGCGGCCGTGCAGGCCTTCTATGCCGGCCGGGTGCGCAGCGAATGCGGTGTCGGCCGGCAGGTGGCGCAGCTGGCCGCCCAGCGCGAGCTCTATGGCGATGCCGCGTTCGATACAGCGTTCACCCCCGGCGAACTGTCGATCGGTACCTTCCTGACCCTGCACGACACCGACAGCATCCTGCTCGGCCACCACGCCGGCGAGTTCTTCGCCGACGGCAAGGCGGTGCGGACCTCGCGGCGCGGGCGCCAGGCGTTCGTAGGCGCGCCGGGCTTCATCGAGCATGTGTTCGATCCGGTGTACCTGGACGACATCAACAACCAGGCCGAGAACTTCGTCATCGTCGATGTGGGCGAGGCAGCCGCCGAGGCGCTGCGCGTGCACGAGGGCTTTGCCTACTACGACCGCATCAACCGGCGCATCTGGGAGGTGGCCGGGCGCATGCCGGGGCCCGGGCTGCGTCGCTTCGAACGGCTGCTGGCCGAGCGCGACCCGGTGCTGCGCGCCGCGCTGCCGGCCGACCAGCAGCCGCTGCTGGCTGAACTGGACGCGCTGCTGGACGATCCGTTCTACCGGGAGTTCGTGATTTATGTGCACCCACGCGGTATACGTCCGGTGGGCTATCACATTGCACGCCTGCTCGACCGCAATCCGCGCACGCCGTTCGCGTTCGAGCTGGGCCTGCACAACCTGCATACCACGCTGTACCACCGCTGGATCCAGACACAGCTCCAGCAGTGCGCCGCAGCGTCAACGTATTCGCAACCCGAGCAAAGGTGAGTCATGGAAATTGCAATGATTGGACTGGGGCGCATGGGCGCCAACATGGCCGAGCGGCTGCACCGCGGCGGCCACCGCGTGATCGGCGTTGACCCCGGTGAAGCGGCCCGCACCAGCGCCGCTGCGCGCGGCTTCGAAGTGAGCGCAACGGCGGCCGAAGCACTGGCGAAGCTGTCGGTGCCGCGCGTGGTGTGGCTGATGGTGCCGGCCGGCGAGGTGGTCGACCAGACCCTGGCCGCGTTGTCGCCGCACCTGTCCGAGGGCGACGTAGTGATCGACGGCGGCAACTCGTACTACAAGGATTCGATGCGCCGTGCCACGCAGCTGCTCGAGGAAGACGTGACCTACCTCGACTGCGGCACCAGCGGTGGCGTGTGGGGCCTGCAGGAAGGCTACAGCCTGATGATCGGTGGCGATGCCGCGGCCGTCGAGCGCGTCGGTGCGATCTTCCGCACCCTGGCCCCGGCCGAGGATCGCGGCTGGGTCCACGCGGGGCCCAGCGGGGCAGGGCACTTCTGCAAGATGGTCCACAACGGCATCGAGTACGGAATGATGCAGGCCTACGCCGAAGGCTTCGCGTTGATGCAGCGCAAGACCGAGTTCAACCTCGACCTGGGCCAGGTCGCAGCGGCCTGGCAGCACGGCAGCGTGGTGCGGTCCTGGCTGCTGGACCTGAGTGCCGACGCGTTGGCCCGCAACCCGCAGCTGGATGGCATCGCGCCGTTCGTGCCCGATTCCGGCGAAGGCCGCTGGACCGTGGCCGAAGCGATCGACCTGGACGTGTCCGCGCCGGTGATCACCCTGTCGCTGCTGGAGCGCCTGCGCTCACGCGAAAAGAATTCCTTCAGCGACCGCATGCTCTCCGCGCTGCGCAACCAGTTCGGCGGCCACGCGATGGTGAAGGAGTAAGCGGGACCGCTGGTAGGGTCGGTTCCCAAACGACTGCACGGATGGGCGATCGGCGCTTGGACGCATGACCTTCGCCGGAGCGATGTCTCCGATGAAGTTCATGCCCCACCGCTCTGATCAGCTGCATCGGCGGTTGATCGGGATGCAACCCTACCGGAGCATCGTGCCTTCGATGCAATTGGTCAGCTAACGAAGATCCACGCGCCGGCCACTGTCGGCGCTTTCGCGGCCTGCTTCGAGCAGCCGCATCAGTTGCAATGCTTCTTCAGTACTGACCGGCTCTTGGCCTTCGCCGAGAATCGCATCGCGGAACGCCGCGTAGAACCGGCGGTAATCGCCCACGGCGTTGTCCACGCTGTGGCGATGTGCCTTCCCGTCGGCATCCACCTGCAACCGCTGCCCATGCTGCGGGTCCAGGCCCCAGCCCGGTGCGCCCGGGGCGATGCCCTGGCGCAGCTGGTCTTCCTGCACGTCCAGGCCGTCCTTGAGGTAACTGCCGGCGCTGCCATGCACGGCAAAGCGCGGTGCCGACGCGGCCACCAGCGAACCGGCGTGCACGATCGCGCGCATCGCAGGGTAGTGCAGCACGGCATGGAAGTAATCGTCGCTGCGAGCACCGTCGCGCTGCGCGGTGATGTCGGCGCTGATCGCCTCGGGCCAGCCGAACAGCTGCAGTATCTGGTCCAGCAGGTGCGGGCCCAGGTCCATCCACAATCCGCTGCCCGGTGCATCGCTCTCGCGCCAGCGGTCGCGCACCTGCGGGCGGTAGCGGTCGAAGTGCGAATGGACTTCCGCGATGCGTCCCAGCGTGCCTGCCGCCAGCAGGCCGCGCAGCGTGAGGAAGTCGGCGTCGTAGCGCCGGTTCTGGAACACGCACACCACGCGCCCGGCCTCGCGCGCGGCATCGACTACCGCCTCCGCTTCGGCCGTGGTCAAGGCAAACGGCTTGTCGACCAGCACATGCTTGCCCGCACGCAATGCCGCCAGTGCCAGCGGTGCATGCTGTTCATTGGGCGTGGCGATCACCACCGCATCCACCGCCGGGTCGGCCAGCAGCGGCGCCACGTCCGCGTGGATGTGCACATCGGTGAAGCTGCGCAGCAGCCGCTCGCGTTGCGAACTGACGATGCTGTGCAGGGCCAGGCCCGGCGTGTGCTGGATCAGTGGCGCGTGGAAAACGCTTCCAGCCAGCCCGTATCCGATCAATCCCACCTGCGCGATCGTCGCCATGTGTGCACCTGATGCGTTGTGTCGCGTAAGAATAATTGCAAATGATGCAGTGCGGAAACCTGAACTGTTGGGGTTGAACCTGAGCGGTTCACGGCAACGTGATCTTGCAGCGACGTGCTGTCCACGCCTCGCCGCCGACACTGGGCCCACTAACCAGGGAGACACCGCACATGACCAACACTACCCGTAATCTGCTTGCTGCTTCGCTCGCTTTCGGCATGCTGCTGGGCACCTCGGCGGCCATGGCCAAGGATCCGCCGAAGACCACCGACAAGGCTGCCATGACCCATGCGGACATGCATGATTCGGACGAGCCGGTCACCGACACCTGGATCACCACCAAGGTCAAGAGTGACCTGCTGGCCAGCAGCAAGGTTCCCGGCACTGAAGTAAAGGTGGAAACCGTGAATGGCGTGGTATCGCTGTCGGGCACCGTGGCGACCAAGGCCGAGCATGACAATGCCGTTGCCAAGGCCAAGATGATCAAGGGCGTCAAGAGTGTCGACGCCAGTGCACTGAAGGTCTCCGCGGCCGCTGCCAAGCGCTGATCCGCGACAGCACCTGCACAGACACCGGGGCGCGCCGTCAGGCGCGCCCTTTTTCATGGACGGCGCCGCTGTCCGGTCCTGTCCCGTATTCACGTTGGTGTGGAGTATATTCAGGACTTCGCCCCTGTCGGCGTCGCTCCTGGATCGGGGCGTACCGGCGGGGAGGGGGAGCATGCAAGCCAACGAGGGTCTATGGCACTGGTTTTCAGTGATGAACTCTGGGACCGCTGGCGGTTGCCGGCCCTCGGCCTCGCGGCCGTGGCCATCATCGTGGTGCCATGGCTGACCCTGCGCCGACTCTCCGACGAGAACCTCGACGCGATGCGCTGGGTGACCCACACCCAGGACGTCGGCGTCGCCGTGTATCAGTTGCAGGCGGACGTGCGCGACGTGGAATCGGCGGCGCTGACGCTGTCCAAGGGCATCGATGCCCCCGGGCTGCGCGAGCGGCTTGGCCAGGCCCGCCACATTCCGGCACGGCTGGCGCGGCTGACCGAGCTGACCCGCGACAATCCCGAACAGCTGGTGCGCATCGGCCGCATCCAGTCGCTGCTGGACCGGCGCATGGAGCTGGCCGCCGAGCTGGCCCGTTCCAGCCCCGACGGCGACCAGCGCCAACTGGTACAGGACCTGACTACCCGCTATCCGATCCGCGGCCTGATCGAGGAACTGCAGGACCGCGAAGAAGAACTGCTGGCCCAGCGTTCGGCCGTGTTCGCCCAGCAGCAACGGCAGGGCGAGCTGGTCTCGTGGACCGCACTGGTCGTCCAGCTGCTGCTGCTCGGCCTGGTGTTGTGGCTGTTGCATCGGCAGATCCTGCACCGCGCCACCGCCGAACGTGCCACGCGGCGCGCCTCGGCACGTGCGGCATCGGTGCTGCACACCGTGCGGGAGCCGATCGTGCTGCTTGACCGCGAACTGAAGGTGCAGCTGCACAACCCGGCGTTCTCGGAGTTGTATGGACTGCATGACGACGCGACCACCGACGGCCGCGCCCTGCAAACGCTGGGCGAGGGTGCCTGGAGCGATCCGGCGGTGCAGCAGCGGTTGATGGACGTGCTGCTGCGTGGTCGCGAACTGTGGGACTTCGAGCACGAACAGCGCACCGATGATGACCAGGTGCGCACCATGCTGATCAACGCCCGGCGCATGCCGCTGCCGGACCGCGATGATGAAGTGGTGCTGATGACGGTCACCGACGTCACCGTGCAACGTGCCGTGCAGCAGCGCGTGGAAGAACTGAACCGCCAGCTGGAAGGCAAGGTGGAACAGGTATCGGAGGTCAACCGCGAGCTGGAAGCCTTCAGCTATTCGGTGTCGCACGACCTGCGCGCACCGCTGCGCCACGTTGCCGACTTCTCGGACAAGCTGGCCCGGCACCTCGGCGAGGAGGCGGACGAAAAATCGCGGCACTACCTGGACGTCATCGCCGGCTCGGCGCGGCGGATGGCCACGTTGATCGACGATCTCCTGGTTTACTCGCGGCTCGGGCGCGCGGCGATGCGCCTGCAGGCGGTGGACATGCAGTCGCTGGTGGCCGATACCCGCGCGCTGCTGGATGCCAATCTGAAAAGCGAGGCCGAGCACGGCGGCGCGGCGCGGCGCATCGAATGGAAGATCGCACCGCTTCCGATCCTCGTCTGCGACGACAACATGATGCGGCAGCTGTGGCTGAACCTGCTCGGCAATGCGGTGAAGTACTCGGCCAACGCCCATCCGGCGCGGATTGCGGTGGAGTACGAACGCCAGCCCGATGGCAGCCACCTGTTCAGCGTGCGCGACAACGGTGCCGGCTTCGACATGGCCTACGCCGACAAGCTGTTCGGCGTGTTCCAGCGCCTGCACAAGGCCAGCGAGTATTCCGGCACCGGCATCGGCCTGGCCAGCGTGCGCCGGGTTCTCGCCCGCCACGGCGGCCGCATCTGGGCCGAAGCGGCGGTGGACCAGGGCGCCACGTTCCACTTCCTTCTCCCTTCCTCTCTCGACGCACTCAACAAAGGCCCCGTCGCATGACCGCTCTCCGCACCATCCTGCTTGCCGAGGACAGCCCCGCCGATGCTGAAATGGCCATCGATGCCCTGAAGGAAGCGCGCCTGGCCAACCCCATCGTGCACGTCGAGGACGGCGTGGAAGCGATGGACTACCTGCTGCGCCGCGGTGCCTTCGCCAACCGCGAGGAGGGCCTGCCGGCGGTGCTGCTGCTGGATATCAAGATGCCGCGCATGGACGGGCTGGAAGTGCTGCGCCAGATCCGCAGTGCCGAGGAACTCAAGCGGCTGCCGGTGGTGATCCTGTCGTCCTCGCGCGAGGAGAGCGACCTGGCCCGCAGCTGGGACCTGGGCGTCAATGCCTATGTGGTCAAACCGGTGGACGTGGACCAGTTCTTCGGTGCCGTGCAGACGCTCGGCAAGTTCTGGGCGCTGATCAACCAGGCTCCGGAGGTCGAGTAACCCATGCCGCTCACCGGCCCCTCGCTGGGACACCTGCGCATCCTGCTGGTGGAGGATTCGCCCGAAGATGCCGAGCTGATGTGCGGGCAGATGCTCGACGCCGGGCTGGAGGCCAGCTTCGAGCGGGTAGAGACCGCCGCCGAACTGCGCGATGCGCTGCTGCGGTTCGCGCCGGACATCGTGCTGTCCGACCTGGCCATGCCCGGTTTTTCCGGCAACCAGGCGCTCGAAATCGTGCGCGGTTGGCACCCGGACGTGCCCTTCATCTTCGTGTCGGGCACGATCGGCGAAGAGAATGCCGTGGCCGCGCTGCACCAGGGCGCCAACGATTACATCATCAAGCACCAGCCGGCGCGGCTGCCTTCGGCGGTGGCGCGCGCCGTGCGCGAGGCGCGTGGCACCATCGACCGCCAGCGGGTGGAAGCCGAACTGATGCGTGCGCAGCGGCTGGAAAGCCTGTCGCTGCTGGCTGCCGGGCTCAGCCACGACCTGCGCAACATCCTGCAGCCGCTGCTGATCATGCCCGAGCTGCTGAAGGCCCGCACCGACGATCCGCAGCTGCACCACCTGGCCGACGTGATCGCCGAATGTGGCCGGCGCGGGCATGAAATGGCCGAATCCATGCTGTCGTTCGTGCGTGGCTCGCGCAGCCCGAGCGAGCGGATCCAGATCGCCCATCTGTTCGAGGCGATGGAACTGCTGCTGCGCAGTACCCTGCCGGCGCAGGTGAGCCTGCACCTGGACGTGGACGACCCGGCCCTGGCGGTGGATGCCAACTACACCGAGCTGCAGCAGGTGCTGCTGAACCTGGCGCTCAACGCGATCCAGGCCATGCCCAATGGCGGGCGCCTGACCCTGCGCGCGGCGGCCGACCCGGATGCGCACGGCCAGGACTGGCTGCGCATCTCGGTGACCGACGAGGGCGTGGGCATGAGCGCCGAGGTACTGGCGCACCTGTTCAATCCGTTCTTCACCACCAAGGCCAACGGCACCGGCCTGGGGCTGATCTCCTGCAAGCGCATCGTCGAAGGCGCCCAGGGCAGCATCCGGGTGGAAAGCACGCCGGGCGTGGGCAGTCGGTTCGAACTGCGGCTGCCGATGCGCGAGGAACCGGTCGATGCGGTCCCGCAGGCACAGCCGATAGCGGCCGGTGCCGGGCAGTCGATCCTGGTGGTCGATGGCGAAGCCACCCGGCTGTCGCTGCTGGGCAATGCGTTGTCCAGCCAGGGCTACCACCTGCAGCTGGCCTCCGATGGCGGTGCCGCGCTGCGCTGGATGCAGCAGGAGGCGATGCCGGCACTGGTGATCGCCGATGCCGGGGCCAAGCTGCTTTCAGCCAGCCACCTGCTCGATGAGATGGCCGCGCTGGGCTATCGCGGCCCGGCGCTGGTGCTGGAAGACGCCGAGGTTCCGGTACCGCTGGAAACCTTCCCGGACGGTGTCGAGGTGCACGTGCTGCGCAAGCCGCTGGAAATGCAGCAGGTGTTCCGTTCGGTGGCCGAGGCGCTGGCGGGGTAGGGCGCGCCTACCCATCTTCCCAGGGGAAGCTGGGCAGGCTGGCCACGGCGTGTTCCAGCCGGCGCGACCAGTTGCCATGGATTTCGGCGTACAGCGGGCTGTCGCCGGCCAGGCGCATGCGGTGGCTGATGCGCAGGTCGCCGGCGCGCAGCAGCACCAGGTCGACCGGCAGGCCCACCGACAGGTTGGAACGGATGGTCGAATCCAGCGACACGATCGCCGTGCGCGCCGCATCGTCCAGCCGGGTCTGCGGGCGGATGATGCGGTCCAGGATCGGCTTGCCGTACTTGGATTCGCCGATCTGCAGGAAGGGCGTTTCCGGCGAGGCGGCAATCGCGTTGCCCAGAGGGTAGATCATGTACATGCCCGGGTGTTCACCGCCGACCTGGCCGCCCAGGATCAGGGTCGCCTGGGTGTTGACCCCGTCATGGCCGTGTTCCGGGTTGCTGCATTTGACCTGGCTGTCCACCAGCACCCGGCCCACGTACTCGGCCACCTCGAACAGGTGCCGGTAGGCGCGCAGGTTTTCCGGCCGCTGTTCCTCCACGTCGCGGTGCAGCCGCGAGATCAGCAGCTGGGTGGTGGCCAGGTTGCCGGCGGCCATGATCACGAAGGCGGCCTCGCCGGGAAACTCGAATTCGTGCAGCTTGCGGTGCACGCGTACGTCGTCCAGCGACGCGTTGGTACGGGTATCGGCGGCGAAGACAAGGCCCTCATCCACCGCAATGCCGACGCAATAGGTCATGTCGGTGTCCTATGATGTGCACCCCGATTCTATGCGGAGCCCCTGTTGGCCCCGTGTGGATTCGCCCCACGTACGCTGAATACCATGACCACTGTGCTCCTGAGCCTGGGCAGCAACCTGCAACCGCAGCAGCATCTTCACGCTGCGGTGGCCGCGCTGCGCGGGCGTTTCGGCGATATCCGGGTCTCCCCGGCCTACCGCACCGCCGCCGTGGGCTTCGACGGCCCGGCCTTCCTCAACAACGCGGTGGCGATCGAGACCGACGAGCCGCTGGAGGCCCTGGACCAGTGGCTGCATGACGTGGAAGACGCCCATGGGCGGGACCGCAGCGGGCCGCGTTTCAGCGACCGTACGCTGGACATCGACGTGGTGTTCTACGGCGACCTGATCGTGGAAGGGCCGGGGCACCTGCGGATTCCGCGCCCGGAGCTGAAGCATGCCTTCGTGCTCAAGCCGCTGGCGGATATCGCGCCGGACTTCATCGACCCGGTCAGCGGCCTGGACCTGGCCACGTTGTGGCGGGCGCACCGGCAGTTCGACGACGCATTCGAGGTGGTCGAGCTGTGACGACGCCAGCAATCACGTCAACTGCCGGCCGCCATCCACCCGCAACGTGTGCCCGGTCACGAACGGGGCGTCGTTGACCAACCAGTACACCGCCTCGGCGATCTCCTCCACCGTGCCGGTGCGGCCCAGCGGGGTCCGCGCCAGCAGCGCCTGCTGGGCGAAATCATCCTTGCCCTGCTCGGGCCACAGGATCGCGCCCGGCGCCACGGCATTGACCCGGACCTTCGGCGCCAGTTCCAGCGCCAGCGAACGGGTGATCATTTCCAGCGCGGCCTTGGCTGCGGCGTAGACCGGGTGGTCGCGCATCGGCTGGGTGCCGTGCAGGTCGGTGAGGTTGACGATGCAGCCCTGGTGGCGGCGCAGCTGCGGCGCGGCGGCCTGGGCCAGCAGCAGCGGCGCGCGGGCGTTCACCGCGAACAGGTCGTCCCACTGGTCGGCGGTGATCTGGCCGAGCAGGGTGGGGTAGAAGTTGGAGGCGTTGTTGACCAGCGCATCCAGCCGCCCGAACTGGGCCACGGTCTGTTCCACCAGGTCCGGCAGGGCCTGCGCGTCGCGCAGGTCGGCCTGCAGGGCCAGCACGCTGCCAGGGCGCAGCATGTCCAGGTCGAAGGCCATCTGCTGCAGCTCGGCGGTGGAGGTGTGCGCATGCAGCACCACCGACCAGCCGCACGAATGGAACTGGCGGGCAATGGCCGCGCCGATCCGGCGCGCACTGCCGGTGATCAGCACGACGGGTGTGGTGGCGGTCATCGGGGCTCCTTCCTGCTCGGCTATGCTGTGCATTGTCACCGCAATCGCCCGCACCATGCATTCTTCCCTGCCCACGCCCGATGCCGACGCCCTGGCCCACAGCGACGAACTGGCCGCCGCCCTGCGCGCGGAAATCCTTGCCAACGGCGGCGCCATGCCGTTTGCCCGGTTCATGGAACTGAGCCTGTATGCGCCAGGCTGGGGCTATTACAGCGCCGGCGCCAGCAAGTTCGGTGCGGATGGCGATTTCACCACCGCCCCGGAGCTGGGCCCGCTGTTCACCGCCACCCTGGCCAACGCCATCGCCCCGGTGATGCAGCAGCTGGGCCCGCAGGCACGCTTCCTGGAACTGGGTGGCGGCAGCGGCGCATTCGCCGAGATCCTGCTCAAGCGCATGCTGGAACTGGATGCGCTGCCGGAGCGCTACGCGATCCTGGAACCCAGCGCGGACCTGCGCGAGCGCCAGCGCGAGCGCCTGGAAAAGGCGCTGGTGCCGCCGCTGTTCGCCCTGGTGGAATGGCTGGACGGCCCGTTCGACGATGACTGGGACGGCGTGGTGTTCGCCAACGAAGTGATCGACGCCCTGCCGACCCCGCGCTTCCTTGCGCGCGACGGCATGGTCTATGAGGAAACCGTGGAGCTGGATGCCGACGGACGCTTCATCCGCGGCGCGCAGCCGGCCGATGCCATGCTGACCTCGGCCGTGCGGCACCTGGAGCGCTACCGGGAAAAGCCGTTCGCCGATGGCTATCGCTCCGAGCTGCTGCCGCACCTGCCGTACTGGATCCAGGCGGTGGCTGGCGGGCTGAAGCGCGGCGCGATGCTGTTCGTCGATTATGGCTACCCGCGCAACGAGTACTACCGCGATGACCGCGACGACGGCACCGTGCGCGCCTTCTACCGCCACCACGTGCACAACGACGTGTTCCTGTGGCCGGGCCTGCAGGACCTGACCGCGTCGGTGGATTTCACCGCGCTGGCCGAGGCCGGCACGCATGCCGGTTTCGAGCTGGCCGGCTACTGCACCCAGTCCAGCTTCCTGCTCGGCAATGGCCTGGATGGGTTGCTGGCCATGGCCGAGGAACGTGCCGACGAGATCGGCAAGCTGCGCCTGCGCGATCAGGTCAAGAAGCTCACCCTGCCCAGCGAGATGGGCGAGCGCTTCCAGGTGATGGGCTTCCAGCGCGACGTGGATTTCGACCCGGCGTTCCTGCTGGGCGACCTGACCTGGCGGCTCTGAGATGACCGCAGCCGGAATGCTGAAGCCGCTGCGCTTCCCGCGCGTGTGGCTGGGCCTGTGGTGGCTGGCGATCGTGGTCACGATCGTGGTCTGCCTGATCCCGCCACCGCCGCTGGCATTGCCGCAGAACAGCGACAAGGTCGAGCATTTCCTGGCGTACTTCCTGCTGGCCTCGGCGGCGGTGCAGATCTACCGCACGCGCGCGGCGCTGCTGTGGGCCGGCGCCGGGCTGGTGCTGCTGGGCGTGGGCATTGAATTCCTGCAGGGCGCACTGACCACCGACCGCATGGCCGACCCGATGGATGCGCTGGCCAACAGCGTCGGCGTGGTGGCAGGCATGGCGGTGGCCTTCACGCCGCTGCGCGATCTGCTCATTCGGATGAAAGGCTGATCCACTGCGGTGCCGGCCATGGGCCGGCACCGCTGCGTCATCAACGCGGTACCAGCTCCAGCGTGTCCAGCACCCACATGGTGGGCCGGGTGTCACCGGTGAAGCGCACGCACAGGTCCTGGCGGCCCTTCAGCGAACGCGGCACGGCCGCTTCCAGCGTGATGAAGCCATCGGCACCGGGCGTGGCCGGCAACGGCACGCTGGCCAACGGCTTGCCATCGCACTGCGCGTTGAGGATGTCCATCTCGCCGTGTGCGCTGCGCGCCGGCACGAAGCGCCGCTGCGGCTCGTCGTGGGCCAGCTGGAAGTAATACGGAATCTGCCCCGCGCGTACCCGCAGCTTCGCAATGCCCTCCACATCCGCGCCTTCCCACAGCCAGCACGGGTTGAAGATGTTCACGTTGAAGATCGCGCGCTGGCCGTCGGCCGGGCCATCGTCCTCCAGCCGCAGCAGCAGCTTGCCTTCGCCCGGACACATCGCCAGATGCTCGTCGGTGCGGCTCAGCAGCGACTGCGCGGTGATGTCGAAGCGGCTCGCCGCCTTGGCCAGTGCCTGCCCATTGAAGAAGGTCGCGGCCTGTACACCCACCGGCAGCGGCCGGGTCAGCGGCGCGTCGTAGCGCGGCGACTGCGCGGTGACCGCGCTGCCATCCACGCTGTAGCGGATTTCATAGTTGAGCGGGTTGCGCAGGGCCAGGGTGGCGGTGCCGGCCTTGCGGTCGTTGGTGACATCGGCTTCCACTTCGAACGGCGTCTGCGCATACGCGATGCCTATCGCCTGCCAGCGCTGCAGCTGCGAGGGCAGCCGGGCCAGGAAATCGGCGAAGTTGCGGCGGTCACGCGGCGTCCAGCCGGTTTCGGCCACCGCGGCAAGGCGCGGGAACACGTTGTGGTGCAGCCGGGCGACGCTGCGGGTGTGCTCGGTGAACATGTTGGCCTGCAGGCCGAGGATGTGCTGCTCCTTGTCCCTGGCCAAGGCATCCGGCACCGGCTCGAAGCCATACACGCGGGCCAGCGGGGTGGTCAGCGGTCGGCCTGGCGGCTCGTTCTCCGAGTTGGTCTGCAGGTAGTCCATGTACATGTCGGTGACCGGCGACATCACCACGTCGTGGCCTTCGCTGGCGGCCTTGAGGCCACCCTCGGTACCGCGCCAGGACATCACCGTGGCTTCCGGCGGCAGGCCGCCTTCGAGGATTTCATCCCACCCGATCAGGCGGCGGTCGTGCTGCTCCAGGAACGTCTCCAGGCGCTTGATCAGGTGCGCCTGCATTTCATTTTCAGTGCCCGCGCCCACCTCGCGCATGCGTTCCTGCACGCGCGGGCTGGCCTCCCACTGGTCCTTGACTGCTTCGTCGCCGCCGACGTGGACGTACTTGGCGGGGAACAGTTCGATGACCTCTTCAAGCACGTTCTCCAGGAACTGGAACGTGCTCTCCTCGGTGTTGAACAGGTTCGGGAACACGCCCCATTCGCTCAGCGGCTGCAGTGGCGTATCGATCGTGCCGAGTTCGGGGTAGGCGGCAATGGCGGCCGTGGCATGGCCTGGCACGTCTATTTCCGGAATCACCTGGATGTGGCGCGCGGCGGCGTAGGCGATCACCTCGCGGATCTGGTCCTGCGTGTAGAAACCGCAGTAGGGTCGCGGCGCGCCGGTGGCCGGATCGCGGCCGCCATCGCCGGCCGGGATGCGGCAGCTGCCGACACCGGTCAGTTTCGGGTAGCGCTTGATCTCCATGCGCCAGCCCTGGTCATCGGTGAGATGCCAATGGAAGGTGTTGAGCTTCTGTTCGGCCATCGCGTCGAGCACGCGCTTGATCTCGTCCAGGCTCTGGAAGTGGCGCGCCGAATCGAGCATCAGCCCGCGCCAGCTGAAACGCGGCGCATCGTCGATCTTCAGTGCCGGCACGACACCGTCGCTGCCGCCCGTGAGCAGCTGCGACAGGGTGGCCGCGCCATAGAACAGGCCCGCTTCGGTGGCGGCCTGCACGGTCACGCCGCGCGCATCGCTGCGCAGCTGGTAACCCTCGGCACCGGTCTTCAGGGTAGCGTCGAGCACGAAGCGGATACCGTCATTGCCGCGTGCGCTGGCCACGACCAGGGTCGGACCGCCGCTGTGCTGCAGCTGGGTCGCGAACAGGCCGGCCACGCGCTGGGCGGCCGCGCCCTGCGCGCGCAGCGCGGTCGTGGAAGTGACGGTGTAGCCCGCGCCCTCAAGGCGTTGCAGCTGGGCGGGGGCGGGAATCAGCGGCAACGAGCCGGGCAGGGCGCGCGGGCCATCGGGGGCCTGGGCATCGGTGGCATGTGCCAGCGGGGCCAGCGAGAGCGCCAGGGCCAGCGGCAGCAGCGACAGCGAGGTACGACGGGTGCGGGTGTGCATCGGGTCATTCCTTTGGTGCGGGTTAAAAAAAACGGGCCCGGATGTCCGGGCCCGTTTCAGGTGTACAGCTTTACCACATGGCGCGGAGCTATCAGTACTTGAAGCGGAAGTTCAGGTAGTACTGGCGACCGTTGGAGTAGAACGAGGTCGGGATGGCCGCGCTCTGGTAGTACTTGTAGGTCGGGTTGTTGAGGTTCAGGCCGTCCAGGGTGATGCTCAGCCAGTCGGTGGCCTTGTAGCTCAGCGAGGCCGACAGCGTGCCGAAATCATCCTGGTAGTACGGGTTGGCGCCGGACAGGCTGATCAGGAACGAGGAACGGCGGGTGTAGGTGACGCGTGCGCCGAAGGTGTCGTTCTCGAAGTAGGCACCCACGTTGTAGGTGTTCTTCGAGGTGCCCAGCAGGTTGTGGCTGCCGTCGGCCCAGGTGTGCGCCGAGCTGCCGTTGGCGTAGGTGTAGTTGGCGGTGAAGCCGAAGTTGTCGCCGATCGGCTGTTCGTAGGCCGCTTCCACGCCGGTGACCTTGCCGTCGGCGTTGATCGGGGTGGACACCGCGTAGGTTTCAAGCTGGTTGGTCAGCTCGCTGTAGAGCTGCTTGTTGACCACGTCGAAGGCGATGTAGTCCTTCATGTCCATGTGGTACGCGCCCAGCGACAGCAGGCCGCGCGGCATGAAGTACCACTCGAGGTTGGCGTCCAGGTTGGTCGACAGGGTCGGCTTCAGGTTCGGGTTGCCGCCGCCGCCGGTGCGGTTCAGGTCCGAACCCCACGCCGAGGCACCCAGCGCCGAGTAGTCCGGCAGGGTCTGGGTCTGCGACGCGGCCACGCGCAGCACCAGGTCCTTGTCCAGGTCGAACTTGATGTTGGCGCTCGGCAGTACGCGGTCGTGCTTGTTCTCGAAGGCTTGGCGCTGCCACATGCCGAACAGGCTGCTCACATCGGCGCGTGCCGGGTCGGACACTGCCAGGAAGGTGTCGATGTCCTGCTTGATGTTGACGTAGCGCAGGCCGATGTTGCCGCTCCACCAGTCACCGGTGAAGTTGGCCTGCACGTAGCCGGCGAAGTTCTTTTCCTTCACCTTCCACTCGGCGCCGTAATTGTGGCGGCCGGTCGGGCCGTCATTGTTGGACAGCCAGGTGGAGTTGTTGAGGATGGCGGTCTGCAGCGCGTCCGGCGTGTAGTACCAGATATCGCGCGGGAAGGTGCCGCCGATGCCGCTGGCGAAGTTGCTCGGGTACTGGCCGGTGGCGCTGCCCTGCAGGGCCGACCAGATGTCGCCCGGGCTGGCGCCTTCCGGCGACAGCGCTTCACGCTCGTGGTCGGCGAAGCGAACGCCGAAGTCGATCGAGCTCAGCGCGCCGCCGTTGGTGAAGTACTGGTTGAAGTCCAGCGAGGCCCAGTTCTCTTCGTCCTCGGCCTTGACCAGCTGGTTGCCCCAGGTGCCGAAGCTGCTCACGCCGCTCGGGCTGATGTCGCCGCCCACGCTCCAGTCGGCCGGGGAACCGGCGCCATGGGTGGCCCAGCTGGCGCCGCCGCCTTGGCCCAGGGTGACTTCGGCGATGAACTGGCGCGGGGTCTCGCCGGTGCCCTTGGTGGTACCGGCCTGGAACTTGGCGGTCAGGTTGTCGTTGATCGCCCAGTCGGCATCGAAGGTGACGTAGCTGGTCTTGGCCGTCGCCTCGCGGTAGATCATGTCGTACACGGCGTAGTTGGTGCCCGGCACGCCTGCGTAGGTGGCGTTGGTGAGCACGCCGTCGGTGACGGTGTAGCCCGGGTTCGGCGCCTGGCTCTTGGCGAAGTTGCCGCCCCACAGCATGAAGTTGCGGTTGTAGTTGTTCGCTTCCAGCTCGGAGGAGAAGCCGCTCAGGCCCAGGGTCAGGCTGTCGATCGGCTTCCACTGCAGGGTGACCAGGCCGCCCTTGCGCTCACGGGTCTGTTCGAACAGGGTCGAACCCAGCAGGCCCGGCACGCTCACGCCGATCAGGTCCGGGTTGGTCGCGGCGACCGGATCGGTGGCCGAGATCTTGGTGAAGCCACCCGGGATTTCCTGCGCTTCGCGGCGCAGTTCGCGCTTCTGGTAGAAGCCCTGCACCAGCACGCCGAAGGTGCTGTCGGCATTCTTGTAGTTGAACAGGCCCGAGAACTGCGGGTCGTTGGAGTCGGCCTGGTCCGAACGCACCACGCCCAGCGACGCTTCGGCGCTCAGCTGCTTGGAGAACTGCAGCGGGGTGCGGGTGATGATGTTGACCGTACCGGTGGTGCCGCCGTCCTGCAGCTTGGCCTGCGAGGACTTGTTCACTTCCACCGAGCTGACCAGTTCGGAAGGCAGCAGCGAGTAGCTGACGCTGCGGCCGACGTTGTTGCCCTGGCTGAGCACGAACCAGTCGGCCGAGCCGACGGTGTGGCCGTTGATCAGGGTCTGGGTGAGGCTGGGGCTGGTGCCGCGCAGGCTGACGCGGTCGGCTTCGTCGAAGCCGCCTTCGTCGGCGCTGGACGAGCTGATGTTCACGCCCGGCAGGCGCTGCAGGGTATCGGCCACGTTGTGCGCCGGCAGCTTGCCGACGTCTTCGGCGGTCACCACTTCCAGGCGTGCATTGGCTTCACGCTTGGTGTCGAGGGATTTCTCCATCGAACCACGGATACCGGTGACGGTCACGGTGTCCAGGTCGGTGGGGGACGGCTGTGCATCCTGGGCGTGGGCGCCGAAGGCGATACAGCTGAAAATGGCTGCCGAAAGCAGGCTCTTGCGGTGGTTCATGATGTCTCTCCTCATCAATCGTTGGTGCGCCAGCGACGGCGTGCGGTTTGCGATGCGTGCGTTCAAGCGTCCGTGCGGCCGAGGTACCAGCTTGCGGCGCCGATGACGCCCAGCTGCCCGTGCTCGACCACCTTCACGGGTATGCGTTCCAGCGCCTCGCGCATCGGTCCCTTGTTGAGGTACCGGGACACGAAGGTGCTGTTCAACAGGAATTCGCGGATCTGCGGCAGGATCCCGCCGGCCAGGTACACGCCACCGTGGGCGCCGTACTGCAGCGCCATGTCACCGATGGTGCTGCCGAGCAGGCCGCAGAACACATCCAGGCTCTGGCGGGCCAGCGGGTCCTGGTTGCTGACGGCGGCCGCAGTGATCGCATCGGGCGTGGCCAGCACGGCCGGCTGGCCTTCGATCGCGCACAGGGCGCGGTAGAGATTCATCAGGCCCGGGCCGGACAGCGCATGTTCGACCGAGACGTGCGCCAGCTCGCGCTGCATCTGCCGCACGATCGCCATTTCCAGTTCGGTGCTCACCGCCAGCGTCGGCTGGCCGGCTTCGGTGGCCAGCACCACCGCACCGTGCGCGGTCGGGATCCACAGCGCCGCACCCAGCCCGGTGCCCGGGCCGACCACCAGGGTCGGGCCGCGCGGCGCGGTAGCCGGGCCGGTCAGCTGCAGCACGCCGCTGGCATCGACCTGCGCGGCGGCGTAGGCCACGGCTTCGAAGTCGTTGACGATGTACACCGTTTCCAGGCCCAGGTCGGCCTCGATCTGGCGCGCCGACAGCGGCCACGGCACGTTGGCGGTGATCACCGTGCCGTCTTCGCGGGCATAGCCGGCAGTGGCCACCACGCAGTGCGCGGGGCGCTCACCGTCGGCGATGAAGGCCTGCAGGATGGCACTCAGGCCGGCGTAGTCGGCATTGCGGAACTTGCGGTATTCGAGCAGCTGGACCGGATGGGCCGGATCCTGGCTGACCTGTACACGGGCCACGCGGACATGCGTGCCGCCCACGTCGGCGGCCAGGAACGGCGGCATCGCGGCGGGGACATGGGCCGGTACGGCGTGGGCGGCTGCGGTCACACGGGCTCCCTTGGGATACGTACGGCCAGGTCTGGACCCGGCGATTGAGCGGAGTCTGTAATCGTTCTGACAACGATGTCAACGACAACCTGACACTTTCGATGCTGCGCCGCAGCGACCTGCGTCACAAGAAAACGTTTTCAGTCCACTCCCGTCAAGATTTCGTAAAGCCGTTGCAATCAGGGGCTGTGTGAAGGTGCGGCGGGGCATTGCGGGGTTTCTGTGCAACTGCAGCATGCCGTTTTCCGGGAGTTGCGCGGAAACCAATTGTTGACAAAGGCGGGTGGCCCATCGAATAAATGTGACAACGTTGTTCCCAGCCACTCTTCCGACGCCGCCCGCGCGCCGTCGATGCAGGAGCCTTCCAGATGTCCGCAGTGCCTGCTGCTACCGCGCGTTCGAGCGTGGCCACCTCGATCCTCATCATCGGGGTGCTGTTCTTCCTGATCGGCTTCTTCACCTGGCTCAACGGCCCGCTGATCACCTTCGTCAAACTGGCCTTCGAACTGGACGAGGTCGGCGCCTTCCTGGTGCTGATGGTGTTCTACCTGTCTTACTTCTTCCTGGCGCTGCCGGCCTCGTGGATCCTCAAGCGCACCGGCATGAAGAAAGGCCTGAGCCTGAGCCTGCTGGTGATGGCCGCCGGTGCGGTGGTGTTCGCGCACTTCGCGCAGCAGCGCTGGTACCCCGGCGCGCTCAGCGGCCTGTTCATCATCGGCAGCGGCCTGGCCCTGCTGCAGACGGCGGTGAATCCGTACATCAGCATCCTGGGCCCGATCGAAACGGCCGCGCGGCGCATCGCGCTGATGGGCATCTGCAACAAGATTGCCGGCATGATCGCCCCGTTCCTGATCGGCACCCTGGTGCTGCACGGCATCGGCGACCTGTCCGAGCAGGTGGCCAGCGCCGACCCGGTGACCCGCAACGCGCTGCTGGATACCTTCGCGGCCAAGATCCAGATGCCGTACATGGCCATGGCCGGCCTGCTGGTGGTGCTGGCGGTGGGCGTGCTGTTCTCGCCACTGCCGGAAATCAAGACTGCCGAAGCCAACGCAACCCCGGCGCGTGCGCCCGGCCTGGCCGAACGCAGCAGCATCTTCCAGTTCCCGCACCTGTGGCTGGGCGTGCTGTGCCTGTTCGTGTACGTGGGCGTGGAAGTGATGGCCGGTGATGCCATCGGCACCTACGGGCACGGGTTCGGCCTGCCGCTGGACCAGACCAAGCTGTTCACCTCCATCACCCTGTTCGCGATGCTGGTGGGCTACCTGGCCGGCCTGGCGCTGATTCCGCACCTGGTCTCGCAGTCGCGCTACCTGAGCATCTCGGCCAGCCTGGGCGTGTTGTTCTGCATCGGTGCGCTGTTCACCCATGGCTACGTCTCGGTCGGCTTCGTGGCCGCGCTGGGCTTTGCCAACGCCATGATGTGGCCGGCGATCTTCCCGCTGGCGATCCGGGGCCTGGGCCGCTTCACCGAAACCGGCTCGGCGCTGCTGGTGATGGCCATCGCCGGTGGCGCGATCATCCCGCAGGCGTTCGCCGTGCTGAAGCAGCATTTCGACTTCCAGTGGGTGTTCGCGGGCCTGATGGTGCCGTGCTACCTGTACATCCTGTTCTACTCCCTGCACGGCCACCGGGTCGGGCTGCCCCGCGACGGGCAGTGATCGGCGATCATGGACGCCCAACCGGTGAGCCAGGAAAAGAGCATGCGTAGAGCGACCATCAAGGATGTCGCCGAACGGGCCAAGGTGTCGTTGAAGACCGTTTCGCGGGTCATCAACAACGAACCGTCGGTCATGCAGGCCACGCGCGCGCGCGTGCTGCGCGCCATTGCCGAACTCGACTACGAGCCCGATCCCGCCGCACGCAACCTGCGTACCGGCACCACGCTGGTGATCGGGCTGGTCTACGACAACCCCAACCCGTACCACATCATCGGCGTGCAGAACGGCGTGCTGGCCGCCTGCCGCGAGACCGGCTTCGGGCTGCAGATCCACCCCTGCGATTCCAGTTCGCCGATGCTCGCCGAAGAGCTCGCCGACTGGGTGCAGCGTTCGCGCCTGGCCGGGCTGGTACTGACCGCGCCGATGTCCGAACGCCGCGACCTGGTCGCCGCGCTGACCGCGCGGGGCATCAAGCTGGTCCGCATCATCGCCGCCACCGCCGATCCACAGGATGGCGCGTGCGTGTTCGTGGACGACCGCGAGGCCGCCTACGAAATCACCGAGCACCTGATCCAGCTTGGCCACCAGCGCATCGGCTTCCTCTGGGGCGGTTCCTCGCACCGTTCCAGCGGCGAACGCCATGCCGGTTATGAAGCCGCGCTGCGCGACTACGGCATGACCGTGGACAAGCACCTGGTGGTGCAGGGCGATTACACCTTCGACGACGGCTTCCGTGGCG
Source organism: Stenotrophomonas sp. FBCC-B152 (assembly GCF_059134105.1). NCBI lineage: Bacteria > Pseudomonadati > Pseudomonadota > Gammaproteobacteria > Lysobacterales > Lysobacteraceae > Stenotrophomonas > Stenotrophomonas sp. FBCC-B152. The sequence continues at coordinate 3,267,121 of NZ_CP101442.1, read as the reverse complement.
CGCGCCGCCTGCTGGCGCTGCGCGAACCGCCTACCGCGATCTTCGGTTCCAACGATGAAATCGCCGCCGGCGTGCTCGCCGCGGCCAAGTCGGCCGGCATGAACGTGCCTTACGACCTCTCCATTGCCGGCTTCGAGGACAGCCCCTTCTCGCGCCAGTCCTGGCCGCCGCTGACCACCGCCAAGCAGGCCACCGAAGACATCGCGCGGCATGCCGCGCGCCTGTTGATCGCGCAGCTGCGCAGCGATGCGTACGACGATGCACCGCTGCAGCTGCAGAACCAGGGCTTCGTACCGCAGCTGGTCGTGCGCGGTTCCACCGCGCCGATGCGGCCGGTCGGCACGCGGCCCCCCACCCCTGAAACCACCTGAGTCCCGCATGTCCCTGCCAGCCCCGCACGACACCCTGATGTTCCGCGAAGCCGCCGAAGCGGCCGACGTGATCGCCGCGCAGTTCGCGCGCAACGAAGCGACGGTGCAGACGCTGGCCGCGACCCTGCGCGCGGCGCCGCCGCCGTTCGTGGTGACCTGCGCACGCGGCAGCTCCGACCACGCCGCCACCTACGCCAAGTACCTGCTGGAGACCAAGCTCGGCCTGGTCACTGCCTCGGCCTCGCCGTCGGTGGGTTCGGTGTACGAATCCCCGCTGCAGCTGCGCGGCGCGCTGTACATCGTCATTTCGCAGTCCGGCAAGAGCCCGGACCTGCTGCGCAACGCCGAAGCCGCGCGCGCGGCTGGCGCGCGCGTGGTTGCGCTGGTCAACGTGGAAGATTCGCCGCTGGCGCAGCTGGCCGAAACCGTGATTCCGCTGGGTGCCGGCGCCGAACGCAGCGTGGCGGCCACCAAGAGCTACCTCGCATCGCTGTCGGCGATCCTGCAGCTGGTGGCGTACTGGAGCCAGGATGCCGGACTGATCGCCTCGCTGCGCACGCTGCCCGACGCACTGCGCCAGGCCTGGAACAGCGACTGGTCCGCACTGACCGATGGCCTGGTGCCGGCGCACAACCTGTTCGTGGTCGGCCGTGGCCTGGGCCTGGGCGCCGCGCAGGAAGCGGCGCTGAAGTTCAAGGAAACCTGCGGCCTGCACGCCGAAGCCTACAGCTCAGCCGAGGTCAAGCACGGGCCGATGGCGCTGGTGGGCCCGGGGTTCCCGGTGCTGGCCTTCGCCCAGCCCGATGAAACCGGCGCGGGCACCCGTGCGGTGGCCGCCGAATTCGCCGCGCGTGACGCGCAGGTCTGGCTGGCCGCACCGGATGGCGACCTGCCGCTGCCGCAGGCACCGCACCCGGCCTGCGCACCGCTGCTGACCGTGCAGGCGTTCTACAAGGCCATCAACGCGCTGGCACTGCGTCGCGGCCACAATCCCGACCTGCCGCCGCACCTGAACAAGGTCACGGAGACCGTCTGATGAAGACCGTCCTGCGCAATGCCCGCATCCTCACCGCCGACGGCTTCCGCGATGACCTCGCGGTGGTGATCGAAGCCGGGCGCATCACCGCGCTGGTGTCCGACGCCGCGCCGCAGCTGGGCAGTGCGGCCGAGCAGGTGGACCTGGGCGGTGGCTGGCTGCTGCCCGGGTTCATCGATGCGCAGGTCAATGGTGGTGGTGGCGTGCTGTTCAACAACACGCCCGACGTGGAGAGCCTGCGCACGCTGGCCGCCGCGCACCGCCGCTTCGGTACCACCGCGCTGCTGCCGACGCTGATCAGCGACGATGTGCAGGTGATGCGCAAGGCGATCGACGCGACCCGCCAGGCCATTGCCGACGGCGTGCCCGGGGTGATCGGCATCCACCTGGAAGGGCCGTACATCGCACCGGCACGCAAGGGCACGCACGATGCCAACAAGTTCCGCGTGCCCGATGCCGACGAGATCGCCATGGCGGCCTCGCTCGACAATGGCGTGACCCTGCTGACCCTGGCCCCGGAGCGGGTGCCGCTGGACAGCATCCGCGCGCTGGTCGAACGCGGCGTGATCGTGGCCGCCGGGCACACCGCGGCAACGTATGAGGAAGCACGCGCAGGGCTGGATGCCGGCATCCGCGGCTTTACCCATCTATACAACGCGATGTCACCGCTGACCGGGCGTGAACCCGGCGCCGTGGGCGCGGCACTGGAAGATCGCGGCAGCTGGGTCGGCATCATCGCCGACGGCGTGCACGTGCACCCGGCCAGCCTGCGCGTGGCGCTGGCGACCAAGCCGCAGGGCAAGGTCATGCTGGTCACCGATGCGATGCCGCCGGTGGGTGCCGACAACCCCAGCTACGAACTCTATGGCGAAGTGATCACCGCCGTGGATGGGGTGGTGCGCAATGCGGCCGGTTCGCTCGCCGGTTCGGCGCTGGACATGGCCACGGCCGTGCGCAATACGGTGCAGCTGTTGGGCCTGTCGCTGGAGGAGGCCGCGCGGATGGCGTCGCGCTATCCGGCGCAGTTCCTCAACGTCGATGATCGCCTGGGTGAGATCGCCGAAGGCTACCAGGCCGACCTGGTGCTGCTCGACGAGGCGCTGCAGGTGCGCGCCACCTGGATTGCCGGCCAGCGCGAGGACGCATGAGCATTCCATCCTCCTCGCGCATGGGCTCCATCGATGCCCTGCGCGGGCTGACCGTGGCCGCCATGCTGCTGGTCAACAACCCTGGCGACTGGGGCCATGTGTACGCGCCGCTGCTGCATGCGGACTGGCATGGCTTCACGCCGACCGATCTGATTTTCCCGCTGTTCCTGTTCATTGCCGGCGTCTCGATGGCCTTCAGCCTGGTGCCACGCGCCACTGATCCCGACCTGCGCCCGGCGCTGGGCCGTACGCTGCTGCAACGTGCGCTGCGCATCCTTGTCGCTGGCGCGCTGCTGCACGTGCTGGCGTGGTGGCTGTTCGAGCTGCCGGCCTACCGGCTGTGGGGCGTGCTGCAGCGGATCGCGCTGTGCGTGGCGGTGGTCGGCCTGCTGGCCATCCACACCCGGCAACGCACGCAGTGGGCGGTATTGGGCGGCCTGTTGCTGGGCTATGCGGCGTTGCTGCTGGGAGCCGATACGCTGGAGCCGTGGCTCAACCCGGTCAGTCGCGTCGATACCGCGCTGTTCGCACCGTTTGTCTACAAGTACGACGCCATCACCAGGCTCGGGCATGACCCGGAAGGCCTGCTCAGCAGCGCCGGTGCCATCGCCACCACATTGCTGGGGCTGATTGCCGGGCGCTGGCTGCGTGCCGGCAGCCTGGGCGCGCTGGCGGGATTGGGGCTGGTACTGCTGGGCGGCGGCCTGTTGCTGGCACCGGTGCTGCCGTTCAACAAGAACCTGTGGACGCCCAGCTACGTGCTGTGGACCGGTGGCCTGTCGATCATGGCGCTGCTGCTTGCGCATTTTCTCGTTGACCGCCATCGCTGGCCTGCAGTGGGCCGCCGTTTCGGCGTCAACGCGATTGCCGCCTACCTGGGTTCGTCGGTGATGGCGCTGGTACTGATCGCCAGTGGCGCCTGGGCGGCGTGTTACGCCGCGCTGCTGCAGCGGTTGCCTTCGATGCCGGAACTCGCGTCGCTGCTGTGCGCGGTGGGCTTCGTCCTGGCCTGGTGGGTGGTCGCCTGGGTACTGGATGCGCGACGGATCTACCTCAAGATCTGACCCCTCACGGTTTCTATACCCGGCCATCACATCCTGGACAGTAAGACTACGCGCACGGGGGCAGTAGTTTTACTGAAAGCGCACGCGTAGTCGTACAGCCGTATTCCTTCCTATGGAAAAGGATCGGGTCATGCGCCCCAGGATCGTGTTGTCGAAGCACCCGTTGGCCGACTGCATCGGCCGTATCACCCGCCTGGCCTGTGGCGCCGCGCTGCTGGCAGCCACCAGTCCCGCCTGGGCCGGTTGCGATAACACCGCACCGGCGATTGGCCAGACCGTCACCTGTACGGCGAGTCCCCCGAGTCCGCAGACTACCGCCATCACCAGTGTGATTGGCTCCAGCAACGTCACCATCAACGTAGAGAGCGGTGCGCAATTGGTGGTCGCCGGAGGCGCATCGATCGGTCTCAATGGCGGGGCGGGGCATCTGATCGACAACCGCGGCACGATCAGCAACACCGGCGGCGGCGCCATCGTGACCAATGCGGCCACGACCGTCATCAACCGCGGCGTCATCAGTGGATCCAGCGGCATCATTTTCGGGACCGGCGCCGACCGGTTCGAGATGCTGGGCGGTACGCTCAGCGGCGGCGTTCTCCAGGGCGTAGGGAGCGACGCCATCGTCATCCGCGACGGAACGATGGACCGCATCGACCAGGGCGATGGCCAGGACAGCCTGGAGGTCAGCGGCGGGACGGTGACCGGCAAGGTACAACAGGGGTCGGGCATCGATACGTTCCTGATGACCGGCGGCACCATCGGTGCGTTGCTGCAGGGCGATGGACTCGACCGCTTCCGCATGACCGATGGACGCATCGTCGGTGCCTTCGATGACGGTGATTACGGCGAAATGACCGGCGGCCGCATCGGCCGGGTCAACATGAAGCTGGAAGACAACACCTTCCTGATGTCCGGCGGCACCATCGACGGCAACCTCGTCACCGGCTTCGGCAACGACACCATCGTGCTCTCCGATGGTTACATCGGCGGCAACATCAGCGTCAGTGGCGGCAACGATTCGGTGACCATCACCGGCGGCACCGTGCGTGGCGAGATCCGCCTCAGCTTCGGCAATGACCGTGTGGACTGGAGCGGCGGTGGGGTGGTGCATGGCCTGGTCGACATGGGCGAGGGAGACGATACGGCTGCGCTGGCCGATCTCAACGTCGCCCACGTGGGCGCATTGCCCGGCTTCGCCGGTGGCCTGGGCAACGACACGTTGAGCATGGACAACGTCAAGACCAGCGGCGTGGCGCGCTTCACCGGTTGGGAGGCGGTGGCGCTGCGCAATGACACCCAGCTCACCTTCGATGGCGACCTGGGCCTGGGCGACAGCGCCAGCGGCACCGGTACGCTCGACGTCGACGCCACCAGCACGCTGTTCGGTGGTGGCGTCAATGCCAGCATCGTTGCCTTCAACGCTGCATTGCCGGTGAGCGTGACCAACGCAGGGCGGATCGACCTGACCAATGGCACCAACGGTGCGGGCGACGCGTTCACCATCGCCGGCAACTACACCGGCAACGGCGGCGCGCTGTACCTGGACACGGTGCTGGGCGCGGACGACTCCGCGTCGGACCGGCTGGTGATCTCCAACGGCGTTGCCGACGGCACCACCGGCGTTGGCATCCTCAATGCGGGCGGCGCAGGCGCCGAAACGGTGGCCGACGGCATCCTGGTGGTGCAGGCAATCAACGGTGCCAGCACCAGCGCCAACGCGTTCGCGTTGTACAGCCCGGTGGCGGTCGGTGCATTTGAATATTTCCTGTTCAAGGGCGGCGTCAGCGCAGGGAGTGGCGAGAACTGGTACCTGCGTTCGACCCTGGTCAACGGAGCGGTCGCCGCGGCGACTTCACCGCCGACGGGTCTGGGCTCGGTGACGCCTGAGCCACCGCCGCCGGAGGCGCAGGGGGCGCCGCCGCCTGCGCTGCCGCCGCCCCCCTCACCGGATGTCCCCGAGAATCCAGACCCGGTGGCCGCGGAGCCGGCACCCCCACCGGAACCGGCCGCGCCGCCGCCGGTGCCGGAACCGCAGGTAGAGGTGCCACCGCCGGTACCGACCGAGGTGGCCGCCATTCCCGGCCCGCTGGCGGTGCCGCCGACGCCGGATGCACGTCCTTCCGAAGCGGCCATCGTGCCCCTGTACCGGCTGGAGACCAGCGAGTACTCGGTAGTGCCGCCGCTGTTGCGCGAGACCAGCCTGGCCAGCCTGGGAACCTTCCACGAACGCCAGGGCGAGCAGCGCATCCTGGCGGGGCAGGGCGGTGTCCGCGCGGCATGGGCACGGCTGGTCGGGCAAAGCCACGACCAGCATTGGGAGGGCGATGCGCAGCCCGGGTTCGACGGTGACATCCAGGGCGTGCAGGCCGGGTTGGACCTGTACGCCAACGCCGACGACAGCCGCCGCGATCAGTTCGGCGTCTTTGTCGGCCGCACCCGCGCGCAGGGCAACGTCAACGGCTTTGCGATCGGCTGGGAAAACGTCGCGGTGGGCAGCACCCGCCTGGATGACAAGCACGTGGGCCTGTACTGGACCCGTACCGGCAGCGCGGGCGGTTACCTGGACGTGGTGGTCATGCAGAGCCGTTACGACGGCGAGGCCACCTCCGCGCGTGGCATCGGAATCGACGTGGACGGTGACGGCACCACGGCGTCGGTTGAGCTGGGCAAGCCGCTGCTGCGGTTTGGCCAGTCGGCCTGGTGGCTGGAACCGCAGGTGCAGGTGATCTGGCAGCGCACCTCGGTGGACGATACCGCCGACCGCATCGCGCAGCTGCGCTTCAATGCCGACAACGCCTGGACCGGCCGCGTCGGCCTGCGCGTGGCTGCCGACTACGACATTGCCGGCAACGGGTGGCAGCCGTACTTCAAGCTCAACTACTGGCAGACGCTCGATGGCGAAGACCGCATCGACTTCGACAGCAACCGCATCACCAACCAGCAGGATTCGCGCGCGCTGGAAGTCGGCTTCGGGGTGGTGGCGCGCTTCAACGCCAATGTCAGCGCGTTTGCGGTCGCCGACTACACGCGCGACTTGGAAAGCAGCCGTCAGAAGGAGCGCAAGGTGATCGAAGGCACGGTCGGGATGCGGTTCGATTTCTAGCGGGAACCGGGCATTGTGTTGCTATTGGTGGCATTACCTCCGGCGGGGAAGTACGCTTTCCGGATGCGAACCAAGCCCAATGCCCAGCCCAACCAGAGCCTGATCGACGGTATCGCGACCCTGCAGGCGCTGGCGTCCTCGCCCGAGCCGGTGGGCTGCCGCGAGCTGGCCCGGCAGCTGGATGCCAACCCCACCCGGGTCAACCGGCTGCTCAAGACGCTGGCCTACCTGGGCATTGCCCGGCAGACCGCCGACCGCAAATACACCGCCGGCCCAGGCATGCACGTGCTGGCCGCGCAGAGCCTGTTCGCCTCCGGGCTGATCCGCCGCGCGCTGCCCGTGCTCGAGCACCTGCGGCGGTTCGGCCATACCGTGGCGCTGGGCGTGCTGTGGAACGACAGCGTCAGCTACCTGTTCCATGCGCCGCCGGGAATCGAGGCGGCGCGGGGCCTGGGCCGCATCGGCCTGCTGCCGGCGACCACCAGCGGCATCGGCATCGTGCTGCTGGCGCAGCTGTCCGATGAGGAAGTGCGCGAGCTGTACGCCGACCGCCCCATCCCGATGTTCCCGGAGGGGATCGAGCAGCTGCTGGCCACCCTGGAACAGACCAGGCGGCAGGGGCATGCACGCGTGCACGTGGCCGACGAGCGCGACCACCACATCGTGGCCATCGCCATGGGCGATCCGGTGCATGCGGGCATCGCGATGTCCGGCTGGATCCCCGAATCGGCTACCGAAGAACTGGTGGCGGCATTGCGCGCGGCGGCCGCCGAGATCGGCTGAGGACTTTGCCGCAGTGCGGTTTGACATGTTGCTACAATAGCAATACGTTGCAGCCTTCCGAAGGGGAGGCATCGGCAATGTCCAAGCGTGCGGGCGCATGACCGGCGGCAGGAACACCAAGTGGGTGCTGCTGGCGCTGCTGTTCTTTTCCACGGTGATCAACTACCTGGACCGGCAGGCGCTGTCGATCCTGGCCACCACCATCCAGGCCGACCTGGGCATGAGCGACCTGGAATACGCCCGCGTGGTGCAGGTGTTCCTGTTCGCCTACGCGGCGGCCTACGTGATGGCGGGGCGGGTTACCGACTGGCTGGGCGCGCGCGTGGCGCTGCTGCTGTTCGTGGGCTGGTGGTCGCTGGCCAACATCGCCACCGGCTTCGTACGCAGTGCGTTCGAGCTGGGCGCGGCGCGCTTCGCGCTGGGGCTGGGTGAGCCGGGCAACTACACGGTGGGCACCAAGGTGGTGTCGGAGCAGTTCCCGGCGCCGCAGCGTGGCCTGGCGCTGGGCCTGTACACCGCCGGTGCGATGATCGGCGCGACGCTGGCGCCGCCGTTGATCGGCGGCATTGCATTGACCTACGGCTGGCGCAGCGCGTTCTGGATCACCGGCGTGGCCGGGCTGCTGTGGATGATTGCGTGGTACTTCGTCTATCCGCGCCCGGCGCGACAGGCGGCCACCGAGGTGCCTGCGGCCGCAACGGTCGAGGCGGTCGCCACGCCGGCGCTGGAAACACCCGCGGCAACCGCACCGGCGGCGTCGATGAAAGGCGTCTGGGGCCGGCTGGCGCGCGACCGCACGGTGTGGGCGCTGGTCGCCTCGCGCGCGGTGGCGGATCCGGTCTGGTACTTCTACCTGTTCTGGTTCCCCAAATACCTGGGCGACGCCCGCGGCATGAGCCTGGCCGCGATCGCCTCGCTGGCATGGATCGTCTATGTCGCCGCCGACATCGGCAGCGTGGGCGGTGGCCTGATATCAGGACGACTGGTCAAACGCGGCATGAGCCCGGTGCGGGCACGCCTGACCACCATGATCGGTGCAGCGTGCCTGGCGCCGATCGGCATGCTGGTGGCGCTGCATCCGCCGATTCCGCTGCTGCTCGCGCTGGCGTGCGTGGTGACCTTCGCGCACCTGACCTACCAGATCAACCTCACCGCGATGACGGTGGATCTGTTCCCGTCGCGCTACATCGCGTCGGTGGCGGGGCTGGTGGGCTGCGGCAGTGCACTCGGCGGCATGGTCTCGGCGCAGGTGGTGGGCCACCTGGTGGCAGACGGCAACTTCGACCGCGCGTTCGTGCTGATGGCGTTCCTGCACCCCATCGCAGTGCTGCTGGCGTGGACCGCGCTGAGAAAAGCCAAGCGTTCGCGAATGACGCTGGTTGGCCCGGACGCCGAGGCGGTGGCGGCAGGTTGAGAAGGGCCGGACCGTGTCCGGCCCTTCCGCTCAGGCTACGAGTTCCGCGTGTTGCCAGAAGCGCGCGTTCGGCTGTGCACCCAGGCCATGACCGGAGGGCAGCGTGTAACCCTCGCGCGCATACGCCATGTCGGTGTCGAGCATCTCCACCGAGCGCGAGAAGATGGAGTGCTGCCACTCGTGGCGCCACAGGCCTTCGATGACCGTTGATGCATGCAGGCTGGCCGCCATGAAGATGCCGCCGCCGATGGTGGCGTGCGGCGCGACCTGCACCCCGTGCGTTGCTGCCAGGTGGGCAATGCGCAGGAACTGGGTGATGCCGGTGTGGCCCATCTCCGGTTGCACGTAGGCCAGCGTTCCGCCGACCAGCCGCAACCGCGCGACGTGGTCGGTGGGCCACTCTTCGCCGGCGGCGACGGGAATGGGGCTCTCGCTTCCCAGCGCGATCAGCCCGGCCACATCCTCGGGCTTGAGCGGTGCTTCGATGAAGGTCAGCTGCGCCGGCAGCAGTTGCCCTGCCAGGGCCAATGCCTGCGCGTGATCGAACTTCCAGTGCAGGTCCACCATCAGGTGCACCGCATCGCCCAGCTCGGCGCGTAGCGCCTGCATTTCTTCGACGATGCCCTCATGGCTGACCACGGCATGCACCTTGAAGGCATCGTGGCCCTGCGCCGCAAACGCGCGCGCCATCGCCACCTTCTCCGCGACCGTTGCCGCCGGCAGGCCCGATACATAACCGGGAATGGTGTCGCGCCGCCGCTCACCCAGCAGCGCCCACAGCGGCTGGCCGGCCGCACGCGCGCGCAGGTCCCACAGGGCGATGTCCAGCGCCGCCAGCGCATCGGTGTGGAACCCGCTGCCGCAGCCACGCACGCGCATCAGCCCGTACAGGTCGTCCCAGATCTGCTCCACGTCGTCCGGCTCGCGCCCGATCAGTTCCGGCGCAAGCAGGTCGTTGATGATCTCGCAGGTCGCGCGCGGCGCGCAGATGCCATAGGTTTCGCCCCAGCCCACCGCGCCATCGGCGGTGGTGACGCGCACCAGCACCGAGCGGTCCACGGTGGGGTAGAGCGTCCCGTTGCCCTTGCGCACCAGGTAGCCGCGGGAGTTGACCCGCTCGCCCGGCCCCAGCGGCCCCAGATAGGGCGTGGTGCGCGGAACGGTGAGGATGAAGGTTTCAACCTGGGTGACCTGGCTCACGCGTGGCTTCTCCGTGCCTGCCCGGGGACGGTGTCCAACGGCAGCAGGTCGCTGATGCGATCCAGCAGGATATCCAGTTCGCGCGCATCGAAGCGGTCCAGCGCCGGTCCCGGGGCACGCACATGGTCGCTGCCGATCAGGCCGCGGCGCAGCAGGATGGCTTTGGTCAGGCGCCAGCGGAACACCGCCTGCATGCTGAGCAGCGGCAGGGTGCGTTCGAACAACGTTCGCGCACGCGACTGATCGCCCGCCGCCCAGGCCGCCAGCATCGCCACGTGGACCTCGGTGATTTCGCAGGCCGGCATCGTGCCGACCGCCCCGCGCGTGAGTTCATCCAGTACATAACGGGCGCCGGCGCCGCCGAACACCGCGCGCACGCTGCTGCCGGCGCGTTCGGACAACGCGGTGATGCGATGCCCCGAGGGCATCGTTTCTTCCTTGACGTATTCAATGGCGGGGACGCGCGCGGTCAGTGCCACCACCTCGTCGACGCCCAGCCCGACGCCCATCGGCGCCGGTGCGTTCTGCAGCATCACCGCCACGCCCGATTCGCTGGCCAGGCGGCTGAAGAACGCGGCCATGCCCTCGGCATCACCGGCCAGCGCATGCGGGGTGAGCACCATCGCAGCGCTCGCACCGGCCTGGCCACCGGCCTGGGCCAGCCGCACCGCGTCTTCCAGCGTGCGCGCGCTGGCGCCGACGATGAAGGGCACGCGGCCGCGGTTCCAGCGGCCGATGCAGGCCGTCAGGTGCAGGCGCTCATCCAGCGTGAGCATGTCGTACTCGCTGGCCAGGCCCGGAAACACCACCCCGGCCGCGCCGGCGGCCAGGATGTACTCGAACACGGCTTCGGTCCCGGCCTCGTCGAGCGCGCCGTGCGCGTCGAAGATGCTGGGCAGGATCGGGAAGACACCTTGCAGAACGGCCATTGCGCCGGGTCCTTGTTGGAAAGCGTGTGCCATGGATAGCAACACTATGGAAGGGAAGTGACCGCAGACGCTACAGACGGGTCTTGATTCTTCGCTGCATTGCAGCGTGCGCGGTCAAATCATATTGCTATATTAGCTACACGCTGCCAAGCCGCAGCGCAGCAGCAACGACGAAAAAGCGCTGGATCCAGCTGGGCAGGTCGGGGGCCTGCAGCGGGATCCCTACCTTGGGAGAGGGCCGATACATGCTTCGTTTTCGACGTTCCACCTTGTTCACCGCCTTGGGCACCTGCCTGCTGGCGCCGATGCTGGCCGCCGCACAGGATGCTCCGCCCGCCACCACCACCACCGCCGGCGACCAGCAGGCGCAGACGCTCGACGCCGTGAGCGTGGTCGGCATCCGCGGCAGCCTGGAAGCCTCGCGCGACCTCAAACGCGATTCGCCGCAGATCGTCGACGCAATCGTGGCCGATGACATCGGCAAGCTGCCCGACACCAACGTCGCCGAATCGCTGGGCCGGGTGGCCGGCGTGCAGCTCGAGCGCGGCATGGGCGAGGGCAGCGACATCCTGGTGCGCGGCCTGAAAGAGAACGTGCTGCTGTACAACGGCCGCCAGATCGTCGATGCCACCGGGCGCGGCGGCAACGGCCTGGACCAGCTGGCCACCTCCACCTACGGCCTGCTCTCGCTGGTGCCCTCCGAGCTGATCTCGCGGCTCGAAGTCACCAAGCTGGCCGGCGCCGACCAGATTTCCGGCGGGCTGGGTGGCATCGTCGACATCCACACCCGGCAGCCGCTGTCGGGCGACAGCGACCAGAACGTGGTCAGCCTGGCCGGCACCTACGACGACATGGCCGATTCGTGGGGCCACAACGCGTTCGGGCTGATCTCGCGGCGCAACGAGGACCGCACCTTCGGTGCGCTGCTGTCGGCCACCTACGGCCGCCGCAACGTCGTGCAGCAGGGCCTGGACACGTTCTCCGGATATGCCCGCTTCAACGACCCGACCGACCCCACCCGCACGCGCTTCGGCAGCACCGACATGCGCGCGCAGAACATCGACGATGACCGCACCAAGGTGGGCCTGAGCGCGGTGCTGCAGTGGCGCCCGGCCGATGGCGTGGAGCTGTCCTGGGATACCTTCTATTCCCGGCAGAAGGCCGAGCGCGACCGCTACTGGATCGCCTTCAATCCATCCGCCGGCCTGAGCAACGCGGTCTACTCCGACCACGACATCCTGCTGGCCGGCCGATCCTCCGGCACCGTGCTGCTCAACACCGAAGTGGCCGACATCGATTCGGACACCCTGTCCAGCGCGCTGCGCGCCAGCTTCCAGGTCGGCGAGCGCGTGACCGGCTCGGCCGAACTGGACTGGGGGCGTTCCACCGCCAGCTACAACCAGCGCTACATGCGGCTGGCGCCGATGGCAGGGCTGACCTCGGTCACCGACTTCGACCTGCGCAGCGGCAGCTTCGGCAGCTTCAATGTCAGTGGCGTCAACGTGGTCGATCCGGCGCAGTGGCGCATGTCCATCCTGTTCGACAACGACTGGCGCGCGCAGACCGACTCGCGCGCGCTGCGCACCGACTGGAGCCTGGCCTTCGATAACGGCCCGCTGCGCTCGTTGGACGTCGGCGCGCGTTTCAGCCGCCTGGAAAGCCTGCAGGACCCGCGCCGCGCCGACATCCGCCCGGCCGGAGGCATTCCGGTCACGCAGATGGATCCGTACATCCGCGTGTACAGCAACAACGACTTCCTGCCGGGGGAGTTCGCCGGCCTGCCGCGCGATTACCTGGGGGCGTTCCGCGGCACCTTCGGCGGCTGCGACAGCTTCACCACGTTGCCGCAGATCTCGCAGAACCCGCAGTGCCTGGATCCGGCCAATACCGCGCTGGCCTATTCGGCCACCTTCAGCGTCGATGAAGACTTCCTCGAGGCCTACGCCAAGCTCAACTGGGACACCGAGGTGGGCGGCATGGCGCTGGGCGGCAACGTCGGCCTGCGCTTCGTGGGCCGTGACCTGACCTCGCGCGGCAACCTGATCAGCGGCACCGGCGTGCTGACCCCGTCGAACTTCGAACGGGATGACCGCAACGTACTGCCCTCGGCGGTGGCCAAGCTGCAGATCACCGACAGCCTGGTGCTGCGCGGCGGCGCGGCCAAAGTGGTCGCCTTCCCCAATACCGAAGACCTCAACAACGGCGTGACCCTCAACAACAACGCCGTGTTCGACGCCAACGGCGTGCAGACCTCGCCGGGCACCGGCAGCGGCGGCGCACCGGACCTGGACCCGTTCAAGGCCACCCAGTACGACCTGTCGCTGGAGTGGTACTACGGCGGCCAGGGCCTGCTCTCGGCCGGCCTGTTCTACAAGGATGTGTCCACCTTCATCGTGCAGCGCCAGAGCGCGGAAACCTACAGCAACGTCAACTTCCTGGTGCTGCGCAAGATCAACGGCGACAAGGCCAAGGTGAAGGGCGCCGAGCTGCTGGCGCAGGTGCCCTTCAGCGGCATGTTCGACGGCTTCGGGGTGGTGGCCACCTACACCTGGATCGACTCGGAAACCCCGATCACCGACATCAACGGCAATGCGATGACCTTCCCGGGGCTGTCCAAGAACAACGCCAACCTGATCGGCTACTACGAGAACGGCCCGTTCGGCATCCGCCTGGCCTACAACTGGCGTGACGAGTACCTGGTGGGGTTGTCGGCGGCGTCCACCGGCATCTACAACGATACCTACAAGGACCTGTCGGCATCGATGAGCTACGATTTCAGCGAGCGCCTGTCGCTGAAGCTGGAAGGCAACAACCTGCTCGACAGCGAACAGCGCACCTTCGACGGCTATGCCGAAGGCCTGCGTACCAACGTGGTGTTCGGGCGGTCCTACAAGGCCAGCCTGACCTACCGGTTCTGAGCATGGTTCCTCTGGAAAGGATGGGCAGGGCATGAGCGAGGCGGGAATGCAGGGGCGCACGGTGCTGGTGACCGGCGCGGCCAGCGGAATAGGCGCAGCGGTGGTGACGCGGCTGCGCGCCGATGGCGCCCGGGTGGCGGCGCTGGACCAGGGCGAGTCGAGCGGGGCGGACGCCAGTGCCGTGGCCGACCTGCGCTCGCCGGAGGCGGTCAGAGCCGCCATTGCCGAACTGCGCACGGCGCTGGGGCCGTTTGATGCGCTGGTGCATTGCGCCGGCATCTGCCCGCCGGGCAGTACGCTCGACAGCACCGACGACCTTTGGCTGGACGTGTACTCGGTCAACGTGCTCGGTGCGCTGCGGGTGATGCGCGAGGTGGTGCCGGACATGCGCGGGCGCGGTGGCAGCATCGTGCTGGTGTCCTCGATCAACGCACGTTTCGCCACCCCGGGGCTGGCGGCCTATGCCGCCTCCAAGGCCGCGCTGGAGGAAATGGCGCGCACCGCCGCGCTGGAGTTTGCCCCGGACAACATCCGGGTCAACACCATCGCGCCGGCGTCGGTGGACACGCCGATGCTGCAGGCCTCGTTCGCGCGCGCCGCCGACCCGGCCGCCGCACGGCGCAGCAACGAGCAGCGTCATCCGCTGGGTCGCTTGGGTACGCCCGGAGATGCCGCCGAGCTGGCGTTGTTCCTGGCCTCGCCGCGCAGCGGCTGGATCACCGGTTCGGTGTTTCCATTGGACGGTGGTGCAGGGGTGACCCGGCGATGAGTGTGCAGGACACGAATTACATCATCGGCATCAACTGGGGCAGCACCAACTTCCGCGCGTACCGGATCGATGCCGACGGAACCGTCAGCGCGACGATCGAACAGCCGCGCGGCATTGCCGGGCTGGAGCGGTCGCAGATGCAGGCGCTGCTGGAGGAGGTGGCAACGGCATGGCCGCACGCCTCGCGGATCTACGCCAGCGGCATGATCGGCTCCAACATCGGCTGGAGTGATGCGGGATACGTGGACTGCCCGGCATCACCGGATGCCATCGCCGGGCGCCTGCATGAGGTGCACATCGGTGCGCATGCGGTGGCGATCGTTCCGGGGCTGGCCTGCCGGCGCGGCGATGGTGCACCGGACATCATGCGCGGGGAGGAAACCGAGCTGTTGGGGATGGTCGCGCTCGGGACGATTCCCGCCACCGGACTGGTGGCCTTGCCCGGCACGCACAGCAAGTGGGTGCGGCTGGAACAGGGCGTGGTGGTGGAGTTCATGACCGCGACGTCGGGCGAGATCTTCGACCGGCTCACCGCAGCAGGTCTGCTGGCATCGGTGGTTGACGGTCCGGCCGAAGACGGCGCGGCGTTCATCGATGGCGTGCGTGCCGCGCAGGGCGGTGCGGGATTGACCACCCTGCTGTTCGGTGCGCGGGCGCGGGTGATCCGGGGTGACCTGGCCCGGCGCGAGGGCGCTTCCTATCTGCGCGGCCTGCTGATCGGCGCGGAACTCGCCGATGTGCGCCGCTGCTGGGCCGACGCACTGAACGAGGTGCCGTTGATCGGCGCGGCGCCGGTGTGTGCGCTGTATGCGCGCGCACTGCAGGAGCTGGGGAGCTCCGGCAGGCCCATCGCCTCACAACAGGCCTCGACCCGCGGGTTCCTGGCACTGCACCAGGCAGCGGGGGCGATGGCATGAGTGCGCATGATGCGGTGTTCGACCGTGCCCTGGCCGATACCGGCCTGATCGCGATCCTGCGCGGGCTGACCGGCGACGAAGCGATTGCGGTGGTGGAGGCGCTGTACACCGCCGGCGTGCGGCTGGCGGAAGTGCCCCTCAATTCGCCGGACCCGTTCCCCACCATCGCCGCGCTGGCAGCGCATTTTGAAGGGCGCATGCTGATCGGTGCCGGCACGGTGGTGACCACCGATGCGGTCGAGCAGCTCGCCGCCACCGGTTGCGCGTTCTGCGTGTCGCCCAATACCGATCCGGCCGTGATCGCGGCCGCAGCGGCGAAGGGCATGATCCCCTTGCCCGGGTTCGCCACTGCCTCCGAAGCGTTCGCCGCCATCGCCGCCGGTGCACGCCACCTCAAGGCGTTCCCGGCCCATGGCGCGCGACCGCAGTTGTCGGCGCTGTCGGCGGTGCTGCCGGCCGGCGTGACCCTGATCGCCGTGGGTGGCGCGAGCGTCGGCGACATTGGGGCATACCGCGACGCAGGTGTGCGGGCCTTCGGCGTCGGCACCGATCTGTACCGTCCCGGCCGGGCCGCCGATGACGTCGGCCGGCGTGCTGCCGCGTGGATCCAGGCCTTGCAGGCGTCGCCCGCGCCGGTGGCGACGCTGGCGCATGCCGCGCAGACGATGGTGGGCGAGTCGCCCCTCTTCGATGCCGAAGGCACCTTGTACTGGGTCGACCCGACCGCGCCGTGCCTGCTGCGCTGGGAGGGTACGGCGTGCACGCGCGTGCCGCTGACCGAACCGGTGTGGGCGTTGGGACGGGTGGGGTCCGCGCTGGTCGGCAATGGCGAGACACACTTCCTGCGGCTGGGGCCGGAGGGAAGCATCACTGCCGGCCCGGAGATCGATGTCGGTGCGGGATGCCGGCTCAACGATATGGTGGTGGACAGCCGGGGCGGGCTCTGGGGCGGCTCCATGCATCGCGGCCTGTTGTCCGGCCGTGGCGCGCTGTTCCATGCAACCCGCCCGGAAGCACCCGCGCAGCGCGTGGCAGAGGGGCTGGGCGTGGCCAACGGCATGGCCTTCTCCGCGGACGAGCGCACGCTGTTCGTGATCGATACGCTGGCACGCACACTGCTCGCCTATCCGGCCGATATCCACGCCGGCACCTTGGGCGAACCGCGTGTGGTGACCGACTTCCTCGGCGTGCCAGGCAAACCTGATGGCATGACGATGGGGCCCGAAGGCCACCTGTGGGTGGCGATGTGGGGCGGCCATGCGGTGGTGGAACTCGCCCCCAACGGTGCGGTCCTGCGCTCGATCCCGGTACCTGCCGCGCACGTAGGCAGCCTCGCATTTGCACACGACGGACGCCTTTTCATCACTACCGCGCGGGCGCGCCTGTCCGACGCCGATCTCGCCCGCTCACCCGGAGCAGGCGGCCTGTTCGTGGTGCATCCGTAGGATCAACGACGGGCGGCGGCAATGGCCTTGATGCGGGCCTGGGCCAGCGCTTCGCCTACCGCAGGGCCTTTCAGGTGGGCCAGATCCAGGTCGCGGGCCTGCACTGACAGCGCCGCCTGGTGCAGGCGCTTGAGCGTTTCGGCCTGTGGGTACGGCCGATCCTCGAAGCCGAGACGGCCACGCGCGTCGGCCTCGCAGCACACCGCGATCCTTGCGATCCGTTCGGGCCGCCGGAACCCATCGCAGCGGCCCAGCAGATCCAGCACCGTGCCATCGCGCAGTTCATCAATGCGGTGCACGTTGAGATGGTCGCGGCACACCGCCTCGGCCAGCTGGCGGTGATCCAGCGGAACCTTCAGGCGATCACACAGCGCACGCAGCGGTTCCAGCCCGCGCTCCTCATGCATCACATGGCGCGGCCATTCCGCGTGCGGAGTCAGCGCCTTGCCCAGGTCGTGGGTAAGCGCGGCGAACCCCACCAGGTCATCGCCCGGCGCCAGCTGCGCGGCGACATCGCTGACCATTTCCTGGTGTACGCCGGTATCCACTTCGGGGTGGTACTCGGCGCGCTGCGGCACGCCATACAGCGCTTCCAGTTCGGGCAACACCGCACCCAGCGCACCGGCATCGTGCAGCGTGCGCAGGAAGGCCGACGGTTGCGCCGAACCGAGCACGCGGCGCAGTTCCTGCCAGACCCGTTCGGGCACCAGTGCATCCAGCTCGCCACTGTCGGCGATCTGCCGCATCAGCTGCATCGTCTCCGGTGCCACGCTTAAGCCCAGCGGTGCAAAACGCGCCATGAAGCGCGCCGCACGCAGCACCCGCAGCGGATCTTCCACGAAGGCGGGGCCCACATGGCGCAGCACCCGCTGTTCAATGTCGCGCACGCCGCCGTAAGGATCAACCAGCTCACCGCTGGCCTCATCGCAGGCAATCGCATTGATGGTGAAATCGCGGCGCAGCAGGTCTTCTTCCAGCGTCACCGACGGATCGGCATCGACCACGAAGCCCCGGTAGCCGCGCCCGGATTTGCGCTCGGTCCGCGCCAGCGCGTATTCCTCGCCCGTATCCGGGTGCAGGAATACCGGGAAGTCCTTGCCCACGGCCTTGTAGCCCAGCGCTTCCATTTGCGGCTGGGTGGCACCGACCACCACCCAGTCGCGGTCGCCGGCAGGACGCTGCAGCAGGCGGTCGCGCACGGCGCCGCCAACGAGATAGATCTTCATGGGCCCATGATGCCACGGCCGGCAACGCCGGCCGTTGGCAGGCCCTCAGTCGCCGCCCTTCTCCGCATCGGTCGGGCAGGTGAACGCCTTCCGCTTCGCCTGCAGCCGCCCGTTCATGCGGTCGGTCACCGGCAGCGCATCGCCGTTCAAGCGCCAGTCGTAGATCACGCTGAAGGCCAGGATCCGCGCCACGTACTCGCGGGTTTCCTTGTAGCTGATGGTCTCGATCCAGATGTCCGGATCGAAGCCCGGCCGCTGCGACTGCCAGCGTGCGGTCGGGGTCGGCCCGGCGTTGTACGCGGCGATGGTCACGTACGGCAGGCCTTCGTACTTGTTCATCAGCTGGCGCAGGTAGGCGGTGCCGATGGCGATGTTGGTGTCGGCGTCATACAGGCTGGCCGCACCGCCGTAGTTGGTCAGGCCGATGGTCTTGGCCACGCTCGCGCCGGTGGCCGGCAGCACCTGCATCAGCCCCATCGCATTGGCCGGCGAACGCGCCTTCGGGTTGAAGATGCTCTCGGCGCGGATCTCGGCGGCCACCCAGGCCGGGTCAATCGCGTTGCGCGCCGATTCGCGGCGGATCGCATCATCGTGGTGCAGCGGGAAGCGCAGGCTGTACAGGCGCTGCTCTTCCGGGGTCTTGCCGAGCGAGAACACCGCGCGGTCGAACCAGCCGTTGTCGCGCGCCACTTCCACCGCGATGCGGCGCTGGGTGGTGTCGAAGCGGGTCAGTGCATCGTTCCACTCGGCCACGGCCCAGCCCGAACGTTCGATCTTGAACAGCTCCATCGCGCGCACGATCGCCGGGTCACGCGCCACCGTGGCCTGCGCCTGCGCACTGTCCTTG
Source organism: Stenotrophomonas sp. FBCC-B152 (assembly GCF_059134105.1). Lineage (NCBI taxonomy): Bacteria > Pseudomonadati > Pseudomonadota > Gammaproteobacteria > Lysobacterales > Lysobacteraceae > Stenotrophomonas > Stenotrophomonas sp. FBCC-B152. The sequence continues at coordinate 3,247,951 of NZ_CP101442.1, read as the reverse complement.
GGCTCCACCGGGCACAGCGTGTAGGTGCTCTGGCCGAGCTGGTCGGCGGCCAGGAAGCCATGGAAGGTGGCCGCGCGCGCCGCTTCGCGATACAGCGGCAGCGCTTCGTTGCGTTTGCCGGTCTTGTCCAGCATGCGCGCCTCGAAATAGCGCCAGCGCGAGTCATTGCGCTGGGTCGGGCCCATCTTGCGGATCGCCGCCAGCGTGGCCGGCCAATCGCCGCGCGACATCGCCTCGCGCGCCCGCCATTCGTGCAGGCGCTCGTCATACGCCGAATCCGGCACGGCATTGAGCCGGCGTGCGGAATCGGGCCCATACGACGCCACCGTCCACAGCGCGATCTGGTACTTCACGTCCGCCTGCTGGGCGGCGCTCAGCTGCAGCGCGTTGGCGTACTGCGGTAGCTGCTGTTCGGTCGCGTCCGGGTCGGCCTTGGCCAGCTTGGCCAGGCCATCGGTAGCGATGCGCCGGCTGCGTTCGTTGCGCGGCCAGTTCAGTGCGCTGGCATTGGGCTTGTCCACGAACGCCGCATAGGTGTTGGCCAGCGCCAGGTCGGCGGCCGGCAGCCCGCGTGCGGCACTGCGCATCACCGCCGGCTGCTGTGCATCGGCAGCGGCATCGATGCGCTCCCAGCGCAGCTCCGCGCTCAGCCCGCCCTTGGCATCCAGCACCGCGAACACCGGGTCGCAGGCATCGGGCAGGGACTTGCCGGTGCTGCGCCAGATCGCCTGGGCTTCGCTGACCCACTGCGCATCGCCCTTGCCGGTAGCCTGGCGCGCATTGAGCTGGGCGCAGCGCAGGCCGACATTCTCGGTGGGTGCCCAGTTGGCCAGCAGGGTGGGCCAGTCCTCACGGCGGGCAACGGACGGCAGCCACACATTGCGGAAACTGGTGGCCACGGCCTGGCCGTTGTAGCGCTTGAGGAAGTCCTGGGCCTGGGCAGTGGTGACCGTATCGATGTTGCGGCGCAGGTTGGCGAACTCCAGCCAGCCATACAACGGGTGCCGGGTCAGGCCCGCTGACTGGGCAGGATCGAACTGGCCGCGCTCGGCATTCTCGATGGCCGCCTTCATCTGCGCGCGCTGGGCATCCAGGCTCTGGGCGCCGGCATCGGCGCCCACGCCGGTGCAGGCGAGCAGGGTGGCGGAACTGAGGATCAGGAGGGGGAGTCGGTTCATGCCGAAAGGATAGCGGGCGGGGGTGAAGGCCGGTGAGGGCAAGCCAACTCAATGGTGAACGGCACCCGTCGCCCCCCTGAACAGGCGCCACGCACGGGCGTAATGTCAAAGCCGCCAGCCCCAACGGCTGCAGGAGACTCAAACCAAACGGTAGCGCCGGCCGTTGGCCGGCCCGCAGGAACCCAACAACAAGGACCCTCACCATGGCATTCAGTGCAGCAGGCAACTCCGGACCACTGGCCGACATCAACGTCACCCCGTTGGTGGATGTAATGCTGGTGCTGTTGATCATCTTCATCGTGACCGCCCCGATGGTGTCCATGCCCATCCCGGTCAACCTGCCGCAACCCACTACCGTGGTACCGCCCACCGCACCGCCGCCGCCGATCGAACTGCGCGTGGACGCCAGCAACCAGGTCAGCTGGAACGGGCAGATGGTTGCGGTCAACTCGCTGCAGCAGCGCATGCAGGACGCCGCCCAAGCCAACACCGGCAATGTTCCCGAACTGCGCATCGCCACCGACCCCAACGCCGAGTACGACGTGATGGCCAAGGTGTTGGCGGCCGCCAACAACGCGCACATGGAAAAGATCGCGTTCGTGAACCCGTAGCAGAGCCAGCGGCCCGCCAACCGGCGGGCTGCTCCCGCGTCACCAACAAATGCCCGGTAGGTACCGACCGTTGGTCGGTACACCCGCAGATCACCCCAAAACCGACACGGCGCCTGTAACCAGCCGCTATTACCAGGCCCGTGTCAGCGTAGGGAAACTCCGCGCGGACGCGTAAGCAAACCCCATAATCAACGCTGTTTCAGTCCCGGCCTCTTCATTGGGTGCGAAAGGTCACACTTTCCCGTCTTGCCCACAGCGCTTCCATCGCGCATAAACCTCCCTGTCACTCACCGCCCGCACAGTTGGCACACGCGGTGACGCCCGAATGATGTTTCCAGTCAAACGCGCAGTCTGCCTCCAGGAAGGAGTACAGGGATGTCCAGCTCAACCACGCACCACACGCGCCAACGCGTGCTCGTCACGCTCATCGTACTTTCCATCGCCCCGTTCGCGCACGCGCAGGAAGTGGAGAAGAAGTGGGAAACCATGGCCGCATTCAGCCAGCCCAAAAACACAGAGGGCGAAGTCCAGGGCGCGATCGAGAACATCTACGCCTCTTACCAGTCGGGCGGCCCCTTTAGCTGGCACGTCGTCAAACAGACCGTCGCCAAAGACAAGGTCCTGTACGACTACCAGATCAAGCCGGAGGCGCTGCAGCGCACTGACTGGAATTACATTCTCAACTCGCAGGACTACGCGAGCGAGGATGCGCTGATCGCGGCAATCAAGACCGCATTCGTCTCGTCCCCACAATGTCCGGCGACGGAAGTCACCCCCGCCGCCTGGACCGGCATCCCTGGCGGTGGCGCAGGCGCCGGCCCGGATGGCAGCAACACCGGTGAGGACGCCAATTACGCGGTGGTGGTGCAGTTACATGACTCGGCGACGGGCGCGTGCTCCGCCACGCCGGCCACGCAGTACGTGCAGCGCACGCGCACGGTCAAATGCCCCAACAATACGATCATGGCCTGGCGTCCTGATCTGGACGCCTGCGGCATGGACCCCATGCAGGAGCAGAGCAGCGCACAGCTGCGCACTTATTCCAGCTCGCCGCTGACCAACCAGTGCCCGGTGGGCAATCCGTGCGAACCCACAACCGGCAACAAAACTCAGCCAGAACCGGATCTGGACTATGGCTGGATCCAGTTCACCCGCTACTTCCAGTCCATGTCCTCCACGGCGGGTGGTGCGTTCGGCCAAGGCTGGACGCACTCGCACAATCTGCGCTTGGCGATTGGCACGGATCCCACCACGTTCCCGCCGGGTACGGAACTCAACGTGGGATTGATCCAGGCCGACGGCACGCACGGTGCCTTCCAGAAGGTGGGCGCTGCCTACGAAGCCATCGATGGCAGTGGTGATCGAATCGTCCCGCAGGGGACAGATTGGCAGCTCTTCCGCGCTGACGAGGTTCTGACCTTCGATGCAGGTGGGCGGTTGAAGTTGCGCGCCCGCGAGGATGGTACGACGCTGACCTATGCCTACGACCCTCGCGCGCGTCTCGCTTCCATTGCCCACACAAACGGCCGCACGCTGGGATTCCATTACGACGCGCCGCAAGGTGCCGACCTGATCAGCGCGATCTCGGTGGCGGGTCAGATGGTAGCGTCCTACACCTACACCCCCACTGCACAGGTGGCCACTGCCACCTATGCCGACGGTGCAACCCGTGTCTACCACTACGAAGACAGCCGCTTTCCGCGGTACCTCACCGGCGTCACCGCCGAGGACAACCAACGGTTCGGCTGGTACGCCTATGACGCCAAGGGACGGGTGACCTGCAGCCGCCATTCGAGTGACTGCAGCCAGGCCGATGTCGGAATTGATGGTACGCAGCTGGTCTACACCGCTGCAGGTACCACCGTCGTTACCGATGCCCTTGGCCATGTCACCACGTATGGCCTCACCGGTACCGCCAACGGCGGCTATCCGCGCAAGGTCACCGGGCTCACCGATACCCAAGGCGCTGTCAGCCGTACCTATTACCCCGCAGCCCAGGACTTCCGCCGCAGGCTGGACACGGTCACCGACCGTCGGGGGATACAGACCAGGTACGCCTACAGCACCGGAACAGACCCGGTGGGCGGCCAGTCGGTCAACGTGCAGATCACGACCGAGGCCGTGGGCCTGCCGGAACAGCGGACGATCGAAACGCGCACGCATGCGACCAGCAACCGCGTGATACTCAGCAGGGTGGGTGATCGCGAGACACGCATCACCCGCAACACCCGTCTGCAGCCAACCAGCATTGCGGTGAGGGATATCACCACCGACGAGCTTCGCACCACCACGCTGAGCTACTGCGAGGCAGCGGATGTGGCGTCCGGCGGTACCTGCCCGGTACTGGGCCTGCTCAAGCAGGTGGATGGTCCACGCACTGACGCAAATGATCTGGTTACCTACGGCTACTATGCGGCCGACGACGCCGGCTGCGCTCCCGGTGGCACCGGCACGTGCAACTTCCGCAAGGGCGACCTGCTGAGCGTGACCAACGCAGCGGGAAACAGCGCACAGACGTTGGCGTACGACGCCAATGGCCGGCCGCTCTCGGTGGTGGACAGCAACGGCGTGATCACTGATTTCACTTATCATCCGCGTGGCTGGCCCACCTCTGTCACCGTGCGGGGCGATTCCGCCGCCACCAACCGCACCACCCAAATCAGCTACTGGCCCACCGGCCAAGTGCAGGAGGTAGTCGAGCCGGATGGCAGCACGGTCACCTATGTCTACGACGCTGCTCAGCGGCTGACCGACATTGCCGACAATGCCGGCAATACCCTCCATTACACCTTGGACAACGCCGGCAATCGCCTCAAGGAAGACACGGTGGATGCCGCCGGCACGCTGCGCCGCACCTTGTCCCGCATCTACAACACGCTGGGCGAACTGACCACGCTGAAGGACGCCGGCAACCACGCCACCGTCTTCACGTATGACCCTGAAGGCAACCCCGCCAGTCTGACCGACGCCCTGCAGCGGGTCACCACCCAGCAGCACGACCCGCTGGGACGTCTCGCCCGCACCCTGCAGGATGTAGGGGGCATCGAGGCCGAGATCAAATCCAGCTACAACGCGTTGGACCAGGTCACCCAGGTCACCGACCCGAAGGGTCTGCACACCACCTATGCCTACAACGGCTTTGGAGACCACACCGCGCAGGTAAGTCCGGACAGCGGAACGACGGGCTTCACCGTGGATGCGGCCGGGAACCGCAAGACCCGCACCGACGCCCGTGGCATCACCGCCACCTATCACTATGACGCGCTCAACCGCCTGACCGGGATTGCCTATCCGGACCCCAACCTGGACGTTGACTACACCTACGACACCGCACCCGCGGTCTGCGAGGCCAACGAACGCTTCGCCAAGGGCCGGTTGGGGCACGTGCAGCACGCAGCGGGGAGTACCGCGTACTGCCATGACCGCTTCGGGCAAGTCACCCGTAAGGTGCAGACGGTAAATGGTGTCAGCAGAACCGTGCGGTACGCATACACCACCGCTGGTCGACTGGCCCAGCTGACCTACCCCGATGGCAGCGTGGCCGACTATGTACGAGACAGCCTGGGTCGCATCACGGAGATAGGCCTGACGCGCCCCAGCCAGGCACGGCACGTGGTAGTAACCAACGTCACCCATGCACCCTTCGGCCCGGCCACCGGTTGGACTTACGGCAATGGCCGCCAGCTCCAGCGTCCGGTGGATACCGACTACCGTCCGCAAGCCGTCCACGATCCAGCCCCGGGCGGCCTCTCGCTGAGCTTTGGCTATGACTCCGTGGGCAACGTCACCGAGTTGAAGGACGGAATTGGCAGCACGATCCTAGCCAGGTATAGCTACGACGCGCTCGGCCGACTGACCCAGACCCAGGATGGCCCCACGGGCACGCCGATTGAAACGTACACGTACGACGCCACCGGGAACCGTACCTCGCTCGCATCATCATCTGGCACGGCGAGCTACGCCTACCCCCTCGACAGCCATCGTCTAATCGCAGTGGATGGCGCCGTGCGCCACTATGACGCCACGGGTAATACGATCAGCCTGGACGGGAAAGAGCTGGTGTACAACGATGCCAATCGGACGAGCCAGGTCAGACAGAATGGCGAGGCAGTGGAGGCCTACGCTTACAACCATCGCGGGGAGCGGGTACTACGTACGCCCAGCGCCAGCGAAGCCCAGATCACAGTCTATGACGAGACCGGCCAGTGGCTGGGCAATTACGCAGCTGGCGGGTCAGCGCTGCACCAGGCAATCTGGCTCGGAGACTACCCGGTGGCAGTGATCACGGTTCTGAGCAATGGTGAAGCGACCCTGGGTTACGTCCAGCCCGATCATCTGAGGGCCCCTCGCATAGTCGTCGATCCCACTCGCGACGTGCCAATTTGGGAATGGAGCAGCAAAAGTGAAGTGTTTGGCGCCCAGGAGCCAAGCAGCGACCCGGACGGAGACGGCGTCGTGTTCGATCTCCCGCTGCGTTTTCCAGGACAACAGGCTACCGGTGCGACCGGGTTGTTCTATAACTATCACCGGGACTACGATTCAAACGTAGGGCGCTATTCCCAGAGTGACCCCATTGGGCTGAAGGGGGGAGCGAGTACCTACGCGTACGTGGGTGGGAACCCAATGAAAGCAATCGACCCCAAAGGCCTGCAGCGATTTGTGCCGCGGCCTGCACCTGGGCCAGTAGGCGGATCCTGGGTCGACCACAGTGGATATCCTGTCGCGGATGCGGGCTACCCCGGTTCGTATCCCGTGACTCCCATGATTGGGGCCTTTCCGAAAAACTCCTACCCAGGAATCGCCTCTTCCGCGATGATAGGTGCACTGTCTGCATTCAATGGCTACTTAAGCAAAAAGAGTAATCATGGATCTAAACCCTCCCGGGAGCAGCGCCCTGATGACTGCCCAGCCGGAACAAGGCCCATCGACCAGTGGCCAGGCCTTAGTAAAGATGACATCCATGGCATCAAGGATGGCGTCAATGCGGGTCCCAAGGATTGGGTTGGGATCAGCCCGGACGGCAACGTTTGGATCAATGAAGGTGGAGTGGGAAGTGATCAGGGTTCATTTGAGGATTATCTTCCGTGAATAAATCTGCGCGATTCAAAATTTCCCTGAGGGTGTGGCACCCTGAAATCCAGAGTGATGCCATCTCCAGAGGGCTCGGCTTGCTTCCGAAAGTCTCATATACCGCCGGCGACAAAAGGGTCACTCCGAAGGGGGCGCCACTCGCCGGATTCAGAGGAGAAACGTACTGGACCCATGAGTGCTCAGCCGGTGCTTCATTCGAAGTTGCTGTTGAGGAGGTGACCGCCCAGTTGGTCGGAAAGGCTGAATTTCTGCGCCACCTGAAGGAAACGGGCGGAAGGTTGGAGTACTTCATCGGATGGTTCTCGGATGGTAATTCAGGGTTTGTCCTGGATTATGATACTTTGAAGAAATTGGCTGATCTAAATATCAATCTTGCATTTGATGTGTATGCATGAAATTTTTGGCAGCTGCTGTGCGTCCTACATCTTCGGACGGGTCGCCTGCGATAGAGATACGGCCCGGGGACAGAGCGCGGGTGAAGGTGCGCTATGTCAAATAAGTATGAGGTTCTGCTCGGCCTGCTACCAAGGCCATCCAGTTCCAACGTCGTCTTCGACGATGGCCGTGTAGTGATTCAAGGGCGAGATGGTGACGATTGTGTGGCGTTGGAAATCTCGTTTTCTTCCGTGGATTTCATCTGCGTTTCTGATGAGGGTGTGAGGCTGAGACTTTTCGCCGATATGGGAGACAAGCGAGGGGCATTGGTTCGATGTAACGAAGGTTCGTTGAAGAGCTATTACGTTGATGAATCACTGGGGACTCGTTCCAGTAATCAATTGTCACACTTCATTCTAATGATTGGTGAGGGGGTGATTGACGTGATTTCTGGTGATGAGCCGGAGGTTCTTATGAGTGATTCATTGCGCTGACTATGAGCCGGCACTACACGTGAGGCTTGGTTTCGTGGCACTCGCGAACGGCAAGGTTGCGTCACGGGAAGTGCTGCTTCGCAATGATGTGGATGCATTCGTAATGCCTTGAACTTGAGCCGCTCAGTAAAGTACCTAAGGCCATACTCGGCTCACAAGGAAGGAGCTATGGGCACGTCTGTCGTGGATCTTGCGCTGCACACCCTGGGAGGGATTGGGCTGCTGTCTGTCGGCCTTGTTCCACTTCGAGTGAGTCAGGTCCTTCGTCGCGCGCGTGGACGCGCCACAACTCGCGGTGGTTCAAAGGACTATCTGGGCGCGTTGTCGGTTGTGGCGGCCTTGGCAACTCTCGGTTTGGATGCGGTGGTGTTCATTCGAGTCGCCAAGTGTTTGACCTCGACCCTCTGTGGCCCGGGCGTGGCGTCAGGATGGCTCTATCTGGCCGTGCTGGGTGCGGCGTACGTTTCGATGGAGCTAGGGCTGGCGCTCTCAAGGGTCCGGCCTTCCACCAAGCTACTGACGATGATGAAGCGAAAGTCAAAATTGATCATACTGGTGGTGATCGTTGTGTTGCTGTTGTGGGCTGGATTCTGGCTGCGTAGGCAGTTGTCAATTGATGGTTGCTTGGATCAGGGTGGAAGCTGGAACTACAGCATTTCGCAGTGCCAGAGTAAATGGCCCGTCTAGTGGCTGGCCAAGTGGGGTATCGGCAGATGCCGATGTCCACGTGAGACCGTTGGCGAAGTGGAGTTCTATGTAAGTGCATTCTTGAGCGGATTGTGTGGGTTTCAGTTCTATAGGGCAGTGCTCGGTCGGATCGCTGCAGCGGGATAGGCCTATCGGTTGAGCTCTATCCGCAGGAGGATGAAGAAGGCAACGCATAGGGGGCACTGCGATGAGGTCGCTTGGCTGCTTGCTCGTTCTTGTTGTGCTGGGGTGCGTACTGCTGCCCGCGACTGCACTGGCGGCGGTTTCCGTTGGGGTGCGCGTTGCCGACCACGAGCGAACCCTGCCTCAGCTCAGCGCGGTGACAGTGGCGCAGGACACTGCGCTGCAGACCCGCCTTGGCGCGCAGCTGGCCCGCCACCTGGCCGGGGCCACCACCGGTTACCAACGGCTCGACGAGCTGTCGATGAACTTGCACGAGCGCAGGCTGAAGCTGTACGACAGGTTGGGCATGGGCCCGCTGCGGGTCGAACTTGTCTGGCCTGACCGCTCCCGGACGGTCTACACCATGGACGGCAACAGCCATCGCCGGGCCGCCTACCTCACCGGTCAAAGCCGCGACCCCCACGGCAATCCGCTGCCGGACCAGAGCGCTGCCCAGCGCGCCGGTGCGGTGTCGCTGGTCGGGTGGTACCAGTTCCAGAATGTCCGCAGCCGCCAGGCGTGGGTCCGGGCCGCGCGGGCACAGGGCATCCCGGTGCAGGACGACACCCCTTCGGCCACCCGCATGCAGTGCCGATGGTCGGGCACCGCCTTGAGCTGCCATACGGAATAGGGCGCTTTTGTCCGGAATTCGGGTCCCGTGCAGCCGTTTGTCGGCTCAAACACGCCGCTGGGTGCCGCATCCGTAAGGTCCGCGTGAAAAACACACTTTCATCACGCCTTCATCTTTACAGGTTGTTTACAAAGGAGACGCTGCCGCGCTTCAAGGGGGAGGCGAGGCGGTCCCAGCAAGCCATTCCTTTGGAGAGAGAGCGAATGAACAACCTGCATTACCGCCCCTTGGCGGCTGCCGTAGCGCTGTGCCTGCTGTCCGTCCCCACCCTTGCCACCGCGCAGGATGCTCCCCGCACCACCACCGAACTGGACCGGGTGGAAGTCACCGGTACCCGCATCAAGCGGGCCGAGGTCGAAGGCCAGGTGCCGATCCAGACCCTCACCCGCAGCGAGATCGAACGCACCGGCCTGAATTCCATCGGCGAGGTGCTGCAGCAACTGACCGGTTCCGGTTCGGCGCTCAACGCCAAGTTCAACTCGTCGGGCAACTTCGGCTTCCCGCCCGATGGCAGCGGCGTGGGCGCCGGTTCGGCCCAGGTCGACCTGCGCCACCTGGGCGCCAAGCGCGTGCTGGTACTGGTGGATGGCATCCGCTGGGTCAACGAGTCTTCCGCCTCGGGCGTGGGCGCGGCCACCGACCTCAACACCATTCCGCTGGCGATCGTCGAGCGCATTGAAGTGCTCGAAGACGGCGCGTCGTCGCTGTACGGCTCGGACGCGATTGCCGGCGTGGTCAACATCATCACCCGCCGTGAATTCGACGGCGGCCAGGTCACCGTGAACTACGGTGAGTACAGCAAGGGCGATGGCACCCAGAAGGACGTGGACCTGGCCTGGGGCACCAGTGGCGACCGCTACAGCCTGTTCCTGGGCGCCAGCTGGACCAAGCAGGACGCGGTGTATGCCAACACCCGCGAACAGTCGCGCTACCCGGTTCCCGGCACCGGCCTGTCGTTCGGCAGCTCGGCCACCCCGACCGGCCGCTTCATGTTCACCGACCCGAACACCGGCATCGCCTACAACATCACGCCCAACAACGGCGCCACCAGCCCCACCTTCAACGGCGTGGGCGGTTGCGACCGCACCGACGATTACCACTGCTTCACCACGGCGGACCGCTTCAACTTCGCCGAATACAACCTGCTGCTGACCCCGTCCGAGCGCAAGGGCATCTTCGGCCAGTTCCGCTTCGACATCACCGACAACGTGCAGTGGTACATCAAGGCGCTGGCCAACCGCCGCGAATCGACCAACCAGGCCGGCCCCGAGCCGCTGTTCTTCGGTCCCGACGGCGCCACCGGCAACCCGCTGGCCGACAACATCGTCATCTCCGCGCTCAACCCGTACAACCCGTTCGGCTTCGACCTGGATTCGTCCAGCAACCTGAGCATGATCGGCCGCCGCCCGGTGGAAGGCGGGCCGCGCATCTTCGAGCAGGAAGTGAACACCACGTACTTCGCCACCGGGCTGGTGGGCCTGTTCCAGGCCGCCGACCGCAGCTGGTCGTGGGACGTCAACGGCATGTACAGCAAGAACAAGGCCGAACAGACCAACTACGGCAGCTACAACATCTACAACGCCAACATCGCGTTGGGTGACCCGGCCATCTGCGCGGCCACCCCGGGCTGCGTGCCGCTGAACATCTTCGGGGGCCCCGGCACCATCACCCGGCCGATGCTGGACTGGATCCAGCCGGTGGTGCACGACCAGAGCCAGAACGAGCTCACGCTGTTCACCGCCAACCTGAGCAGTGACCTGTTCACGCTGCCGGCCGGGCCGCTGTCGTTCGCCACTGGTTACGAGTACCGCAAGTACGAAGGCGAATACCAGCCCGATCCGATCACGGTGCGCGGCCACTACAACGGCGTGCCGTCGCTGCCGACCTCCGGTTCGTACGACGTCAACGAGGTGTACCTCGAACTGGCGGTGCCGATCTTCGCCAAGAGCGCGCTCGGTGAGAAGCTGGACCTGAGCCTGGCCGGGCGTTACTCGGATTACTCCACCTTCGGTGGCGAGTTCACGCCCAAGTACGGCCTGCGCTGGCAGGTGACCGACGACTTCGTGCTGCGCACCAGCTACGCCGAAGGCTTCCGCGCACCGTCCATCGGTGAACTGTACGGTTCGGCGGCGCGCGCGGACCTGCAACTGTTCGATCCGTGCTCCGTGGGTCTGGGCGGTACGCCGCCGCGAGGCAGCGCGGCCAACTGTGCGGCGTTGGGCGTGCCAACCGGTTTCCAGCAGGCCAACTCGCAGATCTCGGTCACCACCGGCGGCAATGACCAGCTGGATCCGGAAACCTCGCGCAGCTTCAGTGCCGGTTTCGTGTGGAGCCCGTGGTTCGGCAACAACGCCTCGTGGTCCGAACGCTTCGACGTGGAAGTGACCTTCTACCGCCACAACATCGAAGGCGCCATCCAGGCCATCAACGCGCAGACCCAGCTCGACCTGTGCGTGGATACGCTGGATTCCATCTACTGCGATGGCATCACCCGTGCCTCCACCGGTGCGGTCAGCGGCTTCAACAACCGCCTCACCAACCTGGGCTCGATAAAGACCGACGGCTGGGACGTGGACCTGTTCTGGACGCTGCCGCAGACCGATGTGGGCCAGTTCAAGATCGGCTGGCAGAACACCTTCGTCGGCCGTTACGAGGCGGTGGGTGCGGCAGGCCAGCGCCAGCCGCAGGAGCCGGGCGTGGAAGTCACCGACAGCTCGATTCCGGAATGGACCAGCAACGCGTCGCTGAGCTGGAACATGGGTGCATGGAATGCGTCGTGGACCGTTCGCCACATCTCCAAGCTCACCGAACAGTGCGGCGATGCCGCCGCGTTCCCGGTGTGCAGCGACCAGGCGGCCGGTACCAACGAACTGGCGGCAACCACCTACAACGACTTCCAGGTGGGCTACAAGTTCGACTGGATGAAGGGCCTGCAGCTCAGCGCCGGCTTGAACAACGCGTTCGACAAGGATCCGCCGATCTGCCTGTCGTGCTCGTTGAACGGGTATGACGCGTCCACCTACGACATCCCGAAGGGGCGTTACTGGTACCTGCGCGCGGACCTGCGGTTCTGAGGCGGGACGTTATGATTCCGTACTGAATGGTCGGGGCGCCTGAAGGGCGCCCCGGTTTCTGTTGCGTTCGCAAGCGCATGATCCGATGAATCCGCGCCTTGTGTTGATTCACGGTCGGATCTTCTGCAAAGCTCTTGCGGCGGCTGCATCAAGACTCTGAATTTCCTTTTGGATGGCCGTGAAAGCCTCGATTCTCAAGCGGGAATCGGGCTGGCTCGTTGTGCTGCCGACAAGCGCCCTCACTGCTCCCCAGTAGCGGTTCATTGCCGCGTAGAGAAGATCCAGGTCACCGGAGACATCGCCAGCGTGGGCCAATGCCAAGAATCTGATGGAATCTACCTTCTTGGCTTCCCTCAAATAAATCTGATCAAACTCCTGGGCTGAAACCCCGGATTCCAGTGTGGCTAAGACCTTGGTCATGGAGAATTCTCTCGATATATCGCAGATCGCCTGATATATCTTCTGTAGCGCCTGCATGCGCTCCGTGCGAGAGTGCATGAGGCTTGCAGCTTCAATCTTCTCACGCTCTATATTCAAGAGATTCTGACCGCTCAGTTCTTGCGTTCGACGACTGAGCAGCCCTCCTATCACGGCGCCGCCGATAGCTGCCGCAGCGCCTATGGCTGCAGTTATTGCTCCTTCCATTGCACTCTCTCGTCTCTTCGTAAATGAAAAACCAGTCCGCTTGCTTGCCGAATCGACCAGTTCGGCTCGGATCGGTATCGTGGCGCGCCGGGCCTGGAGGCGCCTCAAGCAGAGTGCTGAGGTGATTTGCTTGGCGACTAAAGGCTCGATGAGGCTGCGTACTTGAGCTCCTGCGGCCGGTTCCTTGCGTAGTCATGGCCCGGATATTGATTGGCGTCCAGTAGGTTGCGGACGTATCCAGTGCCGTGGGACTCGTGATACGAGATCGGGCAGGAAGCGGCATCGAAGAACAGCCTCAATTGATATCGAACAGGGTCCCGGGTGGCAGGGCTGCAGATGACTGCGAGATGCACAATGTCCAGCTGATCATCGCCGGGGCGAAGATCCAGCACAAAGATGTCCTTTTCTCTTGAGAGTCCATGGAACACGTGGGTGTGCCCAAGAACGGCCTCGTCGCCGCAGAAATAGTCGTCATAGAGTTTTCGAATGTCGATTCGTAACCCCAGTGTTTTGGCGACGGTGTCAAGAAGCGGATGCGCGAGAAAGTCATCGTCCCCCTCGCCGAAGTAGATGACGAAGTCGCTCAATGAGACAAACAAGCTGAAGGTTGTTGGTTTTGGATGCGGCATTGCCAGAGCGTACCGTTGCCCCGCATCTGTGCATAGGTGGCGTTCGGGTTTGCGCTGCTCGCAGTACGGCAGAAGGCCGGGAAATCCCGGCCTTCTACATGTCACGTTGGCGTTGCTTAGAACGACCAGGTAAAGGTGATCGAGCCGTTGCGGCCGTCGCCGTAGGCACCGTAGCCGTTGATCTGCGAGAAGTACTGCTTGTCCAGCAGGTTGTTGAGGTTGGCCTGCACGCTGAACTGCGGGGCCAGGCGGTAACGCACGAAGGCGCTGACCAGGGCGTAGCTGTCCTGCTCGATACGGCCGTACGCGGGCACCGGGTAGTAGATGCCGTTCTGCCAGTTCACGCCGCCACCAACGGTCAGGTCGCTCAGCGACTGCGGGGTGTAGCTGGTGAACAGCTTGATGGTGGTCTGCGGCAGGTTGGTGTTGATGCCCGCGCCGTTGATGTCCTTGGCCACGTAGCGCGAGGCACCGAAGGTGGCGTTCCAGCCCGGCGCCAGCTCACCGTTCAACTCCAGCTCGAAGCCACGGCTCACCGTGCCGCGTGCGGCGACGTAGGCGAACTCGTTCGGGCTGCCTTCCACCGGAATGGTGGTGGCCTGGCCCACGTTGTCCTGCTCGATGCGGAACACCGCCAGCGAGGCGTTCAGGCGGTTGTCGAACCAGGCGGCCTTGACGCCCACTTCGTAGCTCTTGCCGTCCACCGGATCCAGGTAGCTGCCGTCCTGCTGCTTGAGCGTCTGCGGCTGGAAGATCTCGGTGTAGGCGGCGTAGGTCGACCAGGTGTCGTTGAGGTCGTAGACCAGGCCGGCATACGGCGTGGTGACCTTGTGCGAACGGTCGGCACCTTCGCCCTCGCTCTTCCAGTCGGTGTAACGCGCACCGAGGATCAGCTTCAGCGGATCGGCCAGCGACAGGCGGGTGGCGGCATAGCCGGCCTTCTGGGTGATGGTGCCTTCGCTGGCCAGGGCCAACGGGTTCCAGTTCGGCTCGCTGATGTCGCCGTTCCAGTTGAGGTAGCTGGTGAAGGGATCCCAGGTCATGCCCGGGCCGCCGACCTGGTAATCACCGTAGTTGGCGTAGTCGCGCTTGTTGTAGCTCAGGCCGGCCATCAGCTGGTGCTCGCGGCCGAACAGCTGGAACGGACCTTCCACGTAACCGTCCACCGCATCGACCTTGCGTTCGGTGTTGTAGAAGCCGGCCGACGGCGAGATGCCGGTTCCGGTGACCGGGTCGAACAGCGAGGCGCCGGTGGTCCAGTCGTTGTAGGCCGGGTAGAACAGCTTGTCGTCGGCCTTGGTTTCATCGTGCGAGGCGCCGATGCGGACTTTCCAGTCGTTGGCGAAGCCGTGCTCCAGCGTGGCGAAGGCACGCTTGCTGGTGGTATCCCAGTAGGTCCACTTGGCCGCCGAGTTGAACGACTCGTCGTACGGGGTCGGGCTGCCATCGGCGAACAGCATCGGGAAGCCACCCCAGGTGGCGCCGTTGGCGCGCTTCTGCTGGTAGTCGTAGCCCACGCTCAGCTGGGTGTCCGGGGTAAGGTCGGCGTCGATCACCGCATAGCCCAGCGTCTTGTGCTGGTCGTAGCGGTCCATCTGCGATTCGGTGTCGAGGTAGCTGCCGATCACGCGTGCACGCACCGAACCACTGGCATTCAGCGGCGTGGTCACGTCCACGGTGCTGCGGGTGCGGCCCCAGCTGCCGACGTTGACCGACACGCTGCCGGTCAGTTCGGCGCTGTCGGCGTGCTTGCGGATCAGGTTGACCGACGCCGACGGGTTGCCCGCGCCGGTGAGCAGGCCGGTGGCACCACGCACCACTTCCACGCGGTCGTACAGGGCCAGGTCCAGGCCGGAATCGCCGTAGCTCCAGTTCTGCACCATCTGGGTGGGCAGGTTGTCGTACTGGTAGCTGTCGATATAGAAGCCGCGCGAGTAGAACTCGGTGCGCTCGGTATCGGACTGGGTGCTGCTCACGCCGGTGGTGTTGGCCAGCACGTCGATGATGTCGTCGAGGTTCTGGTCCTCGATGCGCTGGTGGCTGATGATGCTCACCGACTGCGGGATCTCGCGCGGGGCCAGGTCGAAGCGGGTGCCGGCGGAGGTGCGGCGGACCGAATAGCCTTCCGCGCGCTCGCCCTTGACCACGATCTTGTCCAGCGTGGTGGCATCGGGGGTGGCGTCCTGCGCGAAGGCCGGGGCAGCGGCAAGCGTGGCCAGGGCGATCAACAGCGCCTGCGGCAGGCGGCCGTGGGACAGGGGGCGGGACAGCACAGCGGCGGTACGGAGCATCAGCGTTTCCTGGGCGGCGGCGCACCAGGCGGCGATCCTCGGATGCCGGGCGCTGCGGACGGTGGGGGGCAGTAGGCGGGCGGGTGCGGTGCAGCGGCACGGGCTTTGGCAACTGATCGCCGTGCGCCTCCCTGGCGCGAACGGGACCGCAGCATGGTAATGCGAATCAGTCCCATCCGCAATGTCTGCCGGTTTCAATCCTCGACCCACCCGCCTTTAACGTGGCCGCGCCTACGGTGGTCGCACACGGGCTGCGGCCCGCTTCCAGGAACGTCCCATGATTGCCAAGAACACGCTTTGTCTCTGGTACGACGGCACCGCCGAGGAAGCGGCCGCCTTCTATGCCGCCACCTTCCCGGACAGCTCGGTGCAGGCCGTGCATCGCGCGCCGTCCGACTTTCCGTCCGGCAAGAAGGGCGATGTGCTGACCGTGGAGTTCACCGTAGTCGGCATTCCCTGCATCGGCTTGAACGGCGGGCCGGCGTTCAAGCACAGCGAGGCGTTCTCGTTCCAGATCGCCACCGATGACCAGGCCGAAACCGACCGGCTGTGGAATGCCATCGTCGGCAACGGCGGGCAGGAGAGCGACTGCGGCTGGTGCAAAGACAAATGGGGCCTGTCGTGGCAGATCACCCCGCGCGTGCTGACCGAGGCGTTCAACAGCACCGACCCGGCCGTGGCCAAACGCGCGTTCGAGGCGATGATGACCATGAAGAAGATCGATGTGGCGAAGATCGAGGCGGCAGTGCGCGGGTAACGACACGCCAGGTATCTCACACCGGGTGCCTGGGCGTATCCTCGCGCGATGACTTCGTCGCGACTCGCCACCCTGTTCCCCGTCCTCGCCGTGCTCGGCTCGGTCACCGCCCTGGCCGTGGGCACCTCGTTCGCCAAGCAGCTGTTCCCGGTGATCGGCGCGCAGGGCACCAGTGCGCTGCGCGTGGGCTTCTCCGCCCTGGTGCTGCTGGCGGTGTTCCGGCCGTGGCGCTGGACCACCACGCGCGCCGACGCGGGCGCGATCTTCCGCTACGGCATCACCCTGGGGGTGATGAACCTGCTGTTCTACATGGCGCTGCGCACGATCCCGTTCGGCATCGCGGTGGCCATCGAATTCTGCGGGCCGCTGGCGGTGGCGATGTGGTCGTCGCGCCGGCCGATCGATTTCGTCTGGGTCGGCTGCGCCGCCACCGGCCTGCTGTTGCTGCTGCCACTGGGCCATGGCGAACCGCTCGATCTGGGCGGCGTGCTGTATGCACTGGGCGCGGCGGTGTGCTGGGCGCTGTACATCATCTTCGGCAAACGCGCCGGCCACCTGCATGCAGGGCACACGGTATCGCTGGGCCTGTGCGCGGCGGCGCTGGTGGTGGTGCCGGTGGGCGTGGCGCACGCCGGCATGGCGCTGCTGGACCCGAAGATCCTGCTGTTCGGGCTGGGCGTGGCGGTGGTCTCCAGCGCTATTCCAATGTCGCTGGAAATGGCGGCGTTGAAGCGCCTGCCGAAGGAAACCTTCGGCATCCTGATCAGCATGGAACCGGCGGTGGCCGCACTGCTGGCGATGGGCCTGCTGGCCGAACACCTGACGCCGCTGCAATGGGCGGCGATCGGCTGCACGGTGGTGGCATCCATTGGCAGCACGGTGACCGCCAAACGACGCGAGCCGGTGTTCGCCGAACCGACGGGGTAAGCCCCGTCAGCGCCGCACCGGCGCATCGCCGGCCACGTAGTACGTGGCCGTGCTGCGCGGCAACGGTTCGCGGCCCCGGATGCGGTCGGCGATCTTCTCGGCGATCATGATCGTGGTCGCGTTGAGGTTGCCGGTGATGATGCGCGGCATGATCGAGGCATCCACCACGCGCAGGCCCTGCATGCCATGCACGCGGCCCTGGCCGTCCACCACGCTCATCGCATCGGTACCCATCGCGCACGAACACGACGGGTGGTAGGCGGTTTCGGCACGGGCGCGCACGAAGGCATCCAGCTCGGCATCGGTCCTGCAGTCCGCACTCGGGCTGATCTCGCGGCCGCGGTATTCGTCCAGCGCGGGCTGGGCGATGATCTCGCGGGTGATCCGGATCGCATCGCGGAACTCCTGCCAGTCCTGGTCGGTGGCCTGGTAATTGAACAGGATCGAGGGATGCTGGTGCGGGTCCAGCGAGCGCGCGTGCACGCGGCCACGGCTGGGGGTGCGCATCGAGCCCACGTGCGCCTGGAACCCGTGTTCCTTTACCGCGTTGGTGCCGTTGTAATTGATCGCCACCGGCAGGAAGTGGTACTGGATGTTGGGCCAGGCGAAATCGTCACGGGTGCGGATGAAGCCGCCGGCCTCGAACTGGTTGCTGGCGCCGATCCCGGTACCGTTGAACAGCCACTCCGCGCCGATCCCCGGCTGGTTCCACCACTGCAGCGCCGGGTACAGCGACACCGGCTTGGTGCAGGCGTACTGCATGTACACCTCCAGATGATCCTGCAGGTTCTCGCCCACGCCGGGCAGGTCGTGCACCAGCGGCACGCCCAGCGACGCCAGCAAGGCCGGCGCGCCCACGCCGGAGCGCTGCAGGATCTGCGGTGAGGCAATCGCACCGGCGCACAGCAGTACCTCGCGCCGCGCCTGCGCGTCGATCGGGTCGGCGCTGCCGCCGGCCAGGTAGCGCACGCCTACCGCGCGCTTGCCGTCGAACAGGATGCGGTCGGTGGTGGCGTGGGTGACGATCTCCAGCCCGGGCCGGCCCTTGGCCATGTCCAGGTAGCCGCGCGCGGTGCTGGAGCGGCGCCCGCGCGGCGTCACCGTGCGGTCCATCGGGCCGAAGCCTTCCTGCTGGTAGCCGTTGAGGTCGTCGGTGCGCGGGTAGCCGGCCTGCACGCCGGCCTCGACCATGGCGTGGAACAGCACGTTGTTGTCGTTCTTCGGGGTGGCCACGCTGACCGGGCCGTCGCCGCCGTGGTAATCGTTGGGCCCGATGTCGCGGGTTTCCGCCTTGCGGAAGTAGGGCAGTACGTCCAGGTAGCTCCAGTCCTCCAGCCCATCGAAGGTGGCCCACTGGTCGAAATCCAGCGCGTTGCCGCGGATGTAGCACATGCCGTTGATCAGCGAGGAGCCGCCCAGGCCCTTGCCGCGCCCGCATTCCATGCGCCGGTTGTCCATGTACGGTTCCGGCTCGGTTTCATAGGCCCAGTTGTAGCGCCGGCCCTGCAGCGGGTAGGCCAGCGCGGCCGGCATCTGCGTGCGGAAATCCAGCCGGTAGTCCGGGCCGCCGGCTTCGAGCAGCAGCACGCTCACGCCCGCGTCTTCGGTGAGGCGCGCGGCCAGGGTGTTGCCGGCCGAACCGGCGCCGATGATGATGTAGTCGTATTCGCGCTTCATGGTCAGAACACCGATGCGTAGCGGTCCAGTTCGATCTGGACGGATTTGGTGCGGGTGTAGGCACGCAGCGTGGCCAGGCCGTTCTCGCGGCCCACGCCGGACTGCTTGTAGCCGCCCACCGGCATCGTGGCCGGCGATTCACCCCAGCAGTTGACCCAGCAGATGCCCGCTTCGAGGCGGTGGATCAGCCGGTGCGCGCGGCTCAGGTCGGCGGTCACCACGCCGGCGGCCAGGCCGTACTCAGTGGCGTTGGCACGCTGGATGGCTTCGTCCTCGTCCTCATAGGACAACAGGCTGAGCACCGGCCCGAAGATCTCCTCGCGCACGATGGCCATGTCGTCGCGGCAGTCGCTGAAGATGGTCGGGGCGACATAGCAGCCCTTGCCCAACGCGCCGTCGGTGAGGCGTTCGCCTCCACACACCACGCGGGCGCCATCGGCCTTGCCGCTTTCGATGTGCGCCAGCACGCGGCGCATGTGCGCGGCGCTGACCAGCGGGCCGAAGTTGGTGTCTTCGGCCAACGGATCACCAATGCGGATACGGCCCACGCGCTCGCGCAGCGCCTGCTCGACATCCGCCAGCAGGGCGCGCGGCACGAACACGCGGGTGCCGTTGGTGCAGACCTGGCCGGAGCTGTAGAAGTTGGCCATCATCGCCACGTCGGCGGCCAGGGCGATATCCGCGTCGGCGCAGATGATCAGCGGCGACTTGCCGCCCAGCTCCATCGTCACCTCCTTGAGCGTGGAACTGGACGCACTGGCCATCACCTTGCGCCCGGTGGCGGTGCCGCCGGTGAAGGAGATCTTTTCGATGCCCGGGTGCTCGGTCAGCGCCGACCCCACGCCGGCGCCATCGCCAGGCAGCACGTTGAACACGCCGTCGGGCAGGCCGGCTTCGGTGAAGATTTCGGCCAGCTTCAGCGCGGTCAGCGGGGTCACTTCGCTGGGCTTGAAGATCATCGCGTTGCCCGCAGCGAGCGCGGGGGCCGCCTTCCACAGGGCGATCTGGATCGGGTAGTTCCAGGCACCGATCGCGCCGACCACGCCCAGCGGTTCCTGCCGCGTGTAGAAGAAGCTGCCTTCGCGCAGCGGCACCTGGCTGCCTTCCAGCCCGTGCATCACCCCGGCGTAGTACTCCAGCACGTCGGCACCGGTGACGATGTCCACGCTGCGGGTTTCGCTCAGCGGCTTGCCGGTGTTGAGGCTTTCCAGTTCGGCCAGGTCGTCGTTGCGTTCGCGCAGCAGCGCCACCGCGCGCAGCAGGATGCGCGAGCGCTCCACGGTGGTGAGCGCGGCCCAGGCCTTCTGGCCCGCGTGGGCACTTTCCACCGCGGCGTCCAGGTCGTCGCTGTTGGCGCTGTGCACGTTGGCCAGCACCTCGCCGTTGGCCGGGTTGACCACCTCGAAGGTGCGGTTGCCCTGCGAGGCCACGTAGCGGCCGCCGATGTACAGCAGCTGGTCGGGGAAGGTGGGCATGTCGATGACTCCTGTTTGCGTCGGGAGACCAGCGGGTTCAACGGGTCAGATGCAGGAACTGCAGGTGGCGCTCGTACTGGTCGATGATGTCGTTGATGATCTGCTGGCGGCTGTAGCCGACCAGCTCGTAATCCTGTCCACCTTCGTAGAGGTGCACTTCGGCGCGGTAGTAGCGCTGGTTGCGGAAGCGCTGCGCGGCGAACGAGGGGGTAAGGTAACCGCGCATCACCACCTGGTAGCGGAACACCTGCTGTTCGCCATGGTTGACCTGCAGCTCCATCTGGCCCGGTTCGAACTGGGTGGTCACGTCCAGGCCCTGCTCGCGCAGCTGGGTGGCCACCGCTTCGATGGCCGGGCGCACGTCGGTATCCATGAAGCGGTACACCTCGTCGCGCACCGGGAAATGCACGGCCTGGGTGATGCGCTGGCGCCAGCCACGCTGGTGGCGCGACTGGCCGATCAGCGGGATCGGCGAGTACTGGGAGGCCTTCTTGCGTTGCGATTCCTCACCCAGTGCGCGCGTCAGGCCCCACAGCATCAGCAGCAGCACCACCGAGAACGGCAACGAGGCGAGCACTACCGCCGATTTGAGTGCGTCCATGCTGCCGGCCAGCAGCAGCCCGGCGGTGACCAGTGCGGTCATCACCCCCCAGAACACACGCAGCCAGCGCGGACCATCTTCTTCCGGCAGGCCCCCGTGCGAGGACAGGGTGGACAGCACCACGGTGCCCGAATCGGCCGAGGTGACGAAGAAGATGAAGCTGACCATCACCGTCACGGTGATCACCGCGCGGCTCCACGGGTAACTGTCCAGCAGCGCGTACAGTACGGTTGGCGGGTTATCCACGGCCAACTGCGCAAGGTGCTCCTGGCCATGGTGCAGTACCTGGTCCAAGGCGCTGTTGCCGAAGATGGACAGCCACGCCAGGGTGAAGCCCAGCGGGATCAGCAGTACGCCGAACACGAATTCGCGGATGGTGCGGCCGCGCGAGATGCGCGCGATGAACAGCCCCACGAACGGCGCCCAGCCGATCCACCAGGCCCAGTAGAACACCGTCCAGTTGCCCAGCCAGTCGGCGCGGCCGCCGTAGGCATACACATCGAAACTCTTGCCCACCACGTTGCCGAGGTAATCGCCCAGGTTCTGCATGAAGGTGCTGAGCAGGTACTGGGTGGGCCCGGCGAACAGCATGAACAGCAGCAGCGCGATGGCCAGCAGCATGTTGATGTCCGACATCCAGCGCACGCCCTTTTCCACGCCGGACACCGCCACGATGATCGCCGCGCCCATCATCAGCGCGATCAGCGCCACCTGCACCCACGGTGCGTGCGGGATCGGCAGCAGCACGTTCAGGCCGGCATTGAGGTGCAGCACGCCAAAGCCCATGTCCGCGCCGATGCCGAACACGGTGGCCACGATGCCCAGTGCATCCACGGTGTAGCCGATCGGGCCGTTGATGCGCTTGCCGATCAGCGGGTACAGCGCCGAACGCAGCGCCAGTGGCAGGTTGTGGCGATAGGCGAAGTAGGCCAGCGCCATCGCTGCCAGCGCGAACACGCCCCAGCCGTGCAGGCCCCAGTGCAGGAACAACAGCTGCATGGCCTGGCGGGCACCGGCTTCGCCGCCGCCCACGCCGCCCTGCGGCGGCTGCAGGTAATGGGTGAGCGGTTCGGACACGCAGAAGAAGAACAGCGTGATGCTGATCCCGGCCGCGAACAGCATGCCGGCCCAGGAGAGGTAGCTGAACTCCGGCTCGTCATGGTCCGCGCCCAGCTTCACCTGGCCGTAGCCGGACAGCGCCACGCCGACCACGAACACCAGGTACACGGTCATCGCCAGCAGGTAGTACCAGCCGACGTTGCGCGACGCCCAGGTCTGCGCTTCCAGCAACAGCACGCCGGAGGAAATGGGAAACGCGGTGACCAGAATGGCGAATGCCGCCACGATCGTGGCGGCAAGCAGGAAGACGGGTCGAAGCGTGCGCACCTCGCTGGGAGGCGTCTCCACGATGTTCATGGATGAAGGGGCTCACGGTGCCGTTGCCGGCAGACCCCACGCATTAGCGCATATGCGCTGTGGACATCCCGTTTACGTGGTCAGCGCAGGGCGTGGCTGGGCACATCGATCTCCATGGCCAGCGCCAGGTGATCGGAAAACGCCGCCGGTACTGCTTCGGCGCTGCGTTGCTGCAGGCCGTTGCTGAGCAGGATGTGGTCGATGGCCCGGTCCGGGCGCCAGCTCGGGAAGGTGGGCACCGCGCAGCCGGGCGGCTGCAGGTTGGTCTTCTGGTACAGCACCTGCATTTCCGGGCGTTCGGCCAGGCAGTTGAAATCGCCCATCAGTACCGCGTTGGAATGCTCGGACAACAGGTCGGCGATGAAGGCCAGCTGCGACATGCGCGAGTTGGTGCCCAGCGACAGGTGGGCCACGGCCACCGCCAGGCCCTCATTGCCATCGCCGAACTTGGCCAGCAGCACGCCGCGCCCGCCGATCCGGCCGGGCAGGGCATGGTCCTGGACTTCCACCGGTTCCAGCCGGCTCAACAGGCCGTTGGCACTGGAGGCCACCCCGCCCATGCGGCGGTTGGGTTGGTGGCTCCAGTAATTGAAGCCGGCGCGCTCGGCCAGGTAGTGGGTCTGGTTGGTGAAGCCCGAACGCAGGCTGCCGGGGTCGGCCTCCTGCAGGCCGACGATGTCGTGACCGCGGGCCAGCTGGGCGATGGCGTCCAGGCTGGTCCGCTTGCGCCCCGCCGGCAGCGCATGTGACCAGCTGCGGGTCACATAGTCGCTGTAGCGGCGGGTGCTGGAGCCGGCCTGGATGTTGGCCGTCAGCAGGCGCAGGGTCCGCGTGTTGGGGGAAGTCACGACGGTCGCTTGCTCTTGATGGCTCAGTTGCCCTTGGCGGCGCGTTCGCGGGCGATCAGGTGATCGGCGATGCGCAGCATGTCCGGGAAGCTCTTGCCCTTGACCAGGTACTTGCCGTTGACGATCACCGACGGCGTGCCGGTGATCTGGCTGCGCTGGGCGAACTGCTTGGCGGCACTGGTCTTGGCGCTCACCGCGAAGCTCGACATGGTGGCTTCGAACTGCTTGGCATCGGCACCGTGCTTGGCATAGAAGGCGGCGATCTCCTGCACCGAATCACGGCCGCGCTCGCCCTTCAGGGACTGGTCGACGTGGATGGCCTTGTACAGCGCTTCGTGGGTCTTGTCTTCCAGGCCCAGCGCCTGTGCGGCGTAGAACGCCTTGGCGTAGTCATCCCAGGTGCCGCCGAACATGGCCGGCACGTACACGAAGTTCACATCGCTCGGCAGGCCGGCTTTCCACGGCCCGATCAGCGGCTGGAACGCGGCGCAGGCCGGGCAGACGAAGCCGAAGACTTCGGCCACTTCGATCTTGCCGGTGGCCGGCTGGAACGGCTTGCCGTCGGCGATGACCACGTAGTCGGTGCCTTCCACCGGGGCCGGACCGGTCGGCTGCGAGGACGCGGGGGCCGGGGCCGGGGTGGTGGCTTCGGCGGCGGCGGTCTCCGCGGCGGCGGTTTCACCGCTGGCGGCCGGTGCAGCCTCGGTCGGGGCCGGGGCTGTTTCAGTGGCCGGGGTGCTGGTCGGCGCAGCCGGTTCGGTCGGCGTGGCGGTGTTGGCGGTACCGTCCTGGGCCTTGCAGGCGGCCAGGATCGGCAGCAGGGCCATGAGCATGAGGGCGAAACGGGTCTTCATCGAAGCGTCTCCAGCAGAGCATGTTGGGGCCGGCGCGTCGGGCGCCGGCCAGGGGGGAATGATGACACGCGGCCGCCGGGGCGCCGCGTGCAGGGTACGTGACGGTTCAGCGAGCCTTCGCGGCGCGTTCGCGCGCGATCAGCGCATCGGCATTGCGCAGCATCTCGTCGAAGGAGGTGCCCTTGACCAGATACTTGCCGTTGACGATCAGCGACGGGGTGCCCTGCACCTTGACCCGCTGGGCGAAGGACTTGGCCACGGCCAGCTTTGCCTCCACTTCATCGCTCTTCAGCGCGGTGGTGAACTGCTGTTCGGTCACGCCGTAGTCCTTATAGAAGCCGGCCAGCTCCTGGGGCGACACGTTGGACAGCGGCAGCGAGCCCTTTTCATGCAGTGCGTCGAACATCGCCGCATGGCTGCGCTTGGCCACGCCCAGCTGGTCGGCGGCGTAGTAGGCGCGGGCGTAGGAATCCCAGTAGCCGCCGAACACGGCCGGCACCGGCGTGAAGCGCACGTCCTTGGGCAGCTTCTTCTGCCAGGCCTGCAGGAGCGGCTCGAAGTGGGCGCAATGCGGGCAGGTGTAGCCGAACACTTCCGCCACTTCGATCTTGCCGGCCAGCGGCGCGAGCGGGCCGGGGGCCTGGATCACTTCGTAATCCTTGCCTTCCACCAGTGCGGCGGGGGCGGGCGCGGCCAGTACGGACAGGGGGCTCAGGGCCAGCAGCAACAGCATCAGGCGGGGCATCAACGTCATCTACATCCATCTCCATCGGAAAAAACAACGCCGGCCCAGTGCCGGCGTGGCAGTGAACATAACCCGCCGCCTGGGCGGGGCGCATCTGTCATCGGTCCCGGCCTGCCGTCATTGGCGTGCACCGCCCACGGCCGAGCGCGGCGCGGCGGCGGCCACGTCATCGGCGCGGTTGTGCAGGCCCTGCAGGTAGCTGCCCAGTGCCTGGATTTCCTGTTCGGTCAGCGACTTGGCGATGGTCGCCATGATCTGGAAGTGCGCCTTGTCGGTCTGCTGGGTCACCCCGGCCTGGTACTCCTGCAGCCGCCGCGCCACATAGGAGGCGTGCTGGCCCCCCACATGCGGGTAGGCCGGGCCCGGGTTGCCCGCACCGGTGGGGCCATGGCAGGCCATGCACGCCGGAATGCCGCGCGAGGCATCGCCGCCGCGGTAGAGCTGCTGGCCGATTTCGTAGAACTTCTTGTCCTTGTAGGGACCTTCGGCCACCAGGCTGTCGTCGGCAAGCCCGGCGCTGGCCTTCTGCGTGGCGAAATACGCACCGATGTCGCGCATGTCCTGCGGGCTGAGGTCCTGTACGAACGGCACCATCGCCGCCGAGGCCCCGGAGGTGCGCTGGCCGTTGGCGATCAGGGCCATCTGCTGGGCGACGTAGCGCTCGCTCTGGCCGGCGATGCTGGGGTACATCTCCACCGTGGCGTTGCCATCGGCCGAGTGGCAGGCGGCGCAGGCAGCGGCCTTGGTCTGGCCCGCCTTGGCATCGCCCCAGGTGGTCTTGCTGAAATCGACTTCGAGCGACGCCGTCCTCACCGGCGTGTTGTCCGGCAGCGGGGTCACTGCGGTCTGGGCATAGGCAACAGCGGCGAGCAACGATACAGCGACAGCGGAAACGGCAAGAACGCGAGCATGGCGCATGCGGAAGCTCCGTGTGGACCGGCCTGGCGTGTGCAGGCTGCACACGCGGGGATCGCCCGATTATCCATGCCGTTTCACACCGGGGTCAACGCGGCAGTGCGGCAAAACCCGTGACCGGCAGCACGCGCGGGGCCCGGACATGCGATCCTATGCCCATGTCATTGCTCCTCGAACGCGCCCATTACCTGCTCTCGGCCCACAATACCCGGCAATTGCCGGACGACGTGGGGGCCGAAGTGGCCTTTGCCGGCCGCTCCAACGCCGGCAAATCCAGTGCCCTCAACGCCCTGACCCGCCAGAACAGCCTGGCCCGGGTCTCCAAGACCCCCGGCCGCACCCAGCAGCTGGTGTTCTTCGAAGTCACCCCGGACGCCAAGCTGGTCGATCTGCCCGGTTACGGCTACGCCAAGGTGCCGCTGGACCTGCAGGCGCACTGGCAGGCCTTCATCGACCAGTACTTCCGCACCCGCGAGGCCCTGCGCGGGCTGGTGGTGGTGATGGACATCCGCCACCCGCTCAAGGACTACGACCGGCAGATGCTGGCCTATGCGGTCCGGCGCGGGCTGCCGGCGCACGCGCTGCTGACCAAGGCCGACAAGCTCGGCCGTGGCCAGCAGGGCATTGCCTTGCAGAAGGTGCGCAAGGAGCTGCAGTCCGCATTCGGCGACACCGTCAGCGTGCAGACCTTCTCCGGCCCGGCCCGCCAGGGCGTGGACGAGGCACGCGGGATCATCGGCGGCTGGCTGGGCCTGAACAAGCCGGCGCCCGAGGCCCCGTAAGGCGCCACCCGCCACCCGACCAACGGTCGGGTGCTACCGGTAGGTACCGACCGTTGGTCGGTACACATTCACCGCGCCGGCAACGGCGCGAATTCGCCCGGGACCCACGCGAACGCATCGCCTTCCCGGCGGACATGGCCCAACCCCGGGAACGGCAGGTGGGCACCGGCGACCCACCACCCCCCATCCGCCGCCTGCGCCATCATCGCGCGACGGCTGGCAATGGCCGCCGTGCGGTCGCTGTCGGCTTCGAATGCGGCCTGTGGCTGGGCGAACTGCACGGCGTGGAAGTGCACGATGTCGCCCCACACCAGGACTGTCTGCCCCTCACCGCCCTCGATCTTCCAGGACACATGGCCCGGGGTATGCCCGTGGCTGTCCAGCGCGGTGACGCCGTTGGGCAGCGCCTGGCCGGGGCTGAAGCGGTGCAGCTTGCCGCTGGCCACGTAGGGCGCCACGGCCCTGCGCGCCAATGCGAAGGCAAAACGCACGCCCTGCGGCGCGCCGGCTTCGCTGGCCGGGTCCAGCCAATAGGCCGCATCGGCGTCGGACAGCCACACGGTGGCATTCGGATACGCGACCTTGTCCTGTGCATCGAGCAGGCCGCACAGGTGGTCGGGGTGGGCGTGGGTGAGCAGGACATCATCCACATCGGCCGGGTCGTAGCCGGCCTTGCGCAGGTTGCCCAGCACCTGGCCCAGCCCCGGCCCGAAGCAGCCGGCGGTGCCGGTGTCGACCAGGGTGAGGTGGTTGCCGCGCTGGATCAGGTAGGCGTTGACCGCGGTCTGCAGGCCCTTGCCGTCTTCGGGCACGTAGCGGTGGTCGAGCAGGCGGGTGACCGCGCCCGGCGCGATGCCGACCAGTTCCGAGCGGCCCAGCGCCACGGTGCCGTCGAACAGCGCGGTGACCTCCAGTTCGCCGATCCGTTGGTGGTAGACGCCGGGCACCTGCTCATGCGGGTGGTGGGTGGTGGTGGCGAAGGCAGGTGCGGCAACCGTGACCAGCAGCAGGGCGGTGGCAAGTACACGCACACGGGGGAAGGACATGGTCGTTTCCATACAAGGCGGCAGCGCCGCGGTGCCTGCATGGTGCGCGGGGCGGGCGCGGCGTTCCGCTCAGAATGCGCGGCGAAACGCTCGCGGTGCGCTCAGCTGTTGCCGATGGCTGTCGGTTCCAGCCCGTAGCGCGCGGCGAAGCGCTTGCTGAAGCTGCCCGGCGAGCGGTAGCCGACGCGGGCAGCCACGGTCTTGAGCGGCAGCTGCGTGGTGTAGAGCAGGTTCATGGCGTGGGCCAGGCGCGCATCGGCGATCAGTTCGCGCACGCTGGACTGCTCGCTGGCCAGGCGCCGGCGCAGGGTGGCACCGCTGAGACCGAGCTGGTCTTCGAAATCGCGCGATTGCCAGTCGCGCTCGGGCTGGGCGGCAATCAGGTCGCGGATGCGTTCGCCCAGGCTGGGCTCGGGCGCCACCAGCAGGCTGCCATGGCCGCGCCGGCAGAACGCCAGCACCAGCGAGGCCAAGGCCAGGCGGGCTTCGGTGTACTGGGCGTGCTCCAGTGCCTGGCGCCATTGGCGCAGGGTGTCGGCATGGTCGTGCAGTGACAGCTTGGCCAGCGCGTCGCCGGCCTCGGGCAAGGGCTCGTTCCACAGCACGCGCGCGGCAGAAAGTGCTTCGGCGCACAGCGGAACGATCGCGCTGAGGTACAGCCCCGTCTGCGGATCGGGCGTGTTGACCACGTCGATCCGGCAGCGCCGGGTGATCAGGAACAGGTCGCCGGGCACCAGCTGCAGGGTCTGGTGTGCGGTGCGCACCTGCTTGCGCCCCTGCAGCAGGATGGCGAACTGCGGTTGCGGGATGTCCACCGACTGGGCACCGTGTTCGCGGCGCGCGGTGATGCACGCATACCCGCCCGCGCGCTGGCAGTCGGCAAGGCTGGCCATCTCGGCCAGCAGCGGATCGGGGGTTACGGGCATGTCCATTACGGTGCAGTATCGGCCAAGCGGCCGCGCCATGCTGCTGCCGGGCACCGGGCCCAACGCGCGCAAGCCAGGCGCGGCGGGCATGGCAGGCGGTCAAGTCCCATCCAATAGGATGCAGAAAACCGTCACGGTGGCATGACGGCTGGAACGGCCACCCTATACTGCGCCCTTGCGATGCAGGGCGATCAGCCCCACATCCCCGTCCAGTCCAGAATCCCTGCGAGCCTCCCCTTGTCGAGCCCCAGCCACGTCGCCGAGACGCCGATCACCGACCGTAATGAACTGGTCGCCACGTTGGCCTCCGGCGAAAAGCCCAAGGCGCAGTGGCGCATCGGCACGGAACACGAGAAGTTCGGCTTCCGGCTGGACGACCTGCGCCCGCCCACCTTTGATGGCGAGCGCGGCATTGAAGCGCTGCTCACCGGGCTGACCCGCTTCGGCTGGGCGCCGGTGCAGGAGAACGGCCGCACCATCGCGCTGCTGCGCGACAACGCGTCGGTCACGCTGGAGCCGGCCGGGCAGCTGGAGCTGTCGGGTGCGGCGCTGGAAAGCATCCACCAGACCTGCGTGGAAACCGGCACGCACCTCAACGAGGTGGCGCAGGTGGCGGCGGAGCTGGAGCTGGGCTTCCTGGGCATGGGCTTCCAGCCGAAGTGGACGCGCGAGGAGATGCCGTGGATGCCCAAGGGCCGCTACCGCATCATGCGCGACTACATGCCGAAGGTGGGTTCGCTTGGGCTGGACATGATGACGCGCACCTGCACGGTGCAGGTGAACCTGGATTACGCCACCGAAGCGGACATGGTGAAGAAGTTCCGGGTGTCGCTGGCGCTGCAGCCGATCGCCACGGCGCTGTTCGCCGATTCGCCGTTCACCGAGGGCAAGCCGAACGGTTACCTGAGCTACCGCTCGCACATCTGGACGGACACGGATGCGGACCGTACGGGCATGCTCGACTTCGTGTTCGAGGATGGCTTCGGTTACGAGCGTTACGTGGATTACCTGCTCGATGTGCCGATGTACTTCTCTTACCGCGATGGCGTGTACCACGACGCCAGCGGGCAGAGCTTCCGCGATTTCATGGTGGGCAAGCTGCCGGCGCTGCCGGGCCAGCTGCCGACGCTGCGCGACTGGTCGGACCACATGACCACGGCGTTCCCGGAAGTGCGTTTGAAGAAGTACCTGGAAATGCGCGGGGCCGATGGTGGTCCGTGGGCGCGGCTGTGTGCGCTGCCGGCATTCTGGGTGGGCTTGCTGTACGACGATGCGGCGCTGGATGCAGCGTGGGACCTGGTGCGTGACTTCAGCCTGGTGGAGCGCCATGCGCTGCGCGATGGGGTGCCGAAGCATGCGCTGAACCTTCCGTTCCGCGGTGGCACGGTGCGCGACCTGGCGGCCGAAGCGTTGAAGATCGCGATCGCGGGCCTGAAGCGGCGCGCGGCGCGCAATGCGGACGGGCAGGATGAAAGTCACTTCCTGGATGTGCTGCAGGAGATCGTGGCGTCGGGCATTACCCCGGCCGAGCGCAAGCTGGCGCTGTACCACGGTGAGTGGAACCAGAGCGTGGACCCGGTGTTCAAGCAGTTCGCTTACTGAACAACCGAAACCGGTAGGTGACGACCGTTGGTCGTCACCTTGTCGAACGCAAGCGTTATGCCGCCAACGTCGCCATGTCGATTACGAAGCGGTAACGCACATCGTTCTTCGCCATGCGCGCCCAGGCTTCGTTGACGGTCTTGATGTCGATCACTTCCACGTCGCTGACGATGTTGTGTTCGGCACAGAAATCCATCATTTCCTGGGTTTCGGCCATGCCGCCGATCGCCGAGCCGGTCACGTGCTTGCGGCCGAAGATCACGCTGGAACCCATCAGCGGCGGGTCCAGTTCGGTGATCACGCCGACCAGGCACATGGTGGCGTCACGCTTGAGCAGCTGCATGTACGTGTTGGTGTCGTGGCTGACCGGGATGGTGTTGAGCAGGAAGTCGAAGCTGTTGGCGTGGGCCTTCATCTGCGCCGGGTCGCGCGAGACCAGCACCTCATCGGCACCCAGGCGCTTGGCATCGGCACCCTTTTCCGGGGTGGTGGTGATCATCACCACGGTGGCGCCCATGGCCTTGGCGAACTTGACGCCCATGTGGCCGAGGCCACCCAGGCCGATCACGCCGACCTTCTGGCCCGGGCCGACCTTCCAGTGGCGCAGGGGGGAGTAGGTCGTGATGCCGGCGCACAGCAGCGGGGCGGCGGCCTTCAGGTCGAGCGTCTCGGAGACCTTCACCACGAAGCGCTGTTCAACCACGATGTGGTCGGAGTAGCCGCCGAAGGTGAGCTGGTCGCTGCCGCGCTCCTTGCTGTTGTAGGTGTAGGTCGGGCCCTTTTCGCAGTACTGCTCCAGGTCGTGGTCGCAGGCGTCGCAATGGCGGCAGGAGTCGACCATGCAGCCGACGCCGGCGAAGTCGCCGACCTTGAAGCGGGTGACGTTGGCGCCGACTTCGGTGACCCGGCCGATGATTTCGTGGCCCGGCACCATCGGGAACTGGGCGCCGCCCCAGTCGTCGCGGGCCTGGTGCAGGTCGGAGTGGCAGATGCCGCTGTAGAGGATCTGGATGCGGACATCGTCGGCACCGACCGGGCGGCGCTCGAAGGAGAACGGCACCAGCGGCGCGGTCTGGTCATGCACGGCATAGCCATGGGCGAGGGACATGGGGATATCCTGGGATTTATGGAAAGGCGCTTTACAATACGCCCGCTTCCCATGGGTATACAGTCAGTATATCGGCATGATTCATCAAGGCAGACTGCACAATCGTGGCTACTGACAACCTGACCCACCTGGCGGCGTTCGCGGCGGTAGCCCGTCACCGCAGCTTCCGCCGTGCCGGGGCGGAGCTGGCGCTGTCGACCTCGGCGGTGAGCTATGCGATCCGCGCGCTGGAAGAGCGGTTGGGGGTGGGGCTGTTCCACCGCACCACCCGCAGCGTGGCCCTCACCGAGGCCGGGCAGCGGCTGCTCGACCGCCTGCAGCCGGCGCTGGGCCAGGTGCATGACGCGCTGGAGGAGATGAACCACTTCCGTGCGGCGCCGGCCGGGCTGCTGCGGATCAATGCGACCCGCGCGGCGGTGCATACCGAGCTGGGCCCGCGCCTGGCGCATTACCTGCGCGCGCACCCGGATGTGCGGTTGGAGGTGGCGCAGGACGATGGGCTGGTGGATATCGTGGCCGAGGGCTACGACGCGGGGGTGCGGCTGCATGAGTTCGTGCCGGAAGACATGGTGGCGGTGCCGCTGGGGCCGCCGCTGCGCGGGCTGATCGTGGCCTCGCCGGCCTACCTGCAGGACCGGGCGGTGCCACTGCACCCGCGCGAGCTGGTGGAGCATGAGTGCGTGCGCTTCCGCTTTGCCAGCGGCCATCTGTACAAGTGGCAGTTCGAGCGCGATGGCCAGACCCTGGACATCGATGTGCCGGGCCGGCTCACGCTGGGCGACCAGCACACCATCCTGCAGGCGGTGCTGGACGGCCTGGGCCTGGCCTACGTGCTGGAGGATGCGGCGCGCCCTTACCTGGACGATGGCAGGCTGGTGGCGGTGCTGGAAGACTGGAGCGAACCGTTCGCCGGCTGGGTGCTGTACTACCCACGCCAGCGGCAGATGTCCTCGGCATTGCGCGCGTTCGTGGATATGCTGCGCGGGACCGATTGAGAAAGGGGAACCTGCATGATCCGTTCGATCCTGGTGGTGCTGTGCATGCTGGCGTCGCTGCTGTCCGGGGCGGTGCAGGCCACTGCGCAGATTCCGGACACGATCGAGGTGAACGGCGAGAAATTGCCGCTCAACACCAATCCACTGTCCGCGCATCTGGAACGGATCGGCTGGGCGCCGCCGGAAGACACCATGGCATCCAGCGCGAACTGGCGCGGCTACGTGGCCCGCTGGCGCATCGACCAGGACCAGCTGGTGCTGGCATCGGTGACCATCGCAGTGTCCCTGGAGGAAACCAAGGAGCTGCTTCCGACCCTGTTTCCCGACGTCGCGCGCGTGGTGGCCGACTGGTACAGCGGTACGCTGGTGATCCCCGATGGAAGCCAGATCCGGTACGTGCACATGGGCTATGGGTCCACCTACGACCACTACCAGCTGATCCGGGTGGAGGCCGGAAAGGTGGTCGAACGCCAGGCGATGGACGCTGCGGCGTTCGCGGCCTACCGCGCGGCGAAGTTCGAGGCCTACCAGAAAACAGCGGAATTCCAGCGCGATTTTGCCGACGCCCGCAAAAACGGCATGTCCAAGCGCGAGGCAGATGATTTCCTGCGCTCTTTTTCCGCCGAACAGTACCTGTCGCACTGATGACGCGCGTCAGTCGCTGATCTCGTCGTAGCCACGGCCGAGGAACTGCAGCAGGCAGAAGCCGTGGCCGAACGGATCGGCGAGCAGGGCGATGCGTCCCCAGGCGTGGGTTGCCGGCGGCTGTTCCACGCGTGCGCCTGCGCCTACCGCCCGTGCCAGGGCGGCTTCCAGGTCATCCACCACCCAGTCCAGGTGCAGCGGCGTCCAATGCCTGCGGTAATCGCGGCGGTCGCGCACCTGTGGCGTGGCCGAGCTGCCTGATGCCTTGGCCAGCAGGTAGATCGGTGCTGGTCCACCCAGCAGTTCCACGCCGTCGCTTCCGAAGCGCCGTCCCGCGCGCAGCTCGAACGCACGCGTGTAGAACGCCAGCGCCGCATCAAGATTGTCGACATCGATGTTGACCAGAAATTGCATGCAGGATCCTCAAGAAGCCAACAGACGCCCCGCCGCCATCGTAGAGCCAGGCCCTGCTGGCTGCCACGTTAAGTACATTTACTGACCATCGTCGGCCTGAATGGTGCAACCATGGTTTGCAGTCTGGCGGACCCCGCACCACTCCCTTGAGCTCGGCCACCCCGGAGCACCGGTCATGTCGTTCTCCCTGCCGTCCCGCAACACCCTCTTCATCCTCGGCCTGCCGACACTCGTGTTGGCGTTCGCCCCATGCGCCCACGCCGTGGAACCGCTGGACACCTTCAGCGTACATGTCAGCGGCTATGTGACGTCGTTCGACACCGAGATACGTGCCGATGGCGAAGGCCGGCGGGGCACCGACATCAACCTGCACCGCGACCTGGGGCTGGGCGATGACAACCTGGTCGCCACCGTCGGCCTGACCTGGCGCCCGTGGGAAAAGCATGAGTTCGCGCTCTCGTATTACACGCAGAGCGCCGATGCGACCCGCCAGATCAACCGCGACATCGAGTTCGACGGAACGCTCTACGAGGCGTCCAGCACGATACGTACCGATGTGGATATCGATGCCTACGAGGCGTCCTATACCTGGTGGGCGGCATCGCACGACCAGTGGGCATTGGGTCCGCGCGTTGGCCTGGTCTGGTACCGCATGGAACTGGGCATCAAGCTGGATGTGGACGTGGGCGGCAACCAGGGCGGTGGCGCGGCCAGCAGCCGGGTATCGGCCGATGTGCCCGCGCCGATGATCGGCGGCGGCTGGCGTTGGACGCCGGCGGACGACTGGCGCCTTTCCGCCGACGTGGGCTACTTCACCGTCAGCGTGGACGACATCGACGGCGACATCTACTTCGGGCGCGCCGGCGTGGAATGGTTCCCCTGGGAGCGCACCGGATTCACCCTCGACTACACCTACACCCGGATCGAAGCAGACGCCGACAAGGACAGCTTCAGCGGCAACGTCGACTTCAAGGACGCCGGCCTGCGGCTCGGATTCGTGTACCGGTTCTGAGGCTATGAGGCGAGTAGCTTGCGGATCTGCGCTTCGGTGGCCGCGTAGTCGCCTTCGCCGAAATGCCGGTAGACGATGCGGCCTTCCTGGTCGATCAGGTACAGCGCCGGCCAGTACTGGTTTCCGTACGCGCGCCAGGTCTGGTAGGCGTTGTCCTGCGCCACCGGCCAGGTGACACCGAGCCGCTTTACGGCTGCTTCCACGTTGTGCGGCAGCTTTTCATAGCCGAACTCGGGGGTGTGCACGCCGATCACGGTCAACCCCTGGCCGGCGTAGGTGTCATGCCACCGCTTCACGTGCGGCATCACGTTGAGGCAGTTGATGCAGGAGTAGGTCCAGAACTCCACCAGCACCACCTTGCCGCGCAGCTGCCGCAGCGATTGCGGCGGGCCGTTGAGCCAGTGTTCGATGCCGGTGAACTCCGGCGCCTGTGGCGCCGGCATGTTGGGGCTGGGCGGGACCGGGTCGGCCGCTGCGCCCGGCGTACAGGCGCTGGCGGAGATGCACGCGGCCAGCAGGGTGATGATCGGGCGAAGCATGCGCATGGTCCTTCTCCTCAGGCGACCGAGAGCTGTACGTCGATGTTGCCGCGCGTGGCCTTGGAGTACGGGCAGGTGCGGTGTGCTGCGTCCACCAGTGCCGAGGCCTGTGCGAGGTCCATGCCGGGCACGCTGATCCGCAGCCGTGCCTGCAGTTGGTACTCCTCGCCGACCATGCCGAGGTCGACTTCCGCATCAACGGCGGTGTCGGCGGGCAGGGTCAGGTTCAAGCTGCGCGCGGCCTTGGCCATCGCGCCCTGGAAGCAGGCAGACCAGCCGGCCGCGAACAGCTGCTCGGGGTTGGTGCCCGACTTGCCGCTTCCCGGCGGGGAGAGGGCGATATCCAGTTGGCCGTCGTCGCTGTACGCGCGTCCGGCGCGACCGCCGACGGTGTGGGTCTTGCCGGTGTACAGCACCTTGTCGATTGCATTCATGGGGATTGCCTCGGTGTGGATGAAGGGGGCGGATCAGAGTGCAGCGGCATCGATCACCGCCTGGACGAACGCCTGCGGTGCTTCCTGGGGCGGGTTGTGGCCCACGCCGCCCTGCAGCAGGCGATGCTCATAGGGACCGGTGAACTTGGCGGCATAGGCCTCGGCCTTGGGGTGCGGCGCGCCGTTGGCATCGCCCTCCAGGGTGATGGTCGGTACGCCGATGCTCGGCGCCTGCGCCAGGCGCTGCTCCAGTGCGGCGTACTTCGGCTCGCCGTCGGCCAGGCCCAGCCGCCAGCGGTAGTTGTGCACCACGATGGCCACGTGGTCGGGGTTGTCCAGCGCGGCGGCGCTGCGCGCGAACGTGGCGTCGTCGAAGCGCCACTGCGGCGACGCCAGCTGCCAGATCTGGCGGGCGAAGTCGTGCGTGTAGCGTGCGTAACCGGCCTGGCCGCGATCGGTGGCGAAGTAGAACTGGTACCACCACTGCAGCTCGGCCTGCGGTGGCAGCGGCGTCTTGCCGGCTGCCTGGCTGCCGATCAGATAGCCGCTGACCGAGACCAGCGACTTGACCCGTTCCGGCCACAGCGCGGCAACGATGTCGGCCGAGCGCGCACCCCAGTCGAAGCCGGCCAGGTTGGCGCGCGGGATGTGCAGGGCATCAAGCAGGTTCAGCACATCGGAAGCAAGTGCCGCCGGTTCGCCATTGCGCGGCGTCTGCGCCGACAGGAAGCGGGTGCTGCCATAGCCACGCAGGTGCGGCACGATCACCCGGTAGCCTTTGGCCGCCAGCTGTGGCGCCACCTCGGCATAGGCATTGATGTCATAGGGCCAGCCGTGCAGCAGCACGACCACCTCGCCGTCGGCCGGGCCCAGCTCGGCATAGGCCACGTCCAGATCGCCAGCGACGACATGCTTGTTCGCCTCCAGCGGGGGCGGCGCGTGTGCGACCGCCACTGTCGGCGCAGGGACAGGCAGGGCAGGCGATGCGATGGCGGATGCAGAGGCCGCCAAGGCCATCGCCATGGCCAGCAGGGAGGCGCCGAATGACCGCGGCGAACGGGACAGCGGGAAAGAAGTAGTGTGCATGGTGCTCTCCGTTGACGTTCAGATGGCCCAGCCGCCATCAATGGTCAGGCTGGAACCGGTCATGTAGGCCGCTTCATGGCTGGCAAGCCAAGCGGCGAGTCCTGCGATCTCATCGGGCTGGCCAACCCTGCCGAGCGGATTGCGCTGCACCAGCTGGTCGACGAAATCGGCGGTGATGTCGGTGGCGATCGGGCCGGGCTGGATGTTGTTGATCGTGATCCGGCGCGGCGCCAGGTCCAGCGCCAGTTCGCGTACCAAGGTGGCCACGGCGGCCTTGGTCATCGCATACACGCTGCTGCCGACCGCACCGCTGCGCACGGCGGTGTTGCTGCCGATGGTGACCAGGCGACCGCCATCGTTCATGGCAGCGGCGGCGGCCTGCACGGCGAGGAACACGCCGCGCACGTTCACGGCCAGCATCCGGTCCAGCAGGTCGGTGGGAAAGCCGGCCAGCGGGCTGCCCTGGTAGATGCCGGCATTGACCACCGCCACCTGCAACGGGCCGAAGGTGTCCACCGCTTGTTTGACCGCCGACCCGATGGCCTGCCCATCGGCGCTGTCAGCCTGCAGGGCGATGGCCTGGCCGCCGTCGGCCTGGATCGCGGCGACCACTGCGGCGGCTTTCTCAGGCTGGGAGACGAAGGTCAGCACAACGGGGTGGCCCTCACGGGCCAGCCGCCTGGCAATGGCGGCACCAATGCCACGGGAGCCGCCGAAAACCAGCGCGGTGTTGGAACGGGGGGAGACGGTGGCATTCATGCAGATGTCCTCGGGGTAGGCGGCCGGCGGAGGGGCCGCCGGCGTTGGAGGCCATTCAACGCCCGCCCCGTATCCGGCAGGTGTCGGCGAACCCGGAGATTTGTCGCCTTTCCGCATCACAGCGGCGGTTGATACACAGTCATACAAATGGATGCCCCCGCCTTGCCGCAGGGCCGCGTTGGCGGCGATACCATGCCTTCACGGACCCGCAGCGGGTCACCGATGGCCACCACGCGGAGCAGGCATGACCACCCGTACCGACCACATCCTGGTTGTCGATGACGACGCCGATATCCGCCAGCTGGTGGGCGACTACCTGCGCCGCAACGGCCTGCGCGTGAGCCAGGCGGCTGACGGGCGCGAAATGCGCGCCACGCTGGAGACCAGCGACGTGGACCTGATCGTGCTGGACGTGATGATGCCGGGCGAAGACGGGCTGTCGCTGTGCCGCAACCTGCGCGCCGGCAAGCACCGCGCCGTGCCGGTGGTGATGCTGACCGCGCGCGATGATGAAACCGACCGCATCATCGGGCTGGAAATGGGCGCCGACGATTACGTGGTCAAGCCGTTCTCCTCGCGCGAGCTGCTGGCGCGCATCACTGCGGTGATCCGGCGCGCGCGCATGCTGCCGCCGAACCTGCAGGTGAGCGAGGCCGCACGGTTGATCCGCTTTGGCAACTGGCGGCTGGATACCAGTGCGCGGCACCTGCTGGATGAGGCCGGCACGGTGTATCCGCTCAGTGGCGGCGAGTTCCGCCTGCTGCGGGTGTTCATCGACCATCCGCAGCGCGTGCTCAGCCGCGACCAGCTGCTCAACCTGACCCAAGGGCGCGACGCCGAACTGTTCGACCGCTCCATCGACCTGCTGGTCAGCCGCCTGCGCCAGCGCCTGGGCGATGGCGCGCGCGAACAGACCTTCATCAAGACCGTGCGCAGCGAAGGCTATGTGTTCAGCCAGCCGGTCGTACTGCTCGACGAGGACGCATGAACGCGGCCGTGCAACCCCGCAGGTTCTCCTGGTTGCCGCGCACGCTGGGTACGCGGCTGCTGCTGATCCTGGCGGCCGGCATGCTGCTTGCCCATGGCCTGTCGTTCGCGCTGCTGTTCCATGAGCGCGCCACCGCCACGCGCGCGATGATGTTGAGCAACATGGAGGATGACGTGCCGCTCAGCGTGGCGCTGCTCGAGCATCTTTCTCCGGCCGAACGCACGGCGTGGCTGCCGCAGCTGGAACGGCGCACTTACCGGTACCTGCTGCGCCCCGCACAGCCGGGCAGCGCGCTGGCCAGCGAGCGTGCACGCCAGGTGGCCGGTTTGATCGATGATTCGCTGGCGCACCGCTATGCATTGCGCCCGCGCGCGGTCTCGGCGTCGCCCGAGCGCTACGAAGTGGAGCTGACCCTGGCCGATGGCCAGCCGTTGACCATCGAAGTCACGCCTTCGCTGCTGCCGATCGCGCGCTGGCTGCCGTGGGTGCTCGCCGCGCAGGTGCTGCTGTTGCTGGGCTGCGTGTGGCTGGCGGTGCGCCTGGCCACCCGCCCGCTGGTACGGCTGGCCGACGCCGCCGACCGCCTGGACGTGGCCGGGCAGGGCGATGCGATCAGCGAACAGGGACCGCAGGAAGTGGCGACCGCGGCACGCGCACTGAACGCGCTGCAGTCGCGCGTGGCTGCGCACGTCAGCGAACGCATGCAGATCCTGGCGGCGATCTCGCACGACCTGCAGACCCCGATCACGCGACTGCGCCTGCGCATCGAATCGCTGGACGAGACGCCCGCGCAGGAGCTCCTGCTGGGCGATGTGACCCAGCTCAGCCAGCTGGTGCGCGAGGGTATCGATTACGCGCGCAGCGCAACCGTCAGCATGGGCACCCCGGTGCAGCTCGACCTGCCCGCGTTCCTCGACAGCGTGGTGGGCGACTACGAGGAGGTGGGCAAGCCGGTGCGGCGCGTGGCCGGTGCCCAGGCCACGCTGCAGACCCATCCGCAGGTGCTGCGGCGGGTGGTGCAGAACCTGATCGACAACGCGCTGGCGTACGCCGGCAGCGCCGACGTGGGTCTGACCATAGGCGCGCAGGGCGGGGTGAGCATTGATGTGATGGACCGCGGGCCGGGCATTCCCGAGGCGTCACTGGCGGCGGTGCTGCAGCCGTTCCATCGGCTGGAGCCTTCGCGTGGGCGGACCAGCGGTGGCACCGGGCTGGGTCTGGCCATCGCCGACCAGCTCAGCCGCGCGCTGGGTGGGCGGTTGACCCTGGCCAATCGGGAAGGTGGCGGGCTGCGCGCAGCCTTGGAACTGCCACGGGAAAATGCTGCAGTGCGCACAAAGTCGGCGCTTGAATCGATCTAAACTGGCCCCTCGATGATCTGGCATGGGAGGGCAGGGCATGGGGGTTCGCAGCACGATGATGGTGGCCGCAGCACTGGCGGCAGCGGTTTCGTTTGGCGCGGTGGCCGCGCCGATGTCCGGCAACCCGATCCTGCCCGGCTGGTATGCCGATCCGGAAGCGGCGGTGTTCGGCAAGACCTATTGGATCTTCCCGACCAGCTCGCGCCCGTATGCCGAGCAGACCGCGTTCGACGCGTTTTCCTCGCCCGACCTGGTGCAGTGGACCCGGCATCCCGGGGTGCTGAAGATCGAAGCGGTCTCCTGGGCCAAAGAGGCCTTGTGGGCCCCGTCGGTGGTGGAGAAGGACGGAAAGTACTACTTCTTTTTCTCCGCCAACGACATCAAGAACGACAACGAAGTGGGCGGCATCGGCGTTGCCGTGGCCGACCGGCCCGAGGGCCCGTACCGCGACCTGCTGGGCAAGCCGCTGGTTGGTTCGTTCCATAACGGCGCCCAGCCCATCGACCAGTTCGTGTTCAAGGACGACGACGGCACCTGGTACATGCTCTACGGCGGCTGGAAGCACGCCAACATCGTGCGCCTGAAGGACGATTTCACCGGCATCGTGCCGCTGCCCGATGGCACGCTGTACAAGGAAATCACGCCCGCGCCGGAGTATGTCGAGGGCTCGCTGATGTTCAAGCGCGGCGGCCGCTACTACTACATGTGGTCCGAAGGCGGCTGGGGCGAGCCGGATTATTCGGTGGCCTACGCCATCGCCGACGCGCCCACGGGGCCGTTCAAGCGGATCGGCCGGATCCTGCAGCAGGACCCGGCCATTGCCACCAGCGCCGGCCACCATTCGCTCATCCATGCGCCCGACG
The DNA here is from genome assembly GCF_059134105.1 of Stenotrophomonas sp. FBCC-B152. Taxonomy (NCBI): domain Bacteria; kingdom Pseudomonadati; phylum Pseudomonadota; class Gammaproteobacteria; order Lysobacterales; family Lysobacteraceae; genus Stenotrophomonas; species Stenotrophomonas sp. FBCC-B152. The sequence continues at coordinate 3,207,287 of NZ_CP101442.1, read as the reverse complement.
ACGACAGCTGGTACATCGTCTACCACCGGCGCCCGCTGGGGAAGACCGGCCGCAATGAACGTGCCACCGCCATCGACCGCATGGAGTTCGATGCGCAGGGACATATCCTGCCCGTGAAGATGACCCACGAAGGCGTGCCGGCGCATCCGTTGCCCTGAGCCGGATGCCCTGCCTGCGACCGCCGCAGCCGGTTTATGGCAAAGTTGCCCATGGCTTACCCGCCATGGGTACAAGGAGAGCAGGGATGATGAACAGGAGTGTATGGGTGCTGGCGCTGGGCCTGATGGCCGGCACGGCGATGGCCGACAGCGTAAGGTTCGGCAACAATCTGGTGAACTCGGGCGACAACGCAGGCAGGGTGACCCAGGTGGCCGGCAAGCCGGACCGGGTGATCCAGGAAGAAAGTGACCAGGGCGGAAACCTGGGCGAGCGCTGGGAGTATTACCAGTCGCGCAAGACCATCCAGATCGTTTTCCGGGACGGCCGGGTCACCGCCATCCGCGAAATCTTCAACTGATCACGCGCCGGGCGGACCATTCGTCCGCCAATGCGTCCGGCAGCCCTGCAATGTGCCATGCTGCACGCCATCTACAGGGAGCATGCCGTCATGGCCAAGGGTCTGGACAAGCAGAAAGAGCAGAAGAAGAAGCCTGCCAAGACTGCGAAGGAAAAGAAGGCGGAAAAGAACGAGAAGAAGAGCACGCGCGGTTTCGCGCCGACCTGATCGCTTCCGTTCGCTTCACCACCTTCACAACGTAGCCGACCCACCCCGGCAAGTACAAATACCGGTCCCGAAGCCGTGCAAGTTCGGTTTCGTGGCCGGCGCCGCTGAAGCATCCTGTCCCACCGGAACCGGGTAACTCCGATGCCGTTGCTGAGCTTCACCGACTTCGAGGCCTACGCCGACGCGCTCGCGGGTGTGGATGGCCTGATGCGCGTGACCGGGCCGGTGGGTCGGGCCTGGACACTGGACATCCTGGATGCCGGTGACGTCACCGCGATGCTCGGCCAGGATGGCGCCCCGGCGCTGTACAACGGGCTGAGCCAGCCCGGACGTTACGTGGTGCACATCTCGTTGCCCGGCAGCGACGCGTTCATGCAGGGGAGCGCGACCGCTGATGACCAGTTCGTCTGGTTCGCCCCCGGTGTCGAGGTGCACGGTTTCACCCGCACGCAATCGAAGTTCATTGCGCTGGACATGGATACCACTGCGGTAGTGCAGCGCGCGCGCGAAGTGGCCGAACTGTTCGACGACCATATTGATCGCACCTACGCAGTGAATGTCGGCCGTGCCGAGATGGCACCGATCATCACCCTGGTCACCCGCGCGTTGGCGATCCATCGGCAGACCCCCAGCGTGTTCGACGAGCCCAGCGTGCGCCGCTCGTTCAGTGGCCAGATCATCCACGCGCTGCTGCGCTGCATGGTGCTGGCCAACCCCGAAGCCGTGCGGCGCACCCGAGGGCGGCCGACATTGCCGCGCAACGAAATCATCCGTCTCAGCCTGGACCACATCCACAAGAGCATCCGGGGTGAGGCGGTGATCGGTGACCTGGTGCTGAGCGCCGGCACCTCGCAGCGCTCGTTGAGCCGCGCATTCGATGAAGTGTTCGGCATGGGGCCGCACCAGTACTTCATGCTCGAACGGCTGCACGTGATCCGCAAGGCGCTGCGCGAGGCGACCCCGGGCGACACCGTCACGTCGGTGTGCGCACGGTACGGGGTGTGGGACCAAGGGCGTTTTGCCGGCATGTACCACCGCACGTTCGGCCTGCATCCGTCGATGGAGCTGGCGGCGGCGCTGGACTCATGGCGGGCCAACATGGCCGGCCGAAGCAAGCGCTGAGGCGCCAGCTCTCTCGCTCAGCCGGCCCCGGCCAGCACCGCACGCACGCGCGTGGCCAGGGAATCGACGGTGAACGGCTTTCCGATCAGCTGCACGCCCGGGGCGATCACGCCATTGCGCTCCAGCGCGTTGCGGCTGTAGCCAGTGGTGAACAGCACCTTCAGGTCCGGACGGCGGCGCAGGGCCTCGTCGGCCAGCTGGCGCCCGTTGATTTCCGGCATCACCACATCGGTGAACAACAGCGCGATGGCCGGGTGGGTGTCCAGCAGCGACAGCGCCGTGGCCGCGCCTTCTGCGGCCAGCACGTCGTAACCCAGCGCGGTGAGCGCTTCCACCGAAAACTGCCGCACCACCGGTTCGTCTTCCACTACCAGGATCAACTCGCGGCCGCCGCCCGGCACGATGGCATCGCGCACCGCAGGCACGTACGCTGCCGCCGGTTCGGCGACCAGGCGCGGCAGATAGAGCCTCACCGTGGTGCCTTCGCCGGGCGTCGAGCACAGCTTCACATGGCCGGCAGACTGCTTCACGAACCCGTATACCTGCGACAGCCCCAGTCCGGTGCCCTGGCCGACCTGCTTGGTGGTGAAGAACGGATCGAATGCCTTGGCGATCACTTCCGGCGACATGCCGGCGCCACTGTCGGACACGGTGATCAGCACATACTCGCCGCTCGGAACTTCCGGATGCATCGTGGCGTTGCCTGCATCGATCACGCAGTTGGCGGTCTCCACGCCCAACTGACCGCCTCCGGGCATGGCATCGCGGGCGTTGACCGCCAGGTTGAGGATGACGTTTTCCAACTGATTGGCGTCGGCGAAGGTCAACCACAGGTCGGCGGCCAGCACGGTCTGCAGGCGGATGCTGCCGCCGAGCGAATGCACGAACAGGTCGGACATGCCCACCACCAGCTGGTTGGCATCCACCGGTACCGGCTGCAGCGGCTGCTGGCGCGAGAAGGCCAGCAATCGCTGGGTCAGCTGTGCGGCACGGTTGGCGCCATCGATGGCCATGTCGATGTAGCGGTTGATGAGTGGGTCGGCGTCGCCCAGGCGCAGCGACAACAGATCCAGCGGGCCGATCACCGTGGCCAGCATGTTGTTGAAATCGTGCGCGATGCCGCCGGTGAGCTGGCCCACCGCCTCCATCTTCTGGCTCTGCCGCAGCGCATCCTCCACCCGGGTGCGCTCGGCCACCTCTTCCAGCACGCGGCTTTCCAGGTGCTCGTTGAGTTCCTGCAGGCGCGCTTCGGCGGCCTTGCGCGCGGTGACTTCAATCGCCACGCCGACCACGCGCACGCAGCGGTCGCCCTCGAAATGGCCGCGCCCCTTGGCCGCGACCCATCGCACCACGCCATCTTCCTTGCCGATGGTGCGGTACTCCACGTCGTAGAGTGCGCGCTGCGCGGGATCGGCGGCTGCAGCGAAAGCGGCGCTGGTGGCCTCGCGGTCAAGCGGATGCAGGCCGGAGTAGAAGTCGTCCATGCCGACCTCGACATCGGCGGAGATCCCGAACATCGCCTTGGTACGGGGCGGCCAGATCAGCACGTCGTGCACCAGGTCCACGTCCCAGAAGCCCATGTCGCCGGCTTCGGTGGCAAAACGCAGGCGTTCTTCGCTCTCTGCCAGCGCCGCCTCGGCCACCTTGCGGGCGGAGAGGTCCAGCATCGCGCCGATCATGCGCAGCGGCTCGCCGTCCACGCCGCGCAGCACCGCGCCGCGGTCGAGCACATCGGCATAACTGCCGTCGCTGCGGCGGAAGCGGTACTCGCCGTACCAGACCGTGCCGTCGCTTTCGATCACCGCATGGATATCGGCATCGACGCGCGCCCGATCCTCCGGGTGGATGTGGTCGAGCCACCACTGCGCGTCGGTTTCCATCCGGTCATGGCCGAACAGATCGGCCAGTGCCTCGTTCCAGATGACCTGGCCGTCGGCCATGCGCCAATCCCAGATCGCATCGTTGGTGGCGCGCGCCACCAGCCGGTAGCGCTCTTCGATTTCCTGATGGCGAGCTTCGGCGGCCTTGCGCTCGGTGATGTCCAGCGAGGTACCGATCAACCCGATCACGGCGCCATCGGCATCGCGCAGCGGCGCCTTGGTCGACAGCCAGTGCGCGCGGCGGCCGTCGGGAAAATTGATTTCCTCCTCCAGCTGCTGGGACTGCCCGGTGGCCATGATGCGTTCGTCGGTCGCCATGACGGCGGCTGCCTGCACCGGATCATTCAACAGTTCGGCATCGGTACGCCCGACGTACTGCTCCGGTGGCAGGCCGATCAGTTCGGTGGTGCCGTGGTTGCCGATCAACAGCCGGCCTTCGCGGTCCTTGGCGTACACCACGCCCGGGGCAGCATCCACGAAAGAGCGCAACAACGTCTGGGCCTGGTCGCGCTCGCTCTCGATCTGGCGGCGCTCGTCGATGTCGATCAGCACGCCCTGGAACCCGGTAGCGCGCCCTTCGGCGTCCAGGTCGACCCGGCCGATCGCTTCTATCCAACGGTACTGGCCTTCGGCGTTGCGCGTGCGGTACTGGTGCGCGTAGCGGCCGCCACGCATCAGCGCCTCGCTGATGGCCGTTGCCAGATCGGCATGGTCATCCGGATGCACGGCCGACAGCACCTGCTCCAGGCGCAGCTCGCGGTGGGCGGCGCCAGGGTCCAGGCCAAACGCATGGGTCAGCGCCTCGTCGACGGTAAGCCGGTCGTGGGTCACGTCCCAGAACCACGTCCCCACGATCGCGCCGGCGGCAAGCGCCATTTTCACCCGCTCGGTGTCGCGCCCGCTGTGCTTGTCTGTGGGATCGGTAACGTTCAAAGAGGTCTCGCGGGCAAAGTGGGGCGTGCGCAGGCCGGCTAGGTTATCTGATCGCGTGTAGCGACCATGAAGACCGATCCCCCCGGGCCGGGGCGCGAGCTGAAGCCTTCATCCCGGATCACCCAGTGCCGCGCGCCGCGCCCGGTAGACCTCCGGGGTCTGTGGCTTGACGAACAGCGCCACCAGCTCCGGGTACTCCTGTTTGACCGCGCGTTCGATACGGGTGATGCACGCCTCGATCTGCGGGGTGGTGCGGTCGTCTTCGAATTCGGCGCTCAGCATCGCCACGACCTGGTCCGGGCCCATCTGCATGGTGGTCACGCCGTTCGCGCTGCGCAGGTCGGCATCGGTGTTGGCCACGGCCATGATGCGTTGTGCCACGTGCGGGTGGGCCGGCTCGCCGACCAGCAGCCCCTTGGTCTCGCGTGCCAGAAGGAACGCGGTGGCGGCCAGGACGCCGGCGATGCACAGCGAGGCCACGCCATCGAGCACCGGCATGTCCAGCCACTGCGCTGCGGCCAGGCCGATGGCGGCGAACGCCAGGCCCAGCAACGCGGCGCTGTCTTCCAGCAGCACGGTGAAGGTGGTGGGGTCCTTGCTGCGCCGGAAGGCTTCGAAGTAGCCCTGGGACCCCTTGGTCGCGCGGAATTCGCGCAACGCCACCCACCATGAAACGCCCTCGAACACGAACGAGATGCCCAGCACCACGTAGCTCACCGTGTGGTTGGTGGCCGGTTCCGGGTGGCGGATGTGCTGGATGCCCTCGTAGGCCGAAACCCCTGCGCCGGCGGCGAACACCAGCAGGGCCACGATGAAGCTCCAGAAATACAGCTCGCGGCCGTAGCCGAACGGGTGCACGGTGTCGGGCTTTTTTTCCGCGCGGTGCAGGCCGTACAGGAGCAGCAGTTCATTGGTGGTGTCCACCAGCGAATGCACCCCTTCGCTGAGCATTGCCGAGCTGCCCGACAGCCCGGCAGCCACGAACTTGGCGATGGCGATGCACAGGTTGCCGACCAGCGCGGCGTAGACAACCAGACGGGAGCCGGACGGCGTGGGCATGGTGGGCAGTGGGATGGTGGGGAGTTGAGCCATCATCCTCACAAGGCCGTGCCTTTCGTGTGCACGCAACTGCTCAGAAACGGATCGTGACCGTCGCCGCGCAATGGTTCATAACAGTGTCACGCAAAATCGTTGCCGGTGCGACCCGGGCATCGAGTCGTGCGTGGCTGATTGGCTGATGCGAGCCGCAGTGTGCGCAGCGAAACAGAGCTCCGCCGGGAAGTTGTATAAGCTGCGCTGATCCGCACGAGGTGATGCTGCTGCACTGGGCACAGCCCGCAGTCAGCGAAAGAATTTTTTCGATCGTGCCTGAAGTGGAATAATTGGCTTCAAACGCGTGGATTACGGGAGAGGGTGCGTTTGGCATCGTTTGTCTGGGATGGCGGGGATGTAGTGAGCATCACTGCACTGCCGTGATGGCCCCGTGCATCCACCACCAATCCCGCCCCGCCAACGGTAGAGCAGTAACCTCCGAACTATTCCGAGCGCTTAATGCGCGCCCGGTGCAATAATTACTCAGGCAGGAGGGTGCTCCTGCCTAAAATGTGTAACTCAGAGAGCGCGGGGCATTGGTGTGAGGAACTATTGGCTCCTCGCAAACTCCTTAAGAATCCTGGCCTTAACGTTGGCGAGCTCGGGGGCGACATTCCCGTCTTCAGGGATCTGGTATTTATAAACGGCTACGGAGGAAGTTCCATTCGGGCCGTCCGATAGTTTGGTCACTGAGATTTTACTGGAGTCAACGTCAACAAGGAAATTCATGGAGTTGAATTCGCGATGTGAAGTCAAGAATATTTTAAGTGACTCTTCAATGAACTTTTCTTGGGTCACAAGTATGGTGGCAGGTGTGCTGTTATGTCCGGAATCTTCCTCATCAGACAGTGGCTCGACATCTTCCTGGTACGGTTCGTTGTAGTGTCTAACCATTGGAAGAACTCTGACGTCAAGGCTGTCTATCACTGCTGTTAATATCGCCTCGAGCGCATCTGTACTAAGACTGGCTAGCGCGCTCCACTCTTCCGAAAACCGCTCGATGTATCGGATTGGAAGCCTTGCTTTGAAGTATGTTTGGTCGTCCATTACGACGATGAAGCCAGGTAGCCCAGCTCTGCCGTTGGAGGAGAGGCTGCGGAATTCCTTGACGCCGAGAGATTTTGTGGCACTTGTCCAAGTCGAGTTAGCCTTGATCAGCTCACGAAGATCTTCTGGGGAGCGATGCCTCATGATTCCCCGTGTGAATTCGATAAGCTGTCGAAACCGAAGTGCTCCTTTCGCCGTTTCTTTGAGCTCCACACTAGAGATCGACCCAAGGACTGCAGCCTTTAAATCGGCAATCTGGCTGCTCAAGTTGTCAATTCGGCGACTTTCCATGGACTTGGTGCGCTGTTCATGCAGCAGGCGTTGGAATAGGCCAGACCATTGCTTCTTAAGTTGAGACTCAATATCCTCGAACCGAGAGAACTCGAAAATACTATTGTTCTCATTTCTCAGTCTGAGAAAATTAATAAATTCAAATATATAGGGGGCTGTATCGCTTTTATCAATTGACGAGAACTCTATTTCCCCGATAATGGACTTGTTCTTGTTCTTCTCGTACGTAAGGTGATCCCGCATGACGCCGGTTTCCACGAAAGCAAACACGGGTATCCCTGATTGGATGGACTTTAGTACTTCAGCTTGAGTTATCGAAATTTTGGCTTTGTCCTCGCCGAACCGATCTGCTCGGCTAATATCTCCAATCCTATCCAGATCAACTAGCTCAAGGGCTCTTGGAACAGTGGTTCCGCCAAACCTAGAGCCGACAACGACGATTGCCGCGTCGCAGTTTTCAACTTCCCGTAAGCAGCTAGTATGCGTATGGATTCGCGGGTCGTAAATTACATCTGCTTGATCGCTCATGACTGGCTCGTAGCCAGCATTCAGAAGCATGGTTCGCAGCTGTGCTCGAATCGCATGCATGTCGTAGCATGTGGAGGATACAAAGATTTTGAGATTTGCCACTTGCGAAACTCCATCCATTGGTGCCTCTGTCGAGGCGCGTATGGGCATCCTGGATTGCCCGGATGATCGGATACTACAACCTCGCCCGTGCTTCCAAAAGCCAACGCTAAGGCGGGCATTTCGGTCCCATCGAGCTCCTTACCCCGTATACTATCCCCCAGTATAGTTCTCTGGTCGCGCTGCCGTGCCTCACTCCCCGGAAGAAAAGAAGAAGGTCCTGGCCCGGGTGCGGCGCATCCGCGGCCAGTGCGACGCGCTCGACCGCGCGCTGGAAGTGGGCGCCGATTGCGGCCCGGTACTGCAGCAGATCGCCGCCATCCGTGGCGCGGTCAACGGGCTGATGTCCGAAGTGATGGAAGCCCACCTGCGCGAAGAATTCGGCCAGCCGGCGCAGTCCGATGCGCAGCGCGCCGAGCGCGTGCGCGACATGAGCGCGCTGATCCGTTCCTACCTGAAATGAGCGTGCGCTTCGCCGCGCGCTGTCCCGCCTTGTCATCTGTCCTGGAGACCTCCCCATGAAATCCCGTGCTGCCGTTGCCTTCGCCGCTGGCGAACCGCTGAAGATCGTCGAGATCGACGTCGCCCCGCCGCAGAAGGGCGAAGTGCTGGTGCGCATCACCCACACCGGGGTCTGCCACACCGATGCCTTCACCCTGTCCGGCGATGATCCGGAAGGCCTGTTCCCGGCCGTGCTGGGCCATGAAGGCGCCGGCATCGTGGTGGAAGTGGGCGAGGGCGTGACCAGCGTGAAGCCGGGCGACCACGTCATTCCGCTGTATACCGCCGAATGCGGCGAGTGCCTGTTCTGTACTTCCGGCAAGACCAACCTGTGCGTGGCCGTGCGTGCCACCCAGGGCAAGGGCGTGATGCCCGACGGCACCACCCGCTTCTCCTACAACGGCCAGCCGATCTACCACTACATGGGCTGCTCCACCTTCAGCGAATACACGGTGGTGGCCGAGGTCTCGCTGGCGAAGATCAACCCGGAGGCCAACCCGGAGCATGTGTGCCTGCTCGGCTGTGGCGTGACCACCGGCATCGGCGCGGTGCACAACACCGCCAAGGTGCAGGAAGGTGATTCGGTGGCGGTGTTCGGGCTGGGCGGCATCGGCCTGGCGGTGATCCAGGGTGCGCGCCAGGCCAAGGCCGGCCGCATCTTCGCCATCGACACAAACCCCTCCAAGTTCGAACTGGCCAAACAGTTCGGCGCCACCGACTGCATCAACCCGAAGGACTTCGACAAGCCGATCCAGCAGGTCATCGTGGAAATGACCACCTGGGGCGTGGACCACACCTTCGAATGCATCGGCAACGTCAACGTGATGCGCGCGGCGCTGGAATGCGCGCACCGCGGCTGGGGCCAGTCGGTGGTCATCGGCGTGGCCGGTTCGGGCCAGGAAATCTCCACCCGCCCGTTCCAGCTGGTCACCGGCCGCTCGTGGAAGGGCACCGCCTTCGGCGGCGTGAAGGGTCGCAGCCAGCTGCCGGGCATGGTCGAAGATGCGATGAAGGGCGATATCGAACTGGCGCCGTTCGTCACCCACACCATGGGCCTGGACGAGATCAACGAAGCCTTCGACCTGATGCATGAAGGCAAGTCGATCCGTTCGGTCGTCCACTACTGATCACGGCGGGAATGCCCATGGAACGCATCGAACACCGCGCCGCCTTTGGCGGCTGGCAGGACGTGTACCAGCACCGCTCGGCGGTGCTCAACTGCGAGATGAAGGTGGCGGTGTACCTGCCGCCGCAGGCGGCCACCCAGAAGCTGCCGGTGCTGTACTGGCTGAGCGGGCTGACCTGCACCGAGCAGAACTTCATCACCAAGGCCGGCGCGCAGCGCTATGCGGCGGAACATGGCGTGATCCTGGTCGCGCCCGATACCAGCCCGCGCGGCGATGACGTGGCCGATGCCGAGGGCTACGACCTGGGCAACGGCGCGGGGTTCTACCTCAACGCCACCGAGCAGCCGTGGGCGGCGCACTACCGCATGCACGACTACATCGTTGACGAGCTGCCGGCGTTGATCGAGGCGCACCTGCCGGCCACCGGCGTGCGCAGCATCAGCGGGCATTCCATGGGCGGCCACGGTGCGCTGGTGATCGCCCTGCGCAACCCGGGCCGCTACCGCAGCGTGTCGGCGTTCTCGCCGATCGTGGCCCCGACCCGGGTGCCGTGGGGGCAGAAGGCCTTCAGCGCGTACCTGGGCGAGGATCGTGCTGGCTGGGCGCAGTGGGATGCCAGCGAACTGGTGGCCACGGCCAGCGAGAAGCTGCCGCTGCTGGTCGACCAGGGCGCCGGCGATGAGTTCCTGGACAGCCAGCTGCAGCCGCAGTGGCTGCAGGCCGCGTGCACGGCGGCGGGGCACCCGCTGCAGCTGCGGATGCAGCCGGGGTATGACCACAGCTATTACTTCATCGGCACGTTCATCGGCGAGCACATCGCGTATCACGCCAAGGCGTTGTACGCCTGAGGCTTACGCGTCTTCTTCTTCCGCCGCTTCGCGGCCCTGCTGGCGGATCAGCGCTTCTTCGCGCGCGTCGTTGATCGCGTGGCGCACGCTGTCCAGGTCGATGGTGGATTCGTCGTGGACGAATTCACCGGTCAGCGGGCTGTCCGGCAGCAGTTCACCGGCCTCGAACAACGCCCACATTTCTTCGCCGTACCAGGTGTCTAGCAGCTCCGGTGCGGAGCGGCCCAGGTAGGCGGTGAGGTTGTTGACGTCGCGCAGCAGCATGCTGCGCGCGGCATTGTTGCCACCGGCACTCACCACCTGCGGGAAATCGATCACCACCGGGCCATCGGGGCCCACCAGTACGTTGTACGGCGACAGATCGCCGTGGATCAGGCCGCAGCACAGCATCAGCACCACCTGGCGCACCAGGATCCGGTGGAACTCACGGGCCTGGTCGCGCTCCAGCTCCACCTCGCCCAGGCGTGCGGCGGAGAAGCCGTCGGCATCGGTCACCAGTTCCATCACCAGCACGCCGTGGAAGTACCCATGCGGCTCGGGCACGCGCACGCCGGCGTCGCGCAGCTGGTACAGCGCGTCGACCTCGGTGTTCTTCCAGGCGGTTTCCTGCTGCTTGCGGCCGTACTTGCTGGCCTTGCCCACCGCGCGCGCCTCGCGGCTGCCCCGCACCTTGCGGCCTTCCTGGTACTGCACGCGCTGCTGGAAGCTGCGCTGGGCCATGTCCTTGTACACCTTGGCGCAGCGCACGTCGTCGCCGCTGCGTACGACGTACACGGCCGCTTCCTTGCCGCTCTTGAGCGGGCGCAGTACTTCGTCGATCACGCCGTCTTCGATCAGCGCCTGCAGGCTTTCGGGGGTCTTCACGTAATCTCGGTCAGGAGGGCGGCGCCAATGCGCCAGCCGGCAAGGGAGGGCCGGCGATTCTCGCACCTTCGCGGCGGCCGGGCCAATTGCGCACCCCATCCCGGTTCAGCCAGGCCGGCCGGGCTGGGCTCAGGGCAGGGCCTGCTCACCGCGCAGCACCGGGTAGGGATTGAGCGATTCGCCCTTCCACCACTGCTTTTCCGGGCCCAGCCGGTGGATCTCGAAATGCAGGTGCGGGGCGTCCGGGCTGGCGTTGCCGGTATGCCCGACGTAGCCGATCACGTCGCCGCGCTTGACCACCTGCTTCTCGGCCAGCCCGTCGGCATAGCGCTGCAGGTGCGCGTAGTAGTAGCAGTAAGTGCCACCCGGCTCGAACTGGTACACGGTCAGCCCGCCGCGCTCGCTGTCGAACAGCTTCTCGATGGTGCCGTCGGCCACGGCCAGCACCGGCGTGCCCTCGTCGGCCAGGATATCGATGGCATCGTGCACCCGCCCCTGGCTGCGCGCATCGGTAAAGGTGTCCTGCAACTGCGCAGCCGTAATCCCCTGCACCGGCAACAGCAGCCCCGACGGGGCTGCGCTAGCGCCAGGCCCTGCCTGGCTGCCGGTAGAGCCAGGCCCTGCCTGGCTGCTTGCGGTCACGGGCCCCGCTGCCACGGGCGCCGCCGCCAGCGGCGCGGCAACCACCGCCTCCGGCACATCATTCCCGGACGCCAGCAACCACCACCCGGCCACGCCAATCACCACACCCAGTGCCAGCAATCGCGTCAGCATCGTCATTTACTCCTGCATCACCACGGGCACCGAGGCATCCACCGCGTCGGCCACCTGCAGCGCGTCCCAATTGGTCATCCGCACGCAGCCGTGCGATTCGGTCTTGCCCACGTGGCCCGGTTCGGGGGTGCCGTGCAGGCCGTAATGCGGCTTGGAGATGTCGATCCAGACCGGCCCGACCGGGTTGTTCGGGCCGGGCGGCAGGGTGGCCTTGCGGTCCCCGGCCTTGGCGTCCCAGAACAGCTTGGGGTTGTAGTGGAACGGCGGATCGCGCGAGATGCCCAGGATCTTCCATTCGCCGATCGGCAGCGGGTCGTGCTGGCTGCCGGAAGACACCGGGAACTGCGCGTACACCTTGCCCTGCGCGTCATACAGGCGCAGCGTCGAATCGGACTTGTCGATGACCAGCTTGGCCGCCTTGGGCAGCGCCGCCGGCGCGATGTTCGGCACCTGGATCGTGCTGCCGGCCTTGCCCAGGTCCACGCCTGGGTTGAGCGCCTGCAGCAGCTTGGGGTCGGCGTGGAAGCGTTCGCCGAGCGCTTCGCCCACGGAGCTGAAGCCCATCGCCTTGAGCTTGGCCTGGTCAGCGGGCTTCTTTGGAATCGGCTGGAAGGGGCCAGCCACGTCTTCGGCGGTGAGGGTGTAGCTGGCCAAAGGCGGCGTGCTGTCCGGCTGCAGCGCCTGCCAGGTTGCATCATCGAGCTCACCGGTCACCTTCAGTCCGCGCGCGGCCTGGAAGCCAGCCACCGCGCGCTTCTGGTTGGAGCCCACCACGCCGTCGATCTGGCCCGGTGAGAAATGCGCGCGGTCCAACAGCACCTGCGCATGCAGGTCCGAGCGCGGGCCGGTAGCCACGGCGTCGTCTTCAGCGATGGGCGCGGGAAGGGTAGCCGGGGCCTGCGCCAGCGCCGGGGTTGCGGCGGCCAGGGCAAGGGCAAGCAGGGAAGCGGAAGCGGGCAGGCGCAGCGGCATCGAATACTCCAGGGCAGGTTCAACCCCACCATGCCGGAGCGCGCTGCACAGGCCCTGTGAAATGCCTGACGGGCAGCTGACCGGCAACGCGATGTGGTGGCGTCGCCGGTCGGGTCGGTTTTTACCTTACGTCGCGCAGTTCCCAGTGGTGGCCGGCGAGCAGGCGCAGCCGCTCCTTCAGCACATCGCTGTTGATGGTGGTGGTGACCACCAGGTTGATGCGCAGGTCCTTCTGCTCACCCGTCACGGTGGCATTCGGGTCGGTTGCACCCCACTGCGGCTCGACCGCATCGGGATCCGGCTGCTTGGCGCGCCAGCGGTCGAACAGGCCGGTGGTGCGCAGCGCGGCTTCCAGCTCTTCGGCGAAACCGCCGGCGCTCTGCGAACGGAAAGAAAGATCGGCATCGTTGCCGTGGGCCTTGGAAGGGTCCGGCAGGCTGATGAAATACTGCGACATGGTGGTCTCCGTTGAATGCGCCAAGGCTGGCAGATGCGCGGTGGAATCGGTGTGCAGAAACCGGCCGCCGGTCTGTTGGCTCAGGCGCTGAAGGTATGCGGTTCGTCCGCGAACCCGATGGTGACCGCGCCCTTGCCCACGTTGACCATGCCGGTCAGGCTCATCACCGATTCGTACACGTCCACCCCGTGCGCTTTGCAGGTCTCGCGCAGGCTGGCATAGCCCGGCAGCGCCTGCAGGTCGGCCAGTTCGCCGCCGTAGCTCACGCACACCGTGGGCGTCATCAGGCCGCCCTTGACCCGCTGGCCGACGAAATCGAACAGCTTCTGCACCGCGTTGTCGAAGCCCTTGATCTTGGCCACCGGGCCGGTGGTGCCGCGATACCCGTGCAGCACCGGCTTGATGTCCAGCGCGCTGCCCAGCGCCGCGCTGATCAGGCCCACGCTGCGGTCGCCCTTGTGGCGGGCGCGGGCGCGCATGTAGTACAGGTCGCGGGTGACCATGTAGCCGTGCACGTTCAAGGCCAGCTGCTCCAGCCGCTCGCGGATCTGCTGCACACCGGCGCCGCTGTCACGCAGGCGCACCGCTTCCACCGCGGTCACGCCTTGGGCGGCGAACAGGTTCTGTGTATCCAGCACGCGCAGCGCGAACGGCGAGTTGTAGCCCGCCGCCTGGCGCACCGGCTTGTAGTCGTTGAGGATCGCGAAGCTGGCCTGCATCGCGTTGTCGTGGATCGGGCTGCGGGTCTTGGTGATCGTCATGCAGAACACATGGTCATAATCGATCACCAGCTTGCCCAGGAACAGATCACGGATCTGCACCACGCTGAAGGGAATGGTTTCGGCCTCGGCGCCGTGCTCGGCCACGTGGGCGTGCAGGAAACTCAGGGTGGCCTGTTCGTCGCGGTGGTCGGCCAGCACGGCCTCGCCAATCCGGACGGTGATGGGCAGCAGCACGATGTTGTGCTGCTGGATGAAGTCCTGCGGTAGATCACAGGCAGAGTCGACCACGATTCCGATGCGCATCCTGTTTGCCCCCTCCAGGCAGGGTGTCCGTTCGAAAGTGTGAAAGCTATCTCAAAACGCGTCCGGTTGCCTGACCACGCCGGTCAGCTTGGCCGGCTGCGCTCCACCGCCACCGGCAGCGTGTCGATCCGCTGCCATTCCGGCTGCTGCAGCAGGCCCGGGTCGGCCAGCACTGCGGCCATCAGGGCGTGGCTTTCGTTGCCCCAGAACAGCTCGCCGTCAATGGACAGGGTAGGCACCCCGAACACCCCGGCGGCGATGGCCGCCTCGGTGTTCTGGCGCAGCTGTTCCTTGACCGACGGTGCCGATACGGCGGCAACGACATCGCCCACGTCCAGCATCGCCGCCGGCAGGGCCAGTGCTTGGGGAGTATCGGCCGCGCGGCCATCGCGCCAGATCCAGTTGAACAGGATGTCCACCGATGCCGGCGAGGCGTCCGCCGCCAGGCACAGGCGCAGGGCGGCCAGCGGGTTGAACGGGTGGCCGGGCGGGAAGCGCAGCGGCACGCCCTGCTGCTGCGCCTGCCACAGCACCTGGCGGTAGGTGAAGCGGCGCTTGGCCGGGATCTCGGCCGGGCCCAGGTTGCCCAGGTGGTGCAGCACCGCGCCCAGCGCGATCGGCACCGGGGTGATGCGGTCGAACTGCGGCAGCGTTCTCAGCTGCTGCCAGTGCAGGTAGGCGAACGGCGAGACGAAGTCGAAGTACCAGCGCAGGGTCATGGGATTCCTTGGCCTTCAGCCAGGCAGGGCCTGGCTCTACGGGCGTGTAAGCGGACCTTACCGCGAATAGGCCCTGGGTTCGCGGGTGGCCGGGGCGGCGTAGCGGTCGCGCAGCTCGGTCTGGCGCGAGCGCATCGGCATGGCGCGGCCACCCAGCCAGACCTGCTCGGCGTAGTGGCCCACGTCCAGCGGGTCGCCTTCCCACAGCACCAGGTCGGCCAGCTTGCCCGGCTCAATGCTGCCCAGCGTGTCACCCACGCCCAGCACCTGCGCCGGCACCCGGGTCAGCCCGGCCAGGCCGTCCTGCCAGGGCAGGCCGTTGGCCACGGCATTGCCGGCCAGCTGGCGCATCTTGCGGGCGTTGTGCGAGGCATCGTCGCGCTGGGCGAAGCTGACCTGCACCCCGGCCGCATGCAGGCGTGCGGCGTTTTCAAGGGTCGCGCCGAGCTGATCGAAACTGGTGGGCAGGTTGCCCAGCGCGTCCACGAACACCGGCACCTTCGCCTGGGCCAGCAGCGGCGCCACCCGCCACGCCTCGGCACCGCCGGCAATGGCGATGCTCACTTTCTCGCGCGCCGCCCAGCGCAGCAGCTGGCGGATGTCCGCCGCGCGGTCCACCTCCACCACCAGCCGCCCCTGGCCGGCCAGGTAACGCGCCAGCGTGGCGCGGCCGGCGGGGGTGAGCAGGGCATGCGGCGAATCGACCGGCACCCGGCCGCGCGCCTCACTCACCATCTGCTCCAGCAGCATCCACTGCGCCGCGCGCGAGCTGCCGGTGAGTTCGGCGCCGGACGAACCGAGCCGGATGAACAACGCGCGCGGACCGATCGGGTCGGCGCTGCCATCCAGCCGCATCACCCCGCCCTGGCCGGCAATGAAGCTGCCGTCGGTGTTGGCCCCCAAGGCGGTGAAGCCGATGCCGTCGAGGCGCGCAACCGGGATCAGCACCGAGGCCGGGTTGTAGGCCAGGGTGACGTCGAACTCCGGGCGCATCGGCTGGTCCTGCAGCTTCAACCCGCTGTCCACCGTGGTGGATTCGCCGGACACTTCATCGATGCCGATATCGGTGATGCCGCCGAAGAACGCCGGGGTCAGCGGGCGGCCATTGGCCTCCACCACCGTGGCGCCGGCCGGCGTGGCCAGGCCGGTACCCACGGCGCGGATCACGCCGCCCTGGACCAGCACATCGGCGTGGTCCAGGCTGCCGCGCGCGCTGGCGGTGTGCACCGTGGCATTGCGGATCAGCAGGTCCTGCGCCCAACTGGCGGGCGCTGCGCCAAGCAGTGCCAGCACCAGCAGGCTGCGCTGCAGTACGCGGGGGGCGGTCATGGGCGTGCCTCCTGGCCCAGCATGAAGTCCGACAGCGGCTGCCGGCGCACGTCCTGGCGGTCGTAGACCTGGTGGCCGTCGATATAGACCTTCTCGGCCAGCGCGTAGGAACTGAAGGGGCTGCCGTTCCACACCACCACATCGCCCATCTTGCCCACCTCCAGGCTGCCGGTCTGCTTCTCCACGCCCAGCGAGCGCGCGGCATTGGAGGTCAGCCAGCCGATGGCGCGCTCAGGTGCGATCTGCATGCCGGCGCGGCGCGCGTTGGCGATCACCTTGGCGGCTTCCTGGTTGAGCCGCTGGATGCCCTCGGGCGAATCCGAATGCACGATCGCGCAGCTGTTGGCCGGGCGGTCCACCAGCGCGATGTTTTCCTGGATGCCGTCGAAGGCTTCCATCTTGAAGCCCCACCAGTCGGCCCACAGCGCACCGCAGACGCCTTCGGCGGCCAGCCGGTCGGCCAGCTTGTAGGCCTCCACGCCGTGGTGGAACGCGGCGATCTTGAAACCGAATTCCTTGGACAGGTCCAGCATCGTGGCCATTTCATCGGCGCGGTAGCAGTGGATGTGCACGCGGATGTCGCCGTCGATGGCGCCGGCCAGCGTGTCCAGCTTCAGGTCGCGCTTGCCGCCGGTATCGCCGGCGCTGTCGCCCTTGTCGCTGCCGCCGAACCAGCGCTTCTTCTTGACCTTCTTCGGGGCGTTCTTGGCCAGGTATTCGCTGGCGTCGATGAAGGCGGCGCGGTAGCCGGCCACGTTGCCCATGCGCGTACCCGGCGCCACGCCCTTGCCACCGCCATAGACGCGCTTGGGGTTCTCGCCGCAGGCCATCTTCAGGCCCCACGGCGCGCCGGGGAACTTCATTGCCTGGTAGGTGGTGGCGGGAACGTTCTTCAACGTCACCCCGCGCCCGCCGACCAGGTTGGCCGAGCCGGGCAGCACCTGCATCGAGGTCACTCCGCCCGCCAGGGCGGCGGCAAAGCCAGGGTCCTGCGGCCAGACCGAATGCTCGGCCCACACGTTGGCGGTGACCGGTGCGGTCATTTCATTGCCATCCGCATGCGCGCTTACGCCCGGGCTGGGGTACACGCCCAGGTGCGAATGCACGTCGATGATGCCGGGGGTCACCCACTTGCCGGTGCCATCGACCTGCACCGCGTTGGCCGGTGCCTCCAGCGCGCTGCCCAGCGCGGCGATGCGGCCATCGCGCAGCAGCAGGTCGGTCTGTTCCAGGCGCGCGCCGGTGCCGGTGAGCACGGTGGCATTGCGGATCAGCACCGGGGCCGAGGCGATCGGCGCATAGGTGCTGGGGTAGGGGTCCTGGGTGAAGCGCGACGCCGCCGGCGCCGAAGGCGCAACCAAGCCGAACAGCGCCAGGCCCAGCCCGGCGGTCAATCGTGTATGCATGTCATCCCCGATGCGGCGTGAAAGATCCCCCGCGACGCTAGCCGCTGGCCGGCGCGTTGCCAAGTGGCCAAGTGCATGCCACGTCCGCTGCCGGCTTGCTTATTCGTTGATCCGCAGGACAATTGCCGAATTGAACGGGATGCCACGTCGAGCCGCGCCATGAAGAACAAACAGGAAATCGTCGAAAACTGGCTGCCGCGCTACACCGGCGTGGCACTGGACCAGTTCGGCCCGCACGTACTGCTGACCAACTTCGGTGGCTACCTGCATGTGTTTTCCCAGCTCACCGGCGCGCCGGTGCAGGGCCTGGACCGGCCGATGGCCAGCGTCACCAGCGATGGCATCACCCTGATCAACTTCGGCATGGGCAGCCCCAACGCGGCCATCGTGATGGACCTGCTCTCGGCGGTGATGCCCAAGGCCGTGCTGTTCCTGGGCAAGTGCGGCGGGCTCAAGCGCAAGAACCAGCTGGGCGACCTGATCCTGCCCATTGCGGCGATCCGCGGCGAGGGCACCTCCAGCGACTACCTGCCGCCGGAAGTTCCCGCGCTGCCGGCGTTCGCGCTGCAGCGTGCGGTCTCCACCACGATCCGCGACCTCGGTCACGATTACTGGACCGGCACCGTCTACACCACCAACCGGCGGGTCTGGGAACACGACGAGGCGTTCAAGGAAAAGCTGCGGCTGATGCGCTGCATGGCCATCGACATGGAAACGGCCACCCTGTTCGCGGCCGGCTTCGCCAACCACATTCCGATCGGCGCCCTGCTGCTGGTGTCCGACCAGCCGATGATCCCCGATGGGGTCAAAACCGAGGCGTCCGACGCCAAGGTCAGCTCCCAGTTCGTTGAAAACCATATCCAGATAGGTATCGAGGCGCTTAAGCTTATACGGCGCAACGGCAAGTCGGTCCGCCACCTGCGCTTTGACGAATGATGGCAATGGCATGGGTGGGCGCCTGGAAGGCGCGCCGCCCGCAGGGGTAGTGAATGGACGTGGCGGCACAAGTAGTGGAATTCTGGCGCAACGCGGGACCGCAGCAGTGGTTCGCGCGCGATGACGCGTTCGATGCGCGTTTCCGCGAGGCATTCCTGGACGAACACTTCGCCGCCGCCCGGCGTGCGCGCGAGCATTGGCTGGAAACGGCCGATGGCGCGCTGGCGCTGATGATCCTGCTCGACCAGTTCCCGCGCAACTGCTTCCGCGACACCGCCCATTCCTACGCCACCGACGGCCTGGCCCGCCACTACGCCATGCGCGCGGTGGAAGAAGGCTTGGACCTGCAGCTGGTGCCCAAGCTGCGTGCCTTCATCTACCTGCCGTTCGAGCATTCCGAAGACCCGCAGGACCAGGAGCGTTCGGTGGCCATGTTCGACGTGCTGGGCGACAAGGAATACCTGCAGTACGCCGAACTGCACCGCGACATCATCCGCCGCTTCGGCCGGTTCCCGCATCGCAATGCGGTACTGGGGCGGATGCCAACGCCGGAAGAGTTGGACTACCTTGCCGAAGGCGGCTTCGCCGGCTGAAAAAAAACGCCGGCAATGCCGGCGTTTTTTTCATCCATCGCAGTTCAACCTGCGATCAATACTTCGGCACGCTGTTGTCCACCGCATCCGACCAGGCATCGATGCCGCCGGTGATGTTGTAGACCTTGCTGAAGCCCAGCGCACGGAACTGCTCGGCCGCCTGCGCGCTGCGGCCACCGTGGTGGCACAGGAACGCCAGCGGGGTGTCCTTCGGCAGGGCTTCCAGGCGGGCGCGGTTGTCGCCGTCGAAGGTTTCGAACGTGCCCTCGATCGCGGCAATCGCACGCTCATCGGCCGGGCGCACATCCACCACGGTCAGGGTGCCGGCGCGGCGCTGGTCGTCGGCGTCGCGAACGGCCAGTTCCTGCACGGCCTTCGGCGCGTTCGGGTTGTCGATGGCCAGGCCCTTGCCACGGATGTCGTCCACCCAGTCGATCGTGATGCCATCGGCGCGGCGCGCGCTGGCCAGGTCGAACTGCACGCGCAGGCCGTTGGATTCGGCGGCAATGGCGTTGTCGTCGTGCGGGGCCAGCTGGAAGTTCGGCTGGAAGCTGGCATCGATGCTCAGCTGCAGCGAGGCACCCGGTGCATCGGCCAGCGCACCGCGCAGCATTTCCACCGCGGCCGGGGTCACGGTGATGCTCGGCGGGGTGCGGTCCGGCGCGGCCAGGCCCAGCACGCTGCTCAGCTCACCGCTGCTGGCCATCTGCAGGATGATGTCGCTGCCGCCGACCAGTTCGCTGTCGATGTACAGCTGCGGGATGGTCGGCCAGTCGCCGTAGGCCTTGATGCCTTCGCGGATTTCCGCGTCGGCCAGCACGTTGACGTGGGCGAACTCCACGCCCAGGTCCTGCAGCGCGCCCACGGCCTTGGCCGAGAACCCGCACTGCGGCATCGTCGGCTGGCCCTTCATGAACAGCACGACGCGGTTGGCGGTAAGAATCGATTCGATGCGCGAACGCAGGGCGGGATCAAGGGACATGGTGGTCGGGTCCGGAGTTTCGAACCGTACATTCTACGCGGCATGGCATCATGGGGCATGACCGTACCGGAAACGTTGCATCGCATTCCCCGCCGCCCGTGGCGCTGGCTGCCCTGGCTGCTGCTGTCCCAGCTGGCCGTGGTGCTGGCCTGGTGGGCCTGGGGCTGGACCATCGGGCTGCCGTTGATGGTGGCCTCGCACGCCCTGTTCCTGGTGCCGGTGTTCCTGCCCAACAGCCGCTTCTACGCCCCGGTGCTGAGCCACCTGCCGGCCCCGGCTGAACAGGTCTGGCTGACGATTGATGACGGCCCCTCGGAAGAGACCCCGGCCGTGCTGGACCTGCTGGACCGCTACCAGGCGAAGGCCACCTTCTTCATGGTCGGCGAGCGCGCTGCCGCCCGGCCGGAACGGGTGCGGCAGGTGCTGGCGCGGGGCCACGACCTGGGCAACCACAGCCACCGCCACCCGCAGACCCGCTTCTGGCGGCTCGGCCCGGCCACCATGGCCGACGAGATCGCGCAGTGCCAGCAGGCCCTGACGGACATTGCCGGCACCCCGCCGCGCTGGTACCGCTCGGTGGTGGGCATGACCAACCCGTTCGTGGCCCCCGCGCTGAAGCGCTGGGGCCTGACCCGGGTGGGCTGGAGCGCACGCGGTTTCGACGGCGTGGACTGCCAGCCGCAGGTGGTGGTCGACCGCATCGTCGCCCGGCTGCGCCCCGGCGCGATCGTGCTGCTGCACGAAGGCGCCGCCCACGGCCACAACCTCGCGATCATCGAAGCGGTGCTGCAGGCCCTCCAGGCGCGTGGCCTCAGTGCGGCGTTGCCCCTGCCTCCGCTGTCGGGTGCGCATCCACCCATTGCTGGTGGATCCAGCTCCCCAGCGACGCCTGCGCCCACAACAAGGTGATCGACAGCCCCAGCGCCAGCACGCCGGTGACCCGGCGGCGCTGGTGCTGCAGCGCGCTGCCGATGCCCAGCAGCAGGCCCACCACCGTGACGCCCAGCGCCACGAACAACATCACCAGCACCGCCACCGGCACCTCGTGCATGCCCGCATAGCGGGGCAGGTGGGCCACATGCGCAGTGACCGCGAACAGCACCAGCGCCACCAGGCTCACCACCAGCGCGGCGATGCCCAGCGCGGAATGGCGGGGGCGCGGCGTGTTCATGCGGCGTCCCCACGCACGGCGGTCACCAGCCAGTTGTTGAACGGCGTATTGCCGTACAGCGGCGTCATCTCCAGCTGCAGCCCGGCGGCCTCCAGCGGTGCGCGCACACTGGCCGCATCCGGGTAATGCCGGGGCCGCGTGCCCATCCAGCCGACCAGGTGCGCCAGCATGTCGGTGATCCGCGTGGTGCGGTCGCGCCCGCTGTTGTCGGCCAGCGTGGTGCGGATCACCAGCCGCCCGCCGGGTGCGACCCGGGCCGCCGCGTCGCGCAGCAGCACTGGCTGCGCGTCGGCCGGCAGGTACTGCAGCACGTCCAGCAGCGCCACGCTGCCGTGGTGGTCGGGCAGGGCAGCGCTGGCATCCACGCACTCGAAGCGCGCATCGTGCAGCCCCGCGCGCGCACCGGCACGCTGTGCACGGGCGATCTTGTCCGCATCGATATCCACGCCCTGGTAAGGCTGGGCGCGTTGGTTCTGGCGCAGCACATGGGCCAGCAACCCCAGCCCGCAGCCGATATCCAGCAGCGGCAGCGAACACGGCGCCAGCGCACCCAGCACGCCCGGATACAGCGGGTCGCTGCCGAGCTTGCCGCGGCTGTAGTAGTAATCGCGGCGGTTGCCGAAGCGCTGCGCCGGCATGAAGGCATCGGCGATGCGGTGGGCCTGTTCCCTGGCCAGTGGTAATGCGTCCGTGCTCAGCGTGCTGCCTCGTCATCCAGGTGGGCGCGTACGACCGGGAAGGCCCGGCGCGTCCATTCGGTATACATCGCCGCCGACGGGTGCAGGCCATCGTCGACCAGCATGCCAGGTTCCGCACCGCGTTCGCGGCTGATCGCGGTGATGTCCACGAATGCCACCGCGTGCTCGGCACAGATCGCCTGCGCGGCCGCGTTGTAGGCATCCAGTTCGCGTGCGATCTGCGCCGGGTCGCGCTTGTTCTCGCGGGCGAACGGGGTCACGCCCCAGTCCGGAATGGACAGCACCAGCACCCGCCGGCGCTGCTGCCCGGCAAAGCCGAGCGCGCGCTGCAGCAGGGCGGTGAAGCGCGGGCGGTACTCTTCCACGCTGCGGCCGCGGTACTGGTCGTTGACCCCGATCAGCAGGCTCACCAGGCCAAACGGCCCCTTGGGGGCGGCGGCATCGATGCCCGCATCCAGCTCGTCGGTGGTCCAGCCGGTGGTGGCGATGATCTGCGGTTCGGCCACTACGTGGCCGGCTTCCTGCAGCGCCGTGGCCAGCTGCACCGGCCAGCGCCCGGCCGGGGCCACGCCTTCACCGATGGTGTAGGAATCGCCCAGGGCCAGGTAGGACAGCGCCACCTCAGGCCACCGCGCTGCGCGGCTTGAGCGGCACCACCTTGGTGTTGGCCTCGGCGCGGCGGGCCAGCGCCCGGTCGATGCGTGCGAACACATCGCGCATCACCTCGGCCTCCGGCAGCAGCGTCACCCGGAAATGGTGGCGGTAGGGCACGTTGAAGCTCGACCCGGGTACCACCAGCACGCCTTCCTCGTTCATCAGTTCCAGCGCGAAATCGTGGTCGTCGAAGCTGCGCGCGGCCGCGCCCACCACGGCCGGGAACGCGTACAGCGCACCGGCCGGGGCCACCAGCGACAGGTGCTCGCTGGCGTTGCAGGCCTCGATCACCGCGCGGCGGGTTTCATACAGGCGGCCACCGGGGGCGCAGAGCGCCGACACCGTGTCCGGGCCGTTCACCGCCGCATCGATGGCGTACTGGCCCGGCACGTTGGCGCACAGGCGCAGCGCGCTGAGCAGGTCCATCGCGGCGCGGAACTCGCCCAGCCGTTCGGCCGCACCGGACAGCATCGCCCAGCCCACGCGCCAGCCGCAGGCGCGGTGCACCTTGCTCAGGCCGCTGAAGGTGATGCACGGATGTTCGCCGGCCAGCGGGGCCACCGGCTGGAACTGCGCGTCGTCGTACAGGATCTGGTCGTAGATCTCATCGACCATCAGCAGCAGGTTGTGCTTGGCGGCGATGGCCACGATGCGCTCCAGCAGCTCGCGCGAATAGCTGGCGCCGCTGGGGTTGTTCGGGTTGATCAGCACGATGGCGCGGGTGCGCGAAGACACCAGTGTCTCGATCTCCACCGGGTCCGGCTGGAAGCCGTTTTCCGGTGCGCAGCGGTAGTACACCGGGCGGCCATCGTTGAGGATGGTTGCCGCCGACCACAGCGGGTAGTCGGGCGAGGGCACCAGCACTTCGTCGCCGGGGTTGAGCAGGGCGCGCAGCGACAGGTCGATCAGCTCGCTGACGCCATTGCCGATGAACACCCGGTCCGGGTGCGCATCCGGCGCGCCACGCCGGGCATACGCGGCGGCAATGGCCTCGCGTGCCTCCGGCAGGCCCTGCTGGTGGGTGTACGGATCGGTGCGGCCCATGTCATCGGCAATGGCGCGCTGCAGGTGTTCGGGCGCGCGGAACCCGAAGTTGCCCGGGTTGCCGATGTTCAGCTTGATCAGCTTGCGCCCCTGCGCCTCCAGCTCACGCGCTCGCCGCGCCAGTTCGCCCCGGATCTCGTAGCGGACTTCGGACAGGCGCTCGCGGGTGGCAAGCGGCTTCAGCGGGGGCGTGGACATGACTGGGCCGTGGTTCGGGCATGGAAATCGCATACTAGCGGAAATGCTGCGTTGCAGGGCAAGGCTTCCCGGGCAAATTCCCAGTATTGGCGGGCAGTTGCCGCCGATGCCTCTAGAATGGGCGCATGAGCGAACCGATCGACTACCGCGCCCTGCAGACCATGGGCTGGCCCTGGGCAGGCGCCCCCGAACTGCCTGCCTGGCAGGCCCTGTTCGAGCAGTACCCCCAGGCCCGCCCGGGCCGGGTGGTTGAACAGCACCGTACGGGCTACGTGGTGGCCGATGCCCCGGGCGCGGCGATCAAGACCGAATCCCCCGCCGAATGGCAGCGCCCACGCTTCCCCAGCCACGAACGCGCGGCCGTGGGCGACTGGGTGCTGCTGGACGGCATCCTGATCGTGGCGCTGCTGCCGCGGCGCACCGCGATCAAGCGCGGTG
Source organism: Stenotrophomonas sp. FBCC-B152 (assembly GCF_059134105.1). Lineage (NCBI taxonomy): Bacteria > Pseudomonadati > Pseudomonadota > Gammaproteobacteria > Lysobacterales > Lysobacteraceae > Stenotrophomonas > Stenotrophomonas sp. FBCC-B152. The sequence goes on along the minus strand of NZ_CP101442.1, from coordinate 3,182,835 downwards.
CGGCCGGCGAGCATTACCACCAGCAGGTGATCGCGGCCAACATCGATACCGTGTTCATCGTCTGCGGGCTGGATTCGGACTTCAACCCGCGCCGGATCGAGCGTTACCTGATGCTCGTGGGCGGTGGCGGCGCGCAGCCGGTGGTGGTGCTGACCAAGGCCGACCAGACCGAATACAGCGAAGACGCCCTGGCCGTGCTCGAAGAACTGGCCGCGCAGGACATCCCGCTGCTTGCCATCAATGGGCGCGACCCGGCCAGTGCCAGCGCGCTGCTGCCGTGGCTCGGCGCCGGGCAGACCGTGGTCCTGGTCGGTTCCTCCGGCGCCGGCAAGTCGACCCTGACCAACACGCTGCTCGGCTACGAGCTGATGAAGACCGCCGAAGTGCGGGGCAACGACTCCAAGGGTCGCCACACCACCACCCACCGCGCGCTGATTCCGATGCCGTCGGGCGCCTGCCTGATCGACACTCCCGGCATGCGTGAGCTCAAGCCGACCGGCGAAGAAGCGCTGGGCGAAGTGGGGTTCGCCGACGTGGAAGCGCTGGCCGCACAGTGCCGCTTCCGCGATTGCGCCCACCAGCGTGAGCCGGGGTGTGCGGTGCGCGCGGCGATCGATTCCGGTGAGCTGGATGAAGAGCGGCTGCTCAACTACTTCAAGCTGAAGGAAGAAGTGGCCGCCGCGGCCGCCAAGCTGGCGGTGCGCCAGGCCCAGCAGGCGCTGGAGCGCAAGCACGTGAGCAAGGGTGCGCAGTGGCGCCCGCCGGGCAAAAAGCGCTGAGGCGCACCTCCGCGCCTCGATTACCGGCCTCTGCCCCGGAACAGCAGCTTGTACTGAAGCCGGCGCGCGGCCCGCGCGGTCATGCGCTGGGCGTCCGGATGCTGGGCGTTGATGAGAACAATGGTCTCTTCGGGCGCGATCACCGACGGTAGTTCGATGATCGCGTGAGCGCCCGCGCTGTACCACGCAGATCCCGTGTTCACCGAGATCATGCCGTGTGGAATGGCGTCCCAACCTATCGGCAGCGTGGCTGCGGACGTGACAAGACGCGCCGCCCAAACCTCATCCGGTACGTCGATCTCGATCACGTACTTGTTCAGCGGCAGGCCGTTGTCATCGATATGCGCGGCGGTCTCCAGGACCGCCATGGCGAGAGTGGGGGCCGCATACACCACCTTCTCGCCAGGCCGGTTCCAGCGGCCAGGCGAACAGGCGGCGCCGGTGCCACTGATGTCGTCGGGCGCCCACGCAGGCCCTGTCGAGCCAATGCGGGCCAGCTTCATTGATAGGCGCCGCTCTGGATGGCCCCCAGCACCCGCATCACCGACGCACGGCCGGTGGGCGTATCCATCACGTCAGCCGGTGCCAGGCCGCCCAATGCAGGCTGCGGCCGCTGGATCCATTCGCCGACCCACTTCTCCACGTCGAAGCCACGCGCCTGTTCGTTGTCGCGCTCGGCCGCGAGCATGTCTTCCACGCGGTTGATCAATTCCATCAACCCCACGACGGACTGCCCGGTGGTGCCGGCGAACAGGGACCTGTCCCGCATCTTCTTGGTAAAGGTGGCTTTGGGAATGCGCACGAAGGTCTGGAATTCGGTACTGCTGTCGAATATCTCATCGATCAGGCCCTTCACCACCTGGTAGGGCACGCCTTCGCGTTCGATCTGCACGCGCTCGGCAAGCGGTGCGGTGCGCAGCAAGGCCCTGAACGAATCCAGCTTCACCGGCAGTTTGAACTTCACCGTTGTCGCATCGCGCACGACCTGCGCAGAACGGGGGTTCTCCAAGGGGCCCATGGCGTACGACTCGACCTTGGGCGACGCGGGGGCGCGCTTGCTGGCTGCGGGCATCGTCCTATCCTCTGGCTACTCTTGTTCCAACTATAGGCTATTAGTGCCCCGCCCGCACCCGGTTGCCAACCCCTCGGTTGACCCTGCTAATGTCCGCTTCATGAGCATCGCTCCTCACCGCCCGCCGATGACCGTGGATCGGGATGTGGCCCACCACACCGAGCTGGACGCCCGGCTGGTGGAGGCCGTGGGGGGCCTCCGGTTGCTGGGCCTGACCAGCTGGCCGGCCGCCCTGCAGGCCCCGTTCCTGGCCAGCGTGGCGCGTGGCCAGCCGGTGCTGCCGGTGCTGGACTACCCGAAACTTGATTTCGCCGACACCCGCCGGGAACTGGCCGCGATCAGCGCCCAGTGCGATGCCGACCACCCGATCGGCCTGTACATCCGCCGCTCCGCCCACAGCTGGGACCTGGCCGCCGGCCTGCTCGAGTCGCTGGGCACCGCTGCCGTGGACCGTTACTCGGTGGAGCTGTTCGGCTCGCCCGAGCAGCCGCTGCCGGGCAACGGGCCCAGCACCCGCGAAGCGGCCCGCCACTTCATCCAGATCGCGCAGGAACTGGACCACGAACTGCTCGCCCCCGAAGAACAGGTGCCGGTCTCGGCCACCGCATTGCAGCTGCAGCTGCAGAGCGACCTGGATGCGTTCTTTGAATCGCGCATCATCAGCGTGCAGCTGGATCCGGAGTTGATCTCCAAGGCCGCCGCCGGCCCCACCCGCATCCGCCTGCGCACCAGTGCGCGCTTCAGCGCCTACGACCGCGCGCAGCTGTTCCACCATGAAGCGCTGGTGCATTCGCTCACCGCGCTCAACGGCCGCGAACAGCCGCACCTGCCCAGCCTGGCGTTGTCCTCGCCTCGGGTGACCGCCACCCAGGAAGGGCTGGCCACGTTCGCCGAGCAGATCACCGGCAGCATCGACATCGAGCGGCTCAAGCGCATCAGCCTGCGCACCGAAGCCATCGCGATGGCACGCGAAGGCGCGGATTTCATCCAGGTGTTCCGCTACTTCTGCGATGCCGGGCAGAACAACGAAGAGAGCTTCGCCTCGGCCCAGCGCGTGTTCCGTGGCGTGCCCGCCACCGGCGGCGCGGCCTTCACCAAGGACACCGTGTACCTGCGTGGATTGGTGTCGGTGCATACCTTCTTCCGCCACATGCTGGCCGAAGACCGGCTGCAGTACTGCCGCTGGTTGTTCGCCGGCAAAATGTCGCTGACCGATGCGGTGGATTTCGCGCCGTTGTTCGAAGAAGGCATCCTGCGCCCCCCGCGCTGGTTGCCGCACTGGGTCAGCCGCGCCAACGGGCTGGCCGGCATGCTGGCGTTCTCCCTGTTCGCCAATCGCATTCGCATGGATCAATTGGCAGCCGAGTAGGTAGCGGTAGGTACCCAGCGTTGGTGGGTACGCCGTCGACCGCACGCAATCCATGCACCGCGTCCCACTTTCGGTGCTCGCTCGCCAAAGCGTAAGAATCCTTTCATGTTGCGTCCCCAAGATGGCCGCGCACCTGCACCACGCAGGCACCTCCATCACGCAACGGACCCCCATGCTCAACCGACCCCTGACGATCGCCGTGGCGATCGCGCTGTGCGCTGCCAATGCACATGCCGCCGACGTGGACACCACCCTCGATGCCAGCGGCGCGCCCAGCGCCCGCACCCTGGACGCCGTGTCGGTGATCGGCCAGGGCGAAACCCGCCAGGTGCAGCGCATCACCGCCGTGGACAAGCAGGTGCTGCCGCCGGGCACCAGCGCGCAGAAGATCCTTGACCGCCTGCCGGGCGTGTCGGTGCAGTCCAATGATGCCTTCGGCGCCAACGAGGAATCGCAGACCATCAGCCTGCGCGGCTTCGACAAGAGCCGCCTGGGCTACACGCTCGATGGCATTCCGCTGGGCGACAACAGCTACGGCAACTACAACGGGCTGAGCATCGCGCGTGCGCTGATCGCCGAGAACCTGGCCGGCGCCGAGCTGTCGCAGGGCATCGGCTCGCTGGGCGTGGCCTCCACCAGCAACCTTGGCGGCACCATCCAGTACTTCTCGCAGGACCCGTCCACCGAATTTGGCGGCCGTGCCAGCGTCACCGTGGGCGACGACAACCAGCGCCGTGGCTTCCTGCGCGTGGACACCGGTGACCTCAACGGCTTCTCGGCCTATGTTTCCGGCGTGCACCAGGACGCGGACATGTGGGCCGAACCGAACCAGAACCAGACCACCCGCCAGTTCAATGCCAAGGCGGTGTGGAACGTGGGTGACCATCGCTTCGGCGCGTTCGCCGCCACCTCGCGGGTGAGCCAGGCCAACTACGCCTATCTGTCCAAGAGCATGCTCGAGCGCGGCCTGGGCTGGGACTGGAACATCTACGCGCCGGATTGGGATCGCGCCCTGGCCGCCGCCTACTGCGCGCCGGCCACCTACAACGCACAGCGCTGCGCCTTCAGTGGTGGCGTCAACAGCATCGACGATGCGTACTACCAGAGCCGCGCGCTGCGCGATGACAACCTGTACTCGCTGGATGCCGACCTGGCGCTGGGCGACAGCGCCCGCCTGAAGCTGCTCGCCTATCACCATGAGAACCGGGGCCAGGGGCACTGGTGGGCACCGGGGCAGGCGTCCAATCCGGGTACCCCACAGGCGCTGCCGATCTCCATCCGCAGCACCAACTACACCATCAACCGCCAGGGCATCACCGCTGCGCTGAGCTGGCAGCTGGGCCTGCATGAGCTGGAAGCGGGGCTGTGGTACGAGCGCAACGACCACAACGTGGAGCGCAACTTCTACTACATCACCGGGCCGTTCCTGGACGATGGCTACCTGAATTACCCGAACCGCCGCCTGTTCGACCAGGACTACGACATCCGCACCCGCCAGTTCTATGTGCAGGACCGCATGCGCTTCCTGGACGATCGGCTGACCGTGGATGTGGGCATCAAGAGCCCCAATACCCGCATGACCGCCGTGTCCAAGCCGGGTACCGAGGCCAGTTATGCCTCCGGCACGCTGACCGCCAAGGAATCGGTGCTGCCGCAGGCCGGTATCGGCTTCAAGCTCAACCCGAACAACGAGCTGTTCGCCTCCTATTCGGAGAACATCGCCGCGTTCGTCGGCGGTGGCAGCGGTGGCCCGCTGCAGGTGTCGCCGGAATCGTTCGCGGCCAGCGTGGATGACCTGGAACCGGAGAAGTCGCGTTCGTTCGAAGCGGGCTTCCGTACCTTCGGCGAAAAGTACCAGGCCTCGATCGCGGCCTACCACGTGATGTTCGACAACCGCCTGCTGTCGCTCAATCCCTGCACCAGCATTGAAGTGGGCACGCGGCCGGAGTGCATCACCCGCTTCATCAACGTCGGCTCGGTGAAGAGCCAGGGCGCGGAGCTGACCTTCATCCTCAAGCCGGTGGATGGGCTGCAGTGGTACAACGCGGTGTCGTGGAACAAGAGCACCTACGAGGATGACTACACCTCGGGCGGCGCGGTGGTGCCGGTGGCCGGCAAGATCACCGTGGATACGCCGCAGCGAATGGCCTCCAGCGAGATCAGCTGGAACCGGGATGGCTTCTTTGCCAGCCTGCGCGCCAAGTACACCGGCAAGCGGTATTACACCTACACCAATGACCAGTCCGTACCGGGCGTGACCACGTTCGACGCGGGCATGGGGTATTCGTTCGGGCCGGGCCTGGGCCTGCGCGACGTCAAGGTTTCGCTCAACGCCACCAACCTGACCAACAAGCGGTATGCGGGGCAGCTGAGTTCATTCGCCCCGACCGACCCGACCGGAACGCGCTACGCGATCCACGCAAGCGCACCGAGGCAACTCTTCATGACGGTAAGCGCGGAGTTCTGACTCCGCGTGATGCCCAATGATCACGGGCCAATTCGGACCCACGAAATCCGCTCTGAATCCCAATGGGCCCGTAACAATTCGTAGGGACACGCCATGCGTGTCCACCGCGCGAAGCGCGGCACAAGTACCCGAAGCCGCTGCAACGCCGGTTGGGGCGATCCAACCGGCGTTTAAACCCGCCGAAGCCGTCCGTCAGGCACTCGTGTGGCCTGAGCGAAGAGCGGACACGCATGGCGTGTCCCTACGCGGATTCGGCCGATCAGAACATATGCAATCCGCCGTTCACGGCGTAATCGGCACCGGTCACATATGCGGCATCATCCGACGCCAGCCACGCACACAGGCTGGCGACCTCTTCGGGCTTGCCCAGGCGGCGGATCGGGACCGAACCCGCCAACCGGTCCAGCACATCCGGCGGGAAGCTGCTGATCGACTGGCTGGCGATATAGCCCGGCGAAATGGTATTCACCGTCACCCCGCGCGTGGCCACTTCGTTGGCCAGTGCCCGGCTGAAGCCATGCATCGCCGCCTTTGCCGTGGCGAAATTCACCTGGCCGATCTGGCCCTTGTGCGCGCTGACCGAGCCGATGTTGATGATCCGGCCCCAGCCACGCCCCGCCATGCCGTCGATCACCTGCTTGGTGATATTGAACAGCGCATGCAGGTTCGAGCCCATCACCGCGTTCCAGTCGTCCTGGGTCATCTGCCGGAACAGCACGTCGCGGCTGCCGCCGGCGTTGTTGACCAGTACGTCAATCTCGCCCACCTCGGCCTTGACCTTGGTGAAGGCCGCGACCGTCGATTGCCAGTCGGCCGCGTTGCCTTCAGAGGCGATGAAATCAAAGCCCAGCTCACGCTGTTCGCGCAGCCAACCGGCCTTGCGCGGCGAATTGGGCGCGCACCCGGCCACCACCGTGTGCCCGGTGCGGGCCAGCTTCTGGCAGATGGCGGTGCCCACGCTGCCCATGCCGCTGGTGACGTATGCGATACGAAGGGTCATTTCAGAATCTCCCGGATCAAGCGGCAAGGGGATACAGCGCGAACAGCAGGCTGCCGGCCATCAGTACCAGCGACACCATCACCGCCCACTTCAGGGTGAACTTCTGGTGGTCGGCGAATTCCACCTTGGCCAGGCCCACCAGCAGGTAGGTCGACGGCACCAGCGGGCTGAGCAGGTGCACCGGCTGGCCGGCCAGCGAGGCGCGCGCCATTTCCACCGGGGTGATGCCGTAGTTGCCGGCGGCCTCGGACAGGATCGGCAGCACGCCGAAGTAGAAGGCGTCGTTGGACATGAAGAAGGTGAACGGCATCGAGGCCAGCGCGGTGATCACCGCCAGGTACGGGCCCCACGCATCGGGAATGATCGCCAGGAAGCTGTGCGACATCGCCTCCACCATGCCGGTGTTGTTGAGGATGCCGGTGAAGATGCCCGCGGCAAAGATCAGCGACACCACCGACAGCACGTTGCCCGCATGGTTCACCACGCGGCGGCGCTGCTCGGCCAGGTTCGGGTAGTTGATCACCAGCGCGATCGCAAAGCCGACCATGAACAGCACCGGCATCGGCAGCACGCCCATCACCAGCGCGGTCATCAGCGCCAGGGTCAGGCCCAGGTTCACCCACAGCAGCTTCGGCCGCTTGGTGTCTTCGGCATCTTCCACGGTGGGTAGCGCGCCATCATCGGAGACGCTGGCATCCATCCAGCTGCCACCCTTGGGCAGGGTCACCACGCCCAATCGGCGACGTTCCTTCAGGCCCAGGTACCAGGCCAGCACCAGCACCGAAATGCAGGCCAGCACCATCGCCGGGATCAGCGGAATGAACACATCGGCCGGGTCCACGTGCAGCGCCGTGGCCGCGCGCGCGGTCGGCCCGCCCCACGGGGTGAGGTTCATCACGCCGCCGGCCAGGATGGTCACGCAGGTCATGTTCAACGCGCTCATGCCCAGCCGCTGGTACAGCGGCAGCATCGCCGACACGGTGATCATGTAGGTGGTCGAGCCATCACCATCCAGCGAGATCAGCATCGCCAATGCGGCCGTGCCCAGCACGATCTTCATCGGGTCGCCCTTGACCAGGCGCAGGATGATCCGCACCAGCGGGTCGAACAGGCCAGCGTCGATCATCACCCCGAAGTACAGGATGGCGAACATCAGCATCACGCCGGTGGGCGCGATCTTCTTGATGCCATCCAGCATCATCTGGTCGATATCCGCACCGAAGCCGCCCATCAGCGCGAACACGATGGGAATGGTGATCAGGGCGACCAGGGGCGACAGTCGTTTGCTCATGATCAAGTACATGAACGTAATGACCATGCCAAAACCGAGGATGCTCAGCATCATCTGCGGGTTTCCTTGCAAGGGGAGGTTAGAAATCGAACTGCAGGCGGCCGGTGACCGCGCGGGTGTGGTCCACGGTGGCCGCCGCCAGGTAATCGCGGTTGCGGCTGTCGATCAGGTTCAACATGAAGCGCAGGTTCGGGCGCATGTACCAGTTGCCGCCCAGGGTCCAGGCTTCGGTGCGCGCGTCGATGAGGTCCGGCTGCCCGAACAGGTGCTGCTCACCGCGCATCTGGTCGTAACGCAGCGCCAGCTCGAAGGCACCGGCCTTGTGGCGGATGTCCTTGATGCGTGCAAAGCGCCCGGTCTTGCGGTCGTAGCCGCGCGACTCGCCGGTGACGAACCAGCTCAGCATCCCGTAGCCGGCCAGCACGGTGCCGCGCTGGCTGCCGTCATCGAAGGTGGCCCCGCTGAACTCGCCCTGCCACGACAGCGGGCCGCGCACCTGCGCGTACTCCAGCGACCACTTGTTGACGTCGGTATCGCGGCCGGACGAGAAGTCGATCAGGGTCAGCCGGCTGTTGTCGGAGAGGTGGCCGGCCGGGCGCGGGCGGATGCGCAGCGCCGGTACCCCGTTGGCGCCCGGCGTGTCGTAGCGCTCGTGCGCCAGTGACAGCCCCAGGTGCAGCACATCGCCTGCCGTGGCGCCCGGTGCCCAGGTGGCACGGCCGCCGGCCGCACGGCCCTTCACCTGCCACGCATCGATGCTCTCCAGGCTGTAGGCGCTGGCGGCCCAGGTCATGTCGTTTTTGGCGGCCTGCCACGACGCGCCCAGCCGGTACAGCGGCGCCAGCGTGGTGCCGGCGTTGCCGCGCTCCAGGAAGCTGCCGTAGTTCGAGCCGGTGCGGTCATCCAGCGAGAAGAACTGCTTGAACTGGCCCACGCTGAGCTTGCCGCCGCTGAAATCGCGGCTGACGTAGACATCCTTGGCTTCCACCTGGTCGCCGGAGAAATCGGCTTCCAGCTTGTAGTCCACCACGAAGAACCTGCCGGACATGTCCAGCCAGGCACGACGGATCTCGGTGTCGTCCTTGTTGGGCGTGCCGCGCGCATCGTTGTCGAAATCGGCGAAATCCAGGTGCAGGCGGCCGCCGAAGGTGGCGGTGACCGGGCGGTCCGCCTCGGCCTCATCGGCGGCCCAGAGCGGGGCGACCGGCAACAACAGGGCGCAGGCGGCCAGCCCGCGGCAACGCAGGGAATTGAAGTGCATGAACCCTCCCAGGTACATGGCGGTGGGCGGGCAGGGCGTGTGGGCCGTGCCAACCCGCAGGTTGTCGGGACGCGTCCGCACGGGGGTGCCTGGCGATGGCGCAGCCTAGTGCGGGGAAGCTGTCATCCACCTGTCGGCGCCTGCTGCAGCGCAGCGCAACCCACGGAACACCCCGCTCGCGCTAGGATTCCCGCACCCCCGCCTGTTTCCGCCCGATGCGCATCCTGCTGGTAGAAGACAACCCGGACCTGGCCGACGCCATCGTCCGCCGCATGCGCCGCAGTGGCCACGCGGTGGATTGGCAGAACGACGGCCTGGCGGCCGCCAGCGTGCTGCGCTACCAGAGCTTCGACCTGGTGGTGCTGGATATTGGCCTGCCCAAGCTGGATGGCCTGCGCGTGCTGGCCGGCATGCGCGAGCGTGGCGATGCCACCCCGGTGCTGATGCTCACCGCCCGCGATGGGATCGAAGACCGTGTGCAGGCGCTGGATGTGGGTGCGGATGATTACCTGGGCAAGCCGTTCGACTTCCGCGAATTCGAAGCGCGCTGCCGCGTGCTGCTGCGACGCACCCGCGGCCAGGCGAGCGAAGTGGTGCAGATCGGCGGTTTCCAGTTCGACAATGCCTCGCACCGGGTCAGCCTGGATGGGCAGCCGATCGAACTGCCCAACCGCGAATACCGCCTGCTGGAAATCCTGATGGGCCGGCTGGGCCACGTGGTCGGCAAGGACGAGATCGGCAATGGCCTGTTCGGCTTCGACGACGAAGCCGGCCCGAACGCCATCGAGCTGTATGTGGGCCGCCTGCGAAAGAAGCTGGCCGACGCGCCGCTGCGCATCGTCACCGTGCGTGGCAGTGGTTACCTGCTCGAAGCCATCGACGGCACGCCCGATGCCCAAGGCTGAAGCCCGCGCGCCCAGCTCGCTGCGGCGCACGCTCACCCTGTATCTGGGCGTGCTGCTGGCGGTGTTTGCCGTGGCGTTGCTGTTTGCCGCACGTGACTACGGCCAGCGCGCCGCCAACCGCTCCTACGATCACCTGCTGGTGTCGTCGGCGCTGTCCATCATCGACTCGGTGGCGCTGGTGGATGCGCAGTGGCAGGTGGACCTGCCGTATGCCTCGCTGGATCTGTTGTCGATGGCACCGGACGACCGCGTGTTCTACCGCGTGTTCGACGGCCAGAACCGCACCGTGACCGGTTACGCCGACCTCCCCCTGCCGCCACGCGCCCCCACCGACGAGCCGCAGCTGTTCGATGCGCACTACAGCGGCGAAACCGTTCGTTTCGTGGTGGTGTCGCGGCGCGTTTCCTCGCCCTCGGCGCAGGCGGAAGTGCGCGTGCAGGTCGGCCAGACCCGTCGCGCCCGGGAGGCGGTGGCGCAGGACATCGTCAACCGCGCATTGCTCGCCATCGGCGTGCTCTCGCTGCTGTCGCTGGCGTTGGTGGCATTCGGCGTGCACCGCGCGTTCCGGCCGCTAGTGAAGGTGGAGCGCGAGCTGTCGCGGCGCGAACCGTCCGACCTGAGCCCATTGGATGCCCGCGTGCCGCGCGAGATGGACCAGATGGTGGCCGCGCTGAACCGCTTCATGGCGCGCCTGTCCAGCAGCAATGAAACCCTGCGTGCGTTCATGGCCGAAGCCGCCCACCAGATGCGCACCCCGCTGGCCGCCCTGCGCGCGCAGGCGCAGCTGGCGCTGGACGACGACGACCCGGAAGACATGCGCCGCAGCCTTGCCGCCATCGACCGCAACGCCACCCACATGAGCCGCCTGCTCAACCAGCTGCTCAGCGACGCCAGCGTGATCCACCGCTCCAACCTGCAGCGCTTCGCCCCGGTGGACATGGTGGAAACCGTGCACCAGGCCCTGCACGAAGCGCTGCCGCAGGCCTTGCCCGCCCCGCGCGTGCAGCTGGCCGTGGGCGTCTCTTCTTCGCGCGTGCAGGGCGACGCACTGCTGCTGCGCGAAGCAATCAAGAACCTCATCGACAACGCCCTCAAGTACGGCGGCGACGGCCCGCTGCAGGTGGCACTCACCGAAGAGGGCACCTACAGCGTGGTCACCATCGCCGACCACGGCCCGGGCATTCCGCCGGGCGATGCCGAGCGCGTATTCGAGCGCTTTGCCCGTGGCGAAGATGCCGCACCGGGCGGGGCAGGGCTGGGCCTGGCCATCGTCAAGCGTGTGGTGGACAGCCACGGCGGCCAGATCGACCTGAGCAACCGGCCCAGCGGCGGGCTGGTGGCCACCATCCGTCTGCCGAGGCTGCACGCATGATGCGCACCGTGTTCCTGTTGTTGCTGCTGGTGGCCGCGCCGGCATTCGCCGCACCTGGCGATGTGCAGCGCTTCCCGGCCAAGGGTACTGCCACGGCCGAGCTGCGCATCCACGGCTCCACCGACATCGAAGTGTTCGCCACCGTCATCACCGATTACCAGCGCCTGCACCCCGGCACCGAGATCGTCTACGAAGACGTCATCACCCAGGACATGTACGCGCAGTACCTGCGCCAGCGCCACAGCCCCACCGGGCCGGACATGCTGATCAGCAGCGGCATGGACCTGCAGGCCAAGCTGGTCAACGACGGCCACGCCTTGCCGCACCGCTCACCGCAGACCGACGCACTGCCCGCGTGGGCGCAATGGCGGCATGAAGCGTTCGGCATCAGCTACGAACCGGTGGCGATGGTCTACAACACCCGCACCCTGCCAGCCGCCCGCGTCCCGAAAACACGCCGCCAGCTGCTCGAACTGCTGCGCGCCCCGGATGCGCCGTTGGCCGGCAAGGTGGGTACCTACGACGTCGAACGCAGCAGCGTCGGCTACCTGCTGGCCACACAGGACGGCCAGCGCGGCAGCATGGCCGGCGCGCTGCTCGGCGCGCTGGGCGACAACCAGGTACAGCTGGAGGAGCGCACCGGCGTGCTGCTGGACCGCGTCAGCAGTGGCCAGCTTTCGCTGGTCTACAACGTACTCGGCTCCTACGCCCAGGCCCGCATCGACGCGGGCGCTCCACTGGGAATCGTGGAACCCGAGGACTACACCCTCGTAGTACTGCGCACCGCCGTCATCCCGCGCACGGCCCAGAACGCAGCAGAAGCCCGCCGCTTCCTCGACTACCTGCTCTCCCCGCGCGGCCAGCAGGTGCTCTCCCGCGAAGCGCGCCTGATGTCGATCGTCCCCACCCAGCGCGGCCGCGCGCCGGGCCGAAGCTACCGCCCGATCCTGCTCGGCCCGGGCCTGCTGGTCTATCTGGATGCCCTGAAGCGCCGCCAGTTCCTCGACGCTTGGAAGGGCAGCACGCAGCCGCGCTGAACGGACCCGCGTGGGTGCACGGGTTGCGCTCCTTTGCGCGCTGGACACGCATGGCGTGTCGCTATGGTGCGGGTCGGCAACCCGTAGAGCCACGCCCTGCGTGGCTGAGGTCCATCCGGCGCCTTCAACCCGCGTAGGGACACGCCATGCGTGTCCGCTCTTCGCGGGATCCAAAAATCCCCCCTACAATCCCCCCATGAGCGAAATCACCATCCTCGTAGCCGACGACCACCCGCTACTCCGCGCCGCCGTAGTCCACTCCCTACGCCAGGCCCTCCCAGCGGTACAGGTCATCGAGGTAGCCAGCGCCCAGGCGCTGGAAGCAGCCCTCAACCAGCACCCGGAAATCGAACTGGTCCTCCTGGACCTCACCATGCCCGGCGCACGAGGCTTCTCCTCACTCCTCCACGTACGCGGCTCCCACCCGGACATCCCGGTGGTCATCGTCTCCTCCAACGACCACCCGCGCGTCATCCGCCGCGCCCAGCAGTTCGGCGCCGCCGGCTTCATCCCCAAATCCGCCCCGGCCGAAACCATCGGCCAGGCTGTAGCGGCAGTACTCGACGGCGGCCTCTGGTTCCCGGCGATGGCAGCAGAACGCAGCGAATCTGACGCCTTGCTCGCAGCCCGGCTGGCCCAGCTCACCCCGCAACAGTTCCGCGTACTGCTGAGCCTCGCCGACGGCCTGCTCAACAAGCAGATCGCCTACGAACTGGGCCTGGCCGAAAACACCGTAAAGGTGCACGTAACCGCCATCCTCAAAAAACTCGAATGCCACAGCCGCACCCAGGCAGCAGTACTGGTAAAGGCCCTGGAACCAGAAGGCGACGCAGGCGCAGACCTGACCTAAGGCCACCGAGTGTGCAAACGCGGTGTCAGCCATGCGCTGGCGAAACCCGGTAGGGTCGCATCCCAATCGACCGCCGATACAACTGATCGGCACGGTAGGGCATGACCCAACCCGAAGCCCCGCTCTAGTCTCAGCCCAAGCAAAACCCACAACCCCTCAAGGACGAGACCAAGCCCCATGCCACTAACCGGCGAACAGATCTTCGCAAGGTGCTTCAAGGCAGCGCTCTTGATCGGATCAGGCTACATCCTGTTCGAACTAGGCAACCTGATGGTCACGATGGACTGCACATCGAACGTCCGAACAGGTGCCTTCATGTGGTCACGGCTACTTTTACTGCCGATTCTGTTCGTCTACTACAACTTCGACTTCCTGAAGACGGGACTGTTCAAGGTCAGCTTAATCTGGGTGCGCATGGCTGCAGCACTCCTGCTGACGACCGAACTGGTAGTCGCGGCCCACTTCGGTACGCAACTCTCAACGTGTCCGAACGCAGATGGCGGCATGATCGCCCCCCCAACCATGCTGCTGCTGTTCTACACAGCCTTCGCACTCTCGCTACTGTTCGGAGACGCCTGGCTGGGTGTGATCCGCACTCTGGCACGCCGAGGCCGCAGGGCCCTCGACCTCTCATCAGCGGATGACGTCGATCCATTAGAAGCAACACGAACCTCGCCGCGCCACAAGAAACGCAAGCGCCGATGAAAACCGGCGGCCTATAGCCCGGTAGGGTCGCATCCCGATCGACCGCCGATAGAGCTTATCGGCGCGGTGGGGCATGATCCAAACCGAAGCCGCGCTCTGCTCTCCGAGAATCTAAGTTTAGTCGCACTGGTGGCGGCAGGTGCAGATGGACCTTCATTGCGCCAAGACAGGATTACGTTGAGCTGTCCATCTCTGCCATGAACGCGTCAGCATCGCCGAACCTGCCCGCTGCGAACTCCCGCCTCCCCAACGTGATCAGTTCAAGAAGAGCCATCGCTTGAAGCTGCCGATCAAGTCGCGGGAAATCCAGTGCTGTCGCCTCGGTGTGGAATTCCTGGTCAACGAAGATCGAATCGGTCATCTTCTTTTTCGAATCTGTACGAGTCAAAAGCAAAAAGCCCGCCGACGCCAAGCTCCCCAAGAAGACTGGCTCCGCGAACGGGGCCAGTACGTACCTAGTGTCATCACCAGTAATGGTAGCTGGGAGAGAACGTGTTCCTAGGGCTGCGAACGAAGGCTACCAGAACCAGAAATGTCGACAAAGTGTCGTTTGCGACGATTGGTAGTGTGCGTCTATCGATACTCAAATATCATTCAAAACAAGCGATTTAAATTTGCGCGCTGCATGGTGCATGGTGTTGCCTCGGAGCTTGAAATCTCCACAGCAGTTGAACGATGACGTGCCTATGTCGGGAGGGTGTCGGAATACAACACCCCCGTGGGAATACGTCACGCCGCGAGCTGCTGTGCGGATTTCAACCTCCCGACTCCCTCGCCATTCCGGCGAGGGAGACTTCCTTGGAGGTGGCAAATGCGTCGTTCAAATTCGGATCTGCATTCCAGCGAACAGCCCCAAACCCGCATCGGCATGCATGTGCCTGAGAGTCTGCGTGTCGGGTCCTTCTCTCATCCCGGCGGTCATCGCCTGCCAGACGGTGGTCGCATTCCCTGCTTGGTGTTGCGCGGGATCTGGATGGAGCGATTTGAGCTGCCGGTAGGCAGTCGCGTGATCGTGGAAGTGGAGAGCAAGCGGATCACGTTGACGTTGGATGAGACGCCGATTCCGGTGCCGTATCGGTATCTGGACCACGCCCCCAGGAAGGGGCGCCGGTTGGCGGTTACGACAACCGAAGAGACGACGGAGTAACGGGGATTGGTCCGGTATGGCGGGATGCGCCCGGTAGGGTCGCATCCCGATCGACCGCCGACCTCGTTCGAACATTCGGTAGTGGCATGACCATCAACGAAAAAGCGCATTTCGTTCAGAGGTCATGCGTTCATCGCACGTAGCAGCGTCACGTGCAGTCGACTGGGGTCCGACCCTACCAAAGCACTGCGGCCACAACATCCTAGGATCACTGCCCTGCGGTGCGTTCGGTGAGTTTCCGAGCTGCCCAGAGATACGTTGCAGTCGAAAGGAAATGGACGAAGGCAACCAGCGCTCCCATTGTACTGATACTTTCGCCAAGCCTCAGTCTTTGTGGTGAGAAGCCAAGGCCTAGCGCAGCAATGCATCCGAGTAGAATCGAAGATCTGTAGGGTGGACGAGTGATGAACAGGAACCACATGACGCCATATGCACCACAGACTGCGATCTCAAGATCCGTGGTGAACATGGCGACCTGGAGGCAGTACAGCACGAACGAGGGAAGAAGGATCAATTGTGGAAGTATGTTCTTCATGGCTCCGCCTGCGTTGATGGACGCTAGTTTGCGCGATCAGAGATCATGCTGCGGCGCAATCGTCGGTCCGGTGCGGCGGGATGCGCCCGGTAGGGTCGCATCCCGATCGACCGCCGACCTGGTTCGAACGTTCGGTAGTGGCATGACCATCAACGAACAAGCGCATTTCGTTCAGAGGTCATGCGTTCGTCGCACGTAGCAGCGTCACGTGCAGTCGACTGGGGTCCGACCCTATGTATGGACTCGCCCCCACCCGTCAAGCTGCTTTTTCGAAACCGGGAACCGGCTGCATCTATGTATCAGGCCTTTGATGGCGGGCGCGTACGCCTGCCGGCCAAAATTGGTTGAGCTTGCGATCTGCCGATTACCAGGAGGCCTCGAGGGCCGGTAGGGTCGTAGGCATCATGTCGCGACGGTCTGACCTGTTTCCCATGTTTTCAAAGCAGCGGGGTGGGTGCTGGGCACCCGGTGGCGGAAACGGTTTTTGGTCTGTTCTGCTCGTCCTTTTTATTGGCGGCGATACTCGCTCTGAGTGGTCATCACTACCCATGCGATGCGCAGATTTCGGTTGGCCAGGCGGATGGCCGCGCCCTTTTTGCCGTGCTGACGGCACCAGCGTTGCAATCGTTTGTCATCGGTCTCGGTCGCATCGGCCTTGACGTGGTGTAGGACCGACTGGGCCCCGGTTACTGCCAAATTTCGGATGTAGGCGTCACCCCGCCGGGTCATTCGACCCAGACGCACCTTGCTGCCGCTGCTGTGCTGGTCCGGCACCAGCCCAAAGTAGGCCGCAAACTGACGGGCATTGGGAAATCGCTCCGGCTGGCTCTGCTTGGCGATCAGGGCCGTGACCATGATCGGACCAAACCCGCGGATGGTCATCAACCGGCGCGCCAGTTCATCGCTTTTGGCAGTCTGTTCCAGCTGCTTGTCGATCCGCTCGCGGCGCTGCGCCAGATGCCCCCACTCAGCCCACAGATCTGCAATCAGTTCGCGCAGCATCGGCGGGATCGGATAGCTGGTGTCGGTCTGGATGCGGCCCACCCAAAGCGACAGCGCTGCGTTGGACTTGGACACAGCAATGCCATGTTCCATCAGCAGGCCACGCAGCTGATTGCTGATGAACGTCTGCCGCCGTATGTAACCGGTGCGGATCCGGTGCTGGGCCTGCATTCCGAGCGCCTCGATCGATTTGACAGGAACGTCATGGAGCATCTCGTCACGACCGGCACGCAGAATGGCCAGGCAATCATTGCGATCATTCTTGGCGCCGCTGCGGTGCTCGGCCACCCGCTGCGCCGGCAGAATCCGCACCTTGGCCCCAACACCCTGAATCAGCCGGGCCCATGCCTGGGCGCCCGGACCGGTCTCCAGCAGCACCTCGACCTTTGGATCCAGGCCCTCCAGCAGTTTGGTAAACGCGGCACGGGATTTCACTCGTTCCTCGTACACAACCCGGCCGCTGGCGTCCTCACCAGCCACCTGGAAAACCTGCTTGGCAAGATCCACCGCCAAGCGCACATAAGTCGGCGTAAGCTTGTTCATGGGCTCGTCCCTCGCTGTCGTTGGCCATAGCGTGCCACCGTGGCGCCCAGACGCCTCGGCGAGGGGCGAGTCCATCCAATTACCAAAGCAGTGCGGCACCAACATCGACGTCGTCAGCGCAGGGACACGTCGGATCATCCGTTGCTCCTCGAGGGCTCTGATAGGGCCATCTGCCTCCAGTTCAGTCTCGCAGATAGGGAAGGAAGCTTCGCCGGGACAGGCGAAATTGACTGGTCAAAAGCCAATCGATCCCAACATCCGCTCACTCCGCGCCCTTCGCGAAGATGCCGAGCCCACCCTCGAGAAAGTAGATGGATTCGGGGATGCCTTTCACGTCGAAATTTGGAGTCACAATTGCAACGACTCCTCTGTCTTTGTCGAATAGGTAGGAGTTTGCGGGTTTGCCACCAGTCGTGACGTCGACGCGAAGAGTTCGATGCACCTGTCCTATCAGAGACAGGTTGACGACGCGCGAAACCTTGAAAGAGTGAGCGCCTTCTGTGTAAGTCGATCCGACATCCGCGTTACCCGGAATGTCCCGTAGCGCCATGAAATCGAAGGTGATGCAATTCGAATCGCTGTCTGTGCAACGACCAAGCTTGCCGTAGTCATGTCCGTATCCGAACAGTCCCTTGTCCGTCACGAGCGTAATCCGCGCCTCTTGTTCGGCGGTTGCCCTGCTTGAGTCTGGCGCATGGTTGACGTATGCCCAGCTCTGCGCAACTGCAAGACAAGGCGCGACCAGCAGTGCCGCCATTGTGAGGGTACCAAGAGCACGCAGCGGTCCTGACCATTGGCCGAGGCGCCCATGAGCATTTCTGTTGAATCGGCCCACCATCTCGATCAGCTCCGGCAGCTAAGAAAGGTCCGAAACGCACCGCGAGTGCTACAGGAGCATGAAAACCAAGGCAAACACGAGCAACGCGGCGTAGAGCATCGCTCTCGATGTCATGAGAAGGGCTTTGAGCTGTTTCGAATGGTCCTCGCGCGGCAGCCCTGGATTGAGCATCATCGAGATAACCTTTGCGGAGCTTCGTGAGTACTTCGGTGCGCGGGCGTTGCAACAGTGTTGTAAATGACATCATGGTCCCCACCTGATGTGCCGGGACAGTAACGCACGATCCAGGCGTGTGCAACTGCCTGGCATACTGGCTTGGCAGGTGTAGGGCGGATCGATAATTGCCGCCTCATGTGACTATGCGTGTTGTAACCAGCACGTCGACGCCAAGCATCGCAAGTTTTTGAAGGAGTCCGGATGGGAGCTCCATTTCAAATCCGTTTCTCTCATCCTCTGGGTTGAGCGGCACGAAGATATCCAGTTCAGCCTTTTCAATCCCGAACCTTCCGATTACGGTCTCGCATTGGAAAGCGTCAACCAGTTGAACAATGGTTGCGGAAAGGTCTCCAACAGGAACTCGTACCCGATGTTCCCAGAAGCCGATCTTCTGAAGGACCTGCGCCCCTGAGGAGGTTGTCCGTACTTCCCCTCGGTTTCTGGTCCGGGTAGGGCTCAGATCCAGCAGGGCGGAGGCCTGTTCTGTCTCTAACGCGTCGCCGTAGAGCAGAATCGCAACAGCACAAATAGCGTCATTCATGTTGGAGTCTTGGCTGTCCATCGTTAAGGTTCCCAACTCGCTCTCCGTTCTGATCAGAAAAAGGTCCGGTATCGCGGCATGCACCCGGTAGGGTCGCATCCCGATCGACCGCCGACGCCGTCCGAACGTTCGGTAGTGGCATGGCCGTCAGCGAAGAAGCGCATTTTCCGTTCAGAGGTCATGCGTTCGTCGCACGTAGCAGCGTTACGTGCAGTCGACCGGGGTCCGACCCTACCGAAAAGCGGATCCCGGTAGGGTCGCATCCCAATCGACCGCCGACCATTCCCGAACGTACGGTGATGGCATGAACATCAACGAAGAGCAGCTTTCCGCGCCGGTGAGCTGCACACCGGCCTATGCCCTGTGCCTCACCAGCAACTGCGTCATCAGCGCCCGCAAGGCCGGCGGGCGCACCGGCTTGGACAGGAAGCCCCAGCCATTCTCCGCTGCCTGCGCCTTCAACGCATCATCGCGTTCGGCGGTAACCAGAATCACCGGCGGCCGCGCCTGCCAAAGCTCGCACAACTGCTCGTAAATATCCGGCCCATGCCACTGGCCCATGCGCACATCCAGCAACACCAGCTGCGGCACGTTCAATGCTGAGGCGATTTCCAGCGCGGCATGCGGCCCATCAGCCAGCTCCACCCGGCAGCCCCAGCGTTCCAGCAGTGCCCGGGTAGCCGCACAGACCCGCGGATCATCATCAATACTCCACACGCGGCACTGCCTCAACGGGCTGTCATCGCCAGAATCCGCAGACACCGCAGGGGCAGGGGCGGGCGCCGGTATCGCATCGGCACTGCCCAGCGGTACGGTCACGGCAAACACGCTTCCGCTGCCCAGCGTGGAACGCAGGCTGATGCGGTGCCCCAGCAGCCGCCCGATGCGCTCCACGATCGCCAGGCCCAACCCGGCGCCGCGCTCCTGGTCCACGCCATCATCCAGCCGCCGGAACTCCTCGAAGATCTCGCCCTGCAGGCTCTCCGGAATACCCGGGCCCTGGTCATGCACTTCAATGCGCAGCTGGTCGCCCACCCGGCGGCACCCGATCAGCACGCGCCCACGCGGGGTATAGCGCAGCGCATTGGAGAGGAAGTTCTGCAGGATGCGGCGCAGCAGCGCTTCATCGCTCACCACCACAGCGCGGGTATCCACCCAATCCAGCTGCAGTCCGCGCGCCTTGGCGGCAATGCCAAACTCACGCGCCAACGTTTCCAGCAACGGCGACAGCGCAAACGGACGCACATGCGTCTGCAACGTGCCCGATTCCAACCGCGAGATATCCAGCAGGCTGTTGAGGATGGAATCCTGCGCGGCCAACGCCGCATCCACATGCTCGCTCAGCTCGCGCGCATCGCCACTCAGCTTGCCGCGCAGCACGGACACGAACATCCGCGCGGCATTGAGCGGCTGCAGCAGGTCATGCACGGCCGAGGCCACGAAGCGGGTCTTGTAGCGGTTGGCGCGTTCGGCCTCGCGGCGTGCTTCGTCCAGGTCGCGGGTGCGCTCGGCAACGCGGTGCTCCAGCGCATCGGCCAGCGAGCGCAGCTCACGTGCGGTGTTCTTGTAGGCGGTGATATCGGCGTAGCTGGTGACGAAGCCGCCATCGGGCAGCGGGTTGCCACGGATCTCCAGCACCGTGCCATCGTCCTTCTCACTCTCGCGCATGTGCGGGCGGCCGCTGCGCAGGTGGTTCAGGCGGCGCTCGATGGCGTCATCAATCGGTCCCGGGCCGAGCAGGCCACGGCGGGCGTTATAGCGGAACGCCTCGGCAATCGGCACACCCACCCGGATCAGATCGGGCGGGAACCGGAACAGCTCCAAATAGCGTGCATTCCACGCCACCAGCCGCTGCTCGCTGTCGATCACCACCACGCCCTGCGGCAGGTGCGCCAGGCTGCGGCTGAGGCCGCTGTCGGCCTGCTGGGCGGCCTGCAGCACCCCATCCTGCGCGGTGCGCAGTTCCTGTGCGTGCTGCTGCAGCACCGCTTCCAGCTCCAACCGGCTGCGCTGCCGGTGCGAGGCCAGGCGCCGCCGCTGCTGGATGAACAAGGTCAGGAAGCACAGCGCCAGCCAGATGCCGCCAGCCGCCAGTGCGGTACTGCGGCCCACGGCGGCGCTGGCGCCGGCATCGTGCAGCAGGTGCAGCTTCCACTGCGGGTCATCCAGCACGTAGGTCTGCCACAGCATCGGGCGCGGCAGCGAGGGCTGCTCCAGCCGCACCATGCGGCCACCATCGGCCAGCACATCCAGCGTGCGCGCCTGCAATGGCTGCAATGAACGGTCGGCGTACTGGCGGGTGGCCAGCATCTCGTTGCGCTCGGCCGGGGAGAGCGGGCGCAGCAGGCGGTAGCGCCACGCATCGCCGTTGGCCAGGAACACCACGTCATGCGCATCGCTGGCCATCACGATGTCGGTGCTCTGCAGCCATTCCTGCTCCAGCGCCCGCAGCTCGATCTTGATCGCAATGACACCCAGCACATCGCCTTCGCGGTTGAGGATCGCCTGCGACAGGAAGTAGCCCGGCACCGCCGTGGTCATGCCGATGCCGTAGAAGCGCCCGGTGCCCTTGGCCATGGCCTGCTGGAAGTAGGGCCGGTAGCTGTAGTCCTCACCCACATTCGTGGTGGGCTGGTCCCAGTTGCTGGCGGCCACGGCTACGCCATGGCGGTCGATCAGGGTCAGGGTGGAGGCGCGGGTGACGTTGTTGGCCTGCTGCAGCTTCAGGTTGAGCCGGTGGCGCTCGGCGTCATCCAGCGGGTTGCTCACCGCCTGCAGCAGCTCCGGATCCAGCGCCAGCAGCTGCGGCAGGGTGCGGAAGCGGTCGATGCGCTGCTGCAGCGTCTGTGCGTAAAGGTCCAGCTGGCGGCGCACTTGGGTGCTTTCGGCCGCGAGGGCGCGCTGCTGGGCATAACGACCGGCAACCAGGCCAGCCAGAAGCGTACCGCCCACCATGACCAGCAGGGTCAACAGCAACGGGCGGTAGCGGGAGACGCGGTACATGGCGTCAGTTTACGGTGTGCCGGCGGGTGCGCGTTGCACGCACCCGCCGTTGAACATCAGAAGTGAACCTGCGCCCGGAGCTCGAAGATCTCCGGCTTGGTCCGCACGCCACGGCGGCTCGCATCCGCCCACACGTAGTTCGCCTGGAACTTGAAGTGGCTGGTGAGGTACCAGTTCGCACCCACGGTCCAGTCGTGCTGGCGGCCACCGAACACATCGGCGTCGTCCAGGTCGATGCGGCTGTAGCGGGCCAGCAGTTCCACCGCGCCGTAATCGTGCGCCGGCTTCACGTTGGCCACGGCGCCCGCGCTGTACGGACGCGACTCGCCGGTGACGATCCAGCTGCCCATCACGTACTGGCCATCACCGGTGTAATCCGGCTTGCCATCACGGGTGACCGTGGTGCGCAGCGCTTCGGCCTGCACCGAGAACGGGCCGTGGATGTAGATGCCTTCCAGGCCGGTGCGGCGGATCTGGTCGGCGGTGACCAGCGCGCCCGAATCCGCCAAGCGGATGTCGGTCAGGCCGGCTTCCGGGCGCGCGCGCAGGCGCGCGCTGGCGTCGTGGTGCACGTCGCGGCCGTCGCGGTAGCCGCGCGGGTTTTCCTGCGAATAGGCCAGCCCCAGGTGGATCACATCGCCCGGTGCCTTCACCGGGGTCCACACGCCGCGCACGGCCTGGGTGGTGCCGGGGTTGTCACCCTGCAGGTCCTTGCCGCCATAGGCGCCTACCTGCATCAGGTACTGCGGGCGCTCCAGCACCCACTCGGCACCGGTGCGGCGGCCGGCGTAGAAGGCCTGCACGGGCAGGGCGGTTTCCATGAAGCTGCCGGCGCGCGAGGAGGTGTTGGAATCCAGGCCGACCGGGGTCTTGATGTAACCGAAGCGGAAGCGGCCCACGTCCTTGCCGAACACGGCCTTGCTCTCGAAGCGGAAGAACACGTCCAGCCAGGTGTCGGCCTGGAAGTCGTAGTACACCATCGCGTCGTACACGCCCTTCTTCTTCAGGGTCGCGCCGAACTCCTTGCGGCGCACCGCATCGTCATCTTCGAAGCGGTCGCTACCGGAGAAATCGTTGAGGTCGTAGGCGATGTTGGCAGTGGCGGCCAGTTCGGTGCCGTCGCTGAAGGCGACCTTGGTCGGCCAGTTGTCCCAGTCCGCGGCGGACGCGGCGAGGGGGGCGGACAGGGCGGTGAGTGCAACAAACAGGGGGGTCAGGCGCATGGAATTATGGTCTGGCTTCTAAAAGTGGGGCAGAACAACAACGGCCGCGAGCGGGAAAACTGTTGGGCCACAAGGCCCGGAACGACACGGCCACCCGCCGCCGTGGGGGCGCGGTGCCGTTGCAGTGTAGGCACTGCAGTTGGCTGAACAGGGGGGCTAGTACCAATAGGTTATCTGCGTGGCGATGCAGCCGGCGTAAAAAGACCACGCCCGATGCCGCCGCCTGCGGCCGGCATCCCCGTGACACTGCCGGAGTTTCCCATGCACGTTCCCACCGCTGCCCCGCTTGCAGCCAAGCCGTTGCCGTTCTACCGCCAGCTGTATTTCCAGGTGGTGGTGGCGATCGTGCTGGGCGCCATCCTTGGCCATTACGAGCCGGCCTTCGCCGAATCGCTCAAGCCGCTGGGGGATGGCTTCATCAAGCTGGTGAAGATGATCATCGCCCCGGTGATCTTCCTCACCATCGTCACCGGCATCGCCGGCATGACCCACCTGCGCACCGTGGGCCGGGTGTTCGCCAAGTCGATGGCCTACTTCCTGTTCTTCTCCACCCTGGCGCTGATCGTGGGCATGGTGGTGGCGCACGTGGTGCAGCCCGGCGCCGGCATGAACATCAACCCGGCCGACCTGGACCAGACGGCGGTGCACAGCTACGTGGAAAAATCCCACGAGCTGACCCTCACCGGCTTCGTGATGGACATCATTCCGGCCACGCTGGTGAGCGCCTTCGTGGATGGCAACATCCTGCAGGTGCTGTTCGTGGCGGTGCTGTTCGGCATTTCGCTTGCCCTGGTGGGTGAGCGCGGCCGCCCGGTGCTGACCTTCCTGGAGGCGCTGACCGCCCCGGTGTTCCGCCTGGTCCACATCCTGATGAAGGCCGCGCCGATCGGTGCGTTCGGTGCCATCGCCTTCACCATCGGCAAGTACGGGGTGGGCTCGCTGATCAACCTGGCCTGGCTGGTGGGTTCGTTCTACCTCACCGCGTTCCTGTTCGTGGCGGTCATTCTGGGCGTGGTCTGCCGCCTGTGCGGGTTCTCGGTGTTCAAGCTGGCCCGCTACCTGAAGGCCGAGCTGCTGCTGGTGCTGGGCACCTCGTCCTCGGAATCGGCGCTGCCCTCGCTGATGGAAAAGATGGAAAAGGCCGGCTGCAGCAAGTCGGTGGTGGGCCTGGTGGTCCCCACGGGCTACTCGTTCAACCTGGACGGCACCAACATCTACATGACCCTGGCCGCGCTGTTCATCGCCCAGGCCACCAACACCGAACTGACCCTGGGCCACCAGATCGCGCTGCTGCTGGTGGCGATGCTGAGCTCCAAGGGCGCCGCCGGCGTGACCGGGGCGGGCTTCATCACCCTGGCCGCCACCCTGGCGGTGGTGCCGGAAGTGCCGGTGGCCGGCATGGCGCTGATCCTGGGCGTGGACCGCTTCATGAGCGAATGCCGCTCGCTGACCAACTTCATCGGCAATGCGGTGGCCACCGTGGTGGTCTCGCGCTGGGAAAACGCCTTGGACCGCGACCGCCTGGCGCTGGCCCTGGATGGCCGCGAGGCTGAGCTGCCGCCGCTGGCCACCGACGACCTGCCGGCGCCGCTGCCGGTCCCGGCGCGCTGAACACGCCCCTCCCCCTGATGTGTGTGTAGCAGGGTGGTGCTGCCCTTCGGGGCGGTACCCCCTGCTTTTTTCGTGCAGTACCCTGATGGTGCGCTCTGTCATCAGGACGCGGCAGGCTGGCAGTACATACGCCAGCGAACGGCCTTCGAATTGTGCAGTCGCAGCATGCCCGCGACAGCGTAGCGACAGGTCCGCCCACGCCAACGGGGGTATGATCCCCTGTTCCTCTCGCCCATTCATCTGCAGAAAGCGATGTCCAACGAAGATTTCAAACAGGCCGCCCTCGACTATCACCGCATGTCGCCGCCGGGCAAGATCAAGGTCACGGCGACCAAGCCGATGCTGACCCAGCGCGACCTGTCGTTGGCCTATTCGCCGGGCGTGGCACACGCCTGCGAAGCCATCCTGGCCGACCCGCAGCAGGCCAGCGAGCTCACCGCCCGCGGCAACCTGGTGGCCGTGATCTCCAACGGCACCGCCGTGCTGGGCCTGGGCAACATCGGCCCGCTGGCCGGCAAGCCGGTGATGGAAGGCAAGGGCGTGCTGTTCCAGAAGTTCGCCGGTATCGATGTGTTCGACATCGAAATCAATGAAAACGACCCGGACAAGCTGGTCGACATCATCGCCTCGCTGGAGCCGACCTTCGGCGGCATCAACCTGGAAGACATCAAGGCGCCGGAATGCTTCATCGTGGAGCGCAAGCTGCGCGAGCGGATGAACATCCCGGTGTTCCATGACGACCAGCACGGCACGGCGATCATCGTCGGCGCGGCGGTGCTCAACGCCATGGTCGTCACCGGCAAGAAGATCGAAGAAGTGAAGCTGGCCACCACCGGCATGGGCGCCGCCGGTGTGTCGTGCGTGAACATGCTGGTCTCGCTGGGCCTGAAGCCGGAGAACATCCTGGCGTTCGACCGCGAAGGCGTGATCCACACCGGCCGCAGCGACCTGGACCCGGAAAAGAAGCGCTATGCCCGTGATACGGACAAGCGCACGCTGGCCGAGATCGTCGATGGCGCCGATATCTTCCTGGGCCTGTCGGCCCCGGGCATCCTCACTGCGGACATGGTCAAGACCATGGCCAAGGACCCGGTGATCTTCGCGCTGGCCAACCCCACCCCGGAAATCATGCCGGAAGTGGCGCGCGCGGTGCGCCCGGATGCGCTGATCGGCACCGGCCGTTCGGACTACCCGAACCAGATCAACAACGTGCTGTGCTTCCCGTACCTGTTCCGTGGTGCGCTGGACGTGGGCGCCACGGCGATCAACGAAGAAATGAAGATCGCCTGTGTGCACGCGATCGCCGCGATGGCACGCCGCGAAGCCAGCGACCTGGGCTCGGCCTATGGCGATGACACCCCGAGCTTCGGCCGCGATTACCTGATTCCGCGCCCGTTCGACCGCCGCCTGCTGGTGGAGCTGTCGGCCGCCGTGGCCCAGGCCGCGATGGATTCGGGCGTGGCTACCCGGCCGGTTGCCGACATGGGCGCCTACCGCGAGAAGCTGGCCCAGTTCGTCTACCGCACCAGCCTGATGATGAAGCCGGTGTACGACCGTGCGCGCGCCGACAAGCAGCGCGTGGTGTACGCCGAAGGCGAAGAGGAAGTGGTGCTGCGCGCGGTGCAGAACGTGGTGGATGAAGGCCTGGCCTTCCCGATCCTGATCGGCCGCCCGGACGTGATCGAATCGCGCATCGAGCGCATGGGCCTGCGCATGAAGGCCGGCGTTGATTTCGACGTTACCAACATCAACGACGACCCGCGCTTCAACGAGTACTGGCAGTACTACCACAACCTCACTGGCCGTCGCGGCGTGACGGTGGCGGCGGCCAAGAACCTGATGCGCTCGCGCCCGACCCTGATCGCGGCGGTGATGGTGGCACGCGGCGAAGCCGATGCGCTGCTCACCGGCGTGGTGGGCCGCTTCCACAAGAAGCTGGGCTACGTGCGCAGCGTGCTGCCGCTGGAATCGAAGGTCACCTCGACTTCGGCCATGACCGGTGTGATCAACCAGCAGGGCGTGTTCTTCTTCGTGGATACCCACGTGCAGGAAGACCCGACGGCCGAGCAGATCTGCGAAGCCACGCTGCAGGCGGCCTACCGCATGAAGCTGTTCGGGATCGAACCGAAGGTGGCGCTGCTGTCGCACTCCAACTTCGGCAGCCACGATTCCAAGGACGCGCTGAAGATGCGCACCGTGCGTGAGCTGCTGCTCAAGCGCAACCCGCGTTTGAACGTGGACGGTGAAATGCAGGGCGACACCGCGTGGGATGAAGCGCTGCGCCAGAAGCTGCTGCCCGACAGCACGCTGAAGGGCCGCGCCAACCTGTTCGTGCTGCCCAACCTGGAAGCGGCCAACATCGCCTACAACCTGGTGCGCGTGTTCACCGACGGCGTGGCGATCGGCCCGATCCTGATGGGCGTGGCCAAGCCGGCGCACATCCTGACCACCAGCGCCACCTCGCGCCGCGTGCTCAACATGACCGCCATTGCGGCTGTGGATGCGCAAATCCGCAAGCAACTCGAGGCGGAAAAGGCCTGAGGGTTGGATAGCCGGTAGCTACCGACCGTTGGTCGGTAGACCTTGAAGAAGGGATCGGTGCAACGCACCGGTCCCTTTTTCGTTTTCGGTAGCGGCAACATCGCCGCAGCCCCACGGTCACTCCCGTGCAACCTGCCAAGGGCCAAATACCCCCACGCGGCCCGGCCGTGGCGGTGGTCCGCTGGACCCCGCCACCCTGGGCCCGACCACTTCCCCCCCCTGGAACGGCGCCATGCGCACTCGTCCTGCAAAGTGGTACTTCAAGCAGTTGTTCGCGTTGTATGCAGGGATGGTCGGCGCCCGCTGACCGGTAACGAACACCCGGTGGGGGTATGCCCCACCGGGTAGAGCCACGCCCTGCGTGGCTTGCGCGGACCCGGCCGAACAGCAGCCACGCAGGGCGTGGCTCTACGTCGTCTATTGGGCCAACAGCTCCACTTCGGCCAGCTGCATGCGTCCCGGCCCCTCGATCCGCAACCGGTATTCGGCATAACGGCCCGGCTTGGCAATCCGGAACGGGCGGGTCTGCTGCTGCCACTCGAACGTTTCACCGCTGCGCTGGTCCAGCGTGACCCAGCTGCCACCGGCCTTGCGCGCTTCCAGCGTCCACTTTCCACCCCGGATCGGCGCATTGCCACTGGTCAGCGTGTACATCGACGGCGTGCCATCGGTTACGCCCGTGAACACCACGCTGCCCTTGCCACCGAACGGCACCACGGTGCCGGCATCATCATCGGTCAGCGCCGCCAGCACCTTCCCATCGTCCAGCTGTGCACGCGCACCGCTGCCCAGCAGGTCATGCAGCAGCGCCGGGCGCTCGCCCCGCGCGGTCAACGAGCGCGGCGCATCGTCCGGCCCGGTGCCCCACTTGGACGGCGCCGGACCCATCTCGAAGTCCAGCGTCGCGCCCTTGGCGATCACATCGTGCGGCACCCAGGTCTTGGTCCACGGCTGGCCATTGATCTTCAGCGACTGCACGTAGATGTTGCGGTCCGAGTTTTCCGGCGCGTTCACGGTCAGCACCGCGCCGCCCTGCAGTTCCACCTTGGCGTGCTTGAACGCCGGCGAGCCGATCGCGTACTCCGGCGAGCCCATGCGCAGCGGGTACAGGCCCAGCGAGGCCAGCACGTACCACGCCGAGGTTTCGCCGTTGTCTTCATCGCCCGGGTAGCCCTGGCCGATCTCGCTGCCCACGTACAGCCGCGACAGGATCTCGCGCACGTGCTGCTGGGTCTTCCACGGCTGCCCGGCGTACAGGTACATCCACGGAATGTGGTGCGAGGGCTGGTTGCTGTGTGCGTACATGCCCATGCGCACATCGCGCGCTTCGGTCATTTCATGGATGGTGCCGCCGTAGGAACCGGAGAACTTCGGGTCGGCGGTTTCCGGCGTGCTGAAGAACGTATCCAGCTTCTCGGCCAGCTTCTCGCGGCCACCGTACAGGCCGGCGAGGCCTTCGCCGTCGTGCGCGGCGGTGAAGGCGAACGTCCAGCCGTTGGATTCGGTGTAGTCGTGGCCCCACACGCGCGCGTCGTAGTCCTTTGCGGCCACGCGCCAGCTGCCATCGTCCTTGCGGCCCTGGAAGAAGCCGGCGGCCGGGTCGAACACGGAGGCGTAGGTGCCGGCGCGGGCGCGGAAGTAGTCCGCTTCGGTGGTGTAGCGCTCGCGCGCCGCCGGGCTGCCGGCGGTTTTGGCCAGCGCGGTGGCCATGTTGGCGATGCCGAAATCGTTGAGCGCGCCTTCCATCGTCCACGACATGCCTTCGTGCACGTCGGCGCTGGCGTAGCCACGGAAGGTGGACTTATCCATGCCCTTGCGGCCGACATGGCGGTCCGGCGGCACCACCGTGGCGTTCTTCAATGCGGCCTGGTAGGCCTCGTCCGGATCGAAGCCCTTGATGCCCTTGAGGTAGGCATCGGCGAAGGCCACGTCCGAACTGGTGCCCACCATCAGGTCGGCATAGCCCGGCGAAGACCAGCGCGCCACCCAGCCACCGGCGCGGTACTGCTCCAGGAAGCCCTGCACCAGCGCGCCGGCATCGTCCGGGGTGAACAGCGCGTACGCCGGCCAGGTGGTGCGGAAGGTGTCCCAGAACCCATTGTTGACATACACCTTGCCATCGCGGATCGGCGCGAAGCTGCGCACCGCGCTGCCATCGGTGTTGTCGTCGGCGGCGCTGGCCTGGCTGGCGTAACGCCAGTCCGGGGCGGCAGCGGTACCGGCGTTCTCGAAGCCGGAATTCGGGTACAGGTACAGGCGGTACAGGCTGGAATACAGCGTGGTCTTCTGGTCGTCGCTGGCCTGGCCGATGTCGAAGCGGGCCAGGCGCTGGTCCCAGGCATCCTGTGCGCGGGCGGCGACGGTGGCCAAGGTGTCATCGCTGGCCAGTTCCAGCGCCAGGTTGTGGCGGGCCTGCTCGACCGAGATCAGCGAGGTGGCGATGCGCATGGTCACGCGGCGGTCGCTGCCGGGGTCGAACTTGATGTAGCCGGTGGGCCGGCCGCTGGCGATGGTGCCGCTGCTGCGCCACGGCCGGTCGAAGCTGGCCACCACGTACATGCGGGTGGCGCCGTTGGACAGCCCGCTGCGCGTATCGGTGTAGCCCGACAGCGTCTGCGTGGCCGCATCCAACGTGAGCCCGCCACGCGCGTCGACGTTGTCGAACAGCAGGTTGGCATCGCCGTCCTTGGGGAAATCGAACTGGAACAGCGCGGCGTGGTCGGTCGGCGCGATGGCGGCGGCAATGCCGTTGTCGAAGCGCACCGCATAGCGGTACGGGCGCGCGCTTTCGTTGTCGCGCGAGAACGACAACGCACGCTTGCTGCGGTCCGCTTCCGGCACCCCACGGGTGGCCGACGGCATCACCTGGAAGGTCTGGCGGTCGCCCATCCACGGGCTGGGCTGGTGGCTCAGCGCCAGTGCCTGCAGTTGCGGGCGGTTGGCGGCGTTGTTCTGCTCGTTCCAGCGGTACAGCCAGTTCAGCGCGCCGGCGTCGGTCACCGGGGTCCAGAAATTGAAGCCGTGCGGCACGGCGGTGGCCGGGAAGTTGTTGCCGCGCGAGAAGGTGCCGTTGGCCTGGGTGCCGCGGGTGGTGAGCACCCAGTCGGAGGGGCGGGCCGGGGCGGTGCGCGGCTGGCTGTCCAGGCGCACGTCGTCGATCCAGCCCGAGACCGGTGCGTTGGCGGCGCTGCCCAGATCCAGTTCGATGGCGACCACGCGGCGCCCGCGCAGCGCCTCCACGTCGCCCAGGCGCACCGACTTGTGCGCCCACTGCTGCGGGTAGAGGGTCTTGGAATCGCCCTGGGCCTTGGCGCCCAGCGCAATGCCGTGCAGGTCGCGCGCGGCGCTGGCCGAGACGCGGCTGCCGTCGTCCAGCACCAGGTCCAGCGAGACATAGGTGGAGGCCACCGTGTCATCGCCCACGATCTCCGGCAGCACCAGCCAGGACAGCGTGGTGTCGGCGTCGATGGTCACATCGGTGGTGAACAGCGTGGTGGTGGCGGCACCGCCGGCGCTGGCGTAGTGCAGGGCACGCAGGCCGCTGTAGCCCACGCCGGGCTTGGCCGCATACGGCGCCTCCGGGCCCTTGCCGATCTTCAGCTGCACGCCGCCCTTGCTGGCCTGCGGGGCCGGTTCGCCCGGCTCGAAGGAGGTCTGCAGGCCCTGCACGAAGGCGGGCAGGGCCACCGGCGCGCAGGCCAGGGCGAGGGCCAGCGGAAGCAGGGCGCGGCGGGCAGGGCGGGGGTGCGGCAGGGTCATGCAGGGATCTCCCGGGTGGGACAGGCGGCAGGCGGAGCCCGCATCGGCGACCTCGGCAGACAGCACCACGCCGGCCGCCCGCAAGGGCAGTCGAAGCGATGCAGGTCCGGCGGGGGACGGGCCATGCGATCGGGTGTTTGATCGGAACGCACCCGATCCTGCAACACCCGGAGCGGGTCTGGCAAGTGAAATTAGTTCGATCTAAACCCGGAAAAATCGCATATCGGCGTTTTGCCCGTGACGTCCCGCGCCGAACCGGCCGCGCCGCGCCCGGCGCCCCGGGTGCTAGAATCGAGCCCCTCGCAATTCCTTTCCGTGCCCCGCCATGAGCCATACCGCCACCGCGCCCGCCAATGCCGAAAAGCGCTACACCGTGCACCGCAGCGACCTGCCGCTGAGCTGCCCGACGCCGGAGATGGCGCTGTGGAACTCGCACCCGCGCGTGTACCTGCCGATCGAAGACGAGCCGAACCGCGAAGCGGCGTGCCCGTACTGCGGTTCGGTCTTCGTGCTGGCCGACTGAGCAGGCGGAACCGAACGTGCGCCGACTGACCGTGGTGCAGCTGCTGCCGGCGCTGCACTCCGGCGGGGTTGAGCGCTCAACGCTGGAAATTGCCGCCGCGCTGGTCGCGGCCGGGCACCGCGCCATCGTGGTCTCTGCCGGTGGCCGGCTGGTTGAGCCGCTGCTGGCCAGTGGCGCCGAACACCTCACCCTGGATATCGGCCGCAAATCGCTGTGGACGCTGCGCCATGTGCGCACGCTGCGCAACCTGCTGGCCGAAACCGGCGCGGACATCGTGCATGCGCGCTCGCGGCTGCCGGCCTGGCTGGGCTACTACGCCGTGCGCAACCTGCCGGCGGCCACCCGCCCGCACTGGGTCACCACCGTGCATGGCTTGAATTCGCCCAGCCGCTACAGCGCGGTGATGACCAGCGGCGAACGGGTGATCTGCGTGTCCAACTGCGTGCGCGAATTCGTGCTCCAGCATTACCCGAGCGTGCCACCCGAGCGCCTCCAGGTGATTCCGCGTGGGGTGGATACCGCGCAGTTCCCGCGCGTGGGCCGCCAGGACCGGCGCCCGCGCCTGGCGGTGGCCGCGCAGCATCCAGCGCTGGCCGGCGATGCGCCGCTGCTGTTGTTGCCGGGCCGTGGCACCCGCCTGAAGGGGCATCACCATGCGCTGGGGCTGCTGGCCGGGCTGCATGCGGCCGGTGTGCCGGCGCTGCTGTGGATGCCGGGCACCCGCGAGCCGGGGCGTGAGCGCTATGTGGCCGAGCTGGAAGCGCAGGCGCGCAGCCTGGGCATCGCCGATGCGGTGCTGATGACCGCGCCCACGTCGCGCATCGCCGAAGCGTATGCGGCCAGCGATCTGGTGCTGCAGCTGTCCGACAAGCCGGAGGCCTTTGGCCGCACCGTGGTCGAAGCGCTGTCAGTGGGCCGACCTGTACTGGGCTGGAACCAGGGCGGGGTGGGCGAGCTGCTGCAACACCTCCAACCATCCGGCGCGGTACCCTTGGGCGACGCCGGGGCATTGCAGGCGCGTGCGCTGCAGTTGCTGGCGCAGCCGCCGTCGCTGCCCTCGCGTATTCCGTTCACCCTGCAGGCGATGCAACGTGACACGCTCCAGCTCTATACCTCCCTCGCTGGCTGAGCCGGTCAGGGCGCCCGGTTCGCCGGGCTTCCGCGCGGGCCGCTGGGCGCCGTGGTGGGTCATCGCGTTCGTGGCGTTGCTGCCGCTACCGGGCGTTGCCGAAACCGTACTGGGCCTGGGCGCGATCTACGCCGCCGCACGCATGATCCAGCTGCGCCTGCAGGGCAAGCAGCGCATGCTCAGCAGCCCGGCCTGGGCGCTGACCAGCATCCTGTTCCTGGGCTACTGGCTGCCGCAGGCGTTTTCCGCCTTCGATGCAATCGATCCGGGCACGGCGTGGCGCAAGACCGCCGCCGGCCTGCGCTACCTGCCCTTCATGTGGCTGGTGGCGATCGCGGTGGCCACGCCGGAGCGGCGCGCGCTGACCCTGAAGGGCATCGCGATCATCACCGGGGTGTGGACGCTGGATGCACTGGCGCAGGCCGCGTTCGGTACCAGCCCGTTGTTCTGGTCGATGGACCAGTTGAAATGGGCGATCAGTGGCCATGGCCTGTGCCCGCCGGCGGAGATGGCGGCAGCCGATCGCCTGAGTGGCGTGCTGGGGCCGTGCAACCTCAAATTCGGCCAGGTGCTGGCCAGCCTGTCGCCGTTCCTGCTGTTTGCCGCCGCCGCACGCTTCGGCCGTTGGGGCTGGATGGGGGTGGCCGCTGCCGTCGGTGCCGTGCTGGTATTGGCCGGTTCGCGCGCGGCGTGGCTGACCTATGCGCTGGTGCTGGTGTTTTCCGGCTGGCGCCTGCTCGGCGCGCGCGGCCTGCTGGCCTGCGTGGCGGTGGGACTCGCAGCGGCGGTGGCACTGGCCGCTGGCTCGCACCAGGTGCGCGAGCGGCTGGAACGCACCGCAATGGCGTGGGAAGGCGAGAGTGATGGCGTGAACCAGGCATTGTCCGGGCGCGCGCAGATCTGGGCCGCGGCGGGCTGCATGATCGAGCAGCATCCGATCAACGGCGTAGGCGCACGGGGTTTCCGCGATGCCTACCCCGACTGCAATCCGCGCCCTGAAGAACAGGAAGTATGGGGCGCCGGCCCGGCGTTGCACGCGCACCAGATCCTGCTGGAGATCCTGGCTGAAACCGGCGTGCTCGGGTTGCTGCTGTGGCTGGCGGCTGCGGCGCAGGCGTGGCGCGCGTGGCGCTTCGCCCCGCTACCGGCGCGCGAACGCGCCCGCCCGGCGATGCTCGCCCTGGCGGTCACGGTGTTCCCGTTCAACACCCACCTGGCGTTCTATTCCACGTTCTGGGGCGGCCTCACCTTGCTGCTCGCCGCCCTCTACGCAGGCAGCCTGCTGGCCAGCGACGACCGGTAGAGCCACGCCCTGTGAGGCATCTCTAGGCCTGGAATCGCTTAACCCGCCGTAGAGCCACGCCCTGCGTGGCTGCCCTTCGTTGGAAACCGCGCCAGCCACGCAGGGCGTGGCTCTACGTCGTGGCAGGCCGTGCACCGATGCGCCGAAGCGTGATTCGGCGATACCGCGGCGATCGAGGCGCCTCCATCGTGGAGGCATGTCCAGTCCACGACTCCGTCTCGGCCGCGTGTCCGAACCCGGCCATGTGTATGTCCTCACCACTGTCGTAGAGGGTCGACGCCGCCTGTTTGAAGACCCCGTCAACGCAGAGCTCGTGATCGACGCGCTACGCCATGTTGAACGCTGTGGGCGCAGCCGGTCCATGGCGTGGGTGGTGATGCCCGATCACGTTCATTGGCTGATGGAGCTGCGGCGCGGCACGCTCGCCACCTGCATGAATGTGTTCAAGTCGTACAGCAGCCGGAAACTCGGTGTTGGGAAGGTCTGGCAACTGGGCTACTACGACCACGCCGTGCGTACGGACGAATCGTTGGAACATGCAGCGCGCTACATCATCGCCAACCCGCTGCGCGCCGGCCTCGCTGAAAACATGGGCGAATACCCTTACGCCTGGTGCCGCTGGGACCTGTAGAGCCACGCCCTGCGTGGCTGCGCGAGGTGCCGATCCCGTAGAGCCACGCCCTGCGTGGCTGCGCGCGCGGTGCCGATCCCGTAGAGCCACGCCCTGCGTGGCTGCGCGCGGTGCCCGACGAAGAGCAGCCACGCAGGGCGTGGCTCTACGATAGGGATCGACGTCCTGCAGCCGTGCAGCGCGTTCCCGTTATTTGTAATAGTCGCTGCGGCCGCCGGGCTGGCGCTTGAAGCGGCGGTGGATCCACAGGTACTGGTCCGGGGCCTCGCGCACCATCGCTTCGATGGCCTGGTTGACCCGTGCGGTATCGGCTTCCACATCCTCGCTGGGGAAGTTCTCCAGCGGCGCGCCGATCTTCAGGAAATACTTCCCGCCTTCGCGGCGGTGGAAATACGGAATCACCGCGCAGCCGGTCATCCGCGCCAGCTGGTGGGTGGCGGTGATGGTCGAGGCGGTGTGACCGAAGAACGGCACGAACACGGTGTCCTTGCCGCGCATGTCCTGGTCCGGCGCGTACCAGAGGAAGCCACCCTTCTTCAGGTGCCGCACCGTGGCGCGGATGTCCTCGTTGGCATACATCGCCTTGGCGTAGCGCAGCCGGCCGAACTTCACCGCCCACTCGTACACCGGGTTGCGGTGCTTGCGGTACATGCCCGACAGGTCGACGTGGTCGCACAGCAACCGGCCACACATCTCCAGGGTCATGAAGTGGCCCGACACCAGCAGCACGCCACGGCCCTCGGCCTGCATGCGGTGCAGGTGCTCCAGCCCTTCCACCTGCACCTTGGGACGGATGCTGTCGATGCTGCCCCACCAGGCCCGGGCGAATTCGAAGATGCCCACGCCCAGCGCGTCGAAGCTGTCACGCAGCAGGCGCTGGCGCCAGGCGTCGTCCTTTTCGGGGAAGCACAGCTTGAGGTTCACCTCGGCCGCGCGCCGGCGGCTGCCGGCCAGCCGGTAGGCCACGGTGCCCACCCCGCGCCCGAGCGCGCGCTGCAGGCCCCAGGGCAGGCGGGCCACGGCGAAGGCGACCAGCATGAAAGCGAAGGTCGGCCAGTGGCGGGGATTGCGCAGGGACGGCCGGGTGGCGGTGGAAGCGTTATCTGACATACCCCCGATTCTAAGTCATGCGCCTGTCGCGGTGCGTCAGCACCGGCCCCGCATGTCTTTCCCGCGGCCGCTCCCGTATCCTCTGCGCATGCGTAAAAGTCCCGTCGAATGGATCCTGCGCGGCCTGTATTCGGTCGTGCTGTACCTGTTGTTGCCGATCACCGTGTACCACCTGGTCTGGCGCGGTTTCCGGGTGCGCGAGTACTTCCAGCGCTGGGACGAGCGCTACGCTTCCTACCCCGATTCCACCGCGCAGCCGCGGGTCTGGCTGCATGCGGTGTCGGTGGGCGAGGTGAATGCGGCCGCGCCGCTGGTCAACGCGCTGCGCCAGCTGCGCCCGGACATCCGCTGGGTGATCACCACCATCACCCCCACCGGCTCGGAGCGGGTCCGCTCGTTGTGGGGCGATGCGGTGGACCATGTGTACCTGCCGTATGACGTGCCGGGCAGCGTCGGCCGCTTCCTGGGCCACTTCAAACCCAGCCTGGCGCTGATCCTGGAAACCGAGCTGTGGCCGAACCTGCTGTTCGGCTGCCGCGACCGCGACATTCCGGTGTACATCCTCAATGCCCGGCTGTCGGCGCGCTCGCTGCGCGGCTACCGCCTGCTGCGCCCACTGATCGGGCGCACCCTGCGCACGGTTACCTGCGTGGCCGCGCAGTCGGCCGACGACGCCGAGCGCTTCATCCAGCTCGGTGCGCTGCCCGAACAGGTACAGCCGCTGGGCAACCTGAAGTTCGACATCGCCACGCCGAACGTGCGCGAGTTCACCGCCGATTTCCACGCCGCCGTGCCCGGCACGCGCCCGGTGTGGATCGCGGCCAGCACGCACGAAGGCGAGGAACAGGCCACCATCGACCTGCACCGCCGCCTGCGCCAGGAAATTCCTGGCCTGTTGCTGTTGTGGGCGCCGCGCCATCCCGAACGCTTCCCGCGCGTGGAAGCGCTGGC
This sequence comes from Stenotrophomonas sp. FBCC-B152, assembly GCF_059134105.1. Classification (NCBI taxonomy): domain Bacteria; kingdom Pseudomonadati; phylum Pseudomonadota; class Gammaproteobacteria; order Lysobacterales; family Lysobacteraceae; genus Stenotrophomonas; species Stenotrophomonas sp. FBCC-B152. The sequence continues at coordinate 3,146,121 of NZ_CP101442.1, read as the reverse complement.
ACGCGAGCAGGGCTGGAAGGTCAGCACACGCCGCCAGCAACGCTGGCCGCAGGCCGACAGCGATGTGTTCGTGATCGATACGCTGGGCGAACTGATGGCGTTCTACGGCTGCGCACAGGTGGCGTTCGTCGGCGGCAGCCTGCAGCCGATCGGCGGCCACAACCTGCTCGAGCCGGCGGCAATGGGCACCGCCACGGTGACCGGGCCGCACCTGCACAACTTCGCCGAGATCTCCAGGCGCATGCGCGAAGCGGGCGCGGTATTGATCGCCGATGACGTGGCGGGCGTGGGCGATGCACTGCTCACCCTGCTGCGCGATCCGGAAGCACGCGAAGACATGGCAAGCGCAGGGTGCGCGTTGGTCAGCAACGGCCGTGGCGCGCTCAAGCGCACGGTCGAGTTGATCGCCCCGCGATTGCCGCCGCCTTTGGAGTGACCTCGGCGTAGGGACACGCCATGCGTGTCTGCGCGGTGCCGGCGATCCGTGGGACACGCATGGCGTGTCGCTACGAAAAAGCCACCCTTGCGGGTGGCTTTTTCGTTTCCGCGTTACACCTCGGTCAGTTGTTGACCTGGGTGCTCGGCGTTGCGGCCTGCAGGGTCAGCAGGCGGTTGATGTCCTGCAGGTCGGCGATGTCCAGCGTGCCGACTGCCTGGCCCAACAGCAGACGGTTCTGCAGGAAGGTGTAGCGGGCGTTGGCGTACTCGAGCTGGGCCGAGAACAGGATGCGCTGGTTCTGGATCACGTCCAGCACGGTGCGGGTACCCACTTCCAGGCCGACCTGCGACGCGTCGTACGCGCTCTGCGCCGAGACCACCGCCAGGCGGCGCGCTTCCACTTCGCTGATGCCGGCCACCAGGGTCTGGTAGGCGTTGCGGGTGTTGCGGTCCAGGGCGCGCTTCTGCTGCTCGTAACCGTCCTGGGCGATATCGCGCTGGGCCAGGGCCTGGCGCACGCCGGACTGGGTGGCGCCACCGGAGAAGATCGGCACGCTCAGGGTCAGGCCGATGCTGTTGCTGCGCTGGTCCGGGCTGAAGTTCGAACCGCTGCCCACCACGTCACCCCAGCTGGCCGAACGGCCGGCGGTGGCACCCAGCGACAGGGTCGGGTAGTGGCCACCGCGTGCGGCGGACACGCTCGATTCGGCCGCGCTCACCTTCAGCTCCTGCGACTTCAGCGCCGGATTCTGGGCAACCGCTTCGTTGACCAGCTGGTCAACGGTGGCGTACTTGGCCGGCAGTTCCGGGCGGAAGTCGGCCGGCAGGGCGCGCAGGTCGGTGACCGGCTGGCCGGTCAGTTCGGTCAACGCCTGGTAGGCGTCGGCCAGGGTGTTTTGGGCAATGATGGTGTTGGCGCGGGCCTGGTCGTACTGGGCGCGCGCTTCATGCACATCGGTGATCGGGGCCAGGCCCACTTCCAGGCGCTTGTCGGCGAAGTCGAACTGCTTCTTGGCCGCCGCTTCGTTGGTCTGCGCCGCCGACAGCGATTCGATGCCCACCAGCACGTTGAAGTACGCCGCCGAGGTGCGCGTGATCAGGTCGTCGTTGGCCGAGTCCAGGGTGAAGTCCGCCGCCTTGCTCAGCTCGCGCTGCGAACGCAGGTTGGAGATCTGCGTCCAGTTGAACAGCGTCTGCGACGCGCTCAGGCCGTAGTTGCGGTTCTTGGTGGTGAACGAGGTGGAGCTGACGTCGTGGTTCGGCGTGGTGCGATTGCGCGTGAGCGAAGCCTCGCCATTGATCTGCGGCAGCAGTGCGGCACGGGCCTGCACGGCGCCTTCCTTGTCGAACAGACGGGTCGATTCAGCCGCGGACAGCTGCGGATCGCCGTTGCGCGCCATTTCGTAGACCTGCAGCAGGTCGGCGGCAGAGGCGGTCATCGGCAGCAGGGCGGCGGCCAGCGCAATAGCGAGGGATCGGCGGATCATTGCGGCTTCCTTGGACTCAGAGGTGGAACTGGGGTGCCGGCGCGGCACCGCGCAGGTAATCGATATCGGTTTCAAACAGCGAATCGCTGATGCTGCCATCGGCATTGACCAGCACCGCTTCCATTGCCGGCGAATGGCCACGGATCACGAACAGGCGGCCACCGGGACGCAGCCACTGCGTGAAGCGGGCGGGGATGCTTTCCACCGCGCCGGTAACGCAGATGGCATCGAAGCGGCGCTCGGTGTCCCAGGTCAGGGCATCGGCAGTTTCAATGCGGACATTGGTGCCCAGGCCGGTGACATCCAGGCGCGCACGCGCGGCCTCGGCCAGGGCCGGGTCGATTTCCAGGCTGAGCACTTCGCGGGCCAGGGCGCCCATGCAGGCGCTGAGGTAGCCGCTGCCGGTGCCGATTTCCAGCACTTCATCGCCCGGCTGCAGGTTCAGCGCCTGCAGGGTGCGGCCTTCGATGACCGGCTTCATCATCTTGCGGCCGTCGCCCAGCGGCAGTTCAACGTCGGCGTAGGCAAGGGTACGGTTCGCATCGGCGACAAACGCCTCGCGCGGCAAACGTGCCAGTACGTCGAGCACACGGATGTCCAGCACGTCCCAGGGACGGATCTGCTGTTCAACCATCAGTTCGCGGGCGTGGGCGTAATCGATCGTCATGAGGTTCTTAATCCAGCGCAGTGGGCCGGCCATTTTACCGGTGCCGGGAGCCGGCGGCGCGCTGAGAGCATCGCTGCCGTCGCGCCGGGGTCGCAGTGCCGGAAGTCACCGCGACCTCCGGTCCATTCATGTTGTCATCACCGCCCGGGGCGGGTGGCGTAGGCCCTCAGGAAGAAGGTCACGCTGGCCTCCACATGGGCGTCGGCGTCGCACTCGGCCGGGGCCGTTCGCAGCCCGCACATCATATGCGTATGCAGCTCGCCTTTGATGAGGGTGAAGAACTGCAGGGCGGCGGTCTGGAAGTCGCTGATCTCCAGTTCGCCGCGCTCGGTGCGGGCCCGCAGGAACTCGGCCAGGGCATCACTGGTGCGCTGCGGGCCGGCCACCCAGAACATCTCGCGGATCCGGTCGTCGGTATCGGGGGCCATCATCACCCGCTGCACGGCCACGGCCGCCGGCGAGGTGATCATGGTGAAGAACGCCCGGCCGATGCCCAGCAGCTGCTCGCGCAGCGCGCCGTCGGCGTCGGTGACGAACAGCGCGTCCGGCAGCATCTCCACGCAGGTGGACTTCACAGCTTCGGTGAAAAGGGTCTCTTTGTCGCCGAAATGGCTGTAAACGGTCAGCTTGGAAACGCCGGCCTGGGCCGCGATGCTGTCCATGCTGACGCCGCCATACCCCTGGTCCACGAACAATGCCTTGGCCGCGTCGAGGATGGCTGCGCGCTTGCCCAGATCCTTGGGGCGGCCGGGTCCGGCTGCCTTGGCGGCAGGCTTGGACGGCACGGCGGAAGTGGTCGGATCAGTCATGCAAACAATACTAGACCAATCGGTTCGATATTTATACTATACCGACTGGTTCACTATTAGCCGTCATGGAATAGAGTGTCGCTTCCAGACGGTCTCCCCCGGTACTTCAAGGTCCAGGACCTCATGAACAACTTGCGATGGATGGGCAGTGGCCTGCTGGCGTTGATGCTGGCAGCGTGTGGCAAACAGGATGCCGAGCCGGCCGCACCGATCCCGGTGCTGGTGGTGCAGCCGGGCACGGTGAGCGGCCAGGAAGTGGCGGCCTACCCGGGTGAGGTGCATGCCCTGCAGGAAAGCCCGCTGTCGTTCCGGGTCGGGGGCAACCTGGTGAAGCGCCACGTCGATGCCGGCCAGCGCGTGCGCAAGGGTGACCTGCTGGCCGAACTGGATGCCGCCGATTTCGCCTCGCAGGCAAGCGCCTCGCAGGCGCAGCTGGCCGCGGCCGAAGCCGACCTGGTGCGCGCCCGCGATGACCAGAAGCGCTACGCGACGCTGGCCGAGCAGCAGCTGGTCAGCCAGTCCACCCTGGATGCACAGACCGCCGCCTTCAAGGCCGCGCAGGGCCAGGCCAATGCCGCCCGCGCCAACCTGGCGGTGGCCCGCAACCAGACCGGCTACGCGCAGCTGCGCGCGCCGGCCGATGGCGTGATCGCCAGCCGCCAGGCCGAAGCCGGGCAGGTGGTCGGCGCCGGGCAGACGGTGTTCACCCTGGCCGCCGACGGCGGACGCGAGGTGCTGATCGCCCTGCCGGAAAGCAACATCCGCGATTACCAGGTCGGCCAGGAGGTGCAGGTGGAGCTGTGGAACAAGCCGGGCCAGATGCTGCCGGGCACGATCCGCGAGATCGCCCCGGCCGCCGATGCGCAGGCGCGTACCTACGCCACCCGGGTCAGCCTGGCGCCCGAAGCAGCCGCTGAAGTGGAGCTGGGCCAGAGCGCGCGCGTGTTCGCCGCCGCCGGCCGCACCGGCACGCTGCAGCTGCCGCTGGGCGCGGTGCTGCGCGGCGCCAATGGCAAGGCCAGCGTGTGGGTGGTGAACCCGTCCAACGGCGCGATCAAGGCCACGCCGGTGACCGTGGGTGCCTATGGCCCCGACGCGGTGCCGGTGCTGTCCGGCGTGGCCGCGCAGGATTGGGTGGTGGCCGCCGGCGGGCACCTGCTGCGCGACGGCCAGGCGGTCACCCCGGTGGACCGGCAGAACCGCCCGGTGCTGAAGCCGGCCGCCGCGCCCGCTGCCACGGCCAAGGGGCACTGACCCCGTGCGCCGCTTCAATCTTTCCGAATGGGCGCTGGGCAACCGCGCGCTGGTGCTGTTCGCGATGCTGGCCTTCGCGATCATCGGTGCGTGGTCGTACAAGCACCTGGGCCAGTCCGAGGATCCGCCGTTCACCTTCAAGGTGATGGTGGTACGCACGATGTGGCCGGGTGCCACCGCCGAGCAGGTCTCGCGCCAGGTGACCGAGCCGATCGAGAAGGCGCTGCTCAACACCGGGCAGTACGAGTTCATCCGCTCGTACTCGCGGCCGGGCGAATCGCAGGTGATCTTCGTGGCCCGCGACAGCCTGCGCTCCAAGGCGATTCCGGACCTGTGGTACCAGGTGCGCAAGCGCGTGGGCGACATCAAGCCGACCCTGCCGCGCGAGATCGTCGGCCCGTTCTTCAACGATGAATTCGGCGATACCTTCGGCAACATCTATGCCTTGACCGGGCAGGGCTTCGACTACGCGGTGATGCGCGATTACGCCGACCGCATCCAGCTGGAACTGCAGCGCGTGCCGGACGTGGGCAAGATCGAGCTGGAAGGCCTGCAGGACGAAAAGGTCTGGATCGAGCTGTCCAACACCAAGCTGGCCACCCTCGGCGTTTCGCTGCAGCAGGTGCAGCAGGCGCTGGCCGACCAGAACGCGATCGCCGCCACCAGCTTCTTTGAAACCCCCACCGACCGCGTGCAGCTGCGCGTGACCGGCCAGTTCCAGAGCGTGGACGACATCCGCCGCTTCCCGATCCAGGCCGGTGACCGCACCGTGCACCTGGGCGATATCGCCGAGGTCAAGCGCGGCTTCGCCGACCCGGCCTCGCCGAAAATGCGCTTCATGGGCGAAGACGCCATCGGCATCGCGGTGGCGATGAAGGACGGCGGCGACATCCTCAAGCTCGGCGCCACCCTGGATGCCGAATTCGAACGCCTGCAGAAAACCCTGCCGGCCGGCATGAAGCTGCGCAAGGTCTCCGACCAGCCGCACGCGGTGGAAGAATCGGTGGGCGAGTTCGTGCAGGTGCTCACCGAAGCAGTGGTGATCGTGCTGCTGGTGAGCTTCTTCTCGCTGGGCCTGCGCACCGGCCTGGTGGTGGGCGTGACCATTCCGCTGGTGCTGGCGATGACGTTCTTCGTCATGCACTACTTCGACATCGGCCTGCACAAGATCTCGCTGGGCGCGCTGGTGCTGGCGCTGGGCCTGCTGGTGGACGATGCGATCATCGCGGTGGAGATGATGGCCACCAAGATGGAGCAGGGCTATGACCGCCTGCGCGCGGCCAGTTTCGCGTGGGAAAGCACGGCGTTCCCGATGCTGACGGGTACGCTGATCACCGCGGCCGGCTTCCTGCCGATCGCCACGGCGGCGTCCAGCACCGGTGAGTACACCCGTTCGCTGTTCCAGGTGGTAACCATTGCGCTGGTGGTGTCGTGGATCGCGGCGGTGCTGTTCATTCCCTACCTGGGCGACAAGATGCTGCCGGACCTGTTCAATCCGCAGCCGCTCAAGCCGGACAGCCTGGCCGGGCGCTGGCGCGCCAGGCGCCTGCAGTGGGCCGACCGCCACCCGGCGTTCGCGCGCTGGATCGCGCCGACGGAACTGGCGCACGACCACGACCCGTACCAGCGGCCGTTCTACACGCGCTTCCGCCGCTTCCTGGATGCATGCCTGCGCCACCGCTGGTGGGTGATCGCGGCCACGGCAGCGCTGTTCGTGTTCTCGCTGCTGATCTTCCGCTTCGTGCCGCAGCAGTTCTTCCCGGATTCGACCCGCCCGGAACTGATGGTGGACATCGAACTGGCCGAAGGCGCATCACTGCAGGCCACCCAGGCGCAGGCGACCAAGCTGGAGAAGCTGCTCAAGGGGCGCGACGGCATCAGCAACTACGTGGCCTACGTGGGTACCGGTTCGCCGCGCTTCTACCTGCCGCTGGACCAGCAGCTGCCGGCCACCAACTTCTCGCAGTTCGTGGTGCTGACCGAAAACGCCGAAGCGCGTGAGGCCACCCGCGACTGGCTGCTGAAGGAGGTCATTCCGCAGTTCCCGGACGTGCAGATGCGCGTGACCCGGCTGGAGAACGGCCCGCCGGTGGGCTACCCGGTGCAGATGCGCATTTCAGGCGAACACATCGAGCAGGTGCAGGCGATCGCACGCAAGGTGGAAGCCAAGGTGCGCGAGAACCCGCACGTGATGAACGTCAACCTGGACTGGAGCGAGCCGAGCAAGGTGGTGCGGCTGGTGATCGACCAGGACCGTGCGCGCGCGCTGGGCGTGAGCAGTGCGCAGGTGAGCCAGCTGCTGGGCACGTCGTTGTCGGGCATGAGTGTGAGCACCTACCGTGAGGGCAACCGCCTGATCGAAATGCTGCTGCGCGGGCCGGACAATGAACGCGTGCGGCTGGACATGCTGGGCAGCCTGGCCATTCCCACGGCCAGCGGCACCTCGGTGACGCTGTCGCAGGTGGCGCGCCTGGAGTACGTGTTCGAGGACGGCATCATCTGGCACCGCAACCGGTTGCCGACGGTGACGGTGCGCGCGGATATCGGTGAGGGCAGCCAGGCGCTGGACGTGGTGCAGCAGATACTGCCGACGCTGGAAGGCATCCGTGCCGAACTGCCGTCCGGCTACCTGCTGGAAACCGGCGGCACGGTGGAAGATTCCGCACGCGGCCAGAACTCGATCAAGGCCGGCATGCCGCTGTTCCTGATCGTGGTGGCCACGCTGCTGATGCTGCAGCTGCGCAGCTTCTCGCGTGCGGCGATGGTGCTGGTGACCGCACCGCTGGGCATCATCGGCGCAACCTTGTTCCTGCTGCTGTTCCGCGCACCGTTCGGGTTCGTGGCGCTGCTGGGCACCATCGCGCTGGCGGGCATGATCATGCGTAATTCGGTGATCCTGATCGACCAGATCCAGCAGGACATCGACGCCGGCCACGACCGCTGGCACGCGATCATCGACGCCACCGTGCGCCGCTTCCGCCCGATCGTGCTGACCGCGCTGGCGGCGGTGCTGGCGATGATCCCGCTGTCGCGCAGTGCGTTCTACGGCTCGATGGCGATCTCGATCATGGGCGGGTTGATCGTGGGCACCGTGCTGACGCTGGTGTTCCTGCCGGCGCTGTACGCGGCGTGGTTCCGGGTGAAGCCGGATGAAGCGGGTGAAGCGGGCAAAGCCGAAGAAGCATCGGCGCCTTGATTCACTCCTGGCGGGGCGGCCGACGGGCAGCCCCCTACGGGGGCTGCCCGCCGGCCGCCCCAGACAGATGGTCGTGGGCGGAGACAATGATCAAAAGCCGGAGCAGCCACGCAGGGCGTGGCTCTACCTTGGCCCCCAACCAACCGTCAATGGGTCGGCGGGGGCGGGGGTACGGGGGCTTTGCGAAACATGGATGTTTCGCAAGAGCCCCCAAGGATGGGTTCACGGCGCCCCCCGTACCCCCGCCACCGCCGGCCCATCACTCGTAAACGCTCAAACGAGGGCTTTTAAACGTCAGCTCAGCCGCGCCAGCACAGCGTCGGTTGCCTGCGTGGTGGATACGGCCTGGCCCCTGGCCGCCAGATCCGCAGTAAACACGCCATCATCCAACGCCGCATGTACAGCGGCTTCAACGGCGGCCGCTTCGGCTTCCAACCCCAACGAATGGCGCAGCAGCATCGCGGCGCTGAAGATCGTGGCGTACGGGTTGGCAATGCCCTTGCCGGCGATATCCGGCGCCGACCCGTGGATCGGCTCGTAGATCCCGACCGCGCCAGGCTCACCCAACGACGCCGACGGCAGCAGGCCGAGCGAACCGGCCAGCATCGAGGCCTCATCGGTGAGGATGTCGCCGAACATGTTCTCGGTCACGATCACGTCGTACTCGCGCGGCTTGGCCAGCAGGTGCATGGCCATCGAATCCACCAGCTGGTGTTCCAGCGCGATCTCCGGGAATTCCTCGCGGCCGATCCGCGCCGCCACGTCACGCCACAGGCGCGAAGTTTCCAGCACGTTGGCCTTGTCCACCGAGGTGACCTTGCCACGGCGCTGCCGTGCCAGCCGGAACGCACTGCGCATCACCCGCTCGATCTCGCCCACGCTGTAGCTGCACAGATCGCTGGCGGTGTCGGCCGTGCGCGTCTTCTCACCGAAGTAGATGCCGCCCGTGAGCTCGCGCACCACCACGAAGTCCACGCCCTCCAGCAGCTCCGCCTTGATCGGCGACGCGCCCAGCGCGGCCGGGTGGGTACGCACCGGGCGCAGGTTGGCATACAGCCCCAGCGCCTTGCGGATAGCCAGCAGGCCCTGCTCCGGGCGCACCTTCGCGTTCGGGTCGGACCACTTCGGGCCGCCCACCGCGCCCAGCAGGATCGCATCGGCCTGGCGGCAGGCTTCCAGCGTGGCCGCCGGCAGCGGCTCGCCGTGGCGGTCGATGGCGATGCCGCCGATATCGTGTTCGCTGAAACCAAAGGTGTGGCCAAAGCGTTCGGCCACCGCGCCCAGTACCGCCACCGCGGCCGCGGCGACTTCCGGACCGATGCCATCACCGGGCAATACGACAATCTCAGCGTGCATGTTCACTCTCGTAACGTTCAATGTCAGGGGTACGACCCAACAGATACCCCAACTGGTCCACGCCTTCCAGCAGACAGGTCTGCGAGAAGCCGTCCAGCGGGAAGGAATACACCCGGCCATCGGGCGTGCGCAGCTCGCGCGCAGCGATGTCCACGGTCAATGCGTCGTCCGGGCGCTGCATCAGCGTCTGCACGTCGGCTTCGTCGAGCACGATCGGCAGCAAGCCGTTCTTCAACGCATTGCCGCGGAAGATGTCGGCGATTTCACTGCTCACGATCGCGCGCAGGCCCAGGTCGGCCAATGCCCACGGCGCGTGTTCGCGCGAGGAGCCGCAGCCGAAGTTGCGCCCGGCCAGCAGGATGCTGCGCCCGGCGTTGTGCGGCTGATTGAACGCGAAGCCCGGGTTCGGGCTGCCATCGGCCTGCCAGCGCCAGTCGTTGAACGCGTGCTTGCCCAGCCCGGCGCGTTCGGTGGTGGACAGGAACCGCGCCGGAATGATCTGGTCGGTGTCGATGTTGGTCTCGCGCAGCACCACGCTGGTCGAGGTCAGGCTACGGAAGCCGCTCATCAGGCCACCTCCTGGCTGGCATACAGTTCACGCGGGTCGGCCACCCGGCCGTTCACCGCCGCCCAGGCGGCCGTCATCGGCGAGGCCAGCAGCGTGCGCGAGCCCGGGCCCTGGCGGCCTTCGAAATTGCGGTTGCTGGTGCTCACCGCCAGCTGGCCGGGGGCGACCAGGTCGCCGTTCATCGCGATGCACATCGAACAGCCCGGCTCGCGCCATTCGGCACCGGCCTCGCGCACGATGGCGTCGATGCCTTCGGCTTCGGCCTGGCGCTTGACGATCTCCGAACCCGGCACCACCAGCATGCGCACGCCCGTGGCAACGCGCCGGCCCTGCAGCACCTGCGCCACTTCGCGCATGTCGCTCAGCCGGCCGTTGGTGCACGAGCCGACGAACACCACGTCCACCGGCGTACCCGCCAGGGTCTGCCCGGCGCGGAAGTGCATGTAGTCCAGGCCCTTCTGGTCGGCCGCGTCGTTGGCGGCCGGGATCGGCGCGTCCACCGCGATGGCCGTGCCCGGATGCGTACCCCAGGTCAGCGTCGGGCGGATGTCGGCCGCATCGATGTGGACTTCCACGTCGAAGCGCGCGCCGGCGTCGCTGCGCAGCTGCTTCCACTGCGCCACGGCGATGTCGAACTCCACGCCCTTGGGGCCGCGCGGGGTGTTGGCCACCCAGTCGAAGGTGACCTGGTCCGGCGCGACCATGCCGGCGCGGGCGCCGGCTTCGATCGACATGTTGCACAGGGTCATGCGCTGCTCCATGTCCATCGCGGTGATCGCGCTGCCACGGAATTCCAGCACATGGCCGGTGCCGCCGTTGACCCCGATCACCCCGATGATGTGCAGCACCACGTCCTTGGCGCCCACGCCCGGCGCCAATGCACCATCGACGGTGATCGCCATGGTCCTGGCCTTGCGCTGCAGCAGGCACTGGGTGGCCAGGACGTGGCCCACTTCGCTGGTGCCGATACCGAACGCCAGCGCGCCGAACGCACCGTGGGTGGAGGTGTGGCTGTCGCCGCACACGATGGTCATGCCCGGCTGGGTGAAGCCCTGCTCGGGTGCGATCACGTGCACGATGCCGCGGTTGGCCGACTGCAGGTCGAACAGCTCGATACCGTGCTCGGCGCAATTGCGCGCCAGCATCGCCACCTGCGCTTCCGAAGCGGCGCTGGCATACGGCAGCTTGCCGTCGGCGCCGGCCGGCAGGGTCGGGGTGGAGTGATCCATGGTGGCCTTGGTCCGGTCCGGGCGGCGCGGCGACAGGCCGCGCTCGCGCAGTTCGGTGAAGGCCTGCGGCGAGGTCACTTCGTGGATCAGGTGCAGGTCGATGTACAGCACGGCGGGCGCGCTGTCCGATTCGGGCACGACCACGTGGGCGTCCCACAGTTTGTCGTACAGGGTGCGGGGAGCTGGGGTCATGGAATGGCCTTGCTGTGGTTCATGTGACGATAGGGCGGTTCGGGTCGGTCAGGAAGTGCGCAGCCGCGCCTCGAAGCGCAGCCGCACGTAATCGGCGGTCCACTGGCCATGCGCATCGCGCTGGGTCGGGGCCAGCAGCGCCACGGTGTCGTCGAGCACGCGCTGGCGCTGGCGGGCATCCAGGCCGGCCAGGAACGGCGAGGCGAAGGTGCGCAGCCAGCCCTGCATGCCGGTGGGCAGCACGGTCGGGCGCGCCAGGCATTCGATATGGCGCACCTGGAAACCGTGCGCGCGCAGGCGGTCGGCGTACTCGTCCTCGCTGGGGAAGTACCACGGGAACGCCGGCACCGCATGGCCGTTGCTGCACAGGGCGGCCTGCAGCGCGCTGGTGATGGTGGCCACGTTGCCCTGGCCGCCCATCTCGGCGACGAAGCGGCCACCGGGTCGCAGCGCACGGCGCACGCCGTCGATCACCTTGTCCGGTTCGCGCATCCAGTGCAGCGCGGCGTTGCTGAACACCGCATCGAAGCGGCGCTCGAAGGTCATCGCATGGGCGTCCCTCAGCAGCGCGTCGATGCCGCGGGCGCGCGCGCCGCCGATCAGCTCGGGCGAGCTGTCCACGCCGGTCACATGCGCACCGCTCAGTGCCAGGTCGAAGCTCAGCACGCCATCGCCGCAGCCCAGGTCGAGGATCCGCTCGCCGCGCTGCGGGTCGAGCAGGCGCGCCACCGCACCGCCGAGCAGCGGCACGAAGCCGGCGTCGATGGCGTAGTCGTGCGCGTTCCAGTGCTGGGAAGCGTCGGCGGTGTACGGGCTGTCGAAGGCACTCATGCGTGGGTTCCTCAGGCGGCGGCGGTGGCCGCGGGTTGTTCGGCGTTGGCCTGGCGCTGGCGCAGCAGGCGGTTGGCCACGTCCAGCCAAGCCAGGGCCGAGGCTTCGATGATGTCGCGGCTGGTGCCGGTGCCTTCGTACTCCACGCCGTCGTGGCGCACGCTCAGGTTGGCTTCGCCGCGCGCGTCGGCACCGATGCCCACGCTGTGCACGTGGTAGCTGTCCAGCATCAGCTGTACGCCGGTGGCGGCGGCCAGCGCGCCGAACAGCGCGTCCACCGGGCCATCGCCCTGCGCGGTTTCGGCCACGCGGTTGCCATCCGGGTCGGACAGTTCGACCAGCGCGTTGGCGCGGCTGCCTACGTCGCTGATGGTCATCGAGGCCAGCCGGTAGCCGTTCTGGGTGGAGCTGCCCTGCATCAATACCTGCAGGTCGGCGTCGGTGACCACGCGCTGCTGCTCGCACAGGGTCTTGAACTGCTCGAACACCAGCTTCAGCTCTTCTTCCTCCAGCCAGAAGCCCAATGCACGCAGGCGCGCTTCCACCGCCGCGCGGCCGCTGTGGCGGCCCAGCACCATCTGCGAGTTTTCCCAGCCCACGTCTTCCGGACGCATGATTTCGTAGGTACCACGGTGGCGCAGCATGCCGTGCTGGTGGATGCCCGATTCATGCGCGAAGGCATTGGCGCCCACGATCGCCTTGTTGCGCTGCACCGGCATGCCGACCAGGCGCTGCAGCAGCTGCGAGGTGGACACGATGCGCGGGGTGTTGATCCGGGTGTCTTCTTCGTAGAAGGCGTTGCGTACCTTCAACACCATGGCCAGCTCTTCCAGCGAGCAGTTGCCGGCGCGCTCGCCGATGCCGTTGACGGTGCACTCCACCTGGCGGGCGCCGCCTTCGATGGCGGCCAGCGAATTGGCCACGGCCAGGCCCAGGTCGTTGTGGCAGTGGGTGCTGAAGATGATGCGGTCGCTGTCGGGCACCCCGGCGATCACCCGCTGGAACATGCCGCGGATCTCTTCAGGGGTGGTGAAGCCCACGGTGTCGGGCAGGTTGATGGTGGTGGCGCCGGCGGCGACGGCCACGCGGGCCACTTCGATCAGGAAGTCTTCCTCGGTGCGGGTGGCATCTTCGGCCGAGAACTCCACATCGTCGATGTAGCTGCGCGCCAGGCTCACGTGCTTGTGCACCGATTCCAGTACCTGCTCACGGCTCATGCGCAGCTTGTGCTCGCGGTGCAGCGGGCTGGTGGACAGGAACACGTGCAGGCGCGCGTTGGCGGCCGCGTCCAGGGCCTTGGCCGAGGTCTCGATGTCGGTGGCCAGGCAGCGCGACAGCACGGCCAGGGTTGGGCGGCGCACTTCGCGGCCGATCATCGCCATCGCGTCGCGGTCGGACTGCGAACTGGCCGGGAAGCCGGTTTCGATGATGTCCACGCCCAGCTCGTCGAGCGCGCGTGCCATCACCAGCTTCTGCTGCGGGCTCATGCTGCAGCCGGGCGATTGCTCGCCGTCACGCAGGGTGGTGTCGAAAATTCGAATTCGGGGGGAGTTGGGCGTGGTCACCAGGAGGTCTCCTCGACGGCAAGGTCGGATGGCAAGGCAGGGGAAGGAAGGACGATGGAATTCGGGGGTGGCGCGAGCACGGTCGGTAGCGGTGGCCGTGTTCGCTCGCTGGCGCGGCGGCGCGGTTTGCGCGGCGGGCGTGGGCGGATGTCGGACAGCAGCTGGGCCAGCACCATCGCATCGATGTTGCCGCCGGAGACCACCGCGCACTTGCGCTTGCCGGCCACGCGTCGGCCGGCGGCCAGCGGCAGCGCGCCGGCGCCTTCGGCGATGATGTGTTCTTCCAGTGCCAGCCGCACCAGGGTTTCGCGCAGCTCGGCTTCGCGCACGATCACCACGTCGTCCAGCAGCGCACTGCACAGGCGGCGGGTCAGGGTGCCGGGGATCTTCACTTTCACGCCGTCAGCCAGGGTGGCCACCGGGGAGATCTCGCGCGTGTCGCCGCGGATCGCACGGGCCATGGAATCCACGCCTTCGACCTGGGCGCCCACGATGCGCACGCCCTGCGACTTCAGCGCCAGCGCCACGCCGGACGCCAGCCCGCCACCGCCGATCGGCACGATCACCACGTCCGGCGCATGCGCGGCCAGTTCGATGCCCAGCGTGCCCTGGCCGGCGATCACGTCCGGATCGTCGAAGGCCGACAGGAAGCGGTAGCCGTGCTGGTCGGCCAGGGCGCGTGCGAAGGCGTAGGCCTCGTCATAGCTGTTGCCGTGCTGGCGCACGGTGGCGCCCCAGTGCGCGACGCCGGCGATCTTGGTGGCCGGGGCGCCGTGCGGCATCACCGTGATGGCCGGGATATCCAGCCGGTAGGCAGACCACGCCACGCCCTGGGCGTGGTTGCCGGCCGAGGCGCAGATCACCGGGCGGTCATCGCCGCGCTCGCGCCCGGCCAGCAGCGCGTTCAATGCGCCGCGCACCTTGTACGAGCCGGTGCGCTGCAGGTTTTCCAGCTTCAGCCAGGTGCCGAACCGCTCCGCATAATGCAGCGGCGTGGGCGGCAGGAACCGGCGCAGCCGCGCCTGCGCGGCCAGCACGTCGGCGACGCTTACATCGCCTACGTCCGATTCCTGCGGGGCACGGCTAGCCGGCATGGCGGCTCCGCAGATCGCACGGGGGATGACGGACGCGGTCGTGCGTGGGCGACGGGCCTTGAAGAAGACCCCTCCGTACCGGCACCGGAACCACGGCGCGGGCGTTCATACGGTTACTCCAGTACCCGGCTCCAGCGCGCTGATCCGCACCGAAACACAGTCATAGATCTTCTCGATCTGGCGGCACAGCGTCTCCGGCGGACGGGTGCTGTCCACCACCAGCTGCAGGTGCCAGCGGCCATCGTCGGCCGCATTGGGCGCACCCACGATCGCGCGCGGCGCGAAGCCACGGCGTTCGGCCATGCCGATCACGCGCAGCAGCGCGCCTTCGGCCGGAACCAGCACCAGGTCAAGCCGGTATTGCATGGGGGAACTCCTGGGGCTGATGGGCGGGGTTGCTTTCCAGCATGGTGCTGTTGGCGTTGTTGGGCGGCACCAGCGGCCACACGTTGGCGCGCGCATCGATGGCCACGTGCAGCAGCGCCGGGCCGGGCTCGGCCAGCAGCGCGGCCAGGCCGCCTTCGACGTCGTCGCGGTTTTCAATGCGGGTGGCCGGAATGCCGAACACCTTGGCCAGCGCGGCGAAGTCCGGGTTGTCGGACAGGTCGATCTCGCTGTAGCGCTCGGCGAAGAACAGCTCCTGCCACTGGCGGACCATGCCCAGCGAGCTGTTGTCCAGCAGCACGATCTTCACCGGCAGGCGGCAGCGGGCGATGGTGGCCAGCTCCTGCACGTTCATCATGAAGCTGCCGTCGCCGGAGACCAGCACCACGGTGCGGTCGGGGCAGGCGAACTGCGCGCCCATCGCGGCCGGCAGGCCGAAGCCCATGGTGCCCAGCGCACCGCTGGTCAGGTGGTTGCGCGGGTGGTTGAAGCGGCAATGCTGGGCCACCCACATCTGGTGCTGGCCGACATCGCAGGCAATGATCGCGTCGGCCGGGGCCACTTCGCTCAGGCGCTTCAGCAGCGCCGGGGCATAGATGTGCGCGCCCGGTGCGTCGTAGCGTGCGGCGAAGCGCTCGCGGTGCCCGGCGCAGCGTTTGCGCCACGCCTCCTGCGATGCGGCTGCGCGCGGCAGGGCTGCGGTCAGCGCACGCAGTGCGGTGCCGACGTTGCCCGGCACCGCCACATCGGCGGTACGCAGCTTGGAGATCTCATACGCGTCGGCATCGATATGGATGACGCGGGCGAACGGCGCAAACTCGTTCAACTTGCCGGTGGCGCGGTCGTCGAAGCGCGCGCCGACCACCACCAGCAGGTCGCTCTCCTGCACGGCCATGTTTGCCGCGCGGGTGCCGTGCATGCCCAGCATGCCCAGGTAATGCGGGTGCTGCGCAGGCAGCCCACCCAGGCCGCGCAGGGTCAGCACGGTGGGAATGGCGGTGGCGTCGACGAAGGCACGGAAGTCCTCCACCGCATCGCCCAGGGCCACGCCGCCGCCGGCGTAGACCACCGGCTTCTCGGCGGCCTGGATCGCGGCGATGGCATCGGCCAGCGCGGCGTCGGCCGGGGCCACCGGCGGGTTGACCGTTTCCGGCACGTGCGCGGGCAGGTGGCTGGCGTCGGCGATCTGTACATCCTTGGGCAGGTCGATCAGCACCGGGCCCGGGCGGCCTTCGCGGGCGATGCGGAACGCCTCGCGGACGATGCGCGGCAGGTCGTCGACCGAGCGCACCAGCCAGCTGTGCTTGACGATCGGCAGGGTCAGCCCGAACACGTCCAGTTCCTGGAACGCGTCGGTGCCCAGCAGCGGGGTGGCGACCTGGCCGGTGATGCAGACCATCGGCACCGAATCCAGCATGGCATCGGCGATGCCGGTGACCAGGTTGGAGGCGCCCGGGCCGGAGGTGGCCACGCAGACGCCAACGCGGCCGCTGGCGCGGGCATAGCCGTTGGCGGCCAGCGCCGCGCCCTGTTCGTGGCGCACCAGGATGTGCTTCAGCCCTGAATCCACCAGGGCGTCGTAGAAGGGCATGATGGTGCCGCCCGGATAGCCGAACAGCGTATCGACGCCCTCGGCTTCCAGGGCCTGCGTCAACCAGCGTGCGCCGTTGCGGGGCGCGGTGCTGTGTGCGGAGGTGTTCATGCGGTGACCTTTGCGAAAGCGGTGGGGGAGCCGCGCGGTTACGCGGCTTGACTTTGCAGCCAGACCATCTTGGCGCGCAGTTCCTTGCCTACCTTCTCGATCGGGTGTTCCAGGTCGGCCTGCTTGAACTTGTTGTAGTTCGGCAGGCCCGCTTCGTATTCGGCCACCCAGTTCTTGGTGAACGTGCCGTCCTGGATGTCGGCCAGCACCGCCTTCATGCGCTCCTTGGTGCCGGCGTCGATCACCCGCGGGCCGCTCACGTAATCGCCGTACTGCGCGGTTTCGGAGATGAATTCCAGCATGCGGGTGATGCCGCCTTCGTAGAACAGGTCCACGATCAGCTTCAGTTCGTGCAGGACTTCGTAATAGGCGATTTCCGGCTGGTAGCCGGCTTCCACCAGCGTTTCGAAACCGGCCTGGACCAGTGCCGAGGCACCGCCACACAACACGGCCTGTTCGCCGAACAGGTCGGTTTCGGTTTCTTCCTTGAAGGTGGTCTGGATCAGGTTGGCGCGCGCGCCACCCAGGCCGGCGGCATACGCCAGGGCGTACTCGGCGGCCTTGCCGCTGCGGTCCTGGTAGACCGCCCAGATGCACGGCACGCCGCGGCCGATTTCGTATTCGCGGCGGACCAGCGCGCCCGGGCCCTTCGGTGCAACCAGCACCACGTCCAGGTCATCGCGCGGGGCGATCATGTTGAAGTGCACGTTCAGGCCGTGGGCGAACAGCAGCACCGCGCCCTGTTTCATGTTCGGCGCCAGCACGTCTTCGTAGAGCTTCTTCTGCACCATGTCCGGGGTCAGCACGGCGACCAGGTCCGCATCCTTCACCGCCTCGGCCGGTGCCTTCACGGTGAAGCCGTCGGCTTGTGCCTTGACCTCGGTCGGGCCGCCCGGACGCAGGCCGATGACCACGTCGAAACCGGATTCACGCAGGTTCAGTGCGTGGGCGCGGCCCTGGCTGCCGTAGCCGACAACAGCGATCTTGATCTGGGGCAGGTCGTTGGTGCTCATGGGGGAGGTCCTTTGGAGGAAGAAATCGGAGGGTTCTGAAACGAAAAAACCCGCACCAGGGTGGGTGCGGGTTTTGATGGATACCTGGCAGTTCTACTTACACGCCGGTCCGTCCCGCACCTGTTGGTTGGGTAATAAGTACGAGGACAAGAAGCGAACGGATGGAGGCCGCGCCGGGACCGGCGTGCTCGATGGATTCGCGAATGGGCGTGTGGCGCTGCAACATGTGATCGAGAAAACCACAGCGGTTTTGCCGCTGTCAACCGTGTTTCGACAATTTCCAACGGTTTCGGCTGTATCCAGCGCAAAGCCCCGCCGTATAAGGATGGTTGCGCGTGAAAGCGTTCCGGTGAACCCCAATTCAAGTATTGAAGCCCGGTTTCTGCGCGGATATGGCTGTCGTGGATGACCCCGCCGATGACGCCGTACATGACCATTGTCGGATGTGCGCAACAGGCCCCAACCGCCACCATCGAAGGCTTGCCACCCCTCCAGGAAACCCACTCCGTGACCCGACCCCTTGCCCGTGCCGTGTTGGCCGCCGCGCTGTTGTGCGCCCTGCCGATGCTGTCTTCTGCCGCCGACCGGGTTACCGGGCATGGCTTTGCCACCCGCTCGGAAGTGATCGCCCCGCACGCGATGGCGGCCACCTCGCAGCCGCTGGCCACCCAGATCGCGCTGGATGTGATGAAGGGCGGCGGCTCGGCGGTGGATGCGGCGATTGCAGCCAATGCCGCGCTGGGGCTGATGGAGCCCACCGGCAATGGCGTGGGCGGGGACCTGTTCGCGATCGTGTGGGATCCCAAGACCCAGAAGCTGTACGGCTACAACGGCTCGGGCCGTTCGCCGAAGTCGCTGACCCTGGCCGAGTTCCAGCGCCGGGGGCTGAAGGACATTCCGGCCACCGGCCCGCTGCCGGTGTCGGTGCCGGGCGCGGTGGATGGCTGGTTCGCGCTGCACGACCGCTTCGGCCGCAAGCCGATGGCCGACAACCTGGCGCCGGCGATCCGCTATGCGCGCGAGGGCCATCCGGTGGCGGAAGTGATCGCCTACTACTGGGACCGTTCGGTGCCCAAGCTGTCGCAGTACCCGGGCTTCAAGGAGCAGTTCACGATCAACGGCCATGCGCCGCGCAAGGGTGAGCTGTGGAAGAACCCGAACCTGGCCAACACGCTGGAGCAGATCGCGCAGGGCGGCCGCGATGCGTTCTACAAGGGCGACATCGCGCGCACGATCGGCACGTACTTCAAGGCCAACGGCGGCTACCTGAGCTATAACGACATGGCCAGCCATCACGGCGAGTGGGTGGAGCCGGTGAGCAGCAACTACCGGGGCTATGACGTGTGGGAGCTGCCGCCGAACAGCCAGGGCATCGCAGCGCTGCAGATCCTGAACGTGCTGGAGGGATACGACTTCTCGAAGATTCCGTTCGGTTCGCCGGAGCACGTGCACCTGTTCGTGGAGGCCAAGAAGCTGGCGTTCGCGGACCGTGCGCGCTTCTACACCGATCCGGCGTTCCAGCCGGCGCCGGTGGCCAAGCTGGTGTCGAAGGAATACGCGGCCGAGCGCCGCAAGCTGATCTCGATGGACAAGGCGTTGCGCGAGGTGCAGCCGGGCACGCCGAAGCAGCTGGAAGAAGGCGACACGATCTACATGACGGTGGCCGATGCGGACGGGATGATGGTGTCGCTGATCCAGTCCAACTACCGGGGCATGGGCAGCGGCATGGCGCCGCCGGGGCTGGGCTTCATCCTGCAGGATCGCGGCGAGATGTTCGTGCTGCGCAAGGACCACCCCAATGGCTATGCGCCGGGCAAGCGTCCGTTCCAGACCATCATTCCGGGCTTCGTGACCAAGGACGGCAAGCCGTGGATGAGCTTTGGCGTGATGGGCGGTGCGATGCAGCCGCAGGGCCACGCGCAGATCGTGATGAACCTGGTGGACTTCGGCATGAACCTGCAGGAAGCCGGCGATGCGCCGCGCATCCAGCATGAAGGGTCGACCGAGCCGACCGGGCAGGCCACGGCGATGAGCGACGGCGGCGAGGTGAACCTGGAAACCGGCTATCCGTATGAGACGGTGCGCGCGCTGATGCGCAAGGGCCACCGCGTGACGTTCGCGGATGGTCCGTACGGTGGGTACCAGGCGATCATGCGCGACCCGGAAACCGGCGTGTATTACGGCGCTTCGGAAAGCCGCAAGGATGGGCAGGCAGCGGGGTACTGATCGGTCCTGTATCGCCTGACTGCCGAACATTCCTGTAGAGCCACGCCCTGCGTGGCTGCTTCATGCATCGGGGCGAACAGCCTTTGGTTCCCGCATGGCCTGAGCTGGGCCGGCGGGTGCGGGTTTGCGGGACACGCCGTGAATCCGTCCATGGAGCAACTGTGTTGCTGAGAGGTCGGGCCGCTCCTCCAGCAGACGGGCATGGTAGTGCCGGCCGCTGGCCGGCAGCCTCTTGATGTCCCCCGTTGGCTGGCTTCAGGCTGGGATCGGTCCGCTTTCAGCGTCGCGCACACGGGCGTTGAGGATTACCAGCATCTTTCGCATCACCGCCACGATGGCCACCTTGCCTTCCTTGCCGCGAGCCCGCAGCGACCGGTAGAAATCCTTTAGCCGAGGCTCATGCCGCATGGCCGACATGGCAGCCATGTAAAGCACCTGACGGATCTCGGCTCTACCACCGTGGATACTTCGTTTCCCGCGCATCGTGCCGCTGTCGTGGGACATCGGTGCCACGCCGACCAGGCTGGCGATGGCCTTGCCGCTGATTCTGCCCAGCTCGGGCAGATAGCTGGCCAGCACCGCCTGTAGCGCAGGGCCGACGCCCTTCATCGACTTCAGTACGGCCAGTCGAGGCTGCTGTGCAACCTGTTCGCCGATCTGCGTTCCCAAGCGTGCGACCAGCGTCTGCAAGCGCGTAATGTTGGCCTGCAGTAGCCGACGCAATTCACGATCACCGACCATTTCCTGCTGCTGTCGCGCCACGGTCAGCGCCTGCATCGCCTGCCGGCGAGCCCGCACGAATTCCCGCATTCTTTGTTGCCAAGGCTCCAGCGGCTGGTAGGCGCGCAGCTTGACCAGCACGGCCATCTTCGCCAATGCGTAGGCATCCAAGCGATCTGTCTTGGCCACGTGGCCCATGCCCTGAGCCAGCCTACGGGCCCGCAGGGCATTGGCACGGACCACCGGACGACCGGCCTTGTGCAGGAAATCCAGCACGCGCTGCTCATAGCCACCGGTAGCCTCCAGCACGATCTGGTCTGCCGGGTGTTCTTTCAGCCAGACCTCCAATTCAGCAAAGCCAGCGGCGGTATTGCTGACCTGCAGAATTTCCCCGTCAGTCGTACCAACATCCAGCTGACGCTTGCTCACATCAATCCCGATCCCGTTCATCGCCAAACTCCGTATAGTCTGGAAGGGTCGAGAGCTCCCCCGCTTGCCCAGTCTTATCACTGCGAGTGTCAGCTCCAGCAACTGTTCGGGCGGATCAAGGGAGATTCCGGCGTGGGCGCCAAGCTCCATGGCGATCGTCGAGATCCAGGCTCTTACGGCGGCCCACGCCGGCTCTCGACGCCTACGCTGCCAGATTCCGAACAGATAAGGCTTGTAGAAAACATCCATGTTTTCTACAGTCCCGCAAACCCGCCCCCGCCGACCCTCGACAGTGTGTTGGGGGCCACGGGAAGATCAACGGCGGCTTCGATTATTTTCATGCGTTACCGGACGTGGGTGCGTTCCGTGTGTTCGTTCGGGAACCGAACCTACCAACGGCACCGCGTAGGGACACGCCATGCGTGTCTGCTCTTTCCATCCGCACGCGACTCACCTTCTGGGGAGGCCGGCGGGCAGCCCCTGTAGGGACTGTGAAAAAACATGGATGTTTTTGCCAAGCCCCCATGGATGGGTTTACGGCGTGTCCCGTAAGGGGCTGCCCGTCGGCCTCCCCGTCACGTAAGAACTGAAACGCTGCTCTTGAGGCCTAACCATCCGCCCGCGAAGCCTCATCGCGCGTCTCTTCCTGCGCGGCGATCTCGCGCTCGATCCAGGCATCCATCATCCGCCGCGCGCGCAATGCACGGCGGCGCTGCAGCGCATATTCCATGTCGAGCACGCGATACAGCGACCACATCACCGCCAGCATCAACAGTGCGAAGGGCAGGGCGGCGATGGTGATCATGCCCTGCAGCGCATCCAGGCCGCCGGCCAGCAACAGCACGGCGGCGATCAGCGCGATCGCCACGCCCCAGGTGATCCGTCGCGACAGCGGCGGGTCGCCGGCTTCGTCGGTGGACATGCTGGCCAGTACCAGTACGGCCGAGTCTGCCGAGGTGACGAAGAAGATCATCAGCAGCACCAGTGCGATCACCGAGAGCAAGGTGGGCATCGGCAGGCTGTCGAACATGGTGAACAACACGGTTTCGTAGCCGGTGCCCAGTGCCTGCACCAGGTCGACATGGCCGAAGATCTGCGACCACAGCGCAGTGCCGCCGAACACCGAGAACCACAGGAAGCCGAGCACGCTGGGCGCGATCACCACGCCGAGCACGAATTCGCGGATGCTGCGCCCGCGCGAGACGCGGGCGATGAACGAACCGACGAACGGTGCCCAGGCGATCCACCACGCCCAGTAGAAGATCGTCCAGTCCGCCACCCAGGTGCTGCCCGAGAATGGCGACATGCGCAGGCTCATGGTCACCAGCTGGTTGAGGTAGGAGCCAATGGTGGTGGTGAAGGTATCGAAGATGAAGGCAGTGGGGCCCAGTACCAGCACCAGTGCCAGCAGCACGGCGGCCAGGCCGAGGTTGAAGTTGGAGAGCCATTTGATGCCGCGGTTCACGCCGCTGGCGGTGGACGCCATGTAGAGCACGAAGGCGACGGCGATGATGGTGAGCTGCAGTGGCGCGCCGGCGTGGAGGCCGAACACGCGCTCGAGGCCTGCGGCGATCTGGATGGTGCCGAAGCCCAGCGTGGTGGCCACGCCGATGGCGGTCGCGACCACCGCTGCCACGTTCACCACCGTGCCGATCCAACCGCGGTGGTGCGCGCCGATCAGCGGCTGCAGCAGGTCGCTTATCTGGCCACGGCCGTTGCGGTTGAACTGGAACCAGGCCATCGCCAGCCCGATCAGCGCGTAGATCGCCCACGGGTGCAGGCCCCAGTGGAAGAACGCATAGCGCATCGAGGCGCGCGCTGCTTCCATGCTCTGTGGGGGCAGGCCCTCGGGTGGGGTGACGAAGTGCGACACCGGTTCGGCTGCGCCCCAGAACACCAGGCCGATGCCCATGCCGGCAGCGAAGAGCATCGACATCCAGCTGGCGTTGGAGAAATCCGGTTCGGCGTCTTCGCCGCCGATCCGCAGCGAGCCCAGCCGGCCGAAGGCGAGATAGAGCAGGAACGAGAGCGTGATGAACACCACCAGCAGGTACAGCCAGCCGGCACTGCGGATGATGTGCACCAGCCCGCCGCGCACGATCTCGTTGAACGGGTCCGGTGCCACGCCGGCGGCGAGCACCAGCAGCACCACCAGGGCGATGGAGAGTCGGAATACCATGCGCGGCAGTCTAGCCAAGGCGGCATGACATGGCTGTTCACACTTCCGGTGCAGGTGTGGTCTAATCCGCCCCGAAGCGGGGGTACCGCGGCCACGTGGCCACGGTTGAGACAGTCCCTTCGAACCTGATCCGGTTGATACCGGCGTAGGGAAGCTTCGCAACAGCCGATGCACCGCGCCGTCCAGCCCCCGCCTGGCATCCGCGCGCCGTGCGCCGGCCGTGCGCCGCCGCTTCGTCCCTCGCCGTGCGAACCCTCGCACCGACAACCCAGGACGATGCCCGATGAACGCACACCTTTCCGCCCTGCAGCAACAGGCCCAGCAGCTGTCTGAATCGGTCACGCGACCGATTCCCGGCTCGCGCAAGATCCACGTGCCCGGCTCGCGCAGCGACCTGCAGGTGCCGATGCGCGAGATCGCGCTGAGTGGCGACAACGCGCCGCTGACCGTCTATGACACCTCCGGTCCCTATACCGACCCCGAGGCCCGCATCGATCTGTCCACCGGGCTGCCGGCCTTGCGTGCGGGCTGGGTCGCCGAGCGCGGCGACACCGAACTGCTGGGTCGGCCAAGCTCGGCGTTCGGGCGTTCGCGCGAAACCGATGCGCGGCTGGACGCGGTGCGCTTTCCGTCGCGGCTGCAACCGCGCCGCGCCGTGGCCGGTGCCAATGTCACCCAGATGCACTACGCCCGTCGCGGCATCATCACCCCGGAAATGGAGTTCGTGGCGATCCGCGAGAACCAGCGCATCGAGGCGATCCGCGACAAGGCGCTGCTGATGCAGCATCCCGGCCAGTCGTTCGGCGCTTCCATCCAGGCCTCGATCACGCCAGAGTTCGTGCGCGAGGAAATCGCGCGGGGGCGGGCGGTGCTGCCCAACAACATCAACCACCCTGAAAGCGAGCCGATGATCATCGGCCGCAACTTCCTGACCAAGATCAACGCCAACATCGGCAACAGCGCGGTGTCGTCCGGCATCGCCGAGGAAGTGGAGAAGCTGGTGTGGGCGATCCGCTGGGGCGGTGACACCGTGATGGACCTCTCCACCGGCAAGCACATCCATGAAACCCGCGAATGGATCGTGCGCAACTCGCCGGTGGCGATCGGCACCGTGCCGATCTACCAGGCGCTGGAAAAGGTCGATGGCCGCGCCGAAGACCTGAGCTGGGAGATCTTCCGCGACACGCTCATCGAGCAGGCCGAGCAGGGCGTGGATTACTTCACCATCCATGCCGGTGTGCTGCTGCGCCACGTTCCGCTCACCGCGAATCGGGTGACCGGCATCGTCTCGCGCGGCGGCTCGATCATGGCCAAGTGGTGCCTGGCCCACCAGCGCGAGAACTTCCTCTACACGCACTTCGAGGACATCTGCGAGATCATGAAGGCCTACGACGTGACCTTCTCGCTGGGCGATGGCCTGCGCCCGGGCTGCATCGCCGATGCCAACGATGCCGCGCAGTTCGGCGAGCTGGAAGCGTTGGGCGAGCTCACCAGGATCGCCTGGAAGCACGATGTGCAGACCATGATCGAAGGCCCCGGCCATGTGCCGATGCAGCTGATCAAGGAAAACATGGACAAGCAGCTGCGCGAATGTGGCGAGGCGCCGTTCTACACGCTGGGGCCGCTCACCACCGATATCGCGCCGGGCTACGACCACATCACCAGCGCGATCGGCGCGGCGATGATCGGCTGGTACGGCACCGCCATGCTCTGCTACGTCACCCCCAAGGAGCACCTGGGCCTGCCCAACCGGCAGGACGTGCGCGACGGCATCATGGCCTACCGCATCGCGGCCCACGCCGCCGACCTGGCCAAGGGCCACCCGGGCGCGCAGGTGCGCGACAACGCACTGAGCAAGGCGCGCTTCGAGTTCCGCTGGGAAGACCAGTTCCACCTCGGCCTGGATCCGGAAAAGGCGCGCGAGTTCCACGACGAAACCCTGCCCAAGGACGCGCACAAGGAGGCCCATTTCTGCTCGATGTGCGGCCCCCACTTCTGTTCGATGAAGATCACCCAGGACGTGCGCGACTACGCAGCGGGCCAAGCGGGGTAGGTCACGACCGTTGGTCGTGGCCCGCCAGGACGGGCGGCCAAGGCGGACCGTCATGCCGCCTCAGCGCGGCAGCCGTTAAGCTTCGGCCACCGACACAGGGGCAGGGACACCACGATGGCCATAGCGCGCACCACCCGATGGCTGGCCATCGCCCGCCGGCACCCCTCGGCCTGGTTGCTGGGGGTGCAGTTGCTGGGCGTGCTGCTGTACCCGGCCATGGACGAATCCGGGGCCGGCCGCGCGCTGTTCGGCGCCTTCGGCATCGCGGTGCTCGGCCTGGCGCTGTGGGTGGTGCGGCGCAGCCCGCTGGGCATGTGGGTGGCCCTGCTGCTGGCCATTCCCTCGGTGGTGTTCTCCCTCTCGGGGGCGCTGCTGGGGCGGCCGGCGCTGGTCACCACCGCCCAGCTGCTGGAATGCCTGCTGTACTTCTACACGGCCGGCAGCCTGATCGCCTACATGCTGCAGGACCACAAGGTGACCCGCGACGAGCTGTTCGCCGCGGGCGCCACCTTCACGCTGCTGGCTTGGGCATTCGCCTTCGCCTTCGCGGTCTGCCAGCAGTGGTACCCGGGCAGTTTCGTGGCCACCAGCGAGAGCGAACTGCGCACCTGGATGGAGCTGCTTTATCTCAGCTTCAGTTTGTTGTCCGGGGTGGGCCTGAGCGACGTGGTGCCGGTGCATCCACAAGCACGCGCACTGGTGATGCTGGAACAGTTCGCAGGCGTGATGTACGTAGCGTTGGTGGTGTCGCGACTGGTCGGATTGACCATGATCCGCAATGCGCGAAACTGAATCGGCGATAAAAAATTACTGAATCAACGCTAAAAAGTTTCTGAATCGCAGATAAAAAATTCGCGCCAAGAGGCGCGAATGTTGAAGCAATTTATGTGGATTCGTCGGCGAGAGAGGCCTGATGTCCTCTGCGCGCACAGGCGCAGTTAACCGGCATAGGCTAGTATTCGCGCGCTTCAGTGTCTTTGCCCTTTGCACTGATGACGTGTGCGGAATCTGGCGGTTCGTTCGATCTGTGGTTGATTCGATGAATGCTGCGTTCCTGTTGTTCAGTTGTATTACGTAGCGCCGGAATGATCAGCCTGGATAGTGAGACACCCGCTGCCGACCGCCTGAGGATCGGCGATTGCACCATCACGCTGTCGTCGCGTGAGGTGGTGGTGGAGGGCGCGCGTCGTCCGCGCCGGCTCACGCCCAAGGCGCTGGGTGTGCTCAAGGTGCTCATGCGCGTGCCCGGTGCGGTGGTGACCCGCGACGAACTGTTCGCCGAGGTCTGGCCGGACACGCTGCCCACCAACGATGTGCTGACCCAGGCCATCACCCAGCTGCGCAAGGCGTTCTCGCGCGACGATGACGCCGGCACCGCCTATATCGAAACCATCGCCAAGACCGGTTACCGGCTGATGCAGCCGGTATCGGTGCTGGTGGAGCCCGGCCCGGACGTCGATGCCGCGCCCAATGATGACGAACGCGATGCGCTGGCCGCCGTGTTCGCCGCGGCAACCCCCGCGCCGCGCCCACGCAGCCGCTGGCGGCGCAACCGGCGCTATGTGTTCCTGGCCATCGGCCTGGGCATGTTCGTCGCCCTGCTGGTGATGGCCGCGCTGCTGCTGCAGCGCCCGCCACCGCCGCACGGGCCCGAAGGCAGTGGCGTGCTGGAAGACGGCAGCCGCGTGGTCGGCAGCCCGCAGCGCCCCTATCGTTTGATCACCGCCACCGCCGGCTTCGAAACCTACCCGACCGTATCGCCGGATGGCTCGCAGGTGGCCTATGAGGCCGACGATGCGACCGGCGGCGGCAGCGCGATCAAGGTGCAGACCTCCGGCAACGCACCGGCGCGGCTGCTGACCGATACGCCTGCGGGCCATTCGGACCGCTTCCCGAACTGGTCGCCGAACGGCCGCGATATCGCGTTTGCGCGGTTCGGCCCGGAGGGCAGCTGCGAGGTGCTGATCGCCAGCGCGACCGGCGGTGCGATCCGCCACGTCACGCGCTGCGACGGCACCGAGCTGCTCAGCTTCGACTGGACGCCCAACGGGCGCGGCCTGGTGTTCGGCTCGCTGTCCGGCCGGCACGCCCATCGCGGCATCCGCGTGCTGGACATCGCCAGCGGTGCCTGGACCCCGGTGGACTACCAGGTTGCCGACGACAGCTTCGACTACGCCCCGCGTTTCTCGCCGGACGGCCGCTGGATCGTGTTCGTGCGCAACCCGCAGATCGGCGACCTCTGGCGCCTCCCGGCCGGCGGCGGCGTGCCCGAACAGCTGACCAACGATTCGGCCGAGATCCGTGGCTGGGCCTGGCGGGGCGACAGCCGGCACATCGTGTTCGGGCGCCGCGTGGACAGCGAAGCACGTCTGTACGAACTGGATACTGAAACGCGCACGCTGCGCGATGTGGGCCTGGACGACGCGCAGTCGCCGGCGCTGTCGCGAAGCAACAACATGCTGGCCTTCGTGCACCGCAAGGCGCAGTTCGGCCTGTTCCGCGTGCCGGTGAAGGACGGCCGCCCCGGTACGCCCGAACGCCTGTTCCCCTCCAACGGCCGCGATGGCCAGCCGATGCTGGCGCCCGATGGCCGGCAGCTGGTGTTCACCTCCGATCGTTCCGGCAACTACGGGCTGTGGTGGGCCGACCTGTCGCGCCCCGAATCGCTGCGGCCGGTGGAAGGCCTGCGTCCTGAAACCCGGCAGTCCGCCGACTGGTCGCCCGACAGCACCCATCTGCTGGTATCGGGCCGTGATGCACAGGCGCGGCCGGTGATCTACGAGGTGTCGCCGCGCGATGAGCAGATCGTGGCGCTGCCCGTCCCGGTGGCGCAGCCGTTGCAGGCTTTGTATGCCGGTGACAACGACCACGTGCTGGTAGTGGAACGCGATCATGACGAGCGCATGCGCCTGTCGCTGTTCGATCGGCGCACCACGCCGTGGAAACTGCTGGGCCACGTCGATGGGGTGTCGCAGGCGCGGCTGGATGCGGCCCACCAGCGCGTGCTGTTCACCCGGTTGGCGGCAGGCGGGCTGTGGTCGGCCGATCTGCGGCTGGATCCGGCCAGCATCCAGCAGGTCAGCGAGGACCGGCCGTCGCGTTGGCGCTACCGCACCTGGGCGGTGGCCCGCGATGGGAGCCTGGATTACCTGTCCAGCCGGGCCGACTGCTCCACCGTATTCGCGCGGATCAACAGCCCGTCGCAGGGGGCGGAGTACTGCCTGGACGCCGATCGGCTCAGTGCCGGCAACGGCTTCAGCGCGCAGCCCGATGGCAGCGCCCTGTACCTGGCCCTGGCGGTCGCCGATGGTGCCGACATCGGGGTGATGACGCTGCCCGAACCGCCTCGTCCGGTGTTTTCCTCGGTGCCCAACCTGTTGTTCTGGAAAGGAAAATAGTCGTCGTACTTCTTTCGTAACGGCATCGTGACGAATTCGCATCAATCTCGTTGAATCGTCCTGACGCAGACCGCCTCATTTGGCAAAACGGGTGCCCCGTAACGGCAAACCCCGGTGTACGTCATGCGTCAGCTTTCCCTCGCCGATCGCGGCCAATCGCTCTCCCTGGACAAGATCGTCGACGACGGTCCGCTGCCGACCTGCCTGGGCGTGGCCCGGCTGGGCAGCCTGCAGACGGCTGGCACCACCTTCACCGTGTGGATGCAGCTGCGTGGCAGCGCGTGGGTCGAATCGAAGGAAGGCCGCTTCCGCCTGCGCCAGCGCGAGTGGATCGCGTTCGAGAAGGAATCCAAGCCGATGATCCAGGCCGGCCGCGATGGCCTGTGCATCGGCCTGAGCCTGGCGCCTGAAGCGTTGCGCGCGCTGGGCGAACTGGCCGACTGCAGCCTGTACGCCGGCCGCGGCAGCATGAGCCGCGGCGAAGTGCGCGTGGCGCTGCGCCTGTGGCGCGATGCGCTGGCCAGCGGCCAGCCCGCGCAGGCCCTGCGCCCGGTGCTGCTGCACCTGGCCTCGATGCAGCGTGGCATGGCCACCGGCGTGCAGCGCTGCCCGGGCCGTTCGCGCATCCGCAAGCGCCAGGTGTTCGGCCGCATGCAGCGTGCGCGCCTGTACCTGGAAGGCAACAGCCACCGGGTGGTGCGCATCGGCGAACTGGCCGAGCTGACCAACTTCTCCAGCTGGTACCTGTCCAAGACGTTCCAGAGCCTGTACGAAGAAAGCCCGCAGTCGCTGTCGGCGCGCCTGCGCCTGGAGCGCGCCGCGGACCTGCTGCGCGACACCGACATGATGATCGGCGAAGTGGCTGCCGCCAGCGGTTTCGACAACTGCTGCAGCTTCGCGCGTGCGTTCCGCGCCCGTTATGGCCAGTCCGCGTCGGGCTATCGGCAGACCGGCGGATCGCTTTCGCCAAAGTCGGCAAAGAGTCCGGTGGCATCGCGCAAATAATTAACGGTAACGCAATCGTAACTTTCCGAGGCGGTTTAACACGCTACTAACGTACCTTGGAGAGATTGATGAATTTTCGTACTCCCGCAGTGCGGCTGGGTCTTCTGCCGGCCGGCATTGCGCTGGCGCTCGTGCCGAGCTTCGCTTCGGCACAGGAAGCAGCCTCCGGCACCACTGACCTGGATCGCATCTCGGTCACCGGCTCGCGTATTCGCGGCGCCAACATGGAGACCCAGCAGCCGATCCTGACGATGACCCGCGAAACCCTGGAAAAGCAGGGCTTCTCGAACGTCGCAGACGTGCTGAACAACCTGACCTCGGCCGGCTCGCCGGCCATCTCGCGTTCGGACTCCCTGTCCTCGGGCGAGAACGTGGGCGGTTACTACGTCGACATCCGTAACCTGGGCGCCCAGCGCACCCTGGTGCTGATGAACGGCAAGCGCCTCGGCGCCACCACCGGCGGCTACCAGGATCTGAGCCAGATCCCGATGTCGGCCGTTGAGCGCATTGAAGTCCTGAAGGACGGCGCCTCCTCGATCTACGGTTCCGACGCCATTGCCGGCGTGGTCAACGTGATCACCCGCAAGAACTTCGACGGCGGTGAAGTCAACGTCTACTTCGGTCAGTACGACCAGGGCGACGGCGAGAACCAGCAGTACTCGATGACCCTGGGTGCTACCGGCGAACGCGGCAGCCTGACCCTGTCGGCCGAATACTCCAAGCAGGATCCGGTGTGGGCCAAGGACCGTTGGTACAGCCGTGATGGCGGCCGTGGTCCGAACTCGGTGGCCGCCGATGGCAGCCCGATCAGCCAGTACGGCAGCTGGTGCAACCCGCTGCAGGTCAACTGCGCCGATTCCAAGACCGCCGTGTGGCAGACCCTGAACCAGGGTGGCAACCCGAACAACCCGAACGACTACCACACGCTGACCGCCGAGGAGTACGCCAACTCCAACGAGCAGATGAGCCTGCTGACCGGTATCGAGCGCAAGTCGCTGTACGTCAACGGCACCTACGACTTCACCGACACCATCAGCCTGAACACCGATGTGCTCTACAACGAGCGCAACACGTTCCAGCAGATCGCCGGCTACCCGTACCAGTCGTCCTCGTTCGGCACCCCGCTGACCGCTGAAAGCGCCTTCAACCCGGTCGGCCAGGACGTCAACTTCCGTCGCCGCCTGTGGGAAGTGCCGCGCACCACCGACAGCCAGCTGAAGACCCTGCGCTTCGCCCCGACCGTCAGCGGCTACTTCGAGCTGGCCGGCAAGTCCTTCGATTGGGACGTCGGCGCGCTGTGGAACCGCAATGAGTCGATCAAGACCCAGCGCGGCGACATGAGCCTGATCGCTTCCGAGCAGGCCCTGGGTGCGTCCTTCATCAATGCGCAGGGCGTGGCACAGTGCGGTACCGCTGCCAACCCGATCGCACTGGGCGACTGCCGTCCGTGGAACCCGCTGCTGCCGTACGGCGTTGCAGGCCAGGGTTCGCTGGCGGATCCGGAGCTGCAGGACTTCCTGTTCCCGACCTACACCACCCGTGGCGTGACCAAGACCACCAGCTTCACCGCCAACCTGTCGGGTTCCATCGTGACCCTGCCGGCCGGCGACCTCGGCTTCGCCGTGGGCGTGGAGCACCGCAAGGAAGAAGGCAGCTACGTGCCGGACGCCTTCGCACAGTCGGGCATGTCCACCGGCCTGGGCCAGAAGCCGACCCAGGGTGAGTACGATCTGAACGAGGTCTACCTCGAACTGAACGTGCCGATCCTGGCCGACATGGCGTTCGCCAAGGAACTGACCCTGAACGTTGCCAGCCGTTATTCGGACTACAGCAACTTCGGTGGCACCACCAACAGCAAGTTCGGCCTGACCTGGCGTCCGATCGACGAGCTGCTGGTCCGCGGCACCTACGCCGAGGGCTTCCGCGCTCCGACCATCGCCGACCTGTACGGCGGCCTGAGCTCGAGCTTCGAGCGTTACACCGATCCGTGCGCCGTTGGCGTGTCGGGCAGCGTGGCCGGCAATGCCGCCTGCCTTGCCGGTGGCGCTCCGGCCGACTACGTGCAGCTGGGCCAGGGCAACGTCCCGTGCTCGACCACGCCGTGCCAGTCGGGTGACCAGTTCATCTCGGGTGCCAACCCGAACCTGTCGCCGGAAACCTCCAAGAGCAAGACCGTGGGTCTGGTCTGGAGCCCGCGTTGGGTGCAGGGCCTGGACGTCTCGCTGGATTGGTACCGCTACGAAATCAGCAACATGATCATCGACGACTCCGTCGATCGCATCCTGCGTGATTGCTACGTGCTGGGTGATTCCAGCCGTTGCGGCAGCGTGACCCGTGCGGCCGATGGCCACATCAGCGCGATCACCTACGGCACCGCCAACCTCGGCAAGATGGACACCGAAGGTTACGACCTGGGCATCAAGTACCGCCTGCCGGAGCTGGCCATCGGTCAGTTCGCCATTGACTGGCAGACCAGCTACCTGTCCAAGTACGACGAAGCCGCACAGAACGCCGCTGGCGACGACATCATGATCGGCCGCGTCGGTCAGGATGCCCTGTTCCGCGTGCGCTCGAACCTGGGTGTCAACTGGTCGCTGGGCAGCTTCGGTGTGAACTACACCGCGCGCTACTACTCGGGCCTCAACGAGCCGTGCATCGCGATCGGCTGCACCGATCCGGACCGCATCGCTTACGGCGAGACCGCTCCGCTGCGCAAGACCGGTTCCAACACCTTCCACGACCTGCAGGTCAGCTGGAAGGCGCCGTGGGATGCCACCATCGCCCTGGGCGCGAACAACGTGTTCGACCACAAGGGTCCGCTGATGTACTCGCAGCAGAACTCGAGCTTCGCCTACTACGGCGGTTTCGATATCGGCCGCTTCCTGTACATGAAGTACACCCAGAAGTTCTGATCCATCGAACCACTGGTGCAATAAAGAGAGGGCGGCCCGCAAGGGCCGCCCTCTTTCTTTGATCACGACCCACGGTCGTGATCTACCGGTTGCCTGGCGCAAAAAAAATGGCGTGCCACGGCACGCCATCATCGTTCCTCAAATCGCCGCCGGTAGGCAACGACCGTTGGTCGTTGCGCCTACGCGTCAGCCGTAGCCAACCCCATCAACCCATTGGCATGGTCCCGCCACTGCGGCAGCTTGGCCAGCACGCCCGCACGCTGCAGGTAGTCCTCGTCCACCGGGTCGCCGTTGACCAGCGCCAGTGCCACGTGCACCGCACCGGTTACCCAGAAGCTGCGCGTGTTGGAGCGCTGCGGCTGCAGGTGGAAGGCCACCGCCTCGATGATCGGCATCGGCAGGCCCCACAGCCCCAGCAGGTAGGCACCGGCTTCGCTGTGGCCCGGGCGCGGGTCGGCGTCGTCGGCCGGTTCGCTGCGCTCGTTGCGCACGCCCGGCAGCAGCAGGCCGATGTCGGCCAGCAGTGCGGCGGTCGCGCCCAGTTCGGCGCTGGAATCGGGCAGCAGCTTGGCGGCCAGTCGCGAAGCGAGCAGCGCGCGCTGCTGCAGCGCGTTGCGTTCACCGCTGGACAGCGGCGAAGCCGAGAACACCTCGCTGGCCAGCACCAGGTCGCGCAGGGTCGACAGGCCCAGCCGGGTCACGGCGGTACGCAGGTCGGAAATGGTGCGGCCGCTGTTGAAGAACGCCGAGTTGGACAGCTGCAGCACCTTGGCCGCGATCGCCGGATCGGCCGACACCAGCTTGGAGACATCGGCCGTGTCGGTGTCGTCGTCGTGCTCCAGCGCCTGGGTCAGGCTCAGGTACAGGTGCGGCGGGGAAGGCAGCTTCTCGATGCGGCCGATGGCGCTGCGCAGGCGCGCGCTGTCGAGCAGCTCGCGCAGCTCTTCCAGGCTGGTCAGCGCTTCAAGCAGCACTTCCGGTGCCAGCGGCAACGGCAGGAAACGGTGGGCAACGCCGATCAGGCGTGCCGGCGGCGGGCGGTTGCCCTGGGCCGCGTCGACCAGCGCGATGCGGATCGTCTCCGGACGCAGCGTCCGGATCTGGCCCAGCAGCGTGGTCGCGTTGAGATCGGGCAGGGCAGGGCAGGCAATCACTGCATCCACCGGCGTGGACGCCACCATGTTCATGGCCGTCTGGCCATCGGGTGCCCGCAACGGCTGCCACTCTTCCCCAAGATCGGCAATGAAATCCATCAGCTCAGCCGACAGGCTGGCTTCGTCCCCAACTAGCAGAATACGCACGACACAATCCCCTGGGTGACCACGGTGAAACCCACCGTGGACGGTGTAGAAGTCGCAATGTACCCAATCCGGCGCAAACAGTGATGTGCCGCATTGTAAAAACGTGATGCCCATCGCTCCGGCGACCGGCGCCGGAGCAGGGTCATTCAGCCTCAGCTGTTGCTGGACAGGTAGCGCTGGTGCGCTTCAACCAGGATCTGCTTGGCTTCGGCGGCGCCGCCCCAGCCATCCAGCTTGACCCACTTGCCCTTCTCCAGGTCCTTGTAGTGCTCGAAGAAGTGGCCGATGCGCTCCAGCCAGTGCTTGGACACCTGCTCGATGTCTTCCACGTGCGCATAGCCGCTGAACACCTTGGAGATCGGCACGGCCAGGATCTTTTCGTCGCCGCCGGCTTCGTCGCTCATCTTCAGCACGCCCACCGGACGGCAGCGCACCACCGAACCCGGGACCAGCGGCAGCGGCAGCACGACCAGCACGTCGGCCGGATCGCCGTCGCCGCACAGGGTGCTCGGCACGTAGCCGTAGTTGCAGGGGTAGCGCATCGGGGTGGAGAGGATGCGGTCGACGAAGATCGCGCCGGTTTCCTTGTCCACTTCGTACTTGACCGGCTCCGAGTCCTTCGGGATCTCGATGATGACGTTGATTTCTTCCGGCGGGTTCTTGCCGGGCGAGACGAGTTCCAGACCCATGGTGTGCTCCGAGAGGGGGGATGGCGCGATAAGACCTCCCATTTTATGCCTTTGCCGGCCAACGTGCAGGGTGGGGGCTATCCGACCCGCCGCAGTGGCGATCGCCGACCGCCACCCGCGCACCCGGCTGATCGCGCCCGGGCGGGGGCAGGCGCACGGTGGAGGTCCCTTCACGGAGCACGCCCATGACCCTTTCGCTGCCTTCCCGCCACCCCTCCAACGCCCTGGCCACCTTGATTCTGTGGGCGCTGGCCGTTGCCGGCCCGGCCGCCGCCGGCCCGCCGCCGCCCGCGCCCCTGCACGTCGACCTGGTCGATTACCCCACGCCGCAGGCGAACTGGTCACCCTTCCGCGACCTGCGCCATCGTCTCGAAGCCGGGTTCGACGATGTCTGCCCCGATACCTTCTGCGAAGGCGAGTACACCGATTACCAGCCGCTGAAACTGCGCTGCTCGGTCGAACGGGCCACGGGCAGGGTCAATGTCTGCGGCTGGGCATTCGCTGCAAGCGAGCTTCAGGTGGACCCGGCGACCGGGGCCTTGCAGCGGCAGCAGCCCACCTGGCTGTGCCACTTCCCGACCGGCGCCGGCACCAGCGTGGCGGCGTTGCTGGCGGCACTGGACGGCCCGCAGCCGCTATTCCAACGGCTGCCCGGTACGGGAAAAACCGTGTTCGAGGCGCTGGGAGACTGCCTGCGCTAGCCTGCGCGCATGGACTCCCTGCTTGCCGCCGCCGCACGTGCCCTTGCCGCAGGCGACGTGCTGACCGCACTGGGCCACGTGGCCCTACGCAGCGACCCGCCGGCACTGGCGCTGCGCGGCGTGGCCATGGCCCAGCTGGGAGAGCTGCAGCGGGCCCGGGAACTGCTGAGGTTGGCTTGGCGTGGCTTCGGCGCCGATGAAGTGCTGGCCCGGGCGCGCTGTGTCGTGGCGGAGGCGGAAGTGGGGCTGGCGCTGCGGGACCTGGCAGGTTCCGCTGCACCGCTGCAGGCCGCCGCCCACGCCTTGGAGGCGCGCGCCGATCCCCACAATGCGCTGCAGGCGTGGTTGATCCTGGCGCGCCGTTGGCTGTTGCTCGGGCGTCGACAGGACGCGGAATCGGCCTTGGCGCAGGTACGGGGCAGGGCGCTGACGCCCGCCCTGGCCGCCATGGCCGGGCTGACCGAAGCGGCACTGGCCGCGCGGGCGTTGCGGGTCTCCCGGGCGACAGCAGCACTGGATGTGGCCACCGGCGCCGCGCAGGCGTCGGGCATCGCGGCGCTGCAGGCCGAGGTGGTACAGGCCCGCACCCACCTCACCCGGCCGGCGGCTCGCCGGGTGGCCCGCGAGGCGGCTGACCGCCTGCTGGATCTGCAGGCCGTGCAGGATCTGCTGGCCTCACCGGCCTGTGTGGTGGATGGCTGCCGGCGCGGTGTGTGGACGGGCGGGCACTGGCGCTCACTGGCACGAAGGCCGCTGCTGTTTACGCTGCTGCGCGCCGTCGGCCAGGCGTGGCCCGGGGATGTCGACCGCGACGTATTGATTGCCGAGGTGTTCCGCACCCGCGATGGCGACGCCAGCCACCGCGCGCGGCTGCGCGTGGAAATGGGGCGCGTACGCGCTGCGGTAAAGGGCCTGCTGTCGGTGGAAGCGACCGCCGACGGCTACCGCCTGGTAGCCGGGCCCGGCATCGCCGTCGTGGTGCTGGCCCCCCCGATCGAAGGTGAGCAGGGCGCCGTTGCCGCATTGCTGGCCGATGGGGCGGCCTGGTCCAGCTCGGCGCTGGCCTTGGCGCTAGGGGCCAGCCAGCGCACGGTGCAGCGCGCGCTGGCGTCACTGGAAAGCACCGGCCAGGCACGCACTACCGGGCGCGGGCGCACCCAGCGCTGGTGGGCCATGCCGCTGTCCGGATTCACGACGATCTTGTTACTCCCGGCCGCGCTGCCGGGCGACTAGGGTGGTTGCCAGGCACCCCTTCCGATGTGCCAGGAGATGCTGCAATGAACACTGGAACGCTGAACCCCGCCGCCGCCCCGCGCGTACATGACGCCGACGTGGCCCGCGAATACGGTCCCTTCGAGGGTGCCGACTGCATCCACGGCGTCAGCTTCGATGGCCGCCATGTCTGGGCCGCCACCGGCCCGGCGCTGCTGGCCTTCGACCCGGACAGCGGCACCCCGGTACGCACGCTGGCCGTGCCCTGCGATGCGGGCACCGCGTTCGACGGTACGCACCTGTACCAGATCGCCGAAACGCGCATCGACAAGATCGACCCGCAGACCGGCAAGGTACTGGCCTCGATTCCCGCGCCCGGCGGCGGCACCGATTCGGGCATGGCCTGGGCCGAAGGCAGCCTGTGGGTGGGGCAGTACCGCGAACGCCGCATCCACCAGGTGGACCCGACCACGGGCGAGGTGCTGCGCACGATTGAATCGGACCGCTTCGTCACCGGCGTGACCTGGGTCGATGGCCAGCTCTGGCATGGCACCGACGATGGCGAGCGCAGCGACATCCGCCGCGTGGATGCCCGCAGTGGGCAGGTGCTGGAGCAGCTGCGCATGCCCGAGGGCATGCATGTCAGCGGGCTGGAGGCCGATGGCGCGGGCCTGTTCTACGCCGGCGGTGGGCGCAGCGGCAAGGTACGGGCGGTGCGCCGGCCGCGCGCTTAACGTGACTCATTCTCATTTGAGGGGTAAGATGCCGCCGCCCCGGGCCCCCTCTGCATGTCCTCCAACGCATCCACCCTGACCGACCTGTTGATCCGCGAACGCCCGGCGCTGCTGCGTCGGGTGCAGCGGATACTGGGCAGCGACGGCAGTGCCGAAGACGTGATCCAGGCCATCTGGTTCAAGGCGCGCGGGGTGGATGCCAGCGTGACCATCGACAACCCGCGGGCCTATCTGTACCGTCTGGCCACCAACCTGGCCACCGACCAGGGCCGGGAACGCAGCCGCCAGACGCGGCTGTTGGCCGACCACTACCTGTGGGGGCCGGATGAAGTGCTGTCCACGGAAGAACAGGCCATGGCCCAGGACGAGCTGCAGCGCGTGCTCGCCGCCGCCGACCACCTTCCCGAACCGACGCGCACGATCTTCCGCCTCAACCGGTTGCAGGGGCTGACCCAGGCGGAAATTGCCCGACGCCGTGGCGTGTCGGTCACGACCGTGGAAAACCATGTACGCGCTGCGTTGCAGCGGCTGGCATGGGCGCGCAGCGGGCGGTGAGGCGCGCGGGCTTGGGGAAGTGCCGTTCCCACACGTCTTGATGGTATCGGCGCTGCCCTTCGCACCCTTGCCAGCCATGAGCCCGCACGACCTGCCTACCGACCCGACCGCGTCCACCTCGCCCGACCTGCTTGCCGAACAGGCGCAGGCATGGATCACATGGCTGGCCTCCGGCGCCGTGGACGCGCCGCGCATGCAGGCCTTCGAACACTGGCTCAGCCTGCCCGGGCACCGCCGCGCGTTCGAGTACGAGCGCCAGCTGTGGCAGGCCGTGGCGCAGCCCCCGGCGGCGGCGAAGCGTCCACCTGGCCGCCGTCGTCGCATGCCCCGCCTGGCCCTCGCCGCGGCCGCCGCACTGGCGCTGCTGTGGGTGTCGCCCGACGCCTGGCTGCGCCTGCGCGCCGATCACCGCAGCAGCCACGACGTGGTCACGCTGGCCCTGCCCGATGGCAGCCGCGCAGTGCTCGATGCCGATTCGGCGATTGCCGTGGACTACGACGACCAGCGCCGCAGCATCCGCCTGCTGCGCGGGCGCGCCTGGTTCGAAGTGGCAGCCGGGCACGCGCAGCCGTTCCAGGTCACCGCACAGGGCGGCGTGGTGGAGGACATCGCCACGGCGTTTGCGGTGGCCAGCACCCCACAGGGCGTGGATGCGGAAGTCTCGCAGGGCCAGGTCCGCGTCGCCGCCTCGCCCAATGGCGGCTGGACCTACCTGCTGGCGGGCCAGCGTGCCGGCTTCGCCCCGGGGGGTCGGGTGGTACGCCATGACGACCTGGCCCCCGACCGTATTGCCGCATGGCGCGACGGCGAGCTGCTGCTCGATGCCACCGAAGTGGCCGACGCGGTCGCGCAGATTGCCCGCTATCGCGAAGGACCCACCTTCGTGCGCGGCGACCTGTCGGCGCTGCCCGCCGTCAACGCCGCGCTGCGCGTGGACCAGCCCGAGCAGGCGCTGGACGCGCTGGCGATGTCGGCCGGCCTGCGCATCACCCGCCTGCCGATGGGCGTGGCGATCGTGAGCGCTACGCCCGCGCGCTGAATGCGCCTTGGGGAAGGGACCGCCCCGCACGTCTTACCCCCGAACGTACCCGCCGCCGCCACGTACTTCGCAGCGCCCGCACACTGTGCGGGGAAGCCGTGCTTTCGCGGCATCGCCTCTCAACAGGTTTCAACATGCTTTCCATTTCCCGACCGGCGCCGATGCTGCGCCCGTCCCGCCTGTGCATCGCGCTGTTGGCCACAGGCCTGGCCTCGGCAACCGCGTTGCCCGCACTGGCCCAGTCCGGCGACACCGCCACGCAGGCCGCCACCCGCCAGTTCGATATCCCCGCCCAACCGCTGGCCGATGCGCTGCGCAGCTACATGCGCCAATCCGGCGTGCAGGTGGCCTACCCGGCCGCACTGGCCAACGGTGCAAGCTCCACCGCCGTGCGCGGCGCGCTGGATGCGCAGGCCGCACTGGCGCAGCTGCTGCAGGGCAGCGGCCTGGCACCGCGCGCGCTGGGACCGGGCGCGGTGACCCTGGAGCGCGCGCCGCGCGGCCAGGACGAAGATGGCGTGATCCACACCGGCCCGCTGCGCGTGGCCGGGGACCAGGCCAACGCGGAGGGCACCGCCGAGCGTGCGCTGGAGCAGTACCGCAGCAGCGGGTCGAGCGTGTACGTGCCACGCGCCACCATCGAGCGTTTCCGTGGCACCTCCACCGCCGATATCGTCAAGGGCGTGGTCGGCGTGACCGCCGGTGATCCGCGCACGGCCAACGCGCTGGACCTCAACATCCGCGGCATCCAGGGCCAGAGCCGCATCCCGGTGATCATCGACGGCGGGCAGTCCACCATGGACACCTACCGCGGCTATGCCGGCCAGTCGCAGCGCACCTACCTCGACCCGGACCTGATCTCCAGCCTCACCGTGACCAAGGGCCCCAGCCTGGGCGCCAATGCGTCCGGCGGCATCGGCGGCGTGGTGGAGATGGAAACCCTGAACATCGGCGACGTGCTGCGCGACGGCCAGGACGCCGGCCTGCGCGTGCGCAGCGGCATCTCCAACGGCAGTGCGCGCGACCTCCCCGCGTACAACGGCACCCCCGGTACCGACCGCAACAGCCTCGGCGGGCAGTTCTTCAACATCGCCGGCGGCAAGCACTGGGACCGCTTCGACCTGGTGGCGGCCTATGCCTGGCGCGATACCGGCAACTACTACTCGGGCAAGCACGGCTACGACGATTTCCCGCAGACCCGGCGCACCCTGGCACCGTTGAACCCGCCCAACACCGAAGTGTTCAACACCTCGTCCAAGTCCAACTCGGTGCTGCTCAAGGGCACCTGGCGGATCGACGACGTGCAGACGCTGGAAGCCGGCTACCGCCACTACAGCGGCAGGCAGGGTGAGATCATGGCCTCGCAGATCATCCGCGTGGACCGCGACCGCGTGCCGCAGTGGGAGCCGGGCAGCGTGGACCTGGATGCCTACAACCTGCGCTACCGCTTCAACCCGGGCAACGACATCGTCGACCTGAAGGCCAACCTCTGGTACACCGACGCCGACAGCCTGATGTACAACGGCCTGACCGGCATCACCCCGTGGTACTTCGACCGCCGCACCGAGTGGTATGACGGCCCGACCTTCAACACCGACCCCGGTTACAAGGACGCCTACCGCAACGACATGACCCAGACCCGGTTCGGCCTGGACGTATCCAACACCACGGTGATGACCACCAACAGCGCCGGGCTGTTCACCTTCGACTACGGGCTGTCCTTCAGCGACGAAGACGTGGGCCCGGGCGACAGCGCGCCGATCATGCACGATGACCTGGTCAACAACCGCTTCCTGCGCAATGCCACGCGCAAGGAATACAGCGCGGTGGCCTCGATGAAATGGCAGCCGGGCGAGCGCTGGGACATCCTGGTGGGTGGCCGCTTCAACCGCGTCAGCATCCACGACCGCAACCGCCTGGCCACGCCGGACACCGAAGAAGTCATCGGCCAGTACCGCTACACCCAGCTGCTCAACGGCGACCCGACGCTGCCGGCATGGCGCGCGCAGCGCATCGCCATGCTCAACTGGTACCCGGATGCGAACGGCCAGTTCACCGAAGCCTCGCTGCTGGCATCGCCGTACAAGAAGGGGACGGTGGCCGACATCACCGGCTGGAATTTCCACGATGTCACCGCGGCCGAGGACCTGGTCGTGCCGACCAGCTGGACCTGGTCGCAGCCGATCCGGCGCACCGACAACGCCTTCATGCCCACCGCCAGCGTCACCTGGCACGCCGATGAAGACACCCTGGTGTACATCAAGTACGCCGAAGGGGTGAAGCTGCCCAGCCTGTTTGAAAGCACCCTGGGCCTGTTCACCGCGGCCAAGCCGGTGGATGGCGAACTCAAGCCCGAGCGTGCCGGCACCTGGGAAGTGGGCGCCAGCACGGTGCGCCACGACCTGTTTGCCGAAGGCGACCAGGCCGCGTTCAAGCTGGCCTACTTCAACACCCGCATCGATGACCTGATCACGCGCGACTACCGCACGTTGTCGGCCGGCTACATCCGCAACATCGATCGTTTCAAGGTCTCGGGCCTGGAGTTCCAGTCCAGCTATGACGCCGGCAAGGTGTTCGCCGATCTGTCCGCGCATTACTACTTCGAAGCCAAGACCTGCGCCCCGGACATCGCCGCCGAGCGCCGTGCCTACGGCGTGCAGCGCAAGATAGAAGAACTGGCCAACACGCCGGACTGCGTGGATGGTGGTTTCGAAGGGTCCTACAGCAACACCCAGAACCCGCCGCGCTACACGGTCAACCTGACGCTGGGGTCACGGCTGCTGGACCAGCGGCTGAGCTTCGGTACCCGCGTGATCCACAACAGCGGCCCGATCAGCAAGCTGGACAAGGAGTGGAACGTGGGCCTGTCGGCGATCCAGCAGCTGTACCAGCCGGCCACCATCGTGGACGTGTTCGCCAGCTGGCAGGCCAGCACGCAGCTGGCGGTCGACTTCAACGTGGACAACCTGACCGACCGCTACTATCTCGATCCGCTCGCACTGGGCGTAATGCCGGCCCCGGGCCGGATCATGCGCCTGGCCGTCACCTGGCGGTATTGATCAAGAGGGCAGGCGCGGTGGAT
Source organism: Stenotrophomonas sp. FBCC-B152 (assembly GCF_059134105.1). Taxonomy (NCBI): domain Bacteria; kingdom Pseudomonadati; phylum Pseudomonadota; class Gammaproteobacteria; order Lysobacterales; family Lysobacteraceae; genus Stenotrophomonas; species Stenotrophomonas sp. FBCC-B152. Next base: position 3,104,101 of record NZ_CP101442.1, on the reverse strand, counting down.
AAACCGCCGCGCCTGCCGCGTAGTGACACGCCATGCGTGTCCCACGTAACCCAAACCTCAACGCGCAACAGAATCCGCGTGCAGCGCTTCATTGAGCTCATCCACCACGATGGCCCATTCCGCATCCGACTTCAGCTGCTCGCCCAGGAACTGCTTCTGGCTCGGGCTCCAATACGGCGCTTCGGTTACTTTGACATCAGCCGGCAGCTGGTGCTGAAGAATGAACTGCGCAATCGCCTCGTTGCTCGACTCCAGCCCCAGCTGTTCGAACAGGGTGGTCATGCGCGTTTCAGTGGTATCCATCATGGCAATCCTTGTAAGGCGGGTCGATGGCGCATTATCGCCAAGCCCGGGTGAGGATCACATCGCCGGAATGGGGGGGAGGGCAGCACCGGCAATCCGGGTTGGGGTAGTCTGCACGACAGGCGTCTTATCCCTGTGCCGGGCCTTGCCCGGCGCTGCCACCTTCTTTCTGCCAGAACGCCATGAACGCCACCGATACCCTTGAAGCCACCCGCAGCCAACGCCTGAAGGCGGCCACCCGAGACAGCCACGGCGCGCTGGACAAGCGCATCATGGCCGGCGAGATCTTCGCCGACCGCGGGCGGTTCGCGCGTTTCCTGCGGGTCCAGTACCGCTTCCACCGTGACATCGATGGCCTGTACGCCAACGCCGCGCTGGATGCACTGCTGCCGGACCTGGCCGAACGCCGGCGGCTGCCGCAGGTCACGCGCGACCTGCGCGATCTGGAACAGACCCTGCCGGCCCCGGTCCCACTGCGGCTGGACCCGGACCTGCCGCTGTCCGCCGCATTGGGCTGGTTGTACGTGGCCGAAGGCTCCAACCTGGGCGGCACCATCCTGTACAAGATGGCCGCGCAGCTGGGCCTGGATGCGGACTTCGGCGCCCGCCACCTGGCCGCGCATCCCGATGGCGCCGCACGCCACTGGCGCGAGTTCACCGCCGCGCTGGACAGCGTGGTGCTCACCGAGGCCGAAGAGCAGCAGATGATCGATGCGGCCGATGCCGCGTTCCGCAGCGTGCACGATCATGTGGAACTGGAATTCGCATGAACGCTGACGTGCGCGCCGGGTCACGCTGATGCGCTGGCTCTGGTTCTGCCTGGGCTGGGTGATGGTGGCGCTGGGGGTGATCGGCGCACTGTTGCCGGTGATGCCCACCACCATCTTCCTGATCCTGGCGGTAGGCTGTTTCGCGCGCAGCTCGCCGAAGTTCGAGCGCAAGTTGCTGGAACACCCGCGCTATGGTCCATCGCTGCGCGCATGGCGCGAGCAGGGGGCGATCAGCCGCAAGGGCAAGGCCTTCGCCGCCGGGGGCATGGCCTTCGGCTTTGCGATGTTTTGCTGGGGTGCGAGGCCATCGTGGCCGTTGCTGCTCGGCGTCGGGCTGTTCTTTGCTGCAAGCGCAGCCTACGTGCTGTCGCGCCCGACCCCGCTGCCGTAGAGCCACGCCCTGCGTGGCTGCTCTTCGCTCCGGCACCGCGCAGCCACGCAGGGCGTGGCTCTACCGGGTTTCCGCACCACGCAGGGTAGCCCCCGACCGTTGGTCGGGGGACCCGGAACCTTCTACAACAACGGCACCAGCAGCAGCGCCACGATGTTGATGATCTTGATCAGCGGATTGATCGCCGGCCCAGCGGTGTCCTTGTAGGGATCCCCCACCGTATCGCCGGTCACCGCCGCCTTGTGCGCCTCGCTGCCCTTGCCGCCGAAGTGGCCATCTTCGATGTACTTCTTGGCGTTGTCCCAGGCACCGCCGCCGGTGGTCATCGAGATCGCCACGAACAGGCCGGTCACGATGGTGCCGATCAGCAGCCCGCCCAGCGCACGCGGCCCGAGCAGCAGGCCCACCACCACCGGTACCGCCACCGGCAACAGCGACGGCACGATCATTTCGCGGATCGCCGAGCGGGTCAGCATGTCCACCGCACGGTCGTACTGCGGCTTGCCAGTGCCTTCCATGATCCCGGGAATCTCGCGGAACTGCCGCCGCACTTCTTCCACCACCGCACCGGCGGCGCGGCCCACTGCTTCCATCGCCATCGCGCCGAACAGGTAGGGGATCAAACCGCCGATCAGCAGGCCGATGATCACCGTGTGGTCGGACAGGTCGAAGGCGAACACTTCACCCGGGTGCGCCGCCTGCAGGTTGTGGGTGTAATCGGCGAACAGCACCAGCGCGGCCAGCGCGGCCGAACCGATCGCATAGCCCTTGGTCACCGCCTTGGTGGTGTTGCCCACTGCATCGAGCGGGTCGGTGATGTTGCGGATCTCCGGCGGCAGCTCGGCCATTTCGGCGATGCCGCCGGCGTTGTCGGTGATCGGCCCGTACGCATCCAGCGCCACGATCATGCCGGCCATCGACAGCATCGCGGTCGCCGCGATGGCGATGCCGTACAGGCCGCCGTGCAGGTGCGCCAGCCAGATTGCCAGGCAGACCGCGATCACCGGCAGCGCGGTGGACTTCATCGACACGCCCAGGCCAGCGATGATGTTGGTGCCGTGCCCAGTGGTGGAAGCCTGCGCCACGTGCTGCACCGGCTTGTACTGGGTGCCGGTGTAGTACTCGGTGATCCACACGATCAGCCCGGTCAGCACCAGCCCGATCAGCGCGCAGATGTACAGGTTCGTCGCGCCGTGGGCGTTGTCCGGCATCAGCTGCAGGGTGATCGGGTAGAAGGCGATGGCGGCCAGCACGCCCGACACGATCACGCCCTTGTACAGCGCGCCCATGATCGAACCGCCCGGCTTCACCTTGACGAACAGCGCGCCGATGATCGAAGCGATGATCGACACCCCGCCCAGCACCAGCGGATACAGGATCGCGTTGCGGCCGGCCTCGGCGATCATCAGGCTGCCCAGCAGCATGGTGGCGATCACCGTCACCGCGTAGGTTTCGAACAGGTCGGCGGCCATGCCGGCGCAGTCGCCCACGTTGTCGCCGACGTTGTCGGCGATCACGGCCGGGTTGCGCGGGTCATCCTCGGGAATGCCGGCTTCCACCTTGCCGACCAGGTCGGCGCCCACGTCGGCGCCCTTGGTGAAGATGCCGCCGCCCAGCCGCGCGAAGATCGAGATCAGCGAGGAGCCGAACGCCAGCCCCACCAGCGCATGCAGCGCCGCCGCGGTATCCAGCCCCATCTTCAGCAGCAGCGCGTAATAGCCGGCCACGCCGAGCAGGCCCAGCCCGACCACCAGCATGCCGGTGATCGCGCCACCGCGGAAGGCCACGTCCATGGCGGCGCTCAGCCCGTTGCGTGCTGCCTCTGCGGTGCGCACGTTGGCCCGCACCGACACGTTCATGCCGATGTAGCCGGCCGCACCGGAGAGCACCGCACCGATCGCGAAGCCGATCGCGGTGTACCAGCTGAGGAAGATGCCGACGAGCACGAACAGCACCGCACCGGCGATGCCGATGGTGAGGTATTGGCGGTTGAGGTAGGCGCGCGCGCCTTCCTGGATGGCGGCGGCGATTTCCTGCATGCGGGCATTGCCAGCCGGTTGCCGGAGGATCCAGCGTGCCGACACGATGCCGTAGAGAATCGCGAGAATGGCGCAGAACAGCGCCAGAGAAAGCCCATAACGTTCCAGCATGTCCCCTCCCGGGTGATGGATGGCATCCAGTTGACGGACGAACCTCACCACGCGGGGCACAACGGGCTGCAACGATGGACCAACCCGTTCAGACCGTACCCGGTCATCAAGCGTGTGGCTTTGTTCAGCAATCCCTGGTGCCCCCGAGTATGCAGTGAAATGCCCCATCCTGCCCATCGCATGCGCCAGGTGGCGCGGCGAAGCCCACATGTCAGACGCACGAGGGTAGTGCCAGGCCCTGCCTGGCAACCAGGCAAACCCAACCGCAGCCCACGCCTTGCCATACCATTCATCCGCCTCCAGCCAACCTCCCCCCATCCCCAAGGAGGCCCCGCCCATGTCCCCCCGCCACCTCATCCTGCTGGCCCTGCTTCCCGCCCTGGCGGCCAACGCCGCCGAAACCCCCGAACGCCAGCGCCCGGTAGGCGCAGCACAGGCAGTAAACGTCACCCACACCCTGCGCCAGATCCCCGAAGCCTGCGCGCGCCTGGAAGGCACCTTCACCGGCGACGCCGCGCAGCCCTACCGGTTCGTGGTCGCCCGCACCAGCGAGCAGTGCCAGCCGCGCGCGAAGTTCGTCGAGTTCGACAAGGCGCAGCCCAGCGAAGCCAAGGGCTGGAAGCTCAACGACGTGATCCGTGTGCCCAGCGCGGCCTGTCCCGCACAGCAGGCGGTGGTGAGGGTCTGGCGCCTGCCGGTGGAACAGAAGCCGCAGCTCGACGGCCAGGGCCAGTCGCGCATCTACCTGGAAGAGGCCAAGAAGCAGGCCGCCGCCGGCCAGATCGCGAAGATTCCGATGTTCGCCGCGCAGATGACCGTGGAAGGCAAGGCCTGCCCGTAACGCGCGCAATGAAAAGGCCCGGACGACAACGTCGTCCGGGCCCTGGGTGTCACCGTTGCCGGCAGTGCCGGCTCAGTTGCCCTTGCAGTCCTTCAGCCACAGCACCCGGCCGATCTGGTCATACGATTCGACCACGCCGATCAGCGTGACCTTCTCCTTCGGGCGCAGCGCCATCGCGTAGGCGGCCTGGCTCGGCGCGAACCTGCAGCTGATGGCCACGCTCTCGAAATCGATGCCGCCAGACGGGTTGCCGCCCACGTCGAAGCCGGTGTTGTAGCCACCGCCGCTCTTGAGTACGCCGTTGACGCGGCCGGTGATGGAATACACCTTGTCCTGGTAGCGTGCTTCCATCGCCGCCGGATTGTCCTTGTGCTGCGAACGCAGCTGTGCACCCAACGCGGTGGCGGTGGTGGTCACCGTGGAAGCCTTCGGGGTGGCCGCGGCCAGATGCTCGCCAGCCTTGCCCGGCTGCACCTGGGTGAGCAGTTTGCACATTTCCGCGCGGATGCTGTCGGCCTTGGCGAAGGCGCCGGCGTTGAGCTTCAACATCAGGCTCACCGTGCCGGTACCGCCCTCGTTGCTGGCGCCAACGATCAGTGGCAGGTTCTTGTGCATGCCGGTCTGCGGCTCTTCGATCAGCATCGAGCCGTTCTCGGCATCTTCGTCGAGCACGTCCATGTTGGCGTTCTTGGCGATCACGCGCATCTGGCCGATGGCGCTCTTCACGCTCAGGCCGGGGTGGCTGACCGCAGCGGTATAGGTGGTGCCCGACAGCGGGTTGCCCTTCTTCTGGAAGGAGCTCTCGCAGGTATCGGCAAACGCCGGGGCGGCTGCGGCGAGCAGCAGCGCGGCAAACAGGGGGGTGCACTTCATCGGTACTGTCCTTGTCATCGTCCGCAGGCGCGGAGGGTGGGTCGCGGTTGCGAGGGCCGGCGTGTCCTGCCGGCCCGTGGGATTGTAGGGGGCGCCTGCCGCCCGTCGCAATCGCGGACGTTCCACCCGTAGAGCCACGCCCTGCGTGGCTGCGCGGTGCCAGGCCGTCCTTTATGCCTCAAACGCGGGCAATTTCTTTCTTACCGCCACGTTCTTCAGGGTCACGTACTTCGGCAGCCCATCGGCACCATACGGCAGCGGTGCCTCGCCCTTGATCAACGGCGACAGGTAGGCGCGGGCCTTGTCGGTGATGCCGAAGCCATCGCGGCGGATGAAGCCGGCCGGCATCTTCTTCTCGTGGTTGGCCACCTTGTGCAGCGGCGCCGGTTCGATCTTCCAGCGGTACGGCGCATCGCTGCTGCGCACGATCACCGGCATCACCGCGTTCTGGCCCTTGAGCGCGTACTGCACCGCCGCCTTGCCCACCGCCTGCGCCTGTTCCCAATCCGTCTTCGAGGCGATGTGGCGGGCCGAGCGCTGCAGGTAGTCGGGCAGGGTCCAGTGCACCTTGTAGCCCAGCGTGTCCTTCACGCGCGCGGCCAGCTGCGAGGCGACCCCGCCCAGCTGGGTGTGCCCGAACGAGTCCTTGCCGCCGCCGGCATCGGCCACGAAGCGGCCATCGGCGGTCTGGATGCCTTCGGAGGCCACCACCACGCAGTGGCCCACGCGTTCGACGACCTGCTTCACCTTGGCCAGGAACGCGGCCTCGTCATAGGCGCGTTCGGGCAGAAGGATGATGTGCGGGGCCTCGTCCGGGCCGTTTCCGGCCAGCCCGGCGGCGGCCGCCAGCCAGCCCGCATGCCGGCCCATGGCCTCGTACACGAACACCTTGGTGGAGGTTTCGGCCATGGCCGCCACGTCCAGCGCCGCCTCACGCACCGACACGGCGGTGTACTTGGCCGCCGAACCGAAGCCCGGGCAGGTGTCGGTCACCGCCAGGTCGTTGTCGATGGTCTTGGGCACGCCGATGCAGGTGAGGTCGTAATCGAAGGCCTTGGCCAGCTGGGACACCTTCCAGGCGGTATCGGCCGAGTCGTTGCCGCCGTTGTAGAGGAACCAGCGCACGTCGTGGGCGCGCAGCACCGCCAGCAGGCGCTCGTAGCGGGCCCGGTCGGCCTCCAGCGACTTGAGCTTGTAGCGGCAGGAGCCGAAGGCGCCGCCGGGGGTATGGGCCAGCGCGGCGATGGCCGCCGCCGACTCCTTCGAGGTGTCGATCAGCTCCTCGCGCAGCGCGCCCAGGATGCCGTTGCGCGCGGCCAAGACCTTGATTCCCTTGGCCCTGGCGGTGCTGATCACCGCCGAGGCGGTGGCATTGATGACGGCGGTGACGCCGCCTGACTGGGCGTACAGCAGGGTACCTTTGGACATGGTGGGACCTTTGTCGGGGGGAAGGACATTGCAGGGACATTACCGGTATGAGGTAAAGTGCGCGTATTGCGGTGCAGCGTGATTGTGGACAATCCCGGGCGCGCGCCCTTCCGTTTTTTACCAAGTTGGAGTCAGGTTGATGCGATTGGTTCTGTTGGGACCGCCCGGTTCGGGCAAGGGGACGCAGGCGACGCGCCTGAAGGAACACCTGAACATTGCGCACATTTCCACCGGTGACCTGCTGCGCGCCGAAGTGGCTGCCGGCACCGAGCTGGGCAAGCAGGCCAAGGCCGTGATGGACGCCGGCAACCTGGTGTCCGATGACATCCTGCTGGGCATGCTGGAATCGCGCCTGGGCCAGGCGGATGTGGCCAATGGCTTCATCCTGGACGGTTACCCGCGCAACGTGGCCCAGGCCAACGCGCTGGACGCCGTGCTGGCCAAGATCGGCCAGCCGCTGGATGCGGTGGTGCAGCTGGATGTGCCGAGCGAACTGCTGGTCGAGCGCATTGCCGGCCGCGCCCAGGAACAGGGCCGCGCCGATGACAATCCCGAATCGGTGCGCAAGCGCCTGCAGGTCTACACCGACCAGACCGCGCCGGTGGTGGATTTCTATGCGGGCCGCGGCACCCTGGCGCGCGTTGATGGCGTGGGCGAGCTTGCCGACGTGGAAGCGCGCATCCAGGCAGCGCTCAAGCGCTGATCAACCTACACGCGCACGCCCGGTCCTTTCGGAAACCGGGCGTGCGGTGTAAGGCGCCAGCGATCGGGCTTGCTCAGAGCCCCACAATATGAGCCCCCCTGGGGATGGCCTCTTGGGGAGTAGGACCGTCGGGGGTACTGCGGCTGGCGCGGTGAATTGTGTCCGTCTTCACAGTACACCGCTATCGGGATTTCCCTGACACCTTGACTTCCTTTTCGATCGTTGTCCGCAGCCAGGCAAGGCCTGGCTCTACCCCCTTCTGTGGGCTTTGGGCGACAATCGGGTATGAGCACGATCCACATTCTTGGAATTGCCGGCACCTTCATGGGCGGCGTGGCCGCCCTGGCGCGGGAACTGGGCCATACGGTCCGTGGCAGCGACCAGGCGATCTATCCGCCGATGTCCACCCAGCTGGAACAGCTTGGCATCGCCTTGGACCCCGGCTATCGCGCCGACAGCGTGGCCCGCGATTGCGACGAGGTCGTGGTCGGCAACGCGCTGTCGCGCGGCAACCCGGCCGTGGAAGCGGTGCTGGATGCCGGGCAGCGCTACATCTCCGGCGCGCAGTGGCTCTCCGAACAGGTGCTGCCGGGCCGCGACACGCTGGCCGTGGCCGGTACCCATGGCAAGACCACCACCACCACCATCCTGACCTGGCTGCTGCAGGCCGCCGGCCGCGAGCCGGGCTTCCTGATCGGCGGGGTGGCCGAGGATTTCGGCGTGTCCGCCCGCGTGGGGCAGGGCCGTGAGTTCGTGGTCGAGGCCGACGAGTACGACACCGCGTTCTTCGACAAGCGCAGCAAGTTCGTACATTACCGCCCGCTGGTGGCCATCCTCAACAATCTGGAATACGACCACGCCGACATCTTCCCGGACGTGGCCGCGATCCAGCGCCAGTTCCACCACCTGGTGCGCACCGTGCCCGCGCGCGGCCGGCTGATCGTCAACGGCGAAGACCCCCTTCTGGCCGAAGTGCTGGCGATGGGCTGCTGGACCCCGGTGGAGCGGTTTGGTTTCGATCCCGGGCTGGAATGGCATGCCGAGCTGGTCAATGCCGATGGCAGCGCCTTCATCGTGCACCACCGTGGCGTGGCGCTGGGCGAAGTGCGCTGGTCGCTGCTGGGCCGCCACAACGTGCTCAATGGCCTGGCGGCACTCGCCGCTGCGCATGCGGTGGGCGTTGAACCGGCCGCCGTGATTCCCGCGCTCGCCACCTTCCGCAGCGTCAAACGCCGCATGGAAGTGATCGGCGTGGCCGACGACATCACCCTCTACGACGATTTCGCCCACCACCCCACCGCCATCCACACCACCCTGGAAGGCCTGCGCGCCAAGGTCGGCGCGCGCCGCATCGTGGTCGCGATGGAGCCGCGCAGCAACTCGATGCGGCTGGGCGCACACGCCGATGCGCTGGCTCCCTCGCTGGCGCTGGCCGACGCGGTGGTGTTCCTGCACCGGCCCGAACTGGCCTGGGATGCGGCCAGCGTGATTGCCGCCGTGCGTGGCGAGGCGCACGCCGTGCCCGATACCGACGCACTGCTGGCACGACTGGGGGCCACCGTGCAGCCCGGCGACCATGTCGTGTTCATGTCCAACGGCGGCTTCGACGGCGCGCCGCGCCGTTTCCTTGCCCAGCTGCAGGCGCGATAATCGGTTGGCCATGACCGATTCCATCGCCACGCTGCCCCTGTTCCCGCTGCACGCGGTGCTGTTGCCCGGCGCCGCGCTGGGCCTGCGCGTGTTCGAGCGACGCTACCTGGACATGCTGCGCGAGTGCAGCCGCGCCAACACCCACTTCGGGGTCTGCCTGATCCTGGACGGCAACGAGGTCGGCGCCCCGGCCACCCCGGCCGCGCACGGCGTTGAAGCGCGCATCGACGATTTCGACATGGGCGATGACGGCGTGCTGGTGCTGCGCCTGCGCGGCCATCGCCGGTTCCATGTACGCCAGGTGCGGGTACGCGACAACGGCCTGATCATGGCCGAAGTGGAATGGAGCACGCCCGACCACGACGACGAACTGCGCCCGGAACACGCGCTGCTGTCCACCGTGCTGGGCCACATCATCGAACAGGCCGGCACCGCGTTCGCGCCCGCGCACCCGGCACTGCTCGACCAGGCGGCATGGGTGGGCTGGCGGCTGGCCGAACTGCTGCCGCTGGAAGAATCGCAGCGCTTGCAGCTGCTGCAGCACGACGACCCACACCAGCGCCTGGACGCGCTGCTGCGCTGGATGCCGGCCAACTCGACGCCGATCGACGAAAACTGGTAACCCGAAACCCGGTCACTCAAGGCCGGGGTGACGGCAATGGGGCCAACCACAACCGCCGTTGCTGAAACGGGTAGATCACGACCGTTGGTCGTGATCGCTCAGTACGTTCGGACCCTCAACACGGGCATGCCGGTCTCGGGATGCGTGTCGACCTGCTGCGGCAACCCTTCCAGCGCCTCGCGCACCGCCTTCAGCGACGGATCGATGCCGCGCATCGGCCGCCACATCCCGATCAGGTGGAAGTGCTGGTAGTGCAGCGTCTGCGCGCTGCCCAGCCACAATGGCTGGTCGCCCGGCTGCAGCTGGGTGGCGGCCGGCCATAGGCGCAGCGCGAAGATCTCGTTGGGCGCATTGCCCGGGCGCAGCAGCAGCAGCGATTCCACCTGCGTATCCAGCGTGGCCGGCAGCACCGGCACTTCGTCCGGGGTGGCCGACTTGTCCAGCATCAGCAGGGCCTGTTCCCACCCGGCCTGCGGCTGCACGCGCCAGCCCTGGCTTTCCAGGCGCTCGCGCAGCGGCGCCAGTGGCCCGGCCACCTGCACGTCCAGCGGCCAGCGCTGGTCGTCATCGAACTCATTGCGGCGCGAAGGCAGGGTGCGCCACTGGCTGCCCCACCAGTCCTGCGCAGCCACGTTGGCCGGTGCGGGCTGTGCGGGTTCGAAGCGTTCCAGTTTCACCGCGATGTTGCGCGGCGCGTACCACAACGCGGCCACCGCGAAGGTGCCGTAGAACAGCCACGACACCGGCTTGACCCAGAACGAGCGGTTGAAGCGGCGGCGGTAGGCGATGCCCAGCACCAGCAGCCAGAAGATGCCGAACAGCATCCCGCCCACCACGTCGCTCAGCCAGTGCGCGCCCAGGTACAGCCGCGAGAAGCCGATCAGGCTGACGATGATGCCCGACAGCAGGTAGGGCCACACGCGGGTGCGCCCGGGCAGCTCGCGCGCGATCAGCACCGCGAAGAAGCCGAACGTGATGGTGGCCATGGTCACCGACACCGACGGGAAGCCGAAGCCGCTGCTCGCCCCTGGCGGGCGTACCACCGTCACCGTGGCGCCCAGCAGCTTGGTCAGCGCAAGCCCGAAGGCCAGTGCGGCCAGCCAGTGCGCGGCGGCCATCCAGCGCCGGCGCCAGATCAGGTAGCCCATCGTCACCGCAGTGGCCGGCAGCAATACCGGCCAGGCGCCCAGCGAGGCCAGCGCCGCCATCGGGTAGTCGGCCAGCGGATTGCGCAGCGCCAGCATCGCCTGGTGCACGGCCAGGTCCAGGCTGAGCGGCTCGCCATGGGCCACCACCGCCATCAGCAGCGCGAACCAGCACCAGCCCAGCAACAGCAGCATCAACGCCAGCATCGCCAGCGGCACCGATTCACGGCGCTGCGGGTCGAAGACGGACACCGAATAGCGGCCCAGCGTGGGGTGGCGCTGCGACCAGCGCAGCAGGCCGGCCAGCCAGCTGTCCATGCGCGCGGCCGACCAGCGGTAGCCGTACAGCACGATCGCCCAGACCACGCCCATCACCACGCCGACCAGCGCCAGCACCATCACCAGCCGCCCGGCCACCGCCGCCACCGCGTCATAGGCCTCGCCCAGCACCCAGCCCGGGGCCAGGAACAGCACTGCCCAGGACAGGCTGGCGATGCCGCTGGCCTGCACGTAGCGCATGGCCGGCATGTTCATCATGCCGGCGATGGCCGGCACGAACGGGCGGATCGCGCCTACATAGCGCGCCACCAGGATGCTCTTGAACGCATTGCGGCGGAACATCGTCTCGCCCCGGTCGAGCAGCTGCGGGTAGCGGCTGAACGGCCAGAAGCCGCGCAGGCGGTCACCCCAGCGCCGGCCGATCCAGTAGCTGATGCCATCGCCGGCGAACGCACCCAGCGCCGCGCACGCCACGGCGTACGGTCCGGAGATCTGCCCCAGGCCGATGAACACGCCCACCGCGAACAGCAGCGGCAGCGCGGGCACGATGGCGCCAAGCACGATGACGGCATCGCAGAAGGCGATGAGGAAGATGACCGCACCGGCAAGCACGGGGTGAGCTGAGATCCACGCAAGCGTGGCATCGATCCATGACGAGTCCATCGGGGGATTATAGAGGGGTCAAAGTGACTGACTGCCCGCCAGCTAGAATGGGCACCATGAACCGCCCGCTCCCGCCTGCCGCACATGCCCTGAAGGCCGACAGCTTCGGCCGCATCCTGTTGATGGAAGAGGGCGGCACGCGCTTCGTCCGCCGCGACCTGCTCGCCACCCCGTGGTGGCTGCGGCTGCCGGCCTGGTGGCTGGCCCGGCGTGAAGCCCGCGCGCTGGCGCATCTGGATGGAATGCCCGACACCCCGGCGCTGCTGGCCTGGAACGGCCGCTGGCTGGACCGCAGCTTCATGGCCGGTGACGCGATGTACCAGCGCCCGCCGCGTGGCGATCTCGCCTACTTCCGCGCCGCACGCCGGCTGCTGCAGCGGGTGCACCGCCATGGCATCGCCCACAACGACCTGGCCAAGGAAGCGAACTGGCTGGTGCGCGAAGACGGCAGCCCGGCGCTGATCGACTTCCAGCTGGCCGTGATCGGCAACCCGCGCTCGCGCTGGATGCGCCTGCTGGCCCGTGAAGACCTGCGCCATCTGCTCAAGCACAAGCGCATGTACTGCCGCGAGTCACTCACCCCGGTGGAAAAGCGCGTACTCAAGCGCCACTCGTGGGTACGCGACCTGTGGTTCCGCACCGGCAAGCCGGTGTACCGGTTCGTGACCCGCAGGATCCTGCACTGGGAAGACAATGAGGGGCAGGGACCGAAGCCATGACCTGGCGCGGCAGATGCCGGACATGCTGCGGCACAGGAATCCTGGGATAGGGGAATAGACCATGCACAAGACGGTCCACATAGCCCTCGCACTGGCAGCGCTCGCGCTCGGCATCTGGGCGTATTACGCGCTGCCCGGCTGGGCGGGGCTGCTTGTGTGTGGCGTTCTGCTGTTGTGCGCGGTGGTCGCAACCGTCATTGCCGCGCTGGGTCGCGGGGCACGGCAACTGGTCGCGCGGCTCTGGAGGGAATTCTTTGATTCCCTCTACGGACTCTGATGCACCAACATGCTTACGGTGTCACGGGCACCAGCTGCTGCGTGATGAAATTACGCTTGGCGTCGAAGTCATAGCCCATCTGCACGCTTCCCAGGTCGGGGCAGGCATGGCATTCGCGCAGCGGCGTGCGGTACAGCAGCCGAACGCCGCCGCCGTCCAGCGGGGCGGTGCCCGCCGCCTGCGCCGGGGCGAACGGCGTCGCCTGCGGATCGGTGGCCAGCAGCGCCTGTACGGCCGGGTCGGCACGCAGCGTGTCGTCCAATTGCACGTTGTCCACGTCAATGCGCTTGCCGCTGGCATCGATCAGCCGGGTGCCTTCGTTGGTGTTGGCGCGGAACGGGTAGTTCACAGTTGCTACGCCGACGCCATCCTGGTCATGCCAGGCCACCACATGGGCCAGCTCGCCGGCGCTGCTCAGCTGCTCGGCGGCGGTGACGGCATCGTCACTCGCACCACCGGCCAGCATCGCCTTCATCAAGCACTCGCGGGTGGCCGCGGCTTCGCCCTGGCGGCAGGCATTGAGGTCGCCACTCCAGACCACCGCGTTGCTCCAGCGCAGGGTGCCGTTGGCGGGTGATTGCGCGGTGGGGGTGGTGGCAGTGCCAGCGGGTGCTGCATCCGGCGCGGCGTTGGTGGGCTCGCGTTGGCAGGCGGTGGCGATCAGGACCACGCCGAGGGCAGTGAACAGACAGCGGGAACGGCGCATGGTGAATACCTCGCAGCAGTAACCGGGGCAGTAACTATCGTCAAGGGGCGGTTAATTGCGTGTGGGCGCGGCATACTTGGCCGATCATGAATTCGCAGGAGTTGATCGACGTGGCCAGTCTGCAAGGGAAAACCCTATTCATCACCGGCGCCTCGCGCGGCATCGGCCTGGCCATCGCCCTGCGCGCCGCGCGCGACGGCGCCAACGTGGCCATTGCGGCGAAGTCCGCCGTGCCCAACCCGAAACTGCCCGGCACCATTCACAGTGCTGCCGAAGCGGTCACCGCTGCGGGCGGGCAGGGCCTGGCGCTCAAGTGCGATATCCGCGAAGAAGACCAGGTGCGCGCGGCGGTGGCCGCCACCGTGGATACCTTTGGCGGCATCGACATCCTGGTCAACAACGCCAGCGCGATCTGGCTGCGCGGCACGCTGGATACACCGATGAAGCGGTTCGACCTGATGCAGCAGGTCAATTCGCGCGGCAGTTTCCTGTGCGCGCAGGCCTGCCTGCCGCACCTGCTGCAGGCGCCCAATCCGCACATCCTCACCCTGGCGCCGCCGCCGAGCCTGGACCCGAAGTGGTGGGCCCCGCACACCGGCTACACGCTGGCCAAGATGGGCATGAGCTTCGTCACGCTGGGCCTGGCGGCAGAGTTCGGACCGCAGGGTGTGGCAGTCAACGCGCTGTGGCCGCGCACGGTGATCGCCACTGACGCAATCAACATGATTCCCGGCGTGGACATCGGCGGCTGCCGCACCCCCGACATCCTCGCCGACGCCGCGCACGCGGTACTGACACGCGACGCCGTGGGCTTCAGCGGCCAGTTCCTGCTCGACGACGAGGTGCTGGCCGAGGCGGGTATCACCGACCTGAGCGGATACGCAGTGGACCCGACGCGCCCGCTGTTACCGGATCTGTTCCTGGATTGATCCGAAACACGCGTACGCCGCTTTTGATAACGGAATCGTCCTGCGCACGTAAAAATTCGTAGTGACACGCCATGCGTGTCAACCGCGCAAAGCGCGGCACAAGCATCCGAAGCCGCCCACCGTCGGCGCGCTGTCTGCGGCCGACGTTTAGATCATCCGAAGCCGCCCTTCAGGCGTTCATGACCCCGGAACGAAAAGCGGACACGCATGGCGTGTCCCTACGCGGCCACCATGCGGTTCTTCGTTGCGCAGGGCCGGTCATTGATTGAACGTCTCCGGCAACGCCGCCCCACACGCGCGGCAATGCTTCGCCTCCGCCTCATGCCCTTCCAGCCCGCACTGCGGGCAGCCACGTGCATCGCGCTTGGCGGCACGTTCGGCATCACGCATGGTGTTGGCCAGCTCGGCGGTATAGATGCCCGTGGGCACCGCGATGATGCTGTAACCAATCAGGATCAACACCGAGGTCACGAACCGCCCCAGCACCGTCTGCGGCACGATGTCGCCAAAGCCCACCGTCGCCATCGTCACCACCGCCCAGTACATCGCGCTGGGAATGCTGGTGAACCCATGGTTGGGCCCTTCGATCACGTACATCAACGTACCGGCAATGATGGTGATGGTGACCACCGTTAACAGGAACAGCAGGATCTTGCGCCGGCTGCGCCACAGCGATTCCATCAGCACGCCGCTTTCTTCGATGTAGCGGGTCAGCTTGAGGATGCGGAACACGCGCAGGATGCGCAGCGCACGCACCACCAGCAGGCTCTGCGCACCGGGAATGAACAGCGACAGGTAGGTGGGCAGGATCGAGGCCAGGTCGATGATGCCCCAGATGCTGAAGGCATAGCGCAGCGGCCGCTTCACCACCACCAGCCGCAGCAGGTACTCGGCGGTGAACAGGATGGTGAATCCCCACTCGACCACGTACAGCCAGCTGGCGTGCTCGATGTGGAAGCGCTGCACGCTGTCGAACATCACCACCAGCACGCTGGCGATGATGGCGTACACCAGCAGCAGGTCGAAATTGCGCGAGGGCCGGGTGTCGTGGCGGTAGATGATGTCGAACCAGGTCCGGCGCCAGCCGGATTCGGTGGCGGGGTTGAGCTGGGGGGCGCGGAAGGGGTGCATGGGCCGCATTGTGCCCCAGCCGGTGGAGGGGGAGAATGGAGCCTTTCCCGGACCCCTGACCGCCATGACCGCCGCTGCCCCCGATCCGCTCCTGTCCCTGTCGCATTACTACCTGCCGGTGTACAAGCCGCGCCAGGTGGTGCTTGAACGTGGCCAGGGCGCCCGGGTCTGGGACAACCAGGGCCGTGAGTTCATCGACCTGGCCGCCGGCATTGCCGTGTGCGGCCTGGGCCACAACGATCCGGACCTGAAGGCCGCGCTGATCGAACAGGCCGGCAAGCTGTGGCACACCAGCAACGTGTTCTACAGCGAACCGCCGCTGCGCCTGGCCGAAGAGCTGGTCACCGCCTCGCGCTTCGCCGAGCGGGTGTTCCTGTGCAATTCCGGCGCCGAAGCCAACGAAGTGGCGATCAAGCTGGTGCGCAAGTGGGCCTCCTCGCAGGGCCGCCCGGCCTACCAGCGCGTCATCGTGACCTTCCGCGGCAGCTTCCATGGCCGCACGCTGGCCGCAGTGACCGCCACCGCCCAGCCGAAGTACCAGGAAGGCTATGAGCCGCTGCCCGGTGGCTTCCGCTACGTGGACTTCAACGATGAGGTGCAGCTGGAAACGGCGATGGCTGCCGGCGACGTCGCGGCGGTGATGCTGGAACCGATCCAGGGCGAAGGCGGGGTGATGCCGGCCAAGCCGGGCTTCATGAAGCGCATCCGCGAGCTGTGCGACCAGCACAACTCGCTGATGGTGCTGGACGAAATCCAGGTCGGCATGGGCCGCACCGGCACCCTGTTCGCGCACTGGCAGGACGAGATCAAGCCGGACATCGTGACCCTGGCCAAGGCACTGGGCGGCGGCTTCCCGATCGGCGCGATGCTGGCCGGCCCCAAGGTGGCCGAGAGCATGCAGTTCGGCGCGCACGGCACCACGTTCGGCGGCAACC
The DNA here is from genome assembly GCF_059134105.1 of Stenotrophomonas sp. FBCC-B152. NCBI lineage: Bacteria > Pseudomonadati > Pseudomonadota > Gammaproteobacteria > Lysobacterales > Lysobacteraceae > Stenotrophomonas > Stenotrophomonas sp. FBCC-B152. The sequence continues at coordinate 3,087,586 of NZ_CP101442.1, read as the reverse complement.
CGCTGGCGGCGGCGGTGGCGCGCGTGGCGCTGCGCAAGCTGTCCTCGGCGGAGATCGCGCGCAACGTGAGCCGCCAGTCGCAGGCGCTGCGCGATGGGCTGGGCAAGATCAATGACGAGTTCAAGGTGTTCAGCCAGGTGCGCGGCCGCGGCCTGATGCTGGGCGCGGTGCTGGACAAGGATTTCGCCGGTCAGGCCGGGGCCATCCTCGACCATGCCGCCGAGCACGGGCTGCTGACGCTGCAGGCCGGGCCGGATGTGCTGCGGTTCGTGCCGTCGTTGAACATCACCGATGAAGAGATTGCCGAAGGCCTGAAGCGGCTGCGGGCAGCCGTCCAGTCGTTCATCGCGTCGCGCTGAGGTAACGCCGCCTGACGCCGGGCACTGCCCGGCGTCAGGCGTTGATGCCGAACCGCTGCATCAGCTTGCCGAAACTGCGGCTGTCGCTCGCGGTATCGGCATGCAGGCCCGCCAGGCGGGCGCCGCGCACATTGACGAACAGATCGTCGACGAACAGGGTGCGGGTGGGACGTGCGTCGAGCCGTTCCACCGCTTTCAGGAACACCGCCGGGTCTGGCTTGCGGCCGCCCAGTTCGCCACTGCACAGGATGCGCCCGTCCAGCATCGGCGCCAGCGCAGGCAGGATGCGCGGAATGGTCTGCGCCATCAGTGCGCCGTTGTTGGTGAGGATGGCGATCGGCATTACCTGCGCGATGCGCTGCACGCGTTCGACCACGCCGGTCTGCGGCGGCGAGGCGGCAATGCGCGCGTCCTGCCACTGGGCGAGGCTGATCGCCACGCCGAGTGCATCGCCCAGTTGCTGCAGGTAGCGCGTGCTGTCCAGCCCCAGATCGAACTGCTGCTCCAGTCCGCTGTCGAACAGCGCGGTGTGCACCTGCGCGGGCGTGCATCCGCAGGCCTCGGCCAGGTGGCGCACACGCAGGTGCCGCGCGTAGTTGACCAGCACGCCATCGAAATCCAGCAGCAGGCAGTCCAGGGCAACCGGCATGTTCCACTCACGTGCGAAGCGACAGCCGACGTTACCGCACTGTCGGGGTTCGCTGCGACATCCCGTCGCACCACGCCCTGCATCGGGCTGCCTAGAATTGCAGTGACTGAAGGATGGAGAACGCCGTGAAACTGTTTGTCCCCATGATCCTGGCCGGGTTGGCATTGGCGCCCGCCGCGCAGGCGCGCGTGTGCGCGGTCAGCATCGACAGCACCGACCAGATGAGCTTCAGCAGCAAGGAGATCAAGGTGGCCGGCGACTGCAGCCAGGTGAAGCTGACCCTGCGCCACACCGGCAAGCTGGCGGCCACGGCGATGGGGCACAACTGGGTGCTGACCAGGGCGGCGGACTATCAAGCGGTGGCGATGGCCGGCATGCGGATGACGCTGGCCGACAGCTACCTGCCGAAGAAGGATCCGCGGGTGTTGGCGCATACGACGGTGATCGGCGGCGGGCAGAGCACCAGCGTGACGTTCCCTACCGCCGCATTGCGCAAGGGCGGCGACTACACGTTCTTCTGCTCGTTCCCCGGGCACTTCGCGATGATGAAAGGCAGGTTTGTGTTCGGCTGATGCCGAACACAAACCGTGCTGCCGCTTACCCCTTGGCGACCCTGAACGCCTCGCGCGCGGCGTCAATCGTTGCGTCGATGATGCTGTCATCGTGCGCGCTGGACAGGAACCCGGCCTCGTAGGCCGACGGTGCCAGGAACACCCCGCGCTCCAGCATCGCGTGGAAGAAGCGGTTGAACGCGGCGGTGTCGCAGGCAGTGGCCTGGGCGTAGGTTTCCACCTTCTGGTCGGTGAAGAACAGGCCGAACATAGCGCCCACCTGGTTGGTGGTGACCGCCACGCCCGCGTCGGCCGCAGCCGCTTCCAGCCCGGCGCACAGGCGCGCGCTGGCCGCCGACAGGCGCTCGTGGAAGCCCGGTTCCTGTACCAGCTCCAGCATTGCCAGCCCAGCGGCCATGGCCACCGGATTGCCGCTCAGCGTGCCGGCCTGGTAGATCGGGCCGGCCGGGGCGATCTGCGACATCAGCTCGCGGCGGCCGCCGTAGGCACCCACCGGCATGCCGCCGCCGATGATCTTGCCGAAGGTGGTCAGGTCCGGGGTGATGCCGTAGTGCGCCTGCGCGCCGCCCAGGGCCACGCGGAAGCCGGTCATCACTTCATCGAAGATCAGCACCGCGCCGTACTGCGTGCACAGCGCGCGCAGGTGCTGCAGGTAGCCGTCGCGCGGCGGAATGCAGTTGGCGTTGCCGACCACCGGCTCGATGATCAGGCCGGCGATGTCCGCGCCCTGTTCGGCGAACAGCGCGGTGGCCGCGTCGAAATCGTTGTAGGGCAGGGTCAGGGTGAGTTCGCTCAGGCCGGCCGGCACGCCCGGCGACGTCGGCACGCCCAGGGTCAGCATGCCGCTGCCGGCCTTGACCAGGAACGAATCGCCGTGGCCGTGGTAGCAGCCTTCGAACTTCACGATGCGGTTGCGGCCGGTGGCGCCGCGCGCCAGCCGGATCGCCGACAGCGTGGCTTCGGTGCCCGAATTGACCATGCGCACCATCTCGCACGACGGCACCAGCCGGGTCAGCGTTTCGGCCATGGTCACTTCAGCCGCGCACGGCGCGCCGAACGAGAGGCCGTTGTTGATCGCGTGCTTGACCGCCTGGCGCACCGCGCTGTGGTTGTGGCCGACGATCATCGGGCCCCACGAGCCCACGTAGTCGATGTAACGGTTGCCGTCGACGTCGTACAGGTACGGGCCGTCGGCGCGCTCGACGAAGAACGGCTCGCCGCCCACCGACTTGAACGCGCGCACCGGCGAATTGACGCCGCCCGGAAGCAGTTCCTGGGCGCGGGTGAACAGGGCGTGGGACTGGTCGTGCTTCATGCGGAAGGGTCCTGGAAACAAGCAAGGTAGGCGTGCAGGGTGGCCACCGGGTCGTTGGCGGCGAAGACGCTGCTGACCACGGCCACCAGATCGGCGCCGGCGGCGATGATCGGGCCCACATTGTCCGGCGTCAGCCCGCCGATCGCCACCCGCGGTACCCCGAGTGCGGCGCTTTGCCGCAGCAGGTCCGGGTGGGCGCGGCTGCTGGTGACCTTGGTGGTGGTCGGGAAGAAGGCGCCGAAGGCCACGTAGCTGGCCCCGGCGGCCACCGCCCGTTCGGCGTTGGCCAGCTGGTCGTAGCAGGACGCGCCGATGATGGCGGCCGGGCCGAGCAGGGCACGCGCGGCGCCGATGTCGCCGTCGGTGCCGCCCAGGTGCACGCCGGCCGCGCCGACCTCGTGGGCCAGCGCCGGGTCATCGTTGATGATCAGCGGCACGCCGTGCGCGGCGCACAGGTCCTGCAGGGCCTGCGCCTGTTCACGGCGCAGCGCGTGGCTGGCGGTCTTATTGCGGAACTGCAGCCAGGTCGGGCCGGCGGCCAGCAGCGGTGCCACGCGGTCCAGCAGGCGGCCGGTATCGGCCTCGTCGGGGGTGATCAGGTACACGCCGCGCGCGGGCGCGGCCGGGGAAGCAGGGAGCGTCATCGATGGCTACCGGTAGGGCGGCGGGAGTGGGACAATGGCCTATGACCGTACTGCCCAACGCCTGATTATCCGATGACCGACGCCACCGCCACCACCTTCCGCACCTGGATGTGCGTTGTCTGCGGCTTCATCTACAAGGAAGTCGACGGCCTGCCCGAAGAAGGCATCGCCCCGGGCACCGCGTGGGAAGACGTGCCCGAAACCTGGACCTGCCCGGACTGTGGCGTGACCAAGGACGATTTCGAAATGGTCGAAATCGACTGACCCTGGGCATCGGTAGGTATCGACCGTTGGTCGATACACGCAACCTTCAATGCAGGCGCGGCAGACGCCCACCCATTTCCACCAGCTTCTCGCGCACCCACTGCGCATCATTGGCCTGGCCGTTGCGCTGCAGGTACAGCGCCAGGTCCTGGCGTGCGCCGGCCTGGTAATCCAGCTGCAGGTAGGCCAGCCCGCGGTCACGCAGGGCATCGTCCTGTTCCGGGGCCAGCTTCAGCAGGCGGTCGGCACTGCGCGCGGCGCGGTCCCACTCACTGCGCTCCACGTACACGCCGTGCAGGTTGCGCAGCATCCGCATCAGGATCGCCCGCGCCGGGGCCGCGTCCAGGATCTGCGCCAGCACGTTGTCATCGGGCACTTCGCCGCCCAGGTGCGAGCGCGCGCGTTCGCGCAGCTCCTCCACGTCCAGCGGCCGCCCGCCGTTGAACGGGTCCATCACCAGCATGCCGTCGTCCACCGGCAGCCGCACCAGGAAGTGGCCGGGGAAGGACACGCCGTCCAGCGGAATGCCCAGCCGCCTCGCCACTTCCATCTGCACCATGGCCAGGGAGATCGGGTTGCCGAGGCGGCGTTCGAACACCTGGTTGAGGTAGCTGTTGCGCGGGTCGTAATACTCGCCGTGGTCGCCGCCATAGCCCAGTTCATCGAACAGGTGGCGATTGACGGCGGCAATCTTGAGCGGCCAGTGCTCGATCGTCTCCACCTCGGTACGCAGGTGGTCGGCGTGGCTCTGCACCAGCGCGTCATAGACCTGCGGGTCCAGGTCGGGGTATTCGTCGCGGGCGATCAGCAGGGCCGTGGGCAACAGCGGCAGCGCCTCGTCGTCCAGTTCGGCCAGGGAGTCCCACGGCGGCAATGTCATTGGCGCCTGCATGCACACAGACTGGCGACAAACGCGGCCCGATTCAAGCGGGATCGCGTGAAAACTTCCGGGCCGGCGGGGCGGCCCGTCCGCGCCGTTCAGGGCCTGTCGGCGATGCCCGGGCCGAAGGTCAGCACCGCGCCATCCTGCAGGCCCAGCTTCTCGGCCTGGCCGGCGTTGAGCTCCAGCACGTAGCGGGCCGGGCCGCTGCTGGGGTAGGGCGGGCAGCGGTCGCCGGCCGAGCACGGCGGCACATCGCGCTGCTGGCTGACCAGGCGCCGCTGGTCATCGAAATACAGGATGTCCAGGGCGATCTTGGTGTTCTTCATCCAGTACGCCTGCAGCTCCTGGCGGTCGTGCAGGAACAGCATGCCGTGGTCGGCCGCCATCTCGTCGCGGAACATCAGCCCGCGCGCGCGGCTTTCATCGTTGGTGGCCAGTTCCACCTGGTAGCGGGCCCCGCCCAGTTCCACCCAATGGCTGGCACCGGCGCTGGCACAGCCGGACAAGGTGAGCAGCAACAGCAGCGTCAGCAGCAGGCGCATGAAGGGCATGGGCGGTCCTCGCAGGAGAGCCGGCACGGGCGTGCCGGCGGGGGATATCAGAACACCATCGGCGGTTCACCGCCAACAATCACCACATCGGCCGGGCGGCGTGCGAACAGGCCCACCGCGACCACGCCGGGCAGCTGGTTGAGCTCGCGCTCCAGCGCCACCGGGTCGGTGATCTGCAGGTGGTGGATGTCCAGGATCTGGTTGCCGTTGTCGGTCACCACGCCTTCTCGCCAGGCCGGCTGGCCGCCGGTCATGTCCATGATGCGGCGCGCGATCAGGCTGCGTGCCATCGGGATCACTTCCACCGGCAGCGGGAACTTGCCCAGCACCGGCACCTGCTTGCTCGGGTCGATGATGCACACGAAGCGCTCGCTGGCCTCGGCGATGATCTTCTCGCGGGTCAGCGCGGCGCCGCCGCCCTTGATCAGGCACTTGTTGCCGTCGCATTCGTCGGCGCCGTCCACGTACAGCGACAGCCCGCCGGTGTGGTTGAGTTCCAGCACGTCGATGCCGTGCTGCTTCAGGCGCGCGGTGCTCTGCTCGGAGCTGGACACGGTGCCCTTGATGCGGTGCTGGATGCGGGCCAGGCCGTCGATGAAGTAGGCAACGGTGGAGCCGGTGCCGACCCCGACGATCATGCCGTCTTCGACGTATTCCAGGGCTTTTTCTGCGGCGAGGCGTTTGGCTTCGGACATGGCGGGAAACTCGTGAAGGAAAAGGTCAGTGTTTTTTTTCGAGCGACAGCAGCAGCTTCCACTGCGCGGCGGTCACCGGCAGGATCGACAACCGGTTGCCGCGCGCGATCAGGGGGAACCCTTCGCCCAGCGCATCGGCATGCAGCTTGATCTCGTCCAGCGAAATGGTGTCGCGCAGCTTGCGCTCGAAGGCCACGTCCACCAGCAGCCAGCGTGGCGTTTCGCGGGTGGCCTTGGGATCGTAATAGTCCGATTTCGGATCGAACTGGGTGTCGTCCGGGTACGCCTCGGTGGCGACCGTGGCGGTCCCCACGATGCCCGGCACCTTGCTGTTGGAGTGGTAGAACAGGATGCCGTCGCCGACCTTCATGCCATCGCGCATGAAGTTGCGCGCCTGGTAGTTGCGCACGCCGTTCCAGGGTTCCTGGCCCACGCGCTTGAGGTCATCGATGGAAAAGGCGTCCGGTTCGGACTTCATCAGCCAGTAGCGCTTGCGTGCGGTCATGCGTCGTTCTATCGGGGAAGGTACGTGGTGGTGTCGGTGCAGATCGCATCCACGCCGACGTCCCACGGCTGCACGGGCAGGTCATCGACCTGCTGCACCGAAAAACCGACGCCGGCCAGCCACGGCGGGGCCGGGCGCTGGCTGCGGAATGCGAAGCTGCGATCATACCAGCCGCCCCCCATGCCCAGCCGCCGGCACTGCGCGTCGAAGCCCACCAGTGGGGCCACCACCAGGGCCATCTGTTCGGGCGCCAGGGTGTCGTCCACGGCGATGTCGGGTTCGGGAATGCCGAAGCGGTTGCTGGTCAGCGGCTGGCCCGGGCGCCACGGCGCGAAGCGCAGCGTGTCGCCGGCCAGCACGGGCAGGCAGTAGGTAGCGGTGTCGGGCAGGCGCATCTGCCAGCGGTGCAGCGCGATTTCGCCATCCAGTGCCCAGTACCCGGCCACGAAGCCGTGGGTGGGCGCGAAGGGCAATGCAAGCAGGGCATCGGCAAGCAGTTCGGCGGCGGACAGGCGCTGCGCGGCGGGAATGTCTCGGCGGCGTTGGCGCAGCTGCTGGCGCAGTGCGGAGCGCGGGTCGGTCATGCCTGGGTCCGTTGGGGCCGGATAAAACAAGAGCGACGTTCCAGTGGAACGTCGCTCTTGCAGGAATACTGCATTCTCCGCGGTGACGATGCGTGCGAAACGACCTTGAACCCGGGGTTCAAGTGGGTACGCTGGGCCTCCATTGGGCTTCCCGCTACAAGGCGGACCTGCACTCCCGGCGACGTCGCGCACCCGTGGTCGTAATTAAGGGACAAGGCGAATGTTTGCACACGCCGTCGTTCACAGCAGAGAACGCGTCGCCATTATAGCCAACCGCACCGGATCGGATACCCCGTTCGTCGGTTCGATTACGTGCCAATTCAGAACAATGAAAAACGCGTGCACTCAGCCCGCGTCCAGGGCCCTGTCCAGGCGCCTGTTCAGATCGGCCAGCGTCTGTTGCAGGGCGACGCCCTGGCGGGCGTGGTCGTCGCGCAGCTGCTGTAGCTCGTGCGCCAGGTTCAGCGCGGCCAGCACCGCCACCCGGTCCACGGCCGCCATGCGGTTGCTGCCGCGGATCTCGCGCATCTTGGCATCGAGCAGGCGCGCGGCGGCGGTGAGGCTTTCACGCTCTTCGGCGCCCACGCCCACGGTGTATTCGCGGTCCAGGATGCGGACACTGACCGGTTCGGTCTGGCTCATGTGTGCTGCTCCAGCGATTTGAGCCGGGTGATCATCGCTTCCACCCGTGAGCGGGCCTGCTCGTTCTTGGCCAGCAGCTGCGAGCGCTCGTTGACCAGCTGTTCCTGCTGGTGGCGCAGGCTGCGGTTCTCCTCGGCCAACCGCTGGTTGCGGTCCAGCAACGCCTCCACCCGGGCGGCAAAGGCCTGCAATTGGGCGATGGCTTCGGCGGGTTCCATGTCCGGCACGATAGGCAAGGGGGGTGGAGGCGGTCAAGCTAATAATGACGGGGGGCGGATTGATACACTGTGGCGCTGCCAACCCAGGGTTGCCGGCAGCGCCGCCGACCCACCAGATCGAGCCCCAAGATGACCGAACTTCCGAGTGTCAACGACGTAAACCAGGCCAGCCAGGCGGCGGGCCTGGGCGCTACTGCCGCGGAGCTCCACGGGGGCCTGTGCGGCTGGCTGTCTGCCGGCGGCGCGCCGGTGCGCGAATGGCCGGCGCGGGTGCTGGCCGACGACAACCTGCCGGTCCCGGCCGAAGGCGATGCGCTGGACCGGCTGCTGGGCGCCAGCGTGGCGCAGCTGGAAGACCGCGATTTCGCCTTCGAGCTGCTGCTCAGCGACAGCGATGACACCGCCGCGCAGGCCGATGCGCTGTTCACCTGGGCGCGTTCGTTCCTGGGCGGTTTCGGCCTGGGCGCGGGCCAGCAGCGTCCCGCGCTGTCCGAGGAAGGCGAAGAGGCGCTCAATGACCTGGCCAAGCTGGCCCAGGCCTCGAGCGAGGATTTTGAAAGCGGCAACGATGACGACGAGGACGCGCTCGCCGAAATCGAAGAGTTCATCCGCGTGGCGGTGCTGATCCTGCACGGCGACTGCGTGATGGCCGCGCGCCACCGGCAGCGCCTGAACTGAGATGGATATCCGCGAGTTGACCGGCATCACCGCGGCCGAATACGCGGGGCGCCGCCAGGCGCTGATGGAAATGGCCGGCGATGACGCCATCCTGGTGCTGCCGGCCGCATCCGAGCGGGTGCGCAGCCTGGATACGCACTATCCGTTCCGGCAGGATTCGGACTTCTGGTACCTGAGCGGCTTCCCGGAGCCGGATGCGGTGCTGGTGCTGATTCCCGGCCGCCGCCACGGCGAGGTGATCCTGTTCTGCCGCGAGCGCGACGCCGACCGCGAAGCCTGGGACGGCGCGCGTGCCGGCCAGGAGGGCGCAGTGGCGCAGTACGGCATGGACGATGCGTACCCGATCGACGATCTGGACGACATCCTGCCGGGCCTGCTGGAAGGGCGGTCGCGGGTGTACTACCACTTCGGGCGCGACGCCGAGTTCGACCTGAAGCTGATCGGCTGGGTCAACCGGGTGCGTTCGCAGGTGCGCCATGGCGCGCAGCCGCCGCATGAATTCCTGGAACTGGGCCACCTGCTGCACGAGCAGCGCCTGTTCAAGTCGAGCGCGGAAATCGCCTTGATGCAACGCGCGGCCGACATCACGGTGCAGGCGCACCGGGTGGCGATGCGCGTGGCGCGGCCGGGCATCCACGAATACGAGCTGCAGGCGGACCTGGAGCGCGAGTTCCGCGCCAACGATGCGTGGGCGGCCTACGGCAGCATCGTGGGTACCGGCGCCAACGGCTGCATCCTGCATTACCGCGCCAACAACGCGCGCAGCCGCGATGGCGAGCTGGTGCTCATCGATGCCGGTGCCGAGTACCGCGGCTACGCCAGTGACATCACGCGCACGTTCCCCGTAAATGGTCGCTTCACGGCCGAACAGCGCGCGCTGCACGACCTGGTCGGTGCGGCGCAGGCGGCGGCACTGGCGCAGGCCAGGCCGGGCGTGCCCTACGAGGCCGGCCACCTGGCGGCGGTGCAGACGCTCACCGAAGGGTTGCTGCGGCTGGGCCTGCTCACCGGCACGCTGGAAGAGAACATCGCCGACGGCCACTACCAGCGTTTCTACCGGCACAAGACCGGCCATTGGCTGGGCCTGGACGTGCACGACGTGGGCGACTACCGCCTGGCGGGCGATTCGCGGCTGCTGGAACCGGGCATGGTGTTCACCATCGAACCGGGCCTGTACATCAGCGCCGACGACCGCAGCGTGGAAGCGCGCTGGCGCGGCATCGGCATTCGTACCGAAGATGACGTGGTGATCACCGACAGCGGGCATCACGTGCTGACGGCTGGTCTGGCGCGAAGTGCTGATGAGATCGAGCAGGAAATGAACGCTGTTCGCTGAGTCAAAGCGAAGAGCAGCGTTTCAGTTTTTCCGAGCTGGGGAAGCCGACGGGCAGCCCCGACAGGTGGCAGCGTGCGGAAACGAAGCGCAGCCACGCAGGGCGTGGCTCTACGCGGCGGGTGCGCGAATGGGGTTTAGGCCGGTTACGCGGCGGTTACGCGATTGGGCTGGGGGCCGGTTACGCGGCCGGTACGTCGAACGAACCTGGCACGGTAGCGTCGGTTCCCGAACGACGGCACGGAACGCCACCGCGTCCGGCAACGCATGAAAATGATCGGCACCGCCGTTGATCTTCCATGGCCACCAACACACCGTCGAGGGTCGGCGGGGGCGGGGGTACGGGGGCTTTGCGAAACATGGATGTTTCGCAAGAGCCCCCAAGGATGGGTTCACGGCGCCCCCCGTACCCCCGCACCCGCCGGCCCAGCTCAGACCATGCAGGAACCACCGGCTGTTCGCATAAATACATGAAGCAGCCGGGCAACTGCCCGGATGCATGGGAAGGCGTCGATCAACGTTACGCCTTCGCAAACTCCGGCCGGGTCAGGTTGTCCGCATCGCCGTCGGTGCACAGCACTTCATCTTCAATGCGGATGCCACCATAAGGCCGGAAGAAGTCCACGCGGGCCCAGTCGATGCTGTCGCCCTGGCCGCGCTGCTTCACTTCGTCCAGCAGCATGTCGATGAAGTACACGCCCGGTTCGATGGTGACCACCATGCCCGGTTCCAGTGCGCGGGTCAGGCGCAGGTACGGGTGGCCCTGCGGGCGCTCCACGCGGCCGCCGCGGTCGCTGGCAGCGAAGCCGGCCACGTCGTGGACCTGCAGGCCGATCAGGTGGCCCAGCCCGTGCGGGAAGAAGGCCGCGCTGACGCCGGTGGCCAGCGCCGCTTCCGGCGAGACCTTCAGCACGCCGAAGTCGTTCAGGATGCTCATCAGCGATAGATGCGCATCGATGTGCAGCTGCTTGTAGTCCACGCCCGCGCGCACGCCGGCACCCATCATCTGCTGGGCCGCGTCTACTGCATCGATCATCGCCTGGAACTCGTCGTGGCCCGCGGCCGCATACGTGCGCGTGATATCGCTGGCATAGCCGTACGCGCTCGCGCCGGCGTCGATCAGGAAGCTGCGCAGCGGCTGCGGCGCGCTGCGGCCCAGGTCGGTGTAATGCAGCACCGCAGCGTGTTCGTTCAGCCCGATGATGTTGCCGTAGGGCAGTTCATTGGCATCCTGGCCGACCGCGCGGCAGTAGGCCATGTGGATCTCGAACTCGCTCGCACCGGCGCGGAACGCAGCCTCCGCCGCGCGGTGGCCGCGCACGCCCAGCTGCTGGGCCTGGCGCATCAGCGCGATTTCATACGCCGTCTTGTACGCCCGGTGCCAGTCCAGGTAGTGGATGACCGGCTCGGGATTGTTCGGCGCGAATGCGCCCAGCGCGCTCTGCGGCTCGCCCAGGATCGCGCAGCGCGCCGCATCGCGCGGCAGCAGCGCCAGCGCCTCGTCCGGCGTGCGGATGATCTCGATGTCGAAATGGTCCACCCACCAGCCGTTCGGCGCATCCGGCACCACGTGCCAGTAATCGAACGGCTGGTGGAAGATCACCTTCGGGCGCTGGCCCGGCGTGTACACCACCCAGCTGTTGGGCACCTTGGTCAGCGGCAGCCAGGCCTTGAAGTTCGGGTTCACCGCATACGGGTAATCGCGGTCGTCGAACGCCTGGTAGTGCAGCGTGCCGCTGGGAATCACCAGGTGGTCGAAGCCGCCGCGCGCCAGCGCCTCGTCGGCGCGTTGGCACAGCACGCGGACATGATGGGAATACAGGGCGGCGAGGTCGGGCTGGTTCATCGCGGAGGCTCACAGGGCAGTGCGGAATGCAGCCCCTGATTCTGCCGCAATCAGCCCGTGCGCGCTGTGCCGGAACCGGCACTCACACCGCCGAAGATTCCTCGGCGATCCAGGCGCGCAGCTGTTCGCGGTGCTCGCGGCTCAGGGTCAGGAAGCGGAAGCCCGCCCACGACTGGCCCGGCGCATTGCTGTGCTCGTTCCACAACAGGTGCGCGCCCACGTCCACCTGCACCGGTTGGCCCTGGGGACCCTGGATGGCGAAGCGGAACTGATACAGCGCCTCCGGCGTCATCGGCACCGAACAGATCATCAGCATGCCGGTTTCAGACACATTGCCCAGCCGGCCGATCACCGCCTCGGCCATCATGTCGGTCACCGGCACCTGGTCGGCCACCTCGCGGCGGGGTGCACGGCGGGTGTCGTCGTTCATTGCTCGGTCTCCGCAGCGGCCGGGGTGCCGGCCAGCGAACGCAGGGTGCGCAGGGTGGCCTGCCAGGCACGATCGATCAGGCGGCTCTTGCCTTCGCTGACCAGGCGCGCCTGGCCGTGCGCCATCAGCCGCGCCAGGCTGTCCAGCGAATGCTCGGCCACCTTCTGCCCGCGCGGATTGACGAACAGCGCGTTGTCGGTGATCAGGCTGTACCAGGACAGCCGCTGGCGGCGCATGTCGCCCTGCTGGTTGGTGGTGAATTCGAACCACGTGCCGAACGGCAGGGTGCGCAGCTGGCGGTACCAGTCTTCCTCGGCCGGGCTGCGCGCCAAGGGCGCCTCGCGCCGTGCTTCGCTGCCTTCGGCCTGCTCGCCCAGCCGGGTGCGCGCACGGATGCGCGCGGTCAGTTCGGTGCGCGAGCTGCTGTCGTCTTCGCCGCCCGGGGTGGACAGCCGGCGCGCGATCGCCGCCGCTTCGTCCTGGTGGTAGCCCACCTGCAGCAGCGCCGCTTCGACCTGCTCGCCGAGCTGGGTATCACTCTCGGCGCTGCCGGGCGGCTGGCAGGTGACCTCGGCGATGCGTGCGGTTTCCTGCTCGCGCGCCTGCCATTGTTCGGAGCCTTCGCCGCTGCGCAGCAGGGTCAGGGTCAGTACGTCCGACCAGGCCTGCTTGAGCAGGGCCTGCACGAACCGTGGCGGCGCGGCCTGCGCGCACAGCTGTTCGATGCTGGCGCCGGCCTGCTGCTTGGCTGATTCCAGGCGTTCCTTGCCGCGCGCCGCTTCCACGTGGCGGCGCTCGGCCAGCTCGGCCTTGTGCGCCAGCGCGCGGAAATGCTGCTGGATCTCGTCGTTGGCCGCTTCGAAGACCGCCGCATCGCCCTCGTAGTCGGTGACCACCTTGTCGACGGCACGGTCCAGCTTCTGCACCAGCTGCGGGTCGACATCCTCCTCGCCCAGCCAGTTGGCGCCGGCTTCGGCCACCGCGTTGAGCAGCTCGCGGGCCGGGTGCTGGTCGCGCACGAAGAACGCCGGGTCGGACAGCGCCGCGCGCGCCACCGGCACCTGCAGGCGGGTGAGCAGGTCCACGGCGGCCGCGTCGGGGCGGACCTCGCGGTGGATCTGCCCGTACAGCATGTCCAGCAGGTCGAAGGTGTCGGTGTCCTTGACCGTCAGCGCGGCCTGCGGGCCGTGGTCGGCGCGCATCTGGGCGAGCAGGGCGTTGTGCAGGTCGGCCATGGTGCGGCGCACGCCGGCCGACTGCGCCTGCAGCTTGGCCAGCGTGGCGTGCAGGTTGCCGCTGGAGATCGCGACCGGTTCCGGCCGCTCGCCTGCTCCCGCAGCCTCTGCCTGGGGCGACGCCCCGGCAGCACCCTGTCCACCATCAGCACCCGCAGCAGGAGCCGCAGCGCCAGCGCCGGCAGTGGTGCCCGGCTGGCCCGGCGCCACTGGAATGCCGTGGCCGAGGCCTGCCGGGCCCTGGGTATGGCGGGCGGCGTCCAGCAGGTGGTGCAGGGCCGACAACGCCGGGGCGTTCATGTCGACCGGAGCGGCATCGGCGGGCGCTGCTGCTGCAGCGGCGGCGGCCGGCTGGCCAGCGGCCGGCGCCGGCGGCGCCATCTGGCCGATCGCTTCGCTGGTCATCGCCGCCCAGTTGCCGCTGCTGGCAGAACCGCTCCAGCCGGTGAGCGGGCGCCCGGCCGTACCGCCGGGTTCGCGCGCGGGCGCCGTGCCGGTGCCGCGCTCGGACCCGGTGACGATCCGCCGGGTGGTGGCCGAACGCGCCAGGTACGGGGTGTAGACCAGGCCGGGCAGCACGCCCTCATGGGTCAGCAGTACGTTGGCGCGTTCCAGCAGCTCGCCCAGGCGTTCCAGCAGCTGGCGGTCGAACACGCGGAACAGCGCCAGCTGGGTTTCCAGGCCCAGCGCGAATTCCTCGCCCAGCTCACGGGTGATCCGGCACAGCACGTAGGGCCCGAACGGCAGGTCCTCGGCGTCGAACGCCGGGCCGGCGGCAAGCACGCCGAAGCGCTGCCCCAGCAGTTGCAGCGCACTGGCCGAGCGCTGCGCCTCGCGGCGGGTGATGTCGGCCAGCACGATGTCGCGGTCGATATCGGTGTCGGTCACCAGGGTCAGCGTGGTGGCCGTCACCGGCGCGCTGGGGGCCGGTACGTGCCGCACCCGCGGTTCGCGCAGGTTGGCCAGGGCCGTGGCCAGCGCGTCCAGGAAGCGCGGCGCGAACTGCGCATTGATGTCGTGCAGGCGCCGGGCCTGGGCGTAGATGTCGGCCTGGATCTGGCTGTTGCGCGCGCGCTCGGCATCGCGGAACAGCTCGCGCTCCAGCTCCACGATGGTCAGCTTGAGCGGGGTGCTCAGGGTCTGCACGGCCAGTGCATGCAGCACCGCCAGCAGGCGGCGCACGCGCGGCGGCGCATTGACGCTGGCGAACCGGGTCAGATCGGGTGGCGATGAAGGTGCGGACGCAGACATCCGTTGTAGGTTCCGGCTCCCCTGAGAGCACAGAATCTAACGTTTTCCCGGGGTCCCCGCCAGAAGGGATCTCCCGACACCCTCAGCCCAGGAACAGCTCCACCACGTCGTTGGTGAAGCGCCGGCCCAGCTCGGTCGGCTGCACGTGGTCGCCCTGCACGGTCATCCAGCCGTTGGCGAGGGCGGTCTGCAGCGGCGCGGCGATCGTCGCCCGGTCCAGCCCGGTGCGCGACTCGAAGTCCTTGAACCGGAAGCCCTCGTGCAGGCGCAGCAGGTTGAGCATGTATTCGAAGGGCAGGCGGTCGGCGCCGATCACCTCGTCGCCGCCGATCGACGCGGCCGTGCCGGCGGTGTCCATGAACGTCTGCGGGTGCTTGTGCTTCCAGCGGCGCAGCACGTGCTGTTCGGCGCCGGAGCTGATCTTGCCGTGGGCGCCGGCACCGATGCCCAGGTAATCGCCGAAGCGCCAGTAGTTCAGGTTGTGCTGGCTCTGCCGCCCGGGCCGCGCGTAGGCGCTCACCTCGTACTGGGCATAGCCGGCCTCGGCCAGCAGGCGCTGGCAGTGTTCCTGCATGTCCCAGGCCGAATCATCGTCGGGAATGCCCTGCGGCGGCCGCGCGAAGAACACGGTGTTCGGCTCCAGGGTGAGCTGGTAGTGCGACAGGTGGGTGGGCTGCAGCGCGAACGCGCGATCCAGGTCGTGCTCGGCCTGGGCCAGGGTCTGCTGCGGCAGCGCGTACATCAGGTCGATGTTGAAGTTGTCGTAGCCGGCATCCTGGGCCAGCTTCACCGCGCGCTCGGCTTCGCCGCTGTCGTGGATGCGGCCCAGCCGCTGCAGCGCCTCATCGTTGAAGGTCTGGATGCCGAAGCTGATCCGGTTCACCCCGGCCGCGCGGTAGCGGTCGAAGCGGCCGTGCTCGGCCGTGCCCGGGTTGGTTTCCAGGGTCACCTCCAGGTTCGGGGCGAAGCGCAGCCGTGCCGAGGCGGCCTGCAGGAAGCGGTCGATCGCCTCCGGCGGGAACAGGCTGGGCGTGCCGCCACCGAAGAACACGCTGTTCACCACCCGGCCCCAGACCAGCGGCAGGTCCTGGTCGAGGTCGCGGACCAGCGCATCGATATAGGCCTCGAACGGCAGCTCGCCCTTGGCCTGGTGCGAGTTGAAATCGCAGTACGGGCACTTGCGCACGCACCACGGCAGGTGCACGTAGAGCGACAGCGGCGGCGGCACCAGCGACACCGCGTGGTCGTGGTCGCAGCGTTCGCCGGGAAGGTGGTGGCAATCGTGGTCGGACATCGTGCTCATCGGTAGCGCCGGCCGTTGGCCGGCCCTCGGGAAATCATCAACAGTCGATTCAGATCAACGCCGACAGCTTCTGCTTCAACACCTGCAATGCCTTGCCGCGATGGCTCATCGCATTCTTCACGTCCGGCGCCATTTCCGCGGCGGTCTGGCCCAGCACCGTGTCCAGGAACAGCGGGTTGTAGCCGAAGCCATGGCTGCCGCGCAGTTCGTCCAGGATCTCGCCTTCCCAGCTGCCTTCGCAGATCAGCGGCTGCGGGTCGTTGGCGTGGCGCAGCAGCACGATCACCGCGTAGAAGCGCGCGGTGCGGCGCTCGGCCGGCACGTCGCGCATGTCATGGAGCAGCTTGGCGTTGTTGGCCGCGTCATCGGTCGGGCTGCCGGCATAGCGCGCGCTGTACAGGCCCGGTGCGCCGTCCAGCGCATCCACGATCAGGCCCGAGTCGTCGGCCAGCGCCGGCAGGCCGGTGCTGGCGCAGGCATGCCGCGCCTTGATCAGTGCGTTCTCGACGAAGGTCAGGCCGGTTTCCGGCACATCGCTCACGCCCAGCGCGCCCTGCGCCACGATCTCCAGTGGCAGGCCGGCCAGCATGGCCTGCAGTTCCTTCAGCTTGCCGGCGTTGCCGCTGGCCAGTACCAGTTTCATTGCTTGGGCTCCAGCAGGTCCCACGTGTTGCCGTACAGGTCGCGGAACACCGCGACGGTCGCATAGGGCTCTTCGCGCGGGGCTTCAAGGAATTCCACGCCGCGCGCGGTCATCGCGGCATGGTCGCGGTGGAAATCGTCGGTGTTGAGGAAGAAGCCGACCCGGCCACCGGTCTGGTTGCCGACCCGGCTCTGCTGCTCTTCGTTACTGGCGCGGGCCAGCAGCAGCGCCGCGGCGCTGCCATCGGTCGGGCCGACCACCACCCAGCGCTTGCTGCCCTGGTCGATATCGTCGATCAGGTGGAAGCCGAGCTTGCCCGTGTACCAGGCGATCGCCTCGTCGTAATCGGCCACCACGAGGGTGACCAGGGCGAGGCGCCGGCTCACGGCTGCGCCAGCGCGGCCTGCTGGGCCGCGAACAGGTCGGTGATGCCCTTTTCGGCCAGGGCCAGCAGCGCGTCCAGCTCATCGCGGCGGAACGCGTGGCCTTCGGCGGTGCCCTGCAGCTCGATGAAGCCGCCGCCGTCGTTCATCACCACGTTCATGTCGGTGTCGCAGTCGCTGTCTTCGGCGTAGTCCAGGTCCAGCACCGGGGTGCCGCGGTAGATGCCGACCGACACCGCGGCAACGGCGCCGAAGATCGGGTTGCGCTTGATGTCGCCGCGCTTGATCAGGAAGTTCACCGCGTCCACCAGCGCCACGTAGGCACCGGTGATGGCGGCGGTGCGGGTGCCGCCATCGGCCTGCAGTACGTCGCAGTCCAGGGTGATGGTGCGCTCGCCCAGCGCGCCCCGATCAATGCAGGCGCGCAGGGTGCGGCCGAGCAGGCGCTGGATTTCCAGGGTGCGGCCGCCCTGCTTGCCGCGCGCCGCTTCGCGGTCGTTGCGGGTGTGGGTGGAGCGCGGCAGCATGCCGTATTCGGCCGTGACCCAGCCTTCGCCCTTGCCGCGCAGGAAGCCCGGCACGCGGTTCTCCACGCTGGCGGTGCACAGCACGCGGGTTTCACCGAAGCTGACCAGCACCGAGCCTTCGGCATGGCGGGTGAAGGCGCGTTCGATGCGCACTTCGCGCAACTGGTCGGCCTGGCGGCCGCTGGGACGGGGATCGGACATGGATGGCTTCCGGTAAGACGAGGGATGCGGGACCGCGCCCGGACCGGGGACCGGCAGGCGAGGAGGCTCCAAAGGAACCGCTAGGGTACCATTTGCACTTTGAGAGCACCGGAAACCCGCATGATTCGAAGCATGACCGCCTATGCCGGCGGCGAGCGCGCCACGCCCTGGGGCACGCTGGCCTGTGAGCTGCGCTCGGTCAACCACCGGTTCCTGGAGGTGGGCGTGCGCCTGCCCGAGGAGCTGCGTGCGCTTGAGCCGCAACTGCGGGAGCGTGTCGCGAACCGCTGCAGCCGCGGCAAGATCGACCTGGTCATGCGCCTGCGCGCGCCGGAGGTCACCGGGGCATTGGTGGTCAACGATGCGCTGCTGGCCCAGCTCGGCGAACTCGCCAGCCGGCTGGCGCCGGGCTTCCCCAGCCTGCAGGTGAGCTTCACCGAACTGCTGCAGGTGCCGGGCGTGATGCAGGGCGAGGCGGTCGACGCCGCCGCGCTGCAGGCCGAAGCGCTGGCCCTGCTGGACGAGAGCCTGGATGGGTTCGTTGCCGCGCGCGAGCGTGAGGGCGACAAGCTGGCCACGGCGATCCAGGAGAGGGTGGATGGCGTGGAGCGCATCGCCGCCGAGGTCACCACCCTGATTCCGCTGATCCGCGATGGCCAGCGCGCCAAGCTGTCGGCCCGGCTGGCCGACCTGCCGCATCCGGTCGATCCCGGCCGTGCCGAGCAGGAGCTGGTGCTGTGGCTGCAGAAGCTGGACGTGGACGAGGAACTGGACCGCCTGCGCAGCCATATCGTGGAAATCCGCCGCGTGCTCAAGCAGCGCGAGCCGGTCGGCCGCCGCCTGGACTTCCTGCTGCAGGAGTTCAACCGCGAGGCCAACACGCTGGGCTCCAAGTCGGTGGACAGCCGCACCTCCAATGCCGCCGTCGAGCTGAAGGTGCTGATCGACCAGATCCGCGAACAGGTGCAGAACATCGAATGAGCAGCCAGCCCCTCCAGAGCCCGGAACCGGCCCGCGGCACGCTGTACATCGTGGCCGCCCCGTCCGGGGCCGGCAAAAGCAGCATCGTCAACGCCACCCTTGCGCGCGACCCGCAGATTGCCCTGTCGATCTCGTTCACCTCCCGCGCCATGCGCCCGGGCGAGGTGAACGGCGAGCACTACCACTTCGTCAGCGCCGCCGAGTTCGAGCGGATGATCGCCGCCGGCGACTTCTTCGAACATGCCTGGGTGCACGGCGACTGGAAGGGCACCGCCCGCCAGTCGGTCGAGCCGCAGCTGTCGGCCGGCCAGGACGTGCTGCTGGAGATCGACTGGCAGGGCGCCCAGCAGGTGCGCCAGCTGGTCCCCGGCACGGTCACGGTGTTCATCCTGCCGCCGTCGAAGCAGGCCCTGCAGGACCGCATGCGCAAGCGCGGGCAGGACAGCGAGGCGGTGATCGCCCAGCGCCTGGCCGCCGCCCGCGAGGAAATGCTGCACTTCAACGACTTCGACTACGTCATCGTCAACGAGGTGTTCGAGACCGCCGTGGACGAGCTGTGCGCCATCTTCACGGCCAGCCGCCTGCGCCGGGAGTCCCAGAAGGTCCGCCACGCGGGCCTGATCCAGGCCCTGCTGACCCAGGACGCAACGGCAACTGACTGATTCACAAGGGGCGGGTAGCCGGTCGGCTTGATTTTGTCCAGCCCTGGCCGGTACAATCCGTCCCCTTTCCCTCATTCGATGAGCAGCCCTTGCCGGCTGCCGGGAGCCCGCATGGCCCGCATCACCGTAGAAGATTGCCTGGAAGTCGTCGATAACCGTTTCGAGCTGGTCATGATGGCGTCCAAGCGCGCCCGTCAGCTGGCCAATGGCGTCCAGGCCACCCTGGACAACAGCGAAACCGAAGACAAGCCGACCGTGCTGGCGCTGCGCGAAATTGCCGCCCGCAAGATCGACAACGCCCTGATCGACGAAGTCGAGAAGGCCGAGCGCGAGCGTGCCGAGCGTGAAGCACTGGAATGGGCCGCTGCCGAAGTCGTCGCCGACGAAGACATGTCCAAGAACGACGACTGATCGCACCCGATCATTCGTTGTTGCCACAGACAGCCCGCCAAGTGCGGGCTGTCTGCATTTTTGCGCCAGCAATAGTTTGCCGTTATCCCGTCGCTGGAATAGTCTTCCAGCCATGAACCCAGGCCCCTCTGCCAAGGTCGCCACGTCTCCCGGCGCGGCCGTACCCGACTATGTCCTCCAGCTTGAACGCGCAGCCCATTACCTGCCGCCCGAGCAGTTGCCGCTGCTGCGCCGTGCCTGGGAGGTAGGGGCCTCCGCGCATGCCGGGCAGACCCGCAAGTCGGGCGAGCCGTACATCACCCATCCGGTGGCGGTGGCGCAGGTGCTGGCCGAGCTGGGCCTGGACGTGGAAGCGCTGATCGCCGCGATCCTGCACGACACCATCGAAGACACCCCGCTGACCCGCGAAGCGCTGGCCGCCGAATTCGGCGAAGCCGTGGCTGAGCTGGTCGATGGGGTCACCAAGCTGGACAAGCTGAAGTTCCGCGACCGCCAGGAAGCGGCCGCCGAGAGCTTCCGCAAGATGCTGCTGGCGATGTCGCGCGACCTGCGCGTGATCATGATCAAACTGGCCGACCGCCTGCACAACATGCGCACGCTCGGCGCGCAGAGCACCGAGGCGCGTGGCCGCATCGCCCGCGAAACCCTGGAGATCTACGCCCCGATCGCGCAGCGGCTGGGCATGAGCCTGGTCAAGAGCGAGCTGCAGAACCTGGGCTTCAAGGCGCTGTACCCGTGGCGCCACGCGATCCTGGAAAAGCATATCCGCAGCCAGCCGGTGGTACGCCGCGAGGCGATGGCACAGGTGGAAGTGCAGCTGTCGCAGCGGCTGGCCAAGGAAGGGCTGGAACACCGCCTGGTCAGCCGGATCAAGACCCCGTGGAGCATCTACAACAAGATGCGCGACGAGAACAAATCCTTCGACCAGGTCATGGATGTGTTCGGGTTCCGCCTGGTGGTGCGCAGCGTGCCCAACTGTTACCACGCGCTGGGCTCGGTGCATGCCACCTTCAAGCCGCTGGATGGCCGCTTCCGCGATTTCATCGCCATTCCCAAGGCCAACGGTTACCAGTCGCTGCACACGGTGCTGTTCGGCCCGTACGGCTCGCCGATCGAAGTGCAGATCCGCACCGAGGAAATGGACCTCATCGCCGAGCGCGGCGTGGCCGCGCACTGGACCTACAAGTTCGGTGGCGACACCCCCAACAGCGCGCAGAGCCGTGCACATGCCTGGATCGTGGAGCTGATCGATTCGCAGCGCGCCGCCGGTTCGTCGCTGGAATTCCTCGACAACGTCAAAGTCGACCTGTTCCCGGACGAGGTCTACCTGTTCACCCCCAAGGGCAAGATCCTGGCGCTGCCGCGCAACTCCACCGCGCTGGACTTCGCCTATGCGGTGCACACCGACGTGGGCAACATGGCGGTGGCCTCGCGCGTGGACAAGAAACTGGTGCCGCTGCGCACCAAGCTGGTCAGCGGGCAGACCGTGGAAGTGATCACCGCGCGCTCGGCCACGCCCAAGCCGCAGTGGCTCGAATTCGTGGTCAGCTCCAAGGCGCGCACCGCGATCCGCCACCAGCTCAAGCAGCTCGAACACGAAGACGCCGTGCAGCTGGGCCACCGCATGCTCGACCGCGCGCTGGAAGCGATGGACAGCTCGCTGGAACGGCTGCCCAAGGGCCGCCTGGACGCCTTCCTGGCCGAACACCGCTATCCGCGCCTGGAGGCCCTGCTGGCCGAGGTGGCCCTGGGCAACTGGATGCCGAACCAGGCCGCGCAGGCGCTGATGGCCTATGCAGAACTGCGCGGCGGCGCGCATTCCAAGCACTCGCAGGAAAAGATCCTGATCAACGGCAGCGAACGCGGCGTGGTCAGCTTCGCCAACTGCTGCCAGCCGATTCCCGGCGACGAGATCATGGGCTACCACACCGCGGGCAAGGGCATCGTGGTCCACCGCTTGGACTGCCCGAACCTGGCCGAGCTGCGCAAGTCGCCCGAGCGCTGGGTGCCGATCGGCTGGGACACCACCGTCTCCGGCGATTACGACACCGCGCTGGTGGTTGAAGTGGAGAACGGCACCGGCGTGCTGGCCCAGCTGGCCGCAGCGATCGCGCAGAGCCATTCCAACATCGAACGGGTCGACTACCTGGACCGCGACTTCAACGCCGCCGTGCTGGCGTTCAACATCCAGGTCCGCGACCGCAACCACCTGGCCGAAGTCATGCGCCGGCTGCGCAGGTTGTCCGTGGTGCAGTCCGTACGCCGCCAATGATCGGCACGTATCAATGACGTAGAGCCACGCCCTGCGTGGCTGGCCGCGCAAAGCGCGGCAATGATCGAAACCGATACAATGGCCCACCATTGTTCGACATAACGAGGCACACCATGTCCCGCCAGATCATCAACACCGAAAACGCACCGGCCGCGATCGGTCCGTATTCGCAGGCCGTGCGTGCCGGCAACACCGTGTACTTCTCCGGCCAGATTCCGCTGGACCCGGCCACCGGCGACATCGTCGGCGCCGGTGATGTCGAAGCGCAGGCCCGCCGCGCCTTCGACAACCTCAAGGCCGTGGCCGAAGCCGCCGGCGGCTCGCTGGACAAGGTGGTCCGCCTGGGCCTGTACCTGACCGACCTGGCCGAATTCGCCAAGGTCAACGCGGTCATGCAGGACTACTTCCAGGCGCCGTTCCCGGCCCGCTCCACCATCGAAGTGTCCGGCCTGCCCAAGGGCGCCAACTTCGAGGTTGATGCGGTGATGGTCATCGACTGACCGCCACGTGGCACGCAGACCGGCGGTCACCCCGGCGCTGGCGCCGTCCGGCGAAGCTTCGCTGGCGGTGCTCACCGGCGTGGGTCCGGCCGTGGCCGCCAAACTGGCGGCCCGCGGCCTGGCCTCGCTGCAGGACCTGTGGCTGCACCTGCCACTGCGTTATGAAGACCGTACCGCGCTGACCCGCATCCAGGACCTGCGCAACGGCGTGCCGGCGCAGGTGGAAGTCCGCGTGGTCGCGGTGGACCGTGGCATGCGGTTCCGGCCCACGTTGAAAGTTGCGGTGGAAGACGAAGGGCAGGGCACGTTGGTGCTGCGCTTCTTCCACTTCCGCCAGCAGCAGGTGGCCCAGTTCGCGGTGGGCACCCGCCTGCGCTGCTTCGGCACGCCCAAGCCGGGCCAGCTGGGGCTGGAAATCGTCCACCCCAGTTACCAGGTGCTCGGCCGTACCGATGACCCGGCGCTGGGCGACAGCCTGGACCCGGTGTATCCCACCGTGGAAGGCATCGGCCCGGCCACGCTGCGCCGCCTGATCGGCCAGGCGCTGGACCGCCTGCCTGAAGAATCCACCCTGGAGCTGTTGCCGCCCGGCTGGCTCGATGGCCTGGCGCTGCCCTCGCTGCGCAGTGCACTGCTGACCGTGCACCGCCCGCCACCGGACGCCAACCTGGCCGCACTTGCCGCAGGGACCCATCCCGCGCAGCGCCGCCTGGCGCTGGAAGAACTGCTGGCCCATCACCTGAGCCTGCGCCGCCAGCGCATTGCGCTGCAGGCGCACCACGCCCCGCCGCTGGCCGGACCCGGAAAACTGGCCAAGGCCCTGCTCAAGCAGCTGCCGTTCGCCCTGACCGGCGCTCAGAAACGCGTGTTCACCCAGATCCGCGAAGACCTGGCCCAGCCGCGCCCGATGCTGCGGCTGGTGCAGGGCGATGTCGGATCGGGCAAGACCGTGGTGGCCGCGCTGGCGGCCATGCTGGCGGTGGAGCAGGGCAAGCAGGTCGCGCTGGCCGCGCCGACCGAGCTGCTGGCCGAACAGCACCTCACCAACCTGCGCGGCTGGCTGGAACCGCTGGGCGTGCAGGTGGCCTGGCTGGCCGGCAAGGTCACCGGCAAGGCGCGCGCGAAGGTGCTCGAACAGGTCGCCAACGGGCAGGCGCAGGTGGTGGTGGGCACCCATGCGCTGATGCAGGAGGCGGTGGTGTTCCATGACCTGGCGCTGGCCATCGTCGACGAGCAGCACCGGTTCGGCGTGCACCAGCGGCTGGCCCTGCGCGACAAGGGGCCGGGCGGACGCAGCGTACCGCACCAGCTGGTGATGACCGCCACGCCGATTCCACGCACGCTCGCGATGTCCGAATACGCTGACCTGGACGTGTCGGCGATCGACGAACTGCCGCCCGGGCGCACCCCGGTGCAGACCGTTGCACTGAACAACGATCGCCGTCCCGAACTGATCGAACGCATCGCCTTGGCCTGCCGCGAAGGCCGCCAGGTGTACTGGGTGTGCACCCTGATCGAAGAGAACGACGAGCTGGACGCCACCCCGGCGCAGGCCACCTATGAATCGCTGCAGGCGTTGCTGCCGGGCGTGCGGGTGGGGCTGGTGCACGGGCGGCTGAAGGCCAGCGAGAAGCTGGCCACCATGGTCGCGTTCAAGGCCGGGCAGATCGACCTGCTGGTGGCCACCACCGTGATCGAAGTCGGCGTGGACGTGCCCAATGCTTCGTTGATGGTGATCGAGAACGCCGAACGCCTCGGCCTGGCCCAGCTGCACCAGCTGCGCGGCCGGGTCGGGCGCGGTTCGGCCGTGTCGCGCTGCGTGCTGCTGTACCAGGCGCGGCTGTCGGCGATGGCGCGCGAACGCCTGGAAACCATGCGGCAGACCAACGATGGCTTCGTCATCGCCGAAAAGGACCTGGAACTGCGCGGTCCCGGCGAACTGCTGGGGACCCGCCAGACCGGCCTGGCCGGCTTCCGCATGGCCGACCTGGCCCGCGACGCGGACCTGCTGCCGGGCGTGCATGCACTGGCCGAGCGTCTGCTGGCCGAGGCGCCAGTGGTGGCCGACAGAATCGTGCATAGATGGATTGGCAGCGCTGTTCGATACGCTGGCGCATAAAGCCCCCTGAGTCAGGGGGCGGCCGCGAAGCGGCGGGGGTGTGGGTGATGGTAAGAGGGGCCCGCGCGTTGCGCAGCAAGGCGTGGGGCGGCAGCGCGCATGCGGTGGCGCTTCCCCTTGTATTTGTCATCTGCGGGTGAGACATTCCGTTGCCGCTAGATAAAGACGGCACGCATGACCAAGAAGATTCCGCTGTTGATCGACACCGATCCGGGTGTCGATGACGCCCTGGCCCTGTTGATGGCCTTTGCCGACGAACGCCACGACGTGGTCGGCCTCACCATTGCCGCCGGCAATGTCGGCCTGGACCACACGGTCCGCAATGCGCTGAAACTGTGTGAAGTGGCCGGGCGTGAAGACGTGCCGGTGTTCGCCGGTACCGCCGATCCGCTGCTGCACCCGTCGGTCGATGCCGCGCACGTGCACGGTGCCGATGGCTTCGGCGACGTCAACCTGCCGGCCGCCAAGCGCCAGGCCGAAGCCGAACACGCCGCGCTGGCCATCCTGCGCCTGTCCCATGAGTACGCCGGCGAGCTGTTCCTTGTCGCCCTCGGCCCGCTGACCAACCTGGCCCTGGCGCTCAAGCTCGACCCGACCCTGCCGCAGCGCGTGAAGCGCTTCCTGGTCATGGGCGGGGCGGTGACCTGCCACGGCAACATCACCCCGGCAGCCGAGTTCAACATCGCCTTCGATCCGGAAGCGGCACACGTGGTGTTCACCGGCTTCCCGCACATCGAAGTGGCCGACTGGGAGGCCACCGTCGCCCACGGCCTGCTGCACAAGGATGTCGAGCAGTGGCTGGCCTTCGACAGCGACAAGGCGCGCTTCTACGAGCTGATCTCGCGCCAGACCCGCCTGTGGTCCGAAGACAGCCGGGGCGAGCGCTGGTTCGCCGCCGACGCCCTGGCCATGGCCTGGGCGCTGCAGCCGGAAGGCGCGCTGCGGGTTGAATCGCGCCCGCTGAACGTCGAACTGGCCGGCACCCACAGCCGGGGTGCTACCATTGTCGACTGGAACCGCCAGACGGGGCAGCCGGACAACACCCAGCTGCTGATGGCCTACGACCAGGGGCGTTTCGAAGCCCAGGTCCGGGCAGCCCTTGGGGTCCGGTAAGGCCGCCACGGCGGGCCTGTTCATGTAGCGGTGGTCCCGGCTTGCCCTCGCAGGGCGCCGGGACTATAATGCCGCGCTTACGTTTTTCATATTCTCTACGGTGTGTCCATGAAGGCCGATATCCATCCGAACTACCGTGACGTCGTGTTTCAGGACGTTACCTCCGATTTCAAGATCCTGACCCGTTCCACCATGGCGACGAAAGAAACCGTGAAGTGGGAAGACGGCAACGAGTACCCGCTCGTCAAGATCGAAATCTCCTCTGCTTCGCACCCGTTCTACACGGGCAAGCACAAGGTGATCGACACCAGCGGCCGTATCGACAAGTTCCAGAAGCGTTTCGGCAAGCCGGCTGCGGCTGCTGCTGCCGAATAAGCGGTCGACACTGCTGCATGAAAACAACGGTCGCCCAGGCGGCCGTTGTTTTTTTTTGCCCGCGTCGAACCCTGCTGGTGGATGAACGGCGGTTCATAAATTGTGCCTGCCGGGCGGAACGCAGTGTCCATATCAGCCCGGTCGGAGCACCGCCAGGCTTGTGCTGACAGGGCAGGGCGGCCCTTCGTCTACGACTTCCGTCCTAGGGCGTGGCAAATGTTGCTGTGCGATAATGACGTGATCCACAGCACAGGTTGTGGACTTCTTTCACGTGCCCGCCCCACGCGCTTGGGTGGGCGCCTTCCCCTGAGGAGCGCACACAGTGTCCGATCTTGATCAGGTCACGCTCAACGCCGGCGACAAGTCGGTTGTTCTGCCTGTCATCAAACCCACGCTCGGCAACGATTGTGTCGATATTTCGAAGCTGACCAAGGAAACCGGTCTCTTCACCTACGACTCCGGCTTCACCGCCACCGCCAGCTGCAAGTCCGCCATCACCTATATCGACGGTGACAAGGGCGTGCTGCTGTATCGCGGCTACCCCATCGAGCAGCTGTCGGAAAAGTCCAGCTACGTCGAAGTGGCTTACCTGCTGATCAACGGCGAGCGTCCGAGCGCCGAGCAGCTGAAGGCCTTCACCGATGAGCTGGCTGCCGAAGCCAACGTCGATGCCTCGATCAATGCCCTGATCGCCAGCTTCGACAAGGATGCCCACCCGATGGCCATCCTGGCCGCTGCCATCGCGCAGCTGTCGGCGAAGTACCACGCCTCGCTGGACCTGTCCGACGCCGAACAGCGCCGCCAGTCGGCCGTGCGCCTGATCGCCAAGGTGCCGACCCTGTCGGCGCTGATCTACCGCCACGGCAAGGGCCTGCCGGCCAACAAGCCGGACACCTCGCTGGATTACGTCAGCCGCTTCCTGAAGCAGACCTTCGAGTCGGCCGATGGCCAGTACGAGCTGAACCCGGACGTGGTCAAGGCGCTGGACCTGCTCTTCATCCTGCATGCCGACCACGAGCAGAACGCCTCCACCTCGACGGTGCGCCTGGTCGGTTCGACCGGTGCCAACCCGTACGCGTCGGTCGCCGCTGGCGTCACCGCGCTGTGGGGTCCGGCCCACGGCGGTGCCAACGAAGCCGTGCTGAAGATGCTGGAAGAGATCGGTTCGGCCGACAACGTCGAATCGGCCGTGCTCAAGGCCAAGGACAAGGCCTCGGGCTTCCGCCTGATGGGCTTCGGCCACCGCGTGTACAAGAACTTCGACCCGCGCGCGAAGGTCATCGGTGAGATGACCGGCAAGGTGCTCAAGCAGCTGGGCGTGCAGGATCCGCTGCTGGACGTGGCCGTGAAGCTGGAACAGGCCGCGCTGCAGGACGACTACTTCGTTGCCCGCAAGCTGTACCCGAACGTCGATTTCTACAGCGGCATCATCTACAAGGCGCTGCAGATCCCGACCGAAATGTTCACCGTCATGTTCGCGCTGGGCCGCACCTCCGGCTGGGTCGCGCACTGGCTCGAACAGCAGGTCGACCCGGAAATGAAGATCGGCCGCCCGCGCCAGGTCTACACCGGCCACGACGTGCGCGACTACCAGGGCTGATCAGCGCCCGTAGTGCATCAAAAAACGCCTCCGCAAGGGGGCGTTTTTTTTTGTTTCAAAAGCCTTCAAGCAAGTGCCTTCAAGCAACAGCCGTCGTGTGCAGGATGCTGCGCGCAGGGCCGGCGGTGGTGGGGGTACGGGGGGCGCCGTGAATACGTCCGTGTAGGCTCTTGCGAAACATCCATGTTTCGCAAAGCCCCCGTACCCCCACCCCCGCCGACCCTCTGACAGTCGGCCGGTGGCCACGGGAAAAGCAACGACAAGTTGCGCACGATCGAAAACAAATTTGCTGTTGACGTTGCTGTCGCTTGTGCATTTCCCATGGCCGCCGACACTTCGTCGGAGGGTCGGCGGGTACGGGGGTACGGGGGCTTTACCAAACATGGATGTTTGGTAAGAGCCCCCATGGAAGGGTTCACGGCGCCCCCCGTATCCCCGTACCCGCCGGCCCAGCACGCAGCATCGCGCAAACGACGGCTTTGGCTCTGGCTCTGGATTTACGCCTTTCGCTTTCAGCCAATGCCAACAACACGCCGTGCCGCGGCGAGCATAAAGCAGCACCCCGCAACATGCGCATGCGCGCGCGTCGGAATGCTTGCGTTGCGTCCGGTTCGCGCGCGCTGTCGCAGAACGTGCGCGTGCGCGATGGGTTTAAGAATGGTTGCGTGGGGAGACATCGCGCACAGATCTAACGTGATCGTGTCGCCGGCACTGCACAGCGCAGCGTGGGTGATCGCCTCGAACGAGGCGTTTTTCAATCATGGGAGAGAACCACATGTACCGCACCCTGAAGCAGGCCGCGTTGGGCCTGGCGATCTTTACCGCCGCACTGTCCGCCCACGCCGTTGAAGCGCACATCACCGTCTGGGCGAACGTCGACCCGACCCTGTCGCTGCTCCGGGCCGATGGCAGCGCGCTTCCCGCTGACGTCGAGATGCCGTATCGCGCCGGGCAGGGTCTGAGCAGCTGGAGCGAACGCGTGCGCGTGTTCTCCAACGACACCAGCCTGGATGTCGACGTGCGCCTGGCCGAACCGGCCGTGCTGATGCCCAAGGTCACCGCCGCCGGCGCGGTCGATATCCCGCTGTCGGTCACCCTCAACGGCCGCGAGCTTGGCCTTGCACCGATTGCGTTCACCGCCGACCAGCTGTTCCAGGGTGCCATCCCCGGCGCCTCCATCGAAATGCCGCTGACCGTGGACCAGGCCACGCCCGGCCCCATCGCCGCCGCCGGCCTGTACGACGGTCCGGTCAGCCTGGTGCTGGTGCAGAAGGCCAGCAGCCTCTAAGCCATTGCGCGGGCGCCGGCCCTGCGGGGCCGGCATGCCTGCGTCCCTGCCATGCGCATTCCTGCTCCCGCCCTTGTCCGGCTGGCGGTGGCGCTCGTCCTGGTGTTGGCCTGCATGGCCGTCCAGGCGGGCCCGGTGCCGGCCGGTTTCGAAGATCTTGTCAGTGGCCAGCGCGAGCGCGTGGAAGTGCGCGCGTTCGGCCGCTCTGCCGGCCTCTGGCCTGCCTGGGTGACGCTCGAGCACGTCCAGCTCGAACAGCCCGCGCAGGTGTTGGCCGCGCTGGGCCTGGACGCATCCGCGCAGCAGGCACTGCTGCCGGTGTTGTCCCTGCCGCTGCCGCGCAACAGCCACATGGCCTGCATCCATGGCCAACCCCGGCCGGGCTGCGGCTGGCGCCCCCCGTCCGAGGATCCCACCCACATGCATGCCATCTTTGACGACGGCGACGGCGCGCTGCTGCTGTTTCCCGCATTGCGCTGGCTGCCGCGCGCCTTGCCCGGCGCCGCCGGGCTGCATGCGCCCAGCGAACATGCCGAGAACGCCTTGCTGCACCAGCAGACGCTCGCGCTCAGTGGCAGTGGCAGCCAGTACGCGCTCAACGCGCATGGCAGCGCCACCCTGGGCGTCCTGCGCAGCGGGCATGTCGGCGGCAACTGGAACTACGCGCGCCACGCCTGGCCCGGCCAGCGCGCCCGTACGCACTTCCAGTTCGACGACCTGTACTACCGGCATGACCTGGCCCGGCGCCACTACCTGCAGGTCGGGCGCATGGACCGGCGCAACCTGGCCAGCACCCAGGGCGGACAGTTCGGCTTCGGCATGCTGCCGCTGGACCGCTTCGACGGCGTCCGCGCCGGTACCACCCAAGCCTACGTCGATGCCGGCGCCGATACCGGCGCCGCGCCCTTGACCGTGCTGCTGTCGCGGCAGGCGCGCGTGGATGCCTACGACGGCGAACGGCTGCTGCAGACCTTCTACCTGCCCGCCGGCGTCACCGACCTCGATACCCGGCGGTTTCCACCGGGCAGCTATGACGTGACCCTGCGCATCCACGAAGACGGGCGCCTGCTGCGCACCGAGACACTGCCGTTCGCACGCACCCAGGACTGGGGCGAACCGGGCCTGCAATGGTTCGTGCAGGGCGGGCGAAGCCGCACGCGCGACATCCGCCTGGACACGGGCGACAGCGTGCTGCAGGCCGGCCTGCGCCTGCCGCTGGCCCGCCAGCTCGGCATGAGCCTGGGCGTGGCGCGCGTTGCCCACGCCAGCCATGCCGAACTGCGTACCGGTGTCCGCCAGCGCCTGGGCGGGCATGACCTGCAGGCCGAAGTCGGCGCCCTCATCGGCAGCGACGGCAGGCGTGGCAGCCAGCAACTGCTCAGCGTGCGCAACAGCGTTTCCTGGAACCTGTACCGGCAGCGCCTGCGTGGCAGCCGCTGTCGCCTGGACTGCGCCGATTCGCTCAGCGCATCGCTGACCGTGCCGCTGGCCGGCGGCAGCCTGTACCTCGGGCACACCCGCAGGCGCACGCTGGTGCCCGGGCGATGGTCCAACGGCAGCGCCCGCAGCCTGCAGGCCGCCTACGGCCTCACCCGGCAGTGGCGTAGCGTGAGCATCGGCACCCGCGTGGGCGCATGGCGGCAGACTGGCAGCGTCGCCGACCAGGGCCTGCAGCTCTCGGTCACGCTCTCGCGGCTGCAGCACGCGGCGGGCGGCAGCCAGCTGCGCCGCATCGGTGCCGAAGCACGGCGCACGCAGTCCGGTGACACCGGGCAGCGCCTGCTGCTGGCGCAGTCCTGGCGCCAGGAGCAGGACGCGACCGCGCGCGAGGTGGCCACCGAGGTCAGCGTGAAGCACACCGATGACGTGGATGCGCTGCTTGCCCTGCGCACCTACACGCCGCTGGGCCAGACCAGTGCCGTGCTGTCGCACCATCGGCAGGCGCATGCCAGCGAAACCGGGTACAGCCTCAGCCACGGGTCGGCGCTGGCGTTGTCGCCGCGCGGCCTGTTCTGGGGCGGTGCGCCGGGTGCCGACGCGGGCGTGGCCGTCAGCGTCGAGCACGCCGCTGCCAGCGCGTTCGATGGCGCGGCCGCCGAAGTGCAGGCCGGGGCCAGCCGCCAGGTGCTGCGCGCCGGTCAACGCCGGCTGCTGCCGCTGAGCGGTTATCAGCGCCACCGCGTGGAGGTGCAGGACGCGCCCGGGCACGCACATGACGCCAGCGTGCGGGTGACCCATCCGGGCCCTGCCCAGCAACCCTTCCTGTTGCCGGGCAGGGTGATCGCGTTGCCGGTCGGCGTGGAAGCTGCCTTCACCTACATCGGCAGCGCCGTGGACGTGGCCGGTGCCGCGCTGGCCGGTGCGCGCATCCTCAACGCTTCGGTTCCCCGGCTGGGCGCCGACGGCGGGTTCATCGCTGAATTCGCGCAGCGCGAAGCGGTCCTCTACCTGTTGCAGGCCGGACGCCTGCTGCACTGTCCGCTGCAGGTGCGCGAGCAGCGCAGCGTGGTGCTGCTGGTCGGCCAAGTGGCCTGCACGCCCTTGGCGCGCGACGGGTTGCCCGAACGCATCGCCCGCCAGCCGCGCGTGCGGCAGCTGCTGGAGGATGCAGCGCCGATCGCGCAGGAGGGGCGATGGAGCGGACCCTGATGCGCGCCTGCAGCGTCCTGCTGGTGCCGGCCTTGTGGGTTGCCCAGCCCGCGGCGGCGCAGCGCCCGCCGGTCACCACGCCGGCCGCAGGCACCACCGTGACCACATTGAGCCACGCCTTCGACCGCGCCGCGCCGCAGCCGCTGCAGCTGTGGGCGCCGCGCACCGTGCTGGGGTTCGATGAGGTGGTGCACGGCCATGGCCGCCTGCATGTCACCTGCACCGACGTTCCGGCGCGTGGGCGCTGCCCACGCAGCGACACCGGCGAGGGGCCGACCGGCCGCCAGCCGATCCTGCTGGAGTTCCACGAACCGCGCAGCGGCCAGCGCCGCGAGGTCGCCGTCAGCGGATGGATGGAGCGGGTCGAGTGGGAGCGCAGCTGCAGCGACGACTATTGGGACAAATCCGAGTACCCGCTGTGGACATCGGCAACCCGAGAGTGTCACGTCGCTCCGGCAGGCACCGCTGCGACGCTGCAGGTGACGTCCACGGACATCGGCACGCTGGTGGCCGGGCGCTGGCAGGCCGAGCTGCACCTGGATGTGCGCGGTGGCGTGGGCGGCGCGGTACTCGGCCGGCACGTGTTCGTGCTCGCGGTCACGGTGACCGATCCGGGTCGCGCCGCCATCCACCTGCCGGAACACGGCGGTTCGGCCGGACAGGTTGACCTGCAGCTGCAGCTGCGGGCCGTACCGCCACCGGCCAGCATCGGTGGGCAGGCGGTGCTGGAGGTGTGCCTGTACGACGGCCTGGGTGCCCACAGCAGCGAGCTGGTGCTGGTGGCACGCGATCGCGGGCCGGACGTGCCCGGGCGGCCGCGCGATGCGTTTTCGGTGTGGCACCACGCGGGCGGGCGCGCGCCGCACGAGCGCATCGATTACCGCCTGCAGCTGTTGCATGCGGGCACCACGATCGACCTGCACCGCGAGGCGCACACGGTGCTGGCCGGCATCGACAGCGCCGAGCTGCGGCCGGTGCTGCTGCCTGGCATGGACCAGGCCGTGCACTGCGTGCCGACCCCGCTCACCTTCATCACGCCCCGGGTGCCGGCCGCCGAAAAGCGCGACGGACGCTATCAGGGCGATCTCACGCTTGAGATGCGCCTGCCCACCCGCCGCCCCTGACGCCGACCGAGACTTCCATGCGCCTGCATCGCCTTTCCCCGCTGCTGTTGCTGTTTCCCGCCCTGCCGGTGTCGGCCAACCTGGACGTGCACCCCATGCGCGTCCACCTCGACGCCGGCCGCACCACCAGCATCCGCGTACAGGCGCAGTCGCCGCGCACCCAGTACGTCAGGGCCACGGTCAAGCGCGTGCTCGCGCCTGCCACCGAACATGAAAACGAAGTGGATGAGCCACCCGGCGACGCCGCGGCGATCGCCGTGACGCCGGGCATGTTCGCGCTCGCCGGCGGCGGCAGCCGGCTGGTGCGGGTGATCGCCCTGGCCCCGGTGGACGAGGAAACCGCGTTCCGGGTGTATTTCGAAGGCGTGCGCGGGGACGACCCGGATGCGCGGCCCGATGCCCTGGAGACGCCGGGTGCCACCCTGGGCGTCAGCCTGGTGTGGGGCGTGCTGGTCAACGTATTGCCCGCCGACGGACGGGTCGCGATGCAGGTTGCGGGGGGGCGCCTGCACAACCACGGCACGCTCCGGCTGGGCATCCGCCGGGTCGAGCACTGCGTTGCGGCCGTCTGCACCACCCACGACATCGAACGCAGCGTCTACCCCGGCGCCACGCTGGCGTTGCCATTCGAGCCGGTGGCCGGCGCGCGGCTGCGCGTGGATTACCGGCTCAGCCGTGACGGCTACCGCGAACACCAGCAGATCCTGCTGCCCTGAAAGGAGACCGCCATGCATCGTCCCTGTCGTCCACTCGCTTCCGGGTCCATCGCGCTTCTGTTGATGGCCCCCGCACTTGCTGCCGCCACCTCGCCGGCAACGCCGCCCGAGGCTGCAGCGCCGTCGGTCGCGCAGGAAAGCCCCCCGCCGCCCGCGTCGCCCGTGGCGTTCATTGGCGGGTTGGGCGTGGGCATCGGCCTGGCCGGCGTGTTCGACCGCGAGCGCAGGCGCGAATACGTGCTGCAGTGTCCGGCGCCGTCGCCGGTGGTGATCCCGGACCCGGCGACACCGCCCGGGTGGGCGGACGCGCTCTGGCAGCTCGACACCCATGGCGGGCAGATCGCCCGCAACCGCATCGACATCGATCTGCTGCACGACAACGTACGCGGCGTCAGCGCCGACCTCGGCGATGTGGTCCGATTCGACAAGGATGCAACCGTGCACCTGCGCGGTGCGCGCCTGGTCGCACTGGGCGCGGGTGAGATCAGTGCCGACAGCCGCCAGGCCATCAACGGCGCGCAGTTGTTCGCCGCCACCCAGCGCGTGGCGGCGCTGGAGTACACCCAGTTGTACGCCAAGGTCGGGGCGGACGCGTTGAGCCTGCCGGCGCAGGCCGGCCACCTGGGCACCGCGATGGGCAGCGATGCCCATGCGCAGGGCGCGGGCTCGACCGCCATCGGCAGCTTCGCCACCGCGCTCGGCAGGAACTCGGTGGCGCTGGGGCGCGCGGCAATCATCCTGGATGGCGCACACGATGGTTTCGCGCTGGGCTCGCGTTCGCGCGTACTGGCCGAGAACGGCATGGCGATCGGGGCCTCGACCCAGGTCTGGGAGGGCGCGCACGACAGCGTGGCGCTGGGCTTCGGGTCGATCGTGCAGCGCCCGTTCGAGGTGTCGGTGGGCGGGCAGGGCCTGCGCCGGCGGATCACCAACGTGATGCCCGGCATCGCCGACGATGACGTGGTGTCGATGCGGCAGCTGTCCGCCGTGGCGGCGCTGCTGGGCACCGGGATGGATGCCGAAGGCGGCGTGCGCAGCGTGGGGTTCACCGTGCGGGGCAGGTGGCACGGCAGCGTGGCCGACGCCGTAGGCGCACTCGACGATGCCGTAGGTGCCGCACACGACGCGCTGGAGACCATGGGTGAGCAGGTGAGCGCGCTGGGGACGCAGCGGGTGGCTGGAGACGCAGCACCTGCGGCCGAGCCGGAGGCGGTGGATACCACGTCCGTGCCTGCGCCTGCCGTTGCCCGTGCCTCCAAAGCCGACGCACCACTGCCACCGGTCGATACCCGCGCGGTGGATGACGCCGTGCAACGTGCCAACGCCTACACCGACCAGGCGATGGCGTCGGTGGAGCGCCGTTTCGAGCGGCTGGATCGCCGGATGAACCGGATGGCGGCGATGGGCAGTGCGCAGGCGGCCATGGCCATGAACACCGCAGGACTGCCCACCTGGAACCGGCTCGGGGCGGGCATTGGCCATGCCGATGGCGAATCGGCGCTGGCGGTGGGCTACCAGCGCGTGCTGGACCGGCGCGCCGCCACCACCTTCAGCCTCAACGGCGCCTTCAGCCAGGGCGGCGAGAGCACCGTAGCGGTAGGGGTAGGCATAGGCTGGTAGGTACCGACCGTTGGTCGGTACTCACCCGTCCGCCAACAACAATCTAAGCTGCGCAGCCGATGCACGCCGCATCGGCTTTTCATCGATGCTCGACAGCGGCGGCTGGCGCAAACCATCGTAGGGCAGCACCGCCACGTCGAAGGTGAGCCCTTCGGCGCTGAACACCCATACCGGCACATCCAGCGTGCGTTCGCGGTCCAGGCGCAGGCGGCGCATGCGTGAGTCGGCGGGAATGCGGTGGTCTTCCAGGAAGCGCTGCACCGCATCGGCGTCGTCGCTGTGCAGCTGCAGCTGCACGGGGCTGTTGGCATCGGCGGTACCGTCCAGCACCGGGCCGCACAGGCGCGGGGCGAATCCGTGCAGGAATTCCAGCGCGCGCAGCGCTGCCTCGCGCCGCTGGCGCAACTGCACGTCATGCCCGGCGCCGGCGAACAGGCGCTGGTACTCACGCAGCGCCTCTTCGATCTCGGTATTGCGCGGCAGCGAGGCATCGTCGTGGATGCCCAGCCGCCCGGCGGCTTTCAGCTTGGCCTGGTGGTAATCGCGGATGCCACTTTCGGCCATCAGCCGGGCCGCCTCGTGGGCGAGCCGGTGGCGGCGTTCGCGGGTCTGGCTCTCCGAGTGCTGTCGTGCCCGATGCATGAGCGGCTCCCCCTTGCGACCTGCCACCGAATGTACACCGATCATGTGACGGCCGGGACACGCATGGCGTGTCCCTACAACCGCGCGACCCCGGATCGCGCGACCGCGGGGGTCGCGCGACCATGGATCGTAGTGACACGCCATGCGTGTCAACACCATCGTCCTGCGTTCAGAATATATCGAACGCCGCGTCGTCGGCCTGCGGGGTCTGGGTG
Source organism: Stenotrophomonas sp. FBCC-B152 (assembly GCF_059134105.1). Lineage (NCBI taxonomy): Bacteria > Pseudomonadati > Pseudomonadota > Gammaproteobacteria > Lysobacterales > Lysobacteraceae > Stenotrophomonas > Stenotrophomonas sp. FBCC-B152. Next base: position 3,051,588 of record NZ_CP101442.1, on the reverse strand, counting down.
TTGAAGTCGTACTCGGCCAACTTCTCCATGTCCTCGACCTTGACCCACTCGGTCGCGCCGTTGAGCGTGGCCTGGACCATGCCGGTCGGCGGCTCGTTCTGTGCGATCGGGGTGTCCTTCAGCGCCACCCGCATGTAGTCGATCCAGATCGGCAGCGCGGCACGGCCGCCGTATTCGCGGTAGCCCAGCGAACGGAAGTCGTCGCGGCCCACCCACACGGTGGTGGCGTAGGGGCCGCCGAAGCCGGAGAACCAGGCATCGCGGTGGTCGTTGGTGGAACCGGTCTTGCCGCCCACGTCCTCGCGGCCGAGCACCTTGGCTGCGGTGCCGGTACCGCGCTGGACCACGTCGCGCATCATCGAGACCAGCTGGTAGGCAGTGCGCGCATCGATCGCACGCGGCGCGGTGCGCGCATTCGGGTCCACCGGCACGGCCGGTTCGGCCGCCTGCTGCGGCTTGGCCGGGCCGGCCGGCGCCGGTGCGGCGGCGGCACCGAAGTTGAAGCCGTCCACCACCTGGCTCACCGGGGCGCCGCCACTGGTGCCCACGCATTCGCGGCAGGCCCGGGCCGGGTTCTCCTTGAACACCAGGTTGCCGTCGCGGTCGCTGACCTGGTCGATCAGCCAGGTATCCACGCGCGAGCCGCCGTTGGCGAACACGGCATAGCCGCGCGCCACCGACAGCGGGGTCAGCGACGCGGTACCCAGCGACATCGACAGGTTCGGCGGCAGCTCGGCTTCGGCAAAGCCGAACTCGCTGATGTACTTGCGCGCGTATTCCACGCCCATGCCGTCGAGCAGGCGCACCGACACCAGGTTGCGCGACTGCACCAGCGCTTCGCGCAGGCGCATCGGGCCACGGAAGCCGCCACCGTCGTTCTGCGGCTGCCAGGTCTTGCCGCGGCGGTCGCGGAACACCACCGGCGCATCCAGCACGATCGAGGCCGGGTTGAAGCCCTTGTCGAAGGCGGCCGCATAGATGAACGGCTTGAAGCTCGAGCCCGGCTGGCGGCGCGCCTGGGTGGCGCGGTTGAACTTGTTGCCGGAGAAGCTGAAACCGCCCACCAGCGCCTTCAGCGCACCACTTTCAGCGTCCAGCGACACCAGCGCGGACTGCCCGCGCGGGATCTGGTCCAGCATCCACTCGCCTTCCTTGGCGCCGGTGCGCACGCGCACGATGTCGCCGCGCTGCACCAGCTTGCCCGGGGTCTTGTTGGTCCACTTGGCGGCCGAGGCCGGCAGCACCAGCTCCGTGCGGTTGGCCAGCACCACCGTGGCGCTGCCGTCGGCGCCGGTGCCGGCCACGATGGCCGGCAGCAGCCCGGACTGGGCGCTGATGCCGCGCAGGTGCGCGGCCAGGGCGGCGGCATCGTCGCCCGCGCCCAGCGCGACCTGCTGCTCCACCCCGTGCCAGCCGTGGCGGTGGTCGTACTCCAGCAGGCCATCGCGCACCGCCAGGTTGGCGGCGGTCTGCATCTCGGCGTTGATGGTGGTGGTGACGTGGTAGCCCTTGTTGAGCACGTCGCCGCCGAAGCGGGCGATCATCTCCTGGCGGACCAGTTCGGCCACGTAGGGGGCTTCCACCTGCACCGGCGGCTCATGCGCGCTGGCGTGCATCGGCACGGCCTTGGCCGCGTCGGCCTCGGCCTGGCTGATGAAGCCCAGGTTGGCCATGCGCTGCAGCACGTAGTAATCGCGGCGCTCGCGGGCGCGCTCGGGGTTGCTGATCGGGTTGCCGCTGGAGGGGAACTTGGGGATGCCGGCCAGCGAGGCCATCTCGTCCAGGCTCAGCTCGCCCAGCTTCTTGCCGTAGTAGAACTCGGCCGCAGCGGCCACGCCGTAGGCGCGGTTGCCGAAGAAGCTCTTGTTGAGGTACAGCTCGAAGATCTCGTCCTTGCTCAGTTCCTGCTCGATCTTGCGCGCCAGCAGGATCTCGGCCAGCTTGCGGGTGTAGCTGTACTCGGAGCTGAGGAAGAACTGGCGGGCCACCTGCTGGGTGATGGTCGACCCACCCGGGACCCGCTTGTCGTTGGTGGTGGCCAGCAGCCACACCGCGCGGCCGATGCCCTTGTAGTCCACGCCCCCGTGCTCGTAGAAGCGGGCGTCCTCGGTGGCCAGGAAGGCCTGCTTCAGGCGCTCCGGGACCTCCTTCATGGTGATCGGGGTGCGCCGGGACTCGCCGAACACGGCCATGAGCTTGCCGTCGGCCGCATAGACGTACATGGGCTCCTGCATCTCGATGTCGCGCAGGGTCTGGACGTCCGGAAGACGGGAGGAAATGGCGTAGTACAGGCCCCCGGCGACCGCGGCGCCGATCAGTGCCAGGACCAGGAAGGCGACCAGCAACCAGCGCAGCCAGCGGCGAAGGCGAGTCATCAGTGTCAGATTCCGATTGCGAATTTCGTGGCCGCAGAGTATAGATTACGCAAGGGAACGGCTGGGGTTGTTCCCGGGGAGAGCATTTCGGTCACCGTCAGGGGACGGGTGAAACGTGTCGTAAGTACACGTTTTGCACGTTGATGGTTGCGAATTGCAAAAAAAACGTTATTAATGCGCGGGCGCAAGTTTTGCGTCCAAGTGCCCGTCGGCAGGGGAGAAACCGTGGGGCTTATCCCAAAAAGCCAGTCGCCGCTTATTGGCGTCGACATCAGCTCGACTGCAGTAAAGCTCTTGCAGCTTTCCCGCAGTGGCAATCGTTTTCGCGTGGAACATTACGCTGTGGAACCACTACCGCCGAATGCGGTGGTGGAAAAGAACATCGTGGAAGTGGAGGCCGTGGGTGAGGCCATCCGCCGCGCGGTGAACCGTTCAGGTACCAAGGCCCGGCATGCCGCCGCGGCCGTGGCCGGCTCTGCGGTCATCACCAAGCTCATCCCGATGCCCGCTGATCTGGACGAGAACGACATGGAAGCCCAGGTCGAGCTCGAAGCGGTCAACTACATCCCGTACCCGATCGAGGAAGTGAACCTCGATTTCGAGGTGCTGGGCGCGATTCCCAACAACCCGGAAATGGTCCAGGTGCTGTTGGCGGCGTCGCGGTCGGAGAACGTGGAGCTGCGCCAATCGGCGCTGGAGCTTGGTGGCCTGACCGCCCGGGTGATGGACGTGGAGGCCTTCGCGGTCGAAAACGCCTTCGCGCTGGTGGCCAGTGAACTGCCGATCGCCAGCGATGGCGTGGTCGCGCTGGTCGACATCGGCGCCACCATGACCACCCTGAACGTACTCCGTGGCGGGCGCAGCCTGTACAGCCGCGAACAGGTGTTCGGTGGCAAGCAGCTCACCGACGAGGTCATGCGCCGCTACGGCCTGACCTACGAGGAAGCGGGCCTGGCCAAGCGCCAGGGTGGGCTGCCGGAAAGCTACGAGATGGAAGTGCTCGAGCCGTTCAAGGAAGCCACTGTCCAGCAGATCAGCCGCCTGCTGCAGTTCTTCTATGCAGGCAGTGAGTTCAACCGGGTCGACCACATCGTGCTGGCCGGCGGTTGCGCGGCGCTGGCCGGTCTTCCGGAGATGGTGGAGGAACAGCTGGGCGTGGCCACCGTGGTGGCCAATCCGCTGGCGCAGATGACGCTGGGTCCGAAGGTGCAGGCGCATGCCCTGGCCCAGGACGCCCCGGCGCTGATGATTGCCACCGGTCTGGCGCTGAGGAGCTTCGACTGATGGCAAGAATCAATCTATTGCCCTGGCGCGCCGAGCGGCGCAAGCAACGCCAGCGCGAGTTCATGACCATGCTGGGCTTTGCCGCCATCGCGGGCGTGGTGCTGTCGGCGCTGATCTGGTTCTACTACGACCGCCAGATCAGTGGCCAGGGGGACCGCAACGCGTTCCTGACGGCCGAGATCGCGCGGGTCAAGGAGCAGAACAAGGAAATCGACCGCCTCGATCGCCAGAAGGATCGCCTGCTGGCGCGCAAGAAGGTGATCGAACAGCTGCAGGCCAAGCGCTCGCAGATGGTGCACCTGTTCGACGCGCTCGTCCGGACCATCCCCGATGGGCTGGTGCTGACCGCGCTGAAGCAGGAAGGCGACATCCTGACGCTGGAAGGGCGCACCCAGTCCAACGCCCGGGTCAGCGCCTACATGCGCAACCTGGAGAGTTCAGGCTGGATGACCAAGCCGGAACTGTCGGTGATCGAAGCGCGCAAGCCGGAAGAAGAGAAGGACAAGCCGATCGGCCCCGTCTCCGACATCTCCGCGCTGCCGTACGTGTTCGTGGTCAAGGTGACGCTGCCGGCACAGAGCGAAGCCGTTGACGGTATCGCGCCGGATGGCAGCGTGGTGGCACCGGGTACAGACCCGAATGCCGCCCCCGCCGTGGCCCCGCTGGCACCGGCCCGGGCCGGAACCGCCGCACCGGCCACCACGCCGGCCCCGGTACCGGCTGCTGAGCCGGCCGCGCCGGCGCCGTCGGGCAGCCGCATCGTTCCCGCCCCGGCAACGCAACCGGCGGCGTCCAGCACGCCGCAGAAGGGGGCCGCATGAGCCAGAAGAAAGTCAACCTGAAGGACCTGGACTTCAACAACATCGGCAGTTGGCCGCAGCAGGCGAAGATCGTCTTCTGTGCGCTGCTGTCGCTGCTGATCGTGGTGCTGGCCTGGTTCGTGCTGATCAGCGGCAAGCGTGAAGAGCTCGACTCGCTGGAACGCACCGAAGCCTCGCTGCGCACCGATTTCGAGAGGGAGCAGGGCCGCGCGGTCAACCTGGAGCCGCTCAAGCAGCAGCTGGCCCAGATGGAGCAGGTGCTGCAGCAGATGCTGCGCCAGCTGCCGAGCAAGACCGAAATGCCGGACCTGATCATCGACATCTCGCAGACCGCGTTGTCCAGCGGCCTGGTCAACGAGCTGTTCCAGCCCGGTGAGGAAGTGCCCAAGGAGTTCTACGCTGAAAAGCCGATCGCCCTGCGCATGGTAGGCAGCTATCACCAGTTCGGTGCGTTCGTGAGCGGCGTCGCCTCGCTGCCGCGCGTGGTCATCCTGACCATGCACGACATCAACCTCAAGCCCAAGGACCCCAAGACCGGCATCACCGCGCGCAGCGGCGCGCTGGAGCTGTCGGGCACGGTCAAGACCTACCGTTACCTGGACGACGTGGAAATGGAAGCGCAGGAGAAAGCGGCCGCACAGGCAGCAGGCCCGAACGGAGGCAAGCCATGAACCTGGCCAGCACCGCACGGGTATGTGGCCTGCTGATGCTGGTCCTGTTGGCGGGCTGCGCACGCAGCATCTCCAGCACGCCCGGTGACGCGCCCAACCTGGAAAAGTGGGTCGCCGACGTGCGCGCCCGCCCGGCACCGCCGCTCGAACCACTGCCTGTCATGCAGCAGTTCGAGACCTTCGAGTACTCCGCGCAGGGGATGCGTGATCCGTTCACCGACGCCTGGGCCAACCCCCAGGCCGGTGGTTCGGGCCTGCGCCCGGATCCGAACCGCCGCAAGGAGCCGCTGGAAGCCTTCCCGCTGGACTCCCTGGACATGGTCGGTTCGATCGGCAAGGGCAGCGCACTGGTCGCGCTGGTGATGGCCCCGGACAAGGTCACCTATCGGGTGCGTCCGGCCGTCTACATGGGGCAGAGCGACGGCCGCGTGACCGGGGTCTTCGAAGACCGGATCGAACTGATTGAACTGGTGCCGGATGGCGCGGGCGGCTGGCTGGAACGGCCTGCATCGCTCGCGCTTGAAGATCAATGAATGATTATGGGGATAGCACGATGACCTTTTCCAACGCCATGCTGCAGCGTCCCGACCGGCGCCCGAAGCTGATCCACCTGTGCGCGCTGGGAGTCGCGCTCATGGTGGCCAATGGCACCTTGATGGCCGCCACGCCGGCAGCCGCCGCCACGACCCAGGGGGCCGGCGCCGCGCCGGCCGCCGCACCGGCTTCGCTGGCGGTGTCCAAGATCGACTTCAAGCGCGGTGAAGACGGCAGCGGCCGGCTGATCCTGCAGTTCGATGGAAAGGGCGCCAACCCGGACCTGCGCAGCCAGGGCAACAGCGTCGTGATCGACGTTGGCAACGCGACGCTGCCGGAAAACCTGCAGAAGTCGATCAACGTCGTCGACTTCGCCACGCCGGTGCAGCGCATCGATCCCAAGCCGTACGGCGGTGGCACCCAGCTGGTGCTGGACACCAACACGGCCTTCGAGTCGCTGGCCTACCAGACCGGCAACGAGTACGTGGTCGAGATCAGCCCGCGCAAGAGCGCCCCGGCCACCGGTGCGATCAACGCCACCACGGTGACCCAGGCGGCCACCGCGGTCGCGCAGCGTGGCTACAGCGGCAAGCCGGTGACCTTCAACTTCCAGGACGTGCCAGTGCGCACCGTGCTGCAGTTGATCGCCGAGGAGTCCAACCTGAACATCGTGGCCTCCGACACCGTCGAAGGCAACGTCACCCTGCGCCTGGTCAACGTGCCGTGGGACCAGGCACTGGACATCGTGCTGCGGGCCAAGGGCCTGGACAAGCGTCGTGACGGTGGCGTGGTGTGGGTTGCCCCGCAGCCGGAGCTGGCCAAGTTCGAGCAGGAGAAGGAAGACGCCCGCATCGCGATCGAGAACCGCCAGGACCTGGTCACCGATTACGTACAGATCAACTACCACAACGCCGCGCAGATCTTCAAAGCGCTGACCGAAGCCAAGGGCATCGGCGGCGGCAGTGGCGGTGGCGGTGGCGGTGGTTCCGGCAACAGTTCGCAGGAAGACAGCGGCTTCCTGTCCTCGCGTGGCCGCCTGGTGGCCGACGAGCGCACCAACACGCTGATGATCAGCGACATCCCGAAGAAGGTCGCGCGCATGCGCGAGCTCATCAACGTGATCGACCGCCCGGTCGACCAGGTGCTGATCGAAAGCCGCATCGTGATCGCCACCGACACCTTCGCGCGTGAGCTGGGCGCCAAGTTCGGCATCACCGGCAGCCGCGACAACGTGTACTTCAGTGGCAACACGACCACCAACCACAGCAACATCACCAGCGACGGCGAGAACGCGACCGAGTACCAGGAAGCGCTCAACGAATGGGCTGCCGGTGGCGGTACCGGTCCGATCCCGGTCCGTCCGCCGCGCCAGATCAACACCGGTGGCCTGAACTGGAACCTGCCGGTGGCCGCGGCCAGCAACCCGGGTTCGCTGGCACTGTCGATCCTCAACGCCGGCTACCTGCTGGACGTGGAGCTGTCGGCCATGCAGCAGGAATCGCGTGGTGAAGTGATTTCCAACCCGCGCGTGGTCACCACCAACCAGCGTGAAGCGGTGATCAAGCAGGGTAAGGAAATCGGCTACGTCACCATCACGGGCGGCACCGGCGGCCAGGCGGCCACCCCGAATGTGCAGTTCAAGGAAGTGCTGCTCGAGCTGAAGGTCACCCCGACCATCACCAACGACAACCGCGTGTTCCTGAACATGGCGGTCAAGAAGGATGAAGTCGAAAGCTACATCGTGCTGGAAGGCTACGGCCAGGTTCCCTCGATCAACCGCCGCGAAGTCAACACTGCCGTGCTGGTCGATGATGGCCAGACCGTGGTGATTGGCGGCGTGTACGAGTTCACCGACCGCAACAGCGTCAACAAGGTGCCGTTCCTGGGCGATGTTCCGTTCCTGGGCAACCTGTTCAAGAAGCGTAGCCGCAACAAGGACAAGGCCGAACTGCTGGTCTTTGTCACCCCGAAGGTGCTGCGCGTGGCCAAGACCAACTGAGTCGCTGATCCAGCAGGCGGTTGGTAACCAAGGATCCGGTGCCCGCAGGGGCGCCGGATTTTTTTTTGGGCCGTCCATCGGGAGCGGTTCAGGGCAGGGCAAGGGCGCCGCGCTATCCTGCCCCATGGCCCAGGCACACTGCTCCGGTTGCACCGCGCAATGCTGCCGGCTTACCGCCGTGCTGGCGCCGTCGGAGTGCGTCCCCTCGAACCTGACCACCGAGATTGCCGATGGCGTGCTGGCCATGGCCAAAAGCGCGGACGGCTGGTGCGTGGCGCTCGACCGGGACACCATGTCCTGCGGCATCTATGCCGAACGGCCGCAGGTCTGCAGGCGCTTTCAAATGGCCGGCCCGTACTGCAGCGCCATCTACGACGGCGCGGGGCGGGCGTAGGCGCGTTCAGGCAATCTTGATCCCGCTGCGCGGCCAGCCCTGCCATCATGTGCGCGGAACCTTACGCCTGTTGCGTGGGTCAGATGGACGCCATGAACCTGCCACCCCCCATGCCCGCAATCGACCCCACGCCCTTCGTTGACACCCCCGAACACGACCGCCTGCATGCCGGCTTCCGTGCGCTGCGCGACTCGCTCGCGGCCGAGATCGTCGGCCAGGATGCGCTGGTCGAGCGCCTGCTGACCGCACTGCTGGCCGATGGCCACCTGCTGGTGGAAGGCGCACCCGGGCTGGCCAAGACCACGGCCATCCGCGCGCTGGCTGCCCGCCTGGAGGCTGACTTCTCGCGGGTGCAGTTCACCCCGGACCTGTTGCCCGCCGACCTGACCGGCACCGAGATCTGGCGGCCGCAGGAAGGCCGCTTCGAATTCGTGCCCGGCCCGATCTTCCACCCCATCCTGCTGGCCGACGAGATCAACCGCGCCCCGGCCAAGGTGCAGTCGGCGCTGCTGGAGGCCATGGGCGAGCGCCAGGTCACCGTGGGCCGACATACCTATGCGCTGCCGGCGCTGTTCCTGGTGATGGCCACCCAGAACCCGATCGAGCAGGAGGGCACCTTCCCGTTGCCCGAAGCCCAGTTGGACCGGTTCCTGATGCACGTGCGGATCGGCTATCCCGATTCCAACGCCGAAGCCGAGATCCTGCGCCTGGCCCGCGAGCGCGCGCGGGATGCGCTCGGCACGCCCCCGGCAGCGCCCACCCGCATGCCGCTGGACGATGTGTTCGCCGCCCGCCGCTCGGTGCTGTCGCTGCACATGGCACCTGCCCTGGAGCGTTACCTGATTGAACTGGTGCTGGCCACCCGCGACCCGGGCCGCTATGACCCGGCGCTGGCAAAGCGCATCGCCTGGGGCGCCAGCCCGCGCGGCTCGATCGCGCTGGAGCGCTGCGCGCGTGCGCGCGCCTGGCTGGCCGGCCGCGACTTCGTGACCCCCGAGGACGTGCGCAGCGTCGCCCCCGACGTGCTGCGCCACCGCGTGCTGCCCAGCTATGAAGCCACGGCCGAAGGCTGGGATGGCGAGCGGCTGGTGGCCGAGCTGCTGGCCCGCATCCCGGTGCCTTGAGGTCGGCATGACTGCCCTGGATGACACTGCCGCCGATGCGCTGGCGGGCAACGGCGTGCAGCCGACCCTGGCCGAACTGGTCGCACTGCGGCGCAGCGCGCACCGGCTGGCCCCGGCGCGACGCGGGCGGCTGGCGCATGCCGGCCAAGCGCCGTCGCCGATGCGCGGGCGCGGCATGGAGTACGCAGAATCGCGCGAGTACGTCGCCGGCGATGACGCGCGGCACATCGACTGGCGGGTGACCGCCCGCACCGGGCGCGCACATACCAAACTGTTCCAGGCCGAACGCGAGCGCCAGACACTGCTGGTGGCCGACACCGACCCGGTGCTGTATTTCGGCACCCGGGTGCGCTTCAAGTCGGTGCAGGCCGCCCGCGTCGGTGCCGTCGCCGCGTGGCTGGCACAACGCCAGGGCGACCGCCTGTCCGCACTGCGCGGCAGTCGCAGCGAAGCGCCGATCCCACCGGCCGGCGGTACCCGGGGCGTGCTCCGCGTGCTGGATGCATTGACCCGCTGGTACGCCGCGCCGCCGCCCGATGACGCCGGCCTCGACCACGCACTGCAGCAGGCCGCGCGCGTGCTGCGCCCCGGTGCGCGCGTGGTGGTGCTGGCCGATCCCGCACGCGCGGCCGCCATCGACATTCCGCGCTGGACCGCGCTGGCCATGCACCATGAAGTACAGCTGATGCTGCTGGCCGATCCGCTGGAGCTGGCGCCGCCGGATGGCGTGCTGCCGTTCCTGTCGCAGGGCCGGCAGGTGGTGCTGGACCTGCACGACAGCGCCGTGCGCGAGCACTGGCACGCGCGCTTCGTCGAACCGCTGGAAACGCTGCAGCGCAGCCTCGGCGCCCGTCGCATCCAGGTGCACGTGGTCAGCACCGATGATGCCAGCGACTGCTGGCTGGGTCCGCTGCCGTCGGCGGTGGTCGCATGAGCGCGGCCACCTCGCTGCCGCTGCGCGACGTGCACCTGCCGCCCATCCCGTCCTGGTGGCCGTTGCCGCTGGGCTGGTGGCTGGTGCTGGCGGCGCTGGCGCTGGTCGTGCTGCTGGCCTGGGCATGGCGCGCGCATCGCCGGCGCCAGCAGCGCCGCTGGCTGCGGGTGTTCGACACCGCGGTGGATGCCGCGCCGGACGGCACTGCCCCGGTCGCCGCGATGGCCGAGCTGCTGCGCCGCGCCGCGCGCCGCCGCCAAGCGGGTGCGGAACTGCTGCAGGGCCAGGCCTGGCTGGAATTCCTCGATGCCCCCGGCAGCCATGCCTTCTCAGACGGCGAAGGGCGCCTGCTGCTGGACGGGGGCTACCGTCGCCGCCTCGACGCTGCCGACGTGCAGCGCGTGCGCGACCTCGCGCGCGCACGCTTCCTTGAGCTGATCAGCAGGCGCGGCCGATGATTCCGGGCCTGTCCTCCGTGCTGCCGTGGCTGGATGCGCTGGCGTGGCCGTGGGCGCTGCTGGCATTGCCGCTTCCGTGGCTGATGCGCTGGTGGCCGCGCCGCAACGCAGCCGCTCCCGCCCTGCGCGTCCCCTATGCCGCCGGTGCGCTGGCCGAACTCGGCCAGGCCCGTGGTGCGGCCGGTTGGCGGATCGGCCGGCTGCTGCTGTGGCTGGCCTGGGCCTGCCTGTGCGTGGCCATGGCCCGGCCGCAGCAGCTCGGCGAACCGGTCACCCCGCCGCAGCAGGGCCGGCAGATGATGCTCGCGGTGGACGTCTCCGGCAGCATGAGCGAACCGGACATGATGCTGGGCAACCAGGTCGTACAGCGTCTGTCCGCGGCAAAGGCAGTGCTGGCCGACTTCCTCGACCGCCGTGCCGGTGATCGGGTGGGGCTGCTCATCTTCGGCGAACGTGCTTACACGCTGACGCCGATCACCGCCGACCTCACCACGGTGCGCAACCAGCTCACCGACAGCGAAGTCGGCCTGGCTGGCCGCGACACCGCCATCGGCGATGCCATCGCGCTGGCGGTCAAGCGCCTGCGCGAACAGCCCGAGGGCCAGCGCGTGCTGATCCTGCTGACCGACGGCGTCAGCAACGCCGGCGTGCTGCAGCCGCTGCGCGCGGCCGAACTGGCCAAGGCCGAAGGCGTGCGCGTGTATCCGGTGGCGTTCGGCGGCGACGGCGGCATGAGCCTGTTCGGCGTGCAGATCGCTGCTGGCGACGACCCGGTGGACGAAGCCACGCTGCGCCGCATTGCCGACCTCACCGGCGGCCGCGCGTTCCGCGCGCGCAACACCGACGAACTGGCCGGCATCTATGCCGAACTGGACCGGCTGGAGCCGATCACCGCCGCAGGCGCGGCGGTACGTCCTTATATCGAACGGTATGCATGGCCGCTGGCGCTGGCCATGCTGCTGGGTGGACTGGGCTGGCTGCTGCCGAGGCGCTGGGCATGACGACCCTCATCAACCACGTGCATCTCGCGCGCCCGGCGCTGCTCTGGGCGCTGGCCGCGCTGCCGCTGATCGCACTGCTCTGGACCTGGCGTCGCCGCCGCGGCAGCGTCTGGCGCCAGAACGTGGATGCGCACCTGTTGCCGCACCTGCTGGTGGCCGGCGGGCGCCGCGCCTGGAGCGGCCTGGCGCTGCTGCTGGTGGGCTGGACACTGGCCGTGGTGGCCCTGGCCGGCCCGGGCTGGCGACAACTGCCGCAGCCGCTGTGGCAGGCACCGGCGCCGCTGGTGGTGGCGCTGGATCTGTCCTCGCGCACCACCGCCACCGACCTGCCGCCGTCGCGCCTGCTGCAGGCGCGGGCCAAGCTGGCCACGCTGCTGCGCGAGCGCAGCGGCGGTGAAGTGGCATTGCTGGCCTACGCCGACGATGCGTTCACCGTTGCACCGTTGACCGGCGATGCTGCCAACGTGGCGCTGTACCTGGATGCGCTGGCCCCGGACGTGATGCCACGCGACGGCCAACGCGCCGACCGTGCCATCGAAGCGGCGGTGCTGTTGCTGCAGCAGTCCGGCGCCAAGGGCGGCGACATCCTGCTGCTGACCGACCGTGCCGATGATGCCGCGCGTGCTGCGGCCGCTGCCGCCAAGGCGCAGAACATCCACGTCTCGGTACTCGGGCTGGGTACCGCAGCCGGTGCGGCATACCGCAGCGGCGATGGCCAGATCGCGCGCGCCCAACTGGAGCCGGACACCCTGCGCGCGGTGGCCGATGCCGGCGGTGGTCGTTACGCGGCGGTGGCGGACGATGAAGGTGATCTCAAATCACTCGGCGTATTGACGCCGCGCGCCAGCACCGGCGGCCAGGAAAGCCGCGAAGGCGAAGGCCTGGCCTGGCGCGATGAAGGCTTCTGGCTGCTGCCGCCGTTGATGCTGCTCTCGCTGTGGGCCTTCCGTCGCCGTGGCGTGGCGGCCGTGGCCCTGGTCTGCGTGATGCTGCCGCTGGCCATGCCCGCCCCGGCACATGCCGCCGAACGCAACTGGTGGCAGCGCGCGGACCAGCGCGACCAGCAGCGCGTGGCCGACGGGGTGGATGCCTACCGGCGCGGCGATTTCCAGGCGGCGCAACAGCAGTTCGAAGGCGTGAACGACGCCGAGGCCCGCTACAACCTCGGCAATGCGCTGGCCCGGCAGGGCCAGTACGACGCCGCGATCGCCGCCTACGACCAGGCGCTGGCCCTGCGCCCGGGCATGCCCGATGCCGTGGCCAACCGTGCCGCCGTGGATGCCGCGCGCAAGCGCAAGCCGCCACCGGGGGGCGGGCAGCAACAGCAGCAACCACAGCAGAAGCAGTCGCAGCATTCCCAGCAACAACAGCAACAACAGAAGCAGGACCCTTCTGGAAAGGGCGAGCAGGGCCAGCCCAAGCCGGGGCAGGGCACGCCACCGCAGGACCCGGAGGCGGGCAAGCCCGATCCGGCCGAACAGGCGCGCGCCGATGCGGCGCAGCGCGAACGCATGCGCCAGGCGTTGGAGAAACAACAGGCTGGCGGCGGCAAGACCCCGGCGCAGCGCCGCGAGTCAAACGAAACGCCGCAGCAGCGCGAGCAGCGCCAGGCGGTTGAAGCGTGGATGCGGCGGGTGCCCGATGAACCGGGCAACCTGCTGCGGCAGAAATTCCAACTGGAAAGCGAACGCAGGAAACGGGACGGACAATGAGCGCAGCACCCTCCACGCGACGTTGGTGGCGCGCCTGCGGCTGGCTGCTGCTGGGCGTGAGCAGCCTGGCCCAGGCCCAGCCCCGCGCGTGGCTGGACCGCGATGCGATCAGCGACACCGACACGGTCACGCTCAACATCGAGACCGATGCCGGCGCGCCGGATTACGCGCCGCTGCAGGCCGATTTCGAGCTCAGCGGCCAGACCAGCAGCCGCCAGGTGCAGTGGAGCCAGGGCGCGATGCAGTCGCGTTCGTTGTACGGCGTGGCGCTCAGCCCCCGGCGCAGTGGCGTGCTGACCATTCCCGCCCTGCAGGTGGGCGCGGCGCGGACCACGCCGTTGCGTTTGACCGTGTCCGCCAGTGCTGCCGCGACGCCCGCCGTGCCCGGCAACGCCACGGCGTTCGTCGAAATGGAGGTCGACGACGACAGCCCCTACGTGCAGCAGAGCGTGGGCGTGGTGGTGCGCCTCTACTACGCCTCCCAGCTGCTCTCGGGCGAACTGGGCGTGGATGCGCCGGAAGGCGCCTCGATGCAGCGTGTCGGCGAGGATCGCAGCCTGGTCCGCGAGATCAACGGGCGGCGCTACAACCTGGTCGAGCGCCGCTACCTGCTGATTCCCGAACGCAGCGGGCCGCTGCTGCTGCCCGGCGCGCGCTTCAACGGCCGCAGCGCAGGCGGCTTCTTCGATGACCTGTTCGGTGGCGATGGCCGGCTGCGCGCCAACGCGCCCGATCGCACCCTGCAGGTGCAGGCACAACCCGACGCCGCACCGCAGCCATGGCTGCCGCTGCACGACCTGCGCCTGCGCTACACCGCCGCGCCCACCCGCGCCCGCGCCGGCGAGGCGGTCACGGTGGTGGTGGAGGCGGTGGCCGACGGCGCCACCCGCGCGCAGTTCCCCGAACTGCCGCCGCTGGATGCCGGCCCGGGTGCGCAGGTGTTCGCCGAGCCGCCGCAGTACGACGAAACCTTCAACGGCAGCACCCCGCGCCTGACCCTCACCCGTCGCTATTCGGTGGTGCCGCGCCAGCCCGGCACGCTGGTGATTCCCGGCCCGCGCATGGCCTGGTGGGATGTGCGTGGCAGCCAGGCGCGCACCGCCACGCTGCCCGACCTCAGCCTGGCCGTGGCCGCCGGCGCCCCGGGCACGGTGCCCCCGCCGACCGCGCTGGATACCACCTCGCCGTTGCCCGGGACCACCGCCACGCCGTCCGACGCCGTCACCGTGGCGGCAGCGGCCAGCCGCCCCTGGGGCTGCTGACCCTGGCGTGGGCCTGGCGCCGTCGTCGGCACGCTGCTGCGCCCAGCACATCCCGCGCGGTGGGGCCCGTCGCCTCCTCGCAGGTGCCGTCACGCGGCGAGCTGCGCCGCGCGCTGGACCACGAGGGGCTGGACGAGATCGTCGCGCTGCTGGGCAGGATGGGCGGCGTGCATGGCCTGGATGCCGTGCTGGCACGGCTGGTCGACCCGGCCCAACACCAGGCCCTGCGCGACCTGCAGGCCGCGCGCTGGAGCCGCGACGGCGGCGATGCGACCCAGGCGCGACAGGCGCTGCGCCGCGCCTTCCATGACGGACCGCACTGGCAGCCGGCGCAGACCTCAGAAAATACTGGCCTGGCGCCGCTCTATCCTTCGGGACGCTGAGTGGCCGCCGGGCCGGGTGGGCCGGCTTTGCTAAGCTCTTTCTCTAATTTTCAAGGAACACCGCTCCATGACTGAGGCCGCAACGACCCGGCAGAAGCTGCCATTGCATTGGAAAATGGGCATTGGCTTCGGGCTTGGCCTGGTGCTGGGGCTGATCGTGCACGCCGTCGGGCCGGGCATTCCCTGGCTGCCCGATGCCGCCCGCGGGGTGATGACCTACCTGACAACGCCGCTGTCGGGCCTGTTCCTCAACTTGATCTTCATGCTGATCGTGCCGCTGATCTTCTCGGCGCTGGTGATGGGCGTGTCGGAGATGGGCGACATCCGTTCGCTCGGCCGGATCGGCTGGAAGACCCTGGCCTACACCGTGCTGCTGTCGGGCATCGCGGTCGGCCTGGGCCTGGTGCTGGTCAACGTGCTCAAGCCGGGCGTGGGCGTGGACCCGGCCATGGCCCAGCAGCTGCTGCACGAGAACGTCGAGCGCAGCCGCGAGATCGTCGCCAACATCGGCGAGCAGCCCAAGGGCATGGACATGCTGCTGTCGATCGTGCCCAGCAACGTGCTGGCCGCCGCATCGAGCAATGGCGCGATCCTGTCGCTGATGTTCTTCGCGCTGATGTTCGGCATCGGCATGGTGCTGTCGCCGGATGAGAAGACCGCGCCGCTGCGCAAGGTCATCGAAGGCGTGTTCGAAGTCTCGATGACCCTGATCAACCTGGTCATCCGCCTGGCGCCGTACGCGGTGGCCTGCTTCATGTTCAACCTGGCGGCGATCTTCGGCTTCGACCTGCTGATCCGCCTGGGCGCCTACGTGGGCGTGGTGGTGCTGGCGCTGGCGCTGCACATGGTGGTGACCTACGGCGCGGCGGTGTGGCTGTCGGGGCGTTCGCCGCTGGCGTTCTTCCGCGATACCCAGGAAGCCACGGTGATGGCCTTCTCCACCGCCTCCAGCAACGCCACCCTGCCGACCGCGCTGCGCGTGGCCGACCAGATGGGCCTGCCGCAGAAGGTCTCGCGCTTCGTGCTGACCGTGGGCGCCACCGCCAACCAGAACGGCACCGCGCTGTTCGAGGGCGTGACGGTGATCTTCCTGGCCCAGTTCTTCGGCGTGGACCTGAGTATCACCCAGCAGCTGATGGTGATGGTGGTCTGCATCCTGGGCGGCATCGGCACCGCCGGCGTGCCGTCCGGCTCCCTGCCCGTGGTGGCGATGATCTGCGCCATGGTCGGGGTGGACCCGATGGGCATCGGCCTGATCCTGGGCGTGAACCACTTCCTGGACATGTGCCGCACCGCGCTCAACGTCACCGGCGACCTGGCCCTGACCACCCTGGTGGCCAAGGGCGAAACCGAGGAAAGCCCGGTCCCGGGCCCGGTCGTGCCGCGCAGCTGACCGCGCCTGCCGCCCCAGCCTCATTGAAAGCGCCCCGCCCAGCGGGGCGTTTTCATTGGTGTACCGGAGCCGTCTTCACTCGCCCGGACGGCCTGACCCGGTCGGTGGACTATGGGACAATGGGCAGCCCGCAGCTCCGCGGGAGCCTCCCGACCCGACAGACTCATGACGCAGCCCACCCGCCGCCAGTTGGCCAACGCCATCCGCTTCCTTGCCGCTGATGCGGTCGAAACCGCCAAGTCCGGGCATCCCGGCATGCCGATGGGCATGGCAGATATCGCCGAAGTCCTCTGGAACGACTATCTCCGTCACAACCCGAACAACCCCAAGTGGTTCAACCGCGACCGCTTCGTGCTGTCCAACGGCCACGGCTCGATGCTGCAGTACGCGCTGCTGCACCTGAGCGGCTACGACCTGCCGATCGAACAGCTCAAGCAGTTCCGCCAGCTGGGCAGCAAGACCGCCGGCCACCCGGAACACCATGAAACCCCCGGCGTGGAAACCACCACCGGTCCGCTCGGCCAGGGCCTGGCCAATGCCGTGGGCTTCGCGCTGGCTGAAAAGCTGCTGGCCCAGCGCTACAACCGCCCCGAGCACGAGATCGTCGACCACCGCACCTGGGTGTTCCTGGGCGACGGCTGCCTGATGGAAGGCGTGTCCCACGAAGCCGCCTCGCTGGCCGGTACCTGGGGCCTGGGCAAGCTGGTCTGCTTCTGGGACGACAACCACATCTCCATCGACGGCAACACCGCCGGCTGGTTCACCGACAACACCCCCGAGCGTTTCGAAGCCTATGGCTGGAACGTGGTGCGCGGCGTCGATGGGCATGACCCGGAAAGCATCAAGGCCGCCATCGAGAACGCGCTGGCGCAGTCCGACAAGCCGACCCTGATCTGCTGCCGCACCACCATCGGTTTCGGTTCGCCGGGCAAGGCGGGCAAGGAATCCAGCCACGGCGCACCGCTGGGCAAGGATGAGCTGGAAGCCACCCGCAAGCAGCTGGGCTGGAACTACGGCCCGTTCGAGATCCCGGAAGAGATCTACGCCGGCTGGCGTGCCGGCGGTACCGGCACCCTGCGCCAGGCCGAGTGGGAACAGCAGTTCGACAAGTACGCCGCGCAGTTCCCGGCCGAAGCCGAAGAACTGACCCGCCGTTCGCACGGCGAGCTGCCGGCCGATTTCGTCGCCAAGGCCGATGCCTACATCGCCCAGGTCCAAGCCGAAGGCCAGACCATCGCCTCGCGCAAGGCCTCGCAGCTGGCCATCGAAGCCTTTGCGCCGCTGCTGCCGGAGCTGGTGGGTGGTTCGGCCGACCTGGCGCACTCCAACCTGACCCTGTGGAAGGCCAGCAAGTCGGTGGCCACCGATGACCCGAACGCCAACTACGTGTACTACGGCGTGCGCGAGTTCGGCATGACCGCGATCGCCAACGGCCTGGCCCTGCACGGTGGCTTCATTCCGTTCGACGCCACCTTCCTGGTGTTCAGCGATTACGCCCGCAACGGTGTGCGCATGAGCGCCCTGATCCCGGCCCACGCCATCCACGTGTACACCCACGACTCGATCGGCCTGGGCGAAGACGGCCCGACCCACCAGCCGGTGGAGCACCTGGCCTCGCTGCGCTACATCCCGAACAACGATGTGTGGCGCCCGTGCGATGCGGTCGAATCGGCGGTCAGCTGGAAGGCCGCGATCACCCGCCAGGACGGCCCGAGCTGCCTGGTCTTCAGCCGCCAGAACCTGCCGCACCAGCCGCGCAGCACCGACCAGGTGGCGCAGATCGCCCGTGGCGGTTACGTGCTGGCCGATGCCGAAGGCGGCGTGCCGGACGTGATCCTGATCGGTACCGGTTCGGAAGTGGGCCTGGCCGTGGCCGCCAAGGCCGAACTCGATGCCGCCGGGATCAAGACCCGCGTGGTCTCGATGCCGTCCACCGATGTGTTCGAGCGCCAGGACGCGGCCTACCGTGAATCGGTGCTGCCGAACGCGGTGCGCAACCGCGTGGCCGTCGAAGCCGGCGTCACCGGTTTCTGGCGCCAGTACGTGGGCCTGGACGGTGCGGTGATCGGTATCGACACCTTCGGCGCCTCGGCCCCGGCCGAAGCGCTGTACAAGCACTTCGGCATCACCGCCGATGCAGTGGTCGCCGCGGCGAAGGCGCAGCTGGCCAACTAAGCGCCAGCCACCGACGTAGTCCAAACGGCGCTTCCCGAAACGGAAGCGCCGTTTTCATCTGGGCGCGTGTCCGTTATGCGGTGCGCGCCAATCCAAGGCGGACCAGGCGTGCTTCGACTTTCTCGCCGAACGTCTTCGGTGCGTCCAGGCCCATCCGCTGCAGGTAGACCACGTCGCCATCGCCGGCCGGCTGGGTGAACGCGGCCAGCACCGTGCGCAGCTTCGCGCCCGGGGTCTGGGTGTTCTGCTTCAGCCAGCCCAATGCCTTGACCAGGTGCTGCTCCACTTCGGTGAAATCGCTGCCCAGCGGGTAATCGGGCAGCGCGCCGGACTGGCGGAACGGGGCAAGCGATGCGCTCACCGATGCCGCCGTATTGCGTCGTGCCCAATGCTCCGGCGCGACAAAACCGGTGGCCAGCTTCTTCGACGCCTTCGCCGTCTGCAGCAGGTTGCCCTGGAACGCCGCATCGGTGATCGCGGCCATGCCGGTCACGCAGTCTTCGTCGGTGAGGTTGCGCAGGTCGGCGATGCCGTATTCGTTGATGTAGATATCGCGCAGGTGGCGTGGAATCGTGGTGTGCCCGTAGTTCCAGCGCATGTTCGACTGCAGCGTGCCCTTGTCCTCGCGCACCGCGCGGAACATCAGTGCACTGCGTGCCTCCGGCAGCGCGTGCGCCATCGCCACAAAGTTGTACTGGCCGCCCACCCCTGAGACGACGCGGCCGTCTTCCAGCGCATCGGACACCGCCGCACCCAGCGCGGTGGCCATCATGCAGGAGTTGAAGAAACGCGCATGCCGGCGCTGCAGCCGTTCCAGCGCTTCGTTGCCGCCGTACAGCTGGTTGATCTCGCTGATCCGGCGCATGCCGATCGCGCGCGATTCGTCTTCCGGCAGCTCGCGCAGCCACTGGTAGAACTCCGGCGAACCCAGGTAGAACGCGCCATGCAGATACTCGCCTTCGGCCTCCAGCGTGGCGTGGTCGATGGTCAGCGTGCTGCCGCTTTCAATCCGCTCCATCAGCGCCAGGTCATCGTGCACCTTGCGTCGGATCACCCCGGTCTGCACCAGCCGGCGGAAGCCTTCATTGAGCATCTCGCTGCAGCCGTACAGGCCCACCTCGAACGGTTCCAGGCCGCCGCACTCCAGCACGGTCGGGTTACTGGCCAAGGTAGGATCCAGCGCGTGCAGGATCTGCCGGTAGCGGGCGTTGTCGGTATGCCGCAGCACCAGCGCGTGGCTGATCGCATCGGCCAGCGTACCGATGCCGATCTGCAGCGTGCCACCATCGCGGACCAGCGCACTGGCATACAGGCCGATGGCGTAGTCGGCATCGCTGACCGGCTGGCGCGGCAGCCCGAACAGGTCCGGGTAGGGCGCCGGCGGGGTGATCACCAGGTCGAAGAACGACACATCCACCGTGGCCGAGCCGCCCAGGTAGGGCAGCTGCGGGTCGATCTCGGCAATCAGCAGCGGGCGCGGCAGGCCGCGCGCCAGCATCGCGTCGATCGTGTCCTGGGTGATGTCGTTGTTGCACGACAGCGACAGGCGGCGGTCGTCGGGCCGCATCGCCACCTTCTGCACGATCGCGTGCGGCGCGCGCTGCGCCACCGCATCGGCGGCGTGGGTGTAGTTGAGGCTGGTGTAGCCGCGCTGTGCCTGCGATGAACCGAGCAGGGCACCGGACTGCATGTAGAACTCCTCCACCTGCACGTGGTCGGGCAGGCGGTCGCGCACCATCGCATCGGCATAGGCCAGGCGCGGGAAATCCTCGCCGAAGTGGCGCGCCGCGAACGGCGCCATGAAGCGGGCCTCCAGCCCGCCGCCGGCCTTGGGCGGGTTCAACGACAGCGCGGTGTAGATCTGCAGCGGGCGCGACGGGTCGTTCTCGATCCGCGCATACAGCGCGTTGAGCAGCCGGTGCGGCTTGCCCAGTGCCAGCGGTGCGCCGATGCGCAGCGGCCCGTCGACACGCTGCAGCAGCCAGTCGGTTGCAGCGTCCAGGTCGGTGAGATGCTCGGTCATGCGGCGCGTTCCTGCGAAGTCTGTTTTTCATTACAGCACTTCCGGCTTGAACGGACCCGTGACACGGGGGGTTGACAGCGGGAAAGATTACGCGCGTAATCAGATCGTCGATTACGGATGTAAATGATGAGCCAGATCAGCGAAGCCGAAGCCGTTGTCATGGAAGTGCTCTGGAACCGGCACCCGCAAGGGGCCGATGAGGTGGTGGCGGCGCTGGCCGACCGAGACTGGGCCGAGCCCACCATCAAGACCCTGCTCAACCGGCTGCTCACCAAGGGCGCGATCAGCGCCAGCCGCGACGGCCGCCGCTACCTGTACTCGCCGGTGCTGCAGCGCCAGGCCTGGGTGGCCGAGCAGAGCAGCGGCCTGCTGGACAAGCTGTTCGCCGGCCGGGTCGCGCCGCTGGTGGCGCATTTCAGCGAACGCGGCGAGCTGAGCGCGCAGGACATCGCCGAACTGAAGAAGCTGATCCAGGAGCTGGACCATGACTGAGCTGCTGCAGGGAGTGCTGCTGGCAAGCATGTGGGTGTCGATCGCCGTGGTGCTGCTGGCCGCGCTGCGCCCGCTGCTGCGCCGGCTGGGCGGCGCACCGCTGGTGTACCGCGGCTGGTGGCTGCTGCCGCTGGTGATGCTGGCACCGCGGTTGCCACTGCCCCGCGTGCCACTCGTCGAGGCCACGCCGGTGCACGCGCTGGGGGCCGCGCTGCGTGCGCCGGTGCTGCCGGCCGACGCGGTGCTGTGGCCGACCCTGCTGGTCGCGCTGTGGGCGGCCGGCGCACTGCTGGCCGGCATCCGCCAGTGGCGGGGCCAGCGTCGTTTCGAACGTGGCATGGGCGCGCTTCAGCCGCGAAGCGATGGCAGCTGGCAGGCCAGCGCCGATCCCGGCCTGCCGGCCCTGGTGGGCCTGTGGTCACCACGCGTGGTGGTCGGCCCGGATTTCGACCTGCGCTTCAGTGCGGCCGAACGCGCGCTGATCCTGCAGCACGAATGCCAGCACCGCCGCCATGGCGATCACTGGGCCAATGCCGCGCTGGCCCTGCTGCGCTGCCTGTTCTGGTTCCATCCGTTGTTGCCGTGGGCCTCGCGCCGCTTCCTGCGTGACCAGGAGCTGGCCTGCGACGCACGCACGGTCGACCCGCATCCGGCCTCGCGCCGGCTCTACGCCAACGCGCTGCTGAAGGCGCAGTTGGTCCACCCGGTTGCGCCCATGGCCTGCCACTGGCGCAGCCAACCGATGTTGAAGGAGCGAATTGCCATGATGAAGGAACACAAGCGCAGGGCGTTGCCGTGGGTGACCGGCCAGGTACTGGTGGTGGGGCTGTGCATGGGGCTGGGCGCGGTCGCCTGGGCCAGCCAGGGCGGCGGCGGTGGCAGCCCGGCGATCAGCGCCGAACCGTTCCAGTTCGCGCAGGAAGATGCGGCCAAGGCAGGGCTGGAGCGCCCGGTGACGATCGACAGGATGCCGCCGCCGAGCTACCCCACCAGCGCGTTCGAGAACAACCAGAGCGGCGAAGTGGTGCTGCGGGTGGACGTGGACGCACAGGGCAAGGTCCGCGATGTGCGCGTGCTCAGTGCAACCAACCCGGGCGTGTTCGACGCCGCATCGATCGCTGCAGCCCGGCAGTGGACCTACCATCCGGCGATGAAGGACGGCAAAGCGGTGGCGGCCGCGGTCCGCATTCCGATCACCTTCGCCATGAGTGAAACGGTGACCGGCCAGTGAGGTGGCCGCTGCCTGCGGCGGTTGCGCTCGTGGTTGGGGTGGCTGGCTGTGCCGGCCACGACCGCCTCACCACGGTGGATTCAAGGGCCGAATCGGTCGGCCACCAGCGGCTGCGGGCTGCCGCGACGGGAGGGTCAGGGCAGGTGGAGGCTTACACGCTCAAACCCGGCGAGGGCTACCGGATGCCGCAGCTGTACGCGGCGCCGGACCCGGTGCTGGGCGAGCGCGATCCGCGCCGTGAGCTGCCGCCCACCACGGTCTGCCTGCAGGTGGTGGTGGGCGCCGACGGCGCGGTGGAACGCAGCGCGCCGTTGAGCGATCGCAGTGAGTGCGTTGCCGGCGGTGCGCCTGAAAACCGGGTGCTGGTGGAGGCGGCACAGGACGCGGTGGCGATGTGGCGCTACTCGCCTGCGGCGGTGTGCCACTTCGCCGCGGGCCACGCGCCGGCCGACAGCAGCGACTGTCGCGAGGCCGAGCGGGTGGAACCGGTGGCAGTAAGCCTGTTCTACGCCTTCACGTTCGAGATCGTGCACGGCCAGCACACGGTGAAGACGCGGTAAAACCACGCGCTGCGCGGTTTTTTACGCCCCGCCCTGGATGTTCGCCTTCACCGACGGGTGCATCAACTTCGGCTCGGCAAGCGTGGCGTCGCGCGCTTGCCGGGTCGCCACGAATTCCGCCTCGCTCACCCCGTCATGCAGGTGGATGTTGCGCGCGCGCTGCTCGCCGATGGTGGTTTCATTGGCGACCTCGCGCCCGCCCGGGCCGTAGTCGTGGCAGATGAACACCCGGGTGGCATCGGGCAGCGCCAGCAGGCGCTGGATCGAGCGGTACAGCAGGGCGGCATCGCCGCCCGGAAAATCACAGCGCGCCGTACCGCCATCGGGCATGAACAGCGAATCGCCGGTGAACAGCGCATCGCCGATCCGGTAGGCCACGCTGTCGCTGGTGTGCCCGGGCACCGCGATCACCTCGGCCGCGATCGCGCCGACATCGAAGCGTTCGCCGTCGGCGAATAGATGGTCGAACTGCGAGCCGTCGGTAGGCACGTCCAGCCCATAGCGCGGCGCGAACGTGCGCTGCACCTCGACAATGCCGCCGCCCATCGCCAGCGCCGCCTGCGGGAACGACTGCTTCAGCCGGCGCCCGGCGCTGACATGGTCGGCATGCGCGTGGGTTTCCAGCAGCCAGCGCACCTCCAGCGCATGCGCGCGCACGTGTGCCAGCAGCGGCTGCAGCGGCCCGGCGCCGATGGCGTCGGTATCCGGGTCGTAATCCAGCACCGGGTCGATCACTGCCGCCTGCCGGGTGGCCGGGTCATGCACCACGTAACTGAAGGTGTTGCTGTCCGGGTGGAAGAAACTGGCGACATGCGGTGACATGGTGAAACCTCAGCGCTTACCCAACGTGTCATTGAGAAGCACCGCCAGGCGTTCGCCGGCCAGGCGCAGCTCGGCTTCCGCCACCGGAAGATAGGTCGCGGTGTACTGCGGGGCAACGGTACGCTGGCTGGGGTAAACGCCAGGTGCAATGGCGATGCGGCAGCTGGCTTCGGCCCACTGCACGGCATCGGTGGTGATCGCCGAGCGCTTGGCCACTTTCGGCGCCTTCAGCGCGGACAGGCGCTTGGTATACGCGTCGTCATCGAGCTTGAGCGTGTTCAGCATGCCGCTGTCCCACAGCGAATGCAGGTTGGTGCCGCGCCCGTTGTACTGCACCTGGAAGTCGTTGCCGCCCTTGTCGTGGCCGTAGCCGGCATGCATGGGCTGGTGGATGTCGCCGACGAAATGCACGACGAACTTCAGCGCCTGCGCGCGTTCGGCATCGGGGCGGCTGCGATCACCGAGGATGGCGGTCTGTGTCTTCAGGGCTTCCACCACGCAGTTGCCGTTGCGGCAGTTGCGCTCAACGTCGTACTGGCAGTCGTCTTCGCCGATGTTCACGTAGTGCCAGCCGGCCGAGCGCTTGCCCAGCCCGGGATCCTTGGCGCGCAGTTCGTCGGCCCAGGGGGCGATGGCGGCCAGGGTGGGGGTCGGTTCGTTGGCCAGCAGGCGCGCCACTTCGGCGCGGGTCTGCGGGGTCAGGCGCGGTTCGGCGATGCGGGCGACCAGGCGGTGGCCCTGTGCGCCCCAGGCCAGGGCATCGGTGGAGACGACGGTGAGCGCAAGGACCAGCGCGGAGGAAGAAAGCAGGGAGGCGATTTTCATCGGCCCATTCTAACGGGCGGCCCCTGCACGGACATGTTCCGGATCTGGCCGGAAAAAACCCCGGCCGAAGCCGGGGAAGTCTCTGCTGCGAGGGTGTCAGAACTTGAACACGTAGGAGACGCCGTAGGCGAGCGGGTCGATCTTGACGGTGCCCAGCTTGGTGCCATCCAGCTTGACGTCGCTGTCGATGTCGATCCAGCGCACGTCCACGCGCAGGGCGCCCTTGTCGGCAATGGCGAAGTCCACGCCGGCGTGTGCGGCCAGGCCCCAGGAGTCTTCCAGCTTGAGACTGCTGCCGGCCAGGGCGCCGCTGGTCTCTTCGCTGAAGAAGGTGGTGTAGTTCAGGCCGGCGCCGAGGAACGGGGAGACCTTGCCCTTGCTGTTGAAGTGGTACTGCAGGGAGACCACCGGCGGCAGGTGCTTGGTGCTGCCGACGCGGCCGAGGCCGTCGATGTTGATGTCGTGCTTGAACGGCAGGGCGGCGAGGATTTCAATGCCCAGGTTGTCGGCGATGAAGTATTCGCCGGTGATGGTGGGCTTGATGTCGCTGTCGACGTCGACCTTGAGGCCGCCGGCTAGGGTGCCGTTGTTGGACTTGGGGGCCACCTGGTGCACGCCGGCGGCAACGGTCCAGTCGCCCTTGGACTGGGCCATGGCGGGGCTGGCGGCCAGGGCCAGGGCGGCGGCGAGGCTGGCGGGCAGGAGGAGGGTGGTCTTGCGCATGGTGCTGTCTCGTGGCGGGGTGGAATGGGGCCAGTTTTCCCGCCCGGGCCTTGGCGCGCCTTGATCCGGATCAATCCACGATTTTTACGGTTGTAACCGCTTCCCATCCCGATCCGGGGGCCGGGGTGGGTCGGGCTTTGCTAGAATGGCGGCCCTTTCCATCGGCGCCGCACTGTCGCGGCTGCAGGAGCTTGTGAACATGGCAATCAAGGTTGGCATCAACGGTTTCGGTCGCATCGGGCGCAACGTGCTGCGTTCGGCCGTGCTGAATTTCGGCAATGACATCGAAATCGTGGCCATCAACGATCTGCTGGAGCCCGATTACCTGGCGTACATGCTGAAGTACGACTCGGTGCATGGCCGCTTCAAGGCTGACGTGGAAGTGTCGGGCAGCGACCTGCTGGTCAATGGCAGGAAGATCCGCCTGACGCAGGAGCGTGATCCGGCCAACCTGAAGTGGGACGAGGTCGGGGTGGACGTGGTGATCGAGTCGACCGGCCTGTTCCTGACCAAGGAAACGGCGCAGAAGCACATCGATGCGGGCGCGAAGAAGGTGATCCTGTCGGCGCCGTCGAAGGACGATACGCCGATGTTCGTGTACGGCGTGAACGACAAGACCTACGCGGGCCAGGCGATCATTTCGAATGCGTCGTGCACCACCAACTGCCTGGCGCCGTTGGCCAAGGTGATCAACGACAAGTGGGGCATCAAGCGTGGCCTGATGACGACGGTGCATGCGGCGACTGCGACGCAGAAGACCGTGGATGGTCCGTCGAACAAGGATTGGCGCGGTGGCCGCGGCATCCTGGAAAACATCATTCCGTCGTCGACCGGTGCAGCCAAGGCGGTTGGCGTGGTGATCCCGGAACTGAACAAGAAGCTGACGGGCATGAGCTTCCGCGTGCCGACCTCGGACGTGTCGGTGGTCGATCTGACCGTCGAGCTGGAAAAGGAAGCGACCTACGCCGAGATCTGCGCGGAAGTGAAGGCGCAGAGCGAAGGCGCGCTGAAGGGCATCCTGGGCTACACCGAAGACAAGGTGGTGGCGACGGACTTCCGCGGCGAGACGCACACCTCGGTGTTCGATGCCGAAGCGGGCATCGCGCTGGACAGCACCTTCGTCAAGCTGGTGTCGTGGTACGACAACGAGTGGGGCTATTCCAACAAGTGCCTGGAAATGGCCAAGGTCGTTGCTGGGTAGTGCCGGCCCATGGCCGGCAACCTCGCACGGCCATGAAGCGTCAGAACAAACGGCGGACTTCGGTTCGCCGTTTTTTTTTGGTCGGTACTTGCCGGCTGTACGTGTCGCCGGACTTCGTCCGGCTGCTGACGGTTTTTGGCGAACCGCCTTCGTCTGCCGGTCTACTGGTTGGGGCCGGCGGGTGCGGGGGTACGGGACACGCCGTAAACCCGTCCTTGGGGGCTTGGCAAAAACATCCATGTTTTTGACAGTCCCGTACCCCCGCACCCGCCGACCCCTCGACGCTGGGTCGGTGGCCACCGGAGAGCGGTAGAGGCGACCTTCCCCCCGATTCAGTTAGCATGGCTGCGCTGCCGCTGGCGCCATGCTTGTCTTGATGGGCCGGGGCGTTCCCTTGAGGATGACGCGGAATGGAAGCTTTGATTGTCCTGGCGGTACTGGTGTTGTTGGCCGTGCCGGTGTTGCTGATCGTGGCGTTGGTGATGATTTCCGGCCTGCGTCGGCGGGTGGCGGCCTTGGAGCAGGCGCGTGGCGACGGTGCCGTTCCGGCGGCCGCGCCTGCGGTGAGTGCTGCATGGGAGGAGCGTCCTTATGCGCCGGCCCCCGTGGCCGCGCGGGCACCCGCGCCGGAGGTTCCGCTGGCTGCTGCCGAGCCTGTGCCCGAGCCGTTTGCGGCGGCTGCGCGGGTTGCACCGCCGCCGCTTCCCTCTGCTGCGGCGTCCGAGCCCGAACCCTTTGTGCCGCCGCCGCCTCGTGGGCCGGACCTGGGGGAGCGGATCGTGGGGACGATCAAGCGCTGGTTCACCGAGGGCAATGTGCCGGTGAAGATCGGCATGCTGGTGTTGTTGGCGGGCGTGGCGGCGCTGTTGAAGTATGCGAGCGACCAGGGCTGGCTCAATGCGCCGATCGAGCTGCGGCTGGCGGCGATTGCGGCCGGTGCGCTGGCGGGGCTGGTATTCGGCTGGGTGCAGCGCGAGCGCCGGCGGATGTTTGCGCTGGCGTTGCAGGGCGGGGCGATCGGCATTCTGCTGTTGACCATCTTTGCGGCGTTCAAGCGCTATGAGCTGCTGGATCCGGGGATCGCGTTCGCGCTGAGCATCCTGCTGATCGCGGGGATGGGCGTGCTGGCGGTGGTGCAGAATTCGCGCACGCTGGCGGTGCTGGGCATCCTGGCGGGGTTCATGGCGCCGATCTGGTTGTCCACGGGCAGTGGCAACCATGTGGCGCTGTTCTCGTATTACGCGGTGCTCAATGCGGCCATCTTCGCCATTGCGTGGTGGCGTCCGTGGCGGGCGCTGAACCTGTTGGGCTTTGCCTTTACGTTCGGCATTGGCACCACCTGGGGCGTCATGCAGTACAACGCGGACAAGTTCGCCAGTACCGAGCCGTTCCTGCTGCTGTTCTTTGCGTTCTATCTGCTGATTCCGATTCTTTACGCGCGTCGCCAGCCGGCGGAGAAGCGCGATCTGGTCGATGGCAGCCTGGTGTTCGGTACGCCGTTGATCGCGTTCTCGCTGCAGGCGGGCATGCTGCACGACGACCGGTTGCTGCTGGCGCTGTGTGCGCTGGGGCTGGCGGCGTTGTATGCGGGGTTGGCGTGGGCACTGATGCGGCGCGAGCGTTATGCGGCGCTGGGGCAGTCGCATGCGGTGCTGGCGGTGGGCTTTGCGACGCTGGCGGTGCCGTTGGCGCTGTCGGCGCGCGCGACGGCCAGTGTGTTTGCGCTGGAAGGTGCGGCGCTTGTCTGGCTGGGCCTGCGCCAGCAGCGGTGGTTGCCGCAGATTGCCGGTGCGCTGCTGCAGATGGGGGCGGCGTTCGGGTTCGTGGTGGGCGCCGATTACTGGCTGCACGATGCCACCGCAATTGCCAATCCGACCTTCATGAGTGGGTTGCTGCTGGCGCTGGCGGGCGTTGCGTCGGCCTTCAGCTATCGCCGTGCCGGGCGCGACGCGCCGGCCATCGTGTACTACCTGTGGGGCCTGCTGTGGTGGCTGGGCGGTGCGAGCCATGAGGTCAGCCGGTTCGTGGTGTTCGACACGCGAGCGGATGCACTGCTGGTGGTAGTGGCGGTCACCGCGTGGATCGCGGCCGAGGTGCACCGGCGCATGCCGGCGAGGGCGCTGGTGTTGACCACGTTGGCGATGCTGCTGTGCGCGTTCCCGTTGGCGCTGTGGCAGGCCGATGTCCACCGCCAGCCGTTTGCCGGGTACGGGGCGCTGGCCTGGGGGGTGTTCGCGGTGCTGGGCGTGCGCAGCCTGTGGTGCCTGCGCGGTGGCCAGGACCGGGCGGCGGTGGCGGCGCAGTTCGTCTGGTGGCTGCTGTGGCCGACGGTGGTGTCGCTGGCTGCGTCGTGGCTGGCCGATCGCTTCGAGCTGGCACAGGGGTGGGCCCTGGCCGCGGCGCTGTTGCCGTGGCTGGTGGTGGTCACGGTGTCGCTGCAGCGCTGGCGCTGGCTGACGCTGCCGCTGGGCGAGCGCTTCAACGTGGCGCGGCATGCGCTGCAGGCCACGTTGTTCGCGGTGCTGGGGCTGGCGTGGGTGGGCTTCCTGTTCGCGCAGGGCGCGGCCGATCCGCTGCCGTGGCTGCCGGTGTTGAATCCGCTGGAGCTGGCGCAGCTGGCCGTGCTGGCGCTGTTGGCGGTGTGGCTGTGGCGGGGCCAGGCGCCGTTGGCGCTGCAGGCGCGGCGGGTGCCGCTGCTGGCGGTGGCCGGGTTCGTGGCGCTGACCAGCATCACCCTGCATGCCGTGCACCATTGGGGCGGGGTGTCGTGGGACGGGCGGCTGTGGTCGTCCACGCTGGCCCAGACCAGTTTGACCGTGGTCTGGAGCGTGCTGGGCGTGATCAGCTGGGTGTGGGGCTCGCGTCGCGGGCAACGCGCCCTGTGGCTGGTCGGTGCGGTGCTGATGGGCGTGGTGCTGGCCAAGCTGGTGCTGATCGACCGCCAGCACCTGGGCAACCTGCTCGGTATTGCTTCCTTCATCGCCTACGGCCTGCTGTGCACGGTCGTGGGTTACCTGGCGCCGGCTCCGCCGCGTGCGCCTGAAACGCCGCTGGAGACACAGTCGTGATGCTCTTTTCCCGTGTGATTGCTGCGGCCTCGCTGCTGGCCGCCGCCCCCGCGCTCTGGGCCGCCGACGCGCGCCAGGACTATCGAGAACAGTGGCCGCTGCAGCTGTCCGCCCCGCAGGCGGGGGCGTACCGGCTGATGCTGGGCGAGGCGCAGTACCGCAGCGCGGTGTCGCCGCAGCTGGCCGATGTGCAGGTGTTCAACGCACAGGGCCAGGCCTTGCCGGCGGCCTTGTTGTCGGCCGACCAGCCGCTGGCGCAGGCCGCGCAGTGGCAGGAACTGCCGTGGTTCCCGCTGCCGGCCCAGGCCGGTGCCGGCGGTGATGACCTGCAGCTGCTGACCGAACGCAACACCGACGGCAGCGTGCGCCGGGTCGAGGCACGCCTGGGCCGCAGCGTCGGCAGTGCCGCGCCCGGTGGCTGGCTGGTGGATGCCAGTGCGCTGCGCGGGGCGGCGCAGTCGCTGCGGCTGGACTGGCAGGCACCGGCCGCGCTGCAGGCACGGGTGCGGGTGGATGCCAGCGACGACCTGCGCCAGTGGCAGCGCGTGGCCGACGATGTGCCGCTGGTGGACCTGCAGCACGATGGCCGCCGCTTGCAGCAGCGCCGCATCGAGATCGGGCAGGAGGCGAAGTACTTCCGCATCGTGCCGGTCGGCGGCGACGCGCTGCCGGTGTTGTCGGCGGTGCACGCCGAACGCGTGGCCGCGCCGCAGGCGATCGACTGGCAATGGCGCGCGCTGACCGGGACCGCCGGCAAGCCGGGTGAGTTCGAGTACACCCTGGATGGCCGCTTCCCGATCGCCCAGGTGGGCATCGCCACGCCCGACAACAGCGTGGTGCAGTGGACCCTGCTCAGCCGGGACGATGCGGGCCAGCCCTGGCAGGTCCGTGCCGGCCCGTGGGTGGCATACCAGCTGCAGGAAACCGGCGGGAGCCGCCAATCGCAGACCCAGTCGCTGGCGGTGCCCACGCGCGATCGCTATTGGAAACTGACCGCCGCACAGGGCACCGCGATGCCCGCACCGACCCTGCGGCTGGGCTACCAGCCCGAGGCGCTGGTGTTCCTCAGCCAGGGCGAGGCGCCGTTCAGCGTGGCCGCCGGTAGCGTGCGTGCGGCGCGGACCGATGCTCCGGTGGGAACGGTGATCGCGCGGCTGCGCGAACAGCAGGGTGCGCAGTGGCAGCCGGCGCTGGCGACGGCGCAGGGCAGCGCGCAGCCGCTGGGCGGCGACGCCGCCGTGCAGCCGGTGCGCGACTGGAAGCGCTGGCTGCTGTGGGGCCTGTTGGTGCTGGGGGTGCTCATCGTTGGCGGGTTCGCCATGAGCCTGTTGCGGCAGAAACCGCCAACGGGGGAATGACGACCGACGGTCGTCACCTACCGGGGCCGTTACAATGGGCGTCTGCGCCGTGCGCGGCGCCCTTTCCTTTTCCGCCAAAGAGTTGCTGCCCCATGTCCATCGTTCGCATGACCGACCTCGACCTTTCCGGCAAGCGCGTGCTGATCCGCCAGGACCTGAACGTGCCGATCGAAAACGGCCGCATCACCTCCGAGCAGCGCATCACCGCGTCGCTGCCGACGTTGAAGCTGGCGCTGGAAAAGGGCGCGGCGGTGATGGTCACCTCGCACCTGGGCCGCCCGCAGGAAGGCGTGTGGAGCGAAGCCGAGTCGCTGGCACCGGTGGCGCTGCGCCTGTCGCAGCTGCTGGGCGTGAACGTGCCGCTGGTGCGCGACTGGGTCGACGGCGTGGACGTGGACCCGGGGTCGATCGTGCTGCTGGAAAACTGCCGCATGAACGTGGGCGAGGGCAAGGATGACGAAGCCCTGTCGCGCAAGTACGCCGCGCTGTGCGATGTGTTCGTGATGGACGCCTTCGGCACCGCGCACCGGGCCCAGGCCTCCACCCATGGCGTGATCCGCTTCGCCCCGGTCGCCGCCGGTGGCCCGCTGCTGATGGCCGAGCTGGACGCACTGGCCAAGGCACTGCTCGCCCCGGCCCAGCCGCTGCTGGCGATCGTGGCCGGCAGCAAGGTCAGCACCAAGCTGGAGCTGCTGGCCAACCTGGTCGGCAAGGTCGACCAGCTGATCGTGGGCGGCGGCATCGCCAACACCTTCATCGCCGCGGCGGGTTACTCCGTGGGCAAGTCGCTGTACGAGCCGGACCTGCTGGATACCGCGAAGAAGATCGTGGCCGATGCCAAGGCGCGCGGCGCCGATATTCCGCTGCCCACCGATGTGGTGGTGGCCAAGCAGTTCCTTCCGGATGCCGAAGCCACGGTCAAGGCGGTGGCTGACGTGGCCGAAGACGACCTGATCCTGGATATTGGCCCGCAGACCGCCCAGCACTACGCCGGCCTGATCGCCAAGGCTGGCACCGTGGTCTGGAACGGCCCGGTTGGCGTGTTCGAATTCGAATCCTTCAGCCACGGCACCCAGGCGCTGGCCCAGGCCATCGCCGCCTCGCCGGCGTTCTCCATCGCCGGTGGCGGCGACACCCTGGCCGCGGTCGACAAGTACGACATCGCCGACCAGGTCAGCTACATCTCCACCGGCGGTGGCGCGTTCCTCGAGTTCCTCGAAGGCAAGACCCTGCCGGCCGTGGCCGCACTCGAAGCCCGGGGCAACTGATGGTGATGGCATCGGGCGTGGCGCCGATTGGGCATCACGCCGATGAACACCGGGACACGTTGTTCTTCGATCTCGACGGCACCCTGATCGACTCCGCCGTCGGCATCACCCAATGCGTGGCGCATGCGCTCACGGAGATGGGGCGTCCGGTGCCGCCGCAGGAGGAGCTGCGGCGCTGGATCGGCCCGTCGCTGCGCACCAGCTTCGCGCCGCTGTTCGAAGATCCGGCCCAGGTGGAGCAGGCGGTGACGTATTACCGCGAACGCTTCGACGTGGTCGGCTGGCGCGAGCACGAGGTCTACCCGCGCATCGGCCAGGTCGTGCAGGCGCTGCGCGACCGTGGCCACCGGCTGGCGATCGTCACCGCCAAGAACGAGCCGCATGCGCGGCGCATCGTCGAGCACCTGCCGTTTGGTGCGTGCTTCGAGGACGTCATCGGCGCCACCCCGGACGGCAGCCGCAGCGAGAAGCCGCAGCTGGTCGCCGAGGCGCTGCGGCGGCTGATGCTGCCGCCGGAGGAGTGCTGGATGATCGGCGACCGGCGCATGGATATCGAAGGCGCGCGCCACCACGGCATGCGCAACATTGGCGTGCTGTGGGGCTTTGGCGGTGCCGAAGAACTGCAGGCTGCCGGCGCGCTGCACCTGGCCACGACGCCGGATGCGCTGCTGTCGCTGATCGATTGAGCCACGCGGCGGCGTTCCGTACGCCGCCGCATGTCGTGCCCGGTCCGGTCATGTCCTGTAGGACATCGGTGAAACCCAAGCGCGACAATGCTGTAAACGTATTCATGGGACGTGAAGGGTGTGCTAATTTCAATCCTTTCCCGGGAGCCCTTTAACCATGATTGAGCGTCAGCGCCGTACGAAGATCCTTGCCACCCTCGGACCGGCAACCGACCCGCCGGGCGTGCTGGAGGATCTGTTCCGCGCCGGCGTGAACGTGGTCCGCCTCAACTTCAGCCATGGCGACCCGTCCGGCCAGGCCAAGCGCGCCGCCGACGTGCGCGCTGCCGCGCAGCGCGTGGGCGTGGAAGTGGGCATCCTGGCCGACCTGCCGGGCCCGAAGATCCGCATCGAGCGTTTCACCGAAGGCAAGATCCACCTCAAGGCGGGCGACCGCTTCGACCTGGTCGCCTCGGCCAATGCGCCGGCCGGCGACACCACCCAGGTGGGCGTGAGCTACCTGGGCCTGCCGCAGGACGTGGTGGCCGGTGACGTGCTGCTGCTCGACGATGGCCTGATGCAGCTGCAGGTGGTGGAAGTGCAGGGCGAGCGCATCGTCAACACCGTGCTCAACGATGGCGTGCTGTCCGACCGCAAGGGCCTGAACAAGCAGGGCGGTGGCCTGTCGCTGGGCGCGCTGACCGAGCGCGACAAGGAACTGATCGGCATCGTGGCCAAGATCGGCGTGGATTTCATCGCCGTGTCCTTCTGCCGCAACGCGCAGGACATGAACGACGCCCGCGCCATCGCCGAATCGCACGGCTGCTACGCCGCGCTGGTCTCCAAGATCGAGCGCACCGAAGCCATCGAGAACCTCGAAGAGATCGTCGACGCCAGCGATGTGGTGATGGTGGCGCGCGGTGACCTGGGCGTGGAAATCGGCGATGCCGAACTGCCGGGCCTGCAGAAGAAGATCATCAAGGCCTCGCTGGCCCAGAACAAGGTGGTGATCACCGCCACCCAGATGCTGCAGTCGATGGTCGAAAGCCCGATCCCGACCCGCGCCGAAGTGCTGGACGTGGCCAACTCGGTCATCGACGGTACCGATGCGGTGATGCTGTCGGCCGAAACCGCCGCCGGCGCCTATCCGGTGAAGGCCGTGGAAGCCATGGCGCGCATCTGCCTGGGTGCTGAGCGCCAGTTCCAGACCGAGACCGATTTCGGCGCTTCGCCGCGCAACCTGGAACGTGCCGACCAGGCCATCGCCATGGCCACCATGTTCTTGTCCCAGCACGTGGGCGTGCGCGCGATCGTGGCGATGACCGAATCCGGTGGCACCGCCCGTTACCTGTCGCGCTTCCGCGCCTCGGCCCCGGTGTTCGCGGTGACCCGCCACGACGGTGCCCGCCGCCAGATGGCGCTGATGCGCGATGTGTTCCCGATCAACTTCGACAGCCGCGGCTTCACCCCGCGCGAAGCCGCACGCGGCAGCATCCGCCTGCTGGTGGAAGCCAACCAGCTGCAGGCCGGCGACCGCGTGGTGTTCACCAGCGGCGAACACATGGAAACCCATGGCGCCACCAACACCCTGCGCCTGCTGGAAGTAGGTGAAGACGGCCGCGCCAGCGGCTTGGGCGACCTGTAAAGAACGCCGGACGCCGGGTCGCACGTCGACCCGGCGGTAGCGCCGAAGAGAACGGCAGGAGCCGTTCTCAACGTCGCACGCGACGGCCCGCAGGGCGCACGCCACGGATGGCGGGCGTAACGTTGGCCGGCCCAGGCGGTCCTGATCAAAAACGCCAAGGCGAACCACCTGTGTTCACATTGAAAGCGCTTCCATCCCCCATGAACGGCCAGTTCACGGGAGGGGACCGCTATAATCGTGCTTTTCCCGCACCCGCCACAGGAAATACATGAGCATCGAACAGCTGGCCGAAACCGCCCAGGCCATGGTCGCCCCGGGCAAGGGCATCATCGCCATCGACGAATCCACCGGTACCATCGCCAAGCGCTTCGCCAGCGTGGGCATCGAGAACACCGAAGAGAACCGTCGTGCCTACCGCGAGCTGCTGCTGACCACGCCGAAGCTCAACGAGCACATTTCCGGCGCGATCCTGTACGACGAAACCATCCGCCAGTCCACCAAGGACGGCGTGCCGTTCGCCAAGTACATGGCCGACAACGGCATGATTCCGGGCATCAAGGTCGACAAGGGCGCCCACCCGCTGGCCGGCTGCCCGGGCGAGCTGGTCACCGAAGGCCTCGACGGCCTGCGTGAGCGCCTGCAGGAGTACTACAAGCTGGGTGCGCGTTTCGCCAAGTGGCGTGCGGTGATCAACATCGGCGAAAGCATTCCGTCGGGTACCTGCATCGAGTCCAACGCCCATGCGCTGGCCCGTTATGCCGCGCTGTGCCAGGAATGCGGCCTGGTGCCGATGGTCGAGCCGGAAGTGATCATGGACGGCGACCACGACATCGAGACCTGCTACGAAGTCACCGAAGCCACCCTGCGTTCGCTGTTCGACGCGCTGTACCAGCAGAACGTGTTGCTGGAAGGCACCATCCTGAAGGCCTCGATGGTCATTTCCGGCAAGGGCTGCGAAGAGCAGGCCGATGTCGAGGAAGTGGCTGAATCGACCGTCATGTGCCTCAAGAGCACCGTGCCGGCGATCCTGCCGGGCGTGGTGTTCCTGTCCGGTGGCCAGGGCGACGAGCAGTCCACCGCGCACCTCAACGCCATGAACCAGATGGGCAACCTGCCGTGGCCGCTGAGCTTCTCCTACGGCCGCGCCATGCAGCAGGCCGCGCTCAAGCTGTGGGCCAAGGACACCAAGGCCAACGTCGCCAAGGCACAGCAGACCGTGTACGACCGCGCCAAGGAAAACGGCCAGGCCGCACTGGGCAAGTGGAACGGCTGATTTTCGCCAACCGCATGTGATAGAAAAAGACGCCGGCTGCATGCCGGCGTTTTTTTTACCCAAGGGATTCCATGACCATGCGCGCAGGATGGCTGCTGTTGTTGCTTTTGTCCGCGTCCAACGCGGCCCATGCCGCGCGCGGTTTCGATGTGTTGGACTATGACGTCGCGCTGGTGCCCGACATCGCCGCCGGCGAGGTCGTTGGCAGGCAGGTTGTGCTGTTGCGCTCGCAAACGGCTGGCCTGGCGCAGATACAGCTCGACAGCGGCGAGCTCAAGATCAATTCGGTCAGCATGAACGGGCGGCCGCTGCGGTTCCAACAGCAGCAGGCAACCGTAAGCATCGTTTTCGACGCCCCGCTAAAGCGCGACGAACAGGCAGCGCTGCAGATCACCTACACCGGCACACCGCCGTACGGCCTCGAATTCGCGCCCGGGCGCAGCGAGGTCTACACCATCTTCTCCACCAGCCAGTGGATGCCCTCGGTCGATGCACCCGATGAGCGCGCCACGCTTTCCCTGTCGGTGACGTTGCCCAACGATCTGCTTGCCACCGGCAGCGGTCGCACGTTGCCCGCACGTACGCTCGCCGACGGCCGCATCGAACACCGCTGGCGGCTGGATACGCCGATGCCCGGCTACGTGTACGGGTTTGCGGCCGGCCGCTACCAGCAGGTCCGTGCGCGACACGGCGACACCGCGCTGCGCTTCCTGTCCGCCGAACGCTCACCCGGACAGCTGCAGGCGATCTTCGCGCGCACCGGCGGCATGCTCGATTTTTTTGCCGCCCGTGCAGGCCTGCCTTATCGCGGCGACTACGAACAGGCGCTGGTGGCCGACACCATCGGCCAGGAAATGGCTGGGTTGTCGCTGATGTCAGAGGCGTACGGGCAGGAGGTGCTGGACGACCCGGACCACGTCGCCCTGATCGCCCACGAAGCCGCCCACCAGTGGTGGGGCAACCGGGTGACGTGCGTCGGCTGGGAGCACTTCTGGCTCAACGAAGGTTCGCCAACTTCATGACCGCCGCCTACCTGCAGCACACGCAGGGCGAAGCGGCGTACCAGGCGCAGGTGCAGCGCTGGCGCACGCGCCTGGAGGCGCTGCGTGCCAAGGGCGCCGACCACGCGCTGGTGTATCAAAGCTGGAAAGCGCCCACCGGCGATGACCGCGCCGTGGTGTACCAGAAGGGGGCTTACGTACTGCACCTGCTGCGCGAGGCGATGGGTGAAGAAGCGTTCTGGCGTGGCATCCGCGACTACACCCGCGCCCATGATGGAAAGAGCGTGGAGACCAAGGATTTTCAGGTCGCAATGGAGCATGCAGCGGGGCGTTCGCTGCAGCCGTTCTTCAACCAATGGGTGTATCGCGCGAACCCGTAGAGCCACGCCCTGCGTGGCTGCTCTTCGTCCGGCACCGCGAAGCCACGCAGGGCGTAGCTCTACGGCGCAGGCGCAGGCGCCGGCAGCTCGACACCCGCGCTCGGGATCGGTAACGGCCCCGCCACCTCCACCGGTTGCCCCAGCGCCGCCAGCGCCTGCTGGTACACCTTGAAGGTCGCGGCGTTGTAGGCCACCAGGATGATCCGCTGCGGTTCGCGGTGCGAACGCTGCCAGGTCAATGTCTCGATGGCCGCGATATGCGCGGCCTGGTGCAGCGGGTAGCCGAAAACCCCGCAGCTGATTGCCGGGAACGCGATCGACTTCAGGCCCAGCTTCTCGGCCAGCTGCAGCGATTTCCAGTAGCAGTTGGCCAGCAGCGCCGGCTCATCGCGCAGGCCGTCCTGCCATACCGGCCCCACCGTATGCAGCACATGCTTCGCCGGCAGGTTGTAGCCGGCCGTGGCGCGCACTTCACCGGTCGGGCAGCGCATGCCCGGGCGGATCTCCGGCAACGTCGCGCATTCGGCCAGCAGTTGCGGGCCGGCCGCGCGATGGATCGCCCCATCCACGCCACCCCCGCCAAGCAGGGACTCGTTGGCCGCATTGACGATCGCATCCACCGCCAGGGTCGTGATGTCGCCCTGCCACACTTCGATCTTCATGCGTGCCGCTCCTTCAATACCGGGTCCATACAACGGGATGACTGCCGCCTCACACGCTAGCGGCCAGGGCATCTAGGCTGCGTCATCGTCGTCTCAGGCAGTGCGACCCGGCGGGCACCACCCAACAGCCCTACCTTGCGGCGGGCCGGCTTCACGGCAGATGAAGGTCCCGTTGGAAACGAAAACGCCCACCGCAGGGGTGGGCGTCACGTTCAGCCAGGGCCGCCGGTTCAGGGGGTGCCGGCCAGCCACTCGTCGTCGGAGCCTTCGTTGATGTCGGCAAACAGCGGCGTGGAGAAGTAGCGCTCGCCGGTGTCCGGCAGCATCGCCAGCAGCACGCTGCCGGGCGCCGCCTTGGCCGCCACATCCAGCGCACTGGCCACGGTGGCACCGGCCGAGATGCCCACGAAGATGCCTTCCTCGGCTGCCAGCCGGCGCGCAGTTTCAATCGCGCGGGCATCGTCGATGCTCAGCAGTTCGTCGTAGACCTCGCGGTTGAGCACGTCCGGCACGAAATCCGGGGTCCAGCCCTGGATCTTGTGCGGCTTCCACTCCGCGCCGCCCAGCAGCGCCGCGCCTTCCGGTTCGGTGGCGATGATGCGGGTTTCCGGGCGGGCCACCTTGAGCACCTCGCCCACGCCGGTGAGGGTGCCGCCGGTGCCCCAGCCGGTCACGAAGTAGTCCAGCCGCGTGCCGGCGAAGTCACGCAGGATCTCGGCCGCCGTGGTGTTGCGGTGGTAGGCCGGGTTGGCCGGGTTGGTGAACTGGCTGGCCAGGAACCAGCCGTGTTCCTCGGCCAGCTCGCGGGCACGCTTGACCATGCCCGAACCGCGCTCGGCGGCCGGGGTCAGGATCACCTTGGCACCATAGGCGCGCATCAGCTTGCGGCGCTCGATGGAGAAGGTCTCCACCATCGTGGCCACGAACTTGTAGCCGCGCGCGGCCGCCACCATCGCCAGCGCCACCCCGGTGTTGCCCGAGGTGGCCTCCACGATGGTGTCGCCGGGCTTGAGTACCCCGCGGGCTTCGGCGTCCAGGATGATCGCCAGCGCCAGGCGGTCTTTCACCGAACCGCCGGGATTGAACGACTCCACCTTCGCGTAAAGGGTGACGTGGTCGGGGGCAATGCGGTTCAGGCGCACCACCGGGGTGTTGCCGATGGTGTCCAGGATCGAGTTGTACAGGGCCATGGGACTGCTCCACGGAAGATCGGTGACGGGTTTCGCCAGACCGTAGCGCCAGCATATGAGCGCGCGAAATGACCTGATTACCTTCATAAACAACATTTGGTTATAAGCTGGTGACGGCAACTGCCTTACAGTCGGCTTGACCCCCTTCCTTCCTGCTGCGCGCACGCCCATGACGCTGACCCAACTCCGTTACCTGGTCGCCATCGCCGACGCCGAGCTCAACATCACGCTGGCGGCCTCCCGGGTGCACGCCACCCAGCCCGGCCTGTCCAAGCAGCTCAAGCAGCTGGAAGATGAACTGGGCTTTCTGCTGTTCGTGCGCAAGGGCCGCAGCCTGGAAGCGGTGACCCCGGCCGGCGTGGAAGTGATCGGCCGCGCCCGCGCGGTGCTGTCCGAAGCCAACAACATCCGTACCTACGCGGCCAACCAGCGCCGCGAGAGCCAGGGCCAGCTGATCCTGACCACCACCCACACCCAGGCGCGGTTCGTGCTGCCGCCGGCGGTGGCGCGCATCAAGCAGGCCTACCCGCAGGTCAGCGTGCACCTGCAGCAGGCCGCCGAAAGCGACGCGCTGGACCTGCTCAGCCAGGGCGATGCGGATATCGCCATCATCAGCACCGCCGGTGCCGAACCCACCGCCGGCATCGCCATTCCGCTGTACCGCTGGCGCCGGCTGGTGCTGGTGCCGCGCGGCCACCCGCTCGACCGCCCCGGTGCCGCGCCGGACCTGCAGGCGCTGTCGACCCAGCCGCTGATCAGCTACGAATCCTCCACCCGCGGCAGCTCCTCGCTGCAGCGTGCCTTCGCCGCGTCGGGGCTGACCCCGGACATCGCGCTGACCGCGCTGGATGCGGACCTGATCAAGACCTATGTGCGTACCGGGCTGGGCGTGGGCCTGCTGGCCGAAATGGCGGTCAATGCCGGCGATGAAGACCTGCGCTCGTGGCCGGCGCCGGCGCCGATCGACGAATGCATCGCCTGGGCCGTGCTGCCGCGCGACCGCGTGCTGCGCGATTACGCGCTGGAACTGGTGCACGTGCTTGCCCCGCAGATCGACACCCGCGACCTGCGCCGGGTCATCGACGGCAACCAGGAAGCCGATTGGCCGCTGCCGCCGACGTGGGAATCGTTGACCCAGACCATCACGGTCTAAGGTCGCCCGACCAACGGTCGGGCGCTACCGGTCCGAAACCCGGTAGGTGACGACCGTTGGTCGTCACGCATCCCCAGCGATCCGCGCCCCGGTAGGTGACGACCGTTGGTCGTCACGCCGTCCCTGCGACGCTTGGTCGCAGGCGCCCATTCAGCGGCGTGCGCGCGTAAACCGGCCGCTACAATCGCGCGGTGAACCGCCGTCGCCGCCCGTTTGCCGTCCTGCTGCAGCTCGCCTTCGTGGCGACGCTGCTGATGGCGCTGGCGCCACTGGTCAGCCGCTGGCAGCAGGCCCAGGGCCCGTCGGTGATGCTGATGCCCGGTGGCATGGCGCACGTCATGCCCCCCGGCGCGGCCGACATTGACCCCGCGCCGCATTCCGGCATGTCGCACCACGACATGCACGTGATGGCGGCAAGCGACAGCGCGACGCATGACATGGCGATGCACCACATGTCCATGCACGACATGCCAGGCCATGCCACCGCAACGGCGCACACCGAACCCGCTGCCCCGATCGACCCGCATGCCGGCCATGGCGAGGCCTGCGAATACTGCATGATGGCCTCGCGGTTGATGCCGTGGCTGGCAGTGCTGCTCGTTTTGCTGCCGGCGTTGGCGGTCATCGCCCCGCCGGTGCTGCGCAGCGTCGCCACGCCGCGCAGCCTGCGCTGGCCGGCCCACGCCGCCCGCGGTCCCCCGCTTCACGCCTGAAACCGCCCCTTCATTTTCCTGCTGCGCGACGCCGTGATGGCGCCGCGCGCCTGTGCGTTTTCCGGAGTTCCACCATGAAGCTTTCCTCCCGCAGCGCGGGCGCAATGACGCGCCTGTCTGTTTCCCTGTCGCTTGCCCTGGCCGCGCTGCCGCTGCAGGCCGCCGAGCGCGACGACGCGCGCACCCTCGATACCCTGGTGGTCACCGCCAGCGCCCCTTCGTCGCCACTGCACTGGGTCACCGACCCCCGCCTGCCGCGCCAGCCGGTGCCGGCCAGCGACGGTGCCGATTACCTCAAGACCGTGCCCGGCTTTGCCGCCATCCGCAATGGCGGCACCAACGGCGACCCGGTGCTGCGCGGCATGTTCGGTTCGCGCCTGAACATCGTCAGCAACGAAGGCAACCTGATCGGTGCCTGCCCCTCGCGCATGGACAATCCGCTGTCCTACATCGCCCCGGAAACCTTCGACCGCCTGACCATCATCAAGGGCCCGCAGAGCGTGCGCTGGGGCGCCGGCGCTTCCGCGGGCACGGTGCGCTTCGAGCGCGATACCCCGCGCTTCGACGCCCCGGGCATCGACCTGGATGCCAGCGCGCTGGTCGGCTCGCGCAACCGCAACGACCAGGTGCTTGACCTCACCGCCGGTGCCTCGCAGGGCTACGTGCGGGTCAACGGCAATCGTTCCGAAGCGGACGACTACAAGGACGGCAATGGCGACGTGGTGCCGTCGAAGTGGCGCAAGTGGAACAGCGATGTCGCCGTGGGCTGGACCCCGGATGCGGACACCGTGCTGGAGCTGTCCGCCGGCACCGGCGATGCCATCGCGCGTTATGCCGGGCGTGGCATGGATGGCGCCGCGTTCAAGCGCACCAGCTACGCCGCGCGCTTCGAGCGCGACAACCTGCCCGGTGCGTGGGACAAGCTGCAGGCCAACGTGTACTACAACGACGCCGACCACGTCATGGACAACTACACCCTGCGCGACCCGAACCCGGCCAGCAGCATGCCCATGCCGATGGCCTCGAATGTCGATCGCCGGACCACCGGCGGTCGCATCGCCTCCGAATGGCGCTGGCAGGACATCGCCATCGTCGCCGGCGTGGACGCGCTCGACAGCCGCCACCGCAGCCGCAACGGCATGGGCCGCAACACCTACCGGCTCACGCCATGGTCCACCGACGCACGCCAGAAGAACCAGGGCGTGTTCACCGAGATCACGCTTGGCGAAGGCACCGCGCAACGTTGGGTCAGCGGGCTGCGCATTGACCGCGCCGAAGTCACCGACCAACGCGCCACCACCGGCATGATGGCGATGCCGAACCCGACCGCCGGGCAGCGCCGCCGCGAAGACCTGGGCAGTGGCCTCCTGCGTTTCGAGCGGGACATCAGCAGCGCGCTGACCACCTACGCCGGTATCGGCCACAGCGAACGCATGCCCGATTACTGGGAGCTGTTCTCGCCGGACATGGGGCCGGCCGGCAGCGTCAATGCCTTCAGCGCAGTGCAGCCGGAAAAGACCACCCAGCTCGACATCGGCCTGCAGTACCGGGATGAGCGGGTCAACGCATGGGTGTCGGCGTACGCCGGGCGCCTCCAGGACTACATCCTGTTCACCTACCGCGACGGCGGCATGATGGGCAGCAGCACCCAGGCCAGCAACATCGATGCGCGCATTGCCGGCGCCGAAGCGGGTGCCGAGTTCGCGCTCGGCCAGGGCTGGAAACTCGGCGGCACCCTGGCCTACGCCTGGGGCGAAAACCGCACCGACGGCGGCGCACTGCCGCAGATGCCGCCGCTGGAAGCACGCCTGAGCGCAGGCTGGGAAGGCGCGCGCTGGAGTGCGGGCGCACTGGCCCGCGCAGTGACCCGCCAGAACCGCGTCGCGCCGGGGCAGGGCAACGTGGT
Source organism: Stenotrophomonas sp. FBCC-B152 (assembly GCF_059134105.1). NCBI lineage: Bacteria > Pseudomonadati > Pseudomonadota > Gammaproteobacteria > Lysobacterales > Lysobacteraceae > Stenotrophomonas > Stenotrophomonas sp. FBCC-B152. Next base: position 3,008,909 of record NZ_CP101442.1, on the reverse strand, counting down.
CGCGCGTGACCTTGGCCCAAGCGCCGGCTTCGCCACGCTCGCGCTCAACGCCGGCTACCGCATCAGCGATGCACTCCAGCTCAGCGCAGGCGTGGACAACCTGTTCGACCGCGCCTACAGCGAGCACCTCAACCTCGCCGGCAGCGCCGATTTCGGCTTCCCCGCCGATCCGGTACGCATCAACGAGCCCGGCCGCACGGTCTGGATGAAGGTGAATTACCGGTACTGAGGTAAAACCGCGCGCGGCGGGTGTCGACGTTTGGTCGATACCCGCCCGTACCCGTGGAGACGCAATCCGACATGCGTTGACACATGCCGTTACATGCCCCGCAGGCCCCAGCACGAAAGGGGTTGCGCGTGTCACCGGGTGGTGTGAAGGTGCCGGTAAACGCTTGGCACATATGCCTGACGCAGGTCGTGGCTACACTTGCCGGTCGTGGAACATCAAGGGCTGTACTTCATGTCGGGACGCATCACCGCACGCATCATTGCCGGCCTCGGCCTGGTCATCCTGGCCGGGTGTGGCAGCAAGGACCAAGCCGCCCGCCGGCAGGCCGACGTCGTGCCGGTGACCACCCAGGTGGTGCAGACCTCCGCCTGGAGCGACACCCTGCAGGCACTGGGCACCGCCAAAGCCCGCGAGTCGGTGACCATCACCGCCAAGGTCAGCGAGATCATCGAAACCGTGCACTTCGACAGCGGCCAGCAGGTCTCCGCCGGTACGCCGCTGGTGACCCTGCGCGGCCAGGCCCAGGAAGCGGCCCTGCTGCAGGCCCAGGCCACCTTTGCCGAAGCCGACCAGCTGTACAAGCGCCAGCGCGAGCTGGCCGCCCAGCAGCTCGTCGCCAGCGCCACCCTCGACACCCAGCGCGCCATCCGCGATGCCGCCGAAGCCCGCGTGCGCGAAATGCAGTCCGACATCGGCGACCGCCGCGTGCGCGCCCCGTTTGCCGGCGTGCTCGGCATCCGCCAGGTCAGCGAAGGCTCGCTGGTCACCCCCACCACCGTCATCGCCACCCTCGACGACATCGAACGCATGCACGTCGATTTCCAGGTGCCCGAAGCCGAACTGGCCTCGCTGGCCAAGGGTGACAAGGTCAGCGCCACCAGCGTCGCCTACCCGGGCCGCACCTTCCAAGGCGACGTCGCCACCATCGATACCCGCGTCGATCCCGGCACCCGCGCCGTCACCGTGCGCGCCGACTTCATCAACGCCGACCACGCCCTGCGCCCGGGCATGCTGCTCGACGTGCGCATGTTCCGCCCCGAACGCCAGGCGCTGGTCATTCCCGAAATCGCCGTGGTCCAGGTCGGCCGCGACTCCTTCGTGTTCCGCGTCAAACCCGACCACGTGGTCGAGCGTGTCGACGTGGTCAGCGGCGCGCGCCGCTCCGGCGTCGTCGAAATCCGCGAAGGGCTCAAGGCCGGCGAGCGCATCGTCGTCGACGGCACCGGCAAGCTGCGTCCCGGCCTGAAGGTGAATGACACCGCCGCGCCGGCTGCAACGCCTGCACCTGCGCCCGCCACCCCGGCCGTCAGCCCGGCCGCGGAGAAGGCCACCGATCCGGCCCCGGCCGGCACCACCCGCGCCCCGACCGGCGCGACCGCTGCCGCTGCGCCCGTGGGCAACGCCGGATGAAGCTCTCCAACATCTCCATCCAACGGCCGGTGTTTGCCGTGGTGATGAGCCTGCTGCTGGTCGTGCTGGGCATCATGTCGTTCACCCGCCTGACCCTGCGCGAGCTGCCCGCGATCGACCCGCCCATCGTCTCGGTCTCGGTCGATTACACCGGCGCCTCGGCGGCCGTCATCGAAAGCCGCATCACCCAGGTGCTGGAAGATGCCCTGGCCGGCATCGAAGGCATCGACACCATCAACGCGCGCAGCTCCAACGGCCGCGCCCAGGTCAGCATCGAATTCACCTCCAACCGCGATATCGAAGCGGCCGCCAACGACGTGCGCGACGCCGTCAGCCGCGTCGCCGACCGCATGCCCGAAGAGGCGCGCCCGCCGGAAATCGCCAAGGTCGAGAGCGATGCCGACCCGATCATCTGGTTCAACATGACCTCCTCCAGCATGAACACGCTGGAGCTGAGCGACTACGCCGACCGCTACGTGGTCGACCGCTTCTCCAGCCTCGATGGCGTGGCCCAGGTCCGCATCGGCGGGCGCCAGCGCTATGCCATGCGCATCTGGCTCGACCGCGACCAGCTCGCCGCGCGCGGCCTGACCGTGGGCGATGTGGAAACCGCGCTGCGCAACGAAAACGTCGAACTGCCGGCCGGCCGCATCGAATCGGCCGACCGCGATTTCACCCTGCGCGTCGAGCGCAACTACGTAAAGCCCGAAGACTTCGCCACCATCCCGCTCGGCAAGGGCGCCGATGGGTACGTGGTGCGCATGGGCGACGTGGCCAAGATCGAACTGGCCTCCTCCGAACGCCGCGCGTATTACCGCAGCAACGGCGAACCCGGCATCGGCCTGGGCATCGTCAAGACCTCCACCGCCAACTCGCTGGACGTGGCGCGCACCGCGCGCGCCGAAGCCGAACGGGTCGGGCTGACCCTGCCCGAAGGCACCCACATCTTCGTGGCCTTCGACAACACCACCTTCATTGAAGCCGCCGTGGACCGCGTGTACGCCACGCTGGTGGAAGCCATGCTGCTGGTGCTGGCGGTGATCTGGCTGTTCCTGGGCAGTTTCCGCGCCGCGTTGATTCCAGCGGTGACCGTGCCGGTCTGCCTGGTGGCCGCCTTCATCGCCCTGTATGCGTTCGGCTTCTCGATCAACCTGCTGACCCTGCTCGCACTGGTGCTGTGTATCGGCCTGGTGGTGGACGATGCCATCGTCGTGGTCGAAAACGTGCAGCGCCGCATCGACCTGGGCGAGCCACCGCTGGTGGCTTCCAAGCGCGGCACCGCACAGGTGGCCTTCGCGGTCATCGCCACCACCGCCGTGCTGGTCGCCGTGTTCCTGCCGGTCGGTTTCCTGGAAGGCAACACCGGCCGCCTGTTCCGCGAACTGGCCGTGGCCCTGGCCGCCGCCGTGGCGCTCTCGGCGTTCGTATCGCTGACGCTCACCCCGATGATGGCCTCCAAGCTGCTCAAGCCGCACACCGGCCAGCCGCCGCGCGGCCTGCACGGGCTGATCAACCGCAACCTGGACCGCGTCTCGGCCGCCTACGGCCGCGTGCTCGACCAGCACGTCGGCAAGATCTGGATCTATGTCGCGGTGATGCTGCTGTCGCTGGCCGCCAGCGCCCTGCTGCTGAAACTGCTGCCCTCCGAGTTGGCCCCGGCCGAAGACCGTGGCTCGTTCCAGATCATGATCGACGGCCCGGAAGGCGCCGGCTACGACTACACCGTGGGCCAGGTGCAGGAAGTGGAAAAGATCGTGGCCGGCTACGTCGGCGCCGACAAGCCGATCGTGCGCGCCAACCCGCGCGTGCCCGGTGGATTCGGTGCAAGCGAGGAAATGCACACCGGCCGCATCAGCGTGTTCCTGCAGCCGTGGCGCGAGCGCGCCACCGCCACCCCGGAAGTGGCGGCCGAACTGCAGAAAGACCTCGATGGCATCCGTGGCGTGCGCGTGCGCACCCAGGTCGGTGGCGGACTGGTGCGCAGTGGCGGCCAGCCGTTCCAGATCGTGCTGGGCGGGCCCGAATACGCCGAAATCGCGCAGTGGCGCGACCGCATGCTCGAGCGCATGGCCGACAACCCCGGCCTGGTCGGCCCCGATTCGGATTACAAGGAAACCCGCCCGCAGATGCGGGTGAACATCGACCGCCAGCGTGCGGCCGACCTCGGCGTGTCGGTCACCGCGATCGGTTCGGCGCTGGAAACCATGATGGGCTCGCGCCGCGTCACCACCTTCGTCGACAACGGCGAGGAATACGACGTGCTGGTCCAGGCCGGCCGCGAAGGCCGCGCCTCGCCCGACGACCTCGCCGCCATCCGCGTGCGCGCCACCAATGGTGAGCTGGTGCCGCTGTCCAACCTGGTCACGCTCAGCGAAGTGGCCGAAGCGGGCAACCTCAACCGCTTCAACCGCCTGCGCGCGATCACCATCAGCGCCGGTCTCGCCCCGGGCTACCCGCTTGGCGAAGCCATTGCCTGGGCCCAGCAGACCGCACGCGAAGAACTGCCGCAGCACGCGCAGATCGACTGGAAGGGCGAATCGCGCGAATACCAGAACGCCGGCAGCGCGGTGCTGCTCACCTTCGCCATGGCCCTGCTGGTGGTGTACCTGGTGCTGGCCGCACAGTTCGAAAGCTTCATCCACCCGCTGGTGATCATGCTCACCGTGCCGCTGGGCGTGCTCGGCGCGCTGCTGGGCCTGTATGTCAGCGGGGGCACCATCAACCTGTTCAGCCAGATCGGCATCGTCATGCTGGTCGGTCTTGCCGCGAAGAACGGCATCCTGATCGTCGAGTTCGCCAACCAGCTGCGCGATGAAGGGCGCGATGTGCACCGCGCCATCGTCGAATCGGCCATGGTGCGCCTGCGCCCGATCCTGATGACCTCCATCGCCACCGTGGTCGGTGCGATCCCGCTGGTGGTGGCCGGTGGCCCCGGTTCGGCCAGCCGCGGCACCATCGGCATCGTGGTGATCTTCGGCGTCACCGTGTCCACCTTCCTGTCACTGTTCGTGGTCCCGGCGTTCTATTCGCTGCTGGCGCCGTACACGCGTTCGCCGGAAGCGGTGGCGCGAGAGCTCGAAAAGCAGGAAGCCGAAACGCCTTCGGTCGGTGGCCATGCCTGACCGGCCGCTGCGGCTGGAAGGCCCCGGATTCGTGCTGCGCCCCTGGCGCAGCGACGATCTGGAGGCGCTGCTGCGGCATGCCAACGATGAGGCGGTCTCGCGCGGGCTGCGCGACCGCTTCCCGTTCCCGTACACCCGGGACGACGGCGAGGCCTTCCTCGGCGGCCGGATCCTTGCCCCGGAAACGCTGAACCTGGCCATCGAGATCGACGGCGCCGCCTGCGGCAGCATCGGGGCCCAACCGGGCGTGGCCGAACGCGGGCACACCGCCGAGCTGGGCTACTGGCTGGGTCGCGCGTACTGGGGGCAGGGCTGGATGACTCGCGTGGTGGGCCTGTTCGCCCCCTGGGTGATGGACGAGCTGCACCTGTTCAGGCTGCAGGCCGAAGTGCTGGATTTCAACGAAGGCTCGGCCCGGGTGCTGCTCGGCAACGGGTTCCAGGAAGAGGGCACCGCCCGCTGTGCGGTCTTCAAGCGCGGCCAGCTGCACGACCTGCGGCGGTTTGCCAAGGTCCGCACCCCGTAAATCGGCCCTATCGGGCTGGCGCCCGATCGTGGAGAATCGACCCGGTCCCCTCCAGCCGACGGGACGTCCTTCATTTTCCGCCGACTGGAGAGAGCGCGTGGAAGCAGTAGTTGATTTCATCAATGGCATCATCTGGAGCAAGGCACTGATCTTCCTGTGCCTGGCTGCCGGCCTGTTCTTCAGCGTGCGCACCCGCTTCATGCAGCTGCGCGGCTTCTTCGAAATGTGCCGGCTAACCGTGCAGGGCGAAAAGTCCGAAGCCGGTGTGTCCTCGTTCCAGGCCCTGGCCATGTCCATGGCCGGCCGCATGGGCATCGGCAACATCGCCGGCGTGGCCACCGCCATCGCCTTCGGCGGTCCCGGTGCGATCTTCTGGATGTGGGTGATGGGCTTCCTCGGTGCCTCCACCTCGTATGTCGAGTGCACCCTGGCGCAGATCTACAAGACCAAGGATGCCGAAGGCCGCTACCGTGGCGGCCCGGCGTACTACATCGAAAAGGCCATGGGCCTGAAGTGGTACGCCATGGCCTTCGCCATGGCCACCATCATCGCCGCCGGCTTCCTGATGCCGGGCGTGCAGGCCAACGCGATTGCCGACAGCATCATCAATTCCTGCCGCGGCGGCGCCCTGTGCGGTCCGCTGGACGGCCAGTTCATGGGCATGGAATCAGTGCAGGCGTTCAAGCTCGGCATCGGCATCGTGGTCGCGCTGCTGCTGGGCGTGGTGATCTTCGGCGGCGTCAAGCGCATCGCCAACTTCGCCGAAGTGGTGGTGCCGTTCATGGCCGCCGGCTTCATCCTGATGGCCATCGTCATCATGATCCTCAACTATGATCGCGTGCCGGACATGTTCCGCACCGTGTTCAGCAGCGCCTTCGGCGCCCACGCCGCCTTCGGCGCGATGATGGGCCTGGCGGTGGAGTGGGGCGTCAAGCGCGGCATCTACGCCAACGAAGCCGGCCAGGGTACCGGGCCGCACGCGGCCGCCGCGTCGGAAGTCTCGCACCCGGCCAAGCAGGGTTACGTGCAGGCCTTCGCCATCTACTTCGACACCATGATGGTGTGCACCGCCACCGCCTTCCTGATCCTGGCGGCCGGCACCTACAACGTGTACTCGCCCACGCCGGGCGCCGAGCCGGTGTTCGCCGGCCTGGCCGGCGTGGCCGAAGGTGCGGGCTACGCCCAGGCCGCGGTGGAAACCGTGCTGCCGGGCTGGGGCTCTGGCTTCGTGGCCATCGCGATCTTCTTCTTCGCCTTCACCACCATCATGGCCTATTACTACATGGCCGAAACCAACCTCAGCTACCTCAACCACAACCGCAAGCGCCCGCTCACCGTGCTGGCGCTGCGCCTGGGCATCATCGGCATGGTGGTGTTCGGCGCCTTCCACAACGCCAAGATGGCGTGGGCGCTGGGCGACATCGGCGTGGGCCTGATGGCCTGGTTGAACATCATCGCGATCCTGATCGTGCAGAAACCGGCCCTGATCGCCCTGCGCGATTACGAGCGCCAGAAGAAGCTCGGCCTGGACCCGACTTTCGACCCCGATGCCCTGGGCATCAAGAACGCCGATTTCTGGCGACACCGCAAGCTGGAGCAGTCCCGTAGTGAATGACCCCTGGAAAAACGCCCGCCGCCCCTCCTCGCGACCGCCGCGGGCCACCCCGCTGCCGCCGCGTGACGGCGGCACCCCGCCACCGCCGGGGCGGGGCAACGACGAGCTGCGCCTGTACGGCTGGAATGCCGTGCAGGCCCTGTTCGAGCGCCGCCCGCAGGCACTGCGCAAGCTGTACCTGGCCGAGGCGCTGATTCCGCGCCTGCAGCCAATGCTGAAGTGGTGCGTGGCCAACCGCGTGGGCTACCGCGTGGTGGAAGAAGGCGACCTCAACAAGCTCGCCGCCACCACCCACCATGAAGGCGTAGTGGCCGACGTGCTGCGCGCGCCGATGCTGGAACTGGGCGAATGGCTGGCCGGCCTGCCGGCCGACACGCCGGCGCTGGCGCTGTGGCTCGATGGCGTGGGCAACCCGCACAATTTCGGCGCCATCCTGCGTTCGGCCGCGCACTTCGGCGTGGCCGGGCTGCTGTTGCCGCCCGATTCCACGCTGGCGTTGTCCGGTGCGGCCGCGCGCGTGGCAGAAGGCGGCGCCGAAGCGGTGCCGCTGGTGCGCCTGCCGGCACTGCCGCAGGCGATGCATGCACTGCGTGCCAGCGGCTTCGGCCTGGCGGCCACGCTGGTGGAAGGCGGCGCGGATCTGTTCAAGGCCACGCTGCCGGCGCGGCTGGTGTATGTGATGGGTGCCGAAGGCGAGGGCATGGACCGCGCGTTGGCACAGACCTGCGATATGCAGGTGTCCATTCCCGGCAGTGGTGCGGTGGAAAGCCTCAACGTGGCATCCGCCACTGCGGTGTTGCTGTCGCACTGGTATGCACAGCGGTAACTTCGGGTAACGCTTGCGCGCTGCCCTGCGTGATGTGATCGACTTCTCCAAAGAAGTCGTGCCTACGGTGGATTCGGATTTTTCGCATGGTGCGCGGCGTTCGTGCTGCGTCACAGTGCAACGCGGCGCCGTACTGTGTAGGTGAGGAGAGACACCCACCCAGTGCGGCGCCGTTGTCCGGATCACGGTCTGTTCCGTGGCGCTCACCGCGTGGGGTGTGACGAATCCCGGTAGCCCGGCCGCTTGGCCGGGTTTTTTTTATGCGCTTTCGCGACGCGCAGAGGCGGAGTGCGACATTTCGGGCCTGCGCATGGGCGCCTGCGACGTGTGCGCGCAGTGACGTTCCGGGCCACGCGTGATGGAAATCCGGAAGCGCGTTTCATGCGGAAAACCCGCTGGAAAATGGGGTTGGCGTGATAGGCATTTTCATGCGTGCGCCCGCGCACAGAACGCGAGATTCGCGTGATTTACCGATTTTTCCGAGATGACTTCCTGTGCAGATTGCCGGTGCGGCGGATTGGCCTGCCGCATCACTCTGTCACCAAGGAGGCATTCCATGACATTCGATGCGCTGCGTTCCCTGCGCCCGATTTCCTTCGCCCTGATCGCCGGCCTGCTGCCCGCTGCCGCACAGGCTGCCGAGCACCCGCTCGACGGCGTCAATTTCATGGGCCCGCTGATCACCCCCAACCCGGCCGGCATGCCCAAGGGCAACCTCTTCATCGAGCCGTACCTGGTCCGCATCGACAGCGACCGCTACTTCGACGGCGAAGGCCGCCGGCATGACAGCGACGGCCGCAGCGCCGCGTGGCTGACCGTGGTGCCGATCGCCTACGGCCTGGGCCAGCGCGTGACCGCGCAGGTCAACCTCAGCGCCTTGCGTGCCGAAACCGGCAGCGACCGCAGCCGTGGCTTCCGCGCCGGCGACACCACCGCCATGGTGCAGTACCTGCTGCAGGCGCCGAACGAAGACGGCACCCGCCCGGCCATTTCGGTCTCGCTGAGCCAGCGCTACGCCACCGGCAGCTATGACCGTATCGACGGCAACCCGCTCAACGCCCAGGGCGACGGCGTGCAGCGCACCACCTTCGGGCTGGGCATGCAGCAGGTGGTGTGGCTGCCCAATGGCCGCCCGCTGCGCTGGCGCGGCCAGCTCAGCGCCAGCCCGGCACCGGCGCGCGTGGCGATCAACGACCACAGCGTGTACGGCACCCCCGATGGCTTCCGCGGCAACATCGCACCGGGTTCGTTGATCGGCCTGTCCGCCGCCGGCGAGTACAGCTTCAACTCGAAGTGGGTAGGCGTGTTCGAGTTCGCGGTGAGCCGCCAGAGCGACCGCCACCTGAGCGGTTACGCGCCCGCTGCCGATGGCACCCTGCTGCGCATCGATGAGCGTCGCCCCGGCAGCCGAAACGTCACCCTCGCACCGGCGGTGCAGTACCACTTCAGTCCCAGCGTCGGGCTGATTGCCGGCGTGGAGTTCACCGTCGCGGGCCGCAACACCGGCAGCTACATCAACCCGCAGGTCGCCCTGGGCATGTTCTTCTGATGGGCCTCGATGACATCGTCGCCCGCCTGCTGGGCATCGTCTGGAGTCCGGCGCTGGTCGGGCTGTGCCTGCTGGTGGGCCTGTACTTCAGCGTGCGCACCCGCTTCATCCAGCTGCGCGGCCTGCCGGAGATGCTCAAACTGATGTTCCAGGGGCGCAGTTCGGCTGCGGGCGTGTCCTCGTTCCAGGCACTGAGCCTGTCGCTGTCCAGCCGTGTCGGCGTAGGCAACATCGCCGGCGTGGCGATGGCCATTGCCTACGGCGGGCCGGGGGCGATCTTCTGGATGTGGATCGTCGCTTTCCTCGGTGCCTCCAGCGCCTTCGTCGAATCCACCCTGGCGCAGATCTACAAGCAGCGCGACAGCAACGGCATGTACCGGGGTGGGCCGGCGTATTACATCGAGAAGGGCCTGGGCAAGCGCTGGTATGCGGTGTTGTTCGCGATCAGTACGGTGATCGGCTGCGGGCTGCTGCTGCCCGGTACGCAATCCAACGCGATGGTCAGTGCGCTCGATGAGGCATGGAGCGCGCCGGGCTGGATCACGGCGGCAGGCATCGGCACCGTGGTGGCCATGGTGATCTTCGGCGGCGTGCGCCGCATCGCGCAGGTCGCGCAGGTCATCGTGCCGTTCATGGCGTTGGGCTACCTGGTCGTGGCCGCAGTGGTGATGGCCCTGAACCTGGATGCGGTGCCGGAGATGTTCAGCATCATCCTGCGCAGTGCGTTCGGCCAGGACGCCGCGTTCGGCGCCATGATCGGCACGGCCATCCAGTGGGGCGTGCGCCGTGGCGTGATGTCCAACGAAGCCGGCATGGGCAGCGGTGCGCATCCGGCCGCAGCGGCGGAAGTCTCGCACCCGGTGAAGCAGGGGTTGGTGCAGGCCTGTTCGGTGTACATCGACACCATGGTGGTGTGCAGCGCCACCGCGTTCCTGATCCTCTCGGCGGGCACCTACAACGTGCATGACCCGGCCGCACCGGCGCAGTGGATCGTGGCCAACGTACCGGGGCTGGAAGCGGGGCCGCGTTTCGTGCAGCAGGCGGTGGAATCGGCACTGCCGGGCTTCGGGCGTTCGTTCATTGCCCTGGCGATCCTGCCGTTCGCCTTCACCACCATCCTGGCGCTGTACTACACGGCCGAAACCAACGTGGTGTACCTGCTGCGCAACCGCAACTCGCCATGGGTGATGGCGCTGTTCCGGCTGGGCTTCCTCGGCGCCATGCTGTATTCGGCGTTGAACAGCGCCACGGTGGCGTGGTCGCTGGGCGATATCGGCGTGGGCCTGATGACCTGGCTCAATATCATCGCGCTGCTGTTGCTGCAGAAACCGGCCCTGGCCGCACTACGCGATTACGAAGCCTCGCGCGGTGCCGGCAAGGATCCGGTGTACCGCCCCAACTACATCACCGTGCCAGAAAACTCGGTGTGGTTGCGGTAAGGGGGCTTGGAGCAGCGGACCCACGGTCCGCTGCTACCGGATGACGGCGTTTTCCCGCCGTCATTCGTTCGGCGGGGTGGTGGCCTTGGCTTCGCTGCCGAAATTGCCATCGGCTTCGGCCGCCAGGTAGGCAAACACCGTGTACGCCGCCACGTTCTGGGCCAGCGCTGCCGGCTCGATCTTGTCCAGCGTGTCGTCGGCGGTGTGGTGCAGGTTGAAGTAGTCGGTTCCGTCCTGCGCCAGCCACGCCCACGCGCCACCCTTGGCCGCCAGCGGGCCGATGTCCGGGCCCGGGCCACCCTTGTCCGGGACGTACTCGATGCCCAGCGGCTTGAGTACCTCGGCAATCTGGGCGGTCGCCTCGCGCGAGCCTTCCGGGTTCGGCGAACCGGTGTTGAACGCATAGATGCGGCCGGCACCGAAGTCGCTCTCGGCGGCCAACTGGTGCAGCACGATGTCCTTGGCATGCGCTTCGGCGTACGCCTTGCCACCGTACAGACCCTGTTCCTCGTTGGCGAAGGCCACCACGCGGATGGTGCGCTTGGGCGCCTGCTTGAGCTGGCCGATCAGATGCCCGGCGGCCATGGTCAGCGCCACGCCGGCGCCATCGTCGATCGCACCGGTGCCCAGGTCCCACGAATCCAGGTGGCCACCAATCACCACCACTTCCTTGGGCAGGCTGCGCCCGGTGATCTCACCGATCACGTTGTACGACGTGGCCGTGCCATCCCAGCCGCATTCCAGGCTGAGCTTCACCTTGGTCGGCCCCAGCGCGACCAGGCGCGCCAGCTGGTTGGCGTCGGGCACCGACAGCGCCGCCGACGGCACCGGGGTCAGGCCGTCGTCGAAGCGGGTGATGCCGGTATGCGGCACGCGGTGCGAATCGGTACCGGCCGAACGCATCACAAAGCCGACCGCACCCTTGCGGATCGCCTCGGACGGGCCCTTGCTGCGCACCGCGCCGCCCTTGCCGTAATCGCGACCATCGCGGTACGCGGTCATCTGGTAATCCACGAAGGCGATCTTGCCCTTGAGCGAGCCTTCCGGCGCGGCCTGCAGCGCGGCCAGGTCGGCGAAGCGCACCACCTCGGCCTCGACCGTGCCGCCCGGGCTGCCACCCAGCGCGGTGATGCTCAGCGGCTGCGCGTGCTTGCCCACCACCTGGGCGTGTTCACTGCGGCGTTCCCACTTCGGGAAGGTCACCGGCTCTTTCCACACCTTGTCGAAACCGAGGGCCTTGAACTTGGCTTCGGCCCAGGCCACGGCGCGGGCATCGGCCTCGCTGCCGGCGATGCGCGGGCCAATCTCGGTCGTCAGCGATTCGACCACCTTCCAGCCGGTGTCGTCCTTCAGGGCCTGCTCGCGCAGTTCAGCAGCAGTGGCCAGCGATTTCGGCGGCAGGGTGGTGGTGCCCGTCGCGGCGAAGGCCGGGGCGGCCAGCAGGGCGAGGGAAGATGCGATGGCAAGGACGCGGCGACGCATGGGACGGACTCCGGGGGAACAGGGCGGAAGCCCCCGAGCTTAGCAGCCTGCCTGCGCCGCACATGGGCGGTTGGTCATGGTTGGGCGGATGCTGTTTTCCAAATGCGAAAAACCCCGCCGAAGCGGGGTTTTCGTAGACCACCCGTTACTTCTTCAGGTTGTCGCGGATCTCGCGCAGCAGGAGCACTTCTTCGGCCGGTGCCGCCGGTGCGGCTTCCTTCTTGCGGGCCAGGCGGTTGATCACCTTGACCACCATGAAGATCGCGAACGCCACGATCAGGAACTGCACCAGCGTGTTGAGGAAATCGCCGTAGCCGATCACCACTGCCGGAATTTCCTGTCCGTCCGGCCCCAGCCGTGCCGGCGCCAGCGTCCACGCCAGTTCGGAGAAGTCCACCCGGCCAATGGCCCAGCCCAGCGGCGGCATGATGATCTTGTCCACCAGCGCGGTGACGATCTTGCCGAACGCAGCACCGATGACGACACCGACCGCCAGGTCGATGACGTTGCCACGCATGGCAAATTCCTTGAACTCAGTCAGCATTCCCATCGGGTTCTCCTGTTGCGGGGATTTCAAAGGACGACGCAGCCTAACCCAGCGCGTGTCGTCATCCGGCGATGATGCCGTGCCGCTCTGCCACGTTTTCCAGGCGCGCGCTGAAGCGATCGCCCGGCTTGAGTGCGGCCACGCCCGCCGGCGTGCCCATGAATACCAGGTCGCCCGCACGCAGTGCCCACAGCTTGGACAGCTCGTGCAGGATCTCCGGCACGTTCCAGATCATCTGGTCCAGCAGCGACTGCTGGCGCACTTCGCCATTGATTTCCAGCGACAGGTTGAGCGCGGCAAGATCGCCCACTTCACCGGCCGGCACCAGTTCGCTGACCGGCGCGGAATGATCGAAGCCCTTGGCCGAATCCCACGGGTGGCCCTTGGCCTTGGCCGCGGCCTGCAGGTCGCGGCGGGTCAGGTCCAGGCCCACGCCGTAGCCGAACACCAGCGCCTCGGCCTGGTCCACCGGCAGTTCGCCGGCGGGCGCATCACGGCCAATCGCCACCACCAGCTCCACCTCGTGGTGCAGGTCCTGGGTAGAAGGCGGGTAGGGGATCACATCGTCATGGCCAACCACGATCGCATCGGCCGGCTTGCTGAAGAACATCGGCCGGCCGCGGTCATCGGCGGCGGGCACGGCAGCGCCCATTTCCTTGGCATGGTCGGCGAAGTTACGCCCGACACAGTAGATGCGGCGCACCGGAAACGTGCCGCCACCGGCGACCGGAATGCGGGGTTGTTCGGGGGCCGGGATTACATCAGACATGCGCGCGTCCTGTGGAAAGGGGTCGCACGAGTGTAATCCCGACGTGGTGCCGACTGTAATCCCGGCGGTAGCGCCGACTGTCAGTCGGCAAACCGGGCAAACCCGGCGGACCCACTCAACGCGACAGCGGCAACGCCTGCTTGCGCACCACGCGGTACTCGCCTTCCACCACCTGCGGATCAGCCGCACGCGCGGCCTGCTTGCGCGAGGCCAGCAGCTTCCACGCCACGCCGGCAATGATCATCGCCGCGCCCACGAACACACCCACGAACACCAGGGCGGCCAGGATTGCCAAGCCCAACAGGCCCACCGCAACGCGCACCAACGGATGGCGCGGCTTGCGCGGCGCAAACAGGGAGCGGAACTGGTTGAACTGGAAGCGGTTGTACATGGCGGTTCTTTGGCTGAAGTCAGCGAGATGTCAGTATCCCGGCAGCGCTATGTCATTGAGTGAAAAACTCGTTAAACGGCGCCTGCGTTTATTTGAAATCAATGACTTGTGTTCATCGCGGAGCCAGCCAGATGACGGCGTGAGACAATCACGCACCCTGCTCTGGATCCTGTTTCCATGTCTGTTTCCGATGCTTCCGCCACTGCCCTGATCGCGCTGGAACGTATTGTCGACGGGGGATTTGCCGAGGTGGAGGGATGCATCGACGGCGACCACGAGTCGCTGGTGCTGTACCGCGAGGGCGACGATGTGCGCGGCTGGCTGAACATCTGCCCCCACGCCGGCCGCCGGCTGGATTGGGCGCCGGGCCAGTTCCTCAAGAGCAAGGCCGGCGACCTGGTCTGCGCCGCGCACGGCGCATCGTTCTCGCTGGCTGACGGCAGCTGCGTGGCCGGCCCCTGCAAGGGCGACCGCTTGCGCGCGGTTGCACTCGACGTGCGCGACGGCCAGGTGTTCCTCAGAACATCACGTTGATCATCGCCACCACCACAATGGTGTAGATCAACGACAACGGCGCGCCCACCCGCCACAGTTCGCGCGGGGTGTAGTTGGCCGGGCCGGTGATCATCGAAATCACCGGGTTCGACGCGGTCATCAGGTTGTTGGACGCCGACAGCGCCACGATCAGCGCGAACGCGGTCGGGCTGCCACCGGCCGCCAGGGCCAGGTTCACCGCAATGGGCACCATCACGATGGTCGCGCCCACGTGGCTGATCACCAGTGAAAACACCGTGGTCAGCAGCGCCAGCGCAATCTCCAGCACCCACACCGGAATGCCGGTGGGCAGGCGGTCGATGGTGTGCCCGGCCACCCAGGCCGCCGCGCCGCTGCTGTCCATGGCCCAGCCGAGCGGAATCAGCCCGGCCATCATGAACACCGTTTTCCAGTTGATCGAGGCGTACGCCTCGTCCATGCGCAGCACGCCGGTGAGCAGCATCCCGGCCACGCCGGTCATCAGGGTCAGCGCCACCGGCAGCTTGGAGGTCAGCGCGATCAGGATCGTGATGGCGAAGATCGACATGGCGATCTTGAACTTGTGCGGGCGCTGTTCGCCCTTCGGGTAATCGGTGACCACCACGAAGTCGCGGCTCTTGGCCGCCTGCGCCAGGTCGGTCCAGATGCTGTGGAACACCAGCATGTCGCCGGCGCGCAGCGGCACGTTGCGCACGTCCTCGCGGATCACCTGCTTGTCGCGGTTGATCGCCAGCAGGCTGATGCCGCGCTGCTTGCGCAGGCGCAGGTCCGAAGCGCTCTTGCCGATCACCTCGGACGTAGGCGGAATCACCGCCTCGGAAATGCCCGCGCGGCTGGGGTTGAACAGGTCGCCCAGGTGTTTCAACCGCGAAGACATCCGCAGGAACTGGTTCTGGGCGAAATCACCCACCTGCTGGCGGCTGCCCATCACGCCCAGCACGCTGCCCACCCAGATCCGCATTTCCGCCGGCGGTGCCAGCCGGGTATCGTTGCCGGTCTTGAGCGCCAGCATCAGCGGCGCATCGTGCAGGTTCTCTGCCTCGCCCAGGGTCATGCCCACCAGCGGGCTTTCGGCGCTGACCACCAGCTCGAACACATCGCCCTCGATCCCGTAGGTCTTGGCGAAGTAGCTTTCGGTGCGGGCCGGGGTGACGCCATCGTTGGCCAGCGTCTCTTCTTCCACCAGCTTGCGGTCGCCGAAGTAGCGGAAGTACAGCAGCGATGCGGCCAGCAGTGCCAGGCCGATCGGCAGCGGCGCGAACATGCGCAGCGGCTCGATCGTGGCAAGGCCCGAAGGCAGGTTGTTGTTCGCGGACGCCAACAGATCGTTGAGCAGGATCAGCGGCGAATTGCCCACCATCGTGAGCGCGCCACCCATCACGATCGCCGCGGCAATCGGCAGCAGCAGGCGCTGCAGGGTCAGCCCGGTGCGTGCCACCAGCCGCGAGGCCACCGGCAGGTACAGCGCCATCACCGACGGGTTCTGCATGAAGGACGAATTCAACCCGGCAATGGCCGTGGTCATCATCAACAATCGCGTCTCAACGCCATGCCCGCGCCGCAGCAGCCAGGCCGCCAGCCGGTTCAGCGCCCCGGTGCGGTCCAGGCCCGCACCGAGGATGGTGGTGGCGATGATGCTCATCACCGCGTTACCGGAGAAGCCGCCGAAGATTTCCTCCGGCGCGATCAGGCCGGTCACGCCCAGCACCACCAGCACCACCAGCGCCACCACGTCGGCGCGGATGCGCTCGAACAGGAACATCGCCATCGTGAAGCCGACCAGCCCCAGGACGAGCTTCATGTCGGTGGTCAGCGTCAGCGTGGTGTCCATGGGGTAACGCGGTTCCTTGGAAGGGGATCAGGTACGGTCGTACAGCAGGTCCCACACCCCGTGGCCAAGCTTCTGGCCGCGGGTTTCGAAGTGCGTCTGCGGCCGCCATTCCGGCCGCTCGACCTGGCCGCGCGGACCGGCGCGGTTGGTCAGCCCGGCGGTGGCGTCCAGCACCTCCCACATCTGCTCGGCGTAGTCTTCCCAATCGGTGGCGCAGTGCAGCCGGCCACCCACGCGCAGCTTGCGCACCAGCAGTTCGGCAAACGCCGGCTGGATCAGGCGGCGTTTGTTGTGGCGCTTCTTGTGCCACGGGTCCGGGAAATAGATGCGCACTTCATCCAGCGCGCCATCGGCGATTTCCTTTTCCAGTACCTCCACCGCATCGTGGTGGTACAGGCGCACGTGGTCGGCGTTGTCGTCGGCCAGTGCATTGAGCAGGCGGCCCACGCCGGGGGCGTGCACTTCCAGCCCGATGTAATCGCGGCTCGGATCCTGCTGCGCGGCAAAGCGCAGCGCGGCGCCGTTGCCGAAGCCGATTTCCAGCACCTTGCGCGCATCGCGGCCGAAGGTGGCATCCAGATCGCGCGGCTCGCCGGTGAAGTCCAGGCCGAAGCGCGGCCAGCGGTCATCGAACGCACGCTGCTGGGCCGGGGTGAAGCGGCCCTGGCGCAGCACGAAGCTGCGCACCTCGCGGCGGCCTTCGGTAACGGTGAAGGGCTTGGGCGGCGCCTTGGCGCCAGCGCTGTCGAAGGGATTGGTCATCAGCCGATCAACCCGTCCACCGGCGAAGATGCGCTCGCATAGCGCTTGCGCGGAATGCGCCCGGCCAGGAACGCTTCGCGCCCGGCTTCAACCGCCTTGCGCATCGCGCTGGCCATCAGCACCGGGTTGCGTGCGCCGGCAATGGCGGTGTTCATCAGCACGCCATCGCAGCCCAGCTCCATCGCAATGGCCGCGTCCGACGCAGTGCCCACGCCGGCATCGACGATGATCGGCACCTTGGCGCTTTCGATGATTTCCAGCAGGTTGTATTTGTTCTGGATGCCCAGGCCCGAGCCGATCGGCGCGGCCAGCGGCATCACCGCCACGCAGCCGATCTCTTCCAGGCGCTTGGCCAGGATCGGGTCATCGGAGGTGTAGACCATCACCTCGAAGCCGTCCTTGACCAGCGTTTCGGCGGCCTTGAGGGTCTGCACCACGTCCGGGTACAGCGTCTTCTGGTCGCCCAGCACTTCCAGCTTGGTCAGGTTGTGGCCATCGAGCAGTTCGCGCGCCAGCCGGCAGGTACGCACCGCATCTTCGGCGGTGTAGCAGCCGGCGGTGTTGGGCAGGATGGTGTAGCGGTCCGGCGGCAGCACGTCCAGCAGGTTCGGCTCGCCCGGGTTCTGCCCGATGTTCGTGCGGCGGATCGCCACGGTCACGATCTGGGCCCCGGCCGCCTCGGTGGCGATGCGGGTTTCATCCAGGTCCTTGAACTTGCCGGTCCCGGTCAGCAGCCGGGAAGCGTAGGTCTTGCCGGCGATCACCAGCGAATCGGGGGAAGAATGAGCAGTCATGCGAGGAATTATCGCCCAACCAGGCCATTCCTGTCCGGATCGTGCATGCACCGGTAGCGCCGACCGTTGGCCGGCCCGGGCGGTCGCACCGTCAGCCGCCGCCCAGCGCGTGCACGATCTCGACGAGGTCGCCTTCGCGCAGCGCGTGGGTCGCGTGCAGGCTGCGGGTCACGATCTCACCATTGACCTCCACCGCCACCCGGCGCTCGGTCAGGTGTTCGGCCTGCAGCAGGTCCAGGACGGTGGAATCTTGCGGAAGCTGGCGGGAGTCGCCGTTGAGCGTGAAGTTGACGAAGTTCATGACGGGATTGTCCCCCAAAGTCGTCGGTTCTGCGTACCCTTGCGCCCCCACCGATGCCCGTCCCGGCCTCTCCCCGTTGGTGTCTGCGTGCCCATGGCCCCGGCCATGCCGCAGCGCAGCGTGATGTCGCCGGGGTGCAGTGGAACCATGGCACCGTGCGCCGGCGTACGTCGGCCGTCATCACCCAAAAAGGAGTTTTTTCCATGCTGCTCAGCAAGCGTCCCCTGCGTTCCCTGATGGCCGTGGCCATCGCCCTGGCCGCTGTGCCGGCCATGGCGCAGTCGCCCTATTCGAAGACCATCTTCATCGGCGACAGCCTGACCGACCAGGGCTACTTCCGCCCGCTGCTGCCGGCCTCCGTGCAGCCGGTCACCGGCCAGTTCACCACCAACCCGGGTTGGGTGTGGGCGCAGTACGTGGCCGACTATTACGGCACCAACGCCACTGCCCACGGCAACGGCCAGGGCGGTGACAACTACGCCATTGGCGGCGCCCGCGTCGGCGTGGACAGCACCCAGACCCTGGCCCCGGGCACCCCGGCCATTCCGGTCTACTCGCTCAAGACCCAGACCGCGCAGTACCTGGCCGCCAACGGCGGCAAGGCCGACGCCAATGCCCTGTACACCGTGTGGGGCGGCGCCAATGACCTGTTCGCCATCCAGGCCGGCGCACCGCTGCAGGCCACCCTCGGCGCAGCCGTGACCGACCAGGTCGGCATCGTGGGCACCCTCAAGGCCGCCGGCGCGCAGTACATCGTCGTGCCGACCCTGCCCGACATCGGCCTGACCCCGGCCGCACGCGCCGGTGGCGCGGTGGGCATGGCGCAGGGCACCGCGCTGGCCAAGGCCTACAACGACGCGCTGTTCGGTGGCCTGAAGGCCGCCGGCCTGCAGGTCATCCCGGTGGATACCTTCCACATCCTGCAGGAAATCGTCGCCAGCCCGGGCACCTACGGCTTCGTCAACGTCACCAGCCCGGCCTGCACCACGGCCTCGTCGCTGACCTGCAACCCGACCGCCTACGTCAACCCGAACGCGGCCAACAACTACGTGTTCGCCGATGGCGTGCACCCGACCACCGCCACCCACCAGATGCTGGGTGAGTACACCCTGTCGATCCTGGAAGCCCCGCGCAACCAGCAGATCCTGACCCACAGCGCGCAGACCGTGGGCCGTGCACGCGCCGACCAGGTCAGCGGGCACCTCGACGGCCGTCCGGCCGATGGCCTGAGCTGGTGGGGCGGCCTGCGTGGCGACATGCAGCGCTACGACCACGCCGACCTGTACGACGGCCTGGCCCCGGCCGGCCTGTTCGGCATCGACTGGGCCCATGACGGCATGGTCGTCGGCGGCTTCGCCGGCTACGGCCGCATGGATGCCGACTTCGGCAACAGCAAGGGCGACTTCACCCAGTCCGACACCACCCTGGGCCTGTTCGCCGGCTGGTATGGCGAGAACACCTGGGTGACCGGCCAGGTCAGCTACAGCTGGCTGGACTACGACGTGACCCGCCGCGTGCAGCTGGGCCCGGCCGAGCGCACCCACACCGGTTCCCCGGAAGGCAGCAACCTCACCGCCGCCCTGAACGCCGGTTACGAGTTCGGCACCGAAGGCGGCTTCCGCCACGGCCCGGTGGCTGCGGTGATCTGGCAGCAGGTCAAGCTGGATGGCTACGAGGAATCCAACCCGAGCGCCACTGCGCTGGGCTACGCCAACCAGGACGCCGACTCCACCGTGGGCCGCATCGGCTGGCAGGCCCGCTTCGACGGCGGCAGCATCAAGCCGTACGCGCAGCTCACCTACGACCACGAGTTCGAAGACGGCAAGCAGGCCAGCGCCTGGCTGCAGACCATGCCGGACGTGGGCATGTACAAGGTGCCGGGCCTGGAGTTCGACAAGAACTACGCCACCGCTGTGCTGGGTGCGCGCATGAGCCTGTTCGGCCTGAACAGCAATGTCGGCATGAGCACCACCGCGGCACAGAAGCGGGCGCGCGACATCAGCCTGTTCGCCACCGTCAGCGGCAGCTTCTAAGCAGAAAAACCGGCGGTACACGGCACTGTGTCGTGTACACGCCGGTAGGGCACGACCGTTGGTCGTGCCGAAAGGCACCGGGCGGCGCATGCCGCCCGTTGCCTTTTTACCGCTTCGGCGCATAAACTTGCCGGCACCAAGCGGGTGTAGCTCAATGGTAGAGCTGTAGCTTCCCAAGCTACTGACGAGGGTTCGATTCCCTTCACCCGCTCCACGGTTTGCCCGGCAAACCATGGAGCGTGGCGGCATGCCACCAGATCCCCGCGCCTGTACGCCCGCCGTCGTGACGGGCGCCCTTCGGGCCGTTGCTGCGCAACGTTGGAAATTGCTCCTGCAATTTCCTTCGGCGCGGCCCCTTGACTCAAGGGGCCTGTTACTTCGATCTCTTTCCTCTTGTGCTTTGTTGACCTGATCGCTGCGACTGCGGCGTATCGCTGCTGCGCGTTGTCGCACGCGTGATACCGGTAGGGTCGGATTCCAATCGACTGCCGATAACACTGATCGGCGCGGCGAACGCATGATCCCGATCGAAGGGCGCGCGTGCTTACGCTTCGCTCTCATTCCCCTTGCGCCTTGTTAACCTGATCGCTGGGACCATGCTCTTTTGGCGCCTTGCGCCACTGGTGGAGTATTCGTATGCATGGTTCCAACAAGTCTGTTCTCCTGCAGGCCAACGAGGCCGTCATCGCGGGCGACAACGAAGGGTTCCTTTCCCACTGCACCGACGACATCCGGTGGACAACGGTGGGCGAGGGTACGCTCGAAGGTAAGGAGGCGGTGCGCCAGTGGATGAAGAGCGCCTACGCCACGCCGCCGCGTTTCACCGTTGACCGTCTGATTGCCGAGGACGACAGGGTGGTCGCGCTGGGCACGATCATCGGTGAAGGTGACGACGGTCAGCCGACTGAACTCGCCTACAGCGACGTCTGGCGGTTCCGCGACCGGAAGATGGTGGAGCTCAACGCCTTTGTGATCCAGCTACCGCGCTGACATGGCTTACGGAGCCCGGTCGGCCTGGCGGACGTGTTCCCACCCGCACAGTGCGTCGGCGCTCGACAGGTCAAGTCGGTTGTGCATCACGGCGGGAGGGTGACCATCCGCCAGTTCGATGAAAGTGCGCTCGCTGCAGATGTTGCTGGACAGCACCGCGATGCAGGTTGAGCCGGGCTGCTTGCTTGAGCGGTAGAGTATTCCCTCGTATCCCGCCCATTTGAGGAGAAGGCCGAAGCGCTGGCTGGGGGAGGGAAGGCCGAACTGTGCGGGCCACGCTCTCCAGTTCATATCCTGGAGATTCGCCTGCAGCTTCGCGGGCGTTCGTATGAGCAGATCGGACGGCCTTCCCATCTTCAGCGATCTGGCCAGCTTCTCAAGCTCGGGAGGGACAGCGAACTTCGCCAATACCTTGGCGACTGGCTTCAGGTTCTCGATGTTGCGGATGTCGAACACCCGTTCGATGTGTCCGTTCAATCGAACCGATGCATCGCTTTGGCGCAGGCTCATCTCCGCTGGAGTCAGGCCTGTCGCCTCCATCTTTTCCGATGCCATCTGGTAGCACTCGCGGAACGCGGTCTCATGCGCGTCGCCGATGTAGAGCGCCGGGAAGACGGCTGCGGCGCCCGACTCATCACAGTCATTTCCAATGCTGAATCGTCCACCGATCGACCTGACGCTGCCGGCAGCGGAGAGCGGTTCATTCGCATAGCGGTACTGCACCATGCGCACCCAGTTTTTGAAGTCATACGGCGGTGCGGGTTTGGCGTTCAGTGCCTCGATCAGCTGATCCCTGCGCCGCGCGCGTTCCGGCTCCAGGCCGTGGTAAAGCTCGTCATGAAGCGCATCCAACTCCCGCGAGCGTTTCTTCCACACCTCCAGATCAGACTCGGAAAACCTGTCGAGGACGTGGATGCTGGCCGGGAAGTCATTGGGAACACCGCGAACGGGAACCGGCTGTTGGCGCCTGCGTGGCATGCGTTACCTGACCTTGTCCTCTTGGATGGCGGTGACGATGAATCGGCGCAGCCGGTCATGCCTTCCCAGCCGGACCATGTCCCTGGGGGCAACATCGCCCAGCAATGGGTTCTTGGTGCGGAACCACAGCGCGGTCTTCGCGACGTCGCCCTGGAAAATGTCCGCCACCATGTTCGCGATTGCGCCGATTTCCTCCAGCCGCTCCTTGACCGCCTTGGGGACGTTCTCATCCCAACGGACGGATGCGCTGGATACCGACGCAATCTTGGACACCGCATTCCGATCCAGCTGCATGAACTCGGCGACCTTCTTTGGTTCGAAGTGGTCGCCGTTGCCGAAGTGCAGGGAGTCCCCTTGGGGGACGCTGAGGAAGAGGGGGGCTGTTTGCATGAGATGGGGGGGAGGATGCGGAATGGGCGGAGTATTGCACAGCCATGTGCCGTTCGCACCAACGTTGCACCACGATAAAACCAAATATAAAACAAGAAAATAACAAATAAAAACAAAGCGTTGTGGTCATATGGCCTGTAACTGGGCATGAGGTGGCGCGATTCATCCGTGTTGACGCTTTTGGTAGATCTCCTGCATCCGTAGTAACCGGCGGCACGCTATGCTTCGCGTCCTATCCCATCCCCCATCCAAGCCGCCATGAAACTGGCCATCCTTTCCCGCAACAGCAAGCTGTACTCCACGCGGCGGCTGGTGGACGCGGCGCGTTCGCGCGGGCATACCGTGCGCGTGCTCGACCCGCTGCGCTGTTACATGCGCATTGCCGCCGACGGTTTCACCATGCATTACAAGGGCCGGCCCATCACCGGGGTGGATGCGGTGATTCCGCGCATCGGCGCCTCGGTGACCCGCTACGGCACCGCCGTGCTGCGCCAGTTCGAGATGATGGGGGCGGTTACCCCCAACCCGTCCGATGCCATCCTGCGCGCCCGCGACAAGCTGCGCGCGCACCAGATCCTGGCCTCCAAGGGCATCGACATGCCGGTCACGGTGTTTGGCGACAACCCCGATGACACCGTGGACCTGCTCTCCATGCTGGGCCCGCCGCCGCATGTGGTGAAGCTCAACGAGGGCACCCAGGGGCGCGGGGTGATCCTGACCGAGAAGGCCAGCGCCTCGCGTGGCATCGTCGAGGCGCTGCGCGGGCTGTACGCCAATTTCCTGATGCAGGAGTTCATCGGCGAGGCCCAGGGCGCCGACCTGCGCTGCCTGGTGGTGGGCGACCATGTGGTGGCCGCCATGCAGCGCCAGGCCCCGGAAGGAGACTTCCGCTCCAACCTGCATGCCGGCGGCAGCGCCCGCGCGGCGAAGGCCACCCGGGCCGAGCAGCAGGTGGCGGTGCGCTCTGCTCGTGCGCTGGGGCTGGGGGTGGCCGGGGTGGACCTGATCCGCTCCAGCCGTGGCCCGCTGGTGCTGGAGGTCAACTCCACCCCCGGCCTGGAAGGGATCGAGGGGATCAGCCAGGACGACCTGGCCGGGCGCATCATCGAACACGTGGCCTCCCAGGTGGCTTCTGTGAAAAAGCCAGCAAAATCAAAGGTATGAATATTTTTTGAGGTCGACGGGCCGGTTTTAACACCGGTTTAATCGCCCCCGGCGTAGGCTTCAACGAACCGCAGCTCTGCCCTCCTCAGCAGATAACGGTAATCGGGAATGACTTCAGGCCCAGGCGGGATCCGTCTGGGCCTTTTTCTTCCCGTGCCAACGCTCACTTGCTGAGGTGAAGGCGAGGGGGATACATTCGGCTTTCCGTTCAGTTGACTAAGGATTGGTTGAAATGAAGCGAGTGATTCTGGCCGCCGGGACCGCGGCCCTCCTGCTGGCGCTGGGTACGGCGCAGGCAGCCCCCAAAGATGAGGTCTTCGCGCGCAACAAGCCGCTGGCAGAACAGGTTGACCTGATCGAAAAGGACCTCAATACCAACAACGAGATCTATTCCGAGCTCACCGGCGAAGACCGCAGCAAGGTCCGCCAGGCGTTGGGCCGCATACGCGGCTTGCTTGACCAATACCCTGAGCAGGCGGGCATTACCGAATCAGCCAAGCTCGAGCTGTACAACGACCAACAAGTTGTGAACACGGTTTTGACGAAGGCGCGCGAAGATAGCCGCCAGATCTGCACCCGCGAAAAGTCCACCGGCTCCCACCGGGCGACCACGCAGTGCAGGACCGTTGCCCAGCGCGAGCGCGACAAGGCCACTGCCCAGCGCGAACTGAATTCAGTACAGCGCGGCGGCGGCAAACTTACCAACTAGAGGTCACATGCGAATTCTTGTAATTGAAGACAACAGCGACATCGCCGCCAACCTGGGCGACTACCTCGAAGACCGCGGCCACACCGTGGACTTCGCCGCCGACGGCGTGACCGGCCTGCACCTGGCGGTCGTGCACGAGTTCGACGCGATCGTGCTGGATCTCAATCTGCCGGGCATGGATGGGATCGAGGTCTGCCGCAAGCTTCGCAATGAAGCGCGCAAGCAGACCCCGGTGCTCATGCTGACCGCACGGGATTCGCTGGACAACAAGCTGGCCGGGTTCGATTCCGGTGCCGACGACTACCTGATCAAGCCGTTCGCGCTGCAGGAAGTCGAAGTGCGTCTGAACGCCCTGTCGCGCCGCGGCAAGGGCGTGCAGACGCGGGTACTGGAAACCGGCGACCTGGAATACAACCTCGATACCCTCGAGGTTCGCCGCCAGGGCAAGTTGCTGCAGCTCAACCCCACCGCACTGAAGATCCTGCAGGCGCTCATGGAAGCGGCCCCGGCCGTGGTGACCCGCCAGGAGCTGGAAACCCGCGTGTGGGGCGAAGAGCTGCCCGATTCGGATTCGTTGCGCGTGCACATCCACGGCCTGCGCGCCGTGGTGGACAAGCCGTTCGAGGTGCCGTTGATCCAGACCCGCCATGGCATCGGATACCGCATCGCCGCCCCGGAAGCCTGATCCGGTGACGGGCAGGGGGGAGCGCCGCCGGGGCCCGTACCGGCGCCGGCTGCGCAGCCGCATCATCGTGTCGTTCGTGCTGTTGGGCTTCTGCCTGACAGCACTGTTTGCCTTCGCCACCAACCTGGCCCGCGCGCGCGTGGAAAACCAGCTGGTCGAAGACGTGATGAACCGCAACATCAACGAGTACGCGCACCGCTACTTCGCTGATCCCTCGCGCAACCCCGACCTTCCCGTGCAGCAGATGCGCGCGCGCATCGTGGGGCCGGACAAGTTCGAAGCGCTTCGCCAGGAAGAGCCGGACTGGTATGAATTCCGCGACGGCATCCACGGCCTGAGCGGCGTGGACGAGCGGGGCAACCCGTTCTCCTACAAGCTGGCGGTACGCAAGACCCCAGACGCCTGGTTCTTCCTCGCCTACGACATGACCGAAAGCCTGCGCGGCGCAGAGCAGTTGAACCGCGCGCTGTTCTTCTCGGTGCTGGTGTTCAGCGCGTTGTCGCTGGTGCTGGGTTGGTGGTCGGCCTCGAAGGTGATGAAGCCGGTGTCCGACCTGGCCGCGCGCCTGCGCGCCTACCGGGGCGGTACCAGTGACCCCACGCCCTTGGCACCGCGTTTCCCCGACGACGAAGTGGGGCAGCTGGCGCAGGCACTGGATGACTATTCGGCCCGGCTGACCGAAGTGGTACAGCGCGACCGCGAATTCAATGCCGACGTCAGCCACGAGCTGCGCACCCCGCTGGCCGTGATCCGCGGTGCCACCGAACTGCTGCTGACCCGGCCGGACCTGGACCCCAAGGTGCTGCAGCGCCTGCAGCGCATCCAGCGTGCCGAACAGCAGTGCACGGACCTGATTGGCGCGCTGCTGCTGCTCTCGCGCAACGAGCGCGGGCAGGGCAGCAGCAACGTAGCGCGGGTGGCCGAGCAGCTGCTCGATTCGCACCGCGCCCAGCTGGGCGGCAAGCCGCTGGAGCTGGTGCTGGAAGGCGACCGCGAACTGGTCATCGATGCCCCGGAATCGGCGCTGTCGGTGGCACTGGGCAACCTGATCGGCAATGCCGTGAAGTATTCGCAGGAAGGCTCGGTGCGGGTGCTGGTCACCGGCAACCGGGTTGAAGTGATCGACAGCGGCCCGGGCCTGAGCGAGCAGGACGCAGCCAAGCTGTTCCAACGCGGCTACCGCGGCACCCACGCCGGCCATTCGCAGGGCGGCGGTATCGGGCTGTCGATCGTGAGCCGGCTGTGCGATCTGTATGGCTGGCAGGTAAATGTGCGCCCGGGCGAAACCCGGGGCGTGGTAGCCACGCTGACGTTCGCCCCCGCCGGCTGACTTCGCCGTCCCGGCCGTAGAGCCACGCCCTGCGTGGCTGCTCTTCGCCGGATACCCCGCAGCCACGCAGGGCGTGGCTCTACGGTTTGGTGATTGCCAACATCCTGTAGGCGGTATCCAGGCGCTCCACTTCCGCCTGCAGATGGTCCGGGTGCCCATCATTGACCACCACGTCATCCGCCAGCGCCAGGCGCTCCTCGCGGCTGGCCTGCGCGGCAATCATCCGGTCGGCCAGATCGGCCGTGGTGCCATCGCGCTGCATCAGCCGCGCGTGCTGCACCGCCACCGGCGCATCCACCACCAGAATCCGGTCCAGCCACGGGTACTGCTGGCGGCCACCGGCTTCGGTCAGTAGCGGAATGGCTGCAATCGCATAGGGGCTCGCAGCCTGTTCACAGGTTTGCCGCAACAGCTCGCGAATGGCAGGGTGGGTAATGGCTTCCAGCGCCTGCCGTTCCTGCGCGGAGCTGAAGATGCGCTCGCGCAGCGCGGCGCGGTCAAGCTGGCCATCGGCCAGCAGGATTCCAGAACCAAAGTGCGCCACGATCCGGGCCAGCCCGTCGCTGCCAGGGGCCACCACGGCGCGCGCGGCCATGTCGGCATCAGCGATGGTGATGCCCAGCGCCTCGAAGCGCCGGGTTACCTCGGTCTTGCCGGCGGCGACGCCGCCGGTCAATCCAATCACGAACTGGCTCATCGCTGCCCTCAGCGCAGGCCGGACATTCTCAGGTAGGCGTTGATCAGCGGCTCGCCCCACATGAACACGATCCAGCCAGCAACGGCCAGGTACGGCCCAAACGGGATCGGGGTGGCGCGGTCGCGGCCCCGCGAGTACAGCCAGATCGAGCCGATGATGGCGCCCACCACCGACGACAGCAGGATGATGGGCAGGATGCCCTTCAACCCGCACCAGGCGCCCAGCGCGGCCAACAGCTTGAAATCGCCATGGCCAATGCCTTCCTTGCCGGTGATCTGCTTGAACAGCCACCACACCGACCACAGCAGCAGGTAGCCGGCAATGGCGCCCAGCAGGGCGGGCTTGGCCGGCATGTACAGGTTGTCGATGCTGCCTATCAGCCCCAGCCACATCAGCGGCAGGGTCAACTGGTCCGGTAGCAGCTGGGTGCGCAGGTCAATGCCGGACAACGCGACCAGGAAGCAGCTCAGCACGATGGCGCCAAAGCCCTGCCAGCCGAAGCCGAACTGCCACACGCTGGCCACCACCAGTACGCCGGTCAACAGCTCGACCAACGGGTACTGGATGGAGATGGGCGCCTTGCAGTGGCGGCACTTGCCACCCAGCACCAGCCAGCTGAACAGCGGGATGTTCTCGTACCAGGACAGCTTGTGCTTGCAGTGCGGGCAGTGCGACGGCTCGACCACGATCCCGGGCGGGGGTGGCTCGTAGATGTCCGGAAGCTCGAGCACCTCGCGGGCGTCGCGCTTCCACTGCCACTCCAGCCGCTTGGGCAGCCGCAGGATCACCACATTGAGGAAGCTGCCAATCAGCAACCCCAGTGCGGCCGCGGCGGGATAGCCGAGGCCGGGATGCTGGTCGAGAAATGCCATTGATTGATTATCCGACTACGGAGGCGAGCTTGAAGATGGGCAGATACATGCCGATGACCATGCCGCCGACGATAGTACCAATAACCACCATCACAATCGGCTCCAGCAGGCTGCTCAGTGCGTCCACCGCGTTGTTCACTTCCTGCTCGAAGTACTCGGCCACCTTGAACAGCATGGCATCCAGGGCGCCGGCCTCTTCACCGATGGCCGTCATCTGGATGACCATGTGCGGGAACAGGTTGGTCTGCTTCATGGCCATATTGACCGGGAAGCCGACCGACACGTCGCCGCGCATGCGCAGAACCGCCTCTTCGTACACCTTGTTGCCGGTAGCGCCGGCCACGATGCCCAGCGCTTCCACCAGCGGTACACCAGCCTTGAAGGTAACGGCGGTGGTGCGGGCGAAGCGGGCGATGGCGCTGTTGTGCATCAGCTGGCCGATGACCGGGATCCTGAGGATCAGGCGATCAAACGCGTGCTGCATTGATGGTGAGCGCTTGTATGCGGCGAGGAATCCGAAGATACCGCCTACCAAGACAATGAGGATCAACCACCACCAGGACACCATGAACTTTGAAAGGTTCACGATCATTTGAGTGAACGCCGGCAGCTCTGCACCGAAGCCCTTGAACACATCCTCAAACTGTGGCACGACCCAGACAAGCAGGATTCCGCTTACCAGCAGGGCGACCGCGAATACCATGATCGGATAGAACAGCGCCTTCTTGATCTTGCCTTTGAGGGCTTCGATGTTCTCTTTATAGTTGGCGACCGTTTCCAGCACCGTTTCCAAAACACCGGCACCTTCGCCTGCACGGACAAGGTTGCGGTACAGCTCATCGAACTGCACAGGGTGCTTGCTGATGGCCTCATACAAGGACGAGCCACCCTCGATGTCCGTCCGGATGCTGTCCACCATCTTCTTCATGCGCGGGTTCTTGTGCCCGCTGGCGATGATGTCCAGTGCACCCACAATGGGAACACCTGACTTCATCATGGTCGCCATCTGGCG
This sequence comes from Stenotrophomonas sp. FBCC-B152, assembly GCF_059134105.1. Lineage (NCBI taxonomy): Bacteria > Pseudomonadati > Pseudomonadota > Gammaproteobacteria > Lysobacterales > Lysobacteraceae > Stenotrophomonas > Stenotrophomonas sp. FBCC-B152. The sequence continues at coordinate 2,979,922 of NZ_CP101442.1, read as the reverse complement.
GCTGAAGAAGGCAATGTCCTTGGCGCTGACCGGTTTGCCGGCCGATCCGAAAAGCGGCTTAGGCTTGACCTTGACTACGTTGGGCGTGATGCCCATGCGCCGCAACTCGGCGCGCAACAAGTTGGCGTTCTTCGCGGGCTGTTCGCCCTTCATCTTCACGCCCCGCTTGTCGGTCCCCTCCCAGACAAACGGCTGCAACTCCATGGTGCTACGCGCCACGGGCTCTTTCTTGACGGCACTACGGCTCACAGACATACAGGCTCCCCAGCCGCGCCATCCCCAGGCGGGCTTCTGCGCCGAATGGTAGCTGGTTCCGGGGCGTCATGGCATCCCTCCCTGACGGCAATCCGTGACCGGGGTCCAGGACCGGGGCCGTCAAAAGGTGACGCAACGCGTCACAATGCCAGTTGGGTCGCAAATTACCGTGAGGGGGGTTCCAATCCTGAAGATTGCTGCCATCATTGCGCCGGGGAATGCTGGGGAGCATTGCTGAGAAGTTGGCACGCAACCTGCTTTCAACCACCCGCACGGGCGATTGCCTTGCTCAGCCGGTTTTCCGGCCAGGCGCGACCCAGTGTTCATTTTTCAAACCACCTCTAGGGGATGTACTCATGAAGAAGCAGCAGGGCTTTACCCTCATCGAACTGATGATCGTTGTCGCGATCATTGCCATCCTGGCCGCTATTGCACTGCCGGCGTACCAGAACTACGTCGCCAAGTCGCAGGTTGCTGCCGGCCTGGCCGAAGTGACCCCGGGCAAGACCGCTTTCGAAGTGCTGGTCAATGATGGCAAGGCCACCACGATCAACCCGGAAGCCGTTGGTCTGAAGACCTCCGAGCGTTGCACCATCGGTGCCACCGGCGCCGCTGATGGCACCGGCACCCTGACCTGCACCATCCTCAATGGTAGCCCGAAGGTTAACGGCGCCGTGATCACCTGGACCCGCGCCGCTGACGGTACCTGGGCTTGCAGCACCACGGTCACCGACAAGCCCAAGTGGGCTCCGGCTACCTGCCAGGGCTAATAGTCCGCCCTCGTAAGGCAGATCGAGGCCCCGCCACCGTGCGGGGCCTTTTTGTTGGCATGAGTTTTGCTCGCTCCTTCTGGGGACCTAATGTTGGTGGGTGTAAAATGCGTAGCAGGGGATTCACGCTGATTGAGCTGATGATCGTAGTTGCGATCATCTCCATCCTGGCGGCCATTGCGCTTCCGGCTTATCAGAACTATGTGGCCAAAGCCCAAGTCACCTCGGCTTTGGCTGATATCGCGCCCGCCAAGACTGGAATTGAAACGGCGCTTGCCGATGCCCTTCCGACGTCGGAGATCACAACTGCTTATCTCGGGCTGGCAGCGGGAACCAGGCATTGTTCGACAGTTGACCTCACACTTGCCGGCGGAGGTCAGGCGACGTTGAGCTGTGTACTTGAGGGGGGTAGTGCGGTGGTTGGCAAGTCGCTTCACCTCCGGCGTTCGAGCGATGGCGGGTGGACGTGCGACGCTGCGGCTTTCGATGTGAAACACCGTCCAAGTACTTGCGGCTGAGTCGCCGCGGCCGGCCGTGACCCGGTTATGATGCCAAGATCGCCGTAGGAGTCGCCAGAATGAATGCCGTCGTTACTGCCAACCTCGTCGGAATTACCGGCATCGCTCGCCGTCTAGTGCAGGACGGGGCGCTGGAAGAGGCTGCGGCCCGCGACGCCATGGCCAAGGCGTCTGCCGCCAAGCAGCCATTGCCTCAGTACTTTGCTGAGAAGAAGCTGGTTACCCCCTCACAGCTGGCTGCGGCTAATGCGCTGGAATTTGGCATGCCTTTGCTGGATGTTTCGGTATTCGACGCGTCCCACAGTGCAATCAGTCTGGTCAGCGAAGAGCTCCTTCGTAAGCACCACGTGCTGCCGCTCTTGAAGCGTGGAGGAAAGCTGTTCATTGGCACCAGTGATCCAACCCATTCGCTGGATGAGATCAAGTTCCACACCAACCTCGTCGTCGAGCCGATCCTGGTCGATGAAGACCAGATCCGTCGCACGTTGGAGCAATGGCAATCCAAGCACGATACCCTTGGCGGCTCGCTGGGTGGTGGCGATGACGACGGCATGGGTGACCTCGACGTCTCCTCCGGTGAAGAAGAAGGTGGTAGCGCAGATTCCGGTGTTGACGCTAAGGGCGACGACACTCCGGTAGTTAAATTCGTCAATAAAGTGTTGGTCGACGCGATCCGTAAGGGAGCTTCAGATATTCACTTCGAGCCGTACGAAGACGACTATCGCGTGCGCTTCCGCATTGACGGTCTGCTCAAGAACGTGGCCAAGGCCCCGGTCAAGCTCAATCAGCGTATTGCCGCACGCCTGAAGGTCATGTCCCAGCTGGACATCGCTGAAAAGCGCGTGCCGCAGGACGGGCGCATCAAGCTCAACCTGTCCAAGACCAAGCAGATCGATTTCCGTGTCAGCACCCTGCCGACCCTGTTCGGCGAAAAGATCGTGCTGCGTATCCTGGACGGCAGCGCCGCCAAGCTGGGCATCGACAAGCTCGGCTACGAAGAGGTGCAGCAGAAGCTGTTCCTGGAAGCCATCCACAAACCGTACGGCATGGTGCTGGTTACCGGCCCGACGGGTTCGGGTAAGACCGTGTCGCTGTACACCGCGCTGGGCATCCTCAACGATGAAACGCGCAACATCTCAACGGCGGAAGACCCGGTTGAAATCCGGCTGCCCGGCGTCAACCAGGTGCAGCAGAACGTAAAGCGCGGCATGACATTCGCCGCAGCGTTGCGCTCGTTCCTGCGCCAGGATCCGGACATCATCATGGTCGGCGAAATCCGTGACCTTGAAACCGCGGAAATCGCGATCAAGGCAGCGCAGACCGGCCACATGGTGCTGTCCACGCTGCATACCAATGATGCGCCGCAGACCATCGCGCGCCTGATGAACATGGGCATCGCGCCGTTCAACATCACCAGCTCCGTTACGCTGGTGATCGCGCAGCGATTGGCTCGCCGCCTCTGCAACAACTGCAAACGGCCGGTGGATCTGCCACCCAACGCGCTGCTGGCGGAAGGTTTTACCCAGGCCCAGCTGGATGCGGGTATCACGCTCTACGAGGCCGTGGGGTGCGAGGAGTGCACCGAAGGTTACAAGGGCCGTACGGGTATCTACCAGGTCATGCCAATGAGTGAGGAGATCTCGGTGATTGTGCTGGCCGGCGGTAACGCCATCCAGATCGCCGAAGCTGCGCAGCGTGCAGGCGTCAACGACCTGCGCCAGTCTGCTTTGATCAAAGCGGCTGCAGGCACTACCAGTCTGGCTGAGATCAATCGGGTGACCAAGGATTAAGCTCCGAACGGAGCAGAGCGGGGAGGCAGCTGGCTGGGCGAGCAGCCAACCTGCCTTGGCGTGGATCCGAAGTTCTGCCCAGAACTGGCAGTTGAGGGTGTGGCATGGCACTGAGTGCCAGCCACGCCGCTCGTTGGACTGACCGCCGCTTGCGATGAGATTGGAGTGAGCAGCGCCGTTGGCTGGGCATTGATGACATCTTGGCCAGATGTGGAAACGAGACGCTGCTCTCGGTTCAGAGGCTGATTTTAGGCAACACTTCGCCGAATTTGGGGCGGCGTGGATGCTTGTGCCTGTCTCGCCGATGCTGGACCGGTAACTGACAAGGAAGTCGATGTGATCTCACGAGCTCTGATGCTCTTCGCGCTGCTATTGGCCACGTCTTTCACTCCGCATGCATTCGCGCAGCAATCTCCGCTACCAACGGAGTTCTGCTATGACGCTCGTTGCTATCGCTCATTGGCCCAGGCTGAGGCGGATATGCGCGCAAGTACGGGGATCTATGGTCCGCACTGGCGCTTGACCAAGGTGAATCGGACTGGCGTCAGAACCACTGGCGATGTCCTGCAGTACAGCTACAGAATTGACGACCAGCCGCCTGAACTCGTTGGTCCGGACGAATACCGCGTCGCGGGTGGTGAGCCTTATCCGACGGAAGAATCTGGCATCGAAGCTCTGTTGCAGCGGCTTCGTGGCGGAAATCCGCAGTGTGAGATCAATCGCGTCGGCATGGTCGGCGGCCATGGCGAGCCCTACGTTCGCATTCAAGGGAACGGGCGAACGGGTGCAGTCCTGAACTTTTCGATGGTGGGTAACAACCCGCAGCCGAACAAATATGTCCAGATTCAGACGTGGTGTGCCGCTTGGTCGCCGCCAAGTCCTCCCAGGATCGATAACTTCTGGGTGCCAAAACAGCACAGTGTCGAGTGCGCCGAGGGCTTCTTGATCAAAGAAGGAAGCAATCCTCAGTATGTTCCGGGTTCGACCGATCTGGACTGGCCGAACATATGCCGGCCGGCGAAGACTTCGGCAGCAATCCAGGCATACAACATCAAACAAACGACCAGTTGCTCCATCAATTCCAATCCCTGCTATCCCGCAACGGGGGACAAAGCGCGCTCCGAGCCTGATTTTTCGTTTGCAGGCCAGGAGTTCGTTCGTTTTTACCACTCGCTTAACCAGCTTCAGGCAGCCAAGGAACTTGGTACTGGTTGGTCGCATAGCTACGCAGACTTCATCCTGCCAGGCTCCTCCCGTGGGAGTCGTGCAGACGAGCGAGGTTATCTCCAGACTTACTCCCGAGGCCGTGGAAATCAAGCCTCGGGTGAAGTTCTGCGGGCTGGTGTTGATGGAACATCTGAGCTCGTCCAGGCGGGCGGGGTTGTGCGTGTTTACAACAGTGACGGGCGCCTGATCATGGTTGATACCGGGGCGCCCAGTACCAGTACGACTGTCGCCTACGATAAGAAGGGTCGAGTTGATCGCATCACAGACGGTCGGGGCGGCTCGCTGGTGTTCGGTTACGACGGCGAGTGGCTCTCCTCCATCACTCTTCCGGACGGCTCGCAAGCAGAGTACTTGTACGACGCGTCTGGAAATCTGACAGGAGTCACTCGACCTGACGGCAGCACGCGCACGTATCTGTACGCTGAGGCTGGATTGGCGCCAGCGGCCATTCCGAACCTCCTCACCGGGATTGTGGAAGGCGGCGATCGCTACGCGACCTTCTCTTACGACAGTAATGGCATGGTGACGGGGAGCCGCTTGCACGCTGCGGGACTACCCGTCGATGCAACAGCGATCACCTACAACGCTGATGGCACGGCTACGTCTGTCAGCAGTCTTGGCGATGTGAGGCAGCACGTCATAGCAGGCCGCCGGTTCAGTGCCATTACCAAGACGACAGACGCGCAAGGGGTGCATTCCTTCAACTACGATGAGCTTGGTCGACTTGCGTCCAGAGTCGATGCGCTTGGCAACCGCACAACCCAGTCTTACGTCGACTCCAGTAGCGGCACAGTTTCCCAGGTCGCCACCCGCACCGAAGAATCAATCGGCCGCATCACCCGCACCACCCGCGATGCCAACAACCGCGTCGTGGAAGAGCGCGTTAGCAAGAAGATTGCCGGTAGCGAGCTGCTCACCTCCCTGAGCCGTCAGGTCTACGACGCTCAAGGCCACGTACTGTTCTCCTGCCAGTACGACGCCAACCAACCCACCGACTATGTCTGCGGCTCCCTCGCCACGGCACCCATCAACGTGCGTCAGTCCCAGAACACCTACTGCACTGAAGCCGACTCAGCCGCCAACGGCACGCAATGCCCCTTGCCCGGCCTGCAACTCACCACAATCAACCCAGCCGGCGCCGTCACCCGCTTCGAGTACCACGCTGCCAACGACGCCGGCTGCGACGCCAACGGCGAGTGCCGCTTCCGCAAGGGTGACCTGCGCGCAGAGATAGACCCCCTCAATCGCCGCACCGAATACCTGGAGTACGACGCCTTCGGCCGTGCCGTACAGGTCCGTGGCATCGACGGCGTGGTCGTGGAGCAGCTGTACGACCACAACAGCCGCGTCCTCGCCCAAACCATCAAGGGCGATGCACCGGCCAACGATCGAATCCGCCTCTACGAGTACAACTCAACCGGCAAGCTCACCCGTGTCACCCAGCCCGATGGCGTCTGGACCCGGATGCACTACGACACGGCCGACCGCCTCACCAGCGTGGAAGACGCCGCAGGCAACCGCATCAACTACGTGCTGGACGGCGCAGGCAACCGCCTGCGCGAGGAAGTGCGCGACAGCAGCGGCGTGCTGCGACGTGCCCTTGATCGCATGTTCGACACTGCCAGCCGCATGACCCGGGTGACCGGCGCATCCGGCCAGTCCACCCAGCTGCGCTACGACGCCGTGGGCAACCTGCTGGAAACCGAGAATCCGGCCGGCACCGTGTCCAAGAGTACCTACGACGGGATCGGACGCCCGACCAAACAGATCGATGACCTCGGCGGCATCAACGCCGAGATGCGCTACGAGTACGCAGCCAATGGCCAGGTCGAACGAGTGGTCGATCCCAAGGGCCTGGCGACCACCTACGCCTACGATGGATTCGGCCAGCTGGCCTCCCAGACCAGCCCTGATACCGGCACCACGCAGTTCACCTACGACCGTCTCGGCAACCCGCTTACCCGAACCGACGCCCGTGGCGTAACGGCGCAGTACGAGCACGACGCGGTGGGTCGCACCACGGCCGTACGGTTCATCGATCCGGCGGCAGATATCCAGTACGTCTACGACCAGCCATCCGCCCAATGTCCGGCAGGTGAGCGGGCAGGCGTGGGTCGCCTTTCCAGCATGATCGATTCCAGCGGCCGCACGGACTATTGCTACAGCCCGGTGGGCGATCTGGTGCGCCGCATGCAGGTGGTAGAGGGGCAGGCGCTGGTGCTGCGCTACGCCTATGCGCCGTCGGGACGACTGCAGTCGATGACCTACCCGGATGGAAGCTTGGTCGACTATGGATACGACACGCTGGGCCAGGTAAGCAGCGTGGGTGTCACCCCGGCAGGCGGCATCCGCGAAGTGCTGCTGCAGGGGGTACAGACGCTACCGTTCGGGCCTGAGCAGACCTGGACGTTTGGAAACGGGCGTCGATTGGACCGCAGCTATGACTTGGACTACCGGCCGGTGGCGATCAGCGATGGCCGCGATGGTCTTAACGTCACCTTCGGGCTCGATGAAGCGGGGAACATTACCTCGCTGACCGATGGCGGTCAGCAGGAGCAGGGCGCGACGCTGGACTACGACGCCCTGGGCCGCCTGACGGATTTTAGGGATGCACCAACGGGTGTGGCCATCGAGCAGTACAGCTACGATGCGACCGGAAACCGTCTGTCGTTCGGTAACTCAACGGGAACGAAGGCATACGTATATCCTGCAGACAGCCACCGATTGGCATCAATCGATGGTGTCGCGCGCGGGTACGATGCAATGGGCAACACGCTAACCATCGGCAGTGACTGGCATTACGCTTACGACCTTGTGGGGCGACTCAAGAATGCGACGCAAGGCAGTTCTGCGCAGGCCAGCTATCGACACAACGCGGCGGGGCAGCGTGTTCTGCAGCAGGTCGGTGCTGAAAAGACGCTGCACCTGCATGGCGAGGGCGGCGAGTGGCTGGGCAGCTATGGCGCGACCGGCGTCCCGGCTCAGCAGGTCGTATGGGTGGGCTCCCGCCCGGTTGGCCTGATCCAGGCTGGCAAGGTACTCTACGTCGAGTCCGACCATCTGAGTTCGCCGCGCGCAGTAATCGATCCGCAGCGAGATGTTGCGGTGTGGCGGTGGAGCTTGTTGGGTGAGGCATTTGGTAGTGGAGCGTTGGATGAAGACCCGGACCAAGACGGAACCGTGCAGGTCTTTGACCTTCGCTTCCCCGGCCAACGAGTCGATGTAAATAGTGGTCTGAATTACAACTACTTCAGAGACTACGAGCCCGGCTCCGGCCGCTATGCGCAGAGTGATCCAGTGGGACTGGCTGCTGGACCCGCCACCTATGGATATGTTGGTGGTATGCCAATTGCTGCATATGATCCGCAAGGGCTCGCTGCGGTTCGTGATCCGGGTCTACTTCCAGGGGAGCGAACTCCGGATGGCACCGTTTACTGCGACGATGGGGTGGTGAAGCCATTCGTGAACTGGGGGAGGCTCGCTACCTATGATCAGGCTTGTTTGGGTGATTGTTTGGTTGTTCACGAGCAAACTCATGTTGCCGACGCGACAAGGTCAAATCCAGGAGTTTGCCGCTACTGGGGATGGATTCCCGTACTGCATCCTAAGGGTCTGGTCAGCTTCGACAATGACCAAGAGAGGCTGTCGAGCGAATTCAGGGCGTACGCCGCTGAGCTTCGCTGCCTGATGAAGAAGCTAAAAAGCGAAAGCTGCGAAGGAGGTATGTGTGACACGGTCGTCCGGGCTCGAATTCAGTACATAGTAAGCAAACTTCTTCCCTCTGTTCGAAATGGAACCTATCCAAATGTTGACTAGGCGCAAGAGGATATGCTGCTTTGCACCGCTGTCCATATCGGCGCTGATCTTCGCAGCGGGCTGTTCAAAGCCTGAGGTCAATTGCGGAGTTTCTGTGACTCCACAGCACCCAACGGATTTCGAGCTGCAGCTCTTGAAAGTTGCGAGGGCGAGTTCTGAAGATTTCTGCACCCAAGTCCAGGGGGCAAAATGTGACCTGTCCGTTTATGAGACCAAAGCGGGTTGGACAGTCAAAGCGACGCCTAGCTTTCCCTATCACGGTAGGTGCGTAACCCGCATAGGCGGCGAGAGGTACTACGCGTTTGATAAGGCTGGGCGAATGACAGATGAGATTAATGGACTCTAGAAAGCATGGATTCCAGGCTTACCGCCGCAGCTCACCGCGCATGCTCTGCGCATCACATCCAATGTCGCTGCAGGACAACGGAGGGTGATGACGCCTCGCTCTACGCCTATACTAAAAGCTATTCGACATTCGATGGCGCCCCTCGCGTGATCGAGTGCGGTTGTGTACCGTAAAGCGATGGATGAACTAGTACCCGGACTTTTCTACAGCATGTTCGCCCACATGGTCAGCCGATCATGGGTGGTCTTTCTTGCGAAACGAGAGCCAGACCGAACAGCGGGTGAGGAGGAGCTGGCTTTGCTTCCTGTCATGCCAACGCGCGATCTGACGGTGGCACGGAATGGCTTCCATGGGTGTATTGCAGTGATGAAGGAGCGAGGTGCTTCGAAGTTGATCTCGTTAGTGTCATTCGTTCATGTCGCTTCGCTTGGCGTCTTTGTCCTGTTGCTGCTCGCGATCGGATTCATTCCTTTGATTCGATACGTTCTTGATGCGATTTGAAGGTGGGGGGGCATGCGGGTTGAGGAGAGCAGTCGGGCAGAGCCCGGCTCTACCTCGCGGGACGAAGCTCGGGTTTGCAACTGCACCGACGTCATCCCGACTATGGATGAAAATGATGAACGTTAGAGCGGTTTCGACGATTGTTCTTGGGGCGAGTGCGATGGCCTTTATTGCCCTCCTGTTGTCCTTCCTTGTGCTGCTCGCAGCATTTGGGGTTGATGTGGCAGACAAGGTGTGGACTGGTGTCTATCCAGTCGTCGCGTGGTTGATCGCGCTACTGGTTTGCGTTCGGTTCATGGCTCGTTAGCAAGCGCCATCATTAGTTGTTTAGGGCGACTTGAGGCAGCTGCTACGGAGGATCCTCCGCGGGTAGATGTGGTCTGGTTCAACGATGTGGTTCTGAGGAACCGGAAGTGCCCGATGCAGTTCGCGTATGACATTAATGGCCTGGAGGCTGTAGTGGGTGAAGTGACGTTTCCGAGCAGCTTCGATGACGTCGAGTTCCACGACGGTGTCATCAACTCAGTCTCAGTATCGATCGTGGATCAGTACTGCGAGATCGATCTCAGCCTAGGCGACTACAAGGTGGGCAGGAGGCGGTCAGCCTCGCTGCTGTCATGCAGGGGGCTGGAGTCGTTCTTCGGGCGCTTCGGCTTCCCCGAACTTGCTGACAACGCAGCAGCCGGGAACGTTCAGGATGGCCGGGTTGACGAGTCAGGCGGAAGTTTGAGGCTTTACTTGGCAGGCGGCCTTGTTGAGGCGGCGGGAAGTAAGGTTGAACTGGATGTTGGTCGGGAGCTTGCGGATCGGCTTGTCGCTTCAAAGATTGCGGTGGGTTCGGCCGGGTTTGTGCAGATAGAGAAGGCTGATTTCCTCTTCTCTCAGCTGGAGTCAATTCACTTTTCTGCCGCTACCAGTTCGTGCGTCATCGACCTGCTTATGGCCGCTGGAGGCAGCCCATCTGAACTCTATCCTGTGAGGATGTCATTCGGTCGGGTGTCGTCCTGTCTCGCCAAGCTGGACGTATCAGGGCTGGCCGCAGAGCACGGGTTTGGAAATGTCCGAAGCTGCATTGTCAGTCGTAAGGAAAAGATGATCAGGATGTACGTGAGCGATGGCTTCATTGAGGTAATGGCCGGGCGCGCGTCGCTGGTTCGTCGATAGTACTTTCGACGCCTGGTATGCTCTTCGGGTTCCGATATTGATCTTGCCCTCATCAGTTGCAACCAGGCTGGTTCTTAGCGGGAAGCATGGGGTACGTGCTGTGGATGAAAAGGAGCAGAGCAGTTATGACGAATCAATGGGGGACTGTCTCTTATACCTCGAGGATGCCGCTGGTATTGTCGCGGCTGGTCCCGTGGGAGCGATACGGCGGTTCAACGGTCACTTCGCTGCTGCGTGGGAGCTCAGGCAAGACCTTCTAGCCGGAGCGTCGCTGGTAGGCTGGAGTGGGTTGACCGAGGCGCTTCGGCAGAGTATCGAGCGATTGGTCGCCGCTGCCGCTGCGCTTCCGGAAGCGGCCTTCGCAGGAAATGACGCGAGTGAACTCTTTCATCTGTCTTGGGAGAAGGTCAGGGAAGCAGCGAACCGGTTTCTCGCCGCGAGAGAGGTGGAGCAGGCTAGATGAATAATGTGCTGCGATGGGTTGCAGTTGTACCAGCTTCTCTCACCAGTTTCGGGGTGGTTCTGCTGGCCGTGATGTCGCTTCGCGGCCTATTGCTGCGCTTCTGCCCCGCCGGTGACCTAGGTAGTGAGTGGACCTCGGATCTATCGCGGCGCGACTATGAAATAGGCGGCCCAATCTGCTATGCGGAATGGTTTCAGGGCGCCGAGATGGCCTTGTTGGTAGCGGCGTTCGCGGGCGCAGTAGTTGCGGCTGGAGGTGTGGCGGCATGGGTGGCGCCGACCAGAAGGCTGGCAAGTGGGTTCTCCGTGGCCGTTCTGTCCATTCTTTGCACGGATCTGCTTTTCCGCTTCTCATGACAACGTTCAAGCCTATGCTTAGGGATAGCGCATGGTGACCCTATGAAGATCTTCTCAGACGAATGGTTTCGGTCCGAATGGAGGAAGCTCGGGTTCCACTATGACCGTGATGATGAATCAAAGCGGTGGATCATCACAGGTTCCGAAGAGGGGTTGCGTGCGTTTGTGGCCGCAATTCGAACCTATGCGGCAGATTCCGAGAATGACTGGGTATCCTGTCACTGCAACTTGGGGCCGTATGATTTCCTTGAAGTTGGTACCTGGGATTCAGCGATCATCGACGGCCACTGGATTGCAGGTCGTCTGAGCGATCTTCAGGCATTGGCGACCTACATTGAGGAGTGGATCGACGTCGCGCAAGATGTGGGCGCTTGTCTTTCTGTCAGGTCGTTCTTCAGCCCGGGCTCCCCATACGATGTCTGGCTCAGGCTGGAATCGGATGGCTTTGATCCGTCAACGTTGGATCCATCTCTATAGGCACGTTGGATGCTCAGTTGCCTCCACACTCTGGTGCAAGCACTTCTCTCACTACCTCAAGCTGACGAAGGAGGGTTGTCGGTGAGCTGCGAGTTGTGTGTCGATGAGTCTTGAAACTGGTGTCGAAAAGAGGGGCGTTGCTGCTGATAGAGCTCTGGAATATGGGGTGCGATATGCCCGAAGATAGGCAGATGGCTACCGGGTTGATGTTACGCGACCACCGTTGGGGGCGATAATGAAATTCAGGTTCGATTTTTCATTGTTCTATTCACCCACTCAGCCGTACGGATGCATCACCGGATACGTCGAGATCCCCTTTCAATCGCTACCCGGAGATGTGCTTTCGCTGCTGGATGGGGGCGAGATGGGCGAAGGCCTGACGTTGAAGATTGAGTCAGTGCTGCAGGCGGGCGACGATTATCCCGCTACGTTGATGCTTGAGGATCACGTCGTTGACGGGCATGCTTCAGCACATGCACTAGCGCATAGGCTTGAAACGGAGCGCCAGTTCTTCGTCGATGTCTATTAGCGTCGTGCATTGCTGATGCAGCAGATGCCTCGCCAGATCTCGATAGGGTGGTATGGCGTTCAAAGTTTCAGCCACGCAGGGCGTGGGTCTACGGCCGGAGCGCGATCATCGTATCGAACGGTGCTTTTGCTGCAGATCCAACCACAGCTTCTGCGACGTTCGGCCGAATGGCCCCAGGCGCTGGGCTAGATCCAGGTCCACATCCTGGTCACCGGCGAGGAAGCATTCGGCGAAGTCCTGCGACACGCCGATGGCGTGGGCGAAGTCCAGGGTGGAGGCGCCCATGGGCGCCAGGATGAGTTCGCGCACCATCCAGCCGGGGTGTTCGTGGATGATCTGGCTGTCTGGGGTGGCGCGGCCGCGCTTTGCGATGTGATTCTCGAAGGCCGTGGAGCTTCCGTTGCGTGTTTCTTCGGGGAACTCGATCAAGGTCACGATCAACTGGCCGGCCGTTGCTTCGATGCTGACGCTTGAGCCGACTCTGAAGCCGGCGTTCTCCAGCCAGTGGCCGTGTATGGACAGGCATGGCACGGTGCCGCCGCCGAAGGTGTCCATCCATGCGTAGGTGTGGGCACGCACGGTGTAATGGCGCGGGCGGTCTGCCGTGGGCAGTAGCAGTTCGGGGAAGAGGGGGGTGTTGCGGGGCGAGCGCATGGAGGGCCTCCAAGGGGAAATCTCCCTTGCCGGTAGGGCAAGGGAGCCGGGAGGTTCAAATCCGCTCGTGAGCATGCGGCGTGGAGTATTTCCCCGGTTGAGGGGTCTTGTATTAGCCACCCTCCCGACATGGGACTTCCATAATTTTGCTCACGTTTGGAGATTTGAAGCTCCGTCACCACCATGCGCCGTGGTGAGTTCGGTCGCCAATCGATTGTGTCTGTTGGTCTTCCGGGTTCGATAGGCATTGCCAACATGGTGTCGCTAGCGGCTCCGGTTGGAGCGGTAGTGCGACGGCGGTGCGGTTTTGTTGGGGTGTTGGCGACAGAGGTGTCTGGCGTTACGTGGGACACGCGTGGCGTGTCGCTACGCGGGTTCGTGCCTGTTGCGACACTGTGAGGTGGCGGCGTAGAGGTGATCGGTAGTGACACGCCATGCGTGTCCATCGCGGTGTGCGGCGACGCGTTGCGAGTGGATCGTTGGGTTCCGGGCGTCGATCTGCATCGCAGCCACGCAGGGCGTGGCTCTACGGTTTCATTTTCATTGCCGCAACGTTGGTTTCAACCCGGTCCCGGGTTTAGTCCATTCCCAGCTTTTTCAGCTTGTAGCGCAACGCGCGGAACGTGATGCCCAGCTGCGCGGCAGTGCGCGTCTTGTTCCAGCGGTTCTCTTCCAGCGCCTTCTGGATCGCGGTGCGTTCCATCTGCTCGATATACGAAGGCAGCGCGCCGTTACCCGCCGGCAGATCCACCACCGCTTCTTCATGCGGCGCCACCGGGGCCCCACCATGACGCGGCGTACCCTGCTGCGGCAACCGAAGATCGCTCGCGCCGATGGTGTCACCCTCGGCCAGCGCCAGCGCACGCTCCAGGATGTTCTCCAGCTCGCGCACGTTGCCCGGGAAGTGATACGTGCCCATCGCCTCCAGCGCCGACGGCGCCAGCAACGGGGTAGGCCGCCCATGCGTACGCGCCAAGCGGGCAAGAATCGAAGCCGCCAGCTGCGGCAGATCACTACGGCGCTCGCGCAGCGGCGGCACGCGCAGCTCGATCACATTGATGCGGTAGTACAGGTCGTGGCGGAACCGTCCATCTTCCACCAGGTCGCCCAGATCCTTGTGGGTGGCAGAAAGAATGCGCACATCCACCGGAACCTCGGTGGCAGAACCCACCGGACGGATCGACTTTTCCTGGATCGCGCGCAGCAGCTTCACCTGCATCTGCAGCGGCAGTTCGGCCACTTCGTCCAGGAACAAGGTGCCGCCGTGCGCGGCCTGGAACAGGCCCGGCTTGTCGGCATGGGCGCCGCTGAAGCTGCCCTTCTTGTGCCCGAAGAATTCGCTTTCCATCAGCTCGGAAGGAATCGCGCCGCAGTTCACCGGTACGAACGGGCCGGCTGCGCGTGCGCTCTGGCCGTGGATGGTGCGGGCCACCAGTTCCTTGCCCACGCCCGATTCGCCCAGGATGTACACCGGCGCCTGGCTGCGGGCTACCTTGGTGATGGTGGCGCGCAGGCCATCCATCGCCTGGGAGTCGCCAAGCAACCGCGCGGTGGTGTCGCTGGTCAGCGGCGGCGGGGCAGGGCGTTCGGTGTTGTTGAGTTCCAGCGCATGCTTCACCAGCCCGCGCAGCACCGAGATGTCCACAGGCTTGCTGACGAAATCGAACGCGCCGGCCTTCAACGCTTCCACCGCCAGGTCCATGCTGCCGAACGCGGTGATCATCGCCACCGGGGTGCGCGGGTAGTGCTGGGCGATTTCGGTGACCAGCTCGATGCCGTTGCCATCAGGCAGGCGCATGTCGGTGATGCACAGGTCGTAGGGGTTGCTGGCCAGCAGCTCGCGCGCTTCGGCGAGGTTGGCCGCGGTGCTGATGCGCAGGCCCATGCGGCCCAGGGTCAGTACCAGCAGTTCGCGGATGTCGCGTTCGTCGTCGACGACGAGGGCGCTGCGGTTTTCGTTCATATGGGGGAAAGATAGCCGAGAGCGGTTGAAAACGACAAACTATTGACGCCTGCAGGGTAGCGCGTCATTGCGGCAGCATGGTGTGCGGGCCGGGCAGTACCAGCCGGAAGCAGGCGCCGCCGGCCGGAACGGACACGTACTCCAGGTTGGCCTGGTTGGCCTTGCACAGCTCGCGGGCGATATACAGGCCCAGCCCGGTGCCATGTTCGGAGGTGGTGTAGAACGGCCGGAACAGCTGGCTGGCCACCGATTCGGGAATGCCCGGCCCCCGGTCCATCACGTCGATCACCGCGTTGCGCTCCTGGCGGGCCACACGCAGGCGTACGCGGGCCGGGTCCTGCCCGGTGCGGCCGTACTTGAGTGCGTTGTGCACCAGCACAGTGAGGATCTGGTGCAGGTGGCGCGGGTCCACCAGGCCATGCACCGAGCTTTCGCTGATGATCGGCTCGATGCTGTCGGTTTCCAGCGTGAGGCTCTGCTTGTACTCCAGCACGAAGCGGCGCACGAAGGCGGCCAGGTCCAGGTTTTCCGGGTTGGCCCGCTCGCGCCGGGCCAGGCCGAGCACGCTTTCCACGATGCCGTTGGTGCGCTGGCACTGCTGGTGGATGATCTGCAGCAGGCGGCGGTCGGTATCGCCGATGGCGGTGGATTCTTCCAGCAGCTGGGCGGCGTAGTTGATGGCCGCCAGCGGGTTGCGGATCTCATGGGCCAGGCTGGCCGAGAACCGGCCCATGGCCGAGAGGGTGAGCGATTCGGCGCGGCGCGAGACCACGGTGGAATCGTCCAGGAACACCAGGGTGAGGTCGCTGCCGGCCAGCAGGCGGGCAAAGCGCGGCTGTACCTCGGGCTGGTCGGGCGAGAGCTGCAGGGGCGTTTCTTCGTTGGTCCAGCCGTTGCGCCAGCGCAGCAGGCGGCGGCTCAGGTCGGGCGCGGCGCTGCCCAGTTCCAGCAGGCCGCTGCCGCTGTTGCCGTCGTTGTCGCCGATCAGGGTGGAGGCGGCCTCATTGGCCAGGGTGATGCGGTTGGCACCATCCACCACCAGCACGCCGGTGCGCATGCGGCGGATGATCAGTTCGTTGATCTCGAACAGGTTGGCCACCTCGGCACCGCGCTGGTTGGCCAGCTGCTGGTTGCGGCGGGCGCGGTTGCCCACCTGGTAGCTCACGAACGCCAGGGCCAGGAAGCTGGTGATGAACATGGCCAGCTCGGCCAGGGTGCGGTTGGGCTCGCCGTTTTCCAGCAGGTTCCACACGTACTCGCCGGCGGTGGCGGCGGCGGCCAGCAGCGCCAGGCCCATCCCCATCGACAGCGGCAGCAGGGTGGCGGCAGCGGCGATGTTGAACAGCAGGGCCATGGACAGGCCGGCGCTGGCGCCGGGCAGGGCGTGGGCCAGCAGCACGGTGGCGATGATGTCCACCGCCACGCTGCCCACCACGATGGGCTGCAGCCAGCGGTCGTTGCGGCCGCCGACCAGGATCAGCAGGGAAATGGCCAGGTAGGCGCCGCCGACCACGGCGGCCAGCTGTGGATGGGTGGATTCGCCCACCAGCGCGCTCAGCGGGCTGAACAGCAGGGCGGCGATGACCGCTGCGATCAAGACCCGGTAGAGGGCGAAAAAGTACAGCTCCCGCTTCGGCATGGACTCGATGCGGTCGATCAATGAAGCACTGGGTGACACGCCGGAACTCCCCTTCTGGCTGGGCCCAGTATAGGCATAGGTTTGGGCCCCGAACCGCGCATTTTGACCATTCCCGACCCACCCCCGGGGGGCCGGCCTCGGCGCAACTGCCTGAATGAAGGTGGAAATCTCCCCCTCTTCACGCCGGGGGCCCGGTTTCTTTGCGCCGCGCCGCCGGGTCGTCCACAATAGTGGGCCCGCCGCGGTCCGTGCGTGCGGTCGTTCCTATTCCCACGGTGACGCATGAATTTCCACGAATACCAGTCAAAACAGCTGCTTGCCGAGTACGGCATTCCCGTCCCGGCCGGCAAGGTCGCGGCAACCCCCGATGAAGCCGTCGCAGCTGCCAACTCCCTGGGCCAGGGCCCCTGGATGGTGAAGGCGCAGATCCATGCGGGCGGTCGCGGCAAGGCTGGCGGCGTCAAGTTCTGCAAGACCACCGATGACGTCAAGGCCGCTGCGGCCAAGATGCTCGGCACCAAGATGGCCACCTACCAGACCGCAGGCGTTGAACTGCCGGTCAACCTGGTGCTGGTGACCACCGCCGGTGAGATCGTCAAGGAGCTGTACCTGTCGGTGCTGGTTGACCGTGGCACCAAGACCATCACCTACATCGCTTCTTCGGAAGGCGGCGTGGAGATCGAGCAGGTGGCTGCTGAAACCCCGGAGCTGATCCACTCGCTCAACGTTGATTTCGTTGAAGGCGTGCAGGGTTACCACGGCCGCGATTTCGGCTTCAAGCTCGGCCTGACCGCCAAGCAGGCCGGCCAGTTCGCCAGCATCATGGTGAACCTGTACAAGCTGTTCAACGAAAAGGACCTGGCGCTGGTTGAAATCAACCCGCTGGCCATCCTGGACGACGGCAACCTGTACGCGCTGGACGGCAAGTTCGACAGCGACGACAACGCCGCGTTCCGTCAGAAGGCCCTGGTCGCCATGCGCGACAAGACCCAGGAAGACGAAACCGAAGTGACCGCTTCGGAGCTGGACATCAACTACGTCACCATGGACGGCAACATCGGCTGCATGGTGAACGGCGCCGGCCTGGCCATGGCCACCATGGACGTCATCAAGCTCAACGGCGGCGAGCCGGCGAACTTCCTGGACGTGGGCGGCGGTGCGAACAAGCAGCGCGTCATCGAAGCGTTCAAGCTGATCCTGTCTTCGGACAAGGTCGAAGGCATCTTCGTCAACATCTTCGGCGGCATCGTCCGCTGCGACATGATTGCCGAAGGCATCATCGCCGCTGTGAAGGAAGTGGGCGTCAAGGTTCCGGTCGTGGTGCGCCTGGAAGGCACCAACGTGGAAGAAGGCAAGCAGCTGCTGCGTGACAGCGGCATGGCCATCATCCCGGCCGACAACATCAACGACGGTGCCAAGAAGGTCGTTGAAGCTGTCAAGAACGCCGCCTGATCCGACACCGAAGGAAATCCAATGTCCGTTTTGATTAACAAGAACACCAAGGTGATCGTGCAGGGCTTCACCGGCCAGCAGGGTACCTTCCACGCCACTCAGATGATCGAGTACGGCACCCAGGTTGTTGGCGGCGTGACCCCGGGCAAGGGCGGCACGACCCACATCGACCTGCCGGTCTTCAACACCGTTGCCGACGCCGTGCAGAGCACCGGCGCCAACGCCTCGGTCATCTACGTGCCGCCGCCGTACGCGGCTGATGCGATCCTGGAAGCTGCGGCTGCCGGCATCAAGGTCATCGTGTGCATCACCGAAGGCATTCCGGTGCTGGACATGCTGCGCGTGAAGAACGTGCTGACCCGTTCGCATCCGGACACCGTGCTGATCGGGCCGAACTGCCCCGGCGTGATCACCCCGGGCGAGTGCAAGATCGGCATCATGCCGGGCCACATCCACAAGCCGGGCAAGATCGGCATCGTGTCGCGTTCGGGCACCCTGACCTATGAAGCGGTCAAGCAGACCACGGAAGTGGGCCTGGGCCAGTCGACCTGCATCGGTATCGGTGGCGACCCGATCAACGGCCTGAACTTCGTTGACTGCCTCAAGCTGTTCAACGAAGACCCGCAGACCGAAGGCATCATCATGGTCGGCGAAATCGGCGGCGACGCCGAGGAAGCAGGCGCTGAGTACATCAAGAACCACGTGAAGAAGCCGGTCGTCGGTTTCATCGCGGGTGCTTCGGCTCCGGCCGGCAAGCGCATGGGCCACGCCGGTGCGATCGCATCGGGCGGCAAGGGCACTGCCGAAGGCAAGTTCGCCGCCATGGAAGCTGCCGGTGTGGTCACCGTCCGCTCGCCGGGCGACCTGGGCGCCGCCATCGCCAAGCTGGTCAAGTAAGACGCTACGCGTCTTACGCGTAAAGCCGGGCCCTGGCCCGGCTGCACGCAACCAGAAACAATCAACGCCCCGTCAGGGGCGTTGTTTGTTTCTGGGGTTCGGAAAGGAGCTAAAGGATTGCCTGAAGCCCTTTGTCGGCAATCACATTCAACAGCTTGAGTGCAGGGCCTGTGGGGTGACTCTCACCCTGTTCCCACTTGCGGATGGTCGACGCAGTCGTATGCAGGTGGAGCGCGAAAACAGGCTGGCTGAAGTTCAGTCCTTCCCGCAGCCCTTTGATATCGGCTGCGCTGAGATCACGTACGCGCGGTGGGCACATTGCGTCAAAGTGGCGCATGGTCACTTTGCTGACAGCACCGGCCTGCTCAAGCGCAGCCAGGTCATCACGCAGGGATTCGACAATCTTGCTCACAGCGTATCTCCAATAAAACGCCAATTTTCAGCGCCTTTCCAAGTGCGACGGGGTCAAGCTCCAGAAACACTTTGCCCGCGTACTGAAGCGCCTGCTTCTCTTCCTGCGTGATGTTCGACTTTTCGCTCTTCGAAAACCCGTGCAGGAACACAAAGCGGTTGCCGAGTCGGGCCGAAAGCAGGGTGCGATATCCATCGCGTTTACCGCCCCGGGGTCGTGCCACCCGCATCTTGTAGAGGCATCGACCTAGATCCGCGTCAATCAGCCCAAGTTCCATTGCGTGGACCGCCTGGCACAGTGCCGCATCAGGAAGCCTTTCCGCCGACTGCCAGCGCGCGAAGTCCTTACGCTTGAAGACCTGCATCAGACAAGATGCCAAAAGTATACCCGTAACGGGCATATTGCTTGTGAAGGTACCAGCTTGAGTCGTCGAACATTCATGGGGCAGAGCAGGGGCGCAGCAGGAGCCTGTTGATACGCCGGAACCCAGTCGACTACTTTCAGAATTGTTGCGTGGAAAGGTGGACGTTTCCGACTGCACACAATGCCGTCTTCGGGCTGCGTTTCTGCGTTCTGGCACCCGGTTTGCCGGGCAGGGCCCGGCGCTACAATGGGGTATCGAAACCTCAGGCGTTACCTCATGACCTCGATCCGCATTGCGATGGCTCAGTTCGATTTCCCAGTGGGGGCGGTCGAGCGCAATACCGACAGCATCATCGCGATGATCGCCGAGGCGCGCGATGAGTTCGGCGCCGAACTGGTGGTGTTCCCGGAACTGGCCATCAGCGGCTACCCGCCCGAAGACCTGCTGCTGCGCCCGCGCTTCCTGTACGACTGCCAGCAGGCACTTGCCCGCATCGCCGAAAGCACCCAGGGCATCACCGCCGTGGTCGGCTGGCCCGAGGCCACCGGCGCGGTGGTCTACAACGCGGCGAGCGTGCTGCGCGATGGCCAGGTGCTGCATACCTACCGCAAGCGCGAACTGCCCAACTACGCGGTCTTCGATGAGCGCCGCTACTTCGACGTGGACCCGGATGGCGGCAGCTGCGTGTTCGAGCTGAAGGGCGTGCCGGTGGGCGTGCTGGTCTGCGAAGACCTGTGGTTCCCCGAGCCGCTGGCCGACACCGTGCGCCAGGGCGCCGAACTGGTGGTGGTGCCCAATGCCTCGCCGTACGAACGCGGCAAGCACGCCCAGCGCGATGCGCTGCTGGCCGAGCGTACCCGGGAAACCGGCGCGGCGCTGCTGTACCTCAACATGGTGGGCGGGCAGGATGCGCTCACCTTCGATGGCGCCTCGGTGGTGGCCGATGGCGATGGCACCGTGCACCCGGCCGCCGCGGCGTTCACCGACCAGTGGCTGGTGGTGGACTACGACGCCGAAAGCCGCCGCTTCCTGCCGCGCGAGTGGATGGACGATGGCGACGAGAGCATGGATGCGCTGGCCTGGCGCGCGGTAACCCGTGGCATCCGCGATTACTGCGGCAAGAACGGCTTCAAGAAGGTGTGGCTGGGTTTGTCCGGCGGCATCGATTCGGCGCTGGTGCTGGCGATGGCGGTGGACGCGCTGGGCGCGGACAACGTTACTGCCGTGCGGCTGCCGTCGCGCTACACCGCTGATATGTCCAACGACCTGGCCGCCGAGCAGTGCCGCGCGCTGGGCGTGAAGCTGGAAGCGGTCTCGATCGAGCCGGTGTTCGAAGGCCTGATGACTGCGCTGGGCCCGATGTTCGAAGGGCAGGCGGCCGATGTGACCGAAGAAAACCTGCAGTCGCGCGCGCGCGGGGTGATCCTGATGGCGCTGTCCAACAAGTTCGGCGGGCTGCTGCTGACGACCGGCAACAAGAGCGAATACGCGGTGGGCTACGCCACCATCTACGGCGACATGTGCGGCGGCTACGCGCCGCTGAAGGACCTGTACAAGACCGAGGTATTCGGCCTGTCCAAGTGGCGCAACACGGTGGGCGGGGCGCCGGTGATTCCGCCGGCGGTGATCGCCCGGCCGCCGTCGGCCGAGCTGCGCGCCAACCAGACCGACCAGGATTCGCTGCCGGCCTACGACGTGCTGGACGGCATCCTGTACCGCTACGTGGACCAGGAGCAGTCGCGCGAGGAGATCGTGGGGGCAGGGTATGCCGCCGAAGTGGTGGACCGCGTGCTGCGCCTGGTGCGCACCAGCGAGTGGAAGCGCCACCAGGCCGCACCCGGCCCGAAGGTCTCGCGCCGCGCGTTCGGCCGCGAGCGCCGCTACCCGATAAGCAACGGCTACAAAGGCTGAACGAACGGGCGCATGACGGGGCGCGGCAAGCGCGCCCGATGGCTTCGTGGAAGTAGCGGAAATGGCCTGGAAATAGAGTGCACGGCCCTCTCCCAACGGGCCCCTCTGCATGTCCACCGTCATCAATACCCGAACCCATTCCTTCGTGCAGGCGCTGGCGTGCAAGCGCGACAACGCCACGCTGTCGCCCAAGACGGTGAGGAAGCTCACGCTCATCGCCAACCGTGAATTTGGCGGTCGTGCCGAGCACGTGTTCCGCAAGGGGCTGGCCACCGCCGGATTCAGCGGTGATGCGGTGGGGTTCCGCAGGGCGATCTCCAGCCAGTTGCAGAGCGTGCGCTCGCCGGACCTGAGGCAGGTCCTCAGCCAGTGGCTGGGGCGCTTGCCTGCGCCCGAGCCGCATACGGGTCAGTCCGGTGAAAGGGCGTCCAATGTCACCGCATGGCTCGCAGGTACCGCAGCCTCCGGCGTCACGCAGTGGGATGAGCTGCCTGCGGCGGGCATACCGCCCGTGGACTATCTGGATGATGCGCCTGCGGTGCAGATACCCCAGCCCGACTACGACGACGCGCCCGACGTGGTGATCCCTCCGGCGGACTACGAGGACGCGCCGGCACCCGAGCCGCGGAAGCAGGATCGCCGCGTGCGTTTCAGCGACGTCGTCGAGGTAGTACACCTGCCACCCGCAGATGTGGCGGAGACCCGTGACGGTCGCCGGGGCTGAGCGAAACACGGAAGCGCATCCGGAGACGGTCACTAGAGTCAGGGTTTTCCTACGGAGACACCCTGATGCATCTTCCTCCCGCCGATACCAGCACCCCCGGCTACCGGCCAAACGGAGTCCCGGCACAGCCTGAGCCGTCGCGCGCCCCGCGACACGCGCGGGTGGTCATCACCAACGGGCCGCTGCTGCAGCATCGGGTGGAGCCGGTCTGCACGGTGGGGCGTTTTGAGGTTTCGCGTGTTCCCGATTTCACAATGCGTCAGGCGGAGCCTGCGACGCGACATGGAGCGGGCGTCTTGCCGGCTTGAGGTGCAAATGAAAAAGGGTCCCGCGAGGGACCCTTTTTCTGTTTCTGCACCGCGCTGGTATCAGCGGCGGTTCATCGTGGCGTTGCGCTGGCCGGTGCTGGCGGACTTCTCGCCGGCGAACGGGTTCAGCTTGCGGATCATCCACGGGTACTTCGGCCAGTTGCCCTGCAGCCACGGGTGCTCGGGCTGGTTCAGCTCCAGCACGCGGCGGGCATCGTCGGCCAGGGTCTTGTTGCCCAGGTGGGTGTAGGCCTCGCCCAGGGCGGCCACGGCGTCGTACTGGAAGTTGCTCTGCGGGTAGGTGTCCAGCAGGTAGTTGGCACGGCCGGCAGCCGATACCCAGGCTTCGCGGCGCAGGTAGTACAGGGCGTTGTCCAGCTCGTGCTGGGCGAACACGTCGCGCAGTTCCAGCATGCGCTGGCGTGCATCGGCAGCGTAACGGCTGTTGGGGTAACGCTCGACCACGATGTTGAAGTCGGCGTAGGCCTGGCGCGGGGTGGACAGGTCGCGGCGGCTCGGATCCAGCGACCACACGCGGCGCAGGAACACCGTGTTGCGGTTGCTGTTGGCCAGGCCACGCAGGTAGTACATGTAGGCGATGTTGCGGTGGGTCGGGTAGGTACGAATGAAGCGGTCGATGCTCGACACCGCGTCATCGTGCTTGCCGGCCTTGTACTGGGCGTAGGCGGTTTCGATCATCGCCTGCTCGGTGTACGGGCCGTACGGGTACTGGGCGATCAGGCGGCGGAAGGTGGCTTCGGCGCCACTCCAGTTGCCCTTCTGCATCAGGCCGTGGCTCTTGTCGTAGATCGTTTCGACAGGCTGGCCTTCTTCCGGGTTGTCACCCTTGGCGCCACGGTGGCAGCCGGTGGAAACGAGGGCCAGGACCAGCATCAGGGCCGCGGTGCGGACGGGCGCGGACAGCAGGGAAGAGCGTCGGATCATGGGGTCAGGGCGGGACGCGGCTGGAATACGAAGGGTCGATGATAGCCTAGTGGCCTGTCCTGCGACTGAAACTGGTTGCCGGGACCCCCAATTTGTCTTCCTGCGGTGTGCTCCCCATGTCCGATAACGCTTCTGAAACCGAATCCACCCGTCAGGCCGTCGTGCCTGATACCGCCGCCGGGCGGCGCTTTGACGCCGTGCTGGCCGACCTGTTCCCCGAATTCTCGCGCTCCAAGCTGAGCGAGTGGATCAAGTCCGGGGACGTGCTGCTGGACGGCGAGCCCGTGCGCGGGCGCGACCCGGTCCGCGGCGGCGAGGTGGCCAGCCTGCATGTCGTGCTCGACACCCAGACCCACGCCGAGCCCGAGGACATCCCGCTGGACATCCTGTACGAGGATGAACACGTTTATGTGATCAACAAGCCGGTCGGCCTGGTGGTCCACCCCGGCGCGGGCAACCCCAGCGGCACCCTGGTCAACGCGCTGCTGTTCCGCGACCCGGGCCTGTCGGTGCTGCCGCGTGCGGGCATCGTGCACCGCCTGGACAAGGACACCAGCGGGGTGATGGTGGTGGCCCGCACGATCCAGGCGCAGACCGCGCTGGTGGAGCAGCTGGCCGCGCGCAACGTGCACCGCCAGTACCTGGCGGTGGTGGTGGGCGCGCTGGTCTCCGGCGGTACCGCCGATGCCCCGATCGACCGCCACCCGCGCGACCGCATCCGCATGGCGGTGCGCGAGGACGGCAAGGACGCGGTGACCCATTACCGCCTGCGTGAGCGCTTCCGCGCGCACACGGCGCTGGAATGCCGCCTGGAAACCGGGCGTACCCACCAGATCCGCGTGCACATGGCCCACCTCAAGCACGCCATCGTGGGCGATTCGCTGTACGGCGGCGCGCTGAAGCTGCCCAAGGGCGCCACCGACGACCTGGTCGCGCAGCTGCGCGGCTTCAAGCGCCAGGCGCTGCATGCTGAAACGCTGGAATTCGCCCACCCGATCACCGGTGAGCCGATCCGCAACAGCGCGCCGCTGCCGGCCGACATGGTGGCGCTGCTGGACGCGCTGCGTGAAGACACCAAGCGCTTCACCGAGCTGGAGCGCGGTCGCCGCTGATGGCCACGCCCCTGGCTTCCGTTCCGTCGCACGACGCGCCGCTGCCGGTGCTGGCCGCCGACTGGGCGGCCGCGCCCGGGGTGCATGCGCTGACCACCCTGCGCCACGGCGCAGGGGGCTCGAAGGCGCCGTTCGACCAGTTCAACATGGGCAACCGCACCGCCGCCGACGGCGACGACCCGGACCAGGTGGCGCGCAACCGCGCGCTGCTGCAGGCCGGGCTGGGGCTGCCCTCGGCACCGCACTGGCTGCGCCAGGTGCATGGCACCGGGGTGCTGCGCTTTGACGCGCCGCCCGTGGCCAGTGGCATTGAGGCTGAACCCACCGCCGATGCGGCGGTGACCTCGGTGCCCGGGGTGGTGCTGGCGATCCTGACCGCCGACTGCCTGCCGGTGGTGCTGGCTGCGCGCGATGGCCGCGAGATCGGCGCTGCCCATGCCGGCTGGCGCGGGTTGGCCGACGGCATGCTGGAAGCCACGGTGGCGGCCATGCGTACGCCGCCGGGTGAGCTGCAGGCATGGCTGGGGCCGGCGGCCGGGCCGGCCGAGTATGAGATCGGCGCGGACGTGTTTGCCGCGTTCGTGGACCTGGATGCCGGGGCGGCGGAGGCGTTCGTGGCCACCCGTCCGGGGCATTGGAAGGTGGATCTGTACGCGCTGGCGCGGCGGCGGCTGGTGGCGGCCGGGCTGGACCCGGGCGCGATCAGTGGCGGGCAGCTGAGCACGATTGCCGAGCCGGGGCGGTTCTATTCGCATCGGCGGGATCGGAAGACCGGGCGAATGGCGACGTTGGCGTGGATTTCGCCGTGAGCCCCGATGTCGGGGCCGTGATCGTGTTTGATGGCGTGTGCGCGCTTTGCAGCCGCTGGGTGCGGTTCCTGTTGCGGTTTGATCGCCAGGGGCGCTACCGGTTCGCGGCGATGCAGGGGGCGCAGGGGCGCGCGCTGTTGCAGCAGCACGGGCTGGACCCGGACGACCCGTTGTCGTTCCTGCTGGTGGAGCAGGGCCGCGCGTGGAGCGATACCGATGCCATCGTGCGGGTGCTGGCCGGGTTGGGCGGGGCGTGGAAGCTGGCGCACGTGCTGCGGGTGGTGCCGCGCGCTTGGCGCGATCGTGCGTATCGCGCGCTGGCACGCAACCGGTACCGGTGGTTTGGCCGGCATGAGCAGTGTTTCCTGCCCACGCCGGCCCAGGCGGCGCGTTTTCTCGATTGAAAGCGCGCGGACGCGCAGGTCACCGAAGGACGCTGTATTCGATCCGCCGATTGCGATCCCGCCCGCTCTCCAACCGGTTGTCGGCCACCGGATGCTCTTCCCCATACCCACGTGGCTCCAACACACCGGCCGGCACCCCCAACGCCTGCAGTTCCGCCACCACCACATCCGCGCGTTGCCGGCTCAGCTGCAGGTTGGTCTCGGCAGCGCCCAGGCTGTCGGTATGCCCGCCCACTTCCAGGCGCACACCGGGCCCGGCCGCCAGGATGGCCTGCGCACTGGCGCGCAGCATGTCGCGGCCGTCGGCGCGCAGCACCGGCGATTTGTGCTCGAACCCGACCTTGCCCTGGTTCAACGCGGCCACCAGTTCGTGCGGTGCGGGGTTGGCCGGCAGCCGCGCCAGCGCGATCCGCCCCGCGTCCCACAGGCCGCTCACCTGCAGGTGGCCAAACGCCCGGCGCAGGGTATCGGACACCGCGATACGGTCGCCCTCCGGCAGCCGGGTCATGTCCACGTGCAGCGCATCGCCGGTGAACGACAGCGACAGCCCGGGGTGGCGCAGCACCGGGGCCAGGCTGACCAGCCGGTCCAGCCAGCGCGGGGCCTGTGCCTGCGGGTCGCGCAGGATGTCGCCGGTGACCCCGCCCTGGCCGTACTGGGCCACCAGCGCGCTCCAAACCCGGCGCCGGTCGGCCTCGCCCGGCAGGCGGCCGCGTACGTCGATCACGCCACCGCTGTTCACCAGCGACAGCCGCGGCGGGTGCTGCTGCTCGGCGTAGGCCGGTGCGGCACCGGTGCTCACCCGGGTCTTCTGGTGGATCCAGCCGGTCAGGCACAGCAGCACCCCGGCCACCATCACCCACAGCAGCCCGCGCATGGCGGTGCCGCGTACGAGGCGCAGGGTGGGGCTGCGCGGCGCCGCCTGCGCCACGGGATGCGGCGCCTGCGCGCTGCGGGCTTCCTGCTCCAGCACCTCCAGCAGGCCCGGCAGCAGGTCGGAGGCCACCACCGCGAACATGCCGGTGGGGAAGGCGGCGCGGCGTGCCAGCACGGCCAGTTCTTCCCGCCCGATCACGCATTCCAGCTGGCTGGCCAGCAGCCGCGAGGGGCGTTCATCACCGGGGAAGCGGCTGCCCAGGCCCACTGCATCGAAACGACGGCGCAGGCCCTGGATGCCGCCCGGCAGGCCGCGGATGTAATCGACCAGCACGTCCACCAGGTTGCGCGCGCGGTGGCCAAGGCCCATGTGCAGGGCGGTGTCTTCGATGAAGCGATCCAGCAGTGACATCAATCCGATTCCCGGTTCCAGCCCCTGCGGCATGCACGGGCGTTGCGGGAGTCAATGTCGGAACGGCCTGTCAACGAAAAATGAAAGTTGCACGGGCCGCAGGTTGCGAATCGGCTGCGGATTCCGACGATTTAGGAGGCCTATGGAAATGGCGCGCTGCGGTTGCCGGCCTGCCAGCGCCGGCCATGCAGAAAACGACACACTCCTAAAACGAGCGCATCACGGCGGATGATGCGCAGGGGGTGTGCGATTTCAGGCCGGAAGCGACAGTTTTATGCCCCGGCAACATGTCGCAATCAGCCGTTTTCGAGCGCGTCCAGATAGCTTTGGCGCCAGTGGTTGATGTCATGGGTACGCAGGTGATCCATCATCGCCTGCCAGCGTTCCACGCGTTTGCGCAGCGGCATGGTGGCGGCGGTGGCGATGGCATCGGCCACGCCATCCAGGTCATGCGGGTTCACCAGCAGCGCCTGCTTCATCTCATCGGCCGCGCCGGCCAGCAGCGACAGCACCAGCACGCCGGGGTTTTCCGGGTCCTGCGAGGCCACGTACTCCTTGGCCACCAGGTTCATGCCATCGCGCAGTGGCGTGACCAGGCCCACGGCGGCGGCGCGGTAGAACCCGGTGAGGGTGGCGTGGGCGAAGTTCTGGTTCACGTAGCGCAGCGGGGTCCAGTCCGGTTCGGCAAAGCCGCCGTTGATGTGGCCGGCGATCTGCTCCAGCTGGCTGCGCAGTTGCCGGTACTCGGTGACATCGCCGCGCGACACCGGGGCGATCTGCAGGTAGGTGAGGCTGCCGCGCTGGTCGGGGTGGCGCTGCAGGTAGCGCTCGAAGCCCTGGAAGCGTTCGGGCAGGCCCTTGGAGTAATCCAGCCGGTCCACGCCGATGGCCAGCTGGCGGTCGCGCAGGCTGTTGCGCAGGTCGCGCACGGCCGGCTTGTTGGCACCGGCCTTGGCCTGGCGTTCGATGTGCGCGGTATCGATGCCGATCGGGAACGCCGCGGCGCGGAAGCGACGCCCGCCGGGCGCTTCCAGCATGCCGTCGGGCAGCACCTTGCCGCCGGCGAACAGGCGAACGTAGGACTGGAAGCGGTCGGCATCGCGCTGGGTCTGGAAGCCCACCAGGTCGTAGGCATACAGGCTGGAGAACAGCCGCAGGTGGTCGGGCATGGCCTGCAGCAGGTCGGCCGAGGGCATCGGCACGTGCAGGAAGAAACCGATGCGGCAGCCGATGCCACGCTCGCGCAGCAGCGAGGCCAGCGGAATCAGGTGGTAATCGTGGATCCACACGATGTCGTCTTCGCGCAGCAGCGGCGCCAGCTTTTCGGCGAACAGCGCGTTGACCCGGCGGTAGGTTTCGCGGGTGGCGCGGTCGTAGTCCACCAGGTCCAGCCGGAAGTGCAGCAGTGGCCACAGGGTGCGGTTGGCGAAGCCGTTGTAGTAGCCGTCGACGTCGCGCTTGTTCAGGTCCATGGTGACGTAGCGGATGTCGCCCTCGGTCTGCTCGTGCAGCTCCCCGCTGTCATCGCGTACGGATTTTCCGCTCCAGCCGAACCACAGCCCGCCACGTTCCTTCAACGCGGCCAGCAGGCCCACCGCCAGCCCGCCGGGTGCGGCCACGCCGGGCGCAGCCACGCGGTTGGAGACCACCACGAGACGGCTCATGAGGCTTCCTGCCAGCTGCGCGACAGCCTCATGGCGGCCGTGACCAGGCCCACGTGCGAATAGGTCTGCGGGAAGTTGCCCCAGGCTTCGCCGTTGTCGAAGGCGAGGTCTTCGGACAGCAGGCCGAGGTGGTTGCGGCGCTCGAGCAGCATTTCGAACATCTCGCGGGCTTCGTCCAGGCGGCCGATGGCGGCCAGCGCGTCGATGTACCAGAACGTGCAGATGGTGAAGCTGGTTTCGGGCTCGCCGAAATCATCCGGTGCTACGTACCGGTACAGCGCGTTGCCGTGCTTGAGGTCGCGGCCGATGGCTTCGACGGTGGCGACGAAGCGTGCATCGTCGGCGGCGATGAAGCCGATGTCGGCCAACAGCAGCAGCGAGGCATCCAGGCGGTGGCCGCCGTAGGTGTCGGTGAAGTGGCCGAGCTCTTCGCTCCACGATTCACGCAGGATGCGGGCATGGATGGTGTTGGCGCGGTCGCGCCAGTATTCGGCGCGGTGGTCCAGCTTCAGGCGCACGGCGATCTTGCACAGGCGGTCGCAGGCGGCCCAGCACATGGCGCTGGTGTAGGTGTGCACTTCGGTGCGGCCGCGGAATTCCCACAGGCCGGCATCGGGCACATCGTGCAGGGCGAAGGCCTGTTCGCCCAGCGGTTCCAGCCGCGCGAAGGTGTGGGCGTCGCCGGGGTCCTGCAGGCGGCGGTCGAAGAACAGCTGGGTGGAGGCCAGCACCACGCTGCCGTACACATCGTGCTGGCGCTGCACCCAGGCCAGGTTGCCGCGCCGCACCGGGCCCATGCCACGGTAGCCATCGAGCGAGGCCACTTCGCTTTCTTCCAGCTTGGCCTCGAAGCCGATGCCGTACAGCGGTTGCAGGCTGCCATCGCCGGTGGCCAGGTTGAAGATGTAGCCCAGGAACTGTTCCATGGTGCGGGTGGCACCCAGGCGGTTGAGCGCGCGCACCACGAATGCGGCATCGCGCAGCCAGCAGTAGCGGTAATCCCAGTTGCGGATGCTGCCCGGGGCCTCGGGAATGGAGGTGGTCATCGCGGCGATGATGGCGCCGCTGTCTTCGTACTGGCACAGCTTAAGGGTGATGGCACTGCGGATCACCGCGTCCTGCCATTCCAGCGGAATGGACAGGTAACGCACCCATTCGCGCCAGTAGTCGCGCGTGCGCTGGAAGGACTCCTGCACGTAGCCGCTGAGCGAGCGGTTGAGCGATTCATCCACGCCCAGCACCAGGTGCACGGGGTGGCTGAGCACGAACGGCAGCTCATCGCGCACGAAGCGCAGCGGCACGTCGGTGGTCAGTCGCAGCACGTGGTCGGGCAGGATCCAGCGGATGTGGTTGCTGCCCCACGTGGCCTCGGGCACGCGCGCGCCCCAGTCGGCCAGCGGGCGGGCGCGCACGATGATGCGCGGGTTGCCGCCGAGCGGGCGCACCTGGCGGATCAGGCTGACCGGCCGATAGAAACGGTCGTTCTGGCGCCAGCGCGGCGCGAAATCGATGATTTCCAGCGAGCCGCCGTGCTTGTCGTGCAGCACGGTGCGCAGGATGGCGGTGTTGGTCAGGTAGCTCTGTTCGCTGCTGACCATGTCTTCCAGTTCGATGGCGAAATCGCCGCCGACCTGCTGGTTGGGCTGTAGCAGCGCGCATAAGGTGGGGTCGCCGTCGAAGGTGGGCAGGCAGCTCCACACAACGCGGGCGTGGCGGTCGATCAACGCACCGAAGCTGCCGTTGCCGACAACGCCAAGGTCCAGGGTGGAATCAGTCATGGGGTGGGGGTCTCTGGGTACATCAGTAAGCGTTTTCCTGCAGCCAGCCGTGTACGTCGCGCACACGGGGCAGGGCGAAGACCGCGGCACTGGGCTCACGTTCGCCCACCAGCACGCTCCAGCCGTGCAGGGTGTTGGCGGCATCGAAGCCGTATTCGTCGGTCAGGTCGTCGCCCAGGAACACGGGAATGCGGCCACGGAAGGGCAGCTGCTGCATGAGCTGGCGGATCGCGCGGCCCTTGTCGCTACCTTCGGGAATGAATTCCACCACGTGGTCGCCGGGCTGCAGCCGGTAGCCGGGGTTGCCGCCGATGTGGCGTTCGGCAAACGCGCGCACCTCGTTCGCCGCGTGCGGTGCGCCGCGCCAGTGCAACGCGAGGCTGCGGCCCTTGTCTTCCACCAGCACACCGGGGTGGCCGTGCGCGAACCGCATGGCCTGCTGGTGCACGGCGTGCAGCCATTCGCTGGTGTCGCTGTCGGTGGCGTTGCCGGTGAGCCCGTCAACGGCGTGGGTGTCACCGTTCAGGCCACGCACCTGGTGGCCATGCAGGCCGGCGGCGGGCAGGTGCAGCGGCGCGAACAGGCGGTCCAGCTGGGCCAGCGGTCGTCCGCTGATCAGCGCAACCGCGCCTTCGAGGCGGTCGCTGATGCGGCCGATGGCCTCGCGCACCTCGGGCAGCAGGGTGACTGCCTCGGGGTCTTCGGCAAATTCAATGAGGGTGCCGTCCACGTCCAGGAACAGCGCGCACGCATCGTCCAGCAGTGGCGGCGGCGGACGGAGGGGGTAGTCGTTGGCCATGCCGCCAACATGCCACCGGAAGCGTGATCGTCCAGTAGACGATCACGCGTCCGGTAGAGCCAGGCCCTGCCTGGCTGCACCAATGATCAGAACGTGTAACGAACGCGCCCGTAATAATAGGCACCATTGCTACCAATCGGCGACAACACGTCATACGGCAGGTTGCCGTAGTAGTAGATGTCCTCGTTGGACAGGTCCGAGTAATTGTCGGTCAGGTTCTGCCCACCCAGCGCCACGCTCCACTGCGGCGTGATCCTGTACTCCACCTCGGCATCCAGCTGCCACTCGGCGCCATACGTCTGCCGCGGCACGAACCCATCGCCGAAGTTGAACACCCGGGTCACGCTGCCATAACGGCTCAGGCGGCTGCTCAGCGTCCAACGATCATTGGTCCAGGTCGCCGCCAGCTGCGCACGCGTGCGCGGGGTGGCATCGGTCAGCGTGTTGGTTTCTTCCACACCAAACAGCACGTAATCCGGATCCAGCACCAACAGGCTCGCCGGCGTGGCCAGCACGTTCTTCAGCGTGGTCTTGTTGTAGGCATAGGTACCGGTCAGCACCAGCTGGCCATCGCCGAGCCCCTGCCGCCAGTTGGTCACCAGCTCGGCACCACGGGTGCGGGTATCGGCGGCGTTGACGAAGAAGTTGGCGCTCTGCAGCCCGGCGACGCCGAACTGCTGCTGCACGTAATCGGTGAGTGCATCACCGGTGATGCTCTCCGACAGCGCGATGCGGTCATCGATATCGATCTGGTAGAAATCCAGCGACAGGTCGAAGTGATCGCCGATGCGGCTGGTGAAGCCCAGGCTGGTGTTGATCGACTTCTCCGGCTTGAGGTCGGTGGCCCCCAGCCCGCGTGCGATCGGGTTGTTCACCGACAGCGTGCGGCCCTGCACCAGCTGGCCGGCGGCGTTGTAACCGGTGGAGGTGGATTCATAGCCGATCTGCGCCAGCGACGGCGCACGGAAGTTGTTGGAGATGGCGCCACGCAGCGCGAAGGCCGGGGTGAATTCATAGCGCAGGCCCAGCTTGCCGGTGAGCTCGCCGCCGTAATCGTCGCTGTGTTCGTAGCGCGCGGCCAGGTCGCTGGAGAAGTGCTCGCCGAACTGGCTGGACAGGCTGGCGTACGCACTGGTCACGTCGCGGGTGAGCGAGGTGGCGTCCTGCGGGGTCAGGCCACCGCCGGCCTGCGAGCCGGTCGGGCGGTCGGTGTAGGGGCCGGCGGCGTAGCTGGCCGGGTCACCGGGGCGGGTCTGGAAGTGGTCGCGGCGCGCTTCCAGGCCCAGGCCCAGGCTGTGGGTGTTTTCGCCCTGGGTGAACACCCGGCCCAGGTCGAAGTTGCCCACGGTCAGTTCATTGCGGTAATCGCCGGTCTTGAACCGGGTCGGGCTGCCCGGGCCCAGCGAGGCATTGAGCGAGTTGCGCAGGCGGTAGGTGAAGTCATTGAAGCCGTAATCCAGGCTGGCGTCGTAGTTCCACTCGCCCCACTGGCCCTTGGCACCGGCCACGGCCTGCACGTCGCGGTTCTCGCCTTCGGAAATCGGGCGGTAGCCGTTGGGGTACAGCTCGGTCCAGTTGGCGTCGCTGTCGGGGTAACGGAAGTAGTTGGCGCCTTCGCTGTCGCGCTGGTTGAAGGTGCTGAAGAAGTAGAACTTCGAGGTTTCACCGAACGGCAGTTCGGTGTTGATCCAGGCGTTGAGGTCCTTGGTCTTGCCATCGCCCAGCACGTAGTTGCGCTGGCCCTGCAGGGCCAGGTTCGCATCGCTCTGGTCCCACGGCGGAATCTGGTCGAAGCCGGCGCGGTTGGTGCCTTCGCGGTTCTTCAGCTCCAGGCCCACGCGCAGGAAGCCGCCGTCTTCGCCCAGCCGGGTGCCGACCTTGGCGCTGGCGAAGCTGGTCTGGCCATCGGTGATGGTGCGGTCGATCGGCTCGAGGTCGGTGTGGTTGGCACCGAAGCTGGCTTCAATGGCGCCGCCTTCCGGGGCGTCATCCAGGATCACGTTGATCACACCGGCCACGGCATCGGAACCGTACAGCGCACCGGCGCCGTCGCGCAGCACTTCGATGCGCTTGATGGCGCTGACCGGGATCGAGTTGAAATCGACCGGGGTGGTGCCCTTGCCGATCTTGCTGTCGGTGTTCACCAGCGCGCTGGTGTGGCGGCGCTTGCCGTTCACCAGCACCAGCACCTGGTCGGGCGACAGCCCGCGCAGCTGGGCGGCGCGCACGTGGTCGGCACCGCCGGAATTGGACTGGCGCGGGAAGTTGAACGAGGGCAGCAGCGCCTGCAGCGCGCTGCCCAGCTCGCCGTTGACCACGCCGGCGCGGCGGATGTCCTCGGCGGTGAGCACGTCCACCGGGGAGGTGGATTCGAGCACGGTGCGGTCGATGGCGCGGGTGCCGGTGACGATCACCGTGTCCAGCGTGGTGGCGGAGGCGGGCGCGTCCTGCGCGTGGAGGTCCTGGGCCAGCAGGGGGGAAGACAGGACCAGGGCAATGGCAAGGCCAAGGCGCGACGCGGACGGACGGGACATGCGGGCTCCAGCAGTACGACGAGGGGGGAGGGGGGAGGGATGCGATTGGAGTTCCAATCCATCCGGATGAAGCGATATATTATCTTGGCGTGACGGCACCCTGTGATGCAAGTCCCAATACGAGGGGGCATCAGCTGATAGCCGTTGGGCATCTGCGCAGCCGCGCGATGTCCGTCACCCTTGCAACCCAGCATGACCACGTAGCGACACGCCATGCGTGTCCCACGTCGCCCCACCCCCAGAGACCAAAAATGAAGCCCCATCCCCTCCTGCTAGCCGCCTTCCTCGCCCTCAGCGGCTGCGCCACCGCCACCGCTCCGGTCACGCGCGCACCCGAATCCACGACCACCACGGCCAGCCTGCAGGGCGATGCCGCCCGCCCGGATGCCGCCGCCGGCTGGGTGCGCAGCGAGCTGTACTTCGGGGTGGGCGAGGAAAGCGGCGCTTCCGACCGCGAGCAGACCGATGCGATCAGCGAGGCGCAGTGGCGCGAGTTCCTGGACAAGCAGGTCACCCCGCGCTTCCCGGATGGCCTGACCGTGTTCGATGCCTACGGCCAGTGGCTGTTCCGCGGCGCGAAGGAACCCAACCGCCTGCGCACCAAAGTGCTGGTGGTGCTGCACGAAAACACCCCGCAGCGGCGCTCGGACATCGAGGCGATCCGCTTGGCATGGAAGCAGGCCACCAGACACCAGTCGGTGCTGTGGTCGCAACAGGCGGTCGAGGTTTCGTTCTAACGGCGTACCGACCAACGGTCGGTACCTACCTTCGTATGAATCGGCGTGCATTCGCACGCCGGTGTCACCTGCGCGGGTCTAGGCTCGGACTTCCCCCAGAACGTGGAAGTGCCGTCATGAGCAAGCGCGTTGCCGAAATCGTCGTTGATACCCTGCAGGCCGCCGGTGTGCGGCACTGTTACGGCATCGTCGGCGACACCCTCAACCATGTCACCGATGCCATCCACAACAGCGATATCGCGTGGGTGCACGTGCGCCATGAGGAGGCGGCCGCGTTCGCGGCGGGGGCCGATTCGCTGGTCAGCGGCCGCCTGGCGGCGTGCGCGGGCTCGTGCGGCCCCGGTGGGCTGCATTTCATCAACGGCATCTTCGAGGCCAACCGCAACCGCACCCCGCTGGTGCTGATCGCCAGCCAGGTGGTCACCACCGAGCTGGGCATGGAGTTCCCGCAGGAGGTGGATTTCAAGGCGGTGTACGCCAGTTGCAGCGTGTTCTGCGAGCAGGTATCCACGCCGCTCCAGGCGCGGCGGATGGCGACGCTGGCCTGCCAGGCGGCGATCAGCCGGCGCGGCGTGGCGGTGCTGATCCTGCCGGCGGACATTGCCGAAGCGGAGGTCAAGGACGAGCAGCCGTTCTCCGTCCACTACACCCAGCCGGTGCTGCGCCCGAATGACGACGAACTGCAGCGCATCGCCGCGCTGATCGGCACGGGCAAGCGCATCGGCATCTACGCAGGCGCGGGCTGCGAGCATGCGCATGACGCGCTGGTAGCACTCGCCGCGCGCTTGAAGGCGCCGGTCGCGCATACCTCGCGGGCCAAGGACTTCGTCGAGCATGACAATCCGTACAACATGGGCATGACCGGCATTTTCGGCATTGAATCGGGCTACCACACGCTGATGGCGTGCGACACGCTGCTGCTGCTCGGTGCTGATTTCGCCTGGGGCCAGTACTACCCGGACAAGGCGACGCTGATCCAGGTCGACCGCGATGGCAGCCACCTGGGCAGGCGCCATCCGGTGCACCTGGGCGTGGTGGGCGACATCGGCCCGACCCTGGAGGCCCTGCTGCCGCTGCTGCCCGAACGCGATGACCGCAGCTTCCTGGACGAGTGCATCGGCCACCGCGAGAAGGCGCTGGAAACCCGCGCGAAGGAAGAGCACCCGGGCGAGGGCGAGCTGATCCATCCGCAGCACCTCACCGCGCTGCTCGACCGGCATGGCGATGACGATGCGCTGTTCACCGCCGACTGCGGTTCGCCGATGGTGTGGATCCTGCGCCATATCCGCGCCAACGGCCGCCGCCGCACGCTGACCAGCCTGCTGCACGGCACGATGGCGAATGCCCTGCCGCAGGCGCTGGGCCTGCAGAAGGCGTTCCCGGGCCGGCAGGTGATCGCGATGTGCGGCGATGGCGGGATCGCGATGCTGCTCGGCGAGCTGCTCACCGCGGTACAGGAAAACCTGCCGATCAAGGTGGTGGTCTACAACAACAGCTCGCTGAACTTCGTGGAGCTGGAGCAGAAGGTGCAGGGCCTGCTGGACAACTACACCGACCTGAAGAACCCCGATTTCGGCCGCCTGGCCGAGGTGATCGGCTTCTACGGGCGCACCGTGACCCGCAGTGAGGACCTGGAACAGGCAGTGCAGGACGTGCTGGCCCACCCCGGCCCGGCGCTGCTGGACGTGCACACCAGCCCGACCGAGCTGGTGATGCCGCCGCAGGTGGAGGCCAAGCAGGTGGCCGGCACCGCCCTGTATGCGGCCAAGGCGCTGCTGCACGGGCGCGTGGGGGACGTGCGGGACCTGCTGGCGAACAATTTCCTCAACAAACCGTAGTTCCGCTGTTCCATCCATGCACCTGTGCGCGGGGGCGGGGAGGGCCTACCATCGGGTACCCCCCACCCCGTGCCCCCTCGCATGCCTGCATCCGCTCCTGTCTCCGGACGCCCCCGCTGGTTCGTCGCCGGCGATCTCAACGGCTTCTTCGGCCTGGTGGTCGACAACCTGTCGATCCTGGGCTTCATCGCGATGGCGCTGGTCGGCATCTTCCAGTTTCCGGCCGACGTGGTTTTCGGGCGCATGTTCCCCGGCACCGCCTTCGGCGTGCTGGTCGGCAACGTGCTCTACACCTGGATGGCGCGGCGGCTGGCCGCGCGTACCGGCCGCGACGATGTCACCGCCATGCCGCTCGGCCTGGATGCGCCGACCAGCATCGGCATGGCGCTGCTGGTGCTGGGCCCGGCGTTCCTGGCCTTCAAGGCGCAGGGGCTGGCCCCGCACGATGCGGCCATTGCCACCTGGCAGCTGGGCATGGCGTCGCTGGTGATCATGGGCGTGCTCAAGACCGTGCTCTCGTTCTTCGGCGAAGCGGTCACCCGCGCGCTGCCGCGTGCTTCGCTGCTGGGCTCCATCGCCGGCATCGCGATCGTGCTGATGGGCTTCCTGCCGCTGCTGGAAACGCTGCGCTCGCCGGTGGTCGGCTTCGTCACGCTGGGCCTGCTGCTGTACGTGCTGGTGGCCAAGCGCAAGCTGCCGATCCGCGCGCCGGGCGTGCTGGTGGCGTTCGTGTTCGGCACGGTGCTGTATTACGGGCTCGGCCTGGCCGGGCTGGGTGCACCGGGCTTCAAGGTGCCCGAGTGGACCCCGCTGCAGATGGTGCTGCCGTGGCCGACGCTGGGCTTCATCGATGGCCTGCCCACGGCGATCACCTACCTGCCGCTGCTGCTGCCGTTCGGCCTGCTCATGGTGGTGGGCGGCATCAACGTTTCCGAAAGCGCACGCGCGGCCGGCGATGACTACCGCACGCGCGACATCCTGCTGGTGGAGGCGGTGGCCACGCTGGTGGCCGGCCTGTGCGGTGGCGTGGCGCAGACCACGCCGTACATCGGCCAGCCGGCCTACAAGCACATGGGCGCTCGCAGCGGCTACACGCTGCTGACCGGCCTGTTCGTGGGTATCGGCGGCATGCTGGGGGTAATTTCCGGGCTGGTGCAGTGGCTGCCGCTGGCGGTGCTGGCGCCGATCATCGTGTACGTGGCCATCGACATCACCACCCAGGCCTTCCAGGCCACCCCACGCGAACACGCCGGTGCGATGGTGCTGGGCTTCCTGCCGTCGGTGGCTTATCTGCTGGCGATCAAGGCACCGGGCTGGATCCCGCCGGAGCAGCTGGTGGCGATGACCACCACGCTCGATGGCCACGGGCTGCCGGAGCTGGCGGTGATCTTCACCCTGGGCAATGGCTTCATCATCACCTCGATGCTGTGGATTGCCGCGGTGGTGGCAATGATCGACGGGCGGCTGCTGCGTGCCTCGGGCATCCTGCTGGTGGCGGCCGCGCTGACCCTGTTCGGGCTGATCCATTCGGTGGACCCGCGCGGCGGCATCTACCTGCCGTGGCAGCTGGCCGGCCTGCCGCAGCAGATCATGTGGCAGTTCGCGGGCGCCTATGTCGCGCTGGCGGCGTTGTTGGGACTGTTGTCGCTGCAGAAGAGCAATCACGACCAACGGTCGTGATCTACCGGCCAACTGCATCACGACCAACGGTCGTGATCTACCGGCCAACTGCATCGCGACCAACGGTCGTGATCAACCGCCAACCGCATCTGGCGCCGACGGTAGGTCACGACCGTTGGTCGTGACCGGGCGTCATTCATCGCCGTCCAGCTCCGGGTAATGGCGGAAGATGCCATTGGTGTTGAACGCCAACCGGCGTTCGGAGGCCAGGTAGGCGGCGACATTGGGTCGCCGCTCCACCCGGTCCTTCAAGGAATGCAGCAGCGGCAACGAGGGACGCAGCGCCTGCATCCGCTGCGGGAACATGTAGTGCAGCCCGCTGAGCAGCTGGAACAGCGACAGGTCCACGTAGGAATGCTCGCGCAGCGGGTGCAGGCCGCCATTGGCCTCCAGCACGCTTTCAAACCAGCCCAGATACTTCGGCAGCCGCTCGCTGCGCATCGCAGCGGCGCGCGCCTTGGCTTCCTTCTTCTGGTCTTCGTAGTACTTCGAGGCCGCCATGGGATGGTGGGTGTCGTGGACCTCCGCGACCAGGTCGGCGATGGTCAGCTGCAGCTGCAATGCCTGCACGCGGCGTGAGGCCGCTTCGGGTACCAGCCCCAGCTCCGGCCCCAGATGGTCGAGGATCGCCGCCACCTGCGCGATCACCTGCCGCCCACTGACCAGGAACGGCGGCGCGAACGGACGCAACCCCTCGGCCTTGCCGTCCAGGAACGGCTGCATCACCTTGTCGCCGTGCACGCGCGCCATGTCGGTGTAGGACGCGCCGGCATCTTCCAGCGCCAGCCGGATGTATTCGCCACGGCCCTGGATGCCGGTCCAGTAGTACAGCTCGTAATGCATGCGCATGCTCCGCGACAGGGACCCCCAGCCTCCCGCCCGCGCTGCCAAGCAGGCGTGATGGGGATGTCGCTGCCACGTCGTCCGGGGCCTGAATGCGTTCTCATCCCCCCTTGAAACACGCCTGCATAACCGCATCTGTCAGATAGTGCTGGCTCGGCCAGCGGCAACATATCGAGGATTCCCCCATGCGGATGGACAAGCTCACCTCGCGTTTCCAGCAGGCGCTGGCGGACGCACAGTCGCTGGCCGTGGGCCGCGACCACAACATCATTGAACCGGTGCACGTACTGACCGCGCTGCTGGACCAGCAGGGCGGCAGCACGCGCCCGCTGCTGGCCCAGGCCGGGGTCAACGTGCCGGTGCTGCGCGAGCGGCTGACCGAGGCGCTGGATGCGCTGCCGAAGGTCTCCGGCCAGGCCGGCAGCCTGTCGATCGGCAATGACCTGAACCGGCTGCTCAACAGTACCGACAAGCTGGCCCAGCAGCATGGCGATGCGTTCATCGCCAGCGAATGGTTCGTGCGCGCGGCGCTGGACGATGGCGGCACGCTGGGCATGGCGCTGCGCGCGGCCGGTGCGGACAAGAAAAAGATCGATGCGGCCATCGAGAAGATCCGCGGTGGCGACAGCGTGCAGAGTGAGAACGCGGAAGAGCAGCGGCAAGCGCTGGAGAAGTACACCATCGACCTGACCGCGCGTGCCGAGAGCGGCAAGCTGGACCCGGTGATCGGCCGCGACGAGGAAATCCGCCGCACCATCCAGGTCCTGCAGCGCCGCACCAAGAACAACCCGGTGCTGATCGGCGAACCCGGCGTGGGCAAGACCGCCATCGTGGAAGGGCTGGCCCAGCGCATCATCAACGACGAAGTGCCCGAGGGCCTGCGCGGCAAGCGCGTGCTGTCGCTGGACATGGGCGCGCTGATCGCCGGTGCGAAGTTCCGTGGTGAATTCGAAGAGCGCCTGAAGGGCGTGCTCAACGACCTGTCCAAGAGCGAAGGGCAGATCATCCTGTTCATCGACGAGCTGCACACCATGGTCGGCGCGGGCAAGGCCGATGGCGCGATGGACGCGGGCAACATGCTCAAGCCGGCGCTGGCGCGCGGCGAGCTGCACTGCGTGGGTGCCACCACCTTGGACGAGTACCGCAAGTACATCGAGAAGGATGCCGCGCTGGAGCGCCGCTTCCAGAAGGTGTTCGTGGGCGAGCCGAGCGTGGAAGACACCATCGCGATCCTGCGTGGCTTGAAGGAGAAGTACGCGGTGCACCACGGGGTGGAAATCACCGACCCGGCGATCGTGGCCGCGGCCACGCTGTCGCACCGCTACATCGCCGACCGCCAGCTGCCGGACAAGGCCATCGACCTGATGGACGAGGCGGCCTCGCGCATCCGCATGGAGATCGACTCCAAGCCGGAAGAACTGGACCGCCTGGAACGGCGCCTGATCCAGCTCAAGATCCAGCGCGAGATGCTGAAGAAGGAAAAGGACGACGCCTCGCGCCAGCGCCTGGCCGACCTGGAAACCGAGATCGATGCGCTCGAGCGCGAGTTCTCCGACCTGGACGAGATATGGAAGTCGGAGAAGGCGGCGCTGCAGGGCACCACCAAGATCAAGGAACAGATCGAACAGGTGAAGCTGGAACT
This sequence comes from Stenotrophomonas sp. FBCC-B152, assembly GCF_059134105.1. Taxonomy (NCBI): domain Bacteria; kingdom Pseudomonadati; phylum Pseudomonadota; class Gammaproteobacteria; order Lysobacterales; family Lysobacteraceae; genus Stenotrophomonas; species Stenotrophomonas sp. FBCC-B152. The sequence goes on along the minus strand of NZ_CP101442.1, from coordinate 2,939,313 downwards.
GGAAGCGGCGCAGCGGCGCCAGGATTTCGGCCGCATGAGCGAGCTGCAGTATGGCCAGCTGCCGCAGCTGGAGAAGCAGCTGCACGTGGCGCAGGAAGCGGAGAACACCGAGTTCAAGCTGGTCCAGGACCGGGTCACCGCCGAGGAGATCGCCGAGGTGGTGTCGCGCTGGACCGGCATCCCGGTCAACCGCATGCTGGAAGGCGAGCGCGACAAGCTGCTGCGCATGGAAGACGTGCTGCATGAGCGGGTGGTGGGTCAGGAAGAGGCGATCAAGGTCGTTTCCGATGCGGTGCGCCGTTCGCGTGCCGGCCTGTCCGACCCGAACCGGCCGAGCGGCTCGTTCCTGTTCCTGGGCCCGACCGGCGTGGGCAAGACCGAGCTGTGCAAGTCGCTGGCCGAGTTCCTGTTCGACAGCAGCGACGCCATGATCCGCATCGACATGAGCGAGTTCATGGAAAAGCACAGCGTGGCGCGCCTGATCGGTGCGCCCCCGGGTTACGTGGGCTACGAAGAGGGCGGTTACCTCACCGAGGCCGTGCGTCGTCGCCCGTACTCGCTGATCCTGCTCGACGAAGTGGAGAAGGCGCACACCGATGTGTTCAACATCCTGCTGCAGGTGCTGGACGATGGCCGCCTCACCGATGGCCAGGGTCGCACCGTGGACTTCCGCAACACCGTCATCGTGATGACCTCCAACCTGGGCTCGCACCAGATCCAGGACATGTCCAGCGATGACAGCCCGGAGGCCTACACGCAGATGAAGGCGGCGGTGATGGGCGTGGTGCAGGCGCACTTCCGCCCGGAGTTCATCAACCGGCTGGACGACATCGTGGTGTTCCACCCGCTGGACAAGGTGCAGATCAAGCAGATCGCACGCATCCAGATGCAGGGCCTGGAAAAGCGCCTGGCCGAACGTGGCCTGCGCATCGAGGTCAGCGACGCGGCGTTCGAGCTGCTGGGCAACGTCGGCTTCGATCCGATCTACGGTGCCCGTCCGCTCAAGCGTGCGATCCAGGCGCAGCTGGAGAACCCGTTGGCGCAGAAGATCCTGTCCGGCGAGTTCGTCGGCGGTGATGTGATCCGGGTGGATGCGGCCGAAGGCCGGCTGGCGTTCGCCAAGGGTTGAGTAGCGAGGTGACCCAGACAGAAGGCCCCGGTTTTCCGGGGCCTTTTTTTTCTTTACTTGGCGACGAACTTCAGCGGCCCTTTGTAATCGGGCCACGAGATGGAGCGCTCGTCGCGCACGTTGAGCGCCACCGGCTCGGCGGGCGCTGCCGTAGCGTCAGCGCTGCCTTCCACCGCCACCGTGGTGAACAGCGTGGGGATGAAGAACGTGACGAACAGCGTGCGCTCCTCGTCCACGATCAGCGGTTCCATGGTCATGGTGGTGGTCTTGCCCGGCTCCACGGTGAACGACAGCACGTCCTGGTTCACGTAGGCACCCTTGGCGACCACTTTTTCGACGTTGAAGCCGGTGTGCGGTTCGAACCCGACGGTGGTCAGCCGATAGCTGCCGGCGGGCACCTGCAGGGTCTGGGTGCTGCCAAAGCGGGTCATGTAATTGACATCGAAGTCGACGAAACGCTTGTTGAGCATGGTGACCACCATCTGCCCATCGCGAAGCCCCCACTCGATGCCGCCGGTCTTGAGCTGCGACTCGATCTTGGGCTTGAGCGCCACTTCGGAACGGAACGGCTTGAGATCCAGCACCAGCGTACCGGTAGCGGGTTCGGATTCGGCCGAGCTGGTGAAGCTGCCCAGCAGCAGCACCGAAGCCAATGCAAAACGGATGGCAAAACGCATATATCGTCCTTGGTCAGCGTGGAATGAACTTGATGGGGCCGCGGTAATCCGGCCAGGCGGTGGAGGTGTTGTCGCGCAGGGTGACTGCCTTGCGCCGGGGCGCTGCGCCGCCCGGTGCCTCGCCGTCCGCGCTGGACACGCCGGCGAACAGGGTGGGGATGAACACTGCCGGGTTGAGGGCGTCCTCATCCAGGATCACGGGCCCCACCTGCAGGGTGACGGTCTTGCCGGCTTCGATCGTGAATGACGCCACGTTCCGGTTGACGAAGGTGGCCCGGTCCAGCAGCCGCTGTTCGCTGTAGCTGCGGCGCGGCTCCCGGCTCACGGCGGTGATCCGGTAGGTGCCCACCGGCAACTGCAACGCGTGCCGGTACCCATAGCGGGTGGTGAAGCCGTAGTCGAAGTCGAGGTACCGGGTATCGACGACGGTGAGTACCAGTTCGTTGCCCTTGATGCCCCAGTCCACGCCGCCGGTGCGGATCAGTTCCTGCAGATCCTTGCTGAGCGGTACTTCCGATTGCAGCTTGTCCACTTCCATGACCAGCGTGCCGGTGGCCGTCTCGGCCAGGCAGGCGAAACTGCCCGACAGCAGCGCAGCCGCCAGCAGCGTTCGTAAGGCAAAGCGCATGTTCCGTCCCTTGATGACAATCGCAGGGACCCCGCCCCTGCTGCGACGTCGCCGGAAGCTTCCCGGGCGACCGTCGCGGAGTATGCACGTTCAGCTGGCGGTTTGTAATGTGAGTAGTGGCTAGAGGTAAACGACCCGTTCGGCATTGCTGCGGGTCATGGGGGTTCCAGGGGGGCACTGGAAGGCCTGTGCGTAGGCGGGCAGGTTGGCTGGGCCGACGTCGGCGCGTGGCGGCCCGAAGGCATGGACGTCGGTTTCCACGTCTCGCTGCAGCCGCTCCGGGGTGTGCAGGCGGCGGTACAGCAAGCCCCAATTGAGGAAGAAGCGCTGTTCGCGGCTGAGCCCGTCGATCATGGGATCGCTCTCATTGCGGGTGGCAAATTCCAGGGCGTCCAAGGCAATCGTCAGCCCGCTCAGGTCGGCCAGGTTCTCATTGGCGGTCAGCCGCCCATTGAGCGGCAGGCCGTCCACTTCCTGCTGGTCGAACTGCGCGGCAAGCCGTGCGGAGATCGCGGCGGCATTCTGCCGGTCGGTATCGCTCCACCAGCTGTGCAGGCTGCCGTCCAGCCCGAACTGGCTGGACTCAGCCGAGAACGCATGCGAAATCTCATGCCCGATGACCGCGCCGATTGCGCCGTAGTTGAGCGCGTCGTCTGCCTCCACGTCGAAGTAAGGCGGCTGCAGCAGCGCCGCCGAAAAGGCGATGTCGTTGTTCATCACGTCGTGGTACGCGTCAACGGTCTGCGCGGTCATCCGCCAGCGTGCATCGTCCACCGGTGCACCCAACCGGGCCAGTTCGTTGCGCTGGGCATACGCGGTGGCCGCGCGCAGGTTGCGCAGGTAGCCGCACGACTCGGTGTGCAGCCCGGACCAGTCGGGCCAGCGTTCGGGATGGCCGATGCGCGGCCGGAACGTATCGGCCTTGCGAAGTGCGGTGGCGCGCGTTTCGGCATCCATCCACGGCACCACAGCCAGGCGACGCTTCAACGCGGCCATGATCTGCTCGATCAGCGCGACCGCCCGCGCGCGGGTCTCCGCCGGAAGCGCGACCGGAACGTACAGTTCGCTGAGCGCTTCACCGGCCACGCGTTCGATGGCGGCCAGCACCTGCTTCCAGCGCGGTGGCATCGCGTCCTGGCCCTGCAGCGCCTTGGCGTGGAATGCATGGTGGGCGCGGACGAAGTCGTCGCCCAGGAAAGGGCTGGCCGAATCAAGGGTATGGAAGCGCAGGTAGGCACGCCACGTGGCCGGCGCTTCGTAGCTCAACGCCCGGCCCACCGCCTGGTGGAAGGCGGGCGTGGCCAGTGAGAAGCGGTCCGGCGGGGCCACGCCCAACGCCTGGAACAAGGCGCTCCAGCGGAACCCGGGGGTGAGCGCATCGGCCTCCGGCACCGTCAGCGGGTGATAGAAGTTGGTGACGTTGTCGTTGAGCTCGTCCCACGGCGCTGACGCGTTGGCAAGGCGGCGTTCCAGCGCCAGGACCGCGTCGGCCTGGCGCTCGGCCTCGGCCGGCGAATCACCGGCCAGGCGCGACACGTGCGCGATATGCGCGCGATAGGCGAGGGCGGCTTCGGCATGTTCGGGGTCCAGGTAGTAATTGCGGTCCGGCAGCCCCAGCCCGCCCTGGAAGGCGTAGGCGATCTGGCTGTCGCGCGCGTCCATGTCCAGGTCCACACCGAACCCGAACACCGGGTTGAGACCGACCGCAGTGAGCGCGTGCAGATGCGCCTCGATCGCCTCAGATGTCTGCAGCGCGTCGATGGCCGCCAGCTCGGCGCGCAGTGGTGCGATGCCGTCGGCATTGATCTGGCGCTGGTTCATGCCGGTGCGCCAGAGGTCAGCCACGACCTTTTCCACGTGGGTTGGCATGTCCAGGTTGGCGGCCTGTTCCGCCACCCGCCGCTGCAATGCCAGCGAACGTTCCTGCAGCATGGTCGGCATGTCCCAGCGCGACTGGTCGGGCGGCAGCTGCGCCGTTTCATGCCAGCGGTGGTTGATGTGCGCATAGAGCGATTCGCAAGGCGGTTGCGACGGGTCGATGTCGGCCGGGTTGAAGCGCAACGGCGCTGGCAGGCCATCGGCCGTTTCCGGGGGCTGGACCTGCGCGTCAGCGGCAGGATGACCCGCGAAGCGTGCAATGCACTCGTCCCGCGCTGCGCGGTGGCCAGCCTGGTAGCCCAACCACCCGCCGACGAGCGCACCGCCCAGCGCGGTGACGGCGGCACCGGCGAGGAGTTGCGGACACTGGCGAGGGCGGGAAAGGCAGCCTGCAGCAGCTGCGGATGCAATCCCGTTCAATGGCTCCTGCACCGGCACGGCCAGGTACGCCTCACCACGGGTAGCGGCCGCGCCAGGCAGCAGCGCTGGCCTTGCCGGTGGGGTCGAATCCGCGCGCGCCGCGCCCGCCGCCGCCGCCGGCACGATCAGGCTGGAGAGCGCGGCAAGGGTGAGCACGCCCGCGTTGCCCACGCGCAGCAGCGGTGGATGGGCGGAACCGAACCGCTGGTGGCGGGCGTGGTCCTGCGCGGGCTGTCGCCCGCGCAGCGACCGATCGAATTCGCCCACGCTGCGGCGGTGGTGTTGTACGGCATCGGCACGCATGGCGTGTCCTCCCCTATCAGTCGTGCGGGTCCCTGCCGGTTGCAGGCCGAGCGCGATGATGCCGGTGCCGCGCGGGGTCGCCCATAGGACGGGAATGAAATCATGAGCAACCGGAATGACGGGGCGCGGCGGGGCTCGGCTATGGTGCGTTTTCGCACGCACCGTGCGCGGAGACCTCACGATGTCGGAACCGGACAGCTCGCTGCCGCCGTGGAAAGCGGAAACCATCGCCGTGCATGGCGGGTATAGCCCCGATCCGACCACGCGGGCGGTGGCCGTGCCGATCTACCAGACCGTGGCCTACGCCTTCGACGATACCCAGCACGCGGCGGACCTGTTCGACCTGAAGGTGCCGGGCAACATCTACACGCGCATCATGAACCCGACCACCGACGTGCTGGAGCAGCGCCTGGCCGCGCTGGAAGGCGGCATCGGCGCACTGGCGCTGGCGTCGGGGCAGGCGGCCATCACCTACGCGATCCAGACCATCGCCGAAGCGGGCGACAACATCGTGGCGTCCAGCGCGTTGTACGGTGGCACCTACAACCTGTTCGCGCACACGCTGCCGCAGTTCGGCATCCAGACCCGGTTCGCCGATTACCGCGATCCCGATGCGTTCGCCGGGCTCATCGATGACCGCACCAAGGCGGTGTTCGTCGAGTCCATCGGCAACCCGCGCGGCAACATCACCGACATCCAGGCGGTGGCCGACATCGCGCATGCGCACGGGGTGCCGCTGATCGTCGACAACACCGTGGCCACCCCGTACCTGCAGCGCTCATTCGACTTCGGCGCGGACATCGTGGTGCATTCGCTGACCAAGTACCTGGGCGGGCACGGCACCAGCGTAGGTGGGGCGATCGTCGATTCGGGCCGGTTCCCGTGGGCCGAACACAAGCAGCGCTTCCGCCGCCTCAACGAGCCGGATGTGAGCTACCACGGCGTGGTCTATACCGAGGCGCTGGGTCCGGCGGCCTACATCGGGCGCGCCCGGGTGGTGCCGCTGCGAAATACCGGCGCGGCGTTGTCGCCGTTCAATGCCTTCCTGATCCTGCAGGGCATTGAAACGCTGGCGCTGCGGCTGGACCGGATCAATGCCAACGCGCTGGCCATTGCCGACTTCCTGCGCGACCACGCCAAGGTGGCGTGGGTGAACTACGCGGCGCTGCCCGACCACCCCGAGCACGCGCTGGTGCAGCGCTACCTGCGCGGGCACGGCTCCGGCGTGCTGACCTTCGGTTTGCCGGGCGGGCGCGAAGCAGGTGCGCGCTTCCTGGATGCCCTGCAGCTGTTTACCCGGTTGGTGAACCTGGGCGATGCCAAGTCGCTGGCTACCCATCCGGCATCGACCACGCACCGCCAGCTGGATGCGGCGGAACTGGAGCGGGCCGGGGTGAGCGAAGACACGGTGCGGCTGTCGATCGGCATCGAACACGTGGACGACCTGCTGGCCGATCTGGAGCAGGCGCTGGCCAAGGCGTGAGGCGGGACCATCCCGGCCGGTGCGGGCCGGCCGGGGTGGGTTTTTATCAGGGGGCCGGCGCGTGCAGCCACGCGTCGATGGCGCCTTCCAGCACCGCCAGCGCGGCCATCGCGCGGCGCGGGTCGACCTGGTCCAGCTGGTCGTACCGGTTGTGGATGCGCGCCATCGCAGGTGACAGCGGCAACGCCTTGTAGGTGTGCATGGCGTGCTCCATGGCATCCATCCGGGTTTCCATCGCCTGCGTCTCGTCCGGTCCCAGGGTGCCCTTGAGGTAGTGCTCGAACCGGCTCCAGTCCACGTCTGCATTGGCAAGCCACAACCGCGCACGCGCCTGCTGCATGTCGCGTTCAAGGGGGATGTCGGCGGCGTCGGCCAGGTTCATGCCCAGCGCTGGAATGCCTTCGCGCTGGAGGGCAATCTGATCCGACTGCATCACCCAGCCAGCGCTGTCATGCACGGTCAGCCCGACATCGGTGGCAGCGCTTTCGAGCAATCGACGCAACTGTGCTTCGTGGGCGGTCACCGGCGCGGGAGGCGGTTGCAGCGCGCGCGAATCGCCATCCATGTACAGGTGATGGCGGTCCGAGCCGGACAACGTCATGCCATCGCCGCGCCCGGTCATGTCCAGGTTGAGCGCCACGTCCGGACAGCTGGCCTGCGCCAGGCACTGCTCGGCGTAGGCCTTGGCGCCCAGCATGCCGTGCTCTTCCAGATCGGTCACCATCAGCTGCACGCGCATGCCCTCGGGCAGTGTTTCCGCGCCCAGCTTCCGGGCAAGCGCCAGCAGCGTGGCCAGCCCGGTGCCGTTGTCGCTGGCACCGCTGGAGCCGTCGCGTGCGCCGGTCATGTCGCCATGGGCAAGCACCATCAGGGTCCGGGCCGGGGTACCCACGCCCGCGAATTCCAGCATCAGGTTGCAGCCGTGGTAGGTCTGGTTGAAACCGAAGCTGTCGCGCGTGCTGCCGGTGAACGGCAGCTGCTGCAGGGTGTGGCCGTCGCGCTTGAACAGCGCGCGGATCGTATCGAAGCGGGCGGCGTTGGCAGCCGACTCGCGCAGCGCGCCGGTCATGCCCGGCTGCTGCGCGCCGAGCGTGGCCTGCGCGATCTGTTCCAGGTCCAGCTCGAAGCGGGCCTGTGCCGGGCTCGCCACGCTGCCCAGCAGTTCGGCCGCCCAATCCACCCACGACAGCATGGGCGCCAGCGCGGCGGCCTCGGCGCCGCTCGGCCAGCCGCCGTGCCCGTGCGTTTCCGCTTGGCGGGCCACGCCGAGCGTCACCATAATCTGGCGGCGCGTGTCCTCAGGCAGGTCCTGCAACAACGACCGGATCGCCGGCGCGGTGCAGGCCGCCGCGTCGGTGCCGCAGTCGCGGACGATTTCCAGCAGCCGGTGGCGTTGTTCGTCGGGTAGCAGGTCGTACAGGGTCAGCGGAAGCGAGGCAGGTGCGGGCGTGCGGTCGGCGTTGTTGGCGTCCAATGCGCTGTCGCGGCCCAGCACGAACCCCACCACGGCGCCGGCGCCCGCACTGGTCATCACCGTTGCGGCAGCCAACGTGCCGGCGGCAAGCGTGAGCGGGCACTGGCGCGGTTGCGCAACGCAGCTGAGGGTAGCGGCATTGGCGATGTGGCCCAGTGCCGCGGAGGGTGTGGTGGGCACATCGGTCGCCATCGGTACCGCCTGGTAGCCGGCACCGCCATGGGCCTGTGCGCCGGGCAGGAAGGCGGCGACCGTGGCAGTGCCTGCTCCCTGCGGCGCGCGCGGCGGCACGCGGGCAAGCGCCATCGCCGAGGACAGCGCCAGTGCGTTGACCAGCCATTCGCGGCCATTGCGCACGGTCAGGGGGCGCGCCCCGGAGGGCGGCAGCGGCTGTCGCGGCACGCCGCGCGAGCGCAGGTTGCGCGCCACGGTGTTGTCGAAGTGGCCCTGGACGTGGCGGGCAAACGGGATGTCGAGCGGCATGGCAATCTCTCCAATGGCGGGCGCAGGTCCATTGCACCGTGCCGCATTGCGGCGCCGCTGCCCATCGGAGCAGTTGCGGGTGGTGCCTGGATGGGACCGCCGTCACATGCAGCGATGGCGAACCGCTACGATCCAGGAGCCGCAACTGCGCAAGATCGGGCACGCGCGGCGTTGGCGCGCGCTGCACGCTGGACCCACCCCCGGATGGAGCCCGACATGAACCGCCTTGCCCAGATCCGCCAGCGCCACGGTATCGATCGCGTCATCGCCCAGCTGCAACACTGCCTGCGCGCGGGCGAGCCATTGCCCGACCTGGATGCACTGGCCGCCATCGCGCATCAGTCGCCGTACCACTTCCACCGGCTGTACCGCGCGCTGACCGGCGAAACCCCCGGACGCAGCGTGGCGCGGTTGCGGCTGGCGCAGGCGCTGCACCTGCTGGGAAAACCCGGCGCGCGGGTGACCGATGTGGCCCTGCAGGTGGGCTTGGAGAGTTCGCAGGCTCTGGCTCGCGCCTGCCGGCGGGAGCTGGATGCCACCCCGGCGGCGCTGCGCGACGACATCGCATTGCGTGCACGCTGGCAGCAGCACCTGGCCGTCCCGGCCGGCGACCATGCCGAACCGGCCGCCGCGCTGCAGGTGCGGGTGGCGGAGCTGGAACCGTTCGACGTGGTGGTACTGCGCACGCAGGGCGCGTTCGACGACCTCGACCAGGCGTTCGGCCAGGTGTTTGCCTGGGCGGCAGGGGCAGGGCTGGCCGAACAGCTGCAGCAGCTGGTGGGCATCGCGCTCAACGATCACCGCGATGTGGCCCCCAACGACTGCCGGTTCGACTGCGGAATGGGCTTCGGCCCGCTCACGCAGGCCGTCCATCCGCCGCTGCGCCACGTGACCCTCGGCGGCGGTGAGCATGCCGTGCTGCGCCACGTGGGCAGCTACGCCGGTCTTGAAGCCGCCACCGACGCGCTGCTGCGGCAGTGGCTGCCGGACAGCGGGCGCGTGCTGCGCGATGCGCCGTTGTACTACCACTACCTGGACGATCCCGAGGAAGTGCCCGAGGCGATCCTGCGCGCCGATATCTGCGTGCCGCTGGCGGTCCGTTAAACCACTGGAATGGTGTGCTTGCCGATGTTGCGGTAGGGCGGGGTGGCCATGACCATCTCGGCCAGCGAGTACGCCAGCTCGCGCTCGGCCATCACGGTGCCGTCGGCGCCGTGTTCGAGCAGGTGCTTGACCTCGGCGTCGCTGTGCGCGCGCGCCAGCAGGGTCAGGCCCGGGTTGAGCGCGCGCAGCTTGGCCAGGGTTTCGCCGGCTTCCAGCGGCTGCGGAATGGCCAGCACCGCGATCTTGGCGCGTTCGGGATGGGCCTCGGCCAGCACGCGGTCGGAGGCGGCGCTGCCACGGATCGCCGGCAGCCCTGCCGCATGCGCTTCGGCCACGTGTTCCTTGTTGTCATCGATCACCAGCACCGGCACGCCACGGTCGCGCAGCACCTGCGCCAGCGCGCTGCCGACCCGGCCATAGCCGATCACGATGGCGTGGTCGTGCAGGTCCAGCGAGGGGCCGGGCGGCAGTTCGGTTTCCACTGCGGCGGCGGGGGTTTCCTGGTTTTTCACCAGCCAGCGGTCGAGCAGGCCGAACACCAGCGGGTTGAGCATGATCGAGATCAGCGCGCCGGCCAGCACCAGCGCCTGCCCGGTGGGCGGCAGGATCTTCAGGCTCACGCCCAGGCCGGCGATGATGAAGGCGAACTCGCCGATCTGCGCCAGGCTGGCCGAAATGGTCAGCGCGGTGCCGTTGGGGTGGCCGAACGCACGCACGATGAAGAACGCGGCGGCGGACTTGCCGAACATGATGATGGCGGCGGTGGCCAGCACCTGCCACGGGTGCTCGACCAGGATGGCCGGGTTGAACAGCATGCCCACGGAGACGAAGAACAGCACCGCGAACGCATCGCGCAGCGGCAGTGAATCGTTGGCGGCCTTGTGGCTGAGTTCGGATTCGTTGAGCAGCATGCCGGCGAAGAACGCGCCCAGCGCGAACGACACGCCGAACAGCATGGCCGAGCCGAACGCCACGCCCAGCGCGATGGCCAGCACCGCCAGGGTGAACAGTTCGCGCGAACCGGTTCCGGCAATGCGCTCCAGGATCCACGGAATCACCCGGCGGCCGACCACCAGCATCACCGCCACGAACAGACCCAGCTGCACGAAGGTCCAGCCGATGCTGGCCAGCACGCTGCCGACGGTGTGGGTTTCATTGGCCGCATCCGGCCCGAACACGCCGGCCAGCACCGGCATCATCACCAGTGCCAGTACGCAGGCCAGGTCTTCGACGATCAGCCAGCCGACCGCGATCTTGCCGCGCTGGGTTTCCAGCAGGCGGCGTTCTTCCATTGCGCGCAGCAGCACCACGGTACTGGCGGTGGCCAGCGCGAAGCCGAACACAATGCCGTGGATCACCGGCCAGCCCATCAACCAGGCCAGGCCCCAGCCCAGCAGGGTGGCGACCAGGATCTGGCCGACCGCGCCGGGGATGGCGATCGCCTTGACCGCCATCAGGTCTTTCAGTGAGAAGTGCAGGCCGACACCGAACATCAGCAACATCACGCCGATTTCGGCCAGCTGGTTGGCCAGCGCCTGGTCGGCAACGAAGCCGGGAGTGAACGGTCCTACGCAGATGCCCGCAACCAGGTAACCGACCAGCGGAGACAAACGCAGCTTGTTGGCCAGCGCGCCGAGAATGAAGGCGAGCCCAAGGCCAACGGCGACGATGTTGATCAGGTCGGTGTCATGGTGCATCGGGGCTCGCAACTTGGGGGATGCCCCGATTTTCACCGATGCGGCCCGATCCGGCAAACCGCGGTGCGGTCTGCCGGATCCGGTGTCACCCGGCGCTTACCACTTGTAGGTCACGCGGCCGTACACATAGGCGCCGTTGAAGCCGTACGGCGAGTAGTTGCTGTACGGGAGCATGCCCCAGGTGGAGTTCTGCAGGTCCACGGTGCGGTCGGGGTATTCGTCCAGCAGGTTGTCCGCACCCAGGGTCAGGGTCCAGTTCTCGCTGGGCTTGTAGGCCACCGAGGCATCCAGCACCCACGAGGCGTCGTAGGTCTGGTCGCGGGTCGGGGTGGCCGAATTGCGCACGGTGAACGAGCCGTAGCGGGTGGCGGCCAGGTTCAGGTCCCAGTGGTCCGAACGCCAGGTGCCGCTGAGGATGGTCTTGTCGCGCGGGTAGCTGTCTTCGATGCGGCCCACTTCATCGCGGCCGATCAGCGACTGGGTCAGGCCCAGCGAGCCGAACACGGCCGGCGAGGCGATGAACTTCTTCACCTCGGTGTCGTTGTAGCTGTAGGCCGCAGTCAGTTCCAGCGAGCTGGCGCTGAACGGGATGGTGTAGCTGGACACTGCATCCACGCCGCGGGTGCGGGTATCCACGCCGTTGGTGAAGTAGGAGAACGCGGTGACCTGCGGCAGGCCCAGGTCGGCCAGCAGCGCATTGGTGGCCGCGTTGGTGGTGATGTTGGTGGACAGGATGATGCGGTCGTCGATGTCGATCTGGTACGCATCCACGGTCAGGTAGAGGCGGTCGATCGGCTGCAGCACCAGGCCCAGGCTGTAGGAGGTGGAGCTTTCGGCCTTCAGCGGGCTGGCCCCCAGCGCCTGCGCGGCGGTGCTGGTGGTGGGGAAGGTGCCGCGTTCGACGAACACGCCATTGACGATCGTGCTGGTCACGGCCTGGTAGCTCTGCTGGGCCAGCGACGGGGCGCGGAAGCCGGACGAGGCAGTGGCGCGCAGCGCGACCTTGTCGGTGAAGGCGTAGCGCGCCGACAGCTTGCCGGAGAACTTGTCGCCGAAGTCCGAGTAGTCCTCATAGCGGCCGGTGACGCCGGCCGAGAACTTGTCGGTCAGGTCCGCTTCCAGGCCGGCGTAGACGGCGTAGTTGTCACGGTCGGCATCCACCGCGTTGAGCGGGGTGAAGCCGCCGAAGCCCTGCGAACCGCTGCCGAAGTACGAATTGGGCTCGCCCGCGCTCTGTTCCCACTTCTCGCGGCGGTACTCGCCGCCGAAGGACAGCGTGACCGGGTAGGCCAGGCCCCAGTCCAGCTGCTTGGTGATGTCCACGTTGCCGATGTCCTGGGTGTATTCCAGCGCGCCGGCGTAGAACGAACGCGGGCTGTCCACGCCCAGCGCGTAGTTGATGCTGTTGCGGGTGTGGAAATCGATCTTGTTGGTGCCGTGGTTGTAGCTCACGTCCCAGGTCCAGCCGCTTTCGGTGTCGCCCTTCACGCCGGCCACCAGCGAGCGGTCCTTGGAGTACTGGTTGATTTCCGGCACGAAGCCGTCCGGATAGGTCTGCGCCAGCAGCGCGCCCTGGCCGCTGTTGGTGCGCGAGCGGTAGAACGCGAACGAGGTGATGTCGCGGTTGCTGGCCAGCGCGGTGGCGTAGGCCGAGACGTGGTCGCTGAACTGGAAGCTGGCGTTGGCCGAGGCGGCGGTGGCATCCACCTGCGGGTCGCCGACCACGAAGGTGGTCTGGCCCACGCTGGGGAAGTTGCCGGTGTTCGGCGCGGTGCCCTGGTACGGCCCGGCGCGGTTGCTTTCATCCTGCTGGGTGATCTGGCCGGCCACGTGCACGCTGCCGCGGCCGTCGGCGAAGCCGATGCCGGTGTCGCCGGAGAGCTGGTACTTGTTGCCGTCGCCGGCCGAGTACTGGCCGGCGTCCAGGGCCAGGCTGCCGCCGGCGCTGGAGCCCTTGAGCACGATGTTGATCACGCCGGCGATGGCGTCCGAGCCGTACTGCGCCGAGGCGCCGTCACGCAGCACTTCCACGCGCTCGATGGAGGCGATCGGAATGGCGTTGATGTCCACTGCCGACGAGCCACGGCCGATGCTGCCGTTGACGTTGATCTGGGCCGAGGTATGGCGGCGCTTGCCGTTGACCAGCACCAGCACCTGGTCCGGGGACAGGCCGCGCAGCTGCGCCGGGCGGATGCCGCTGGTGCCGTCGGTCAGTGCCGGGCGCGGGAAGTTCAGCGAGGGCAGGGCGCGCGCCAGCGCGGTGGCCAGTTCGGTGGTGCCGGTGGACTGCAGGGCTTCGGGGGTGATGATGTCGATCGGCGACTGCGACTCGGCCACGGTGCGGTCGGCCACGCGGGTGCCGGTCACGATGACCGTGTCCAGGGTGTTGGCGGTGGCGCGGGCAGGGGCGTCCTGGGCGGCGACACTGAAGGCGGAGGCCCCGAGGGCGACGGCGACGGCGGCGGCAAGCGTACGGGTCTTGCGGTTCATCAGGATGTGGCTCCGGTTGGGACAAGGCGGCACCGGGCGACATCACGACTGCGGCAAAGCGGGTCAGCGAGGGCGGGTGTTGCGGTGCGCAATTAACGGATTAACGGTATTTTTACTGACTGTCAAATTGAAAAAACGTTGCAAAAGCAACGATTTAGGAAGATTTGAGCAATCAGGCGGGAGAGGGTCCCGGGGAAAGCGCAGGCAGGTTCGTGGGAGAGAGACGAGGCCTGCCGCGCATCCCGGGGCGCGTCAAGTATTCGTTAACGCTAGAATTGCGTCGCAGGAAAGGTGCTCACCAGCACATTCCATTCCGTTATATGGACCCCCCAGATGATTTCCCTTCGTAACTTCGCCTTGCGCCGCGGCGAGCGGCTGCTGTTGTCCAATGTCGACCTGACCCTGCATGCGGGCTACCGCGTGGGCGTGGTCGGCCGCAACGGGGCCGGCAAGTCCAGCCTGTTCGCGGCCGTGCAGGGCGAGCTGGAAGCCGACAAGGGCGATGTGGACCTGCCCGGCAAAATCCGCATCGCCAGCGTGGCCCAGGAGACCCCGGCGCTGCAGGACCCGGCGCTGCAGTTCGTGCTGGAAGGCGACACCGAAGTGGCGGCCGTGCTGCGCGAGGAAGCCGAGGCGACCGCGCGTGAGGACTGGGAAGCGGTGGCCAATGCCCACCAGAAGATGGCCGAGATCGGCGCGTACGACGCCGAGTCGCGTGCGGGCAAGCTGCTGCATGGCCTGGGCTTCCCGTCCGACACCCATTCACGGCCGGTGGCGACGTTCTCCGGTGGCTGGCGCGCACGACTGAACCTGGCGCGCGCGCTGATGATGCCCAGCGACCTGCTGCTGCTCGACGAACCGACCAACCACCTCGACCTGGACGCGGTGTTCTGGCTGGAACAGTGGCTGCTCAAGTACCCGGGCACGCTGCTGCTGATCTCGCATGACCGCGAGTTCCTGGACAACGTGGCCACCCACACCCTGCACCTGCATGGCGGCGGCGCCAAGCTGTACCCGGGCGGCTACACCGACTTCGAGCGCCAGCGCGCCGAACAGCTGCGCCAGCAGCAGATCGCGCACGAGAAGGAACAAGCCGAGCGCGCCCACCTGCAGAGCTTCATCGACCGGTTCAAGGCGCTGGCCAGCAAGGCCACCCAGGCACAGAGCCGCATGAAGCGCCTGGCCAAGCTGACCGGCACCGAAGCGGTGCGTGCCGAGCGCGAGTTCCGCATCGAATTCGCGCCGCCGGCCAAGCTGCCTTTCTCGCTGATCCGCCTCAACGATGTGGAAGCCGGTTACAGCCCGGATGCGGTGATCCTGCACAACGTGGGCTTCGGCCTGGAAGCGGGGCAGCGCATCGGCCTGCTGGGTCCCAACGGCGCGGGTAAGACCACGCTGGTACGGACCCTGGTCGGTGAGCTGGAGCCGGTGGCCGGCGATCGCTCGGCGCACCCGGACCTGCGCATCGGCTACTTCGCCCAGCACACGGTGGAGTCGCTGCATGAAGGCCAGTCGCCGATGGACCACTTCCGGGATATCTCCCCGGATGGCAGCAACCAGGCTTTCCGAGATTTCCTCGGCAAGTGGAACTTCGCCGGCGACCGTGCCTTCGAGCCGGTGGACGGTTTCTCCGGTGGTGAGCGCGCGCGCCTGGCGCTGGCGATGATCGCCTGGCAGCAGCCGAACGTGCTGCTGCTCGACGAACCGACCAACCACCTTGACCTGGAAATGCGCGAAGCGCTGGCCGAAGCGCTGGCGACCTTTGAAGGGGCGATCGTGATGGTCTCGCACGACCGCCACCTGATCGGCCTGGTCTGCGACACCTTCTGGCGCGTGGCCGACGGTGTGGTGGAGCCGTTCGACGGCGACCTGGACGAGTACGCGGCGTGGCTGCGTTCGCGCCCGGCCGCGCAGGGCACCAAGCAGAAGATGGCCGCCGCCGCGCCGGAGCCGGTGCCGCCGACCCCGCCGCTGCCGCCGAAGAAGACGGTCAACCCGGTCAAGCTGGCCGCCGCCGAAGCCAAGGTCAACCAGCTGGAAGGCCAGCTGGCCGAGCTGGACCGGCAGCTGGCCGACCCGGCCAACTACGCCGACGCCACCCGCATGGCGGTGCTCGGCCGCGACCGCGAAGCCACCGCGCAGCAGCTGGAAAAGGCCGAAGCAAGCTGGATGGAGTTGATGGCCTGAACCCGCGTGCCGACCAACGGTCGGCACTACCGCATCCGCGACCCTATTTCGGTAGGTGCCCACCGTTGGTGGGCACGTCGCCCTGCGCTTCCAGCCATATCCGGAATCGCGCCGCCGCATCGCTTTCCGCGCGCGAGCGCAGCCGGGTGAGCCAGTAGCTCCCCAGCGCCAGCGTCTGCGCGAACGGCTGCACCAGCCGTCCCTGCGCCAGGTCCTGTTCGAACATGCGCAGCGGCAGCAATGCCACGCCGGCGCCTGCCGCCGCCGCGCTGGCCAGGGTCAGCGACGAATCGAACACCGGGCCGCGCGCCTCCAGCTCGCCCACGCCAGCGGCCTGCAGCCACTGCGGCCACTCATCGCTGCGGTAGGAGCGCAGCAGCGCCACGCTGGCCAGGTCGCGCGGTTGCCGCAGCGTGCGCGCCAGTGCCGGCGCGCACACCGGTGCGAAGGGTGCGGCCAGCACCGGCGTGGACACCTGGCCCTGCCAGTCGCCGTCGCCAAAGCGGATCGCCAGGTCCAGCCCTTCGCCGGCCAGGTCG
Organism: Stenotrophomonas sp. FBCC-B152; assembly: GCF_059134105.1. NCBI lineage: Bacteria > Pseudomonadati > Pseudomonadota > Gammaproteobacteria > Lysobacterales > Lysobacteraceae > Stenotrophomonas > Stenotrophomonas sp. FBCC-B152. Next base: position 2,922,821 of record NZ_CP101442.1, on the reverse strand, counting down.
ATGCGGTTGTTGTGGGTCTGCAGGCGGAGCTCGATATCCGGGTGCCGCGCGTTGAAGTCGGCCAGCCGTGGCAGCAGCCAGCCGGTGGCGAAGGTGCCCACCACGCCGACCCCGAGCACCTCGCGGAAATGCCCACCCACGAACCGGTCCAGGCTCACCGCGATGCGGTCGAATGCCTCGTTGAGCACCGGGTATAGGCGCGCGCCTTCGTCGGTCAGGGCCACCCCACGCGGCAGCCGGTGGAACAGCACCGCCCCCAGTCGCTCCTCCAAGCCACGGATCTGGTGGCTCAGTGCGGCCTGGCTCACGCACAGCTCCAGCGCGGCGCGGGTGAAGTTCTGGTGGCGCGCGGCGGCCTCGAAGGCACGCAGCGCGTTGAGCGGGAGCTGGGGGCGGAGCATTAGCGAGCCGTGAGGAATGTTGATGCCTGATGGTAACCCGGCAAACTGCGGTGGAGCGGTAGCGCCGGCCGTTGGCCGGCCCGGACGGTCCTTCACGCAGCAGGGTGAAATCACCGCTGGCGTTGCGTCCGGCACCGCTTGGGCCGACCAACGGTCGGCGCTACCAGGCATTATTCAAACTAATGCCTCTCCTTCAAATTTCGCGCTGGTGCCTGCGCCGCTGGCGTGTCGATACTGCAGTCCTGCCCAACAAGGAACCGCCCATGATTGCCCGCCGCCAATTCCTGCAATGGTCCGGTGCTGCCGCCGCCTCGGCCCTGGCCGCCACCGTGCTGGCCAAAGCGCCTCCGACCGCACTGGCGGGTGACAAGCCGCAGGCAGCCGATTTCGCCGCGCTGGAAAAAGCCAGCGGCGGGCGGCTCGGCGTGACCCTGCTCGACACCGCCAGCGGCCGTCGCATCGGCCATCGCCAGGACGAGCGCTTCCCGATGTGCAGCACCTTCAAGTTCGTGCTCTCGGCGACGGTGCTGCACCTGGCCGACCAGGGCACGCTGTCGCTGGACCGGCGCTTGCCGGTGCGCCAGCAGGACATGCTCTCGCACGCACCGGTGACCAAGCGCCATGTGGGCAAGGACCTGACCGTGCGCGACCTGTGCCGCGCGACCATGGTGACCAGCGACAACCCGGCCGCGAACCTGCTGCTGGGTGTGGTCGGGGGGCCGGCCGGGGTGACGTCGTTCCTGCGCGCCAATGGCGATGCGGTGACCCGCAACGATCGGCTGGAGCCGGAGATGAACCGGTTCGCGCCCGATGACCCGCGCGACACCACCAGCCCCGCCGCGATGGCGGCCAGCCTGCAGCGGTTCGTGCTGGGGGATGTGCTCAAGCCAGCGTCGCGCCTGCAACTGGCCGACTGGTTGATCGACAACGAAACCGGCGATACCCGCCTGCGTGCCGGGCTGTCGCCGGCGTGGCGGGTGGGCGACAAGACCGGCAGCAATGGCGAAGACACCACCAATGACATCGCGATCCTGTGGCCGCTGGCCGGCGGCGCCCCGTGGGTGCTGACCAGCTACCTGCAGGGCGCCACGGTGGATGATGCCGGGCGCAACGACGTGCTGCGCCAGGTGGGGGTAATTGCCGAGCGCATGATCGGCGCGTAGAGCCACGCCCTGCGTGGCTGCTCTTCGGCGGGACCGCAAAGCCACGCAGGGCGTGGCTCTACGTCCGGAGCCGGAGGCCACCCAAGCTGCGTCGTTACACCGGGTTGCCGGTCTCCTTTACCGCATCCAGGAACTCGCGGCCCCAGCGATCCACATCGTGGTACTCCACCGTGCCGAACAGCTGGCGCATGCGACCGCCGGCTTCTTCGTCGGGCATCGACAGGGCCTGCAGCAGCCCGGCGGTGAGGTCGGCCGGATCGTGCGGGTTGGTCAATACCGCACCCTTCAACTCTGCCGCCGCGCCGGCGAATTCGCTCAGCACCAGCACGCCATTGCTGCCTTCGATGCCGTGGGTGGCCACGAATTCTTTGGCCACCAGATTCAGGCCATCGCGCAGCGGGGTGATCCACATCACCTGCGCCGCCGCATAATGCGCCACCACGTCTTCGAACGGCAATGCCTGTGCGAAGAAGCGCACCGGGGTCCAGTCCAGCCGCGAGAAGCGCCCGTTGATGCGGCCCACCGCCTGTTCGATCTGGTTCTGCAGCGTGCGGTACACGGTCATTTCGCGCGCGGCCGGCACGCACACCATCAGCAGGGTGACCTTGCCCTGGCGGTCCGGATGCTGTTCCAGCAGCCGCTCGAACGCTTCCAGCTTGGCCAGCGTGCCCTTGGTGTAATCCAGCCGCTCCACCGACAGCACCAGCTTGCGCGCGCCGATCTCGCGGCGCAGCTTGAAGATGTCGTTGCGCACGCTGGGCCGGGCCAGTACGTCGTGGATGCGGCGCAGGTCGGTGCCGACCGGGTGCGCACCCAAGGCCACTTCACGGTCACCCACGCGGATGCGCGTGGTCATGGTATCCAGCCCCACCGCGCAGCCATAGGTCAGGAAGCGCGGCGCGCAGCTTTCCCAGGACAAACGTTCGGCCGGCATCGCCCCGCGCACCACATCCACGAAGTTCTCCACCTGGCGCGGGATGTGGAAGCCGATGTAGTCGCAGCTGAGCAGGCTGCCGATGATCTCGCGGCGCCACGGCACCACGTTGAACACGTCGGCCGACGGGAAGTAGGTGTGGTGGAAGAAGGCGATCTTCAGGTCCGGGCGCAGCTCGCGCAGCGTGGCCGGCACCATCCACAGGTTGTAGTCGTGGATCCACACGGTGGCGCCGTGCGCGGCTTCGGCCGCGGTGGCCTCGGCGAAGCGCCGGTTGACCTTCAGGAACACCTGCCAGTCATCCTCGCGGAAGCGCGCGCGCTCCCAGAACACATGCAGCATCGGCCAGAACGCTTCCTTGGAGAAGCGCTTGTAGAAGATGTCCACTTCCTGCCGGGTCAACGGCACGCGCGCGGCGGTCAGGGTGGGGTAGCGCTCGGCGTCCACCGCCATGTGGGTCTGGAACGGGCCGCGCTTTGGGTCGTCGATGCCCCAGGCCACCCACGAACCGGTCTGGCCGCCCTGGAAGAAGCTCAGCAGCGAGGGAATGATGCCGTTGGGCGAGCGCGGTGGGCGCTGCACCAGCACGCCGTCTTCCATCACTTCATCGAAGGGCATGCGGTGGTAGAGCATCACCAGGTCGGCGCCTTCGGCGCGCTTGGCCGCAGGCGGCTTCAGCCACGCATCGTCGGCCGGCAGCAGGGCGAAGTGTTCGATTGCCTCCAGGATGCCGCCGCAGCCCGGCGCCTGCGCATGGTAGGTGTGCGCCAGCCCGGTGGTGGCGGCAGTAAGCGCCGGTTCGGAATCGCCCACGCACACGCCGCGGAAACCGGCGGTGTACATCGACAGGTCGTTGAGGGTGTCACCGGCTACCAGGATGCGGTCACGCGGCAGGTCCAGCAGGCGCGCCAGCGCAGCCAGGGTGCGGCCCTTGTCGGTGTCCGGCGGCAGGATGTCCAGGTAGCGGTCGGCCGAATACAGCACGTCGCAGCCCAGCGCCTGCGCGGCAGCCTGGATCTGCGAACGCAGCGGCGCCAGCGTGGCCGGGTCGCAGAAGTAGGAGCAGCGGCGCTCCTGCGGCACGTCCTGGCGCTGCAGCGCGGTGAACGGCCGCATCGCGGCGGCCACCACCTGCTCACCCGGCCAGTGCGCGTCGATCATCGATTGCAGCGGCTGCAGCGGCTGCAGGGTGTGGCCATCGACCACGGTTGCGCCGACATCGCAGACCACGTAATCGGGGCGGGGAATGGCCGGATCGGAGAGCAGTGGCATCACCGCTTCCAGGCCGCGGCCGGTGATGAAGATCAGGCGGATACCGGGGTGCTGGTCGACCAGCCGGTACAGGCGGTGGCGCGCGGCGGCGTCGCCGGCGAGAAATGTGCCATCCAGGTCGGTGGCGAGAATCAGTTGCTGGGCCGGGGGAGCCGCCGGCGTGCGGGATGAGGTGGACGGGGTGGGTGTCAAAACAGTCAATGCACTTCCTTATCGGAGTCGATGGGTGAAGGGGGGGATGTATCCGCCGGTGCGTCGTCCGCCGGTAGCACCCGACCGTTGGTCGGGTGGCCGTCCGACGGCGCAACAGCATCGGTTTCAGGAATAAGTTCCAGCGCCGCCGGCGTGGTGCGCAGCATCAACCGGAACACCACCGGGTGCGTGCGCAGCCGGTCGAAGCGGAGCAGGCGCGCGGTGGTGAACAGCGCCAGCACGCCGAGCACCCCGGCGAAATACAGGGGCAGGGCGGCCGGGCCGAATTGCTGCATGGCCGCGCCGGCCAGTGTCGGGCCGATCGCCGCGCCGACGCCGTGCACCAGCAGCAGGCTGGAACAGCCCGACAGCAGGTCCTGGCGCGGCAGGTAATCGAGCATGTGCGCCACTGCGAAGGGATACAGCGAGAACGCCAGGCCGCCATAGAAGAAGAACAGCCCGAACAACAGGTACGTCTGCACCTGGATCATCGGCAGCGCGGCAATGACCGCGATAGCGCCGGCGGCCACGCACAGCGCCACCAGCCCCACGCGACGGTCATGGCCATCGCTGATGTGGCCCAGCGGCCACTGCAGCAGCGCGCCGCCAGCGATGGCGGTGAGCATGAAGCGGGCCACGCCGTCGTTGTTGAGGCCCACCTCGCCGGCATACACCGGCAGCAGGCCCCAGAACGCGCCCATGGCCAGGCCCGACAGCCCGGCGGCGACCGTGGCCACTGGCGCCATCGCGTACAGCCGCGACAGCGTCAGGCGCGGCACCGACGGCACTTCCGGTGGGGTGAGCCGGGTGGCGGTGATCGGCAGCACCGCGGCGCAGACCAGCATGGCGATCAGCATGAACATCGACATGGCCGGCGCATTGCTGACCATCAGCAGGATCTGGCCCAGCGCCAGCGCGGAAAGGTTCACCACCATGTACAGCGAGAAGGCGCGGCTGCGCTGGCGCGGATCCGGCTCGGCGTTGAGCCAGCTTTCGATCACCGTGTACAGGCCCACCAGCGCGATGCCGGTGATGATGCGCAGCAGCCCCCACAGCCAGGCGTTGAGCCACAGCGGATGCAGCAGCACCGCGATGGCGGCGAGGGCGGCAAAGAAGGCGAACGCACGGATATGCCCGATACGGCCGATCAGCGACGGAGCAAAGAAGGTGCCCATGAAGAAGCCGGCAAAATAACCGGACATCACCAGGCCCAACGTACCGGCACCAAAGCCGGCCTCACCGCCGCTTACCGCCAGCAGGGTGCCCAGAAGCCCGCTGCCGGTCAAAAGCAGCGCTACTCCCGTCAGCAGGGCGGTCAGCCGCAACACGCGTGCGACCTTCGTGGGGAAGGCGAACCGGTCACGACAACGACCCTAACACAGACGTGATTAATCCTTTGTCGCCGATGGCCCGGATTTGCGCTGTGCGCCCATGCGGGCTACGGTGTCCGCATGACTGTGTACAAGTTCCTGCCGCTCGCGGCTGCATCCCTGCTCGCCGCGTGTGGTGGCCAGCGTGACAGCGTGGCCCACGATGTTGCGATGGCGCCGGCCGATGCGTTTCTCGCTGCTGTCGCCGCGCATTGCGGCAAGGCGTTCGAAGGCCATATCGCCGTCAATGAGCCGAAGGGCACCGCGCCGGACCCGTTCGACGGCAAGCGCCTGGTGATGCATGTGCGCGGTTGCGATGACGCCTCGCATACGCTGCGCATTCCGTTCCACGTGGGTGACGATCACTCGCGTACCTGGGTGTTGAGCCGCACCGATACCGGGCTGCGCCTCAAGCACGATCACCGCCATGCAGATGGCAGTCCGGATGCGGTCACGATGTACGGGGGCGACAGTGCGCCGCCGGGCACCGCGCAGCGCCAGTCGTTCCCGGTGGATGCCGATTCGGTGGCGATGTTCCGCAAGGCCGGCATGGAAGCGTCGGTGACCAACACGTGGGCGATGGAAGTCGAGCCGGACAAGACGTTCGTGTACGAGCTCACCCGCCCGGGTGGACGCAGGTTCCAGGTGGTGTTCGACCTGGCCCACCCGGTGGCGTTGCCGCCCGCGCCCTGGGGCGCCGAGGCGCCACCGGCCCCGTAATGCCGATCGACGCCTGCCGGTAGGGCCCGACCGTTGGTCGGGCCGCCGTCTGGTCAACGCGCGCCGAACCTCGCCCGGCACCCATTGCTGACCCACACCATGCTCGGCCGATAGCCCCAGCTGCGGTTTTCGACACAACTGCTGCCCGACAGCTGCTCCAGCAGCACCGGCCGGCCCTGGCGCGAGTCCCAGGCGCAGGTCTGCTGGCGGTTGCCGTTGCTGCTGCAGGTCACGCTGTAATTGCTGCCGCCCCCGCCACCGCCCCAGTTGCCGCGCGATTCGGCGAATTCACCGCGGCAGCCGCGGGTGACCCAGATCGTGTTGCCGCGCATGCCCCAGGTCTGGTTCTGCACGCAGGCCGAGCCGGAGATCTGCCGCACCAGTGCGGCATTGCGCCACGGGGTAGGGCAGCTGCGCTCACGGTTGTCGTTGCTTTCGCAGCGGATGGTGCTGCCCGGACCGCCGGTACCGGGGCCCCAGCCGCCCCCACGGCCTTCGACGAATTCGGCCCGGCAGCCGCCGCTGACCCAGACCTGGCCATTGCGCGAGCCCCAATTGTTGCCTTCCACGCAGCGGGTGCCGGAGATCTGCCGGGACAGGCGCGCGCTGCGCCAGCCGGTGGTACAGACCCGCTGGCGGTTGTCGTTGCTTTCGCAGCGGACGACCCCGTTGTTGCCGCCGCCGCCCGGGTTCCAGCCGCCCCCGGAGCCGCCCAGCGAGGTGGCGATGTCCTGTTTGATGCGGGAGAAGCCCCAGGAGGAGCGGTTCACCTGGTCCAGGTAGAAGCGCATCTGGTCGTCGGGAATGCGCCGCCCCCCGGACTGCTCGGCATATTCCTGGGAGATGACCCGCTGCTGGTCCTGGACCGACAGGGTGCGGAGGTTCTCCGGGGCGTAGGCCCGGGCATTGACCTGGGCCTGGGCCGGCAGCGACGGGGCGCCGCAGGCCAGCAGGGCGGTGAAACAAGCAACAGCGAGGCGGTTCATGGCAAATCCCCTTGCGCATGGTGGTGCGCGGACTATAGGTACGGGCCGGATTAAGCCCGTGTGACCGTCCGGATTTGCCCGATCGGGTCGCCGGCCGCAGAATAACGGGCTGACCGGTGCCGCCTGGCGCCGGCAATCTCCTGCGGAGCTTTACCCCCATGCGTACCCACTTCTGTGGCCTGGTCGACGAGACCCTGATTGGCCAGACTGTCACCCTCGCCGGCTGGACCGACGTTGCCCGCAACCTGGGCGGCGTGTGCTTCATCGATCTTCGCGATCATGAGGGCATCGTGCAGGTGACGGTGGAGCCTGAAAACGCGGAGGTGTTCAAGGTCGCCGCCAGCCTCGGCTACGAGGACGTGCTGCAGGTGGAAGGCGTGGTGCGCAGGCGCCATGCGGTGAACGACAAGATCCGTACCGGCCAGGTGGAGATCGTCGCCACCCGCATCACCGTGCTCAACAAGGCCGAGCCGCTGCCGTTCCACGCCCACGAGAACCCGGGCGAAGAAACCCGCCTGAAGTACCGCTACCTGGACCTGCGCCGCCCGGAAATGCAGCGCATGCAGCGCACCCGCATCAAGCTGGTGCAGGCGCTGCGCCGCCACCTTGATGGCGACGGCTTCCAGGACATCGAAACCCCGATCCTGACCAAGGCCACCCCGGAAGGCGCGCGCGACTTCCTGGTGCCGGCGCGCATGCACCCGGGCGAGTTCTACGCCCTGCCGCAGTCGCCGCAGCTGTTCAAGCAGATCCTGATGGTGGCCGGCTTCGACCGCTACTACCAGATTGCCCGCTGCTTCCGCGACGAAGCCCTGCGTGCCGACCGCCAGCTGGAATTCACCCAGCTGGACATGGAGTTCGCCTTCGTGCGCGAGCGCGACGTGCAGGACTACGTGGAAGGCATGATCCGCGCCATCTTCAAGGAAGTGGTCGACGTGGAGCTGGCTGCCAGCTTCCCGCGCATGACCTGGGCCGAGGCGATGCGTCGCTATGGTTCGGACAAGCCGGACCTGCGCATCCCCCTGGAACTGGTGGACGTGGCCGAGCTGGTCCAGGCCAGCGAGTTCCCGGTGTTCGCCAGCGCCGCGGCCGACCCCGATGGCCGCGTGGCCGCGCTGCGCATCCCGGGCGGTGCCAGCCTGTCGCGCAAGCAGATCGATGAGTACGCCGCGCACGCCGCCAAGTACGGCGCCAAGGGCCTGGCCTACATCAAGATCGCCGAGAACGGCGAAATCAGCTCGCCGATCGCCAAGTTCTTCAGCGAAGAGGCGTTCGCCGCGCTGGTGGCCCACGTAGGCGCCGGCAACGGCGACATCGTGTTCTTCGGCGCCGGTGGCTACAACAAGGTGTCCGACTTCATGGGCGCGCTGCGCCTGAAGGCCGGCAAGGACTTCGACCTGGTCGCCGCCGGCTGGGCGCCGCTGTGGGTCACCGATTTCCCGATGTTCGAGTACGACGACGAAGCCCAGCGCTACGTGGCCCTGCACCACCCCTTCACCGCCCCGGCGGTGGACGACATCGCCGACCTGCGCGCCAACGCGAAGACGGCCGTGTCGCGCGGCTATGACATGGTGCTCAACGGCAACGAGATCGGTGGCGGCTCCATCCGTATCCACCGCTCGGACATGCAGAGCACGGTGTTCGAGCTGCTGGGCATCGGCGCCGAAGAGGCCGAAGCCAAGTTCGGCTTCCTGCTCGACGCGCTGCGCTTCGGCGCGCCGCCGCACGGTGGCATCGCCTTCGGCATCGACCGCATCGCCGCGCTGATGGCCGGCACCGAATCGATCCGCGACGTGATTCCGTTCCCGAAGACCACCGGCGCGCAGTGCCTGATGACCGGCGCCCCGTCGCCGATCCCGGATGAGCAGCTGGCCGAAGTGCACATCCAGGTCCGCCCCAAGAAATAAATCATCGCCCAAACCGTAGAGCCGGGCCCTGCCCGGCTGCACCACCACCACATCGTCCAGGAGATCCAGCAGTGAGCGAGTTTGCATTCGTAGTGGAATGGGAAAAGCTGGGCAACGCAGGTGCCGATGCCAACCTGGTGACCGAGCGCGCGCGCGTGTTCGGTGGCTGGCTGGTGCGCGTGGGTACCAACCCGGCCGCGATGGCGCTGACTTTCGTCGCCGATGGCGAAGGCCGCTGGGACGGTGAGGACTTCGGCGTCGAGGATTACGAGGACGACGAAGAGGAAGAGGGCGAGGACGAAGACGAAGAGTACGAAGAGGGCGAGGAAGACGAGGACGAGGAGGAGTACGAGGAAGAGGACGAAGAAGACGGCGAAGAGGAAGACGCCGCCAAGGGGACGCAGGCCTGAGGCCTGCCCCGCACCCGTCCATGTACACCATCCGCCGCGCCGGCCCCGAAGACGCACCGACCCTGTCGGTGCTGGCCACCCGTACCTTCGTGGAAACCTTCGGCCACCTGTACCCGGCCCAGGACCTGCAGGACTTCCTGGACGAGGCCTACGCCGAAGACCGCCAGCGCGTGATCCTGTCCCATCCCGATTACGCGGTGTGGCTGCTGGAGCTGGATGGCGTGGCCGTCGGCCATGCCGCCGCCGGCCCGTGTGGCCTGCCGCACCCGGACGTTCAACCGGGTGATGGCGAGCTCAAGCGCCTGTACCTGATCAAGGAGCAGCAGAGCTGCGGCTGGGGCAGCCGCCTGCTCGAAACCGCGCTGACCTGGCTGGAGCGCAACGGCCCGCGCACCCTGTGGCTGGGGGTGTGGTCGGAGAACTTCGGCGCCCAGCGCTTCTACGCCCGCTACGGGTTCAGCAAGGTGGGCACCTACGAATTCCCGGTCGGCCAGGTGCGCGACCTGGAATTCATCCTGCGCCGCCCGCCGCAGGCGGCCTGAACGGCCCTTCTCCAGGAAACGACGTGAGCGGCGGGTTTCACCCGCCGTTCCTTCGTCCATTTGTCTAATGACACCGTTTCCTACCTCTGGATCGGTTTCGCACCGGCTACGCTGAGCACATGACTCCCCCCGTTTTACTGCTGCACGGCATCTGGAATGCCCGCGCCTGGGTTGGCCCGTTGGCCTGGCGCCTGCGCGCACGCGGCTTCAGCGTGGACACCTTCGGCTATTCCAGCGTGTTCGGCGGCCCCGACGTGGCTGTGCCGCAGCTGTTGAAGCGGCTGCAGGACAGTGGCCCGGTGGCGCTGGTCGGGCACAGCCTGGGTGGCCTGGTGGCGCTGGAGGCCCTGCGCCGCCAGCCGGACCTGCCGGTGTCGCGGGTGGTCTGCCTGGGCTCGCCGCTGCGCGGCAGCGGTACGGCCCGTTCGCTGGCCGAGCACGGCTGGTCGCTGGCGCTGGGCCGCAGCAGCGAGCTGCTGCTGGATGGCCTGCCGGCCTGGGAGGGCAGGGCGCGGGTGGGGCTGATCGCCGGTTCGGTGCCGCATGGGCTGGGCAGCCTGCTGGGGGCCTGTGGCGACGCCTCCGACGGCACCGTGGCGCTGGACGAGACCCGCCTGCCGGGCCTGGCCGACCACTGCGTGGTGGCCGCCAGCCACAGCGGGCTGGTGTTTTCCCCCGATGCCGCCCGCCAGACCGCCGCCTTCCTGCGCGACGGCTGCTTCCGCCCGGACCGGGCCGCGCACGCCGCCTGAGACCCGGCTAACACGGTGAGGGCGGCCGATCAGGTAGAATCCGCGCCCTGTTCCTGACGCAAGCACGGAAACACCCATGGGTAGAGGCCCTTCCATCGAAAACCGCAAAAACGCGTCTGACGCGAAGCGCGGCAAGATTTTCACCAAGATCATCCGTGAGATCGGCGTAGCCGCGCGCGGCGGTGGAGGCGACCCCAACAACAACCCGCGCCTGCGGGTGGCCATGGACAAGGGCCTGGCCTCGAACATGTCCAAGGACGTGATCGAACGGGCCATCAAGAAGGCCACCGGCGAGCTGGAAGGCGTTGAATACGAAGAGATCCGCTACGAGGGCTATGCCCCCGGTGGCGTGGCCGTGATCGTGGACTGCCTGACCGACAACCGCGTGCGTACCGTGGCCGATGTCCGCCACGCGTTCAGCAAGTGCGGCGGCAACATGGGCACCGAAGGCTCGGTCTCTTTCATGTTCAAGCGCATGGGCGTGCTGCACTTCGCCGGCGGCGCCAACGAGGACGCGGTGACCGAAGCGGCCATCGAGGCCGGCGCCGATGACATCGTGGTGTACCCGGAAGACGGCGCCATCGACGTGCTGACCGCGGCCGACATGTACCACGCGGTCAAGGATGCGCTGGAAGCGGGCGGGCTGAAGCCGGACCACGCCGAACTGACCTTCCGCGCCGACAACGACATCAAGGTCGAGGGTGACACCGCCCTGCAGGTCAAGAAGCTGCTGGACATGCTGGAAGACCTGGACGATGTGCAGGACGTGTTCTCCAACGCCGACCTCGGCGCGGACGCCTACGCCTGATGTCCATGCCCCCGTCTCGCCAAGTGCGACGTCGGGGGCGGACAATGCGGACCATGATGACTCCCGACGTTCCACGCATGATCCGCATCCTCGGCATCGACCCCGGTTCGCAACGCACCGGGGTGGGCATCATTGACGTGGACCCCACCGGCAAGGTGCTGCACGTGCACCACCTGCCGCTGGTGCTGCTGGGCGCCGACGACTTCCCCAACCGCATGAAGCTGCTGGTGCTGGGGCTCAACGCGCTGGTGGAGGAATACCGCCCGCACGAAGTGGCCATCGAGAAGGTGTTCATGGCGCGCAACCCCGATTCGGCCCTGAAGCTGGGCCAGGCGCGCGGCGCGGCCATCTCGGCGGTGGTCATGCGCGACCTGCCGGTGCACGAATACGCGGCCAGCGAGATCAAGCTGGCGGTGGTGGGCCGGGGTGGGGCGGAGAAGCAACAGGTCCAACACATGGTCGGGCTTATGCTCAACCTGAAAACCAAGCTGCAGGCCGACGCCGCCGATGCGTTGGCCGTGGCCATCACCCACGCCCATGTAAGGGCAACGGCGCAGCGCCTTGGCGTCAATGCCCGCCAGGCCTGGAGCCGGAAATGAGGACATCTGCATGATTGGTCGTCTGCGTGGGATCGTGGCGTACAAGGCGCCGCCGTGGCTGCTGATCGACGTCAACGGCGTCGGCTACGAGCTGGAGGCGCCGATGAGCACCTTCTACGACCTGCCCGAACTGGGGCGCGAGGTGACCCTGTTCACCCACTACGCGCAGAAGGAAGACAGCGTGTCGCTGTACGGTTTCCTGCGCGAGGGCGAGCGCCGGCTGTTCCGCGACGTGCAGAAGGTCAGCGGCATCGGCGCGAAGATCGCGCTGGCGGTGCTGTCCGGGGTGAGCGTGGATGAGTTCGCCAAGATGGTGCAGGCCGGTGACATCACTGCGCTGACCCGCATCCCGGGCATCGGCAAGAAGACTGCCGAGCGCATGGTGCTGGAGCTGCGCGACCGCGCGGCCAACTTTGGCGGCGGCGGTGCCCCCATTGCCGGCGCCGCGCCGGCCACCGACCCGGTGTCCGAAGCCACCGTGGCCCTGCAGCAGCTGGGCTACAAGCCGACCGAGGCCGCGCGCATGGCGCGCGATGCCAACGCCGAAGGCGATGATGTCGCCACCGTGATCCGCAAGGCCCTGCAGGCCGCGCTGCGCTGAGCGCGCCGGCCTTTTCCCATACCGACCGACGCCCTCCCGGAGTCCCATGTCCACCTCTTCCACCCAGCACGACAGCGGCCACCACGCGCACGGCCACGCGCCGGCCGCCAGCGGCCTGGCCCTGATCGTCGGCGCCATCGGCGTGGTGTTCGGCGACATCGGTACCAGCCCGCTGTACACCCTGAAGGAAGCGTTCTCGCCGCATTACGGCCTCAACAGCGACCACGACACCGTGCTGGGCGTGCTGTCGCTGGCGTTCTGGGCGCTGAACATCGTGGTGACGCTGAAGTACGTCACCATCATCATGCGCGCCGACAATGACGGCGAGGGCGGCATCATGGCGCTGATGGCGCTGACCCAGCGCACCCTGCGCCATGGGTCACGCTCGGCCTACGTGGTGGGCATCCTGGGCATCTTCGGTGCCTCGCTGTTCTTCGGCGATGGGGTGATCACCCCGGCCATTTCGGTGCTGGGCGCGGTCGAGGGCCTGGAAGTGGCCGCCCCCGGCCTGCATGCCTTCATCGTGCCGATCACCGTGGTGGTGCTGCTGGCGGTGTTTGCCGTGCAGCGCTTCGGCACCGAGAAAATCGGCAAGCTGTTCGGGCCGATCACCTCGATCTGGTTCATTTCACTGGCCGCGATCGGCATCTGGAACATCGTGGATTCACCGGAAGTGCTCAAGGCCTTCAACCCGATGTGGGCGCTGCGCTTCTTCATGGAACACGGCTGGCACGGCATCTTCATCCTCGGCGCGGTGGTGCTGGCGGTGACCGGTGGCGAGGCGCTGTACGCGGACATGGGCCACTTCGGGGCCAAGCCGATCCGCCACGCCTGGTACTTCTTCGTGCTGCCGTGCCTGGTGCTGAACTACCTGGGGCAGGGCGCGCTGGTGCTCAACAACCCCGAAGCGGTGAAGAACCCGTTCTTCGAAGCGGTGCCGGAGTGGGCGCTGTACCCGATGATCATCCTGGCCACCATGGCCGCGGTGATCGCCTCGCAGTCGGTGATCACCGGCGCGTTCTCTGTCTCGCGCCAGGCCATGCAGCTGGGCTACATCCCGCGCATGCGCATCACCCATACCTCGCACGACACCATCGGCCAGATCTACATCCCCGGCATCAACTGGGGCATCGCGGTGATGGTGATCGGGCTGGTGCTGGCCTTCCGCAGCTCCTCCAACCTGGCGGTGGCCTACGGCATCTCGGTGTCGGCCACGATGCTCATCGATACCCTGCTGCTGGCCCTGGTGGCCCGCGCGCTGTGGCCGACCTCGCGCTACTGGATCATCCCGCTGTGCGTGGTGTTCTTCGTCATCGACCTGGGCTTTGTCATCGCCAACGGCGCCAAGCTGCTGCAGGGCGCCTGGTTCCCTGTGGTGCTGGGCATCGTGCTGTTCACCATGATGCGCACCTGGCGGCGCGGCCGCGAGCTGCTGCGCGATGAAATCCGCAAGGACGGCATCCGGCTGGATACCTTCCTGCCCGGGCTGATGCTGGCCCCGCCGGTACGGGTGCCGGGCACGGCGGTGTTCCTCACCGCCGACCCCTCGGTGGCCCCGCATGCGCTGATGCACAACCTCAAGCACAACAAGGTGCTGCACGAGCGCAACGTGTTCCTGCACGTGGAAACCCTGCCCATCCCGTACGCGATGGAAGGCAAGCGCCTGAAGATCGAATCGGTGGGCGATGAGTTCTACCGCGTGTTCGTGCGCTTCGGGTTCATGGAAACCCCGGACGTGCCGCTGGCGCTGATGCGCTCGTGCGACCACGGCGGGATCTACTTCGACCCGATGGACACCACCTTCTTCGCCAGCCGCGAAACCATCGTGGCCACCGCCAACCGCGGCATGCCGATCTGGCGCGACAAGCTGTTCGCGCTGATGCACCGGAACGCGGCGCCGGCGACCGGGTTCTTCCGGATTCCGGGGAATCGCCTGGTTGAGCTGGGCGCCCAGGTCGAGATCTGAGGCGACGACCGACCAACGGTCGGCCGCTACCGCTTGATTTTCAATGCCCCGGTAGGTGACGACCGTTGGTCGTCACCCGTTTTGCCGCATAATCGCGGGATGACCGACGACCGCATCATCGGCGCCGGTGCCACCCGCGAGGATGACACCACCGACGCCAGCATCCGCCCCAAGCGCATGGCCGATTACCTTGGCCAGGCGCCCGTGCGCGAGCAGCTGTCGATCTACATCGAAGCGGCCAAGGCCCGTGGCGATGCGCTGGACCATGTGCTGATCTTCGGGCCGCCCGGCCTGGGCAAGACCACCTTGAGCCACGTGATCGCCAACGAGCTGGGCGTGGCGCTGCGGGTGACCTCCGGGCCGGTGATCGAAAAAGCCGGCGACCTGGCCGCGCTGCTCACCAACCTGCAGCCGCACGACGTGCTGTTCATCGATGAAATCCACCGCCTGTCGCCGGTGGTGGAAGAAGTGCTGTACCCGGCGATGGAAGATTTCCAGATCGACATCATGATCGGCGAGGGCCCTGCGGCCCGCTCGATCAAGATCGACCTGCCGCCGTTCACCCTGATTGGCGCCACCACCCGGGCCGGCCTGCTGACCGCGCCGCTGCGCGACCGCTTCGGCATCGTGCACCGGCTGGAGTTCTACACCCCCGAAGAGCTGACGAAGATCGTCCGGCGCTCGGCCGCCATCCTTGGCATCGACTGCACCGCCGACGGCGCGGCGGAAATCGCGCGGCGTTCGCGCGGCACCCCGCGTATCGCCAACCGGCTGCTGCGCCGGGTGCGCGATTACGCCCAGGTCAAGGCCGCCGGCCACATCGACCAGGCCGTGGCGCAGGCCGCCATGCAGATGCTGAAGGTGGACCCGGAAGGCTTCGACGACCTCGACCGGCGCATGCTGCGCACGCTGATCGATTACTTCGACGGCGGCCCGGTCGGCGTGGAATCGATGGCCGCGGCCCTGTCCGAAGAGCGTGGCACGCTGGAAGACGTGGTCGAACCCTACCTGATCCAGCAGGGCTTCCTGGTGCGCACCGCGCGCGGCCGCATGGCCACCCAGAAGGCCTACCGCCACCTGGGCCTGAAGCCGAAGACCCCCCCGGCCGACCTGTTCGCGGAGGTCCCCGATGTCGGTTGACCCGCGGTTCAGTTGGCCGACACGCATATATTGGGAAGATACCGACGCTGGCGGGGTGGTCTACCACGCCCGCTACGTGGCCTTCATGGAGCGGGCGCGCACCGAATGGATGCGGGCCCTTGGCTACGGCCAGGAACGCACCCGCACCGAGCATGGCCTGGTGTTCGCGGTCCGGTCGATGACCATGGAGTTCCTCAGGCCGGCGCGGCTGGACGACGCGCTGGACGTGACCGCCACGCTGGTGCAGTGCAAGCGCGCCAGCATGGTGTTCGACCAGGCGGTGCGTCGCGGCGATGAAACGCTGCTGACCGCGCAGGTGAAAATCGCGGCACTGGACGCTGCCACATTCAAGCCGCGCGGCATGGACGATGTTCTCCACGCCGCGCTGAAACCCCACGAAATTCAAATAGCCGCATATTGAGGAACAACGGATGATCGGAATGCTCCTGGCCCTGCAGGCCACGGTGGTCGAAGCGCTGCCGCAGGAAGTCACCAGCGCCGCGTCGCAGACCGTCGCCCAAGCCGCGCACGGCGGTGGCATCAATTACCTGGACCTGATGATCAAGGCCAGCCTGCCGGTGAAGATCATCGTGCTGCTGCTGCTGGCCGGTTCGTTCATCAGCTGGGTGATCATCTTCCGCAAGTCGCGCGTGTTCAACGCCGCCAACCGCGAAGCCGACGAGTTCGAAAGCCGCTTCTGGTCGGGCGCCGACCTGGGCAAGCTGTACAGCGCCGCCACCGACCGCAACCGCAAGGTAGGCGGCCTGGAGGCGATCTTCGAAGCCGGTTTCCGCGAATTCACCCGCCTGCGCGACAAGCGCCGCCTGGATGGCCGCGCCCAGCTGGAAGGCGCCCAGCGCGCCATGCGCACCACCTTCACCCGTGAAGTGGACCAGATGGAGCGCAGCCTGGAGCTGCTGGCCAACATCGGTTCCACCGCCCCGTACGTGGGCCTGGTCGGCACCGTGTTCGGCATCATGGTGACCATGCACGACATGATCAACAGCGGTGAGCAGGCCGGTATCGCCTCGGTCGCGCCGGGTATTTCCGAAGCCCTGTTCGCCACCGCCATCGGCCTGTTCGTGGCCATCCCGGCGGTGTGGGCCTACAACCGCTTCACCACCCGCGTCGAGCGCCTGTCGGTCCGCTTCGAAACCTTCGCCGAAGAGTTCAGCTCGATCCTGCAGCGCCAGTCCGCGGGCGACGAGTAAGCGCCCAGCACAAGGACACTGCCATGACCGCTGCCATCGGCCGCCGCAAGCGCCGCAAGCTCAAATCCGAAATCAACGTCGTGCCGTACATCGACGTCATGCTGGTGTTGTTGATCATCTTCATGGTCACCGCGCCGCTGCTCACCCTGAGCTTTGAAGTGGACCTGCCCAGTTCGCAGGCCAAGGCGCTGGAGAGCAAGCAGGACCCGGTGATCGTCTCGGTCCGCCTGGACGGCCAGCTCAGCCTCAAGCTGCCCGAAGCCAAGGAGCCGGCGCCGATGGACGCCGGCCAGCTGCAGGCCCAGCTCGGCGCGCTCGCCGCACAGGACAAGAACCTGCGCGTGATCGTGGCCGCCGACAAGGCCGTGGCCTATGAAAAGGTGGTCGCGGCGATGGACGTGATCAAGCGCGCCAACGTGGAAAAGGTAGGCCTGGCGACCGATGCACGCTGAAGCCCTGCCACCGCAGCGCCAGCCGGAAGGCCAGTGGGGCCTGCCGATCGCCTTGGCGATCCTGGTCCACGTACTGCTCGCGCTGGTGTTCATCGCCGCCTGGCTGTGGTCACCCCAGCGCAGCACCGAAGCGGCCGCCGGCGATCCGGCCATTGAAGCCAGCCTGCAGCTGTCGGCCTCGGAAGCCGCCGCGGCACGCCAGGCGCTGCGCGCCTCGGAAAAACTGCCTGACCTGCCCGAGCCGGTGGCCGAGCCGATCCCGGTGGAAGAAGACACCGTGCCGCCGCCGCAGCCGCTGCCCGAGCCGCGCCCGCAGGACGCACCCACCCCGCAGCAGCAGAACGCCCAGGAACGCATCGCCCAGCCCGACACGGTCGACCAGGCCGCGGTCAACGCGATGTCGATCTCGGCCGAGAAGGCCAAGCAGGAACAGGAAGCCAAGCGCCGCCAGGAGCAGATCGACCTGACCGAGCGCAAGCGCGTGGAAGAGGCCGAACAGAAACTGCGCCTGGCCAAGCAGCAGGAAGAGGCCGCGCAGAAGAAGAAGCTGGCCGAGCAGGAGCAGAAGGCCAACGACGTAAAGGCCGAAGCCGAGCGCCAGAAGAAGATCGCCGAAATCCGCAGCCGCCGCGAGGCGGCAGAGAAGGAAGCCAAGCTGGCCGAGCAGAAGCTGCGCCAGCTGGCCGCCGCCCGCGCCGCGGCAGGCCAGTCCACCGCCGGCTCCAGCGGCGCCGCCCAGCCGGCCGCCGGTGGCGGTGGTACCAGCGACGACCTGCGCGCCAAGTACGCGGCAGCGATCCAGCAGAAGGTGCTGGCGTCGTGGACCCGCCCGGACAACGTGCCGTTCGGCCAGCGCTGCAAGATCGTGATCGTGCAGCTGCCCGGTGGCAACGTGAATTCGGCCAAGGTCAGCCCGGATTGCCCGTTCGACGAGGCCGGCCGCCGCTCCATCGAAGCGGCCGTGCTCAACGCCCAGCCGCTGCCGTACCGCGGCTTCGAAGAGGTGTTCTCGCGCCAGCTCAACTTCACCTTTACCGCCCAGGACAACTGATCCCGGGCGGGCAGGCGGTGCCCGGTTTCGTTAATGGCCCGTGATTTTTCGTGGGGTGACCACTCGGATTTCACACCCGGTTGGTTCATGATTGCGAAACTGTTCACCGCACTGCTGTTATCCCTCGTTCTGGTTTTCCCCCTATAGAGCGCCCATGAAGAAGATGCCTCGCTGGTTTGCCGTGTTCGCGGCTTTGTTGTTCCTGCCACTTGCCGCCGCTGCGCAGCAGAGGGGCCTGGACATCGACATCATCGGCGGCAACGCCTCCGCGCTGCCCATCACCGTGGTGCCCATGCCCTACCAGGGCTCGGCGGCCGCCCCGCAGACCGACGTGGCGCAGGTGGTCCGCGCCGACCTGGAGCGTTCGGGCCAGTTCCGCACCCTCCCCGAAGCGCAGATCGTCGAAAAGCCCACCCGTGGCGGCGAGATCCAGTTCGCCACCTGGCGCGCGCTGAAGCAGAACTACATCGTGGTCGGCCGGGTCATGGACGCCGGTGCCGGCGCCTACCGGGTCGAGTACGAGCTGTATGACGTGCCCAAGGGCGAGCGCCTGCTGGGCCTGGCGATGACCGCCCGTGGCAACGCCATGCGCGACGTTGCCCACCAGATGGCCGATGCCATCTACGAAAAGATCACCGGTGTGCGCGGCGCCTTCTGGACCCGCATCGCCTATGTCACCGCCAGCGGCAAGGGCGATGCCATGCGCTACGCGCTGATGGTGGCCGATTCGGACGGCTTCAACCCGCAGACCATCGTGCGCTCGGCCGAACCGCTGCTGTCGCCCTCGTGGAGCCCGGACGGCAACCGCCTGGCCTACGTCAGCTTCGAGCGTGGCAATTCGGCGATCTACATCCAGAACATCGCCACCGGCGCCCGTGAGCTGGTCACCAGCTTCCGCGGCATCAACAGCGCCCCGTCGTTCTCCCCGGACGGCCGCCGCCTGGCCCTGTCGCTGTCGCGCAGCGGCAACCCGGAAATCTACGTGATGGACCTGGGCAGCAAGCAGCTCACCCAGCTCACCAACCACTTCGCCATCGACACCGAGCCGACCTGGAGCGCAGACGGTTCCAGCGTCTACTTCACCTCCGACCGTGGCGGCCGCCCGCAGATCTACCAGGTCTCCTCCAGCGGTGGCAGCGCCTCGCGCGTGACCTTCCAGGGCAACTACAACGCCACCCCGAGCATGTCCTACGACGGCAAGAAGCTGGTCGTGGCGCAGGGCAGCGGCAATACCTACAAGATCGCGATGATGGACAGCAGCTTGGGCTCGCCGCGCTGGAGCACGCTGTCGCCGGGTTCGCTTGACGAGTCCCCCACGTTTGCGCCCAACGCAAGCATGGTGCTGTATGCCGCCCGCGAGGGTGGTCGTGGAGTGTTGTATGCCGTGTCGGCTGATGCGCGCGTGCGCCAGCGGCTGGTCCTGGCCGACGGTGATGTTCGCGAACCTTCTTGGTCGCCATACCGTACAAAGCGCTAACAGAGTGTTAAGATCCGCACGTATTCATCCCTACATCCGGCTTTAGGAGCCTCAAAGGTAACTACATGAACAAGACCACCCGCGTTTTGCTTGTCTCCCTGCTGTCCGTGGCCGCTCTGGCCGGTTGCTCCAAGAAGGTCAAGGAACAGCCTGCTGCTCCGGTCGACACCGGCAGCACCTCGCAGCCGACCGGCCCGTCGACCTCCGGCCTGTACGGCCCGGGCGACCTGGACACCGACGCCTGCCTGCGCCAGCGCGTTGTGTTCTTCGACCTGGACCAGGATGCAATCAAGCCGGAATTCCAGGCCCAGATGGCTTGCCACGCCAAGTACCTGCGTGACCGTCCGTCGGCCCGCATGACCCTGCAGGGTCACACCGACGAGCGTGGTTCGCGCGCCTACAACCAGGCCCTGGGTGAGCGTCGTGCCAATGCCGTGTCCTCGGCGCTGCAGGCCAACGGTGGCTCGGCCAGCCAGATCACCGTCGTTTCCTACGGTGAAGAGCGTCCGACCTGCACCGAGTCGAACGAAGGTTGCTGGTCGCAGAACCGTCGCGTCGAAATCGTCTACACCGCGCAGTAATCCATGCGCATCGGCATCACATCCCTGATGCTGGTCGTTGCGTCAGCCCTCGTGGCTGCCGCACCGGCGCAGGCCCAGCGGCAGAGCCTCGCCGACCGCGTTGGCGCGCTTGAGCAGCAGGCCTACAACAACAGTTCCAACCAGGACCTGTTGAACCAGGTCAACCAGCTTCGGCAGCAGATCCAGCAGCTGCAGAGCACGGTTGAGCAGCTCCAGAACGAAAACGCCCAGCTCAAGCAGACCTCGCAGGACCAGTACCTGGACCTGGACGGGCGTCTGAACCGTATTGAAGGTGGCTCGGCCCCGATCCTTCCGGCCGCTCCGGCCGCGAATGCACCGGCCGTCGCCCCCAAGCCCGCCGCACCGGCAGCGGCCGCCACCGAGCGGCCGCCCTCCGTGCACGGCGACCCGGGCAGCCTTGCCGCCAGTGGCGACGAGCGCACCGCGTACAACGTGGCCTTTGATTCGCTCAAGGCCGGCAAGTACGACGACTCGGCCCAGCTGTTCCTGAGCTTCCTCGAGCTCTACCCCAATGGCGTCTACACCCCCAACGCGCTGTACTGGCTGGGTGAAAGCTACTACGCCACCCGCAATTTCCCGCTCGCCGAGGCGCAGTTCCGCGACCTCATCGCGCGTTACCCGACCCACGACAAGGCCTCTGGTGGCCTGTTGAAGATCGGCCTTTCCCAGTACGGCGAAGGCAGGATCGATGAAGCCCAGGCCACCCTGGAGCAGGTCGTGAACACCTATCCCGGCTCGGACGCCGCGCGCACCGCGCAGGACCGTCTGCAGGCCATCCGCCTCGGCCAGCAGATCCGCTGAGGCCCCGACCGGCTAAGGCCGGTATAATCATCTGTTGCGCGCCGGCCAAGCCGGTGCACCCGCGCGGCTGAAAACGCCCGCGCGGCCCCGTAGAGCCAGGCCCTGCCTGGCTGCTCTCGTTTCCGTAAACCGCATTCCCAGACGCCCACGATGACCACCACCCTGTCCGCCGCCGCCGCGCTCCCCAGCGAGATCGTGCAGTCGCCCCTGCCACGGCTGAAGATCACCGAGATCTTCACCTCCCTGCAGGGCGAAGCCGATACCGCCGGCTGGCCGACCGTGTTCGTGCGCCTGACCGGCTGCCCGCTGCGCTGCACCTACTGCGACACCGCCTACGCCTTCCACGGCGGCACCTGGTGGGACATCGACGAGATCGTGCGCGAAGTGCTGGCCCAGGGCGTCCACCACGTGTGCGTGACCGGCGGCGAGCCGCTGGCGCAGAAGCGCTGCCTGGTGCTGCTGGAGAAGCTCTGCGACGCCGGCCTGGACGTCTCGCTGGAAACCTCCGGCGCACTGGATGTCAGCGGCGTGGACCCGCGCGTGTCGCGCGTGGTCGACCTCAAGACCCCCGGTTCCGGCGAAATGGCGCGCAACCGCCTGGAAAACCTGCCGCTGCTGACCCGCCGTGACCAGATCAAGTTCGTGCTGTGCAGCCGCGAGGACTACGACTGGGCGCGCGGCATGGTCCGCGAGCACCGCTTGAACGAGCGCTCGATGGTGCTGTTCTCGCCCAGCAAGGGCCAGGTGAGCCCGCGCGAGCTGGCCGACTGGATCGTGGAGGACCGCCTGCCGGTGCGCTTCCAGATGCAGCTCCACAAAATCCTCTGGGACGACGAGCCGGGCCGCTGAGCCCGCTCGTTGCCCCTTGATGTACCGGCGCGGGACAGCGTGCTGGCTTTCCCGCAACCCACCGGAAACACCCTCATGAAGAACGCAGTTGTCCTCCTGTCCGGCGGCATGGATTCCGCCGCCGTCGTCGCCATGGCCCGCGAGCAGGGCTTCGCCGTGCATGCGCTGAGCGTGCGCTACGGCCAGCGCCACACCTCCGAGCTGGATGCCGCCGCCGCCGTGGCCAAGGCGCTGGGCGTGGTCGCGCACAAGACCGTCAACGTGGACCTGCGCAGCATCGGCGGCTCGGCGCTGACCGACGACATCGACGTGCCCGAAGCGGGCGGCGAGGGCATCCCGGTCACCTACGTGCCGGCGCGCAACACCATCATGCTGTCGGTTGCGCTGGGCTGGGCCGAAGTGCTGGGCGCCAACGACATCTTCTGCGGCGTCAACGCCGTGGACTACTCCGGCTACCCGGACTGCCGCCCCGAGTTCATCAGCGCCTTTCAGACCCTGGCCAACCTGGCCACCAAGGCCGGCGTGGAAGGGGCGGGCATCCAGGTGCACGCGCCGCTGCAGTTCCTGAGCAAGGCCGACATCGTGCGTGAAGGCGTGCGCCTGGGCGTGGACTTCGGCCTCACCGTGTCCTGCTACAACGCCGACGACAGCGGCGCCGCCTGCGGCCACTGCGACGCCTGCCGCCTGCGCGCGCAGGGCTTCGCCGACGCCGGCGTGGCCGACCCGACCCGCTACGCCTGATCGGCGGGGTACGCCTGCGGCGCAAGATGGGTTAGAATGCGCACCCCCGGCGCGAAGTCGGGGCATGCAATGGGCCGTTAGCTCAGTCGGTAGAGCAGAAGACTTTTAATCTTTTGGTCGATGGTTCGAATCCATCACGGCCCACCACTGCATCAGATCATTAAAGGCGCCCCATGGGCGCCTTTTTTGTTTCTGGCGAAGACGTCGGTCACAACGCGCGGCACTCGCCACCGGTGTCATCCACGTTGTACGCCAGAGCGTGTTCCCGATGGATACAATCCATCGATCCCGGTAGCTCCCGGGCGCTGACATGTGCTCTCCAGTGAAGATTCTCCTGACAGGAAGTTCAGGCCGGGTAGGTCGCGCCATCTTTGGTGCCCTGGCCGCTCGCCACGAGGTGGTGGGCATCGACCGCAGTCCCTTTGCGACCACGCGTCACGTGGCCGATTTCACCGATACCCGGGTGCTGGCCAAGGCGCTGCAGGGCGTGGATGCGGTCATCCATGCCGCTGCGCTGCACGCGCCCCATGTGGGACTCTTCAGCGACAGCGAATTCCAACGCATCAACGTGGAAGGCACGCGCACGCTGGCGATGCTGGCGCGCGAGGCGGGCGTGCGGCGGCTGGTGTTCACCAGCACCACCGCGCTGTACGGGCACGCCATCGTGCCGGGGCGTTGCACCTGGGTGGATGAGCAGACCACGCCCCAGCCCCGCACCGTTTACCACCGTTCCAAGCTTGCGGCCGAACAGTGGCTGGAAGGCGCGGCCGGCCCGGATATGGACGTGCGTGTGATCCGGATGTCGCGCTGCTTCCCGGAGCCACCGGAACGGATGATGCTGTACCGCTTACATCGCGGCATCGACGTCCGTGACGTGGCGGATGCGCATGTGGCCGCGCTGACCAACGGCGGCCCGGCGTTCCAGCGTTACCTGGCCAGCGGCTGGACGCCGTTCCAGCGGGAGGATTGCGAGGCGCTGGTGACGCACCCGCGTGACGTACTGGCCCAGCGCTGCCCGCAATGGCTGGCCGAGTACGACCGTCGCGGCTGGACACTGCCAGTGGTAGATCGCATCCACGACGCGCGCGCCGCCAGCGTCGGGTTGCAGTGGCGCAGTTGGCGTGGGCCCGAAACGATCCTGGAGCAGCTGGCGGTGGGCAGCATCGAGGTGCTGCCCGATACCGTCCGCGTCGATGACTGCACCATCGAATAGCGCGCGTACACGCCGCCTGAGCGCGGCGTGGCGCAGACTATGCGGGTGAATGACAGGCGCTGTGGAGGTGCCATGAACCGTTTTGTCCTGATCGGCCTGGGCGCGCTGGCGCTGGCGGCCTGCAAACCCACGCCGACCGAAACGACGGCTGCACCCACCGCGCCCGCCACGAGCGAAGCCGCGTCCGAATCGCCGAAGCCGGCAGCCGCGCCGGCCGCGCTGCCAGCGGCGGGTTCCGAGGGCCCGTCGTTCGATTGCGCCAAGGCCGGCTCCGATGCGGAGAAGGCCGTATGCGGTGACGCACGGCTGTCGGCGTTGGATCGGGAGCTGGCCGGGTTGTACAAGGCGGCGCAGACCGGGCCGGGCGAGCTGGACGTGGCTGCTGAGCAGCGCGGCTGGATCAAGGGTCGCGACGCCTGCTGGCAGGCGGTGGACGCCAATCGCTGCCTGCTGGAGTCGTATCAGACCCGTATCGTCGAGCTCCGCTTGGCGGCAGCCAATGGGCCGGCACCGGCGGCAACGCAGTATCAGTGCGACGACGCCAGCAAGCCGCTCTCGGTGGTCTTCCACAATAATTTTGAACCGCAGGTGGCGGTGATACGCCTGGGCCGCGACCAGGCCATTGCCTTTGCCGCGCCCTCAGCCAGTGGCAGCCGCTACACCCGCGAGGGCGTGGAATTCTGGGAGCACCAGGGCGAGGCCACGCTGGAGTTCTACGGTACGCGCCTGAGCTGCAAGGTCGCGGGCAAGTAAAACCAAGGCGGTGCCGGTGGTGTCCGCCGGCACCGCCTCACCGCTCAGCGCACGCGGCGGTAGCGCACTTCGTTCTGTCGGTCGCCCACTTCGGTGGTCACGAAGCCGTCGCGGCTCTGGTTGATGTCGAACACGCTGTTGCCCACGTTGAGCTGGCCACCATTGACCCAGCCGGACAGGTTCTGGCCGTCGGCCTGCGCCGACATCCGGCCATCGGCTTCGATGCGCATGCGGATGTCGCGGTTGTACATAGGGTTGTAGCCCTCGAACTCACCGACCATCCATTCGGGCACGTACGAGGTATGGCGCGCGCCCTGGTAGTTGTCATCGTCGTAGCGCGCATCCTGCTTGTTGGCGTTATGCACCAGCGCGCCCAGGATGGCCGCACCGACCAGCACGCCGGCAGCCACCTTCGCATCGTGGTTGTCGTCATCGCGGTCATGGTGGCGGTCATCGCCGCGCACCCGGAACGAGGCGCGGCAGCCGTCATCGACCCACACATTGCGGCGGTCATAGTCCCAGCTGCGCCCCTGGCGGCAGTCCGCGCCGGACAGCTTTCGGTCCAGCGTGACATAGCCAGCGTAAGGCACTGCACAGGACTGGTAGCGGTTGTCGCGGCTTTCGCAGGTGACAAAGTCATCCGCGCGCACGTCGGTCAGTGAGGCGAGCAACAGCAACGGGGTGCCCAGCAGTATTCGGGTCTGCATGTTTCGGCTTCCAGTCAGCGAGTGGGACCGCGGCGCGGCCCCGTCCGGCGAACGATGCGCAGACTTGGATGAAATCCGCATGAAAGGGTAGGCTTTCCCCGCGCCAGGCGCGCGTACATGCGGAAGGAGCTTCATGCGTATACAGAAGGGACTACTGGGGCTGTTGCTCCTGGCCGGGCTATGCGTCGGTCAGGCCGAAGCGGGCAATACACCGTGCTCGGGAAAGAAAGGGGGTATCTCCCGCTGTGCCGGTGGATCGTTCGTCTGCAATGACGGCTCGATCAGTGCGTCGAAGAAGATCTGCACGGCCGGCACCGCCGTCGGCGGCGGCGCGCGGCTCGCACCGGCGAGGGCGGCTCCGGTGGGCGCGGGCAGTTGCCCTTGCAGCAGCGGTAACCTGTGCACCGGGCCGCGCGGCGGTCGCTACTGCCTTACACCCGCAGGCAACAAGAGCTACAAGCCGCGCGATTGATGGGGGCCTCAGGCCGCCCGGTCCACGTCGTGATCGCCAAAGCAGGCGCGGATCGCGTCCAGCAGCTCGCTCATCGAATACGGCTTGGGCAGGAAGTGGATGCCCGGGGCCAGCTGCGGGGTGACCCGGTCCGGCTGCAGGCCGGAGGTGACCAGTACCGGCAGGCTGGGCTGGTGCTGGCGGATGCGGTGCGCAGCTTCGATGCCGCTCAGGCCGCCCAGGCAGACGTCGGTGAACACGAGGTCGAAGCGCTCGCCGGCCTGCAGCAGGCCCAGGGCGGCTTCGGCCGAGCTGACCGCGGCCACATCGCAGGCTTGGCTTTCCAGCGCCATGCGGCTCAGTTCACGGGTGTCTTCAGTGTCTTCGATCAACAGCACGCGCGGTGCAACATGGCGCTTGGACAACAACATGACGCGGGTTCCCCTGCAGGGTTTGGGTGGAAAGGCGCGGCAGTATGGGCCAGCGGCAGGTGAGGGGATCGTGCAAACAGCGTCATTGGGTGTCGGTTTGTTGTGCGCCGGTCAGGTAGGCCCCGGTACAGTCAGGATCTGACCCCTGATTGGAGCCTGATCGATGCAATGCCCCGTCTGTACTACCCAAGCGCTGGTGATGTCCGAGCGCCAGGGCATCGAAATCGATTACTGCCCGCAGTGCCGGGGCGTGTGGCTGGACCGTGGTGAGCTGGACAAGATCATCGAGCGCTCGGCCGGTGCCGCCGCGCCCGCCCCGGTGCGTGCCGCCGCGCCGCCGCCTCCGCCGCCGCAGCAGGTGCACCAGCAGGTGCAGCACCGCGACACCCGCCACCTGGGCCAGCAGCACTACGGCGATGGACAGGGCTACCGCAAGAAGAAGAAAGAAAGCTTCCTGTCCGACCTGTTCGATTTCTGATGCTCAGGGCCGGCGCAGGATGAATTCCAGATCGCGGCTTTCGCCCACCGGGAATTCATAGCTGCCAACCTGCACACAGCCGTAGCGCGCGTAGAAGCGCTGCGCGCCGGAATTTTCCGACCACACGCCCACCCACAGCGTGCGGCGCCGGGGCTGGTCCAGCCAGTCCAGGAACGCGTCCATCAACTGGGCACCGTGCCCGCCACCTTGATGGGTGGCGAGCACGTACAGCCGCTTCAGTTCAATGTCGCCTTCCGCCGCCAATGCATGGGCCAGGCTGTTCGGCCCCGCCGCGAGATAGCCAATTGCCTGGTCGCCATCGAACAACAGCCATGCGGCGCTGAGCGGATCTTCCAGTTCACGACGCTGTGGTGCGGGTGAGTAGTGCGCGTCGAGGAAGTCATGCAGGTCCTGGGGCGGATATGAATCGCCGAAGGTCTCGGTGTAGGTGGCCATGGCCAATGCAGAGAGCAGCTCTGCATCGGCAGGCATTGCACGGCGGATCTGCACTGCCATCAGAACCAGACCCGCACGCCGGCCACCCAGCGGGTGTCACGGGTGTGCTCGCCCGCCACTTGGTGGTAGTCGGCCGTGTCGCCGAACAGGCGCTCATGGCTGATGCCGATGTACGGGGCGAAGCGGCGGCTGAACTCGTAGCGCAGGCGCAACCCTGCCTCGACCTTGTTCAGGCCGGAGCCCATGCCGTGCTCGGGTTCGTCCTTGGCGGCGAGCGTGGCCTCCACCAGCGGCTGCAGGATCAAGCGGTTGGTGAGCAGCAGCTCGTACTCGACCTCCAGGGTGGCAGCCAGCTGGCCGCCTTCGCCGACATACGCCGTCGCCGAGGTTTCGAACTTGTACGGGGCCAGCCCCTGGATGCCGAGCGCGGCCCAGGTGCGCGAATCCGCCGGGCGGAAGTCCTGCTTCACGCCCACCAGCACGTCCCACCATGGCGACACGCTGCGCCCGTACAGCACTTCGAGATCGGACGATTCGGTGCGCCCCCCGCTGCGTTCGCCTTCGCTGCGCAGCCACAGGCGGTTGATGTTGCCACCGACCCAGCCGCTGGCTTCCCACGCCTGGCCGGTGCCGTGCTGGCCATCCCAGTGCTCCAGACGGTTGATCAGCAGCAGGCTGTGCACGTTGGGCGCGTGCTCCATCGCATCATGGTTGATGGGTGGGAAGGCGGCCGCCCGGTCGGCATCGGTGACCTCGGGAATGGGTTCGCGCGGTGCGCTCGGCACGGTGCCATGGCCCATGGTCGAGTGATCCATGGTCGAGTGATCCATGGTCGAGTGATCCATCGTTGAATGGTCCATTTTCGAGTGGTCCATCTTCGAATGGTCCATCTTCGAATGGTCGACCGCCGCCGGTGCAGCCGCGGGAGCTGCATCGGTGTGTGCGTGCGCATGCGACTGTGCCCACGCCGGTCCCGCGATGGCGGTCAGAAGTGCAACGGTAAGCATCTTCATTCTTCGATCCTCACTTCGCGCATCATCCCGGCTTCCATGTGGTAAAGCAGGTGGCAGTGGTAGGCCCAGCGGCCCAGCGCGTCGGCGCGCACGCGGTAGCTGCGGCGGGTGCCGGGCGGCATGTCGATGGTGTGCTTGCGCAGCTTGAATTCGCCGTCGGCGTTCTCCAGGTCGCTCCACACGCCGTGCAGGTGGATGGGGTGCTGCATCATGGTGTCGTTGACCAGCACGATGCGCATGCGCTCGCCATAGTTCAGGCGCAGCGGTTCGGCGCTGGCAAACGGAATGCCATCGAACGACCAGCTGAATTTTTCCATGTGGCCGGTGAGGTGCAGTTCGACTTCGCGCGACGGCTCGCGTCCGTCCGGATCCTCGAACAGGCTGCGCATGGCGCCATAGGTGAGTACCTGGCGGCCGTTGTCGCGCAGGCCGATGCCGGGGTCATCAAGCTTGGGCTCGGTGGCCGAGCTCTGCATGTCGATCAGCGGGTTGCCGTTCTCGCTCGGCGCGTGGCGCGGTGCCTTGCCGGCGCTGCCATGGCCGGCGTGGCCCATGTTCGCGCCGCAGCCGCCTTCCATTCCCTTCATGTCGTGGCCCATGGCACCCATGTCATGCCCCATGTCGCTCATGGTCAGCAGCGGGCGCGGGTCGCGCGCGGGAATGGGCGCCTGCAGTCCGTGGCGCACGGCCAGGGTGCCGGCGGCGTAGCCGGTGCGGCCCATGTCCTGGCAGAAGATGGTGAACGCATCCTGGCCAGTGGGTTCGACGATCACATCGAAGGTTTCCGCCGGTGCGATACGGAACTCATCGATGCTCACCGGGTGGATGTACTGCCCGTCGGCGGCCACCACGGTCATCTTCAGGCCGGGAATGCGCACGTCGAAGTAGGTCATCGAACCGCCGTTGATGAAGCGCAGCAGCACCTTTTCGCCGCTGCGGAACAGGCCGGTCCAGTTGCCGGCCGGCGCGGTGCCGTTGAGCAGGTAGGTGTAGGTGTGGGCGTTGATGTCGGAGATGTCGGTGGGCGTCATCCGCATCCGGCCCCACATGCCGCGGTCGGCAGTGGCCGCGCTCCAGCCATCGCGGCGCACGTCGCGCAGGAAATCGGGCAGCGTGCGCTTGTAGTAGTTGTCGTGCTCGGCGAGCTTCTTCATGCGCCGGAACAGCGCGCCGGGGTCCATGTCGGTCCAGTCCGAGAGCAGGATCACGTGCTCGCGGTCGAACCGGTACGGCGCCGGCTGCAGCGGGTCGATGATCAGTGCGCCGTACAGGCCGGCCTGTTCCTGGAACATGGAATGGCTGTGGTACCAGTAGGTGCCGGACTGCTTCAGGGTGAACCGGTACTGGTAGGCCTCGCCCGGGGCGATGCCGTTGAAGCTCAGGCCGGGTACGCCGTCCATGTTGGCCGGCAGCAGGATGCCGTGCCAGTGGATGGAGGTGGGGTGGCCCTGCAGGGCGTTGGCCACGCGCACGCTGACGGTGTCGCCTTCGCGCCAGCGCAGGATCGGCGCGGGCAGGCTGCCGTTGACGGTGATCGCCGGGCGGTTGCGGCCGGTGAAGTTGGCCAGCGATTCGCCGATGCTCAGCTGGAACTGCTGGCCGCTGAGCACCTGCGGGGCGGTGGCCACGCGGGGGCCGGCGTTGGCCAGAGCGCGCGCCGGCACGGGACCGGCCAGGCCGGCGACCACGCCGCCGGCGGCCAGGCCCTGCACGAACAGGCGCCGCGACGGCAGGGGCGGGGCGCCCGCGCCGGGGGAAGAGGGGTGTGACATTGCAACTCCGAATCGGATCCGAGGGGCACGCGCAGGTGCCGGCAGGACGCACGTGCGTCAGCACGGCATCGCGTCACGCAGGCGTTCGTGGCGAACGCGCGCTCAGGCGATGGGAGGGCGGGTGATGCGGTCCAGCGGCGGGCTGGGCAGGGCGGGATGGGCAACGCGCAGCAGCACCGGCGACGGCGGTGGCGGTACCGGAAGCCAGGCGATCTGGACGGCCAGGCTGGGCTGCTGGGCGCAGTTGCGCAGGCAGTCCTTGATCCTGCAGTGCTCGCTGTCGTCCGGTGCCTGGGCCGGTGGTTCGGCCGGGGCACCGTGCATGGCGGCATGATCCTGGCCATGGCAGGGCGGTGCAGGCGCGTCTGCGGCAGCGGCAGGCGTGGCCATCGCCAGCACCATGGGGCCGGCCATGGCCGCGTTCAGCCCGTTGAGCAACAGGCTGAGCATCAATACCACTCGCAGGAGCAGGCCACCGGCGGACATGGGCGCCACCTTAACGCCAAAGCGCCCACCACGCACCCGTGCCTGAACGGCAGGTTCAACGTTGGACGTGGGTCTGGCTGGGGCCGCGCGCATCAGCCTTCTTCGCGGACGATCTCGACCAGCCGCTCGCCGTAGCGGGACAGCTTGGTGCCACCGATGCCGCCCACGCGCCCCAGCGCATCGATGCTGGTGGGGCGCTGTTCGGCGATGTTGCGCAGGGTGCTGTCGTGGAAGATCACGAAGGCCGGCACGTTCTGTTCGCGCGCCAGCTCGGCACGCAGGCCGCGCAGGGCGTTGAACAGGGCCAGGTCCTGCGGCAGCACCGACAGGCCCGTGCGCTGGCCGCCGCGCTCGCGTTCGCGGGTCTTGGGGCTTTCGCGGCGCATCATCACCTTGCGCTCGCCCTTGAGCACCTGGCGGCTGCCGTCGGTCAGGCGCAGGCCGCCGTAGGCGTCGCTGTCCACTTCCAGCAGGCTCGCGGCGACCAGCTGGCGGAACACGCTGCGCCAGGTGCGGGCATCGAGGTCCTTGCCGATGCCGTAGGTGCTCAGCTCGGTATGCCCGAACTGGCGGATCTTGTCGTTCTCGCCGCCGCGCAGGATGTCGATCAGGTGGCCCACGCCGAACCGCTGGCCGCTGCGGTACACGCAGCTCAGTGCCTTCTGCGCCGCCACGCTGGCATCCCAGGCATCGGGCGGCTGCAGGCAGTTGTCGCAGTTGCCGCACGGCTGCGGATAGGTTTCACCGAACCCGGCCAGCAGCACCTGGCGGCGGCACTGCATGGATTCGCAATAGCCCAGCAGGTGGTCGAGCTTGGAGCGTTCCAGCGCCTTGCGCTCTTCGCCCGCCTCGGACTGCTCGATCATCTGCTTGAGCAGCACCACGTCGCCCAGGCCATAGCAGAGCCAGGCCTCGGCCGGTTCGCTGTCGCGGCCGGCACGGCCGGTTTCCTGGTAATAGCCTTCCATCGACTTGGGCAGGTCGGTATGCGCCACGAAGCGCACGTCCGGCTTGTCGATGCCCATGCCGAAGGCGATGGTGGCGCACATCACGATGCCGTCCTCGCGCAGGAAGCGGCGCTGGTTGGTCGCTCGCACCTCGGCCGGCAGGCCGGCGTGGTAGGGCAGGGCGTTCATGCCCTCCTTGCACAGGAACTCCGCCGTTTCCTCGACCTTGCGCCGCGACATGCAGTAGACGATGCCCGCTTCATCGCGGTGGCCGCGCAGGAAATCCAGCAGCTGGCGCTTGGCGTTGTCCTTCTGCACCACGGTGTAGCGGATGTTGGGGCGGTCGAAGGAGCTGACGAAGTGCTGGGCGGTGGTCAGGTCCAGCCGCTCGGCGATCTCGCGCTGGGTCGGCGGGTCGGCGGTGGCGGTCAGCGCGATGCGCGGTACGTCGGGCCAGCGCTCGTGCAGCACGGTGAGCTGGCGGTATTCGGGCCGGAAATCGTGGCCCCACTGCGACACGCAGTGGGCTTCGTCGATGGCGAACAGGGCGATGCGGCTGCGCGCCAGCAGGGACAGGAAGCGGCCGGTCAGCAGTCGCTCGGGCGCGACATACAGCAGCTCCAGCTCGCCAGCGGCCAGCTCGCGCTCGACCCGGGCCGCGGTTTCGCCATCCAGGGTCGAATTCAGGTATTCGGCGCGCACGCCCAGCTGGCGCAGGGCTTCCACCTGGTCCTGCATCAGCGCGATCAGCGGCGAGATGACGATGCCGGTGCCCTCGCGCAGCAGGGAAGGCACCTGGTAGCACAGCGACTTGCCGCCGCCGGTGGGCATCAGCACAAGCGCGTCATTACCGGCCGCGACATGCTCGACGATCGCCTGCTGCGGACCGCGGAAATCGTCGTAACCAAAGATGCGGTGCAGCAGTTCGTGCGCGGGGCGGGAAGACATCGCGCTAGTTTACCGGTTCCGGGGGGCGTTCCCCGTCCGGAATTCCCCCGATGGAGCATCGGGGGAACGGGCCCGGCGTTACTGGAGGAGCGAGCGGAGCATCCAGGCGTACTTCTCGTGGGTCTGCAGGCGCTGGGTCATCAGGTCTTCGGTCGGGGCGTCGTCGGCGTCGTCGGCCACGTCCAGCACCTTGCGGGCGGTCCGGCACACGGCCTCGTTGGCGGCCACCAACTGGCGTACCATTTCACGCCAGTCCGCGCTGTCGGTCAGGCCCGGTTCCTCGGCGATCGAGGTCAGGGCGGCGAATTCGCGGTAGGAGCCCGGGGCATTGAAGCCCAGTGCGCGGATGCGTTCGGCCACGTCGTCCAGGGCAGCCCACTGTTCGGTGTACTGGGTTTCGAACATCAGGTGCAGCGAGTTGAACATCGAACCCGTCACGTTCCAATGGAAGTTGTGGGTCTTCAGGTAGAGCGTGAACGCGTCCGCCTGGAAGGACGACAGGCCATCGGCAATCTTCTTGCGATCGCTCTCCTTGATCCCGATATCAATGTTCGGGGCCGAGGGTGCCGCTGCTGCCAGCTTCTGCTTGGCGCCCTGGGGCTTGGCGGCCTTGGGTTTGGCCGGGGTCTTGGTCTTCGCCATGGGGGAAATCCTCCTGTTGGATGGGATGGCCTTCACAATAAGTCAGACTAACCTTCAGTTGTACTCATAAGTTCTAAACGATTCGATTGATGACCGCTATCAAACAACCCGATGCTTCGTCCCTGTCTTCGCAGCAGGCTGCCATTGACGGGGCCATGAGCCGTGATCGCGGCCGCCTGCTCGGCATGCTCTCGCGCTGGCGGGCCAAACCGGCCGATGCCGGCGTGGCGGCGGCATTCCAGCAGGCGCTGCAGGCGTCGGTGCAGCGGCGCCAGGCGCGGGCACTCAACCAGCCGTCGATCAGTCTGGACGACAGCCTGCCGATCGCGCGTGAAGCCGAACGCATCACCGCGCTGATCCGCGAACACCAGGTGGTGGTCATCGCCGGTGAAACCGGCTCGGGCAAGACCACCCAGCTGCCCAAGCTGTGCCTGGCCGCTGGCCGTGGCGTGGCCGGGATGATCGGCTGCACCCAGCCGCGACGGATTGCCGCGCGTGCGGTGGCCACCCGCGTGGCGCAGGAGCTGCACTCCGAGCTGGGCACCACGGTCGGCTACCAGGTGCGCTTCACCGACCGCGTGGGCGACGATACCCGCATCAAGTTCATGACCGACGGCATCCTGCTGGCCGAAATCAGCAGCGACCGCTGGCTGTCGC
The DNA here is from genome assembly GCF_059134105.1 of Stenotrophomonas sp. FBCC-B152. Lineage (NCBI taxonomy): Bacteria > Pseudomonadati > Pseudomonadota > Gammaproteobacteria > Lysobacterales > Lysobacteraceae > Stenotrophomonas > Stenotrophomonas sp. FBCC-B152. Next base: position 2,888,920 of record NZ_CP101442.1, on the reverse strand, counting down.
AGTACGACACGATCATCGTCGACGAGGCGCACGAACGCAGCCTCAATATCGATTTCCTGCTCGGCTACCTCAAGCAGCTGCTGCGCAAGCGGCCGGACCTGAAGCTGATCGTCACCTCGGCGACGATCGATACCTCGCGTTTCGCCCAGCACTTCGACGATGCGCCGGTGATCAGCGTGGAAGGGCGCACCTTCCCGGTGGACGTGCGCTACCGCCCGCTGGAAGGCGAGGGCGGTGGCGACGAGGACGGCGGCCGCGATGGCGAACGCACCGTCAACGATGCGGTGGTGGCCGCGGTGGATGAAATCACCCGGCTCGATCCGCGCGGCGACATCCTGCTGTTCTTCCCGGGCGAACGCGAGATCCGCGATGCGCACCAGGCCCTTGAACGGCGCAAATACCGCGAAACCGAAGTGCTGCCGCTGTACGCGCGGCTGTCGGTGAAAGACCAGGATGCGGTGTTCAACCCGGGCAGCAAGCGCCGCATCGTGCTGGCCACCAACGTGGCCGAAACCTCGCTCACGGTGCCGCGCATCCGCTACGTGATCGATCCGGGCCTGGCCCGGGTCAAGCGCTACAGCCCGCGCCAGAAGCTGGACCGGCTGCATATCGAGGCGATTTCGCAGGCCAGCGCCAACCAGCGCAAGGGCCGTTGCGGGCGCGTCTCTGCAGGCATCTGCTACCGGCTGTACTCGGAAGCGGACTTCCAGTCGCGCGCCGAATTCACCGATCCGGAAATCCGCCGTTCCAGCCTGTCCGGGGTGATCCTGCGCATGCTGCAGCTGGGCCTGGGCCGGATCGAGGATTTCCCGTTCCTGGAAGCCCCCGACGAGCGCGCCATTGCCGATGGCTGGCAGCAGCTGGGCGAGCTGGGTGCGGTGGACAACGAGCGCCGGCTTACCCCGATCGGTCGCCAGATGGCGCGCCTGCCGGTGGATGTGAAGCTGGCCCGCATGCTGGTCGCCGCGCAGGCGCAGGGCTGCCTGCGCCCGATGCTGGTGATCGCCTCGTTCCTGGGCATCCAGGATCCGCGCGAACGCCCGCCGGAAGCGCGTGCCGCTGCCGACAACGCACACGCGCTGTTTGCCGATGGGCGTTCTGAATTCGTCGGCGTGCTGCGCCTGTGGGAAGGTTACCGCCAGGCCCACGAAGACCTGACCCAATCCAAGCTGCGCGGCTGGTGCGACCGCCACTTCCTGGGCTTCCTGCGCATGCGCGAATGGCGCGAGCTGCACCGCCAGCTGCGTGTGCTGTGCGAAGAGCTTGGCTGGAGCGAAGAGCCGGCGGACAGTGCGATGGCGCCGTTGCTGGCCGGTTCGTCGGCCCCTGCGCCGGGTCGCGATGATGCCGAGAAGGCCAAGGCCACCCGTGGCCAGCAGCACCGCGCCGCCCGCCTGGCCCGCGAGGGCAAGACCGAAACGCCTCCCGCCGCTGCGCCCGCCGCCGTCCCGGCAGCGACCGACGAGGCCCGCAGTGCCTTCAGCGAGCGCGTGCGTGCCGCGGCCTACCAGACCCTGCACCGCGCGCTGATCGCCGGCCTGCCGACCCAGATCGGCCACCGCAGCGACAAGGGCGATTTCCTGGCCCCGCGCCAGCGCCGCTTCCTGCCGTTCCCCGGCTCGGTCATGGCCAAGCGGCCGCCGCCGTGGCTGCTGGCGGCCACCCTGCTGGATACGCAGAAGGTGTGGGGCCTGACCAATGCGGCGATCGAACCGGACTGGGTGATCGCCGAGCTGCCGCACCTGCTGCTGCGCAAACACTTTGATCCGCACTGGTCGCGTGCGCAGGGCCAGGTGCTGGCCTCGGAGCAGATCAGCCTGTTCGGGCTGGTGCTGGCGCCGAAGAAGCCGGTGCACTACGGGCGCATCGCCCCGGGCGAGGCGCACGACATCTTCGTGCGCCAGGCGCTGGTCACCGGCGAGATCAACACCCGCGCCAGTGTCATCGCCGACAACCTTAAGGTGCTGGAGCAGGCACGCGAAGAAGAAGCCAAGCTGCGCCGCGCCGGCATCGTGGCCGATGAAGGCTGGCAGGCGCGCTGGTACCTGGACCGGATTCCGGCCGAGATCCATTCGGCCACCGGGCTGGATACCTGGTGGAAGGCGCTGGCCCCGGAGAAGAAGCGCGCGCTGGCGTGGACGCTGGCCGACCTGCTGCCGGGCGAGGGCAGCGATGCCGAGCGCTACCCGAAGTACCTGCCGCTGGGCGATGCGCGGCTGGCGCTGCACTACCGCTTTGAGCCGGGCAGCGACGAAGACGGCGTCAGCCTGGATGTGCCGCTGCACCTGCTCAATGCATTGGATCCGGCACGGCTGTCGTGGCTGGCGCCCGGCTTCGTGGCCGACAAGGCCTCCGCGTTGATCCGCAGCCTGCCCAAGGCCATGCGCCGCAATTACGTGCCGGCGCCGGACTTCGGGCGTGCCTTCGCCGAGGCGTTCCCCGCGCCCAGCGCCGATGACCTGCGTGGCGAGCTTGCCCGGTTCCTGTCGCGCGCAACCGGCGCGCAGGTGGCGGCCATCGATTTCGATGAAAGTGCGCTGGATGCGCACCTGCGCATGAACCTGCGCCTGCACGATGCGCAGGGCAAGCTGCTGGCCGCCTCGCGCGACCTGGACGCGCTGCGCGCCCGCTTCGGCGAGCAGGCCGGCGATGCGTTCGCCGCACGCGCGGGCCGTGCGTTGGCGGCCGAAGGGCTGCGTGATTTCCCGGCGGCGCCGATTCCACTGCAGGTGCCCGGTGAAGCCGGCGTGCCGGCGTATCCGGCGCTGGTGGATGCCGGTGAATCCGCGTCACTGCGCATCTTCGCCGACCGCAACGAAGCACTGGAACAGCACCCGCGCGGCGTTCGCCGGCTGATGGATATCGCGCTGGCCGACAAGGCCAAGCAGGCGCGCAAGCAGTTGCCGGTGCCGCCCAAGACCGGGCTGCTGTACGCCTCGATCGAATCGCAGGAGCGCCTGCGCGGTGACCTGGTCGACGCGGCCATGAACGCCGTGCTGGCCGACGGCCTGGGTGAGATCCGCGACCCGGCGGCCTTTGCCAAGCGGCGCGATGCGGTTGGCCGCGAGCTGTTCGGCGAGGCGATGTCACGGCTGAAACTGGCCGAGAACATCCTGGCGCATGTGGCCGAACTCAAGCCGCTGCTGGAAGCACCGCTGATGGGCTGGGCGCGCGGCAACCTGGATGACCTGGAGCAGCAGCTGGCGGCGCTGGTCCATCCCGGGTTCCTGCGCGAAACGCCGGCCGATGCGCTGGCGCAGTACCCGCGCTACCTGCGCGCGATGATCCTGCGCAGCGAGCGGGCCAAGCGCGATCCGCCCCGCGACCAGGCCCGGATGCTGGAACTGCGTCCGTTCCTGGATGCGCTGGAAGAAGCGCAGGCACGCGGCCTGCGCGAGCGCCCGCAGTGGCAGGCGCTGCGCTGGGACCTGGAAGAATTGCGGGTATCGCTGTTCGCGCAGGAGCTGGGGGCCAAGACCGGCATTTCGGCCAAGAAACTGGCCCAGCGGGTGGCCGCCCTGCGCCAGGCCTGAACCTGCAGCGCCCCGCGCGGCAACCGCGCGGGGCGTGCACCATCACTTGACCCGGCGGACCTTCGCGCGGGTGTTCACGCCCTTGATCTGCAGGTACCACGCACCGATCATGCCCGGCGCGATGGACACTTCCGGATCGGTGCGGCGCACGCCGGCCAGCGTGGTCTCGTCGGTCTGTTCCCATTCCTGCTTGTTGGCCAGCACGTAACGGCGGCCCTTGCCGAAGCCGCGGAATTCGCCCTGCAGCGTGCTCACGATCGGCTCATTGCTGCCGAAGTCGAAGAAGCCGCGGTTCTTCACGATCACTTCCTGGCGGCCTTCCTCGCGCGCTTCTTCGCGCACCTGCTCGCGCACCTGCTCACGCACGTCGGCGCTGACCGCGGCCACCTTGCCCTGCAGCCAGCCGTTGAGGGCGGCCAGTTCGGTGGAACTCAGCTTGTCCAGGCCGGCCGCCTTGAATTCAGCCGGGGACATCTGCTGCTGAAGGTCGCCTTCGACCACGCGCTGGGCGAGGGCGGGCCCGGCCATGGCCAGCAGGACGGCCGCAGCGGCCAACACTCTAAGACGGGAAAAACGCATGGCAGCTCTCCAGGAATGCACGATGGAACCGGTTCTGATTGTCCGGCAACGATACCAGCGCTAGTGTAGGGCTCTCTATCTTGTCTGCATGATGCTGTGAACCGCGCTTCTGTCCCCGGCCTGGATGGCTTGTTGAACCGACCCTCGGCGGCCTCGCTGTCCCCCGCGCTGCGCGAGGCGCTGCTGCAGCGCTGGCGGGCCGACGATGCCGACCACGCCCAGGCCGCCCCGTGGCCGGTGCTGGCCGATACCCTGGATGCACTGGCCCTGCTGTCGGCCGACGACAGCGCGCTGCTGGCGGCCCTGTTGTTCGACCTGCCGTGGCTGCGTGCCGGGCTGGACGCGCTTCCGCTGGGCAGCCACAAGACCGCCGTGGTCGGCCTGCTCGAGGGCCTGGACGCGGCCGACCAGGTCTGGGCGCTGCACGCCGGGCGCGATGCCGGGCGCAACAGCGAAGGCCTCCGCCGGCTGCTGCTGTCGATCATCCAGGACCTGCGGGTGGTGCCGATCCTGCTGGCCCGGCAGCTGGCGCGCATGCGCGCGGCTGATCGCCTGCCCGAAGAAGAACGCCGCGCGCTGGCCCAGCTGACCCGCGACATCCATGCGCCGCTGGCCAACCGGCTCGGCATCTGGCAGCTGAAGTGGGAACTGGAAGACCTGGCGTTCCGCCACCTGGAGCCGGAGACCTACCGGCGCATCGCACGTGAAGTCGACGAAACACGGCTGGCGCGCGAACGTTACGTGGAATCGGTCAAGAAGGTGCTGTCGCGCGAGCTGCTGGCGCAGGGCATCGAGGCCGAGGTCAGCGGGCGCCCGAAGCACATCTACAGCATCTGGCGGAAGATGCAGAAGAAGCGGCTCGCCTACGAGCAGCTCTACGACATCCGCGCGGTGCGGGTGATGGTCAAGGACGTGGCGGCCTGCTACGCCGCGCTGGGCGTGGTGCACTCGCTGTGGGCGCCGGTGCCGAGCGAGTTCGATGACTACATCGCCCGGCCCAAGGCCAATGACTACCGCTCCCTGCATACCGCCGTGGTGGGGCCGGAAGGGCGCACGATCGAGGTGCAGATCCGCAGCCACGACATGCATGCCCAGGCCGAGCTCGGCGTGGCTGCGCACTGGCGCTACAAGGAAGGCAGCAAGGGCGCGGAAAAGGCGTTCGACCGCAAGATCACCTGGATGCGCCAGCTGCTGGAGCAGTCGCAGGAAGGCCATGGCGGTGAGCTGGCCGGCGCGCTGGATGCGGAACTGACCGAGGACCGGGTCTACGCGCTCAGCCCCAAGGACGAGGTGATGGACCTGCCGCAGGGCGCCACGCCGCTGGATTTCGCGTACCACGTGCACACCATGGTCGGCCACCGCTGCCGCGGTGCGAAGGTCAACGGGCGCATCGTGCCGCTCACCTACCGCCTGCGCAGTGGCGACCGGGTGGAAATCCTCACCGGCAAGGAGGCCGACCCGCGCCGCGACTGGCTGCTGGCCTCCAACGGGTACCTGGCCAGCAACCGCTCGCGCGAAAAGGTGCGCGGCTGGTTCCACAAGCTGGACCGGGCGCGCAACGTGCAGGCCGGGCGCGACCTGCTCGACCGCGAACTGAAGCGGCTCGGGCTGGCGCAGGCCGACCTGGCCGTGGCGGCGAAGAAGTTCCATGCCGACAGCGTCGATGACCTGTACATCCAGGTCGCGCTCGGCGACACCGGCCCGCACCAGGTCAGCCGGGCCCTGCTCGAAGCCGAACGCGCGGCCACGCAGCCGGCGGTGCCCGCGCTGCCCCGGCCCACCGCGCGCCGCGACAGCCTGGGCAAGTCCAAGTTCACCGTGCAGGGCGTGGGCAACCTGCTGGTGCAGCTGGCGCGCTGCTGCCAGCCGGTGGCCGGCGAACCCATCGTCGGCTACCTCACCCGCACCCGCGGAGTCACCGTGCACCGCACTGACTGTGCCGCATTGGCGCGGCTGTCCGCCGCCAGCCCGCAGCGCATCCTGCCGGTCGAATGGGGCCAGGCAGGCGGTGGCTACGAGGTGGATGTGGTGGTCGATGCGGTGGATCGGCGCTGGCTGCTCAAGGACATCACCAACCTGATCGCGCAGGAAGATGCCTACGTGCTGGACATCCACAGCGACAACGTCCGCAACAGCGGCCGTGCGCACCTGCGCCTGCGCCTGAAGGTGAGCGATTACGGCCAGCTCTCGACCCTGCTGGGGAAACTGGATGCCTTGCCCGGCGTCAGCGACGCGCGGCGTCTGGGCTGACCTCACGTGACCCACGCTACGCTCACGGAATGAGCCGCCACCCCGACCATGAGGACGCCGCGCATGCCGCCCTGCGCCGCGTGCGCCGCGAAGGCCGCTGGTGGTGGGTGCAGGCGTGGCAGTCGCGGCGCATCTGGCGCTGGGCGCTGCTGGTGGCGGTGGCGGTGTTCGTGCTGCTGGTGGCGTTCCGGCGCCCGCTGGCGAACTGGTTCTGGAACGAACCGCAGGTGGAGCAGCTGCTGGACCGGGGCGACCGTGCGCTGGCGGCCGGCCGCCTGACCGCAGCCGATGGCAGCGGCGCGCGCGAGTGGTACCAGGCGGCGCTGGCACTGGACAGCGATCGTCCGCAGGCCCGCGCAGGCCTGGCGCGTACCGCGCAGGCCGCACTGGCACAGGCCAATGCCGCACTCGATGCCGGCGATGCGGCCACCGCGCAACGCGCGTTGGCCCTGGCCCGCGAGCTGCAGGTGCCGCAGCGCGACGCCGATGCCGTGGCGCGGCGGCTGCGCGACCACCAGCAGGAGGGCGCCGGTATCGGCGCGTTGTTGGGCTGGGCCGAATCGGCGCTGCAGGCGCAACGGCTGGATGGCAGTGATGACAGCGCCTTGCCATTGTTCCAGCAGGTACTGGCGCGCGCGCCGAACCACCTGCGCGCACTGGAAGGGCGCGAGGATGCGCTCTCAGACCTGCTGCAGCAGGCACGCGACGCGGCGGCGCAGGGCGATGTCGCCGGTGCGGCGGCGCGCGTGCAGCGCGCACGTGACTTTGATGCAGGCCATGTCGACCTGCCGGCAAGCGAAGCCGCCTTGAACGCCGCGCTGGAGGCGCGCGTGCGCGACGGGCAGCGGTTGCTGCGCCGGCAGCGCTGGCAATCGGCCGGTGACGCCTTCCAGGCCGTGCTGGCGGTGCGCCCGGAGGACGCCGTCGCGCAGCGCGGGCTGCAGCAGGTGATCGAGGCGCTGCTGGCGGCAGCGACCCGGCAGGCCGCGGATTTCCGTTTCGATCTGGCAGCACAGGCGCTGGCCACGGCGCAGAAGTTTGGCGCGTCCGAACGCCAGTTGGCGGCGTCGCGCCAGGCCGTTGCGCAGGCGCGCCAGGCCGAGCGGGCGCTGAGCGCACCCGCCGCACCGAACCGGCGCCGCGAGCAGGCCGTGCGCGCCCTTCTTGAGCGTTTCGAGGAGGCGCAGGCGCGTGGCGACATCCTGTCGCCGCCCGGCAGCAGCGCCTATGACGCACTGCGCGAAGCGCAGGCGCTGGCCCCGCAGGATGCGCGGGTGCGTGCGGCCGCGCAGCAGCTGGTGCCCGCCACTCGGCAATGCGTCGAAGATCGCCTGCGCGAGAACCGCGTGCAGGCCGCAGGCGCGTGCCTGGAAGCGTGGCAGGCGCTGTCGCGCGGTGGTGGCCAGGCCGATGCCGCCCAGCGCCTGGGCCAACGCTGGCTGGCCATTGGCAGCGAGCGCCTGGGACGGGGCGACGTGGCGTTCGCGCAGGAAGCGCTGAAACAGGCCGCGCGTTGGGGTGTTTCCCCGGCGACGGCCGAGTACGAGGCGCTGCAGCAGCGCCTGCGCGATGCACCCGGTCGGCTATAGTGCGCGCTCGTTCCAACGTGGGAAGGCGATGACGGTACTTGTTTCGGGTGCGACCAGCCAGATTGGCCGGTTCCTGTTGCCGCGGCTGGTGGCGGCGCAGGTGCCCGTGTGGGCCTTGAGCCGGCATGCACAGCCGGCACAGCCGGGGGTGGACTGGCAGGTGGGGGACATGCGCGCGCTGCCGGCACCGCCGCAACCGCTGCAGGCGATCGTCAGTTTCGCGCCGCTGGATGCATGGGGCGACTGGCTGGCCCGGCAGCACACCGCGCCGGCGGCGAAGATCATCGTCACCAGCTCCATGAGCGTGCTGACCAAGCAGGGATCGGCACAAGCCGATGAACAGGCGTTGGTGGCGCTGCTGCAGCGGGGCGAGCGGAACCTGGCCGAACAGGCCGAGCGGCTGGGCATGCAGTGGACCGTGCTGCGTCCCACGCTGGTGTATGGCGCGGGGGTCGACCGCAGCCTGACCCCGATCGTGGCGCGGGCGCGGCGCACGCGCCTGTTTCCCATTCCCATGGCCCACGGGCTGCGCCAGCCGGTCCACGCCGATGACATCGCGCTGGCGGTGATGGCGGTGCTGCGCTGCGATGCGGGATCCGGCCAGACCCTGCAGATCGGCGGTGGCGAACGGCTGGATTACCAGCAGATGTTCCAGCGCGTGCGGGCGAGCATGGGCAGCGTCACGCTGCCGCTGTACCTGCCGCAGGCGGCGCTTGGCCTGCTTGCGGCCGCCGTGCCGCGCGCCCGCGGTCCGGTGTCGCGGCTGCAGCAGGACCTGGTGGCGGACAACACCGAACTGACCCGACGCCTGGGCGTGGTACCGCGCGCGTTCCAGCCCACGCCCGACACCTGGCGGCCGAGCCGCCCCTGACGCAGGCGGTTACTGGACGAACACCCGCCGCACCGTGTCGCGCGCGGCATCCAGCGAGAAGTGGTCGGCCACGTTGTGCAGCCCGGCGGTCGACAGCTTCTGCCACAGCGCTTCGTCGCGATACAGGCGGACCACGGCGTCGGCGAACGCGTCGGCATCGTCGGCTACCAGCACATCCTCGCCATCGCGCAGGTGCATGCCTTCGACCCCCACGGTGGTGGCCACCACCGGCTGGCCGTGGGCCATGCTCAGGTTGACCTTGCCCTTCACGCCGGCGCCGAAGCGCAGCGGTGCCACCGCGATGCGCACCTCGTCCATGTAGGGCGTCACCACCGGCACGAAGCCATGGATCTGCACGCCCGGCTGGGTGGCGGCCAGCGCCTGCAGGGCAGGGGGAACGTCGGCGCCGATGCAGTGGAAGCGCACCTCCGGCAACTGCGCGCGGATGCGCGCGAACACCTCGCCGATGAACCAGTGCATGGCATCCACGTTCGGCGGATGACGGAAGCCGCCGACGAACACCAGGTCGCGGCGCTGCGCCCAGCTGGCGCCGCCACCGGCCACTTCATGCAGGTTGGAGATCAGCTCCACGTGCACGGCCGGGGCATCGACCTGCAGCTGCACGCGCTCGGCCTCGCTGACCAGCACGGTCACATCGCTGGCGGCCATCACCGCCAGTTCGCGGCTGCGGGTGCGCTGGGCATTGCGCAGCAGCCCGGCATCGCCGGCCAGCTCCGCGCCGCGGCGTTCGCGCAGGTAATGCAGGTCTACGGTGTCGAACACGCGGCGTGCTTGCGGTGCATAGCGCCGCAGCAGCGGCAGGCATTCGCTGGCCACGTGGTGGCGCACCATCATCACCACCGCAAAGCGCGGCCCGTGCTCGCGCAGCCACGCGCCGACGCCTTCCAGGAACGGGGCGTACCAGACCTCCACGCCCAGCTTCTGCAGCGCTTCGGTGGGCGCGCCGGCATGTTCGCGCAGGGTCGGCACGAACACCACGTGCAGGCCTTCGGCCAGCAGCATGCGGATCAGGTTGTACTGGCGCAGCGAGCCGGAATCGCGGTCCGGCTGCGGCACCCGTTCGTCCAGGATCAGCACCTGGCGCTGCTGGCGGTGCAGCAGTGCCGGCGTGGGCACGCTGCCCACGGCAGGATGGCCGGCCAGTACCTGCGCCCACTTGGCGGCGAATACGCCCTGGTTGCGGACCTGGTAGGCCTTGACCCCGCTGCCGGTATCGGTGCCGTTGCTGGTGCCTTCGTCGTGCACCACCCGGCTGGCCGGCTGCACCAGCACCCGGCGGCCGGCCGCGCGCACCGCGAAGGCCAGGTCGGTGTCTTCGTAGTACGCCGGGCGGTAACGCGTATCCAGCCCGTCGAGCTGGTCCCAGAGCGCGCGCGTCAGCATCAACGCCGCACCGGAGCAGTAGTCCACGTCGCGCAGCGCGCGGTAGCGCGGGTCGTCGGGCGATTCGAAGCGGCCGTAGCTCCAGGCACTGCCATCGTTGAACACCACGCCGCCCGATTCCTGCAGGCGGCCGTCCGGATACAACAGCTGCGAGCCCACCAGGCCGGCGTCGGGTACCGCGTCGAAGGTGTCCAGCAGCGCGTCCAGCCAGCCGGGCTGCGGCACGGTGTCATTGTTGAGCAGCACCACGTAGGTGCCGCGCGAACGTGCCACGCCATCGTTGCAGGCCTCGATGAAACCGCCGTTGGCTGCGCGCACCTCATAACGCAGCCCCTGCACCTGCGGCATCCACGTCGCCGTGTGATCGCTGCTGCCGTCGTCGACCACCAGGATCTCGCAGGCCACCTGCGGCGGGTGGGCCGCCAGGGCGCGCAGGCAGGCCAGGGTGTGGCCCACATGGTTGTACACCGGGATCACAATGCTGACCCGCGGCTCAACGCTGTGCGGCACCGAAACCGGCGCGAACGGGGCGGCGGCGGGCAGGTACAGCGGCTCGCGCTGGAGCTCGGGCAGGGCACGGGTATGCACCCGGATACGCTGCCAGGTGGCCTGCCAGCCCCGTGTCCGCAGGCTGGCCAGGCTGCGCCGGAACAGGCCGATCATGCGGTTCAGGAAGTAGCGTGCATCGGCCAAGGATGTGGACATCCCGTTACAACTCCAGCTAAGCGGGGAAAACCGGGGAACACGCGCGCCACCAAGGCTGCGCTAGACTCGCCGGACTTTTACATTCTTGCATGCCCGTGCCCCCACGCTACGATTCCGACGACAACGACGCGTTCGAGGACGACACCGACAGCCGCTGGCCGCAGTGGCGTCGTCGCCTGATCACCTGGGGCATGGCCGCCGTTGCGCTCGCGCTGGGCTTCCTCATTCCCTATACGGTGTACCTGAACACCCAGGTCACCCAGCGCTTCGGCGAGCTGCGCTGGCAGATTCCCACCCGCGTCTATGCACGGCCGCTGGCGCTGGCGCCGGGCGTGGTCATGGATGCGCAGACGCTCAAGACCGAGCTGGCGGCATCGGCCTACCGCGATGACGGCACCGGCAAGTCGCCGGCCACCTTCAGCCAGGAGGGCGGTCGCTTCGTGGTGTCCAGCCGCGGCTACAACGACGTGGACGGCAAGGTCGCGCCGCGACGGATCGAGCTGAGCCTCTCCGGTGGCCAGATCGCCTCGCTGCGCGATGCCGACAGCCGCAAGGCGCTCAAGGCCGCGCGCCTGGACCCGGCGCGTATCGCCACGCTGTACGGCCAGAAGCAGGAAGAGCGTCGCCTGGTCCGGCTGGAGGACACCCCCGAGCTGCTGGTCACCGGCCTGCAGGCGGTGGAAGACAAGGACTTCAACCGGCACCACGGCATCGACCTGAGCGGCATCGCGCGCGCGGTCTGGGTCACCGTGCGCTCCGGCGGCCAGAGCCGCCAGGGCGCCTCCACGCTGACCCAGCAGCTGGCCCGCAGCGGCCTGCTCGGGATCGGCAAGGAACAGACCGTCACCCGCAAGTTCAACGAGGTGCTGTACGCGCTGATCATGGAAGCGCGCTACGACAAGCGCACCATCCTGGAGGCCTACCTCAACCAGGTGTACCTGGGCCAGCGCGGCAGCCAGGCGATCCACGGCATGTCCTCCGGCGCCGAATTCTGGTTCGGTCGCGACCTGTCCTCGCTCAACACCGAACACATCGCGCTGCTGATCGGGCTGGTCAAGGGGCCGTCCTACTACGACCCGCGCCGCAATCCCGAGCGTGCGCTGGACCGCCGCAACTTCGTGCTCGGCAAGCTGCACGAAAACGGCCTGATCGACGACGCCGAACTGCAGCGCGCGCTGAAGGCGCCACTGGGCGTGCCGAAGAACCCGGGCCTGATCGCGGCGAACCGGTTCCCGGCCTACGTCGACCTGGTGCGCCGCCAGCTGGGCCATGACTACCCGGAAGCGGTGCTGCAGGGCGCCGGCCTGAGCGTGATGACCGGCATGGCGCCGTCTGCCCAGGCCTATGCCGAAGGCGCGGTGACCAAGACGCTGAAGTCGCTGGAAAACAAGCGCCGTCCCGAACTGCAGGCCGGGCTGGTGCTGACCGACGTGCACAACGGTGACGTGCTGGCCGTGGTCGGCAGCCGCGACGTGTCCGAACCGGGCTTCAACCGCGCCATCGAGGCGCAGCGGCAGGTCGGTTCGCTGCTCAAGCCGTTCGTGTACCTGCTGGCGCTGGCGCAACCGGACAAGTATTCGCTGGCCACCTTCGTCGACGATTCGCCGGTGACCGTGCAGCTCAGCCGTGGCAAGCGCTGGACCCCGGGCAACGCGGACAACCGCAGCCACGGCACCGTGCGCCTGGTCGATGCGCTGGCCAATTCCTACAACCAGGCCACCGTGCGCGTGGGCATGCAGGTGGGCCCGGAGCGGGTTACCCAGCTGATCCACGTGCTGGCCGGGTTGAAGGCCGAGAGCAATCCATCGGTGATCCTGGGCGCGACCGACCAGAGCCCGTACGCGATGGCGCAGCTGTACCAGTTCCTGGCGTCCGGTGGCGAGATCCAGCCGCTGCACGCGGTGCGCGGCGTGCTCGATCCGCAGGGCAAGCTGCTCAAACGCTATGACAAGACTCCGGCACCGGCCCAGGAAGGCGACTCCATCGCGGCCAACCTGATCAGCATCGGCCTGCAGCAGGTGGTCTCCAGCGGCACCGCGGCGCGCCTCAATGCCGACGGCCTGTCGCGCCTGCAGGCCGCCGGCAAGACCGGCACCTCCAACGACGGCCGCGACAGCTGGTATGCCGGCTACACCGGCGACCACCTGGCGGTGGTCTGGATGGGCAACGACCAGAACGAGCAGACCGGCCTGTTCGGCGCCACCGGCGCCATGCGGGTGTGGTCGGGCATCTTCAGCCGCCTGCCGAGCGCACCGTTGAAGGTCAGCAACAAGGGCCTGGACTGGCAGCCGGTGGAAGCCGGCGGTACCGCCGCCACCGACGAGTCCTGCCCGGGCGCGCGCCGCTTCCCGTTCGTGGTTGGCTACGCGCCGGCCTACACTGCCTGCGTGGCCCCCACCGCATTGCCGGAAGGCGAAGGCGGCGAGGGTGGCGAAGGCGGTGGCTGGCGCAGCTGGTTCGGCCTGGACAAGAAGCCCGAACCGGCCGCCGAGCCGGCGCAGGCCGCACCCGCGGCCACTCCCCCCGCTCGATGAAGCGCAACGCAAGGCAGCTCCGCATGACGACCTCCCGCACCGTGATCCGTACCGCTTCCGCGCTCGCGCTCGGCCTGGCGTTGGCCGCCTGCGTGTCCACCGCGCCGCCGGTGAAGCCGCCGGTCGATACCACCACGCCGGCCCAGCGCATGGCCGCCGTGGATGCCAGCGCCGGCAAGGACGACAAGGAGCTGGATGTGCAGCCGCTGCGTGATGCCGGCATCGAAGACCTGCGCGTGGTGGCCAAGGCCAAGCGCCAGGCCAATGACCTGGCGGGCGCGGCCGAAGCGCTGGACCAGGCGCTGCTGATCAACGAAGGCGATCCGTCGATCGTGCAGGAACGCGCGGAGATCGCGCTGCTGCAGGGCGACTGGGCCCGCGCTGAAACGCTGGCGCGCAAGGCGGTGGAACTGGGCTCGAAGACCGGCCCGCTGTGCCGCCGCCACTGGGCCACCATCGAACAGGCGCGCCTGGCGCGCGGCGAGAAGGAAAACGCGGTGTCGGCGCACGCCCAGCTCGAGGGTTGCACGGTGCCTGGCATCAAGCGCTATTGACGGTTCAGCCGGGCAGGGCCCGGCTCTACGGCACGCGTCATCGGGCGACGCATTATCATGTCCACATGTCCCGCCTTGCCCACGCCAGCAGTGAAGCCCTCAGCGAGGGCGGCACGCTCGCCAGCCAACTCGATGCGTTCGTTGCGCGCCCGGCGCAGCTGCGCCTGACCACGGCCATCGCCGAGGCCTTCGACCAGCGCGAGGTGCTGCTGGCCGAAGCCGGCACCGGCACCGGCAAGACCTTCGCCTACCTGGTGCCGGCACTGCTGTCGGGGCTGAAGACCATCATTTCCACCGGTACCCGCGCACTGCAGGACCAGCTGTACCACCGTGACCTGCCGCGCGTGCGCGCCGCACTCGGGGTGGGACACAGCAGCGCGCTGCTCAAGGGCCGTTCCAACTACCTGTGCCGGTACCGGCTGCAGCAGGCGCGGGGTGAACCGCGCTTCACCTCGCCGCAGGAAGTGGCGCAGTTCCAGCGCATCCTGGCCTGGTCGGGGCGCACGAAGTTCGGCGACATGGCCGAACTGGAAGCGCTGCCTGACGACTCGCCGCTGTACCCGATGGTCACCTCCACGGTGGACAACTGCCTGGGCACCGAGTGCCCGTTCTGGGATGACTGCTTCGTGGTGCAGGCGCGCCAGCGTGCACAGGCGGCCGACGTGGTGGTGGTCAACCACCACCTGCTGCTGGCCGACCTGGCGCTCAAGCAGGAGGGCTTCGGCGAAATCCTGCCGGGCGCGCAGGCGTTCGTGATCGACGAAGCACACCAGTTGCCGGAGCTGGCGGCCAACTTCTTCGGCGAAGGCTTCGGCATGCGGCCGTGGCAGGAGCTGGCCCGCGACTGCCTGGCCGAGAGCCGCAGCGTGGCCGGCGCCCAGGCCGCGCTGCAGGCGCATGCCGGCACGCTGGAGCAGACCCTGCGCGATCTGCGCACGGCGATGGACGGCCTGCCGGCGCGGGGCACCCAGTGGCGCGCCCTGGCGGTGCCGCAGGTGCGCGACGGCTTCGATGCCGCGATGAGTTCGCTGGTGGCGCTGCGCGACGTGCTGGATGGCGTGCGCGCCGCATCGCCGGGGCTGGATGCCTGCCACGCGCGGGCGATGGAGGCGGTGTCGCGGTTGTCGCGCTGGTTGGGCGATGACGCGCCGCTGCTGGATTTCGACGCCGACCCGGAACAGGTGCCGGCCGCGGCCGACGTGCTGTGGTACGAACTCACCCCGCGTGGCTTCCGCTGCCAGCGCACGCCGATGGACGTGTCCGGGCCGCTGCGCGAGCATCGAGACCGCTCGATGGCGGCGTGGATCTTCACCTCGGCCACGCTGACGGTGGATGGAAAGTTCGAGCACATCGCGCAGCGACTGGGGTTGGACGACCCGATCACGCTGCTGCAGCCCAGCCCGTTCGACTGGGCCCACCAGGCGCTGTGCTACCTGCCGACCGACCTGCCGGATCCGGCCGCGCGCGGCTTTGGTACCGCGCTGATCCGCGCGCTGACCCCGGTGCTGGAGGCATCGGGCGGGCGCGCGTTCCTGCTGTTCGCTTCGCATCGCGCGCTGCGCGAGGCGGCCGAAGCGCTGCGCGACGCACCCTGGCCGCTGTTCGTGCAGGGCGAGGCGCCGCGCGCCACGCTGCTGCAGCGCTTCCGCGAATCGGGCAATGGCGTGCTGCTGGGCTCGGCCAGCTTCCGCGAGGGCGTGGACGTGGTGGGCGATGCGTTGAGCGTGGTGGTCATCGACAAGCTGCCGTTCGCCGCCCCCGACGACCCGGTGTTCGAGGCACGGCTGGATGCGATCCGCCGCGACGGCGGCAATCCCTTCCGCGACGAGCAGCTGCCGCAGGCGGTGATCGCGCTCAAGCAGGGCGTGGGACGGCTGATCCGCAGCGAGACCGACCGCGGCGTGCTGGTGCTGTGCGACCCGCGCCTGGTCAGCCGCAGCTACGGCCGCACCTTCCTGGATTCGCTGCCGCCGTTCCGGCGCACCCGCTCGCTGGGCGATGTGCAGACCTTCTTTGCGCCACAATGGCCCGCCGCTGCTGCCGACATCGGGACTGCCAGTCCCGCCCCGGTGGCTGACGCCTTTCCTACTTCCCTGTTCTGATCCCCATGAAACTGCTCGCCTTTGAAACCGCCACCGAAGCCTGTTCCGTCGCCCTGTACGTGGACGGGCAGGTCCGTGAGCGCTTCGAGATCGCCCCGCGCCGCCATGCCGAACTGAGCCTGCCCTGGGCCGAGGAACTGCTGGCCGAGGCCGGGCTGGCGCGCTCGCAGCTCGACGCGATCGCCCTGGGGCGCGGTCCCGGCGCCTTCACCGGCGTGCGGCTGGCGATTGCCATTGCCCAGGGCATCGCACTGGCGCTGGACCGCCCGCTGATTCCGGTGTCCACCCTGCAGGTGCTGGCGCTGCGCGCGCCGGCCGCGGCCACCCACGTGCTGAGCAGCATCGATGCACGCATGGGCGAGGTCTATGCGGCGCGCCACGTGCGCGTAGACGGCCAGTGGCAGTTGCAGGGCGAGGAAGTGGTGTGTTCGCCGGAGGCCGTGGAACTGCCCGATGGCACGCGCTGGTTCGGTGTCGGTACGGGCTTCGGTGCGGCCGACGGCGTGCTGGCCATGCGATTGGCCGATCAGCTGGAGGGTGTCGATGCGCAGGCGTTGCCGCGTGCCTCCGACCTGCTGACGCTGGCAGTGCCGATGTTCGAGCGCGGTGAGGCGATGGCGCCGGAGCTGGTGGAACCGGCCTACCTGCGCAACAACGTGGCGTTGACGTTGGTGGAACAGCAGGCCGCGCGCGCTGCGAAACACGGGGGATGATTCCAGCGGCCGGCGTTACCGGTCGTCGCGCAGCTCGCCGCCGGGCAGGAACACCCAGGTCCGGGTGACCTGCAGGATATCCACGCCGTCATCGGTCTTGGGCAACGGCGGGAACGGCTGGGCCAGGCGGATCACCCGCAGCGCGGTTTCATCCAGCAGCGGCGTGCCGCTGCTGCGCAGGATCCGGCTGCTTTCCACGCTGCCATCGCGGCGCACGCCCACGGTGATCACCACCTGGCCGCCCAGCCGGCGCTGGCGCGCCTCATCGGGGTAGTTGAGGTTGCCCACGCGCTCGGCGCGGTCCACCCAGGCGCGCAGGTAATTGGCGTAGGCATACTCGCGGGTACTGGCCGACACGAACTTGCGGTTCGGGCGCTTGGCGTACTGCGCCGAGCGCAGGTGCACCTCGGCGGCCAGGCGGGCCATTTCGGCATCGCGCTGCTCGCGTGCGGTCAGCGCCGCGTCCGGCTGCGGATTCTCCGGCAGCGGCTGTGGCTGCGCCTCGGCGACCTGGTCGGGGCTGTTGCGGCTGGCCACCACGCGCGCCTGCGGCGGTGGCGGGCGCGCGGCATCCTGGCGTTGTTGCGGCACCGGCGACAGCCCGGCCTGCGGCTGCGGCACGATGCCGGTCTGGTTGTCACGCGGCCGCTGCGCCTTGTCGTGGTCGCCGCCGCCCTGCTGGTTGGCCTGGGCCAGGAAGTCGGCCTGCTTGGGCGTCAGCGGGGTCTGGGTCTGGCTGAAGATCACGTCCAGGGTCGGCACCAGCGCGGCGTTGTCGCTGACCGCGAAGCCCACCCCGAGGATCAACAGCGCATGCACCAGCGCCGACAGCGCCAGGGTCGCGCCCAGGCGCTGCGATTCGCGGGCCTGCAGGGGCACCATCGGAGCGACCGCCGTATTCATTGCGCCAGGCTGGCCTCGATCGCATCGAACAGGGTGCCGGCGATGTTCAGCCCGAACTGCGCATCCAGCTCACGCACGCAGGTGGGGCTGGTGACGTTGACCTCGGTCAGGTAATCGCCGATCACGTCCAACCCCACGAAGCGCATGCCGCGGCGCTTCATCTCCGGCCCGACCTGGGCGGCGATCCAGCGGTCGCGCTCGCTCAGCGGGCGGCCTTCGCCGCGGCCGCCGGCGGCCAGGTTGCCGCGGAACTCGTCGCCCTGCGGAATCCGCGCCAGGCAGTAGTCCACAGGCTCGCCGTCGACCAGCAGGATGCGCTTGTCGCCGGCGGTGATGTCGGGGATGAACTTCTGCGCCAGGGTCAGCTTGCGCTCGCCATCGGTGAGCGTTTCCAGGATCACGTTGAGATTCGGATCACCGGTGCCGCTGCGGAAGATCGAGCGCCCGCCCATGCCGTCCAGCGGCTTGAGCACGGCCTGGCCATGTTCCAGCACGAACGCCTTGAGGTCGGCGTGGCGGCGGCTGACCAGGGTCGGCGGGCAGCACTGCGGGAAGAGAAGGGCGGCCAGCTTCTCGTTGTAGTCGCGCAGGCCCTGCGGGTCGTTCACCACCAGCGCACCGGCCTGCTGGGCCACGCCCAGCACCTGGGTGTCGTAGATGAATTCGGCATCCACCGGCGGATCCTTGCGCATCAGCACCACCTGGCCGGGGCCGAAGGTGGTCTGGCTGAATTCGCCCAGCGTGAACCAGTCATGCTTGTCGTCGCGCACCTGCAGCGGCGCGGTACGGGCCACCGCCACCCCGTCGCGCAGCGCCAGCCCACCGGGGCTGACGTAATGCAGGGCGTGGCCACGGCGCTGGGCTTCCAGCAGCATGGCGAAGGTGGTGTCCTTGGCGATCTTGATGTGGGCGATGGCATCCATCACCACGATGACGTTCAACGGCATGGTCGCAACCTGGCGGGCAGGCGCTGATGGTAGCGGCAATGCGCCCGTATTGCCTGCCCGGAGCGGCGGAACGCAGCGTCCGGCGGTCTTCACGCTTTGCGCAATTCCGGGCCGGGCCGGTTCCGGGGAGGCGCTCCCGGCTTGGCTTCGGAAGCACACCCTTGATGACGGCCGCGTGGTGGGATATAGATACGCTTTCGCAGCGGCGCCGGACCAAAGCAGAAGCGTCGCGCGCTCGGGGAAAGGTAATGACTGAAAACATGGCTGCGGGTGGGGAACTCGCAGGGCTCAGGGTGATGGTCATCGATGATTCGAAGACCATCCGCAGAACGGCCGAAACGCTGCTCAAGCGTGAAGGCTGCGAAGTAGTGACCGCGACCGATGGTTTCGAGGCGTTGGCGAAGATCGCCGACACACAGCCGCAGATCATCTTCGTGGACATCATGATGCCCCGTCTCGACGGGTATCAGACCTGCGCGCTGATCAAGAACAACCAGCTGTTCAAGGCCACGCCAGTGATCATGCTGTCGTCCAAGGACGGCCTGTTCGACAAGGCGCGCGGTCGCATCGTGGGCTCGGAGCAGTACCTGACCAAGCCTTTCACGCGTGAAGAACTGCTGGGTGCCATCCGCACATACGTAAACGCCTGACCAGGGGGGAAAGGCACAATGGCTCGAATCGTTCTGATCGAGGACTCACCGACCGACCGGGCGGTGTTCATCCAATGGTTGACCAAGGCCGGGCACGAAGTGCTCGAGGCCGGCAACGCCGAGGACGGGATCAAGCTCGTCCAGGAACACCAGCCGCAGCTCGTGCTGATGGACGTGGTGCTGCCGGGCATGAGCGGCTTCCAGGCTACCCGCGCGCTGAACCGCGATGACAAGACCAAGGCCATCCCGGTGATCATCGTGAGCACCAAGGCGATGGAAACCGACAAGGCCTGGGGGCTGCGCCAGGGCGCGGCCGCCTATGTGGTCAAGCCACCGCGCGAAGAAGACCTGATCGCGCAGATCAATGAACTGCTGGTGTCCTGATGCGTTCTCCCTTCGACATCCTTGAAGCCTACGAACGGCGCAGCCTGGCCCATGCGGTGCAGCTGCCCGAGCGGCAGTTCGCCCAGGACCTGTGGCGCGGCGTCGGCTACCGGGTCGGCAAGCGCCACCTGGTCTCGGACTTCCGCGAGGTGGTCGAAATCGTGCCGATGCCGCCGATCACCCCGGTGCCCGGCGCGCAGCCGTGGCTGCTGGGCGTGGGCAACCTGCGCGGCAACCTGTTCCCGGTGGTCGACCTGAAGTACTTCATGGAAGGCGAGCGCACCGTGCAGCAGGAAGGCCAGCGGGTGCTGATCATGCGCCAGGCCGGCGGCGACGTTGCCCTGACCATCGATGAACTGTTCGGCCAGCGCAGTTTCGAGCTGGACCAGGACATCGAGAGCGGTGACCTGGCCAGCGGCCGCTACGCCCATTTCATCGACCGCGCGTTCCATGGCGACGGCCACGACTGGGGCGTGTTCTCGCTGTCGCTGTTGTCGCGTACCCCCGAATTCAGGCAGGCCGCGGCGTGATCGCTGCTGCCTGCCTCACTGCATTGAAGATCGAGGTTGAACGATGAGTACTTCTTCGGAAACCGCCAAGGCCGGCAAGCTGGGCACGGTAGGAACCAATTTCTGGCTGGGCCTGCTTGCCCTGTCGATGATCGTGTTCGGCGTCAACACCGGCGTGGCCACCTGGCAGGGCAGTCGCCTGGCCGGCGCCAGCACCGGCGCGGCCGATCTCCAGGTGCTGTCCCAGCAGCTGGCCAACCAGGGCCGTGAAGCGGTCTCGGGCAACGCCCAGGCGTTCACCGCCTTCAAGGACACCAAGGCCCGCATCGAAAGCACCGTGAGCAGCCTGCAGGGCCGCTACGGCAGCGAAGCCAACGTGTCCGGTCCGCTCAACCAGCTGACCCAGACCTGGGAGCCGCTCGGCAAGAGCGCCGCCCAGCTGGTGGCCAGCGAACCGGCCGTGCTGGCCTTGGCTGGCAACGCCAACAACTTCGTCAACGGCGTGCCTGCCCTGCAGGCCCAGCTGAATGAAGTGGTGCGCGCCATGTCGGCCAGCGGCGCCCCGGCGTCGCAGGTGTACAACGCCCTGCAGCAGGTCGTGGTGGTGGGCTCGATGGCCCGCCGCGTGACCGAAATGCGCGCCGGTGGCGGCAACGCCGCCGCCGCGGGCGATGCGCTGGCCCGCGACTCGGTGGTGTTCACCCAGGTGCTGGACGCGCTGCGCAACGGCAACGAAGAACTGGGCATCGCCCCGGTCCGCAATGCCGCCGCGCTGGCCGCCCTGGAGCAGTCGCAGAAGCAGTGGGACACCATGAAGCAGGACGCCGACGCGATCCTGGCCAGCTCGCGCCAGCTGTTCTCGGCGCAGTCCTCGGCCGCGGCGCTGACCGGCGGTTCGACCAAGATGCTGGATGACAGCAAGAAGCTGTTCGAGGCGTTCTCCTCGTTCGGTTCGGTGCGTGATACCCGCCTGTTCCCGAACTTCTGGCTGGGCGTGATCTCCGGCGCGCTGTCGCTGATCGCCATCATCGGCTTCGTCAGCAGCACCGTGCGCAGCCGTTCGCGCGAACAGGAACTGCGCTACCAGACCCAGGTGGAATTCAACAGCCGCAACCAGCAGGCCATCATGCGGCTGCTGGACGAAATCAGCTCGCTGGGTGAAGGCGACCTGACGGTGAAGGCCTCGGTGACCGAGGACATGACCGGCGCGATCGCCGACGCAATCAACTACGCCGTGGACGAACTGCGCCACCTGGTGACCACCATCAACGACACCTCGGCCAAGGTCGCCGTGTCCACCCAGGAAACCCAGGCCACGGCCATGCAGCTGGCCGAAGCGGCCGGCCACCAGGCCAACCAGATCACCTCGGCATCGGACCGCATCGGCGAAATCGCGTCGAGCATTGAGCAGGTGTCGCGCAACTCGGCCGAATCGGCCGACGTGGCACAGCGCTCGGTGGTCATCGCCGCCGAAGGTGCCGGCGTGGTGCGTGAAACCATCCAGGGCATGGACCAGATCCGCGACCAGATCCAGGAAACCTCCAAGCGCATCAAGCGCCTGGGCGAGTCCTCGCAGGAAATCGGCTCGATCGTGGAACTGATCAACGACATTTCCGAGCAGACCAACATCCTGGCGTTGAACGCCGCGGTGCAGGCCGCCTCGGCCGGTGAAGCCGGTCGTGGTTTCGCGGTCGTGGCCGACGAAGTGCAGCGCCTGGCAGAACGCACCTCCGGTGCGACCCGCCGAATTGAAAACCTGGTCCAGGCCATTCAGGCCGATACCAACGAAGCGGTCAGCTCGATGGAGCAGACCACCGCCGAAGTGGTGTCCGGTGCACGCCTGGCCGAGGATGCCGGTACGGCACTGACTGAAATCGAACGCGTGTCCAACGCGCTCAACAACCTCATCAAGAACATCTCGATCGCCGCCCAGCAGCAGTCGTCGGCCGCGTCGGACATCACCCGCACCATGGGCGTGATCCGTCAGATTACCGGCCAGACCTCGCAGGGCGCGGGACAGACCGCCGAGTCGATCGGTCATTTGGCACAGCTGGCGGCCGACCTGCGCCGCTCGGTTGCCGACTTCAAGCTGCCCGCGTGAGCCGCGGGCAGGGCGGAGAGGGAAGGAATCAGCAGATGATGCATCGCGATAAAGCACAGCACGACATGCGCGCCCACCTGCCGGGAGACCTGGCATGAGCACGCTGCGCGATGCCATGAGCCACGCCGCCCTGGGCTGGGTGAAGCCGGAGCTGGACGAGACCCTGCGCCAGGTGCGCAACGAGCTCGAGTACTACGCCGAAGACCCTGCCGATGGCAGCCGCATGCGCTTCTGCGCCGGCTACCTGCACCAGGTGCAGGGCACCCTGCGCATGGTCGAGCTGTATGCCCCGGCGATGGTGGCCGAGGAGATGGAACAGCTGGCCAATGCCATCGGCGCGGGGGAAGTCCCCGACCGCGACGAAGCCTGCGCCACCCTGATGCGCGGCAGCGTGCTGCTGCCCGACTATCTGGAGCGCCTGCAGAACGGTCACCGCGACATCCCGATCGTGCTGCTGCCGCTGCTCAACGACATCCGCCTGGCGCGCGCCGCGCCGGTGATCAATGAAAGCGTGCTGTTCGCGTTCGCGCCGGACAGCGCCAGCGCCACCGAGGCCGAACTGGACCACGCACGTGGCAGCCTGAGCGGGCGCAACCGCGAGCTGCTCGACACCGTGGGCAATGCGGTCAAGGAAGAGCTGCTGCGGATCAAGGACGCGCTGGACCTGCACCTGCGTACCGGCGGCGAGCCGGCCCAGCTGCAGACCCAGGTCAACGAACTGGGCGCGGTCGCCGACACCCTGGGGATGATGGGCCTGGGCGTGGCCCGTGGCGTGGTCGTGCAGCAGCGCGATGCGCTGCGCGGCGTGGTCGACGGCCAGCAGCAGATCGATGAAACCCTGCTGCTGGATATCGCCGGGGCGCTGCTGTACGTGGATGCCTCGCTGGACGACCAGGTCGCCCACCTGGGCGCCGGCGGCAGTGGCGAAGACGATCCGAGTGCGGCCGAAGGCCGGCGTACCGTTGAAGTGCTTGCCCATGAGGCGATCGCCAACTTCTCGGCCGCGCGCGAGCATTTCGTCGCCTTCATCGAAACCAACTGGAACCACGAGCAGCTGCACGAAGTGCCGCGCCTGCTGGGCGAGGTCGCCGGCGCGCTGCGCATGCTCGACCTGTCCACGCCAGCCGATTACCTGCAGGGCGTGCGCCAGTACATCGCGGTCGAGCTGATCGGCCGCCAGCGCGTGCCCAGCGGCCGCCAGCTGGACACCCTGGCCGACGCCATGGCCAGCCTGGAGTATTACCTGGAAGCCCTGCGCGAACGCCGCCAGGGTCGCGACGACATTCTCGACATCACCCGCACCAGTCTGGAAACGCTGCGCTACTGGCCGCTGCCGGACGAGAACGCGGCGCCGGTCGATGCCAGCGCCGAGGCGCTGCCGGTGGCCCCGGAACACGTAGAACTGAGTGGCTGGGATGCGCCCGTGGTGGCCCCGGTGGAAACGGCGGTCACACCGGCCGCCCCGGCACCGGGCGAGGTTCCTTCGCCGCCGCTGCCGGACTTCACGTTCGAGCCGCTGCCTGAGGTCGCTGCCGCCGCGCCCGTCGCGCCCGTCGCGCCGGCCGGCAAGCCCGCGCCGACGCTGGTGTTCGAAGCCTCGACCGCCCCGGTCGCCGCGGACGCGCCGCAGTGGACGCTGCACAGCGAAGCCCTGCGTACCGATGACGCGCCCACCTTCGCCAACTTCGATCCGGTGCTGGCGGAAGATGCCAGCGCGGGTACGACGTGGGAGGTTGCAGCAGCATCCGACATCGCCCCGATCGCCCTGGATGGCGTGGCCGCCTCGCCGTCCGACACCGCGGCACCGATCGCCACCGGGTTCGACCCGGTCGCCGCCGAACACGATGCACTGGAACTGAGCGACGAGCCGATCGAATTCACCTTCGACGAGCCGCTGCACAATGCCGGCGACGTGCTCTCGCTGCAGATCGACGACGCGCCGGCCACCGACAGCGACGAGCTGGATGTACAGGCACTGCCGGCGTTCCTGCAGGAGCAGGCCGAACCGGTTGAAGACGAACCGGTTGAAGCGGTCGCCGTACCGGCCGACGACCTCATCGAGGCCCGTCAGGACGAGGCTCGCGAAGACGAAGCTGCCGTTGAAGCAACGGGCGTAGGCTCCGTCGCTGGCGTGCAGGAAGCGGTGATCAGCAAGATCGAGCTGGACGACGAATCCGCGCGCTTCCTTGCCGAGCTGGATGCCGCCGCAGCGCAGTTCTCCACCGCGCCGGCGGTCGAGTCGCCTGCCGTCGTCGACGCGCCGGTTGCCGTCGACGAGCCGGGCACCATCGAGGCCGGCTTCGAGGACGATGGCGAGAACATCGACCAGGACATCCGCGAGGTCTTCATCGAAGAGTTCGACGAGGAACTGGTCAACCTGGGCAACCTGCTGCCGGTCTGGCGCATGGCCCCGGACAACATGGACCGCCTGCGTCCGATCCGCCGCGTGTTCCACACCCTGAAGGGCAGTGGCCGCCTGGTGGGCGCGCGCACCCTGGGCGAGTTCAGCTGGAAGATCGAAGGCATGCTCAACCGCGTGCTGGACGGCAGCCGCCCGGCATCGCCGGCGGTGGTGGCGATGGTCACCCAGGCCTATGAAGTGCTGCCGCAGCTCAACGCTGCGCTGCGCGATGGCAGCCGCGTGAGCGCCGACCTGCAGGCCATGCAGGGCATCGCCGACCGCGTTGCCGCGGGCGAGGAAACCTTCCATGTGCCGCTGCAGCGGCCGACCCCGGCCGCCGCGCCGGTGGAACCGACCGACGTGGTCGTGCCCGACGTCGCGCAGGAAGCCGCCGACGTCGAGGCCGTCGAAGCAGTGGAAGAGATCACGGGTACCCCGGCCAACATCGACGAGGTACTGCGCGAGATCCTGGAGGCCGAAGTCGAGGCCCACCACGCCACGCTGCAGGCCTGGCTGGAAGAAGCACAGTCGGCGCCGCAACCGGTCACTGATACCCTGCTGCGCGCGGTGCACACCATGAACGGTGCGTTCGCGATGACCGACGTGCCGGAAATCACCGCTGTCACCGGTAACGCCGAGAGCTTCATCAAGCGCTCGCTGGCCGCCGATGCGGTTCCGGGCACCGAAGGCGTCGAGGCACTGGCCGCTGCCGCCGTTGCGATCCGTACCACGATGGTGGCGCTGCAGGCCGAATCCCCGCGCATTCCGTCGCAGGCTGCGCTGGCCGAACGCCTGCAGGCGCTGGCCGAAACGCTGCCCGAAGCACGCTGGCCGGCACTGGTTGCCGACGATGGCGTGGACCTGGACGGTGATGACGCTGACGAACTGGATGCAGTCGCCGTCGCCGATGCCGATGCGGAGGCCGATGCATCCCAGGCCGCGCACGACGTCACCGCCCATGAGCTGGCCGCGTTCTCCGCACAGTTCGATGAGCGCAATGGCTATGCCGTTGCCGACGACAGCACCGACACCGGGCTGCAGCAGGCCATCGTCGAGGCCGACGCGCTGTCGGTGGTCGACGCCGGCGAAACTGCGGACGATGCCCTGGTTGTGGATGAGCTGACCGGCAGCGACGATCTTTCCGCCTATTTCAACGCCGAGCTGGTGACCCCGTTCGACGCGCCGTCCAGCGCGCCGGTCGATACCACGCCGGAAACCGTGGAAGCCCCGATCGTCGAGCGTGGCCTGGAAACGGTGGAGCTGACGGGTGCGGACGATCTGTCGCGCTTCTACGAACACACTCTGCCGGAGTCGTTGGAGGTCGTCGACGTAGCTGCCTCGGAGCCGTCGCAGCCGCTCGAAATCGTGGCCGAAGAAATCCAGGCCATCGAACTGGAAGCCGTGGAAGTCGAGGCGCTGCACGACGCGATCGAGTCGGAGGCCGACGCACCGGTCATCGCCGATGACAGCGCCGGGTACAGCCTGGAGGCCATCGAAGAGAACGAAGACGCCGCAGCGCTTGAAGACATCCTCCCGGCGACCCCGGCGTTCGGTGAAACCGTTGAACTGCAGCAGGCGCTGGACGATGGTCTGACCATCGTCGACGGCCCTGATGCGGAAGCGACTGCCGAAGACGCACCGGTGCTGGGCCTGGATGCCCGCCATGAGGCACTGGACGAGCGCGATGCCTTCGCCGAGGCCGAAGCAGGCCTGTCCGATGCCGAAGAGGCGTCGCCGCCGGCACCGCTGTTCGAACTGGAAGACGCTCCGTTGTCCGCCGCCGTTGCGGCGGACGAAGCGGCCGTCGAAGAAGAGGAACTCGACGATGCCGGTTCGCTGGACTTTAGCGTCCTGGACCGCGAACTGGTCGACATCTTCGTCGAGGAAGGCAAGGACCTGCTCGACCATTGCGATGGCCTGATCAGCGAACTGCGTGCCGCACCCCAGGACCGCGAAGCAATCGCCGGGCTGCAGCGTGACCTGCACACCCTCAAGGGTGGCGCACGCATGGCCGGCATCAACGCCATCGGCGACCTGGGCCACGGCATCGAATCGCTGCTGGAGGCGGTCGCCGCCAACCGTACCGATATCGACCGCAGCGACGTCCACCTGCTGGAGCGTGGCTTCGACCGCCTGCACCAGATGCTGACCCGCACCGGTCGCCACCGTGACGTGGCCATGCCGGACGACCTGATCGCCGCGTTTGAAGCGCGCACGCTGGGCCGCGCCGAAGCAGAAGACGCGCCCGCCACGACCGCTGCCGCGGTCGAGGTCCCGGCGGTGGTCGATACCGCCGTTGCATCGGCACCATTGTCCGCACCGGTGCCGCTGGAAGCGTCCAGCGAGGAAGACACCCTGGCGCGTCCGCAGCAGGAACAGGTGCGCGTGCGCGCCGACCTGCTGGACCGCCTGGTCAACCACGCCGGCGAAGTGGCGATCTACCGTTCGCGCCTGGAACAGCAGCTCGGCGCCTTCCGTGGCGCAATGGGCGAACTGGACCGCACCAATGCGCGTCTGCGCGACCAGCTGCGTCGCCTGGACCTGGAAACCGAAGCCCAGATCGTGGCCCGTTACCAGCGCGAGCAGGAACAGGTCGACCACAAGTTCGACCCGCTGGAACTGGACCGCTTCTCCACGCTGCAGCAGCTCAGCCGTGCGCTGAACGAATCCGCAGCCGACCTTGGCGGCCTGCAGGGCGTGCTGGACGACCTGTCGCGCCAGTACGACGTCCTGCTGCAGCAGCAGTCGCGGGTCAGCTCGGAACTGCAGGATGGCCTGATGCGCGCGCGCATGGTGCCGTTCGACGGGCTGGTGCCGCGCCTGCGCCGCGTGGTCCGCCAGGCTGGCCAGGACACCGGCAAGCAGGTCCACGTCACCCTGGACGGTACCCACGGCGAACTGGACCGCAACGTGCTCGACCGCATGGTCGCGCCGCTGGAACACATGCTGCGAAACTCCGTGGCCCATGGCCTGGAGACCCCGGAGCAGCGCCGCGCCGCCGGCAAGCCGGAGGAAGGCGAGATCGCCATCCGCCTGCGCCGCGAAGGCTCGGAAATCGTGCTGGAAGTGGCCGATGACGGCGCCGGGCTGAACCGCGAGGCGATCCGTCGCCGCGCCGAACAGCGTGGCCTGGTCGAGGCCGATGCCGTGCTGGGCGATGCCGAACTGGACGCGATGATCTTCTCGCCCGGCTTCAGCACCGCCGACCAGGTCAGCCAGCTGGCGGGCCGTGGCGTGGGCATGGACGTGGTGCACAACGAAGTGCGCCAGCTGGGCGGCTCGGTGGACATCCACTCGGTGCCGGGCAAGGGCGTCACCTTCACCCTGCGCCTGCCGCAGACCCTGGCGGTCACCCAGGCGGTGTTCGTGCAGATCGGCGACACCACCTTCGCGGTGCCGGTCGCCTCGGTCAGCGGTATCGGCCGGATTTCGCGCGAGCGCTTCGAATCGGCCAGCGGCGGCTACCACTACGGCGGCGAAGAATTCGCGCTGCACGACCTGGGCACGCTGGTCGGCCAGGGCCAGGCCCGTGCCGAAGGGCAGGACCAGGTGCCGCTGCTGCTGGTGCGCGCCGGTGAACTGCGCGCGGCCGTGGCCATCGACCAGGTGCTGGGCAACCGCGAAATCGTGGTGAAGCCGGTCGGCCTGCAGATCGCCTCGGTACCGGGCATCTACGGCGCCACCATCACCGGCGATGGCCGCGTGGTGGTGATCCTGGACGTCGCCCCGCTGGTGCGCCGTTACCAGGCCAACCCGCTCAAGCCGATCGCACCGGCCGCGCAGGCCACCGACCGCCAGGCTCCGTTGGTGATGGTGGTCGACGACTCGTTGACCATGCGCAAGGTCACCGGCCGCATCCTGGAACGCCACAACTTCGAAGTGGCCGTTGCCCGCGACGGTATCGAAGCGCTGGAGCGCCTGGAAGAGCGGGTGCCCGACCTGATGCTGCTGGATATTGAAATGCCGCGCATGGATGGCTATGAACTGGCCACCGCCATGCGCGCCGATCCACGCTACAAGGGCGTGCCGATCGTGATGATCACCTCGCGCAGCGGCGACAAGCACCGTCAACGCGCCTTCGAAATCGGTGTCCAGCGTTACCTGGGCAAGCCGTACCAGGAGCTGGACCTGATGCGAAACGTGTATGACCTGCTGGGGATCGCCCGTGCCCGTGAATGACCTGAACCCGCTGCCGTCGGTGGCATTGCTGGCACGGGTCGGCCCGGCGCGTGAGCGCCTGCGCGAAGCGCTGGCCCAGGCCGGTGCGACCGTGGTGCTGGAAGAAGATCCCAACAGCGTGGATCTGGAAACCCTGGGCGGCGCCGACGCCGGCGCGGTGTTGATCGCGCTGGAACCGGCCATCGAGGATGCGCTGGAACGCCTCGACCCGGTGCTGGCCTCGCCGTCGCTGACCGTCATCTTCGACGAAGCCGAACTGGCTGCCCGCCGCGAAGGCTGGGAAGCCCAGCGCTGGGCGCGCCACCTGGTGGCCAAGCTGCACGGCCACCAGGACGTGCTGCCGCCGGGCGCCGAACAGGAAGGCCTGCTGCAGCCCGAACCCGGCCTGCCGCAGACGCCTGCCGAACTGCATGCCGACGCGCCGCTGGAATTCCATGTGCGCGAAGCCTTCGACGCGGCCGGTGACGTGCCGCCCGATGGCCTGTACCCGGCGCCGGAAGGCTACAGCGAGCCGATCTCGCTGGAAGAAGCACTGGCGGCCATGCAGGCCCCGGTAGTCGCGCCGTCGGCCAGCGTGCCGCCGCCGGTCCCGGCCTCGGCCCCGGCTGCGCCGCGCGCGCCGCTGGGCGACCACAGCAGCTGGGCGCTGGTGGATGAAGACAGCGCCGTTCCCGTTGCCGCGCCGGCCGCGCCGGTCAGCGCGCCGATCGAACCCAGCGCGTTCGATATCGACCGCCTGTCGCTGGTCGAGCTGGAAGCCGACGCCGACCCGAGCGGTGCCGCACCCGGCGCCGTGCTGGTGCTGGCGGGCATCGGTGGGCCCGACGCACTGCGCCGCCTGCTGGCCGCGCTGCCGGCCGGGCTGGCGGTGCCGATCCTGGTCTACATGCGCCTGGACGGGGGCCGTTACGGCAACCTGGTCAAGCAGATGGCCCGTGTATCGGCGTTGCCGGTGGTGCTGGCCGAATCCGACCAGCCGGTGCTGGCAGGCAATGCCTACATCCTGCCCGATGACGTGGGCGTGGCCGTGCACAACCGTGGCCTGCATTTCACCGCCGACGCCAAGGGCATCCAGGTGGCCGCGTTGCCGCCGGCGCACAGCGCCGTGGTGATGCTCAGCGGCAGTGACGTGGCGCTGCTGGACGACGTGCTGTCGCTGGCCGTGGCCGGCGGCTGGGTCGCCGGGCAGACCGGTGAAGGCTGCTACGACCCGATCGCCGCCAACGCGGTGGTTGCCGCCGGCATGGCCGCCGGGGATCCGCCGCAGCTGGCCGTCGCCATCGCCGAACGCTGGGGCGTGAGCGAGTAATCGCCACGCCGTATCACTTTCAGGAAGCAGACTCATGAGCTACGCCAGCAACGACGAAATCCGTGGGGTACTGATCCAGGCCGGGAGCGAGCGCGTGCTGCTGCCCAATGCGACGGTGGCCGAAATGATGTCCAAGGTGCCGGTTACCCCGGTGGACAACGCGCCCGCGTGGCTGGTCGGCGAGATCCGCTGGCAGGGCTGGGACGTGCCGCTGATGTCGTTCGCGCGCCTGTCCGGGCTGGGCGAGGAAGCGGTGGTGAGCAACAACAAGGTCGTGGTGCTCAAGGCGCTGGGCGGCAACGCCAACCGCCCGTACTTCGCACTGCTGACCCAGACCTTCCCGCAGCTGATCGCGGTGCCGCGCGACGGCCTGCTGGCCGACGCCTCCGAAGAAACCCTGCCGCAGGGCGTGCACATGCGCGTGCTGCTGGGTGAACAGAGTGCGTTGTTGCCCGACCTGGATGCGCTGGAAGCCGCGCTGGATGAAGTGCTTCCCGTAGTTTGACATCGCGTGCAGCCACGCAGGGCGTGGCTCTACGGGCGGTGCAGTAGAGCCACGCCCTGCGTGGCTGCGCGCCGCCGGATCAGCCAAGATCCCCCAACTGCGCCTGCAAGGCCGCAATAGCAGCCAACCCCGCGGTCTCGGTACGCAGGATCCTCGGCCCCAGCTGCAACCCCTGGAACCCGGCGGCCGCCAAGGCCTGCCGGTCACGCGGCGACCAGCCACCCTCCGGCCCGATCGCGATCACCACGCCCCCGGGCGCGGCCTCCAACGTCGACAACCGGTGCTCGCCCAGCGGGTCCAGCGTCAGCTTCAGCGCTTCCGCCGGCATCGCCTTGGCTGCCTCCTGCACGCCCAGCGGCGCCGCTACCTCCGGCACCCGAGCGCGCCCGGACTGACCACAGGCCGACACCACTACGCTGCGCCAATGTGCCAACCGCTTCTCCGCGCGCGCCGCATCCAGCTTGACCTCGGTGCGCTCGGCATTCACCGGCACGATCGCCTGCACGCCCAGTTCGGTGGCCTTCTGCAGGATCAGGTCCATCTTCTCGCCGCGCGCGATGCCCTGCAGCAGGGTGATCGACAACGGCGATTCGTTGTCCAGCGCCTGCGCGGCCTCGATCCGCACGCGCGCGTCGCGCTTGCCCGATTCCACCAGCGTGGCGCTGTAGTCGTGGCCATCGCCATTGAACAGCACGCAGCCTTCACCTTCGCGCAGGCGCATCACGCGGACCAGATGATTGGCCACCTCTTCCGGCAGCGACAGGGTCTGGCCGACGGCCAGCGGGGCATCCACATAAGAACGGGTCACGCGCATGCAACAGCTTCCTCGATCGCGGCCAGGGTGGTCTGGGCCAGCAGGTCCAGGTGTTCGTCCTCCACGCAGTAGGGAGGCATCCAGTACAGCACGTTGCCCAGCGGGCGCAGCACCACGCCGCGCCGCAACGCGGCGTTGTAGGCGTGCAGCCCCACCCGTGCTTCGGCGGGGAAGGGCGTGCGCTTGTCGCCGTTGCGGGTCAGCTCGAACGCCACCACCATGCCGGTCTGGCGCACATCGGCCACGTGGGCGTGGTCGGTGAAGGGCGCGGCCAGGGTGCGCATGACCTCGGCGGTGCTGCGGTTGCGCGCGATCACATCCTCGCTGGCGAAGATGTCCAGCGTGGCCAGCGCCGCCGCACAGGCCAGCGGGTTGCCGGTGTAGCTGTGCGAATGCAGGAAGGCGCGCTCGCGGCTGTCGTCCAGGAACGCGTCGTACAGTGCCTGGGTGGCCAATACCGCCGCCAGCGGCAGGAAGCCGCCGGTCAGGCCCTTGGACAGGCACAGCAGGTCGGGCATCACCCCGGCCTGTTCGCAGGCGAACAGGGTGCCGGTGCGGCCAAAGCCGGTGGCGATCTCATCGGCGATCAGGAACGCCCCATTGGCATCGCACAGTTCGCGCGCCCGCTTGAGATAGACCGGGTCGTGCATGCGCATGCCGCCGGCGCACTGCAGGCGCGGTTCCAGGATCACCGCGCAGATCTCGCCCGGGTGCTGGTCGAACAGGTCGGCCAGGCGATCAGCCGCCTCATGGGCGCGCTCGGCGGCGCTTTGCCCGGGTTCGGCCAGGTAGGCGTCGGGCGAGGGCGCGAACAGCGCCTCGGTCAGCAGCGGCGCGTACACGCGGCGGTACAGCGGAATATCCCCGACCGACAGCGCCCCCAGGGTTTCACCGTGGTAGCCGTTCTCCAGCGCCACGAAGCGGGTACGGTGTTCCTCGCCGCGGTTGCGGAAGTAATGGAACGCCATCTTCAGCGCCACCTCGACCCCGGCCGAGCCGTTGTCGGCATAGAACACCTTGGACAGCGGCGCACGCCCGGCCTGCCGCGGCGCGATCGCCAGCAGGCGTTCGGCCAGTTCCACCGCCGGTTCGTGGCTGAAGCCGGCCAGCATCACCTGTTCCAGCTGGGTCGCCTGGCGGGCGATGGCCGCGCCGATGCGCGGTTCGGCGTGGCCGAACAGGTTGGTCCACCAGCTGCTCACCGCATCCAGGTAGCGGTGTCCCTCGTGATCGACCAGCCACGGGCCTTCACCGCGCGCAATCGGCACCAGCGGCAAGGTGTCCGGGTGCTCGCGCATCTGCGTGCACGGGTGCCACAGCACGGCCAGGTCGCGTTGCCGCCACCGGTCGGCCAACGTAAGGGGGGCTGGGTCTGCTAGCATTTCGAGCTCATGGCCACGTTTTCACCTGCCTGCATTCTATCGATCTCCAAGAGCCAGTTCGCATGACCCGTCCGCTGCCCACCATCCACCAGATCACGGACGAGGAAAGCGGCCCGTTCCAGCGGCAGCACCTGGACCTGGAGTTCTCCAACGGCGAACGCCGCCGTTTCGAACGCCTGGTCAGCCGTGGCCACGGTGCGGTGGTGGTGGTGCCGATGCTGGATGACGAGACCGTGCTGCTGGTGCGTGAATACGCAGCCGGCGTGCACCGCTACGAACTGGGGCTGGTCAAGGGACGCATCGATGCGGGCGAAACCCCCGAGCAGGCCGCCGACCGCGAGCTGAAGGAAGAGGCCGGTTACGGCGCGCGCCGCCTGGACGTGCTGCGCGCCATGACCCTGGCCCCGACCTACATGAGCCACCTCTCGCACCTGGTGGTGGCGCGTGACCTGTACCCCGAACGGCTGGTCGGCGATGAGCCCGAAGAGCTGGAAGTGGTGCCCTGGAAACTCGCCGAGCTCGACCAGCTGATGCTGCGCGAGGACTTTTCCGAAGGGCGTTCGCTGGCGGCGTTGTTCATTGCCCGCCAGTGGCTGGAACGCGGGGAATGATCAAACTCACCACCGATCTGCGCGAAACGGTCATTGCCATTGCCCAGGACGCCGCCGCCGCCATCATGGCGGTGTACGCCACCCCCTTCGATGTCGAGATCAAATCCGACCGCAGCCCGGTGACCGCCGCCGACCTGGCCGCCAACCAGGTGATCCTGCGCGGGCTGGGCCAGCTGACCCCGGACCTGCCGATCCTGTCCGAGGAATCGGCGCAGGTGCCGTGGGAGGTGCGCCGGCACTGGGGCGCCTACTGGCTGGTGGACCCGCTCGATGGCACCCGCGAGTTCGTCAAGCGCAACGACGAGTTCAGCGTCAACATCGCCCTGATCTACCAGGGCGCGCCGGCGTTCGGGGTGGTGCTGGCCCCGGTCAGCGGGGTGGCCTGGCACGCCATGCGCGGCGAGCTGGCCTACCGTCGCGACGGCATGCATGACTCGGTGCTGCGCACCCGCACCCCGGCGCTGCCGCCGCTGCAGGTGGCCGCCAGCCGCTCGCACCGCAGCCCGGAAACCCAGGCGCTGCTGGATCGCATGGGTGATATCGAGGTCGTCGCGCAGGGCTCGTCGCTGAAATTCTGCCGGCTGGCGGAAGGTACGCTCGATGTGTACCCGCGGCTGGGCCCGACGGCCGAGTGGGATACCGCCGCCGGCCAGTGCGTGCTGCACGCCGCAGGCGGCGCGGTGCTGTCGGCCGCCACCGGCAAGCCATTCCGCTACAACCGCCGCGAAACCCTGTTGAACGGCGATTTCATCGCGCTGGGCGACACCCGCCTGCCGTGGCGCACCTGGATTCCCGCCTGACCGGAGCACCGATGTCCGCACCCGCCGAACTGGAACGCCTGCTGGGCATCATGGCGCGCCTGCGCGACCCGCTGCAGGGCTGCCCCTGGGACCTGCAGCAGGATTTCGCCAGCATCGCCCCGTACACCATCGAGGAAGCCTACGAGGTCGCCGATGCGATCGATCGCGGCGACCTGGACGACCTCTGCGACGAACTGGGCGATCTGCTGCTGCAGGTGGTGTTCCACGCGCAGATGGCCAGTGAGCAGGGCGCGTTCGGCTTTGCCGATGTGGCCCGCGCGATCAGCGACAAGATGCAGCGCCGCCACCCGCACGTGTTCGCGCAGGTGCAGGTCGACGGGGCTGAAGACGTCAACAGCAACTGGGAAGCGATCAAGCGCGCCGAGCGCGCCGCCAAGGGCGATGGCGACAGCTCTGCGCTGGCGGGCATCTCGCGCGGTCTGCCCGAATGGCAGCGGGCGGTGAAGCTGCAGGCGCGCGCGGCGCGCGTGGGCTTCGACTGGCCCGGCCCCGCGCCGGTGCTGGACAAGGTGCGTGAGGAACTGGACGAAGTCGCGGCGGAGTTCGCGCGCGGGCCGGTGCAGGACAACCAGGCACGGCTGGAAGAAGAGCTCGGCGACCTGCTGTTCGTCTGCGCCAACCTGGCGCGGCACGCCAAGGTCGACGTCGGTGCCGCGCTGCGCCACGCCAACCACAAGTTCGAACGGCGCTTCCGCGCCATGGAAGCGCAGGCCGCCGCCGAGGGTGCTTCGATGGCGGCGTTGGACCTGGAGGCGCAGGAGCGCCTGTGGGAGCAGGCCAAGGCCGGCGAAGCCAAGGCGTGAAGACGCTGCTGCTGTTCGTGCTGACCGCCGTGGCCGAGATCGTCGGCTGCTACCTGCCGTGGCTGTGGTTGCGCCGCGACGGCAGCGCCTGGCTGCTGTTGCCGGCGGCCGCCAGCCTGGCGCTGTTCGCCTGGCTGCTGACCCTGCACCCGGCCGCCAGCGGGCGCGTGTATGCCGCCTACGGCGGGGTGTACATCGGCACCGCGCTGGCCTGGCTGTGGGTGGTGGATGGCATCCGCCCGGGCCGCTGGGACCTGCTCGGGGTCGGGCTGTGCCTGGCCGGCATGGCGGTGATCATGTTCGCGCCGCGCGCGGGCTAGGCGGGGCCGACGGCGGATCAGCGGTATATTCGGCACGACCCAGGGAAAGGAGTGTGCGATGTTTCCGACCGTGCTGTTCTCGCTGATTCTGGCCTTCGTGGCCGTGGTCATCCTGTTCAAGGCCGTGCGCATGGTGCCGCAGGGCTATGAATGGACCGTGGAGCGCTTCGGCCGCTACACCCACACCATGTCGCCCGGCCTGCATTTCCTGATCCCGATCGTGTACGGGGTGGGCCGCAAGGTGAACATGATGGAACAGGTGCTGGATGTGCCCGGCCAGGAAGTGATCACCAAGGACAACGCCGCCGTGCGCGTGGACGGGGTGGTGTTCTTCCAGGTGCTGGATGCCTCCAAGGCCGCCTACGAGGTCGCCAACCTGGAAGTGGCGATGATCGCCCTGGTGCAGACCAACATCCGCACGGTGATCGGTTCGATGGACCTGGACGAATCGCTCAGCCAGCGCGAGGTGATCAACGCCAAGCTGTTGAGCGTGGTCGATCACGCCACCAATCCGTGGGGCGTGAAGGTCAACCGCATCGAGATCCGCGACATCCAGCCCCCGCGCGACCTGCTCGACGCCATGGCGCGGCAGATGAAGGCCGAGCGCGAGAAGCGCGCCCAGATCCTGGAAGCCGAAGGCTCGCGGCAATCGGAAATCCTGCGTGCCGAAGGCGAGAAGCAGGCGACCGTGCTGGAGGCCGAGGGTCGCAAGGAGGCTGCCTTCCGCGACGCCGAGGCGCGCGAGCGCCAGGCCGAGGCCGAGGCAAAGGCAACCCAGGTGGTGTCCGAGGCGATCGCGCACGGCGACGTGCAGGCCATCAACTACTTCATCGCACAGAAGTACGTGGAAGCGTTCAAGGAACTGGCCACCTCGCCGAACCAGAAGCTGGTGCTGATGCCAATGGAGGCCAGTGGCGTGATCGGTTCGATCGCCGGCGTGGCCGAACTGGCCAAGGAAGCGTTCGCCAGGCAGGAAGAAAAGAAGACCACCCGCGCGGTGCCGCCGCGCATCGGAGGCTGAGATGCGCTGGGAAGTGGTGGGGTGGGGTGCGCTGGCGCTGGTGCTGTTTGCCGCCGAAGCGCTGGCGCCGGGCGCCTTCATGCTGTGGATCGGGATAGGCGCGGCCGCGGTGTTCGTGCTGGTGGCCGTGTTCGCCGACATTCCGCTGCTGTGGCAGGTGGTGGCGTTCGTGCTGCTCAGCGTGGTCTCGATCCAGTGCTACCGGCAGTGGGGCCGCAAGCGTGCGCGGGAAACCGACGCGCCGTTGTTGAACCGCCGGGCCGAACAGCTGGTAGGGCGGGTGGTCGCGCTGGACCAGCCGATCGTGTCGGGCATTGGCCGCGCCAAGGTCGACGACGCGTTCTGGGTGGTCGCCGGCCCGGACCTGCCGGCCGGCACGCCGGTGCGCGTGGTGGCCGTGGATGGCATGACCCTGAAAGTCCAGGAAGCCTGACGGCGCAGACATGGCGCACCGCCGCAGGCGTTGCGC
Organism: Stenotrophomonas sp. FBCC-B152; assembly: GCF_059134105.1. Lineage (NCBI taxonomy): Bacteria > Pseudomonadati > Pseudomonadota > Gammaproteobacteria > Lysobacterales > Lysobacteraceae > Stenotrophomonas > Stenotrophomonas sp. FBCC-B152. The sequence goes on along the minus strand of NZ_CP101442.1, from coordinate 2,851,957 downwards.
GGGCGGTTCTGGGATAATGAAATCCTGCATTTTTCATCCCCCGGACCGTGGTCATGACCCAGAAGACGCTACTCAACGATACCCACCGCGCGCTTGGCGCCAAGATGGTCGATTTCGGCGGTTGGGACATGCCCATCCACTACGGGTCGCAGCTGGACGAGCACCACCTGGTCCGCGCCGATGCCGGCATGTTCGATGTGAGCCACATGACCGTGGTCGACCTGCGCGGCGCGCAGGTGCGCCCGTTCCTGCGCCGCCTGCTGGCCAACTCGGTGGACAAGCTGAAGGTGCCGGGCAAGGCGCTGTACTCGTGCATGCTCAACGCGCAGGGCGGGGTGATCGACGACCTGATCGTCTACTACCTGGCCGACGACTTCTTCCGCATGGTGGTCAACGCCTCCACCCGTGAGAAGGACCTGGCCTGGATCCGCGAGCAGGCCGCCGCCTTCGACGTGCAGGTGACCGAGCGCGAAGACCTGGCGATCATCGCCGTGCAGGGCCCGACCGCGCGCGAGCGTGTCACCGGCCTGGTGGCCGAAGCCGACCGCGCCGCACTGCAGAAGCTGGGACGCTTCGCCGCCGTGGACGCCACTGCGGCCAGCGGCGCACCGCTGTTCGTCGCCCGCACCGGTTACACCGGCGAAGACGGTTTTGAAATCCTGGTCGCCCAGGACCAGGTGATCGCCTTCTGGAATGCGCTGGCGGCCGCCGGCGTGCGTCCGGCCGGCCTGGGCGCGCGAGATACGCTGCGCCTGGAAGCGGGCATGAATCTGTACGGCCAGGACATGGACGAAGCGATCAGCCCGTTCGAAGCCGCGCTGGCCTGGACGGTGGCGCTGGACGAAGGCCGCGACTTCATCGGCCGCGACGTGCTGGAAGCGCAGAAGGCCGCCGGCGACGCGCGCCAGATGATCGGCCTGGTGATGGACGAGAAGGGCGTGCTGCGCCATGGCCAGGCGGTGACCACCGCTGGCGGCACCGGCGAGATCCTGTCGGGCACGTTCTCGCCGACGCTGGGCAAGGGCATCGCGTTCGCGCGCGTGCCGGGCGGTGAGCTCGGCCAGGTGCACGTGGACATCCGCGGCCGGCAGGTGCCGGTGCGCGTGGTGAAGTTCCCGTTCGTGCGCGAAGGCCAGGCCCAACCCGGCGTGCTGGTCGAAGGCTGATCACCGGTTGTTTTACACTACCCCCGTTTTCTGACCCCCCTGAATTTCTTCGGAGCAGTCCCATGAGCGAGATCCCCGGCGACCTCAAATTCCTCAAGTCCCACGAGTGGGCACGCGTTGAAGGCGACGGCCGCGTCACCATCGGCATTTCCGACCACGCCCAGGGCCTGCTTGGCGACCTGGTCTATGTCGAGCTGCCAGAAGTCGGCGCCGAGGCCAAGGCCGGCGCGCAGATCGCGGTGGTGGAGTCGGTGAAGGCCGCCTCGGACGTGTACAGCCCGATCTCCGGCACCGTGGTCGAGGTCAACGACGCGCTGGAAGGCAAGCCGGAAACCATCAACGAAGACGCCTACGGCGAAGGCTGGATCTGCGTGATCGAGCTGTCCAACAAGGACGAGTTGAACGAACTGCTGGACCCGGACGCCTACGCCGAAGTGCTGGAAGACGAGGATCACTGATCCTCGCCTGCCTGGAAAAGACGGCCGCCCTGTGCGGCCGTTTTTTTTTGCCTGCACGCGCCATCGTCCGGTTGCCGACGTCCCTTGCGTTATCCGTGCGTGAGGGATGGCCAGGCCGTCGACGTGTTCTAGCCGTCGCTGGTGTGCTCATGCCGGACGGTGCCGGCATGCCAACGTGCAGCTCATGAGCACGCATCGACGTCGCATCGACGCGCATCGTCCCCCGTCGAACGGGTCGTCGATGCACGTAACCGGCACGAACCCGGCGCCGACCACCGCCCAAAAGTTTGCGCAGTTCTGCAAATCCGGACGCAAAAAGCGTTCGCGGATGTGAAAAGTTTTCGACCCTGTTTTGTTCCCGTGCGGGAAGCCGTTGCGACGCCTTCAGTGCGGGAACCTGTCGTCGGCGACAACACCGGTGCAGCTGCAGTGCAATTTGCGAAAGTGCTTCTTTTAAGTGTTTTTCTTTCAACGCATCGCCGCTTGAACGGATGCGCGAACGCGGACAACGCGTGTTGAAGGGGTGCTGCCGAGCGCTTGCGGAGGGTCCGGGCGAGGTGCGCTGGAGGGCGTCCATGTGAATTTTTTTCGCGGGGGTTGTTGACAGTGAAAAAAAGCGTGATTAGGTTTCGCCCAGCAGACCTTGCCTGCCAAACGAGTGAGCCGAATCGACATCCAGTCGCGAAGCACAACCAGAACATCCGCCGCGCGTCCCAAGACGGTGGAGTCGGCTTCGCTACCTCCGGTGAAATGCAAGGGCACCCCGCATTCGATACCTGCCTGGCATCCTGTGGCAGGTATCCCCGTATCCGTCACGACGCGCTCGACGCGACGGCGGTCCCCGCACAGCAGTAACGGCGGGTTTGCTTTACCTGGGCGTTTCAACTCCATAGATCACTGACGAGGAGCCAATCCCATGGCAACCAAGAAAGCTGCGAAGAAAAAGCCGGCCGCCAAGAAGGCCGTGAAGAAGGTCGCCAAGAAGGCGGCTGCCAAGAAGGCCGTGAAGAAGGTAGCCAAGAAGGCCGCTGCCAAGAAGACGGTAAAGAAGGCAGCCAAGAAGGCGACTGCCCGCAAGGCAGTGAAGAAGACGGCAAAGAAGGCGGTCCGCAAGGTCGCCAAGAAGGCCGCCGCCAAGAAGACCGCAAAGAAGGCAGTAAAGAAGACCGCGAAGAAGGCCGTCCGCAAGGTAGCCAAGAAGGCGGCTGCCAAGAAGACTGCCAAGAAGGCCGTCCGCAAGGTAGCCAAGAAGGCGGCTGCCAAGAAGACTGCCAAGAAGACCGCCAAAAAGGCCGTCCGCAAGGTAGCCAAGAAGGCCACCGCCAAGAAGGCCACCGCGCGCAAGCCGGCCGCCAAGAAGGCGTCGGCCAAGAAGGCAGTGAAGAAGGTCGCCAAGCGCAAGCCGGCGGTCCGCAAGAAGAAGGCTGCACCGGTCGCCCTGCCGGCAACCCCGGCACCGCTGATCTGATCCATTCCCGATAGCCGTACTGAAACCCCCTTCCCGGCAGCCCAGCGGGAGGGGGTTTTTTTTGCCCAACGAAAAAGGCGGCCATCGCGGCCGCCTTTGTCTTTTCAGCTGTAGCCGCCGTTTACCTCGGCGACGCCACCGCCCGATCCGACGAAACACCCTTGCGCTTGCCCGGCGCCGGCGTGCTGTCCTCGGTCATCAGGTTGTCGCTGCCGAAGTCGGTGTCCACGTCCAGCCAGCGCTGGGTGGGCAGGCCCATGGCCGCGTCGAGCACGGTCGGCAGCAGGCCGCTGGGCAGGCTGCTTTCGCCATTCCACATGATGGCGATGCCCAGGTCGCGTTCGGGCACCAGCGCCACCAGGCCGCGATAGCCCTGCACGGCACCGGCATGGAAGATCACCTCATGCCCGGCGTAATCGAAGTTGCGCCAGCCCAGTGCGTAGCCGGCCGAGTGCAGGCGCTCGCGACGCCAGCCCGAGCGCATCTCGCCGGGGGTGTTGATCAGGGTCGAGTGCAGCGTGGCCAGCAGCGGCGCCGGCAGCACGTCGGGGCGGTGCCCGGTGTGGGCCAGCAGCCACTGCGCCATGTCGCTGGCACTGGCGTTGACACCTGCTGCGGGGGCCAGGCGGTAGTAGGTGGGCTTCGGGCTCAGCGACACCCAGCCATTGCGGCTGCGCACGTGCGGGCGCGCCCAGCGCGAGCTGGCCTGGATGCCGGCCAGGCCCAGGCTGGCATCGTCCATGCCCAGCGGCTTGAACAGGCGGCGTTCCACCGACTGCTCGTAGAAGCTGCCGGACGCGGCGTAGACCACGTCGCCGATCAGGCTGAAGGCCACGTTCTGGTAAGCGTAGCAGTCGCCGGGCTGGCACTTGAGCGAGGTCGAGGCCAGCTTGTGGGTGAGCGTGTAGTACTCGGCGTTGGCTTCCACGTCGCGGTCATAGGCGTTGTACGGCAGGCCGACGCGGTGGCTGAGCAGATCGGCCACGGTCAACCGGTCGGTCGCTTCGGGGCTGCTGAGCTGGAAACCGGGCACGTAGTCGGTGACCTTGCTGTCCCAGCGCAGCGTGCCATCGTTGACCAGCAGGCCGGCCATGGTGCCGGCGAAGGCCTTGGACAGCGATGCCAGGCGGAACACGGTGTGCGCGTCGACCATCTGCGGGTTGTTGACGTCGGTGACGCCGTAGCCGCGCGCGCTGAGCACGCGGCCGCCCTGCACGATGGCCACCGCCATGCCCGGTACGCGCTCGCCATAGGTGAGCTGCTGGGCCATGGATTCGATGTTGGCCACGTTGAACCCGGCGGCCGGCGGCAGCACCTTCGGGTTGGTCGTGGTGGCCCGGTACGCCGCAGGCTGGGTGTGCGGAATGGCGGACGCGGCGCTGTTCTCGATGTTCACGGGGAACGCGGCCGGTGTCGCACTGGGGGTCTGTGCGGTGGACGACATCGCGATGGGCATGAGCATGCCCAGCAACCCGGTTGCCGCCGAACGGATCGGTCGGCGCCTGCTGTTCTCTTTCATCGTTTGGGGCCCGTGCGCAACTGCTGGGACCGATTCTAGCGCTGCTTTTCCTGATTGCACAAACGAAGCGAAGATGAATGCGTATCGCATTGAAAAGGCCCGGTTTTTGCATCGAATGGGAGGGGTGTCGTCGACGCCCTGTTCAGGTGGCAGGCACGCGCGCCCCCAGCCAGCGCGCGGCGCGTTCGGCAATCATCATGGTGGGGGCATTGGTATTGCCGCTGACCAGGCGGGGCATCACCGAGGCGTCCACCACGCGCAGGCCCTGTACGCCGCGCACGCGCAGCTGTGGGTCGACCACGGCGTCGGCATGCTGGCCCATCGCACAGGTACCCACCGGGTGGTAGATGGTCTCGGCCTTGGCGCGGATGAAGGCGTCCAGGGCGGCATCGTCCAGGTCGTTGCTGGCCGGGAAGATCGGCGCACCGCGCCAGCGGTCGAACGCCGGCTGGGCCAGGATCTGCTGCGACATGCGCACGCAGGCCTTCATCATGGCCAGGTCGTGCCCCTCCGGATCGCCCAGGTAGTTGGCCTCGATCCGCGGCGCGGAGGCGGGGTCGGCATCGCGCAGCAGGATCCGCCCGCGGCTGCGTGGGTGCAGCGCGCAGGCATGCAGGGTGTAACCGTCGCCGGGCAGGCGGTGGCGGCCATGGTCGTCCAGCATCGCCGGCACGAAGTGGAACTGCACGTCGGCGCCGTCGCCCTGCGCCAGCGGCGAGCGGGCGAAGCCGCCTGCCTCGGCGATGTTGCTGGTGCCGGCGCCACGGCGCCCGCGCAGGAAGTAGTCGAAGGCGATGCGCGCCTGGTTGCTGCGGTCGTAGCTGACACCCGGCTGGGTGTGCACCAGCGTGCAGATGTCCAGGTGGTCCTGCAGGTTGCCGCCCACCCCGGGCAGGTCGACCCGGGTACTGATGCCGTGCGCGCGCAGCTGCCGGTGCGGGCCGATGCCCGAGAGCATCAGCAGGTGCGGGGAGTGGATCGCGCCGGCGCTCAGGATCACCTCGGCAGCCGCATGCGCATGCCGGTGCGCACCACGGTGGCGGAAGTACACGCCGGTGGCGGTGTCGCCCTGGAAACTCAGGGCGCGTGCACGGGCCCCGGTGAGCACGGTGAGGTTGCGCCGGCCGCGCGCGGGGCGCAGGTAGGCGGTGGCGCTGGAGCAGCGCACGCCGTCGCGCTGGGTGACCTGGTACAGGCCCACGCCGAGCTGGTGCGCGCCGTTGAAGTCGTCGTTGCGCGCGTGCCCGGCCTGCACGGCGGCATCCAGGAAGGCATCGGAGAGCGGGTTGTGGTGGCGCAGGTCGGACACCGACAGCGGCCCGCCACCGCCGTGCCAGGGGCCGGCGCCGCGGCTGTTGGCTTCGCTGTGCAGGAACCAGGGCAGCACGTGCGACCAGTCCCAGCCGGTGGCGCCGGCGGCAGCCCAGCCGTCGTAGTCGGCCGCTACGCCGCGCACGTAGCACATGGCATTGATGGCGCTGGAGCCCCCGAGCACCTTGCCGCGCGGCCACCACAGCCGCCGGCCATCGAGCGCCGGCTCGGGTTCGGTGTACAGGTTCCAGTTGATGCGGCGGTTGTTGACCAGCCGCGCCAAGCCGGCCGGCATGTGGATGAAGGGATTGCGGTCGCGCGGGCCGGCTTCGAGCAGCAGCACGCGGCAGTGCGGGTCGGCGCTGAGCCGGTTGGCCAGCACGCAGCCGGCCGAGCCGGCGCCGACGATGATGTAGTCGTACATGTCCGTTCCCCAACGGTGATGGCACGAGCATAAGGCAGTCCACCCCTAGCGATGTTGCGGTGCATCGTTTACCGTGCGCGCTTTGCTGCCCGGAATCGCCACGATGCTGCCGCTGCCACGCCGCCTGTGCGGGACCTGCGCGCCATGAATGCCCCGGACCCGAGCGCGCCCGCGCAGCCGGGCCTGCGCGCGGCGCTGCGGCAGTCGCCGCCGCTGTTCTGGGCCTGCGTGTATTTCTTCTGCCTGCTCAGCGGCTATTACGTGCTGCGCCCGGTGCGCGAGGCGATGGCGGCGTCGGCCGACCTGCAGACGGTGTTCCCGCCGGCGTTGATCGCGTGGTTCGACGGCCATGGCATCGCGCTGCAGGACTTCGTGCTGCAGGTGCTGTTCACCTGCGTGTTCGTGATCATGGTGGTGCTGCAGCCGCTGTACGGGGCGCTGGTGAGCCGCTACCCGCGGCGGGTGTTCCTGCCGGCGGTGTACGGGTTCTTCATCGTGACGCTGCTGGGCTTCTACGTGCTGTTCGACAGCGGGGTGCCGGGGCGGGGCATGCTGTTCTTCTTCTGGACCACGGTGTTCAACCTGTTCGCGGTGGCGGTGTTCTGGAGCTTCATGGCCGACGTGTTCTCCAACGTGCAGGCGCGTGCGTTCTACGGCTACATCGGGGCGGCCGGCACGATCGGCGCGTTCCTGGGCCCGACGTTGACCTCGACGCTGGTGCAGCGGGTGGGCATTGCCAACCTGATGCTGGTCTCGGCCGGCTTCCTCAGCGTGTGCCTGTTCTGCATCTGGCGGCTGCGCCTCTGGGCGGTGGCGCGCGAGCAGGAGCTGCAGCTGGCCTCGGGCGAGGCACCGATGGGCGGCGGCGTGCTGGACGGGCTGAAGCTGATCGCGCGCGAGCCGCTGCTGCGCTGGCTGGCGGTGATGGTGGTGTTCGGGGTGGGCATCGGCACGCTGCTGTACAACGAGCAGGCCTCGATCGTGCGCCGGTTGTACACGGACCCGGCGGCCAGCACGGCGTTCTATTCGCGGGTGGACCTGGCGATCAACGCGCTGACGCTGATCCTGCAGCTGGGCGTGACGCGCTGGCTGCTGTCGCGCTTCGGCATCGCGCCGGCGCTGCTGATCCCGGGCTTTGCGATCATCGTTGGCTTCTCGGTGCTGGCCGCCTCGCCGCTGCCGATGCTGGTGGCGGTGGTGCAGGTGATGACGCGTGCCAGCGAGTTCTCGCTGGCCAAGCCGGCCCGCGAGACGATCTTCACCCGGGTGGACCGGCAGTGGCGCTACAAGGCGGGCGCGGCGATCGACACGGTGGTGTACCGCGGCGGCGACCTGACCTTCGCGTGGGTGCACAAGGGGCTGTCGCTGTTCGGCTCGCACGCGGTGTTCGCGGGCGGGCTGGTGGTGGCGGGCATCATGACGGCGGCGGCGTTCGGGCTGCTGCGCGAAGAAAAGAAGCTGCCGGCCGAGCGGCCGGAGTAAGCTTCCTCCATCTTGTTCGAGGGTTGCCCATGTACTGGACCGCACTGATCCTGACCCTGGTGGTCGCGCTGCTGCACGTGTACTTCCTGGTGCTGGAAATGTTCCTGTGGACGCGCCCGCTGGGCCTGAAGACATTCCGCAACACGCCGGAGAAGGCGCAGGCCACGCGCGTGCTGGCGGCCAACCAGGGCCTCTACAACGGCTTCCTGGCAGCAGGCCTGCTGTGGGGGCTGTTCGACCACCTGCCGATGCTGGTGAACTTCATGCTGGGCTGCGTGATCGTGGCCGGCTGCTATGGCGCCTACAGTGTCAACAAGCGGATCTTCTTCATCCAGGCCGTGCCTGCGATCCTGGCGGTCATCGCCTGGCAGTTCGTGCCGGCCTGAGGTTTCAAATCAAAATCAACGGCGCACAGCCGGGGTCTGCGAACGTGCTCGCGCTGGGCCGGCGGGTGTGGGTTTGCGGGACACGCCGTAAACCCATCCATGGGGGCTCGTTCGCGCCATCCATGGCGCTCTACGGTCCCGCAAACCCACCCCCGCCGACCCTCGACAGTGGGTTGGTGGCCAAGGGAGATCAAGGGCGGCTCCGATCTTCTTTCATGCGTTACCGGGTGTTGGTGCGTTCCGTGCGTTCGTTCGGGAACCGAACCTACCAGCGGCAAGCCATGCGTGTCTGCTTTTACCCACCGCACGCGACCATCTGTCGGGGGCGGCCGGCGGGTAGCCCCCGGAGGGACTGTCAAAAACATGGATGTTTTTGACAAGCCTACATGGACGTATTCACGGCGTGTCCCGGAGCGGGGCTACCCGACGGCCGCCCCAGCTCGTGTGAATTGAAACGCTGCCGTTGGCGCAGAAACTCAACCGCGCTTGACCGGCGACACCCACATATCAATCCGCGCTTCGAACACCGCAGTGCCCGAAGCGTCGCAGACCTGCACATTCACCGGCAACGCATAGCCTGCTTCGGCAGCAACGATCGCCTGCGCAGGCGTGGCCACCGCATGCTGGGTGCCGGTCGCCTTGGCCAGGTACTTCACATCCATGCCCTTGGGAATCCAGCGCATGCCCTTGGGCAGCGAGGCGTCGACCATCAGGCCGGCGGTGAGCTCGGCCAGGTTGCACAGCGCGATCGCGTGCACGGTGCCGATGTGGTTGGTGACCTTGCGCCGGTGCGCGATGCGGCCTTCGCAGCGGCCCGGTTCGAGCAGGGTGATGCGCGGGGCGATGCTGGCGAAGTAGGGCGCCTTGAAGCACACCGCGCGCGAGAACAGCCATTGGCCGGCCGGCCAGCGCTGCATGCGGTGGTACAGGTTCAACAGGGGAGCTGCCATGGTGTGTCTCCTCAAAAAAAACGGCGGACCGAAGTCCGCCGTTGTCGTTCATGCATGCGCAGCCGTTACGCTGCCTGCGACTGGGCGTCCTTGCGTTCGCGGTCGTAGTAGCTGGCCGAACGCAGTTCGTGCGGCTCGAAGTCGTCCACCGTGATGGTGTCCATCGTCAGCGTGCGCAGCTCTTCCAGCAGCGTGCGCTCGTCCTGGGTGATCACGCCTTCGGCCACCGCTTCGTCCAGCTGCGCGGTGAAGTCCAGCGCCTCGATGCCCTTGGTCTTGAGCGCCTTGATGAACTTGCGCTCCACCGGCTCGGCCATGATCGCCTTGGACAGGTAGCTGTTGATGCGGCCACCCGGGTTGTTTTCGCACGGGGTCAGGAACACGCCACTGGCCAGGCGGTCACGAGCTTCGTTGGGCGCCATCAGCAGTGCGGCCACGCGGTGGCCCAGGCGGTCGCCCGGCGCTTCGGCACGGCGGCCGAACGGGAAGATCAGCAGCCACATCAGCCAGCCGATCGGACGGATCGGGAAGTTGCGCAGCGCCGCCGAGAGCGACTCTTCGATCTTGTGCACGCTGTCATGGAACGCCCAGGCCAGCAGCGGCTGGTCAGCCACCGGCGCGCCTTCGTCGTGGTAACGCTTGAGCATCGCACTGGTCATGTACACGTGGCTCAGCACGTCGCCCAGGCGGCCCGACAGCGATTCCTTGAACTTCAGCTTGCCGCCGAGGGTCATCATCGAGATGTCGGCCATCAGCGCCAGGTTGGCCGAGTAACGGTCCAGCTTGCGGAAGTAGCGGCGGGTATAGGCGTCGCCCGGGGCGGCGCCGAAGCGTGCGCCGGTCAGGCCCAGCCAGAACGAACGCACCGCGTTGGAAATGCCGAAGCGGATGTGCCCGAACAGGCTGCGGTCGAACGCCTGCAGGCCGGCCTTGGTATCTGGATCCTGCGCCGCCTTCATTTCCTGCAGCACCCACGGGTGGCAGAGGATCGCACCCTGGCCGAAGATCAGCAGGCTGCGGGTCATGATGTTGGCGCCTTCCACCGTGATCGCGATCGGCGCGGCCTGCCAGCTGCGGCCGGCGAAGTTGCGCGGCCCCAGGATGATGCCCTTGCCGCCGATCACGTCCATGACATCCGAGATCACCTCACGGCTCATGGTGGTGCAGTGGTACTTGGCGATCGCCGACGGCACCGACGGTACGTCGCCACGGTCCACCGCCGCGGCGGTGGCCTGGCACAGCGCGCTGATCGCGTAGGCCTTGCCGCCGATGCGGGCCAGCGCTTCTTCCACGCCTTCGAAGCGGCCGACCGACAGGCCGAACTGCTTGCGGATGCGCGCATAGGCACCGGTGACCACCGCGCCGGCCTTGGCACCGCCACTGGCGGTGGAGGGCAGGGTGATCGAGCGGCCCACGGCCAGGCACTCGTTGAGCATGTTCCAGCCCTTGCCGGCCTTCTCGGCACCGCCGATCAGCTGGGTGAGCGGAATGAACACTTCCTTGCCGCGGATCGGACCGTTCTGGAAGGTCGAGTTGAGCGGGAAGTGGCGGCGGCCGATTTCAACGCCGGCGGTGTCGCGCGGCAGCAGGCCCAGGGTGATGCCGATGTCCCGGGTCGGGCCGATCAGGCCGTCCGGGTCGTACATGCGGAAGGCCATGCCGATCAGCGTCGCGACCGGGGCCAGGGTGATGTAGCGCTTGTCGAAGGTGAGCTTGACGCCGAGCACCTGCTCGCCGTTCCACTCGCCCTTGCAGACAATGCCGTAATCGGGAATCGAGGTCGCATCCGAACCGGCGAACGGACCGGTCAGGCCGAAGCACGGCACTTCGCGGCCATCGGCCAGGCGCGGCAGGTACTGGTCCTTCTGTTCCTGGGTGCCGTAATGCACCAGCAGTTCGCCCGGGCCCAGCGAGTTGGGCACGCCGACGGTGGAGCTGACCACGCTCGACACCGATGCCAGCTTCTGGATGACCTTGTGGTGGGCCAGCGCGCTGAAGCCCAGGCCACCGTATTCCTTCGGAATGATCATGCCGAAGAATTTGTTCTTCTTGATGAAGGCCCACATGTCCGGCGGCAGGTCGGCGTAGACGTGGGTGATTTCCCAGTCATTGACCATCGCGCACAGTTCTTCCACCGGGCCATCCAGGAAGGCCTGTTCTTCGGCGGTGAGCTGCGGCTTGGGGTAGTTCAGCAGCTTGTTCCAGTCCGGGTCGCCGGTGAACAGCTCGCCTTCGAAGCCTACCGAGCCGGTTTCCAGCGCGATGCGTTCGGTCTGCGACAGCGGCGGCAGCACCTTGCGGAACACCTTCATCATCGGCGCGGTCAGCAGCGGCTTGCGGATGAACGGCAGCAGCAGCGGCACGGCGATGACGGCAACAATGGCCGCAGCCACGATCGTGGCGGTCTGGTTGATGTAGGGAACGAACCAGCAGGCAGCCAGCAGCACCAGGCTGACGAGCGTCCAGGTGATCAGCCGCATCCGATGGTAGGCGACGATGGCGCCTGCCAGCAGGATGGCGAGGAAGGGAACGACAATGCTCATGAGCGTGCTCCGGTGACGTGCTCGGTTGTGGCGGACTGTGCCACGGCGGAGGCCGAGGGCAACACGTCCAGATAGTCCAACACAGTAGCGGTAAAGGCGTTGTTGTCGTCGCCGGCGACCATATGCGTGGCCTCCGGCAACTGCACGTGGCGTGCGTGCGGCACCAACGCCAGGAATTCGGCCACCGTTTGCGGGGTGACCAGGGTGCTGCGCCCGCCGCTGACCAGCAGCACCGGGCATTTCACCTGGCGCGCTGCTTCTGCAAGCGCATCCTGGTGCTGTTCGCTGTCGCGCGCCAGTTCGGCAACCAGGCGCGGGTCCCAATGCCAGCGCCAACGGCCATGGCCATCTTCGCGCAGCAACGCGCGCAGTGAATCTTCCGACTTGCGCGGGCGGTGCGGCAGGTAGGCCGAGATCACGTCGGCCGCCTGTTCCAACGAGGCGAATCCTTCCGGATGCGCGGTCATGAACATCAGGATCTTCTCGACCCCGGCGGTGTCCCAGCGCGGGGTGATGTCCACCAGCACCATCGCCGAGAACAGGCCGGGCCAGCGGGCTTCGGCAAGCAGGCCGAACAGCCCGCCCATCGACGCGGCCACCAGGATCGGCGGCTGCGGTTGTTCGCCGGCCAGCACGATCAGGTCATCGGCAAACTGCTCGCCGTGGTACGCCAGCGTCGCCGGGTTCCAATCCGAATCGCCGTGGCCGCGCGCGTCGTAGGCCAGCGTCTGGTAGCCGGCCGCGGCCAGCGACTGCGCGGAGGCGGTCCAGGCGTGCCGGGTCTGGCCGAAACCGTGGGCGAACAGCACGGTGCCGCGGCGGCCGGGGGCCGAGCGGGTTGCCGCCAGCACGGCGTCGTGCGCTGCGGTGAGGCGCTCGTCAGTGGTGGCGGGCGGGAGAGGGGTCGGGGTTACCATACTTGTTAGTATGGACCTGGCTTTGGGCATGTCAATACTCTCTAGTATGGTTGGCACGCCCAGGCAGCCACGCAGGGCGTGGCTCTACCGGGGGCGGGCCCTACAGCACAGGGTTTTACAGCCGCGGTTTCGGGCAATTCCACACAAACCGACCCCGGCGTATGGTTAAATCAGCGCATGAATGAACCTGAAGCTTCCGCCGGCGAGCCCCGTGCCGGCCGCAACAGCCGCCTGAGCGCGGAAGACTGGGCGCAGGCCGCCTTGGATCTCATCGCTGAACAGGGTGTGGGCGCGGTGGCGGTGGAGCCGCTGGCGCGGCGCCTGGGCGTGACCAAGGGCAGTTTCTACTGGCATTTCCCCTCGCGCGATGCGCTGCTGCAGGCGGCGCTGGAGCGTTGGGAGCTGTTCGAACAGGAACAGGTGTTCGGCAGCCTGGAAGACGTGCCGGATCCGCGCGCACGCCTGCGCCAGCTGTTCCAGGTGGTGGCGCACGAAGTGCAGCCGCACATCATCTACAGCGAACTGCTCAAGGCGCTGGACCATCCGATGGTACGCCCGGTGATCGACCGCGTGTCGCATCGTCGCCTGGAGTACCTGGTGGCCTCGTTCCGCCAGGCCGGGTTGAGCCGTACCGATGCGCAGCATCGTGCGCGGCTGGCCTACGCGGCTTACGTGGGCTTCCTGCAGCTGTCGCTGCAGCTGCAGCAGCCCAAGCCGGCGCGCGAGGATTTCGAAGCGTATGTTGAGCATGTGATCGAGACGCTGATCCCGATCGGTTGAGCGCAGTGCACAGGTAGCGAAAAGGCCGCGGAATGCGGCCTTTTTCATGCGTGGAAGATGGTGCCGAACGCAGCGCCGGCACAAAAAACAACGGCCCCTTTCGGGGCCGTTGCTGCATCAGGTACCGATCAGTGGATCGATCAGAACTTCTGCTTGTACTGCACGTAGTAGTAGCGGCCCGGCAGGTCGTACTGCGGGTCGAACATGTTGTACGACACCGAGTAGGAGACCGGCGGCTGCTTGTCCCACACGTTGTTCAGACCCAGCATGACGGTGCCGTTCCACGGGGTGTTGTAGCGGAACTGGACGTCGTGGTAGGTGGTCGCACCGATGTGGTTCTTCTGGTTGTCCGGATCCGAGCAGTAACCGCGGGTCGCCGGGCCCAGCAGGCACGATTCGGTCAGGCCGGACTTGTAGCGCAGGCCGTAGTTGATGCCGAAATCGCCCAGGGTCCAGTCCACGTACAGGTTGGAACGGATGCGCCAGTACGGATCCTGGTTCAGGTAGTCACCCTGGCGGCCGTCGACTGCGGAGTCTTCGGTGGCCTTGGTTTCCCACTTGCTCAGGTAGGTGCTGTCCCAGGTAACGGTGAACTGGCCGAACGAGGTTTCCGGCAGACGGTACGCAACGCCCAGGTCCCAGCCTTCCACGTTGTACGAGGACAGGTTGAGCAGCGGCATGTTGACGTTGACGATCGCGTAGTGCTCGTTGGTCGCGCCGTAGTTCGGGTCACGAATGATCAGCGGGCAGTACTGGGCCTGTTCCTGCGGCGTACCGCCGTAGCAACGGCTCATGATGTCGTCGATCGACGGACGGGTGATCGAGTCTTCGATTTCGATCTGCCACCAGTCCAGCGTGACGTTCAGGCCGGTCACGAAGCTCGGGCTCCACACCAGGCCCAGCGTCTTGCTGGTCGAGGTTTCCGGCTTCAGGTTCGGGTTGGACTGCCAGGTGAACGGCTCGGCAGTCTGCAGCGGACCCGGCTCGCCATCGGTGTTCGGCTGGACCAGGCCAGCCGGCACGCCCTGGGCCTGGCACTGGGCCAGCACGCCACCGGTCGGGTTGTTGGCCGCGGCGCAGGGATCGGCGTAGGTTTCGAACGAATCGGTGTCGCCACGGAACAGGTCGTTGATGCTCGGCGCGCGGAAGCCTTCCGAGTAGTTACCGCGGATCATCAGGTCGTCGATCGGCTTCCAGCGGAACCCGAACTTGTTGTTGGTGGTGTTACCGAAGTTGCTGTACTTCGAGTAGCGCGTGGCCACGCTGAAGTCCAGCAGCTTGGCGCCCGGCAGGTCAGCCAGCACCGGGATCGACAGTTCGAGGTAGACCTCGTCCAGGTCGTAACCACCCTTGGTCGGGCTGGCGCCGTTGCCGGTGCTCAGGCCAGCGGCGATGAAGGCATCCGGATCGAACTGACCGGTTTCCTTGCGGTACTCGTAACCGGCTGCGAAGGCCAGGTCACCGGCCGGCAGCGGAACGATCGTGCCGGAGATGTTGGCGTAGTAGCCCTTGGAGACCTGCGAGGCCGAGTCATGCGCGGTGAACGAGGTGTAGTCCAGCGCAGCCTGCGAGATCGAGCCTTCCGGACCCAGCGGGTTGATCGGGGAGCAGCCCGGGATGATCGCACCACCGGCGCCGAAGCAGACGGCCTGGCCGGTCACCGGGTCGATACCCGACGGGCCGTAGGCCGCGTCCAGGTTCTGCACGTTGAACAGGCCGTAGGTCAGGTCGTTCTGGTCGGTCTTGTCGTAACGGTAGCCGACGTCCCAGTCGAAGGTACGGTCAGCGAACTCGAAGAAGCCTTCGAAGCCACCGTAGAAGTGCCAGTTCTTGACGTTCTGGTTGAACGAACGGCCGCCGGTTTCATTGAAACGACGGTTCACGCCGGTCAGGTCGACGCCGTACGGGTTGTACATGCTGTCGGCGCTGAGGGTCATGCCGGTCACCGGCATGGCGGCCAGCAGCTGCTCGGACTTACGCTCGTTGTACATCGCTTCCGTACGGAAGGTGATGTTGTCGGTGACGTTGTACGAACCCGAGGCGAACAGCGAGGTGCGCTCGTTCGGGGTCAGCAGGTAGTTGTCCGGGGCGGTGTTGTAGCCGTGCACGTTGGACACGAACGGGGTCTGCACGCCGTTGATGTCGACGTAACGACGGCCATTGAACAGGTACGAACCCGGGATGCCGGTGCCGCTCTGGCCGCTGAAGAACGGCGGGCCGCCGGCGGAGATCTTGCGATCACCGGCCATGACTTCGCGTTCGTTGACGTAGGAGGCGCCGATCATCACCGACGCGCGGTCGGTGGTGGTGCCCAGCACGAAGTCGGCGGCTTCACGCTCGCCGTCGCCCGCGCTGTACTGGCCCTTGTAGAAGTTGGCTTCCGCGCCGTCGAAGTCCTTCTTGGTGATGATGTTCACCACGCCGGCGATGGCGTCGGAACCGTAGATCGTCGAAGCGCCGTCCTTCAGCACGTCGATGCGCTCGACCATGGCCACCGGAATGGTGTTCAGGTCGACGCTGCCGTCCAGGCCGGTGGTCCAGCGGCGGCCGTTGACCAGCACCAGGGTACGCTGGGTGCCCAGGTTACGCAGGCTGATGCCGGCGGAACCGTCACCACCGTTGTTGAAGGTACGGTTCAGCGCAGCGCCGTTGGCGGAGATGCGCTGCAGGACGTCGGCGATCGAGGTGACGCCCTGCTTGTCGATGTCCGCGCGGCTCAGGCTCAGCACCGGCTGCGAGGTCTCGATGTCGGTGCTCTTGATGCGCGAACCGGTGACCGAGATGCGGTCCAGGTTGGTCGTATTGGCGGCTTCCTGCGCCTGCGCGGTGGCGGTGCCGGCCGCGACGACCAGTGCAACGACCACTGCATCACGCAGCTTGTTGGACTTAAAGTTCATTGCTCTCTCTCTCCAAGGGAATCTTGGGTATTCACTGGGGTGTTTGCCTCAGGCGGTGCCAATAGAGAGCACCAAAGACCACAAGGCTGACTCGATAGTAACTGCCACTTCAAAAGAATTAAAGTAGCGTTAATGAAGTCTGTGATCTGTGTGAAATTCGGCAAAGTCCTTGTGGATCAAGGCCCTTGAGAGGGTTATAAGCGTCAGATGGCTCATTTGTTAACAAATTGTTAGCAAAATAGTTGCAGTTGTTTTGTCACGCTCTGTATCAGGTTGGCGTGTTCAGCGATCTCAACGGGGGCGCTGGAACGACAAAGGCGCGCCATTGGCGCGCCTTTTCTGGTCTTTCCGGGTCATCGGAAGGTGGACTCAGAGGTCCTGTTCGTACCGCACGTAGGGCACGGTGCCCTCATCGGTGCTTTCGTTGCGGGGGGCGAAGGGGTTCTTGCCGCGGGTGACCACGTTTTCCGCACCGACGGTGAGCTGGCCGCTCCAGGGGGTACGCCAGGTCAGGCCCACGCCCAGGCCCTCCCACTTGCCGGGCTGGCCCGGCACGTCGACCACGCGGCCGATGATGTTGCCGCTGAAGTTGCCGTAGCCGGCACCCAGGGTGAGGCTCTTGCTGTCCCAGCGGTCCACCAGGGCCGGGGACATGTCGGACAACGGCACCAGGCGCGCCTTGGCATAGGTCCCGCCAATGGAGACGAAGCCCTCGCGGCCGATGTTCTTCTGGCCGAACACGGTCAGGTCGTTCTGCTCGGCGCGCAGCGCCGGCGACTTGTTCGGGCCGGCCAGCCAGGCGGGCAGGGTGTCCTTGCCGGTGCCGGCAGTGATGCCGACGCGGCCGCCGGGGCGGTTGAACGCCGCCGTCCCGGTGACCCGGCGACTCAATGCGTTGTCGTCCTCGTCACCCAGGCTGGCCAGCATGCAATGGCTGGCGAGCCCGCTGATGCTGGTGCCGCGGCTGCTGTTGCAGAGCAGGCCAAGCGAATCGCCCGAGGACAGCCCGAAGGCGGCGTCCAGCGAACTGCGCCCGAAGTGCCAGCGGGCGCCGGCAGCCTGTTCCCCGGTGGGTTCCAGGTAGAGCAGGGCTTCGACCTTGCCGCTGCCCTTGTTCCAGACCGGAATCACCGTGCTGTCCTGGCGGGCCTTGGATTGCGCATAGGCGCCCGGGATCGCGGCGAAGGCAATCATCAGGGCCAGTGGTAGACGCAAAAGGGCGCGCATGGGAATTCTCAGACAGCGGTGATGAGCACAAGTTCCCGCCGAAGCGGGACACTGATCCTAGGGCGTTTATGAATTCTTAACAAGTCTTGGTTCTCCCCAGAACAAAACTCGCGCGGCGATTACTGAAGCCGTTCAGGTGCCGGTGAGGAAACAGCGGCATCGCGGAACAGTATGTCGAATTCCGTCAAGGGAAAGTGATACTCCCGTCCGCAAAATTCGCAACGGATGTCCACCGCCCCGGTCGGCTCGGCGGCGGCCCGGGCCTCGGCTTCGCCCAGCGACTGCAGCATGCTCTCCACCCGCTCGCGCGAGCAGGAGCAGGCAAAGCGGAGCGGGCGCTCGCCCAGCAGCTCGGGGGCCTCTTCATGGAACAACCGGTGCAGGAGGTCGGTGCCGTCCACGTCCAGCAGTTCCTGTTTGCCCAGGGTCTCGAACAGCGCACTGGCCCGGGACCAGCCGTCGGTATCGCCCTCGTCGCCGGGCAGCTTCTGCAGCAGCAGGCCGGCCGCGCGCTCGCCATCGGCCGCCAGCAGCAGGCGGGTGGGAAGCTGTTCGGACTGGCGGAAATAGTCTTCGAAGGCCTCGTCCATTCCGGACGCGCCCAGCCCGACCAGGCTCTGGTAGCGCTGCGGTTCGCGCGGGTCCAGCCCGGGATTTTCGATGGTGATGGCCAGCAGGGCGTCCTCGCCCAGTGCGGTCAGGTCACGCGGGGCATCGCCTTCGCCGGACAGCTGGACGATGCCGCGCAGGGTGCCGGCGGCGGTGCACTCGGCAAACAGCGTGCGCATGGCGGTGTTGCTGCGCAGCTGGATCGACAGCCGGCCGTCGACCTTGGTGTGGCCGGTGAACAGGGCCGAGGCGACAGTGGCTTCGCCCAGCAGCTCGGCCGCGGCCGGCGGGTAGGTGCCATGGGAGAGGATCTGCTGCCAGCTGGCGTCGAGGTGCACGTGCACGCCGCGGACGCCGGCATCGGGAAGCAGGAAACGGACAAGGGAATCGGTCTGGGCGGTCATCGGGTCGGTGGCTGCGCTTAAGTAATGAGGGCGTGTTGCCGGATAATGCGCCGACAACCGTGCAAGCAGAGGATGCACCACTAATGGGGGCAGAGCGCAGCAACCACAAGGCCGAACCGGGCCTGGAACCGTCCCGCCGGCGCCGCTGGCGCTGGAAGCATCTGCTATGGCTGCCGGTGCTGTTCGTGGCCGGCAGCGTGCTGCAGGTAGCCGTCCTGCGCTTCATCGACCCGCCGCTGTCGACGGTGATGCTGTGGCGCTATGGCGAGGCGCTGGGCCAGGGCGACTGGAGCTACCGGCTGCACTACCAGTGGCGCGACCTCGACCAGATGGCGCCGAGCCTGCCCATTTCGCTGGTGGCGGCCGAAGACCAGCGCTTTCCCGAACACAACGGCTTCGACCTGCAGGCCATCGAAAAGGCGCGCGACCACAATGCGCGCGGCGGGCGCCTGCGCGGCGCCAGCACGATCAGCCAGCAGGTCGCCAAGAACCTGTTCCTGTGGCAGGGCCGCAGCTGGGTCCGCAAGGGGCTGGAGGTCTGGTACACGCTGCTGATCGAAACGCTGTGGCCGAAGTCGCGCATCCTGGAGATGTACGCCAACATCGCCGAGTTCGGTGACGGCATCTACGGGGCGCAGGCGGCATCAAAGCAGTTCTGGAACAAGGATGCCGCGCGGCTGTCGCCGGCTGAGAGCGCCAGGCTGGCGGCTGTGCTGCCGGCCCCGCGCCGGTACGATGCCGCACGCCCCGGCCCGTACGTGCAGCGCCGCGCCGCCTGGATCCAGCGCCAGGCGCGGCAGCTCGGCGGCGGCGCCTATCTGAAGGATGAGTGAGCCATGACAATCGAACGCCTTACCCTGGTCATCGCGGCCCACAACGAAGCGCTGGCACTGCCGCTGCTGCAGCCGCGCCTGCGCGCGGTACTGGATGGCCTGGAGGGCATCGAGGGCCGCATCGTGTACGTCGACGACGGCAGCACCGATGCCACCTGGCAGGTGATGCAGGCGCTGGCGGCGGCCGACGACTGCGTCGGCGTGCTGCGCCTGTCGCGCAACTTCGGCAAGGAGGCGGCGCTGACCGCCGGTCTGGATTTCGTGGACGGCGGCGCGGTGATGATCCTCGATGCCGACGGCCAGGATCCGCCGGAGTTGATTCCGGAGTTCGTGGCGCTGTGGCGGCAGGGCTATGACAACGTTTACGGCACCCGCCAGGTGCGCGATGGCGAGAGCTGGCTCAAGCGCAGTACGGCGGCGGCGTTCTACCGGGTGATCGGCCGGATGTCGCGGATTCCGATTCCGGCCGATACCGGGGACTTCCGCCTGCTGTCGCCGCGCGCGCTGCAGGCGCTGGGTCAGCTGCGTGAACGCCACCGGTTCATGAAAGGACTGTTCGGCTGGGTCGGCTTCCGTCGCATCGCGTTGCCGTATCACCGGCATGCGCGGATGGTGGGCGACAGCAAGTTCGGCTTGTGGAAACTGTGGAACTTCGCGCTGGAAGGCATCACCAGTTTCTCCACGGTACCGCTGCGTGCGGCGACCTACCTGGGGATGGCCACGGCCAGCGTGGCTTTCCTGTTTGGCCTGTGGGTGGTGCTGAAGGCGGCGCTGTACGGTGACCGGGTGGCCGGCTACCCCACGATGATGGCGGTGATCCTGTTCCTGGGCGGGGTGCAGCTGATCGCGCTGGGCCTGATCGGGGAGTACCTGGGCCGGCTGTACGAGGAATCCAAGCAGCGGCCGTTGTACCTGGTTGACACCTGGCATGCACCGTTCGTGGCAGACTCGGCCGTGCATCCCATCGGTGGAGAGCAGCGAGATGACCACGGTACGACAGCTGTTGGAAGGCAAGTCCCCTGAGGTTTTCGCGGTAGGCCCGGAATCGGCGGTGATCGACGCGATCCGGTTGATGGCCGACAAAGGCATCGGCGCGGTCCTGGTGATGGACGGCCGCAGCCTGGTCGGCATCCTGTCCGAGCGCGATTACGCGCGCAAGGTCGTGCTGCACGAGCGTTCGTCGCGGACGACGAAGGTCAGCGACATCATGACCGCCAAGGTGGTGACGGTGGCGCCCTCGGAGCAGGTGGAACACTGCCTGCAACTGGTCACCGACTACCGCATCCGCCACCTGCCGGTGGTGGACAGCGGCGGCGTGATCGGCGTGATCTCCATCGGCGACCTGGTGAAATCGGTGATCGACGAACAGGCCCAGAAGCTGGACCAGCTGCAGCAGTACATCGTCGCCGGCTGAGCTGCCGGTGGCGTGGGTGTCGCCGGTAGGCATCGACCGTTGGTTGATGCAGGTTCAAGCGAAGAGCAGCGTTTCCATCTCTGCGAGTGGGGCGGCCGCCCCGATGGTTGGTCGTGCGCGGAAACGAACAGCAGCCACGCAGGGCGTGGCTCTACGTGGACTTTACTTCGCGTAACGACCGCCACAATTCGAATCCTCACCCGGCCCGGTTTCAATGGTGGCCAGCAGTGCCGCCGGCGGGGCAATGCTGCCCAGCGTGAGCGCGATTGCGCCGCGCACGCCCAGCGCCTTGAAGTCCGGCCGGAACGACGGATCCTTGAACGTACCGCCGATGCGCAGTGGCGAGCGCAGCGCCAGGATGCTGATGTCCTTGGGACGTGGACGCAGCAGCAGGTCAAGCTTTTCCTGCTTCAGGTCCACCGTGCCTTCGCCGAGGATCAAGGTGTCGGTGGTATCGAACGCCAGCTGCTGCGACGTCATCAGGCCACGCTTCACGCCGAAGTCGCCCCACGCGCAGCGCAGCGGAATCTGCTTGTCGCCGGTGAACAGGAACTTCAGCGACTCGGCCACGTCCAGGCCGGCCAGTTCCATGATCAGGTTGCCGACATGGCCGCGGCCGATGCCCACCGCCACGGCGCCATCAGAACTGCCCAGCATGGTCGCGATCGAGTTGCCGCTGCCACTGAGGTTCACCTCACCGCTGATTCCGCCGGAGGCCTGCTCGGCCAGCTTCGCGTCGGGGAACAGCCCACCCAGCTGCACCTTGCGGATGCTGGCCTTGAGCTGGGTCGCGATGGTGGGGGTGCGGGCGTCCATGCGGATGGTGCTGCGGATGTCGCCGCCGGCCACGCCGAAGTTGAGCGGCTCCAGGCGCAGCAGGCCATCATCCAGTTTCAGGTGCGCATCCATGTCGTCCAGCGGCAGCGCGGGCGAGTTGATGCGCTGCGCCTTCCAGTGCACATCGGCGTCCATCGCGCGCAGCTTGCTCAGGTCATAAGGGGTATCCGGAAGCACGCGTGCCTTCACCGCGAGTGCGGCGGCCTTGGCCTTCTGTTCGGCATTGGCCGATTCGCCGGCACCGGTCTTGGGCGGCGCGCCGACAAAACCGGCGAGGTCATCGAAGTCCAGCCGCTTGGACACCAGCTCGGCCTTGAGGAACGGCCGCTCGCCACTGACGTCGATCTGTGCGGTGCCGCCCAGGTCGCTGTCACCGGCGACACCGGTGAAGTTCTCGTACCGCCAGACATCGTTGTTGCGCTTGAGTCGACCTTTCAGGCGATAGGGCGGGGTCGAGGGAATGGCCAGCCCGACCAGTGGATACAGGTCTTCCATGTCCTGGCCGCTCAACGCGAAATCCAGATCGAAGGTGCGCAGCGCAAAGGGGTTGGTCAGGGTGCCGCTGGCGATGGCACGGGTATTGCCGGCGCGGCCATCGAGATGGATGCGGAACGGATGGTCGCTGTTGGTCAGTTCCAGCGGAGATTCGGTATTGCCAGCAAGCGTGAACGGATTGCCCTGCCAGCGGCCCTTGCCGCTGACCATCAGCGGCGGTGCGCTGTCGGCATTGCGGGGTTTGCCGCTGGTGATGGCGACCAGGATGTCCGTTTTCCCGGCGGCGTCGAGGAATTTCAGGCGGCCATCGTCAACCAGCAGTCGCTGCAGCACGGGCGGTTCGCCATCGCTGGGGCCAAGAAAATCCCAGTTGCCGGGCTGGTCCTTGCCGGGCGCGGTTTCAAGCAGCAGGTCGGGTCGGGTAAGCCGGATTTCGGGAATGCGGATCTGCCCGCGCAGCAGGGGCCAGGCGCGCAGATCGATTTCAGCGCGGTCGGCGCTCGCCATGCGCGGGGTCTTGGACCATTCGGCATTGGCGAAGGTCAGGCCATCGGCACGCACGGTAAGGGTGCGCCCGAGATCGACATCCAGATTGCCGCCGATGTGGAATTCGCGCCCGGTCTTGGCCTGCACGGCGCGTTCGACGGGGCCTTTGAACCAGTTCCAGTCCCACAGCGCGATCACCAGCAGGATCAGCGCAAACAGGAACACCAGCACGGCCAGCCAGCGTTGCCCGCGCTTGCCGGGGCGGCGCAGACGCCAGCGTGAGCGGGAGGAAGGCGTATCAGGCGTAGGCGCGGTGACGGTATTCACCCGCCCATCCTTGCCCGTTCATCGTGCACGTAACGCGAAGCTTACGTAAGCGATGCGTCAGCGAGGTGATCCTGCAGAACGTGCAAGCCCCCTTCTGTTAAGGGGGCGCGCCGACAGGCGCGGGGATAGGTGGCATGCCCACGGGGCCCGATCCTGCGCAGCAGGATTGGGTGTCACTTCGTAGCGGAAACCGCGCCGGTGCTACAGCACCTGCGCGGTTACCGCTACGAAGTGACAAACGCTGCCGCCGATGACGAACAGGTGCCAGATCGCGTGGGAGTAGGGGATGGACTCGCGGTGGTAGAAGTAGGTGCCCAGCGTGTAGGACAGGCCGCCGGCGAACAGCCAGCCGAGCGTCCAGCCGTCGATGTGGGACCACATCGGCTTGATCGCCACCAGCACCATCCAGCCCATCGCGATGTAGATGATCGTGGAGAGCAGCTTGAAGCGGCCGGTGAAGAACAGTTTGAAGATCACCCCCGCCAGTGCCAGCGCCCAGATCGCGGTGAACATGCCCCAGCCCCACGGGCCGCGCAGGCCGATCAGGGTGAATGGGGTATAGGTGCCCGCGATCAGCAGGTAGATCGCGCAGTGGTCGAACACCTTCAGGCGGCCCTTGGCGATCGGGTGCTGGATCGCGTGGTAGAGGGTCGACGCGGTGTAGAGCAGCAGCAGGGCCACGCCGAACACGATCGCGCTGGCCAGCTGCCAGGCGTCGCCATGGATCGCGGCGAGGGTGATCAGCACCGCGCTGGCGGCCAGTGCCGCCACCGCGCCCAGCCCGTGGGTCAGGGCGCTGGCGATTTCTTCACGTACGGAAGCAACAGAGGTCATGGCGATGATCGTCGCGCGGGGAGGGGGAGCCCGCTCCCCCCTATCATCGCCGGTTTCGCCGGGTCAGGCGACCGACACGCTGTGCGCTGCCTCGCGGGTGGCCGCGAAGCGCACGTCCGGCGCGCGTTCCTGCGCCAGCTGCAGGTTGACCCGGGTCGGCGCCAGGTAGACCAGCTGGCCGGCCGCATCGATGCTGAGGTTGCCCGCGTTCTTCTCGCGGAACTCTTCCAGCTTCTTCGCATCGTTGCAGGTCACCCAGCGCGCCGTGGTCACGCTGACCGGCTCGAAGGTGGCTTCCACGCCGTACTCGTCCTTCAGCCGGTAGGCGGCCACGTCAAACTGCAGCACACCCACCGCGCCCAGGATCAGGTCGTTGCTCATCAGCGGGCGGAAGAACTGCGTGGCACCTTCCTCGGACAGCTGCGCCAGGCCCTTCTGCAGCTGCTTGAGCTTGAGCGGATCACGCAGGCGCGCGCGGCGGAACAGTTCCGGCGCGAAGTTCGGAATGCCGGTGAAGCTGACCGCTTCGCCTTCGGTGAACGTGTCGCCGATGGAAATGGTGCCGTGGTTGTGGATGCCGATCACATCGCCCGGCCAGGCTTCAGCGGCGATTTCACGGTCGCTGGCCATGAAGGTCAGCGCGTTGGCCAGCTTCATTTCCTTGCCCGTGCGAACGTGGAAGGTCTTCATGCCCGCCACGAAGCGGCCCGAACACACCCGCATGAACGCCACGCGGTCGCGGTGCTGCGGGTCCATGTTGGCCTGGATCTTGAAGACGAAGCCGGTCAGCTTGTTTTCCTGCGGCGCGATTACCCGCCCGGTGGTGGCGCGGGCCTGCGGCGACGGTGCATGCTCGACGAAGAAGTCCAGCAGCGGCTGCACGCCGAAGTTGTTCACGCCCGAACCGAAGAACACCGGCGTCTGCTTGCCGGCCAGGTAGGCCTCAAGATCGAACGCGTGGCTGGCGCCCTGCACCAGTTCCAGTTCATCGCGCAGTTCGGCCAGCATGCCCTCGCCGATCTTTTCGGCCAGGCCCGGCGAATCGATCGACGGGAAAATGGTTGAATCCTGCCGGGTGAAGTTGCGGCCCTGTTCGTACAGGTGCACTTCGCCGCTGATCAGGTGGACCACGCCCTTCAGGCGCTGCCCCATGCCGATCGGCCAGGTGACCGGCGCGCACTGGATGCCCAGCACGCTCTCCACCTCGTCCAGCAGGTCGATCGGTTCCTTGCCTTCGCGGTCGAGCTTGTTGATGAAGGTCATGATCGGGGTGTCGCGCAGGCGGCACACCTCCATCAGCTTGATCGTGCGCTCTTCCACGCCCTTGGCCACGTCGATCACCATCAGCGCCGAGTCCACCGCGGTGAGCACGCGGTAGGTGTCCTCGCCGAAGTCGGCGTGGCCGGGGGTGTCGAGCAGGTTGACGATCTTGCCTTCGTACGGGAACTGCATCACCGACGAGGTGACCGAGATGCCGCGCTCCTTTTCCAGTGCCATCCAGTCCGAGGTGGCATGGCGCGCCGCCTTGCGGCCCTTGACCGAACCGGCCATCTGGATTGCACCGCCGAACAGCAGCAGCTTTTCGGTCAGCGTGGTCTTGCCGGCGTCAGGGTGGGAAATGATGGCGAAGGTGCGGCGGCGCGCAGCTTCGGTAGCGACTTCGGACATGGCGTGACGCGCCCGCCCGGGGCGCTTCTCATGGAGATAAGCCCGCCAGTATACCGGGCCGTCCCGCCCGGCGGGTCAGTGGCTGGCCGCGTCGCCGCCGTCGGCCTGTTCACGCGCGAAGTGCAGCTCGCCCTGGGGGGCCACGATGCGAACCGGAATCGAGCGCAGCTGCATGCCGGCATTGACCTGCACCACGAAATGCAGGTGCGGGGCCGTGCTGTAGCCGGTGTTGCCCGACACGCCGATGCGTTGGCCGGCTTCGACCCGCTGCCCGCTGCGCACCAGGACCCCGTTTTCGCGCAGGTGGGCGTACACGGCCATGCTGCCGTCTTCATGCAGGACCCGGATGAAGTTGGCGCGGTCGCGGTCGCGGGCTGGATCCTGTCCGTTGCCGCTGAAGTTGCCCTGCACCTGCATCACCTTGCCGGCCCGGGCGGCCAGCACCGGGGTGCCTTCGGCCAGGGCGAAGTCCACGGCGTCGCGGTTTTCAGGGTCGTTGTGGCTGAAACGGCCCTGCGGCGCCTGGCTGACCTGGAACCGGCGGGCATCGAACGGGAGCTGGTAGGCCACGTCCTGCGGTCGCGCAGCCGGGTCGCCCGGGACGGCGTCCAGCAGCAGGTTCAGGCGTTCGGTATCCGGCGGCAGCTGCAGCCGCGCCACCACCACGCTGGCCGACCCGGGCAGCACGGTCTGCAGGGGCAGTCCCGGCAGCAGCGCGGCGCCGAGGTCCTGGCGCAGGGCGATCTGCACCGGGCCGGTGAGGTGGTTGTCGACCCGCGCCTGCCAGTACGCGGCACCTCCTTCGAGCTTGACCGAGGCCAGTGTGCCGGCCCGGGCTCCCTGCGGCGCTTCGTCGGCGGGGCGCACCAGGCCCCAGCCGGTGCGCCAGTCCGCTCCACCGTTCGGCGGTGCGGCCAGCGTCATGAATGGGCACGCCAGCAGGGACAGCAGCAGGATCCGGCGCATCAGCAGACTTCCAGTGAGGGTGCGCGGACTCTACGCAACCGCGTTCGTTCAGGAAAGAGGGGCGCTTCGGCCTGATGAGAAAAAACTATATCGCTTCATCCAGATGAAAGGATTGACATGGCCGGAATGTGCTGGCATCGTGGCTCCACCATCGAGACCGGCAGAGGGACAGGCCCTTTGAAGCCGGGGCAGCCCGCAGGCGCGAAAGCGACCTGCGTAGGTGCCAAATCCTGCGGGGACCGTGGTGTCTTCCGAAAGATGGTTCGAACCGTGCACCCTACGTGCGCTTCGAACGCGAGCTCCGCGAAAGCTCGATGGCCGTTTTCCTCTTCGGGATATCGCCATGAGTTTCGCCACCGCCGCCGTTGCTTCCGACTCCTTCGCCCCCTTGAGCGTTCCGGTTGATGCCGGGCGCCGCGCCGTGCGCGGCGAGATCGCCGCGATCCTGTCGATGCGCCATGGTGGGGCACGCCCGGTGCGTCTGCGCTACGAACTGGTGGGCCGTGACGAGGCACCGGTGGTGGTGCTGGCCGGTGGCATTTCCGCACACCGGCACGTGGCCGCCAATGCCGAGTTCCCGGAGAAGGGCTGGGCCGAAGGGCTGGTGGCCGCTGGGCGCACGCTGGATCCGGCCTCGCGCCGCATCCTGGCCTTTGATTTCATCGGCGCTGATGGCGCCCTGGACCTGCCGATCGACACCGCCGACCAAGCCGATGCGCTGGCGCTGCTGCTCGATCACCTCGGCATCGCCCAGCTGCAGTGCTTCGTGGGTTACTCCTACGGTGCGCTGGTGGGCCAGCAGTTCGCGGTGCGCCACCCGCAGCGGCTGGCCAAGCTGGTCGCGGTCAGTGGCGCGCATCGCCCGCATCCCTACGCCGCCGCTTGGCGCGCGCTGCAGCGCCGCGCGGTGGCGCTGGGCCAGCTGCAGTGCGGCGAAAGCCACGGCCTGGCGCTGGCCCGGCAGTTCGCCATGCTCAGCTACCGCACCCCGGAAGAGTTCGGTGAGCGCTTCGATGCGCCGCCCGAAGTGGTCAACGGGCGTGTCCGCGTAGCCGCCGAAGACTACCTGGATGCCGCCGGTGCGCAGTACGTCGCGCGCACGCCGGTGGAAGCCTACCTGCGCCTGTCCGAATCGATCGACCTGCACCGCGTCGACCCTGCTGCGATCAGCGTGCCCACCGTGGTGGTGGCCGTGGAAGGCGACCGCCTGGTGCCGCTGGCCGACCTGGTCGGCCTGGTCGAAGGGCTGGGCCCGCGCGGCAGCCTGCGCGTGCTGCGCTCGCCCTACGGCCACGACGCCTTCCTGAAAGAAACCGATCGCATCGACGCGATCCTCGCCACTGCATTTCGTACCCCGGGAGAAAACGCATGAGCCAGTCCGCCGGTTCCGAGCCGACCTGTAGCCGTGTCACCGCCGCCATGCGCGCCGGTATCGATCGCGATACCGCGCACGGGGCGGTGACCCCGCCGATCGTGTTGTCGTCGAACTTCAGCTTCGATGGCTTCGGCAACAAGCGCCAGTACGACTACACTCGCAGCGGCAACCCCACCCGCGACCTGCTGGGCGAGGCGCTGGCCGAACTCGAAGGCGGTGCGGGCGGCGTGATCACCTCCACCGGCATGGGCGCGATCAACCTGGTGCTCAACGCGCTGCTGGAACCGGGCGATACCCTGGTAGTGCCGCACGACGCCTACGGCGGCAGCTGGCGCCTGTTCAACGCCTTGGCGAAGAAGGGCCACTTCCAGCTGGTCACCGCCGACCTGACCGATCCGCGCTCGCTGGCCGATGCGCTGGCGCAGTCGCCGACGCTGGTGTTGATCGAAACCCCGTCCAACCCGCTGCTGCGCATCACCGACCTGCGCTTCGTCATCGATGCCGCGCACCGCGCCGGTGCGAAGGTGGTGGTCGACAACACTTTCCTGTCGCCGGCGCTGCAGCAGCCGATCGCCTTCGGTGCCGACGTGGTGCTGCATTCGACCACCAAGTACATCAACGGCCACAGCGATGTGGTCGGTGGCGCGGTGGTTGCGCGCGACCCGGCCCTGCATGAACAGCTGGTGTGGTGGGCCAACGCGCTGGGCCTGACCGGTTCGCCGTTCGATGCCTTCCTGACCCTGCGCGGGTTGCGCACGCTCGGTGCGCGGTTGCGCGTGCACCAGGAAAACACCGCCGACATCGTGAAGCTGCTGGCCGCCAGCGATGCGGTGGCCAACGTCTACTACCCGGGGCTGGCCTCGCACCCGGGCCACGCCATCGCCGCGCGCCAGCAGAGTGGCTTCGGCGCGATGCTGTCCTTCGAGCTGGCCTCGTGCCCCGGCGATGACCCGCACGCGGCGGTGCGCGCCTTCGTCGACGGCCTGCGCTGCTTCACCCTGGCCGAATCGCTGGGCGGGGTGGAGAGCCTGGTCGCGCACCCGGCCACCATGACCCATGCGGCGATGACCGCCGAGGCCCGCGCCCATGCGGGGATCAGCGAAGGGTTGCTGCGCCTGTCGGTGGGTATCGAAGCTGCGGAAGACCTCGTCGCGGACCTGCAGGCAGGCCTGGAACGCGCGCAGGCGGTGATCGACCGCCAGGCGCAGCTGGCCCGCCGCAAACAGGTGGATGCATGAGCGCGGTGCTGCCGTTCGCGCGACCGACGCCGCGCCGTTTGGCGCTGCTGGGCACCGGTACCGTGGGTACCGCCTTCGTGCAGCGCTACCAGAGTCTGCAGTCGCGTGGAATCGAACTTCCCCACTTCTCGTGGCTGGCCAATTCGCGCACGGCACGCGCCTGCGAACAGCAGCCGGCGCAGGCCCTGGAGAGTGCCAACGATGCCGCGCGCACGGTGCCGGCGCTGCAACCCTGGGCCGAGGCCGAAGGGCTGCAGCGCGGTGACGTGGTGGTGGACGCCACCGCCAGCGACGATGTGGCCAACTGGCATGAGCAGTGGCTGGCGCGCGGCGTGCACGTGGTGACCGCCAACAAGCTGGGGCAGGGCGCGCAGCTGGCGCGTGCACAGGCCATCGCCGGCAGCGGGTTGGACGGTGGTGCGCGTTACGGTGACAGCGCCACGGTGGGTGCAGGGCTGCCGCTGTTGAGCAGCCTGCGCGCGCTGGTGGCCGGCGGCGACCGCATCCACCGGGTGGAAGGCGTGCTGTCGGGGTCGTTGGCGTGGCTGTTCCATCACTACGACGGCCAGCGTCCGTTCTCGGCATGGGTGCGCGAGGCAGCTGGCGCCGGGTACACCGAGCCGGATCCGCGGGTGGACCTGTCCGGTGAGGACGTGCGCCGCAAACTCCTGATTCTTGCCCGCGCCAGCGGCATCGCGCTGCGTGCCGAACAGGTGGCCGTGTCTTCGCTGGTGCCGGACGCACTGGCCGCGCTGTCGACCGCCGAGGCGATCGAACAGCTGGCACTGCTGGATGCACCGCTGCAGCAGCACTGGCAGCAGGCACGCGCGCAGGGCGGCTGCCTGCGCTTCATCGGTGGATTCGACCACGACGGTGCCCGCGTCGGGCTGCGCATCGTGCCATTGGACCACCCGCTGGCCGGCGGCGCGCAGACCGACAACCGCGTGGCGATCCACAGCGACCGCTACAACGCCCAACCCTTGTTGATCCAGGGCCCGGGCGCCGGTGCGGAGATCACCGCCGCAGCATTGCTGGACGACGTGTTGTCGATTACTCGCCCTTCAACGCCTTCAACAACGCCGCGTTGAACCGCTCCGGGTCCTGCACCTGCGGCGAATGCCCCAGGTCGTCGAAGCTCACCAGCGTCGCTCCTGGAATCGCGGCGGCAGCCGCCTTGCCCAGCGCCGGGTAATCGCCCAGGGTGGCTTTCAGCGCGGGTGATGCCAGGTCACGTCCTATCGCGGTACGGTCCTTCTGGCCGATGAACAACGTGGTGGGAACCCGCACGTGGGGAAGTTCGTATACCACCGGCTGGTTGAACACCATGTCCGAGGTCAGCGCCTGGCTCCAGGCCACGGCCTGCTTGCCGGGGCCGGCGTACATGCCGGCCTGCATGCGCGCCCAGTGTTCGTACTCGGGCGTCCACTGGCCGCTGTAGTAGACGTCAAGCTGGTACTTCTTGATGCTGTCGAAACTGGTCTTCAGTTCGTTGGCATACCACGCATCCACGCTGCGCCACGGCACGCCCTTGGCCTTCCAGTCTTCCAGCCCGATCGGATTGACCAGTGCCAGCTGGCGCAGCTGCTGCGGGTACAT
Organism: Stenotrophomonas sp. FBCC-B152; assembly: GCF_059134105.1. NCBI lineage: Bacteria > Pseudomonadati > Pseudomonadota > Gammaproteobacteria > Lysobacterales > Lysobacteraceae > Stenotrophomonas > Stenotrophomonas sp. FBCC-B152. The sequence continues at coordinate 2,821,347 of NZ_CP101442.1, read as the reverse complement.
CAACGCGAACCGCGTGGCCAGCATGCCGCCCATGGAATGACCGACGAAGTCGACCTTGGTGCTGTCCAGCTTGAGGTGGGCCAGCAGCGCTTCGGTATTGGCGGCCAGCTGCCCAAACGAGTACTGGTAGCGCAGCGGCTTGCTGGATTTGCAGAAGCCGATCTGGTCCGGGGCGATCACCCGGTAGCCGGCCGCGCTCAACGCCTTGATCGTGTCGCGCCAGGTGCCGGCACAGAAGTTCTTGCCATGCAGCAGCACCACGGTGCCGGCCATCGGCACCCCTTCCGGCGGAACGTCAAGGTAAGCCATTTCCAGCGGCTGGCGCTGCGAATCGAAGCTGAAGGTCTTGACCGGCCAGCCGTAGTCGAAGGCCTGCAGGCGCGCATCATAGGTATCGGCGGCGAACGAGGTCAGGGGCAGGCAGGCAAGCAGGGCGGCGGCCAGGATGCGCATGGCGGTCTCCAGTGGGGGAACCCCGAGGATAACCGCCTGCGCGGCCGATCAGCACTCGATGACGTTGACAGCGAGTCCGCCGCGGCTGGTTTCCTTGTACTTGTCCTGCATGTCGCGGCCGGTATCGCGCATGGTCTTGATGACCTTGTCCAGCGACACCTTGTGCTTGCCGTCGCCACGCATCGCCATGCGCGAGGCGTTGATCGCCTTCACCGCGCCCATCGCATTGCGCTCGATGCAGGGAATCTGTACCAGGCCGCCGATCGGGTCGCAGGTCAGGCCCAGGTTGTGTTCCATGCCGATCTCGGCGGCGTTCTCGATCTGGCTGGGGTTGCCGCCCAGCGCCGCGACCAGGCCGCCGGCGGCCATCGAACAGGCCACGCCCACTTCACCCTGGCAGCCGACTTCGGCGCCGGAAATCGAGGCGTTCTCCTTGTACAGGATGCCGATGGCAGCCGAGGTGAGCAGGAAGTCGAAGACGCGCTGTTCGTTGGCGCCGGGGCAGAAGCGGTCGAAGTAATGCAGCACGGCCGGCAGCACGCCGGCCGCGCCATTGGTCGGTGCGGTCACCACGCGGCCGCCGGCGGCGTTCTCTTCGTTGACCGCCAGCGCGTACAGGTTCACCCAGTCCAGCGTGGTCAGCGGGTCACGCATGGCCGCTTCCGGCTTGGACGACAGCTCGCGGTACAGCGCCGGTGCGCGGCGCGACACGTGCAGGCCGCCGGGCAGCGTGCCTTCCTGGCGGATGCCGCGGGCGCAGCATTGCTGCATCGCGTCCCAGATCTCGCGCAGCTGGTCGCGGATCTCGTCTTCGCTGCGCCAGCACTTTTCGTTCTCGAACATCAGCTGGGCAATGCTCAGGCCGCTGCGTGCGGTCTGCGCGAGCAGCTCGTCGCCGCTCTTGAACGGGTAGGGCAGCGGGGTTTCATCGGGCACGATGCGGTCATCGGCCGCGTCGTCCTGGTTGACCACGAAGCCACCGCCCACCGAGTAGTAGTCGCGGGTGGCGATCACCTGGTCCTGCGCGTCGTAGGCGGTGAAGCGCATGCCATTGGTGTGGTAGGGCAGCTTCTGGCGCTTGTTCAGGCCCAGGTCGCGCTTCTCGTCGAAGGCGATCTCATGGGTGCCCATCAACCGGATGCGCTTGCTGCTGCGGATCCGCTCGAGCGTACCGGGAATGATGTCCGGGTCGATCTGGTTCGGGCGCTGGCCTTCCAGCCCCAGCAACACGGCCTTGTCGGTACCGTGGCCGCGGCCGGTCAACGCCAGCGAGCCATACACGTCGGCGCGGATGCGCACCACGTCCTGCAGGCAGCCCGGGTCCAGCAGCCAGCGGTGCACGAAGCGTTCGGCGGCCTTCATCGGTCCTACGGTGTGCGAGGAGCTCGGGCCAATGCCGATCTTGAAAACGTCGAACGTGCTGACAGCCATGATTGCCAAACTGCGGGTATCGGATGGAGCGCTATTCTATGCTGTCCGCGCCCGCGACCCTGGCTGCAACGCAACATATGAGCCTTATGTTCATCCTGTACCAACGCGACGACTGCCACCTGTGCGACCTGGCCCTTGCGGTCCTGGCCCAGGCCCGGGTCCCCGGGCTGGACAGTGTCTTCATCGACGATGACGCCGCCCTGGAGGTGCGCTACGGCAGCCGGGTGCCGGTGCTGCGCGATGGGCAGGGCCGGGAGCTGGACTGGCCCTTCGATGCCGCCACCCTGTCGGCGTGGATGGCCGGACCCCGGTAGCGCCGGCCGTTGGCCGGCACCCCCGATTGCCGCCAAGGCGGTTACTTCGCCTGCAGCTTGACCACGGTGCTGATTGCGGTGTCATCCGGAATGGTCTTGGTGTCGTTCCAGTCGCCCTGGCCCACGCCGAAGTCCAGGCGCTTGACCGTGGCCTTGCCGGTCAGCACCGGGTTGGCACCGGGCTTCCATTCAAACGTGAAGGTGACCGGCTTGGTCACCCCGCGCAGCGCCAGCGTGCCATTGGCCACGTACTTGTTGTCGGCGGTCTTGGTGAAGCCCTTGGCGGTGTACGTGGCGGTGGCGAACTTGGCCACGTCGAAGAAATCTGCCGTCTTGAGCGTTGAATCGCGGTCGCCATTGCCGGTCTCGGCGCCTGCCAGCGGAATGGTCACGTCCAGCGTGCCGGCGGCCGGGTTGGCCGGATCGAAGCTGATCCGGGTCGAGAAGCCGGGAAACTTACCGGTGAACACTTCGCCGTCGTACTTGGTGGCGAAGGCCAGGTGGGAGCCGGCGCCCGGCGCCTGCACGTAATCGGCGGCGAGCACCGGGGCGGTGGCCATCAGGCCGGCCAGCGCGGCGGCCACGGCGGCGGGGGAGGTGAGCTTGATGTTCATCGTCAATCCTTCTGGGGGGAGGCGAGCCAGCCCTGCGGCAGCATGCGCGCAAGCGTGGCATCGCGTTGGAAAAGATGGTGGTACAGGGCGGCGCCGGCGTGGGCGACCACTACGGCGATCAGCAGCCAGAAGCCCCACTCATGGATGGCGTGGGAGATGTCACGCGCGCCCGGGTTGGGGGCGACCAGCTTGGGCACGTCGACCAGCCCGAACCAGCGGAACGGCCGCAGGCCGCTGGCCGAATCGTAGATCCAGCCGGACAGCGGCAGCGCGAACATCAGCACGTACAGCAGCCAGTGGGTGGCCGAGGCGATGCGTTCCTGCCAGGTCGGCGTGCCGGGCACCGGTTCGGGCGCGCCGGCATACAGCCGCCAGCCCAGGCGCAGCACCACCAATGCCAGCACCGTAATGCCCAGCGACTTGTGCGCGGTGTACACCCAGAAATACTTCGGGGTACGCGGCAGTTCGCCCATGGTCAGGCCAACGATGCCGAGCACGAGGATGAGCAGGGCGATCAGCCAATGCAGGCCCTGGCTGACACTGCCCCAGCGGTCACGGGTGTTTCGGGTGGTCATGGCGAGCGTTTCCGGGCTGGCGGAGAGGATGGGGTGTCGGAGTCGTCGACCGGTTCCGGAGTTCCCGGCGCGTCGACGGACGGTGTGTCCTGCGGATCGGTGGCACTGCGGTCGCGCAGGGCTTCGGCTTCGATGCGCAGCTGTACCTGGTCGCCGATCATCGACGGCCAGGCATCCACGCCGAATGCACTGCGGCTCAGCGTGGCGGTGGCGGAAAAACCCGCAGTACGACGGAACGGCGGCATCGGGTGGCGCTTGACTGCGTTGAGCGTGACATCGAGCGCGACTTCATGGCTGACGCCACGCAGGGTCAGCTCACCGATGACCCGTGCATGGGTGGCATCGACCGGTTCGATGCGGGTGGAGACGAAGCGGGCCTCGGGATGGCGTTCGGCGTCGAGCAGGTTGCGCGCCAGCGCGGCCTTGTTCCATTTGTCATCGCCCAGGTCAAGCCGTTGCAGCGGCACGCTGACCGTGAGCGTGGCGCTGCTCCAGTCGTCGGGATCGAAGGAGAGGCTGCCTTCGCTGCCCGATACCGTGCCCAGTGCCTGCGAGAAACCCGCGTGCTCGACCGCGAACAGGACCCGCGTATGCACCGGGTCGAGGCGGTAGGTATCGGGCGCGGCGCTCACCGCCCACGGGGCGGTACACAACAGCAGGGCAAGGGTCAGGCGCTTGGTCACGGCCGGCTCCGTTCAGGGCTGGGCCGATCATACGCGCTGGTCCGTGATGCCTGGCAGCACCATGGCTGCAACAGATCGTGGTGCGCCCAACGGGGTGCGAACGGGGCGTTGTGCGGCGCACTGTGTGACAATCCCGGGCAACAGGGAGAACTCGATGGCGTTGAGCGCGCGCGGTTGGCGGGCAGGCATCGTGCTGCTGGCACTGGCGTTGCATGCGGTGCCGTCGGCGTTGTGGGCCGCAGGGACATCGGCAGAAACACCGCGCATGCGCCGCCTTGGCGCCGCCGAAGGCATGCCCTCGCGCATGGTGCTGGCGCTGGCGCAGGATCGGCAGGGCTACATCTGGGCCGCCACCGACGATGGCCTGGCCCGCATCGACGGCGTGGGCCTGCGGGTCTGGCGCAATGAACCCGACGATCCCGGCTCGTTGCCAGGCAACGAGATCGAGACGCTGCTGGTCGATCCGCTGGATCGAGTCTGGGTGGGCAGCAACGGCGTTGGCCTGAGCATGCTGGGGCCCGGGCGCGACCGTTTCGAGCGGTTCCCCGACCTCGACGCGCGGTGCGAGGGCCAGTTCTGGTCGCTGGCATATGCGGGCAAGGCCCTGTGGATCGGCACCAATCGCCATGGCATCTGCCGGCGGGAGGAGGATGGAACGCTGGTCCGCTACCGGGCCAACGCAGCCGATCCGGCCGCGCTTCCCGACGACACCATCTACAGCCTGCTGTCCGATCCCGAAGGCCATGTCTGGGTTGGCACCGGCGGTGGCGTGGCGCGCTGGGATGGGCGCGGCTTCAGCCGGATCGCCCCGGCCGTACTGGGCGGCAAAAGCGTGTTCCGGTTGACCCGCGACCCCGATGGCACGGTATGGGCCGGAACCGAGGGCGGGCTGTTCCGGATCAGTCCCGATGGCAACGCGCGCCCGGCGCCGTGGAAGGTGGGCGCCGATGTGCGTGCTGCTTCGGTGCTGCATGACCGCAACGGCGGTTACTGGCTGGGCACGGCCGACGGCCTGTATCGCGGCGATGACACGCAGCTGCGCCTGCTGGCCGGCGATGCGGGCAGTGGATTCCTGACCGAGCGCAGCGGCGTGCTGGACATGCTGCAGGACCACGAAGGGGGGCTGTGGGTAGCCATGCTGAGCCAGGGGCTGGCTTACCTCCCCCCGGACTGGAAGCGTTTCTCCACTTGGTACCAGCTGGATGGCAAGCCTCTGGACAGCGCATACCTGCTCGGGGCCGCAGCGGCGGGCAGCGGCTATTACATTGCCGGGGCACATGGTGTCTACCAGTTGGACGCCGGTGGACGCCTGCGCCAGATCGTCACTGAAAAGCAGATCGGCGTGGGAGCGGTCAGGTCGGTTTCTCCGCGCGCGGATGGTGCGCTCTGGCTCGGTCGGGCCGGTAGGCTGGGGCTGTTCCAGCCAGAGACCGGACACCTGCGCGAGTGGAAGATCGGAGGCGGCGCCGATGTTCGCCAACGCATTGAACTGATCCGTGAGGCGCCCAACGGCGATCTGTGGATGTCGATCACCAACTACGGCGTGCAGCGCCGCGACGCGCAGGGCAACCTGCTCGACGACATCCGCATCGGTGATGGTCGCGGCCTGGTCGATGTGCCGGTGGAGCAGATGCTGTTCGATCCGCGTGGCGGGCTGTGGATCATGGGTGACATGGGCGAGCTGGGGCTGCTGCGCTGGCAGAAGGACCGCTTTGAACGGGTGCCCGGCATTGCGCCCGGCAACCTCTTCGACATGGCCTGGGTCAGTGCCGATGAGGTCTGGATGGCACGCAGTGGCGCATTGGAGCGCTACCGGTGGGATGGGCTGAGCATGACGCTGCGCGAACGGGTCGGCGCCGCGCAGGGAATGCCGCCGGTGTCGATGGGGGGCATCGCGCTTGGCCGTGATGGCCAGGTCTGGGCCACCACCACGCGCGGCCTGGTGTGTTGGCATTCGCGAGAACGTCGGCTGCGGGTGTATGGCGAGAAGGACGGGCTGCCGGATCGGGAGTTCAGTGGACGCCCCCCGGTGGTGGGTGCCGACGGCCGGGTGCTGGCTGTCACGGCGACCGGGCTGGTGGGTTTCGACCCGAATGCGGCAGACACCCCGCTGCCGCCCTCGCAGCTGGTCATCGACAACATCCAGGTGCGCCGCGACGATGCCGAAGGCCAGCAGTCGCTGCCGGTCAATGCGCCGCTGGTGCTGGGGCCGGGTGATCGCGACCTGATCATTTCCGCGCGCCTGCTGTCTTTCGTCAGCCCGATGGGCAACCGCTACCGCTACCGCGTGTCCGGCTATGACCAGAACTGGGTGATGCAGAATGCCGATGGCGAACGCCTGTTGTCGCGGCTGCCACCGGGCCAGTACGCCATCGACGTGCAGGCAGCGACCCCGCACGGCGAGTGGACACCGTCACGCACCATCACCGTGCAGGTGCAGCCGCCGTGGTGGCGCAGCAGTTGGGCCATCGCGGGCTACGTGATGCTGTGGCTGCTGCTGGTGGCCGCCGTGGCGGCGTTTGCCCGCGCCCGGCTGCGCCGACGCCAGCAATGGCAGCTGACCGTGCACAAACAGCAGATCGCCGAACAGGCGTCGCAGGCCAAGAGCCGCTTCCTGGCCACGCTCGGCCATGAGGTACGTACCCCGATGACCGGTGTGCTGGGCATGAGCGAACTGCTGCTGGCCACGCCCCTGGACGAGCTGCAACGCGGCTACGCCGCGTCCATCCAGCACGCCGGTACCCATCTGTTGCGGCTGGTCAATGACGCGCTGGACCTGGCCCGGATCGAAGCGGGTCGGCTGGAACTGGACATCCGGCCGTTTGACCTGATGTCGATGCTGGCCCAGGTGGAAACCCTGATGGAACCGATGGCACATCACCGCGGGCTGGCGTTCGAGCGCAGTTTCAACCTGCCCGGACCGGTGCAGGTCAGTGGCGACGAGATGCGCGTGCGCCAGATCCTGATGAACCTGCTGGGCAATGCGATCAAGTTCACCGAGCACGGCCATGTCGGTCTCGGCGTCGAGCTGGTGCCGGGAGGGAGCGGCATCGCCCTGGAGGTCACCGATACCGGGCCGGGCATCAATGAAGACCAGCAGCAGCGCCTGTTCCACCGTTTCGAGCAGGCGGACGGCCCGCGTACGGCGTCCCGTTATGGGGGGAGCGGCCTGGGCCTGGCGATCTGCCAGGAACTGGCCGTGGCGATGGGGGGGCGCATCGGCATCGACAGCGCACCCGGGCAGGGGGCCCGGTTCACCGTACACCTGCCGTTGCCGTGGAGCGTGCGCCAAGGGCCCGCTCCGCAATCGCCGCTGCATGGCGCGCCGATTGCCCTGCCGCCGTTGCGGATACTGCTGGTGGAAGACGATGCCACCGTAGCCGACGTCATTGCCGGCCTCCTGCAGGCCCGCGGGCACACCGTGGTGCATGCCCTGCACGGTCTGGCGGCGTTGTCGGAAGTGGCTGCCGGACGTTTCGATATCGGCCTGCTTGACCTGGACCTGCCTGCGCTGGATGGCATCGCCATCGCCGGGCAGCTGCGTGCCATGGGCTACGCGCTGCCACTGATCGCGGTGACGGCGCGCTCGGATGCCTATGCCGAGCAACAGGTCCTGGCAGCCGGATTTGATGGTTTCCTGCGCAAGCCGGTGACCGGTGACCTGCTGGTGATGGCGATCGCGCGGGCGTTTGCCACCCGCCGCAGCCCCTCTGGGACGGTGACCTCTCCATAGGCTACGTATCAGAAAACGGCAATTTCAATCCAAAACTTGATTCACCGCTCTGTGACGTATTTACGGGAATGCGGATGCGCCCTGGCCGGGATGCCCCTACCGTGGCCGCAATGAGAACGATGATGGTGCGGTAGACGGTGACGCCCCCGCGAGAAGCCCTGCGCGGGCAGCCCGTAGCCTTGCTTCTGGCCCTGCTGTTGATGTGGCCGGCAGCAAGCCACGCGGGTGTTGTCCACGTGCCATCGCCGCGCCCGCTCGGCATGGTCGACGGCCTGCACGATCCCAATGTACGCGAAATCGCTGAAGACGCCTCCGGCTACCTGTGGTTGGCGGGCAGCGATGGACTGATGCGTTTCGACGGGCAGCGGTACCGGCTGTGGCGTCTCGAGGACGGGTTGCCGGATGTCGACCTGCGCACCTTGCACGTGGATGCGATCGATCGGCTATGGGTGGGAACGGCCACTGCGGGCCTGGTGATGATGGGCGCTGATCGCGGGGGGTTCCAGCGGCTGCCGGCATCGGCCCCGTCGGCGCTGCGGCAGGGGCCGCTGCGCCAGGTGCACAGCAGCGGCGACGGCCGGATCTGGGCCATTGGAAGCGACCATCAGCTCTATCGGCGGGCACCGCGTGACCCGCAGTGGATGTTGCAACCGCTTCCGCTGGAGGATGGCCCGGTCATGGCACTCGCGCGCGACAGCGCCGGTGCGTTGTGGGTGGCCCAGGCCGCATCGCTTTGGCGCTGGGATGGCACGCGGCTTGTCCGGATGGCGCTGCCGGCCGCGTCCGCCGCGCCGATCCAGTCGCTCTGGGCCGATCCCCGCGGGGGTATTGAAGTCACCTCGGCGCGCGGCACCTGGGCAATGGGTACTGCAGCGGGTGCCCACCTGCGCCTGCCCGGCGCACGCAGCGTGCTGCGCAGCGCTGACGGCGTGCTCTGGCAGCAGCGGGGCGCGGCGCTGCTGCGGCAGGAAACCGGCACCGTGCTGCCGTGGGTGCTGCAACCCGCGCCAGGCGCCGCGTCGGGGCCGGTGGTGATCCGCCAGGCGCTGGAGGACCGCAACGGTGATTTATGGTGGGTGAGTGAGCGGCACGGCGTGTGGTGGCTGTCGGCCCGCTGGCGGCAGTTCACGGCCTTGCCCGCCACCGCCGGCAGCGGGCCGGGAACCGGCAGTCACTACGCACTGGGCCTGGCTGCCTCGGGAATGCACCACGCGTGGGTTGCCGGCAGTGGCGGGCACCTGCAGCGTCTTGACCTGCGTACGGGACGCGGCCTTGATGTGCTCCGGTACCCGCATGCCGGCGTCAGCCCGCTTCCGGTGGGCGTGGCTGAAGATGCCCAGGGACGGGTGTGGGTTGCCAGTGCCGACCGGCTGCTGCGCCATGACCCGCATCGGCGCAGCCGGCGCGACTGGGGGCTGGGGCTGGGGACGGACCAGGGGGCCATCCACCTGCAGGTGTGCGCTAACGGCGAGGTCTGGCTGGCGCACCCCCGGGCGATCCAACGGTGGTCGACACACGGCGAGCGGCAGCATAGTGCGGCACCACGGCAGGTGGGACTGGCGCAGGACGTGCCGCTGCGGCAGCTGTTGTGCACGCGCGATGGCGAGGTGTGGGCGACCGATCCGCAGGGGGTGATGCGCTGGTCGATTGCACGCGAGCGCTTCGAGCGGGTTCCGGGCGATGGCGAAGGAGCCGTGTCGGCCATCGCCGAAGCCGACGATGGCACGTTGTGGATCAGTCGCCCCGCCGCCCTGGAGCAGTACCGTCTTGCGCAGGGACGGTTGCATCGAGTACGCCGCATTGCCGGCGCCGAGGGCTACCCGCAACTGCGTGCCGGCGCGCTGGTGGTGGGCGCCGATGGCGTGGCGTGGGCCGGGGCCGCGCGGGGCGTGGTGCGGGTGGACCCGCACGCGGGCGAGGTGGAGGTCCTGGGCACCGCACAGGGCCTGCCGGTGCAGGAGGTACTGCCGCAGCGGCTGCTTCGGCTGGGCTCGGGTGCGGTGGTGGCCGGGGTGCGCGAAGGCGGACTGCTGGCGTTCGACCCGCGCGCGCTTCGCGCCCCGGCAACGGTGCCGGTACTGGTGCTTGATGCAATGAGCCGTCGTCGTCACGGACGGGTGATCCAGGTGCCGATCGCTGCATCGCCGGTACTCCTGGGTACCGGGGATCGTCATGTGCGGGTCGCCGTGAACCTGCTCGGCCGCGGCGATCCCGATCGCATCCAGTACCACTTCCGCCTGCTGGGACGGGACCCGGCATGGGTCGACACCGGCCCCGTGGCGCAACGCCTGTTCACGCGCCTGCCGGCGGGCGAGCACTCCCTGCTGGTGAAGGCGCGGCACGCCGGCGGCCCCTGGTCGGCGGTGCGCCAGTTGCAGTTGCGCGTGGTGCCCCGATGGTGGGAAACGGCGACGGGTCGTATCGCCCTGGCTGCCGCGATCTGCGCAGCGGTCGTGGGGGGGGCGCGGCTGCACTACGGCCGGCAGCGGCGACGCGCGCACCGGCGCCAGGTGCGCGCGCGCCAGCAGCGGGCCGAGCAGGATTCGATGCAGCGCACCCGCTTCCTGGCCGAACTGGGCCGCCAGGTGCGTGCGCCGTTGACGCCGGTACTCGGCTGGAGCGAGCTGCTGCTGCAGTCGCCGTTGTCACCCGTGCAGCGCGAGCAGGTCGGCAGCCTGCAGCAGGCCGGGCACCACCTGCTGCAGTTGATGGACGATGCGCTGGACCTGGCCGGTATTGAAGCAGGCCGCCTGCGCCTGCATCCGGCGCCCTTCGAGCTGGTGGAGGTGATGCGTGAGCTGCACGCGCTGCTGCTGCCGGTGGCGCAGGGCAAGGCATTGGCGCTGCATTGGACCAGTACGTTCGCACCCGGCGCCTGCTTCCACGGCGACGTGCAGCGCCTGCGCCAGATCCTGCTGAACCTGCTGGGCAACGCGCTCAAGTTCACCGCGCACGGACAGGTCAGCCTGAGCGCGCGCACCGGGCCGGAGGATCGCGGGCTGGTGCTGTGTGTGTCCGACACCGGTCCGGGGATGAGCCCGGCGCAGGTGCGTCGGCTGTTCCAGCGCTTCAGCCAGGTCGAAGCGGCAGACACCGCCGCCCACCCTGGCGGCAGCGGGCTGGGACTGGCCATCAGCCGCGACCTGGCACACGCCATGGGGGGGCGCCTGGACGTCGACAGCCAGCGCGGTCGTGGCACCCAGTTCCAGTTGACGCTGCCATGGCCGGCGCTTGCACCCGCCGCCGCCGCGCCCGCCGCGCCGCGCCCGGGCGCGTCTGCTGCCGTGCCATCGCGCGCGTTGCGGGTGATGGTGCTGTTGCCTGCCGCAGAGCCGGACGCTGTCGAAGTGGTATGCGCGCTGCTGCGTTCCCAGGGCCACCGCGTGGTGGCCGTGGAAAATGCGGACGCGTGGGTGCGCGACGTCGACCCCGGGCCCTGGGACCTGATCGCGGCCGATCCGGACCTGCTGGTGGCGGGCGGGCGGCTGAGTGCGCGCCTGCCTTGGTTGTGGCCGGGGGTGCGGCGCGTGGCGCTCACGCCACGCGCCGATGCCTGCGCCGAGCGCGACGCACGCGCGGGCGGGTTCGACGGTTTCGTGCGGCTGCCGGTGACCGGGGCACGGTTGGCCGCCGCCGTGGTGGGCGCATGATCGGCGCACTGCGGGCAGGCGCCCGCTCGCTGCAGCGCCTGCTGCCGGCGCTGCTGGCGCTCCTGCTGCTTGCGGCATCGGTTCGCGCGGCGCCGCCCACGGCGCTGCGCTTCACCACCGCCGACGGGTTGCCATCCAATGCGGTGCACCAGGTGGTGGAAGACCGCGACGGCTATCTGTGGTTTGCCACCGATGATGGCCTGGCCCGCTTCGATGGGCAGCGCTTCCGGATCTGGCGGATGGAGCAGGGGCTGGCCGACAACCAGCTGCTGTCGATGGCGACGGACGCGCAGGACCGGTTGTGGATCGGCACGGCGCAGGGCCACCTCATGCGCATGTCGGCCGACCGCAGCCATATCGAGCGCTTCGACCGCACGCGCTTTCCCGCGCTGGCGGGCGTGGCGATCGGTGTCGTGCTGCCCGCGCCGGATGGCGTGGTGTGGTTCGGTACGCGCGACGCGGGTCTGTTCCGGCTGGGGCCGGGGCATCGGCTGCGTCAGTACCTCCCCACCGCGAACGCGGACGGCCTGCCGGACCGTCGCGTCGACCACCTGGCGCTGGCGGCCGACGGCACGCTCTGGGTGGGAACGCCGCGCGGCCTGGCGCGCTGGCGCAACGGTCGCTTCCTGCCGCCGCCCACGATGCTGGCCACTGCGCCGGTCAGCGCGCTGCTGGTGGATGCAGAACAGCGCCTGTGGGTGGGCGGCGCGGCAGGACCGTGGCGGGCCTCGGATGAGGGGCGGCTGGAACCGCTGGATGCACCGGCCGGCACGCGCGCGCTGGGCGCGTCGCACAGCGGCGGACCGTGGCTGGGCGAAGACGACAGGGTGTGGAAGAGCGGCGCCGGCCAGCTGCCTGGGGTGGGGGTCGCACCATTGGGCAGCGCCGATGTGCCCCGGTTCCGCACGGCCCTGGAAGATCGCCACGGCAGCCTCTGGTTGCTGGGGCGGCATCTTGGGGTATGGCGGCTGCCCCCGCATTGGCAGCATTTCAGCTCGCTTGATGAGGCGTCGCAGGAGCTGCCGGCGATCAGCGGGGCACACCTGGATCGGGACGCACCGCCGCTCGCGTTGGCCTGCGCCGATGGCAGCCGCTGGCGCCTGGATGGCAAGGGGATCCAGCGGCAGCCGGCCGGCAGCGCCGGCACCCGGCAGTGGCGCTGGGATGCAATGGATCAGCTTCGTCCGCCAGGTCCACTGGCGCTGCATTGCGATGCGGACAACGGCCTCTGGTGGGGAGGCCGGCATGGCCTGACCCGATGGGCTGACGGTCGCTTCCACCCCGTTGCCGGCGTGGAAGGCGAGGTCAGTGCGCTGCACCTCGCCGAGGACGGCGCGCTGTGGGTGGCCAGCACGGGTACGGTGCGGCGCTATCGGATCCAGGACGGCGTGGCCAGGCCGGGCGTGCAGATCGATGCACGGCAGGGGCTGCCGTCGCTGCGGCTGGCCTCCCTGGCCAGCGACGCACACGGCGCGTTGTGGGCCAGCAGCGCGCGCGGCCTGCTGCGTCTTCGCCCCCGCGAGGGCCAGGTACGGCTGTACACGCGAAGCGAAGGGGTGCCCGATGCCGTCTTCAATGCACAGCTGCAGGCCGATGGATCGACCATGCTGGCCGTGGATGCACTCGGCCGCAGGGTGCGGTTCGACCCGGTGGGGCTGGCCGCGTGCAGGGGCGAGCCGGCGCTGGTGGTGGAGCGTGTGCAGCTGCACCGCGATGGCCTGCTGCAAGTGCTCCCGTCCAAGACGGCGCTCCACCTGCAGCCGGACGATCGGGACATCCAGGTCAGCGTCCGCTTGCTGGGCGCTGCGATGCCGGCGCGCCAGCAGTACCGGTTCCGGCTGTGCGGGCTGGATCGGGACTGGATCCGGGTGGGCCGCAGCGGGACCCGCGGCTTCCCGCGACTGCCACCCGGCGAGCACCGCCTGGAGTTCCAGGCACGGTTGGCCGACGGCAGCTGGTCGTCAACCCGGGCGTTGCTGCTGCAGGTCGAGCGCAGCGGCTGGCACCACCCGGTGCTGGTGGGCGCACGCACAGCGGCGGGCGCGCTGCTGGTGGGCGGGGGAGCATGGGCGGCAGTACGCCGCGTCGCGCGGGGGCGGCGGGCGCAGGCATCGGCACAGCGGCTGTCGCTGGCGCTGCGCTCGGCGCAGGCCAAAGCGCACTACCTGGCAACCCTGGGGCATGAAGTGCGCACACCGCTCACGGGTATCCTGGGCATGGCCGAGCTGCTGCTGTCATCGCCCCTGCATGCGGCCCAGCGGCAGCCGTTGGAGCGGATACAGCGGAGCGGACACGCGCTGCTGGAACGGGTCAACCGCGCATTGGACGAGGCCCGCCTGGAGGCCGGATGTACGCCCCTGCAGGCGGCCGACTTCGAGGTAAGCGCCTTCCACGAGCGGTGGTTGGCACGCCAGGTGTTGCCGTCCTGCCGTCGTGGTACCGCGCTGGCCATTTGCCTGCAGGTGGCGGGCGACGCACGCGTGCATGGCGACGCGCTGCGACTCGCTCAACTGCTCGACGCCGTCGCGCGGGTCGTGGGCAGGCACACCGGCGCCGGGCACGTGGTGCTGGAGGTGGCGTGGCGCCCCGGGCGCGAGGGACTGCTGTGGACGTTCAACGCCGGCGGGCGCGCCGTGCACCCGGCGGGGCGCGGCACCGGCAAGGCCGTGCCTGCGCCGTCGCTGGCGTCCCTGCGCACGGGATTGACCGCCGCCGAACGTCTCGCCGGCGCCCTCGGTGGCACCCTGCGCGTGCATGCAACGGGCAGCAGGCGGTGGCGCGTGCAGGTGGGGATTCCGATGCCGGCGGTGGCGCCGCCGCCGCGCGGTCGGGTGTTGCTGGTGGACGACGATCAACAAGCCGCCCTTGCGGGCAGCACGCTGCTGTCCGCGCAGGGCTGGGAGCCGGTGCATGCGCCGCACGCGCTGGCCGGGCTGACCGAGCTGGCGGCGGGCCGGTTCGACCTGGTGCTGGTGGACATCGAACTGTCCGGCATCGATGGGCTGGCCCTGATCGGCCTGCTGTCTGCGCGGAGCGAGTCCGCGCCGGTGCTGGCGATGAGCCGGCAGCCCGCTGCGGACCTGCCTGGGCGGGTGCGTGCCGCCGGTGGTGCTGGAATACTGCCCAAACCGCTTACAGCCGGGACGCTGCGCCGGGCGCTGCAGCAGGCCGGCGGGGCCTGACGGTTCGTTCCGATCCAGCGAACCGTTTACCATCCACCCCGTGGCTTGCGCTTTTTGCGACAAGTCCTGCCCGATCCGCTCCAGGAGATTGCTTGGTGTTGCCTACGCGTTGGCTGCTCCTGTTCGGGATGTTGTGCCTGTGGCCGTCGCTGGCGGCCGCGCAGCCGGTTCCGCCAACGCCGCGGCAGCTGACCGTATTCGATGGCCTGCCATCCAATACCGTCAATCGCATGGCCGAAGACGGCTACGGTTACCTGTGGTTGGCCACCAATGATGGCCTGGCCCGCTTCGATGGCCGCAACTACCGTGTCTGGCGCGCCGAAGATGGGCTGCGCGACAACATGGTGTGGAGTGTGCACGTGGATGCGCGCAACCAGCTGTGGATCGGCACCGAGAATGCCGGGCTGGCGATGATGTCGGCCGACCGCCGCGAGCTGCGCTTCTTCGACCGTGCCAGCAACCCGGTGATCGGCAGCAACACGATCTGGAGCCTGGCCTCCACCGGCGACGGGGCGCTCTGGTTCGGCACCTACGAAGGCGGCCTGCACCGGCTCGACCGCAATGGCGTGATCACCCGCTTCATGCCGGAGCCGGGCAACCGGCGCAGCCTGCCGGCAGCGTCGGTGACGCACATGGCCACCACCCGTGACGGCAGCCTGTGGGTCGGCACCAAGGCGGGGCTGGCGCGCTGGACCGGCCGCGACTTCGAGCGGGTGCCCGCGTCCAAGCTGCCCACGCCGCTGGTCAATGGGCTGACCGCCGAACTCGATGGCAGCCTGTGGATCAGTACCAATGCCGGCACGGTGGTGCGCCGCGCGGACGGCAGCTTCGCCCCGGCGCCGTGGAAGGTGGATGCCGGCGACCAGGTACTGGGCATGATGCTGCGCGACGAGCAGGGCGGGTATTGGCTCGACACCCGGTCCGGTCTCGGGCGTGCCTACCAGGACCGCTTCCAGCAGGTGCCGCTGTACAGCGCGGTGGCCCGTGGCCAGGTGCGCCCCAACTGGACCGGCGCGTACGAAGACCGCGAAGGCGGGATCTGGCTGGCCAGTACCAACAGTGGCCTGTGGCACCTGCTGCCGCGCTGGTGGCAGTTCTCGGTGCTGTCGCGGCTGGAGGATGATCCGGCCTCGCTTCGCAACGGCTACGTGCTGGGCATGGCCGCATCGGCCAATGGCGGCGTGTGGGCCGTGGGCACCCATGGCGCACTGGACCGCTTCGACCCGGTGACCGGCAAGGTGGACCAGCACCGGACCTGGGTGGACGGTCCGCAGTGGCTGCTGTCGGTGCTGGAAGACCCGCGCGGCCATGTCTGGATTGGATCGCACGAAGCGCTGCTGCGCTACGACCCGGGTACCGGCTCCCTGCAACGCTGGGGCAGTGATGCCGGCGCCGACGCCGCCATGGAAGGCGACGTGGATGCGCTGGTGCTGTGCGACGGCGGCGGGGTCTGGAGCGCGTCGTCCGGCGGATTGCAGCAGCGCGGCCTGGACGGCGGCGTGCGGCAGCGGATCGCGGCCGGTACGGCAGGGTTGGCGCCCGGACAGCTGGTCCTGGACCTCATGTGCGGTCCGCAGGACCATCTCTGGGTGGCCACCAACCAGGGCCTGCTGCAGTGGGTGCCTTCGCGTGCGCGGTTCGAGGCGGTGCCCGGCGCGGCGGGTGTCGCCAGCCATGCCCTGGCGCCGGCCAACGATGGCTCGGTGTGGGTGTCGGAAGAAGGTCGCTTGATCCGCTACCGCTGGAACGGGAAGCGGCTCGAGCGTGAGGCGCAGGTCGGGCCGGAAGAGGGCTTCCCGCAGCTGTCGGCGACGGGATTGGTGGTCGACGCCCAGGACATCGTGTGGGCCGCCAGCTCGCGCGGCCTGATCCGCGTCGATCCCAACCAGGGCAGCGTGCGCCAGTACGGCGTGCGCGATGGGCTGCCCAGCCAGGAATTCCGCCGCGGCACGTTGGTGCGCACGGCCAGCAACCATATTGCCGGCGGCACGCCGGCCGGGGTGGTGCTGTTCGATCCGGACCAGGTGCGCCCGGCGACCCGGCGCGCGCCGCTGGTGATCGAACGCGTCGAGGTACGCCGCGGCGAGCGGGTGCTGGACCTGACCCACCTGGCGCCGCTGGAAATCGCCGATGCCGACCGCGACCTGCGCATCGTGGCGCGGTTGCTGTCATTTGCCGACTCGTCGTCCAACAGTTATCGCTACCGCCTGGCCGGCTACGACCCGGATTGGGTGGAAGTGGGGCCGGGCGGCGAGCGCGTGTTCTCGCGGCTGCCGCCCGGGCGTTATCGGCTTGAGGTGCAGGCGCGCTCGGCCGACCTGGTCTGGTCGCGGGTGCAGGTGCTGGAGTTCCGCGTGATGCCGCCCTGGTGGCGCAGCGTTTCGGGGCTGCTGGTGATGGCCTCGATCGCCCTGCTGCTCATGAGCCTGTTCGCCTGGTTGTACCGGCGCCGCGTGCAACGCCGCCACGCCTACCAGCTGGCCCTGCACAAGCAGGAACTGGCCGAACAGGCATCGGCCGCCAAGACGCGCTTCCTGGCCAACCTGGGCCACGAAGTGCGCACGCCGATGACCGGCGTGCTGGGCATGAGCGAGCTGCTGCTGGGCTCGCCGTTGAACGCGCAGCAGCGCAGCTACACCGAATCGATCCGGCATGCCGGCGAGCACCTGCTGCACCTGGTGAACGACGCGCTGGACCTGGCGCGGATCGAATCGGGGCGGCTGCAGCTGCAGGCGCAGCCATTTGCACTGCAGGGCGTGATCGATGATGCCTGCACGTTGATGGCGGCACTGGCCGAGCAGAAAGGGCTGCGCTTCTTGGTCGACAACGAACTGGCGCCTGGCCTGTGCAGCGTGGGTGACGCGGTACGGGTCCGGCAGATCCTGCTCAACCTGCTGGGCAACGCGGTGAAGTTCACCAGCAGCGGCGAAGTGCGCCTGAAGGTGCGTGCCCTGGCGCCGGCGCGCGGGCTCTACTTCGAAGTCTCCGACACCGGGCCCGGGATCAGCAGCGACCAGCAGCAGCGCCTGTTCCGGCGCTTCGAGCAGGCCGACGGTGCGCGCACTGCCGCGCAGTACGGTGGCAGCGGCCTGGGCCTGGCGATCTGCCGCGAACTGGCGCTGGCCATGCAGGGCCAGATCGGGGTGGAAAGCCAGCTGGGCGTGGGCACGCGCTTCAGCGTGACGTTGCCGCTGCCGCTGCAGATGGCCGACGCCACGGTCGGCAGCGCCGGTGTTGCCGAAGGCCACCCCTTGCCGCCGTTGCGCCTGCTGCTGGTCGAAGACGACGAGACCGTGGCCAGCGTGATCATCGGGCTGCTGAGCGCGCGCGGGCACGAGGTGGTGCACGCCGCGCACGCGCTGGCAGCGCTGCGTGAAGTGAGCGATGCGCCGTTCGACGTGGTGCTGCTGGATCTTGACCTGCCCGGCCTGGGTGGCATGGAACTGGCGGGGCACCTGCGCAACCAGGGCTATGCAATGCCGTTGCTGGCGGTTACCGCGCGTACCGACCCGGGCATCGAACAGCAGGTGCGCGAGGCCGGCTTCCAGGGGTTCCTGCGCAAGCCGGTGACCGGTGACCTGCTGGAACAGGCGATCGCGCGGGTGGTGGTTGAGGGGCGGGGGTGAGGAGGTCGCCTATTCGGCGACCTCTTCTACATCGCGCGGTGAGGGACGGGTATCGGGGAGCTGCCAGAAGATGACGGTGGAGGTGAGCGTGATCGCGCCCACGCACACGAACGTGGCATGCAGGGCGGCGGTGGCGCCGTGCAGGGTGTCCAGGTGCTCGAACGCGGCCAGCAGGCTACCTGCGGCCGCGGCACCGAAGCCGGTGGCCAGCATCATCACCATCGACAGCAGGCTGTTGCCCGAGCTGGCGAAATCGCGGTCCAGGTCGCGCAGGGTCACGGTGTTCATCACGGTGAACTGCAGCGAATTGACCGCGCCGAACACGGCCAGCTGCACCACGCGCAGCCACATCGGCTGGCCGGGGACCATGAAGATGAAGCTGGCCATGGCCAGGCCCACCAGCACGGTGTTGACCATCAATACGCGACGGTAGCCGAAGCGTTCCACCAGCTTGACCGCGTAGCGCTTGGACAGCATGCCGGCGGCGGCCACGGGGATCATCAACAGCCCGGCGTTCATCGGGCTCATGCCCATGCCGACCTGCAGCAGCAGGGGGATGAGCAGCGGCATGGCGCTGCTGCCGATCCGCGAGAACAGGTTGCCGAGGATGCCGATACGGTAGCTCGGCACGTGGAACAGCGCCAGCGAGAACAGCGGCGCGGTGGAGTTGGCCGCGTGCAGCCAGTAGCCGACCAGTGCGGCCAGTCCGGCCACGGTCATCAGCATCACCAGGGCATGCGGGGTGGCCATGCCGGAAATGCCGTCCAGCGCCAGCGACAGCACCACCATGCCGAACGCCAGCATCAGGTAGCCGGCGATGTCGAAGCGGGTGCGGTGCTCGGCGTAGTGGTCGGGCATGATTTTCAGCGCGGCCACATAGCCGATCACGCCGATCGGCAGGTTGATCAGGAACACCCAGTGCCAGGACGCCACTTCCACCAGCCAGCCGCCCAGGGTCGGGCCGATCAGCGGCCCCACCAGCGCCGGGATGGCGATGAAACTCATGGCGCGCAGGAACTGCTCGCGCGAGACCGAGCGCATCACCGCCAGGCGGCCGACCGGCAGCAGCATCGCGCCGCCCACGCCCTGCAGCACGCGCGCGG
The DNA here is from genome assembly GCF_059134105.1 of Stenotrophomonas sp. FBCC-B152. Classification (NCBI taxonomy): domain Bacteria; kingdom Pseudomonadati; phylum Pseudomonadota; class Gammaproteobacteria; order Lysobacterales; family Lysobacteraceae; genus Stenotrophomonas; species Stenotrophomonas sp. FBCC-B152. The sequence continues at coordinate 2,801,983 of NZ_CP101442.1, read as the reverse complement.
CGACCAGCTGGTGCAGGGTCTGCGCCAGCGCGCAGGCGAGCGAGCCGAGGGTGAACAGGATGATGGCCGCCAGGAAGGTGCGGCGGGTACCGAAGCGGTCGGCGATCCAGCCGGAGGCGGGAATGAAGGTCGCCACCGCCAGCGCGTAGCTGAACACCACCGACTGCATCTGCAGCGGGCTTTCACCCAGGCTGCGGGCCATGGCGGGCAGGGCGGTGTTGACGATGGTCGAATCCAGCATCTGCATGAAGATCGCCAGCGACACCAGCCACAACAGGGGCCGGAACGAGGCGTAGCTGGGGGTCGTCATCGTGTGCACCTTCATCAACGAGGTGCACATGATCGCAGATGCGGGGCAATGCCCGGTGACGGGCATCGCGCGGTGAAATCAACGTTGGCTGATGGAATGTACGGCTTCTACCAGTACCTGCACGTGTTCGGGGTTCATGTCGGGCGACATGCCGTGGCCGAGGTTGAAGACGTGGCCCTCGCGCGAGCCGCCGTTGCCGCGCGCATAGCTGTCCAGCACCTGGCCGGCGGCGCGTTCAATGGCGTCCGGGTTGCCGTACAACGTGGCCGGATCCAGATTGCCCTGCAGCGCCACGCGGCCGCCGGTACGGGCGACCGCGTCGGCCAGGTCCAGGGTCCAGTCCACGCCCAGCGCATCGGCGCCGGTGTCGGCCAGGTCCGCCAGGTGCAGGCCGGTGCCCTTGCCGAACAGGATCAGCGGGGTGCGCCGTCCGCCATCGCCGCGCTCCAGCTCACGTGCGATGCGGGTCAGGTAGCGCAGCGAGAATTCGCGGTACATGGACGGGCTGAGCACGCCGCCCCAGGTATCGAACACCTGCAGCACCTGCGCGCCGGCGGCGCGCTGGGCGGCCAGGTAGGCAATGACCGCATCGGTCACCACCGACAGCAGCTGGTGCAGTGCGGCCGGCTCGTTCAGGGCCATTGCCTTGATGCGTGCGAAATCCTTGCTGCCGCCGCCTTCGACCATGTAGCAGGCCAGCGTCCACGGGCTGCCGGAGAAACCGATCAGCGGCACGCGGCCGTCCAGCTCACGACGGATCACGCGCACCGCATCCATCACGTAGCGCAGCTCGGTTTCCATGTCCGGCACCGCCAGCCTGGCGATGGCGGCGGTATCGCGGACCGGGTGGCGGAACTTCGGGCCTTCGCCTTCGACGAAGTACAGCTCCAGGCCCATCGCATCGGGAATGGTCAGGATGTCCGAGAACAGGATCGCCGCGTCCAGGTCGAACCGGCGCAGCGGCTGCAGGGTGACTTCGCAGGCGATGTCCGGGTTCTTGGCCATGGCCAGGAAGCTGCCGGCCTTGGCGCGGGTGGCGCGGTACTCGGGCAGGTAGCGGCCGGCCTGGCGCATCAGCCAGACGGGGGTGCAGTCCACCGGTTCGCGGCGCAGGGCGCGCAGCAGGCGATCGTGGCGGGAGGGGCTGGTCACGGGATGCTTCCTTGGAATCGGGTGGCGCAGGGCCAGGGGGAGGCGGGCCGCTCAGCGCGGCGGCACACCGCTGGTGTAGGTGATCTGGAAACCGCGCTTGAGCTCGGTGTCGCGCGCCTTTTCAAACGCGGCCTCGGCCTGGGCCTGGTCCGCAAAAAACTGGCGGTTCAGCTTGGCGGGCCGGCCGATCTCCCCGGCCTCGCGCAGCAGCTCCCAGCCGCCGAACAGGTCCGGTTGCAGGCTGAGCTGGAGGTAGCGGGTCGGATCGGTGCCGCTGGCAGGTTGCTGCAGGAAGATGCGCATGGCCGCGATTGTAGCCGCGAACCGGCAACGCGGCCGTCACCGGCCCGTCGGGCGGGCGCGGCAAACGGTCGCAGCTCAGCCGGTGGCCAGCACGCGCAGCACCTCGGCTTCGTCGATGTCGGCCACCACTTCGGCACGGCCGATGCCCTGCCACAGCACCAGGCGCAGGCGCCCGGCCACGTTCTTCTTGTCCAGCCGCATGCGCGCCAGCAGCGCCTCGGGCGCCAGCCCGGCCGGAATGGCGACCGGCAGTTCGTAGCGCAGCAGCAGCTCGCGCAGGCGGGTGGTGTCGTCGTCGTGGCTCATGCCCAGCTGGGCCGACAGCCGCGCCGCCAGCACCATGCCCACCGCCACGGCTTCGCCGTGGTTGAGGTTGTCGTTGCCCGGCGCGCCGTAGCCCTGTTCGGTCTCGATCGCATGGCCAAAGGTGTGGCCCAGGTTGAGCAGGGCGCGCTCGCCGCGTTCCAGCGGATCGCGTTCGACGATCTCGGCCTTGTGTTCGCAGCTGCGTGCGATGGCCTGCGCCAGCGCCGCATCGTCACCCGCCAGCAGCGCGGCGTGTTCGGCCTGCAGCCACTGGAAGAACAGTGGGTCGCGGATCGCGCCGTACTTGATCACCTCGGCCAGGCCGGCGCGCAGCTCACGTGGCGGCAGGCTGCGCAGCGCGGCGGTATCGGCGATCACCGCGCGCGGCGGGTGGAAGGCGCCCACCAGGTTCTTGCCTTCCGGAATGTCCACCGCGGTCTTGCCGCCGACCGACGAATCGACCATGGCCAGCAGCGAGGTCGGCAGCTGCACGCAGTCCACCCCGCGCATCCAGCAGGCCGCGGCGAACCCGGCCAGGTCGCCGGCCACGCCACCGCCCAGGGCCATCACGCACGCATCGCGGGTGGCGCCCAGCGACGCCAGCGCGGTGATCGCCGCGCCGAAGTTGGCCAGCGTCTTGGAGGCTTCGCCGGCGGGCAGCACCAGCTCGCCGATCAACAGGTCCGGACGTTCGTCCAGCAGCGCCTGCTTGACCCCGGAAAGGTACAGCGGCGCCACCGACGAATCACTGAGCAGCAGCACGTGGCGGCCGCGCACGTGGCGCGCCAGCAGTTCGCCCTGGGCAAGCAGGCCGGGGCCGATATGGATGGTGTAGGGGGTGTCGCCGCCAACGGCGACGGTGCGGGGGGACGCGGTCATGCGGAAGGTTCCAGTCGCTGCCATTGCGAGGCCAGGCGCAGCACCAGCTGCGCGGTCGCCTCGCTGGGCGTGTATAGATCGGTATCCAGGGTGAGGTCGGCCAGCCCTTGGTACAGCGGGTCGCGCACGCCTGCCATCTCGTGCAGCACCTGCTCGCGGTCCGGCCGCTGCAGCAGCGGCCGGGCCCGGTCGCGGGCCAGCCGCTCCAGCTGGGCCGGCACGCTCACCCGCAGGTAGACCACGAAGCCGCGCTGCGCGATCGCCTCGCGGTTGCCGGCGTCGAGCACGGCGCCACCGCCGGTGGAGATCAGCTGTCCCTGGCCGGCCAGCAGCTGCTGCAGCACCTGGCGTTCGTGCTGGCGGAAGCCGGCCTCGCCCGAATGCTCGAAGATGGTCGGAATGCTGGCCCCGGCCGCGTCGACGATGGCCTGGTCGGCGTCCACGAAGTCCAGGGTGAAGCGTTCGGCAAGACGCCGGCCGATGCAGGTTTTGCCGGCGCCCATCGGGCCAATCAGGATGAGGTTCGGAGCGGGATTCATTACCCGGAATGCTAACACCTCCGTGTCGCGGCCTTTACGCGGCGGACCCCATGGTGGGCGGTGCGGAATGTCCCGCGCGCAGCTGGAGCACGCCCATGTCAGTGGCCAAAATCATCGAGATCAACGCCTCCTCGCCTACCAGCGTCGAAGACGCGGTCCGCAGCGGCCTGAAGAAGGTGTCCGAAACGGTCAAGGGCATCCAGGGGGCCTGGATCAACGAGACCAAGGTGGTCACCGACGGGCAGGGCAACATCACCGAATGGCGGGTCAACCTGCGGGTGACCTTCCTGGTCAGCTGACGATCCGGCGCTGTTCGTCCAGCACCACCACCCGGTCGGCCAGCGCCGGCAGCGTGCGCAGTGCCTGGCGGCTCACCCGTTCGTAGTACTGCACGAACCGCTCCAGCTGGGCGCGGCTCATGCTGCTGCGCTCGGGCTGGGCGGCCTGCAGGTTCTGCTCCTGCTGCCATCGCCAGCGCGGCACCACCGCGAAATCCGGCGGCTGCAGGAACCACAGCCGGTCGCAGCGTTGCCACAATGCGGGGTACTGGTCGGCCAGGGCCTGGTTGCACCAGCGGCGCCAGCGGCCGTCGGCGTCGGCCTCGCGTTCCAGCGCGTTGAGGGGGGTGTCCAGCGGGTCGTCGGCCTGCGCCGGCGTGCCCAGGAACCAGCCTTCGAACACCAGCAGGTCCAGCCCGCCGTCCAGTCGGGGCCACTGTGCTTCGGGCACGCGCTCGTCGGCCAGTTTGTCGAAGCGGGGCAACGCCAGCGGGCGTCGCGCGGCAATCGCGTCCAGCGTCGCGTGGGCCAGCGGCAGGTCATGGGTGCCCGGCGGGCCACGGGTCAGCAGCAGCGGGTGCACCTGGCGCGCCAGCCGCTGGCGCTGGGCGCGGGTCAGGTAGAAGTCGTCGATGGACAGTGCCGCTGCACGCAGGCCGCGTTGTTGGGCCAGGGCCACCACCTGGGCGGCCAGCGTCGATTTGCCGCTGCCCTGCAGGCCACTGATCGCCAATACTGGCACCGTGGCCGCCACGGCCAACGCGTCGTCCAGCGCCTGCGCGACCAGTGCATCGGGGAATCCCTTGTTCCGGGGCATGTACGCAGCAACGGGCATGCGGTGACAATAAACCCAAACCGAGCCGCAAGAAACCGACCATGACCGATCTCTACGCTGAAGCGCTGTCCACCTTCGCCGCCCTGTACGATGAAGCCAAGGGCAGCGCTGAAATCGAACCCAACGCGATGACGGTGGCCACGGCCACTGCCGACGGCCATCCTTCGGCGCGCACGGTCCTGCTCAAGGCCTTCGACGCGCGCGGTTTCGTCTTCTACACCCACCTGGACAGCCACAAGGGGCGCGAACTGCAGGCCAACCCGCACGCCGCGCTGCTGTTCCTGTGGCGCAGCCTGCGTGAAGCCGGCATCCAGGTGCGCATCGAAGGCGGCGTGGAACAGGTAAGCGATGCCGAGGCCGACGCGTACTTTGCTTCGCGGCCGCGGCTGAGCCAGATCGGCGCGTGGGCGTCGTTGCAGTCGCGCACGTTGGCCTCGCGCGAGGAATTCGATACACGCGTGGCCACCGCCGAGGCCAGCTTCGCCGGCCGCGATGTGCCGCGGCCGGAGGGCTGGAGTGGGCTGCGCGTGGTGCCGCGCCGGATCGAGTTCTGGTACGGCGCGCAGTTCCGCCTGCATGAACGCTGGTGCTATGAGATCGACGCCAACGGGCAGTGGGGCAAGCGCCTGTTGTACCCGTAAGCGCCGCTCATCCGACCACCGGCAGGGTCAATGCGCCGATCAGCGACGACATCGCCTTCTGCCGGGTGGTGATGGCGCCGACCGCTTCGAACAACGCATGCAGCTGGTCGCGCCGGGTCTCGGCATCGGCCGCCTGCGCGAACGCGTCCAGCGTGCGGGTATCGGCATTGTCGCGGCGGGTGGTGGCACCACCGATGGTGGTGGTGGGCTCGCGCTGCAGCCAGTAACGCGCCTCCAGCGAAGGTACGGAGCCGGGGTCCGTGAGCGCCTCGGCCAGCCGGTCCAGGTCGGCACCATGCGAATCCAGCAGCGCGGCCCAGGTCTCAGCGCGGGGCTGCGTGGCCGAACACAGGGACAGGTAGCGCATCAGCGGGCTGGTCAGCGTGCCTTCGCCCAGCCGGTCGTAGCGGGTGAACTGGGTTGCGCGGTTGTGCTCCACCCGGATCGTCGGTGCCAGCCCCGGCAGCACCGGCACCGGTACCGTCACGCCCAGCGACTGCGCGGTGCCGGTGGCCAGGCGCACCGCATGCAGGTGGTTGCCGCGCGCGGACGGCGGGAAGTCTGGATCGGTCTGGAAGGAAGGGCGGAAGAAACGCACCAGCAGGCGGCTGGTGCCGGTGACCCCGAGGTCGGCCGACAGCGGCGCGATCAATGCTTCGGCTTCGTGCAGGGGCAGCGCCCCCCACTCCGGCAACTTCCGCTCCACCTCGGACAGGATGGTGCCCAGCGCAGGCGCGAGGTGGGCGGCAACGGTCAGCTCCAGGTAGTCGCCGTTGCGCAGGGGATCCGGATCCTGGCGCACATGGCGTGCCACGCCGATCTCTCCGGTGGCGGTCAGCAGCGGCAACGATGCAGAGAGCGACAGGCTGCCGCGTGTGGTGGCGATGCGCTGGATCTGTTCGCGGAAGGCATGGGTGGCCCGGTACACCCAGGCGCGGTCATGCGGCATCGTGGTGTCGTGGATGCGCCGCGCTTCGGCCTGGACGGTGCGCTGCAGGCGGGACCATGCCGCGTGCGCTGCCGGTGCCCGCGCGTCAGGCGCGGGGGCGGCCTGCAGCCAGGCCAGCGTGTCGAGCATCGCGATCATGACCGGCTCGCGGGCGGTTGCGTGGCTGCCCCAGTCGCGTGCGAGCGACGCCAGCGGTGCACGCGCCTTCGCCGGGTCGCGCAGCGACAGCTCATCCAGTGCCTGCAGGTGGTCGAACGCCGCCCGTACGTGCGATACGGCCTCCATCCGCCTGGCCAGGTCGTCCGGGTGCCGGGGTTCGCCCATCGCCAGCCGCACCAGCTTCAGCGCGGGTGAGCGCGGCGGCTGCACGCCGGCAACCCGGTGCGAGACGCGGGTGTCGAGCACGCTGCGGATGCCGGTGTCCTTGCTGGCCGGCAGGCCGTCGTCGTCCAGTTCGGTCAGCCGGGTAGGTAGCGCGGCCCGCAGTTCCACGCGGTCCACCGCGCCTGTGGCAGCAAGCCGTCCCATGCCGTAGCCGGCGCTCGCTGTCAGCGCGCCGCCGTGGGTGGTCATGCCCGCGGTGATCAACAGTCCCCGCTTGCCGAAGGCCAGCGGCGGTACCGTCGTCTGTGCACCCACCAGGACCGGCAACCTCGTCTGCCAGGCCAATGCGCGGCTGGCGCGCTCGTCATAGCGGTCGCGCCGCGGCTCGGTCACCCGCTTGAACGCGCGTTGCAGGGCATTGCCGCCCAGTCGGCGCGCGACCGATGCATGGGCCAGGCGCAGCACGCGGGTACGCATCGACATCGAGATGTCCGCATCCCCTTCGGTGGTATACCCACTCAGCGTGCCTTCCAGGCCTACGCCCGGTGCGATGCTGGCCTGCGCGGCCGCTTCGGCCCTCACCATGGCGCTGCGCACGGTGCCGATGGTCAGGTCATCGAAGGTCGCGGTGCTGGTTTCCTGGCGTGCACCGACGGTGGCACCGGCATGGACCGCCCCCGGCAACCCGAAGCGGACGCCGAACATGCCGCCGGTGCCGGCACTGCGCTGCGAGCCGGGCAGCGCGTTGATGCGTTCGCGTTCGGTGTGGCGTGCGATCTGCTCGTGCAGCATCGCCTCGGCGCGTGCGGCGCGGGTCAGGTCGTACAGCGCAGTGCGCAGTGCCTTCTGCCGTTCGGGAACACGGCTGCCGCTGGGCAGGCGTTTGATCGCACGTAGCAGCGCGCCGCTCTGTTTGCGGGCCAACGGCTGTTGCGGGTCCAGGGCCAGCGCGTCGAGGGCCTTGCCGAAATCCGCAGGCGCTTCAGCGCGGCACTGTGCCAGCAAGGCGTGGATCTGCCCGCTGAGCACCGCCAGTGCCTGCTCGGTGGGGCCGGGTGCGCTGGGTGCATCCTCCCGCTCCTGGTCCGCATTGGCCGCTGCAGCGGGCATCCGCGATACGCGGGCGGGTGCGGGCTGCGGCCGGGTCGCGTGGTTGCTGATGCCGGTCAGCGGGATGGCCCGGCTCGGGCCAGCCGCGGCATCGCGCTGCCTGCGCAGGGTCAGCGCGGTGGCGCGGGTGACGAGGGTGGAAAGGGGCCTGGCGTGCGTGGCTGGGAACATGCGGTGTCCTCGGTGGTGGGCGGATCAACGCTCTGGAACCTAGCCGTGCGGCGGGCGATTGGACATCGCCGCGCTCGCAAACAGTTCACCCGGGGTTTCCGTTGATGAACCTCCTGCACGGGCCACCGAACTTTTCTTCCTCTGGACGTCATCGATGGCGTGTATCGGTCCGCGCGCACCGGCATCGGACGCCAACGCTTGGGCTGGCAGGAAATCCCGGCAGCAAACAGGCCAATGCGTCCGGCGCGGTGATGTCGCGGCAGGACGTATCCGGTTCCCCTGCATGTCCCGCGCTGTCAGTTCCTGCCCGTGCAGCAGACGAAATGATGAACATGTCGCACAACCGGATATCCGCATTTGGCTTTAGGAATTTCGCTAATGCGTTGTCGGTTGAAGCCTGCTCTGCGTATCAGAAATGTCGCAGCAGGCTCGGGATGCGCAAAAACGCGGTCAGCGGTTTCGTCAAACGGGTTGGCGCAGCCAGCGCCACAGCGTCGTGCGGGATACGCCCAGCCGCGCGGCCAGCTGTTCGCGGTTGCCGTGATGTTCCAGCAGCCACTGCTGAAGGGTTGCTGGCGAGGGGCGTGTGGGCGCAGGCCCCGCCTGCAACGCGGCGCCAGCGGCCGCGACAGCGCCTGCCGTACCCGGCAGGAGTTCGGGCAGCCACGACTGCAGCTGCGCCAGTCCCAGTACGCCCTGTTCGGTTCGCCAGTGGATGCGCAGGCGATCCACCAGGTTGCGCAGTTCGCGCACGTTGCCCGGCCACGCGTAGGCGCATAACCGTTCGGTGGCGGTGGCATCGAGCGGCGAGGGTCGCTGGCCCAGCTGCTGGAAGAAGTGCTCCAGCAGCATCGGCACGTCCTGCGGGCGCTCGCGCAGGGTGGGCAGCGCGATCCGCAGCGCGGCCAGGCGGTAGTAGAGGTCGCGCCGGAAGCGCTGCGCCTCCACCAGCGACTCCAGCGTCTGCAGGGTGGCCGCCACCACGCGCACATCCACTGCGGTGGGTTCGGTGGCACCCACGCGCAGCACTTCGCGCTCTTCCAGCACCCGCAACAGGCGCGTCTGCAGCGGCAACGGCAGCTCGCCGATCTCATCCAGGAACAGGGTGCCGCCATCGGCGGCTTCGACCAGACCCACCCGCCCGCCACGCCGCGCGCCGGTGAAGGCGCCTTCGGTATAGCCGAACAGCTCCGCCTCCAGCAGCGATTCGCTGATCGCCCCGCAGTTGAGGGCCACGAAGCGGCCGCTGCGGCCACTGGCGGCGTGCAGTTGCCGGGCGACCAGTTCCTTGCCGGTACCGGTGGCACCGGTGACCAGCACCGTGCTGTCGTGCGGGGCATACAGCGCGATGCGTTCGCGCACCTGCTGCATCGGGGCGCTGTCGCCGAGCAGGCGATGCTCCGTGGGGCGCGGCCGGGCAGGGGGGCGCCGACGCGGTGCCGCCACGCCGGAGCGGGCCAGGGTCTGGGTCAATTCCAACGCGTGTTCGAAGGCCTGGCGCACCGAATCGGCGGAGTACAGCAGCACGCCGGGCAGGCCCACCCGCTCGGCGTGGTCGATGGCCATGCCGGTGCCCACGATCACCTCGATGCCGTTGGCACGCATGTCGGCGATGCAGTCGCGCGCATCTTCGCGGGTGACGAAGCGGCGGTGTTCGATATCCAGCCCGAAGCTGTGCTGGAAACTGCCGAAGCTGGGCACGTCGGTGGCATGGGTGACCAGCCCGATCCGTGGTGCGATCCGCCGGGCCCGGGCCAGCGCTTCCATCAGGTCGAAGCCGTTGGCCTGGATCGGCACCAGCGGTACCTCCAGCCGGCTGCGCAGGTAGGCCGCGTTCGAGCCGCCGGCAATCACCACGTCGCAGTGCTCGCGGCGCAGGCGCTGGCCGATCACATCCACGGCTTCCTCGAAGCCGAGATTGATCGGCACGATCCGGGCGCGGCGGTCGAACTCGGGAATGACATCACCGAGCAGGCCGGTCAGCCGCGACACGCTGACCGTCCAGATCACCGGAAGCGCGCCGGGGTCGGGATCAGGGAGGCGAGGGCGGGGCAGGCGGATCGACATGGGCAGCGGCCGTGTTTCAGTTTCATCCATGTTACATCTGTTTCAATGTTTCAACATGAAACGCCGGGCTGGCTGGCCGGGTGTAACCAGATCAATGACTTACCCGTTGGCACGTGACTTGCGCCATTGGCAGGGTCAATCACGATGGAATGTTGCCCATGAGCACCCCTGTTTCCTCCGCCGGCGCCCGTTTCCGCGCCGCGCTGGCCGCCGAATCGCCACTGCAGGTGATCGGGGCGATCAACGCCAACCACGCCCTGCTGGCGCAGCGCGCCGGCTACCGTGCCATCTACCTGTCCGGCGGCGGCGTTGCGGCCGGTTCGCTGGGCCTGCCGGACCTGGGCATCAACACCCTGGAAGACGTGCTGATCGACGTGCGCCGTATCACCGATGTGTGCGACCTGCCGCTGATGGTCGACATCGACACCGGCTTTGGCCCCAGCGCGTTCAACATCGCGCGCACCGTCAAATCGCTGATCAAGGCCGGCGCGGCCGCCTGCCATATCGAAGACCAGGTCGGCGCCAAGCGCTGCGGGCATCGTCCGGGCAAGGAAATCGTCACCCAGGGCGAGATGGTGGACCGGGTCAAGGCGGCGGCGGATGCCAAGACCGACCCCGACTTCTTCCTGATCGCGCGCACCGACGCCATCCAGGTGGACGGCGTGGATGCCGCCATCGAGCGCGCCATCGCCTGCGTGGAAGCAGGCGCCGACGGCATCTTTGCCGAGGCGGCCTACGACCTGGCCACCTACCGCCGCTTCGTGGATGCGGTGAAGGTGCCGGTGCTGGCCAATATCACCGAGTTCGGCAAGACCCCGCTGTTCAGCCGCGACGAACTGGCCTCGGCCGGCGTGGCCATCCAGCTGTTCCCGCTGTCGGCGTTCCGTGCGGCCAACAAGGCCGCCGAGAACGTGTATGAGACCATTCGCCGCGACGGCCACCAGAAGAACGTGGTGGACAGCATGCAGACGCGCGAGGAACTGTACGACCGTATCGGCTACCACGCCTTCGAGCAGCAGCTCGACGCGCTGTTCGCCGCCAAGAAGTAACGTCGCACCATTGTTTTCTGGAGGGATCATGAGCGAAGCAACCACCGCCCCCGGCTTCAAGCCGAAGAAGTCCGTCGCCCTGTCGGGCACCGCCGCCGGCAACACCGCGCTGTGCACCGTCGGCCGCAGCGGCAACGACCTGCATTACCGCGGCTATGACATCCTGGACCTGGCCAACACCAGCGAGTTCGAGGAAATCGCCCACCTGCTGGTGCACGGCAAGCTGCCCACCCGCGCCGAGCTGGTCGCCTACAAGGCCAAGCTGAAGTCGCTGCGTGGCATCCCCGCCGCGGTCAAGGCCGCGCTGGAAGAACTGCCGCCGTCGGCGCACCCGATGGACGTGATGCGTACCGGCGTTTCCGTGCTCGGCTGCGTGTCGCCGGAAAAGGACGACCACAACCACCCCGGCGCGCGCGACATCGCCGACAAGCTGATGGCCTGCCTGGGCTCGATGCTGCTGTACTGGTACCACTGGAGCCACAACGGGCGCGCGATCGACGTGGAAACCGACGATGACTCCATCGGTGGCCACTTCCTGCACCTGCTGCATGGCGAGAAGCCGCAGGATTCCTGGGTGAAGGCGATGCACACCTCGCTGATCCTGTACGCCGAGCACGAGTTCAATGCCTCCACGTTCACCTGCCGCGTCATCGCCGGTACCGGCAGCGACATGTACAGCTGCATCACCGGTGGCATCGGCGCGCTGCGCGGCCCCAAGCACGGCGGGGCCAATGAAGTGGCGTTCGAAGTGCAGAAGCGCTATGACTCACCGGATGAGGCCGAGGCCGACATCAAGGCCCGCGTCGAGCGCAAGGAAGTGGTGATCGGCTTCGGCCACCCGGTGTACACCGTCAGCGATCCGCGCAACAACGTGATCAAGGACGTGGCCCGCGAACTGTCCAGCGAACAGCAGAACATGAAGATGTACGACATCGCCGAGCGCCTGGAATCGGTGATGTGGGACATCAAGAAGATGTTCCCGAACCTGGACTGGTTCAGCGCCGTCAGCTACCACATGATGGGCGTGCCGACCGCGATGTTCACCCCCTTGTTCGTGATCGCCCGCACCTCCGGCTGGAGCGCGCACGTGATCGAACAGCGCATCGACGGCAAGATCATCCGCCCCAGCGCCAACTACACCGGCCCGGAAGACCAGGCCTTCGTGCCGATCGACCAGCGCCGCTGAAAGAAGGGCCGGCCTACGGGCCGGCCTTTCCCGTTTCCCCGCACGGCCCGCCAAACACAAGCAGCTACCGCCAGCCATGAACACTGATTACCGCAAGACCCTTCCCGGCACCTCGCTGGACTATTTCGATACCCGCGCGGCGGTCGATGCGATCGCCCCGGGCGCCTATGCCACGCTGCCGTACACCTCGCGCGTGCTGGCTGAAAACCTGGTGCGCCGCTGTGACCCGGCCACCCTGGAGGCCTCGCTGCGGCAGCTGATCGAGCGCGGCCAAGATCTCGATTTCCCGTGGTTCCCGGCCCGCGTGGTCTGCCACGACATCCTCGGCCAGACCGCACTGGTCGACCTGGCCGGCCTGCGCGATGCCATCGCCGACGGCGGTGGCGACCCGGCCAAGGTGAACCCGGTGGTGCCGGTGCAGCTGATCGTTGACCACTCGCTGGCGGTGGAATGTGGCGGCTACGATCCGCAGGCATTCGAGAAGAACCGCGCCATCGAAGACCGTCGCAACGAAGACCGCTTCCACTTCATTGACTGGACCAAGCAGGCCTTCCAGAACGTGGACGTGATTCCGCCGGGCAACGGGATCATGCACCAGATCAACCTGGAGAAGATGTCGCCGGTGATCTACGTAAAGGACGGCGTGGCCTTCCCGGACACCTGCGTGGGCACCGACAGCCACACCCCGCACGTGGACGCGCTGGGCGTGATCGCCATCGGCGTGGGCGGCCTGGAAGCGGAGAACGTCATGCTCGGCCGCGCCTCGTGGATGCGCCTACCCGACATCGTGGGCGTTGAGCTCACCGGCCGGCCGCAGCCGGGCATTACCGCCACCGACGTGGTGCTGGCCCTGACCGAATTCCTGCGCGCGCAGCGCGTGGTCGGTGCATGGCTGGAATTCTACGGCGAAGGCGCCGCCGCGCTGACCATCGGCGACCGCGCCACCATTTCCAACATGTGCCCGGAATACGGTGCCACGGCGGCGATGTTCTACATCGATGGCCAGACCATCGACTACCTGCGCCTGACCGGCCGCGAGGAAGCGCAGCTGGCGCTGGTGGAAAATTATGCGCGCACCACCGGCCTGTGGGCCGACGACCTGGTCACCGCGCAGTACCCGCGCGTGTTGAGCTTCGATCTGTCCAGCGTGGTGCGCAACATGGCCGGCCCGAGCAACCCGCACCGCCGCCTGCCGGTCAGCGCGCTGGCCGAGCGCGGCATTGCCGACGCCGCCAAGCTGGAAGCGGGCAAGGTCGAACAGGCCCAGGGCCTGATGCCGGACGGCGCGGTGATCATCGCCGCCATAACCAGCTGCACCAATACCTCCAATCCGCGCAACGTGATCGCCGCCGGGCTGCTGGCACGCAAGGCGAACGAGCGCGGCCTGCTGCGCAAGCCGTGGGTGAAGTCCTCGCTGGCACCGGGTTCCAAGGCCGTGCAGCTGTACCTGGAAGAGGCCGGCCTGCTGCCGGACCTGGAAAAGCTGGGCTTCGGCATCGTCGCGTTCGCCTGCACGACCTGCAATGGCATGAGTGGCGCGCTGGACCCGGCGATCCAGCAGGAAATCATCGACCGTGACCTGTACGCCACCGCCGTGCTGTCGGGCAACCGCAACTTCGACGGCCGCATCCACCCGTACGCCAAGCAGGCCTTCCTGGCCTCGCCGCCGCTGGTGATCGCCTACGCGATTGCCGGTACGGTGCGCTTCGACATCGAGAAGGACGTGCTGGGCGTGGACGCGCAGGGCAACGACGTGCGCCTGATGGACATCTGGCCCAGCGACGCCGAGATCGACGCGGTGGTGAAGGCAGCGGTCAAGCCCGAGCAGTTCCGCAGCGTGTACAACCCGATGTTCAACGTGCGCGTGGAATACAGTTCGCAGGTCAGCCCGCTGTACGACTGGCGCCCGGAGAGCACCTACATCCGCCGACCGCCGTACTGGGAAGGCGCACTCGCGGGCGAACGCACGCTGGCCGGCATGCGTGCGCTGGCGGTGTTGCCCGACAACATCACCACCGACCACCTCTCGCCCTCGAACGCGATCCTGGCCTCCAGCGCCGCCGGCGAGTACCTGGCGAAGATGGGCCTGCCCGAGGAAGACTTCAATTCCTATGCAACCCATCGCGGCGACCACCTGACCGCGCAGCGCGCCACCTTCGCCAACCCGAAGCTGTTCAATGAAATGGTGCGCAATGAAGACGGCACCGTGAAGCAGGGTTCGCTGGCCCGGGTCGAGCCGGAAGGCAAGGTCATGCGCATGTGGGAAGCGATTGAAGCCTACATGGCGCGCAAGCAGCCGCTGATCATCATCGCCGGCGCCGACTACGGCCAGGGCAGCTCGCGCGACTGGGCCGCGAAGGGCGTGCGCCTGGCCGGCGTCGAAGCCATCGTTGCCGAAGGCTTCGAGCGCATCCACCGCACCAACCTGATCGGCATGGGCGTGCTGCCGTTGGAGTTCAAGCCGGGCACCACCCGCCTGACCGTGGGCATCGACGGCACCGAAACCTTCGACGTGATCGGCGACCGCACCCCGCGCGCCGATCTGACCCTGGTCGTCAAGCGCCGCGACGGCACCCAGGTGCTGGTGCCGGTCACCTGCCGCCTCGACAGCGACGAAGAAGTGGCCATTTACGAAGCCGGCGGCGTCCTCCAGCGCTTCGCGCAGGACTTCCTGGAATCCAGCCAGGTGGCGTAAGAAAGGGCGAACGGTGCGCCAACCTGAACGATGAACGGAGCGCGCTTGCGGCCACCCAGCTGCGGGCGCACCATCTATGGCAATAATTGCCAAAGAGACTCCCATGGCTACGATGAACATCTCGCTCAGCGATCCCTTGAAGCAATTCGTCGACGAAGAAGTCAGTGAAGGTGGTTACTCGAGCACCTCCGACTACGTTCGTGACCTGATTCGGCAGCGGCAACGGGCCAAGGCAGAGAACCTGCTGCGGCAGTTGATCGCTGAGGGCTTGGCGTCCGGTCCCGCCGTGCCGGTCACGCCTGACACATTTGTTCAGTTGCGCCAGGAACTAGCGGAGCGTTTGCGACGTGAAGCCGATTGAGTGGCGCCCGAGCGCAAGGCAGGACGTTGCGGATGGGGCGTACTGGTATGCATGTCGGGGCGGTCTGGTTCTGGGCGAACGCTTCATTGCTGCTGTCGACGCTGTATTGGCTCGGCTTTCAGAATTTCCTTCGTCAGGTTCATTGCGGCATGCCGACGTTGTTGACGGAGCGTCGGGCCCGCTTCGGTTCAGTGTGGTCTCCAGTTTCGACCGCTACCTCGTCTACTACTTCGATCTGCCTTCCAGCATTCAAATAGTCAGGGTGTGGGACGCCTCACGCGGGCTGGATGACCTGTTGGGATCTGACGAGTAAACAGATGTACCTCGATGACCTTCTTTCTGGTTCCCAACTCATGAATAGTCTTCCCCAGCTCCGCATACCCGCCACCTACATGCGCGGTGGTACCAGCAAGGGGGTGTTCTTCCGCCTGCAGGACCTGCCGTTTGCCGCGCAGATCCCTGGCCCGGCACGTGATGCGCTGCTGATGCGCGTGATCGGCTCGCCCGATCCGTATGGCAAGCACACCGACGGCATGGGCGGGGCGACCTCCAGCACCAGCAAGTGCGTGATCATCTCGGCGCCCTCGGTGCCCGACCACGATGTGGACTACCTCTACGGGCAGGTGTCCATCGATACGGCGTTCGTGGACTGGAGCGGCAACTGCGGCAACCTCAGCACCGCCGTGGGACCGTTCGCGATCAGCAACGGTTTCATCGATCCGATGCGCGTTCCACGCAACGGCATCTGCACGGTGCGGATCTGGCAGGCCAACATCGGCAAGACCATCCTCGCCCACGTGCCGGTGGTGGACGGACAGGTGCAGGAGATCGGCGATTTCGAGCTTGACGGGGTGACCTTCCCGGCGGCGGAGATCGCGCTGGAGTTCCTGGATCCGTCCGACGACGGCGAAGGCGAGGGCGGTTCGATGTTCCCCACCGGCAAACTGGTCGACACCCTCGACGTGCCCGGCGTGGGCAGCTTCCAGGTGACCATGATCACCGCCGGCATTCCCACGATCTTCCTCAATGCAGCGGACCTGGGTTACACCGGTACCGAACTGCAGCCGGCGATCAACGAGGACAAGGCCGCGCTGGCCCGGTTCGAGGCGATCCGCGCGCACGGCGCGGTGCGCATGGGCCTGATCGACAGCATCGACCAGGCCACCACCCGCCAGCACACGCCCAAGGTGGCCTTCGTCGCCCCGGCGCAGGACTACGTGTCCTCCAGCGGCAAGCAGATTGCAGCGGGCGACATCGACCTGCACGCCCGCGCGCTGTCGATGGGCAAGCTGCACCACGCCATGATGGGCACTGCGGCGGTGGCGATCGGCACGGCCGCGGCCATTCCGGGCACGCTGGTGAACCTTGCCGCCGGTGGCGGCGAGCGCGGGGCGGTGGCCTTCGGACATCCGTCCGGCACCTTGCGGGTGGGCGCCGAGGCGCGCCTTGTTGACGGCCAGTGGACGGTGACCAAGGCCATCATGAGCCGCAGCGCACGCGTGTTGATGGAGGGCGCGGTGCGGGTGCCGGCCGATACGTTGTAAGGGCAGCCGGGCAGGGCCCGGCTCTACCGTTCGGGGGGCGGTTCGAACAGGAGCGCGATGATGACGTCAGATACCTCCCCCACCAGCGATCGCGTTGCCTGGGATGCAGTGATGGTCGACATCGTCGACTACGTGCGCGACTACAAGGTCGCCTCGCCGCTGGCGTTCACCACCGCCCGCCACTGCCTGATCGACACCCTCGGCTGCGGGCTTGCCGCGCTGGCGTTCCCGGCCTGCAGCAAGCTGCTGGGCCCGCTGGTGCCCGGCAGCCGCGCGGTCAACGGTGCGCGCGTGCCCGGTACCCGGTTCGAACTGGACCCGGTGCATGCCGCCTTCAACATCGGGGCCATGGTCCGCTGGCTGGACTTCAACGACACCTGGCTGGCCGCCGAATGGGGCCACCCCTCGGACAACCTCGGCGGCATCCTGGCCACCGCCGACTGGCTCAGCCGCAATGCGGTGGCCCTGCGCCGGCCGCCGCTGACGATGCGCGACGTACTGGTGGCGATGATCAAGGCGCACGAGATCCAGGGCTGCCTGGCGCTGGAAAACGCCTTCAACCGGGTCGGGCTGGACCACGTGGTGCTGGTCAAGGTGGCTTCCGCCGCGGTGGTGGCGCACATGCTGGGGCTGGACCGCGAGCGGATGCTCAATGCCGTCTCGCTGGCCTGGGTGGACGGGCAGGCGCTGCGTACCTACCGGCACGCGCCCAACACCGGCTCGCGCAAGAGCTGGGCAGCCGGCGACGCCACCAGCCGGGCGGTGCGGCTGGCGTTGATGGCGGCCACCGGCGAAATGGGCTACCCAAGCGCATTGACCGCGCCGACCTGGGGCTTCTACGACGTCTCGTTCGGCGGCCAGCCGTTCCGCTTCCAGCGCCCCTACGGCAGCTACGTGATGGAAAACGTGCTGTTCAAGATCAGCTACCCGGCCGAGTTCCATGGCCAGACCGCCGTGGAGGCGGCCATGCAGCTGCACGCCCGGCTGCGTGCGGAGGGGCGGCGCATTGATGACATCGCGCACATCACCCTGCGTACCCAGCAGGCCTGCCTGCGCATCATCGACAAGACCGGGCCACTGAACAATCCGGCCGACCGCGACCACTGCGTGCAGTACATGGTGGCCATCGCGCTGCTGTTCGGCCGGCTGGTGGCGGAGGACTACGAGGACGACGTGGCCGCCGATCCGCGCATCGACGCGCTGCGGGCGAAGATCCACTGCGTGGAGGAGCCGCGCTTCACCGCCGACTACCTGGACCCGGACAAGCGCAGCATCGCCAACGCACTGGAGCTCCGGTTCACCGATGGCAGAAGCCTGGACGCCACGGTCGAATACCCGCTGGGCCACGCCCGCCGCCGCGCCGAGGGCATCCCAAGGCTGGAAGACAAGTTCCGCGCGCACCTGGCCGCCACCTTCCCGACCGTGCAGCAGCGTCGCATCCTCGAGGCTTCGCTGGACCCGGTCGCACTGGAAGCGATGCCGGTCCACGAATACGTCGAGCTATACGTCGCCGGGTGACCGCTGTGCACACGTCAAGCGGTAGAGCCAGCCCCTGCCTGGCTGCGCGGGCCCCTATACTGGAGCCCTTGTTCAAGGAGTGACGTCATGGCTACGCGCAGTCGGGTCGGGCAATGGAGCTGGAAAGGAATCCTGGGCATGGCGCTGGTCGCCGGCCTGGCACTGGGGATCGGCGGCTGCAAACGCAACGACAGCGGCCAGCTGCCGACGCCGTCGGGCGCGCCGATCGCCGCCAAGGCCGAAACCGTCAGCGAGTTCACCCTGGTGCGGGCGTTCCCCGACCAGAAGAGCGACGGCCTGTCGCTGGCCCTGGAGTTCTCGCGGCCGCTGGTCGGCACCCAGGACTTCGACACGCTGGTCCGCTTCGGCGAGAAGGTCGGAACCGAGGACAGCAGCTGGACCCTGTCCGACGACGGCAAGACCCTGCGTTACCCGTTCGTGGAGGCCGCCAAGGAATACACCCTGATCGTCTCGGCGGACCTGCTGGCCGCCGACGGCAGCCGGCTCGGCAAGGAACTGCGCCAGAAGGTCTTCAGCGGTGAGCTCAAGCCGGTGGCCGGCTTCGCCTCGCAGGGCAGCGTGCTGCCCGCACGCGAAAGCCGCGGCCTGCCGGTGGTGTCGGTCAACGTGAACGAAGTGGACGTGGAGTTCCTGCGCGTGCGCGACAAGGAACTGTCCAGCTTCTTCAGCCAGTACCAGCGCGGCGGCCGCCGCGGCAGCTGGGAGCTGGACAGCGAATACGGCGACAAGACCCCCATGTCGCAGCTGGCCGAGCCGGTCTACGTCAACCGCTTCGTGCTGGGTGGCAAGCAGAACGAACGCGTGCTCACCTACCTGCCCACCCAGGACATCAAGGAGCTGCAGGAGCCGGGCCTGTACTTCGCGGTGATGAAGCGCAGCGGCTCGTTCGACAGCGAATTCGACACCGCCTTCTTCACCGTCAGCGACATCGGCCTGCACACCCGTGCCTACAAGGACACCCTGTTCGTGCACACCGCCTCGCTGCAGAGCGGCGCGGCGCTGAAGAAGATCGACCTGCGCATCATCGACGCCAAGGGCGAGGTGGTGCTCAAGGGCAGCACCGACGGCAATGGCAACGCGCTGCTCAACTACACCCTGGATGCGGGCCACGTGCTGATTGCCAGCAGCGGTGCGGATACCTCGATGCTGCCGTTCAACCAGCCGGCGCTGGACCTGAGCGAATTTGCCGTGGCCGGCCGTGACAATGCCTGGTTCGACGTGTTCGCCTGGTCCGGCCGCGACCTCTACCGCCCGGGCGAAACCGTGCGTATTTCCGCGCTGCTGCGCGACAACGACGGCAAGCCGGTCAAGCCGCAGCCGGTGTTCCTGCGCCTGAAGCAGCCCGACGGCAAGACCTTCCGCGAAACCCGCCTGCAGCCGGGCGAGCAGGGCTACCTGAGCTTCGAGCAGATCATCCCGGTGGAAGCGCCGACCGGGCGCTGGCAGGTGGAGTTCCGCACCAACCCGGCCAGCAAGGAAGCCATCCAGGGCATGACCCTGCGCATCGAGGAGTTCCTGCCCGAGCGCATGAAGCTGGACCTGGACAGTGCCCAGAAGACCCTCAAGCCGGGCGAGCCGCTCAAACTGCAGGCCGATGCGGCCTACCTGTACGGTGCGCCCGCCGATGGCAACCGCTTCACCGCGCGCCTGGCCGTGGCCGCCGAGCAGTCACCGGTGGAATCGCTGCCGGGCTACTTCTTCGGCGACCCGACCCTGGAACTGCCGCGCGAAGCGCGCGATGTGATCGATACCGAGTTCCCCGCCGACGGCAAGCTGCGCCAGGACGTGGACCTGCCGGCCGAGGTCAAGGCCAGCGCGCCGGTGGCGGTGGTGCTGTCCGGCAGCGTGTATGAAACCGGCGGCCGCACGGTCAGCCGCACCCTGAAGCGGGTGCTGTGGCCGGCCCCGGTGCTGGTCGGCGTACGCCCGCTGTTCAACCCTGAAGACGGCGCCGATGCCAACAGCAACGCGCGCTTTGAAGTCATGCGCGTGGATGCGGCCGGCAAGCCGCAGCCGGGCAAGGGCCTGAAGGTCACCCTGGTGCGCGAACTGCGCGATTACCACTGGACCTTCAACGACAACCGCTGGGATTACGACTTCAGCCGCCGCTTCGAGAACAAGGAAAGCCGTACGGTCGATGCCGGCAGCGCGGCGGTGGGCGTGGACTTCCCGGTGGAGTGGGGCGAGTACCGCCTGGATGTGTTCGACCCGTCTACCGGGCTGACCAGCCGCTACCCCTTCCACGCCGGCTGGAGTTGGAACGACGAAAACCGGGGCCTGGATGCGCGCCCGGACAAGATCAAGCTGGGCCTGGACAAGACCGGCTACAAGGCCGGCGACAAGGTGCGCGTCACCGTCACCCCGCCGCACGCCGGCAAGGGCGTGCTGATGGTTGAAAGCGACAAGATGCTGTACGTCCAGGAGATCGACGCCAAGCCCGGCAGCACCTTCGACATCCCGGTCACCGCCGAATGGGAGCGCCACGATGTCTACATCACCGCGCTGGTGTTCCGCGGTGGCAGCGCGCCCAGCAAGATCACCCCGGCCCGAGCGGTCGGCGTGGTACACGTGCCGATGGACCGCAAGGCACGCCAGATCGCGGTGGGGCTGTCCGCGCCCAAGCAGATGCGACCGGAGCAGACCCTGCCGGTGACGGTGAGCGCGCCACAGCTGGCGGGCAAGCTGGCGCATGTCACGGTGTCGGCGGTGGACGTGGGCATCCTCAACATCACCCGCTTCCCGGTGCCCGATGCGGCCGGCCACTTCTTCGCCCAGCGTCGCCTCGGCGTGGATGCCTACGACATCTACAGCCGGGTGATCGAAAGCTTTGATGGCAGCAGCGGCAAGCTGAAGTTCGGCGGCGACATGGCCCTGGCCGCGTTGCCGCAGGCCAAGCGCCCCACTGCGCGCGTGCAGACCGTGGACCTGTTCTCCGGCCCGGTCAAGCTGGATGCCAAGGGCATTGCCCGGATCGCGCTGAAGGTCCCGGACTTCAACGGCACCCTGCGGGTGTCGGCGCTGGTCTATGCCGATGACCAGTATGGCAAGCGCGACGTGGAAACCGTGGTGCGCGCGCCGATCCTGGCCGAAGCCAGCATGCCGCGCGTGCTGGCCCCGGGCGACCGCAGCACGGTCACCCTGGATGTGCAGAACTTCACCGGCAAGCCGGGCGAGTTCAAGGTGCAGGTCGATGGGATCGGCCCGCTGACCCTGGGCGAGCCCAGCCGTGCGCTCAAGCTCAACGCCGATGCCAAGAGCACGCTCAGCTTCCCGCTGGTGGCACGCGAGGGCTACACGGTGGCCAAGGTGCGGGTGCGGGTGGAAGGCAACGGCTTCAAGGTCGACCGCCGCTATGACCTGCCGGTGCGCGCGGCGTGGCCGCAGGTGCTGCGCGCGCAGACCCGCACGCTGGACCCGCTGGCCGATGTGGAGCTGGGCGCCGGCCTGGCCGACGGCCTGATGAGCGATTCGGTCACCGCGCGCATGCTGGTCAGCGCGCTGCCGCCGATTCCCTTCGCCAGTGCGCTCGATGGTGCCCTGAAGTATCCGTACGGCTGCGCCGAGCAGACCACCAGCAAGGGGTATGCCGCACTGATGCTGGATGATGCCACCTCGGCCATGCTCGGGGCCGATGGCCTGGATGCCAAGACCCGCCGCGAACGCATGGAGGGCGCGTTCGGTCGCCTGGCCTCGATGCAGGTGGCCAATGGCAACTTCTCGATGTGGGGCGACGACGGCTACGTCAACCCGTGGCTGACTCCGTACATCGCCGAGTTCCTGCTCGATGCCAAGGACGCCGGCTTCGCCGTGCCTGATGGCGTGCTGCAGAAGGCGCTCAACCGGCTGAGCGAGGACCTGCTCTCCGGCGGCAACCAGTTCTACGGCGAAGACCGCCGCGAGAACCTGAAGTTCGCCAACCAGGCGTATTCGGGCTACGTGCTGGCGCGGGTCAACCGGGCTCCGCTGGGTACCCTGCGCGCGCTGTACGACAACGAACGCAGCAAGTCGCTCACCGGCCTGTCGCTGGTCCACCTGGGCATCGCGCTGTCGCTGCAGGGCGACCACAAGCGGGGCGATGCGGCCATTGCGGCCGGTTTCGCCAAGCCCAGCAGCGAGCGCCCGCAGTACTTCGGCGATTACGGCAGCGCGGTGCGCGACGATGCGTTGATGATCGCGCTGCTGCACGAGCGCAAGCTGTCCAAGCCGGCCTACGACGCACGCGCGGTGGAGCTGGGCCGCGCGCTGGATGCCCGCCGCAACAATGGCTGGATGTGGCTGAGCACGCAGGAACAGGTGGCCATCGCGCGCCTGGGCAAGGCACTGGCGGCCAACCAGACCAAGCAGGTGTCCGGCGAGCTGGCCATCGGGGGCGAAGTGGAGGCGATCGCCGCGCGCCGCATGTTCGGCCGCAGCTTCGACTACGCCGCACTGGCCAAGGGCGTGCGGTTCAGCCCGCAGGGCGAGCCGCCGATGTTCGCCAGCCTGGAAGTGGCCGGCATTCCGCGCACCGCGCCGGAACCGGACAGCCGTACCCTCGGCGTGGAACGCAGCTGGTTCACCACCGACGGCAAGCCGTGGACCCCGCGCGCGCTGAAGGAGGGCGAGGCCCTGATCGTGCGGGTCAGCGTCAACCCGAACGTGGACATGCCCGATGCGCTGTTGACCGACCTGCTGCCGGCCGGGCTGGAGATCGAGAACTTCAACCTGGGCGATGCCAAGCAGTGGGCCGACGTGGTGGTCGATGGCCTGCGCGTGGAGGATCGTGGCGAGGCGGCCACGCTGCGCCACGAGGAGTTCCGCGATGACCGCTACGTGGCCGCGCTCAAGCTCTCGCGCGGCAGCACCGCCAAGGTGTTCTACCTGGTGCGTGCGGTCACCCCCGGCACCTACACCGTGCCGCCGCCGCTGGTCGAGGACATGTACCGCCCCGACCTGCGCGGGGTGGGGCGCAGCAACCCGACCACCCTGACGGTGGTCCAGCCGTGACGAACCGCTGGCGCTGGCTGTGGCCAGCGCTGCGCTGGGGCACGGCCGCGCTGCTGGCGGTGCTGCTGGTGCTGGACCTGGCGTTCCCGCCGCCGCTGCCCCGCCAGCGCGACACCAGCACCCTGGTGGTGGCCGGCGATGGCACGCCGCTGCGCGCGTTTGCCGACGCCGATGGCGTGTGGCGCTATCCAGCTTCGGCCAGCAGCGTGTCGCCGCTGTACCTGCAGGCCCTGCTGAACTACGAAGACCGCTGGTTCTGGCGGCACCCCGGGCTCAACCCGTGGGCGTTGCTGCGCGCGGGCAAGCAATGGGTGCTGGAACGGCGGATCGTGTCCGGCGGCTCCACCCTGACCATGCAGGTGGCGCGCATCCTCGACCCGCACACGCGCACACCGTGGGGCAAGGCCAAGCAGCTGCTGCGCGCGGTCCAGCTGGAACTGCACCTGGACAAGGCGCAGATCCTGGCCTTGTACCTGGAGCGCGCGCCCTACGGCGGCACCATCGAAGGCGTGGAAGCGGCCAGCTGGGCGTATCTGGGCAAGCCGGCAGCGCAGCTGTCGCATGCCGAAGCCGCCCTGCTGGCGGTGCTGCCGCAGTCGCCCAGCCGGCTGCGCCCGGACCGCCACCCGGAGGCCGCGCAGGTGGCGCGCGACAAGGTGCTCGAGCGCATGGTCGCGTTGGGGGTGTGGACACGCGAGGAAGTGGACGACGCCCGCATCGAAGCGGTGGTAACCCGCGCCCTTCAACCGCCGCTGCACGCGGCCCTGCTGGCGCAGCGCCTGCATGCCGCGCAGCCGCGCGCCGCGCGCATCCAGAGCACGCTGGACAGCGGACTGCAGCGCACCCTGGAAGAGCGCGTGGCGTCGTATTTCTCGCAGTTGCCCGAGCGTACCTCGGCGGCCCTGCTGGTGGTGGACAACCGCACACTGGAGGCGCGTGCTTACGTTGGTTCGGTGGCCTTCGGTGACAAGCAGCGGCTCGGCCACGTGGACATGGTCCAGGCCTGGCGTTCGCCGGGCTCCACGCTCAAGCCGTTCCTGTACGGCATGGCCATCGACGACGGCCTGATCCATTCCGAAAGCCTGATGGTGGATGCGCCGCAGAGTTTTGCCGGGTATCGCCCGGGTAACTTCGACGCAGCCTTCAATGGCCCGGTCAGTGCCGCTACCGCGTTGCGGCTGTCGCTCAACGTGCCGGCGGTGGACCTGCTGGACCGGGTCGGCTCGGCGCGATTCGCCGCGCGCCTGTCGCACGCCGGCATCACCCTGCGCTTTCCGCACGGCAGCGCGCCCAACCTGTCGCTGATCCTGGGCGGCACCGGCGCGCGGCTGGAAGACCTGGTCGGCACGTTCGCCGCGTTCAACCGCAACGGCATCGCCGGCCGCGTGCGCTACACGCCCGATGATCCGGTGATCGAGCGACGGCTGATGTCGCCCGGCGCGGCGTGGATCACCCGCGAAGTACTCGAATCCAACCCACGCCCCGGCTATGGGGCCGGCACCTTCGATGTGACGGGGCGCCCGCGCGTGGCCTGGAAAACCGGCACCAGCTATGGGTATCGCGATGCCTGGGCGATTGGCACCACCCGCCACTACACGGTAGGCGTGTGGGTGGGGCGACCGGATGGCACGCCGTTGCCGGGCCAGTACGGCGCGGTGACCGCATTGCCGCTGATGTTCGAAGTGGTCGACAGCCTGCCGCGCCAGCGTGGCGATGCGGCCGCTGCACCGCTGCCCGCCAACGTCACCCAGGCGGAGGTGTGCTGGCCGACCGGCGAGCGCGCCGAGGCCACGCCGCCCGCGCTGTGCCAGCGGCGCCTGCAGGCCTACGTGCTGGATGACGTGGTGCCGCCTACCTTCGCCGAACGCGATGCGCGGCTGTGGCAGGCCGGGCGGCAGGCGTTCAACGTGGATGCCCGCACCGGCCTGCGGCTGTCACCGGAATGTACGTTGCCGCACGAGGCGCAGCGCCGCGAAATCGCACGCTGGCCGGCGCTGGTGTCGCCGTGGTTGCCCCTGGCCCAGCGCCAGGCCGCGCAGCTGCCGGCGTTGTCGCCGGACTGTCGCGATGATGGCCGCAGCAGTGCGGGCAGCCTGCATATCGAAGGCCTCAACGACCGCGCCACGCTGGCGCGCGCGCCCAACGCGGAGCACGGCGTGCGGCTCCAGCTGCGTGCACTGGGCAGTGAGCAGTCCGTGGACTGGTTGCTGGATGACCGCTGGATCGCACGCAGCGAAGGCGCGCGCAGCTTCCAGCGTGATTTCGACGAAGCCGGCGAGCACACCCTCACCGCGCTCGCCGCCGATGGCGCCTGGACCCAGGTGCGGTTCCGGATCCTCCGGTAACCGTCATTCCCGGGGATAGACGGCCAGTACCGAACAGCCGGGGCGGGCGAAGCGCGGGGTGTGGGCGCGTTGATCGCCGCCCTCGCCGTCGTTGACCAGCCCGTTGTCGGCCATGACGATGCGGTCACCCGGGTTGCCGCAGATCAGCCCGTTCTGGAAGCCGGACTGGAAGTCCACGGCGGTGGCGCCCTCCAGGATGCTGCAGCTGCTGCCCAGCTCCAGGTGGTAGTAACGATGGCCGCCGTTCTTCTTCGGGTTGGTTTCCACCACCACGCCCTTGGGATCTTCGCTCCAGCCACGCACATTGCGGGTGGCGAAGCAGAACTCGGGCGACCCCTGGAAGGCCTGGGCCCGGCTGCTGCGCCCCGACTTGGCCGTGACGTTGACCGTCGGCAGGGTGGCCGCGTACTGGCGGCTGCTCTCGCGGGCGGTTTCGGCGAAGGTGCGGTTGTCCATCACCCCAACGGCCGCCACCGCGCAGGTGCGGCCGTCGACCACCAGGCGCTCACCGGGGCTGCCACAGGCCCAGCCATCGGGTGCGTCCAGCCGGACCTGTTCGGCCTCGTTGACGCCGGGGCAGGCATCGGTGAACTCCAGCCGGTAGGCTTGGCCATTGGCACCCAGCACGGCGATGGCCGCAGGGCTGGCCTGCTCGACCTGGCGCACACCGCGTGCATCCAGGCAGTGCGGGGAAGGCGGCAGGCGCTCGCCTGCCGCGGGGGCAGGCTGCGCGAAGGCGCCCGCAGAAACAAGCAGGGCAAGCACAAGCGGGGCGGAACGGCGGGCAATGGTCACGATGCATTCCTTGCAAGGAGGACGGCGCCGACCTTACCACCCCGCCATGGCCGACGCATTTCACTCGCCTATCCAACCCTCCAGCAGGTCCGCGAATTCATCGGCATGCTCTTCCTCCTGGGCCAGGATCTCTTCCAGGATGCGCTTGGTGGTGGTGTCCTTGTCGCCCACGAAGTTGATCATTTCCCGATAGCTGTCGATGGCGATGCGTTCGGCGATCAGGTTCTCGCGGACCATGTCGCGAAGATCCTTGCCTTCCTTGTATTCCGCGTGCGAACGCTGGGTCAGCGTGGCCGGGTTGAGGTCGGGTTCACCGCCCAGCTGCACGATGCGCTCGGCCAGCTTGCCGGCATGCGCCTGCTCCTGCTGGGCATGCTCGAGGAATTCGCCCTTGACCGCGTCGGCCAGCATGCCCTTGGCCATGAAGTAATGGCGGTAGTAGCGCAGCACGCACACGTATTCGGTGGCCAACGCATCGTTGAGCAGCTTGATCACCGCCTTGCGGTCGGCGCTGTAGGTCGGGGTGATGGCGCCATCATCGATGTTCTTCCGCGCACGTGCACGCAGGGTCGCGGTGTCGCTGATGCCGGGCGGGGTGGGGGCGGCGGGCGTGGAGGCGGGTTTGGGTTGCTTTGCGGCTTTGGCTGGCTTTGACATGGCTGGCCGGGTTCCTTGGTTCTGGGGAGATCAGCTGGGCAGGTGCTCCAGCACGTACTGCGCCGAAGAGACCTCGAACTTGCCGGGCTCTTCGATGAAGGTTTCGCGGACCACGCCGTCTTCCACGTACAGCGCGAAGCGGCGCGAGCGCATGCCCATGCCGGAACTGCTGGCGTCCAGTTCCAGCCCGAGCGCGCGGGTGAAATCGCCGTTGCCGTCGGACAGCAGCTGCAACCCGTCGGGCACCTGCTGGCTTTCGCCCCAGGCCTTCATCACGAACGGGTCGTTGACCGCCATGCAGAACACGTCGATGCCGCGGCGGCGGAAATCGGCGAAATGCTCCACATAGCCGGGCAGGTGGCGGGCCGAGCAGGTCGGGGTAAAGGCGCCGGGCACCGCGAACAGCACCGCCTTGCGGCCATCGAACAGGGCATGGGTGTCCAGCGTCTCCATGCCCTCGCGGATGCGCTTGAGGGTGACTTCGGGAATGCGGTCGCCAACGTGGATGGTCATGGGAGCTCCTGGGTCAAGGGCAGGGTAGTGAGAGTTATGGGAGGGCCGCGTCAAAACGTTGAAACCGGCCTGTTCATTCCCATATGGACCGTAGCCGGCGCCCGGGGCGACTGCATTGCGCAGGATCATTCGCCCGATCACGGCGGCGGGGCGGCCAGCCGCTAGAATTGCCGGTACGGCCCCCGCCGGCGCGGGCGGCCGAACTTATTCGAGGTGTATGGATGGAATTCAAGGATTACTACGCCACGCTGGGTGTGGAACCCAGCGCGGGCGATGCCGAAATCAAGACCGCCTACCGCCGGCTGGCGCGCAAGTACCACCCGGACGTGAGCAAGGAAACCGGCGCGGAAGAGAAGTTCAAGGCGGTCAACGAGGCCTACGAGGCGCTGCGTGATCCGCAGAAGCGCGCGGCCTACGACCAGCTCAAGGCCCAGGGCTACCGCCCGGGCGAAGAGTTCCATGCCCCGCCGAACTATGGCGGCGCACAGGGCTTTGATTTCGAGGAAGTGTTCGGCGGCGGCGCCGGTGGCGGTGGTTTCAGCGACTTCTTCGAGAGCCTGTTCGCCCGCCAGCGTGGCGGCGGTGGGGGTGGCCGGGCCAGTGGCTTCGGCGGCGCCGGGGCCGGCCCGCAGCCGGTCCGCGATACCCGCGCCAAGCTGTCGGTGCCGCTGGAAGCGGCCTACGGCGGCGACAGCCTGCGCATCACCGTCAACGGCAAGCAGCTGGATGTGCGCGTGCCCAAGGGCATCCGCCCGGGCCAGGTGATCCGGCTGACCGGGCAGGGCACCAACGGCGGCAACCTGCTGCTGGAAGTGGAATATGCCGCGCACCCGCAGTTCGAGGTCGACGGCCGCAACATCCTGTACACGCTGGATGTCACCCCGTGGCAGGCCGCACTGGGGACCTCGATCAGCGTGCCCACCCTGGGCGGAGCGGTGGAGCTGAAGGTGCCGGCCGGTTCGGATGCCGGGCGCAAGCTGCGCCTGCGCGGCCGCGGCCTGCCGGGCAACCCCGATGGCGACCAGATCGTGGAAATCGAGATCATCGCCCCGGTGCCGACTGACGAGGCGCAGAAGAAGGCCTACAAGGCGCTGGCCAAGGCATTCGGCGAAAAAATCTGATGGGTACAGGGTACCGGCCAACGGACGGTACCTACCGGGGCATTGCGATGTGTACCGACCGGGGACGTCGCGGTAGGTATCGACCGTTGGTCGATACGGCACCGCCGGCGATCAAGCCGCCGGCGATTCCTTGTTGCTGAAGACCCGCTCCAGCACTTCGGACAGCTCGTCTTCGGAGAAGGGCTTGGTGATGTAGGCCTTGGCGCCCTGGCGCATGCCCCACATGCGGTCGGTGTCCTGGTCCTTGGTGGTCACCAGGATCACGGGAATGTGCCTGGTGGTGGAATCGCGCGCGAGCGTGCGGGTGGCCTGGAACCCGTTGAGGTTGGGCATCACCACATCCATCAGCACCAGGTCGGGCAGCTCGGCCTTGGCGACTTCGACCCCGGCCGCGCCGTCTTCGGCGGTCAACGTCTCATGCCCAAGCTTCTCGACGATGCGTTTGATACCCAGCTGCTGAACCGGTGAATCGTCGACGATCAGAATGCGTGCCATGTTGTTCCCCAAGTGATGCCCGCAGTGTAGAGCCGCGCCCGTGTCAGCGTGAAGCGTCCGCCGCGCCGTCCGTCGCCCAGCTGCAACGCTCAGTCGATCCGCACCACGGTGCGGCCCAGCGCGCCACCGGCCAGCATCCGCTCGAACGCGGCCGGCAATGCCTCCAGGCCGATCTCGCCGGTGCAGATGGTGTCCAGGTGGCGCGGCTTCCAGTCGCCGCCCAGGCGCTCCCATACCTGCTCGCGCAGCGCACGGGGGGCCGAAGACGACGACACGCCCAGCAGCGACACGCCGCGGATGATGAAAGGCATCACCGTCATGTCCAGCGCCGGGCTGGCGGCCAGGCCCGCGCTCACCACGCTGCCATAGGGCACGGTCTGGGCCAGCAGGCTGGCCAGCATCGGCCCGCCGGCATTGTCCAGGCCGCCCCCGAAGCGGGCCGACTCCATCGGTTTGGTGGTGGCCAGGCTGTCGCGCGGCAGCACCTCGCGCGCGCCCAGCCCCCGCAGGTAATCGGCCTGGTCGGCCTTGCCGCTGATCGCGTGCACCTCGAAACCCGCGCGGCTGAAGATGTCCACCGCCAGCGAACCGACCCCGCCGGTCGCGCCGGTCACGGCCAGCGGGCCGTGCGCCGGGGTGAGCCGGTTGTCGAGCATGCGCAGCAGGGCCAGCGCCGCGGTGAAACCGGCGGTGCCGATGATCATCGCTTCGCGTGCCTCCAATCCGGCCGGGCGTGCGATGACCGCGCTGGCTGCCAGCCGGACATACTGGCTGTACCCTCCATCGCGGGTCTCGCTGAGCCCGCAGCCGGTGGCCAGCACCGCATCGCCCTCGCGCCAGGCCGGGTCGGTGGAGGCCACCACCGTGCCGGCCACGTCGATCCCGCCCACCAGCGGGAAGCGGCGCAGGATGCGCCCCTTGCCGGTGCCAGCCAGGGCATCCTTGTAGTTCACCGACGACCATTCGGCGCGTACCACCACCTCGCCCGGGTTGAGCTGGTCCAGGCCGATCGGCTCCAGGCCGCTGTGGTGGCCCTGCGCGTCCTGGTGGATGCGGAAGGCGGTGAACCGGTCGGGGATCGCCATGGGGGTGGCCCTGCAGAATGGGGGCTCCACCTTACCGTGATGAATCGCGACCTGCGCCGGGTTGCCCCTTCCAATCCTGTCGGTCAGCCCCATCTAGTAGAATCGGACGGGATTGAACGGTTGACGGTGCGGGACTGGCCCGCAGGCAACCTTTACTGATGGAGCGTGCATGGCCTGGAATACACCCGGCGGCAACAAGGGCGGACAGGGTTCCGACGAGAATCGACGAGGGCCGTTTGGCCCGCGCGGTGGCGGCGGTGGTGGTGGTTGGGGCGGCTTGCCCGGACCGCTCAAGGACCTGTTCGATGGCGGCATCCTGCGTTGGGTGGCGGTGGCGGTGGTCCTGCTGCTGCTGTTCTCCAGCTTCCAGCTGATCGGCGAACAGCAACGCGGCGTGGTGCTGCGCTTCGGCCAGTTCTCGCGCATCCTGCAGCCCGGCCCGAACTTCAAGCTGCCGTGGCCGATCGAGTCGGTGACCAAGGTCAACGCGACCCAGATCAAGACCTTCAGCAGCGAAGTGCCGGTGCTGACCCGCGACGAGAACATCGTGCGCGTGTCGCTCAACGTGCAGTACCGCATCGACGATCCGCGCCTGTACCTGTTCGGCTCGGTGTCCGCCGACCAGGTGCTGGAGCAGTCCGCGCAGAGCGCGGTGCGCGAGCAGGTCGGCCGTGCCGACCTCAACGCCGTGCTCAACAACCGTGGCCCGCTGGCCGTGGTCGCCCAGGAACGCCTGCAGGCCGCGCTCAAGGCGTACCGCACCGGTCTGGTCGTGACCGGCCTGACCATGCCCGATGCCCGTCCGCCGGAAGAGGTCAAGCCGGCCTTCGACGAGGTCAACGGTGCCCAGCAGGTCAAGGAACGCCTGATCAACGAAGCCCAGGCCTACGCGGCCAAGGTCGTGCCCGAAGCCCGTGGCCAGGCCTCGCGCGCCCGTACCACCGCCGAAGGCTTCAAGCAGGCCGTGGTGGCCCGCGCGCAGGGTGATGCCGAACGCTTCAGCCTGCTGCAGGCCCAGTACAAGGACGCCCCGGAAGTCACCCGCAAGCGCCTGTGGCTGGAAACCGTCGAGAAGGTGTTGGCCGAGAACCGCAAGGTCATCGGTGGCGATGGCCGCCAGCTGATCTACGTGCCCATGCCCGACAACCGCGCCGGCGCTGCCGCCGGCAACAGCGGCACCCCGCTGGTGACCCCGGAAGTGATGATGCCGTCGCTGCCGGCCAGCACCCCGGTGGACGGCGTGCGCAACGCCGAGCGCCCCACCACGCGCCCGACCACCCGACCGACCGGTAGCGAAGGAGCCATCCGATGAAGAGTCCTCTCTGGATTGGCCTGGCCGTCGCCGTCCTGCTGGGCCTGCTGGGCTCGGTGTTCGTGGTCCGCGAGGACCAGACCGCCATGGTGCTGAACCTGGGCAAGGTGGTCCGTGCCGACATCAAGCCCGGCCTGCATTTCAAGCTGCCGCTGGTGGAAACGGTGCGCGTGTTCGACCGCCGCTTCCAGGTGCTGGCCACCGCCCCGGCCCGTTACTTCACCGCCGAGCAGAAGGACGTCAGCGTCGACTTCTTCGCCATTGGCTACATCTCCGACGTGCGCGCTTACTACCGCGCCACCGGCGGCGATGCCAGCGTGGCCGATGCCCGCCTGGCGCCGATCATCACCGACTCGCTGCGCAACCAGATCAACTCGCGTTCGTTGCAGCAGCTGGTGTCCGGCGACCGCAGCGAACTGATTGCCGGTCAGCTGACCGGCATCAACGAGGCGGTCAAGGGGTTGGGCATGCAGATCATCGACCTGCGCATCAAGCAGATCGACCTGCCGACCGACAGCCAGGTGATCAACGACGTGTACGAGCGCATGCGCGCCCAGCGCAAGCAGGAAGCGGCCAAGCTGCGGGCAGAGGGTGAAGAGCAGTCGCTCACCATCCGTGCCCAGGCCGACCGCGAGAGCACCGTGATCGTGGCCGAAGCCGAGCGCGACGCCCAGCGCCTGCGTGGTGCCGGCGACGCCGAAGCGGCCCGGATCTACGGCCAGGCCGGCTCGGCCGACCCGTCGTTCTTCTCGTTCTACCGCAGCCTGGAGGCCTACCGGAACTCCATGACCGACGGCAACGGGGTGATCGTGCTGGACAAGAACGACCCGTTCCTGCAGTACCTGAAGAACGACCGCTGACCGCCGGTTGAATCCGCCACCCTGCGGGGTGGCGGTCGACGCCGGAAACCCGGATAATGCACAAAAGCCGGACGGGCCTCCCCGTTCGGCTTTTTCCGTGTCTGGGCCTGCCTTCGCCGACCGCTCCCCGATTGGAGCCGTCACTCCCGCGCTGGCCAGCCCTGCTACGGTTTACCCGTCCGCGGCCCCGATGGCCGCAACAATTCGAGGAGCCCGTCATGGGTCAGTCTGTCGTAGTGCTTGGTGCCCAGTGGGGCGATGAAGGCAAGGGCAAGATCGTCGATCTGCTTACCGAGGAAATCGGTGCCGTAGTGCGTTTCCAGGGCGGCCACAATGCCGGCCACACCCTTGTCATCAATGGCAAGAAGACCGTGCTGCACCTGATCCCGTCGGGCATCCTGCGTGAAGACGCGCTGTGCCTGATCGGCAACGGCGTGGTGATCTCGCCGGCGGCCCTGCAGAAGGAAATCGCCGAGCTGGAAACCTCCGGCGTGGAAGTGCGTTCGCGCCTGAAGATCTCCCCGGCCGCGCCGCTGATCATGCCGTACCACATCGCCCTGGACCAGGCGCGCGAACGCGCCGCCGGCGGCAAGGCGATCGGCACCACCGGCCGTGGCATCGGCCCGGCCTATGAAGACAAGGTGGCGCGTCGCGGCATTCGCATCGCCGACCTGCATTACCCGGCCCAGCTCGAGGAGCTCCTGCGCACCGCGCTGGATTACCACAACTTCGTGCTGACCAATTACCTCAAGACCGACGCGGTCGACTTCCAGAAGACCTACGACGAAGCACTGGCCTTCGGCGAGTACGTCCAGCCGATGAAGTCCGACGTGGCCGGCATCCTGCACGACCTGCGCAAGCAGGGTAAGCGCGTGCTGTTCGAAGGCGCGCAGGGCGCGCTGCTGGACATCGACCACGGCACCTACCCGTACGTCACCAGCTCCAACACCACCGTGGGCGGTGCGCTTGCCGGTGCCGGCGTCGGCGCCGATGCGATCGACTACGTGCTGGGCATCGCCAAGGCGTACGCCACCCGCGTGGGCGGCGGTCCGTTCCCGACCGAGCTGGACGACGAGATTGGCCAGGGCATCCGCGACCGCGGTGCCGAATACGGCGCCTCCACCGGCCGCCCGCGTCGTTGCGGCTGGATGGACATCGTCGCGCTCAAGCGCGCCGTGGCCATCAACGGCATCAGCGGCCTGTGCATCACCAAGCTGGACGTGCTGGACGGCATGGAAAAGCTGAAGGTCTGCATTGCCTACGAATACCGTGGCAAGCGCACCGAGTACGCGCCGCTGGACGCACAGGGCTGGGAAGAGTGCACCCCCGTGTACCTGGAATTCCCGGGCTGGAACGAGAACACCCACGGCATCACCGAGTGGGACAAGCTGCCGGCGGCCGCCCGTGCCTACCTGCGTGCCCTGGAAGAGCTGGCCGGCTGCCCGATCAGCATCGTCTCCACCGGCCCGGACCGCGACCACACCATGGTCCTGCAGGACCCGTTCGCCTGATCCAGGCGCCGGGCCAGTCCCGGCACCCTCCGGCGTAGTGCCAGGCCCTGCCTGGCAACCAGGAGCCCCGCGAAAGCGGGGCTTCTGCGTTTGGCCGGGTCCGCTTGAACATACCCATATTGGGCATTAATATGCCCAATATGGGTAACAAGGCCACCTCCGTCACAGTGCCGCCGCCTCGCTCCGGCTTGGCCGACGCTCTTTTCACCCAGACCCAGCAACGGATCCTGGGCTTGATCTTCGGTCAATCCAATCAGGATTTTGCCGTCTCGGAACTGATTACAGCCACCGGAAGTGGCTCCGGCGCCGTCCAGCGTGAACTCGCAAAGCTCACCGCTGCAGGTCTGTTGACCATCCGTCGCTCGGGAAATCAGAAGCGCTACCAGGCCAACCCTGACGCGCCCATCTACCATGAGCTCGTCTCGATGATCCGCAAGACCGTCGGATTGGCAGGTCCCCTTATGGACGCGTTGCTTCCCATCGCAGACGACATCCTCGTCGCTTTCGTATACGGTTCCGTCGCCAAGCAGAGCGACACTGCACGAAGCGATATCGATCTGATGATCGTTTCCGACACAGTGGGCTACGCGGATGTCATGCAGCACCTTGAGACATCGCATCAAGCGCTCGGGCGCACGATCAATCCGACCATCTATTCACGCCATGAATGGAATGCACGCATTCACGAAGAAAATTCGTTCTTGATGCGCGTGCTGGCACAGCCGAAGATCTGGGTGATCGGAGGCGAGCATGAACTCAGCGCTGCACAACCTAGCGGGGCGAGGTAAATCACTCAGCATCGAACCGCCAGACACGCGTGAAATTGAGGGGCTCCTGCGGTCTGGCAAAGCGCGTCTTCTGGATGCGCGCCGCACGGAACTCTCTCTGGAGAGTCGTTTCGATCTAGCCTACAACGCAGCGCACGCGCTATGCCTGGCAGCCCTGCGTCGGCACGGTTTTCGCCCCGCAAACCGCTATCTCGTGTTTCAGCTCCTTCCGCACACACTTGGAATGGGGCCGGGGTCTGGCGCGTTCTCGACAAATGTCATCAGCAGCGCAACATTGCAGAGTACGAGGGTCACCTCGATGTGACCGAACGTCTGGTACTCGATTTGATCGAGGCATGTGACGCGGTGCGGTCCGCATTGGCAAGCCACCCGTGATGGATCAAGGGCGGACTGCTTCTAAGCAACTGTTTCGTTTTAAGAGTTCTGACCTCTATATAAGCTCGAATCGAAACGATGGTTTCGAAATGGTTGGGTCCAGGTGATCGACATTCGAGTCAAAACGGCCGAAGACATTGGAAAGATCATTCGCCAGGTTCGGCGCAACCAGAGCATCCGCCAAGATGACCTCGCTGCATACATTGATTCCAGCCATGTGTTCATGAGAGACGTTGAGCGCGGGAAGCCGTCAGTGCAGCTTGGTAGGGTGTTGCATGCGCTTGATGAGCTTGGCATCAAAGTGTCACTGCACATTCCGGATGCATTGATGGCTCCGAAGCCCAAGCGGCCGAAGTACTGATATCTGGGTGTTGAGCTCAAGCGTTCCGCGTGCTTTCATCAACGTGCGCCGAAAAAGGCAGCAAAACAACACAGGCAAGGAGGCCACATGGCTGGCAGGAATTTCGGGCTCACCAACATCTATCTGAAGTTGGGGCTGGGCATGATGTTGCTGGGGGCAGCGATCTTCGCGCTGGGGCTGCTGCTGGGCCCACGAATGGGCCAGTTCCTCTGGCTGGCCAACATCGCCCTGGTGCTGATCCCCGGCGGCGTTGTGGTCTACGTGATCGGTCGTATCGCCAAGGCCATTGCCGGATTGCGCTCAAGCCCCTGACTGGCGATACCACGCCCACCGATGCGGTCAGCGCATCTCGAACGAAAACTGCTCGCCCGCTTCAGCGGTGAACTTCATCCCCACCGAAGACAGATAGACACTGTTGGGATCAGTTTCGAGCAGAAGCCCCGCGAAAGCGGGGCTTCTGCGTTCTGGTGCTGCAGCGTCGCTGCGCTCAGCCCATGTTGGCCAGTCGAGGAAGCAGGAACCAGGCAATCAGCAATGACATGGCGCAGTAAAAACTGAGGAAGTAGTTCACCGCTGCCAGTGCGGCCAGCGCGAAGGGACGGTTGGATACCTGGTTCCGCGAGCGCCAGATTCCTGCAGCGGCAAGTACTGATACGGCTGCGGCACCGAACAGCAGCGCCGGCGCATGCGGCAGCCACCGCGCATTCAGGGCGGCAACCGCAGGAATGCTTGGGCCATAGCTGGCCAGATGCTCTACCGGAAAGGCCTGGATGAGCTGGGCGATGTGCCCGCCCGTTACCAGCAGCGCAATCAGGCTGGATGCGTAGAGGAACAGTCCAAGGATGCGGGTCATCTGGCGGTGCCGGTATCGGCGTCATCCGCCATGCGACGGATGCGGCCGTTCTCGATCTCCCAGATCGCGTCTTCGCCGGTGACCACGACCATCGGCGTGCGCGCCCACAGGCTCCAGTACACGTGCGCCTCGGTGGGCGTGGCGTCGAGCATGTGGGTCACCATCATGGCCGCCACCTTCGCGCCCCGCGTGGACGGCGCGCGGTTGAGCTGGATGCAGCTGCGGGTGAACCCGCGGCTGGCGGCGATCTGGCCACCGACGATGTCCAGGCGGTGGCTGCCACCCAGCGGCACCGCCGTGGGTGATGTGGTGCCCGGCAGCAGGTACACGCTCCAGCGGTCATCGCCGCCGGGCAACACCACGCTGTTGTAGGTCCTGGCGCAGGACGCCACCTGCGCGGTCATCGCCAGGTTGCGGGCAGCGGCGGCGCCGGCCTCGTACGGGCTCAGCGCGGCGGGTACCGGCAGCACTTCCACCGGGCCGTCGATGCTGCCGTCGGGCAGGACCTCGACCCGGTACAGCACGGCCGGCGTCGCATCGATGTAGCTGACCCGATAGCGTCCGTCGTGTTCCTCGGTGATCCAGCCGCGCACGCGCTTGTCCTTGCGGAACGCGCGATGCTGGGCAACCAGTGCGTCGGTGGCGCGCTCGGCGGCCAGGTCGTGCAGGAAGATCGCCCGGCCCAGCTGCTCGGCACGTGCGAGGGCTGCAGCGGTTTCGCTTTCGCTCAATGGCGAAGCAGTTTCCTGTGCAGGCGCGATGTCTTCAGCATGTACGGCAGGAACCGCGAGCAGCAACGCCAGCGTCAACGGGAACAGACGATTCATGGGAGCCCGGATCAATGGATGTCGAAGGACGACTGCAGCGGAAGGCTGACGTTGCGCACGGTGTCACGCACCGTGATCGCCACCGTCCAGGTGCCATGCGGATCGCCCGCTTCAGCGGTGAACTTCATCCCCACCGAAGACAGATAGACACTGTTGGGATCGGTATCAAGCTGGGTGACGAAGCAGGGCAGGTCATGCTCATCGCCGCTCAGGCTGCCGTCGGGCCGGGTGATCCGCAGGTCGCAGCGCACCTGCGCCATGCCGGCGGCATCCAGCTTCGGGTTGGTCAGGAAGGACAGGATGTAGAGCGAGCCGCCTTCCTTGACCTCGGTGGCCAGCTCGAAGCGCGGCACCCCGTTGACCGGGTTTTCCCACTTCTGTTGCCATTCCGGGTCTGCGGTAACCACCATCGAAGCGGAGAAGCCTTCGATGGACTTCGCCGTGGACGTGTCCGGCAGGGCGTTGCCCTGGCCATCGTGGAGCGCCGTTTGCGCCAGTGCGGACAACGGCATCAGAAGGGCCAACAAGGCCAGCGTGCGTGCAGATTTCATGTAAGTGGTTCCCCTTTCCCCATCCTACGGTAATGCCGGAGTATCGCCTATTGGTGGCGTGGGTCGTCAATGCGTCTGTCCGAGGGAGCTCGGCGTGGTCCCTCGGGTCGATAGGAGAAACCAATTTCCTATTCCTGGACTGCACATGCAGGGTAAGCCGCTCTGATGCCAGTCATCGATCTCTGGAGCACGCCAATGGCAACCCCCGCGCTGGGCGAACGGGTCTCGGCATTGTGTCATCGGGACGGGAGAGTCACCGCGACCTTCATGTACAGAGATGTGCCATTCCGCGACGGGCGTGGCGTAGTCCGCGATCTGTTGGTCGGCACTTGTGATGTTTGCGGCGACGCGATTGTGATTCCTGCGTCGTCCACGCCGACAATCTTTCAGGCGCGCAGAAGCTTGGAATAGCTGTGTGCTGACATGTCGCTTGGTGTTGATTGCGTCGCAGCGTAGATGCTCTCTATCGAACTCCTTGTATCCTTCGGAACAAACGATTTCCCTTCGTTTTCTGCATCGCTCATGGTGTGCTCTGGAGACTGAAATCTCCTACCAGAGGAAAGTAGTTGGACGTTCTGCGTCGGGAGGGTGGCGAAATACAACACCCCCGGGGGAAACACGTCACTCCGTTCTCTGGTACGGATTTCAGCCTCCCGACTCCCTCGCCATTCCGGCGAGGGACATCTTCCGTTGGAGGTGGCATATGCATGTTTCCGGGGTTGTTGCGTCTACTGAAGCGTCTGCTGGGCACGCGTTGCATTGGATCGGGCCGGTCAGCCTGAAGATCCGTGCGCTGTATGACTGGCGGTCGGGGGCGAAGGGGGAGGAGTTGTGTGTTCCTTCGCTGCTCCTGCGCGGCATGTGGATGAGCAGGGCTGGGTTGGAGGTGGGCTGCCGGGTGGTTGTGTCGATCGGGCCGGGCCGGGTGGTGCTGACGTTGGCGCATGCGCCTGAAGGGGCGGCATCGCGGTTTGCGTCGCGGCGCACGGTGTTGCATGCGATTGCGATGCGGCGGAAATCGAATGCGGTGCTGGGTGTGGCGGCTTAGCGGGTGGCAGAAACGACTACGGGGTGCCGGGATTGCCGACACCCCGTGTTGTTAGGGGCTTGCAGGAGCCCGCTTCGATCTTGGGCCATGCGTTAATGAGCGTGGCTTTGGTATCGGCGGTTGTTTGGGAACCAACCCTACCTTGGTGTCTTCTTCTTGCCGCCGCCGTCCTGCTTGTTGACGGTGGCCCAGGCGATGCGTTCGGCTGTCTTTTCGCTGCGGCCTTCTGCCTTTTCGCTTTCTTCTATGTGAGCGGCCTGGCGTTTCTGTTTGTCGGTATAGCTGGATTTGTCTCCACGGGGCATGGTGGCGTCTCCTTCAGGCGAGGGTGCGGACCTTGGGTTCGCGGGCCCATTGGCGGGTGGCGGCGGCTGCGAGGAAGTCCTTCGCATCTTCGGCTTCGACCACGCCGCTGTCCTTGCCTACGCGGGCGGCCTTGAGCAGCTGCTGGGCGCCTTCGTCGGCGGCGATCGCCTTCAGGTGCGCCCAGGCGTCTGCGGCGAAATCAATGGCCGCTGATTCCTTGGACAGGCGCTTGGCGGCGTCGCTGCTGAGCACGATCGCTACCGCGTCGAACACCACCGAGGGGGTGCCGGCCAGCTGCCCGTCGGCGGCCTGTACCTTGCCGTCGCTGAGCTTGCCGCCGCCGATCTTCGGCGCCACCAGCTTCACCGTGGCACCGGCCTTTTCAGCTGCCTTGCGCAGGTTGCTGATCAAACCGGCGTCCGAGCCTTCATCGAACAGGATACCGATGCAGCGGCCCTTGAGCAGGTCCTTGGTGCGGCCGATGATGCGGACCTCGGGCGCCTTCGGCATGTCCTTGGCCGGCGTTGCAGTGGGGGCGGGGTCGGGCAGGGCAGCCAGGCCAAGGCCTGCGGCCACGCGCTTGGCCAGCGACTCGTCGACATTACGCAGGTGGCTCACGGTGCGCTCGCGCACGGCAGCGGTTTCCACCTTCGAGAGTTCGAACACCAGCGCAGAGGCCACGTGGGCCTGTTCCGGCGCTTCCAGGCTGCGGAAGAACATGCGCGCCTGGCTGTAGTGGTCGGCGAAGCTCGGCGCACGCACGCGGCCCTTGCGGCCATCGTCGGCCGGGGTGGCATGGCTGGGGAAGCCATCGGCGCTTTCGCGCGGGCTGTCGCCCTGCAGCGAGCTGGGCTCGTAGGCCACGCGGCCTTTGGGAATGCCCATCTGCATGTGGCCGTCGCGCTGGTGGTTGGCGAACGGGCACTTGGGCGCATTGACCGGGATCTGGTGGAAGTTCGGGCCGCCCAGCCGGCTCAGCTGGGTATCCAGATAGGAGAACAGCCGGCCCTGCAGCAGCGGGTCATTGCTGAAATCGATGCCCGGCGGCACGTTGGCCGGGCAGTAGGCCACCTGCTCGGTTTCGGCGAAGAAGTTGTCCGGCCAGCGGTCCAGCACCATCCGCCCGATCACGGTCAGCGGCACCAGGGACTCGGGCACGATCTTGGTCGGGTCCAGGTGGTCGAACGGGAACGCGTCGGCTTCTTCTTCGGTGAACAGCTGCACGGCCAGTTCCCACTCGGGGAAATCGCCGGCGGTGATCGCCTCGAACAGGTCGCGGCGGTGGAAGTCGTTGTCCGCGCTCTGCAGCTTCACCGCCTCGTCCCACACGGTGGACTGCACGCCCAGCTTGGGTCGCCAGTGGAACTTCACGAAGGTCGATTCACCGGCGTCGTTCAACAGCCGGAAGCTGTGGATGCCGAAGCCTTCGATGGTGCGCAGCGAACGCGGGATGGTGCGGTCGCTCATCGCCCACATGATCATGTGGATCGATTCGGGCATCAGCGAGACGAAGTCCCAGAACGTGTCATGCGCGCTGGCGGCCTGTGGGAAGCCGCGGTCTGGTTCCATCTTCACCGCATGGATCAGGTCGGGGAACTTGATCGCATCCTGGATGAAGAACACCGGGATGTTGTTGCCGACCAGGTCCCAGTTGCCTTCGCGGGTGTAGAACTTCACCGCGAAGCCGCGCACGTCACGCGGGGTGTCCACCGATCCGGCGCCGCCGGCCACGGTGGAGAAGCGCGTGAATACGGGGGTGCGGACGCCCACTTCGGTAAGCACGCGCGCGCGGGTGAATTCCCCCAGCGAACGGGTCAGTTCGAAGTAGCCATGCGCGGCACTGCCGCGTGCGTGCACGATGCGCTCGGGGATGCGCTCGTGGTCGAAGTGGGTGATCTTCTCGCGCAGGATGAAGTCTTCCAGCAACGTCGGTCCGCGCGGGGTATCGCGCAGCGAGTTCTGGTTGTCTGCTACCGGAATGCCCTGGTTGGTGGTCAGTGCCGGATGGCCACCGCCTGCCTGCTGGTGTAGTTCGTCGCCTTCGCCACGGCGGTCGGCGGGCGGGGCGGGTTTGGTGCGGGGCTTGCTGGTGGCCATCAGGCGACTCCGGGCTGGCAGGGGGAATGCAACGCCTCACACTGGCGGCCGGGGCGTTAATCGCGGGTCGGAGAACCGGGCCGGGCATGCACCTGCGCTTCACGCGGGCGGCCGGGCAGGTATCCTTGGGGCCGTGTCCTCCCTTCTGCCGCCGCCGCATGCGCGTTGAACCTGCCGACATCGAAGCGCTGTTCGATGCGATCCCCGATGTGCTGTTCTTCATGAAGGACCGCGACGGGCGCTATACGCATATCAACCAGACGATGCTGCGTCGGCTCGGGCTGAAGTCGCGCAAGGAGGTGATCGGGCGCACCGCCGCCGAGATCTACCCGACGGGGCTGGGCGCGGACTACGCCACCCAGGATGCGCAGGTGCTGGCCGGGAAGGTGATCGAGAACCTGATGGAGCTGCACCTGTTCGCCAACCGCGAGCCGGGCTGGTGCCTGACCTGCAAGCGGCCGTTGCTGGTGGACGGGCAGATCCGGGGGCTGATCGGCATTTCGCGCGACTTGGGCCAGAAAGACAGCCTGGGCACGCAATACGAGCAGCTGCGGCTGGCGCTGGCCCACCTGAACGCGCATTACGCCGAGAACGTGCGCATGCAGACCCTGCTGGATATCACCGGGTTCTCGCTGTCCAAGCTGGAGCGCACCTTCCGCCGGGTGTTCCAGATGACCCCGCAGCAGGTGCTGACCCGGCTGCGCATCCAGATGGCGGTGCACCTGCTGCACGGCAGCGACACCATCGCCAGCATCGGCCAGGCGTGCGGGTTCACCGACCAGAGCGCGTTCACCCGCAAGTTCAAGGCCGAGGTCGGCGTGTCGCCGCGGGCCTATCGCGCCCAGATCGCCGAGCGCGCCGAGGCCTGATTACAGGGGCATGGGCGTTGCCCCTATCCCGTCCGCCGGCCGGACAAGGTATGGTGTCGCACCTGTTGCCCGCCAATCGATTCCGATGCCCGCATCCCAGACTCCGGCCTCCGCCGCCGCACCCGCCGACACCCGCCTCGGGAGCTCGCTCAAGCCCCGCCAGCTGATCATGATGGGCCTGGGCAGCGCCATCGGCGCCGGCCTGTTCCTGGGCTCCGGCGTGGGCGTGCATGCCGCCGGACCGGCCGTGCTGCTGTCCTACCTGGTGGCCGGTGCGCTGGTGATCATCGTGATGAACGCGCTGGGCGAAATGGCTGCGGCAAAGCCGACCAGCGGCGCGTTCTCGGTGTATGCCGCCGACGCCATGGGCGCCACCGCCGGTGCCACGGTGGGCTGGTTGTGGTGGGTGCAGCTGGTGATCGTGATCGCCGCCGAAGCGGTCGGCGCGGCCGGCCTGCTGGCCACGGTGTGGCCGGTGATCCCGGTGCCGATGGCAGCGCTGGCGTTCATGCTGTTCTTCACCGCGATCAACCTGCTGGGGGTGAAGAACTTCGGTGAATTCGAGTTCTGGTTCGCCATCCTCAAGGTGGCTGCCATCATCGGCTTCATCCTGATCGGCGTGGCGCTGCTGATGGGCTGGCTGCCGGACGTGGTCTCGCCGGGCTTCAGCAACTTCACTGAACACGGCGGTTTCGCGCCCAACGGGCTGGCCGGGATCGGTGCGGCCCTGCTGGTGGTGGTGTTCGCCTTCGGCGGTACCGAAATCGTGGCAGTGGCCGCGGCCGAAACCGAAGACCCCGAGCGCAGCATCGCCCGCGCCATCCGCACCGTGGCCTGGCGCATCCTGGTGTTCTACATCGGCTCGCTGAGCGTGATCATCGCCGTGGTGCCGTGGACCAGCGACGCGCTGAAGTCGCCGTTCGCCGCCGTGCTGCAGGTGGCCAACATTCCAGGCGCGGCCACGGCCATCACCCTGATCGCGGTGATCGCGCTGCTGTCGGCGCTCAACGCCAACCTGTATGGCGCCTCGCGCATGATGTATTCGCTGGCGCGCCGCCGCGAAGCCCCGGCGGTGCTGGGCTGGACCGACCCCCGCCACGTGCCGATCATCGCGGTGCTGGCCAGCGTGCTGTTCGGCTTTGCCGCCACGGTGATGGAGTTGGTGTTCCCGGACAAGGTGCTGCCGGTGCTGCTGAACATCGTCGGTTCCACCTGCCTGCTGGTGTGGACGATTTCGCTGCTGTCGCAGCTGATCCTGCGCCACCGCGCCAACCGCGACGGCACCCGCCTGCCATTCCGCATGGCCGGCTACCCGTACCTGACCGTGCTCGGCCTGTGCGTGCTGGCACTGATCTTCGGCCTGCTGCTCTCCGAGGCCCACACCCGCGTGCAGTTCCTGTCGATGGCGGCGCTGACCGCGGTGATCGCGATCACCAGCGAAGTGGCACGCCGCGTGCGGCGGAACCGACACCGCCACCACGATTGATGTTGGCGTGATCCAAACAGATACGGCCCGCGAAAGCGGGCCGTATCGTTTCCAGCACTGCAACCGTCAGCCCGTCACGCGCCGCCGTTCGGGGAGCGCGCATTTCGCAGGATCTGCTCGCGCAGGCTCACCCCGTTGTCGAACTTGACCAGGGTAAGCGTTGGCGGGGCCAGAGAATCCATGTTCGGTTCGCTCGCCGGCGGCATCGTGCGGAAGAGCGAGTGTTCACGGTGCGCTTGAAGCACTTGTGTCATGTCCGTCGGCAGGCCAGCAAGATCGCCATTGCGAAGGTTGATGCCCGGGTCTGAGATGTGGCGTTGCGCGTCTGCGGCAACAGGTTGTGCAGGCACTCGCGACGTCGCGTTGGCAGGGCTTGGAATGCTGCTTGTCTGGTACACCATGGTTATCGATCCGTTGCGAAGGGTCATGCAGTGTGGCGACGTTCTGGCCTTGCTTCTTGCATGAATCCATCGGCAAGTCCGGATGCGCGCAGCCACGCAGGGCGTGGCTCTACGCAATGGTCTGCCGGGATCCGACCCCCCAAAAAAAACGGCCCGCTTGCGCGGGCCGTCTTCGTATCACCTGGCGGGAGGAATCAGACCTCCACGCCCTCGTCTTCCTTGTACGCATCCACCGGGATGCAGGCGCACATCACGTTCTTGTCGCCGTACACGTTGTCCACGCGGGCCACCGGCGGCCAGTACTTCTGCTGGCGCAGGCTGGCCAGCGGGAAGGCCGCCAGTTCACGCGGGTAGGCGTGCGACCACTCGCTGGCCGACACTGCGGTGGCGGTGTGCGGGGCG
This sequence comes from Stenotrophomonas sp. FBCC-B152, assembly GCF_059134105.1. Lineage (NCBI taxonomy): Bacteria > Pseudomonadati > Pseudomonadota > Gammaproteobacteria > Lysobacterales > Lysobacteraceae > Stenotrophomonas > Stenotrophomonas sp. FBCC-B152. The sequence continues at coordinate 2,757,701 of NZ_CP101442.1, read as the reverse complement.
TGCTTGAGCGGGTTGTCTTCGCGGTCCAGGCGGCCGTCTTCGATCGCGGCGATTTCCTCGCGGATCTGGATCATCGCGTTGATGAAGCGGTCCAGCTCGTGCAGCGATTCGCTTTCGGTCGGCTCCACCATCAGCGTGCCGGCGACCGGGAAGCTCAGGGTCGGGGCGTGGAAGCCGAAGTCGATCAGGCGCTTGGCCACGTCTTCAGCGGCCACGCCGGAGGTCTTCTCCAGCGGGCGCACGTCCAGGATGCACTCGTGCGCCACCAGCCCGTTGCGGCCGGTGTACAGCGTCTTGAAGTGCGGGGCCAGGCGCTTTGCGATGTAGTTGGCGTTGAGCAGTGCCACCTGGGTGGCCTTGCGCAGGCCTTCGGTGCCCATCAGCGTGATGTACATCCAGCTGATCGGCAGGATCGAGGCGCTGCCGAAGCTGGCCGCGCTGACCATGCCCACCGGGCCGTTGTCGCCCAGCTTGCCCGGCAGGAACGGGGCAAGGTGCGACTTGACCGCGCACGGGCCCACGCCCGGGCCGCCGCCGCCGTGCGGAATGCAGAAGGTCTTGTGCAGGTTCAGGTGCGACACGTCCGAGCCCCACTTGCCGGGCTTGGCCACGCCGACCAGGGCGTTCATGTTGGCGCCGTCGGTGTACACCTGGCCGCCGTGCTTGTGGATGATCTCGCAGATCTCGACCACTTCTTCCTCGAACACGCCGTGCGTGGAGGGATAGGTCATCATGATCGCGGCCAGGCGGTCGCTGTACTTCTCGGCGTTGATGCGGATGTCTTCCACATCGACGTTGCCGTTGCCGTCGGTCTTGGTCACCACCACCTTCATGCCGCACATCTGCGCCGAGGCCGGGTTGGTGCCGTGCGCCGAATCGGGAATCAGGCAGACATCGCGGTGGTCTTCGCCGCGCGAGCGGTGGTAGGCGCGGATCGCCAGCAGGCCGGCGTACTCGCCCTGCGCGCCGGAGTTCGGCTGCAGGCTTACCGCGTCATAGCCGGTGCATTCCACCAGCATCGCTTCCAGCCCGTCGATCAGTTCCTTGTAGCCGGTGGCCTGGTCGGCCGGGGCCAGCGGGTGGATGTTGGCGAATTCCGGCCAGGTCACCGGGATCATCTCGGCGGTGGCGTTGAGCTTCATGGTGCAGCTGCCCAGCGGGATCATGGTGCGATCCATCGCCAGGTCCTTGTCGGCCAGCGAGCGCAGGTACCGCAGCAGCTCGTGTTCGCTGTGGTGGGTGTTGAACACCGGGTGGGTCAGGAACGCGCTGGTGCGCACCAGGCCGGCCGGCAGGGCATCGGCGGTGGCCGCGTCCAGTGCTTCCACGTCCACGCTGGCACCGAACAGCTGGCCGAGCGCGACGATGTCGGCGCGGGTGGCGGTTTCATCCAGGCTGATGCCGACCGCTTCGCTGTCGATCGCACGCAGGTTGATGCGGGCAGCGGCGGCCTTGGCGTGGATCGCCTTGGCGTCGATGTCCTTGACGTGCAGGGTGTCGAAGAACTGCTCACCCACATTGACCCCGGCGTTGCGCAGCGCGGCGGCCAGGATCGCGGCCAGGCGGTGGGTGCGGCGGGCGATGCGGGTCAGGCCCTCCGGGCCGTGGTACACGGCATACATCGAGGCCATCACCGCCAGCAGCACCTGGGCGGTGCAGATGTTGGACGTGGCCTTCTCGCGGCGGATGTGCTGCTCGCGGGTCTGCAGGGTGAGGCGGTAGGCAGCATTGCCTGCGGCATCGACCGACACGCCGATCAGGCGGCCCGGCATCGAGCGCTTGTAGGCATCGCGGCAGGCCATGAAGGCCGCGTGCGGGCCACCGAAGCCGAACGGCACGCCGAAGCGCTGCGAGTTGCCCACCACGATGTCCGCGCCCCATTCGCCGGGGGCGGCGATCAGGGTCAGTGCCAGCAGGTCGGTGGCCACGGCCACCAGGCCGCCGCGCGCGTGCACGGCATCGGCCAGCGCCTTGTAGTCGCCGATATGGCCGAAGGTGTCGGGGTACTGCAGCAGCACGCCGTAGGCTTCGGCTTCCATGGCTTCAGCCGGGGTGCCCACGCGCAGCACGATGCCCATCGGCTCGGCGCGGGTGCGCAGCAGTTCCAGCGTCTGCGGGTGCACGGCGTCGTGCACGAAGAAGGTGTCGGACTTGCTCTTGGCTGAACGCTTGGCCAGGGTCATCGCTTCGGCCGCGGCGGTGGCTTCATCGAGCAGCGAGGCGTTGGCGATTTCCATGCCGGTCAGGTCGGCGCACAGGGTCTGGAAGTTGATCAGCGCTTCCATGCGGCCCTGCGAGATCTCGGCCTGGTACGGGGTGTAGGCGGTGTACCACGCCGGGTTTTCCAGCACGTTGCGCAGGATGACGTTCGGGGTGAGCGTGCCGTAGTAGCCCTGGCCGATGAAGCTGCGGAACACCTGGTTCTTGTCGGCGATGGTGCGGATCTTGGCCAGCGCTTCCACTTCGGTAAGCGAGCTGGGCAGCGCCAGCGCGGCCGGCGACTTGATGCCCGACGGCACGATGGCGTCGGTCAGTGCGTCCAGCGAGGCGTGGCCGACCACGTCGAGCATCTGCGCGATTTCGGCATCGTTGGGGCCGATGTGGCGTTCGACGAACGCGTGGTGGTGTTCAAGCTCGCGCAGGGTAGGGGTGTTCTGGGACATGGCTGGCATCCAAAAGAGTGGGCACGCACGTTCGGAAGCGCGGACGGGGCGTGTCGTGGGCGACAACGATCCACCGGACCCTGCGGTCTTCCTGGGTGCCCCTCTGTCCTTTTGCCTGAGAGTTTAAAAGCGCGCGGCTGCGTGCTTCGTGCCCCTTCGGCGCCGGCACTGGCCGGTCTCTCCAGAGTTTTGGTGCGGGTGGTATCGGGCCTGAGCGATTACGGGCGTTGCGCCTTCGGCAGCGGGCGCTTCAAAACACAGCGCCGCTTCTCCCACCATGTAGCCCGGCGATTATAGCCCAGCGGCCCGCCCGGCAACGCCCGTCCGGCACATGAACAGGGGGCGCCGACCGTGTCGTAACCAGCCCCCGGGCATGGTGCCAGGCAGGCGGACGGCCTATCATGGCTGGATCCTCGTATTCATCAGGCGCCACCGCAGGCTGCGGCCGGCGCCTTCCGTGCGTTCACGCGCGGCCGCTGACGGAAGACCCGATGACACCCGTTCCGCCCTCCAACCGCCGCCTGGCCCTGCTGCTTGCCGGCCTGGCCATGTTCGGCCCGTTTTCGATCGACACCATCTTCCCGGCGTTCCTGCTGCTGGGCGAGCGGATGCAGGTCGACCAGGTGGCGGTGCAGCAGACGGTCAGCGTGTACCTGCTGTTCTACGGCCTGATGAGCCTGGCGCACGGGCCGCTGTCGGACGCGTTCGGCCGCCGCCGGGTGATCCTGGGCGGGCTGGTGCTGTTCATCGCCGCCTCGATCGGCTGCGCGCTGTCGCGCGACCTGACCACGCTGCTGGTGTTCCGCGCGCTGCAGGGCGTGACCGCCGGCGTGGGCGTGATCGTGGGCCGCGCGGTGATCCGCGACCTGTACCACGGCGCCGACGCGCAGCGGCTGATGAGCCAGGTCTCGATGATCTTCGGCATTGCGCCGGCGATCGCGCCGATCATCGGCGGCTGGATCCTGCTCGGCGGTGGCGACTGGCCGCTGATCTTCTGGTTCCTGGTGGCGTTCGCGCTGGTGCTGCTGGTAGCGACCGGCAAGTGGCTGCCGGAAACCCACCCGGTGGAAGCACGCACGCCGCTGTCCACCAGGGCGCTGCTGCGCAGTTATGTGCAGATGGGCACCAACCCGCGCCTGCTGCGCCTGGCCGCGGCCGGTGCGTTCAATTTCTCCGGCATTTTCCTGTACATCGCCTCGGCACCGGTGTTCGTGATGCAGCATCTGCAACTGGGCGAAGGTGGCTTTGCCTGGCTGTTCATTCCCACCATCGGCGGCATGACCATGGGCTCGTTCCTGTCCGGCCGCATGGCGGGGCGGATGACCGCCGCGCGCCAGGTCGGTATCGGCTTCAGCCTGTGCGCGGTATCGGCGCTGGTCAACCTGGCCTACGTGGCGGCCGTGGGCCAGATCGCGTTGCCGTGGGCGGTGCTGCCCATCTTCATCGGTGGCGTGGGCATGGCGCTGATCTTCCCGATCCTGGCGCTGGCGGTGCTGGACATGTACCCGCACCAGCGCGGGCTGGCCTCGTCGATGCAGATGTTCCTGCAGCTGATGATCAACACCGTGGTGGCCGGGGTGGTGTCGCCGCTTCTCAGCCACACGCCGCTGCACCTGGCGCTGGGCTATGCCGGTTTCTTCGCCATCGGCGCCAGTTTCTGGTTCTGGGAGCGCCGCTGCGAGCGCCGCCGCGAGGCCCTGGCCGGCCTGGCCTGAGCCGGTGCGTTATCCTTTCCCCATCTGTTGAAGTCCGGAAGTCCCCCTGATGTCGACCACCTCCAAGCTGCGCCGTGACCTGCGCAAGCGCCGCGAAACCGAAGCGGCCAACCGTGAAAAGGCCAACGCGTCGCCGGTGGAGCCACATGCCGAACTGCGCGACCAGCAACGCACGCTGCTGGCCGGGGTGGTGCGCCGCGATGGCGAATGGGTGCTGGGCATGGACGGCCGTATCGCCGGCCAGACCCCCAGTGCCGCCCGCGTACTGGCGCTGATCATGCAGGCCGCCGAACTGCACGAGCGCCAGGGAACCCCGGTGCGCCTGGTGTATTCGGATGCATTGAAAGACGCCGCGCACGCCGAAGCCAAGGCCGACGGCAAGGATTTCGAGCAGTTCAAGGCGGAACTCGCGGCTTCCCTCAAGCCCAAGGCGTAGAGCCACGCCCTGCGTGGCTGCCCCATACCTCGCGCGCTGCCAGCAGACGCGGCTGCCGGTGAATCGAGTGCCGGGGCGGTATACCCTTTCCGGCAAATGTCCCCCGGCGTCGGCCTCCGGCCGACGCCGGGGGACATTTGCACAGGGGCCTACCGGTCGCGGCGGGGCCCTCGACGCTCGCGAGAAAAAAAGCCGGCCATGTAGGCCGGCTTTTTTGGCTTAAGGAGCCTTCGGCGCTGCCGCCGCTGCGGCGGGCGGCTGCCACCCGCACATCTGCCCCTGGTTCTGCTGCTTGAGCCAGTCGTTGACCGGGGTGAAGTACTCGATCATCGGGCCGGCATCGAGCTTGTCGCCGCCGGTGATTTCCTTCAGCGTGGCCTGCCACGGCTGGCTGGCACCCTTGCTCAGCATCGCCCAGAACTTCTGGCCGGCTTCCTTGTTGCCGTAGAAGCTGCACTGGTGCAGCGGGCCCTTGTAGCCGGCCGCATCGCACAGGCCCTTGTAGAACTGGAACTGCAGGATGCGCGCCAGGAAGTAGCGCGTGTACGGGGTGTTGCCCGGCACGTGGTACTTCGCGCCCGGATCGAAGAACTCCTCGCCACGCGCCGAGGCCGGGGCCACGCCCTGGTACTTGGCTTTCAGGTCCCACCACGCCTTGTTGTACTGGTCCGGGGTGATCGAACCATCGAACACGCCCCAGCGCCAGCGGTCGATCATCAGCCCGAACGGCAGGAACGATACGCCGCTCAGGGCCATGCGCATCTGCGCGTTGATGGTTGCTTCGCGGCTTTCCTGCGGCTTGTCGACCAGGCCGATCGAGTTCAGGTACTGCGGGGTCATCGCCAGCACGATGGTGTCGCCGATCGCTTCGTGGAAGCCATCGTTGGCACCGCCCTGGAACAGCGGCGGCAGCGGGTTGTAGGCCAGGTCGTAATAAATGTGGCCCAGCTCGTGGTAGATGGTGGTGAAGTTTTCTTCGTTCGGCTTGATGCACATCTTGGTGCGCACGTCGCCTTCCATGTTCATGTCCCACGCGCTGGCGTGGCAGACCACGTCACGGTCCAGCGGCTTGATGAACTGGGTCTTGTCCCAGTAGGACTTCGGTAGCGCCGGCATGCCCAGCGACACGTAGAAGTCCTGCGCGCGTTCGGTCATCTGCTTGGCGGTACGCAGTTCGGCGTCACGCTGCGCCTTGTACAGCGCTTCCACGTTCGCGTTGCTGCCACCTGGCTTGGCAAGCGCACCGCTCAGGTTGGCCTGGTACTGCTTTTCCAGCGCGGCGGTGATGTCCAGGCTGCCCGCGCCCGGGTACGGCTCGAGCTGGTCCCACAGGTTGGACCAGTCCTGCTGCCACATGTTGCCCAGCAGGTGCGCGGCGATCAGGCCGCCTTCGGTTTCCGCCTTGTCCTTGCCATAGGTGCCGTCCAGCTTGGTACGCGCGTAGCAGTGCAGCTGCTCGTACATCGGCTTGACCTGTTCCCACAGGCGGTCGGTTTCCGGGCCGATCTGCTCGGGCGGCATGTCGTAGCCGCTGCGCCACATCTGGCCGGCGTCGGCGAAGCCCATTTCCTTGGCGCCTTCGTTGACCAGGCCGACGAAGCGCTGGTAATCGGCGCGCATCGGCTTGGTGGTGGCGTGCCAGCCCTGCCAGGCATCCAGCTGCTTGTCGTAGTCGCGGCTGCGCGCCAGCACCTGTTCCAGGTCGCCGAGCTGGCGGCAGGTGGCCGGGTTGGCCTCGTCGGTGCAGTACTTGCCCGACCCGTAGGCGCCTTCCATGCGGCTGGCGATGCGGGTCAGCTCGCCCAGCTTGGCCGGGTCGCGCGGCGCCGGCATGGCGGTCATCAGCTTGAGCAGGTGGATCTGGCGCTTGGTGTCTTCGCTCATCGGCTGGCCGTCGTACGTGCCGGCCTGGGCGATCCAGCCATTCAGGATGGTCAGCCAGCGCTCGTTGGCCTTGGCCGCCACGCGCTCGGAATCGTCATTGATGTAGGTCGAGGACAGCCACTGGGCCGAGGTCATTTCCGGGTACAGGGCCTTGTACTCGGCGTTGACGCGGGCGATGAACTGGTCCGCGGTTTCGGTCGGCGCGGCGGTGCCTGCGGCCGGTGCATCGGTCTTGGACGGTTCCTTCTGGCAGGCCGCCAGCGTCAGTGCGGCAGCACCGACAGCCAGGGCCAGCAGGAGCGGGCGGTGGTTCACGGGGACATCCTTGGGTGGTGACAGACCGGCGAAGGCTAGTGGGGCCGCCGCCGCACCGCAAGGGCCACAGGTCCCGTCAGCGCCCGCAGCCGGCGAACAGGTCGCGGTCGCGCTCGTACAGCGCGGTCTTCACCTGCATCAGGCCCAGCACCGACGGGAACACGTTGTCATGGTCGGTGTACTGGCTGGCACGCCGGCGCACGCAGGCCAGGTCCAGCCCGCGGCTGGCGGCGAAGCCGGGCGAGAACCACATGGTCATCGGCACCCGGGTCTGTTCCTGCGGCGCGATCGCGTACGGCACCCCGTGCAGGTACAGGCCCTTCTCGCCGAGCGATTCACCATGGTCGGACAGGTAGATCATCGCCGTGTCGTAATCCTGCATGCCCTGCAGCGTGCCGATGGTGTGGGCCAGCAGCTGGTCGGTGTACAGCAGCGCGTTGTCGTAGCTGTTGGTGATTTCCTCGCGGCTGCACTTGCCCAGGTCCGGGGTGTCACAGGTCGGAGTGAAGCGGCGGAAACGGGTGGGGTAGCGCTCGAAGTAGCTCGGGCCGTGGTTGCCCAGCTGGTGCAGCACCACCACGCGGTCGCCCGGCTTGGCGCGGACCTGTTCGGCGAGGTTGTCGATCAGGATCTCGTCCATGCAGCGGCCGTTGGCGCACAGGGTGGGGTGGGTGGCATCGTCCAGCGCCTGCATCGGCAGGCCTTCGCACACGCCCTTGCAGCCGGACTGGTTGTCGCGCCACAGCGTGCCGATGCCGGCGTGGTCGAGCACGTGCAGCAGCGACTGGTGCGCACGGATCTTCTTCTCGTCGTAGTCATGGCGGCCATACGGTGAGAACAGGCAGGGCAGCGACACCTCGGTGCTGGTGCCGCACGAATGCATGTCGGTGAAGTTGATCGCACTGGTCTGCGCCAGCTGCGGCGTGGTCTGCCGCGCGTAACCATTCAAGCCCCAGTTCTGCGCACGCGCGGTTTCGCCCATCACGATCACCAGCAGGCGCGGCTTGCTGTCGGCCGCGCGCGGCGTGGCCTTCGCATCCAGCCCGATCGGAAGTTTCGGCGCGCGCTGGATCGGGTTGTCGCCGCGCAGCGCCTTGGGCAGGCCCAGCAGGTAGTTGCCGGGTGTGGCCAGGTAACGCACTTCGCGCTGGTTGCGCATCAGCGCCGACATTTCCTGGAACGACAGCAGCGAGCCGCCCAGTGCCACCGCGGCCGACAGCAGCAGGAAACTGCCGCGCCACAGCAGCGCCTTGCCCCAGCTGCGGCGCAGCAGCTGCACGCGCCACAGCACGACCATCGGCAGCGCCGCCAGCAGGACCAGCGGTGCGACCAGGCTCGGGGTGATCAGCTCACGGCTTTCCTTGTGGTCGGTCGCCAGCACATTGCGCAGCATGTCCGCATCCAGGTAGATGTGGTAGCTGCCCATGTAGTGCGCGGCCATGGCCGTGCCCAGCAGCAGCACCCCGATCATCACCTTGGCGTTCCAGCGCCACACCAGCAGCCCCATCAGCAGGCTGTGCGCGCCGACCAGCAGCAACAGCAGCGACAGGCCGAAGCGCAGGCTGCCCGGGTGGGTGGCCATCGCGCTGTGCCAGAACAGGCCATTGCAGGCCAGCGCGAAGAACACGCTGGTGAGGGCGATCAGGGTTTCGGTGGACCAGGTCGGGCGCCAGTGACGCACGGCGGTGAACGCGGTCAGGCGCGGCATGCGCGATGCGACGGTGTTCATGCGCGTACTCCGCGGGCGGTGATGCGGCGAACCAGCAGGAACAACAGCAGCGACACCGTCCAGCAGGTTGCCAGCGTCCACAGGTCATGCGACAGGAAATGTGCGCCACGCAGCTGCTGCGCGGCGCCGAACACGCCGCCGGCAACCAGCCCCACGGCAAGACCTCGCCAGCGCCAGGCCGGGCGCACCAGCAGCGCGAAGAAATACAGGCTCACCCAGGCAAACCCGGCACTGGAATGCCCGGCCGGAAAGCACACCCCGCGCGGCATGCCGTGCGGGCGGGTGGCGAACAGGCCCACGTACTCGCGCAGGCCGCCGTAGCGCGCCAGGTCCCACGGGCAGTCCATGTTGGTGAGCGACTTCAGCAGCGACACCACGCCGGTGCCGAGCGCGACGGCCAGTACCAGGTACAGCAGCGGCCAGCGCCATGCGGCCGCGCGTTCGTGCCGCCAGGCGTGGAAGCACAGCACGATGGCCAGCAGCGTTGCCGCTGCGCTCAGCCACTTGCCACCCTTGTGGATCAGCTGGCTGGTGGCCCATGCGTTCTGCAGGAGCCAGTGATGGCCTTCCATGCGGTACAGCTGGTCCGCAAGCCACTGGTCACCTCCGCCGACCATCAGCACGGCACTGGTGGCCAGGACGGCCAGCAGCGGCCAGCCGAGATGGTGGCGCAGGAACCCGGACGCCTGCGCGGGCGCATCGGAAGCAAGCGGGACAAGTGCAGGGGAAGCAGGAAGCATCAGGCTGGGCCGGCGGGGAAACCGGCGCCATGGTCGTCAGCGGCGTGTCGGAGACCGGTCGGAGCGATGTTCCCCGCGCGTTAATCGGCCGCGCTGTGCATCTGCGATTCAGTCACCGTCGTCCACGCCGGCGGCTGCATCCTTCGACAGCTCCGCGTGGCAGGCTGCATTCCATGCCGTGCCGGGTACCAGCCACCAGCGGTTGCGGTTGGCACTGCCGATCATCGCTGCCTGCGCGCGATCCACGCAGGGACTGATCGCCTGTTCCAGGACCAGCAGCCAGCGGTTGTGCGGCGCCTGCGCCAGCCACGGACCAGCGTCATGCCATTGTTCGTCCCATGGGCGCTTGAACCCGAAGTCGGTCACCGGCCGGTCGGCCTGCAGCAGGTTCTGCTCGCGCCAGGCCAACGCGCCCAGCTCGGCCGACGGGCCGATCCGCTCGCCGACCTGCTGCATCAAGGCCGACGAAGAACTGTACGGACCCAATGCAGGCATCAGGCCCCAGCCGTGCAGGTTCCACAGCAGCACCGCAGTCAGCACTGCAAGCATGCCGGCACGCCGCTGGCGCAGCCAGGCGGCCAGCAGCAGCACCACGATGCCGAAGCCGAGCATCCAGCCGCCCAGTACCGGCAGCAGGTTCTCCGGCATGCCGCGCTTGGCGAGCTGTGCGTGCGCCCACGCACCGTCGCCCAGCAGTTGCACGCCGATCCCCAGCGCCGCCGCACCCAGTACCAGCACGTAGGCCAGCAGCAGCCAGCGCGGACCGGGGCGGCGCAGCAGGCCGGGCAGCAGCGGCGCCGCGGCCACGCACAGCGCCGGCAGCATCGGGAAGATGTAGACCTCACGCTTGCCGGGGCTGGCAGTGAAGAACAGCAGCACCAGCAGCGCCCAGCCCAGCAGCAGCCACCAGCGGCCATCGCCGCGGCGCAGGCGCCGCCACCAGCCAGGCAGCAGCGCGGGCAGCAGCAGGCTGCCGGGCAGCCACAGCGTGGCGATCACCTGCAGGTAGTACCAGGCTGGCTGCACGTGGTGCCAGGCATTGGCGTAGCGGGTGCCGGTCTGCTTGAACAGCAGTTCGCCCGCATAGCCCTGCAGTTCCGGCGAGGGATCATTGAGCAGCGCGATCCCAAGCGGACCGAGCCACACGGCAGTGCCGAGCAGGAACGCCGGTATCAGCCACAGCAGCGCGCGCGCGCGGGGCAGCGCAACGCCGGGCCGCGGGTGGCCTTGCCAGCGCCACAGCGCCCACGGCAGCAGCACCAGCAGCGGCAGGAAGCCTACGCCCTTGGTGACCGTGCCCAGCCCGGCGGCAAAGCCGGCCACCCACAGCATCCGCGTGTTCGGCCGTTCCAGCAGGTGGCGCAGCAGCGCCCACAGCGACAAGGTGGTAAGCGCGACCAGCACCATGTCGATCTGTGCGCGCTTGGCCATCAGGCCGAACTGCAGGCAGCTGGCCAGCGACAGCACCGCCCACCATGCGATGCGCCGGTTCCACAGGCACCGCGCCAGATCCCAGCTCAGCCACAGCGTGGCCAGCGCGGCCAGCAGCGAGGGCAGCAGGAAGGCCAGGTTCCAGTGCCCGATCAGCTGGTAGGTGGCCGCCTGCATCCACATGAACACCGGCGGCTTCTCGGCATACAGTTCGCTGCCCCGGTGCGGCAGCAGCCACTGGCCGGTCTCGACCATGGCGCGGGCGGCCAGCACGAAACGGGGCTCATCCGGCGGGGTGGGGGCACGCAGTCCGATCCCAGCGGCAAGGGCCAACAGCAGGGCGAGGCAGGTCAGCAGTCGCCACCGATGGCGGGTCAGGATCGTCGGCAAGGGCAAGGGATCGGTTGGAAAGCCCGCACTGTCGCCCAGCCGATGTAAGAAAGGCGTCGAATCGGGGCGATTGCGACCGGATTCCGACATTCCAGGGGCTACCATGGCGGTATCACCCCCGAGTTCCCGACGCATGCGGCTCCTGGTCATTGAAGACAACCGCCAACTGGTCGCCAACCTGTTCGAGTATTTCGAAGCGCGTGGCCATGTCCTCGACGTCGCCCCCGATGGCGTCACCGGCCTGCACCTGGCCGCCACCCAGAACTACGACGCGCTGATCCTGGACTGGATGCTGCCGCGCATGGAAGGCCCGGACGTGCTGCGCCGCCTGCGCGTGGAGCATGGCTCGGAAGTGCCGGTGATCATGCTCACCGCCCGCGACGAACTGCCCGACAAGATCGCCGGTTTCCGCGCCGGTGCGGACGACTACCTGACCAAGCCGTTCGCCCTGCCCGAACTGGAAGTCCGCCTGGAAGCACTGCGCGTGCGCGCGCAGGGCCGCAACCCGCGCAAGGTGCTGGAAGTGGCCGATCTCACCCTGGACCTGGCCACGCTGGAGGCGCAGCGCGACGGCCAGGCCCTGCACCTGTACCCGGCCTGCCGCAAGCTGCTGGAAGTGCTGATGCGCGCCAGCCCGGCAGCGGTCACCCGGCAGCAGCTGGAATTCGCCCTGTGGGGCGACGAGCTGCCCGATGGCGACCTGCTGCGTTCCCACATCTACGAACTGCGCCGCAGCGTCGATGGCCCGTTCCAGCGCAAGCTCATCCATACCCTGCCGCGCGTGGGGTACCGCCTGGGTGCACCCGCCACCGAAGGCCACGATGAAACTGCGTAAGCCCGCGCCGCTGCACCGGCGGCTGGTCTGGTGGCTGCTGGGCTACCTGGCGATGATCTCGGTAGCGGTGTTCAGCGTGGGCAACTACGTGCACGAACATGCCGAACACTCGGCATGGCGCGCCCTGCTGAATTCCGAACTGGACAGCATTGTCAGCCACATCGAACACGAACCGCACTACCGCTGGCAGGATTCGGACACGCTGCGCCTGTTCACGGTAGATGACAGCCCCGACCTTCCTCCGGTGCTGCGCTCCCTCCACCCTGGACTGCACGACGGCGTACAGATCGCCGGTCGCTCCAGCGCGGTGATGGTGCGCGACACCAAAGGGCAGGGACGGCTGGCGCTGGCGCTGGACATCAACGACTTCCACGAGCTGGAGGAATTCGCCACCCGCTGGGTGATGCTGGCCAGCGTGGTGATGATCGTGGTGACCGTGGTGATGGCCTCCTTCGGCGTCAGCCGCCTGGTCAGCCCGCTGCGCTCGCTGGCCCGGCATATCGACGGCCTCAAGCCCGGCGTGCCCGGCCAGCGCGTCGAAGTCGACCCGCGCGGCAGTTCCGAGCTGTACGTCATCGCCGCCGCACTCAACGACTACCTGGCCCGCAACGAACAGTTCGTCGAACGCGAACGGGTGTTCATCAGCACCGCCAGCCACGAACTGCGCACGCCGATCGCGGTGATCACCGGCGCCGCCGAACTGGCGCTGGAGCAGCCCGCGCTGCCCGACCGCGCGCGCCAGCAGATGCAGCGCGTGCACCGCACCGCGCAGGGCGTGGAGCAGCTGATCCAGCTGCTGCTGGTGCTCGCGCGCGAACCGGCGCGCCTGGCCGCGTTGAAGGAACGCATCCCGCTGGACCAGCTGGTGCCGGACATCATCGAAGACCACCGCCACCTGATGGGCGACAAGGACCTGCAGATCGCCGTGCAGGGCCTGGCCAACGTGGACATCATCGCGCCCTTGGGCGTGGTCCAGGCCGCGATCGGCAACCTGCTGCGCAACGCCATCGAAAACAGCGGCCGCGGCACCATCACCATCAACGTGTCCGACCGCGCCGTGGTCACCCTGCAGGACCCGGGCGAAGGCATGAGCCCGGAAGAAATCGCCGCCGTCTACGCGCGCATGGCCCGCGGTGACCGCAACGGGCAGAGTGGGATCGGCCTGGAACTGATCGCCCGCCTGTGCGAACACCTCGGCTGGGCACTCACCATCGAACAGAGCGAACCACGCGGCACCCGCGTCATCCTCGATCTCAGCGCCTCGCTGCCGCAGGCCTGAAAACGCCGCAGCGCAACGTGGCGCACGGTGAAGACAATGTTAAGCTCAGGAAAGCGTCGCCTCATGCGGCGCTTTTTTTTGCCTTTTCGATCGACAGAGGATCGCATGCCGACCGAACCCAGTACCGCCCTCATCACCAACGACATCGTTGGCCTTGGCCTGATCGCCGCCACCCTGGCCCTGATCTTCTGGGCCGCCAGCGGCCCGACCCCATTGCTTAAGAAGATCTTCGCCTGGGTCCCCGCACTGCTGCTGTGCTACTTCATCCCGGCCATCTACAACACCGCCGGCCTCATCGACGGGCACAACACCGCCCTCTACAACCCCATCGCCCGCGACGTGCTGCTGCCCGCCGCCCTCGTCCTGCTCACTCTCTCCATCGACCTCAAGGGTATCCTCAAGCTCGGCCCGAAGCTGCTCATCGTGTTCTGCGCCGGCACCTTCGGCATCATGCTCGGCGCCGTGGTCTCGTTCCAGCTGATGTCCTGGATCCACCCCGAAACCGTGGCCGGCGACACCTGGGCCGGCATGGCCGCACTGGCCGGCAGCTGGATCGGCGGCGGCGCCAACATGGTCGCCATGCGCGAAGTGTTCGGCACCGACGCCACCACCTTCGGCCAGTTCGCCGTCGTCGACGTTGCCTGCGCCAGCTTGTGGATGGCCGTCCTGCTGTTCCTGGCCAACCGCGCCACCCAGATCGACACCCGCAACGGTGCCGACACCCGCGCCATCGATGAAATGAAAGCGCGCATCAGTGCCTACGAGGCCCAGAACGCCCGCATCCCCAGCCTCACCGACCTCATGCTGATCGTCGGCGTCGCCCTGGGCGGCGTCGGCCTGGCCCACGCCATCGCCGCCCCACTGAGCGCCTGGTTCAAGGCCAACATCAGCTGGGCCAGCCAGTTCAGCCTCGACAGCGCCTTCGTCTGGGTCGTCCTGCTCTCCACGCTGCTCGGCCTCGGCCTCAGCTTCACCCGCGCACGCAAGCTCGAATCCGCAGGCGCATCCCGCCTGGGCACTGTGTTCCTGTACTTCCTCATCGCCTGCATCGGCATGCAGATGAACCTGCTGTCCCTGCTGGATCGCCCGTGGCTGTTCCTGCTCGGCGTGATCTGGATGCTCACCCACATCCTCGTGCTGTGGATCGTCGCCAAGCTGGTCAAAGCGCCGTTGTTCTTCTTCGGCATCGGCTCGATGGGCAACATTGGCGCAGCGGCTTCGGCACCGGTGGTGGCAGCGGCGTTTCATCCCAGCCTGGCGCCCGTCGGCGTGTTGCTGGGCACCGTTGGCTACGCCACCGGCACGGGGTTGGCATATGTGACGGGCTTGATCCTCAAATGGATGGCTGGAGCGTAACGACACAATCAGCATCGTGAGGGCCGGCCAACGGCCGGCGCTACCGCTTTTCCGTTCCGTCATCAGGGAACTGTGGATGGCGGGGCGGCGGTGGGGGTGCGGGACTGTAGAAAACATGGATGTTTTCTACAAGCCCCCATGGATGGGTTCACGGCGTGTCCCGCACCCCCACCGCCGACCCGCCATTGCCGATAGAAATGCAGAGCCAAAAAGAAAAGGCGGCGCGAATGCGCCGCCTTTTCGGTTTTGAAGCCGTCCCGACCAACGGTCGAGACCTACCGTTTCAAGAGTCCGACCATTTCAGCAGCAGCGACCGCCGTTGCGGCCGCCGTAACGCGCTTCCTGGCGTTCGCGGAAGAACGTCTTGTAGTCCATCGGCGTGCGGTCCGGATGCTTCTCCAGCACGTGCCGCACGTAGTTGTCGTAATCGGGAATCCCGCAGCACAGACGTGCCGTCTGCACCAGGCGCCGCCAGATGCGGCGGTGCGCCTGGTACTGCCCGACCGGAACCAGACCCGTGCTCATCACAGGTCCGCCATCTGGTGCGGCTGCAGCGCCACGTATTCCGTCTCACGGTCCGTGCGCTGCGGCGTACGGCGTGCCACCACGATCGTCTTGATCGCATAGGCCAGGATCGAGAACACCACGAACAGGAACAGCACCGTCAGGCCCGTGTTCACGTACGCGTTCACCACGATCTGCTGCATCTGCCCCACCGTCTTGGCCGGAGCCGTGATCGTTCCGCTCGCGATCGCATCCTGGAACTTGTGCGCCTGCGCCAGGAAGCCCTGCGCCGGATTGCTGTCGAAGATCTTGATCAGCCCCGCATACGTCGTGCAGATCAGCAGCCATACCGCCGGCACCGCCGTCACCCACGCATAGCGGTCACGCTTCATCTTGAACAGCACCACCGTACCCAGCATCAGCGCGATACCCGCCAGCATCTGGTTCGAGATGCCGAACAGCGGCCACAACGTCTGGATGCCACCGAACGGGTCCACCACGCCCGTGTACAGCAGGTAGCCCCACAGCGCCACGCAGCCCGCCGTCGCGATGATGTTGGCCGTCCACGACTCGGTCTTCTTCAGCGCCGGGATGAAGTTGCCCAGCAGGTCCTGCAGCATGAAGCGGCCCGCGCGCGTACCCGCATCCACCGCCGTCAGGATGAACAGTGCCTCGAACAGGATCGCGAAGTGGTACCAGAACGCCATCATCGCGTTGCTGCCGCTCGGGATCGCCTGGTGCAGGATCTGCGCGATACCCACCGCCAGCGTCGGCGCGCCACCCGCACGGTGCAGGATCGTCGGCTCGCCAATCGCCGCCGCCGTCGCCTCCAGCTGCTCCGGCGTGATCGTGAAGCCCCACGTCGTGGTGATGTAATGCGCCGCCGATACCGCATCGGCGCCAATCACCGCCGCCGGGCTGTTCATCGCGAAGTAGATGCCCGGATCGATGATCGATGCCGCCACCAGCGCCATCACCGCCACGAACGATTCCATCAGCATGCCGCCGTAGCCGATGTAGCGCATGTGGCGCTCATTGGCCAGCAGCTTCGGCGTCGTACCCGACGCGATCAGCGCATGGAAGCCCGACACCGCACCGCATGCGATGGTGATGAACAGGAACGGGAACATCCCGCCCTTCCACACCGGACCATCACCGCTGGCCGCGAACTGCGTCAGCGCCGGCATCTTCAGCTCCGGCATCACGATCAGGATGCCGATCGCCAGCGCCACGATCGTGCCGATCTTCAGGAACGTCGACAGGTAATCGCGCGGCGCCAGCAGCAGCCACACCGGCAGCACCGAGGCCACGAAGCCGTACCCGATCAGCATCCAGGTGATCTGGATCCCGGTGAAGGTGAAGGCCGGGCCCCAGACCGGGTCCGCCGCCACCTTGCCGCCGTACCAGATCGCCAGCAGCAGCAGGATCAACCCCACCACCGAAATTTCGCCGATCTTGCCCGGCCGGATGTAGCGCATGTAGATGCCCATCAGGATGGCGATGGGCATCGTCGCAATCACCGTGAACATGCCCCACGGGCTTTCCGCCAGCGCCTTCACCACCACCATCGCCAGCACCGCCAGGATGATGATCATGATCAGGAAAGCGCCGAACAACGCGATCGTGCCGGGCACCTGGCCCATTTCCTCGCGTACCAGGTCACCCAGCGAACGCCCGTTGCGGCGGCTGGAAATGAACAGGATCATGAAGTCCTGCACCGCGCCGGCCAGGACCACGCCCACCACCAGCCACAACAGGCCGGGCAGGTAGCCCATCTGCGCCGCCAGCACCGGGCCAACCAGTGGCCCCGCACCCGCGATGGCCGCGAAGTGGTGGCCGAACAGCACGTGCTTGTTGGTCGGCACGTAATCCAGGCCATCGTTGTTGATCACCGCGGGCGTGGCCCGGGTGGGATCCAGCTGCATCACCTTGTCGGCAATGAACAGGCTGTAGAAGCGATAGGCAATGAGATAGATGGAGACTGCGGCGACCACGATCCACAGCGCGTTGATGTGTTCGCCCCGCCGCAATGCGACGGTGCCAAGACAGAATGCGCCGAGCAGCGCGAGCGCCGCCCAACCCAGCTTGGAAAAACCTTTCATGAGATTGCGTCTCCCTGAAGAACTCCGTAAGGGTCCGCCTTGGCAGTGACCGGGTCAATGCGCGTGCGGAGGCTTGCCGCTAGTACTTTGGTCGTACACGGGTACGAAACACCACGCTTGGAACAATCGGTTTCGGGCATGACGGTTGGCGCCTCCGGGGGCCGCGCCCATCTTGTACCCAGTATCCTCTTGCCGGAGTCAACATGAGCAGCCCAACCCCGGTGCGCGTGGCGCGCACCATCCGTGGCATGGCCACCTCCGACGGCGCCGGCGTGCGCCTGACCCGGGTGATCGGTGGCCCCTCGCTGCCCGACCTGGACCCGTTCCTGCTGCTGGATGAATTCGGCACCGACCGCGCCGAGGACTACATCGCCGGCTTCCCCAGCCACCCGCATCGTGGCTTCGAGACCGTGACCTACATGCTCGATGGGCGCATGCGGCACAAGGACAACCACGGCAACGAAGGCCTGCTTACCCCGGGCAGCGTGCAGTGGATGACCGCCGGCCGTGGCCTGGTGCATTCGGAAATGCCCGAGCAGGAATCGGGGCAGATGCGCGGCTTCCAGCTGTGGGTGAACCTGCCGGCGCGCGACAAGATGACCGACCCGAAGTACCAGGAGTTCGCGCCCGACCGCATTCCGCTGGCGCAGCCGGCGCCGGGCGTGCAGGTCAAGGTGATCGCAGGGCAGGTGGGCGACACGGTCGGCCCGATCGTGCAGCCGGCCACCGATCCCCTGTACCTGGACGTGCAGCTGGACGCAGGCACTGCGTGGGACTACGTGCTGCCGGAAGGGCACAACGCGTTCGCCTACGTGTTCGAAGGCGGGCTGAGCATTGGCGAGGGCGACGACGCGCGCCCGGTTGACCGCCAGGAAATGGCGGTGCTCGGCGGCGGCGAACTGCTGCAGCTGCGCGCAGGCGCCGGTGGTGCGCGGTTGATCCTGGTCGCTGGCCGGCCGCTGCGTGAGCCGGTCATGCGCCATGGCCCGTTCGTGATGAACACCAAGCAGGAACTGATGCAGGCCTTCGTGGATTTCCAGGAAGGCCGCTTCTGACAAGGCACGGAGATGCGTGATATCGCGCATCTCCGTGGGTATCATCGCTCCGCGGCGACCGCCGACGGATTGAGGTTCATGCCCTGCGACAACGACTGCAGCGTGCGCAGTTCGCTGGCGTCGCTGGGATACAGCGAAATCTGCGCGTAGCGGTTCTTGTCGAACTTGACCACGGTCATGCGGCGGGTGGCATACCCCGGCGGCTGCTGTCCACCCAGGTCGGGCTGGTACCAGTACAGCGACTCACCGGCGAAGGTGCCCTTTTCCTGGCGCAGCGGACGCGCGAGCGGAATATCCGGGTCGCGCCCGGTGAGCATCATGGTCATGACCTCGCGCCCGTCTGCCGCAGTGGCCTTGCAGAGCACGTAGGTGGCCTCGGACTGTTCCTGCCACTGCAGGCCGCTGGATTCTGGCAGGGCCGGGCATTTGGCGGCCGATTGCGCCGAAGCGATGCCGGCGGTCAGTGACAGCCCAAGGAATATCAAGGCGTGCAGGATCTTCATGCGTTCCCCCAAGTGTGCAAGTAGCCGTGCCGTCCCCTGCGGGCGCTTCCGGTGGCCAAGCGTTCCCTGGCCGATGTGCTGCGCATGCCCCATGCGCGAACCGGAAGGACCCGTCAGGTGACGGTCTGGTGATTTCGACCTTAACGGAATGTGACCGGATCTTCAAATAACCGTTTCAAATGAATCTGAATCCGGTTAGCGAGGTGGCGTGTCCGCCCCGATCCACTTGTAGGCGATGCCGCCGATCATGCCGCCCAGCAGCGGGGCCAGCCAGAACAGCCACAGCTGGCCGAGCGCGCCGCTGCCGGCGAACACGGCCACGGCGGTGGAGCGCGCCGGGTTCACGGAGGTGTTGGTGACCGGGATGCTGATCAGGTGGATCAGGGTCAGGGCCAGGCCGATGGCGATCGGGGCGAAGCCGGCCGGGGCGCGGCCGTGGGTGGCGCCCATGATGACGATCAGGAACAGGGCGGTGAGCACCACTTCGCACAGGAACGCGGCGGCAACGCTGTAGCCGCCGGGCGACAACGCGCCGTAGCCGTTGCTGGCGAAGGCACCGGCCTGGCTGCCGTCGATCTGGAAGCCGGGTGCGCCGGAGGCGATCTGCAGCAGGATGAAGCCGGCGAGCAGGCCGCCCAGCACCTGGGCGACGATGTAGGGCAGCAGGTCGCGCGCGGGGAAACGGCCGCCGACCCACAGGCCGACGCTGACGGCGGGGTTGAAGTGGGCGCCGGATATATGGCCGAACGCGTAGGCGCCGGTCAGTACGGTCAGGCCGAAGGCCAGTGCGACGCCAAGGAAGCCGATGCCCAGCGGGTTGCCGTCACCGCCGAACTTGGCGGCGAGGACGGCGCTGCCACAGCCGCCGAGAACCAGCCAGAAAGTGCCGAGGAATTCGGCGGCCAGACGCTTGCCCATGCTCATTGGTGATCTCCACGAGAATCCAAGGGGAATGCACGGTGGAAATCACGGGGCGTGATGGTGCGCGGTCAGCGCTCCGGCAGTGGAATGAATTCCTTGTCGTCGCCGGGAATACTGCCGAAAGCCCCCGATTCCCAATCATGCTTGGCCTGCTCGATGCGTTCCTTGGAGCTGGAGACGAAGTTCCACCAGAGGTGGCGCGGTCCGTCCAGCGGTTCACCACCGAGCAGCATGGCCTTCAACGGGGTCTTGGCGCGCAACCGGCCACGGGCGCCGGCTTCGGGAATGATCAGGTGCTGGGCGGGGAGGTCGACGCCGTCGAGCTGGGCGTCACCTTCAAGGATGTAGAGGGCGCGTTCGACGTGGCCGGTATCGAGGTCGAGTTCGGCACCGGGGTCGAGGTCGATGGCGACGTTGAGGGTGTCGGCAAACACTTTGACCGGGGACTCTTCGCCGTAGGCGCGGCCGGCGATGACGCGCAGCCAGGCGCCGTTGCGCTTCTGCTGGGGCAGGGTGGCGGCGGCGTGGTGGTAGAAGGCGGGGTCGGTTTCTTCGAAGCTTTTTGGCAGGGCAACCCAGGTCTGCATGCCGTGGATGGGGTGGTCGTGTTCGCGTTCGACCGGCGGGGTCCGTTCGGAGTGGGCGATGCCGCGGCCGGCGGTCATCCAGTTGACGTCGCCGGGGCGGATCACCTGGTCGGAGCCGAGGGTGTCGCGGTGGCCGATGGCGCCGGACCAGAGGAAGGTGACGGTGGCCAGGCCGATGTGCGGGTGCGGGCGGACGTCGATGCCGGCGCCGGCGCCCATGACGGCGGGCCCCATCTGGTCGACGAACACGAACGGGCCGACGCTGCGCGCCTGGATGCTGGGCACGGCGCGGCGGACTTCGAGACCGCCGATGTCATGGACACGCGGGGCGATGATGGTCGTCATGCGGGCTTTCTCGCTGGCGGGGACAGGCCGAAAGGATGGCATGCGGGTAGGTCCGGTGCATGGCCCGTTCGGGTAACAGGTTGTTTCGTTTGCAATGGCGCTACGACGCCGGTAGGTACCGACCGTTGGTCGGTACGGCTCTTTGCGCGGTCGTGCATAACGGCCCTTTGACGGTTGGCCGGTCGCCTGGGGGAAACAGCAAAAAAAACGCCACCTTTCGGTGGCGTTTTGTCTGGATCAATCAACCGTCAGATCACCGGTTCGCGCAGCACTGCCGCGTCCCAGCCCGGGCGCGGGGCGAAGCGGTCGCCGTAGCGTTGCTGGAGCGCCTTCAGACGTTCCACCAGTGCGTCGGCGCCGGTGGCGCGGATGTGCTGGATCGGGCCGCCGCGGAACGGGGCGAAGCCGGTGCCGAAGATGACGCCGGCGTCGAGCAGGTCGGCATCGGCCACCACGCCTTCGTGCAGGCAGGCGACGGCTTCGTTGAGCAGGGGCAGGATCAGGCGGTCCTCAAGATCGGCCGGGGCCTGGTAGTTGGCGGGCACGTCCGGCTTCTGGGCGCGGCCGTTGTCCCACTTGTAGATACCCTGGCCATCCTTCTTGCCGCGCTTGCCCGGTTCAACGGTCTGCAGGGCAGCGGGGATCTGCAGGCCCAGGAACGGGGCCAGTTCCTTGCCGACGCCGGCGGCGACGTCCAGGCCGACGGTGTCGAGCAGTTCGATCGGGCCCATCGGCATGCCGAACTTGACGGCGGCCTTGTCGATGACCGGGCCGGGCACGCCTTCGGCGTAGGCGGTGGCGGCTTCGAGCATGTACGGGAACAGGACGCGGTTGACCAGGAAGCCGGGGGTGCCGGCGACGGGCACCGGGAACTTGCCCAGCGCCTTGCAGAACGAGGCGAGGCGGCGTTCGGTTTCCGGGGCCATGCCGTCGTGGTGGATGATTTCCACCAGCGGCATCTGGGCTACGGGGTTGAAGTAGTGCAGGCCGGCGAACTGGGCAGGGCGCTGGATGTGGTCGCGCAGTTCCACCAGCGGGATGGAGGATGTGTTGGTGGTGAGCAGGGCGTCGGCTTTCATCTTCGGCTCGAGCGTCTGGTACAGGCCACGCTTGGCTTCGGCGTCTTCGATGATGGCTTCGATCACCAGGTCGGCCACGGCAACGCCGTCACCGGCGAGGTCGGCCTTGAGGCGGGCGGCGACGGCCGGGCGCTTGCTCTCGTCGCGCACTTTCTTGGCGAACAGGGCCTGGGCGCGTTCGATGGCCGGGTCGATGAAGCGCTGTTCGCGGTCCTGCAGGGTGACCTCGAAGCCCTTGTAGGCCGACCAGGCGGCGATGTCGCCGCCCATCACGCCGGCACCGACCACGTGCACGTGGCGGATGCCGTGGTCCTTGCCGCCCAGGGCCTTGAGGCGCTCGGTCAGGAAGAAGATGCGGATCAGGTTGCGCGCGGTCGGGGTGCCGGCCAGCTTGACCACGGCGCGGCGTTCGGCGTCCAGGCGGGCCTGGATGCCGCTGCCACCGGTGCGTGCCCAGGTGTTGATCAGGGCATACGGAGCCGGGTAGTGGTCTTTCTTGGCCTTGCGCGCGACCTGCTTGGCCATTTGCGGGGCGAGCAGCTTGCGCGCGAGCCAGGTGTTGGTGGCCCAGGCGGTGAGGCGCTGCTTGAACGGGCGGGTGGTGCCGGACAGGCCCAGTGCGACGGCGGTATCGAGCAGCACCGCCGGGGCGACCACTTTGTCGACCAGGCCGATGTTGCGGGCGGCCGATGCCGACAGGTTGCGGCCGGTCAGCATCATGTCCATGGCGGCGGGGGCGCCGACCAGCTGCGGCAGGCGCGCGCTGCCGCCCCAGCCCGGGAAGATGCCCAGCTGGGTTTCGGGCAGGCCGATCCGGGTGGAGGGATCGTTGGAGGCCACGCGGTAGCGGCAGGCCAGGGCCAGCTCGGTGCCGCCGCCGAGGCAGTGGCCGTGGATGGCGGCCACGGTCGGGCAGGGCAGCTCGGAGAGCTTCTGGTAGGTGGTCTGGCCACGGCGGATGGCGTCGTTGACGGTGCCGCGGCGATCGAATTCCTGGAATTCCTTCAGGTCCGCACCGGCGATGAAGCCGGCTGGCTTGATCGACTGCACCACCACCGCCTTGGGCGGGTCCAGCGCAAGGCGTTCGACCAGGTCGCCCAGTTCCAGCAGCACGTCCTGCGACATCGCATTGACGCTGCTGTCGTGGCGGTCGAGGCTGAGCACCACGACACCATCGTCACGGATCTCGGGGTGCCAATGTGAGAAACGGAGCCCATCGAAGCCTGAGAGCATGGAGGCGTTCCATCCGGTTGTGTATGGAGAAGGGGGCTATGATCCAGAGGTTGTTTCCTCCCCGTCAAATCCCTATAGCTGGGGGGTAGGAGCACCCGGTTCATGGCCGTGGTCTGGAACCTTAACGGAACGGTGGTTAAAAGCTGGTACGGCGCGCGGTGATCGGCGCTGAACTTTTCCCGGGATTGGCAGTCTCATTGCCCGACGTCGGTTGGGCTGACAGGAGTGCGGCCCCCCATGGCCGAGGTTGAAACACCACAGGAGCTGGACCTGGAGCTGGTCCGGCGCGTGCAGCGCGGCGAGAGTGCGGCGTTCGATGTACTGGTGCGCAAGTACCAGCATCGAATCATCGCGCTGATCGGGCGCTACATCGCCGACTGGAGTGAATGTCAGGACGTTGCCCAGGATACGTTCGTCCGCGCTTACCGCGCGATCGGCAGTTTCCGCGGCGATGCCCAGTTCTATACCTGGTTGCACCGGATCGCCGTGAATACTGCCAAGAACCATCTAGCCGCCCACAACCGCCGCCCGCCCACCGACGACATCGAGATCGGGGACGCCGAACAGTTCGACAGCGGCACCCGCCTGCGCGACACCGACACGCCCGAACGCGAGTTGATGCGCCAGGAGCTGGAGCAGACGGTGATGAAGGCGGTATCGGCGTTGCCGGAGGAATTGAGATCGGCCATCACCCTGCGCGAGGTTGAAGGCCTGAGTTACGACGAAATCGCGCAGAAGATGGGGTGCCCGATCGGCACCGTGCGGTCGCGGATTTTTCGCGCCCGCGAGGCGATCGACACTGAACTTCGGCCGCTGCTGGATATCGGCAGCGCCACCCGCGAGAAGAGCCGCGTATGAGCCACGAGATGCCTGACAAATTCGATGCCCACCACCGCCAGCAGCTGTCCGCGCTGGTCGATGGAGAGTTGCCGCTGGAAGAAGCGCGGTTCCTGCTGCGCCGCCTGGAACACGATGAGGACCTGTCTGGTTGCCAGGAGCGCTGGCAGGTGCTGGGCGATGTGCTGCGCGGGCAGGCCTGCGCGCCGGCCCCGCTGGGCTTTGCCGACCGCATCCAGGCGGCTGTCGCGGCCGAGCCGGCCCCGGTTGTCGCCGCAGCGCCGGCCCCGCGCCAGCGTCGTGGTGGCCTGCTGCGCTGGGGCGGTGGTGCCGCGCTTGCCGCCTCGGTGGCGGCCATCGCGCTGTTCATGAGCCGCGAACAGTTGCCCGGGCAGGCTCCGCTGGAGCAGCCGACCACGATCATCGCCAGCCAGGCGCAGCTGCCGCCGGCACCGCCGCGCGCGCCATTGAATACTGCCGTGGTGGCCGATGCCGCGCTGGCCGTGGCTGCCGTGCCGGCCGCGGCGGTCAATGCGCGCCGTGCCAGCGCCACCCGCACCCAGCAGGCCGCCGCGCGCAGCGTGGCCAGCCGCAGCGCCGAACCGGTGCGTGCGGTGGCCAGCCAGCCCGCACTGGCCCCGGTGGTACCGCCTGCCGATGCCCGCGCCCTGCCGTTCGGTGAGGTCGGCAACCTGCAGGCCCGGCCGTGGCCGCGCTCGACGGTGGGCAGCAGCGGGGCGCTCAATGCCAGCTTCTCCACGCAGGAGCCGCAGGCGGCGTTCTATCCGTTCGAACCGCGCCTGCAGGAAGACGCCGCCGGCACGCCGCCCGTGCGTCGCCAGCGCGACTGACGTTTGCCTCCATTTCTGCCATCCAGGCGCTGCACGCTCGGTGCAGCGCCACCCCTTCCCCTGAACATCCCTGACCCGGAGGCTCGAGTCTGATGACCGCCCGTATCCGCACGCACGCCATGGCCCTGCTGGCCATCACCCTCCCGCTGGTGGCCTGTGCCCAGTCGCCCAGCCCTACCGCCCCTGCGGCGCAGGTGGCCGCCGCTCCGCGTGCGCCGGCCGCACCGCTGGTCAGTGGCCTGCCGGACTTCACCAACCTGGTGGAGCAGGTTGGGCCGGGCGTGGTCAACATTGAAACCACCATCGTGCGCAGCAACCGCCAGGCGCGCGGCGCCGGTCCGGGCCCGGGTCCGGGCGACGACGAGATGCCGGAGTTCTTCCGCCGCTTCTTCGGCCCGGACTTCCAGATGCCGGGCCAGCCCGGTGGCGAGGATGAAGGCCCCAGCATCCGCGGCCGCGGCATGGGCTCGGGCTTCATCATCTCGCCCGACGGCTACGTGTTGACCAACCACCATGTGGTGGCCGACGCCGGCGAAGTGAAGGTCAAGCTGGGCGACCGCCGCGAATTCACCGCCAAGGTGATCGGCAGCGACCAGCAGTACGACGTGGCCCTGCTCAAGATCGATGCGAAGAACCTGCCGACCGTGCGCGTGGGCGATTCCAACACGCTCAAGCCGGGCCAGTGGGTGGTCGCGATCGGCTCGCCGTTCGGCCTGGACCACTCGGTCACCGCCGGCGTGGTCAGTGCGGTCGGGCGCAGCACCGGCGGCCAGGACCAGCGCTACGTGCCGTTCATCCAGACCGACGTGGCCATCAACCAGGGCAACTCGGGCGGTCCGCTGCTCAATACCCGCGGTGAAGTGGTCGGCATCAACTCGCAGATCTTCTCCGCCTCGGGCGGCTACATGGGCATCAGCTTCGCGATCCCGATCGACCTGGCCATGGGCGCGGTCGACCAGATCAAGAAAAACGGCCGCGTGAGTCGTGGCCAGCTGGGTGCGATCGTGGGCGCCATCACCGGCGACGTGGCACAGGGCTTCAACCTGCCCGACAGCCGTGGCGCACTCGTCAACGAACTGGTGCCGGGCAGTGCCGCCGCCAAATCCGGCCTGGAAGTGGGCGATGTGATCCGTTCGGTCAACGGCACCGCCATCAACACCTTCAGCGACCTGCCGCCGCTGATCGGCGCGCAGGCGCCGGGCAGCAAGGTCCGCCTGGGCGTGCTGCGCGACGGCCGCGAACGTGAGATCACCGCGACCCTGACCGAGCTGGCCGAGGATGCGGCACGCGGCACCGCCGGTCCGGCGGCCGCCGACGCGGCGCCTCAGGTAGGGGCCAATGCCCTGCTGGGCCTGGACGTGGCCGACCTGACCGCCCCGCAGCGCCAGCAGTTGGGGCTGGACGCGGGCGAGGGCGTGCGCATCACCACCGTCAAGGGCCAGGCCGCGCGCGATGCCCGGTTGTCGCCGGGCATGGTGATCCTGCAGGTTGGGCGCACCCAGGTCGGCAGCGTCGCTGCGCTGAACAAGGCACTGGGTGGCTACAAGAAGGGCGACGTGGTGATGCTGCTGGTCCGCGCCGGCGGCAACAGCGCCTTCGTGGCGGTCAAGACCGGCCAGTAACCCCCGTCACTGCTGTGTTTCCGGGCCCGCTTCGGCGGGCCCGGTCGTATTTGGCTCCCCGGCACGCGGGGAGGGGCCGGCCATGCGATAATGTGCCGTTATCCTGACGACGCGACGCGCCGCCGCCACCTATGTCCTCTGATTCGATGCGGAACATCCGCAACTTCTCCATCATTGCCCACGTCGACCACGGCAAGTCCACGTTGGCCGACCGCATCATCCAGCTTTGCGGCGGCCTCCAGGCCCGCGAGATGGAAGCGCAGGTGCTCGACTCCAATCCGATCGAGCGCGAGCGCGGCATCACCATCAAGGCCCAGTCGGTATCGCTGCCGTACGTGGCCAAAGATGGCCAGACCTACCACCTGAATTTCATCGACACCCCCGGGCACGTCGACTTCTCCTATGAAGTCAGCCGCTCGCTGGCCGCCTGCGAAGGCGCGCTGCTGGTGGTGGATGCGGCCCAGGGCGTGGAAGCGCAGTCGGTCGCCAACTGCTACACCGCCGTGGAGCAGGGCCTGGAAGTGGTGCCGGTGATCAACAAGATCGACCTGCCCACCGCCGACATCGAGCGCGCCAAGGCCGAAATCGAAGCCGTGATCGGCATCGACGCCACCGACGCGGTGCCGGTCAGCGCCAAGACCGGCCTGAACGTGGTGGACGTGCTGGAAGCCATCGTGCATCGCATCCCGGCCCCGCAGCCGCGCGATACCGACAAGCTGCAGGCGCTGATCATCGATTCCTGGTTCGACAATTACCTGGGCGTGGTCTCGCTGGTGCGCGTGATGCAGGGCCAGATCAAGGCCGGCGACAAGCTGCAGGTGATGTCCACCGGCCGCAACCACCAGGTCGACAACGTCGGCGTGTTCACCCCCAAGCGCAAGGTCCTGCCGGCCCTGCGTGCGGGCGAGGTGGGTTGGGTCACGGCCAGCATCAAGGACGTGCACGGCGCGCCCGTGGGCGACACCCTGACCCTGGCCGCCGACCCGGCCGCCAAGCCGCTGCCGGGCTTCCAGGAAATGCAGCCGCGCGTGTTCGCCGGCCTGTTCCCGGTCGATGCCGAAGACTACCCGGACCTGCGCGAAGCGCTGGACAAGCTGCGCCTGAACGATGCCGCGCTGCGTTTCGAGCCGGAAAGCTCCGAAGCGATGGGCTTCGGCTTCCGTTGCGGCTTCCTGGGCATGCTGCACATGGAAATCGTGCAGGAGCGCCTGGAGCGCGAATACAACCTGGACCTGATCAGCACCGCGCCGACCGTGGTCTACGAGGTCCTCAAGACCGACGGCACCATCATCAACATGGACAACCCGGCCAAGCTGCCGCCGGTGAACATGGTGACCGAGATCCGCGAGCCGATCATCCGCGCCAACGTGCTCACCCCCGAGGAGTACATCGGCAACATCATCAAGCTGTGCGAGGAAAAGCGCGGCAGCCAGATCGGCATCAACTACATGGGCAGCCAGGTGCAGATCAGCTATGAGCTGCCGATGGCCGAGGTGGTGCTGGACTTCTTCGACAAGCTCAAGTCGGTCAGCCGCGGCTATGCCTCGCTGGATTACCACTTCGTGCGCTTCGACGCCGGTCCGTTCGTCCGCGTGGACGTGCTGATCAATGGCGACAAGGTCGATGCGCTGTCGCTGATCGTGCACCGCAGCCATGCCGACCGGCGCGGCCGCGAGCTGTGCGAGAAGATGAAGGAACTGATCCCGCGGCAGATGTTCGACGTGGCCATCCAGGCCGCCGTGGGCTCGCAGATCATCTCCCGTACCACGGTCAAGGCCATGCGCAAGAACGTGCTGGCCAAGTGCTATGGTGGCGACGTTTCGCGCAAGAAGAAGCTGCTGGAGAAGCAGAAGGAAGGCAAGAAGCGCATGAAGCAGGTCGGACGCGTGGAGATTCCGCAGGAAGCCTTCCTCGCCGTGCTGCAGATGGACAAGTAAGGCTCCCGTTCCCAAGGACACCGCATGAAACTGTTTGAAATCCTGCTGGTCGTACTGACGCTGGCCTCGGGCCTGATCCTGCTGGCCGACAAGCTGTACTTCGCCAAGCGCCGCGCGGCGCGGGCCGGCCTGCTGGACAGCGAGCCGGTGCTGGTGGATTACTCCCGGGCGTTCTTCCCGGTACTGGCCATCGTGCTGGTGGTGCGCAGCTTCATTGCAGAGCCTTACAAGATCCCGTCCAGTTCGATGATGCCGAACCTGCTGATCGGCGATTTCATCCTGGTCAACAAGTTCGCCTATGGCCTGCGCCTGCCGCTGAACAACGCCAAGATCGTCCCGATCGGCGAGCCGGCGCGTGGCGACGTGGTGGTGTTCCACTTCCCGGGCCATTCGGACAACGACCCGAACAAGGGCGAGAACTTCATCAAGCGCGTGATCGGCGTCCCGGGCGACGAGATCGCCTTCCAGGGCGATGGGGTGATCCTCAACGGCACCCCGCTCAAGTACGAGAGCAAGGGGTTGTATGCTGGGCACCGTGGCCAGGGGGAGGGCGCCTCACTGCTGGTGGAGCACCTGCCGGGCCGCACCCATACCGTGCTGGAGACCGATTATCCGCGTGGCGAAGGCCAGTGGACCGTGCCGCCGGGCAAGTACCTGGTCATGGGCGACAACCGCGACAACAGCGATGACGGCCGTTTCTGGGGCCTGCTGCCGGAGGAGAATCTCCGCGGCAAGGCCTTCCTGATCTGGCTGAACTGCTCGGGCTGGTTCTGCAAGGATGGTTTCGAACCGTCCCGCATCGGCACCGGCATCAACTGATTCCAACCGCGTATCTGGGGAGAACGCAATGAAGACGATGAAGACGCAGCGTGGCATGACCCTGACCTCGTTCCTGGTCGTGCTGTGCATCGTGGGGTTCGGCCTGTACATCGGCATGAAGCTGTTCCCGATGTATTCCGAGTTCTATGCGGTCAAGACCGCGCTCAAGGGCGTGGCGAAGGAACCCGGAGTGGCCAACATGGAGCCGGGCAAAGTGCAGGAAATGTTCTTCCGCCGGCTGGACATCAGCTATTCGGAAAGCGTCAAGCCGGCGAACGTCAAGTTCGAACGCGTCAGCGGCGGCTGGAACATGAAGGTCAACTACGAAGTGCGTCGCCCGCTGCTCGGCAACCTCGACGTGGTTGGAAAATTTGATGCACACCAGGAATTGACCCTCAGCGGTGCCGACTAAAACCTATCAACGTGGTGACCGCATTGGTCACGCCTTCCAGGATCCGGGCCTGCTCCAGCAGGCCCTGACGCATCGCAGTGCCGGCACGCCGAACAACGAGCGGCTGGAATTCCTCGGCGACAGCATCGTGAACATGATGGTGGCCCAGGCGCTCTACCAGCGCTGGCCCAAGGCCGACGAGGGCGCGCTGACCCGCGCCCGCGCCGAGCTGGTGCGCGAAGGCGCGCTGGCGGTGATCGCCCGCACCCTGGAGCTGGGCGAACGGCTCACCCTGGGCCCCGGTGAAATGAAGTCCGGCGGCCATCGGCGCGACTCGATCCTGGCCGACGCCCTGGAAGCGGTGGTGGCCGCGATCTACCTGGATGCCGGCTTTGCCGCCTGCCAGGCCGTGGTGCTGCCCTGGTTCGGCCCCTCCTTGGAGGCGCTGCCGGCCACCGGCAAGCCCGAAAAAGACCCCAAGACCCGCCTGCAGGAATGGCTGCAGGGCCGACAGAAGGCCTTGCCGCTGTACGAATTGGTGTCAGAATCAGGCGACGATCACGCCAAGACCTTCCGGGTACGCTGCGGCGTAGCCGATCCCGCTGTCAGCACCGAAGGCGAAGGTGCCTCGCGACGGCTGGCCGAACAACAGGCGGCAGCTGCCGCCCTCGAGCAACTGGATTCCAAGTGAGCGAAGCAATCCCCCATCATTGCGGCAGCGTGGCCGTCATCGGCCGCCCCAACGTCGGCAAGTCGACCCTGACCAACGCCCTGGTGGGCGCCAAGGTCAGCATCGTCTCCAACCGGCCGCAGACCACCCGCCACCGGCTGCTGGGCATTGCCAGCTATCCGGAAGGCCAGCTGGTGCTGGTCGACACCCCCGGCCTGCACCGCGTGCAGAAGCGCGCCATGAACCGGGTGATGAACCGCGCCGCGCGCGGCTCGCTCGAGGGCGTGGATGCCGGCATGCTGGTGATCGAGGCTGGCCGCTGGGACGAAGAAGACACCCTGGCGTTCAACGTGCTCAGCGATGCCGGCATTCCGGTGGTGCTGGTGGTGAACAAGGTCGACCGCCTGAAGGACAAGGCCGCACTGTTGCCGTTCCTGCAGCAGGTCACCGAAGGCCGCACGTTCGCGTCCGTGCACCCCATTTCCGCGCAGAAGCGCAACGGCCTGGAAGCGCTGGTGCGCGACCTGCTCAAGCTGCTGCCGGAAGCCCCGCCGATGTTCGGCGAAGATGAGATCACCGACCGCAGCCAGCGTTTCCTGGCCGGCGAACTGGTCCGTGAACAGTTGATGCGCCAGCTCGGCGAAGAGCTGCCGTACGCCACCACGGTGGAAATCGAGCGCTTCGTCGAAGACGGCAACCTGCTGCGCATCGGTGCGGTGATCTGGGTCGAACGCGAAGGCCAGAAGGCGATCGTGATCGGCAAGGGCGGCAGCCGCCTGAAGGACATCGGGGCCAAGTCGCGCATGCAGATGGAGCGCCTGTTCGACGCCAAGGTCTTCCTGGAAACCTGGGTGCGCGTGCGCGAAGGCTGGTCGGACGACGAAGCCGCGCTGAAGGCCTTCGGCTACGAGTAAACCCGGCAGGGTTGCCGCTCACCGCCCCGGCCATGCGCATCGATGACGAACCGGCCTTCGTGCTGCATGCCCGCTCCTGGCGGGAGACCAGCCTGCTGGTCGAGGTCCTGACCGAGCAGCATGGGCGTATCGGGGTGCTCGCGCGCGGTGTGAGCAGCCCGCGCAGCCAGGCGCTGCGCGCCGCGCTGCAGCCCCTGCAATGGATCCGCCTGGCCGCCGTACAGCGCGGCGAACTGGCCCAGCTGCGCGGGGCCGAGGCCTTGGATGCCGCGCCGCGGCTGAGTGGCGATGCCATGCTGGCGGGCTTTTATGTCAATGAACTGGTGATGCGGCTTGCGCCCCGCCAGGACCCGCTGCCCGAGCTGTATGACCACTACGGGCAGGTGCGCCAGCGGCTGGCGGCCGCCGAGGCGTTGGCCTGGACCCTTCGGCGTTTCGAACGCGACCTGCTGGAGGCGTTGGGCTTCGGCTTCGACCTGGAACATGGCAGCGATGGCGAGCCGATCGACCCGGCCGCCCGCTATGAGCTGGACCCGCTGGAAGGTCCGCGACGGCTGCTCAGCGAGCGGGGCGTGGATCCGCGGCGGGGGACGGCGACCGGGAGCGCGCTGCTGGCCCTGGCCAACGATGCGCTGCCCGGGCCGGATGACCTGGCCAGCCTGCGCCGGGGCATGCGCGCCGTGCTGCTGCACCATCTGGGCGGGCGCGGCCTGAAATCGTGGGAGATGCTGGAGGATCTGGCGCGGCGGCGGTGATTTACGTGCGCGGGGTCATGGCGGGCGCGGATGGTGGTTCACGTGCGCAGGGTCATGGCGGGCGCGGATGGTGGTTTACGTGCGCAGGGACATGGCTTTGACACGCATGGCGTGTCACTACGATCCTGGGTCGCTCGGGTTGGGGGTCGAACGTTGGGGGTGGGCTGCACCCGTTGCGTAGGGACACGCCGCGCGTTCCGCCTTTCGCCTAATGCAACAGGGACTCTACGGCCGCCTTGAACTGGGTGTGCGCGCCATTTGAGTCCGGGGCCTGGTGCAGCTGGCGTACCGCGCGGGCAAGGCGGGCGGCGCCGACGAAGCCGCAGCTGGCCTGGAGCCGGTGCAGCTGGCCCTTCAAGGTGCCCACATCGTGCTGCTGCACTGCCTGGGCCACCGCGTCGCGTACCCCGGGCAGCTCGGCCAGGAACAGCTCGCGCAGGGCGATCAGGTGATGGCGCTGCCCATTCAGGGCCGCCAGGGCGGTGATTTCGTCCCAGTCCTCGCGTTCGACCTCGCTGCCGCCCACTGCAGCGGCCGGGGCGGCGCTTCCGGGGCTGTTGACCAGCGCACGGCGCACGGCCTGCAGCAGCTGCTCACGGCTCAACGGCTTGACCAGGGTTTCGCTGAATCCGTCATCGCGCAGCCGCGCATGGATGCTGGCGTCGCCATCGGCCGTATGGGCCAGCGCCGGCGTGTGGGGCCGCGACAGGCGCAGCGCATGCAGCAGCTGGCTGCCGTTGCCGTCTGGCAGGTTCACGTCGATCAGCCACAGGTCGTGTTCGCTGCGGCGGCCCCGTTCCAGGGCGCTGGCCAGCGAATCGGCGGTTTCCACCTGCGCGGGCAGGGTTTCCAGCGCGGCCCGGAAAAAGCCGCGACTGATGGTGTCGTCCTCGACGAGCAGGAAACGGGGCATGGGAGCCCTCGGGGTCATCTGCATTGGGGCTGCCTCCATGTCAGCTATGCCCATATTAAACACGATATGGCGTCCTGCAAGCCTCCCCCTGGGGTCATCCGGCAGGCCAGGGTGCGTATCTGCGACAATACGCACCCTTTTTGCCCGCAGCCTGTTGCCACGTGGCCCGATCCCGCTCCCGCCTCGACAAGACCCCGTTCCAGACCGACATCCTCGACCTCAGCCATGATGGCCGGGGCGTCGCCCGCCGTGACGGCGAGGGCGGCAAGGTCACCTTCATCTCCGGCGCCCTGCCGGGCGAAGTGGTGCGCGCCGAGCCCACCGCCCGCAACCGCCATTTCGACGAGGCGCGGACCGTGGAGGTCCTGCAGCCCTCGCCGCAGCGGGTCACCCCGCGCTGTCCGCACTTCGGCGTGTGCGCCGGCTGCGTGCTGCAGCACCTGGAAGAAGGCCAGCAGATCGTGGCCAAGCAGCGCGTGCTGCTCGACAACCTGACCCGCATCGGCCATGTCAGCCCGGGCACCGTGCTGCCCGCGCTGGTCGGCGACAGCTGGGGCTACCGCCGCAAGGGCCGCTTCTCCGTGCGCCGGGTGGAGAAGAAGGACAAGACCCTGGTCGGCTTCCGCGAGCAGGACCCGCGCTTCGTGGCGGACCTGACCCAGTGCCTGACCGTGATCCCGGAAATCGGCCTGAAGGTGGCGGCGCTGTCGGCCTTCATCGAAACCCTGGATGGCAAGCGCGACATTCCCCAGGTGGAGTTCATTGCCGGCGACGATGCGATCGTGCTGACCATCCGCCACATGCTGCCGCTCAGCGATGCCGACAAGGCGGCCTGGGCCGCGTTCGGTGCCGAGCACGGGTTTGCGATCTTCCTGCAGCCCGGCGGGGTGGAATCGGTGCACCCGCTGCTGCCCGGCGAGGTGCCGCTGTCGTTCCGGCTGACGCCGTGGGACGTGGAACTGGCGTTCCGTCCGCTGGATTTCATCCAGGTCAACGCCAACCTCAATGAAAAGATGATCGCGCTGGCACTCGAACTGCTCGACGCCGGCCCGGAGGAGCGCGTGCTCGATCTGTTCTGTGGCCTGGGCAACTTCACCCTGCCGCTGGCGCGCACCGTGCGCGAAGTGGTGGGCGTGGAAGGCGAAGCCGGGCTGGTGGCGCGGGCGAAGGAAAACGCCGCGCGCAATGGCCTGGACAACGCGCAGTTCTTCGCCGCCGACCTGACCCAGGACCAGCGCCAGACCCCGTGGATGCGCCAGGGCTTCGACAAGCTGCTGCTGGACCCGCCACGCTCGGGCGCGATCGAAGTGCTGCAGCAGTTGCCGCTCAAGCAGTTCAAGCGCATCGTCTACGTCAGCTGCCACCCCGGCTCGCTGGCGCGTGATGCCGGCTACCTGGTCAACGAGCAGGGCTTCACCCTGGTGTCGGCCGGTGCCATGGACATGTTCCCGCACACCGCGCACGTGGAAAGCATCGCCGTCTTCGAGAAGCGTTGAGATGGGCATCGAGATCGAGCGCAAGTTCCTGGTCACCGGCGATGGCTGGCGCGCCGCCGCGCACGCGGTCATCCCGATGGCGCAGGGCTACATCAACGACACCGCCTCGATCGACAGCGGCGCGCAGAAGGCCTCGGTGCGGGTGCGCATCCAGGGCGATGCAGCGTTCCTCAACATGAAGTCGCGCGAGATCGGGCACACCCGCCAGGAATTCGACTACCCGATCCCCGTGGAGGACGCCCGCGCGCTGCTGGCGCTGTGCGTGGGCGGCCTGATCGACAAGCGCCGGCACCTGGTCCACCACGGCGGCCTGCTGTGGGAAGTGGACGAGTTCCTGGGCGACAACGCCGGGCTGGTGGTGGCCGAGGTCGAACTCGACCAGGCCGACCAGGCCATCGACCTGCCGTCCTGGGCAGGCGAGGAAGTGACCGACCAGGTCCGGTACTACAACCTCGCCCTGGCCGCGAACCCCTACAGCCGCTGGCCCTGAATACGCCCCCCGCGCCCGTGGCCTCGGGGACACGCCTTCTGCGACAATGCGGCAGTGCGCCATCACGGCGCCCCGCTTTGGAGATCGACCCATGCTCGTGATCGGCGTTGCCGGGACCGAACTTACCGCCCAGGAACGCGATTGGCTGCAGCACGATGCCGTGTCCGGCGTCATCCTGTTCAAGCGCAATTTCGCCTCGCGCGAGCAGATCGCCGCGCTGTCGGCCGCGATCCGCGCCGCCGCGCCGCGCCCGCTGCTGATCTGCGTGGACCAGGAAGGCGGGCGCGTGCAGCGCTTCCGCGAAGGGTTCAGCGCGTTGCCGCCGCTGCAGGGCTTCGATGCGTTGTACGCACAGGATCCGGAGGCAGCCCTGGCCCTGGCCGAACAGCACGCCTGGCTGATGGCCAGCGAAGTGCGTGCCTGTGGCGTGGACCTCAGTTTCGCCCCGGTGGTCGACCTGGGCCGTGGCAACCGCGCCATCGGCGACCGCGCCTTCAGCGCCGACCCGCAGGTGGTAGCCGCCTTCACCCGCGCCTACGTGCGCGGCATGCACAGCGTCGGCATGGCCGCCACGCTCAAGCATTTCCCGGGCCATGGCAGCGTGCTGGAAGACACCCACGTGGCCGCCGCCAGCGACCCGCGTGACCTCGATGCGCTGCGCGCGCTGGACCTGGTGCCGTTCGCGGCCGGCATCGATGCCGGCGCCGACGCGGTGATGATGGCCCACGTGGTCTACCCGCAGGTGGCGCCGGAACCGGCCGGCTATTCGTCGCGCTGGATCCAGCAGATCCTGCGCGGGGAAATGGGCTTCCGTGGCGTGGTGTTCTCCGACGACATCGGCATGGCCGCCTCGTTCTCCGCCGGCGGCGTGCAGGCGCGCGTGCTTGCGCACCTGGATGCCGGCTGCGACGTGGTGCTGGTCTGCCACCCGGAACTGGTCGACGAGGCGCTGCGCGCGGTCGACGGCCGCCCCCTCAATACTGCTGCGCTGCTCGGCCTGATCGGCCGTGGCGCGCTTGGCTGGGACGGCCTGCTGGCCGATGTCCGCCATGGCACCTCCCAATCCCGTTTGCTCGACACCCTTGGAAGAACCGTCTGATGCCCAACCTCACCATTTCCCAGGCCCTGGCCCAGGCCGACCTGCTGGTCGACCGCCCCACCATCGATGCGGCCATCGCGGCCATCGCCGATGCCATCGCGGCCGACTACAAGGGCGAGGTGCCGCTGTTCCTGTCGATCATGCACGGCGCGCTGCCGTTCGCCGGCCAGCTGGCGCTGGAGCTCGGCGCGCGCGGCCAGGACCTGCAGTTCGATTACCTGCACGCCACCCGCTACCGCGGTGAAACCACCGGCGGCGAGCTGGTCTGGAAGCACAAGCCGGCCACCTCGCTGTTCGGCCGCCGCGTGCTGCTGGTCGACGACATCCTGGACGAAGGCTTCACCCTGCAGGGCGTGCGCACCTGGTGCCTGGAGCAGGGCGCCACCGACGTGCGCATCGCCGCGATGACGGTGAAGAAGCACGACCGCGCGCTGCCCGACGTCAAGGCTGACTACGCCGGTGTCGAACTGCCGGACCGTTACGTGTTCGGCTTCGGCATGGACGTCAACGAAGCGCTGCGCGGCGTCCCGGCCATCTACGCGATGAAGGAATAAGCAGCGCCCATGGACCATATCGCCCTGGCCGTGATCGGCGGCACCGGTGTGTACAAGCTGGCCCAGCTCGATGACGTGAGCAGCCACGCGGTCGAAACCCGTTACGGCACGCCGTCCGGCCCGATCCGGGTCGGCACGCTGCTCGGCCAGCGGGTGGCGTTCCTGGCCCGGCATGGCGAAGGCCATTCGCTGCCGCCGCACAAGATCAACTACCGCGCAAATCTTGCTGCGTTGCAGCAGATCGGCGCCACGCGCGTGCTCGCGCTCAACACCGTGGGCGGCATCACCGAGCATTTCGGCCCGCGCGTGCTCGCCTGCCCGGACCAGTTGATCGATTACACCTGGGGCCGCATCTCCACGCTCAGCGAGGAGCCGGGCACCGAGGTGCTGCACGTGGACTTCGGCCACCCCTACACCCCGATGCTGCGAAGCAAGGTGCTGGCGGCGGCCAAGGTCACCGGCGTGCGCCTGCAGGACGGCGGCTGCTACGGCGCCACGCAGGGCCCGCGGCTGGAGACCAACGCCGAAATCGCGCGGATGCGCCGTGATGGCTGCGACCTGGTCGGCATGACCGGCATGCCCGAAGCCGGCCTGGCCCGCGAGCTGGGCCTGGACTACGCCTGCCTGGCCATCGTGGCCAACTGGGCGGCCGGCTGTGGCGATGGCGACGAGATCACGATGGCCGAAGTGCTGGCCAATGTTGACGCGGCTTCGGCCGGATTGCCGGAACTGATTGGCGAATTGGCACGCGGATGATTGTCATTGCCTGACAAGCTTTGCATACTCCGCCAGTGCGCTGGTTGAGCGTACACCACCCATTCATTGAAGAAGGTCTTGCATTACCATGCCGAACGGTACCGTCAAGTGGTTCAACGACGCCAAGGGATTTGGCTTTATCTCGCCGGATGACGGCAGCGCTGATGTCTTCGCGCACTTCTCCGCGATCAACTCCAAGGGCTTCCGCAGCCTGCAGGAAGGCCAGAAGGTCACTTATGAAGTGAGCCAGGGTCCGAAGGGCGCCCAGGCCTCGAACATCGCGCCGGCGGAGTAACTCCACCGTAGCGCAAGGAAAACCCCGCTTCGGCGGGGTTTTTTTTAACCCCGGACAGGACGTCAGATGAAAAAGCGCACGATCGCCATCGTCGGCTACGGCACCGCAGGCCAGGCGTTGTCGATTCTTCTTTCACGCGACCATCACGATGTACACGTGTTCGAGCGCGCGCCCAGGCCCGGCCCGGTGGGTGCGGGGTTCCTGCTGCAGCCGAGTGGTCTGGACGTGCTGTGGCAGATGGACCTGCTGCCACAGGTGCTGCAGCACGGTGCGCCGGTCCGCCGGCTGTACGGGGAAACGCCGTGCGGGCGGGCGGTGATGGACATGCGCTATTCGGCGCTGGATGCACACCTGCATGGCATCGGCATGCAGCGCGGCGCGCTGTTCTCGCTGCTGGCGCAGGCCTGGGAGCACCCGGGCAACCTGCAGGCCGATACCGCCATCGTCGATGTGGATGCCGACAATGGCCGCGTGCGCGATGCACGCGGGCACTGGCACGGCCCGTATGACCTGGTGATCGCCGCCGATGGGTCGGCATCGTCGCTGCGCACGCTGGTGCAGGGCACGCGGCTGGATCGCGAATACCCGTGGGGTGCGCTGTGGTGCCTGTTGCCGCGCGGCGATTGGCCGCACCACGACGAGCTGCGGCAGCGCTACGTGGCGGCGCGCAAGATGATCGGCCTGTTGCCGGTCGGCACCCGCCCCGATGATGCGCAGCCGCGCCTGAGTTTCTTCTGGAGCCTGCCGCGCGCGCAGTTCGACCAGTGGGAACGTGACGGCATGCAACGCTGGCTGGAGGAGATCGCCGCGCTGTGGCCGCAGGCGCACCTGCGCCTGCAGGACGTGCGTGATGGCGCGCAGCTGGCCCGTGCCGGCTACCGTGATGCCGTGATGAGCCGCTGGCACCGCGGCCGGCTGGTGCTGGCCGGCGATTCGGCGCATGCCATGAGCCCACAGCTGGGGCAGGGCGTGAACATGGCGCTGATGGATGCGCTGGCGCTGCGCGATGCGCTGCGCGCGCACGATGGCGCCGATGCCGCGCTGCAGGCCTACCAGGCGCAGCGCAGCGCGCACGTGGGCATCTACCAGTTCTGGAGCCGCTGGCTCACGCCGGTGTTCCAGTCCGAGCGCGACCTGCTCGCGCATGCGCGCGATGTGCTGTTCCAGCCGATGGGGCGGCTGCCGGGGGGCCGTGGCCACATGCTGCGCGTGCTCAGCGGAACACAGCGTGGCTGGTGGGGAAAACTGGGATTGTCGCCGGGTTTCGTGGCGGCGATGCGCACATGAATGGCGGCCGTTGACGGCAGGGTCACTCCGCGTGTGGCACAAGGACACTGCTGTGTTGTTGCCCCCAAGGAGAAAGACATGCTGTTTCCGGCCGACGTTCTCGATTCTGAAATCCGCAAACTGCGCGGGTTGCTGCAGATGCTCCACGAGGATCAGCCGGATGTGATGGAAGACGTCTTCGACTTCCATGTCACCAGTCTGATCACCCATGCCGCCCCCGAACACCACGCCCGCATCCGCGCCGCCGCGCGTTCGATGCTGGCCGAGGTGCAGCGCTGTCCCGTGCGCCGTAATCCCGATGCCCCGGAAATCCTGCTGATGGAAGCGCTGCCCTCGGCAGCGTAAGCGCGCAGTTTCCGCGCGTGCCGGCATCAACGTGCCGGCAGTGCTATCGCGTCCGCGTCGACGCAGGCGACCAGCTGCTCGCCAATGCCCATTACCGGTGCGATGCCGGCGGTGAAACGCGAGTACGCCGGCAGCACGGTCAGGCGCTCGCGCAACCAGAACGCTGGCCAGCGCCGCTGCATGCCGGGCAGGCGTGCGAGTGGATGCAGGTGGCCGCACAGCACGTGCAGGGTGGGGTGCGGCTGTGGATCATGCCGCAGCAGGAACGGGCCTTCCTGCACGCGTTCGCCCAGCAGGGTGATGCCCAGGTCGGCCTTGGGCAGCACGCGGTCGTGGTTGCCGGCCACTGCGCCGATCTCCAGGTGCGGATGCTGCTCGCGCCATGCCTGCCATTGCCGGTACCAGGCGGCCCGATGCGCCGGGCCGTGCAGCACGTCGCCCAGGATCCACAACGTGCGCACGGGGCGTTCGGCAACGAGTCGGGTCAACCGTTCCAGATCATCACCCGTGCCGCCGCTGGGCAGGCCGATACCCGCGCGCCGGAACAGATCGGCCTTGCCAAGGTGCAGGTCGGCAATCAGCAG
This sequence comes from Stenotrophomonas sp. FBCC-B152, assembly GCF_059134105.1. Lineage (NCBI taxonomy): Bacteria > Pseudomonadati > Pseudomonadota > Gammaproteobacteria > Lysobacterales > Lysobacteraceae > Stenotrophomonas > Stenotrophomonas sp. FBCC-B152. Next base: position 2,717,984 of record NZ_CP101442.1, on the reverse strand, counting down.
TGCCTCGCGCGCCGGCCAGTACAACGCGCGCTCGCCGAGCAGGCGTACCTGCTCGCCCGCGATATCGGTCACGACGTCAATCGGCATGGCGTTTCTCCAGTTGGCCTACGGCGCGCAGCACGCGCGTCTTCCAGTCTTCGTTGCTGAGCTGCCCGCGCAGACGCTCGGCCCACAGCGGGAATGACAAGGGCCCCAGCGTTGCCGGGTGCTGCACGCATAACGTGCGTGCCTGGCAGCGGCGCAGCGTTTCGGCCAGGCAGGCCAGGTCGAGCTGCTCATGCAGCACTTCACGTTCGGCCAGGCCGAGCAGGATGTGCCCGGGATCATGCTGGCGCAGCACGTCATACAGCAGGCCGGCCGAGGCCTGCAGCTGGCGCAGGCTGCGTGGCGTGCGCCCCGGCAGCGCCGGAATCAACAACCCGGACACGCGCGCGATGTCGCGGAACTGGCGGCGCGCCAGCTCGCCCAGGTTGAGGCTTTCGCGCAGGTCCTCGAACAGGCCGTCCGGCTGCAGCAGCGCAGCCACCTGCATCGCATCCACCTCGACCGCGCGTGCCGGTGCCAGCACGAAGCCATAGTCGTTCGCGGCGTAGCCAAACGTATTGGCCTGCACGCGTGTCCAGCGCATCGCCATCAGCGCGGCCAGCCCCTCGTTGACCTGGCGCCCGGCGAACGGATACACGAACACGAACTGGCCTTCACGGCGGCGCACGCTCTCCACCAGCAGCAGTGACGGGCCGGGCAGGGCGGACACGCGTGCCTGCAGGCGCAACAGGGGGGCCAGCCAGTGCATTTCCGGGCTGTCGGGCGCAGCCGCGAGCACGCGTTCCATTTCGTGGCCCAGCGCCTCCGACAACGGCAGGCGGCCGCCCTGCCAGCGCGGCACCACGCCATCGCCGCCACGCGCCAGCTTGACGTAGGCAGTGAGATTCTCCAGTCGCACCAGCTCCAGCAGCCGGCCGGCGAACTGGAAGCGGTCGCCGGGGCGCAGGCGGCCGACGAACTGCTCTTCCACGCTGCCGAGCCGGCCGCCGCGCATGAACTGCACCATGACGCTGCCATCGCTGGTGATGGTGCCGATCGACAGCCGGTGGCGCAGCGCCACGCGCCGGTCGTGCACGCGGTAGACACCGTCGTCGTCGCGCACCACCTTGTGGAAATCCGGGTACTGCGCGAGCGCCTGGCCACCCTGCACGATGAAGTCCAGCACGCCCTGCCACTGCGCGTCGTCCAGCGACGCGAACGCGTGGGTCCGGCGTACCTCGGCCAGCAGTCGGTCGGCGCGGAAGCCGCCGCCCAGCGCGCAGCTCACGCAGTGCTGGGCCAGCACATCCAGCGACAACCGCAGCGGGCGCCGCGCTTCGATCACGCCATCAGCCAGTGCGCGTCGTGCCGCGGCGTACTCCACCAGCTCCAGCGCATGCGACGGTACGCAGATGATGTGGCCCGATTCCCCCGGGCGATGCCGCGCGCGCCCGGCGCGCTGCACCAGCCGCGCGATGCCTTTCGGGCTGCCGATCTGCAGGACCTGGTCCACGGCCGGGAAATCCACCCCCAGGTCGAGGCTGGAGGTAGCCACCACGCAGCGCAATGCACCGTCACGCAGGCCCTGCTCGACGATGCGGCGCTGCGCGGGATCCAGCGAGCCGTGGTGCAGGCCCAACGTGGCCGGGTCTTCGGGCCACACCGCCGACAGCGCCTGGTGCCACAGTTCGGCCTGCGCGCGGGTGTTGGTGAACAGCAGGCTGGTGCCGACTGCGAACAGCTTCTGCTGCACCCGCTGCAGCTGCGACAGGCCCAGGTGGCCCGCCCATGGAAAGCGTTCGCCGTGCGCGGGCAACAGCGTCTCCACCTTCACCGGGCGCGGCCGCGCGCCCGACACCAGCGGCGCGTCGGGTACATCCGGCAGCAGCACCTCGCGCGCTTCGTCCAGGTTGCCAAGCGTGGCCGACAGGCCCCAGACCTGCAGCGCCGGCAGCGCATCGCGCAGGCGCCGCAGGTTCAGCTGCAGCAGCACGCCGCGCTTGTTGCCCAGCAGCTCATGCCACTCATCCACCACCACGCAGCGCAGCCGGCGCATGCGCTCCAGTGTGTCGGGGTAGCTCAGCAGCAGCGCCAGCGATTCGGGCGTGGTCACCAGCACGTCGATCCGGCCTTCGCGGGCCAGGCGTTTGTCGCGGGCGCTGGCATCGCCAGTGCGCAGCCCCACCTGCCAGTCCAGTCCAAGTGCCGCCAGCGGTTCACGCAGCGCGCGTGCGGTATCGCTGGCCAGCGCGCGCAGCGGGGTGATCCACAGCACCTGCAGCGCCGGCACCGTCTTGCCGGTGCGTGCACCCGGTGCGCGCGGCAATGGGTCGACCAGCGCCTGCAGCAGCGGCCCGCCGAACATCGCCAGCGTCTTGCCGCTGCCGGTGGGGGTGTGCAGCAGCCCGGACTGGCCGGCCAGGTAATGCCGCCACATCGTCTTCTGGAACGGCAGCGGCGACCAGCCTCGGCTGGCGAACCACGCGGCCAGCCGCGCCATCGCGTCGCGTCGGGTCACCGCGCCAGCGCCTGCAGCTGGGCCAGCGTGTCGGCTTCGCTGGCCGGCTTGTCATGGCGCCAGCGCAGGATGCGCGGGAAGCGCACCGCGATGCCGGATTTATGCCGGGTACTGCGATTGACTGCTTCAAAGCCGAGTTCGAACACCTGTTCGCCGCGCACGCTACGCACTGGGCCGAAACGTTCGATCGTGTTGGCGCGGATCCAGCGGTCCAACGCCGCGATCTCCTTGTCATCCAGTCCCGAATAGGCCTTGGCCACCGGCACCAGCCGCTCGCCGTCCCACACCCCGAAGGTGTAGTCGGTGTACAGCGTGCTGCGCCGGCCATGCCCGGCCTGTGCGTAGATCATCACCGCATCGATGGTCAGCGGCTCGATCTTCCACTTCCACCAGTCGCCACGGCGGCGGCCGCCCTGGTAGGCCGAGGTGCTGCGCTTGAGCATCAACCCTTCCACGCCGCGTTCGCGCGCCAACGCGCGCTGCGTGGCCGCATCCTGCCAGTCGGTGGCATCGAGCGTGGGCGACAGCACCACGCGCGCATCGTCGAGCGTGGCGAGTACCTTGGCCAGCAGGGCGCGTCGTTCTGCCAGCGGATGCTGGCGCAGGTCGTTGCCGTCGAATTCGAGCAGGTCGTAGGCACGCACGCGCACCGGGGTATCGCGCAACGTCTTCGGGCCGGGCTTGCGCCGTTGGATCCGGGTCTGCAGGGCGGTGAAAGGCAACGGCTGTGCATCGTCGCCGCGCCAGGCGAGCAGCTCGCCATCGATCACGGTGCCGTCCGGCAACGCCATCGCGGCCTCCTCGATTTCCGGGAAGCGCCCATCCAGCCGCTCTTCGCCGCGCGACCACAGTGCGACTTCGCCTTTGCGACGCAGCAGCTGCAGGCGGATGCCATCCCACTTCCATTCCAGCGTCCACTCGCCGATCGGGCCGAGGCTGTCGACCTCTGCTTCGATCGGCGAGGCCAGGAAGAACGGATACGGCTGCTGGCGGTCTTCTGGGCGTTCTTCGGCGCTGAGCAGGTTGGCGAGCAACCCCGGCGAGGGCACCCAGTCGCCCAGCATGCGCTGGGCGATGCGGGCGATGTCGATCCCCGACAGTTCCGCCAGCGCCTGCTGGACCAGCCGCTGGGAGACGCCCACGCGCAGCGCGCCGGTCAGCAGCTTGTTGAACACCAGTCGCTCGGCGGCAGGCAGCTGCCTCCAGCCAGTCTCCACTGCGGCACGGCGTACCGGTTCGGGCTGGTTGGCCACGGCCAGCAGGTGGTCTTCGATCCACTCGGCAAGCGGCCGGTCCTGCGCCCCTCCAGCGGGATCATCCAGCAGCAGGGTCAGCGTTTCGGCCAGGTCGCCGACCTGGTCGTAGCTGTCGGCCACCAGCCATGCGGGCAGGCCCGATGCCTCGGCGATCCAGGCGCGCAGTTCACCGCTGGCGGCGATCTTGCGGCGCGCGCCGCCGACCTTGCCGCCGCTGAGCAGGTACAGCGCCCACGCCGCGTCGTGCGGCCGCGCATCGCGGAAATAGGCCACCAGCGCGGCGCGCTTGTCCAACGTGGCGGTGCTGCGGTCCAGGCGCTGGTAGAGCGCGGCGAACGCCTTCATTCCTCGCTCCCGAAATCGGTGCGGAAGGCTTCGGCGGCAATGCCACGTTCGCGCAGGAAGGGGATCAGCGCATCGGTGTTGCCATGGGTGGCGATCACCCGGCGCGCGCCGGTCTGTTCAATGGTCTGCAGCAATGCCGGCCAGTCGGCGTGGTCCGACACCACGAAGCCACGGTCGTAGTTGCGCCGGCGCCGGTTGCCGCGCAGCCGCATCCAGCCCGATGCGAACCCCAGCTGGTGCCTGCCGAAGCGGCGCACCCAGGTAGTGCCGGCGGCAGAGGGCGGTGCCAGGATCAACTTGCCGGCCGCGTCGGGTTCGCGCCCCTGTTCGGCCACCGTATGCGTTTCCAGCATGGCGATGCCGGCCTCGCGATACACCGCCACGCCATTGGCGATGGCGCCGTGCAGCCAGGCCGCTTGATCGTCCAGCGGCAGCAGTTCGGCCAGCACCCGCTGCGCCTTGCCGAGTGCGTAACACAGCAGGATCGCCGCTTCGCCGCGCTGTGCGCACTCGCGCCGCCAGGCCACGATCTCGGCGGCGACCTCGCGCGTGTCCTGCCAGCGGTAGATCGGCAACGCGAAGGTCGCCTCGGTGATGAACACATCGCAGGGCACCACCTCGAACGGCGCGCAGGTCGGGTCCGGCTGGCGCTTGTAGTCGCCCGAGGCCACCCACACCTGCTGGCCGTCATCGATGCGCACCTGCGCCGACCCCAGTACATGCCCGGCCGAGTGCAGCGAGACCTGCACGCCGCCCAGCGTGAAGCGTTCACCGTAGTCATGCGCTTGCAGCGCCACATCGCCCAGCCGCCAACGCAGGATCGGCACGCTGCCGGTACTGCAGTAGTACTGGCCCATGCCGCTGCGCGCGTGGTCGCCATGGCCGTGGGTGATCACCGCGCGCGGCACCGGCCGCCACGGATCGATGTGGAAATCGCCGGCAGGGCAGTACAGGCCCTCGGGGCGCAGTACTACCAGGTCGCTGTTTGCCGCGTGCGTCGTCATGCCTGCACTGTGCCGGCGCGTTCGTGCACGAGGTGAGAATCCGCCTGAACAGCAGCCGGCATGCGGATGCGGCAGAATCATCGGGTCCGCCAGGAGGCCCGCACGATGACGTCCGTATTGCCTGCATTCGAGACCCATGAGGTGGCCAACCAGCCGCCCCCGTTCGGCGGCCGCAACCTGTGGGCCGACGATGTGGCATTGAGCGAAGCGGTGAAGCGCGAAGGCGGAGCTGCATTCATCGACCTGCTGCAGGCCTATGGCGCCATCGCGGGCGACACGCTTTACCGGCTGGGTTTCGATGCCAACCGCGACCGCCCGCGGCTGCGCACGCACGACGCGCAGGGGCACCGCATCGACACCGTGGAATTCCATCCGGCCTACCACCAGCTGATGGAGCTGGCCAAGCGCCACGGGGTGGCGGGACTGTCGTGGCAGCAGGGCGGCCCCGGCGCGCACGTGGCCCGCGCCGCACTCAGTTTCCTCCACCACCAGGCCGACGCCGGCACCAGCTGCCCGCTGACCATGACCCATGCCGCCGTGGCGGTGCTGCGCCAGGACCCGTTGCTGGCCGAGTGGGCCGAAAAAGCCGCCGCGCCGGTCTACGATCCGCGCGACGTGCCGATGGCTGACAAGGCCGGCATCACCCTGGGCATGGGCATGACCGAGAAGCAGGGCGGCTCGGACGTGCGCGGCAACACCACCCGCGCCGAGCTGCGCGACGACGGCAGCTATGCGCTGGTGGGGCACAAGTGGTTTTTCTCCGCCCCGATGTCCGACGCGTTCCTGGTGCTGGCGCAGGCGCCCGGCGGACTGACCTGCTTCCTGATGCCGCGGCGCCTGGCCGATGGCAACCGCAACGCGTTCCGCCTGATGCGGCTGAAGGACAAGCTGGGCGACTGGTCCAACGCGTCCAGCGAGATCGAGCTGTGCGGTGCCTGGGCGCGCCGGGTCGGTGCCGAAGGGCGCGGCGTGGCAACCATCATCGGCATGGTGATGATGACGCGGCTGGACTGCATGCTGGGCGCGGCGGCGGAAATGCGCATGGCCCTGGCGCAGGCGCTGCACCACACCCGTCATCGCAGCAGCTTCGGGCGCCGGCTGTGCGAGCACCCGCTGATGGCCAACGTGCTGGCGGACCTGGCGATCGAATCCGAAGCGGCGACGACCTTCGCCATGCGCGTGGCGCGCGCGGTCGACCAGGCGCCGCAGGATGCGCAGGAGGCCGCGTTCGCCCGCATTGCAACCGCCGTGGGCAAGTACTGGGTCTGCAAGCGGGCCGCAGTGTTCGTCAACGAAGCGCAGGAATGCCTGGGCGGCGCCGGCTACGTCGAGGAATCGATACCGCCGCGCCTGTACCGGCAGGCACCGTTGAATTCCATCTGGGAGGGCAGTGGCAACATCCAGTGCCTGGATGTGCTGCGTGCGCTGGCACGCGAGCCGCAGGTGCTGCCGGTGCTGGATGCGGAACTGGATGCGGTGGCCGGGCGCGATGCGGACTATGACCGCGCGTTGGCATCGTTGCGTGAGCTGCTGGCTGCTACGCCGTCGGAAGCGCAGGCGCGGGTGGTGACCGAACGGCTGGCGCTGTTGCTGCAGGCCGCCGTGCTGCTGCGTGCGGGCAGCCCGGTGGCCGGCGCATTCGTGCGTTCGCGGTTGGGCGGTGCGCACGGAGCGGCGTTCGGCACGCTGCCCGATGAGGTGGATGTCGGCGCGGTGATGGCGCGGGCATTGCCGTAGCGCCGGGCAGCGCCCGGCGCTACCTGTCTTCAGTGTTTGGCGGCGTCTGCGTTCTGCTTGGCGTCTTCGGCCACGTCGCGAGCCTTGTCAGCCACCTTCTCGGCGGCATTGGCGGTAGCCTCGCTGGCGTGCGCTGCCGCATCGCGCGCGGCAACCTTGGCATCGGCAGCGGCTGCTGCACTGGCGTCGGCGGCACGGTCCAAGGCCGGCTGTACGTCGGCCGCGGCGCGTTCGGACGCGGCAGCCGCGTCATCGGCGGCCTCGCGGGTGGAGGCGGCGGCCTTGTCCACGGCGACACGGGCGGCTTCGCCGGTGCTGTCGGCCGCCTGCGCGGCATCGGCACGCGCCTGTTCGGCTTCCGGGCCCTTGCAGGCCACCAGGGCCAGCAGCAGGGAGGCGGCCATCAGGGGGGTAGTGATCGAACGAATCTTCATGGCGTTCTCCGTCAGGTTCCAGGGACGCTGATCCTATTCACCCTGCCGTGAAGCCAAAGAAAAAGCCGCTGGCGAACCAGCGGCTTCTTCAGACTTGCTTGAAGAAAGAAGTTATTACTTCTTGGCTTCTTCAGCAGCGTCCTTGGCCTGCTCGGCGGTGGCTTCACCGGCCTTGGCAGCGTCGGCAGCAGCGCCGGCAGCAGCGTCGGTGGCAGCGCCAGCAGCCTGGGCAGCGGCGTCAGCCGAAGCGTCAGCAGCGGTGGTGGCGGTGTCGGCGGCAGCCTGGGCAGCGTCGGCGGTCTGGGCGCCAGCAGCAGCGGCCTGGTCGGCAGCGACCTGGGCGTCGGCAGCAGCTTCGTTGGCCGAAGCGGCGGCGTCAGCAGCCTGCTCCTGCTTCGAGCAGGCGGTCAGAGCCAGGCCCAGGGCCATTGCGATCAGCAGCTTGTTGATGCTCATTTGTGTGAATCCTCGTCGTTAGATTAGGCAACGCGCTATTGCGCGCCCGGCAACATGATGACAAGCCACGTTGGGCTGTCAAGCGATCCCGCATTCAGTTTTGCGAAACGGGTGTTAAAACCAATCAAATCAATTCGATGGCGATGGCGGTTGCTTCCCCGCCACCAATGCACAGTGTAGCAATTCCGCGCTTTGCATCACGCTTGCGCAAGGCATTGACCAGCGTCACCACCAGCCGGGCGCCCGAGGCGCCGATCGGGTGGCCCAGTGCGCAGGCGCCGCCGTTGACGTTGACCTTCGCCGGGTCGATGCCCAGTTCGCGGATGGGCGCCATGGCGACCACGGCGAACGCCTCGTTGATCTCGAACAGGTCCACCTGGTCCAGGCTCCAGCCGGCCTTTTCCAGCACCTTGTGGATGGCGCCGATCGGGGCCGTGGTAAACCACTCCGGTTCCTGCGAGTGGGTGGCGTGGGCCACGATCCGGGCCAGCGGCTGGACGCCGCGGGCGGCCGCGTCGTCTTCGGCCAGCAGCACCAGCGCAGCGGCGCCATCGGAAATGCTCGACGAACTGGCGGCGGTGACCGTGCCGTCCTTCTTGAACGCCGGGCGCAGGGTCGGGATCTTGGCGATGTCCGAACGGCCGGGCTGTTCGTCCTGGCTGTACTCCACATCGCCCTTGCGACCGGCGACCTTCACGGCCACGATTTCGTCATCGAACGCACCGGCCGCCTGCGCGGCCTGCGCGCGGCGCACCGATTCGATCGCATAGGCGTCCTGTTCCTCGCGGCTGAACTGGTACTTGTCCACCGCGCATTCGGCGAATTCGCCCATGGCCTTGCCGTCGTAGGCATTGACTAGGCCGTCGTGGGCCATGTGGTCCACCGCCTGGAAGTTGCCGAAGCGGTTGCCGGTGCGGGAATTGGGCAGCAGGTGCGGGGCGTTGGACATCGATTCCATGCCGCCGGCGACCACGATGCTGGCCGAGCCTGCCTTGATCAGGTCATGGCCCAGCATGATGGCCTTCATGCCCGAACCGCAGACCTTGTTCAGGGTGGTCGCGCCGGTGGCGTAGGGGATCCCTGCTGCCACGGCAGCCTGCCGGGCCGGGGCCTGGCCCAGGTTGGCCGGCAGCACGCAGCCCATGATCACTTCGGAGACGTCCGCCGCCGGCACGCCGGACTGTTCCAGGGCGGCGGCAATGGCGGTGGCACCCAGGGTGGGGGTGGGCACGCCGTTGAACTGGCCGAGGAAGGAACCGATGGCGGTCCGCTTGGCAGCGGCGATGACAATGTTGGACATGGCAATCTCGTTTGTTGCGTGAGCGATTTACGAAATGGGAACGCAGGGCATGGTATGGCGACGCGTTTCCCGGCAGACTGCGTGGGGGTGGCCCAGTATAGAGGGTCAGCATTTACCACCGGTGTCGGCCGGACAGGCAGGACGCCACGCGTGGTTTCAATTACGTTTTGGGGAGCAGGGATGAACCAGGTAGTTTTCAGCAGGACCGTGCTGGCCGGCGCGCTGGCCGTGGCACTGAGCGCATGTGGCGGCGGCAGCGGCAACAGCAAGGGAGACCTTCCGGTGGCCCCGGTGGTTCCGCCGATCACCCCGCCGATCGTGGTGGTGCCGCCGGTGACGCCGCCGCCGGTCAAGCCGACCCAGCCGGCCATCGACGCGCACCTTGCGCTGATCAATGGTTTTGAACGGCAGGACCTGACCGGCGCCGGGATCCGGATCGGCGTGGTCGATTCGGGGGTCAACCGTGCCCATCCCACCTTGGCCGGCCGGGTCGTCGCCAGCCACAGCTACGTGGATCCGGGCGCCAACAACCTGGCCGTCGACGACGTGGTCGGGCATGGCACCACCGTGGCGTCGCTGGCCGCTGGCGCCGCCTATGGCGACTGGCCGGGCGGCGTCGCCCCCGAGGCGCTGATCGTGTCGGCGCGCATCATCGCCGACAAGGCACCAGCCGATGACGGTACCGGCAACGGCAACCAGGTCAATGGCGCGCTGGGCCTGGCCGCCGTGCACCAGGACCTGATCGCCGACGGCGTCAAGATCATGAACAACTCCTGGGGCGGGCTGTACTGGACCAACCCGAACGCGACCGCTGCCATTGCGGCCGAGTACCGGCCCTTCATCACCACCAACAACGGCCTGGTGGTGTTCGCCACCGGTAACGAAAGCAAGGCGGACCCGTCCAACATGGCCGCGCTGCCGAGCCAGGCCGGTCCGAACGACACCCGTCCGGCTGCGGACCTGGAGCGTGGCTGGCTGGCGGTGACCGCCATCAATTCCAACCAGCCCGATACCCTGGCGTCCTACGCCAATGCCTGTGGCGTGGCGGCCAATTACTGCCTGGCCGCGCCGGGCGAAGCGGTGTTCGTCGATCCCCAAAGCACCACCGGCAGCACGCCCAGCTACCTCTGGGGCGGCGGCACCTCGTACGCGGCGCCGCTGGTCTCGGGCACGGCGGCGCTGGTCTGGCAGAAGTACCCGTACTTCAGCAACGACCAGGTGCGGCAGACCCTGCTCGGCACCGCCACCGACCTGGGCGCGGCCGGCGTGGACAGCGTGTTCGGCTACGGCCTGCTCAACGTGGGCAGGGCGATCAATGGGCCCGGCCGGTTCGACTGGGGCACCATGGTGGTCAACGTGCCGGGCTCGTCCAACTTCACTACCTGGAGCAACAACATCAGCGGTGCCGGCGGGCTGGACAAGTCCGGCGCCGGAACGCTGGTCCTGGGCGGCAAGAACACCTACACCGGCGGCACCATCGTCCGCTCGGGCGCGCTCTCGCTGGCCGACGGTGCGTCGCTGGGTTCCGACGTGCAGGTCCTGCAGGCCGGCGGCCTGCAGTTCCGCGCCGGTACCACCGGGGTCTCGGGCAACGTGGTCAACAGCGGCACGCTGTACCTGTTCGAGGCCGGCGTTACCGCCGTGATCCAGGGTAACTACACCCACGAGGCCACCGGCGTGTTCTCGACCGCGCTCGGTGCGCAGGCGTTGAAGGCGACCGGCACCGCCCAGCTCAACGGCGGCACCGTGCGGATCGACCGTGCGGTGGAAGGCTATGTCCCGCAGACGGGTGTCCGGCAGGAGCTGATCACCGCCGCGCAGGGCCTGACCGGCACGTTCGATCGCTACACCGCGCTCGGCAACGTCGTGCTGCTGGATGCGACGTTCACCTACGACCACTACTCGGTAGGGTTGAACATCGATCGCGTGAGCGTGACCGGCGCTGCGGCGTCGGCGGGGCTCGGTGCCATTTCGGCCGCTTCGGCCCTGCGCGTCGAGCAGGCGTTCGACGTGCTCGATACCGGCACGGGCCTCGGCACGCCGGGCTTTGCCGACGCGGCGGGCGAGCTGCAGCGGGTGCAGGGCGCGGCCGGCCTGCAGGCGAGCCTGGAAAGCCTGTCGGGCAAGGCGCACAGCCTGGCCAACGGCATGACCTTCGACAACCTGGACATGAACCGCCGCGCGTTGTCGACCCGCTTCGATGCGGTGTCGGCCGCACCACGTCTTCGCGGCGCCTGGCAGAGTGCGCTGGGTGAAGCCGGGCAGGGCAGCTTCGCCGGCAGCGGCTTCCAGACCCAGGGCTGGATGATGGGCCAGGACATGGCGCTGGGCAGTAACGGCGTGATGGGCTTTGCCTTTGGCGAAACCCGCAGCAACAGCAGCCGCGAGTGGGGCGGCGACAGCGGTCGTGACCGCCAGTCGCAGGCCCAGCTGTACGCCGGCTGGAACAGCGGGGCGGCCTACACCCTGGCGCAGCTGGGCGCTGGCCAGTTCACCCGCGAGATCGACCGCCAGCTGTTGCTGGGAGCGGGGCAGTACGGGGTCAATGCCCGTTACGGCGGCAACTTCAGCACCGCCAGCGTGGAATCAGGCTACCGCTTCGGCGGCGCCGGGGCATCGTTGACGCCGTACCTCGGTGCGGACTACGCGCGCCTGGACAGCGACAGCTTCAGCGAAGACGGCGGCTTCGGCTTCGGCCTGCGTGCGGACAGCCGCGCGTCCAGCCGCAGCCAGGCGCTGGCCGGCCTGCGTGCGGAAACGCGCCTGCGTGGCTGGTCGCTGCGCGGCTATGCCGAGTGGCAGCAGACGCTGTCCAGCGATGGCCTGGCCTTCGATGCCAGCTTCGTGGGCGTGGATGCCTGGGCGCCGGTGGCGGGGCTGCAGCCGGCACGCTCCGGCGGCCTGTTCGGCCTGTCGGTGCAGTCCTGGCTGACGCGCAACTCGCAGCTCTCGTTCGGCTACGACCAGCGCTTCGGCCCGCGGGGCGACCTGAGCCAGGTGGCGCTGCGGTACTCCGCCGCGTTCTGATCCAGGCGCGATGGGGCAACGAAAAAGGGCGCGAGATGATCGCGCCCTTTTTTCTTGCCTGCGGTCCGGATCAGCCGCCGCGCAGCGTTCCCAGCCGCGGCCGTGCCCGGCCCAGCGGCATCTTCAGCTTGCCGATGGACTGGATGCGGGTTTCGGCGATGCGGTCGGCCGCGCGCTGCGGCGCAATGCCTTCCTGCTGGGACAGCGCGAAGATGCGGCCCAGGTTGTGGTAGATGCTGCGGATCAGGCGCATCGCGCGTTCGCGGTTGTAGCCGTCGATTTCCAGCGACACGTTCATCACCCCGCCCGCGTTCACCGCATAGTCCGGGGCATACAGGATGCCGCGGGCATGCAGCTCATCGCCGATCTCAGGCGTGGAGAGCTGGTTGTTGGCGGTGCCGCAGACGATTCTGCACTTCAGGCGCGGCAGGGTCTGCGGGTTGATCGCCCCTTCCAGCGCGCACGGCGCGAACACATCGGCGTTCACGTCGTAGATGTCGTCGGGCTTGACCGCCTCGGCGCCGTACTCGGTCACCGCACGCTCCACCAGCGCAGGGTCCAGGTCGGTGACGAACAGCTTGGCGCCGCGATCCCGCAGCAGCTTGACCAGTTCCATGCCGATATGGCCCAGGCCCTGCACCGCGATGCTGACCTTGCCCACTTCCTCGTGGCCGAGCTTGTGCTGCATGGCCGCCATCAGCGCCTGCAGCGCGCCGTAGGCGGTGAACGGGGCCGGGTCGCCCGAGCCCCCGTGGACCTGGTGCACGCCGGTGACGTACTCGCTTTCCAGGTAGATGTTTTCCATGTCATTGACGTCGGTACCAACGTCCTCGGCGGTGATGTAACGCCCGCCGAGCGAATCCACGTAGCGACCGAACGCGCGGAACAGCACCTCGGTCTTGTCCCTGCGCGGGTCGCCGATGATCACCGCCTTGCCACCCCCGACATTCAAGCCCGCCAGTGCGTTCTTGTAGGTCATCGTGCGGCTGAGCCGCAGCGCGTCTGCCAGTGCGTCGTCCGTGCTGGCGTAGGGCCGCATGCGCACGCCGCCCAGCGCCGGGCCCAGCGTGGTGTTGTGGATGGCGATGATGGCCCTCAGACCGGCATCGCGGCTGTGGCAGAACACCACCTGTTCATGACCGGACGTTTCGAGGGTTTCAAATAACATGGTGACTCCGATGGTGCGAACGGCGGCAAACGCCGGCGAACGTACCAGCAAAAGGTGGGGTGTAAAACAAAAAAAGCGACGTCGTCGGTTGGGCAGGACGGGTCGCGCGGCGCCATTCTAGTGCATTCCGTCGGACGGTGTTGTCAGCGCCGGATGACCATCGCGCGCTAAAGTTGCCCGGTTCCGGGCCGATGCCGTGGCAACGGTGCGCAGTACCGGCAAGCCAGGACGGAACACGTGGGTGCAGTGGCGACAATTCGGGTGCGGTGCCGCACCGGCAGGGGCGCGGCCCGATGATGACGATCCTGGCGGGGGCGGCCGGCGTGCTGGTCGTGGCATTCCTGGGCTGGGGGCTGTATCGCCGCCCGGCAGGGGCGGGGGCGGCTCCGGTGCCGGAGGGCACCCGCAGCCGAAGCCGCGCGCAGCCGCAGCCACCTGCTTTGACGGAGCCCTCCGGCGCCGAGGCCGGTGAGGTGCTGCAGGCCGGCCTGCACGCGCTGGCGCTGATGCCGGGCATTGGCAGCGCGCAGGCCACCGGCGCGCAGGACGCGACCCTGCTGGCAGCGGTGGCGGCCGCGCTGGAGGCGCAGGACTGGTCGGCCCGGCACCTCCCGCGCCGGCCGCAGCTGCTGCCGCAGCTGATCCAGACCGTGAACGACAGCGACGCGTCGGCACGCAGCATGGCCTCGATCATCGGCCAGGACGCGGTGCTGACCGGCAACCTGCTGCGCATCGCCAACAGCCCGGTCTACCGGCTGCAGGCCAAGCCGGTGGACAGCCTGCAGCGTGCGGTCACGCTGGTGGGTACCGAGGGCATCCGCCAGATCATCAGCGCGGTGCTGGTGCAGCCGGTCATGCAACTGCACAGCGACGCCTTTCCGCAGTTCGGCACCGTGGTCTGGGAGCACGCGCTGCTGGCTTCACGGGCTGCGGCCGATCACGCCCGCCTGGTCACCCATGAGGACGGCTTCGCCGCGCAGTGGATGGGGCTCACCCAGGGCCTGGGCGCGGCCCTGGTGATGCGGCACCTGCTGGATGTTGCCCGTGAGCAGGGCGTGCCACCGTCACCGCAGCTGGCCAGCACCCTGCTGGATGCCTGGACCCTGCCGGTGGCCAGCCGCATCGCGGCGGCCTGGGAGCTGCCGCCGTCGGTGCACCAGGCGCTGCTGCGCGACGCCGATGCGACGGGCGGCGGGCTGGCCGCCAGCCTTCGCTTCGCGCGCGCCGGCGCGTCGGCCAGCCTGCTGTGCCGGCATGGCCGGATCAGCCAGGCCCAGGCGCTGGCGCTGCTGGAGCAGCTGCAGGGAACCCCGGCGCATGCATTGCAGTGGATCTGGCGCCGCCTGCACGGTCGCGCGGTAGAAACGCTGGACGCGGACGAATCAGCCGAAGCGTAGAGCCACGCCCTGCGTGGCTGCTCGTAGAGCCACGCCCTGCGTGGCTGCTCGTAGAGCCACGCCCTGCGTGGCTGCTCCTAAAGCTGGGATTCGAGGGGCAACCAGCTGATCACACGCGCGCTCGCACGCTGCCAGAACGACGTATCGGGCTCTTTGTCCAGCAGCGCAGGAGGCTGTTCGGCCCGATCCAGCCAGCGCACCTGGTCATCGGCATCCAGCGTCACCCAATAGCTCTGCTTCGGGTCGGCCAGGCGCAGATATTCCGCGCGCAGTTGCGCGGCCAATTCCCGGTCATCAAACAGCACGCCCATTTCCGTATTGAGGTAGGCAGAACGCGGGTCCAGGTTGAACGAGCCCACGAAACCACGCTGGTCGTCGATCATGAACGCCTTGGTGTGCAGGCTGGCGCCGCTGCTGCCGAACAGGCCGCCGCTGCCGCCGCCCGCGCCACGCGAGCGCAGTTCGTACAGGTGCACGCCATCGCGCAGCAGCGGTGCGCGATAGTGCATGTAGCCGCTGTGCACGGCCGCGACGTCATTGGCGGCCAGTGAGTTGGTCACCACGCCCACGTAGGCGCCACGTTTCACCATCGCGGCCATCCCGCGCGTACCTTCCTCGCCCGGCACGAAGTACGGCGAAATCAACAACGCTTTATGGCGGGTGGCTTCAAGTTCGCGCACCAGCCGGGTGACCAGCCAGTTGGCGGGGTCGTCGCGGCGGTGCTTCATCGCCGGATCGGACACGATTTCCACGCCGGGCGACCAGTGCAGGTCTACCGCATCGGTGTAGAACGAACGCGCTGCGGGCGAACCCTCGACGCGCTCAAGATAGGGTCTGGCGGCCGCCAGCTTCGCCTCATGCGCCGACTCGAGCATCAGCAGGCGCAGCTGGGCCGGGGTGTGGAAGGCGAGGGCGGCCACGGGCACCGCCGCTTCACTGTTCCAGTACGCGTCGAATATTGTGTTGGCCTGCTGCACCGCCTTGCCGGCCACGATCAGGTCCAGGTCGCGGAAGTTCACATCACTGCGCGCGCTGAAGTACTCCTCGCCGATGTTGCGCCCGCCGACGATGGCGACCCGGCCATCGGCGATCCACTGCTTGTTGTGCATGCGGTGGTTGACGCTGAAGAAGCGCTGCACCATTTCCACCAGCCGCCACAGGCCATCACGGTTGCGGAACGGGTTGTAGAGGCGGATCTCGATGTTGGGGTGCTCATCGAGCGCCATCATCAACGCATCCTTGTCCTGCGCGTTCATGTCATCCAGCAGCAGGCGCACGCGCACGCCACGTTGAGCCGCCTGGTACAGCTCCTGCGCCATCAGGTGGCCGATCAGGTCGTCCTTCCAGATGTAGTACTGCAGGTCCAGGCTGCGCGCGGCATGCCGGGTGATCACCGCGCGGGCGGCGTACGCATCCAGGCCCTCGGACAGGAAGGCCACGCCGGACTGATCCGGGTGATCAGCCTGCAGGCGGACCAGCTCGCGATCGATCGCGCTCTGCGCCGGCTGCAGCGGCAGCACGCTGCTGTGCGGACCCATCGCCTTGGGCGTGAGGTGATCGCCCAGCAGCAGGCCGCTGAGTACCAGCAGTGTCACGATCGCCAGCAGGATGCCTGCGCCACGCAGCAGGCGGCGCCACAACGGCTTCTTCTCGGTCATGGCCTGATCCTAAGCGGGCCGCGCGTGCACCGGAAGTGCAGGGCGCGTGCGCGGATCAGAAGCGTTCGTCCGGCGCCAGGTAACGCCACTGGCCCGGGGCCAGCTTGCCCATCGCCACCCGGCCGATGCGTAGGCGACGCACGCTGATGACGTCCAGCCCGACCTGCCGGCACATGTCGCGCAGCTGCCCGGGTGCCACCGGCTTGATCGCGAAGCGCAGCCGCGTTTCGTTCTGCCAGCTGACCTTGCACGGCGGCAACGGCCAGTTGCGGAAGCTCATGCCGTGCGCAAGCCGCTTCATGCCGTAGGGCACCAGTTCGCCGCTGACCTCGACCAGGTATTCCTGCTCCAGCGTCGCGCCGCGGTCCTTCAGGTGCGACACCACGCGGCCGTCCTGGCTGACCACCACCAGGCCGCTGTCTTCGTCGGCCAGCGGCATCACCAGCTGCAGCGCGTGGAAGTGCCGCTGCAGCAGGGCCACGCCGGTGGCATCCAGTTCGCTGCGGGTTTCGGGGGTGACCAGCGCGCACAGTTCATCGGCGCGCATGCCGGCCGGCTTGTGCAGCAGCATGCTGACCGTCTCGGCGCGGGTCGCCTCGGCGTTCTCGCGCAGCACCACCACCTCATCGGTGACCATGGCCTGCGGTTGTTCGACCACCACGCCGTTGACGGTGACCCAGCCCCCTTCGATGAAGCGCTGGGCGTCGCCCCGGGAGCAGCCGAT
Source organism: Stenotrophomonas sp. FBCC-B152 (assembly GCF_059134105.1). NCBI lineage: Bacteria > Pseudomonadati > Pseudomonadota > Gammaproteobacteria > Lysobacterales > Lysobacteraceae > Stenotrophomonas > Stenotrophomonas sp. FBCC-B152. Next base: position 2,700,936 of record NZ_CP101442.1, on the reverse strand, counting down.
CAGGCTGGTCAGGCGTTTGTCGAGTCGGATCGGATCGGTCATCAGGCAGGCAGCACAAAGCGGGACGCGGGCGGGGAGTGTACTGGCTCGGGGCCGGGCCTGCGCGTGACAGGGCTGCGGCCCCGCGCCGCTGCTGGCATGATCCGATGATGAACTGGCGTGCGTCCCCTGCCGTGAAAGTCGGCCTTTCCATTGCCGTGGCCACTGGCCTGTATGGCATTTCCTTTGGCGCGCTGGCGGTGGCGGCCGGGCTGAACCCGTGGCAGGCGCAGGCGCTGAGCCTGTTGATGTTCACCGGCGGCTCGCAGTTTGCGTTCATCGGCGTCATCGCCGGCGGCGGCGCCGGTTCGGCGGCATTCACCGCTGCCACGCTGCTGGGCGCGCGCAACGCCGTGTACGGCATGCAGATGAACCGGATGCTGGGCCTGCGCGGCTGGCGGCGCGGGGTGGGCGCGCAGATCACCATCGACGAATCGGCGGCCACCGCCTCCAGCCAGATCGTGCCGCTGGAACAGCGACGCGGCTTCTGGACCGCCGGTGTGGGCGTGTTCGTGCTCTGGAACCTGTTCACCGCCGTCGGCGCGATGGCCGGCGACGCGCTGGGCGATCCACGCCGGTGGGGCCTGGACGGTGCCGCGGTGGCAGCGTTCCTGGCGTTGCTGTGGCCACGGCTGCGCCAGCGCGATGCGGTGGCCATCGCGATCGTGGCCGCGCTGGTCACGGTGCTGGCGCTGCCGTGGGTGCCGCCCGGCATCCCGATCCTGTTGGCGGCGGCGGTGGCCGCGCTGTGGGGCGCGCTGGTACAACTTGAAGCGCGCGGCGCATGAGCGTGTGGGGGTGGTTGCTGCTGGGCTGCGTGGCGGCCTATGCGATCAAGCTGGCCGGGTGGCTGGTGCCGGCGCGCTGGCTGGAATCGCCGCGCATGACCCGGGTCGCCGGCACGCTCACGATCGGCCTGCTGGCCTCGTTGACCGCGATGAATGCCGTGGCCGCCGGTGCGGCGGTGGTGCTGGACGCGCGGCTGGGGGCGCTGGCCGTGGCGGCCGTGGCGCTGCTGCTGCGGTTGCCGTTCCTGGCGGTGGTGGTGCTGGGCGCGGCGGCGGCGGCCGCGCTGCGCTGGGCCGGGATCGGCTGAGCGTCAGCCGCTGGCCCGCTCCAGGTGGGTCAGGTACAGGCGCAGGTCGAACTCCAGCTGGTGGTAGTCCGCTTCCATGTGGGTGCACAGCTGGTAGAACGCCTTGTTGTGGTCCGATTCCTTCAGGTGCGCCAGTTCGTGCACCACGATCATCTTCAGGAACGGGGCCGGTGCCTCGCGGAATACGCTGGCGATGCGGATCTCGCGGCTGGCCTTGAGCCGGCTGCCCTGCACCCGCGACACGGTCGTATGCGTGCCCAGCGCGTGCTTGAGCACCTGCAGGCGGCTGTCGTAGATCACCTTGGACAGCGGCACCGACTGGCGCAGGTAGCGCTCCTTCAACGCCTGGGTGTAGTCGTACAGCTGGCGGTCGTTGCGCACCGTGTGCAGCTCGGCATAGCGGCGCTCCAGCCAGGGGCCCAGGCGGTCGGCCGCGATCAGCTCGCGCACCTGCTGTTGCAGGGCGTCGGGGTAGCCGGCGAGGTACTTCAGGGCGGTCATGCGGCTATGATGACGCCTGGAATCCCGCACCAACAGATGCAAAGGCAATGGCGAAGGCAAATCCCCTGCAGGAACAGCTGCTCAAGGCCGGGCTGGTCAAGAAATCCCAGGTGTCCCAGGCTGCGCGTGAGCAGGTGAAGGCCCGCCACGGCAAGGCCCCGGTGGCGCCCACCGACAGCCAGCGCGATGCCGAGCGCCTGCGGGCGGAAAAGGCCGAACGCGACCGCGCGCTGGAAGCCGAACGCAAGGAAAAGAACCGCCTGCAGGAGCTGCAGGCGCAGGTGCGCCAGATCATCGAAAGCAACCGGGTCAAGCGCGAAGGTGAAAGCGAGTACCGCTTCAACGACGGCACCCTGATCCGCACCCTGCTGGTCAACGAGGCGCTGCGCCGCCAGCTGGCCGTGGGCAGCCTGGTGATCGTGCGCTTGGGCGAGGGCTTCGAGCTGGTGCCGCGTGCGGCCGCCGACAAGATCCGCGAGCGCGACCCGGCCGCGATCGTGCTCGACAATGGCAAGGATCGCGCCGCGTCCGCCGAGCCCAGCACCGGCAATGCCGAAGACGATGCGTACTACGCGCAGTTCCAGGTACCCGACGACCTGATCTGGTGATGACGGCTGAACGGTTCACCGGAACCGGGGGATGTTCAGCCGGCCGTAAACCGACCCCGCCCGGCCGGATCTATGCTGGCGGTCCGGCAACGGTATGGGAGATGCGGCATGGCCACAGGGTGGGCAGGCGACGGCGCCGTCCAGGACCAGATCGACGCGACCGTGGATGACGCCATCCAGCGCGCCCGCGCGCAGCTGCGCCAGGGTCCTGGGCTGACCCATTGCGAGGAATGCGAAGCGCCCATCCCCGAAGCGCGCCGTCGCGCCGTGCCCGGGGTACGGCTGTGCGTGCGCTGCCAGGAAGCAGAAGACGCCGCGCAGCACGATGCGGGCACCTACAACCGGCGGGGCAGCAAGGACAGTCAGCTGCGCTGACTGTCCCTCCTCAACGACCAACGGTCGTTGCCTACCGGGCGGTCAACCGTCGCCCTGGATGCCGCCCGGTGCCTGCGACGGATCGCGCCAGCGGCGCACGGTGCGCTGGAAGAACATGTTGTTGGGAATCTGCAGCACCGTGCCTTCGTGGCCGCCGCTGTTTTCCTGCAGCGTGGTGTAGATCAGGTTGACGTCGATGACGCGCCCTTTCAGCCCGAGCTTCTCGCCGTTCTCCAGCACCTCGATGTAGTCGTGCAGCCGGAACGGGCGGGTGGTGAAGATCAGCAGGGTGCAGAAGATGTTGGACAGCACGCTCCACGCGGCGAAGAACGCCACGGCGCCCACGGCGGCAAAACCGGTGAACGCGGTCCACAGCACGCTGGCCTGCACGCCGATGATCTGCAGCACCACCAGCAGCACGGCGAAATAGACCACGAAGGTGAACACCCGGCGGGCGCCCATGATCATTTCCGGCGGCAGGGTGTAGTGCTCGCCGACGCGGCGCAGCAGGCGGCGTGCGATCAGGCGCAGCAGCCAGGCCACCAGCAGGGTCAGCAGGATCTGCAGGGCAGGGACCCCGTACTGCAGCCACTCATGGGTCCAGGCGGGCAGGTGTTCTTTCATGGAAACCAAGGATCGACGCGGGAGCGTCAGTTTACCCTGCGCGGTACAGCCGGGCCCTGCCCGGTTGCGCCAGCATACCGACCAACCGTGAGACGCACAGTGGCGCATGATCCTGGTACTGCACGCACAGGTCCGGTTGCGGCGGCAGCGCCACCCGCAGCGTCACCGGGCTTCCCGGCAGGGTGCACGCGCTGGCCAGCGACAGCAGAAGGGCAAGGCAACTGGGCGACATGGGAGCTCCTGGGACCACGCCCGGCGTGGTGACAGGAAATTGGATGCAACGGGTGCCGGAAAGGTTTAAACCTTTTCGAACGTCCCTGCATCCAAGGGATATGCTCGATACGACCATGCCCGCCCTCCACGCTGCCAACGACGCCGATTGCACCGACGAGTCCGCGTGGGTGCGGGCGGCGGTGGCCGGCGACACCGCCGCCTACGAGCGCATCTACCGCCGACATGCGCCGCGCCTGTATGCGGTGTTGTGGCGGCTGTGCGGCGGGCACGCCGCGCGCGCCGAGGATGCGCTGCAGGAGGCGTTCCTGCAGGCGTGGCGCGCACTGCCCGGGTTCCGCTTCGACAGCAGCCTGGGCACCTGGCTGCACCGGCTGGGGGTGAATGCGGCACTGATGGAGCTGCGCGCCAACGCCGCCCGCGACGCGGGCGACGGCGGCGAGGAAGGCTGGGACCTGCTGGCGGCGGTGCCGGCAGTGGACCGCTGCGCGGGCACCAGCCTGGACCTGGAGCGCGCGCTGGAGACCCTGCCGCCGCGCGCCCGCGCCGTGCTGGTGCTGCACGACATCGAGGGTTGGAAACACCAGGAGATTGCCGACCAGCTGCAGATGGCGGTGGGCAGTTCCAAGGCACAGCTGCACCGCGCGCGCGGCCTGTTGCGCGCGCGTCTGGGAGAACCGGCATGAACAAGAACCACGACAACCACGACATCGATTCCGACCTGCAGGCGCGCCTGCGCGCGCTGCCCGCCGAACGATTGCCGCCGGCGGATGCCTGGCAGCGGATCGCCGCGCAGCTGCCGCCACGCGTGGCTGCGCTGCCAGCCGCTGCGCCGGCACCGCGCGCGCGCCGTTGGCTGCTGCGCGTCGGGCTGGGCCTGGCCGCCGCGCTGGCCGTGCTGATGGTGGTGCCTACGTCCACCCCGCCCACGCCGCGCCCATCGCCCCTGCAGCGGCAGGCCGACGTGATCGCCGCCGAGTACCAGCAGGCCATGGCCACGCTGCCTGCGGCCCCGATCGGCGCGGACTGGCAGCCGGCGCTGCACGAACTTGATAGCAGTGCGGTGTACATCCGCGCAGCCATCGCCGAGAACCCGCGCTCGGGGTACCTGCTTACCCAGCTGCAGCGCACCTACGCGCTGCGTCTTGAACTTACCCAGCAGGCCGTCAACGCCGCTGGCCTGCCATCCTGAAGGAGAGTCCCATGCGAAACACCCTGCGTTTCACCGCAGCCCTGGCCCTGCTGCTGCCCCTGGCCGCGCAGGCCGCCACCCGCGTCGACGAGCGCCATCCGCTGGCCGCCGGCGGGCGCGTTGAAGTCAGCAACATCGCCGGCAAGGTCACCGTGCGCGGCTGGGATCGCAATGAAGTGGCGTTGACCGGCAGCATGGCCGATGGCCTGCGCCTGCAGCAGGACAAGAGCACCAACCGGGTGCGCTGGGAAGTGATCTATCCGCGCAACGGCAACAACGGCGGCGCCACCCTGGAGCTGCGGGTGCCGCGCTCGGTGGAAGTGCAGCTGGGCACGGTCAGCGCCGACATCGACGTGGCCGAGGTCGATCTGCGCCGCTTGCAGGCCAATGCGGTCAGCGGCGATATCTCGGCGGCGGGTCGCACGGCCGAAGCCAACCTCAGCACCGTCAGCGGCGATATCCGCGCGCAGGTGCAGAGCCAGCGCATGGCGCTGCGCGCGGTCAGCGGTTCGATCCAGGCCGGTGGCGGCATGGGCGGTGAGGTCTCTGCGGAAACGGTATCGGGCAGCATCCGCCTGGACACGGCGCAGGTGCAGCGCCTGGCTGCCGAAGCGGTGTCGGGCAACCTCACGGTGGCAGCGTCCGGGCTGGCGCCGGGCGGCAAGGTGACCTTGCAGACGGTGAGTGGTTCGATCGCCCTGCGGTTGCCGGCCAAGGTCTCGGCGCAGCTGGCGGTGAAGACCTTCAGTGGCGACATCCAGTCCGATGCCGGCCAGGTGGAACGGCCGCGCTACGGCCCGGGTCGCAGCCTGGACACGCGCCTGGGCGGCGGTGACGGCGATATTTCGATCAATGCCCATTCGGGCAACGTGCGGGTTTCGCTGGGCGGCAGCTGAGTGCGGCCCCCGCACCGGCCTGGGGCCGGTGCGGACGGCAGCGGCGTCAGCCGGCCTTTTTCAGCGCCAGGGTGTTGCCCAGTACTTCGATCTTGCCGCCGCTCTTGCGGAACGCAGCCAGATCGGCAGCGATGCTGGCGCTGCTCAGTGCGGTGTTGGAACCCTGCTTGCGGTCAACGCGAACGGTGTTGCCTGCCTTGGGGGAGGTCTTTGGCGAACGGGCCATGGATGCTCCTGTCATGGGTGTAACGTGGAAAAAATCGTCGACGCATCGTGCTGTTGTCGACGGTAGTCCTGCCGCACGATGCGGCAGTCATCGCCGCCCATCGCAAACTGGCGGCAGATCGCGGGACGCTGCGAATAAATCGTGCAGCGCAGGTGATAGGGGTCGATCGCGGCGCACCAACCTTCGTCGTTGCGCGCCATCACGGTGCGGCCCGCTTCGTCGGTATCCAGCAGGTAGCCGGGTACCGCGTCGTCAGGCATGACGGTCACCGACAGCCGGCAACACACTGCGTCGCAGCGGCGGCAGTCGATGGGGTCGGCCTCGGCGATTTCGCCCAATCGAATCTCTCTTTCAGCGAAAGACGATCCCAGCGCCACGGACAGGTCCGGACGGCGGCGGTATCGGCAAGGATGAGGGCCTCTTCGAGGCTGGGTACGACATGCGCATTGCGCATCGAAGCCGAAAGATGATAGCGCTTTCGGCGTAACGTTTTGTTAATACGAGGGTTCCACGCCCCGAAACCCTTGTGCTGCAATGGTTTCGGGGCGGCAGGGTCAGCTAGCGGCGGCCCAGGCCAGGCCGTGCACCACGCCGAACGACGGGTTGCCGCGCACCAGCGTCGAGCCCGGGAAGGCGGCGGCCACCGCCGCCTGCAGGTAGCCCGCGCGTGACATGCCGCCGGTCAGGAAGATCGCCGCCGGGTCATGCCCGATATCGGCGCGGACCTGTTCCAGCAACCCGGTCAGTTCGCCCAGGTAGCTGCCCGCGGCCGTTTCCAGCCGCGACGGGTCGACGTCCACGGCCAGGTCGCGTTCGATGAAGTCCAGCGCACTGGCGTGGCGTGGTGCGCTGCTCAGGGCGATCTTGCAGCGTTCAACCTCGCGGTACAGGCGCGCGGTGTTGCCGGTGTCCTGCAGCGCCTGCAGGCGCTTGCCCCACGGCGCCTCGGCCTCGCGGTAGCTGTGCTGGCGGAAATCGCGCTGGCGGGTCATGTCCTGCACCATCGCGGCCTCCACGTAATGGTGTGCCGGCACGCGGCTCTGGCCGCGCCCGAACAGCGGCATGTAGGCACCCAGGCTCAACGCAAGGTCGATGTCGGTACCGCCGCGCGCGATACCCCACGCGCGATGGATCTTCGGGGCCTGCGCGCCGCCCACCCGTGCATGCGCCACATCGGTGGTGCCGCCGCCGATGTCGACCACCACCGCATCATGTTCCTGCGCGCTTTCGGCGTGGTAATGCATTGCCGCGGCGGCCGGTTCCTCGAGGAAATCGACGCTGTCGAACCCTGCTGCGATGGCGGCGGTGTGCAGGATGTCCAGCGCCTGGTCGTTGCCGGCCGCGCCGATCGAACTGCGGAACTGCACCGGGCGGCCCAGCGTGGCGGTGCGCACCGGCGCGTCGAGCTGGCGCGAGGCGGTCAGCCGGATGTGCTCCAGGATGTGCGTGGCGATGCCGGTGATGGTCTGCCGCGCGCGCGGGTGCAGGTTGTAGCCCAGCATCGATTTCGGGCTCTGCACCAGGTTGCCTTCGTTCTCGTCGAAGTAGGCTTCCAGCGCCTCATCACCGTACACCGCGTTCTGCAGCAGCTTGGTCGAGCTGAGCGGCGCGCGCATCTGCTCTTCCATCCACTGCCGGCGCACCACGCGCAGGGCCTCGCGGCGCAGCGCGTCCGGCGCGCGGTCCTGGCCGGCGGCACGGGCGTCGCGCGCGGCGGCGTCGATCAGCCGGGCCAGTTCGTGCTCCAGCGCCGGGGTCAGTTCGAAGTCGTTCGGATCGCGCATCACCTCGGGGAAGTACACCGTGGTGCGGAACTGCTCGGCCTCGCCAAACCGGATCGGCACGACCCGGCCGTCCACCACGGCGGCGGCGGCGGAGTTGCTGGTGCCAAAGTCGATGCCGATTTTCATGCGGGGCCGGGCCGGAGGTCAGGGGGCGCGCACTGTGCGGCAAGCGGGCCGCCGGTGCAAGGCCTGCCCGGGTCGGGCGGTTACAATGGGGGTTGTTCCGAACCTGAAGGCTTCACCATGTCCGCCGCACCCGCCTGCCCGCAATGCACCCTGGAAAACACCTACGCCGATGGCGCGCTGTGGATCTGCGCCGACTGCGGCCATGAGTGGGCGGCCGGCGATGAAGGCGGCCAGGGCGTGGTCGTGCGGGACAGCAACGGCAACGTGCTGGCCGGCGGCGACACCGTCACCGTGATCAAGGACCTGAAGGTCAAGGGCTCGTCGATCCCGCTCAAGCAGGGCACCGTGATCCGCAACATCCGCCTGGTCGAGGACGATGCCGAGCACATCGAGGGCAACTCGGACAAGATCAAGGGCCTGGTCCTGAAGACCTGTTTTCTAAAGAAGGCGTAAACGCCTGCGCGTGTGGATGCCGGCCAACGGCCGGCGCTACCGGGCGGTGCGCCGCCATTCAATTGGTGGCGGTGCGGTCCCGCCATTTCTGCAGGCTGTCCAGCTTGGCCTGGTAGGTCGCCCGCAGCACATCGGCGTCTTCGCCGGCCAGGTCGCGGGCGCGCAGCATTTCCAGCGAGGCGCGGCGGGTGTTGCCGGCCAGGAAGTAGGCGCGTGCCAGCCCGAAATGGAACTGGTGCGCGCTGCTGTACAGGCGCACTGCCCGCTGGTAGTAGTCGATGGCCTGCGCATAGTCGTGGCGCTGTTCGGCTTCGTTGCCGAAGCGGAACTGCGCGAACGGATCGCTCTTCTGCACCTGTTCCAGCCGCTTGGCCAGCACGTCAGCCCGGCGCGCATCGCCCAACCTGCGATACAACGCGCTGGCGTTGGTCAGCGCCGCCGCATGCCGTGGTTGCAGCTGCAGGGCCTGTTCGTAATCCTTGCGGGCCTGGTCCAGGCGGCCTTCGCGGGTGTCAAGCACGCCCAGGTTGTTCCAGCCGGCGGGGAAGGCCGGTGCCACCGCCAGCGCGGCATCCAGGTACACGCGCGCCTGCGCGGTGTCCCCGTCGGCCATGTGCTCGGCGCCGCGGTTGTTGTAGAAGTGCGCCAGGGCGCGCTGCTCGGTGATCGGGCGCGGCCCGTAGCGGTCATAGAGCACGTTGCGGTCCAGGTCGACCACGGCGGTGCGTCCGTTGAGGTTCAGCCCCACGTTGACGTGGCCCACGTTGTAGATCACGCCCTGGTCCTGGTGCCAGGTGACCACCTGCGCCACCTCCTGCACCCGCGCATCGATGCCTGCCGCGCGCGCCAGGGTGACGAACATCAGGGTGAACGACAGGCAGTTGGCGCGATGGGTCTTCCACGTTTCGGCCAGGGTGTGGGTGGCGTACGGGTCGTACTCCAGGTGCATGGCGTCTTCGTCGAAGATCAGGTGCACCAGCCGCACCAGCCGCTGCTCGCGCGAACTGACCGGGGCGATCACCCGTTCCTGCAGCAACGCGCGCAGATCCGGCGGAATGGCCAGGATCTGCTCCGGGGAGGGAATGGATTCGACCGCCTGGGGCTGCACCGCGGCGCTGGCAGGCGGCGCGGCCAGCACAGGCGTCGGTGCGGCGGCCAGCAGGGCCAGCAGGGCAAGGGATTTCCAGCCGTTCATCGCGGTCACCTCGCAGGCACGACGGAGCATTGGTAGCTGCAGTCTAGGCCGGCGCCCGCCAGCCGGCGCACCGCTTGTCGGCCTGTTGCACCCGCCGCCACCCTTGCCATTCGCCCGGGGGCCGGCCAATGATGCCGCCATGACCTTTTCACCGTTCTCGTTGCCGGCGGCCATGCAGGCCGACCTGGAAGCTGCCTACGCCATGCCTCCACGGGCCTATCACGGCTACCCGCACGTGCGCGCGGTGCTGGTGCACTGCCAAGCGGTGGCGGACGGCCCGGGCTGGGCGCACCCGCGCGAAGTGCAGCTGGCCGCGCTTTACCACGACGCGATCTACGAGGCCGGGCGCAACGACAATGAAGCGCGCTCGGCCGCGCTGGCACGTGCGCAGGTGGAGCGCTGGCTGCCGGGCGCCGGCGTGGACGTGGCCCGGGTCGAACAGCTGATCCTGCTGACCGCGCGCCACGGCACCCTGGCCGCGAGTGATGTGGACCCCGAAGCGGCGTTGTTCCTGGACTGCGACATGGCCATCCTCGGCGCGCCGGCCGACGTGTTCGACGCCTACGACCGTGGCATCGCCGAGGAATACGCCGGGCATGTGCCGGGGTTCCTGTTCCGGCTCAACCGGCGGCGGTTCCTCAAGCACCTGCTGCGCAGCCCGCGCATCTTCCTCAGTGACTTCTTCCATCAGCGCCTGGACGCACCGGCGCGGGCCAACCTGCGCCGTCGACTCGGGCACTGACAGCGGTCGATTACACTGCACCGGTTGACCGCCGTCCCTCACGCCATGCCCGTTCCCCTTCCATCCGCCACGCCCGATGCCGATCCGCGCCCGCAACCGCCGGAAGAACCCGGCCCCAACGAGTGCTGCGGCAGCGGCTGCCCGCTGTGCGTGCTGGACCTGTACAGCGACGAGCTGCAGCGCTACCGCGCCGACCTGGCCGCGTGGCGGCTGCGCCATCCCGATGCCGGGCCCTGAGCAGCGCCCCCGATGAGCCTTCCTGCCCACGCCCATGTGGCCCGCCTGGCGCTGCTGGCGCTGGCCGGGTTCGTGCTCATCGCGCTGTGGACCCAGTGGGCACGCCATGACCTGGACTGGGTGCAGGCCACGTTGAGCCTGTACCTGCACGGCCCCTGGGGCCTGGCGTTGCGGACCGCTTACTGCGTCCTGGCCGTGGCGATCATGCTGCTGGCCTGGTCGCTGCACGCCGCCAGCCGCTCGCCCCGGCGCAGCACGGCGGCGCCGCTGCTGTTCTGCGTGGCCGCACTGGGGCTGATGGGCGTGTCCATCGGCGACAGCTGGCTGCCCGGGCACGCGCCGCTGCTGGCCCCCCTGGTCCATGGCCTGGCGGCCAACACCGCGTTCCTGTGCGTGAGCGTGGCGATGCTGCTGCAGAGCTGGTACCTGCGCGCCGATCCGCAGTGGGCGCGCTGGGCCAGCGCAGCGTGGTGGTGGGCCTGGCTGTGTTTCGCGCTGCTGTGGCTGCACGTGCTGTGGCGCGGCCCGCCGCGCGGGGCCGGGCAGAAGCTGGTGATCGCCGCAGTGGTGCTGTGGCTGTTCGTGGCCGCGCTGCAGCTGTGGCGGCATGCGCGGCGTGAGGACGCTGCGCGGCTGGAGTAGGCGCTGCGGCCAGCCTGTGTACATGCCCTTGGCAGGGGACAGGCGTATCGTGGGGCGACTTTTCCGGGATGCGTGACGATGCGGCGAGCCAGTGTGGGCAGGGGACTGGGAGTGGTGTTGGGCCTGGTGTCGATGATGGGGGCCGCAGCCGCCCCGGCGGCGCCGCAGCAGGTCAGCCACGGGCGCTTCAACGACATCCCGATCCATGCACCGGAAGGCCACCCGCAGCGCGTGGTGGTCTGGTTCGATGGTGGCAGTGAACCCGAGCGCACGCGTGAGCGCATCGAGGCGCTGCGCGCCCAGGGCGCCTTGGTGGCCCAGGTCGATGTGGCCAGGCTGCGCAGGGGACTGGCGCGCGAAGGCGGCGGAAACTGCAGCTTCGGCGCCGGCGACGTGGAAAATTTCTCGCGCTGGTTCCAGGCGTACCTGCACGTGCCGGGCTACCACCTGCCGCTGATCGGCGGCGATGGCAGCGGCGCCGAGCTGGCCTACGCGGTGGCGGCACAAGCGGATACGCAGGTCTTTGCCGGCCTGGTCACCACTGGTTTCTGTCCCGACCAGGCGCGCGAGCGCGCGGTGTGCGGCGCCGGTGTCAGCCATGGCCGCCTGCAGCCGGCGGAGCTGGCGTTTCCGTGGTTGAACGCCGCAGGTGACCGCAAGTGCGCGGCAGGCGATGCCACCGCGTTCGTGCACAAGGTGGAGATGGGGCGGCAGTTCCAACGTACCGGGCGTGGCGATGACCTGCCTGGCCTGCTCGCGGCCGCCCAGGTCATGGGTGCGCAGAAGGGCGTCAGCCTGGCACCGCCGCCGGATGACCTGAAGGGGCTGCCGGTGGTGGAAGTGCCGGCACGGCAGGCCGGCGATACGCTGGCCATCTTCGTCTCCGGCGACGGCGGCTGGGCCGGCCTGGACAAGGATGTGGCCGCCGCGCTGAGTGAGAACGGGATTTCGGTGGTCGGCCTGGATTCGCTGCGCTATTTCTGGACCGAACGCACCCCGGAGGGCTTCGCCCGCGACCTGGAGCGCATCGCGCGGCATTACGGCAACCAGTGGCAGCGCAAGCGGCTGGTGCTGGTCGGCTTCTCGCAGGGCGCCGATGTGCTGCCGGCCGCAATCAACCAGCTGGATCCGGCCACGCGCGGGTCCATCGCCCTGGTCGGCCTGATGTCGGTGGGGCGCAAGGCCGACTACGAATTCCATGTCAGCAACTGGCTGGGCGGGGGCGGCGATGGCCTGCCCATCGCGCCGGAAATTGCCCGGCTGCCGGCCGAACGCACCGTGTGCCTGTATGGCCAGGAGGATGCCGATGCGTTGTGCCCGGAGCTGCCGAAGAACGGTGTCACGGTGGTCGCACTACCCGGCGATCACCACTTCAAGGGCGATTACGACCTGTTGGCGAAGTCGTTGCTGGAGCATCTGCCGGCGCAATCGCGGACGCCGTGATGGGCCGCGACACCGGTGTTGAAACGCAGCTGTTCCAGCTGATGGCGGCAGACGGGGCGATCGTGCGCGACGCACCGGCATCGGCCGCGCAGCAGATGGCGGATGCCATGGCGATGCGGCAGGCGGGGCACGACGACACCGCAGGCCCGCTGTTCTGCGCAGCCCTGCTGGAGACGCTGACCTGGCTGGTCAAGGACCGCGATGTCGAACTGCGCAGGGCGATCGCCTGGCATCGATCCGCCGAGGTGCGCCGCTACACGCTGCTGCTTGATGGCGCGGCGTATGCGGCGGCGCTGCGCGCGGCGAAGAAACTGGGCGATGTTGCCTACCCGGCCCGGATCGAACGCGAACCGGACCCGGACAGGCAGCGCAGGCTGGTGACCCTTGCCGGCGCGGTCAAGCACGCGCGCGGGGGAGCCGGCAGCTGGGCGGATGTGCTGGCGAGCGCCGCGGCATTGGATGAGGGACTTGCCACCACGTTCGCCCCGCACGGGGCGGTGCTGGAGGAGAAGGCGGCACTTGATCGGGACGCCGACGTCAGTGCCTGGCTGGCGCTGCGGGCGTCGACCCGGGCGGTCAACGGCGGCGCTGCACGCGGCCGCGACGTGGAGGACCATGTCGGGGCGTCGCTGACGCAATTGTGCGCTGCCATGAACGCAGCCGCCGGTGGCGACTCCGAAGCGGGCTATCGCATTGCCAGGGGCGCGCATGTGCCGGCCGGACTGCGGCCGGAGAACAGCCGGCACGTCAAAGGCGAAATCGACTTCCTGCTCATGCACGGCACCGATGCCGTGCTGATCGGGGAAACAAAGGCCGGTGGTGCCACCGCGATTGCCGCCGATTGCGTGAAGTTCCGCAACGGAGTGGTTGAGATGGCGGCCCGCGCGCAGCCGGGCATCACCTATCCCTTCGCGATGGGAGGCAACAGGCGCCTGCCGCAGGTGCTGCACATCAGCGGCGCCTCGCTCAGGCGCCTGGCGGACACCCACGCGGCGTGGCCGATGGCGGCCCGCTACTTCCTGCCCGAACCGGTTGCCGCCATCCCGCTGTCGCCACGGGCGATCGCCTACATCACCCAGCAACCGGCGAGCATCGCGGTCGCCGAACGGCTGATGGCAGGCGAAACGGTGCCAGCGGAAGCCCTGCTGGCCGTCTGGCAGGACCTGGCAGGCAATCCACGGCTGGCGTGGATCTGGGAAGAGCGCGTGCTGGCAGGGGAGGCCCTGCATGCCATCCATGGCAGCCAGAGCGTGGCGCGGTTTACCGACGTGTTTGCGCGGATGGCGGCAGCGAGATGAGCCGCGTGGCATCCAGCAGCGCGGCAGGCAGGTGCATGCCGCCCGGCGCCGCCAGGTAACGGGCGCGCCACTGCGGTGCGAACTTGGATTTGAAACGGCGCAGCCCGCTGAAGCCGTAGAAGCGCTCGCCATGGCGTGCCACCACGTTGGCGAAGCGGTTCCAGCGCCCGGCCAGCCGGTGCTGGGCAAGCCCCGACAGCGGCGCCATGCCCAGCGAGAAGCGGTGGAAGCCCTGTTCGCGTCCCCACAGGAACAGCTCGATGAACAGGAAATCCATCGTGCCCTTGGGCGCGTCGTCCACGTGCCGCATCAGGTCCACCGACAACTCGCGGCCGGCAGGCGCCTGCCACAGGTTGGCGAAGGCGACGATGCGGCCTTCAGCCTCGACGATCGCCACCGGGAACCGTGCCAGGTAGGCCGGATCGAAACTGCCCAGCGAGAAGCCCTTCTCATCGCCGGCCTTGTCGTCCAGCCATTGCTGCGAGACCTGCGCCAGCACCGGCAGCAGCGCAGGGACCTCTTCGGGCGCGGCCACGCGGAAGCTGAGGCCACCGCGCTTGCCCCGGTTCCAGGCCTGGCGCAGGTCGGCCCGTTCGCGCCCCTCCAGGCCGAAATCCTGCAGCGGCACCATCGCTTCCTCGCCGAGCTTCACCAGGGTCAGCCCGAGGTCCAGGTAGGTCTGCCAGTACGCTTCGCCGACCTGGTAGAACACCGGGCGCAGGCCAAGGCGGTCGGCTTCCTCCCGGAAGCGCCAGATCAATGCGCGGGCGACGTCCGGCGGCCCGACCGGATCGCCCATGGCGATCAACGAGCCCCCATAGCGCTGCATCATCACGAAGCCGCCGCCGGCCTCATCGCGCAGCACCGCCTTGTCTGCAGTGAGCACCAGGCAGGCCTGGGTGTCCTGTGCCGCGAGCAGGACCGGCGCCAGCGCATCCAGCGTGCCGGCGTCCGCCGGCGGCAGCGGGGTGCGGGTACTGTGCAGCAGCCGCGCCAGGCCGAAGATGGCCAGCGCGATGGCCACCACCAGCAGCGCACGCAGCGCACGCGGCGCGTTGCCCTGCGCGGCGAACTGCCACCACAGCTCGTTCTGGTATTCGACATGGCTGTACACGAAGAACAGCAGCCAGATCACCGCCACCAGCACCAGGCCCAGGTTGCGGATCCATGGCCACGACCACGCTTCATCCAGCAGCGCACCCTGCCGGTAGAACTCGCGGCGCGATGCCCACAGCGCCATCGCCACCAGCACCGATGCCAGCGCGATCAGCACCTGGCCGCCGCGCAGCCAGATCGGCAGCGGCGCGACCACGCAGATCGCCAGCGCCAGCACCCAGGCCGCATGGCTGCGCCGCTGCAGGCCCTGGCCGATCAGCAGCAGCACCACGCCGGCCAGGCTGCCGAGCAGGTGCGAGGTTTCCAGGATCGGCAGCGATGCGTGCAGCAGGTGCCGGCGCGGCGTCGGCAGGGTGCCATCGATGACCAGCGCAGCGCCCACGCTGAACACCGCCAGCGCGATGATCTGCGGCAACCACGGGCGCAGCGCGGTCCAGCCGGCGCGGGTGGCGCCTGCGCCCACCCGCAGCGGGCGGCGCAGGGCGGGTCCTACGGCCAGCACGGTGGCCAGCAGCAGCGGCAACACGTAGTAGGTGACCCGATAGATCAGGGCCGCTGCAAGCACCGCAGCAGGGGCCACCTGCGGCAGCAGCTTGAGCAGGCTCCACTCGAACACGCCCAGCCCGGCCGGCACGCTGGAAATCAGGCCCGCCAGCACCGCCACCAGGTACAGGCCGACAAAGCCAGGCAGTCCGGTCGGCGTATCCATCGGCAACAGCACGTAGAACGCCGCGCTGGCCAGCACCAGTTCGACCACGCTGAGCGCGGTGACCCCCAGCATGGTGCGGCGGTCCGGCAGCCACAGTGCATGGCCTCGGATCTGGAAGCTGCGACCCTCGCGCCCGACCAGCAGCACGGTGCCCACGTAAGCGAGCAGGCCTGCCGCGCCGAGCACGCGCACGGCCTGCGCCGAGACCGGCAGTGCCAGTGCAGCGGCGCCCGGTTCCAGCAGGAACGCCAGCGCCAACAGCAGCCACGCACCGAACATGAAGCCCAGCGTGCTCATCAGCACCACCTGGCCGATCTCCGCCAGGTTCAGCCCGGCGCTGCCGTAGCCGCGCAGGCGCACCGCACCGCCGGTGAGCGCCGCAAAGCCCAGCGTCTGCCCCAGGGTGTGGGCGAGGAAGGCGGTGATGCCCACGCGCGCCGGGTGCAGGCGCTTGCCGCTGCGGCGAAGGCCGATCGCATCGAAGCCGATCAGGCAGGCATAGCTGGCCAGGCCAAGCACCACGGTCAGTGCGATCTGTCCGCCACTCAGCTGGTGGAAAGCGTCGCGAATGGCCCGATAACCATGATCGTCGAACTCGTTGGCCAGCCCGTGCAGGGCCAGCGCAAGGATCCCCAGGCTGAAGATGACGGTCGCTGCGCGGCGCCAGCCGACGCGGGACGAGGGGGCAGGGGCGGGGTCGGTCATCGGGACAGCATGCTCCGGGGCAGGCGAGGAAAGAGTCAAAACACCCGGTGGTGCCTTGCGGGCGCATCGTGCGCTTCCGGCAGGCGCTTGCCAAGCAGCTTTACCCGGCATCGGTGACAATGGACCACCATCACAGAGGAGCCATCGCCATGTTGGAACGTTTCGACGTCGGTCCGCGCATGTCCGAGATGACCGTGCACAACAAGGTTGCCTACCTGTCCGGCCAGATTCCCGAAGACACCAGCCAGGACATCACCGGCCAGACCCGCCAGGTGCTGGCCGAGATCGACAAGCTGCTGGCACTGGTGGCCAGCGACAAGCAGCACGTGCTGCGCGCGGAGGTCTACCTGGCCGACATCGGCGATTTCGCCGGCATGAACGCGGCGTGGGACGAATGGGTGGTGAACGGCATGACCCCGGCGCGTGCGACGGTGGAAGCCAAGCTGGCCGACCCGAGCTGGAAGGTGGAGATCGTGATTACGGCCGCGTTGCCGTAAGCACCAGTTCAATGCAATCCACCGGACACGGTGGAATGCACAGTTCGCAACCGGTACACAGATCGGCGATGACGGCGTGCATGTACTTGGCGCCGCCCACGATCGCATCCACGGGGCAGGCCTGGATGCACTTGGTGCAGCCGATGCAGTCGGCTTCGATCACCCGCGCGACCTGCGCGGGCTTGTGCTCGCCCCGGCGGCGATCGAACGGCAGCGCCGGCACCTCCAGCACGCGTGCCAGCGCACGCGCGCCTTCGTCACCCCCGGGTGGGCAATGGTCCACGCCCGCCTCGCCACGTGCCATCGCCTCGGCATATGGCCGGCAGCCGTCGTAGCCGCACTGGCCGCATTGGGTCTGCGGCAGCAGGCGGTCGAGGCGTTCGATCAGGGGCAGGGAAGGTGATGTCATGCGTGGCGTCGGCTGCGCGGGTTGTTCACTTCAAGGGTTTACCGCGATACCAGCGTTCCTGGGCCAGGGCCAGCATCGGGCGGTCTTCGCTGCTGTCGCCGTACGCATGGATGCGCACGTAGCGAGACAGATCGTAGCGCGCGCGGATGCTTTCGACCTTGCGTGGTCCGCAATCGCCCTCGGCATAGCGCCCGGTCAGGCGGCCGTCACGGCTTTCCAGCCGGTTGCAGATCATCTCCAGCCCCATCGCGTCGCACCAGCTCCGCAGGTACAGGTCCAGCGAACCGGACACGATCACCACGGTGTGCCGCTGCTGCAGGTGCCAACGAATCTGCTCCAGCATCTTCGGTCGCACCACCTCGGGCAGCACCTCGCGGGAAAACCCGGCGGCCTGCGCCGCGATATCGTCTGCATGGCGGCCCCGCATCACCAGCCAGGTCACGCGCGCGCGGATGCGCTTGGCGGAAATCAGCTTCAACCGGTAGGCCAGCAACCACGGCCCGACCTTCCACCACGCCTGCGCAAGCTGTTCAGGCGTGGCCACGCGGCGCAGGAACCGCGCGTAGGTGTCGCAGTCGGTGACGGTGTTGTCGAAGTCGATCAGGGCCAGTTCCATCTACACCCTCCCGTTGGGCTCGACTCAACGAACCGGCATACCGGGCAGCGCGCTGCTGTCGGCATCGAGCAGCGCCAGTGCGCCGCCATCGAAACCGGCCGACAGGATCATGCCTTCGCTCAGGCCGAAGCGCATCTTGCGCGGGGCCAGGTTGGCGATGAACACCACGCTGCGGCCGACCAGCGCTTCGGGCTCGCCGTAGCTGGCGCGGATGCCGGAGAAGATCTGGCGCTTGCCCAGCTCGCCCGCATCCAGTTCGAAGCGCAGCAGCTTGTCCGAGCCGTCCACGAATTCGCAGGCCAGCACCTTGCCGATGCGCAGGTCGAGCTTGGCGAAATCGTCGATACCGATGTAGGCCGGGCCGTCCGCAGGCGCAGCTGCAGCGGCGGCCGGCGCGGCAACCGCTGCCGCCGGCTTGGCGGGCTTGGCCGGGGCCGCAGGGGCGGGGGCGGCGAGGGTGTCCTTGGAAGCGTCGGTCATGGCGTCAATCATTTTCGGGTCGATACGGGTGAACAGCGGGCTGTACACGGCGATGGTGTGGGACAGCAGCGGCGAGGCGATGTCGGTCCAGCGCAGCACCGGGGCGGCCAGGAACGCTTCGGCCTGCGCGGCGGTGGCCGGCAGCACCGGCTTCAGTGCGGTAACCAGCACGCGGAACAGGTTCAGCCCCTGGGTGCAGACCGACTGCAGCTGCGCATCGGCGCCCTCCTGCTTGGCGATCACCCACGGCTTCTGCTCGTCGATGTAGCGGTTGGCTTCGTCGGCCAGCGCCATGGTCAGGCGCAGCGCGGCGGCCGGATCATTGCGCTCATAGGCTTCACGCACCGGTGCCAGGCCGGCCACGAAGCGATCGTACTGCGCGGCATCGGGCAGCGCATCGGCCAGGCGGCCATCGAAACGCTTGCTGATGAAGCCGGCGCAGCGGCTGGCCAGGTTGACGAACTTGCCGACCAGGTCGGCGTTCACGCGGGCGATGAAGTCGCCCAGATTCAGGTCGAGATCGTCGACACCGCCCGAGGACTTGGCCGCGAAGTAGTAACGCAGCGCTTCCGGCTCCAGCCCGGCATCCAGGAAGGTGCGGGCCATCACGAAGGTGCCGCGCGACTTGGACATCTTCGCGCCATCCACGGTGAGGTAGCCGTTGACGTGCAGGCGGGTCGGCGCGCGGTGGCCGGTACCGTGCAGCACCGCCGGCCAGAACAGGCCGTGGAAATTGACGATGTCCTTGCCGATGAAATGGTGCAGCTCGGTGCTGGTGCCGGCGCGCAGGTGCGCGTCGAAATCCTCGCCGTTCTTCGCGCACAGCGCCTGGAAGCTGGACAGGTAGCCGATCGGCGCATCCAGCCAGACGTAGAAATACTTGCCCGGGTGGCCCGGGATCTGGAAGCCGAAGTACGGCGCATCGCGCGAGATGTCCCACGCGCGCAGGCCGCCTTCGGCATTGAGCCACTCGCCCAGCTTGGCCTTCACCCCGGGCAGGGCCACGTCGCCGGCCAGCCACTCGCGCAGGAACGCCTCGAAACGGCCCACCTCGAAGAAGAAGTGCTCCGAATCGCGGATTTCCGGGGTGGCGCCGGAAATGACCGAACGCGGGTCTTTCAGGTCGGTCGGCGAGTAGGTGGCACCGCACACTTCGCAGTTGTCGCCGTACTGGTCGGGCGTGCCACAGTTGGGGCAGATGCCCTTGATGTAGCGGTCGGGCAGGAACATGCCCTTGGCCGGGTCGTAGAACTGGGCCACCGAACGGCGCGTGATGTGCCCTTCCGCCTCGAGCTTGAGGTAGAACGCTTCGGTAAGTGCCTTGTTGCCGGCCGAATTGGTCGAATCGTAATGATCGAACGCGACCCCGAACGCGGCGAAATCGCGCTCGTGGCTGGCCTGGATGTTGGCGATGAACGCTTCCGGGGTCACCCCGGCCTTCTCGGCCGCCAGCATGATCGGGGTGCCGTGGGTGTCGTCGGCGCACACGAACCAGGTCTTGCCGCCGCTCATTCGCCGCGCGCGCACCCAGATATCAGCCTGGATGTAGCCGACCAGGTGGCCCAGGTGTAGCGGGCCGTTGGCGTAGGGCAGTGCGGTGGTGACAAGAGCGGTGCGGGTCATGAGGCTGCGCGGGTGCGGGGGGAACGCGGGATTATCGCACGCTCCCCCCCAGCCAGCGGTTACTCGCGGATCCAGGTCTGGGCGCGGCAGATGAAGGCCACGCAGCCGGACATGTCCAGCTTCTTGCCGCCCTGGTGCAGTTCCACCTTGGACTTGTAGGTCTTGCCGTTGGCCGGGTCCAGCACGGTGCCGCCGGCCCACTTGTGGTCACCGTCCGGCTTCAGGTTCCACAGGATGGTCATGCCCTTCACCGGCTTGCCCTTGTTGGCGCCGCTGCAGTCGTCGCAGACCGGGTTCGGGCCCTTGTCCGACTTCAGTACTTCCACCACCTTGCCGGTGAGGGTGCCATTAGCGGCCTGGGTGATCTCCACGATCGACTTCACCTGACCGGTCTTGTCGTCGATGGTCTTCCAGCGGCCCGCCGCGCTGTCGGCGGCCGAAGCGGACACTGCGGCCATCATCAACGGCAGCGCCAGCAGCAGGGTCTTGAAGGTCTTGCGCATGTTTCCCCTCCCAGGGATGTACGTGGATGCCGGCGCGCGGCCGGGACAGCTGGACTGTATACCCATTCGCTTCGGTACGGAACGGACCCGCAGCGGCCGCTACAACGCATTCAGCTGACTTCGTAAAGCTCCAGCGGCAGCCCGTCCGGGTCGGCGAAGAAGGTGAAGCGCTGGCCGGTGTACTCGTCGACACGGATCGGCTCGCAGGGCACGCCCGCGGCCGCCAGGCGTTCGATCATCGGCTCCAGGGTGGCTACCCGGAACGCCAGGTGGCGCAGGCCCTGCGCTTCCGGGCGGCTGGGCCGGGGCGGCGGCGAAGGGAACGAGAACAGCTCCAGTTGGCCGCCGTCGGGCAGGGCCAGGTCGAGCTTCCACGAATCGCGCGCGGCGCGGTGGTGCTCGGCCTTGACCGTCAACCCGAGCACGCGGACGTAGAAGTCGCGCGAACGGTCGTAATCGGCACAGATCAGGGCGACATGGTGGATGCCAAGCAGGGGTGTCATGGGATCGATTCCTGGTGGCGCATCCGCGCAACCGTCTGGGTGGGGGCGATACAAATACCGCAACTCGCGCTGGCTTTCTAACTTCTTGTAGAGCCTTGCCCCCCTGGCGTCTCCAACATGCAGCCCTCATCGAGCAGGGCCGCAGACCGCGTGCCGCCTCGGCAAATGCCTGAACGGGAGTGGTCGGATGCACGTCATCGTCAATGCAGGGCAGGGCCCTATCGACCTCACCGTCGGTGGGCAGGCCATCCAGCTCGCTCCCGGTAACCGCCTGCTGCTGGCCGGCGTGCCGCTGCCGCGCAACACCGGGCTGGACACCCTCACGCTGGCCGGCAGTGGCATGGCGCGGGCGCTGGCCCATTTCGACCATGCCAGCAACGTGCTGCGCCCGGCCGGTGAGCCGCAGCCGCTGTGCTGGGTGGTAACGGCCGCGCTGGAAGATCCGGATGTGGCGGCCGCGTGGCTGATCGACCAGCTGGCGCGCGGTGCCGGGCAACCCGAGGATGGCCAGGCGGCCCAGCTGCTGCGGCACCTGGCGCGCAGCGAAAGCTACGGCCTGATGCGTTTCCTGCTGGACGAAGGCGGCGAAAACACCGTGGCCGCGCTGGCCCAGCGCTATGGCCTGTCTTCGGCGCAGTTCCACCGGCGCTGCCGGCAGGTGCTGGGCCGCCCACTAAAGCGCGAGCTGCGCATCCAGCGCGCCGCGCGCGCGCTGCTGGCCTATCCCGGCCGTGCGCGTTCGTTCACCTACCTCGCCGCCGACCACGGCTATGCGTCGCTGTCGCACTTCTGCACCGACGTCAAATCGCTGATCGGCTGTTCGCCCCTTTCCGTCTACCGGGCCGTCTCGACGCCCAACGAGTGATCCATGCGTTCCCTGTCGTTGTACCTGCTGTTGTTGACCGTACCCACTGTTGCACTCGCACAGACCCCGCTCGAAGGCACCGCGATCCAGGATCGCGCCGACCTGCCGCACGCCACCGGGTTCGTCTCCCGCGCCGACAACGCCAGCCACCTGCTCAATGCCCTCGGCGCCCGTGCCCGACAGGCCGTAGTGCTCAGCCCCAAGGCGCAGAAAAAGAAGGTCAGCGGCAGTTTCGACCTGGCGCGGCCGTTGGACGTGCTGGCCAAGGTCTCGGCGGAACTGGGCCTGGTCTGGTACAGCGACGGTCAGTCGATCTACGTATATGACGCCGACGAGCAGAAGAACGCCGTCGGCGGGCTGCGGCATACCTCGATCGCCACGCTGTCGGACTTCCTGCGCAAGGCGCGGCTGTCCGACACGCGCTACCCGGTGCGCGGCGGCGGTGCCGACGGCACGTTCTACGTGGCCGGTCCGCCGGTGTACGTGGATATCGTGATGAACGCGGCGCGCTATCTGGATGACCTGTATGAAGGCGCCGATGCCAGCCCGCACCACGTCGAGGTGATCAAGCTCGAACACAGCTTCGTCAACGGGCGCCGCTACGGCCTGCGCACCAGTGAGGTCTCCCTGCCGGGCCTGGCCGACGTGCTGTCCGGGGTCCTGCAGCTGGGTGACTTCGGTGCCGTGGTCAAGCAGCCCTCGCTGCCGGTCGATCCGGCCACCATCACCGAAGAGCTCCTGCCGTCGCTTGCGCCCGCGCCGCCGGCGGCCCAGGTGGCCCCCCAGGTGCCGGTCGGGCCGAGCCCCGCCGTGGTGATGGCCTACGCCGAAACCAACAGCCTGGTGGTGCGCGGCACGCTGGCGCAGATCGAACAGATCAAGCGCCTGGTCGGCGAGCTGGACACTCCCCGCAAGCAGATCGAGATGTCGCTGTGGATCATCGACATCAAGAAGACCGAGCTGGACCGCCTGGGCGTGAACTGGAGCGGTGGCATCAACATCGGCAACCGGCTGGCGATCGGCATCAACCAGTCGCCCTCGGTCAGCACGCTGGACGGCAGTCGTTTCCTGGCCTCGGTGCAGGCCATGGCCAGCAAGGGCGACGCGCACATCATCTCGCGCCCGGTGCTGCTGACCCAGGAAAACATCCCGGCGTACTTCGACAGCAACCAGACCTTCTACGCCCAGCTGGTGGGCGACCGTGCGGTATCGCTGGAACAGGTCACCTACGGCACCCTGATCAGCGTGCGCCCGCGCATTTCCAGCGGCAACGAAGTGGAAATGCAGCTGAAGATCGAAGATGGCGCGGCAGACGCCACCAACGCGGTGGCATCGCTGCCACTGGTGAACCGCACCGTGATCGATACCGTGGCGCGCGTGCCGCAGCAGCTCAGCCTGCTGGTGGGTGGCTACACCCGCATGCAGGCCGATGACGGCTACAGCGGCATTCCCGGCCTGCGCCGCATTCCCGGCGTGGGCAAGCTGTTCGGCCACAACAGCCGCTCGGCGGAAAGCCTGGTGCGGGTGTTCCTGATCCAGCCGCGCCTGCTTACCGGCAGCGACCCGGTGGATGGCTACCGCATGCCGGAGGTGTACGGCCCCGGCGTAGGCGACGCCGTGCGCGACCAGATCCGCGCGCTGCATCCGCACCTCAACGCTGCGGAGGACGTGCATGGCGCTGCCGGCCATTAATCGACACATCACCGCGCCGCTGCCGGTGACACCCCGCCAGGCCAGTACGCAGGGCGACCGCGACGACACGGCCAGGGACCTGCTGTCCGGCTTGGGCAGGCCGTCCAAGCCGGGCTCGCTGGCCACGGCCATGTCCATGCAGGATGACCTGGCCGCGTTGGTGGCCTCGCTGCGCAATCGCCGCGATGGTCAACAGACCGGCGCCAGCGTGGAATCGCAGGCGTGGATCGACCACGTGCTGGATGACCAGGTGCACGGCAAGGTCATGGACCTGCGCGCGCTGCTGGATGGCATGCGCAGCCCGGTGCAGCTGCTGGCGCTGCTCCGGCAGCTGTTCCCCGATCCCAGCGACATGCTGGCGGTGCTGCGCTCCTTGATCGCCGATGACGAACTGCAGGAACTGCGCGAGCTGTTGCAGCAGTCGCTGGAGCAGCTGCTCGCCGACGAGGCCGCGCAGGGCAATAGCGCGGCCACGCGCGGTGGCCTGAACGTGGCAATCAAGGCGCGGCTGGCTGCGCGCGGCAGTCAGTTTTCGGCCCGGGCGCTGCGCCAGAGCTATCGTGACTTCATCGGCAACCACCAGGACTGCGTGGGCGAGTACGCCGGCTGGATCGCACTGTACGGTTTCGAGCGGCGCGCGCAGGTGGTGGACTTCATGGAGCAGGCGATCGGCGCGGACATGTACTCGCTCGACCCCAGTGCCTCGCACCTGGAGTTCGGCCGGCTGCTGCGCCAGGTACGCAACCTGGCCGTGCTGCGCTCCACCGACCACCTGCTGGTACAGGAGGCCACCCGCGACCGGCTGCTGGCGCGGCTGTCCACCACCGCCGAAGCGGTGGTCGGTGGGCTGCTGGATGTGGTGCGCGGCCTGCAGGACTGGGCCGGCCTGTTCGCGGGCCCCTTGGCCGATGCGCGGGTGGCGCTGTCCGCGCCCGAACGAGCGCGCTTGGTGCAGGCGCTGCGCCGCGCGCTGGGCGGCCTGCCCGATGCGGTGTGGAGCGATGACCTGGCGCGCGAACGCGCGGCGCAGTCTTTGGAGGTGGTGGTGGTGGAAAGCATGAAACGCGAACGCTGGCACGCCGGCCACGCCGGTGGGGTGAGCGTATGAGCACCACGGCAAACACCGCCACGAGCGGCTGGGGCCAGCGCGCCCGCGGCATCCTGCGCCCCGAACTGGCACTGGTGGTGCTGATGGCCGTGATCGTGGCCATGCTGATCATCCCGCTGCCGACCTTCCTGGTCGACCTGCTGATAGGCCTGAACATGGCGGTGGCGATCGTCATCTTCCTCAGCTCGTTCTACGTCGAGCGCATCCTCAATTTCTCCACGTTCCCCTCGGTACTGCTGTTTACCACGCTGATGCGGCTGGCGCTGTCGGTCAGCACCAGCCGGCTGATCCTGCTCGATGCCGACGCCGGCCATATCATCAGCGCCTTCGGCGACTTCGTGGTGGGCGACAACCTGGTGGTGGGCGCGGTGATCTTCGCCATCATCACCCTGGTCCAGTTCATCGTGATCACCAAGGGTTCCGAGCGTATCGGTGAAGTGGTCGCGCGCTTCTCGCTGGACGGCATGCCCGGCAAGCAGATGAGCATCGATGCGGACCTGCGCGCCGAGGCCATCACCTCGGAAGAGGCGCAGCGCCGCCGCCGCGACGTGGAGCGCGAAAGCCAGCTGTACGGCTCCTACGACGGCGCCATGAAGTTCGTGAAGGGCGATGCCATCGCCGGCATCGTCATTGTGTTCGTCAACCTGTTCGGCGGCATCGCCGTGGGCATGCTGCAGCATGGCATGGCGTTTTCGCAGGCGCTCAACACCTTCACGCTGCTGACCATCGGCGATGGCCTGGTCGCGCAGATCCCCGCATTGCTGATCTGCATCAGCGCCGGTTTCATCGTCACCCGGGTCAGCGGCGAGAGCAACAACCTGGGCGCCAACATCCTGGGCGAGCTGTTCAACAGCAACGTGGTGCTCGGCACCGGTGCGGTGCTGGTGCTGCTGCTGGGCCTGCTGCCGGGCTTCCCGCTGCCGGTGTTCGCCGGCCTGGCCGTCGGCCTGACGGCGATGCTGGTGTGGCGCCTGCGCCGCGCGAAGACCGCCGATGCCGGCGGCGCCCAGGGGGCGGGGCAGGGCGGCGCTGCCGCACCCGCGGGCAAGGGCGACACCGCCAACGCCCGCCTCACCAGCGAAACCCTGCCGCTGATCCTGCTGATGCCGCCGTCGCTGCATGAGGCGGGCATGGCGGGGCAATGGGAAGAACAGCTGCGCCACGACGCCTTCGTCAACACCGGCATGCAGCTGGCGCCGCTGGTCCTGCGCAGCCACACGCCGGCGCAGGACCATGAGGTGAAGGTACTGATCAACGAGATTCCGGCCGCGTCTTCACATGTGGTCAGCGGGCACGTGCGGGTCTGGGGCCGGCAGGACGAACTGGAAGCGCTCGACATGGGCCTGGTGGTGCCACACGACGGCGCCACGGCGCGGTGGGTGCCGGCCGACGCACACGAGGATGTGCGCGCGCTGGGTTGCGATGTCTCCAGCGACTACGAGGAACTGCGGCGGCTGGTGCATGGCGCGGTACAGCGCAACATCGGCGAGCTGTTCGGCATCCAGGAGGCCAAGCACGTGCTGGATGCGCTGGAGAAGCGCTTCCCGGAACTGGTCAAGGAAACCTACCGGCACATGCCGATCCAGCGCGTGGCCGAAGTGCTGCAGCGCCTGCTCCGCGAAGACGTGTCCATCCGCAACATGAAGGTGGTGCTGGAAACCCTGGCCCAGTGGGGCCAGCGCGAAAAGGACGTGATCCTGCTGGTGGAGCACGTGCGCGGCGCCCTCGCACGCTACATCTCGGCACGCTTCGCCCGCGATGGGCGCATTCCCGCGATCCTGGTGTCCAGCCCGGTCGAAGACCAGATCCGCGCCGGCATCCGCCAGAGCCAGGGCGCGGCCTACCTCAACCTGGAACCGGCCGAGGCCGGCGAGCTGATGGATCGCTTCGCCCTGCATGTCGGCGAAGTCGCCGCACACCGCCCCGACGTGGTGCTGATGGTCGCGCCGGACATCCGCCGCTTCGTCAAACGCTTCATTGAAACCCGCCTCCCCTCGACCGCCGTGCTCTCGTTCGCCGAGATCTCCGACACGGTCACCCTTGATGTGATGAGAAGCTTATGACCTCCCTGCTGGATACCCTCAACTCCGCCCTCCAGGAACTGGGCTGCGACCCCTCGCGGTTCCAGTTCGATACCCACTCTTCGGTGGTGATGGGCTTTGCCGACGTGGGCGAGCTGCTGCTCGATCCGGTGGACGACATGGTGTACCTGTGGGGCCGCCTGGATACCTCCCCGGCCGAGCGCTTCAGCAACCGCGCCGACGAACTGCTCACCGCGTTGTCCGCGCCTGCCGCGCATTTCGCCAACGGCTGCCTGGCCCTGCGCCAGCTGGAAGATGGCTGCCTGGTGGGCGGTGCGCTGCAGCCCGATTGCCGCCACGAGTCCAGCCTGCTGGCCGCTGCGATCGAAGGCTTCCACGCACGCGTGATCGAACTGCAGGCCCTGCTGCGGTGACAGCCGCCACGCCCTGCTGGCGTCCCTGTGCCACGCCGGTTGCCATGCGCGCCGGCGAGCTGCGCGTGCCACTGCCGGATGTCGCCGTGGGGGAACACTGCCACGTGCGCCGTTCGGCGGGCGATGACCGCGTGCTCACCCACGGCGTGGTGACCCGGGTCGATCATGGCGTGGCCACGCTGGCCCTGGTCGGCGCACCGGTGCGGCTTGCGGCCGACGTGGTGGTGGCCGCCACCGGCCGCCCGTTGCAGGTGATGCTGGGTACGCACCTGCTGGGTTGCGTGCTGGATGGGTTCGGTGAGGTGGTGGAGCGGCTGCGCGACGGTGACGCCGTGGATGCAGCCGGCGTACCCGCGCCGGTGCAGGCGGCCCCGCTGGACTATCGCCAGCGCCAGGCGATCCAGACCCCCTTTGCCACCGGTATCCGCGCGCTCGACGCGCTGCTCACCGTGGGCGAGGGCCAGCGCATGGGCATCTTTGCCGCGGCCGGCTGTGGCAAGACCACCCTGGTGGAAATGCTGCTGGCCAATGCCGATTGCGGTGTGCGGGTCGTGGCGCTGGTGGGCGAGCGCGGCCGCGAAGTGGCCTCGTTCGTCGAGGCGATCCGGCAGGGTCCGGCGGCGGCGCGCACCATCGTCGTGCAGGCCACCTCCGATTCCTCGCCTGCTACCCGCGTCAACGCGGCCATGGTGGGCACCCGCATCGCCGAGTACTTCCGCGACCAGGGCAGCCGCGTGCTGCTGGTAATGGATTCGGCCACCCGCTACGCCCGCGCGCTGCGCGACGTGGCGCTGTCGGCCGGCGAGCCGCCGGCACGGCGTGGCTTCCCCGCATCGGTATTTGAAGCATTGCCGCGCCTGGTGGAGCGCCCGGGCAATGCCGTCACCGGCAGCATCACCGCGTTTTACACGGTGCTGCTGGAAGACGATGCAGACCCGGATCCGGTCGGCGAAGAAGTCAAATCGCTGCTGGATGGGCACATCTACCTCAGCCCGCGCCTGGCCCAGCGTGGCCACTTCCCGGCCATCGACGTGCTGCGCAGCGCC
The DNA here is from genome assembly GCF_059134105.1 of Stenotrophomonas sp. FBCC-B152. Taxonomy (NCBI): domain Bacteria; kingdom Pseudomonadati; phylum Pseudomonadota; class Gammaproteobacteria; order Lysobacterales; family Lysobacteraceae; genus Stenotrophomonas; species Stenotrophomonas sp. FBCC-B152. The sequence continues at coordinate 2,672,901 of NZ_CP101442.1, read as the reverse complement.
AGCCGCCTCTACCCGCAGCTGGCCCGTGAGCACCAGGCAGTGGCCGCTACCCGCGTGCGCGCGGTGATGGGGCGGCTGGACGACCTGCAGCTGCTGCGCGACATCGGCGAATACCGCCCCGGCGTGCAGCCGGAGCAGGACGATGCGGTGGCCCGCGAACCGCGCCTGCTGGCGTTCCTGCGCCAGCCGCTGCACGCGCCGGTCACGTTCGACGCTGCGGTGGAGGCACTTGATGCGCTCGCCCGCTGACCCTGCGCGGCTGGCCACGCTGCTGGAGCATCGCGCGCACCGCCTGCGCCGCGACGCCCGCGCGCAGGCAGAACAGGCCGCCCAACGTGACCGCGAGGCGCAGACCCTGCGCAGCGCGGCGGATGCGCGCCTGCAGGCCGCACAGCTGGGCGAGGAACACGGGCTGGACCGCCAGCGCCTGTTTGAGCGCCTGCGCGGTGTCGCCATCGCCCGCGCGCACGTCCTGGAATGCGAACTGCGCGCCGGCCACCTGCAGGAGCAGGCCGGCGACGCCCGCGAGCAGGAACAGGCGCTGCGCCTTGCCGCGGCTGGCAACCACTCACGTGCGCGGCGGCTGCAGGCCGTCGGTGCACATATCGACCAGAAGCACCGGCAGGCGCGCCTGCGCCGCCAGGAGCGCCAGATCCAAGAGGAATACACATGTCGTTGAACATCCAGGAACCGCAGGCCGCCGTACCGGCCGCCAGCCCGGTCGAGCCGGTCTCCCTGAGCGAGCGGGTAGAGGCCCGCCAGCCAGCGCGCCTGCCGCAGCAGATGCCCGAGGAGCAGCCGCAGCACGACATCAACGACAGCGCTCCCGCATCGGACGACGTTGCGCCGGAGCAGTTGCAGGCGCCGATGCCCAGGCAGCTCGATGCCAGCCTGCCGCGTGAGCACGCTTCCCGCCGCCGCGATGCCACTGCGGCTGAGCGGGGGCAGACGCAGGCGCTGCTGCGGCATGCAGGGAAGCACCAAGGTGGGCTGGCCAGCAACGCACCCCTTCAGCGTCCTGGCGGGAATGCGCAGCCGTCGTCGGGTGCAGATGCGCCCGTTCCTGCCGTGGTGTCGCTGCCGGCTGGCGAGCCTGCGCCTGCGCTCGCCGCTGTGGCGGCAGAAGGAAAGCCTTCCGTTGTCGCGTCGGTTCCACCCGCGCCCTCCGTGATCGCACCTGAAGCGGCCAAGGCGTCGTCTACGACGAACGGCTTGCTTGCCAACACCCCTGCGGAGGGCACGAGCGCAGCGTTGGAAGGCGGTGCCCGCACACAACCGTCGTCATCGACAGCCGCGCGCGTTCAGCGCGACCACGCTGCAACGGCCATCGACAAGGCCAGCGGCAGTACCGTGAATCCGACGCCGGCGCGTTCGGCGCCGGTTGAGGTGGCACCTGCAGGCGCGGTGGAAACGGCCCCGCAGAGGGCGGTCGAGCCCTCTGCCGCAGCCGATGCCACGCAGTCCACCGTTGTGCAGGTCATGACCGGTGCGTCCCCGCAGCAGGGCGTTGAAGCCGGCACGGACGGCCAGACGCTGGCCGACGCGCGTCGCGCCGACGCCAACCTGGGCACCCGCCAGCATGTGCGCGCCGCGCGCCAGGCAGAAGCGCTGCAGACCGCCATGGCCCAGCGTGCCGACGCGGCCAGCCAGGTCCACGTTTCCTTCAACAGCTGGGGCGCAGGCCATTCGGTGACCGCGCGCCTCGATGGCGGCCGCCTGCACATGCAATCGTCGTCGGCCCGGGTAGCGCAGGCGCTGACCTCCGCCGTGGCACCGGATGGCGCCGAGCTGCAGATCGCCGTGGACAGCAGCGACAGCGCCACCGACGAGCGCCGCCGTCGCCACGGCGGGCAGGGTGACGCATGAACGCGCGACGCTGGCCCTTTCCCGCGCTGACACCGGCCAAGGCAACGCAGGCCGCGATTGCCGCAGCCTGCGCGCGCGTGAACCTCACTCCGGACTGGCATCCCCTGCCGTCGCGGGGCGCCATGCTGCAGTTCGATGTCAGCAGCCCGATGGGCACGCTGCGCCTTGCGGTTGCCGCAGACCACTGGTGCCCGGCCATGCTGCCCGCGATGGGCGGGCTGGCCTGGTCCGAACTGGTGGACCGCACCGCGCTGGCCTGCTGGCTGCCCGACCAGCCGCTGCTGGACATCGCCGCCGGGCCCTTCCGGGGCGCGCAGGTGACCCTGCATGACGTGGTGCCGGTGAGCGTGCTGGCGGTGGGCGAGGGGGCGCCCCCCTGCCTGCCCACCGCCCAGGGCCTGGCCTGGATCGAACAGGCCGACATCGTCCATGCCGGCGCCATCGCCGCCCCCCTGCAGGCGCTGCGCCTGCCCGTGGAACTGGGCATCGCCCGCCTGCGGCTGCCGCTGCACCGGCTGCGCGGCCTTGCCCCAGGCGCGGTCCTGCTGCTGGACCAGCTGCACCCGGTCGCCCGCACGGGGGGCCGTCGCCTGTACTCCTTCGACTTCACCCTAGAGACCATCGCCGTGAACACACCCTTCGATTTCCTCGACGACGATGACGGCAGCGCCGACATCGCCCCTCCTGCCGTGGCGCCGGCCGCCGACGCCCCTGCGGCCGGCATCGACATCAAGCGCCTGCCCGTCAACGTGGACGTGGTGCTGTGCCAGCTGCAGCACGCCATCGGCGAACTGGACGGGCTGCAGCCCGGCACCGTGTTCCACCTGCCTGTCGACGCCTGGAAACAGCTGCAGCTGCGCGTCAACGGCCAGCTCATCGCCCGCGGCGAACTGGTGCAGGTGGGTGACCAGCTCGGCGTACAGCTGGCGCAGGCGCCCGTGCTGCCATGAATTTCGTCAACAACGACATCTCGCTGATCGCGGTCATGTCGATGGCCGCGCTGCTGCCGTTCCTGATCGCAGCGGGCACCTGCTACCTGAAGTTCTCGGTGGTGTTCGTGCTGCTGCGCAATGGCCTGGGGCTGCAGCAGGTGCCGTCCAACATGGTGCTCAACGCGCTGGCGCTGATGCTGGCCTTCTACGTGATGCAGCCGATCGTGCAGAACATGTACGACGCCTACGTCGCGCTGGAGGCACCGCTCAATTCAGTAGCGGCCGTGGTGACCTTCCTCGACAGCAGCCTGGACGGCTACAAGGTCTACCTGGCCACCTATTCGGACCCGGAACTGGTGAAGTTCTTCGAACGCGCGCGCCACGCGGAAGACGGCATGCCCGTGCCCGACCTGGAGCCGCACGAGCGCTCGCTGTTCGCGCTGATGCCCAGCTACGCCCTGAGCGAACTGAAAGATGCCTTCCGCATCGGCTTCTACCTGTACCTGCCGTTCGTGGTGATCGACCTGGTGGTCTCCAGCGTGCTGCTGTCGCTGGGCATGATGATGATGAGCCCGGTGACCATCTCCGCGCCGATCAAGCTGATCCTGTTCGTGGCGATGGATGGCTGGAGCCTGCTCTCGCAGGGTCTGGTGCGCCAGTACCTCGACGTGCCGATGTAGCCATGGACGCGATCATGTTCATGGGCAACAAAAGCCTGCTGCTCATCCTGCTGCTGTCGGCCGCGCCGGTGGCGGTGGCCACCATCGTCGGCCTGGCGATCGGCCTGTTCCAGACCGTCACCCAGCTGCAGGAGCAGACCCTTCCCTACGGTGCCAAGCTGCTGGCGGTGATCGCCTGCCTGCTGGTGCTGATGACCTGGATGTCGGCGCGCATGCTGGATTTCGCCCGGCTGGCGCTGCACACCGCGCTGAACGGGTAGGGCGGTGCAGCTTTCCCCGCTCGACACCGAACTGGTCGCGCTGGCCCGCGACCACGGCCTGCCGGCGCTGCTGGGCATGGCCCGCATCGGTGCGTGCCTGGTCTGGATTCCCTATCTTTCGCCGGGCGTGATGCCGGCCAAGATGACCCGGACCGTGGTGGCGATGATGATCCTGATCGGCCTGTGGCCGTCCACGGCCGGGGCCAGCATACCGCCGGACATCCTTTCCACTGCCGGCGTGGTGCTGCGCGAAGTGCTGATCGGTACCGCCATCGGCCTGGTGGTGGCCCTGCCGTTCCACATCTTCCACGGCATGGGCGCCATCATCGACAACCAGCGCGGTGCCGGCATCGGCGCCATGCTCGACCCGGTCAGCGGCATGGAGGCCACTGAAACCTCCAACCTGCTGCAGCTGATGAGCGTGGTGGTGTTCCTGGCCACCGACGGCATGGTCGTGCTGCTGGAAGTGATCCAGGACAGTTACACGCTGATTCCGATGGGCGGCGTACTCGCGCTGGACCTGCCCCGCGTGCAGGATTTCGCCGGCACCCTGCTGGCCGGCGCGGTGCGCATGGCGTTGCCGGTATTGCTGCTGCTGTTCCTGGTGGAGGTGCTGCTTGGCGTGCTCTCGCGCTTTGCCCAGCAGATGAATCCGTTCTCGATCTCGCTGGCGGTCAAGTCGTACATCGCCTTCATCGCGTTGCTGTTCTACCTCATGCCGACCGTGGCCCAACAGGTGCCGCTGATCCGCGACAGCACCGATGCCCTGCAGCTCCTGCTGGCGGTGCCTGAGTGAAGACCGAAAAGCCCACCCCGCACCGCCTGCTCAAGGAATCGAAGAAGGGCAAGAGCTTCGTCAGCCGCGACCTGGCCGGGTTGACCGTTCTGGTGGCCGGGCTGGTGGCCATGACCACGATGATTTCCAGCCGCGCGCTGTATGGCTTCTACCGCGGCATGGCCGAGCGGGGCTTCAGCCTGACCCCGGCCGAGGCCGCGTGGCAGGCCACGGTGGCCTTCCTGTGGATTGCGGTGCCGGTAGGCGCTGCCGCCATTGTCGCCGCCGTGCTGATCTCGTTGGTGCAGAGCCGGGGCGTGATCGCTGCCGAAGCGGTGCGCATCGACCTGGCCCGGGTCAACCCGATCTCCGGGTTCAAGAACCTGTTCTCGCTCAAAACCATCAAGGGGTTGGTGACGGCGGTGCTGTACCTGCTGGCCGGCATCATCTTCGCGGTGCTGGCCTGGAAGCTGTTCGCGCCGTCGCTGTTCGCCCAGGTGCAGATGCCGGACAAGGCCGCCGGGGCGCTGTGGTACAGCGTGGGCTGGCGCAGCACCGCGCTGCTGCTGGCCGTACTGTCGCCAATCGCGCTTGCTGCGGCGTTCGTGGAGTACCGGCTGTACATCCGCGAGATGCGCATGGAAAAGCACGAGGTCAAGCAGGAGCACAAAGACCACAACGGCAATCCGGAGATCAAGCAGCGCCGCCGCCAGATCGGCGAGGAGCTGTCGGCCCAGGTGCAGTCCGATGTCGCAGGCTCGTCGATGATCCTGGCCAACCCGACCCATATCGCGGTGGGCATCTTCGTCCATCCCGATTACCCAGGCCTGCAGTTCGTGTCCGTGCGCGAGCGCGGCAATCGTGCGCGCAAGGTCATTGCCCTCGCCGAGCGGCTGCGCATCCCGGTCGTGCGCGACATTCCGGTCGCGCGCGCGGTGTATTTCAACGCGCGCCGCTACCAGTTCGTGCCGGCCGAACTGGTGACGCCCATCTCCCGGATCCTGATGTGGCTGAAGGACATCGAGCGCAACCATGCCGACGCGCCATCAGATTCCAATCCTTCTGCCGATTCTGCGCCGGATACGACGCCCGGCCTTGACGACACGATCCCACGTCCGCCCAGCGGATGAGGGAAACCCGAAAGCCCCTCCTTCGTACCCCCGCCACACTGTGCTTGTCCTGCAGCGCCGTTGGCACCAACCCGGTAACCCACCATGACTTTTGCCCCCGACGCCCCCGCTGGATCCGACACCGACCAGGCCCAGCTCGATGAACTGGCCCAACTGCTGTTTGAAGGCGCCCAGACCGGCGCTGCCATCAAGGATCTGAAAGGGGTCAGCGATGACCTGCTGGAAAGCGTGTACGCCTATGCGCACCGTTTCTACACCGACGGCCGACTGGACGAGGCCGAAACGTTCTTCCGCTTCCTGTACCTGTACGACTTCTACAACGGCGATTACGCCCTCGGCCTGGCCGCGGTGCTGCAGATGAAGAAGGACTACGCCAAGGCCATCGACATGTACGCGCTGGCCTACGCACTGCTCAAGCAGGACGAACGGCCGATGCTGCATGTCGGCCAGTGCCACCTGGCCATGGGCAAGCTCGCCCTGGCCAAGGGCTGCTTCGAAACCGTGCAGGAGCGTTCCACCGATCCGGCCCTGCTTGCGCGGGCAAAGGTCTACCTGCAGGCGCTGGCCAGCAATGGCGAAACGCCGCCCGATACTACTGAGGAAACTGATTCCGCATGAACATCTCCGCTTCCGCCGGCCTGACGCCGCTGGCCTTCACCCCCACGCCTGCGGCGCGCGCCGATGCCGCCGCGGCCGCAGCCGCCGGCTTTGGTTCGGCATCCTTCCAGCAGGTCGAAGTCATCGATCGCAGAGTGCTGGAGCTGCTGGCGAAAGCAGCGGGTGAGCGGATGGTCGTGTCTGATGGGACGGAAGCGCAGAATCCGAACAAGCCGATGCTGCGCATGGCGGACATGGTGCTGGTGATGCGCGGCGCCACCCAGCGGGCCGCCGCCGGTGGCGTGCCGCAGGCGCCGTTGACGCCGGAGGCGGCGTTGGCCAAGTTGCTCATGCAGCTGAGCGAAGTGATCACCACCGAGAACGGCCGCAGCCTGGCCTCGCAGCTGGAGCTGGTCAAACAGCGCCTGGCCCAGCGCTCTGCATCGGCAGCGGAACTGTCCGAAGCGATCCGGCTGGCGCAGGAAGTGGTGGAACAGGCCATGGCCGGCATGGAGTCGGCCGAAGGCGAGCTGCTTGCCGCCGCCGAGGCTCTGAAGCAGGCCGAAGCAGAAGTGAAGCGGCTGGAGCAGGCCCTGGCCGATGCCCCGCCGGAAGAACAGGACGCCATCCGTGCCCAGCTGGAGGCCGCCAAGGGCAAGGCTGCGGAAGCGCAACTGAGCATGGATGAGGGGATCAAAGCGCTGGTCAAGGCCTCCGCAGCCCTGAATAAGGCCTTGTCCGACCTCGAAGACTTCAAGACCCAGGCCGACCAGCTCGACCCGAACGGCAGCGTCAGCGCCCGTGGCGATGAGAAGGCGCGCACCAATGCCGCCATGTTGAGCGAACTGCTCGCCATGCTGCAGGAGATCATCGGAAAGGCCAATGACGCCAAGCTGGAAGCCGAAACCAAGCTGCTGCAGGAAGTGCTGAAGCTGCGCGAGGCAGAGAACCTGCGTCGCTCGCAGGAGTACCAGGATGAGCTGGCCAAGGCCGAAGCCGCGCAGAAGAAGATGGGCTGCATCGGGAAGATCATCGGCTGGGTGGTCGCCGTGGTAGCAGTGGTCGTGGCGCCGCTGACCGGCGGCGCCAGCATGGTGCTGGCCGGCGTCGGCCTCGCACTGGCCATCGGCGAAGAGCTGGGCCTGGACATCATGGGCAAGATCATGGAGCCGATCATGAAGGTCATCATGGACCTCGTGAAGCAGGTGGGCAGCGTGATCGGCGACGTGCTGGCGTCCATGGGCGTCTCCACCGACATCGTTGACAAGATCAAAGATGTTCTGGCCGTGGTTGCCGTGGCGGCGATGATCATCGCCGCCGTGGTGCTGACCAAGAAGGTCGCCGGTACCGCCGCCGTCCAGCAGCTTGCGAAGGCCGTCACCCGCGCCGTATCCGAGGCCATCAGCAAGGCGCTGCCGCAGATCCTCAAGAGCGTTGCGCGCTCTGTCGGCCAAACGGTGGACGACGTGGCGCAGGCGATCAGCAAGGCCGCTGCAAAGGCAACGGGCGCCAGTGCCGACAATATGGCCAAGCGCGCCGGTTATGCGATGAAGGCCACGCACACGTTGCAGTTCGCCAACCAGACCACCCAGAGCGTCGGCAGCATCGTCATTGCCGACATGTACATCGACGCGGCAAAGCTGCTGGCCAAGCTGGAAGTCGGCCTGGTAGCCAGCGAGATCTTCCGCGAGCTCATCCAGAAAATCCTCGAGTACTTCATCCAGACCAAGAACCTGGTGCAGCAACTGTTCGAGCAGATGAGCAACGTGCAGGCCAACGAGCATGCAACGGCCAGGTTCGTCACCCACCGTATCGGCGCAGCTGCCGCCTGACCGGCCGCGCGACCCCGTCTCTCCACATTGCAAAGGACCGATCAAACATGACCATTGAAGCACCGCGACTCGCGACATCCCAGCTGCACCCCACGCGTGCCAGCATTCCCGCGCAGGGCGCGGATCCGCGCCTGGGCGCGGCCGCCGTCGCCGCTGCAATCCTTGCCACGCACCCGGCGATGGTGCAGGCACTCAGTGAGGAAGCTGCCAACCGGCAGCGTTCGGGCAACCAGGGAGCCGAAGCCCGCACCGGACCGGCACCTGCCGTTGAACTGCCTGCACCCGCGTTCACGATGGAAGAAGCCGAGCAGATGCTGACGGGCATCGTCGAGCGGCTGCCGTCAATGCTGTTCGCCCCGCTTGGCCTCCAGGATCCCATCGCCACGGAGGAGGGCACCACGGTGCGCGCTACCGAGGGCGCGGCCAGCCAGCTGCCACCCAGCGAGGCTGACCTGCAGCCCGTACCGAACGCGGGCCTTGAGGACGGCACCGGTCTGGATGCTCAGCAGGCGGCAGGTTCCGCCAATCTTACCGGGTGGTACGTCTCCAACACTTTCGTCAACCTGCTGATCGCATTGCAGAAGGTCCTGCTGGAATTTGCGGCCAACGAGCGGACAGACAGCGCAACGATGTCCACGATGAAGCTCAGGACCAGTGAGTTCGCCGGCAGGACGCAGGTACAGGCGGCCGTCGAGAACTTTGGTACCTCCGTCGCCAGCGGCATGGTCGGGATGGGTATCGGCGCGGCATCGATGAAGAAGATGTACGAAACCACGTCGACGCAGACCGGTAGCATGCAGCGGAACCTGAAGGAGGCAAACACTACCAGCGTGACGACTGAAAACATGCGGGTCAGTGCGAAGACACACGCTACTCCGAGCTCAGCGCTGCGCCCAGACCGTAACCTCGACGACACACCGGTGCGGGCCGCCACAGGTAACGGTCGCGGACCGGCGCAGGTAGAAGGGGATCTCAATGCAAATGTGTCGGCCATGAACTTCACCGGTCGGAGGACCGGTCTGGACGCGGTTCCGGCGGGCGCCCAAGAGGCGCATGGCATCGAGATGGCAAAGTCCCAGATCCCACAGGCCCAGGCGACGTTGTTCAACATGGCGGTCTTCCCGGCAGTGACCGGCGCGATCCAGTCCGGCGGCACCATCCAGTCGCAGACCACTACGGTGGAAAGCGACATCGCCAAGCAGAGCGCAGAAGTCCTTGGCAACACGGCCAGAACCCACCAGGAGCAGTTGGCCAACCATCGCGCACTCATGGAAGCCACCGCGCAGCTCTATGCGACGCTTCTGGCGCTGCAGCAAGGCACCAACCAGCACATTCTTGAGCGAGCCTGAGACGTACCATGACCACCGGAATTGAAACTGCCGCAGCGTCCCGGACGCTGCGCCACCTGCAGACTGTCCAGACCGAAGTGCAGGCCGCCGCGCTCGAAGCGCCCGCCATGCACCCGGAGCTTCTGTCGCGGCTGCAGCAGTTTGCCCGCTTGGCGCGCAGCGCCAGCGCAGCCGCGGTCCGTCAGGTCGCGCTGAGTGAAGAGGTGAGGACCGTCCGCCTAGGCACCATGGGGCCCCCCGTCATGGAGGCCCTTAACGACGCGGTTGCACTGGAAGAACTGAAGCGGAAGAAGCAGAAGGAGTCCGAGCTTGCCTCGGCAATGGATAGGGCGCTACAGGACTCCAATCGGTCGCAGATGGACCTGCTGCGCGCGTTCCCGTTCCTGATGCCGCAGATCGTCCTGGAGGACGAGAATGGCGTAGGGCTTCCCGGCTTCCAGTCCCCGATGGAGAACCCGGCGGACATGGACACCAGTGGCCTGGTCTGGAACTCGCACACGGATTTCTTCGCGCAGATCAGCGCGTTGCTGGAAGTGCTGAAGACCGAATGGTTAAGCAAGTACCAGGATGCCTTGGCCAAATTCCTGGAGTTCTATCAGACGTTCTCCGACATCATGGAGGACTTGAAGCCAGTCGCAGACGGCGACAAGGGTGATGTCAAGCCAAACTTCAGCGCCGTCTATTCCAGACTGGTAGCCCTCGCAAAGGAGTATGGAACGGACCCCAGCGTAGTAAATGCGTTGGCCTCTTTCTCCACTCAGGCGGCGGCCGATCAGTTCATCAAATCCATGGGCCTTCCAGGCCTGAAGGTGATGCGGGGCGAGGACGGCAAGTACCACGTAATGATGGATGTTTCGGCCGTCAATCAGATTGCCGAGAGTATGGTGCATTCGCATTCGCCGCTTGGACCGATTCTCAAGGGTACGATGGATAGCGCTGCCTACAACGCTTGGGTCTCGTCCAAGGACAGCAACATGGAACAGATCAAGCACGTGAGCAAGGTGCTGGGTGAGAAGCTCAACGAGATGACCCAGAAGTTCGACAACATCGTGAAGATCCTGAGCTCGTCGATCGACAAAATGTCCGAGGCCAACAACGCCTACGTTCACAATACCTGATCGGCGGTCAGGAACTTCGACAATGTTGCAGAGATTCTCAGCTCGCCCATCGGCAAGATGGGCGAAGCCAACAAGAGATGCGCGCAATTCCTGATTGGCGCGCGCCAGGAGAAACGTAATGCCCGCGATTGCAACACCCATTTCCACGCAAGTGACGCAGCCCGTCCAGCGACGTGGTTTCAGCCTCGATGACACCTTGAGACTTCCGCTGAACGACGTCAGGAACAACGACTCCACACCATTGCGGTGCCAGATGCCCTATACGCCGGGGAAGCATGAGCGGGCCGCCAGTGGTCTGGCGATCAGCGAGGCCTGCGGTGTGATGAAGGCGCGCCGTGATGCTGCCGAGGACGCCGGAAACAGGCGTGAGCTCAACGCGTTGAATCGGGCTATGGCCTGGGTTGGTCCCGGCAGTGCGGCGCCGCCGAAGCCCAAGGTGCAGGCTTACCTGACCGCGTTCGGCGGAATGCGTGGTGGCCTTGCCTTCTTGCAGCGTGAGGCACCGCACAACGAAGCGGTGAACCGCTGCTTGGCGCTTATGGACAATGCCATCGGAAACGTGTGCGTCAAGATTGGCAGGTGTGACAGTCCGCCCGATGGGTATGGGCATGGCGGCGCGTCCGATAAGCTGTCCGATGAGATCGAGAAGGCGTCTCGGGTGATGCTTCAGTGCGCGCACGAGGTTGGTCGCGACGACGTGATGTGGGGCATTGCCAAGGCCATGCTTCCACAGTCCATGATCGAGAGTATCGCCGAGCGCACCCCGGATGCATTGTCGAAGATCCTGCGGGGCGACGCGCCTCCCAAGGATGTAATGGAGGCGCGCGTCTATCTCTCGTTGAAGAACGTGCTGGATGCGGCGCTGGACTCCGGGGAGCCAGTGGCGCTCGCGAACGCGATCCTCCATCTGCTCAAGGCGCCGGAGTATGTCGAGACCGAAGTGCGGGGGCGGAGCGGTGATCAGCCCAAGGTCCCCGAGCAGGCACGGACCCCATTCAACCCCGGCCCGGGCCCTCAGCCGTTCCCAACCACCGGGGCACCCTGGGCGTACTCCAACACCCATGCGCCGGTGACCGTGAACAACGATCTCAGCGAGTTCATGCGAAACCAGCAGGCGCCCCAGCTGACGGAGATCCGCAACCTGGTGAACGACTTGCTTGATCGCGGTTATGCGATGGGCGTTTCGCATGCAGAGAATACTCAGCTTCGCGCGGAGAACACTGCGCTTCGCAAGCAGAACGCAGATCTCATGGAGATGCTCCGAAAGGTCAACCAGCGGCTGAGCCTCTTTGCCAAGGGGCCCGATCTGGTTCGCGTTCCCGCTGGAGCGTCGGAAGACGAGGTCGATACCACGGTGCAGAAGCAGGACACGCCTCCGCCGAGCGACGACCGGAATCCGCGATCTGCGCTGGATCCCGATTCGCCGCGCGCCCCGCGCGTGCCGGATGTGAACAGGCAGCAGAACCAGCTCAACCGGCAGGACAACCAGAATCGCCAGGACAACGAACAGCGTTCGGATCAGCAACTCAACCGGGCCGACAACGGCGCTGGCGGTCCGAGGAACCCGAAGCGGGACAATGACGCGGACAGCCGGAACCGCTTGGGCGGCACCCAGCAGCTCGATCAGCGTCAACGGGACGAGCAGAATCGCTACCTGCAACGGGATGACGGTTCCAACCGCTCGGGCGGTCTTGGCGGGTATGGCTCTGGCACTCACTACGCCGAGTTCAAGGGCTTCCTTCAGGCGGCCGAATACGAGGAAAGGATCGAGCCACGCGATAAGTTTGAGCCGCCCACCGAGCGCAGGAAGGACCCGAACGTGGTCAAGGCTTCGCATGTGGCGAAGTACGTGAAGGAGCGCAGTGCGAATGCCGGTACGCCGTTCGTCCCATCCATGACGGGCGCGCTGCGTCCGCCCGTGCATTCGTCGCCGGGGCGCGTCAGGGAGCTGATCCAGGAGTTGGGGGCGGCACGCTTCGTTCCGAGCAAAATAGCGGAAGAGGAAGGCACCGTGGGCCTCAAGAAATCTGCTCCCGCCACGTTGCCAGCCAAGTCTCCTTTGCAGGAGGGAATGGAGGCCTTCTTCAAGAAGCGCGACCTGGCGTTGCTTGAGCTTGCGCAGTCCCGCCCGTCCGTCCAGGCGCAGCCGGCATCGGCGGTGCTGGGTGGCCGCACGACCTTCCAGTCGTTCCTGGATACCTTGCCCTCCACCCCCGTTGCAGCGCGAAGCGTGCTGAACCGTTCTGATTCCCGCGCAAGCATTGCCAGCAACGAGAGCGACGCCAGTGAAACCGGATCTGAACTCGGCAAGCGGATCTTCTCCGCCTCCAGGCAGTCACGGGCCACCCTGCCTCCGCGTGCCGGGCATGGGCCGCTGAACGCCCCGGCCGCAGGGTTGACGCCATTGGCCCTGCTGGCAAGGCGCATCCCGTCGGCGCCTATTGTTGAGACGGCTGTGCGCACACATGCGGTGTCGCCCGCTTCTCCGGGCTTGGCCAATGGGCAGCGCCAGGATGTCCTCCGCCAGAACATCGTGGACGATGCGCGGACTCCCCGCGGCGGGAAGGAGCGCTCCATCAGCGTCGGCGTTCCCCACGATCCGCTCGACAGTATCGATCCGAATGCAGTTTATGAGCTTCTCAGGGATGAGGAACCGCTGCAGAGCGACGTGACGCCGGGACAGCAGTACAAAACGTTCGATGAGGAATGGGATGCGCTTTCGTCATCTTCCACCAGTTCTGCTTCGAGCGTTGCGGGCGACGAGCACGAGGAACAGGTGGACTTCGGCTACTTCGAACCCGAGCGCGACAACATGGTCGTGCAGCGCAGCTATTCCGCCGTCAGCATGGATTCCGGCCGGGACTCGCCGCCGGTATTGAGCGCAGATGAGAGCGGGGAATCGAAGACGCCGCTTCGCGTGGCCGACCGCGTTGTTCTCAATCCCAAGGGGAATGACCTCGCGAATCAGCAAGCGCAGCTCATCAAGGAGTTGAGCGAGCGCCTGAAGGGAATGAAGGAAAACGAGGAATGAGCACCGTCCTCAGCCTGCAGGACATCCGCAGACTGGCCGCCGCCCATCTAGGGCGGCCGCTGGAAGAGGTCGGGTCCCAGCAGCGCCTGGTTGAAGACCTCGATGTGGACTCGCTGGAGATGCACGCGCTGCTGATCCAGATCGGGGAAGCGGGCGGCACGCTGCCGGACGCGGAAGTCCTGCGTGCGGTGATCACGCTGGCCGACCTGCATCTTGCGATGACCAATCCGGACGCGTTGACGTGACCTGCTGGAAGGCAGGGCTGCTGGTGGCGCTGGCCACCACGGCCCTGCCGGCCAGCGCCAACCAGGTGTTCGCCAGCCTGGATCGCAACGGCCAACTACAGGTATCCACGGCCCCCCTTGCGGGGGCCAAAGCGTTTGATCCGCTCAGGCCCTACGCGCCGGCCCCCGTTCGACGCGCCCCCAACGCCGCGTCGGCCCCAAAGGCCGCAGCGCGATGGGCGCCGTTGATCGAGCAGGTGGCCGCCGAACACGGCGTGGACGCGCGCCTTCTGCACGCCATCGTCCGGGTCGAATCCGCCTACAACCCCCAGGCGCGTTCCCACGCGGGCGCGCTCGGGCTGATGCAGGTCATTCCCGCAACCGGTAAGCGCTTCGGGGCGAGCGACCTGTTCGACCCGCTGCAGAACCTGCGCGCCGGCACGGCCTATCTGGTCTGGCTGCACCGTCGCTTCAACGGCGACCTGACCCTGATGCTGGCGGCGTACAACGCCGGCGAAGGTGCGGTGCAACGCCACGGCAACCGCGTGCCGCCCTTCAGTGAAACCCGACGCTACGTCGAGAAGGTAACTGCGCTCTATCAGGCCGTTCACTGATTGCTCGCCGCCGGCGACATGTAGTACTGCAACAAAATGCAGTCAGCGGACATTGAAACTTTCTTCATGTCAGGGGTTTGGGGGAGCTGTCAGTCTGCGCGTCGTCGCCGCAATGCCTTCTGCAACGGCGCTTCCGCTCCCGCCTTCCCCGGACTCCAATGCTCCCCGCGCACAAGTTGAAACTGCTTTCCGGCCAGCTCGATGGCGTGGAATTCACCCTCTCTCCTGGCGACACCGTCTTCCATGTCGGCCCGGCCCGCACCCTGCACCAGGGCCAGCTGGGCGTCACGTTGGCGAACGCCGACAACGTCTTCTACATCCCCGGTGATCTGGCGGCAGCTTCTTTCCGTATCCACCTGGGCGACGACAGCATCACCTTGGAAGTGCGCACGGAAGGCGCGGATCTCTGGAGCCCGCAGGACCTGCCGCTGAACGCGGTGCTGCACGTTGTCGGCTTGGCGCTCGCCATCCGCTCGGAACACGATACCTGGTCTGCCGCTGTGCTCGACCATCGCCTGCCGGTGCTGGTGGATGAAGGTTTGACCCTGACCCCGGTCACGCGCCCCACGCGCAGTGCCGGCGCCCGCCGCTGGATTGCCGCAGCAGCACTGCTGCTGGTGGTGGGCGCCGGCGGCTGGTGGGGCTACGAGCGCCAGCGCCCGGCTGCCCAGGTGCGCACGCTGGAAGCGGTACTGGCGAAATCGCCCTACAACTACACCGTGGTGCATGACGCCGACGGGCGCCTGTATGCCTTCGGCGACAGCGCCGAGGCCGTGGCATGGGGGCAGCGTGCCAGCCAGCGTGCCGGACGCCTGCACGACCAGTACAGGGAGCGGCAGGTGGAGGCCGCCCGCATCGGCGCCGTGCTCGACAGTGCCAGCGTCGCTTATGCGGTCATCCGCCTGCGCGCGCCACAGCAGCCGGAAGTGGTGATCACCGCGCTGGGCATCAACGATGTGGAGCGCCGCCAGCAGGTACAGGCCTTGCTGGTGCCGCATATGCCGTATGCCACCCGCATTGACGTGCGTTCGGTGGGCGATGGCCAGCTGGTGGCCATGGCACGTGACGAGCTGCGCGCACGGGGCATCACCACCCGCACCGGCAACCACGCCGGCCGGGCCAGCATTTCCAACGATGTGTTCCTCGATGACGCCTCACTGCACGCGATGGCGCGCTACCGCGACGATTTCGTGCAGCAGTGGGGCGAACGCCGCGTGCGTATCAGCATCCGTTTGTGGGACGACCTGCTGAAGGGTCGTTCCTACCAGTACTCCCAGGACCAACTGCTTTCCGTAGGCGAAGGTCGCTGGGATTTTTCCACGGCAGGTAGCCGTTGACCATTCTTCCGGAGTAACTGTAATGACTACACCAACCGTTGGTACCAAGCCCGTTCCGGGCGATGATTTTGATGGCGATGTCCAAGGCCCACAGTGGGGCTGGCTGGGCGATCACAGCGATCGATTTGATAAGGGTGTGAAAACCCTGAAGAAGGCGCTGGACGACGCGTTCAAGAAGATCGCGGGCGATGGCATTGAAGGTGGCATAGAGGGCGATCCGACGAACCCGGCATACCTCGCCGATTATCAGACCGCCCTGTCGGCGTACACCACCTACCGCACCCTGCAGTCGAACTCGGCCAAGAGCCTGTCGGACATGCAGAAGCAGAACGCCCGCAACCTGGGTTGATGAACTCCTTCGCCGGCAGCAGCGCTGCCGGCGCCAGGACTGTACGCGGGAAACCCCGCAGGAGATGCACCCGTGCAAGTGAATCAGATCGCCACCCAGATCAATGTGGTGGGCGACCCCGAGAGCGTCGCAGTACCACTTTCCGATCGCATGGGCCACGCCTTGGCCAACAGCTACGTGGACGCCGGCAACGATCTGGCCGCAATTACCGCTGCCAGCAACAACCCCGTAACCGCATCCAGCCCGGCCGCCCTGTTCGAGCTGCAGCTGAACCTGGCTGATTACAGCAAGCGCATGATCGTCGCCGCCGGCCTGGCCAACCACGCCAACAAGACGGTGGAGACACTGCTCAAGTCATGAACATGCCGCCCTTTGCGGCAACCGTGCGCCGGCTGAGCCGGTGGCGCGTGGTGCTGCCCCTGCTTGCGCTGGTGCTGCTGGTGGGCTGCGCGCGCAAACCACTTCTGGAGAACCTGGACGAACGCCAGGCCAATGAAGTGATTGCCGTGCTGCTGCGCCATAACATCGATGCCGAAAAGCACAACCTCGGCAAAGGCGGTTACCAGGTCCAGGTCGGCCCGCGCGACCTGCCGGAAGCCATTGAACTGATGCAGCGCAACGACCTGCCGTCGGCGCCGCGCAGCCAGGTGTCCGCCGCGTTCCCCGCCGATTCTCTTGTCAGCACGCCGCTCGGTGAGCGCGCGCGGCTGATTTCGGCCGTGGAACAGCGGCTGGAGGAGTCGCTGCAGCTGATCGATGGCGTGCAGTCCAGCCGCGTGCACCTGAACTACGACGCCAACCTCGGCACCGAAGGCCGCCGTGCCGAACGTCGCCGCATGCATGTGGCGGCGGTGGTGGCGCATGAGCCGGGCGTGGATGCCGAGGTGCTGCTGCAGACGGTGAAGCGCTTCCTGCGCAACACCTTCGATGGCGTGGAGTACGACAACGTCTCGGTCATCCTTACCGAAGTGGAGGGGCCGCGCACGCTGGCGGTCACTGCCGGCAACGAGCGCAGCGTTCCGCTGGCGGTGATGCTCCTGTGTGGCGCCGTGGCCCTGCTGTTGCTGTTGGGTGGCTGGGTGGTGATCCGCTTGGTACCGGCAATTGGCAACCGTGCACGTACGGCCTGGCAGCGGATGTCCGGCCGTGGGGATGGCGCGCGCGGCTGGCGGCGGTGGCGCGGTGCATGAGGCCATGCACATCGCGTATGCCCCGGCCGCGTATTACAGGCCGTGGCGGGCGGTGTACGCCGGCGCCTCGCTGGATCAGCAGCGCTGGCTCAACACCACGCTGATCCGCCAGCGGCGCCTGCCCATGCCGGCAACGCTGGCGGCGCCGGCCGATGTGCTGACACGGCGATTGATGGGGCTGTGGCCGAAGCTGCCTGAGGTGGCCACGCTGATGGCGGCCGCGCGGCTGCGTGGCTGGCTGGCATCGCAGCGCGGCTGTTCGGCACTGCCGGCCACGGTGCAGGCGTTCATGCGGGCGGACCATGCGCGGCAGCCGGAGGGCTGCGTGCAAGAGCCCGCACCGGCGGATCTCTCCGGGGTGCTGCTCGTCTGGGGCGGCGTGGAGCTACAGCCGCTGGCCCCGCTGCTGCCCGCGTGGCTCTCTGCACGCCTTTCCCTTCCCTTTGCGCCGATGGCGGGCGACACCCTGCGCCCGCTCGCACGAGAACGTATTGACCTGGACCTCTTCTGGACGGCGGTGACCTATGTTGAAAAGCTTTCCTGAGCACGTCCTGGCGCACGCGCAGGGCGGGGTGATTGCCCCCAGCGCGCTGGGCCAGGCCGCACGTGCCGACCAGCTCGAGTCCGCCGCAAGGCGTCGCGCATCCGCCGTGCTGGGCGCGCTGCCGGAGCAGGTGGACGCCGCCATCGCACAGGCCCGGCTCGATGGGTTCAGCCAAGGGTATGCCGACGCCATCGCCGAGGCCGTGCCGCTGCTGGCGGCTGCACTGGGCTATGTGCAGGCCACGCGCGATGCGGTGCTGGGCCAGGTGCGTGAAGTGATCTCGGCAAGCCTTGCTGCCGAAGGCGTGGATGCGGCGTTGGTGGTGCGCCGCTGCGAACAGTTGCTGGGTGCGGCCGATTCGGGCCTGGTGCTGTACGTGCCGGAGCAGATGCCCGCACTGGGCGAAACCGTGTTGGCGCAGCTGGCGACGAAGGCCGATGCCCCGTCTGTGCAGATAGTGGCCTCGCGGTCGGCGTTGCCGATGCTCAAAGCCGGCC
Organism: Stenotrophomonas sp. FBCC-B152; assembly: GCF_059134105.1. Classification (NCBI taxonomy): domain Bacteria; kingdom Pseudomonadati; phylum Pseudomonadota; class Gammaproteobacteria; order Lysobacterales; family Lysobacteraceae; genus Stenotrophomonas; species Stenotrophomonas sp. FBCC-B152. The sequence goes on along the minus strand of NZ_CP101442.1, from coordinate 2,654,576 downwards.
CGTTGTTGTTTGAGCTGGACCCGGTAGGCGCGATGGCCGCCGCCGTGGAAGCCAGCGTGGATGCCGAGGCACTGGAAGCGGCCGCGCGCCAGCGCGCCGGTGCCTACGTGAGCGGGATCGACACCCGGCTCAAGCGCTTGCCTTTACCCTGACCTTGATTGGAGTGGACTGATGATGCTGGAAAAACTGGGGGCGATGGCGCCCCTGAACACGACCACCGTAGGTGGCCAACAGCAGACGCTGATGCAGCGCATGCAGGCCTCGCTGGACGACCCGTCGACCAAGCCGCCGGGCTTCGAAACCCTGCCGTCGCTTCCGGACTTCGACAAGAAGCCGATCGCACCGGACATCGCTGAGCTGACCCGGGAGATGGCACGGAAGTGGTGGTGCACCGAATTCATGCAGGCCATGATCTTCGGCGACGAAGAGAAACTCGGCCCGAAGCCGGACGAGTACTGAGGAATGAAGCGGGCCGCATGACGCGGCCCGCTTCTTTTACAGCTCAGCCGCCCGGTGCGGGCTGGCCCGCCGGTGCCGCGATCCAGCGATCGATCTTTGCTTCCAGGATATCCAGCGGCATCGAGCCATCGCGCAGTACCTCGGCATGGAACCGGCGCGGGTTGAACCCCGCACCCTGCGCCGCCTTGGCCTTGTCACGCAGTTCCATCATCTTCAGCTCGCCCAGTCCGTTGGCCAGGGTCTGGCCGGGCAGGGCCATGAAGCGCTCCACTTCCGCGGTGGCATCGTCCACCGGCATGTCGGCGGTCTTGACCAGATAGTCCACCGCCTGCTTCTTGCTCCAGCCCTGCGCGTGCACGCCGGTATCGGCCACCATGCGCGCACTGCGGGTCAACGCCCCCTGCAGGTAGGCGATCTTCGCGTAGGGATCCTGGTAGACCCCCAGCTCGTCACCCAGCGACTCGGCATACATGCCCCAGCCTTCGACGAACGCCACATCGCCACCGAGGCGGCGGAAGCGCGGCAGTTTGTCCAGTTCCTGCTGAAGGCCCAGCTGCACGTGGTGGCCGGGAATGCCTTCGTGCAGGTACTGCGCCGGTGCCGACCAGGTGCGGCGCGTGGGCAGGGCGTTGGTGTTCACATACAGCACGGCCGGGCGCATGCCATCGGGCAGCGGCGGCTGGTAGCTCACGGCGGCGGCGCTGGCGGCGCGGTCGGCTTCCACCGGCTTGATCTCCAGCGGTGCCTTCGGCAACGTATCCAGCAGCGAAGGAAGGCGCGCGCCCACCTGCTGCTGCAGCTGCTTGTAGCGCATCACCAGTGCATCGGGGGTGGCGTACTGGAAGTCCTTGTCGGTACGCATGCTGCGCATCAGTTTCTGCTGCGAGCCGCGGATGCGGTTTTCCTTCATCACCGCCGCGATCTGCTCCTGCAGGCTGGCCACGCGCTGTTCGCCCAGCGCATGGATCTGCTGCGGGCTGAGCGTGCTGGCCGTGCTCTGCACGATGTTCTGGGTGTACCAGGCCACGCCATTGGGCAGTGCGGACAAGCCGTCGGTCTTCCGGGTTGCCGGCAGGTATTCGGTGGCGATGAAGCCGCGCAGGGCACGGTAGGCCGGCATCAGCCGGTACTCGATCATGCGCTTGTATTCGGCGGTGATGCGGGCCTTGTCGGCCTCCGGGAAATCGTCGGGCATGTTGCGCACCGGCGCCCAGAAGATGCTTTCCTCGGCGGTGGGCTTGATTACCGCATCCAGCTGCGGCAGCACCTTTTCCATCAGGTCGCGCGGCTGCACCACGCCGGCGCGCATGCCTTCGCGCATGTTGGCGATGGCCTGGTCGAACAGTGGCGGAATGCCCAGCGAGCGCTTGGACCAGGTGTCGTAATCCTGCACGGTGTTGAACGGCTGCGCGCCGGAACCCGAGCCCAGGATCGCCATGATGCTGCCCAGGTTGTAATACTGGCTCACCGGCAGCATCCAGCCGGGGTACTTTTCGGCGGCGAGCGACATGCGCGCATCGCGCACGAATATCTGGTAGCTCAGCAGGTCCTGGCCGGTCAGGCCGTCCGGGCCGATCTTCTCGACCTTGCCCAGCCACTGTTCGGTGAAATCATGCGACTGCTGGCGGTAGGCCGGCGAGAGGATGTTGGGCAGCTGGTCGTTGTGGCGGGCATCGCCCTGGAAGGTGGCCTGCAGCGGGTTGAGCCGCATCGAGGCATCCCAGTACTCGTCGTAGATGCGCTCGAGCTGGGCGGCCTTGGTCTGCTGGCGCACCAGCGGCTGCCGCGCGGGGGCGGCAGCGGGGCGGGCGCGGGGTTTGGCCTTGGGCTTGGCCTGGCGCGTCTGTGCGGCGGCGGGCCGGTTGGCCTTCTTCTTGGCGGCTTCGGCCGGGGCAGCGGCAGTGAAGACCAGCAGTGAGGCAATCACGAGCGCCAAGGCACGGGCGGGGTGGGGCATCGAATGCTTCCGTAAATCCTATACAGACCCGGGAGCTTGCCTGATTCAGCCGGACACGACCACCTCAGCGCCCGGTCCATACAGCGTAGAGACACGCCACGCGTGTCCCAGGGAACCCTACCGAAGCCGGGGAATCCCTATTCAGCGCTCCCCGGCCCGGGTAAACGGCACGGTTTCCGGCGCCACGGCGCCGCCGGAGATGATGAAGCTCATGGCCTGGTCCACCGTCCAGTCGGTCGGGGTCAACAGCTCCACCGGCACGATTTCCAGGTACCCGGAGGTCGGGTTCGGGGTGGTCGGCACATACACCGCCGCCAGCTCGCGCCCGGTGCCCTGTTCACGGATTACCCGGGTCACCAGGCCCACGGCCTTCATGTCCCGGTGCGGGAAGTCGATGAGCACCACGCGCTGGGTGGTGCCCGGCTCGGTCTGCAGCATGTCCAGCAGATTCTTGGCGCTTTCATAGATGATGCTGGCCAGCGGAATGCGCTTGATCACCGCGCCGAACCAGCGCAGCAGGCGCTGGCCGATCACGCGGCGGCTGAGCACGCCCACGCTGAGGATCACCAGCAGCGTGGCCAGCAGGCCGAACACGTTCTGCATCCACTCCACCCGGACCCAGCCCAGGTAGTGCGGGAACGAGGCGGCGATCTGCGCCGACAACGGCACCACCACCGGGCTGCTGATGCCCGACAGCAGCACGAACACGAATTTGATCACCACCCAGGTCAACCAGATCGGCAGCAGGGTAAGCAGGCCGGTCAGGAACAGGCGCTGCAGGGAGGGGCGCGGAGCGAGGTGGGGGGCTTCAGGTGACATCGGCGCATTGTAGCGGGGCGGCGCCCCGGTTTACGCTGCCCGGCGCCGCAGGATGCGGCCCGTTGGGGGAATGCTGTGTTGAGCGTACTGAAATGGATGGGTATCGCGCTGGCGGGCCTGGCGCTGCTGGCGCTGGCGACGTTGGGCATTTCATGGGCGTTGCCGATTCCGGCAGCCGAGCGGCAGGCGCTGGAGGCGATGGAAGCCCCGCCGCCGGCGCGCCCGGCGCAGGCCAATGCATTTGGCGCCATATGGCTGATGCCGTATGACGGCATTGATGCTTCCCAGCGGGACGCGCTGGTCGCTGCCGATGTACAGCGTTTCCGCGAGCACCCGGAGCGGCCCGGTTCTGGTACCAGCCACGCCGATGGCCGCTTCGAGCGCGTTACCCCGGAAACCCGCTGGTGCCGGCGCGGCGAGCCCTGCCTGGCGCAGGTGCGGGCCCATGCCGAGGAAGTGGCGGCAGCTCACCAAGGTCACGAGCCGCTGCACGCGCGCATCGGCGATCTTTCCAGATACCGGTACTACCAGAGTGCGTTCGACGTGGAGGCCAACATGCCGATGCCGGCGATGGTGGTCCTGTTTGATCGCACCTCGGCCCATGCGCTTGCGCATGTAAACGGCGACAGCACCGTTGCATTGGAGGGCGTGTGCCAGGACGTGTCGAGCGCGCGGATGCTCATGGGCGAAGGCGACAACCTGGCCGTGGCGATGATCGGTGGGGCATGGGCAGAACGCAGCGCCGGGCTGTTCACCGAGATCCTGGCCGAGCTGCCGGCGGATGTTTCGGTGCCCGCAGCGTGTACGCGTGCGTTCGCGCCGCCGCAGGTGCGGGAGCTCGATCTGTGCCAGGCCATGCGCGGTGAATTCGGGTTCCAGCGCGCAGCGATGGCTAAGGTGCCGAGGGAGGGGCAGCTGCTCCTGGACAAGCGCAAGACGCTGGCGCGCAGCGCGTGGCTGCTGTCGCGCAGCTGTGCGGATGAGGTGCAGCTGCAGATCCAGGAAGACCGGCGGGTGCAGCTGGCGCCGCCGTTGCCGGTCTGGACACCGCACTGTGTCGCCAATGCCGTGGGCTGCGTGCTGATCGATATCGCCGGCCCCGCCTACGACGAGTACCCGCGCCGCATGCAGGACGTGGGCGCGCAGCTGCGCATGGCCGGGGCGATGCTGTGGCTGCGCGGGCAGCCGCAGGAGGAGGGCGGCGCCATGCAGGTACTGGCACGGCTGCCGAAGGAACTGGGCAGCGCGCAACGACCGCTGCGCCTGAGCGAAGACGGGAAGCACGTGCAGGTGCCTCGCTTCGGTCCCCAGAGGGAAGGCATGCCACCCACAATCAGCGCCCCGCTACCGTAGCGACACGCCATGCGTGTCCCACGGGGCGGCCCGGACATTCGGAAGGACACGCATGGCGTGTCCCTACGCCGTTCGCGGCGCTGTCAGCCCCGCGCCTGCGGCTTCAAGCGGATGTACACCTGCTTGCGCACCCGCGCCACCACTTCCCCCTGCGCATCGACAATGTCATTGCTGAACCAGTGCAGGTACTTCTCACCGCCAGCGGTAGCTGCCCGCAACTGATCCAGCAGCGCCTCATCCAAGCGGAACTCAGCGGAAACAGTCCCACGGCCCGGCTTGAGGAACTCAATCTCCCCAGCCCGATCCCATACGTAGTAATCGCGCCCCAGGTTCTGCATGACGGTCAGCATCCAGAACGGATCGGTCATCGCAAACAGGCTGCCCCCAAAGTGCGTGCCCACATAGTTCTTGTTCCACGGCCGCATCCGCAGCTCCACCCGGACGAATCGGTAGTCAGGCGTGACCTCGGCGACATGGATACCGGCAAACAAAAACGGCGGCCACAGATTGAGTCCGTGGCGAAATAGGCTGGCCTTCATATAGGGGGCAAGGGGCAGGGGAGATGCAGAAAGCTTACCATCCGCAACCGTATGGTGTGCAATCCACCTCCCCTGCCGCCGCGGCGCCACCGGTAGGTTCGCATCCCAATCGACCGCCGACCAAGGTGATTACGCCGGTAAGGCATGACCGACGAAGTAGCAGCGTCTTCTAGATGCTGATCTATTCACTCAATCGATGTAGCACTGAATGTCCTCACCAGCACGTTTGCAGGTGAACTTTGCGGGGTCATAAACAGGCAGTTGGCCATGAACAGGAATGTTCGCCCATGCTGCCCGCTCGATGAATGCCTGAGCCAGAACCCTGTCGGTCCAGTGATACTGATAGGTCCAGTGACCATCAGTAGGAGCGAAATCTTCTCTGCTCTCTTGTATTGAATTCCCTAATGCTGACTGTGTACCCAAGTAGTGCCACTGGCTCGATGCGTGATCGAAGTGCAGCTCTGCATAGGATTCTTCCCGGTTCACAAACCACAAAAAGGCCTTGATCGGATGGCTGCCTTCCAGCATGTACTGGAACTTCAACAGCTTTCCTGACGTCATCGAGGTGTCGAGGAATCTCAGGTCCGGATGCTCAGCGAGGTAGCGAAATACATACTGACGAGCGGTCAAATGGGTTGGGTTGAGTGAAGAGAGGTGGTGCCCCCAGAGATGGCTGTAGCCCTTGCCGTGTTCGGTCCCGGGCGCAAGCAGTTCTACTCGATGCAGATAAATTGACATCTCTCCATTGGATCCGCTGTACAGATTCATCATGCCAAGGAACTGGTTCTTCACCCAGCCCTCTGCTTCAAACGAGACTGCGTGCAACGCTCCGTCCGCCATCTTGACCTCATAACCAGCAATGGAGAGATTCTGCGCGTCATACACATAATGCCGCCCAACCCCCTGCGCCAGTGCCACATCCTCCATCTCATCCGGCGTGCAGTAGTAGCACTTGTACGCAATCGGATCTTCCTCGTTGGCGACCGCCTGCATCGGCATCGCTGCCAGCAGCAACCACAGCATCTTTTTCATGGTCCAGCTCCTTGCCATCCCGCACACGCGGGGTAGGCGAAGTGGAGCAGTTGGGGTTGTGGCGCGGTATAGGAATTCAACGAACGCGCGTGTCGTGAAATCACTTCGGCAACGTAGTGCCGGAATGAGTGTGACGAAGTGCATGCTTGAATGGTTGATCGCGTCTGGAGCGGTAGAGCCACGCCCTGCGTGGCTGTGCGGTGCCGGAATGACAAGCAGCCACGCAGGGCGTGGCTCTACGCCTCGGGTTCGCCGGTGGCGTAGCCGTCGCGGCCTGCGGCCTTGGCGCGGTACAGGGCGGCGTCGGCGCCTTCGAAGTAGTGGCGCGGTTCGGTGGTGGCGTCGGGAATGTGGGTGTACAGGCCCACGCTCAACGTGATCTGCGCGTGCTGCTGCGCGCCGATGACCCGGTGCATGCCGCGCACGGCGGCGATCAGGTCTTCGACGACCTGGACGGCACCTTCGGAGGTTGTATCGGGCAACACCAAGGCGAACTCATCGCCGCCAAACCGCGCGGCCATGTCGCGCGGGCGGCGCGCATGCGCGCGGATCTCGTTGGCGATACGGCGCAGCACGGCGTCGCCGGCAGGGTGGCCGTGCAGGTCGTTGTGCTGCTTGAAGTGGTCCACGTCGATCAGCACCAGGGTCAGTGGGCGACCACTGCGGCGGCCGGCATCATGTTCCTGCTGCAGCGTCTGTTCGAAACGCACGCGGTTGCCCAGCCCGGTCAAGCCATCGCTGTTGGCCTGCCGGCGCCACGCGGCGATCCGCCACAGCACCCACGCGCAGATCACCGCCAGCATGCAGGTCAGCGCGGCAGCCGGAGCGAACCAGAGTTGGCCCGCGCGCAACAGCACGAAGCTGGACAGCAACGCCAGCGGCAGGGCCAGCAGGGCGCTGGCCACCGCGCGTGGCAGGGTCAGCCCCAGCGCGCACAGCGCCACCAGCAGCCCGCTCAATGCCGCCTGCCACGGCGGTGCCAGCACGTTGATCACCTTGCCGGTCAGCAGCATCGAGGCCACGTTGGCCTGGTATTCGGTGCCGCTCATCCAGCGCTCGCGCGTGGTCGGAGTGAGCAGGCGCGGAGCGATCCCGCTGGCGGTCATGCCGACCAGGATCAGACGATCGTGCAGCACGTCCGGCGCGACATCGCCATTCAATACATCCGCGTACGACACCTGCGGGAAGCGCTCGGGCGGGCCGGCGAAGCGCACGCGCATGTAGTGGTTGCGGTGCCATTGGTAGGGCGCGTCATGCCGGGGGCGGGTATCGATCAATCCCGGCAGTGGCCCGCGCAGGTTGGCCAGCGCCAGGCCCAGCGCAGGCCAGTGCGGCGAGCCGATGCCCCCCGTGAGATACAGCCCGCGGGTAACGCCATCGGCTTCCACTTCCACATCGCTGTGGCCCAGCATCGAGGCGTTGGCGGCGATCAGCGGAATCGGCAGCAGTTCCTCGGCCATGCGCGGCCCGCTGGACGGTGCCGCCAGCACCGGCAGCACCACGTGGCCGTTGCGGCGGATCGCAGCGGCCAGTTCGGCATCCTGCGCGCTGTCCTGGCGGTCCGGCTCGGACAGCAGCAGGTCCAGTACCACGCGCTGGCTGCCGGCGGCGGTCAGGCGGTCCAGCAGCCGCGCATGGGTCGAACGCGGCCACGGCCATTGGCCGAGCTGCTGCAGGCTGCTGTCATCGATGGCCACCACCAGCAGGCGTGGGTCGGGTGTGTATTCCCAAGATCCCACGTAGGTGTCGTAGATCGCTTCATCCTGCTTCCAGAACCACTGCCCGTGGCTGGCTGCCGCCGCCAGTACGCCCACCAGCACCGCGAGCACGATGCGCCGGGGCCAGGAGAGCGTGAGCGGCCTCACAGCAGCAGGAGCAGCAGCAGGGCGCCGGCCCCGGCGCCATAGCAGGTGCGGCAGGGCAGCGTGACCTGCTGCGCGGGCGAGAACGGGCCGGCGTAGCCGTCGTCATCGATGGTCTGCACGCGCACGTGCAGCGTGCCGTGCCACGGCCGCTTGAGGGTGACCTCGGGGTGGTCCAGCTGCTGGTCGAGCAGCGGTTGGGCGAAATCGCCGCGCTTGTCCAGCTGCACGCGGTAGCGCTGGCCGGGCTCGCCGGCCTGCCAGCGCAGGGTGAGCTGGCCCTTGGCCGCCTGCGGCGGCTGCAGCGCGGGGTCCACCGGCGCATCGCTGATGGCGAGGGACACCGGTTGGCCGAAGCGGCCGCGGTGGCCGTTACCGTCGCGCGAGGCCACGCGCCAGTAGTACGTGCCCGGGGCGAGGTCGTCCTTGGCGCGCACGCGGGTGCCGCGGCCTTCCTGCTCCAGCACCGGCTGCAGGAACTGCGGCTCGGTGGCGACCTGCAGCACGGTGCTGGCGGCGCCTTCCACCTGGCTCCATTCGAAGCGCGGGCGCGGGCTGGCCAGCGTTTCGCCGTTGACCGGGCGCACCGTGAGCGGCGGGGCGGGCTGGTCACGCACGTTGAAATCGGCCTGCGCATCCAGGCCTTCCACGCCATCGGCACTGACCGCGCGCACCAGCAGCCGCAGCAGGCCGGGGGGCAGGTCGGGCACGGTCATGGTGGTGTCGGCGGTGTCCCTGGCGAACAAGAGGATCTCCGGCTGATCGGCGCGCACTACTTCTACCCGGTACTGGGTGGCTTGCGCTACTGGTTCCCACGCCAACAGCGCCGGCAGCGAGTCCAGGCGCAGCCCGGTGCGGGCCAGGACCGGGGCTGGCAGCAGCGCTTCGGGGGTGTCGGGGCGGGCGTCCAGCGCCCGGTTGCGGGTGGCCTGGCCGCGGGTGACCAGCTGCTGGCCACCCCGGTTGCCGACCTGCACGCGCCCTTCCAGTACCTCGGTGGCGGCCATGCGGCCCGCGCCGCCGGCGCTGACCCGGAACTGCGTGCCGCGCACGCTGCTGGTAGCGGTGGGCGCATCGATGATGTAGCGCGAGGCGGGGCCCTTGGCCGGGGTGACCTGATTGCTGCTGCGGCCCTGTTCCAGGCGCAGGCGGGTATCGACCATGCCGGTGTGGCCATAGCGGCTGAGCTGGTCCAGGCGCAGGTGCGAGTGTTCGCGCAGCTGCAGGCGTGAATCGTCGGCGAAGGCGAGGGTGACGCTGGCATCGCTGCCGGTCAGCAAATGGGTACCGATGCCGAGCTGCTCGCCTTCGGCAACGTCATGCAGGGGGCCGTTGTCGCCCAGTCGTGCCTGCACCGGGCCGCGCACGGCCAGCACCCGCGCCGGTGCCGGCTGCACCAGCAGCCAGGCAATGGGGAACCGGAGCTGGCTGCCGGGCGGCAGCCGATAGGGGTCGGCCACCCGGTTGTGCGCCTGCAGCTGTTCCCACGCCACGCTGGGTTTGAGGTAGCGCGCCCCCAGGTCCCACAGGGTATCGCCGGGACGGACCCGGTAGGTCCAGTCCTGGGCCAGCAGCGGGAAGGCGGGCAGCAGCAGCGCCAGCAGCATCAGCAGGCGGGCGGAGCAGGCGCGGGCGCGCGGAAAGCGGGTCGAACTCACGGTCATCTGTGCCCTGAAGGCGGGGCCCAGCCGTGCAGCCCCCATGGCCAGACCGCATCCCCCCGAATGGATCGCGGTCGAAAGTAGACCGCCATCACATTATTGCCCGGTGCCGGTGCAGGGATTCTGAACGCCGCAGCGGCTCAGAACAGCAGCGCGGCCATCGAACGGCGGTAACGGCCGACCAGCGCGGCATCGTCGATCACCTTGAAGGCGTCGATCAGCAGCTTGCGCGGCAGGTTGTCGCTGTAGGAGCCATCTTTCTGCAGCATGGCCAGGAACTGCTCCAATGCGGCTTCGTCTTCGCCGCCAAGCAGCTGCTGCACGCCACGCAGGTGGCGGGCCTGCAGGTCGCCACCGTCGGCGGCGATGCGCGCCTCCAACTGCTCCGGCGCGGGCGCGTCCTGCAGTGCCTTGGCGAAATCCAGGCGGGCACGGGCGCGCACGGCGCGATCGTCGGTGGACAGGTTGGCCGGCAGCGCCTCGATCAACGCGCTGGCTTCGGTGGTGGCGCCGGTCTGCAGCAGGGCCAGGGCCAGGTCGAGCTTGAGCTCTTCCTTGTCCGGCTCGGCGGCGATGCCGGCGCGCAGCACATCCACGCGCGCCTGCGGGTCCAGCGGGGCCGGTTCGTCGTCGGCGGCTTCGGGCGCCTCGGCCGGGCTGATGCCGTGCTGGGCCAGGAACTCGCGCAGCTGGCCTTCCGGAATCGCACCGGGGAAGCCATCCACCAGCTGGCCGCCCTTGACCAGGAACACGGTGGGCACCGAACGGATCTGGAAGGCTGCTGCGATCTGCTGCTCCTTGTCCACGTCCACCTTGGCCAGCTCGAAGGCGCCGTTGTATTCGCCGGCCAGCTTTTCCAGCATCGGCCCCAGGGTCTTGCAGGGTTCGCACCAGGTGGCCCAGAAGTCGACCAGCACCGGCGTCTGCAGCGACTTCTGCAGCACCTGCGCTTCGAAGGTTTCGGTGGTGGCGTCAAAGACGTGGGGCAGTTCGCTCATGGTCGGGAAATCAACGATTAAAGATGTACCCAGTGTATGGTGCCGGCCATATTGAGAAGCAACCCCAATGGTTGCGGAGAAGGGCCCGATGAAGACCGTGCAACGTTTCGACCCCTTGTTCGGCGCGGCCGGCGCCGTGCTGTTCCTGGCCTCGGTGCTGGGCTTCGGCGCCGTGTTGCCGGGTTACCTGCCGCTGGGCCATCCGGTGGCGCTGCTGGGCGCGACCGGGATACCGCACGCAGTGGCCTTCGACCTGCTCGGCTTCGTGCTGCCGGGGCTGCTGGCGGTGGTGGTGGCGCTGCGCCTGCTGGCGCGGGTGCCGGTTACCGCGCCGTGGACGATGCGCGTGGGCGGCCAGATGCTGGTGCTGTCCGGGCTGGCCTTCGCCGCGATGGGCGTGCTGCCGCTGGACCCGACCGACATCGAGAGCCCGGCCAGCCAGTACCACGCCAGCGCGTGGATGGTCTGGGTGCTGGCGTTCGTGCCCGGCGCGCTGATGTCCGGTTTTGCCGCACGGCGCCTGCCGGGCTGGGGGCGGCTGGCGGCGCTGCACGTGTCCGCCGGCCTGGCGGTGCTGGTGGGCGCGTTCGTGCTGCAGGCGGTGATTCCCGCGCCGGTGGCCCAGCGGCTGGCCTTCGTTGCGTGGGTGGCCTGGCTGGCGGCCGCGTTGCCGGTGGCCAGCAAGGTCCGCCACGGCTGAACTGACGGATTCGACCGCGATCGACGCAGGTGTGCGCGCGTGATCGCCGCCATGGAGAATCCGGATATGGGTAATTCCGTGATTTATCAACGGGATGCCATTCCGGTCCGGTATTCGCAGCGGCGACGATTGGAGCCGTTTGCCGCACTGCGGTACGCTGTGCCGCTTTGCCGCCGCAACTGTGTTTTCCATGACCAGCGTCGAACCCAACGTATACGATCCGCAGCAGGTTGAATCCGCCGCCCAGAAGTTCTGGGACGCCACGCGCGCCTTCGAGGTGAACGAGGCCTCGGACAAGCCGAAGTACTACTGCCTTTCGATGCTGCCGTACCCGTCGGGCGCGCTGCACATGGGCCATGTGCGCAACTACACGATTGGCGATGTGATCAGCCGCTACAAGCGGATGACCGGCCACAACGTGCTGCAGCCCATGGGTTGGGATGCGTTCGGCCTGCCGGCCGAGAACGCGGCGATCAAGAACAAGACCGCGCCGGCCAAGTGGACCTACGCCAACATCGAACACATGCGTGGCCAGTTCAAGTCGATGGGCTACGCGATCGACTGGTCGCGCGAGTTCGCCACCTGCACGCCCGAGTACTACGTGCACGAACAGCGCATGTTCACCCGGCTGATGCGCAAGGGCCTGGCCTACCGCCGCAACGCGGTGGTGAACTGGGACCCGGTCGACCAGACCGTGCTGGCCAACGAACAGGTCATCGACGGCCGTGGCTGGCGCTCGGGCGCACTGGTGGAAAAGCGCGAGATCCCGCAGTGGTTCCTGCGCATCACCGATTACGCCCAGGAACTGCTGGATGGCCTGGATGAACTGCCGGGCTGGCCGGACTCGGTCAAGACCATGCAGCGCAACTGGATCGGCCGCTCCGAAGGGCTGGAGATCCAGTTCGACGTGCGCGACGCCGACGGCAGCGCGCTGGACCCGCTGCGCGTGTTCACCACCCGGCCGGACACGGTGATGGGCGTGACCTTCGTGTCCATCGCCGGCGAACACCCGCTGGCGCTGCACGCGGCCAAGAGCAACCCGGCCCTGGCCGCGCTGCTGGCCGAGATGAAGCAGGGCGGCGTGTCCGAAGCCGAACTGGAAACACAGGAAAAGCGCGGCATGGACACCGGCCTGCGCGCGGTGCACCCGGTCACTGGCGCCCAGGTGCCGGTGTGGGTGGCCAACTTCGTGCTGATGGGCTACGGCACCGGTGCGGTGATGGCCGTGCCGGGCCACGACCAGCGCGACAATGAGTTTGCCAACAAGTACGGCCTGCCGATCCGCCAGGTGATCGCGCTGAAGTCGCCGCGCAAGGACGAGGCCGCCTACGACGCGACCCGCTGGCAGGACTGGTACGGCGACAAGACCCGCGAGACCGAGCTGGTCAACTCCGACGAATTCGACGGCCTGGATTTCCAGGGCGCCTTCGAGGCGCTGGCCGAACGCTTCGAGCGCAAGGCCCAGGGCCAGCGCCGGGTGAACTACCGCCTGCGCGACTGGGGCGTGAGCCGCCAGCGTTACTGGGGTTGCCCGATTCCGGTGATCTACTGCCCCAAGTGCGGCGCGCTGCCGGTGCCGGAAGAGCAGCTGCCGGTGGTCCTGCCGGAAGACGTCAACTTCGTGGGCACCGGTTCGCCGATCAAGGCAGACCCGGAATGGCGCAAGACCACCTGCCCTGATTGCGGCGGCGCGGCCGAGCGCGAGACCGATACCTTCGATACCTTCATGGAATCGAGCTGGTACTACGCGCGCTACACCTCCCCGGGTGCCCGTGACGCGGTGGACAAGCGCGGCAACTACTGGCTGCCGGTGGACCAGTACATCGGCGGCATCGAACACGCGATCCTGCACCTGATGTACTTCCGTTTCTTCCACAAGCTGCTGCGCGATGCGCGCATGGTGGACAGCAACGAACCGGCGCAGAACCTGCTGTGCCAGGGCATGGTCATCGCCGATACCTATTTCCGCCAGAACCCGGACGGTTCCAAGGACTGGATCAACCCGGCCGACGTGGACGTGCAGCGCGACGAGCGCGGCCGCATCACCGGTGCGGTGCTGATCGCCGACGGCCAGCCGGTGGAGATCGGCGGCACCGAGAAGATGTCCAAGTCCAAGAACAACGGCGTGGACCCGCAGGCCATGGTGAGCCGCTACGGCGCCGACACCGTGCGCCTGTTCTCGATGTTCGCCGCGCCGCCGGAACAATCGCTGGAGTGGAACGAAGCCGGCGTGGACGGCATGGCGCGTTTCCTGCGCCGGCTGTGGACCCAGGTGCAGAAGCATGCGGACGAGGGGGTTGCCCCGGCACTGGAGCTGGCTGCGCTGACCGCCGAGCAGAAGGCGCTGCGCCGCAAGACCCACGAAACCATTGGCAAGGTCAGTGACGACTACGGCCGCCGCCACAGCTTCAACACCGCCATCGCCGCGGTGATGGAGCTGATGAACGCCCTGGCCAAGTTCGATGACGGCTCCGCGCAGGGCCGTGCGGTCCGCCAGGAAGCGCTGCAGGCCGCCGTGCTGCTGCTCAACCCGATCACCCCGCATGCCAGCCATGCGTTGTGGCAGGTGCTGGGCCATGGCGAAACGCTGCTGGAAGACCAGCCGTTCCCGCAGGCCGACGCCAGCGCGCTGGTGCGTGATGCGCTGACCCTGGCCGTGCAGGTCAATGGCAGGCTGCGTGGCACCATCGAGGTGGCCGCCGATGCCCCGCGCGACCAGATCGAGGCACTGGGCCTGGCCGAGCCGAACGCGGCGAAGTTCCTGGACGGGCTGACCGTGCGCAAGATCATCATCGTGCCGGGCAAGATCGTGAACATCGTGGCGGGGTAATCGGCGTTGGATGCTCGTGCCGCGCTGCGCGCGGTTGCCACGCAGGGCGTGGCACTACGAATTGCTACGTGCGCAGGACGATGGCGCTGTTTCTCAAGCGGTGTTCACGTGGGTTCGGGCATCGTACGGGGTAATCGTTTTTTCCTGTTGCCGGGCGAGCCCGGCTCCTACAGACTGTGAACATGACCCGATTCCTGCTTGCCCTTGTTCTCACCGCTACCCTCGCCGGGTGTGGCTTCCACCTGCGCAACAAGCTGATGCTGCCGGCCGACACCGCTGCGGTGAAGGTGGTGTCCTCCGCGCCGTACAGTGAGCTGGCCAAGCTGCTGCGCCGTGGCCTGCAGGCCTCGGGCGCGACGATTGCCGAATCCGACAGCAAGGAACCGGCCGCACGGCTGCAGGTGGTGTCCGAGCGCTGGGGCGACCTGCCCATCGCGATCGATGCACAGGGCCGTGCGCAGGAGTTCAGCCTGCGCTACGCAGTGATCTTCGTGTTCCGCCGCGAGGACGGCAGCGACCTGGTGCCGCAGCAGGTGATCGAGCTGTCGCGCGATTACGTGTCGCCGCCGGCCGATTCCACCGGTACCACCACCGAACGCGAAATCCTGGCCGATGAACTGCGCCGTGAAATGTCGGCGTCGATCCTGCGCCGCATCGACAGCGTGGTACGTGCCGAGCTGGAACGCGGCCAGCTCAACCGACCCGCCAAGCCGGCCACTGATCCGGCAGCAACGCCTGCCGGCGTGCCGTCAACCACGCCGCCGGCCGACGTGCCGGCCGTCAAGCCGCCGCAGGGCGGCTGACCGGTCCGCTGGCGGACCGGCCGCACGATGGAACTGCGCCCCGAACAACTTGCCGGCCAGCCGGCCAGCCAGGCCCTGGCGCCGGTGTATCTGATTGCCGGGCCGGAAACGCTGCGCGTGCTGGAAGCGGCCGATGCGGTGCGTGCGCGGGCCCGCGCCGACGGCATCAGCGAACGCGAAGTGTTCGACGCCGACGGGCGTGATTTCGACTGGAACCAGCTCGACGCCACCTTCAACGCACCCAGCCTGTTCAGTGCGCGCCGGCTGGTGGAGCTGCGCCTGCCCACCGGCAAGCCGGGCAAGGAGGGCGGGGAGGTCATCAGCCAGTTCTGCGCCAACCCGGCGCCGGACGTGATCCTCCTGATCACCTGCAACGAATGGAGCAAGGCCCACCAGGGCAAGTGGGCCGAGGCGGTGAACCGCGTCGGCGTGCTGTCGGTGGCGTGGGCAATCAAGCCGCATGAACTGCCGGACTGGATCGAACGCCGCCTGCGCCAGCAGGGCCTGCGCGCCGATCCGGCCGCCGTGCAGCGGCTGGCCGAGCGGGTGGAAGGCAACCTGCTGGCGGCCGCGCAGGAAATCGACAAGCTGGCGCTGCTGGCCAGCGGCCAGACCCTGGATGTGGACACCATGGAATCGCTGGTGGCCGATGCCGCCCGCTACGACGTGTTCCGGCTGCTGGAAGCCACCTTCTCCGGGCAACCGCCGGCGGTGCTGCGCATGCTGGCCGGGCTGCGCGGCGAAGGCGAGGCGGTGGCCGCGCTGATGCCGATGGTGATCCGCGAGATGCTGTCCACCGCCGCGCTGGCCCGGGTGCAGGCGCGCGGAGGCAACCTGGCGGCGGAGATGAAGAGCCGTGGCATCTGGGAATCGCGTCAGGCCCCCTTCAAGCGGGCCCTGCAGCGCCACCCTGAAGCCAAGCGCTGGGAGCGCTTCGTGGCCGAAGCCGGGCTGGTGGACCGCATGGCCAAGGGCCGCGCCGATGGCGATCCCTGGCTGGGGCTGGAGCGGCTGCTGGTGGCGGTGGCTGAAGCGCGCGCGGTACGCCTGCTGGCCCGCGCTTGAGCCCGATGGGCCTGCGCATCCATTACGGCGGAACCTTCGACCCGGTGCACCTGGGGCACCTGGCCATCGCGCGTGCGGCGCGCGACCAGCTGCAGGTTGCCGTGCGCCTGCTGCCGGCGGCCGATCCGCCGCACCGGCCCGCGCCGGGCGCCAATGCCGCCCAGCGCGCGCAGATGCTGGCACTGGCGATCGGCGACGAACCGGGCCTGCTGCTGGACCGGCGTGAGCTGGAGCGCGCCCAGCGCCAGCCGGAAACCCCTTCCTACACCGTCGACACGCTGCGCGAGCTGCGTGCCGAACTGGGCCCGCGCCAGCCGATCGCGTGGCTGGTGGGCGCCGACAGCCTGCTGGGCCTGCCCAGCTGGCACCAGTGGGAGGACCTGTTCGAGCTGGCGCATTTCATCGTGGCCGACCGCCCGGGAAGCTCGCTTGAGCAGGCCCTGCCGGCCCCGCTGCAGCAGGCGCTGGAAGGCCGCTGGGCCAGCCACGAGCGTGAGCTGTTCAACGCCCCGGCCGGCCGCGTGCTGCGCCTGCACGCCCCGCTGCGCAGCGAATCCGCCACGGAAGTCCGCGAACAGATCGCCGCGGGCGGGGACTGGCGGGAACTGCTGCCGCCCCCGGTCGCCGATTACGTCGCCGCGCACGGGCTGTACGGCCTCCATACGGCATGAACACGTTCAGCTCGTCCGCCCCGTATAATCGGCGCCACATTTATCGAGTTGCCCTGCTTTGAACAATCAAGCCCAGCCCCAGACCATCAAGGTCCAACTGCCGAACCCGGCGCCGTCCAATGAGCAGCTGCTTGATTGCGTGCGCAAGGCCACCGAAGAACTGAAGGCCAAGGATCTCGTCGAAATCGACGTGATCGGCAAGTCCAGCGTCGCCGATTACATGGTGATCGCGTCGGGCACCTCCAGCCGCCACGTGAAGTCGATTGCCGACGAAGTGGTCAAGTTCGCCAAGAACCTGGGCGTGATGCCGCTGGGCGTGGAAGGCGAGCGCGAAGCGGAGTGGGTGCTGGTCGACCTGGGCGACGTGATCGTGCACGTCATGCTGCCGCGCGTGCGCGAGTTCTACGCGCTCGAGCGCCTGTGGACCGTCGGCGACCAGCCGCCGAGCCTGCTGGATGACGCCGACGACGAAGACGACTACGCCGCGCGCTGAAGCCCGCGCACGCAGTAGCGACAACGGCGCCCGATGGCGCCGTTGTCATTTGAAGGAGCATGACGATGAAAGCCAGGTTGATCGCTACCGGTGAACGCGCGCCCAGCTGGGTGGCGCAGGGCTTTGCCGAATACCAGAAGCGGCTCTCGCACTGGTTGCCGTTCGAGCTGGTGGAAATCGAGCCGGGCCTGCGCGGCAAGGGGCGCGATGCGCGCCGTGCGACCGAAGACGAAGGCAAGCGGGTGATCGCCGCGCTGCCCAAGAATGCGTATGTAGTGGCGCTGGATGTGCCGGGCAGGCAGCTCAGCTCCGAGCAGCTGGCGCAGCGCCTGGAGCATTGGCGCGGACAGGGCAGGGACCTGGCGTTCCTGATTGGTGGCCCGGAAGGGCATTCGCCCGAAGTCTCTGCGTTGGCCGACGAGAAGTGGTCGATCGGTCCGCTCACCCTGCCGCACATGCTGGTGCGGCTGGTGGTGGCCGAACAGCTGTACCGTGCGGCGGCGATGCTGGCCAACCACCCGTATCACCGCGCGTGAAGAAATTCCGCGAGGACGGGTTACAAGCTGCGAAAAACTGGTTACAATGCGTGCCCCGCCCGAATAGCTCAGCCGGTTAGAGCACTTGACTGTTAATCAGGGGGTCGTTGGTTCGAGTCCAACTTCGGGCGCCAAGTTTTGAGAAGCCTCGCAGCGATGCGAGGCTTTTTTTTGGCACAGCCACGCAGGGCGTGGCCCTGCCGCAAAAAAAAGCCCGGGCATTGCCCGGGCTTTTTTGTTTCACAACGGCGTGGATCAGTTGAAGGTGTACTTCGCACCCACCGTGAAGTAACGCCCGATTGCGCCGCTGAAGTGCAGCGGGTTGTAGTTCACGCCACCGTAGGTGGTCGGATCCAGCGGGGCGGTACGGTCGAACACGTTCTGCACCGAAGCGTTCAGCTCGAACGCGTCGCTGATGTTCCAGCGGCCGGACAGGTCGAAGGTGGTGAACGAGGAGATCTTCTCCACCGGCGTGCCGTCCCAGTAGAAGGCCAGGTAATCGCCACCGCGGCGGTCCTTGTTCTCCAGGCTGCTGATGTAGTTGACCACGCCGCTGACGCTCCACGCGTCCTGCTTCCAGGTGGTGCCAAAGTTGATGCGGTCTTCCGGCGTGCCGATGCAGTTGGTCACGTCACAGTTGCCGTGCGTGCCCACGTAATCGACCGTGTTGTCGCCTTCGGTGCGTTCGAACTTCAGCACGTGGCTCCATTGCAGGTCCATTTCCAGCTGGCCCGGGCCGATGTCGAAGGTCTGGCGGATATCGGTATCGATACCGCGCACCCGCGACGAGTTGGCATTCACGTAGGCGGTGTTGACCGCCAGGATGGTGCCGGTGCCGGGAACGCCGCCGATCAGGTCGGTGTCACGCAGCACGTTGCCCGCCGCGATCGCATCGGCGGTGCTGCCCTGCGCGATCTCGTTGGTGCGCTTGATTTCCCACGCGTCCACGGTCAGCGAGGTGGTGGCCGTCGGCTGCAGCACGATGCCGAAGGAGTAGCTCTTGGATTCCTCGGGCACCAGGTCCGGGTTCGGGCTGGTGATGATCGCCACCGGCCGCGCGCCGCAGTTGGTGGTGACATCGGCCGGCGGGCTGGCCGCGCAGCGCACCGGGTCGCGGGCGGTGGAGAACGCGGCCAGGCCGCCGTCGCCGTTCTCGGCCGGGTTCGGCGCACGGAAGCCTTCGGCGTAGGTGGCGCGCAGTGCCACCCAGTCCACCGGGGTCCACTTCACGCCCAGCTTCGGGGTGGCCTTGCCGTCGCCGCTTTCGTACTTGTCGTAGCGCACCGCGCCGGTCAGTTCCAGCTGTTCCAGCACCGGGGCGGACAGTTCGACGTACCCGGCGTACACGTTCTGGGTGCCGTCATATGCCGAATAGCCCAGGCCGATGATGTCGCCCTGGTCGGTGTAGGTCTGCGGGGTGAGGCTGTTGCTGGTCTTGCGCCATTCGGTGCCCAGCGCCAGGCCGAGCGGGCCGCCCTTGAGGTCCATCAGGCTGCGCGTGACGGTGAAGTCGAACATGTCCAGGCTGGACGAGGCGCGGGCCTGGATGTCCGGCGAGATGTAGTCGTACAGCGCCTGCGAGTTGAGGCCGGCGTCGTCGCCGATGCGCCAGGTGCCGCCGGCACAGGCCGGATCACCCAGGGCACAGAGCACGGAGCTGTAGCGCAGGAAGCCGGTGCGCTTGTTGGTCAGCTCGGTACCCGAGTGCAGGAACGCGGTGTCGTAGCCCCACTCGCCCCAGTTGCCCTTGGTGCCCACCAGGAAGCGGGTGAACTCGTTGGTGTTGGTGGTCACGCGCGGGCCCACGTCCCAGGCCGTGTAACGCAGGCGCGAGGCCTGGCCGGGGATCACGTTGTCCGGATGGGTCGGGGAAAGCACCACGGCGCCGGGGCCACTGCTGGCGTTGCGCGGCCCGCCCGGATAACCCCAGCTGCCGGAGACGCCCGACGGGGTGTTGCTGAACACGGTTTCCTTCTTGGAGTAGCCGATTTCCGTGTAGATCTCGCCGCCTTCGCCGTAGGCGAAGCTGGCGCGGCCGAACACGTTGACGTACTCCTCCTTCGGGCTGAGGTCGCGGAACTGCTGGACCGCATCGTACAGACAGCCGTCTTCGGCGATCGAGGCATCGGTCTGGCCCGGGATGTTTGTCACCGACTGGCAGCCCGGCAGCGGCACCAGGAAGGCCGGGTTGTCGGCATCCACGTTGCGGTCGTCGAACACCGAACCGTTCGGGCCGGAGCCGCCGCTGGTGGCGCCGTTGAGGAATGCACCGGTGAGGAACTGCGCGTCGGAGGCGGCGATGCCCCAGCGGCGCAGGTCACCCGTACCGATCCACTTGCGGTCCTTGCGGTCGCTGATCTTGATCGCATCGGTCTTGCCCACATCCAGGCTGAAGAATGCGTTCCAGCCGTCGGTGGCGATGTCGCCGGTACCGGCGGTCAAGGTGGCCTTCTTTGCATCGCCGTCGCTGTCGCCGGACAGGCCGTAGGAGCCGCGCAGGATCGCGCCTTCGAAATCGCTGCGCAGGATGATGTTGACCACGCCGGCGATGGCGTCGGAACCGTAGATCGCCGAGGCGCCATCCTTCAGCACTTCCACGCGCTCGACCGCATCCAGCGGAATGGTGCTGAGGTCGGTGAAGACCTTCTGGCCGTCATCGGCCAGGCCGTAGGTGGCCATGCGGCGACCGTTCAACAGCACCAGCGTGGAGCCGGCGCCGAGGCCGCGCAGCGAAATGCCCGCGCCGCCGCCGGCGAAGCCGTTGCCGAAGGTCTTGGGGATGGAGCCGGCGCCGTCGGAGGTGAGCGTCTGCAGGTACTCGGCCACGGTGGTCTTGCCGCTGCGGTCGATGTCCTGGCGCGTCACCACCTGCACGGGCGAGGGGGTTTCAGTATTGGTGCGGGGAATGTTCGACCCGGTGACCGTGATGCGGTCCAGGTTGGTGGCCTGGTCCTGGGCCATGGCCGAGGAGGAGGCGAGGGCGCCAACCAGCAGCAGCATGCTGCCGGCAAGGGCCGAGGAAATGGAGTGGGCAAGCGGGGTGCGACGGTTGCCGCGGTAGCGTTGTTGGATCGGGTGTTTCACAGCTTCTCTCCTGACTGGAAAACCGGGTGTCGGGGCTGGGCGCCGTCAACGGATTGACGCGTCGGCGCCAATCTAGGTTTCCAACAGGTGACGTAACCGTGAAAAATTGCTTAATTCGCGCAATCGGTGACGGCCGTCAAAGAAGTGCGGGGTCCCGGGTCCGGGACCCCGCAGCACTGCGCTTACTGCGGCAGCGAGAAGCTCACCGGTACCAGGCCCACGGCCGGCACGGCCTGCCCGTTGACCTGGGCCGGCACGAAGCGCCAGTGGCGCAGAACCTGTTGCCGCGCAGCATTGTCCAGCGCCCGCGAGCCGCTGCTGCGCTCGATGGACACGGCGGCCGGTTTGCCTTCGGCGTCGACCTGTACCCGCAGGGTGACCGTGCCCTGCTCCCCGGCCCGGATGGCGGCGATGGGGTAGCTCGGCGGAGCGGCGGTGCGGTACTGCAGCTGCACGCCGTCACCGGAGGCCGCCGGCGCCGGCTCGACGGGTGCCAGGCTCGGCGTCTGCACGTCGCTGGCGGGCAGCGGCGGCACGGCCAGCACGTCGTCGGCGGTGGCGGTAGGCGGCGGCAGCGGGGCCACGCGCGGGGTGGTGGTCGGCGCGCGCACCGGCACCGGCTCCTGCGGGTCGATCGGCGGCGGCGGTTCCGGTTGCGGCACCGGCGGCGCGATCAGGTTCACCACCGTGCGTTCGCGTGGCAGCGGGGCGGCCACATAGGCGGCGGGAATCAGCAGGAGCATCAGGGCGAGCAGGTGCAGGGCCAGCGCGGTGCTCCAGCCAAGCACGCGCGGGACGTCGATTTGCAGCGGGACCACCGGGGGATGCGTACGGACCATGCTCCACTCTCCTTGCCAGATGTGCGTGCGGGAACATCAACGTGCAGGGGCCGGGGCCCCGCAATGACAGCAATACCGCAGCCCGGCGCGGGCCGGAAGTCAGGGGTGGTGTGGAGGTTTGGCTGGCGGTCAGGAAAACAGCGGACCAACGGTCCGCTGCTACCGTTTACCGGCCCAGGTCGAACACCACGTCCAGGTTGACCGACACGGTCGACTCGCCCGGCGAGACCGGGGTGGAGACATCGGCGGCCATGGGCGCGGCCGCCGCGCGCATCATCACCGGGCGGAAGTTGCCGCCGCCGCTTTCGGAAATGCTGACGATGCGGCGCACGCGCAGGCCCAGCGACTTGGCGTAGGTCTCGGCGCGGGCCTGGGCCTTCTTCAGCGCGGCCAGGCGGGCTTCGTCATAGACCGGTTCGGGCTGGTCGATCTCGAACTGCGGGCCGTTGATCTGGTTGGCGCCCTGCGCGGCCAGCGCGTCGAGCACCTTGCCCAGCTTGGCGATGTCACGCACCTTCAGGCTGACGGTGTTGCTGGCCTGGTAGCCGGTGATCTTCGGCGCTTCGTTTTCGGCGTAGCGGTACTGCGGGCTGAGGTTGACCCCGCTGGTCTGCACGTCGCGCTCGGCGATGCCCGCGGCCTTGATCGCGGCCAGCACCTTGACCATCTGTTCGGCGTTCTGGCGCATGGCCGTGTTGCCGTCGGTGGCCTGGGTGACCACGCCGGCCGACAGCGTGGCCACGTCGGGCACGCGGCGGGCTTCGGCGTTGGCCGAGATGTTGAGCAGGGTGCTGTCGGCCGGCACGGCGATGGCGGGCTGGGACTGGGCGTGGGCGGTCATCGAGGTTCCCAGGGCAAGGGACAGGGCAAGCAGCAGCGGGGACAGGGTCGGGCGGCGCATATGCATCTCCATGTGAAGGCGTTGAGGTTGGTGTCGGAGCGATGAACGTCTGGTGAGGTCCAGCGGGGTTGATCACGATTCGGAGCCGTTGCTCGCGATTCAGACAGGACCCGCAGGTTATGCTTCCGCGATGCTTTATCTTGCCTCTCGTTCGCCCCGACGAACCCAACTGCTGGCGCGCCTGGACCGACCGTTCCGCGCGCTGGACCTGGACGTGCCCGAAGTACGGGCCGCCGGGGAAACCGCCCAGGACTACGTACGGCGCGTGGCCATCGACAAGGCCCGTGCCGGGCTGGCATTGGTGGCCGGCGACCCGGACGCGGTGGTGCTGGGCGCGGACACCGAGGTGGTGCTGGACGGCGAGGTGTTCGGCAAGCCGGTCGACGCGGCCGATGCCGCCGCCATGCTGCGCCGGTTGTCCGGCCGCACCCACCAGGTGATGACCGCCGCGGCGCTGGTCGCCGACGGCGCCGAGCAGGCGGTGATGGTGGTGTCGGAGGTGAGCTTCATCGTGCTGGACGCGGCGGCCATTGCCGCCTACGTGGCCAGCGGCGAACCGATGGGCAAGGCCGGGGCCTACGCCATCCAGGGCGGGGCCGAACGTTATATCCGCCACCTGGCGGGAAGCTATTCGGGTGTCATGGGCTTGCCCCTGCAACAGACCGAGCAGTTGCTGCAGGCGTTTGAATCGAAGGGAGTCGCCCGTGTCTGAAGAAATCCTGGTCAACGTCACCCCACGCGAAACCCGCGTGGCGGTCATCGAAAACGGCATGCTGCAGGAGCTGCACATCGAGCGTGGCTGGCGCCGCGGGGTGGTGGGCAACATCTACAAGGGCAAGGTGCAGCGGGTGATGCCCGGCATGCAGGCGGCCTTCGTCGAGGTCGGGCTGGAGCGCGCCGCGTTCCTGCACGCCAACGACGTGGTGCGCCCGGCGCCGGTGGCCAGCCCCGATACCGAGGGCACCACGCTGCCGCCGCCGTCGTCGGTGCCGATCGTGGAGCTGCTGCGCGACGGCCAGGACATCGTGGTGCAGGTGGTCAAGGACCCGATCGGCACCAAGGGTGCGCGTTTGACCACCCAGATCAGCATTCCCTCGCGCTACATGGTGCTGCTGCCGCAGTCCAAGGTGGTCGGGGTATCGGCGCGGATCGAGGACGAGGCCGAGCGTGCCCGGCTCAAGACGCTGGTCACCGAGCTGTCGGCCCAGCACGGCGGTTACGGCTACATCGTGCGCACCAACGCCGAAGGCCAGCCGGCCGAGGCGATTGCCGAAGACATCGCCTACCTGTCGCGGGTCTGGAACGTGGTCGAGCGCCGCGGCCGCGAGGCGGCCCCGTGCAGCGTGATCTATGAAGACCTGAGCCTGCCGCTGCGTTCGGTGCGCGACCTGATCCGCAAGGACGTGGACAAGGTGAAGGTGGACTCCAAGGAGACCTTCACCCAGCTGCAGGCCTTCGTGGCCAAGTACATGCCGGTGCTGGCCGAGAAGCTGGAGCTGTACAGCGGCGACCGCCCGATCTTCGACATGTTCGGGGTGGAGGACGAGATCGGCCGCGCGCTGGACAAGCAGGTGCCGCTCAAATCCGGCGGCTACCTGGTGATCGACCAGACCGAGGCGATGACCACCATCGACGTCAACACCGGCTCGTTCCTGGGCCAGCGCAACCTGGAGGAAACGGTGTTCCGCACCAACCTCGAGGCCGCGCAGTCGGTGGCGCGCCAGCTGCGCCTGCGCAACCTGGGCGGGATCATCATCATCGACTTCATCGACATGGATGACGCCGAACACCGCCGCCAGGTGCTGCGCACCTTGGAAAAGGCGCTGGCGCGCGACCATGCCAAGACCACGGTCTATGAGTTCTCGCCGCTGGGGCTGGTCGAAATGACCCGCAAGCGCACCGTGGAAAGCCTGGAGCGCCAGCTGTCCGAGCCGTGCCCGGAATGCAGCGGGCGCGGGTCGATCAAGACCGCCGAAACGGTCACCTACGAAATCTTCCGTGAGATCACCCGGGCGGTGCGCCAGTTCGATGCCGCACGCCTGCTGGTGATCGCCTCGTCCAAGGTCGTGGCGCGGATCACCGATGAGGAATCCTCGGCGGTGGCCGAACTGGAGGAATTCCTCGGCAAGTCGATCCGGTTCCAGGCTGACGAGCAGTACCTGCAGGAGCAGTTCGATGTCGTGCTGCTGTGACCTGAGCCGGCCCGCGCAGTGGTGCGCCGGCGCCTGCGGGCACCGATGAGCGCGCCGCTGCGCCTGCGACTGCGAAGGATTCGCCGCCATGCTGTCTATGCCATGGCGATCGTATTGGTATGCGTGGCGGTGCTGGTGGGCAGCGTCAGCCAGCTGCTGCCGCTGGCCGAACGGCACCCGGACAAGGTGGCCGGGTGGTTGAGTGCGCGTGCCGGGCAGCCGGTGCGTTTCGACCAGCTGCAGACGCGCTGGACCCGGCGTGGGCCGCTGCTGGCGCTGAAGGGCCTGCGCATCGGCGAAGGCGAGGGGCTGCGCATCGGCGAGGCTGAAGTACAGGTCTCGATGTATTCCGGGCTGCTGCCGGGCCGTTCGCTGACCGAGCTGCGCCTGCGCGGCCTGGCGCTGGTGCTGCAGCGCGCGCCGGATGGCCGCTGGTCGGTACAGGGGCTGCCGCAATCCAGGGCCGGCGGCGATCCGCTGGATACCCTGCGCCGCCTGGGTGAACTGCAGGTCATCGGCGGCCGGCTGCGGGTGGATGCGCCGTCGTTGAACGTACAGACCGAGCTGCCGCGCATCGACCTGCGGCTGCGGGTGAACGGGCAGCGGCTGGCGGTGGGCGCGCGCGCGTGGGCCGATCTCAACGCCGCGCCGCTGACCGCAGTGGTGGACTTCGATCGCGCCCACGGCAACGGGCAGGCCTGGCTGGCCGCCGACCCGGCCGACTTCCGTGCGTGGGCGTCGCTGCTGCAGTTCGGCGGCGTGGCCCTGCAGCAGGGCACCGGCACCTTGAATGCCTGGGTGGACCTGCGCGACCGCCGCCCGGTGATGGTCACCGCCGATGCCGACCTGGCCGGCGTGCAGCTGCGCGGTGCGCGGCTGGCCGATGGCGGGCGCCCGCAACTGCAGCTGGATACCCTGCAGCTGCGCGCGCGCTGGCGCTGGGTGCAGGGCGGCTGGCGGGCCGATGCACCGCGCCTGCGGATCGGCATGGAAGGGCGCACCGAGAAGCTGGATGGGCTGTTGATTGCCGGCGGCCAGCACATGGCCCTGGCCGGCGACAACATCGACGCCACTGCGCTGCTGCGCGGGCTGGCGCTGACTGACCGGATCGATGCCGGGCTGCGCAGCTGGCTGCACGACGCCGCGCCGCAGGTGCGCATGAGCCGCGTGCGGTTCGCCGGCGAGCGCGATGGCCCGCTGAGTTTTGAAGGTGAGCTGGAGGAGATCCAGTTCGCCGCCGCCGGCCATGCGCCGGGCCTGAGTGGCGTGGGCGGCCATTTCGACGGCGATGCCAACGGCTTCCGGCTCGACCTGCAGCCGACCCGGGTGATGCACTTCGACTGGCCCACCGGGTTCGGCGTGCGCCACGACGTGCGCCTGGCCGGCAGCATGGTGGGCTGGCGCGATGAAGGCGGTGGCTGGCGCATCGGCACCCCGGCGCTGCGCGTGCAGGGCACGGACTATGCGGCCGACGTGCGCGGCACGATGTGGTTCCAGGGCAATGGCACCCGTCCGTGGATGCAGCTGGCGGCCAAGCTCGACGATGTGCCGATGACCGCGGCCAAGCGCTTCTGGATCCATTCCAAGATGAGCAAAGCGGCCACCGACTGGCTGGACGCTGCGCTGGTGGGTGGTTATGTGCGCGGCGGTGTCGGGCTGGTCACCGGCGACCTGGAAGACTGGCCGTTCAGCAAAAACAACGGTCGCTTCGAGGCCACCGGCCGCATCGACAACGGCAACATCCGCTTCCAGCGCGAGTGGCCGACCATGAACAAGGTCGACGGCGATATCGCCTTCATCGGCCCGGGCTTCGAGCTGCACGGCCGTGGCGACCTCGCCGGGGTGGCGGTGGACCACTTCGATGCGGGCATTGCCGATTTCGGCGCCTCGCAGCTGTACGTGAAGGCGGCCAGCCGCAGCGACGCCGGTGCGCTGCTGGCGATGCTCAAGCAGAGCCCGCTGCACAAGACCTACGCCGATTCGCTGGACAACCTCACCGCCAAGGGCCCGGCGGCGGTCACCTTCGACCTGCTGCAGCCGCTGCACCACGAGGAGGGCGGCGGGCACCTGCAGGGCACCGTGGACCTGGACGGCGCCACGTTGTCGGACAAGCGCTTCGACCTGACCTTCGAGGCGATGCGCGGCCAGGCGAAGTACAGCCAGGACGGATTCGGGGCCGAAGCACTGGCCGTGCGCCACCTGGGCCAGGACGGCCAGCTCAGCCTGCGCGCCGGCGGTTACGCGCGCGACCCGCAGCACGCCTTCGAAGCCGAGCTGGGCGCGTCGCTGGGTGCCGGGCAGCTGCTTGACCGGGCGCCGGAACTGGCCTGGCTCAAGCCCTACATTGAAGGCACCTCGCGCTGGACGATCGGAGTGACCCTGCCGAAGGGGGTGCCGGGCGGCAAGACCGAAGCGCCGACCCTGCTGACGCTGCATTCGGACCTGGTCGGCACCCGGCTGGACCTGCCGGCGCCGCTGGACAAGCCGGCCGAGGTGCCGCTGGCCACCGCCGTTAAGGCGCAGTTGCCGATGGGCGCCGGGCGCGTGGACGTGGCCTTCGGCGAACGCCTGGCCCTGGCCGCGCGCACCCACGACAACAAGACCGGCGTGCAGGTCACGCTGGGCAGCGCCACCGTTGACCGCGACCCGCCCGCCAGCGGGCTGGTGGTCAATGGCCGCAGCGGCTCGCTGGACGCCCTGGACTGGATCGCGCTGGCGCGTTCGCCTGGCGGTACGCCCGATGCCGACCCGATGCCGCTGCGCCAGGTGGACGTGCAGGTCGGGCAGCTGCTGCTGGTGGGCGGCGTATTCCCGCAGACGCGCCTGCAACTACGTCCGAACCCGAGCGGAGTGGACGTGCGCCTGGACGGCCCCTCGCTGTCGGGCGACCTGAGCGTGCCCAACGCCGATGGTGCGGCCATCGTCGGCAAGCTGGACCGGGTGCACTGGCAATCGTTGCCGACCCCGGTGAAGGTGCCCGGCGATGGCGCCGCGATCGTGCTGCCGGCCGACGCCACCGTGCCGGCGCGGGTGCAGGCCAGCGCCAATGACACCAATCCGGCGAAGATTCCGCCGCTGTCGCTGGACATCAACGACCTGCAGTTCGGCAAGGCGCGGCTGGGCCAGGCCGTGCTGCGCACGCGCCCGTTCGGCAACGGGCTGAGCGTGGACCAGCTGCAGTTCCGTGCGCCCAAGCAGGTGATCGACATCCAGGGCCGCTGGCTGGGCATGGGCGAAGCCGCGCGGACCCAGTTCCAGGTCAAGGTCGACAGCGAAGACCTGGGCGGGCTGATGCAGAACCTGGACTACGGCGGCCAGCTGCGCGGCGGGCAGGGCCAGATCAGCCTGGATGCCGGCTGGCAGGGCGGTCCATCGGACTTCCAGCTGGGTGCGTTGCAGGGCCAGATGCAGGTACATGCCCGCAATGGCCAGCTGCTGGAACTGGAGCCGGGTGCCGGCCGCGTGCTGGGCCTGCTCAGCGTGACCCAGCTGCCGCGCCGGTTGATGTTCGATTTCCGCGATTTCTTCTCCAAGGGCTTTGCGTTCAACCAGGTGGAGGGCACGCTGGCGTTCGCCGACGGCATGGCCACCACTGACAAGGTGCTGATCGAAGGCCCAGCCGCCAACATCAGCATCCGCGGCCGCACCGACCTGCGCCGCCAGCAGTTCGACCAGACCATCGACGTCAACCCGCGCGCCGGCAACCTGCTCACCGTGGTCGGCGCCGTCGCCGGCGGGCCGGTGGGCGCGGCGGTGGGCGCGGCCGCCAATGCGGTGCTGTCCAAGCCGCTGGGCGAGATTGGCGCCAAGACCTACCGCGTGACCGGCCCCTGGGCCGAACCCAAGGTCGAAGTGATCGACCGCGACGACGCACCACGTTGACCCCTCATTTCTGCGCATGGCTTGCGATATTGGCCCGCGCCCACAGATCAAGACCATGACCGACAACGCACTCACCCTTGCCCAAGACCGCCTGCTGCTGCCCGCCGGGCTGGACGCCGGCGGCCTGGAACGCACCTTTGGCACCCTGTTGGGGCCGGGTATCGACTTTGGCGACCTGTACTTCCAGCACGCCCGCCGCGAAAGCTGGAGCGTGGAAGACGGCATCGTGAAGGACGGCGCCCATTCCATCGAGCAGGGCGTGGGCGTGCGCGCCATTGCCGGCGAGAAGACTGGCTTCGCCTATTCCGACGACATCCATGGCGATGCGCTGCTGGGCGCGGCGCGCTCGGCGCGCGCGATTTCCCGCGAGGGCGGGGCACAGCCGGCGCGCTCGCTGGTGCGCGGCAATGCACGCGCGCTGTACCCGGCGCTGGACCCGATCGATGGCATGGGCAACGAAGCCAAGGTGGAGGTGCTCAAGCGCCTGGACCGCTTCCTGCGCGCGGCCGACCCGCGCGTGCAGCAGGTGATGGTGAGCCTGTCCGGTGGCGTGGACACCATCCTGATCGCGCGCAGCGACGGCGTGCTGGCCGGCGACATCCGCCCGCTGGTGCGGCTGAACGTGCAGGTGATCGTGGAGCAGCACGGCCGCCGTGAATCGGGCTATTCCGGCGGTGGCGGCCGCTACAGCTACGAAGCGCTGTTCGCCGACGGGCGCCCGGAAGCCTTCGCCCGCGAAGCGCTGCGCCAGGCGCTGGTCAACCTGGAAGCCATCCCGGCCCCGGCCGGGGTGATGACCGTGGTGCTTGGCCCGGGCTGGCCCGGCGTGCTGCTGCACGAGGCGGTCGGGCATGGCCTGGAAGGTGACTTTAACCGCAAGGGCACCAGCGTGTATGCCGGCCGTGTCGGCGAGCGCGTGGCGGCGCCGGGCGTGACCATCGTCGACGACGGCACCCTGGACGGGCGGCGCGGCTCGCTCAACATCGATGACGAAGGCCACCCGACCCAGTGCACCACGCTGATCGAGGACGGCATCCTGGTCGGCTACATGCAGGATTCGCTCAATGCGCGCCTGATGGGCGTGGCCCCGACCGGCAACGGCCGCCGCGAATCGTTCGCGCACATGACCATGCCGCGCATGACCAACACTTACATGCGTGCCGGCCAGCATGACCCGGAAGAAATGATCCGTTCGGTCAAGCGTGGCCTGTACGCGGTGAACTTCGGTGGCGGCCAGGTCGACATCACCAGCGGCAAGTACGTGTTCTCGGCCACCGAGGCCTACCTGATCGAAGACGGCAAGGTCACCGCGCCGGTGAAGGGCGCGACCCTGATCGGCAACGGACCGGAAACCATGCAGAAGGTACGCATGATCGGCAACGACCTGGCCCTGGACGAGGGCGTGGGCGTGTGCGGCAAGGATGGCCAGAGCGTGCCGGTGGGCGTGGGCCAGCCGTCGCTGCTGATTGATGGCATCACCGTGGGCGGCACCCAGGCCTGATCGCCGGATGCGCCCGTCCTGCCAGCCCGGCTCAGTCTTCGGCGCTGTCGGCGTCGCCGATGTCGTATTCGTCGGTGTCGGCCGCCGTCGCTTCAAGGCCCAGCGCGGCCGGCAGCAGCAGGTTGCGCAGCACCTGGTAGATTTCGCGGAACGCGCGCGGTGGCTTGTTCTTCGCTTTCTCTGCCTGGGCATTGCGCACCAGCGTGCGCAGCTGCTGGCGGTCGGCCTGCGGGTACTCGGCCAGCAGCGCGCTCAGCGCGGTGTCGCCGTCCTTGAGCAGGCGCTCGCGCCAGTCCTCGGCGCGGTGCAGCGCGGCGATCTCACGGCGCGAGGTATCGCTGTTGACGTCCAGCGCATCGCGGATCGCATCCAGGGTGGCATCGTCCTCGCGGCGCATGTGCTTGGCCAGGAACGCCAGCTGGCGCTTGTGGGCGATATGGGCGGTGATCCGCTTGGCCTCGGCGATGTGCGGCAGCAGGTCTTCCGGCACCGGCACGCGGGCAAGCTGGGCCGGGGTCAGCGACACCAGCTTCTCGCCCAGGGCCAGCACGTCCAGCGCGTCGCGCCGGTTCTGGCTGCGGCTGATATCAAGGAATTCACCGGTTTCTTCGTCGCGTCCGCGCATCGTCTTCTTTCCACATCCAGAACTGTGCCCGGCGTTGCGCCCGGCACTCACCCGTACAGGATAAAGCATTGAACGTGATCTCCCCTGAAGCCCATGCCGCCGACGACAGCCTGCCCCGGCTGGAACAGCTGGCCGACATCTCCCAGCAGCTGCTGGCCCGGGCCCGGGCGCTGGGCGCCACCCAGGCCGAAGTCAGCTGCAGCGAGGAGCGCGGGCTGGATGTGAACGTGCGCCTGGGCGAGGTCGAAACGGTGGAATCCACCCGCGACCGCGGGATCGCCGTCACGGTCTACTTCGGCCAGCGCAAGGGCAGCGCCAGCACCGCCGACCTGCAGCCGGCCAGCCTGGAATCGACGGTGGCCCAGGCCTGCGCGATCGCCCGGCATACCGAGGACGACGAGGCCGCCGGCCTGGCCGACCCGGAGCTGATGGCGCGGCAATTCCCGGACCTGGACAGCTGGCACCCGTGGGCGCTGCAGGCCGACCAGGCGGTGGACCTGGCGCTGGCCTGCGAAGCGGCCGGGCGCGAGGCCGACCCGCGCATCAGCAATTCCGACGGCGCCTCGGCGGCCACCGCCACCAGCCTGTCGGTCTACGCGAACTCGCACGGCTTCATCGGCCGTGACCGCAGCAGCCACCACTCGGTGGGCTGCGCGCTGATCGCCGGGCAGGGCGATGGCATGCAGCGCGACGGCTGGTACAGCAGCGCGCTGGCCCGTGAGGACCTGGAGGATGCGGCGTCGATCGGCCGCCGCGCCGCCGAGCGCACGCTGGCCCGCCTCAACCCGCGTTCGATGGCCACCGCGCAGATGCCGGTGCTGTATTCGCCGGAAGTGGCGCGTTCGCTGATCGGCCACCTGCTGGGTGCGGTGTCCGGCGGGGCGCTGTACCGCCGTGCCAGCTTCCTGCTCGACAGCGTGGGCACGCAGCTGTTCCCGGACTGGTTCGCGATCGAGGAGCGGCCGCTGCTGCGCCGCGGCCTGCGTTCGACGGCGTTCGATGGCGATGGCGTGGCCACCCGCGATTCGTCGCTGATCGAAGGCGGGGTGCTGCAGCGCTATGTGCTGGGCAGCTATTCGGCGCGCAAGCTGGGCCTGGTGACCACGGGCAATGCCGGCGGCGTGCACAACCTGCGGGTACAGGCCAATGCGGGCGACCTGGCCTCGATGGCGCGGCAGATGGGCAACGGCCTGCTGGTGACCGAGCTGATGGGGCAGGGCGTGAACGGCGTCACCGGCGATTACTCGCGCGGCGCCGGTGGCTTCCGGGTGGAGAACGGCGAGATCCAGTACCCGGTCGACGGGATCACCATCGCGGGCAACCTCAAGGAGATGTTCGCGGCGATCGAGGCGGTCGGCAGCGACATCGACCGCCGTTCGCACGTGCACGTGGGGTCGATCCTGGTCGGGCGGATGACCGTTGCCGGTAACGATTGACGTATCCTATTCCAGCTGCCTTGGCAGGCGGGGAGCCTGCCACGCACCACCCATACACTGGACAAGGAGTTTCACGTGAGCGAATTCGAGAACGTCACCGCCCCGCCGCCGCCGCCGACCAGCGCCGGCCCGGTTCCCAGCGACCAGCGCACCATGGCGCTTGCCGCGCACCTGCTGGGCATCTTCACCTGGTTCATCGGCCCGTTGATCATCTGGCTGATCAGCAAGGACGACGCCAGCAAGGGTTTCGTCACCGACCAGGCCAAGGAAGCACTGAACTTCCAGATCACCATCACCCTGGCGATGATCATCTGCTTCATCCTGATGATCGTGATCATCGGCGGCCTGCTGGCGCCGCTGGTGGGCATCCTCAACATCGTCTTCTGCATCATTGCGGCGGTGAAGGCGAACAACGGCGAGGCTTACCGTTATCCGTTCACCCTGCGCCTGATCAAGTAATTCCTGTTCTCTGGGAATGCAGAAACGCCCGGCATTGCCGGGCGTTTTTTGTTTAGAGCAACAGCAAAAGCAAAAGCCGTCGCCTGCGAACGTACCTGGGCTGGGCAGGCGGGGGTGGGTTTGCGGGACACGCCGTGAACCCATCCATGGGGGCTCGTTCGCGCCATCCATGGCGCTCTACGGTCCCGCAAACCCACCCCCGCCTGCCCCCGACAGTGGGTCGGTTGTTCAAGCAGAAGCGGTTCAACTGCATTTGATTGCCTGTGCGCACCAACCAACCGTCAGAGGGTCGGCGGGGGTGGGTTTGCGGGGGCTTTGCGAAACATGGATGTTTCGCAAGAGCCTACACGGACGTATTCACGGCGCCCCCCGCAAACCCACACCCGCCGGCCCTGCGCAGTAACGTTCGCAGACCAGGGCTTTTGACGTTAGTGGTTGCGCTCGACGGCCAACCGCCCAAGCGCACGCAACGCATCAGCGCGTTCGTCATACCCGGCAAGGCTGTCGTGCATGCGCTCGCTGAGCGCGGCCAACTCGGCCTTCGCACCGTCCATCCCCAACAATGCCGGGAACGTGGACTTGGCCTGCGCCTGGTCCTTGCCCGCGGTCTTGCCGAGCTGTTCGGAACTGGCTTCCACGTCCAGGATGTCATCGCGCACCTGGAAGGCCAGGCCGAGGGCGTTGGCGAAATCATCCAGCTGCAGCAGGTCCGCGTGCGGCGCATCACCACACAGCGCGCCCATGCGGACCGCCGCGCGGATCAGCGCGCCGGTCTTCAATGCGTGCATGTGCTGCAGGTCGGCCAGCGGCTGCGCGTGGCCCGTTGCATCGATATCCAACGCCTGGCCGCCGCACATGCCGGCCGCGCCCGAGGCGTGGGTCAGTGCCTGCAGGCAGTGCACCCGCAGCAGCGCCGGCAACGCCGCATCGGCCAGCAGGCCGAACGCGCGCGTCTGCAGCGCATCGCCGGCCAGGATCGCGGTGGCTTCGTCGAACGCGATGTGGGTGGTCGGGCGGCCGCGACGCAATGCGTCATCGTCCATCGCCGGCAGGTCGTCATGCACCAGCGAATAGGCGTGGATCAGCTCCACCGCCATTGCCGGCGCGTCCAGCGCGTGTTCGTCGGCGCCGAAGATCTGCCCGCTGGCGTACACCAGCAGCGGGCGCATGCGCTTGCCGCCCCCCAGCACCGCATAGCGCATCGCCTGGTGCAGGCGCTTGGGCGCCTGGTCGGGCGAGGGCAGGCTGGCGTCGAGCTGGCTTTCAATGCGGTCGCGCCAACGCGCGAACGTGGACTCAACCGTCATGGCTGGGCGGGTCGAACGGCTCGGCGGTTTCCGGGCGGGCCGGGTCGCTGAGCAGGCGCACGCGCAGTTCGGCCTGTTCCAGCGCCTGCTGGCACTGGCGGTACAGGCCCACGCCGCGCTCATAGGCGCTCAGCGACTGCTCCAGGCTCATGTCGCCGGTTTCCATCTTCTCCACCAGCTGCTCCAGTTCTTCCAGCGAATGCTCGAAGTGGGCGACCGGGGAGGCGTCTGTGGGGGATTTCTTGGCCATGCGGCAAGTGTGAAGCGCCAGCCCCAAGGGGTCAATTCACGCCGCGCCCGGCGTCCAGCGCAGGCGGGCATGCTGTTCATCCAGCCACTGCTGCAAGGGTGCCGCGATCACCTGGTCGCCGGCCGCCACCAGCGTCTGGTCCGCATACAGCAGCGGCACCTGGCGGCGCTGCCACGGGGGCAAGCCGCTCTGCTGCAGCAGGTCCTTCAGCGCGTGCGAATGACTGCGCCCGCGCAGCTGGATGCGCTCGCCGCCGCGGCGTGCACTGACCTGCACAGGTTCACCCAACCGCTTGGCGCCGATCAGGGCCAGTTCGCCACCATCGGGGAGCGCCAGTGGGCTGGCGCCATCCCAATGCACGCTCCAGTCCAGCGGCAGCGCCAACGCCATCGGCAACAGGTACAGGTGGCCGCGCCAGCGGCGGATGCGCACGCCCTGCCAGGCGAACTGCGCATCGGCATCCTGGGCAGCGGGCAACAGTTCGCGTTCGATCGCCTGCACGCCCGCGGCCGGCAACGGCGGTTGCCCCGCGCTGCGCACCCATTGCCGCAGCAGCCGCGCGCGGCGCTCGCGTGGCTGCCGTTGCAGCTTGGCGCAGTCGAGTACGCCGGGCGATACCGTGCAGCGCCGCAAGGCGTCGTGGTCGGAGGCATCGAGCAGGCGCTGCGCCTGCGCGCTCAGTTCGGCGCTGCGTGCGAAGGCCGCATCGGCCTGCGGCCAGCGTTGCTGCAGCAGTGGCAGCACGTGCAGGCGCAGGAAATTGCGGTCGGCCACATCGCTGGCATTGCTGGGATCTTCGATCCATTCCAGTGCGTTGGCCTGCGCATGGGCCAGCAGGTCGCTTCGCGGAATCTGCAGCAGTGGCCGCCAGATCGAGCCGGCGGCGAACGGGGCATGCGCCCGGATCGCCGCCAGGCCATCCACGCCGGAGCCACGCAGCGCCCGCAGCAGGAACGTTTCGGCCTGGTCATCGCGGTGGTGCGCCAGGGCCAGGTGTTCGCCTTCGCGCAGGACGCGCGCGAACGCTTCGCGGCGGACGTGCCGTGCCGCGGCTTCCAGGCCCGCACCGCTGTCGCGTGGCACCGCCACCCGGATCACCTGCAGCGGAATCGACCAGGCCGCGCAGGTCGCCTCGCAGTGCGCCGCCCAACGATCTGCATCGGCCTGCAGGCCGTGGTGCACGTGGACCGCATGCAGTCCCGCTGCGCGCTGCGCGGGTGACTGGGCCAGCCAGTGCAGCAGTACCGTCGAATCCAGTCCGCCGCTGAAACCCACCAGGACGGGGGCGGGCAGGTCGGGGGCAGGGGGCAGCGCAGTAGGCATCGAAGGGGACATGTCAGGCAGAGGGCCAGTATCGGCCTTGGCAGCACGCGCCGCCATCACGCAGGCTCATCGGCCGGCGGGATCGGCCACGCGGCGACCCTGGCGGTCGATATGGAACCACTCGCCGCCTTCCATCGGGGTGTGGCCATCGCCATCGGGCGTGCCGCGCCGGCAGCCGTTGCAGACCTGGGCGATGCCATCGGAAAACGGCCAGCCGAAGTCGTAGGTGCCCGGTACTGCCTGCGCCAGCGCCGCATCGAAGTAGGCGATGCGCTCGCCCACGCGGCCGCGCAGCAGGCCTTCCTCCACGTAATCCGGGCCGTTGTCCCAGGTGATCACCGCCTGGGTGCGCCCCTGGCGGCTGACGTAGTGGAAGCTGTCCCCGGCGTACACCGCGGCCAGCCCCTGGCTGTCGTAATCGAGCTGGGCACGTGCCGCCGCGTCGAGCGACAGCCGGCCCTGCTCAAGGTGGCAGCCGGCCAGCGGCTGCAACCCGTCTTCCTCGGTCAGCCGCTGGCAGGCCGGCGGCGCGGCGAGGCCCACCGCCGGGGCCAGCAACGCCACCAGCACGCCGGCCCGCCACATCAGTTGCCCGCGTCCTTGCGCTCGAAGGCGGTCGGCGTCGGCAGTTCCACCGGCACGCCCTTGGCGTCGCAGGTGCCGGCATCGCACAGGCGCTGGCGCAGGCGCGGGGTGGCCTGCACGATCATGTGGTAGATCGCGTTCTGCTCCATGGTGCCGCGCACCGCCTTGCTGCCCGGGCCACGGGCCCAGATGCCGACATCTTCGCCGCCGTGGCTTTCGCTCTTCATCGGCACCAGCGCTTCCTGCATGTAATCCGGGTGCTCGGTATCCACGTGGGTCAGGTCCGGGCGGCCCTTGGCCGGGTCGAAGCTGCTGGGGTTGTGCGGGTAGGCCTTGGGGCCCGCCGGCTGCTGGTT
Organism: Stenotrophomonas sp. FBCC-B152; assembly: GCF_059134105.1. Classification (NCBI taxonomy): domain Bacteria; kingdom Pseudomonadati; phylum Pseudomonadota; class Gammaproteobacteria; order Lysobacterales; family Lysobacteraceae; genus Stenotrophomonas; species Stenotrophomonas sp. FBCC-B152. Next base: position 2,618,058 of record NZ_CP101442.1, on the reverse strand, counting down.
GGTGGCACCGGTGAAGCCGGGGCCATTGGCATAGCTGAGCGTGGTGTAGGGCAGGCCCAGGCCGTCACGGGCCAGGTCGAGCGCGCCGGCGCCATCTTCGCCGCCCTTGTCCTTGACCTTGCCCAGGATCGGGTTGCCACGCGCCGGGTAGCCCACGAAGTTGAGCGTGTGCGAGTGGTCGGCGGTGACGATGATCAGCGTGTCCTGGTCGGAGGTGGCCTCCACCGCCGCGCGCACCGCGTCCGACAGCGCCACCGTATCGCTGAGCGCGCGATAGGCGTTGCCGCTGTGGTTGGCGTGGTCGATGCGCGCGCCTTCCACCATCAGCACGTAGCCTTCCTGGTGGCGCGACAGGTTGCCGATGGCCGCCTTGGTCAGTTCGGCCAGGCTGGGCTCGCCGGAGGGGTCGTCCTTGCGCTCGATCTCATAGCGCATGTGGTCCGGCTCGAACAGGCCCAGGATCGCCGGTGCGTTGGCGGCAGCCTGCAGCTGCCTGGCATTCCAGAGATAGGCGCCCTGCGGGTGGGCCTGCTTCCATTCGTCCACCAGGCTGCGCCCGTCCAGGCGCAGGCCGACCTTGTCGTCGTACTCCGGGTCGGTTTCTTCCACGTTGGTGAACTGGGCACGACCGCCCCCCAGCGCGACCAGCGGGCCGCGCCCGTAGCGCGAGGTGTCCAGCAGCTGCTGGGCGATGTCCTTGCAGCCGGCGGCCTTGGCCGCTTCGGGCAGGTCGGCGTCGCTTTCCCAGTTGCGCTCGGGCGAATGGGCGTAGGTCGCGGCCGGCGTAGCGTGGGTGAGGCGCGCAGTGGTCACCACGCCGGTCGCCATGCCGGCGCTGTCGGCCAACTGCAGCCAGGTCAGCAGGCCCTTGCCCAGGCTGTCGGCGCAGTCGCTGCGGCTGCCCGCGCTGACCCCGATGGCGCCCATGTGGGTCTTCACGCCGGTGGTGATGGCGGTCATGGTGCCGGCCGAATCCGGGGTCTGCGAATCGGTGTTGTAGGTCTTGCTGAACGCGGTGGCCGGGAAGCGCTCCCAGGAGAGCAGGTTCTCTTCGCCCGGGTTGCCGTTGCGCTGGCCCTCGAAGATGCGTGCGGCGGCCACGGTGGTCAGGCTCATGCCATCGCCCAGGAACAGGATCACGTTCTTTGCGCGGCCGTCCATCGCGCCACTGCCGGCGGCCCGGGCGGCGCCGCTGCGGTACCACCATTGCGGGGTTTCACCGGCCGGGTGGGCCACCGCCGGTACATCGACCTGAGCGGAGCCGGGGGTGGCGCGGGAGGCGGGGGCGGACGTGGCGCAGGCGCCGAGCAGCAGGGTGGTGGCGACGGCCGCCACAAGAGGCGTGAAACGGGACATGGACGCGCGTATCTCAATGGTGAAACGGGCGTTCATTATGCAGAACGCCGCAAGGCACGCCGATGACACGCTGATTTGTTTCTGTGCGCCTCGTCCGCAGGGGCGCGTTGGGCTAAGGTGAGGGGCTGTCACTCTCTCCCTGGAATGCTCATGACGCTGGTGTCTGCCTGGCTGCGGATCCCGTTCTGGCAGCGCGTACTTGGCGGCTTCGTGCTGGGCGCGCTGGCCGGCTGGCTGCTTGGCCCCGCCGCCGAAACCTGGTTCGGCCCGCTGGGCGACCTGTACGTCACGCTGATCAAGATGATCGCGGTGCCGCTGGTGTTCTTCGCGGTGATCAACGCCATTTCGTCGCTGCACGGGCAGAAGTCCGTGGCGGCGCTGGGCGGGCGCACTTTCCTGTGGTTCATCATCACCGCCGCGCTGGCCGTGGGCATCGGCCTGGCCGTGGGCACCCTGATGCAGCCGGGTACCGGGAACCTCAGCCTGAGCATGGACCACGGCTACACGCCGCGCGAAGTGCCCAGCGTGGTCAAGGTGGTCATGGACGTGGTGCCGTCCAACGTGTTCTACGCGCTCACCGGCATCGGCACCAAGGTCAACGCGGCCGGTGAGACGGTGCTGGCGGCGGGGCGCGGTTCGATCCTGCCGGTGATCTTCTTCGCCGGCCTGCTCGGCTTTGCCATGGTCAAGCTGGGCGACAAGGTCGCCGAGGCGCGCAAGCTGACCGGGCAGATGAGCGACATCATGATTCAGGTCACCCGCTTCGTGCTGGAGATGACGCCGCTGGGTACCTTCGGCCTGATCGCCGGGCTGGTGGGCAGCTACGGCTTTGAAAAGCTGCTGCCGCTGGGCAGCTTCGTGCTGGCGCTGTACGTGGCCTGCGCCCTGCATATCGTGCTGGTGTACGGCAGCCTGCTGCTGGTGCATGGCCTGAACCCGTTGAAGTTCTTCCGCGGGGCCGCGCCCGGCATGCAGGTGGCGTTCGTCAGCTCGTCGAGCTTCGCGGCGATGCCGGCGGCGATGCGTTCCATCACCCACAACCTGGGCGTGAACAAGGACTACGCGTCGTTCGCGGTGCCGCTGGGTGCCAGCATCAAGATGGACGGCTGCGGCGCGATCTATCCGGCGCTGTGCGCGGTGTTCATCGCGCAGTACACCGGGGTGCCGCTCACCCCGGAGCAGTACGTGGTGGTGCTGATCGCCTCGGTACTGGGCAGCTTCGGCACCGCCGGCGTGCCCGGCACCGCAGTGGTGATGGCCACGGTGGTGCTGAGCGCGGCCAACCTGCCGCTGGAGACCATCGGCTACCTGTACGCGATCGACCGGATCCTGGACATGATGCGCACGATGACCAATGTCACCGGCCAGATGCTGGTGCCGGTGCTGGTGGCCAAGGAAACCGGCCTGCTCGACCGCGAGGTCTACGACAACCCGTCCACCAACCTGGGCGTGGACGAGGGCGAAGAGCGCACCTCTTAGCACGATCGGTAAGGTCGTCATGCAGCGGGCCGGCTTTTGCCGGCCCGTTTGCGTTTCATGACTGCGCACTGTGACATCTGTATCGCCGGGTGTAACAACGCTGATACACCCAAGTGTGAAGCGAGCGCTATCCAGCATCCCGGCGCTTGCACGCTCGTGTTCAGGACGCGTGAACCTCCACGCAGGTGTAACACCGACGTTGCAGTGACGACGGTCGATGCCGGCAAGAGGCCCGCAGAACGGCCTTCCCGGACTTGGCACGATTGCTGCTCCATCCCTCCGCATGTAACGGGAGGTCGCAATGGACAGCGTTCGCGTACGGAGCAAGGCAAGTGCGGTGACGTGGCTGCTGCTGGTGATGGTGCTGGTACCGGCAGCGGTGCAGGCATCAGGCGCGCGGCAGGGCGTGAAGGCGCAACCCGGTGAGATGGTGCTGCTGCGTGACGTGTCCGCGCGGCCCGCCTACCGGCCCGCCCCCCCGGGCGTGGCGCTGATCGCCGACCCGTCGCCCAAGCGCGAAGTTGCCGGCGCATTGGGTACCCCGACCGGCATGGACGAACTGAGCGACGACGACTACGCCTCGCTCGGTTCCAACACGGGTATCTCTGCCGGCCACCAGCAGACCACGGTCGAGCGCGTCACCACCGGCACCATCAACAGCACCCTTGGCAAGGCCACCAGCACCGGTGTGCTCTCGGGCAGCTCGCTCGGCCGCAGTATCGGCGGCCCGATGGGCGCGGTAGGCAATGCCACCCGCGGCATCGGCGACCAGGTGCGCGGTGCGCTCGCCCAGTTCCCGCTCGGCCAGCCGGCCGGTGCCCCCTCTGGCGGGCCCGGCAAATGAAACGCGCAACCGTGCTGCTCCCGCTGGGGCTCTCGTTGCTGCTGCCACTGTCGCTGTACGCGCAGCAGGCAGACGACTACGCCGGCATGCTGGGCTACCTCAACAACACCCGCCTGGATGGCCGCGCGCTGAGCGGCGCCGACGGCGCCATGGTGGTCAACATGGCCGCCGGTGACCTCAACCTGCAGGCCAACCTGCTGGGCATCGCCAGTGGCGAGAACGCGCAGGTCAACATCGATGCACGCCAACGCCTCGCTGGCAACCGCGTGCGCGCCGATGGCGCGCTCGAGGCAAGCGCCAGCATCGGCGGCCAGGCACTGAACGGCGCCAGCGGCGTCGCCATGATCAATCAGGCCAGCGGTATCGGCAACGCGACGCTCAACGTCGTCACGGCCACGCTGGCGCAACAGGGCATACGCGAGACGAACGACGAGGCCTTGGCCGCGTCGGGGGCAATCGCGTCAGCAGGGGGGCAGGGCACCGCACGTCGCGGTGGTTCCGCCGGAACCCGCAGTGTCGCCGTGGAGGACACCGCACTGCAGGGATTCGACGGCGTTCTGCAACTCAATCAAATCGCGGGTTCCGGCAACACCACCGCCAACCAGTTGGGCATTTCGGTGCAGTCCACCCCGTGAGCAGTTCCATCCACCCGATTGACCGTGAAGAGAGAGGGCACCATGAACACCATGAACAAGACGGTACTTGCGCTGGCCATCGCAGTTGCGGCTACCGCATCTGCCTCCGCACAGGACAACCAGAACGCAAGCGCGTTCATCAACCACATCCACAACGTGTGGGAAACGCGCACCAACCTCAACACCAACGCCAACACCAACCTCAACACCGACGTTGATACCAACATCAACACGAATGTCGATACCGATATCGATACCGATATCGATACGGACATCACCACCGCCATCGATACCAACATCGATACCAACATCCGCAACGACTGGGATTCGCGTACCCGCGTACGCAACAACAGCACCACCAACACCAACACCGATACCACCACCAGGACCACGACCAAGAGCTACAGCGACACCAGCGACGTGAACCACACGCGCAATGTCTCGGTCAACGAAAACGTCCAGAAGAACAGCAACATCCAGGCCGACGAGCGCAAGGAAAAGAACAACCACGGCGTGGACGTGAACCTGGAATCGGACCTGCAGGTGGGTGCGGATGTGCAGTTCCGCGGCCGTCCGACCGTATCGGGTGATCTGGAAGTGAACTCGGCCGCGATTGCCATCATCGACAACCGCCAGTCGATCACCGACAACGAGGGCGACAACAAGCTGCTGGAGAACAACTCCTCGATCAGCGAAAACGTCGCCCAGGACGCTTCGGGCAACCTCGGCTTCAATACCGCCGCGGGTGACAACAATGCCCAGGACAACGCCGCGTCGCTGTCCGCCGCCGATGCCTCGTTCACCTTCGGCATGTCCGATGCGCAGGTGTACGTGAACCAGTACGGCGCTGGCAACACCACCACCAATGATGGCGTGGTCAACAACTCCAGCCTCAGCGGCAACGCCTTCCGCGGCGCCACCGGCAACATCGGCGTGAACAGCGCCGCCGGCAACAACAACGAGCAGAAGAACGCCCTGGCTGCGTCGGTGTCCACCGCCCGCATGGCCACCGCGAGCATCAGCTCGAACCAGGTCTCGGCCGAAAACAGCGTGACCAACGAAGGCTACGTGAAGGCCTATCGTGACACCACCGAAGTCACCCTGCGCGGCAACGTCCGTGGTGGCACGGCGGCGGTCGGTCTCGGTGGCTATGCCGGTCGCGGCAACGCCTACCAGAAGGAAAACTTCTACCCGGATACCTGGACCGGCGCGACGCACACCGGTGGCAACCAGACCGGGCACATCGACCTGGATGCTGACGCACAAGGCGCAACCGACAACCCGTACAACGAAGGCGCTGGTGGTATTGCCTTCGATACCGACGAGCACGGCGTGCTCGCCTACGGTGAAGTGGGTTATGCCGACCTGCGTGCCAGCCTGAGCGGCACCGTCCAGACCACCCGCTGGGTGGTTGAGCGTGCCGAGAACAACGCCTCGCTGTCCGGCGATGCGTTCCGCAGTGCCAGCGGCAACATCGGCGTGAACGTCGCAGCCGGTACCGGCAACCTGCAGGCCAACAGCCTGGCACTGGCCGTGGCCCAGCCGTCCAGCGGTGGCGGCACCCCGGGCGGTGGCGAGTAACTGTGTCCGTTTTCGCAAGCAACACGCGTTGAGCGCAACAAACCCGGCCATCCGCCAATGGCCGGGTTCCCCGGGAGCCCCTGTTCCATCCTCCCCCTTTGGGGCAGGGGCTCCTTCCTTCTTCCGGAGCCATACCGATGTGGTCGACCCGAGCCCTGTGCTGCGCGTTGTCGCTGTTGCTCCTGCCGGTGGGCGCTTCGCGCGCCGGTGATGTGTCCTTCAGCGGCGTGCTGCCCAATGGCGCGGTGTACTCCCAGCGCGTGGAGAGCATGCAGGAACGGCGCTTCCGCAACGTGGTGCGGCAACACACCGATTACAGCTGCGGCGCGGCCGCATTGGCCACGATCCTGCGTTATGCCTACCACCTGGACGCGGACGAAGGCACGGTGATCGAAGGAATGATGGGGGTCTCGGACCCCGAACTGGTCCACCAGCGCGGGTTTTCGCTGCTGGACATCAAGCGTTACGTGGAATCGATGGGCATGCGCGGACGCGGCTACCGCGTCAACGAAGAGCGACTGCGCTCGCTGCGCGTGCCCGGGTTGGTGTTGATGGATGTGCGTGGTTTCCGCCACTTCGTGGTCCTCAAGCAGGTCCGCGGTGACGTGGTCGACGTAGCGGACCCGATCCTGGGCAACCGCAGCATACCCGTCAACGAATTTCTCGAATCATGGCCGTCGCGCGCCGTGTTCGTCGTGATCGGTACCGATTTCGACCGAAACACCGTGTTGCTGCAGCCCGGCGAACAGCCCAGTGCGCGTTCGCTGTATGCACGGCAGGGCCCGATCACCGACGCGGAACTGGTGGATTTCGGTTTCACCCATGCCGATCTGTTCTAGGAGGCACCATGAACATCGCAAACTGGACGCACAGTGCATTGCTCGTCGCGCTGCTCGGGATCGCCCCGGTACACGCCGCCGATGCACCCAACGCGCAGGAGCAGGGACGCCCGGGCAAGGGATTGAGCGAAATCCCCGACCCGGAACTGAAATTGATGCGCGGGCGCTACACCGTCAACGGCAATGCCGTGGCCTGGTTCGGCGTGACCATGGTTTCGCAATGGCAGGCGGGCAACCAGTCCGCACAGAGCGCGCTGACCCTGGGCATGGATTTCAGCCATGGCGGCAACACGCCCAAGGTGAGCTTCACGCCCAGCGTCACCGTCACCGCGGCCGACGCGCCGCTGCCGGAGACCCCGGGGCGCAGCGTGGATTCCAGCGGCCTGCAGAACGTGGCCGGGCTCACCCAGAGCATCCAGGTGGCCGGTGACAACAACGTGGCCAGCAACGCCACCCAGTTGAACGTGCGCGAAGGCAGCGCACCCACCACCACCGAACAGAGCGCCCCGCAGGCCAGCGCGCAGCAGGGCGGCGTGAGCGCCGTGGCCCAGCAGGACGGCAACAGCGCCAGCGTGCAGCTGCAGATACAGGGCGTGGGCCAGGTCCAGCAATGGATCCGCAACGGCAGCGTCGGCCAGAGCATCGCCGTGGCGAGCGATGGGCAATCGGCCAGCAACCGCATGCAGATCGACCTGGTGCGGCAGACGTTGGCCAACAGTGCGTCGCTGAACCAGAACGTGGCCCAGGCGATGAACCTGGTACGCGGCGTAGGCATGGGGCCCGGCCAGTAACACCGGCCGGGTGGGGGAACGAGACCAGAACGCAGGGCAAGGAAATGCACACCTCGATACGCATGACACCGCTGGCGCTGGCGGCGCTGGCACTGATCGCGTCAGCCGCGGCAAACGCGCAGGACGCACCGGCCACCCCGGCCGACGAAGCCGACGTCAAGGCACTCATCCAGCAACTGGAAACGCTCAAAGCCAATTACGCCCAGGAAGTGCGCCGGCTACGCGAACTGGACATGCAGGTGCAGGCCATGCAGGCCCGCCTGAGCGGCAAGACCGCCCCCCTGGCCGGCGCAGCGCCGCCGCCCGAACCACTGCCTTCCAGCACCCCCGCCGCACCGCCGACCGGCGACGGCTACGCCAGCACCGCCGCCGAAGCGCAGCAGGCCAAAGAGGCCTCGCGCCGCAGCGTCGACGACGTCAAACAACAGACCTCGACCCTGTTCACCCGGCGCTTCACTCTGGAAAACAGCCTGAGCTACGCCCGCTACGACCGCAAGCAGCTCACCCTCAACGGCTTCCTCGCCCTCGACGCGATCTTCCTCGGCAACATCGCCATCGAAAACGTCGAGTCCGACACCCTCACCTACAACCTGGCCGCACGCTGGGGCCTCACCCCGCGCCTGGCCCTGAACCTGGACGTGCCCTACCTGGCCCGCAAGACCGTCTTCCAGAAGGGCGGCGCCGGCGGCTCGGCCGCTGCCATCGCCCAGGAAGAAACCACCGGCAACGGCCTCGGCGACATCAGCCTGAGCGCCAACTACAAACTGTTCGCCGAAAAAGGCCGCTGGCCCGAAACCGTGCTGACCGTGGGCGCCACCGCGCCGACCGGCCGCGAACCCTACGGCCTCAGCTGGAAAGTGCTCGAGCGCGACGACGACGACTTCATCCGCTTCGCCGTGCCCGAACAGCAGCCCACCGGCAACGGCGTCTGGCAGGCCAACGTCGGCCTCTCAGCGGTCAAGACCGCCGACCCGGCCATCCTGTTCGCCAACATCGGCTACATCCACTCGTTCGAAAACAGCTTCGACGACCTCGACGCCAACCCCGACACCGTCAACCCGGGTGACGTCAAACTCGGCGGCTCGTACTACTTCGGCGCCGGCGTGGCGTTCGCCTTCAACGAACGCACCAGCCTGAGCATCTCCTTCAGCGACAAGCTCAGCGCCCGCGCCTCCACCCGCTTCAAGGGTGGCCAGTGGGTCAAGATCGTCGGCAGCGATGCCAACGCGGCCACGCTCAACCTGGGCATCACCTACGCACTCAATCAGAACACCACGATCGTGAGTCTGCTGGGTATCGGCCTGACGCCGGATTCGCCAGATTTCACCCTCGCGTTCAAGGTTCCGTACATCCTGTAACGCGCGTATCGACCAACGGTCGATACCTACCGCCGAAGGCCCCGCTTTTCCCATGGCCACCGACCCGATGTCGAAGGGTCGGCGGGGGTGGGTTTGCGGGGGTGTGAGCCGCATGGATGCGGCGACCAAGCCCCCAGGGATGGGTTTACGGCGTCCCCCGCAAACCCACACCCGCCGGCCCAAGCCAGGGACATTCGCAGACCAGGGCTTTTCGCTCTTAGCGCAACTCCGGCAGAGCAAGTTGATGCTTGCGGCACAACCGGTACACGGTAACGCGAGACACCTGCATGGTGCGGGCACACGCAGTGATGTTGAACGCGTTATCGCGCAAGGCCTGCAGCAAGGCATCGCGCTCGGCCGCCTGGCGTGCATCGTGCAGCAGCCGCTGCGGCATCTCCACCTGCGGTGGCAGCAGCTCCAGGTCGGCCACGTTGATCAGCTCGGCCTCGCTCACGATCGCCGCCCGCTGCACCCGGTTCAACAGCTCGCGCACATTGCCCGGCCAGTTGAACCGCAGCAGCGCCTGCGCCGCCTCCGTCGTGAACCCACGCGCACGCGTCACGTGCCTGCGGCGGAAACTGGCCAGGAAATGCTCCGCCAACAGCAGGATGTCGCTGCCGCGGTCGCGCAGCGCCGGCATCGGCAGCCGCAGCACATTGAGCCGGTAGAACAGATCGCGGCGGAACTGCCCGCGCTCCACCGCCTGCTCCAGGTCGATGTGTGTTGCCGCCACCACCCGCACGTCCACCGCCAGCGGATGGTTGCTGCCCACCCGCTCGATCGTGCCCTCCTGCAGCACCCGCAACAGGTTCGTCTGCGCATCCAGCGGCAGGTCGCCGATCTCGTCCAGGAACACCGTGCCCCCGCTGGCCGTCTCGAACAGGCCCAGACGACGCGTCGCCGCACCCGTGAACGCCCCGCGCTCATGCCCGAACAGTTCCGACTGCACCAGCGCCGCCGGAATCGCCCCGCAGTTCACCGCCAGGAACGGCCGCGCATGGCGCGGCGACAGCGCATGCAGTGCCTGCGCCGCCAGCTCCTTGCCCGTGCCCGTCTCGCCCGTGACCAGCACCGGCAGCTCCACCGGCGCGAACTTGCGCAGCGCCGCCCGTGCCACCTGCAGCACCGCACTGTTGCCCACCAGTGCCTGCGCACCCGCCGGCGAGCGAGTCTCGTCGCCATCTGCCAGGTGCTGCAGCCGCTGTACCAGGCTGGAGAGATCCAGCGGCGCCGTAAATGTCTCCACGCAGCCCGCCAACAGCGACTGCAGTGGCGGCGGCGTGGGGTAGGGGCCGGGCGGCAGGATCGCCAGCACGCGCATGTGCCGGTGCTGCTCCAGCAGCGCCTGCAGGTGCTCCACGTTGCCGGGGGCCGCCCCGCGCAGGTCCAGCAGGCCGACCACCAGGTCGCTGCCGCGCATGCCGATGGCCACGCATGCATCGCTGGCCACCCCGCGCACCTGCCACCCTTCCGCCGCCAATGCGGCGCGCTCGGCCGCGTGTGGTTGCCCAAACCAGATCACACACCGGGCCGGAAATTCAGGGACTGCCGCCATGCGTCACCTTTACTGGAAAGATCCCGGGCGGTGTCTGCTGGTCGGCGTGACCCCGGCGAGCCGCCCCACGCCGGAGTCAACAACCCCTGCCGAATCCGGCCAGGGCTGGTCGCACGCACTTGGATCTGCTCGAACGACAGTAGGGACAACGCCGGTTGCCCCGGTTACCGGCCATCCTGGGCCCACAACGAAAAAAGGCCGCTGCACGGGGCAGCGGCCTTCAGGCGGCGCGGCGGGGTGGCCGGCTCAGAGCTCGACGCGGCGGGCCTGCATGAACTTGCCGCTCCAGTAGCCCGAGACCAGGCTGTCCACGCGGACGTCCTTGCCGGTGCTGGGGGCGTGCAGGAAGCGGCCTTCACCCACGTAGATGCCCACGTGGTCGACCCGGCCCTTGCGGCCGAAGAACACCAGGTCGCCAGCCGCCAGCGCGTTGCGGTCGTTGATCAGCTCGGCTTCGCCGTCATGCGCCATTTCACGCGAGACGCGCGGCAGCTCGATGCCCAGCGCGGTCTTGAAGACATAGCCGACCAGGCCGCTGCAGTCGAAACCGCTGTCCGGCGAGGTGCCGCCCCAGCGGTACGGCGTGCCCAGCAGGGTCATTGCACGGCGCAGCAGCGACTGCACCTTGCCATTGTCGGCAGCGCCACCGACCACGACGCCGTTGGCGCCGGAGCTGGCATCGTAGTTGGCCAGCAGGCGGCTCAGGTCGCCGGCGAACATCGCCGAGCGGTCCATGAGCGGAATGGTGTCATTGGCCGCCAAGTGCGGAAGCAGGGCGGCGAGGGTGGCACTGGCAGCGGCATCGGCCTTGCTGCGGGCCGGCGCGTCAGCCTTGGGCTTGGCGGCGGCGGGGATCTCGGTGGCGGCAACGGTGGCAACCGGAGCAGCATCGACGGCGGTCGTCGGTGCCGTCTGCGCCCAGGCCGGAAGGCTGGCCAGGCAGAGGGCGAAAGCGAGAAGAGCGGGGCGGGCAGTGCGCCGGAAAGTGGCGGTCTGGCCTTGGCACGTCAGGTCGGCTGTCGTCACGCGGCGGTCACTGAATAAAAACGATGGGTGATGATGCCGTGTAAGACGTGTGATTTGGTACAAATTTCGTTAAATTTCCGTTTATATGAATGTGATCGAGGTCACATTTTTAGACCTTTGCCCTGTTCATTTCAGTGAAGGACACGTTTCGCCCCCGTGTAGTGCTGCTTCCAATAGGTGCCACCCAGCGAATCCAGCCGGACTGTTCCGCCGGTGCTCGGGGCATGCACGAAGCGCCCTTCGCCCACGTAGATGCCGACGTGGAAGACGTTGCCGCGGTCGCCGAAGAACACCAGGTCGCCCGGTGCCAGCCGCTGCGGATCGATCTTCGGGCCCTGCACCGCAGCGAGGTCGCGCGAGGTGCGCGGCAGCTTCAGGTCCAGCATTTCCCGGTAGACGTAGGCCACCAGTCCGCTGCAGTCGAAGCCTGATTCGGGGGTGTTGCCGCCATACCGGTACGGCGTGCCGACCAGCCCGATGGCGCGCATCAGCACCGCATTGGCTGCCTGCGGGTCATTGGGCGCCACCGTCGGCCAGACCTGCGTGGAGGCGGGCGGCGCGCTGGGGCGGGTGGTCCTGCCACCGCCGCAGGCGGCCAGCAGGGCCATCGCGAGCAGGGCGGCAACCCGGGCAACAGAGCGGTTCAAGCGCGGAACTGGCGTCATGTGCGTGATGTCCGGATAATGCGCGGCCTCAGAAGGCCGTCATGATGGCGGCGTACTTGGCGGGCGACAACCCGTCCCACCCGTCTGCCCTGGCAGCCTCAGCACAAGAGTTCCGCATGAAGATCGAAAAAGACCGCGTCGTCCGCTTCCATTACACCGTCGCCGAGCAGGGCCAGGAGCCGATCGAGAGCTCCAGGGACCGTGACCCGCTGGCGATCCTGATCGGCCACGGCAACATCATTCCGGGCCTGGAAGCGGCCATGCTGGACAAGGAAGCCGGCGCCACCTTCGAGGTCGACGTCAAGGCGGCCGATGCCTACGGCGAGCGCAAGGAAGGCCTGACCCAGCGCGTGCCGAAGAAGCATTTCGGTGACACCCGCCTGGTGAAGGGTCAGCAGGTCGTGCTGCAGACCAACTTCGGCCCGCGCGCCGTGACCGTGGAAAAGGTCGGCATGAGCGTGGTCGACGTGGACCTCAACCACCCGATGGCCGGCAAGGACCTGCACTTCTCGGTCGAGATCGTCGACGTGCGTGAAGCCGCTGCCGAAGAACTCGAGCACGGCCACGTGCACGGCGACGGCGGCCACCAGCACTGAGTGCAGGCCACCACGTAAGGCAACGGCCCGCTTCGGCGGGCCGTTGCGTATCTGCAGCGTCGAAATGCCGGGCGGACCGTGGGCCGCGGCGGCATAATGTCCGCCCTGCCAAGCGAGTCGCCCGTGAAGCCAGTTTCCCCCACGCTGCTGCCGTTGGCTGCCGGCGACCGCATCGAAGTCATCGACATCCTGCGCGGGGTCGCGCTGCTGGGCATCCTGTTGATGAACATGGAAGCGCTGAGCGGCCCGCTGGACATGGCGTTCACCGGCATCGACCCGCACTGGCAGGGGCTGGACTACTGGGCCGACGCGGCCATCTACGTGCTGGTGCAGGGCAAGTTCTTCACCCTGTTCTCGCTGCTGTTCGGCGCCGGCTTTGCCATCATGGCGCAACGCGCCGAAGCGGCGCGCCGCGACTTCACCACCTTCTACCTGCGCCGCAGCGCCGGCCTGCTGTTGATCGGCCTGTGCCATGCGTTGCTGGTGTGGTCCGGCGACATCCTGGTGATCTACGCGCTGGTGTCGCTGCCGCTGCTGGCCACGCGCGAAGCGCCGCAACGCTGGTTGCCGGCGATGGGCGTGGTCACCTACCTGTGTGCGGCGGCGATGATGCTGCTGCTGGGCGCGATGCTGGGCCTGGTCGGACAGGTCGAAGGCGATGGCGGCGCCCTGGGCTCGGCCATGGCGCAGGGCCAGCAGACCGTTGAACTGCAGCGCCAGGCGTATGGCCATGGCAGCTTTGGCCAGGCGGTGGCGCAGCGGGCAAGCGATCTGGGCACGGCCCTGTCCGGCGCGCTGATCATCGGCCCGGAAGTACTGGGCATGTTCCTGCTGGGCAGCTGGTTCGCGCGCAGTGGCGCGCTGGCCGACCCGGCACGTTTCGAGCGCCTGTACCGCTGGCTGCGGCGCGGCGCGCTGCCGGTTGGGCTGCTGTTGATGCTCATCAGCGCGAGCTGGGTGCCGTACCTGGCGCCGGGCACGTTCACACCCACCACCGGTGCGGCGTATGCATTGTCGTCGGTGGCCAGCCTGCTGATGTGCCTGGGTTACCTGGCCTGGATCGTGCGCTGGCGGCAACGCCTGCGCGTGCTGGCGCCGATGGGGCGGATGGCGCTGACCCAGTACATCCTGCAGTCGCTGGTGTGCACCTGGCTGTTCTACGGCTACGGGCTGGGCGCGTTCGAGACGATGCCGCGTGCCTGGCAGGTTCCGTTCGCGGTGGTGCTGTTCGCAGTGCAGGTGCTGCTCAGCCATGCGTGGCTGCGCCATTTCCGGTTCGGGCCGCTGGAATGGATCTGGCGCGCGATGACCTACGGGCGTTGGCCACCGTTGCGCCGATGAAACGATTCGGGCCGCGTCGTCACGTCTGAATCGCGACGTGGCGTGGCATGCTGGCGCCCATGACAACGCACTACGACTACGATCTGATCGTGCTGGGTGGCGGTTCCGGTGGACTGGCGGCGGCGTTCCGTGCAGCGCAGCACGGCAAGCGCGTGGCGATGCTGGAACCGGGCGAACTGGGCGGTACCTGCGTCAACGTCGGCTGCGTGCCGAAGAAGGCGATGTGGCTGGCCGCCGACCTCTCCGGGCGCATCGGCCTGGCCGCGGCAATGGGCTTCGATGTGCCGGCGCGACCGGCGCTGGACTGGAAGGAACTGGTGGTACATCGCCAGGCCTACATCGCCAACATCCATGCCAGCTACCTCAAGCGCCTGAACGACAGCAACGTGGTACGCGTACCGCGCAGGGGCCGGCTGCTGGATGCGCACACGGTGGAATGCAGCGATGGCATCCGCATCAGTGGCGAACACATCCTGCTGGCCACCGGCGCGCACCCGAAACGCCCCGACATTCCAGGCGCCGAGCTGGGTTCGGTGTCGGACGACTTCTTCAACCTGTGCGGCGCGCCCGGTCGCGTGGCGATCGTCGGCGGCGGCTACATCGCCGTGGAACTGGCCGGGCTGCTGCAGGCACTCGGCAGCCGGGTGACCCTGCTGGTGCGCGGCGAACGGCTGCTGGAACGGTTCGATGCCGAACTGACCGCACAGCTGGCCGAGAACCTGCGCCACCAGGGCGTACAGGTGATCTGCAACTACCGGCTGCGTGAGCTGCGGCGCGAGGGCGAGGATCTGCTCGCTTACGGCCACGATGGCCCGACCGAACCGCGCTTCGACCAGGTGTTCTTCGCGACCGGCAGGCGAGGCAACAGCGCCGGGCTGGGGCTGGAGGAACTGGGCATCGTGGTCGGTGACAAGGGCGAGGTCGAGGTTGATGACTGGCAGACCACTGCGGTGCCCAGCGTGCATGCTGTTGGCGATATCGCGGGCAGGGTCGGCCTTACCCCGGTGGCCATCGCCGCCGCGCGCAAGTTGATGGACCGCCTGTTCGGCGGCCAGCCGCAGGCGAAGATGGACTACGAAAACATCGCCAGCGTCGTGTTCTCGCACCCGGCACTGGGCGCGGTGGGCTTGAGCGAAGAAGAAGCACGCGCCCGCCACGGTGACGTGCGCATCTACCGCAGCAATTTCCGGCCGATGCTGCAGGCGCTGGCCGACGGCACCCAACGCAGCCTGTTCAAACTGGTCTGCGTAGGCGAGGAAGAACGGGTGGTGGGCGTGCACCTGCTCGGCGAGTCGGCCGACGAGATCCTGCAGGGGTTCGCGGTCGCGGTGAAAATGGGCGTGACCAAGGCCCAGCTCGACGACACCGTCGCCATCCACCCAACAAGCGCGGAAGAGGTAGTGTTGATGCGCTGATGCGCGCATCAACACAACTGCACACTCTCCGGCGCCCGTAGCAATTCGTAGCGCCTGGCCCTGCCTGGCGACCGCGCGCAGCGCGGCACAAGCCCCCGAACCCAACGTGCCGCGGCGCCCACCTCCCGCCCGAAGTTGAAACCATCCGAAGTTGAAACCCGCCGAAGCCAACCCGGCAGATGCGACAATCCCCCCGATGTCGCACGCGCTCCCCACCTCCTCCCCACGCCTTGCCACCTCCGGCATCCTGCTTGCCGCCGTCGGCGCGGTAGCGGCCTCCGGCAAGGCCGTGATCGTCAAGCTTGCCTATCGCCATGGCGTGGATGCCACCACGCTGCTGGCATTGCGCATGCTCATGGCGTTCCCGTTGTTCGCGCTGCTGGCGGTGTGGTCGGCGCGCCGCGCCACCGCCTTGTCCTGGGCCGACCGGGGCCGGGTGGTGTGGCTGGGCTTCACCGGTTACTACCTTTCCAGCCTGCTCGATTTCCAGGGACTGCAGTACATCAGCGTGACCCTGGAACGGCTGATCCTGTACCTCAATCCCACCCTGGTGCTGCTGATCAGCCTGGTGCTGCTGAAGAAGAAGCCCGGGCGCTGGCAGGTGGCCGCGCTGGTGCTGAGTTATCTCGGCGTGCTGCTTGCCTTCGGCCATGACCTGCAGCTGGAAGGCGGGCGCATCGTGCTGGGCAGTGCGCTGGTGTTCGCCAGCGCGCTCAGCTACGCGCTGTACCTGTTCGGCAGCGGCCAGGTGGTGGCGCGGATCGGCGCGATCCGCCTGACCGCCTATGCCAGCTGCGTGGCCTGCGTGCTGTGCGTGCTGCACTTCGCGGTGCTGCACCCGCTGCCGGTACTGTTCCAGCAGCCGGCGCCGGTGTACTGGCTGTCGCTGGTCAATGCAACGGTCTGCACGGTGCTGCCGGTGCTGGCGATCATGCTGGCGGTGAAGCGGATCGGCTCGTCGCTGGCCGCGCAGGTGGGTATGCTCGGGCCGGTATCCACCATCGTGATGAGTCTATGGCTGCTCGACGAACCCATGGGCCCCTGGCAGATCCTGGGGACGGCGCTGGTGCTGGTCGGCGTGCTGCTGGTCAGCCGCGTGCGCGCGTGAAGAAAGGCGCGCCGGCGGCCGACGATGCAGTGGACGCTGCGGCGCAGGCGCGCGAGCGCATCCTGGCGGTGATCCGGGCCATCCCACCCGGGCAGGTGATGGGCTACGGCCAGGTGGCCGCCAGGGCCGGGCTGCCGGGCCGGGCGCGACTCACCGCACGGGTGCTGGGCATGAACGACGACCCGGACCTGCCCTGGCACCGGGTGCTGCGCTCGGACGGCCGCATCGCCATGCCGGAAGGCTCGCGCGGCTGGCGCGAGCAGAACCAGCGGTTGCGCGCCGAAGGGGTGGTGATGGAGCGTGGCCGGGTCAAGCACATGCCGCGCGGCGGCGCCGATGACCTGGACGCGGCGGTGTGGGGACCGGGCTAGCCCGTTATGATGGGCGCGGTTCCAAAGGATGCCCCCATGTTCCCGCGACTGCCCACCGTCACCAAGGCACTGTTGATCGCCAACATCGTGCTGTTCCTGCTGCAGCAGCCGTTCCTGCTCGGCAACGGCACGTTCGAGCCGTTCATGCTGCAACCGCTGCGCGGTGGCTTCGACCCGTTCTCGCCGGGTGGCAATTTCCAGCCATGGCAGCTGCTGACCTACGGCTTCCTGCATGGCAGCTTCGGGCACCTGTTCTTCAACATGCTGGCGCTCTTCATGTTTGGCGCGCCGCTGGAGCAGACCTGGGGCGAAAAGCGCTTCCTGACCTACTACCTGGTGTGCGTGGCCGGCGCCGGCCTGTGCCAGCTGGCGGTGGGCGCGATGATCACCGACCCGGCCACCGTGCTGGGCGCTTCCGGTGGCGTGTTCGGCCTGCTGCTGGCCTACGGCATGCTGTTCCCCAACCAGCGCGTGATGCTGTTGTTCCCGCCCATTCCAATGAAGGCCCGCACCTTCGTGATCGTGTTCGGCGTGATGGAACTGGTGCTGGGCGCCACCGGCTGGCAGCCGGGCGTGGCCCACTTCGCCCACCTGGGCGGCATGTTGTTCGGCTGGCTGCTGATCCGTTATTGGCGGGGGCAGCCGCCATTCAACCGGCGCCCACCGGGCGGCCCGAAGCGGCCCAACCACCTGCGCAGCGTGAAGTAGCTGCGCGACGATCGCGCCGCCGCCAGCCTGTACCGGCAGGTGCTGGGCAGTGCCTACGATGCGCTGCCTGCGCAGGTGCAGGCGCTGCACGACACGCCCGGGCAGCACCGCTGGAGCGGCACGGCGCAGGTGCGTCGTGGCACCGGGCGGGTGTCACGCCTGGTGGCGGCGGTCATCGGTTTTCCGAAGGCGGGCGCCGATGTGCCGGTCACCGTGACCTTTTCGCCGGACCACGGCATCGAGCGCTGGACGCGTGATTTTGGCGGACGCCGGTTTACCTCGTGGCAACGGCGCGGGGCAGGGCGCAATGAGGCGCTGCTGGTCGAGCGCTTTGGGGTGATCGAGGTCGCGTTGGCGCTGCTGGTGGAAGGCGATCGATTGCTGCTGGTGCCGCGCCGCTGGTCCTTGCTGGGCGTGCCGCTGCCGAAGGCGCTGCTGCCCAGGGGCACCACCTTCGAAACCGACGTGGATGGCCGGTTCGTGTTCAACGTGGAGATCGCCGCACCTGGGGTGGGGTTGATCGTAAATTACCGGGGCTGGCTGCAGCCCGACGCGTAGAGCCACGCCCTGCGTGGCTTTGCGGTGCCGGCCGAAGTGCAGCCACGCAGGGCGTGGCTCTACGCGCATGAAAAAGGGCGCCCATCAAGGCGCCCTTCGTTCAATCCATTACTGCCTCGCTCAGCGCCAGACCTTGATCTGGTCGCTGTCCACGCGCTGCATCGGCTGGCCCGGCTTGCAGCTGAAGGTCGCACCGAAGGCCGGCAGGTTGGACAGCGGGGCGTTGGTGCGCCACTTGCCCGGGGCGAGCGTGTCGGCGGTCAGCCGCTGTGCGGCCTCGTTCGGCGACAGCTGCTGCGGCCACAGGGCGGCCCAGGCACGGAAGAAGCCCTGCTGCGTGGCCGGCTTGGCATCGGGCTCGGCCGACTTGTAAGCGGCCCACGCCAGTTCCACGCCCGCCAGGTCGGCCAGGTTCTCTTCGCGGGTCAGTTCGCCGTTGACCTTGGCACCCTTGACGCCGGGGAAGTCCAGGCTGCTGAACTGCGCGGCCACGCGGTTGCCCAGCAGGGTCCAGGCGGTCTTGTCGGCCGGGGTCCACCAGCTGCGCAGCTCGCCCTTGGAATCCACCAGCGAACCCTTGGCGTCGATCGCGCGGGTCAGCTCGTGGGCGACCAGCGCGCCGTAGCTGCCGTACTTGTCGGCGGTGTCGGCCTTGGCGTTGAATACCGGGCCCTGCAGCACGGCAGCGGTGACGATCAGGCGGTTCTGCGCGATGTCATAGGCCAGCGCCGGCTGCTGCGGCAGCACGTCCCAGCGGCGGTCGGCGTTGCCCTTGCCGATGCGCTTCATTTCTTCGCGGTGGCGCCAGGTGGAGGCGATCAGCATGTTGCCGCCGAAGCTGCCACGGCCCATCGGCTGCACGCTGTAATCCAGGTCGCGCAGCGGGGTGCCGATCTCGATCTTCAGCGCGGCCAGCTTGGCCTGTGCTTCGCTCTTGGCTTCCGGGCTCAGCCAGCTGCTGGCCTTGACCGCCTCGATCTGGGTTTCGCGGACCTTGTCGACGATCACGGCGGCCTGGCGGCGGTCTTCGGCGGACAGGTAACGCGCGGCATATTCGCGGCCGACCATCGGGCCGGCGGCGACGTTCATCGCATCCAGCACCTGCTCCCAGCGGGCCGGGGCGATGGTTTCACCACGGATCACGCGGCCGCGGAATTCAAACTCCGCATCGCGGTAGGCCTTGGACAGGTAGGGGGCCATGGCATCGCCCACGCGCCAGCGCAGGTAGGCCTTCCACTGGTCCGGCTTGATCCGGGTGACCATGCCGTCGAGCGCCTTGAACAGCTCCGGGTCGGACAGCGAGACCAGGTCGTCGTTGACGCCCTGCGCCTTCAGGAACGCATCCAGCTGCAGGTTGCGGAAGCGGCTGTTGAGTTCCTTGGTGGAAATCGGCGCGTAGTTGTTGAACGGGTTGTTGATGCCGGCCAGCGACTGCGCATTGCGCGCCAGCTCGGTTTCCAGCGCGATGACCGCCTGCGATTCGGCCTCCAGCTTGTCGGCCGGGGTGCCGGTCAGGGCCAGGATCTGCTTGACGTAAGCGCGGTAGCGCCCCATCAGCGCCACGGTATCGGCGTCGGTGCGGGTGTAGAAGGCCGGGTCGGGCAGGCCCATGCCGCCCTGCATGAAGTAGCCGATGTGACGGTCCAGCGCCTTCAGGTCCACGTCCGGGGCGAAGTTGAAGGCCACCGGGATGCCGACCTGGTGCAGCGCGGCAATCGAGGCCGGCACATCCTTGGCCTTCTTGATGGCGTTGATGCGGGTCAGCAGCGGCGCGATCGGGGCCGAGCCGTCCGCTTCCACGGCCGCTTCATCCAGGCCGCTGGCCCAGAAGTCGCCCAGCAGCTTCTGCACGTTGCCCTGCGGTGCCTTCATCGCGCCGTCCAGCAGCTCGCGCTGCTGCACGCGGGTGCGCTCGGCGAGCTGGCCAATGGCGGTGGTGGCGCCGGTCTGCGGCACCGGGTTGGCTTTCAGCCAGCCGGCATTGGTGGCGTCGTAGAAGTCGCTGCACTGCGCGCTCACGGCGGGCGCACGGCCGGCGGCCTTCTTCTTCGGGGCGGCGGAGGCGTCGGTGACGACCAGGGTGGCCAGGCCCAGGCCGAGGGCGATGGCAAGCGGACGAAGGTTGGGCATGCGAAGCAAATCCGGAAGGATTGAAGACCGGCGCACTATAGCAAGACCCAATGAAAACGCGGCATGCAAACAAAAAGGCCCGGGAAAATCCCGGGCCTTTCTGCATCACGCCAAGGCGTGGACGATTACCAGATGACGACCTGCTTGTCGCCGGCGCGCACCATCGGCGTACCGGGCTTGCACTCGAACGCGGCCGCGAAGGTCGGCAGGTTCGACGGCGCGCCCATGGCACGGAACGCAGCCGGGGCGTGCGGGTCGGTGGCCAGGCGGACCTTGGCGTTTTCCGGGGTGTACTTGGTGCGCCACACGGTGGCCCAGTTGAAGAAGAAGCGCTGGTCGCGGCTGAAGCCGTCGACCTTCGGGTCTTCCTTGCCGGCGCTGGCCTTCTGCAGGGCGTCGTAGGCGGTGGCCAGGCCGCCCAGGTCGGCGATGTTCTCGCCCAGGGTCAGCTTGCCGTTGACCGCCTGGTCGCCGACCTTGTAGCCGTCGAACTGGTTCACCAGCTTGCCGGTCAGGCCGCTGAAGTTCTTGGTGTCCGCATCGGTCCACCAGTTCTCGAAGTTGCCGGTCGGCCCGAAGCGGCTGCCCTGGTCGTCGTAACCGTGGGTCATTTCGTGGCCGATCACCGCACCGATGCCGCCGTAGTTCAGCGCGTCGTCGGCCTTCGGGTCGAAGAACGGCGGCTGCAGGATGGCGGCCGGGAACACGATCTCGTTCTGCAGCGGGTTGTAGTAGGCGTTGACCGTCTGCGGGGTCATGCCCCACTCGGTCTTGTCCACCGGCTTGCCGATCTTGCCCAGCGCGAACTTGTAGTTGAATGCGTTGGCCGCGCGCACGTTGTCGAAGTAGCTGTCACGGCCGGTGGTCAGGCCGCTCCAGTCGCGCCACTTGTCCGGGTAGCCGATCTTCGGGGTGAAGGTTTCCCACTTGGCGATCGCCTTGGCCTTGGTCTCATCGCTCATCCAGGTCAGGCCCTGGATGCGCTCCTTGAGCGAGGCGGCCAGGTTCTTGACCAGTTCTTCCATCTTGGCCTTCGACTCGGGCGAGAAGGCGACCTTGACGTACAGCTGGCCGAAGGCTTCGCCGGCATCGTTTTCGATGGTGCCCAGCACGCGCTTCCAGCGCGGCTTCATTTCCTTCTGGCCGTTGAGGGTCTTGCCGTAGAACTCGTAGTTCTCCTGGGCGAAGGTGTCAGCCAGGAACGGCGATGCAGAATCCACGGTGTGGAAGCGCAGGTACGAACGCCACACCGACGGGTCGGTGTCGCCCAGCGCCTTGCTCACTTCCTGGTGGAAGCTCGGGATGGCCAGCGAGAACTTCTCCGGCGCGGCGATGCCCTGCGCTTCGAAGAATTTGCTCCAGCTAAAGTTCGGGGTCAGCTTGTCGGCGTCGGCCACGGTGACCGGGTTGTAGTACAGCGAGACATCGCGCGAGAGCTGTTCGCTGGACTTGGACGCCTTGGCCAGGCGGGTTTCGAACTTGACCACGTCCGCAGCCTGCTTGGCGGCGTCGGCCGCCGCCACGCCGGACAGTTCCAGCACCTTGGCCACGTGCGCCTGGTACGCCTTGAGCTTGTCGGCGTTCTTGGCGTCGGTGTAGTACGTGGTGTCCGGCAGGCCCAGGCCGCCCTGGCTGGCGTAGGCCATGTTCATGCTGGAGTTCTTGAAGTCCGCTTCCGGACCGAACCCGAACAGCACATTCTCGCCCTTGGCGGCGGTGGTGCGCAGGTAGTTGGCGATGGCGTCCTTGTCCTGCAGGCCGTCGATCGCGGCCAGGTCAGCCTTGATCGGCTCGATGCCCTGCGCGTTGATCTTGGCTTCGTCCATGCCGGTGGCCCAGAAGTCGCCGACGATCTTTTCGATGCCGGTCGGGTTCTTCACCGCCGCGACCTGTTCGGCCAGCTGGTGCTGCACGGCGACCGAGCGCTCGTCCAGGATGGTGAAGGCGCCCCAGCTGGTGCGGTCGCCCGGGATTTCATTGGCGGCCAGCCACTTGCTGTTCACGTAATCGCCGAACGCGGTGCAGGCGTCCAGGCTCTTGTCCAGGTCGGACGGGTGGAAGGCGTTGTAGGCCGGCAGCTTGGCTTCGTCGAGCTTGAACTCGGTGGCAGCCGGGGCGGCGGTCGGGGTGGCGGTGGAGGCCGCGCTGTCCGTAGCCGGGGTTTCGTTCTTGCCGCAGCCGACCAGCGCGGCCGAAACGGCCAGGGTCAGCAGAACAATCTTGGGAGTACGAGAGATCACTGGTAAGGCCTCCGGGCCGAAGAATCTTTCAGGAAGGCCCCTTGATGGGGCCGTGGGCCAGACGATACGCCGCTGGCCCGGCCTGCAAGGGTGTCGAAGGTCATGTATACAGCCTGCATGGACACTTCTACGACGCGTGCCTGGGATGCAGTCATCATCGGCGGCGGGCACAACGGCCTGGTCTGCGCGGCCTACCTGGCCCGGGCCGGGCAGCGGGTGCTGGTGCTGGAACGGCGGGCGGTGGTCGGCGGGGCGGCGGTCACCGAGGAGTTCCACCCGGGATTCCGCAACTCGGTGGCTTCCTATACGGTGTCGCTGCTGCAGCCGCGCATCATCCAGGAGCTGGCGCTGGCCGAACACGGGCTGCGGGTGGTGCCACGGCGGATCAACAACTTCCTGCCGCTGGACGGGGATTACCTGTTGGCCGGTGCCGGGCTGACCCGCTCGGAGGTGGCGCGTTTCTCCGCGCGCGATGCCGAGCGCCTGCCGGCCTTCGAGCAGCGCCTGGAAGCCTTCGCCGATGTGCTGCGCGATCTTTCGCTGCAGGCGCCGCCGAACGTGGGCGAAGGCCACTGGCTGACCCAGCTGCCGGCCCTGTGGCAGGCGGGCCAGCTGGGCCGGCGACTGCATGGCCTGGCACCGGCGTTGCGCCAGGAACTGCTGGACCTGTTCACCATCTCCGCCTCGGAATACCTGGACCGCTGGTTCGAGAGCGAGCCGATCAAGGCCCTGTTCGGGTTCGACGGCATCGTGGGCAACTACGCCAGCCCTGAAGCGCCCGGCTCGGCGTACGTGCTGCTGCACCACGCCTTCGGCGAGAGCAACGGGGTCAAGGGCGCCTGGGGCCACGCCATCGGCGGGATGGGCGCGATCACCCAGGCAATGGCGCGTTCGGCCATCGCCGCCGGGGTGGAGATCCGTACCGACTGCGGTGTGCGCAGGGTTCTTGTCGAACAAGGTCGCGCGGTGGGGGTGGAAACGCTGCAGGGCGAGCGCATCCGCGCCCGCCGGGTGGTGGCCAACGTCAATCCGAAGCTGCTGTACGAACAGCTGCTGGCGCCCGATGAAGTGCCGCTGGCCACCCGCGAGCGCATGGCGAACTGGCGCTGCGGGTCCGGTACGTTCCGCATGAACGTCGCGCTGTCGGGCCTGCCCTCGTTCTCCGTGCTGCCCGGGGCAGGGGACCACCTCACTGCCGGCATCATCATGGCGCCCACGCTGGGCTACATGGACCGCGCCTACACCGATGCACGCCAGCACGGCTGGTCGCGCGAACCCATCGTGGAAATGCTGATCCCCAGCACGCTGGACGATTCGCTGGCACCGCCCGGCCAGCACGTGGCCAGCCTGTTCTGCCAGCACGTGGCCCCGGTGCTTTCCGGTGGGCGCAGCTGGGACGACCACCGCGACGACGTGGCCGATCTGATGATCGCGACGGTCGAGAGGCACGCGCCGGGATTCAGCACACTGGTGCTGGGCCGGCAGGTGCTGAGTCCGTTGGACCTGGAGCGTACGTTCGGGCTGATCGGCGGCGACATTTTCCACGGCGCGCTCAGCCTCAACCAGCTGTTCAGTGCCCGGCCGATGCTGGGCCAGGCCGACTACCGCGGTGCATTGCCGGGCCTGTATCTGTGCGGTTCGGGCACGCATCCCGGCGGTGGCGTCACCGGCGCGCCCGGGCACAACGCGGCGCAGGCCATCCTGCGCGGGTAAAAAAAAGGCCACCCGAAGGTGGCCGATAACCATGGGAGCACCCGACCGTAGGCCGGGTGCCCTCCAGCGGCGGTTACAGGCCGCCGCCACCACACCCCTTGCCCAGGTAATCATCGATCAGCCGCAGCTGGTCGCCCATGATCGCGCGCGTCCAGGCCGGGCCGTGCGCGTAGTCGGCGATGGCGTGGTACTCCACCGGCTGGCCGGAGTTCTTCGCCTTGGCCACGAACCATTCGGATTGTTCGATCGGCACGGTGCGGTCGCGGTCGCCGTGGTAGACCATCAGCGGGATCTTCATCTCGCCGGCCTTGTCCAGCGGGTTCAGGCCGTCCACCGTCTTGGCCTGGGCCTGGCGGAAGAACGGGTTGGTGTAGAACCGCGACCAGATCTTCTTGATGTCCGACACGCCGGCACCGGCAATGGCGCACTTGTACAGCCCATTGGGGCGCACCGAGGCGGCGAATGCCGAATAACCGCCGTAGGAGAAGCCGAACATGGCGATGTGGCCGGGCTGGGCGATCTTCTGGTCGATCATCCACTTGGCGCCATCATCCTTGTCGTCCTGCATCTTCTGGCCCCACTCGGCATCGCCGGCCATCCACAGCTTGCGGCTCCAGTCAGCCGAGCCGCGGAACTGCGGGCGCAGCACCGCCATGCAGCGCGACGCCATCAGCGGCACCCACATGGAACCGTCGAAGTCCATGCCGTCGCGCGCCCACGGGCCGCCGTGCGGGTGGACAACGGCCTTCCACGGACCGGCGCCGCACAGTTCGGTGTTCGGCGTGGTCAGGAAGGCGGGAATGTCCAGGCCGTCGCGGGCCTTGTAATAGACCAACCGGGTCGTGCCCAGCGCGGCCGGGTCGATCTGCGGGTAGGACTTGGCCAGCTCGGTCAGCTGGCCGTTGTTGAACAGGTAGTAGGCCGGCGGGTCGGACGGGCCGGACACCACCACCAGGAACGTCTTCAGGTTGGCGCTGTAGTCCAGCAGGCGGATCGACTTGCCCCCGTCGAGCTGGGTGGTGGCGCGCTGGCCGGTGCCCGGATCGACCAGGGTGACCTCGCTGGCCTGGATGCCCAGGGCCTGACGCAGGCCCTGTTCCAGCGCCTTGAAGGTCGGGTCGGTCCACTGGATCTCGTTCTCGCGCGGGCCGCTGTAGCCCACGCCGAGCAGCGCGCCGAACGGGACGCCTTCAACGTTCCTGTAGCGGTTCATCACCACGCTGCCGGCGTTGAAGAACTTGTGCTCGAACAGCACTTCCTTCTGCTTGCGCGCGGCGATGTCGTATTCGTAGATGACCGTCTTGTCGCGGCCCACGTTGCTCTGGATGAAGGCGATGTTCGGGTCGTCGGCGAAGCCGACCACCTGGTTGATGTCGCGATCCTTCACGTGCGAACGGAAGTGCTCTTCCCACGAACCGGTGGCCGGGTTGCGGAATTCGGTGGCGATGTACGCGCCGGTCCCGTCCACGTCCTGGCGCAGGCGCGCGCGCAGTTCGCTGTTGAGGTCGGTGACATAACCGGCCACGCGCTCTTCGGTTTTCTGGATGCGCTGGGAGGTGAAGCTGCGCAGGTTGACCTTGTACACGTCACCGGAATTGCTGCCCGAGCCGTTGACCACCAGGATGTGGTCCGGATCGTTGGGCAGGGTATCGAGCACGGTGGAGTTGGACAGGGCCTGTTCGAGTTCTTCATTGCGGCTGGTGGCGCGGGCCGGCGTGATCGGCTCCTTCCACTGCTTGCCTTCGATGTCGGTGATGAAGAACTTGCTGATGAAGGTCTTGTTGACCCGGTCGGTACGCAGGTCGTAGGGCTGCCACAGGGTGACGGCCAACAGGCCGTTCTTGATGAAGCTCACGCTCTGGAATTTCATGCGGCCGGCACCGATCACGGTCGGCGCCTTGTCCAGGGCGTTGGTCTCCCAGACCACGATGACGCGCTCTTCGCCGTTGGCGCGCAGGCCGGCGATGTGCTTGCCATCGGGCGAGAGTGAAAGGCTGGAAATGGCCGGGAAGGCGGCCATCTGCTCGATGGTCGGTGCCACCGGCTTGGCGTGCAGGAGCGAGGAAGCACTGGCCAGGGCGGCCAGCAGAAGAATCCGTTTCATTGATGACCTCTGTTCATGGAGCGGGCCGACCACCGGTTTACCAGGGCCGGAAACGAGACCGCCGCCCCGAAGGGCGGCGGCTCGCGAAGCGGGATCAGAACGAGTAGGTGACGTTCAGGAAGTACTGGCGACCCCAGTAATCAAAGCCGCTGTACAGCAACGCATTGCCGACGGTGTTGTACACACCCTGGGAAATGGTCGGCGGTTCCTTGTCCGCCAGGTTGCGCACGCCGCCGGTGACCGACCACTTGTCCGCGTCGTACTGCACCGAGAACGACTGCAGGAAGTAGTTCGGGGTGTAGATCTTGTACGGCGAGGTCGCCGGGTCGAACAGGCCCGGGTTGTTGGCCTCGTAGTAGGCGTAGCTGTCCATCTTGTCGGTCCAGTCGATACCGTAGCGGACCTGCCATTCCTTCCACTTGTACGCCAGGTCCATCGTGGCGGTGTTCTTCGGGTTGCGCAGCATGCCCGCGTAGTTCACCAGTGGATCGTCCGGGAAGATCTTGCTGGACTGTTCGATGTAGTGGGTGAACTGGGTGGTGGTGCGGAATTCGCCCGGCCCGATGTCGCGGACATAACGCAGGGTGAAGTCCAGGCCGCGCACCTTGTCGGTGGACACGTTGATGAAGCCGTTGGTGACGGTCAGCGCGTTGGTCAGCGGGTTGCGGTCGACCAGGCGGCACAGGCCGTTGCCGGCGGTGAAGTCGGCGGTGGAGCTGCCGTAGCACGCGGCCAGGATGCCGGCGCCGCCCGCGTCCTGCACGCCGTTCTCGACCTTGATGTCGAAGTAATCGACAGCGAAGGACAGGTCACCGAAGCCACTGCCGAACTCCGGCTGCAGCACCATGCCGAGGGTCTTGGCGGTGGACGTTTCCGCCTTCAGGCCGGTTTCCGCACCACCCTGGGTGATCACGGTCACGCCCGAGGTGGCGGTGAAGTCGGTCGGCAGGCCCAGCGAGGCGCAGTTCTGGTAGCGCAGCGAGGACGGATCACGATCGCCGTATTCGTTGCAGGGATCGGAGGTGCTGCCCAGGAAGCCGGTGGTGCCGCCCAGGAACTGTTCGTACAGCGCCGGGGCGCGGTAGGAAGTGCCGTAGGACGCGCGGAACGACAGCCACTTCACCGGGGTCCACAGGCCGCCGATCTTGTAGGTCTCATCCGAACCGTAGGACTTGTAATCGGTGTAACGGCCGGACAGGTTGACCGTCAGCTCTTCGGCGGCGGTGACGCCCGACAGCAGCGGCAGTTCCAGTTCGCCGTAGGCTTCGATCACCGAGTCGCTGCCGCGGGTCGGGGCGGCCGAGGTCAGGTTGAACAGGTCGCCGTCGATCGAGTACTGCGAGGGGCTGTCGTCGATCTTGGCCTTGCGGTACTCCACGCCGAACGCACCGGCGGCGGTGCCCTGCGGCATGTCGAACAACGGGCCGTTGACGTTGAAGTTGACCGTGTCTTCCTTGTACTTGGTGTTGCCGGTGACCGGCACGAACACCCAGTTCTTCCAGTCGGACGGCAGGTTGCCACCAATGGTGTTGGTGTTCAGCGCCGGGGCCGCGATGCAGCCGTTGGACGGGTCGACGCACGAGTAGCCGCCGGCACCGTTGGACACCACGTTCAGGCTCTGCGCCAGGCGGCTGGTCAGGAAGCTCTGGAAGGTGTAATCGGCGTTGTTGTCCGAATGCATCACGTTGAAGTCGTACTTCCACTCCGAGCCCAGGTTGCCACGCAGGCCGGCGTTGAAGCGGTAGTAATCGACGTTCTGCTTGCTCTGGTCATTGCCGAACCCGATGAAGGCGCGCACGCCCATGGGCTGGCCATTGGTCAGGTTGGTCGCCGGGCCGGCGACGCTGTCGCGCAGGTTGGCCGGGATCAGCGGGCTGCCCACTGCGTAGTCCAGCGAGAGCTGGCGGTAGCCGGTCTGGGTGGACTTGCGCTTGTTGCCCAGGAACTCGTAGTACAGCTCGGCATCACCCAGCACGCCGATGTCCACGCCGCCCTGGAAGAACAGGGTGTGGGTCTTGGCCGGCGAGATCAGCGACTGGTTCAGCATGGCGTCGTCGAAGGTATCGCGCGAGTAGGTGCTCACGCCTTCGAAACCGACCAGGCCGGTGGTGACGGCCGCATTCGGGCGCCAGCGGTTGAAGCGGGTGCCACTGGTACCCGGAGCGGCAACGCCGGCGCGGGTGTTGGTGCCGATGGTGTTGATGGTGACGCCGCCGGCATCCAGCGTGTAGCACTTGGACTTGCCGGTCAGCGGGTCGATGAAGTCGCCGCTGCCCCAGTAGTCGCCCACGTCGATGTCGCGGTACTTGTCGGTGGCGCAGCGGGTCCATTCGCGGTCGCGCAGGCTCAGGTCGTTACGGGTGTAGTACTCGTACGAACCGGAGAAGTGCGAACGCTCGCCGGTGGTGCCGAACATGATCGAGTAACGGCGCTGGTCGCCGCCACCTCCGTCGGTGGCGTTGTGCTGCGCTTCGAACGAAACGCCATCGACCTTGGTCTTGGTGATGATGTTGATGACGCCGGCCACCGCGTCGGAGCCGTAGATTGACGACGCGCCGTCCTTCAGGATTTCGATGCGGTCCACGATCGCGTTCGGCAGCACGTTGAGGTCGGCCGAGCCGACCGCGCCACGCGAACCGGCCGGCGCCACGCGGCGGCCGTTCAGCAGGATCAGGGTACGGGTCGGGCCGAGGCCGCGCAGACCCAGGGTATTGGCACCCGGGCCGCCGTCGGTGACGTAGCCGCCGTACGCGTTGTTGATCTGCGAGGCGCCGGCGGTGACCGCGGTGCTCTGCAGGATGTCGGTGGTGGAGTTGAAGCCGGCCAGGGTCGATTCCTGGCGGGTCACGACCTGCACCGGCGACACCGAGTTGAAGGTGTCCTTGCTGATGCGCGAACCGGTCACGGTCACGGTGTCGAAGTTCGTGGTGGTCTTGGCCTTGGCGGCGGCTTCTTCAGCCGTCTCGGTCGCCGTGCTGTCCTGTGCGAACACCGGTGCCGAAGCCGCGAACACCATCGCGGTGGCCAGGGCGAAGCTCAGCGGATTACGGCTGAGCGACTTGCGATTCATCATGTGTGGATCCCCTTGGAACGATCGATTGCGTCAAACACCGGTGACATGGACCAGCAGGCGTCTCCGTGTGCCCTCGGATCAGGTCTTGGCAGTGACTGCCCCCTGTTCACCAGCTTCACGAGCTGATGATTCGAGGTTAACACGGCCTTAACGCGCGCTGTCAACTGTTCATCAAGAGGTCATAAAGACAAGATAGGCAAAGGCAAGCTTTCGTTCTCATTTGCGCTTTAAAGTATTGAAACGTAAAGGTTTAATAATGGTTTTCGATGAAACCATTTCCTCCGTACTGTGACGGATGCACGGTTCATTTTTTGGCCGCATCGCACCACGGAATCCGTTCCTGACCTGTCGATGGCGTCAACATCGACTCCGGGACAGCACCAGGACAGGGCGGGACAACGGCCGGGCGACGCAGGCGCGCCCTGTATAGTGGCGGGCTGTCCCGTTCGGCTTTTCCGGAGTTCCCGCAGTGAGTGCCAGCCCGTCTCGACGTCCCCATGCCAGCCAGGTGCAGAAGGGCCTGACCCTTCATCCGCGCGTCCGCAACGTGATCGCGGTCGGGTCGGGCAAGGGCGGGGTGGGCAAATCCACCACGGCGGTGAACCTGGCCGTGGCGCTGGCCCGCCTGGGTGCCCGGGTCGGGCTGCTGGATGCCGACATCTACGGCCCCAGCGTGCCGATGATGCTGGGCCTGAGCGGCCGCCCGGAAAGCCCGGACAACAAATCGATCGAACCGCTGCGCGCGTTTGGCGTGGAAACCATGTCGATCGGTTACCTGATCGAAGACGAGACGCCGATGATCTGGCGCGGTCCGATGGCCACCTCGGCCATGACCCAGTTCTTCAACGACACCCTCTGGGATGACCTGGATTACCTGCTGATCGACCTGCCGCCGGGCACCGGTGACATCCAGCTGACCCTGACCCAGAAGATTCCGCTGGCCGGCGCGGTGATCGTGACCACCCCTCAGGACATCGCCACGCTGGATGCGAAGAAGGCGCTGAAGATGTTCGAGAAGGTCGAGGTGCCGGTGCTGGGCATTGTCGAGAACATGGCCGTGCACACCTGCAGCAACTGCGGCCACATCGAACACCTGTTCGGCGATGGTGGTGGCGAACGCATGGCCGCGCAGTACGGCGTGCCGCTGCTGGGCTCGCTGCCGCTGGATATCGGCATCCGCGAGCAGGGCGATGCCGGCACCCCGATCACCGCCGCCGCCCCGGAATCGCCGGCCGCGCAGGCTTACCTGCGTGCCGCCGAACGGCTGGTGGAGGAGGTGGCCAAGCGCCCGCGCGCCAGCATTCCGATCCTGTCTTCGCTGCTCTGATCGCTTTAGAATCGCCCATTCCCGCACCCAGGACCGCCCATGAGCATCAAGAGTGACCGTTGGATCCGCCGCATGTCCGAGCAGCAGGCCATGATCGAGCCGTTCGAGGCCGGCCAGGTCAAGCAGGCCAACGGCCAGCGCATCGTCAGCTACGGCACTTCCAGCTACGGTTACGACGTGCGCTGCTCGCGCGAGTTCAAGGTGTTCACCAACATCAACTCCACCATCGTCGACCCCAAGCACTTCGACCCGGGCAGCTTCGTGGACATCGTGGGCGACGAGTGCATCATCCCGCCCAACAGCTTCGCGCTGGCGCGCACGGTGGAGTACTTCCGCATTCCGCGCGACACCCTGGTGGTGTGCCTGGGCAAGAGTACCTACGCGCGCTGCGGCATCATCGTCAACGTGACCCCGCTGGAACCGGAGTGGGAAGGCCACGTGACCCTGGAATTCAGCAACACCACGCCGCTGCCGGCGCGCATCTACGCCAACGAAGGCGTGGCCCAGATGCTGTTCTTCCAGGCTGACAGCGACGACATCTGCGAGACCTCGTACAAGGATCGCGGCGGCAAGTACCAGGGCCAGACCGGGGTCACCCTGCCGCGCACCTGAGCGGTCGGGCACATGAAAAAAGCGCGGATCGCTCCGCGCTTTTATATTGGGTTATTTCCCGCGTCCGAACAGCAACCCGATTCCCACTGCCACCAGGATCACCGGCCACCAGGTAAGGATCAGGCGACCCAGGTTCATGTTGGTCCAGCCCAGGTTGCTGGCCAGCAGGAACAGGCCGACGAGGATCAGGACGATGGCGGCGACAAGGTTGGAGCGCATCAGGGGCAGGGTCCGCTTAGGGCTGGGGCGAATATCCTAGCCGTTCCTTCCACATCGCGACACGCTCCTGCAGCACGGCCTCGTCGAACGGGTGGGCCTGGCCATGGCCCCACACCGGCGCCGGCCACGCCGGATCGCCGACATGCCGGCCGACCACGTGGAAGTGCAGCTGCGGCACGATGTTGCCCAACGTGGCGAAGTTAATCTTCTGGACCCCGTCGGTGCCCTTGAGCGCCCGGCAGCATCGGTTCAATTCGGTGCGCAGCTGGTCCTGCTGGTGGCCGTCCAGCTCCAGCCATTCAGTGATGCCGGTCACGCGCGGCACCAGCACCAGCCACGGGTAACGTTCGTCGTTCATCAACCGCACTTGCGACAACGGGCCTTGGTCCACCAGCACACTGTTGGCGGCCAGGCGTGAATCCAGTTCGAAATCGCTCATCCAAGATGCTCCGCAAAGAAGGCAAGGGTGCGTTTCAGCGCCAGCTCGGCGCTGTCTGGATCATACGCATGTCCGACGCTGCGGTTAAAGGCGTGGTCGGCCGGGTAGACGAAGGTTTCCATCTTGGGCATTTTTTTCCGATGCGCCTCGATGGCCTCCGGGGGGATGCTCTTGTCCTGCGCGCCGAAGTGGAACATGACCGGCGCCTTGGGCGTCTCATCCAGGAACTGGACGTTGCGCGCGCCGTAGTAGCTCACCGACGGCAGGCCCAGGCGCAGCGCCGAGAGCAGGGCGATGCTGCCGCCCCAGCAGTAGCCCACGGTGCCGACCTTGCCGGCCGGGGCCAGCCGTGAGGCGGCGGCGCGGACCACTTCCAGCGCCTTTTCCACGCCCAGCGCGTTCACATGCTCCAGGCCCTGCTTCACCCCCTCCGGGTCGTAAGGCAGGGCGTCGGGATCGGCCTCGGTGCCATCGATCAGGTCGAAGAAGGACGGTGCCAGCACCGCGTAACCCTGGGCGGCAAAGCGCTCGGCCACCTCGCGGATGTGCGCGTTGGTGCCGAAGATCTCCTGGATGACCACCAGGCCCCCGCGCGGCTTGCCCTCCGGCGTGGCCTGCCAGGCCCGGACCGGACCGTGATGCGTATCAAGCGTGACCCACTCACCCATTGCCAGACTCCTGTTGGTTCAGGCGTTCATTATCGGCGTGTTGCAGGTTAGCGGGGTGTCGCGGGCATTCAGGGCTTGGGCCACAACGCCGGTATACTTGCCGCCGTTTCCGGCCCCAGGTCCCCGCGCCATTCCGGCGTGGGCCCAGGCCCCCAGAGTCCCGCGATCCATGTCCCAGCTGAACCCCAAAGTCGGCTTCGTCAGCCTTGGCTGCCCGAAGGCCCTTGTCGATTCCGAGCGCATCCTCACCCAGCTGCGGGCCGAGGGCTACGACATCGTTCCCTCCTACGATTCGGCCGACGTGGTGGTGGTCAACACCTGCGGCTTCATCGATTCGGCGGTGACCGAGTCATTGGACGCGATCGGCGAGGCGATGAACGCCAACGGCAAGGTGATCGTCACCGGCTGCCTGGGCAAGCGCCCGGAAGAAATCCGCAAGGCGTACCCGGACGTGCTGGCGGTGTCCGGCCCGCAGGACTACACCAGCGTGATGGAGGCGGTGCACGCCGCGCTGCCGCCCAAGCATGACCCGTTCGTTGACCTGGTTCCGGACTACGGCATCAAGCTGACCCCGCGCCACTACGCCTACCTGAAGATTTCCGAAGGCTGCAACCACCATTGCAGCTTCTGCATCATTCCCTCGATGCGCGGCAAGCTGGTCTCGCGCCCGGTCGATGAAGTGCTGCGCGAAGCCGAGCGGCTGGTGCGTGGCGGGGTGAAGGAACTGCTGGTGGTGTCGCAGGACACCTCGGCCTACGGCGTGGACGTCAAGTACGCCGAGCGGATGTGGCGCGACAAGGCCTACCAGACCCGCATGAAGTCGCTGTGCGAAGGCCTGTCCGAGCTCGATGCCTGGACCCGCATGCACTACGTGTACCCGTACCCGCACGTGGACGACGTGGTGCCGCTGATGGCCGAAAACCGGATCCTGCCGTACCTGGACATTCCGTTCCAGCACGCCAGCCCGCGCATCCTCAAGCTGATGAAGCGGCCCGGCGCGGTCGACAAGACCCTGGAGCGCGTGCAGCGCTGGCGCCAGCTGTGCCCGGACATCACCGTGCGCTCGACCTTCATCGTCGGCTTCCCGGGCGAGACCGAGGCCGAGTTCGAAGAACTGCTGTCGTTCCTGGATGAGGCGCAGCTGGATCGCGTGGGCGCATTCGCGTATTCGCCGGTCACCGGCGCCACCGCCAACGACCTGCCCGGCGCGGTGCCCGAGGAAGTGAAGCAGGAACGACTGGCGCGCTTCATGGCCCGCCAGGCCGAGATTTCCGCTGCGCGCCTGGAAGCCAAGATCGGCACGGTGCAGCAGTGCCTGGTCGATGTGATCGAAGACGGCATCGCCGTGGCCCGTTCCAAGGCCGACGCGCCGGAGATCGACGGCCTGGTGCATATCCAGAACGCCGATGAAGCCAGGCTTCGCATCGGCCAGTTCGTGGACGTGGAAATCACCGAGAGCGACGACCACGACCTCTACGGCGACGCGTTGATCGACGAGAGCGCGGCGAAGAAGCTGCTCGACCTCAAGGTACTGTGACCGGCGCGGCCGCCCCCGGGGCGGTCGGCCGCCGGCGTTTCATCGCGCCGGCGCGCGCGGACGTGGATCGGGCGTGCTTCGCCCATCCGCTGTTTGCTGCGTTCGGCGCGTACCATGACCTGATGGTGGCTGCAGAGTGGCCGGAGATCGGCGCGCTGGACCAGCGGCTGGGCGTGGCCGGCAGACAGCTGGTCGAACAGGACGATGCGCTGCTGGCCGATGGCCTGCACTACGAGCGGCGCATCGCATGCGGCCAGATCGCCACGCGTCCGTGCAACTGGCATGACCTGTTCAATGCCCTGGTGTGGGCGCGCTACCCGGCAGTGAAGGGCGCGCTCAATGCACGCCAATGCCAGGACATCGAGCGCAACCCACCGGGCCAGCGCACCCGCGCACAGGCCGCATTGACCCAGTTCGACGAAACCGGGGTGATCGTGCGGGTGCGCGATGCGTCGCTGCTGCAGGCATGGAATCGGCACGACTGGCACGCCTTGTTCGTCGGCGCTGCAGCGCAGTGGCGCAACGGCAACATCGACGTGGCTGCCGTGTTTGGGCACGCGTTGATGGAGCAGGCGTTGCTGCCGACACGGTTGCTGGTGGGCAAGTGCCTGGTGGTGCAGGGCGCGGATGACGCGCAGGCGGTGGAGCAGGCAGCGCACGCGATCGCGCGTGCCGACGTGCTCAACGACCCGTTGGAGCTGCGCCCGTTGCCGATGATGGGTATTCCAGGCTGGCATGCCGACCAGGACGAGGCGTTTTACCAGCAGGTGGAGTACTTCCGTCCAGCCCGAGCGGGCAGGGAGTATCCCGCCCCCGCCCGGTAACGCATTACCAGGAACGGCGTAACTGTCTCACCCAGCCGGATACTCCACCGCCAGGATCGCGAACCCGGTCCGCCCGCTCGGCAACTCCACCTCGAACTCATCGTCCACGCGCTTCTTCAACAACGCGCGCGCCAGCGGTGAATCGATGCTGATCCACCCGGCACCCGCATCGGTCTCGTCCGGCCCCACGATGCGATACCGGCTGACATCGCCGCTGTCCACGTTCTCCAGCTCCACCCACGCGCCGAAAAACACGGCCTGCGGATCGGTCGGCACGGTATCCACCACCCGCAGCGACTCCAGCCGCTTGGTCAGGTAGCGCACGCGGCGGTCGATCTCGCCCAGCTGCTTCTTGCGGTAGGTGTACTCGGCATTCTCCGAACGATCGCCTTCCGCCGCCGCCGCCGCCAACGCCTTGACCACTTCCGGGCGGCGCACGCGCCACAGATCGTCCAGCTCGCTCTTCAACCGCTGGTGGCCCTGTGCGGTGATCAGGGCCGTGCTTTTTTCCGCGGGGGGACGCCAACGTGACATCGGTCAGCGCTTGCCGCCGAAAATGCCGCCCAGGATGCCGCGCACGATCTGGTTGCCCAGCTTGGTGCCCATGGTGCGGGTGGTCTGCTTGGCCATCGTCTCGATCATGCCCTGGCGGCGCTTGGTGCCGAAGATCGCATCCTTGATCGACTGCCCGAACCCGCCTTCCTGCTGCTCATCCTGTTCGCGGGTACGCGCCTTCGGTGCATCCGGCTGTTCCACCGCCTTGGCCGCGCGCTGGGCCAGCAGCTCGGCCGCCGATTCGCGGTTCACTGCCGTGTCGTAGCGGCTGCCGACCGGGCTGCCGGCACGCACCTGCGCGCGCTCGGCCTCGGTGATCGCGCCCATCCGGCAGCGCGGCGGGGCGATCTGGGTCTGCTGCACGGGCGAGGGAATGCCCTTGTCCTGCAGCGTGGACACCAGCGCCTCACCGGTGCCGAGCTGGGAGAGGGCCGCCACCACGTCCAGCTTCGGGTTGGGGACGAACGTCTCAGCGGCGATCTTCACCGCCTTCTGGTCGCGCGGGGTGAACGCACGCAGCGCGTGCTGCACGCGGTTGCCCAGCTGGCCCAGGATGTTGGCCGGCACGTCGTCGGGGAACTGCGAGCAGAAGTACACGCCCACGCCCTTGGAGCGGATCAGCCGCACCACCTGCTCGATGCGCTGGACCAGCGCGGCCGGCGCATCGTCGAACAGCAGGTGCGCCTCGTCGAAGATGAAGACCAGCTTGGGCTTGTCCAGGTCGCCCACCTCGGGCAGTGTCTCGAACAGTTCGGACAGCAGCCACAGCAGGAAGGTCGAGTACAGACGCGGCTTGAGCACCAGCTGGTCGGCGGCCAGGATGCCGATCACGCCGCGGCCGTCGTGGTTGACCCGCATCAGGTCGGCCAGCTCCAGCGCCGGCTCGCCGAAGAACGACTCGCCGCCGTCCTGCGACAGCCGCAGCAGCGAACGCTGGATCGCCGCCACGGTCTGCGCGCTGACCAGGCCGTATTCGGTGGAGATGTCCTTGCGTTCGTCGGCCACCAGGCCGAGCAGGGCGCGCAGGTCGTCCAGGTCGAGCAGCAGCAGGCCACGGTCGTCGGCCAGCTTGAACACGATGTCCAACACGCCGGACTGGGTGTCGTTGAGCTCCAGGATGCGCGCCAGCAGGGTCGGGCCCATTTCGCTCACGGTGGTGCGCACCGGGTGGCCCAGCTTGCCGTACAGGTCCCAGAAGATCGTGGGGCTGCCGGACGGCGCGTAGTCGGCCACGCCGATGTCCTTCGCGCGTTGCAGCAGGGCCTCGGTGCCCGTGCCGGGTACGGCCAGGCCGGAGACGTCGCCCTTCACGTCGGCCAGGAACACCGGCACGCCGATGCGCGAGAAGCCCTCGGCCAGGGTCATCAGGGTCACGGTCTTGCCCGTGCCCGTCGCCCCGGCCACCAGGCCATGGCGGTTGCCCAGTTTCGGTTGCAGGGTGACGGGGACATCGTCGGTGATGCCTTTGCCGAGCAGGATCGGATCCATGGTCAACTCGCTCTGTGGACGGGCTATGTGAATTGGCAGGATTCTAAACGTCGGCGGGTATCGGCCACCTGACCGGGTTGCCCCGATGCGAGTGGCACGGCTACTCTGCCCTGTCTTTCGCCCACAGTGCCAAAAATGCCCGTTCCTGTCCTGTTTGCCCGTGGTTGGCCGTTGTTGGCGCTCGCTTCCCTGCTGTCGTTCGTTCCCGAGGCCCACGCCCAGCGGGTCTCCGCCCGCGACAAGGTCAAGGTCGAGGCCCTGGAGCAGCGCATGGCCGCGGCTGAAAAGCGCTATGCCGATGCGCTGGTGCTGGTCAACAACGCCGACCCCAAGGGCAAGAACGAAGGCGATGCCGCGCTGGAGGACATGGAGGACGTGATCAGCGCCTGCATTGCCCAGAAGGGCTGCCAGGTCAGCAACCTGCTGGTGACCTACAAACGCCTGCTGAAGAACAACGCCGATGCCCGCGATGGCGATGACAGCGACGCGATCGCCGTCGATGGCGGCCTGCTGGAAGCCGACCCGGACCACGTGGGCCCGCTGACCGCCGACGTGCCCGAGGCCGCGCGCGCCGCCGCCCTGCTCAACGACAAGCGCCATGCCTTCGACAGCATGGTCGAGTACAACCCGGCCGTGCAGGCCGGCATCCGCCGCTGGCTGACCGACATGCGCCCGGCGTTGATGAACACCTACGAGAACTACCAGAGCCTGCGCGCGGTGATGTGGCCGGAGTGGGAAAAGCGTGGCCTGCCCGAGGCGCTGCTGTTCGGGATCATGGCCAAGGAGTCCAACGGCCGCGTGCATGCCTCCTCGCGCGCCGGCGCTGCCGGGCTGATGCAGTTCATGCCGGCCACCGGCCGCCGCTTCGGGCTGGGCCCGGACGGCACCGGCTTCGACACCCGCTTCGACGCGCGCAGCGCCGCTGAAGCCAGTGCCAGCTACCTCAACGAGCGCATGCGCGAGCTCAACAACAACGTGGAGCTGTCGCTGGCCGGCTACAACGGTGGCGAAGGCCGTGCCGGGCGTGTGTATCGCCAGAACATGGGGCAGAGCTTCTGGGTGGACAGCGTCTACAACCAGTTCCCGGCCGAAACCAAGGACTACGTGCCGATGGTGATCGCCGCGGCGTGGATCTACCTGCACCCGCAGCAGTACGGCGTGGACTTCCCCAAGGTCAGCGCGCAGCCGGCCACGATCCGCCTGGCCAAGTCCACCACCATCTATGAGCTGACCATCTGCCTGGGCAGCACCGGCACCCGCGACGGCTACATGCGCGCGCTACGCAACCTCAACCCGCGCTACGAGGCCGACGGCTGGATCCCGGCCGGTACCCTCATCAACGCCACCACCCGCATTGCCGGGCTGTACAACCGCTACTGCGTCAGCGGCCCGCGCGCGGACCTGGCGCGCACGCTGATCACCGCCGATCTCAACGCGGCCATCGTGCGCCCGACCGCGGCCAGCTACACCGGCAACGTGGCGGTGGGCAGCGTGGTGCCGGTGGCCGGCCTGCAGGCCAGCACGCCGGTGGCCACGGCGCCGGCCGCGCCGGTGGCGGTGCCTGCGCCCAAGCCGAAGGCCAAGCCGGTGCGCAGCCACAAGGTGGGCAAGGGTGAGACCCTGGGCCGGATCGCCGACAAATTCAATTGCGATGTGCGCGAACTGGCGAAGGCCAACGGGCTCAAGGCCCCGGCCTATGCATTGCGGCAGGGCCAGTCGATCAAGCTGCAGGGCTGCGGTAAATAACTTCCGAGGAACACTGATGGATATCACCGCAATCAACGAGATGTTCGCCAACATCCGTGAGAACACCGACTGGGACCTCAATGGCAACCTGGTGTGGGGCTACTTCTTCGTCAACACCACGCCGGAGCCGCTGCACGGGCTGGCCAAGGTGCTGGAGGGGGCGGGTTACACCGTGGTCGAGGTGTTCGAGCCGGAGCTGGAAGAGGATGAAGCGCCGTACCACGTGCTGCACGTGGAGCGGGTGGAAACCCACAGCGAGGCCTCGCTGGACGTACGCAACCAGGAACTGCAGGCGCTGGCCGAAGCCAACGGGGTGGAAGATTACGACGGGATGGATGTAGGGCCCGTCGAGTTCGCGCACGGCGCGGGCAATGCCTGAAAAAAACGCCCCGCATATGCGGGGCGTTTTTCATTCATCAACGAAGGGTCGCCAATGCCTGGCCGAGCTGCACGGCATGTTCGGCATCCAGGTGCGGGGCGAAATCGGCCACGCCCGGCGGCAGCAGCACGATCACCGTCGAGCCGTAATTGAAGCGCGCCATTTCGGCGAAACGCTCCAGGGTGATGCCCTTGCCGCGGTAATCCTTGCGGGTGATGGTGTCGCCATAGGCCGGGATCTCTTCGCCGCCCCATACCGTTTCCACGCCCGACACCAGCAGCGCGCCCACCATCACCTGCACCATCGGGCCGAAGTCGGTATCGAAGTGGCACACCAGCCGCTCATTGCGGGCGAACAGCCCCGGGACCATGTTGACCGCCGCCGGGCCCACGCTGAACAGGCGGCCCGGCACGTGTACGGTCTCGCGCAGGGTGCCGGTCCACGGCATGTGCACGCGGTGGTAGTCCTTCGGCGACAGGTACACGGTGGCGAACAGGCCGTGGTGGAACACCTCGGCATCGGCCGCATCGCCCAGCAGCTCCGCGGCGGTGAACGACTGGCCCTTGGCCTGGAAGATGCGGCCGTCCTCGATGGCGCCCAGCTGGCTGATCCGGCCGTCGGCCGGCATCACCAGGGTACGGGCGCCGGCATCGGGTACGCGCGCGCCCGGCTTGAGCGCGCGGGTGAAGAACTGGTTGAAGGTGGGGTAGCTGCGCGGGTCCGGGTTGGCCGCTTCGGCCAGGTTCACCCCGAACTTTTCGGTCACCGTGTCGATCAGCCAGCGCGAGATCCGCGGGTTGCTGGAATACGCCAGGCGCCGCGCCATCGACGACAGCAGGCGGTGGGGCAGGGCGTAGCTCAGCGTGGTGGTCAGGCTCATGGGGCGGATTTCTCGGTCAACAGGTTCAGGTCGCGGGCAATGGCCTGCGGGTTGAAAGGGGGTCGGATCAGGCCGGCCAGCTTGCCGTCCGGGTCCAGCACGGCCAGGCTGGCCGAGTGTTCCAGGGTGTAATCCTGGGGGTTCTCATCGAAACCCTTGCCCGGCACCTTCTGGAACACGAAGCCCAGCGCGGTGGCAAAGCGCTCCAGCGAGGGCACGTCGGCGGTGGCGGCCAGGGTGTCCTTGTGGAAGGCGTGCACGTATTCGCCCAGCCGTGCCGGGGTGTCGCGCTCGGGGTCCACCGAGACGAACACCAGGCGCGGGCGCAGGCTCTCGGGCAGGGTTTCCCACTGCTTCTGGGCCTGGGCGAGGTCGGCCAGGGTGGTCGGGCAGATGTCGGGGCAGGACAGGAAGCCCAGGAACACCAGGGTCCAGTGGCCCTTGAGCTCGCCGGGAATCAGCCGGGTGCCGTCGGACTGGCCCAGGTTGAAGTCCGGCAGCGGGCGCGGCTGCGGGTAGAAGGTGATCGACTCGGTGGCCGGGCGGTTGCCGGCCGGCGTTGGCGCGAACACCTTCTGGGCAACGACCAGGCCGAGCCCGGCGGCCAGCGCGATGAGCAGGATGATGCCGACATTGCGATTGAACATGAAAGGCCCGTACCCGAAGGGGCCTCCATGATAGGGGATGGGGGGCGGCGGTTTCCGTTTCCGCTGCAACGGATGCCGTGCTGCGCCGCAGCGCCTATAATCTGGGGCCACTTTGTCTGTTGCCTTGCCATGACTGCCGAAACGGCCGCCGAACTCCACACGATCATCGACCTGATCCGCTACGGCACCAGCCGTTTCAACGCCGCCGGGCTGACCTTCGGGCACAGCTACGACAACGCCCTGGACGAGGCCACCCAGCTGGTCCTGCACGCGCTGCACCTGCCGCACGACCTGGGCCCGGCCTATGGCCAGGCCCGCGTGCTGCGGGAAGAGAAGCTGCAGGTGCTGGACCTGTTCCAGCGCCGCATCGACGAGCGCATCCCGGCCGCGTACCTCACCGGTGAGGCGTGGTTCGCCGGCCTGAGCTTCAAGAGCGATACCCGCGCCCTGGTGCCGCGCTCGCCGATCGCCGAGCTGATCGAATCCGGCTTCGAGCCGTGGCTGGCCGGTCGCGACGTCACCCGCGCGCTGGACCTGTGCACCGGTTCGGGCTGCATTGCCATCGCCATGGGCCACTATTATCCGAACTGGGAAGTGGACGGCGTGGACCTGAGCGACGACGCGCTGAGCCTGGCCGAAGAGAACAAGGAGCGCCTGCAGGCGCACAACGTCACCCTGCTCAAGTCCGACCTGTTCAACGGCCTGACCGGCCGTCATTACGACCTGATCGTGACCAACCCGCCGTACGTCACCAACGACGAAACCGATGCGCTGCCGCAGGAGTACTCCTACGAGCCCGAAATGGGCCTGCGTGCCGGCGACGACGGCCTGGACCTGGTGCTGAAGATCCTGCGCGACGCCCCGCTGCACCTGAGCGAAGACGGCCTGCTGATCTGCGAAGTGGGTGAATCCGAACAGCACCTGGTCAAGCTGCTGCCGGAAGTCGATTTCGCCTGGGTTGAGTTCAAGGTCGGCCAGATGGGCATCTTCGCGGTCGAATGCCGCGAGCTGATCGCCCACAGCGCCCGCATCACCGAGCTGGCAGCGCAGCGGCCGTGAGCTCCAATACCTTCGGCAAGCTGCTCTCGGTCACCACGTTCGGCGAATCGCACGGCCCGGCGATCGGCTGCGTGATCGACGGCTGCCCGCCGGGGCTGGAGATCAGTGCCGACGAATTCGCCCACGACCTGCAGCGCCGCGCCACCGGCAAGAGCCGCCACACCTCGGCCCGGCGCGAGGCCGATGACGTCGAGATCCTGTCGGGCGTGTACGAAGGCCGCACCACCGGTACGCCCATTGCACTGCTGATCCGCAACACCGACCAGCGCAGCAAGGATTACAGCAACATCGCCCAGCAGTTCCGCCCGGGCCATGCCGACTACAGCTACTGGCAGAAGTACGGCATCCGCGACCCGCGCGGGGGTGGCCGTTCGTCCGCCCGCGAAACCACCATGCGCGTGGCCGCCGGCGTGATCGCCAAGAAGTGGCTGCTGCAGCGCTTCGGGGTGACCGTGCGCGGTTACCTGTCGCAGCTGGGCGAGATCACCCCGACCGGGCATGACTGGTCGGCGGTGGAAGACAACCCGTTCTTCTGGCCGGTGGCCGAACAGGTCCCCACGCTGGAAAGCTACATGGACGCGCTGCGCAAGTCCGGCGATTCGGTCGGCGCGCGCGTCAACGTGGTCGCCGATGGCGTGCCGGCGGGCTGGGGCGAGCCGATCTACGGCAAGCTCGATGGCGAACTCGCCTCGGCGCTGATGAGCATCAACGCGGTCAAGGGCGTGGAGATCGGCGACGGCTTTGCCAGCGCCGCGCAGAAGGGCACCGAACACCGTGACCTGATCACCCCCGAAGGCTTCGCCAGCAACCATGCCGGCGGCATCCTCGGGGGCATTTCCACCGGCCAGCAGGTCACCGCCTCGATCGTGCTCAAGCCCACCTCCAGCCTGCGCCTGCCCGGCGCCACGGTGGATGCCAGCGGTGCTGCCGTCGATGTGATCACCACCGGCCGCCATGATCCGTGCGTGGGTATCCGCGCCACGCCCATCGCCGAGGCGATGATGGCGCTGGTGCTGATGGACCAGGCGCTGCGCCACCGCGCCCAGTGCGGTGACGTGGGCGAAATCACGCCGCGCATCCCCGGCTCCATCGATGGCTGAGACGCGCCCCCGGGTCTGGGTCAGCCAACCGCTGTTCGATGACGTCATCGAACAGCTCGGGCAGCATGTCGAGCTCGCGATGACCCACGAGGTCACCCGTTACACGCCGGCGATGTTGGCCGAACAGCTGGCCCAGGTCGACGGCGCGTTGATCACCCTCAACGAGCGCATCGGCGCGGCGGAGATCGCCAACGCGCCGCAGCTGCGCGCGATCGCCAACGTCGGCGTGGGGTACAACAACCTGGATGTGGGCGCGCTCAGCGCGGCCGGCATCCTGGCCAGCAACACCCCGGATGTGCTGACCGAAACCACCGCCGACCTCGGGTTCGCGCTGCTGATGGCCACCG
The DNA here is from genome assembly GCF_059134105.1 of Stenotrophomonas sp. FBCC-B152. NCBI lineage: Bacteria > Pseudomonadati > Pseudomonadota > Gammaproteobacteria > Lysobacterales > Lysobacteraceae > Stenotrophomonas > Stenotrophomonas sp. FBCC-B152. The sequence goes on along the minus strand of NZ_CP101442.1, from coordinate 2,574,745 downwards.
CGCGCCGCATCACCGAATCCGAACGCTGGCTGCGCGACGGCCAGTGGGGCCAGTGGTCGTTCCAGACCATGCTGGGTGCCGACATCCATGGCAGCACGCTGGGCATCCTCGGCATGGGCCGGATCGGGCAGGGCATTGCCCGCCGTGGCGCGCTCGGCTTCGGCATGCGCGTGCTGTACCACAACCGCTCGCGACTGCCCGAAGCGACCGAAGCCGAGGTGGGCGCGCAGTACGTCGAGCTGGACACGCTGCTGGCCCAGGCCGACCACCTGGTGCTGGTGCTGCCGTACAGCCCGTCCTCGCACCACATCATCGACGCCGCCGCGCTGGCGAAGATGAAGCCCACCGCCACGTTGGTGAACATCGCCCGTGGCGGCATCGTCGACGAACTGGCCCTGGCCGATGCACTGGCGCATGGCCGGCTGGCCGCCGCCGGGCTGGACGTGTTCGAAGGCGAACCGACCGTGCGCCCCGAATTGCTGGCCCTGCACAACATCGTGCTTACCCCGCATATCGGCAGCGCCAGCCAGGCCACGCGCCGGGCGATGGTGCAGCTGGCCGTGGACAACCTGCTGGCCGCGCTCGGCCTGGGCGCCAAGGCCGGCCACCCGCCCAGCGCGATCAACGCCGACGCCGTGGCCGCAAAAAAAATCGAAGACGCAAAACGATAGGGAATCTGCGCGCCTGTTGCGCGAGATTCCCCGAGCCCACGCTGCGTTTCCGAATAATCCGGCAGGTACCGACCGTTGGTCGGCACCTCACATCAAGGTAGGTACCGACCGTTGGTCGGTACACAAATGAGGTTCCCATGAGCAATCAAGATCGTCGCTTCCACGTCGCAGTCGTCGGTGCCACCGGCGCCGTCGGCGAAACCATGCTGGCCATCCTGGCCGAACGCAACTTCCCGATCGCCACCCTGAGCCTGCTCGCATCCTCGCGTTCGGCCGGTGGCGAGATCGAATTCGACGGGAAGAAGATCAAGGTCCAGGACCTGGCCACGTTCGACCCGAACGGCGTGGATATCGCGCTGTTCTCCGCAGGTGGCAGCGTCTCCAAGGAATTCGGCCCGACGTTCGCCGCCGCCGGTGCGGTGGTGATCGACAACTCCTCGGCCTTCCGTTACGACGATGACGTGCCGCTGGTGGTGTCCGAAGTGAACCCCGAGGCGCTGAAGAACCGCCCGCGCGGCATCATCGCCAACCCGAACTGCTCCACCATGCAGATGCTGGTCGCGCTGGCCCCGCTGCACCGCCAGTACGGCATCCAGCGCATCAACGTGGCCACCTACCAGTCCGTGTCCGGCGGCGGTCGCTCGGCGCTGGAGGAACTGGGCAAGCAGACCGGCCAGCTGCTCAGCTTCCAGGAGATCGACCCGCAGCGCTTCCCGGTGCAGATCGCCTTCAACCTGATCCCGCACATCGACGACTTCCAGGACAACGGCTTCACCAAGGAAGAGATGAAGCTGGTCTGGGAAACCCGCAAGATCCTCGGCGATGACAGCATCCTGGTGAACCCCACCGCCGTGCGCGTGCCGGTGTTCTACGGGCACTCCGAAGCGGTCACCATCGAAACCCGCGACAAGGTCACCCCGGATGCGGCGCGCGAGCTGCTGTCGCGTTCGCCTGGCGTGGAAGTGGTCGACAAGCACGAAGCCGGCGGTTACCCGACCCCGGTCACCCATGCGTCGGGCACCGATGCGGTGTATGTCGGCCGCATCCGTGAAGACCTGTCGCACCCGCGCGGCCTGAACCTGTGGATCGTGTCGGACAACATCCGCAAGGGCGCCGCGCTCAATGCGGTGCAGCTGGCCGAGCTGGTCGCAGCCGAAGGCTGAGATGGAGGTGCCACGCAGGGCGTGGTACCTGCCACGTCCTTCGTGGCTGTATTGGTCGGGAATCGCTATATTGCCCGCATGAAGAACCGGGTTCCGGGCGCATCGCGCCCGCTCAAGTATGTCTCGACCCTGCTGCTGGCCCTGGCCAGCAGCTCCGCCATGGCCCTCGGGCTGGGCGACATCCGGGTGCTGTCAAAGCCCGGGCAACCCCTGCTGGCGGAGATCCCGGTCATTTCGGCCGACCCGTCCGAGCTGGAAAACCTGCGGGTGGCGCTGGCCTCGCCGGTCACCTTTGCGCGCGTCGGGCTGGAACGCCCGACCGGGCTGGTGAGTGAACTGCAGTTCGAGCTGACCCGCGATGCCAACGGCCGTGCCGTGGTGCGGGTGAGCTCGCAGGCGCCGGTGACCACGCCGTCGCTCAACTTCCTGATTGAAGCCGACTGGGGGCAGGGCCGCCTGGTCCGTGAGTATTCGGCGCTGGTCGATGCGCCGGACAGTGCGCTGGCCGTGGCCGAACCGGAGATCGTCGCGCCGGCCGGTGCGATGTCCAACGCCATCGTGCGCGAACCCGAGGCCGCACCCGTGCAGGCACCGGTGGACGCAGCCGAGCCGACCCCGTCGCGGACCAGCCCGGTGCCCGCACGCGCAGCCGCGCCGTCGCGGCCGGCGGCCAGTGCCCCCGCGTCGACCGTTGCCGCCGACGGCAGCATCACCGTGCAGCGTGGCCAGACCCTGTCGCAGATTGCCGGCGGTTTGGCCCGCGAGCAGGGCATCAGCCGCGACCAGGCGATGATCGCGCTGTTGCGTGCCAATCCCGACGCCTTCATCCGTGGCAACGTGAACCTGCTCAAGCAGGGCGCGGTGCTGCGCAGCGCCGGTACCGATGCTCCGGTCGATGCCGCCCAGGCCGCCGCCATGGTGCGCGAGCACGCCGCGCAGTGGCGCCAGTCGCGCTCGGCCATTCCGCAGCCGGTCGCCAGTGGCGTTGCCGCCGCGCCGGCCGCCACGGCCGCGCCTGCAGCGGCGGCCCCCGCAGCCGCTGCGGGTGGACGCCTGGAGATCGCCCCGGCGGTCGCCGCTACCGACAACAACGCAGGTACAACCACCGGCACCGCTGCCGGCAGCGAGGGTGACATGCTGGGCAACGAACAACTGCGGCAGGCCAAGGAAGACGTGGCTACCCGCGATGCCGAGATCCAGGAGCTGCGCAACCGCGTGGCCGAACTGGAGAAGCTCAAGCAGCAGCAGGCCTCGCTGATTGCCATGAAAGACACCGACCTGGCTGCCGCGCAGCAGCGCCTGGGCGAAGCCCCGGCCACGCGCGAAGCGGGCAGTGGCGGCTGGGCCTGGCTCGGCCTGGCGGTGCTGCTGCTGATCGTGGCCGGCTGGGCCGTGGCCCGTCGGCGCAAGCCGTCGCCGTTGCCGCCGCTGCGCCGCGAGGGACTGGATGCCGCCAGCCTGGCCGCTGCGGTTCCCGCCGCCGATTACGTGGACGAGCTTGCGGCCCAGCAGGACGTGCCCGCTGACGAGCCCGACCTGCGCGACGCGCCGGGTTACGTGCTGGCCGAGACCGAAGTACCGGATCAAGGGCGGCGCGAGCCGGTGTTCACCCTTGAGCCGCAGCCGGGCCGCCTGGTGCAGGACGTCGAGGAGGCCGTTGCCACCCCGGTGGTGGTGCCGGTCGCGCCGGTTGCAGCCGAAGATGTCGTGCCGCCGCATGCGCTCGAAGCGGCGGCCCAGCCGTCCTATCGTGGCGTGTTTGAATTCCCCGAGGACACCGCTGCGGCGACGGCGGAAGCTCCCGTGCCCGTCCACCACGACCCGGCCCCGCTGGGTGCACCGGGTCGCGACCGCCTTGAACTGGCGATTGCCTACCTCGACCTGGGCGATGCCGAAACCGCCCGCACCCTGCTGCTCGAGGTCGCCCAGGCCGGCGACCCGCACAGCCAGCAGCAGGCCCACGAGCTGCTGTCGCGGCTCGGATGATCCGCGTCGGCCGCCCTCCTGCATTTGAAGCGAAGTTCTGAACATGCGTTACGCATTGGGCGTCGAGTACGACGGCAGCGAGTACAAGGGCTGGCAGCAGCTCGGTGAGAGCGGCTGCCCCAGCGTGCAGGCCAGCCTGCAGGACGCCCTGTCATCGGTGGCCGCCGCGCCGATCCAGGTGGTCTGTGCCGGGCGCACCGATGCTGGCGTGCACGGCGAATGCCAGGTGGTGCACTTCGATACCGATGTGGAGCGTGACCCGCGCGGCTGGACCCTGGGCACCACCACCCGGCTGCCGCGTTCGATCGCGGTGCGCTGGTGCGTGCCGGTGGCCGATGACTTCCACGCACGCTTCTCCGCCCGCGCCCGGCGTTACCGCTACCGGCTGCTCAACCGGCAGATCCGCCCGGCGCTGCACCGGCAGACCCTGAGCTGGGAGCGCCGGCCGCTCGATGCCGCGCTGATGCACCAGGCCGGGCAAGCCCTGCTCGGCGAGAACGACTTCAGCGCCTTCCGCAGCGCCCAGTGCGAGGCCCTTCACGCCCGCCGCGAGCTGCAGGCCATCAGCGTGACCCGCCAGGGCGAGATCGTGGAGGTCTGCGTTCAGGCCAATGCATTCCTTCATCACATGGTGCGCAATATCGTCGGCTCATTGATCCTGATTGGCTGTGGGGAAAAGCCGGTGTCGTGGATGGCCGAGCTGCTTGCCGGCCAGGACCGCACCGTGGCCGGCCCGACCGCACCGCCCCAGGGCCTTGTATTCGTTGGCCCGTTGTACCCCGACAACTGGCACCTGCCCGCCGAGGTCACCCTATGAGCCGCTCCTTCTACCGCACCCGCATCAAGTTCTGCGGCATGACCCGCGCCGGCGACGTGCGCCTGGCCGGCGAACTGGGCGTGGATGCGGTCGGCTTCATCTTCGCCCGTGAAAGCAAGCGCCGGGTGGCCCCGGCCGAAGCCCGCGCCATGCGCCAGGCGATCGCGCCGATGGTGGACGTGGTCGCGCTGTTCCGCGACAACAGCAAGGAAGAGGTGCGCGAAGTGCTGCGCACCGTGCGGCCGACCCTGCTGCAGTTCCATGGCGACGAAGATGAATCCTTCTGCCGCAGCTTCAACATGCCGTATCTGAAGGCGGTGGCCATGGGTGGCCGTGAAGAGGTCAACGCCCGCCAGCTGCAGCTGCGCTACCCCAGCGCGGCCGGTTTCCTGTTCGACAGCCACGCCCCGGGCGGCGGCGGTGGCACCGGCGTGGCCTTCGACTGGACCCGCCTGCCGACCGGCCTGCACCGCCCGTTCCTGCTGGCCGGCGGCATCACCCCGGACAACGTGTTCGACGCCATCGTGGCCACCCTTCCGTGGGGCGTGGACGTCTCCAGCGGCATCGAAACCGAGCCGGGCATCAAGGACGGCTACAAGATGCGCAAGTTCGTCGAAGAAGTCCGCCGCGCGGACTGTCACGAAGCCGATTAGGCCCAACGGCCTGATCGGCGGTAGCTCCCGACCGTTGGTCGGGAGACCTTCTGCGTCGGAAACGCCTATGTGCGTATCCGCCGATTTCACGTAGCATCGACAGGACAGGACGCGGCCAACCCGGCGCGTAGTCGCGGGAGGCCGGAGTGCCTCCTGCAGGACGCCGCGGGGGCGGCATCGATGCAGGGAAGTACTGGAATGGCGGAATTTCTGACTGTCGCGCTTACGTTCCCCACGCTGCCTTACAGCATCGTGCTGGCATTCGCCATGGTCTATTGGCTGCTGGCGGCCTGTGGCGTGGTCGACGACGGCATCGGCGGCGACGGCATGGACCTCGAACTGGGCGACGACGGCCTGCATGGGCTCTCCGGCATGTTCGCCCGGCTCGGCCTGGGCGGCGCCCCGGTCATGCTGGTGATCGCGCTGCTGGCCTTCTTCGGCTGGACCGCCACCTACTTCGTCCACCTTTTCCTGCTGCAGCCGCTGCCGGTGCCGATGCGCTGGCTGGCCGGGAGCGCCACTGCCGTGCTGGCGCTGGTGCCGGCGGTGCCGGTCACCGCCTGGCTGCTGCGTCCGATCCGCCGCTTGCTGCTGCGGTTGCGCCCCGTACCGCAGCGCTCGCTGCTCGGCCGGGTCGGGGTGGTCGCGTCACCGCAGGTAACCGGCGAGGCCGGCCATGCCAACGTCGACGACGGCGGTGCCGGCCTGATCCTGCAGGTGCGCGTGCGCGACGGCGGGCCGCTGGCGCGCGGCGAGCGCATCGTCCTGCTCGACTACCTGCCCGAACACAATCATTACCTGGTGGCCCGTGAACACGGCCACCCCGCGCTTTCGTTCCAAGACAGCCTGATTCCGGGCGATAAGGAGATCCACCGATGAGTTTTGCGACCATGGCCCCCTTCCTGATCGGGGTGGGCGCCCTGCTGGTGCTGATGTTCGGCCTGGCCGGCCTGTTCAAGGCGTTCTACCGCAAGGTGGACCAGGGCGTGGCCCTGATCGTCAACGACATGAGCGCCCAGCCCAAGGTGCATTTCACCGGCGCCCTGATCATTCCGGTGCTGTACCGCGCCGAGCTGATGCGGATCAGCCTGATCACCCTGCAGATCGACCGCCGTGGCAAGGAAGGCCTGATCTGCCGCGACAACATGCGCGCCGACATCGCGGTGGCGTTCTACCTGCGGGTCAATGAAACCCAGGCCGATGTGCTGCGCGTGGCCAAGGCCATCGGCGCCGACCGCGCCTCGGACAAGCATGCGGTCGACGAACTGTTCAACGCCAAGTTCTCCGAAGCGCTGAAGACGGTGGGCAAGAAGTTCGAGTTCACCGAACTGTTCGAGAAGCGCCAGGAATTCCGCGACGAGATCATCGCGGTGATCGGCAACGACCTCAACGGCTATGCGCTGGAAGACGTCGCCATCGATTACCTGGAACAGACGCCCAAGCTGCTGTTGGACCAGAACAACATCCTCGATGCGCAGGGGATCCGCAAGATCACCGAACTCACCGCCGCGCAGAACGTGGTGACCAACGAGCTGGAGCAGAACGAGAAGCTCGCCATCACCAAGAAGAACGTGGAAGCGCGCGAAGCGCTGCTGGCGCTGGAGCGCCAGCAGGCTGAGGCCGAGGCCCGCCAGAAGCGCGAGATCGAAACCATCCAGGCCCGCGAGCAAGCCGAAACCGCGAAGGTGCAGGAGGAGCAGCGCCAGCTGTCCGAGCAGGCCCGCATCGAAGCGCAGGAAGTGATCGAAATCCGCGAGCAGAACCGCATGCGCGAGGTGGAGGTGGCCGAACAGAACCGCCAGCGCGCCGTGGCCATCGAAGCCGAGCGGGTCGAGCGCGCGCGCCAGCTGGAACAGGTCACCACCCAGCGCGAAGTGCAGCTGCAGGGGGTGGAGCGCGACAAGGTGGTCGAGTCCGGCAAGATGGACGTGGCCAACATTACCCGTGAGCGCATCGCCATCGACAAGACCGTGGCGCAGGAAGAAGAACGCATCAAGGAAGTGCGCGAAGTCTCCGAAGCCGATCGCCAGAAGCAGGTGCTGATCCTGGAAGCCGAAGCCAAGGCGCAGGAACTGATGGTGCGCCAGGTCAAGGAAGCCCAGGCGGCCGAGACCTCGGCCAAGCACCGCGCGGTGGAAATCACCACGCTGGCCCAGGCCGAACACGAAGCGGCCGGCAAGCAGGCCGAAGCCAAGCGCCTGCTCGCCGACGGTACCCGCGCCGAACAGGCTGCGCCCGGCCTGGCCGAAGCGCAGGTGCGTGAAGCGTCCGCGCTGGCCATCGAAAAGGTCGGTATCGCCGAGGCCCGCGTGATCGAGGCCAAGGCCGAAGCCAGCCTCAAGCAGGGCACCAACGACGCCCGCGTGCTGGCCGAGACCCTGCAGGCCCAGGCCCAGGGTGAAGAGCAGATGGGCCGCGCCCGTGCCAGCGCCACCGAATCGGTGGGCGGCGCCGAAGCCGGCGTGGTGCAGAAGAAGCTGCTGGCCGAGGCCGAGGGCCTGGTCCGCAAGTTCGAAGCCATCGCCTCGCTGAGCGACACCGCGCGCGGCCACGAAGAGTTCCGCATGATGCTCGACAACAGCCTCAAGCAGGCCCTCGCCTCGATCGAAGCGGGCAAGGAAGTCTCGCGCGAGAACGCCGGCGTCATCGCCAGCGCGCTGCGCAATGCCGACATCGACCTGGTGGGTGGCGACGGCGGCATGTTCGAGAACCTGATCAAGGCGGTCTCGCTGGGCAAGTCGATCGAAGGCCTGGCCGGCAAGAGCCCGATCGTGCAGGACCTCATGCAGCGCTACCTGGGGGTCGCGCCGCGCGAGGACGCCCCGCGCAAGATCGAAGACCAGCACCTGGCCGAGGTCGAAACCGTGTCGGCCACCGTGGTCGACGCCCGCTGAGCCCCCTCGATGGCGCGCCGCGTGCGCGCCATCGTCGCCCCCTCACTGGCCGGCCTGTCCGGCCGGTTGTCCGTGAGCCGGAAGGAAGCCGATGTCTGATACCGCCAACCGTCCCGAGCCGTCGCCGCCGGAAGCCACCACCACCGTCGACCAGGCCGTTGCCCAGGGCGGTGCCTATGAAGTGCTGCGCCGTCGGCTGGGGGACCAGGGTGGCCGCCTGCGCGGGCTGGCCGATGCGCTCAACCAGCAGCGCCTGGCCGAATTCGGCGACAGCCGCCTGGAAGTCACCGGCCGCTTCCGCATCCGCAGCGAGAACAACTGCGTGGGCCGCGACATCGTGCAGGTCGGTCCCGACCTGCTGCTGTTCGGCTACAACGTTTTCCTGGGGCTGAAGACCCAGACCCGCCTGGAAGATGTGTTCGGGCTGTACCGGCTGGTGCAGGCCGGCGAGGGCTACGACGTGGTGCCGGTGGAAGCCAAGGGCAGCTTCCTGGCGCAGGCCGCGTTCGTGCACGACTTCGGCGAACTGTACGCGTACTACAAGCACGCACGCCTGCTGCAGCTCATCAAGGTCGGCGACAAGCTGCTGGCCTCGTTCCAGATCGGCGAGCGCAGCACCGACGTGCGCGTGTTCCGTTGGGCGGTCGCCCGCGATGGCGCGCTGACCTACCTGGACGCGCGCGGCGAACGCGATATCGCGCTGCCGCCACCGTTCGATTTCGAATGGACCCGGGCCACCCGGGACATGGCGGTCAGCGGCCGGCATTCGCACCTGAACATCCTCGATACCCTGTTCGTCGAGACCACTGGCGGCGACCTCACCATCAAGGTGGAGAACAACACCGAAAGCGGGCAGGGCATCTACAGCGAACCGGTCGACGACAGCACCCAGTCGCTGGATGACGCGCAGTTCGATTTCGCCCGGGTCGGTTCACTGGTGCTGCTGAAGGTATTGCCGTACCGCGAAACCACCTGGCGTGGGCTGATCTACAACACGCTCACCGGCACCATCACCCGCAACGATGCGATCGTGCAGGCCTGCGTGCAGCTGCCCGAAGACCACGGCATCATCTTCCCCGGTGGTTACTACCTGCAGAGCGGCGAGCACAAGGCGTTCGACGCGTCCATGCAGGGCATGCAGTTCAAGCGCGCCATCCGTTCGCCGAACGGCGAAGACGTGCTGTACATCTTCTACGAGCGCGAAGGCGGGCGCTCGGCGCTGTTCGTGTACAACACCATCCAGCGCGTGCTGCAGACGCCGGTGTTCGGCCACGGCTATGCCTTCCTGCACGACGGGCGCATGGTGCTGTTCCATGCCGAAGGCACCGAACCCACCCGCATCCACCCGATGCAGGTGTGGCAGACCCCGTTCAGCAGCGACGAGTTCGCCGCCAGCCGGCCGCCGGGCAACACCTTCATGGGCCGGATCGGCAATGCCGAACTGGTGCGCGGCATTTCCAACCTGTTCGACCTGGCCCGCACCATCGAAGGCCAGGATGTGTCGGTGCAGCGCTACCAGCGCCTGGTGCAGGACACCCGGCGGCTGTTCGACGCCCACCACTGGCTGGACGACGCGCAGTGCGACGGCGCCGCAGGCCTGCTGCGCGAGATCAGCGCCACCGGCGAGTCGGTGCTGGACGAGTACGAGAAAGTACAGTCGATCCGGCAGCAGTCGGCGCAGGCCATGGCCCAGGCGCAGGCCAGCCAGAAGGCGTTGCTGGCGCGCCTGCAGCCGGAGAACTGGACGGAGGTGCAGGCCTTCGTGGAGGCGCTCAACGCGATCTCCACCCAGCGTGGCCACCTGCTGACCATCCGCGATTACCGTTACATCGACACCGATGTGATCGATGCGATGACCGCTGCACTGCAGGAGGCCCACGACCGTATCGGCGCGGCCACCGGCCAGTTCCTGGGCGGCGAGCAGGCACTGGCCCCGCTGGGCGCCCGGCTGCAGGTGCTCGACGAGGCGTCCCAGCAGGCCGAAAGCGCCCGCGTGCTGGATGAGCAGCTGGCCGGCATGCGTGCGATGGCGGCCGACCTGGACATGCTGTCGACCCTGATGGCCGGGCTGAAGGTGGATGACGCCACCGCGCGCACCCGCGTGGTGGAATCCATTTCCGCGGTGTACGCCCGGCTCAACCAGAGCCGGGTGCGCGCCGAGCAGCGGCGACGCACGCTGGGCTCGGCCGAGGCGGTGGCGCAGTTCGCCGCGCAGTTCGCGCTGTTCTCCCAGGCCATCACCAGCGCGCTGGCCATGGCCAGCGATCCGGAGCGGGCCGATGAGCAGATGTCGCGCCTGCTGGTGCAGCTGGAAGAACTGGAAAGCCAGTTCGGCGAGCACGAGCAGTTCCTGGGCGACATCCTGGCCAAGCGCGAAGAACTGATCGAAGCCTTCGAAATGCACAAGCAGGCGCTGCAGGACGAGCGCCAGCGCAAGGCGCGTTCGGTGCTGGACGCCGCCACCCGCATCCTGGATGGCCTGGCCAAGCGCACCGAACGCTTTGCCAGCGCCGACGAGCTCAATGCCTTCTTCGCCGGCGATGCGCTGGTGCTCAAGCTGCGTGAGCTGGCCGGGCGCCTTCGCGAGCTGCGCGACAGCGTCAAGGCCGACGACGTCGAAGCGCGCCTGAAGGGCGTTCGCGACCAGGCCGTGCGCGCGCTGCGCGACCGCAGCGAGTTGTTCGAGGAAGGGGGCAACGTGGTCCGGCTGGGCCCGCGCCACCGCTTCAGCGTCAACACCCAGGCGCTGGACCTGACCCTGCTGCCGCGCGGGGAGGAGCTGGCCATCCACCTGACCGGTACTGATTTCCTGGAGACGCTGCACGACCCGGAACTGGCCGGCCTGAAGGCGTACTGGCAGGTCGGGCTGGATTCCGAATCGGCGCAGCTGTACCGGGGCGAATACCTGGCCGGCAGCCTGCTGCAGGCGGCGATGGAAGGCCGCGACGGCCTGGACCTGGCCGCCCTGCAGCGCAGCGCCGCCGAGCCCGACGCGCTGGAACGGATCGTGCGCGACTTCGCCGCCCCGCGTTACCGCGAAGGGTACGAGCGCGGCATCCACGACCACGACGCCAGCCTGATCCTGCACGCGCTGCTGCCGCTGCAGCAGGCTGCGGGCACCCTGCAGCACGCCCCCCGCGCCCGTGCGTTGGCGATGCTGTTCTGGTCCGCGCAGTACCGCCGCGACGATGTCCTGCAGTGGGCGGCGCGACAGGCCGGTGCCGATGCGATCGCGCGCCTGTTCGGCTCACGCGAAGGCCAGCAGGCGCTGCTGGCCGACATCGGTGCCGCGCTGTCCAGCTTCGTGGACGAACACCAGCTCCCGTTCGACCCGGTCCAGGCGCAGGCCGCAGCGGCGTATCTCGCCGCGGAACTGGGCGCCGGCGAGCCGGTGTTCAGCACCAGCCGCTATGCGCAGGCGCTGCTGGACGCGCTCGGCCAGCACCTGCAGGCCGCCGACCAGCGCGAGGCATTCGACCGTGCGCTGCAGCGCGAACAGGACGGCCTGGCGGCGCGCTGGGCGCTGGCCGGGCAGTGGCTGCGTGCGTTGTGCCAGCTGCCTGCGTTCACCGATCACAGCGCCTATGCCGATGAAGCAGCGGCGCTGCTGCTGGTGGCGCGCACGTTGCGCACCCGACCCAGCGACGTGGCGCTGCTGGTGCACGTCGACGGCCTGCTGGGCGAGCACGCGCGCGTGCAGAAGGGGCGCCTGCTGCTGTCGCTGGATGATTTCCTGGCCCGCCTGCGCGAGCACCTGCAGGCGTTCGTGCCGGCGTTCCATGCCTACCAGGGCGTGCGCCAGCGCATCATCGGCCGCGAGCGCGATGCCCTGCGCCTGTCCGAATTCAAGGCACGGCCGCTGTCGTCGTTCGTGCGCAACAAGCTGATCAACGATGTGTACCTGGGCGTGATCGGCGACAACCTCGCCAAGCAGATGGGTACCGTGGGCGAGAACAAGCGCAGCGACCTGATGGGCCTGCTGATGATGATCTCGCCGCCCGGCTACGGCAAAACCACCCTGATGGAGTACGTGGCGCATCGGCTGGGCCTGGTCTTCATGAAGATCAACGGCCCCGCGCTCGGCCATGAGGTGCGTTCGCTGGATCCCGCCCAGGCCCCGGATGCGACCTCACGGCAGGAACTGGAGAAACTCAACCTGGCGCTGGAGATGGGCAACAACACCATGCTGTATGTCGACGACATCCAGCACACCCATCCGGAGTTCCTGCAGAAGTTCATTTCGCTGTGCGACGGCACCCGCCGCATCGAAGGGGTGTGGCGCGGGCGTACCCGCACCTACGACATGCGCGGCAAGAAGTTCTGCGTGGTGATGGCCGGCAACCCGTACACCGAGTCCGGCGAAGTATTCAAGATCCCGGACATGCTGGCCAACCGTGCCGACATCTACAACCTGGGCGATGTGCTGGGCGGCATGGAAGATGCCTTCACCCTGAGCTACATCGAGAACAGCCTGACCTCCAACCCGGTGCTGGCGCCGCTGGCCACCCGTGACATGGCCGACCTGTACCTGCTGGCCGAGCGGGCCGCCGGCAAGGAAGTCTCGACCAACGCGCTGAGCCATGCCTACAGCGGTGCGGAGATCAACGAAATCGTCGCCACCCTGCAGCGCATGCTGCGCGTGCGCGACGTGGTGTACCGGGTCAACCAGCACTACATCGCCAGCGCGGCGCAGGACGACCGCTACCGTACCGAACCGCCGTTCCGCCTGCAGGGCAGCTACCGCAACATGAACAAGCTGGCCGAGAAGATCTCGCCGGTGATGAACGATGCCGAGCTGCAGCAGCTGGTGTCCGACCACTACCTGGGCGAGGCGCAGCTGCTCACCACCGGCGCGGAAGAGAACCTGCTCAAGCTGGCCGAACTGCGCGGGGTGCAGGGCGAGGACGAGCAGCAGCGATGGGCCCAGATCAAGCGCGATTTCCTGCGCAACAAGGCCATGGGCGCTGGCGACGCCGATGTTGGTGGCCGGGTGGTGGCGCAGCTGGCCGATATCGCCAGCGCGCTGCAGCCCAGCGCGCCACCGGCAGCGGTGGCGGTGGAAGAACCCGCGCCGTGGCCCGCGCTGCTGGCCGCGCTGGAACGGCTGGCCCAGGCCCACGCGGCGAGTGCCGCCCCTGCGGCCGCGGCTGTCGAAGCGCCCATCGCCGAACCCCTGTCGCAGGGGCTGCAGCAGGGCCTGGCGCCGTTGCTGCAGCTGCTGGGCCAGTCCAATGCGCAGCAGGCCCGCACCGGTGAGACGCTGGCGCTGTTGGCCGGCTGGGTGCGCCAGCAGGCCGAGCGCGAGCCGGCCCCGGCTGCACGGCCGCGCGTGCGCCGCGCCAGCACCCCCGAAGAGCGCGCGCTGGATGAGGCGCTGATGCGCCATTTCTACGGCGAATCGGCGCGGCCACCACGTGACGCGGCCGCGGCGGACGACGCGCACGCATGAGTCCGCGCTGGCCCCTGCCGACAGCACCGGCTCCCGATGCGGCCGACCTGGCGCGTTGGGGAGATGCGGTGGTGGCCGTGCTGGGGCAGGCGGATGACGCGGCCGCGACCGCCGACCGGGCAGGGCAACCGTTGCTGGACCTGTTGGCGCAACTGGCATTGGTGCTGCAATCGGCCGCGCCCGGCGGCGTGCGCCGGCAGACCGGCTGGTGGGGGCGCCTGTTGGGCCGTGACGTGGAACGCGAGCTGGACGCACAGGACTGGCAACCGCGCCTTGGCCTGCTGTTGACGCAGGTCGAGCTGGCCGCGCAGGCGCTGCGCGAACAGGGCAGCCGATACCTCGCTGCGCAGGGGGCCGCGCGCGATGCGGCACGGGCCACCCAGCGGTGGGTGGACGCCGGCGCCGCGCAACTTCCCACGCTGCCCGCACCGCTGCAGCCTGTGCTTGCCCAGCGCCTGGATCACCTGCGCCGGCTGGCCGCCGTGCGGCAGCTCGAAGCCGGGCAGTGGCAGCTGGTGTACGAACAGGACAGCGCCCTGCTGGCGCGCAGCCAGCGCATCACCGAAACGCTGCTGCCGGCCTGGCGGCAGGCGGTACTGGCGCGCCGCGCCGATGACCAGCAGCAGCGCAATGCGCAGGCCGCGCAGCTGCAGGCGCAGATCGCGGCCGAGCTGGCCTCGGCGCAGGCTAGACTCGACTGACCCCGATACCCGATTGACCCCCCTTCAAGGAGATCACGCCATGACCCAGGATCCGCAGGACAACACGGCGCTTGCCGTGGCACCGGCCGCCGTCGACGACGCCACCCTGCTGGCGCTGGGGCTGGTCGCTGACGACCTGCCGCGCATCGCGGAAATCGGCCGCAGCCTGGAGGACATCCGTCCGGGCAACCTGCAGGTGTTCGGGTGCGAAGCGGCGGCCAAGACCGCCGCGTTCTCCAGCCAGCTGCTCGACCAGGTACGCAACCGCGACCTGGATGCCAGTGGCGACAAGCTGGGCGAAGTGGTGCGCATCGCGCGCACGCTCAACCTGGATGGGCTCAGCCAGCGTTCGAAGGTGCCGGTGATTGGTGGCCTGATCGACAAGCTGCGTGCCTCCAAGGGCGAGCTGGTGCAGAAGTTCAGCGACACCAACCGCCAGATCGAACAGCTGCTCGGCGATGTCGGCAGCCAGCAGGCGCTGATGGGCCAGCGCGTGGGCGAGTTCGACCGCATGCACGAGATCGTGCGCGACGAACGCCATGCGCTGGGCCTGCACATCGCGGCTGGCAAGCAGCGGCTGGCCAGCCTGCGCAGCGAGCAGCTGGCCGGTGCAGGCAGTGAAGACCCGCAGGTGCGGATCCGCCAGGGCGAGCTGGACAACGCGATCCGGCTGCTCGACAAGCGGGTGGGTGACCTGGTGGTGATGCAGCATGCCGCCGACCAGTCTCTGCCGATGATCCGCCTGATCCAGGCCAATGCGATACAGCTGATCGAGAAATTCAACACCGTCCGCGACATCACCATCCCGTCGTGGAAGCGCCAGTTCGCCATCCAGCTGTCGTTGAGCGAGCAGAAGAGCGCGGCCGAGCTGTCCAACACGATCGACGATGCGACCAACGAACTGATGCGGCGCAATGCCGACCTGATGCGGCAGACCTCGGTGGACACCGCCAAGGCGAACCAGCGCGCGGTGATCGACGTGGCGACCCTGCGCCACACCCACGAACAGCTCATCGCCACCGTGGAAGAAGTCCGCACCATCCACCGCGAAGGCATGCAGCAGCGCCAGCAGGCCGAGGTGGAACTGGCCAAGCTGCGCGACGACGTTCAACAACGCCTGGCGGCCCCCACCGCTGCGTAAGCGGGGTAAGGCGTTACCGCAGCTTTTCGGTCAGCCATTCCGCAAGGGATTCGACCCGGGCATCCTGCGCGCCCTCCGGGGTGGCCAGCACCCAGAAGCCACCGGTCGCGGCGAAGCCCCACGGCGCCAGCAGGCGTCCGGCCGCCAGCTCATCGGCCACCAGCGGCTCCGGCGCGATCGCTACGCCCAGCCCGGCCACGGCCGCTTCCAGCAGGTAATAGAGGTGATCGAATCCGGTCCCCAGCTGCAGCTGCGCCGGGTCCAGGCGATGCGACAACGCCCAGTCCGGCCACGCCTGCGGGCGCGAGGTGGTGTGCAGCAGCGGTTCGCCCAGCAGCGCCTGCGGTGGCTGCTGGCGCAGGCGCGCCGCAGCGGGATGCTGCGGGCTGACCACCACGCCCACCCGTTCCGGGGCCAGTTCGCGCACCTGCCAGCCGCGCGGCCACGGCGGCTGCGCCAGCAGCAGCACCGCATCCAGCGCCTGCTGCTGTTCGGTGAAGCTGCCGTCCTGCGCCGACCAGTGCAGCGGCAGCTGCGGCAGGTCGGCCTGCAGCGCGGGCAGGCGCGGAATCATCCAGCGCGCCAGGATGCTGCCGCTGCAGCCCAGCACCAGCGCCTCCGGCCGCTGCCGGCGCTGCAGGGTGTCCACCGCCTCACGGATCTGGGTGAACGCCCCGGCGCAGGCCCCCTGCAGGGCCTGGCCGGCCGCGGTCAGGCGCAGCCCCCGCCCGGCCCGTTCGAACAACGCCACCCCGAGGTGCTCCTCGAGCAGCCGCAGCTGGCGGCTGATGGCCCCGTGGGTCACGTGCAGCGCCTCGGCCGCGCGTGCCACGCCACCCAGCCGGGCCGTGGCCTCGAAGCTGCGCAGGGCGTTGAGGGGCGGCAGCGGCGTCTGGTTCATGTGAGTTTTCCTGACGTGTTGGTGCAGATAATATCGATATTCCGGTTACGACATGTGCGCTAAATTGTGAGCCTGTCTCCAACGGCTGTCGCGTCATGTCCGTATCGTCCGTCCCCCCCATCACCGATTTCCACGCCTATCCCGACGCCAACGGCCATTTCGGCCGCTATGGCGGCAGTTTCGTTGCCGAAACGCTGATCGGGCCGCTGCAGGAGCTGGCGGCGGCCTATGACGAGGCGCGCCGCGACCCGGCATTCATCGCCGCCTACGACAAGGACCTCACCCATTACGTGGGCCGTCCCAGCCCGATCTACCACGCCGAGCGGCTGAGCCGGCAGGTTGGCGGCGCGCAGATCCTGCTCAAGCGCGAAGACCTGAACCACACCGGCGCGCACAAGATCAACAACACCATCGGCCAGGCCCTGCTGGCCGCGCGGATGGGCAAGAAGCGCATCATCGCCGAGACCGGCGCCGGCCAGCACGGCGTGGCCAGCGCTACCGTGGCCGCGCGGCTGGGCCTGGAATGCGTGGTGTACATGGGGGCCACCGACATCGAGCGGCAGAAGATCAACGTCTACCGCATGAAGCTGCTGGGCGCGACGGTGATTCCGGTCACGTCGGGATCGGCCACGCTCAAGGATGCGCTCAACGAAGCCATGCGCGACTGGGTCACCAACGTGCGCGACACCTTCTACATCATCGGCACCGTGGCCGGCCCGGATCCGTACCCGCGCATGGTGCGTGACTTCAACGCCATCGTCGGCCGCGAAGCGCGCGCGCAGATGCTTACCGATTACGGCCGGCTGCCCGATGCGATCACTGCCTGCGTGGGCGGCGGCAGCAATGCCATCGGCCTGTTCCATGCGTTCCTCAATGATCGCGACGTGCGCATCGTCGGCGCCGAAGCGGCCGGCGACGGCATCGAGACCGGGCGCCACGCGGCCTCGATCGCGGCAGGCCGCCCCGGTGTGCTGCACGGCAACCGTACCTATGTGATCTGCGACGACGACGGCCAGATCATCGAAACCCACTCGGTGTCGGCCGGGCTGGATTACCCCGGCGTGGGCCCGGAGCACGCGTTCCTGGCCGATGCCGGTCGCGCCGAGTACGTGGGCATCACCGACGATGAGGCGCTGGCCGCGTTCCATCAGCTGGCGCACAGCGAAGGCATCCTGGCCGCGCTGGAATCCAGCCATGCCGTGGCCCAGGCGATCAAGATCGCGCGCGAGCTGCCCAGCGACAAGCTGGTGCTGTGCAACCTGTCCGGCCGTGGCGACAAGGACGTGCACACCATTGCCGCGCGCGAGGGCCTGGTCCTGTGAATCCGGTGCTGCGCCAGGGAAGTGCGCTGCTCATCGTGGTCGGCCTGACCGGCTGCAAACCGCCGGAGCCGCCGGTGCTGGCCCCTGCGGCGACGCCGGCGGCGATTGCGCCGGCCCGGCTGCCGGCCAGCAATGACGATGTGGCAGATCGCCCGTTCGAGGATGCACCGCAGGACGCACCGGCTGCGGACGAAGCCGATGCGCCCGCCGTGGTCTCGGTCGCGCTGGACCATGCAGGTGATGTGGTGATCGGCCAGCGTTTCAGCGAAGTCGAAGCGGACGGGTCGTGGCATTCGGCCGGCCTGAGCGAAGGCGACGGTGCGGGCGCCTGCGAGTACTACGAACGCGGCAGCCTGCCCGAGGGGGTGTCGATGATGGTCGATGCCGGCCATGTGCAGCGGTTCGACCTCGACACCATCGACGGTTCCTACGAGGCGATTGCCCAGCCGGGGCCGTTCGGCCTGCGCCTGGGCATGTCGCTGGACGAGGCGCTCAAGCGCCTGCCTCCCGGCAGCGCCCGCACACCGCATGCCTACGACTCGGACGTGGGCGAGTACCTGACCTGGCAGGACCCCGGTTCGGATCTGGCGATCCGCCTGGAGATCTTCGGCGGGGTGATATCGAAGCTCTACTGGGGCGCCAGTGGCGCCGTTGAATTGAAAGAAGGATGTGCCTGAGATGCCTGTTGCCCGTATCGACGCCTGTTTCGCCCGCCTGCGTGCCAGCCGCCGCAAGGCGCTGATTCCGTTCATCACCGCCGGCGATCCGGGCCTGGATGCGACCGTGCCGGTGATGCATGCGCTGGCCGCCGCCGGTGCCGACGTGATCGAACTCGGGGTGCCGTTCTCCGACCCGATGGCCGATGGCCCGACCATCCAGCGCAGCTCCGAACGCGCGCTGGCGCGTGGCGCCGGCCTGCGTTACGTGCTGGAAACGGTGCAGGCCTTCCGCCGCGACGACACCACCACCCCGGTGGTGCTGATGGGCTACCTCAACCCCGTCGAGATTCACGGCACCGCGCGGTTTGCCAAGGCGGCCATCGATGCGGGCGTGGATGGCGTGCTGCTGGTGGACCTGCCGCCCGAAGAGGCGGAAGAAACGCTGGAAATCTTCAACGCGGCCGGGCTGGCGCTGATCCTGCTGGCGTCGCCGACCACTGCGGACGCCAGGTTGGACCTGCTTTCCTCGATGGCCAAGGGCTATCTCTATTACGTGAGCTTCGCCGGTGTCACTGGCGCCTCGGAGCGGCTCGACAGCAGCGCGGCCGGTGCCCGCCTGCGTGACCTGCGCAGCCGCTCGACCGTGCCGGTGGTGGCCGGGTTCGGCATCAAGGACGCACAGAGCGCCGCCGCGATGGCGGTGGAAGCCGATGGCGTGGTGGTCGGCAGCGCGTTGGTGGCGGCGTTGGGCGAGGCGGCCGATGCCGCCGGCGCGGCCCAGGTGGCACGTACCTTCCTGCAGCCCCTGCGCGACGCGCTGGACGCCTGAGCGGGCCGGAACGTACGGCCCAGCATGGTTTTCACGCCGGGATCACCCCGCCGGCAGGGGGTCCCGGCCGTGGAACGGGTGAGCTAGACTGTCCGCCTTTGCGGCCCCCGGGCCGCCCTGAACGGAAGTGTCATCCCGCATGAGTTGGCTCAGCAAGTTGATGCCGTCGGGCATCCGCACCGACAACGTCCCCAGCAAGAAGCGCAGCGTCCCCGAGGGCCTGTGGGAAAAGTGCAGCAGCTGCGGCAGCGCGCTTTACGGTCCTGAGCTGGAAGAGAACCTGGAAGTCTGCCCCAAGTGTGGCCATCACATGGCCATCCGCGCGCGGGCGCGCCTGGCGTCGTTGTTCGACGCCGACAGCACCACCGAAATCGCCGCGCGCCTTGGGCCGACCGACCTGCTGAAGTTCAAGGACCAGAAGAAGTACAGCGAGCGCATCAAGGCGTCGCAGAAGAACACCGGCGAGTACGACGCGCTGATCGCCATGCAGGGCCTGCTCAAGGGCCGGCCGCTGGTGGCCTCGGCCTTCGATTTCGCCTTCATGGGCGGCTCGATGGGCTCGGTGGTCGGCGAGCGCTTCTCGCTGGCCGCGGAAAAGGCGCTGGAAATCGGCGCGCCCTACGTGTGCTTCTCCGCCAGCGGCGGCGCGCGCATGCAGGAAGGCCTGTTCTCGCTGATGCAGATGGCCAAGACCTCGGCGGCGCTGGGTCGCCTGCGCGCTGCAGGGCTGCCGTACATTTCGGTGCTGACCCATCCCACCACCGGTGGCGTATCGGCGTCGTTCGCGATGCTGGGCGACATCAACATCGCCGAGCCGCAGGCGCTGATCGGCTTCGCCGGCCCGCGCGTGATCGAGCAGACCGTGCGCGAGAAGCTGCCGGAAGGCTTCCAGCGTTCGGAGTTCCTGCTCGAGCACGGCGCCATCGACCAGATCTGCGACCGCCGCGAAATGCGCGACCGCCTGTCTGAACTGTTGGCCATGCTGGGCCGCCAGTCCGCGCCGGACGCTGCTGCCTGATGGCGGCGCGCAGGTACTTCGGCACCGACGGCATCCGCGGTCGGGTCGGGCAGGGGGTGATCTCCGCGGACTTCGTGCTGCGCCTGGGCAATGCGCTGGGCCGGGTGCTGACCGAACGCAACGGCCACCGCCCGGGTCACCGGCCGGTGGTGGTGATCGGCAAGGACACGCGCATTTCCGGCTACATGTTCGAAGCGGCGCTGGAAGCCGGGCTGGTGGCCGCCGGCGCCGACGTGCAGCTGCTCGGGCCGATGCCGACCCCGGCGGTCGCGTTCCTGACGCGCACGCTGGGCGCCGACGCCGGCATCGTGATCAGTGCGTCGCACAACCCGCATTACGACAATGGCATCAAGTTCTTCTCCGCCGATGGCGAGAAGCTCGACGATGCGACGGAGCTGGCGCTGGAAGCGGCGCTGGATACCGATTTCACCACGGCCGATTCGGACCGCTTGGGCAAGGCGGCGCGCGGTCGCGATGCGGTGGGCCGCTACATCGAGTTCTGCAAGGCCAGCGTGCCGCGCGGGTTCGACCTGCGTGGGTTGAAGATCGTGCTGGATTGCGCGCACGGCGCCACCTACCACATCGCGCCGATGCTGTTCCGCGAGCTGGGTGCGGACGTGGTGGCGATCGGTGCCGAGCCGAACGGGGTCAACATCAACGATGGCGTCGGTTCGATGCACATCGACAATCTGGCCGCCAAGGTGCGTGAAACCGGTGCGGACCTGGGCATCGCGTTCGATGGCGATGGTGACCGCGTGCTGATGGCCGATGACCAGGGCAACCCGGTCGATGGCGATGACCTGCTGTACGTGCTGGCGCCGTCGTGGCAGCGCAACGGCCGCCTGCGCGGTCCGGTCGTGGGCACGCTGATGACCAACTTCGGGCTGGAGCAGGCGCTGGAGCGCCTGGGTCTGCCGTTCCAGCGCAGCAACGTGGGCGACCGTTACGTGCACCAGGCGCTGGTGGAAGGTGGCGGGGTGCTCGGCGGTGAGGCATCGGGGCACCTGTTGTGCCTGGATCGCGCGACCACGGGCGATGCGATCATCAGTGCGCTGCAGGTGCTGGAAGTGTTGCGTCGGGAAGGCAAGACCCTGCGCGAGTCGCTGGTCGGGCTGACCCGGGTGCCGCAGAAGACGGTCAACGTGCGCCTGGGGGATGTGTCGGCCAAGGCGATCGTGCAGTCCGAAGGCGTGCAGGCGGCGCTGGCCGCTGCGCAGCAGGCGGTCAAGGGGCGGGGCCGTGCGTTCCTGCGCCCCTCCGGCACCGAGCCGGTGGTGCGCGTCACGGTCGAGGCCGACACGGCCGAGCTGATGCAGGCCACGCTGGACAGCCTGTCCGGCGCGGTCAAGGCCGCCGCCGCAGCGTAATGAAAAACCCGGCTTCGGCCGGGTTTTTTTTGTGCAGGAAGCCAGCCACGCAGGGCGTGGCTCTACGGCCCTGGCACCATCTTCTTCTGCTTCGCCTTGAACCGGTTGAACACCGGCGCGATCAACGGGTGGTAACTCCAGGCGATGCGCTTGCGCAGCCAGCTGGCGGGGCGGTTGCGGATGGCAAAACGGTAGATGTGTTCCGGATCGCCGCCGACCAGGTTGCGGCCGAACGGGTGGGTGGTGTGCAGGTAACGGAACCCCTGGGCGCGTGCGATCGGCAGGTAGTCCTCGTCGAAATCGCCGTAGGGCCAGCACAGCGTGTCGGACGCTTCGCCCAACTGTTCCTGCAGTACGCTGCGCGCCATTTCCAGGTCACGGGTGATGCCGTCGCGCTTCTGTTCGCGGCTGATGTCCTGCTTCATCCAGCGTGTATGGGTGTGGGTGTGGCAGTGCACTTCGAAAGTGCCGGCGTCGATCATCGCGCGGGCTTCGCTCCAGCGCATCATCACGTCGTCGTGGCGGTTCTCGCGCAGGATCGCGGCCTCGCAGGCGCGGTGGTCGGGGGTGGCCGGGAGCACGGCATCTGGCTGGCCGGCATGCGGGCGCAGCGGGCCTTCGCCCATCCAGCCGGTCACCACGAACACCACGGCATGCATGCCGTACTTCTGCAGGATGGGGTGGGCGTAGACCCAGTTGTCCAGGTAGCCGTCGTCGAAGGTGATCACGATCGATCTACGCGGCACCGGTTTGCCGGCCAGGAAGCCGGCGTACTGCTCGAGCGTGAGCGAGGTCCAGCCGTTGCGGGCGAGCCAGGCGATCTGGCTTTCGAAATTTTCCGGCGACACCGTGATCATGCCCGGGGAGGGCGACACGTGGTGGTGCATCAGCACCGGCACGGTTCTAGCGTTGGCCATGGCCCAGTTCCTTCAACCACTGGTGGTAATAGTGTTCGGTGGCTTCAGTGTGCCCGGTCGGGGTGAAGCGGTGCGCGCTGCGCATCCAGTCCCACCCGGCCTGGCCCATCTGCCGGCGGCGTTCGGGCTGCTCCACCAGGATCTGCAGCGCACGGGTGAGCGCGGCCTGGTCGCCGAGCGGGGCGAGCAGGGCATTGCTGCCTTCCACCAGCATCTCCGGCACGCCGCCGACCCGGGTGGCCACGATCGGCACGCCGACGTAGGCGGCCTCGAGGAATACCGTGCCGGCGGCCTCCTTGTGGGTGGCCAGGGCAAAGATGTCGAAGCCGGTCATCAACCGGCACGCGCCGTGCCGGTAGCCGAGCAGGTGGACCTGGGCAGTAATGCCGAGTTCGGCGCGCAGTGCCTTCAACTGATCCAGCACGGGCTGGCCGTCGCCGACGATCACCAGCTGCAGGTTCGGCTGCTGGCGGCACAGCGGGGCCATGGCGCGCAGCAGGTCGGCGTGGCCCTTGGCTTCGCGCAGTACCGCGACGCAGCCGACCACGACCTGGTCGTCTGTGAAGCCGAGTTCGCGGCGGACCTCGGCGCGGGTCTCCTGCAGGCACTGCCAGGCATCATCGCTCTGCACCTGCGACCACTGCGGTGGCACGGCGATGGGTGGCACGATGCCAATGTGGCCGTCGGCCACGCCGCGATGGACCAGCAGCTGCTTGACGAAGCTGCTCACGGTCAGCACCCGGTGCGGCAGGCCGGTGTAGGTGAGCAGGGAGTTGACCGGGCTCATCAGGTGGCGAGAGCGCACCACCAGCGGCGCGCCGGCCAGGCGTGCGCCGGCGGCGGCAATCAGCGCATCGCGGCGGCTGGTGGTGTTGACCACGTCATAGGTGTGCCGGCGCACCAGTCGTTTCACCGACCAGATGCCGCGCAGCAGGCGCAGCAGCCCGCCCATCTTCAGGGCATGCACGGTGAAGCCCGCTTCGCGCGCCACCTCGCCCAGGCGGGCGCCGGGCTGGCACAGCAGCGATACGTCGTGGCCGCGCTCGCGCATGGCCAGCATGTGCCGGTAGATGTAGATCTCCTGGCCGCCGAATCCCTTGGCGGCTTCCGTATGCAGGATTTTGAGGGGCTTGTTCATCATGAACGTTCCAGGGGTCTAGACAATCAACGTCATTGCTTGCGGAAGTGGGTCAACGCGTTCCAGGCCGTGCGTACTGCGGCCGGGTCCGGCGACTGGTCGGGTACCGGCAGGTAGCGGGCATCCAGGGTGGTGGCGTTGCCGAACTTGTCGAACACATAGGTGCGGTCGCCTTCGCGGATGCCGCGCTGCGACCAGCTTTCGACCAGCAGGGGGCGCGCCGGGCGCGAGGCATCGAACAGGTCCTGGCCGGTGCTGAAATCGGCCAGTGCGTTTTCGCAGCCCAGCCCGTGGCGCATCAGGGTGGGCACCCAGTCTTCGTGGCTGCTGGCCGCGTCATGCCGTGCCGGGTCGCGCCCGGGCCAGTGCAGCACGAACGGCACCCGCATCTGGTAGTCGGAGAAGTTGCCGTTGTGGCCCCAGTAATTCAGGCCCAGGTCGTTGAATTCTTCGGCATGGTCGCCGGTCACCAGCACGATGGTGTTGTCGGCCTGGCCGCTCTCGCGCAGGGTCGCCAACAACTGGCCAATCAACGCATCGGTGTAATGCACGGCGGTGCGATAGCGGTTGCGCTCGGGGGTGGCGTCGTGCTCCTCGTCGAAGGCAAGGAAGTTCACGTCCGTGGCCATCGGCGTGGCCAGTGCGGGATAGCCGTCGGGCAGGTGGTAGGGCGCATGCGTACTGTCCAGGAACACCATCCCGAACCAGTGGCCGCCGCCTGGCTGGCGGATGTCCGCATCGAGCGCATCGACGATGTGCCGGTCACGCGCGGCGACCGGCAGCGACGACGGCGCGGTGTGCAGCTGGTTGCGTACCTGGGCGAACACGGTGCGGTCGAATTCGGGGCTGTACAGCGGCGCGCTGCCGTACAGGTGCAGGTCGTAGCCCTGCTGTTGCAGCACATCGAACAGGATCGAGCCGCGCTGTTCGCTGAGCATGCTGGACCAGTAGCCGCCGGGCAGGCCGTAGAGCAGGCCGAACAGGCCATACCGGGTGGCATTGCCGCTGCTGTAGTGGCGGTCATACAGCTCTGATTGCTCCGCCAGCGCCCAGGTGTTGGGCATGGTGGTGGCATCCAGTGCGTCATGCCGCAGCGATTCCAGTACCACCACCAGCACGTTGGGTTGGGTGTGGCTCTGGCAGCGCAGCGGATGCAGCGGGTACTGCAGCTGGCTGTGGCGCGGATCGGGCAGGTTGGCCTGGGGCAGGCTGCGCACGCCCAGCCGGTGCATCTGGCGCTTGGCGGTGATCGGCTGTGCCCACGGCAGGTAGGCCCACTGGCCGGTCACGGCGCGCTCGCCCAGGGCATCGTAATAGGCGGTGGCGATCTGGCCGGTGGCCATCAGTGCCAGGCCGGCGGCCCAGGCCAACAGCACTGGGCGACGCCGCGCGCGGTCGGGCACCAGTTTCCAGCAGGCCCAGGCCAGCAGCACTTCGGCGGCGGCCACGGCCGCCAGCACGCCCAGCGACTGCAGCCAGCTCTGCCACGACAATGCCACCTGGTCCTGCAGGGCACCCCCGAATACCATGTTCATCACCATGGCATTGAGGTGGAAGCGGTACAGGGCGAAGACCTTGGCATCCACCAGCAGCAGGCACAGCCACAGCCCCTGCAGCAGCACGGCGCTGACCACCAGCGGACGCGGCGAGCGTGGCCACAGGCCGACCGCCAGTGGCAGCAGCGACACCAGGGCGCCGAAGGCCAGGAAATGTCCGGGCAGGGCAATGGCCAGGTAGCCCAGCCCCAATGCGCCACCGGGGTTGTCATGCAGCGGCGTGTTGCCCAGCGCGATGGCGATGGCCACGCAGGCATTGATGGCGGTAAACAGGCTCAGCCATGCAAGGCGCGTCCAGCGCGGCGGTGCGGGCAAAGGGGCAGGGGAGCGCGGGTCGTCCATGCAGGGTCGGGCAGATAGTGGGTGGATCGGAAGACGTGGCGGCGGCGGCGTCCTTGGCCGCCCTGCCGCAGCGAGGCGGCGGGCGGGCGCATTGTATCGGTTTGTATCAATGTATCGGCGGTGTCTATTGTCCGATCTGGCACAATGTTCAGCCGGGCCACAGTCGTGGCCCCGCATACCCACCTCGAACAAGCCAGGAACCGCTGTGAGCCAGATCCCCACCCTCGACATCACCCGTTTCGACAGTGACCGCGATGCCTTCGTCGCCGAGCTCGGGGCGGCCTACCGTGAATGGGGTTTCGCGGGCATCCGCAACCACGGCATTCCGCAGGCGGAGATCGATGCGGCCTATGACGTTTTCAAGGCGTTCTTCGCCCTGCCCGAGGCGACCAAGCTGCAGTACCACCTGCCGGGCACCGGCGGTGCGCGCGGCTACACGCCGTTCGGGGTGGAAACGGCCAAGGGCTCCAAGCACTTCGACCTGAAGGAGTTCTGGCACATCGGCCGTGAGATTCCGGACGATTCGAAGTACCGCGACGTGATGGCCCCGAACCTGTGGCCGAGCGAAGTGCCGGGCTTCAAGGAAAAGGGCTACGGGCTGTACCAGGAACTGGACAAGCTGGGCTCGCGCGTGCTGTCGGCACTGGCGCTGCACATCGGCCTGCCGATCGATTTCTTCGCGGACAAGACCAACAACGGCAATTCGATCCTGCGCCCGATCCACTACCCGCCGATCACCGCCGACGACATCCCGAACGTGCGCGCGGGCGCGCACGGCGACATCAACTTCATCACGCTGCTGGTGGGCGCCAGCGCGGCCGGCCTGGAAGTGCAGTCGCACGAGGGCAAGTGGGTGCCGTTCACGTCGGACGCGGACACCATCGTGGTCAACATCGGCGACATGCTGCAGCGCCTGACCAACCACGTGTACCCGTCCACGATCCACCGCGTGGTCAATCCCCCGGGCGAGCAGGCCCGCCAGCCGCGCTACTCGGTGCCGTTCTTCCTGCACCCGAACCCGGACTTCCTGATCGACGTGCTGCCGACCTGCATCACCCCGGACAACCCGAGCCGCTACCCGGAGCCGATCACCGCGCATGGGTTCCTCGAAGAGCGGTTGCGTGAGATCAAGCTGAAGTGATGTTCAAAGGCCACCGTCAGGTGGCCTTTTTTGTTGGTGGCTTGTTTAGCACGCGAACAGCCTGGCTATTGATTCCTATCGGCTGGGGCGAGGGCCGGCATTGCCCTCCGCGACACGGCGTGTCCCGTAACCCCACCCGCCCCGGCCCCGCAATCCGGACGATCAGGCAACCAAGACCCGCTCTTGCTGTTGCTCTTGCAATATCCATTTGAAATGTAAGCGTTTTCGGGAAACGCGCATTCGTTACATCCGGTATCATTGGCGGCTGATACCCAAAAGGAGCCCCGCCATGCGCCGCAAGATCGTCGCCGGTAACTGGAAGCTGCACGGCAGCCGTCAATTCGCGACCGACCTGGTCAGCGATATCGTCGCCAGCCTGCCGAAGGGTGGGGTAGAAGTCGTCATCCTGCCGCCGCTGCCGTACCTGGGTGAGCTGGTCGAGGCCTTCGAAGGTCGCGCTGTCGCTTTTGGCTCGCAGGACGTCAGTTCCAACGAAAAGGGCGCCTACACCGGCGAAGTCTGCGCCGCCATGCTGGCCGACGTCGGTGCCCGCTATGGCCTGGTCGGCCATTCCGAGCGCCGCCAGTACCACAATGAAAGCAGCGAGCTGGTGGCCCGCAAGTTCGCCGCCGCCCTGCACGCCGGCCTGGTGCCGGTGCTGTGCGTGGGCGAAACCCTGGAGCAGCGCGAGGCTGGCCAGACCGAGGACGTCATTGCCAGCCAGCTGGCCCCCGTGCTGGAACTGGTCGGCCCGGCCGGCTTCCAGCATGCCGTGGTCGCCTATGAGCCGGTCTGGGCCATCGGCACCGGCCGGACCGCCACCAAGGAGCAGGCCCAGCAGGTCCACGCGTTCATCCGTGGCGAAGTGGCCAAGCTCGATGCTAGAATTGCCGATTCGTTGCCCATCCTGTACGGCGGCAGCGTGAAGCCCGACAACGCAGCGGAACTGTTCGCACAGCCCGATGTCGATGGTGGGCTGGTGGGCGGCGCCTCGCTGGTGGCCGCGGATTTCCTGGCCATCGCCCATGCGGCGGCCGCTATTTGACATGCCCGAGGGCGGATTCGAAATGCTGATGTTGATCCTCAATGTGGTCTACGTGCTGGTCGCGGTGTCCATGATCGCGCTCATCCTGATGCAGCGTGGTTCCGGCGCGGCCGCAGGCTCGGGTTTCGGTGCCGGTGCCTCGGGTACGGTGTTCGGCGCGCGTGGCGCGTCCAACTTCCTGTCCAAGTCGACCAAGTGGCTGGCCGTGGTGTTCTTCGGCATCAGCCTGTTCATGGCCTGGTACGCCAGCCATGGCGCGCGCCCGGCGGTCCAGCAGGACCTCGGCGTGATGTCTGCCCCGGTGGCGCCTGCCGCCCCGGCGGTCCCCGCTGGCGAGATGCCGGCCGTGCCGAAGGCCCCGGAAGCCGCTGCCCAGCAGCCGGTTCCGCAGGCCACTGTGCCGGCTCAGGCGGAAACGCCGAAATCGGGTGAAGAAAAGCCTTCCGAAGGCTCCCAGACTCCCTGAAGACGGTTACAATATGCGGCGCGTTGGGTAACCTCCAGCGCGATACGTAAGCCCAGGTGGCGGAATTGGTAGACGCACTACCTTGAGGTGGTAGCGACTTAGGTCGTAGGGGTTCGAGTCCCCTCTTGGGCACCATTTTGTTTGTAAGCGGATACGTCTGGCGCGCAAAGCGCCAGTAGCGTTTTCCGTCCACTCCCCCATGCCAAGACGCCTGCAGGCGTGGCGGCAGAGGCAAGAGAGAATCGCTGTGCTGGCCGAATATTTGCCGTCTCTGCTGTTTCTGATTGTTGCCACCGGTATCGGCGTTGCGCTGATGCTGGTCGGCCGGTTCCTCGGTCCCCGGCGTCCCGATCTGAAAAAGCTCTCGCCGTACGAATGCGGCTTCGAGGCTTTCGAGGACGCGCGCATGAAGTTCGATGTGCGCTACTACCTGATCGCCATCCAGTTCATCGTATTTGACTTGGAAATCATCTTCATCGTGCCGTGGACCCAGGTCTTCATGGAGCTGGGCGCACGTTCGCTGGTCACGATGGGCCTGTTCGTGGGCATGCTTTTCCTCGGTTTCATTTACGTCTGGAAGAAGGGAGCGCTGGAATGGGAGTAATTCAGACTC
The DNA here is from genome assembly GCF_059134105.1 of Stenotrophomonas sp. FBCC-B152. Lineage (NCBI taxonomy): Bacteria > Pseudomonadati > Pseudomonadota > Gammaproteobacteria > Lysobacterales > Lysobacteraceae > Stenotrophomonas > Stenotrophomonas sp. FBCC-B152. The sequence continues at coordinate 2,545,956 of NZ_CP101442.1, read as the reverse complement.
TCGATGGCCTGATGAACAACCCGGTCCCGGAAGGGCGGGTCGATGACATCCTGCGCCCCGAAGGCGACAACCCGCTGCTCGAGAAGGGCTATGTGACCACCAGCGTCGACGCGCTGTTGAACTGGGCACGTACCGGCTCGATGTGGCCCATGACCTTCGGTCTGGCCTGCTGCGCGGTTGAAATGATGCATGCCGGTGCCGCGCGCCTGGACCTTGACCGCTACGGCGTGGTGTTCCGTCCGTCGCCGCGCCAGTCCGACGTGATGATCGTGGCCGGCACCCTGGTCAACAAGATGGCCCCGGCCCTGCGCAAGGTCTACGACCAGATGCCGGACCCGAAGTGGGTTATCTCCATGGGCAGCTGCGCCAACGGTGGCGGCTACTACCACTACTCGTATGCAGTGGTGCGTGGTTGCGACCGCGTGGTGCCGGTGGACGTGTACGTCCCCGGTTGTCCGCCTACCGCCGAAGCGCTGGTGTACGGGATCCTGCAGCTGCAGAAGAAGATCTGGCGTACGCAGACCATCGCCCGCTGACATTCCTCCTGACAAGAGCACGCCAAGCCCCCATGGCAGAGCAAGCATCCTTCATCGACCGACTTTCCGCACGTTTCGCAGGTGCGCAGGTCTTCGTGGTCGAACCCCGCGGCGAAGTGACGCTGGAAGTGCCCGCCGCTGACTGGCATGCCACCGCTCTGGCGCTGCGCGACGAATTCGGTTTCGAACAGGCCGTTGACCTGTGCGGCCTGGATTACCTCGGCTACGGCAGCGACGAGTGGGACACCTCCGATGTCTCCTCGCAGGGCTTCAGCCGTGGCGTCGAGGGCAAGTCCGTCGGCCGTTTCGCCTGGGGCGAGTTCCCCACCCGCGAAACCAGCGATGGCGCCCAGCCGCAGCCGGTGCCGCTGCAGCGCTATGCCGTGGTCGCCCAGCTGCGTTCCTACCAGCACAACCTCACCATGCGCATCCGTTGCTTTGCGCCGAACGAGGAACTGCCGGTGGTCGCCTCGCTGACAAACGTGTGGCCGGGCCTGAACTGGTTCGAGCGTGAAGCGTTCGACCTGTTCGGCGTGATCTTCGAAGGCCACCCGGACCTGCGCCGCATCCTGACCGACTACGGCTTCGTGGGGCATCCGTTCCGCAAGGACTTCCCGCTGATCGGCAACGTCGAAGTCCGCTACGACGAAGAAAAGAAGCGCGTGGTCTACGAGCCGGTCACCTCGGTGGAGCCGCGTGTCGGCGTGCCGCGCGTGATCCGTGACGATGCCCGTTTCCAGACCGCTGCCGGCGAAAGCGCGCAGACGGAGGCAAGCAAGTGAGCCAGATCCACCAAGCCCACCAGGCGTTTGCGAGCAACCCGGCCGAACTGCGCCAGGAAATCCGCAACTACACCATGAACTTCGGTCCCCAGCATCCGGCCGCGCACGGTGTGCTGCGCCTGATCCTGGAAATGGACGGCGAAACCATCATGCGCGCCGACCCGCACGTCGGCCTGCTGCACCGTGGTACCGAAAAGCTGGCCGAATCCAAGCCGTTCAACCAGTCCATCGGTTACATGGATCGCCTGGATTACGTGTCCATGATGTGCAACGAGCACGCCTACGTGCGCGCCATCGAAACCCTGATGGGGATCGAAGCGCCCGAGCGTGCCCAGTACATCCGCACCATGTTCGATGAAATCACCCGCATCCTGAACCACCTGATGTGGCTGGGTTCCAACGCGCTCGACCTGGGCGCGATGGCGGTGATGCTGTACGCCTTCCGCGAACGCGAAGAGCTGATGGACTGCTACGAAGCGGTCAGCGGCGCGCGCATGCATGCGGCGTACTACCGTCCGGGCGGCGTCTACCGCGACCTGCCGGACCAGATGCCCAAGTACAAGGAATCGCGCTGGCACAAGGGCAAGGCCCTGAAGAACCTCAACGCCTCGCGCGAAGGTTCGCTGCTGGACTTCCTGGAAAACTTCACGGTCGAGTTCCCCGGCCGCGTCGACGAATACGAAACCCTGCTCACCGACAACCGTATCTGGAAGCAGCGTACGGTCGGCATCGGCGTGGTCAGCCCGGAACTGGCGCATGCCTGGGGCATGACCGGCGTGATGCTGCGCGGCTCGGGCATTGCCTGGGACCTGCGCAAGAAGCAGCCGTACGCCAAGTACGATGCCGTTGATTTCGACATCCCGCTGGGCAAGGAAGGCGACTGCTACGACCGCTACCTGGTCCGCGTGGCCGAGATGCGCGAATCCAACCGCATCATCAAGCAGTGCGTGCAGTGGCTGCGTGCCAACCCCGGCCCGGTCATGGTCAAGAACTTCAAGGTCGCGCCGCCCAGCCGCGAGGACATGAAGGACGACATGGAAGCGCTGATCCATCACTTCAAGCTGTTCAGTGAAGGCTACTGCGTCCCGGCCGGCGAAACCTACGCCGCGGTTGAAGCGCCCAAGGGCGAGTTCGGCTGCTACCTGATGTCCGATGGCGCCAACAAGCCGTTCCGCGTGCACCTGCGCGCGCCGGGCTTCGCCCATCTGTCCTCGATCGACTCGGTCGTGCGCGGGCACATGCTCGCCGACGTGGTGGCCATGATCGGCACCTACGACCTGGTGTTCGGCGAGGTGGACCGGTAATGGCCATCGCATGCACGATGCCTGACACCCGCCGGCTGCTGCCGGCGCTGCAGGTTCTGGTTTTTAACGATTTGGTATTCGCTGAGGTCGGCCGATGAAGGCGACGGGTAATTTCGAGGCGGCGCGCGACGTCGACCCGATGGTGGTGTTGAGCGACAAGACGCGCGCGCACATCGATCACTGGCTGTCCAAGTTCCCGCCGGACCGCAAGCGTTCGGCGGTCCTGCAGGGCCTGCACGCCGCCCAGGAACAGAACGCCGGTTGGTTGACCGACGAGCTGATCGCCGGCGTGGCCAAGTACCTGGACCTGCCGCCGGTGTGGGCCTACGAGGTTGCCAGCTTCTACTCGATGTTCGAGCTGGAGAAGGTCGGCCGCCACAACGTTGCCTTCTGCACCAACATCAGCTGCTGGTTGAACGGCGCCGAGGACCTGGTCGCGCATGCCGAGAAGAAGCTCGGCTGCAAGACCGGCCAGTCCACCGCCGATGGCCGCATCTACCTCAAGCGTGAAGAAGAATGCCTGGCCGGTTGCGCCGGTGCGCCGATGATGGTCATCAACGGCCATTACCACGAGCGCCTGACCGTCGAGAAAGTCGACGAGCTGCTGGACGGGTTGGAGTAAGACATGGCACATCATCACGCACCCCAGGGTCCGGTCGGTCCCGCACCGCTGCCGCATCAGGTGGTCTACACCACCTTGCACTACGACACCCCGTGGTCGTACGAAAGCTACCTCAAGACCGGTGGCTATGCCGCCCTGCGCAAGATCCTCGAAGAGAAGATCTCGCCGGAGCAGGTCATCGAGATGGTCAAGCAGTCCAACCTGCGTGGCCGCGGTGGCGCCGGCTTCCCGACCGGCCTGAAGTGGTCCTTCATGCCCAAGGGCAGCATGCAGAAGTACATCCTGTGCAACTCGGATGAATCCGAGCCGGGTACCTGCAAGGACCGCGACATCCTGCGTTACAACCCGCATTCGGTGGTGGAAGGCATGGCGATCGCCTGCTACGCCACCGGCAGCACCGTGGGCTACAACTACCTGCGTGGTGAGTTCCACCACGAGCCGTTCGAGAACTTCGAGCAGGCGCTGGCCGACGCTTACGCGAACGGCTGGCTGGGCAAGGACATCCTTGGCAGCGGCGTGGACATCGACATCTACGGTGCCCTTGGCGCCGGCGCCTACATCTGCGGCGAAGAAACCGCGCTGATGGAATCGCTGGAAGGCAAGAAGGGCCAGCCGCGCTACAAGCCGCCGTTCCCGGCCAACTTCGGCCTGTACGGCAAGCCGTCGACGATCAACAACACCGAGACCTATGCCTCGGTGCCGGCGATCATCCGCAATGGCCCGGAATGGTTCCAGGGCCTGAGCCTGACCAAGAACGGCGGCCCGAAGATCTTCTCGGTCTCCGGTTGCGTGCAGCAGGGCGGCAACTTCGAAGTGCCGCTTGGCACCACCTTCGACGAGCTGCTGGAAATGGCCGGTGGCCTCAAGCCGGGCCGCACCCTCAAGGGCGCGGTGCCGGGCGGCGTGTCGATGCCGGTGCTGAAGGCCGAAGAGCTCAAGGGCCTGCAGATGGACTACGACACCCTGCGTGCCCTCGGCACGGGTCTGGGTTCGGGTGCCATCGTGGTGCTGGACGACAGCGTGTGCTGCGTCAAGTTCGCCTGCCGCATCAGCCAGTTCTTCCACAAGGAATCCTGTGGCCAGTGCACCCCGTGCCGTGAAGGTACCGGCTGGATGCACCGCGTGCTCGAGCGCATCGTCGCCGGCAAGGCCACCATGGAAGACCTGCACCAGTTGAAGGCAGTGGCCGGTCAGATCGAAGGCCACACCATCTGCGCGTTCGGTGAAGCGGCGGCATGGCCCATCCAGGGCTTCCTGCGCCAGTTCTGGGACGAATTCGAGTACTACATCGTCAACGGTCATTCGATGGTCGACGGCAAGAAGGTGGAGGCAGCCGCCGCATGAGCGCGCAACCCAACAATCCTGGTGGCACCCCGGCGATCGTGCCGGAAGGGCATGTGACCGTCGAGATCGACGGCCAGTCCCTGGTCGTGCCCAAGGGCTCGATGATCATCCAGGCCGCCGACAAGGCCGGCATTTCGATCCCGCGCTTCTGCTACCACGAGAAGCTGCCGATCGCGGCCAACTGCCGCATGTGCCTGGTTGACGTTGAAAAGTCGCCCAAGCCGGCGCCGGCCTGTGCCACCCCGGTGATGGACGGCATGAAAGTCGCCACCCGCAGCGAAAAGGCCCTGAAGTTCCAGCGTTCGGTGATGGAGTTCCTGCTCATCAACCACCCGCTGGACTGCCCGATCTGCGACCAGGGCGGCGAGTGCGAGCTGCAGGACGTCTCGCTCGGCTACGGCCGTTCGGTGAGCCGCTTCAACGAACGCAAGCGCGTGGTGCCCGACGAGGACATCGGTCCGCTGGTCGCCACCGAAATGACCCGCTGCATCCAGTGCACCCGCTGCGTCCGCTTCACCGCCGACGTTGCAGGTACCTATGAGCTGGGTGGCATGTACCGCGGTGAAAACCTGCAGATCGGCACCTACGACGGCAAGCCGCTGACCACCGAGCTGTCGGGCAACGTCGTCGACGTGTGCCCGGTCGGCGCGCTGACCAACAAGGTGTTCCAGTTCCGCGCCCGCCCGTGGGAACTGACCGCGCGCGAATCGCTGGGTTACCACGACGCGATGGGCTCGAACCTGTTCCTGCACGTGCGCCGCGGCGAAGTGCTGCGTTCGGTGCCGCGCGACAACGAACTGGTCAACGAATGCTGGCTGTCCGACCGTGACCGTTATTCGCACCAGGGCCTGTACAGTGCCGACCGCGCCGTCAAGCCGCTGCGCAAGGTCAACGGCGAATGGCAGGAAGTGAGCTGGGCCGAAGGCCTGGCCGCGGCCAAGGACATCCTCACCGCCAACCGCGGTGACGACCTCGGCGTGCTGGTGCACCCGTCGGCCTCGAACGAGGAGGGCGCCCTGCTGGCCCGTCTCGCCAGCGGCCTGGGCACCGGCAACATCGACCACCGCATCAACAACCGCGACTTCTCCGACGCCGCCACTGCCGAGACCTTCGGCCTGTCGCTGGCCGAGATCGAAGGCGCCGACAGCATCGTCGTGCTCGGCAGCAACATCCGCCACGAACTGCCGCTGCTGCACGCCCGCCTGCGCAAGGCGCAGACCACGCGCAACGCGAAGATCCACGCGATCAACCCGGTGGATTTCGACTTCGCCTTCAAGCTGGCCGGCAAGCAGATCGTGGCCCCGTCGAAGTTCGTCGAGGCCCTGGGCAACGCCGAGCTGCGCCAGGCGGTGACCGGCACCGCCGTGCTGATCGTCGGTGGCATCGCCGAAAACCACCCGCAGGCTGCCGCGATCCGCGCCGCCGCGCGTGATTTCGCCGCCGCCACCGGTGCCAAGCTGTGCCGCATCCCGCAGGGCGCCAATGCCGTGGGCCTGTCCCGCGCCGGCGTGCTGCCGGCCGGCAAGGACGTCAACGCCATGCTGGCCCAGCCGCGCAAGGCCTATGCCCTGTACGGCATCGAGCCGGGCCTGGATTTCGCCGATGCCGCCGCCGCCCGCAAGGCGCTGGCCGGTGCCCAGGTGGTGGCCTTCAGCCAGTTCGCCTGCGCCTCGACCCGCGATGTGGCCGACGTGATCCTGCCGATCGGCGCGCTGCCGGAAATCGACGCCACCCTGACCAACCTCGATGGTCGCGAGCAGTCGGCCCGTGCCGGCGGCAAGCTGCCGGGCGAGGCCCGTGAAGGCTGGCGCGTGCTGCGCGCACTCGGCGGCGAACTGGCCCTGGCCGGTTTCGAGTTCACCGACCTGGCGGGCCTGCGTGCCAGCCTGGCCCCGGTCAACGTCACCGTGTCCACCTCGGTGGCAACGCCGGTGGCCGGCGAAGGCCTGGAAGTGGCCTCCACCGCTGCGATCTACCGCATCGATGCGGTGGTCCGCCGCGCCCAGGCACTGCAGTCGCACCCGCTCAACGCCGCGCCGCGCATCGTGCTCAATGCCGATGACGCCGCCCGCCTGCAGCTGGTCGAAGGGCAGATGGCCAAGGTCGGCACCGATGCCGGTCGCGCCACGCTGCCGGTGGTGGTCGACGCCCGCGTCGCCGCGGGGTCGGTCTGGATTGAATCGGGCCACGGTGCAACCGCACCGCTGGGTGCCGCACGCGTAACGGTGGTGGCTGCATGAACGAATTGCTGTTGAACGCGGTCGACCCGCTCCACCAATGGCTCCTGGGCCTGGGTGAGATCGGCGCGCTGCTGTGGATCGTGCTGAAGATCCTGGTGATCGCCATGCCGGTGATCATCGCGGTGGCGTTCTTCGTGGTCTGGGAGCGCAAGCTGATCGGCTGGATGCACGTCCGCCACGGCCCGATGTACGTGGGCATGGGCATCTTCCAGGCCTTCGCCGACGTCTTCAAGCTGCTGTTCAAGGAGATCATCCAGCCGGCGAGCTCGCACAAGGCGATGTTCGTGCTGGCGCCGTTGATCACCCTGGCACCGGCCTTCGCGGCCTGGTCGGTGGTGCCGTTCGACGCGCAGGTGGTGCTGTCCAACGCCAACGCCGGCCTGCTGTACCTGCTGGCGATGACCTCGCTGGGCGTGTACGGCATCATCCTGGCCGGTTGGGCTTCCAACTCCAAGTACGCCTTCCTGGGTGCCATGCGCGCCTCGGCGCAGATGATCAGCTACGAAATCGCCATGGGCTTTGCCCTGGTCGGCGTGATGATCGCCGCCGGCAGCCTGAACCTGAGCGGCATCGTGATGGCGCAGGCCGGCAACTCCGGCTTCTTCGACTGGTTCCTGATTCCGCTGTTCCCGCTGTTCATCGTGTACTGGGTATCCGGCGTTGCCGAAACCAACCGCGCGCCGTTCGACGTGGTGGAAGGCGAATCGGAAATCGTCGCCGGCCACATGGTCGAGTACTCCGGTGGTGCGTTCGCGCTGTTCTTCCTGGCCGAATACGCCAACATGATCCTGATCAGCTTCCTGATCTCGATCTTCTTCCTCGGCGGTTGGCTGAGCCCGTTCCAGGGCTGGATCACGGCGGACATCTCGCCGTGGATCGACTGGATCTGGAAGGGCGGTGCCCCGTGGCTGCTGCTGAAGGTGTTCTTCTTCGCCAGCGCCTACATCTGGTTCCGTGCCAGCTTCCCGCGTTTCCGTTATGACCAGATCATGCGCCTGGGCTGGAAGGTCTTCATCCCGCTCACCATCGCGTGGATTGCTGTGACGGCTGTGATGGTGTTCTACGGCGTGATCCAGAAGGGCGTCTAAGTGATGAATCGAATTACCCATTACTTCAAAAGCCTGCTCCTGCTCGAGCTGCTCGGCGGTCTGTGGCTGACCCTGAAGTACACGTTCAAGCCCAAGTACACGCTGATGTACCCGATGGAGAAGTTCCCGCAGTCGCCGCGTTTCCGTGGCCTGCATGCGCTGCGCCGCTACCCCAACGGGGAAGAGCGCTGCATCGCCTGCAAGCTGTGCGAAGCGGTGTGCCCGGCGCTGGCCATCACCATCGATTCGGCCAAGCGCGAAGACGGCACCCGCCGTACCACCCGCTACGACATCGATCTGTTCAAGTGCATCTTCTGCGGCTTCTGTGAAGAAAGCTGCCCGGTGGACTCAATCGTCGAGACCCACATTCTCGAGTACCACTTCGAGAACCGTGGCGAAAACATCGTTACCAAGCCGCAGCTGCTGGCAATCGGTGATCGGCTTGAAGCCGAAATCGCCGAGCGTCGCGCCGCCGATGCCGCTTTCCGCTGAGGTTGAATGATGGATTGGGTAAATATCTTCTTCTGGGTCTTCTCCATCGTGGCGGGCATTTCCGCTGCGGCGGTGATCAGCGTGCGCAATCCGGTCTACGCCGTGCTGTGCCTGATCCTGACCTTCTTCTCCGTGGCCTGCATCTGGATCCTGGTCGGGGCTGAATTCCTCGGCGTGGCGCTGGTGCTGGTCTACGTCGGCGCGGTGATGGTGCTGTTCCTGTTCGTGGTGATGATGCTCGACATCGACGCCTCCAACCTGCGCGAAGGCTGGGTCCGTTACCTGCCGCTCGGCCTGGTGGTCGCGGTCACCATGCTGGTGCAGATGCTGATCCTGATCGGCGTGAAGGGCAGGGCGGTCAACCCGCTGCCGGCCGACAACGCCGCCGCGCTGGCTGCCGACACCTCCAACATCACCTGGCTGGCCCGCAGCCTGTTCACCGAATACCTGCTTCCGTTCGAGTTCGCCGCCGTCATCCTGACCGTGGCCGTGGTGGCCGCCGTGATGCTGACCCTGCGTCGCCGCACCGGCCTGAAGACCCAGAACCCGACCGAGCAGACCATGGTCAAGGGCCGCGACCGCCTGCGCGTGGTCAAGATGGCGTCGGAAACCCCGGTGGTCCACACCAACACCAAGCCGTCCAGCAACGAGGAGGCTGCCCCGTGATCACCCTCGGTCATATCCTGGCACTCGGCGCGCTGCTGTTCTGCATCAGCCTTGCCGGCATCTTCCTCAACCGCAAGAACATCATCGTGCTGTTGATGTCCATCGAACTGATGCTGCTGTCGGTGAACATCAATTTCGTCGGGTTCTCGCGCGAAATGGGTGACACGGCCGGCCAGCTGTTCGTGTTCTTCATCCTCACCGTGGCCGCGGCCGAGGCCGCGATCGGCCTCGCGATCCTGGTAACCCTGTTCCGTACCCGCCGCACCATCAATGTCGGCGAAGTCGATTCGCTGAAGGGCTGATCCGTAGATGGAAATTACTCTCTCCAAGAGTCTGTTGATCGCCGTGGTGCTTGCACCGCTGGTCGGCAGCATCATCGCTGGCCTGTTCGGTCGTCAGGTAGGGCGCATCGGCGCGCAGACCGTCACCATCCTGGGCGTTGCGGTCAGCTGCCTGCTGTCCAGCTACGTGTTCTACCAGCTGCTGTGGGGCGGCGCGCAGCCGTTCAACCAGAACGTCTACACCTTCTTTGAGGTCGGCCAGTATTCGGCGCATGTCGGTTTCATGATCGACAAGCTGACCGCCATGATGATGGTCGTGGTCACTTTCGTGTCCTTCCTGGTCCACGTGTACACCATCGGGTACATGCAGGATGACCCGGGCTACCAGCGCTTCTTCAGCTACATCTCGCTGTTCACCTTCTCGATGCTCACCCTGGTGATGAGCAACAACTTCCTGCAGCTGTTCTTCGGCTGGGAAGCGGTAGGCCTGGTGTCGTACCTGCTGATCGGGTTCTGGTTCAAGCGCCCGACCGCGATCTTCGCCAACATGAAGGCGTTCCTGGTCAACCGCGTGGGTGACTTCGGCTTCATCCTGGGTATCGCCGGCGTGCTGTGGGTGTTCGGTTCGCTGGACTACGCCACCGTGTTCGCCAATGCGTCCGACATGCTGGTCAACGGTGCGAACTCGCACGTCCAGGTGTGGTCCGGCGCGATCACCCTGTTCGGTCATACCATGCAGGTCGTCAATGCACCTGTGATCTGGGCAACCGCCACCATCATCTGCATCTGCCTGTTCATCGGCGCCATGGGCAAGTCGGCCCAGGTTCCGCTGCATGTGTGGCTGCCGGACTCGATGGAAGGCCCGACCCCGATCTCGGCACTGATCCATGCCGCGACCATGGTCACCGCGGGCATCTTCATGGTCACCCGCATGTCGCCGCTGTTCGAGCTGTCGCCGACCGCGCTGAACTTCGTGCTGTTCATCGGTGCCACCACCGCGTTCTTCACCGGCCTGATCGGCATCGTGCAGAACGACATCAAGCGCGTCGTCGCGTACTCCACGCTGTCCCAGCTGGGTTACATGACCGTGGCGCTGGGCGTGTCGGCCTACTCGGCGGCCGTGTTCCACCTGATGACCCACGCCTTCTTCAAGGCGCTGCTGTTCCTGGGTGCGGGCTCGGTGATCATCGCCATGCACCACGAGCAGGACATGCGCAAGATGGGCGGCCTGCGCAAGTACATGCCGATCACCTTCATCACCATGTGGATCGGTACGCTGGCCCTTGTCGGTACGCCGTTCTTCTCCGGCTTCTACTCCAAGGACACCATCATCGAGGCCGCGCAGCACCACGCGCATGTCTCCTCGAGCTGGGTGGCAACCTATGGCTACTGGGCCGTGCTGGGTGGCGTGATCGTCACCAGCTTCTACAGCTTCCGGCTGCTGTTCCTGACCTTCCATGGCAAGGAACGCTTCCGTGATGCGCATGATGATCACAGCCATGGTCACGACCATGCCGATCACCATGCCGCAGACGTGCACGCTGACGCCCACCACGGTGACGCGCACCATGACGACCACGGCCATGGCCACGGTCCGCATGAGCCGCACGAAACCCCGTGGGTGGTGACGCTGCCGCTGATCCTGCTGGCGATCCCGTCGATCCTGATCGGTTTCTTCAGTATCGGTCCGATGCTGTACGGCACCGACTGGGCCGGCCACCATGCCGAGCACGGCATCCCCGGCCAGGTGCATTCGTTCTTCACCGGCGTGGTCGATTTCTATGACCCGGCACGCAACACCATTGGTGCCCTGGCTGAAGAGTTCCACGGCCCGGTGGCGTTCGCCCTGCACGGCATGATGGCCCCGGCCTTCTTCCTGACCGTGGCAGGCTTCCTGCTGGCGGTCCTGTTCTACCTGTGGAAGCCGGAACTGGCCACCAAGTCGCGCAAGACGTTTGCGCCGCTGGTGTCGGTGCTGGAGAACAAGTACGGGTTCGACAAGCTCTGGATCGGCGGTTTCGCCGGTGGCGGCATCAAGCTGGGCAAGGTTTCGCGCGCGATCGACACGAACATCGTCGATGGTGTGGTGGTCAACGGTTCGGCGCGCCTGATCGATCTGGCGGCCAACCTGCTGCGTCGCACCCAATCCGGTTTCCTCTATCACTACGCCTTCGCGATGATCATCGGCCTGATTGCCCTCCTGGGCGTCCTGATGCATTACCTGCGTTGATGACCTGTACGGAATAAGAAGACGTGTCGAACTGGCCTCTACTCAGTGTTCTCATCTGGCTGCCGATCCTCGGCGGTGCCTTGATCCTTGCCATCCGTGATGCGCAGACCGCCCGCTGGGCGTCGCTGGGTGTGGCGGTACTGACCTTCGTGATCAGCCTGTCGCTGCTCAGCGGCTACGACGTGGCCAACGACGCACTGCAGTTCGTCGAGACCCGCGCCTGGATCCCGGCCTACGACATCGGCTACAACCTGGGCGTGGACGGCATCGCCATCGCGCTGATCCTGCTGACCACCCTGGTCTCGGTGCTGGCGCTGATCGGCGCCTGGAGCGCGATCGACAAGCGGGTCAACCAGTACGTGGCCGCCTTCCTTATCCTGGAAGGCGTCACCGTGGGCATCTTCGCCGCGACCGACGCGATGCTGTTCTACGTGTTCTTCGAAGCGATGCTGATCCCGATGTTCCTCATCATCGGTGTCTGGGGCGGCCCGCGCCGCATCTACGCCGCGCTGAAGTTCTTCCTGTACACCTTCCTCGGCTCGGTGCTGATGCTGGTGGCGCTGATCTACCTGTACCTGAAGGGCGGCAGCTTCCAGCTGGCCGACCTGTACCAGCTGCAGCTGTCGGCCCAGGAGCAGACCTGGATCTTCTTCGCCTTCCTGATCGCCTTCGCGGTCAAGGTGCCGATGTTCCCGGTCCACACCTGGCTGCCGGACGCGCACGTGGAAGCGCCGACGGCCGGTTCGGTGATCCTGGCCGCCATCGCCCTGAAGATCGGCGGCTACGGCTTCCTGCGCTTCAACCTGCCGATCGTCCCGGATGCGTCGCAGGAATGGGCATGGCTGGTGATCGCGCTGTCGCTGATCGCCGTGATCTACGTCGGCCTGGTCGCCCTGGTGCAGGACGACATGAAGAAGCTGATCGCCTATTCGTCGATCGCGCACATGGGCTTTGTCACCCTGGGCACCTTCATCGCCCTGTGGCTGGTGCGTGACGCCGGCAACGCCGATGCGGCCCGCCTGGGCCTGCAGGGTGCGATGGTGCAGATGGTCTCGCACGGCTTCGTGTCCGGTGCGATGTTCTCCTGCGTGGGCGTGCTGTACGACCGCATGCACAGCCGCCGCATCGCCGATTACGGCGGCGTGGTCAACGTGATGCCGTGGTTTGCCACCTTCGCCATGCTGTTCTTCATGGCCAATGCCGGCCTGCCGGGCACCAGCGGTTTCGTGGGCGAGTTCATGATCATCATGGCCAGCTTCCAGCGTAATCCGTGGCTGGCCCTGGCCGCCGCGAGCACCCTGGTGATCACCGCTGCCTACACGCTGTGGCTGTACAAGCGCGTGTTCTTCGGCGAAGTGGCCAACGCACACGTGGCGGAACTGAAGGACATCAACGGCCGTGAATGGCTGGTGTTGGGTGTGTTCGCCGTGGGTACGCTGGCGCTGGGTCTGTACCCCAAGCCGCTGACCGACCTGATGGAACCCTCGATCGCGAAGCTGGCGATGCAGATCGCATCCAGCAAGTTGCTGTAATACCAGGATTTGATGATGACCACCTCGTCGCTGTTGCCACTGACCGCCGCTGACCTGCCGCCGCTCGCACCCGAGCTGGTGCTGATTGGCAGTGCGTTCACTCTGTTGATCCTCGATCTGTTCATCAGCAAGCAGAACAAGATCTGGACCCACCTGTTCTCGGTCGCCGCGCTGGCGGTCGTGCTGTTCATGCTCGCCACCGGCGTGGGCGGGCAGGGCGAGGTCTTCCACGGCATGTTCGTCCGCGATACCGCGGCCGACGTGATGAAGGCCGTGATCGTGCTCTGCAGCGGCCTGACCCTGGTGTACGGCTGGAGCTACCTGCGCGAACGCGATCTGTTCCAGGGCGAAATCCCGGTGCTGATCCTGTTTGCCACCTCCGGCATGATGATCCTGGTTTCGGCCGGCAGCCTGCTGATGGTGTACCTGGGCCTGGAACTGCTGGCGCTGTGCTCCTACGCACTGGTCGCCAGCAACCGTGACAACGGCCTGGCCACGGAAGCTGCGATGAAGTACATCGTGCTGGGTTCGCTGGCTTCCGGCCTGCTGCTGTACGGCATGTCGCTGGTCTACGGCGCCACCGGTTCGCTGCACCTGGACGCCATCAACGCGGCCATCCCGAACTCCGATGAGAAGATGCTGCTGCTCACCGGCGCGGTGTTCATGATCGCCGGCGTAGCCTTCAAGCTCGGCGCGGCCCCGTTCCACATGTGGCTGCCCGACGTATACCAGGGTGCCCCGGCACCGGTCGCGCTGTTCATCAGCTCCGCACCGAAGCTGGCCGCGTTCGGCATGGCCTACCGCCTGCTGGAAGTGGGCGTGGGCCCGCTGTCGGACGAGTGGAAATACCTGATTGGTGGCCTGGCCGCGCTGTCGCTGGTGGTCGGTAACCTGATGGCGATCGCGCAGAGCAACCTCAAGCGCATGCTGGCGTACTCGACCGTCTCTCACATCGGCTTCCTGCTGCTCGGCATCGCCGGTGGCGGCGAGCGTGGCTATGCCGCCGCGCTGTTCTACGCCCTGAGCTACGCGATCATGTCCACCGCCGGCTTCGGCGCGATCATCGCGCTGTCGCGCAACGGTTTTGAAGCCGAGAAGATCGACGACCTGAAGGGCCTGAACGCCCGCAACCCGTGGATGGCAGGCCTGGTCCTGTGCATCATGGCGTCGATGGCCGGCATTCCGCCGTTCCTGGGCTTCTGGACCAAGCTGGCGGTGCTGGGCGCGGCCATCAACGGCGGCATGCTGTGGCTGGCCATCCTGGGCGTGATCTGCGCGGTGATTGGTTGCTTCTACTACCTGCGCGTCATCAAGGTCATGTACTTCGATGAGCCGGTGGGCGAGCCGCTGCCTGCCAACAACGACCGCGTGCTGGGCGTGGTGCTGGGCGTGAATGCCCTGGCGCTGCTGGCGCTGGGCCTGGCCTGGAACCCGATCATGGTGTGGTGCCAGCAGGCATTTGCGCATCTCGCCTGAAAAACGATACAAAACTGCGCAATTAGTGTAATATTCGTTTCCTGAGTTGTTGATGCAGCGGTTTCGCCAGAACATCGTTGCGGTAACAGATCAACTCAACCACTTCTGCTGCGGGGTGGAGCAGTCTGGCAGCTCGTCGGGCTCATAACCCGAAGGTCGCAGGTTCAAATCCTGCCCCCGCTACCAAATACCGCCGATGAAAATCGGCGGCTGGAACGAAAAGGCGATCCCGGCAACGGGGTCGCTTTTTTCGTTCCGGGACGGTCTGCCAGGGAACCGGGCAGGCCGTCGTAGTGCCACGCCCTGCGTGGCAACCAGGCGAACCCGTACGACGCCAGCCGCCAAACGAATAGCAATGTGAGGCAAGGGGTTGCAGCATTATGCAATTCCCCGTACAATTCCGCTTCTGCTGCGGGGTGGAGCAGTCTGGCAGCTCGTCGGGCTCATAACCCGAAGGTCGCAGGTTCAAATCCTGCCCCCGCTACCAAAGTAAATCTGCAGTGCAGATGCAGTAGACGAAAAGGCGATTCCGGAAACGGGGTCGCTTTTTTCGTTGGCGCGATTGCGGCCCATTGACGCGCAATGTCTCAGCGCCTTGCTAGGCGTTAAAAAGCTGAATGAAGGGGGTGATCGCGCTTTTTGACAGCCCCACCCGTTGCACCAGCGCGGTGCAACGGCTATCATCCACGGCTTAGCGGACTACCTGACAGGACCCATTCCACCGAATGCGGCCCGTCCCGCGACCGGCTTCCGGGCCGTGCGACTTCCCATCAGGTAGTCGTGACCCCCCGGAAGGCTGGCCATCCAGCACGACCGGAGTTGTACCGGACATGGGGCCCAGCGGGCCCTTTGTTGTTTCCGGGCCCCAGGCTGCGCGCCGGGGCAGCACCTCTTTCAAGGAATCAAGGCCGACTGTGAGCGACAAGGCAACCGAAATCGCGAATCTGCTCGCCCCCACCGTTCAGTCGCTGGGTCTCGAGCTGCTGGGTGTGGAATACCTGACCGCCCCGGGTGGCGCCACGCTGCGCCTGTATATCGACGTGCCGCTGGCCGAACAGCCCGAGCGCGTGGTGAATATCGACGACTGCGAACGCGTGAGCCGTGAAGTGTCGGCCCAGCTGGACGTGGAAGACCCGATCACCGCCAACTACACGCTGGAAGTGTCCTCGCCCGGCGTGGACCGCCCGCTGTTCACCTTCGACCAGTTCGAACGTGCGGTTGGCGAGTCGGCCAAGGTCACCCTGAAGCTGCCGCAGGACGGCCGTCGCCGCCTGCAGGGCGAAATCCTCGGCGTCGATGCCGAGCAGAATACGGTCACCTTCAAGGTCGACAATTCACCGTTTACCGCCGACGTCGAGAATATCGAGAAGGCACGCATCATGCCGGACTGGGCCGCCCTCGGCCTGGCTCCGACCAAACCGACTGGCCCGGCACCCAAGCAGGGTGGCAAGGCGAACAAGAAACCATCCAACGAGCCGGCGGCCAAGAAGCCGCGCGCGGAGTGAGCCAACAATGAGCAAGGAACTTTTGCTGGTAGTGGACGCAGTCGCCAATGAAAAAGGCGTTCCGCGTGAAGTGATCTTCGATGCGATCGAAGCAGCACTGGCGTCTGCCGCGAAGAAGCGCTATCCCGATGAGGAAGTGCTGGCGCGCGTGTCGATCGACCACAAGGACGGCACCTACGAAACCTTCCGCCGCTGGGAAGTGGTGGCCGATGACGTGGTGATGGAATCGCCCGACCGCCAGGTGCGTCTGATGGATGCCATCGACGAAGCCGAAGGCGTGGAAGTAGGCGATTACATCGAAGAGCAGATTGAAAACCCGGACTTCGGCCGCATCGCGGCGCAGGCCGCCAAGCAGGTGATCGTCCAGCGCGTGCGCGAAGCCGAACGCCAGCAGGTGGTCGATGCGTGGAAGGACCGCGTGGGCGAGCTGGTCACCGGTGTGGTCAAGCGCGCCGAGCGCGGCAACATCTACGTGGACCTGGGCGGCAACGCCGAAGCGTTCATCCCGAAGGACAAGGGCATTCCGCGCGACGTGCTGCGTGCTGGCGACCGCGTGCGCGGTTACCTGGCCGAAGTGCGTTCGGAACCGCGTGGCCCGCAGCTGTTCATCAGCCGCGCCGCCCCGGAATTCATGATCGAGCTGTTCAAGCTGGAAGTGCCGGAAGTGGGCCAGGGCCTGGTCGAGATCAAGGCCTGTGCACGCGACCCGGGCGACCGCGCCAAGATCGCCGTGCTCGCCCACGATGCGCGTACCGATCCGATCGGCGCCTGCATCGGCATGCGCGGTTCGCGCGTGCAGGCGGTGTCCAACGAGCTCAATGGCGAGCGCGTGGATATCGTGCTGTGGAACGACAACCCCGCCAACTTCGTCATCAATGCGATGGCGCCGGCGGAAGTGCAGTCCATCATCGTTGATGAAGACAAGCACTCCATGGACCTGGCCGTCGCTGAAGAGCGCCTGGCCCAGGCGATCGGCAAGGGCGGCCAGAACGTGCGCCTGGCCAGCCGCCTGACCGGGTGGCAGCTCAATGTGATGACCCAGGACCAGGTGACCGCCAAGTCCGAGGCAGAGCAGGGCGTTGCCCGCCAGCTGTTCATGGACAAGCTGGAAGTGGATGAAGAAATCGCCGCCATCCTGGTGACCGAAGGCTTCAACACCGTGGAAGAAATCGCCTACGTCCCGGTCGGCGAACTGCTGGCCGTGGAAGGCTTCGACGAAGACATCGTCGAAGAGCTGCGTGCCCGTGCCCGCGATGCGCTGCTCAACGAAGCGCTTGCGGTGGAAGAGGGTCTGGAAGATGGTTCGCCGTCCGAAGACCTGCTCGCCCTGGAAGGCATGGACGAGGCAACCGCCTACGCCCTGGCCGGCCACGGCGTGCGTACGAGTGAGGACCTGTCGGACCTGGCCGCCGATGAGATCCTCGAGTTCGGTATCGAGGACATGGACCAGGAGCGCGCCGCCGCCCTGATCCTTGCCGCCCGAGCCGAGGAGATCGCCCGCCTGGAGCGCGGCGAATGAGCCAGCGATGAACAGTGCCCTGACCCGATCAGGGCTTAGACTCCGCGCTGCCTTCGCCCGTTTCGGAGGAGCGCCAACCAGATCATAGGATCCGAATGTCGCAGCAAACCACCATCCGCAAGCTTGCCGAACTGGTCAATACGCCGGTCGAAAAACTGCTTGAACAGCTTGCCGAAGCCGGCATGAAGTTCAGCGGTCCCGACCAGGTCGTGACCAGCACCGAGAAGGTGAAGCTCCTGGGCTTCCTTCGTCGTTCGCATGGCAAGACCGAGCAGCCCGTCGAAAGTGCCGACGAAGCTGCAAAGAAGATCACCCTCAACCGTCGCAAGTTGCAGGAAGTGACCGTCAGCGCCGGCCGCAGCAAGACCACCGTCAATGTTGAAGTGCGCCAGAAGCGCACCTACACCAAGGACGCCAGTGGCAAGGCGATGACGCCGGATGAGGAGCGCGCCGACATCCTGCGCAAGCTGGAGGAATCCCGCCAGCGCAATCTGGACGAGCAGCGCGCACTGGCCGAGAAGGACCGTGCGCGTGATGAGGAAATCGCACGCAAGCGCCAGGAAGAGATCGACGCCAAGGAACGCGCCGAAGCCGAGCGCAAGGCGGCCGAAGCCGCTGCCGAAGCGGCAAAGAACGCCCCGCCGGCACCGGTAGCGGCGCCGCGCCCGGCTGCCAGCGAAGCGCCGGCCCGTGCCGCGCGTCCGTCTGCGCCGGCACCGGCACGTCCGGCCGCGCGTGCGGACGACCGCAACTCGAACAACAACAACAACCGCCCGGGCGCCAAGCGCGACGACGATGGTGGCAACCGCTTCGCCGGTCAGCTGCACCTGTCGGCCGCTGATCGCGCGCGTCGTGGCAACAACAGCAACTCGCGTGGTCGCCCGACCGGTCGCACGCAGCACGGCGGTCGCCGTGACAGCAACCAGTCGCGCAGCGGCGGTGGTGCCCATGGTTTCGAACGTCCGGTCGCACCGATCGTGCGTGACGTGACCATCGGCGACACCATCACCGTGGCCGACCTGGCCCAGAAGCTGGCCGTGAAGGGCGGCGATGTGGTCAAGGCGCTGTTCAAGATGGGCGTGATGGCCACCATCACCCAGACCATCGACCACGACACCGCCGCGCTGGTGACCGAAGAACTCGGCCACAACGTGATCCGTGCCAATACCAACGACGCCGAAGACGCGCTGCTGGCGTTGAACGAAGGCGAGCAGGGCGAAGCCGTTGCGCGTCCGCCGGTGGTCACCATCATGGGCCACGTCGACCACGGCAAGACCTCGCTGCTGGATTACATCCGCCGCACCAAGGTGGCCACCGGCGAAGCCGGCGGCATCACCCAGCACATCGGTGCGTACCACGTTGAAACGCCCAAGGGCGTCATCAGCTTCCTGGATACCCCGGGCCACGCCGCGTTCACCTCGATGCGTGCCCGCGGTGCCAAGCTGACCGACATCGTGGTGCTGGTGGTTGCAGCCGACGACGGTGTGATGCCGCAGACCAAGGAAGCGATCCAGCACGCCCGTTCCGCCGGTGTGCCGCTGATCGTGGCGATCAACAAGATCGACAAGTCCGGTGCCGACCCGATGCGCGTCAAGAACGAACTGCTCACCGAGCAGGTCGTGTCCGAAGACTTTGGTGGTGACGTGCAGATGGTGGAAATCTCGGCCAAGGCCGGTCTCGGTATCGACGACCTGCTGGACGCCATCTCCATGCAGGCCGAATTGCTGGAACTGAAGGCCGTGGCCGATGGCCGCGCCAGCGGCGTGGTCATCGAGTCCTCGCTGGACAAGGGCCGTGGCCCGATCGCCACCGTGCTGGTGCAGCAGGGTTCGCTGAAGAAGGGCGACTACCTGGTCTGCGGTATCCAGTACGGCCGCGTGCGTGCGCTGTTCGATGAGACCGGCAAGCAGCCCGACCAGGCTGGCCCGTCCATCCCGGTGCAGGTGCTGGGTCTGTCCGGCGTGCCGGATGCGGGCGATGACTTCGTCGTGGTCGAGGACGAGCGCCTCGCCAAGGACGTCGCGCAGCAGCGCGAAACCAAGCGCCGTGAATCGCGCCTGGTGCAGTCGGCCGGCAGCCGCATGGAAGACATCATGGCAACCCTGGGCAAGGGCGATGGCCAGCAGGTGCTGAACCTGGTGATCAAGGCCGACGTGCAGGGTTCGGTGCAGGCGCTGAGCCAGGCACTGGTCGCGCTGTCCAACGAAGACATCCGCATCAACGTGATCCACTCCGGCGTGGGCGGCATCACCGAATCGGACGCCAACTCGGCCGTTGCCTCCAAGGCCACCGTGATCGGCTTCAACGTGCGTGCGGATGCTTCGGCCCGCCGCATCATTGAATCCAACGGCGTGGACCTGCGTTACTTCTCGATCATCTATGACGTGATCGATCAGGTGAAGCAGGTGGCATCCGGCCTGCTCGGCGTGGAAATCCGCGAAGAGATCATCGGTATCGCCCAGGTCCGCGACGTGTTCCGCAGCTCCAAGTTCGGTGCCGTGGCCGGTTGCATGGTCATCGAAGGTACGGTCAAGCGCAGCAAGCCGATCCGCGTCCTGCGCGACAGCGTGGTGGTGTTCGAAGGCGAGCTGGAATCGCTGCGTCGCTTCAAGGAGAACGTCGACGAAGTCCGCAACGGTACCGAATGCGGTATCGGCGTGAAGGCTTACAACGATGTGAAGCCGGGCGACCAGATCGAGTGCTTCGAGCGTATCGAAGTGCCGCGTACCCTGTAATGTGAAACGGGGCCCGACCAACGGTCGGGCCCTACCAATCCGAACACTGAAGAGCTCCTCGTGCCGAAAACCTTCCATCGAACCGACCGTGTTTCCGCCCAGATCCGTCGTGAGCTGGGTACGCTCGTGCATAACCTCGTGCGTGTACACGGCTTGCCCTCGGTGAGCGTTTCCGACGTCGAAGTCACCCGTGACATGGCCCATGCCAAGATCTTCGTCACCGCGCTGATGCCGGAACGTTCGGCCGAAGCGATGAAGGGGCTGAAGGAGCTGGCGTGGGAGCTGCGCATGGACCTGGCCAAGGCCATGAAGCTGCGCCACGTGCCGGAGCTGCACTTCCACTACGACGATTCGGTCGACCGTGGCGAGCACATCGACAATCTCCTGCGCGACCTGCCCGACACGCTCGCGGCCGAAAAGAGCCGCAACGCCAAAGACGGCGACGACGGCGAAGACAAACCCGAATAAAAACAACGGCCCGAAAGGGCTGTTGTCCTGTATGGCGCGGCCTGCGTGCCTGCACGACCAATCCCGGCGAAACACCATGACCCGAATCACCTTCCGTCGCCTGGACGGCATCCTCCTGCTCGACAAGCCCACCGGCATGAGCTCCAACGCCGCGCTGCAGGTGGCCCGCCGCCTGTTCCGCGCAGAGAAGGGCGGCCACACCGGCAGCCTGGACCCGCTCGCCACCGGCCTGCTGCCGCTGTGCTTCGGCGAAGCCACCAAGATCGCCGGCCTGCTGCTGGGCGCGGCCAAGGCCTACGACGCCGACATCGTGCTGGGCCAGACCACCGATACCGACGATTCCGACGGCAGCGTGCTGCTGGAACGCCCCGTGCCCGCGATCAGCCGCGACCAGCTCGAGGCTGCCCTGTCCCCGCTGAAGGGCCGGATACGACAGCGCGCCCCGATCTTTTCCGCGCTCAAGCAGGGCGGTGAACCGCTGTACCTGAAGGCGCGCCGGGGCGAGACCATCGACGCGCCCGAACGCGATGTCGAGGTCCATGCCATCGAGGTCCTGGACCAGCAGCCGACCCGGCTGTCGCTGCGCGTGACCTGCGGTTCAGGCACCTACATCCGCAGCCTGGCCCGCGACCTGGGCGAAGCCCTGGGCTGCGGCGCACACATCGCCGGCCTGCGCCGGCTCTGGGTGGAACCGTTCCGCGACGCCCCCATGGTCACCCTCGAGACCCTGCGCGCCTTGGCAGGGCAGGGCGACGAGCCGGCCATGGAGGCGCTGCTGCTGCCGCTGGCGGCCGGGCTGGCCGATTATCCGCGGGTCGATCTGGATGCTGAACAGGCGCCACGTTTCTGCGTGGGCCAGCGCCTGCGCGATCCGGCCTGGCCACCCGGTACCGTGGCCGTGTATGGCCCGGAGGACCGGATCCAGGGGCTTGGCGAGGTCGACGAGACCGGCCGGCTGTCCCCCCAGCGCCGCTTCAACCTCTGACCCGGACCCACCCGGCGCTTGTTCCGGGAGGCTGCGAACGTTACAATTTCGCGGCCTTTTCAGGCTTTCCCGCGTCTGCGGGTTCATCCTTTCGTTAACGGCGAGTCACGCGGTACGCCAATGGGGCGTTTCTGCGGGCCACGCATCCAAGAGAAAACAGATATGTCGATCGACACCCAGAAGGTCATTGAAGACAACAAGCGCAGCGCCGCCGATACCGGCTCCCCGGAAGTGCAGGTCGCCCTGCTCACCGCCCGCATCGAGCTGCTGACCGGTCACTTCAAGGCCCACAAGAAGGATCACCACAGCCGCCGCGGCCTGCTGCAGATGGTCAACCGCCGCCGCAGCCTGCTGGACTACCTGAAGAAGAAAGACGCCGTACGTTACAAGGCCCTGATCGAAAAGCTCGGCCTGCGTCGCTAAGCAAGAATCCCGACCGCGGCGCAGGAATGCGCCGCGGTTTTGTTTTGGTAGTACCGCATCAAACGCCAGGACCGGACTTCCGGTCACCCGTCGGCGGCAAGGGTCGCCCACGGTCCATTCGAAGACAGCATTTCCCCAAGGACATCCCCCGTGGCAAAAATCACCAAAACCTTCCAGTACGGCAAGCACACCGTCACGCTTGAAACCGGCGAAATCGCCCGTCAGGCCGGTGGCGCCGTCATCGTCAAGTTCGACGACACCGTGCTGCTGGTCTCCGCCGTGGCTGCCAAGAGCGCGCGTGAGGGCCAGGACTTCTTCCCGCTGACCTGTGATTACCAGGAGAAGTTCTACGCCGGTGGCCGTATCCCGGGTGGCTTCTTCAAGCGCGAAGGCCGCGCGACCGAGAAGGAGACGCTGATCTCGCGCCTGATCGATCGTCCGATCCGTCCGCTGTTCCCGGAAGATTACAAGAACGAAGTGCAGATCATCGCCACGGTCATGTCGCTGAACCCGGACATCGACGGCGACATCCCCGCGCTGATCGGCGCCTCGGCTGCGCTGTCGCTGGCCGGCACCCCGTTCAAGGGTCCGATCGCCGCTGCCAAGGTCGGTTACAAGAACGGTGAGTACATCCTCAACCCGACCGTGACCGAACTGAAGGATTCGGAGCTGGAACTGGTTGTGGCCGGTACCTCCAACGCCGTGCTGATGGTTGAATCCGAAGCCGCGCTGCTGTCCGAAGACGTGATGCTGGGCGCCGTGACCTTCGGTCACCGCGAAATGCAGAAGGTCATCAACGCCATCAACGAGCTGACCGTGGAAGCCGGCACCAAGCCGTCGACCTGGGTGGCCCCGGCCAAGAACGACGTGCTGATCAGCGCCCTGCAGGAAGCCATCGGCCCGCGCCTGGGCGAAGCCTTCCAGGTGCGCGACAAGCTGCAGCGCCGCGACGCCATCTCGGCGATCAAGAAGGACGTGGTCGAGTCGCTGGCAGGCCGCGTGGCCGCTGAAGGCTGGAACCCGGCCGAGCTGTCGAAGGAATTCGGCGAGCTGGAATACAGCACCATGCGCAACTCGGTGCTCGACACCAAGGTCCGCATCGACGGCCGTGCGCTGGACACCGTCCGCCCGATCGCCGTCAAGACCGGCATCCTGCCGCGCGTGCACGGCTCTTCGCTGTTCACCCGTGGTGAGACCCAGGCCATCGTGACCATCACGCTGGGTACCGCCCGCGACGGCCAGGTCATCGACGCCGTGTCCGGTGAGTACAAGGACAACTTCCTGTTCCATTACAACTTCCCCCCGTACTCGGTGGGTGAGACCGGCCGCATGATGGGCCCGAAGCGTCGCGAAATCGGCCACGGCCGCCTCGCCAAGCGCGGCGTGCTGGCAGTGATGCCGTCGCTGGAAGCCTTCCCGTACACCATTCGCGTCGTCTCGGAAATCACCGAGTCGAACGGTTCGTCGTCGATGGCTTCGGTCTGCGGTTCCTCGCTGGCCCTGATGGACGCCGGCGTGCCGGTGAAGTCGCCGGTGGCCGGTATTGCCATGGGTCTGGTCAAGGAAGGCGACCGCTTCGTCGTCCTGTCCGACATCCTGGGTGACGAAGACCACCTGGGTGACATGGACTTCAAGGTTGCCGGTACCGCTGAGGGCATCTCCGCCCTGCAGATGGACATCAAGATCGAAGGCATCACCGAAGAAATCATGAAGCAGGCACTGCAGCAGGCCAAGGCTGGCCGTCTGCACATCCTGGGTGAAATGGCCCACGGCCTGACCGCGCCGCGCCAGGAGCTGTCGGACTACGCGCCGCGCCTGCTGACCATCAAGATCCACCCGGACAAGATCCGCGAAGTGATCGGCAAGGGTGGTTCCACCATCCAGGCCATCACCAAGGAAACCGGCACCCAGATCGACATCCAGGACGACGGCACCATCGTCATCGCCTCGGTCAATGCGATCGCTGCGCAGGCTGCCAAGGCCCGCATCGAGCAGATCACCTCGGACGTCGAGCCGGGCCGCATCTACGAAGGCAAGGTCGCCAAGATCATGGACTTCGGTGCGTTCGTCACCATCCTGCCGGGCAAGGACGGCCTGGTCCACGTCTCGCAGATCTCCAGCGAGCGCGTTGAAAAGGTCGGCGACAAGCTGAAGGAAGGCGACGTGGTCAAGGTCAAGGTGCTGGAAGTCGACAAGCAGGGCCGCATCCGCCTGTCGATGAAGGCCGTCGAGGAAGGCGAAGGCGCCTCGGCCGAGTAATCCGCCAACGGCAGATTACGAGGGTAGGTGACGACCGTTGGTCGTCACTCCTTGGAAAAAAAAACGGGCCTAGGCCCGTTTTTTTTTGCTTGGCGCACGATCTTCGATCAGGGGCGTCGCGAGCGTCCAGAGCCCCGCCGCGGCCGGTAGGCCCCTGTGCAAATGTCCCCCGGCCGACGCCTGGCGGCGACGGCCTCCTCCTTTACTTTGCCAGGGACCTACCGGCCGCGACGGGGCATGGCTTGCGGCCCGGCGTTCGCCCCCGGCAGCCGCGTCTGCTTTGCCGCGAGGGTCCTTGTGCAGTCATTGCGTTTCCCGTCCACAGCTACAGGACGTGTCCGCTGGACAGATTCGCAGGACATCCCGCCACGACGATGCGCGCCTTGTTAACGTTGGCCCATCCTGATCCACGGAGTTGCCATGTCCCGTCTATCTGCTTTCCTGCTGGGCGCCGCCATTACGTTCGCGCTGCCCATCGTGAGCCATGCCGCCCCGGCGTCGAACGCGGTGATCGGTGCCTACTATCCGGGCGGTTCGGCCGAGCGCTATCCGGTGGCGTCCATTCCCGCCGATACGCTGACCCATCTGTTCTACGCGTTCGCCCGCATCGAGGACGGCAGGTGCGTGGTGGACGACGGCGCTGCCGCGCACTTCAAGGCACTGGCTGCGCTCAAGCGCGAACACCCGCAGCTGCACAGCATGATCTCCATCGGCGGCTGGAATGCGGGCGGCTTCTCCGATGCCGCGCTCACGGCACAGAGCCGCGAACGTTTCGTGCGGTCGTGCGTTGCGATGTTCTTCGAGCAGCATCGCGGCAGTTTCGACGGGGTGGATATCGATTGGGAGTTCCCGGTTTCCGGTGGCCCGCTGGAGATCACCGACCGCCCGCAGGACCGTCGCAACATGACGCTGCTGGTGCAGGAATTCCGCCGCCAGCTGGATGCGCTGGATGGCGGCCGGGGTCCGCACCGGCTGCTGACCGCCGCGCTGCCGGCGGGTCGCGTGCAGACCGACGGTCCGTACGATCCCGCGCTCAGCTATGAGCTGAAGGAACTGGGCAAGGCGCTCGATTTCATCAACCTGATGAGCTACGACATGGGCACCGGCTTCTCCAAGGTGTCCACCTTCAATGCGCCGCTGCGCGCGGTACCGCAGGACCCCCTCGCAGCGGAACAGCGCCGCTGGAACAGCGTGGAAGGCGCGGTGCAGTACTACCGCCGGCACGGCGTGCCCAACGACAAGCTGGTGCTGGGCGTGCCGTTCTACGGGCGCGGCTTCAAGGTCACCACCGAATCTGCCGATGGCCTGTACCAGCCTTACAGCGCCCCGTTCGATGCCGGCGACTGGCGCCGCATCCAGCAGGAATTCCTCGACAAGCCGGGCTGGCAGCGGCACTGGCACCCGGTGGCGCAGGCGCCGTGGTTGTACAACGCTGCCGACAAGGTCTTCATCAGCTACGAAGACCCGACCTCGATCGCGTTACGCGCGGACTACGCCAGGGAGCAGAAGCTGCGCGGCGTGTTTACCTGGGAACTGACCGGCGACGACGACCAGGCCAGCCTCTTGAAGGCGATGGCGCGTCCGTTCAAGTGACGCCAGCCGCAGGTAGAGTCGGTTCCCAAACGACTGCCGTGGACGCGTAAACATTCGGGGACGCATGACCGTAAGCGAAGCAGAAGCCTTCTCCGCCAGCGCTCATGCCGTCACCGAACGTGGGTAATGCAATGGCGGTCGATTGGGATGCGACCCTACCGCTGGAATGCCGCCCGGGTTATCGGGTTCCAACGCCCCGTCCGGACCTGCACTATGCTTGCCGCATGAGTACCGTCCGGCTGCTGGATTTACACATCGACCGTACCTCGCAGCAGGTGCGGCGCGGTGATGTGGTGTTGCCGGTCAGCGGGCTGAGCTGGCGGCTGCTGGACTGCCTGCTGGAGCACGGCACCGAGGTTGTCGACTTCGATACGTTGGCCGAGCAGGTCTGGGCACCGGCGGTGGTGGGCGAGGACGCGATCAGCCAGCGGGTGAAGCTCCTGCGCCAGGCGCTGGTTGATGACAGCCGCCAGCCGCGCTATGTGCGCTCGGTGCGGGGGCGCGGTTACCAGTTGTGCGCACCGCTGCAGGCGTGCGCGGCGGAAGCACCGACAGCGACGCCGACCGAAGGATCGCAACGACGCCTGCATCGGCGTTGGGCTTGGGCGGTAGGAGGCGTGGCGGCGGTCGGCGCCATCATCGCAGTCGTCGTTGCGTGGCCGGGCAGCTCGCCGCGGTCCCCGGCAGACCCGGTGCTGGAGCGTGCCGGTTATTACGCCAGCATTGGGCAGGCCAGCAACAACGATCGTGCGATTACCCTGTACCGGCAGGCGCTGCAGATCGACCCGGATTCCAGCGCGGCCCGGCGTGGCCTGGCGCGTGCACTGGCCGCCGACGCGTGTTTGTTCAATGGCAAACCGGGCAATGCGCAGGAAGCGCTGCAGCTGGCCGGGCAGGTACTGCAGGCCGCGCCTGACGATGCCGCCGCGCATGCGCTGCGCGGTTACGCGCACGACTGCCTCGGCGCGATGCCGCAGGCGATTGCCGATTACGAGCAGGCGTTGCGGCACGACCCCGACGATGAGCGCACCCGCGCCTCGCTGGCTTACCTGCAACAGGAGCAGGGCCACCTGGCCCAGGCGCTGAAGGCCAACCTCACGCTGCGCGCGCCGGAGCGGATCCGCTTCCGCGACGTGCAGGTCGCACGCGAACTGGAACTGCTCGGCTTCACCGACGCCGCCGCACGCCGCCATGCGCACAACTTCCAGCTGTACCCGGACAACGTCTTCAGCAACATCGCCTGGCCGCGTGCGCTGATGAGCATGGGCGAGCAGGACAAGGCGCGGCAAGCGCTTGACCAGGCGCTGGCACGCGGCACCCCGCATCCGCAGTTGCTGCGCCTGCAGGGCGAACTGCTGCTGATGAGCGGCGACCCGCAGGGCGCGGCGCAGGCCTTCGAGCAGGGCCGCCTGCTGCGCCCGTTGCAGTCGCTGGGCAAGACCCTGGCGGGCCTGCAGCAGCCGAACGGCGGGCCATCCCCGGAATGGATTTCCGGGCGGCTGGGTGAAGTCTCCGCGCAGGCTGACGACGGCTGGTCGGATGCCGCCGTGGAACGCGCGCTGCTGCACCAGGCCCAGGGCGATGCAGCGGCGGCAATCGCCGACCTGCACCGCGCCGTGGACTCGGGCTTCCGCGACGCCGCGTGGCTGCGCGTCACCCCGCTGTTCGCCCCGCTGCGGCAGGCGCCCGGCTGGGAACGCCTGCTCGCCCGGATCGAGGCGGACGTGGCCGCCCAGCGTGCGCAGGTACTTGCCGCACCGTGGCGCCCGGAAGACCTGAAAGGCCTCAGCGCAACGCCGGCAACAGGAATTCGGTAAGCACCCGGCGCGACTGCGGGTGGGCGTAGCTGCGGTTGTAGGCTTTGCTGGTGACCACCGCCACCAGCTTCTTCTCCGGCATCACGAACACATAGTTGCCGCCGTTGCCTGACATCGCCCACACCGTGGTTTCCTTGCCGTCCACCGGCAGCTTCAGGCCCCACCACTGGTAGCCGTAGTCGCTGCCGTCGTCGGCCTGCGCCTGCGGGCGGATCATCGCCGCGATGTAGTCGGCGGGCACCAGCTGTTTGCCCTGCCAGCGGCCGCCGGCCAGCACCAGCTCGCCCAACCGGGCCAGGTCGCGGCTGCGGTAGCGGGTGCCGCCGCCGCCCATGCCGATGCCTTCGGGGGAGCGGTTCCAGTGGCTGCGGGTGATGCCCAGCGGGCGTTCCAGGGCCTGCGCCGCATAGTCGGCCAGCGGCATCTTCGTGGCCCGCTCCAGCACCGCGCCCAGCACGAAGGAATCGGCGGTGCAGTAGGCATGCGCGCGGCCGTGCGGGCTGTCTTCGGGGCGGCTCATCCACGGCGCGAAGCCCTTGACCGGCAGCGCCAGTGCGAAGTCCAGCCAGCGCTCGGTCACGTACATGCGCTCTTCGTTGCCGCTGGAAAACGGGTTCTGGTCATCGCACTCCCACAGGCTGCTCATGGTGAGCAGGTCTTCCAGCGTGGTGCCCCGCAGGCGCGGGTCCACCGGGTGGCTGGCGGTGAATTCCGGGAAGTAGTCGTAGACACGGGCCTGCACGCCCGGCAGCTGACCGGCGCCGATGGCCGCCCCCACCAGCAGGGACGTCACGCTCTTGCTGGCCGATCGTACGTCGTTGAGGGTTTCGGCATCGGCGCCGTTGAAATAGTGCTCGTAGGCCACGGTGCCATCGACCAGCAACAGCACGCTGGTGACCTGTTTGATCTCGTCCCTGGCAACGGCCGCCTCCAGCGCGGCGAGCGGGGCAGGGTCGAGCTTCGGCGGGGCGGACAGGGCCGTGATGGGCAGGCAGGCGGCGAGCGCCAGCAACAGGGCGGGCAGGGTTCGAGGCATGGGTGGAGCTCCTTGGGGTGAGGAGCCCACTACGCCAGCAGCGCGTCTGAAGTGCTGGAAAAGCGCCTGAAGAATTCTGAAATCGCCCTCTACGCGTCTCAGGCGTCTACAGCAGGGTGCGCCCACACGCTGTTGGGGTCGCCGTGCACCGCCCGGCGCTGCGTGGCGCGTGCCATCGCGGCAAAGCCCAATGCCATTGCCAGCGCCACGCCATCCACCCAGAACAGCGGCCAGTAGCCGTGCATGGCACTGGTCCACAGCCACAGCCCGCTCATGGCGCCGTGCACCACCGGGATCAACGCGGTCACCGCCGCCGCCGCCCACAGCAGCTCCACCGCCGCCTTGGACGGCGCGCGCAGCGCCGCCCACAGGGCGCAGCCGCCCCAGGCCAGGAAGCAGGTCCAGCGCATGCCTGCATCGGCATGCGCCGGGGCCAGGTGCTCCAGCAACTGGACGCTCACGAACGCCGCCGACACCGCCACGCACAGCCCGATGCATACGCCTACCGTGGCCCGCGCCATGTTCACCTGCGCGCGCCCCTGGGTGGCCTGGCGGCGCTTGCGGCGCGACTCGATCCACAGCAGGTTGCCCGAGTAGAACAGGAACGCCCCGCCCAGGCCGAGCACGAAGTACAGCCACGGCACCAGCCCGTTGCCGAATTCGCCGAAGTGCAGCGCATACGCCGCCGCCAGCGTGGCGTGGTTGGCATCTCGGTGCCCTGGCAGCTGGGTATGCAGCACATCGCCGGTATTGGCATCCATCGCCACCGCGCCCAGCGGACCCAGCGAGACACCGCCATCGCCGGTGATTTCGATCACCGCGTTCCTGTCGCCGGCATTGGCCAGCTTCAGGTAGGCCGGTTCGAACACCGCCTGGCCCTTGTCATTTGCCACCGCGATCGCCCGCGCATGCAGCATCGCCAGGCTGCCCGCACGCACCGGCTCGTTGGCCGGCGCGCGGATCGGCGCGGTATCGGTCGCACCCGGCAATGCCGCCAGCAGCTTGCCGTCGTAGATCAGCGGGTTGAGCGCGGCCATCTGCAGGAACATCAGGCACAGCAGCGCGCCGGTGACCGCGAACAACAGGTGGAAGGGCAGGCTGAGCACGCCGATCACGTTGTGCGCGTCCTGCCACATCTGCTTGAAATTGCGGCCCGGGCGCAGCGCGAACAGGTCGCCCACCAGCTTGGGCAGGTGGATCACCAGCCCGGACAGCAATGCCAGCCCGTACAGCAGGCTGACCACGCCCATCAGGTAGATGCCGGCCACCGGCAGGCCCAGCGTGTAGTGCAGTTCATTGACCAGTTCGGCCAACCCGGCCTGCGGCGGGGTGGGGCTGCCATCCACGTGGTCGGCCCAGGCAAACAGCCAGGTGCCCTTGGCGTCCTGCCAGTACGCGACGGACTGCGGTGTTTCCGCGCCGGGGAAGGTCATGCCCACGTGCTTTCGCGCATCCGGATGCTTGGCCAGCACGCCATCGAGCAGCCGCTGCGCATCGTCCAGGGTCTGCGCCGGCTGGTCCATGCCCTGCGGCGACTGCCACAGCGGCAGGTCGTGGTGGAACACGGTGATGGCGCCGGCATAGAACGCCACGAACAGCGCAAAGCCGGCCACCAGGCCAACCCAGGTGTGCACGGTGGTGAAGGTACGCAGGGTGAGCGAACTGAATTTCATCGAATAGGCCTCACTGCACCCAATGGAAGTGGCGCAGCAGCCACAGCAGGCCGAAGCCGAACGCAGCGCTGGCACCCAGCCATGACCAGGCACGCGGCCCGGTACGGAACGCGAACGCCCACAGCGCCGCCAGCATCCACAACGGAATGAAGGCGATCATGCCGGGCACGATCACCGCCTGCCACGGACCCGGCGGCAGCCAGGTGATCAAGCCGGTGACGGCCGCGGCCACGAAGAAGCCCGCCAGCAGGCCGGCCAGTGCACGTGCCCACATCAGCGCCGCGCCTCCGCATCCGGCCGCGTCCAGGCGGCAAGGTAGGGCAGCACCAGCGCCGTGAGCATCCAGCCGCCCAGGGTGACGCAGAAGCCGGTGGCAAAGCCGAGCTGTCCCATCCACAGCCACAGCGAGGTGGCCGCGGCCACCAGTCCGAGCTGGCGGCCCAAGCGGCCGGCCCGGCGCAGGCGCGGCCAGCGGCAGTGCGGCGAGGCGGCGTAGAAGGCCAGCGCCGAAAAGGCCGACGCAGCGCCGGCCAGCGTGCAGTACAGCAGGGCCAAGGCGTCAGCGCTCAGCATGGGCAAGATGCACACGGCAGGGGCGTGCGGGCCGAAGGGGCGGCGCAGGGCATGGAAATCCTTGGAAACGAAGACGGGCCGGGCGATACGGCAACCTGCGCATGGTAATCATTGCTGTTTTCAATCGCCACAATGCCCCGTTCAGTAGCGCCGGCCCAGGGCCGGGTGCCGGCAGCATTGGGCTTCCCCGGCGGTTTGGTTTAAGATCGAGGCATCCACCTCGAGGCAACAAGGTGACCCGCGCCCAGCGCCGGTCCAGCGTGCGACATGAGCACTACCACCGCCCAGCGCTGAACGTCATGACGGCCCCTTGCCCAGGCGCCTTCATGGCGCTTTTCTTTTATCCGGCCGCGCGCCCCGGACACCCTCGACCCCGTTTCCCTGGCCTGCGCCGCAGGCCCACCAGCACAAAGCCACAGCCATGATTGCGATCACGCTTCCCGACGGCAGCCGCCGTGAGTTCGAAAACCCCGTCAGTGTCATGGACGTCGCCCAGTCGATCGGCGCCGGCCTGGCCAAGGCCACCATCGCCGGTTCGGTGGACGGCACGCTGGTCGATGCCAGTGACGTCATCGACCATGACGCCCGCCTGCGCATCATCACCGCCAAGGACGAGGAAGGCGTGGAGATCATCCGCCACTCCTGCGCCCACCTGGTTGGCCATGCGGTCAAGCAGCTGTACCCGGACGTGAAGATGGTGATCGGCCCGGTCATCGCCGAAGGCTTCTACTACGACATCTACTCCGAGCGCCCGTTCACCCCGGACGACATGGCCGCCATCGAAAAGCGCATGGGCGAACTGATCGCGCAGGACTACGACGTGGTCAAAAAGGTCACCCCGCGCGCCGAAGTGGTGGAGATCTTCAAGGCCCGTGGCGAAGACTACAAACTGCGCCTGATCGAGGACATGCCGGCCGACATCCAGGCCATGGGCATGTACTACCACCAGGAATACGTGGACATGTGCCGCGGCCCGCACGTGCCCAACACGCGCTTCCTGAAGGCCTTCAAGCTGACCCGCATTTCCGGCGCCTACTGGCGTGGCGATGCGCAGAACGAGCAGCTGCAGCGCATCTACGGCACCGCCTGGGCCGACAAGAAGCAGCTTGAGGCCTACATCAAGCGCATCGAAGAAGCCGAAATGCGCGACCACCGCCGCATCGGCAAGCAGCAGGACCTGTTCCACCTGCAGGAAGAGGCCCCGGGCCTGGTGTTCTGGCACCCCAAGGGCTGGGCGCTGTGGCAGGTGGTCGAGCAGTACATGCGCAAGGTCTACCAGAAGAGCGGCTACGGCGAAGTGCGCTGCCCGCAGATCCTGGACGTGAGCCTGTGGAAGAAGTCCGGCCATTGGGACAACTACCAGGACAACATGTTCTTCACCGAATCGGAGAAGCGCACCTACGCGGTCAAGCCGATGAACTGCCCGGGCCACGTGCAGGTGTTCAACCAGGGCCTGCACAGCTACCGCGACCTGCCGATCCGCTACGGCGAGTTCGGCTCCTGCCACCGCAACGAGCCGTCGGGCGCGCTGCACGGCATCCTGCGCGTGCGCGGTTTCACCCAGGACGACGGCCACGTGTTCTGCACCGAATCGCAGATCGAAGCGGAAGTGACCGCCTTCCACCAGCAGGCGCTGGCGGTGTACCAGCACTTCGGCTTTGAGGAGATCCAGATCAAGATCGCCCTGCGCCCCGAATCGCGCCTGGGCGACGATGCCACCTGGGACAAGGCCGAAGCCGCGCTGCGCTCGGCGCTGTCCAGCTGTGGCGTGGAATGGCAGGAGCTGCCGGGCGAGGGCGCCTTCTACGGCCCGAAGATCGAATACCACCTCAAGGACGCCATCGGCCGTACCTGGCAGCTGGGCACCATGCAGGTCGATTTCATGATGCCCGGCCGCCTGGGCGCCGAGTACGTGGACGAAAACAGCCAGAAGAAGCACCCGGTCATGCTGCACCGGGCCATCGTGGGCTCCATGGAGCGCTTCATCGGCATCCTGATCGAACACCATGCCGGCCAGTTCCCGGCCTGGCTGGCCCCGACCCAGGCAGTGGTGGCCAATATTACCGATGCCCAGGCTGAATACGTGCAGGAAGTGACGAAAACCCTTGCAGATCAAGGCTTCCGGGTAACGTCCGATTTGCGCAATGAGAAGATCAGTTATAAGATTCGCGAGCATACGCTGCAGCGGGTCCCATATCTGCTGGTGGTGGGCGACCGTGAGAAGGAAAACGGCGCCGTAGCCGTGCGTACGCGCTCGGGCGAGGATCTGGGCAGCATGTCCGTCCAGGCGTTCGTCGAGCGGTTGCAGGCCGAACAGTCCGTGTAAGAAAGTCCCGGCCCTGCGGATGATCCGCGAGGGCCGGTTTGATTCCTCTGGGAGATTGCAATATCAGTACCCCTGACAACAAACAGAACCGCAAGAATCAGGAAATCCGGGTGCCGCGCGTACGCGTGATCGGCAGTGACGGTGAAATGATTGGCGTGTTGACGCGTGACGAAGCGCTGTCGATGGCCGAAGACGAAGGTCTGGACCTGGTCGAGATTCAGCCGCAGGCTGATCCGCCGGTGTGCAAGATCATGGACTTCGGCAAGTTCAAGTTCGAAGCGCAGAAGAAGGCCAACGAGGCCAAGAAGAAGACCAAGCAGGTCGAGATCAAGGAAGTGAAGTTCCGCCCGGTCACCGATGAAGGCGACTACCAGATCAAGCTGCGCAAGATGCGCGGTTTCCTGGAAGAGGGTGACAAGATCAAGGTGAACATCCGCTTCCGTGGTCGTGAAATGAGCCATCAGGAACTGGGTCGCGAAATGGCCAACCGGATCGAAGCCGATCTGGGCGAGGACATCGTGATCGAGTCCCGCCCGCGCCTGGAAGGCCGGCAGATGGTCATGATGATCGCGCCGAAGAAGAAGTAACGGCGCTGGCCCGACGCGCGCCACCTCGCACGTGGCGCTGCAGGCCACCCGCGTAGAGCCACGCCCTGCGTGGCTTCGCGGACCCGAACCGCGCGTGGCTCCGCCGCGCGCCGTTCAGGTTGGGTTGCTCACGAGCAAACCCCGCCCAATCAAAGATTTGCAACCGTCACAGTTCCCATGCATAATGGGCGACCCCGTTTTTGCGGGGCTGCTGTTTTGAACGGTTTCACGCTTTTCAACGGCAACAGGACCGGCCTGGTTCCCAGTGGGGATCCCGGGCTTACAAGCAGGCAAGGGCACGGACGGAAAGTGTGGCAATGCCACCGCCCTGGTCAGTGACAAAACATCATCAAGGACATTGCAATGCCCAAGATCAAGACCAACCGGGCGGCGGCCAAGCGTTTCCGCAAGACCGCCTCCGGTAAGTTCAAGGCTGGCCACGCCAACCGTAGCCACATCCTCACGAAGAAGT
Organism: Stenotrophomonas sp. FBCC-B152; assembly: GCF_059134105.1. Lineage (NCBI taxonomy): Bacteria > Pseudomonadati > Pseudomonadota > Gammaproteobacteria > Lysobacterales > Lysobacteraceae > Stenotrophomonas > Stenotrophomonas sp. FBCC-B152. The sequence goes on along the minus strand of NZ_CP101442.1, from coordinate 2,511,392 downwards.
CGACCAAGCGGAAGCGCAATCTGCGTCAGACGAACCATGTTCGTGCAGAAGACGCAGGCCGTTTGAACCGTATGCTTCCCTACCTCTGAGGACTGACCCATGGCACGAGTAAAGCGTGGCGTACAGGCGCGTCGCCGCCACAAGAAAATTCTGACCCTGGCCAAGGGCTACTACAACGCCCGCCGCAAGGTGTTCCGCGTTGCCAAGCAGGCCGTCATCAAGGCCCAGCAGTACGCCTACATCGGTCGTAAGCAGAAGAAGCGTAATTTCCGTTCGCTGTGGATCACCCGCATCAACGCGGCTGCCCGCATCAATGGTCTGAGCTACAGCCGTTTCATGAACGGCCTGCTGAAGGCTGGTATCACCCTGGACCGTAAGGTCCTGGCCGATATCGCCGTGCACGACGCAGCTGGTTTTGCAGCACTGGCCGAAAAGGCCAAGGGCGCACTGGCGGCATAAGTCCATTCCCCGCCGTTGCCGTGCAAACGCAACGGCTGCGGGTAAGGCAATGCATGGGGAAGGGCGCAAGTCCTTCCCCATTCTTTTTTGTGGCGGCGGCAGCCCAACCGGGTGCCGCCCCGACAGCGGTGGCGACGGGGGTCGGCCCGGCGCGCATCGCGAAGGCATACCGACGCGAGGTCCAGGCTATCCATGAGTGACATCCAATCCCTGACCACCCAGGCGCTGGCCGACGTGGCCGCCGCCCAGAGCCCCGATGCGCTGGAAGCCCTGCGCGTGGCGCTGCTCGGCAAGAGCGGCAGCATCACCGCACAGCTCAAGCAGCTGGGTGCACTGCCGGCCGACGAGCGCAAGGCCGCCGGCGAAGCCATCAACCAGGCCCGTGACGCGCTGACCAGCGCGCTGGGCGAACGCAAGGCCGTGCTGGAGAACGCCGCGCTCGACGCGCGCCTGGCCGCCGAAGCGATCGACATCACCCTGCCGGGGCGCCGCGCCGAACGCGGTGGCCTGCACCCGGTGACCCGTACCCTGGAGCGCATCACCGAAATCTTCGGCCGCCTCGGTTACGAGCTCTCCGAAGGCCCGGAAATCGAAGACGACTGGCACAACTTCGAAGCCTTGAACTTCCCGCCGCACCACCCGGCGCGTGCCATGCACGACACCTTCTACTTCGGCGATGGCCGCCTGCTGCGCACGCATACCTCCGGTGTGCAGGTGCGCTACATGGGCGACCACGCACCGCCGCTGCGCATGATCGCGGCCGGCAAGGTGTACCGCAGCGACAGCGACCAGACCCATTCGCCGATGTTCCACCAGGTGGAAGGCCTGCTGGTGGATGAGCATTCGACCTTCGCCGACCTCAAGGGCACCTTGTCCGAGTTCGTGCGCGCGTTCTTCGAACGCGATTTCGAAATGCGCTTCCGCCCCAGCTACTTCCCGTTCGTGGAACCGGGTGCGGAAGTGGATATCGCCTGGCAGCAGCCCGATGGCAGCACCCGCTGGCTGGAAGTGCTCGGCTGCGGCATGGTCCACCCCAACGTGCTGCGCAACGTGGGCATCGACCCGGAGCGCTATACCGGCTTCGCCTTCGGCCTGGGCGTAGAGCGCTTCGCCATGCTGCGTTACGGCGTGAATGACCTGCGCGCGTTCTTCGAGAACGACGTGCGGTTCCTCAAACAATTCGCGTAACGCCGAACGACATTCATCACGGCCCAGGCGCCTGCGCCGGGCCCACCAGGGTGACACCATGAAATTCTCTGAAAACTGGCTGCGCAGCCACGTTCCCACCACCGCCTCGCGCGACGAGTTGAGCGCGGTGCTGACCGCCATCGGCCTGGAAGTTGAAGAGGTCACCGACCTCGGCGCCAGCCTGGACCACGTGGTGGTGGCGCGCATCGTCACCGCCGAGCGCCACCCCGAAGCCGACCGCCTGCAGATCTGCCAGGTCGATGCCGGGCAGGGCGAGCAGCTGCAGATCGTGTGCGGCGCGCCCAACGCGCGCCCGGGCCTGGTGGCACCGCTGGCGATGATCGGCGCGAAGATCGGCGACTTCAACATCAAGGCGGCCAAGCTGCGCGGCGTGGATTCCAACGGCATGCTGTGCTCGGCCAAGGAACTGGGCCTGGACAGCGACGCCTCGGGCCTGTTCGAGCTGCCCGATGACGCACCGGTGGGCCAGTCGCTGGTGGAATACCTCGGGCTGCCCGACGCCAGCATCGAGATCAAGCTCACCCCCAACCGCGCCGACTGCTTCAGCGTGCGCGGCATCGCCTTCGACGTGGCCGCCGCGTGCGCCAGTGAAGTGGTGCCGTTCAACGCCGCGCCGGTCGCCGCCGTGGGCAGCCGCGAACTGACCATCGCCCTGGATGCCGGCGCCGACGCGCCGCGTTACCTGGGCCGTGTGATCGAAGGCGTGAACCCGCGCGCCGCCACCCCGCTGTGGATGGCCGAGCGCCTGCGCCGCAGCGGCGTGCGCCCGGTGTCGCTGCTGGTCGACATCACCCAGTACGTGATGCTGGAGCTGGGCCAGCCGATGCACGCCTACGACCTGGGCACCCTGCAGGGCAGCATCGCCGTGCGCCGCTCGCGCGCCGGGGAAACCCTGAAGCTGCTGGATGGCCGCGATGCCGCGCTGGACGACGGCTTCCTGGTCATCACCGACGCCGACCGCCCGGTGGGCCTGGCCGGCATCATGGGCGGTTACGACACCCGCGTCACCGACGACACCACTGCCGTGTTCCTGGAGGCCGCGCACTTCGCGCCGGCCGCCATCATGGGCCGTGGCCGCAAGCTGGGCCTGCACACCGACGCCGGCCACCGCTTCGAGCGTGGCGTGGACCCGGCGCTACCGCGCACCGCCATTGAATACGCCACCCGCCTGGTGCTGGACCTGGCCGGCGGCACCCCGGCCCCGGTGACCGAAGCCGTGCGCGAGGCCGACCTGCCGGCCACCGCCACCATCGGCCTGCGCCGTGCGCGCATCGCCCGCGTGCTGGGCATCCAGATTGCCGATGCCGACGTGGAGCGCATCCTGCGCGCGCTGGGCATGGACGTGGCTGCCGCCGCCGAGGGCTGGCAGGTCACCGCGCCCAGCCGCCGCTTCGACATCGCCATCGAAGAAGACCTGATTGAAGAGCTGGCCCGCATCCACGGCTACGAGCGCATTCCCACCACCCTGCCGGGCGGCGCAGCGCGGATCGCCATGCCCAGCGAGACCCGCCTGGATGACCTGAGCACGCGCCGCCAGCTGGTGGCCCGCGACCTGCAGGAAACCATCAACTACGCCTTCGTCGACGCCGGCCTGCTGGCCCAGTGGCAGCTGCAGGACAACGTGGTGGCCCTGGCTAACCCGCTGTCGGCCGAGCTGGCGGTGATGCGCCCGGCGCTGCTGCCGGGCCTGGTGGCCACCCTGGGCCGCAACGCCGCGCGCCAGCAGGGCACCGTGCGCCTGTTCGAGCTGGGCCGCGTGTTCCACCCGCAGGCCGGGCAGGGGGCCGCCCCGCTGGAAACCCAGCGCGTGGCCGTGGCCGTGTGTGGCGATGCCACCCCGCAGCAGTGGGGCCTGGCCACCCGCAAGGTCGATTTCCATGACCTCAAGGGCGACCTGGAATCGCTGGCCGCCGCGTCCGGCGCCGCGCTCAGCTTTGTGCCGTCCACCCGCCCGTACGGCCACCCGGCGCGGTCGGCCGAGGTGCTGCGCGATGTCGCCAGCATTGGCTGGATCGGCCAGATCCACCCGCGCCTGGCCAAGGCCATGGACATCGACGTGGACGTGTTCGGCCTGGAGCTGGACCTGGCTCCGCTGGCGGCCCGCAGCCTGCCGCGCGCTACCGAGCTGTCCCGTTTCCCCTCCGTGCGCCGCGACCTGGCCTTCCTGGTGCCCGAAGCGGCCGCCTGGACCGACCTGGAAGCCACCCTGCGCCGGGCCGTGGGCCCGCTGCTGCGCCAGGTGACCCTGTTCGACCGCTACGTGGGCCAGGGGGTCGAGCCGGGCTTCAAGAGTCTCGCTATGGGCTTGATTTTGCAGGACAAGTCGCGCACTCTGACGGACCGCGACGTGGATGCGGTGGTCACCGAGGCGGTGGCCGCAATGGAGCGTGAACACCACGCCCGGATCCGCGGTTGAGCGGGCAGCATGGGGGGTAGCAGGCAATGGCATTGACCAAGGCTGAGATGGCCGAAAAGCTGTTCGACGAAGTGGGTCTGAACAAGCGCGAAGCCAAGGAATTTGTCGACGCGTTCTTCGATGTACTGCGTGAAGCGTTGGAACAGGGACGTCAGGTGAAGCTTTCCGGCTTCGGCAACTTCGACCTGCGGCGCAAGAACCAGCGCCCGGGCCGCAACCCGAAAACCGGCGAGGAAATTCCGATTTCCGCCCGTACGGTGGTCACCTTCCGTCCGGGCCAGAAGCTCAAGGAAAGGGTAGAGGCATATGCTGGATCCGGGCAGTAACCGCGAACTTCCGCCGATACCGGCCAAGCGCTACTTCACCATTGGTGAAGTCAGCGAGCTGTGCGATGTAAAGCCGCACGTGCTGCGCTACTGGGAAACCGAATTTCCCAGCCTGGAACCGGCCAAGCGCCGTGGCAACCGCCGCTACTACCAGCGCCACGACGTGCTGATGGTGCGCCAGATCCGCGGCCTGCTCTACGAACAGGGCTACACCATCGGCGGTGCCCGCCTGCGCCTGGAAGGTGCCGGCGCGCGCGACGAATCGGCGCTGAGCAACCAGATCATCAAGCAGACGCGGATGGAGCTGGAAGAAGTGCTCCAGCTGCTGCGTCGCTGAACCATTTTTCGATCAAACCGGTTATACTCGTCGGCCCGCTGAGAGGCGGGGACAACACCAGCAACATCGGGGCGTAGCGCAGCCTGGTAGCGCATCTGCCTGGGGGGCAGAGGGTCGTCGGTTCAAATCCGGCCGTCCCGACCACTGTTGGTGACACGATCAAGGGTTCGCACTTCTGGTGCGGGCCCTTTTTTCTTTTGTGGCGTCAACCACTAGAACGACCAACCGGATCGGATTCATGAAAGGTTGGATTCCGACAAGTCGACCGTTCGCGGTTAGAAGGCCAGGGCAGGCCCTATCCACTAAATCATCTGGAATGTGCCGGCTGAGCTGCTGGATATGTCAGTTTGAGCCCATTCCAAGCGCCCAGTTTCGATAACGCGATCAAGGTTTGATCCTTCTGTCCACGGTGCATTACTTCCAAGTAAAACACTGGGACCGGGCGCACCTTTCTGTCTAGTGCGCAATGCTACGGTTGCGCCCCCTGATTTCTGGACGCGCTTACATGTCTATCAGCGCCACTCCCGACACTGTGTTCAACGACACGCTGAATGAAGCGTTTGACGCGTTGAAGTCTGGTGTCAATGACAGCGTTGCGGTGCGTCGACTTCGAAAGAGGGCAGACGAACTTTCATCGATAGATGCAGCTGGCGCATGGGAACTGCGTGCATATGCGTCTGCTATGAGCAGTTTGTTTGATGCGGCGGATGAAGACTTCGCGCGCGCCGTTCGGCTCCAACCAGCGAACTCAAATCTCAAGGTCCGTTGGTTGGCGATGCTGTGCGTCACTGGCCAGTCCGGCAAGGCGAAGGAGCGCTTCGTCGAGTTTCGGGCGGAGTTGGATGGCAACTTCGCCGCCATGCAGGCTGTCATCAGTCTGCTTGGGTACGTCGGCTTGCTGTATGACGCTTTCCTGCTTCGTGAGCGTGTTGCTGAGCTTGGCGGGGATGGCGGCAGCGCCATTCTTGATCACGAGTTCGGTATAGCGTCTGCTCCGGATAAAGAAGGTGCGGATGTCCATGACAGGGGCGACGACGCAGAGTCCTTGCCGAGCAGTACCTATAAATTCTCTGTGGAGGACGCAGTGGATGATCTTTCAGCCCAGGGCTTGAATGTCGATGCGTGGTCTGAGCCAGTCGGATGTGCGATTCAGTTTCTTCGAGATAGACAGCTGAAGGTGCTGGCGGTCAGATCTTCGTTCATCCCGCACGAGTATGGCCCTGCGTCGATGCATTTTCAGATACTCGTCGATGATGTAATCGATGTCACCAGCGTCGCAGAATCCGACTTCTATGACCTTCTGGTTGAACGCGACTTTCCCATCATCCTCAGCGGTGGTGCCAGCATAGCGTTCATCCCTACTATCGATGAGGCGCTCGATGCCGATCTCACCTGAGCATCTTCGTGACTTCGCCAGAAGGCACGCCTGTGGGCAGTCCGATGAGGTGGCTCTACGGGCGGCGTCCAGCAGGTCGTACTACGCCGCGTTCCATGTTCTACATCCTTTCGTTGATCAGCTGCCGTCATCCCGTCGGTCCCCACCCAATGTCATGCACGTCTCTCATGCCGAGATGATCGAGCGGTTGAGGGAGTGGCGTACCGATAGGCTCGGCGTAGACCTTGGCTGTTTGGTGCCGTTGAAGAGCAAACTGATTGTGAGGCTGATAGCCGCAAGGAACGCGCGCGTTCGCGCGGATTACCAGATGAACGCCGACGTGAGTCTTGGCGAGGTCAAGGATCAGATTTGCCGCGTTCGCGACATCGTTGACGCAGCTATGAAGATCAATAATGAGATCATCAGGCTGAAACGTTCCGCAGATCGTTCAACGAATTTAGTGTCAGCGAGGTTGTAGAAAGCGTTTGCGGTTGTGTAAATGGCAAAGAGCTGGCGGTGACTGCATGGTCGATGTTTCAGGCTACATCCGCTGAGGGCCTGGCTGCTAAACGACAAGCAGCCTTTGCAATGATTTGCCAGCATGGCTGGGTATGCTCCGGACCCCCTTTCGTGGTGACATGGAAGGCTTGCTAAGGAGACTGCTGCGTCATTGCGCTGTGGTATCGAAAATGGCCGGTCCCGGGCCTTTTTCGTTGGTGTGTTGGCTTTAGTGCGTGGTTGGAGGGGGGCTGTTGTCCGCTTCTAGCGGAGCGAGGGGCTCTTCATCAATGTCCACGATGGCGATCAGTGAGAGGAGGTTCTTTATCGGCATGTCCTCAACTGTGCCAGGGCAGCGCTCGAGCACATCGATCAGCTCCAGCAGTTCGATGATCCTCAGATCGTAGATGCGAAACAGCTTGCGTATGACGCGGAACAGGTCGTGTCGAGAGGGGGCGTGCTGGCCGATCATGCGTTTGACGAAGTTGCCCGCATCCGGGGAGCTTCCGCAGCGGGTCTCAGCGAGGGCCTGCATGATCTCGCCGATGGTCAGCGAATCCAGCGGTCGGGTGGTGGCGGCTAGGCGTTCTTCGAGTTCGACCCAGGCCGAACTGTTCCATTCCAGCGAGTCGGAGATATCGCCGAAGTAGTGAGCGAGGTGGACGGCGACGCGGCTGGGAGCTGCGAGGGAGTCGTTGGACATTGCGGAATTCCTCAGTAGAAGTGAGATCCACCGCCCTGCGAAATGCCGATGGGCGCTGGTGCGCCTTTGGCTCGGAACGCCAATTCCGGCCGCCGAATGTGCGGCGACGTACAGATGCTGCGTGCGACGAGACAGGCGGTCAACGGCTGGGGCGACGAACTGTGCGGTAGAGGGGTTTTCCTTGATAAAACCGTGCTGCCCGACGCACTTGGTTTGTGCGCTGGGTGCATTCTGTGTGGGGGCTCTGCGCTGGGTGCGCCGCGACAGCTACCATGCAGATGTCAGTTTCAAACCGGTTTTCATGGAGGACACCCAAATGACGGTACGGCGACTAAGGGCCACAGATCTGGAGCAGGCCAGTGCGGTGTGCATGGCGTCCTTCATGGAGGCGGTGGCGCCGTCACTATCGCCTCTGGGGATTGAGACGTTTACCGGCATCGTGTCGATGAACGGCTTCGCCGATCGCATGTCCGACGACAACGACATGTTTGTCTTCGAGAGCGCCGGGCGGGTCGTCGGGGTGGCCGAGCTGATGGGCGGTCAGCACGTGGCGACGTTGTTCGTGGCGCCGGGATGGCAGGGGCAGGGGGTTGGGCGGGCGTTGATGACGGGGCTGCTGGAGTGCGCGCGGGGCGAGGTCATTACGGTGCGGGCCTCGTTGAGCTCGGTGCCGGCCTACCAGCGGTATGGGTTCCGGGTGTCGGGGGAGGTGGGGGAGTACCTGGGGCTGGTGTACCAGCCGATGGAGATGAACAACCTCCGCTAGAATCTGGCCTTCACAAAGCGCAAACGTGATCCCACTTTCACGTCGTGGCCCCTATGCTTCGTCCAAATGAACAGGGCTATATCCCGTGCTGCAGGATCAGGAAGATAACAGCGCCAAGTGGCGGATCTACGAAACCCTGCTGCAGGCAACCCCGGATCTGTCCTACGTCTTTGACCTGCAGCATCGCTTCATCTACGCCAACAAGGCGCTGCTGAACATGTGGGGCATGACCTGGGACGAGGCCATGGGCAAGACCTGCCTGGAGATCGGCTACGAGCCGTGGCATGCGGCAATGCACGATGCGGAAATCGACCGCGTGATTGCCACCAAGCACCCCATCCGTGGCGATGTGCCGTTTCCGCACGCCACCCAGGGCGTGCGCATCTATGACTACATCTTTACCCCGGTGATCGGTCCCGATGGCGAAGTGGAGGCCATTGCCGGCAGCACCCGCGATGTGACCGAGCGCAAGCGCCACGAGCAGCACCTGCAGCTGCTCATCAACGAGCTCAACCACCGGGTCAAGAACTCGCTGGCCATGGTGCAGTCCATCACTCGCCAGACCTTCCGCAATGCCCAGAGCATTGTCGATGCCGGCGAGAAGATAGAAGAGCGCCTGCTGGCGCTGGCCGGTGCGCACGATGTGCTGACCCGCGAAAACTGGCACAGCGCCGACATCCACGATCTGGTCCAGGCCACTGCCGACCTGCACGGCGAAGGCGGGCGGCGATTCGATGTCCAGGGCGAGCCCTGCCGGCTCGATCCCCGCCGTGCCCTGGCGCTGGCGATGGCGCTGCATGAGCTGGGCACCAACGCGCTCAAACATGGGGCACTTTCCGGACCCGATGGCCGCGTACGCGTGGCGTGGGGGCAACGCCAGGTCGATGGAGAGGACCTGATCGAACTGGAGTGGCAGGAGCGCGATGGCCCGCCGGTGCAGCCGCCGGCGCAACGCGGGTTCGGCTCGCGGTTGCTCGAACGCGGCCTCAAGCACGATCTTGGCGGCGATGTGGAGCTGACGTTCGAGCCGGAAGGCCTGCGGTATCGGGTATCGATACCGCACGGCGATGACGCGGTCCAGGTGCACCCATGAGCCCGCGCGTCCTGGTCGTCGAAGACGAATCGCTCATCGCGATGCTTGTCGAGGACGGGCTGGAGACGCTGGGCTACGAAGTGGTGGGGCCGGTGGGCACCGTCGATGCGGCGTTACGGCTGGTGGAGCAGACGCCCTTCGACCTGGCGCTGCTGGACATCAATCTGGGCGGGAAGCAGTCGTTCCCGATCGCCGAGGCGCTGGAGGCGCGCGGCATTCCGTATGTGTTCCTGACCGGCTATGACAGATCCAGCCTTCCGCTGGCGTTCCAGCATCGCTTCGGGCTGCAGAAGCCGTTCCGGATGTCAGCCTTGCAACAAGCGCTGGAAAAACTGCAGCGAAGCGAGCGTGGCGGCAAAGCGCCTGCCCATCGTCCTGCGTTGGGCCACTGATGCCGCTGCCTGGCCCAATCAGTTGACGGCGCGAATCACTTCTTCAATCAGCACGACGTAGCAGGCCACGAAGTAGACCTTGAGCAGGGCGGGATGCTGCTTGGCAACGAATGCGCGCATGGCGGTAAGGCCGTAGTGGGACGTCAGCATTGTGACCAGACGGTGAAATTGAGGCAACGGTCACACATTCAGTGCGGTGATGAGAGGCTTCGTGAGCGAGCTTGAAAATCAATGGCTTGCGTAGATCACCTAGGAATTGCTCCCTACCGTTCGTCGGAAAATTCCTACAAGCGTCGCTGAATACGTAGCGGGCATCTTCACATCCACGTAGGGATTTCACGCGGTTCACGCGCCCCATTCACTGTTGCGGCACACGCCAATCGCTAGCGTGAAGTCCTGTCAGTCAACCCGCATTCCGGGCAAGGGAACAACATGATCAAGTGGGCCATCATCTTCGCCATCATCGGCCTCATCGCCGGCGCACTCGGCTTTGCCGGCATCGGCGGCGCCGCCATTGGCGTGGCCAAGTTCCTGTTCTGGGCCGGCATCATCATTGCCGTGATCCTGTTCCTGCTGGGCATGACGGTCGCCAAAAAGGTGACCTGACGCCAGGGCCGTAACGTGTAACACCGCCGAAGGAGCCTGCGCAGCGATGCGCAGGCTTTTTTGGTTCACTCGAAGTAGAACGACACCCCCAGCCCAGCCTGCAGATCCGGGCTGTTGCTGTCCAGGCCGAAGTCGAACGAAGCGTCCAGCTGCACCCGCCGGGCTGCCATCCAGGTCACGCCTGCACCGGCTACCGAGGTGGAAGGTTCGCCATTCGTGTGGGTGAAACCGGCCTCGATGTAGGTGCTTACTGTGTCGCTTACGGCCAGGCTGAGGCTGGGCGACCAGCTGAACTCGTCCTCGCCCGCGCCGCGCGTGACATTGGCATACAGCGCGCCGCTCCACTGGTCGTTGAAGGTGTATTCGTAGCTGGCGCCGAGCTGGTACTGGGTGCCGCCTTCGCTGAAGTCGCGTGAGCCGGTGTCGAAGCTGGTGCTGGCCAGCAGCGCGACAGCGTGTTTGTTCGATTCGATGGGAAGGGCGTACTTCAGGGCAACGCCGCTGTCCCCTGCGCCCCGCGTGGTGGTTGACGGGGCGCTGCGTGGGGCTTCGCGCAGGCGGTTCCAGGGGCTGCCGAAGGCCTGCAGCTCCAGGTGGGCGCCCAGGCCCACGCGCAGCAGCAGGTCGGTGCCGTACTGGGTGGTGCGTGTGCCGTCGTCATCGCGGTCGCGTTCGTAGCTGGGCAGGCCCAGTTCCAGCGCAGCGCTGCCCTGAGGCAGCACCGAGGCCGAAAAGCCCAGTCCCGGGCGGTCGAACGCCGGTGTTTCCGCATCGCCCTGCTGCGCCCACGCGGGCGCGGCCAGTGCCAGCAACATCACCGCCATCACACCACGCATCGCCACACCTGCTGTCGGGAAACAGCTGCAGCCTAGCGAGGCGCCGGCAACGCGCCGTGAGCACGTGCTCTCACTCTTTTGCGCGGCCTTCGTCCTGGCCAGCGTCCTTTTCCCGGCGGGTATCGTCGTCGCTGTCATTGCGTCCCTGCCGGGCATGGCGCTGGCCGGGAAGATCGGCCGACAAGGGACGCGAGGGTTCGGCGATCAATGGGCTGCGGCTTTGCGCATGCACGCGCGGCAGGGGCGTACGCGGATCGGGCAGCACCCAGAAGCCATTGCCCAGTTCCGGGCGGCGTGCCGCCTCGTGGTCCAGTGCCGCGGCGGAGTCTTCCTCTTCCGGATCGGGCCACGGCAGGCCCTGTCGCCTGCCGCCTTCTTCCTGCTCCTGGTCGTGCGCGCTGTCGTTGTCGTCCGCAGCGGAAGGCGTCATCGCATCCAACGCTTCGGCGGCTTCCTGCCAGCCCGGCGCATCGGCGCCGACCGCGTCGGTGAGCGGGGTGGGCGATTCAATGCGGGGTGGGAAGGGCGGTGGAACATCGGAAGGAACTCGCATGGGCAGTGCGTCCGCTGCGCTGGAAGGAAGGGCGGACAGTGATCCTGCCGGCCCCGCTTTTCAACGCAACAAGTCGCAAACTGCCCGACTGCGCGGATCACTCCGGGCGGGTCAGCGCCAGCAGCCCTTCCAGCAGCCGGGCCGCACGCGGCTGCCCGTCATCGTCGATCGGGCACGCCATGGACTGCAGCCAGAAGCCGTGCGCGGCGCGGCGCGCGGCGGTGAGGCGGTGGTCGTCGCCTTCGCCGGGGTGGCGCAGCAGCTGGGCCTGGATCCACCGTTTGAGGGCCTGGGCGATTTCCGGATCCGGCCGCCCACGCGGCACGCCGGCACCCGGTTCGGGGGGCAGCAGGCATGCACGGAAAATCGCGGTGACATAGGCACGGGAAAACCGCCCGTGGCGGTCCGGGTCCTGTTCGATCAGCGCCTGTACGGCCTGGTTGAACGTGACCAGCGCGGCAGCCAGCGCCGGTGCGTCTGCGGGTTCGTCGGTGCTCAGCATCGGGAAGGGTCGGCTCATGTGGGGGCCTGCGGTAGTTGCGGCGGCGTGGTGCCCGCCTGCGCGAGCACCCCGTGCAGCAGTTCAATCACCCGTTCGCCCTGGCCGTTGCAGGCCAGTTCGAAGGTGGTGTGGCCGCCCAGGGCGGCCAGTGGGGCATGCAGGATCCATTGCAGTACCTGGGTGCGGTCCTGCTCGATCTGCAGTGCTACGTTGGCGACACGGCGTACGATGCCTTCGCGCATGGTCAGAATCCGTAAGTGAGCGCCAGCAGCGCGGTATCCATGTGGTCGCCGCGGGTCATCGGGCTGTCCTTCACCGCGCTGGAAAGCAGGGTGCGGCGCAGCGATGCGGTGGCGGTCCAGTGCGCGCCCAGCGGCATCAGCGCGGTGACATCCATGTAGGGAGCCACGCCGCTGTCGGCCTTGTAACGGGCCAGGCCGCTGCGCTGTGCTTCATCGGCGCTGATGCCGAAGTAGTAATCGTTGAGCGCGCTGCTGGCGTAGTTCACGCCCACGCCGGGAATCAGCACGACCTTGCCGGTCGGAATCGGGTAGGAATACTTGGCGTCCGCCGCCACGCCACCACCGTGCCCGCTCACTTCGGCCAGCACGTTGCCCTGCAGCACGCCCCACGGCGCGGTATGGCGCACGGCCACGCCGGCCATCGCCGAGAGGTTGCGGTTGTCGAGCTGGCGCAGCTGCAGGTCATCGGTATCCTTGCGCTTGAAGCGCATCACGTGCGGCTGGGCCAGCAGCGAGACTTCGGTTTTCGCGTTGTCGAACAGCGTGTAGCCGATGCTGCCACCACGGAAATGGAACTTTTTGCCTTCGTAGTTGATGACCGGTGCGGGCAGCACGTCGGTGTCATAGCCGGCATAGGGCGACTTCTGTGCCACCATGGCCAACCCCAGGCTGCTGCGGGGCCTTTCGCCGGGGGCGGCCTGGGCCAGCACACTGCCGCTGGCCAGCAGGCCCAGCAGGCCCAGCAGGGTGATGCCTGCCGTCGCTGCCTTCCGTGAACCGATTTGCATGGGTACTGCTCCTGGGGGGACGATCAAACCTCCATGGTGGCCGCCGGACATTGTGGGAACGTTGCGCCGGCCGGCGCGGTACCATCGGCGCCCATTACCCCCTTGCCCGTATTGCCATGCGCATCCTGCTGCTTGAAGACGACCCCGAACTGGCCGGCGCCATCCAGGCCAGCCTGGGCCGGCATGGCATGGTGGTGGACCTCGTGGTGTCGATGGCGCAGGCGGCCGAGGCGCTGAAATCCGGCGTGCACCAGGTGCTGCTGCTGGACCGGCAGCTGCCCGATGGCGATGGCGCCAATTTCGTGCGGGTGGCGCGCAGCCACATTCCCAACCTGCCGGTGATCATGCTCACGGCGCGCGATTCGGTGGCCGACCGCGTGGTCGGGTTGGATGTAGGTGCCGACGATTACCTGACCAAACCCTTCGCGGTGGAAGAGCTGCTGGCGCGGATCCGCGCGATTTCGCGGCGGCCGGCGCAGATCACCCTGCCGGTACTGGCGCTGGGGCGGCTGCAGTTTGATTTCGTGGCACGCGAAGCCAGCGTGGACGGTGCGCTGCTGGCACTGCCGCGCCGGCAGCTGCTGGTGCTGGAAGCACTGGCCCTGCGCCAGGGCCGCACGGTGGCACGCGCGGCGCTGCAGGAAGCGGTGTATGGCTTCGATGATGAGATTCAATCCAACGCGCTCGATGCGCACGTCTCCAAGCTGCGCCGCGCGCTGGCCGATGCCGATGCGCAGGTGGAAATCCATGTGATGCGCGGCATTGGCTACCTGCTCAAGGAAACCGCATGAAGTTCCTCAAACCCGGCTCGCTGTCCTTCAGCCTGGCCTGGAAGATCTGCCTGATCCAGATGACCATGGTGGCGGTGGGGCTTACCGGCATGGTGCTGATGTACGGCGACCGTGGCGCGGCCTATATCGACTGGAAAACCAGCCAGTCGGTAGCCGAGGCAATCCACGTGGAGGGGGATGCGCTGCGCGTGGACTGGGATGCGGTGAACGAGGCGGTGCCTGACCGCCCGGCCACGTTCTGGTTTGCCGCCGCCGATGAGCAGGGCCGGACCCTGGAGCAGGGCAGCGTACCGGCCGCGTTCCGCCCGCTGGTGCAGCAGCTGCAGCACGTGGAGCCCACCGATGTGCGCACGCGCACGCACGGGGTGGAGCTGGCGATGCGGGTATGGGTGACCGAGCCCGATGGCGGGCGCATCCACGTGATGCTGGGCGGCATTCCGCATCGCGGGCTGTGGCGGCAGATGCTGGTGGTGATCGGCTACCTGGGCGGCTGGATCACGCTGCCGCTGATCGTGATCACGCTGGTGGTGGCGCCGTGGGCGATCCATCGCTCGCTGCGCGGGGTGAACCGGGTGGCGGCGCAGGCCGCGGCGATCCAGATCACCGAACGTGGGCGCGGCCTGGATACCCACGCCGTGCCGCGCGAGATCGTGCCGTTGGTGGATGCGTTCAACGCGGCAGTGCGGCGCATTGGTGAAAGCTACGACGCGCAGGACCGCTTCCTGGTGGGCGCGGCGCACGAGCTGCGCATGCCGATTGCCATTCTGGCCACGCGCATTGCCGACCTGCCGCCGGGGCAGGTGCGTTCGCGCCTGCAGCGCGACCTGGGCCGGTTGAGCAACATTGCCGAACAGCTGCTGGACCTGCAGCGGCTGGACCACCACCGCAGCCAGCACCAGCGCATCGACCTGGCCGCCTTGACCGGCGAGGTCGCCGCCGATGTGGCGCCGCTGCTGATCGATGCCGGCTACGAATTCGCGGTGGAAGCACCGGACGCGCCGGTGTGGGTGCTGGGCGATCCCGATGCGCTGCACCGGGTGATCAGCGGCCTGCTGCAGAACGCCATCGCCCACGGCGGTGGGCGTGGGCTGGTGGTGGTGGAGCTGCAGGCCGGCGGGGTGCTGTCGGTCAGCGACGAGGGCGATGGCGTGCCCGAGCAGGCCCGGCAATCGATATTCGAGCCTTTCCACCGGCTGCGCCCCAGCGGCAGTGGAAGTGGGCTGGGGTTGTATCTGGCGCGTGAAATCATGCTGCGCCACGGCGGCAGCATCGTGGCCGAAGAGGCTGCCAGCGGCGGTGCACGATTTGTGATGACCTTGCCGGTGGTATAGGGAAACTGCGGTGCCGGGTATAGGGCGGATACCAATATCAGACTAATCCGATAGTTCGGTGTCGGCTTCAGCCGTATGGTGCGGGTCAGGGATAACCCCCGGAGTGCACCATGAACATTACCGTGAAGCACGCTGACCACCGCTGGTGCGTTCTTGACCCCAGCCGCAATGAAGCCGCCGCCTTCGCCGAAGGCGCGGTGGCCTTCGATTTCGCCGACAACCTGGCCCGTGAGCAACATGCGGAAACCGGGCGCAGCATCGGCGTGCGGGTGGAAGTCGAAGACGCTTTCGTGGATGTGGTTCGCTACGGGTGAGCCGCCCGGAGCCGGTCAGCTGCGCGTTGGCTAGTTGAATCGACCCTGAAATGGACGACCTTCGGCCTATAGGCGGAAGGCGCCGCTTGCCTGATCCTGTGCCTATTCACAAAACGGATCGAGGCAGGCATGAGGAACGACGCGATGGCGAATGGAACGCACAAGTGGGCGTGGGCGCTGCTGCCGGCGCTGCTGGCTGCTGGCGCGGCTGCACAGGCGCAGCAGTACGACCGTTACCGTGACGATGGCTACAACGATGGCCCGGTGCGCTGCGAATCGATCAAGGGCCGCACCCAGCAGTGCCCGATCAATGGCCGCGCACGGCTGGTAAGGCAGCTGTCGGGCACCCAGTGCATCGAGGGGGATAACTGGGGCCAGGCGCGCAACGGCGTATGGGTCACCCGGGGCTGCCGCGCGGAGTTTGTTGCCGAAGGCCGCCGACCCTCGCATGGCAATGGCTGGGGTAACAACGGCGGTGGTTGGGGCAATGGTGGGCGCGGCCAGGTAATCAGCTGCGATTCCAACGACAACCGCATGCGCCGCTGCAACGTGAGCGTTCGCCGCGATGTACGGTTGATCCGCCAGACCTCACGCAGTGCCTGCGTGGAAGGCCGCACCTGGGGCTGGAACCGCGATGGCGTCTGGGTCAACGGCGGTTGCCGCGCGGAGTTTGAAATCCGGTAAAGCGCACCGGCCGGCTGCCGGCGTAGAGCCACGCCCTGCGTGGCTTCGCGGTGCCGGAACGAAGAGCAGCCACGCAGGGCGTGGCTCTACGCGCTCAAGGCCTGGCTGGTCAGATTCGGCCAGCGCTTCAACACCGCAGCCCGAATCCCCGCCGCATCAATGCCCGCTTCGGCCAGCAGGTCTTCACGGCTGGCATGGTGCTGGAAGCTGTCCGGCAGGCCCAGGTGCAGGAACGGGCGCAGCACGTCTTCGGCATTGAGCAGCTCGGCCACGCCGGATCCGGCGCCACCGGCCACCACGTTGTCTTCGATGGTCACAAAGCCCTGGTGGGTCTTGGCCAGCTCCAGCAGCAGCGCACGGTCCAGCGGCTTGATGAAGCGCATGTTGACTACGCTCAGGCCCAGTTCGCGGCCCACCGTTTCGGCGGCCGGCACGGTGCTGCCAAACGCCAGCAGTGCGATGCGGCTGCCCTGCACGCGCAGGTCGGCCTTGCCGATCTCCAGCGTGGACAGGTCGTTGCCGGCATCCACGCCGGTGCCGCTGCCACGCGGGTAGCGCACGGCGGCCGGGCCGTCGTACTGCAGGCCGGTGCTGAGCATCTGCCGGCATTCGGCTTCATCGGCCGGGGCCATCACCACCATGTGCGGTACGCAGCGCAGGAAGCTCAGGTCCAGGTTGCCGGCATGGGTGGCACCATCCGGTCCGACCACGCCGGCGCGGTCGATGGCGAACAGCACGTCCAGTTTCTGCACGGCCACGTCATGCACCAGCTGGTCGTAGGCGCGCTGCAGGAAGGTGGAATAGATCGCCACCACCGGCTTGGCGCCCTGGGTGGCCATGCCCGCGGCCAGCGTCACCGCGTGCTGCTCGGCAATGGCCACGTCGTGGTAGCGCTCCGGGTATTCCTTGCTGAAGCGCACCAGGCCCGAGCCTTCGCGCATGGCCGGGGTGATGCCCAGCAGGCGCGGTTCGGCGGCGGCGGCATCGCACAGCCAGTCGCTGAATACATCGGTGTAGGTGGGCTTCTTGGCGCCGCCCTTGGCGACCAGGCCCTTGTCCGGGTCGAACGGGCCCACTGCGTGGTAACCGATCTGGTCACCCTCGGCGCGCTCGTAGCCCTTGCCCTTGGTGGTCATCACGTGCAGCAGCTTGAGGCCCTTCAGGCCCTTGAGCGTCTTCAGCGTGGCCACCAGCGCAGGCACGTCGTGGCCGTCGATGGGACCGGTGTAATGGAAGCCCATTTCCTCGAAGAAGGTGGACGGCACGAACATGCCCTTCCAGTGTTCTTCCCAGCGCTTGACGAAGCGCGCCGACGGCGATTTCTTCTTGTCGCCCAGGATCCGCTTTCCGCCTTCGCGCAGCGCATTGAGCGTGCGGCTGCCGGTGGCGCGGCCGAGCATCTTGGTCAGCCCGCCCACGGCTTCGGAGATCGACATGTTGTTGTCGTTGAGGATCACCAGCAGGTTCGGTTCCTGCTCCATGCCACCGGCATGGTTGAGCGCCTCGTAGGCCATGCCGGCGGTCATCGCGCCATCGCCGATCACTGCCACCACCTTGCGGTCGTCGCCTTCAAGCTGGCGCGCGATCGCCATGCCCAGCGCGGCCGAGATGGAGGTGGAGGAATGGCCGACCCCGAAGGTGTCGTACTCGCTTTCCTCGCGCTTCGGGAACGGCGCCACGCCGTCCTTCTGCTTGACGGTGTGGATCTCGTCGCGGCGGCCGGTGAGGATCTTGTGCGGGTAGGTCTGGTGGCCCACGTCCCACACCAGCTGGTCGACCGGGGTCTGGTACAGGTAGTGCAGGGCCACGGTGAGTTCGATCACGCCCAGGCCGGCGCCGAAATGGCCGCCACTCCTGCCCACTGATTCAATCAGGTAGGCACGCAGTTCATCCGCGATGGCGGGCAGTTCGGACTCTTCGAACCTGCGCAGGTCATCCGGGTTCTGGATGCGCGACAGGCGGGGATAGCGTGCGGAATCGATCATTTTTATCGCGCTTCTTCTCAAGCGCCTATTTTCGCCCCCAAACCGGGGTGGGGCAAGCAAACCGCTCTACCGGTGAGCAAACGGTGAGGGTGCCCTGCGACAACCTGTCGCAGGTTCAGGCGGCCAGCTTGGAGCGTTTGGGCAGCTGCGCCTTCAGGAACGCCATCTGGTCGGCCAGGATGTTGCGGTTGGAGAGGATCATGTGTTCGATCCAGCTGGGCCGGTAAGGCACGGCCAGCAAGGGCATGCCGGCCTGCTGCGGGGTGCGGTCGCTCTTGCGCGAGTTGCAGTGGAAGCAGGCGCTGACCACGTTCTCCCACACGTCCAGGCCGCCCTTGGACAGCGGCATTACGTGGTCGCGGGTGAGCTGGGGCCGGTGGAACTGTTGGCCGCAGTACAGGCACAGGTGCGCATCGCGCGCGAACAGCGCCTGGTTGGACAGGTTCGGGGTCGGATCGATCGCACGGGAACGGGCGTGGCCACGCGCGGCGATGATCGGGTGCAGGTCAACCCCGCTCTGCAGGCCGGTCAGGCGGTTGATGCCCCCATGGATGTGCAGGCAGGGATCGCCCAGGGTCCAGGCAACGGCATCGCGCGAGTAGAGGCAGGCGGCATCCTGCCAGTTGATCCAGTCCAGTACCCGGCCATGGGCATCCAGGGACAGCAGGCGGACGCTGCCAGGCCTGTGCAGGCTGATGATCGGCGATAGTTCGGCGACCGGGGCGGACGAGGCTCCGGTATCGATCAGACCTAAGCTCGTAGTGTCTGTCTCCATCGGGAAAACAGCTTATACCGGATTCGTTGCAATTTGGGTATGGGAACGAGCCAGAGGTTTGTCCGGGTAGGTGCCGACCGTTGGTCGGCACCCGCTGCGGCCGGTTACTCCCCGAACCGGCTGTCTTCCATGGCCATCAGCGATTCTGCGCCGGCCTGGATTGCTGCCGCATGGCTGAGGGTGCGCGGCAGCATGCGGGCGAAGTAGAAGCGGGCGGTTTCGCGTTTGGCCTGCTTGAAGGCCTCGCTCTGCGCCGAGGCGTCGGCGGCGGCCACGCTTCGGGCCCACCAGTACGCCAGCACCACGTAGCCGGAATAGAACAGGTAATCGAAGCTGGCCGCGCCCAGTTCGTCCGGGTTGGTGGCCGCGCGCTGCAGGGTGGCCATGGTCAGCTGGCCCCATTCCTGGGCCTTGGCGCGCAGCGGGGCGATGAACTCGGCCAGCGCTTTGTTGCCTTCGTTGGCCTTGGCGAAGGCCTCGATCTCGGCCAGCATCAGCTTCAGCCCGGCGCCCTGGCTGGCCGCGGTCTTGCGGCCGATCAGGTCCAGCGCCTGGATGCCGGTGGTGCCTTCATACAGCGTGGTGATGCGCGCATCGCGGGCCAGCTGTTCCATGCCGTGCTCGTGGATGTAGCCATGGCCACCGAAGCACTGCAGGGCGTTGTAGGTGTTCTCGATGCCCCATTCGGTCTGGCAGGCCTTGGAGATCGGGGTGAGGAAGCTCACCAGGGTCTCGGCGCGCTCGCGTTCGCCGGCATCGTCGGCGTGGTGGGCCACGTCGATCAGGGTGGCCGCGTGCAGCGCCAGCAGGCGGCTGCCTTCCACCAGCGACTTGATGGAGAGCAGCATGCGGCGCACGTCCGGGTGGACCAGGATCGGGTCGGCCGGCTTTTCCGGGTTCTTCGGGCCGCTCAGCGAACGCGACTGCAGGCGTTCACGCGCGTACTTCAGTGCGTTCTGGTAGGCGCGCTCGGACAGGCCGATGCCCTGCAGGCCTACCCCCAGGCGCGCGGTGTTCATCATGGTAAACATCGCCTGCAGGCCCTTGTGCGGCTGGCCGACGAGATAGCCTTCGGCGCCGTCGAAGTTCATCACGCAGGTGACCGAACCCTTGATGCCCATCTTGTGTTCGATCGAGCCGCAGCGCAGCGCGTTGCGCTCGCCGACGTTGCCGTCGCGGTCGACCTTGAACTTCGGGGTGACGAACAGCGAAATGCCCTTGGCACCGGCCGGCGCGTCGGGCAGCTTGGCCAGCACCAGGTGCACGATGTTGTCGGTGAGGTCATGCTCGCCGGCGGTGATGAAGATCTTGGTGCCGGTGATGGAATAGCTGCCATCGGCGTTGGGTTCGGCCTTGGTCTTGAGCAGGCCCAGGTCGGTGCCGCAGTGCGGTTCGGTCAGGCACATGGTGCCGGTCCAGCGGCCTTCGATCAGCGGCTTGAGGAACGCATCCTGTTGCCACGCTTCGCCGTGTTGCTTGAGCGCTTCAATCGCGCCGTGCGAGAGCAGCGGGAAGTTGCCCCACGCCAGGTTGGCGGCGTTGATCATTTCGTTGAGCGGCACGCCCAGCGTGTGCGGCAGGCCTTGGCCACCCAGTTCCGGGGCAGCGGTGAGGCCGGTCCAGCCGCCATCGACGAACTGCGCGTAGGCCTGCTTGAAGCCGGGCGGGGTGGTCACTTCGCCGCTGGCCTGGTCGAGCACGCAGCCGATCTCATCGCCCACGCTGTTGAGCGGCGCCAGCACGCTGGTGCTGAAGCGGCCGGCTTCTTCCAGCACCGCATCGACCACGTCGGTGGTGGCATCGGCGAAACCCAGGCGGGCAAACAGCGGCTCCACCTTCAACACGTCATGCAGGGCGAAGCGGATATCGGAAAGCGGGGCGGTGTAGCTGCTCATCGTCAGGTCTCGATCAGATGCGGGGTTCAGGTGGAAGCGGTGTTGGGGTCAGCGCAGCACGCCGGGCAGGCCGGGGGCCTGGTTGAGGGTGCTGCGGCTGTCGATCTCGAAGCTGCGCTGCTTCTTTTCCTGCGGGGTGGCGGCCACGGTGCCCTTGAGCGAGTAGCCCAGGGTGCGGTTGCCGGCAAGGGCGTCGGCCACCACGATGCGCGCGGCCGAGGACGGCTGCAGTTCCACGTTGATGACATCGGCCGAGACGCCGCCAATGGAGATGGCCGGGCGTGCGCTGACCTTGCCGGCATCCTGGTCGCCGACCTGCATCTGCAGCTCCACGCTGTCGAAGGTCATGGGCATGGAGCTGAAGTTCTGCAGGCGCAGGGCCAGGGTCCAGTTGCCGTTGGCGCCCACTGTCAGCTGCTGCACGCTGGCAGCCGGCGGCGAGACGCGCTTGACGTTGGTGTTGCAGGCGGTCAGCGCAACGGCGGTGCCGGCCAGCAGGGCAACGGTAAGAACGGTACGGAGGCGGTGGAACATGGGCGCAAATCCTCGTGCAGGTGCCGCGTGAGTGGAAGCATACTACGGCGTATGGTGGTTGTGCGGGTGTGGCGGGGCCGGCAGGTATCGACCGTTGGCAACAGACCGGTAGGTATCGACCGTTGGTCGATACGCATCCTAAGACAAGCGAAGGTGCATTCAGGTTTCAGGCGCGCCGGCGATCAATTCACCGGTGCCATCACCTTCAACGGCGCCAGGTCATACCCCATCGCTTCAGCCTTGCCCTTCAGGCGGGCGAACAACGCCGCATCCATCTGCGGCGAGCGCGAGAGGATCCACAGGTACTTGCGGTCCGGGTCGCCCACCACCGCCCACTGGTAATCCGGGTCCAGCGCGACCACCCAGTAATTGGCCCACACCAGCGGCACCCAGGCCAGCCAGTCCGGCACGAAGCGCACCTGCAGCTGGCCCGGTTCGCCTTCCACCGGCCGCGCCACGCCCTCGGCCGCGATGCGCTCGCCCTCGCCGGTACGGCAGGCGTTGTGCACGCTGATGCGGCCATCGGCGCGCAGCGCATAGGTCGCGGTGATGTCACCCACGCACTTCTTCTGGAACGACACCGGCAGGTGCGCGATTTCATGCCACTGGCCCGCGTAGCGGCCCATGTCCAACGCAGGCACCGAACGCACCGGTTCCACCGCGTGGGTGGTGACGGAGGTCGACAACAGTGCAGCAGCAAACAGGGCAGGGCGAAGGCGCATGGGGGTCTCCCGGCAGGAGGCCCGAGCTTAGGGGTCAGAACGTTGGCGGGTGTAAAGGTTTTGTCAGCCGCGCGCTGGATCAGGGCGCGAAACGAACGTGGCGCGGGTCGCTTACCTGGAGCTGGGTCTGGAAGTAGTACTTGCCGGACGGCTTGCCATCGCTGGTGAAGCCGATGGTGGTTCGGCGGGCCGTTCCCTGTACCAGCAGGCGACGGTTGACCAGGTATTCCAGCGGCATGCCCAGCTGCTTCTGCAGTGCTTCGCGTTGAGCGGCATCCAGCGATACGTTCAGTGAGAGCTGATGGCGGTAGTCGCGTTCGCTGTTGAGGTAGATGCGGTCTTCGGTGACGTCGGTGTTCTTGACGGTGAACACGAAGGTGCCACTGATGCCGCGCTGCGGATCTTCGTTGGCGGCGAACACTGCTTCGGCGGGAGTGATCCAGCCTGGCGTCACCGTCGGCATCGGCGCGTTGGGGGCGGTCATTGCCGTCTGGTGCGCACAACCAACGCTGAGCAGCAGGAACGGCAGAAGCAGGGCAACGCGCATGGGACATCCTTGTTCAATGACGGTGTCCACATTGTGCATGCGCCTGCCTGCAATGCCACTACAGCAATGCAAAAAAAAGACCTGCATTTCTGCAGGTCTTTTGGATTTGTGGTGGCCGAGGACGGAATCGAACCGCCGACACGGGGATTTTCAATCCTAGGTCAGCCAGTATCAGTGGATACGGGGATCTACTGATACCCATTGTTTATCATGAACTTGCGGTGCATCCTGTAACGGACGGTTCCGGCGTTTGCGGGCAATCCTGCTACCCCGGTGCTACCCAGAACAGCCGGAGTGCATTCAGTGGCAGAAACGATCACCTTCACCGAGGCACGCGTGCGTGCGCTGCGAGATGCCGCCCGAGTGGGCCGCGTCGAGTACCAGGACGGCAAAGTGCCAGCCCTGCGCCTGCGGGTCAGCGCCACCTCGGCCAGCTGGTCGGTGTTGAAGCGCATCCCTGGCGGTCCGATGCGTCGCGTGCAATTGGGATCAGCGGATGACTTGCCGGTGGAGCAGGCGCGTAAGCGTGCCCAGCTGGCTGTCGGGGCCATGCTGGAAGGGCGCGACCTGTCCGCCGAAAAGCGCCAGCGCCGGGTGGAGTCCGAGCGCGCCAGCCTGACGCTGGCTGACGGGCTGGCTATCTACCTGGCTGAAAAGGACGGACTGCGGCCTGCGACCCGCTCCACGTATGAGCGCGACCTGCGGACCACGTTCGGCGATTGGTGGGACAAGCCCCTGGCCGAGATGACGCCGGAATGGGTCCGCGACCGCCATCGGAGCCGGAAGACGCGCCCCATTACCGCTCAGGCTCGCGTGGGGCATGCGCGTGACCGCGACCGCATCACCGCAAGCCCGGCGCGTGCGGACGGCGCTGTGCGAGCGCTGAGGGCCGTCGTGAACTACCTGCGCGCCGAACGCGACCTGGACCTGCCGGATGTCGCGCGCCGGATCACTGCCACCAAGGGATGGGGCAACGTGCCGCGGCGCAAGCGCGCGCTACTCGGGCAGGCGCTGGCCGAGTTCGTCACGTCGGTCCGTGGATTGCCCGACGATCTGCCGCCTGACCTGGCCGGCACGCAGCGCGACCTTGTGCTGCTGATCCTTTGCACCGGGCTGCGGTGGACCTCTGCCGCTGGACTGCAGTGGACCGAAGTGGATTTCAAGGCGAAGACGATCACCGTTCCTGCCGAGCGCATGAAGGGCAAGCTGTCCCATGCACTGCCCCTGGGGCCGGCGATGCTGGCGATGTTGAAGGCGCGGGCGGCAGCGCCACGGTCGCCCACGCTGGTATTTCCCGGCCTGGATCCGGACAAGCCCCTGGGTCGCCTGTCAGTGCGATTCCTGGCCAAGATTGCGGATGCCGACGGCAACCCCATTACCTGGTCGCCCCATGACCTGCGGCGCACCGCGCTGACGCTGCTGGAAGCAATGGATGTCTCCGCCTATGCCTTAAAGCGCATCGCCGCGCACGCGCAGTCCGGTGACGTGACCGCAGGCTACCTCGCGGACGATGTGGAACGGCTGCGGGTGCCGATGGAGCGTTTGGAATGTGTGGCGCTGGCCGGGCCGCGTGACGGCAACGTCGTCCCCATACGTGGGGCCGGCCGATGAAAAATAAGGCAACAGTCGTGGTTGAGCCGCCACCCGCCCTCCCCACGGCGCTGACCAGCGATGGCGGCGAGAGAGACGCGGCGTTGCTGGACGTATACGCACACTGGGAAGCGGAACGCAGGGGAGCGATTCTTGTTGAGTCGATGGCGTATGCAGCCGAGCAGTGGAGGGATGCCGGACTCGATCCCGGGGCTGTCATGCACGCCATTGCGGACGGCAGAGAACCCACCCTCGCCGAAGCGGTGATGGCGCTGACGAAACGGCCGCAAGTCGAAGTCAGGAAGCCCCGTCAAGGCAAGAGCAAATGGACCCACAGGGAACAGGGGGAACTTGTGCTGGCGGTTTGGCGCGGTCTCGTCCGGAAGCGAGCCGCTGCATCCCCCCTCGAACCCAATCCCAAGGTCACCATCCGCACGATCTGCAACGGGCTTGTCGGTCGGAACGGACAGGAGAAATGGCGCGCGATGTCAGGGCAAGGATTGGAAGCCCGCTACCGGGAAGCCTTGAAGTCCCCGGCTGGGCACTTGCTTGATCATCTGCTGACCGAGGCGGAGCGCGCTCGTTTGCAGGGAAAGATGGACGACGACGAACTCGCCGTTCTTATCGGCTACCTGGATCGCTTCGTCGCTTCGCTGTAGAAATCCCGACGAAACTCGCACACAGCGACCTTCGTTGCCGCGCGGCACGCACTCTTGTCCCAGACATACCGATGGGACACGCCACCATGCAGCAGAACACCCAGTCCGTCCGCCTGTCCGAGCGTGACGCAGCCTCCTTCCTTGGCATCACCCAGCGCACTCTGCAGGACTGGCGGCTGAATCGCCGCGGTCCGGCCTACATCAAGTTGGGCCGCCGCATCGCCTACGACAGGACGGACCTCGAACAGTTCCTGGGAGCCAACCGCGTCGAGCCGGCTCGGGCGTAAGCATGGACGCATGTTTGTGCAATAGCGGGTGGTTGTGATGGCACGCCGGCCTGCTTTTCTGTTCTTCCCCGCCGACTGGCGTGGCAACGCAAAGCTGCGCCGCTGTTCGGAGGCTGCCCGTGGTGCTTGGGTGGACGTGTTGTGCATCTTGCACGACTCCGACGAATACGGCGTAGCCCGCTACCCGCTCGCGGAACTGGCACGCGCTGCTGGTGTCCCGCTACGCCAGGTCAAGGAGCTGGTCGCCAAAAACGTCTTGAAGGGCGCTGACAAAGCACCCAGCGACTACGTATGGGCGCCGACGCACGCAGGTAAGAAGGGCGAAGACGTTGTGCTGGTCCAGGCGGGTGACGGTGCCTGTTGGTACTCCACGCGACTGGTTCGCGACGAGTACGTGCGGCAGCGGCGTGGATCAGCTACCCGATTCTCACCCGAGAACCAACCCAAGACGGAACCTAAGGGCACACCAAAGGTGGGCATTGGTGCGCGGCAGGGTGACGGCCCTTCATTGGCATCTACATTTTCAAAAGAGCTTCCCGTTACTGACGTAACGGAGGCAGTTGCCTCGCCGCTGACGACGTTGGCGGATCCGATTTGGGGGGCGGGGCTTGCCTTCCTGCGTCGCAAGGGCGTATCGGAGAAGCCGGCCCGGGGATTGTTGGGGAAGTTGCGCCAGGCGTGTGGTGACGTGGAAACCGCGGGCCTGCTTGCCCAAGCCGAAGCCGACGACATCGCCGATCCCGCGGCGTGGCTCATGGCGGCAGCTGCCAAGCGCAGGCCGAGTGCTGCGGGCGTGGGCCTCCTGCCGCGTGATGCTCGGAGTGAGGCGGAGCAGATCGCTGCCAACGAAGCTGCACTGGCGCGGCTTGGGGGATCGGCATGACCACCTTCGTCTGTCCAATCCATGGCGAGTACACCGATAGCGGTTACCCAGTTTTCGTGGAAAGCATTTGGTGTCCGGACTGCGCCAACGCCAAGCGTGAAAAGCAAGCTGCATTGCAGACAGGTTACGAGTGCAGGTATCGCGCCTGGCATCACTGGCGCACGGCAAGCGGCATCCCCCAGCGGGGTCGAAATCGCACCATCGAAAATTGGATGCCGAAGGGCGGCACGCAGGGCGTCGCGAAGCGGATCATCGTGAGATTCATCGATGACATGGCTGGCCAGGTGGCCAACGGCACCGGCCTGACTCTCAGTGGACCGCCTGGAACCGGGAAGACCCACCTGACCTATGGCCTCATCGCGGCCGTGACGAGCGTGGGTGTCCTTGGTCGCTACGTGGTTTGGCCTGACGTTCTCGCGCGCTACAAGGCCACGTTCGGAAACCGCAGTAGCGAGGATGCGGGCTTGATTGATTCGATCCGATGCTGCCAATTCTTGGCTATCGATGAAATCGGCGTCCGGGCCGGCAGCGAGTTTGACCATTCCCTGCTTTTTGAGCTGATCGATTACCGCTACCGCAATCAGCTTTCGACCGTGGTCGCGACGAACCTTACATCTGACCTGCTCAACGGCATCGGAGAACGCACCGCTGACCGGCTGCGCGAGACCAATGCCACGGTCGCCATCCCCGGTGAGAGCCAGCGGATAGCTGCCTCTACCGACGACGTATTGCGGACTGCGGAGGATGCCATTCAAAAGCCGGAACTGCCGACAGAGGTGGTGCCCTGTTCGATCAACGGGCAGATGCAGGAAGTCCTCATCCGTCTGAAGGAGCCGTGGGCCTGAGTCCATTGGGCTATCCCCACACAGATACCACGACCAGGCCCAGGAGCCGACATGACTCACCAGACGAACGACGAAATAGCCGCCACCCTCTACCCCGACATGGCAGCGGCGAAGCCAGCAGCAGATAGTCCCCCACATGCACGCGATCTGCCATGGGAACGGATGTATCCCGATATGAAGCGGGATGCGGGTGCTGTGGCTCCGGTTGCGGTGAGCGCCGATGCGAAGCCGGCGCAGGACGAATCGAAGTTCGACGCGATGTATGGAGATATGCACCGTAAGCCCGCGCAGCCTGACGTGACGGTTGATGAGCTGGTCGCGCAGCCGCTGACCGATGCGGACCGCATGTATCCGGATGGCGGGCACGCCCTCGAAAGCGCTGCCGACTATGACCAGCAGACGTTGAGCGAGCCTTTCGACACCCTGCAGATGCAGGCCCGTTATGACGGCAACGAAGAAGAGGCTGCGATTCTCGCGGAGGGGCGCCAGCAGGCCGCCGAGGTTCTGCATGGGATGGCGGTGCCGTCCGAAGCGGCGCGCGAGATTGCCGGCGAGCTTGAATCCTGGAACGCGCGCTGGATCAAGGGTGATCTGCCAAGCCTGGACGAGATGGATTCCACCCGTCAGAAGACGGAGGCCGCGCTGCGCAGGGAGTGGGGTCCCAAGTACAACGCCAACGTGCAGTTGGCCAGGCAGGCGTACCAGGAGGCGGCCAAGCAGCTGCCGTGGCTGCGCAACCTGGTGGAAGACGCCGGAGCCGGCAACAGCGCCGCGTTGTTGCGCCACTTCGCGACCATCGGCCTCAACAACGCCCGTAACAGGCGTGGATCAGGGGGCAACAGGAAATGAGCAGGTTTCAGAAGGGCCACAGCGGCAACCCTGCCGGACGGCCTCCCGGCACAAAGTCAGCCCCGAATCTGATTCGTGACCTGCTGCGCGACGGCGTTGTCACCGAAGACGATTTGCGCGCGGTCGTGGCCGCTGTCCTGGCGAAGGCGAAGGACGGAGATCTGGCTGCCGCGGCCCTCCTGCTGGATCGCACGATTCCCAAGCTGCGCCCGGCTGTAGACGCGGCCGAAGAAGAGGAAGTCGCCGCCGCGCGCGCGCGCGGAGCCCTGTCCGCAGGCTTTGGCGGCTCGACTCTGGAAGACCTGGTAGCAGGGTCCCTCTCCATGGTGGTCATGACCAGACCCCCAGAGCAGCCAGCGGCTTCGCAGCACGCCGCATCCCTGCCGACACATCCATCCGCTGCAACACCCCTGCCGGAACCCCCACGGCCGATCCGCATCACCGTGCCGGCGGCGCCGGATGGCGACCACGGTGAACCCTACAACCCCCTCTGACTGCCCGCTTGCTTGACCGGAGAACTCCATGACCAGCACCACCGGAAACACCAACACCCGTTCCGCCGCTGATACGCGCGCGGGGCTCAATGCACGCAAGAGCGAGCTTAACGCCAGCATCCGCATCCTCATCAAGGCGCAGGAGCGTGTTGCCCTGGAAGCTGCGGAAGGCGATACAGGTGCACCGCAGCGCCTGGCTGCGAATTACTCCGAAGTGAGTGCTTCGACCAATGAATTGCGGGCCATTGAAGCAGCGCTGCGCGCGCTGGATCAGCGTAATCACGAAGAGAGCATGCGGGCCAGCCTTGCAGGCATCGAATCGGACCGCGCACAGGCGCATGCTTGCGTGCAGGCAGTGCGGCCGGCGTTTGATCGCGTGGCCACTGCCCTGGAGACGCTGGGCCGGGAATGGGCTGCATTGCAGCAGACTCAGGAAGCTGCACGCCGGATGGAACGCGCGCACCGCGGCCAGACTCACAACGACCTTGCCACCGCTGGTGCGGCTTCGGTTTTCAACAGTGCTGCGAGTATCGACGCGACTCCGTTGGTGCAGGGCCGGCTTTGGCTGGCGGTTGGTCACCTGGATCCGAATCATGAGATGGCCAAGGCCACTCCCGCCGCGTTGGATGCGCAGATCGGCAAGGCCCTGCTGACCATCGATGAGGGGCTGCGTCGGCGGGAGCAATACATTCGCCAGCAGCTAGCCGACGATCCCGGCCAGGCTGCGTAAATTGTCTGGCGGACACCTTCGTTCTTAGCGCCGCAGGCGTGCGAGTTCCTCGGCGTCCGCCTTTGCTGACATGCAGATGGCATAGGAGTACTTGCCGCCTGATGTCCTGCATTCGGCTCCGTAACGGCGCTCCAGCGCTTCCTCATCAAGCAAAACGGACCTCGCATATCGCACGCTTTCGAGGTGCGCGAGATGCGCCTTGTAAGAGTTGACGCCCGCGGCCGTAGCGATCGCGAGCAGGCCCGCCGCAGCCAGATACGCTGATCCGCGTCGGCCAACCAAGAAACAGGTCATGGCGATGCATATCAACGCTAGAGGAACGGCAAATGCCAGCAGTGCTAGGTCGATCAACCCATCAAAGCTGCCGCCGTAGCGGTATCGGTTGAAGAGCACGAACGTGATCGAGCTTCCGATCCACAACGACAGCGCCGCTGCGGCAAGTCGCTTCGCCTTGGACTTCTGGTGTTTCATGAATTTCCCCCGGAGATTTCATTGGCGTGCTACCCCAGTGCTACCCAAGGCGAGGCGCTCGCCAACGAACCCCACCAATGAAAAAGGCCCTGCATCGCTGCAAGGCCTTGATCTGTAACGCGTTCAAAACGCCACCAACGTGGTGGCCGAGGACGGAATCGAACCGCCGACACGGGGATTTTCAATCCCCTGCTCTACCAACTGAGCTACTCGGCCACTTCATCGCTGCGTTGCCGCTGGCGAGGACGCGAATAATACGGAGGTCTGCGGGGTTCGGCAAGCGTTTCGACAAAAAAATTTCACATTCGTTGCTGCGGCCTTGGCGTGGCGGCTTAACTACTTGATC
This sequence comes from Stenotrophomonas sp. FBCC-B152, assembly GCF_059134105.1. Taxonomy (NCBI): domain Bacteria; kingdom Pseudomonadati; phylum Pseudomonadota; class Gammaproteobacteria; order Lysobacterales; family Lysobacteraceae; genus Stenotrophomonas; species Stenotrophomonas sp. FBCC-B152. Next base: position 2,481,559 of record NZ_CP101442.1, on the reverse strand, counting down.
GCAGGTACGCGTCGCACATGAATTGGTGTTCATCAGCGCACGTGGTCGCGCGCGTCATCGGGCATGGCCGCCAGCAGCACGATGCCCACGGCCATGAAGATGGCCGCCAGCAGCAACGACGCCTGGTAGCTGCCACTGCTGCGGGCCAGGGTGCCTGCCAGCGCCGGTGCCAGGATCTGCGCCACGCCGTAGCTCAGGGTGAGGTTGGCCATGGCCTTGGCCGGGTTGTGCGGATAGTGGCGGCCGACCACGGTGAGGGTGAGGCTGACGATGCCGGCGAAGGTGAGCCCGAACAGCAGCGCGCTGCCCAGTCCGGCGGCCAGGCCGCTGTCCAGCAGCGGCAGCACGAACGAGGCCGCCTGCAGGGCGAAGGCCAGCATCAGGGCGCGGATCAGGCCCATGCGCGCGGCAATGCGGTCCCAGGCGAACGTGGACGGCACCGCCGCCAGCCCGACCAGCACCCATACGGCGCTCCCGTGGCCGCGGAAGGCAGGCGTCTGTTCGAGGATGGCCACGATGAAGGTGGCGCTGACCACGAAGCCGACGCCGGCGCAGAAGTAGGCGGCCACCAGCAGCTGGCGCCAGCACGGACTGGGCGGGGACGGGGCCTGCGCGGCCTGTGCGGCGGACGTCGGGGAAGGCGCCGGCATCCAGCACCAGGCGGGAACCAGGAACAGCACGCCGAGCACGCCCAGCCAGCCCCATTGCGCGCTGGACCCGGCATGCCCGGCCAGGACGCCGGTGGCCAGCCCCGATACCACGATGCCCAGGCCCAGCCCGGCAAAGTGCAGGCCCAGGCGCGGGCGCTGCTTGTTGGCCAGCAGCCAGTTGAGCACCAGCCCGGAGGCCAGCAACAGGCCAGCGGTGCTGGAGAGGCCGGCCACGAAGCGCAGCAGGCTCCACAGCAAGGGCTGGGTGGTGACGCCCATCAGGCCGGTGGCGACGACTGCCAGCACCAGGCCGATCCGGTAGAAGCGGAATTTCTGCTGCATGTCGCCCACGCGGGCGGCCAGCAGCGTTCCCAGCAGGTAGCCCAGGTAGTTGAAGGTGGCCAGCCAGCCGCCCTGCGCGGCGCTGAGACCGGCATCAATCCGCATCAGCGGCAGCAGCGGGGTGTAGGCGAAGCGGGCCAGCCCGACGGTGAGCACCAGCGCGCAGATGCCGGCGGCGATGACCTGCCAGGGCTTCCGTGCAGTGGGGGAGGTGAGGGGAGTGGACATGCGCGGGACCGGAGGGGGACGCGTCCATGGTCAGGCAGGCGCGGGGCGGCTGTCTTTCGATAGAATGTCGCATCATGTCGATCAATCGCCACGAGGGTTCGTCCACACCCGTCGGGCCCTGGAAGGAAGTCCCGGTCCCGTCGCTGAGCGCGCTGCCGTGGCCGGTGATGGCGCGCAGCCAGGAGCTGGCCGCCGGCGAGCGTTTCCCGCCGCATGCGCATGACTGGAACCAGGTGGTGTTCGCCACCCACGGCGTGCTGCAGGTGACGGCGCGCAATGCGCGGCATGTGATCACCCCGCAGCAGGCGCTGTGGGTGCCCACCGGCATGGTCCATCACACCGGTGCATTGAGTGCGGCCGCGTTCCGCAACCTGTACGTGGCCGATGATCCCGCGCTGGGCATGCCCGACCGGTGCGCGGTGCTGGATGTGTCGCCGCTGCTGCGCGAGTTGATCGTGGAGCTGGGGCAGGTGCGGCCGGATGACGATGCGGTGTACTACGCGCACCTGAGCGCGCTGGTCACCACCCAGCTGCGCCGCCAGCGCCAGCATGTGCGCCACCTGCCGTGGCCACAGGATGCGCGGCTGCAGCGCTGGTGCCAGGCGCTGCACGACCAGCCCGGTGATGCGCACAGTGTGGACGAGTGGGCACGGGTGTTGGGCGCGTCGCCACGCACGCTGGCGCGGCATTTCGAGCGCGAGACCGGCATGAGCCTGCGCACGTGGCGCACCCGGCTGCGCCTGCTGCGCGCGATCGAGTGGCTGGCGCAGGGGCGCTCGCCGACGGCGATCGCGCATGAGCTGGGCTACGCCTCGGCGTCGGCGTTCAATTACATGTTCCGCATCGAAATGGGCATGAGCCCGTTGCAATGGCGAAGGGCACGACAACCGGATTGAAGCGCGTCATGCATTGACCGGATCCAGCGGGTTCCGCCGCGCGACGATCAATGGGTCGTGTACGGTCTTCGGGAATGCGGGGAGGTCTGCCGCGTCGACGCCGAACGTGGCGGCCAATACCCCCGGGGCGAACGCCGTTGCCGCCAGCCGGTAGCCCACATCCCCCGGGGTGGGCTGGTCGAAGAACACCAGGAAGTGCATGTCTTCGCCCAGTACCTCGATCTGGTGCGGATAGGCGCGCGGGATGAAGTACACATCACCGGGCTGCAGCAGGTAGGTATCCACCGAACCGTCCGGATCGAGGATGCTCATCCTGGCCCGGCCGCGATGCACGTAGCCCAGCTCCGCCGTTTCCGGATGCCAATGCGGCTCGCGCATGCCGTCGTCGGCGATGCGCAAGGAATACATCGACAGGTTGCGCAATGCCGGCCAGAACTGGGTCCGCGACACGCGCGCCTGGCCGTACGCGAAATCGACCGGCGGCGACTGGGCTTCGATCAAAAACCGGTGCGGGTCCGCGCGTTCGGCACCGTCCGGGATCACGGCCGGTCCACGTCGCTTCACCAGGTAGGGCGAACCGGTATCGCGCGGAACACGCGAAAACGCCTGCGCCTCCGCATCATAGGTATTGCCCAGCACCGCGTCGGACATCGCACCGAACGCCGCATGCAGGGAAAAGTCCTGTGGCCGTTCGTGGCTGAACACGATCACCAGCTCGGCCGCGTCTTCGCCGATGTTCTCGATGGCATGCAGCGCACCGCTACCGATATGGAACATCTCACCGGCGTCCACGCGAACGCTGCTGATCGCATCGGCATTGTCCACGATGGTGACCAGTACCGACCCCGCCAGCACATAGCCCAGCTCGTTGGCATTGGCATGCCAGTGCGGTTCGCGGATGCTGCCGGGCGCCAGCTGCATGCGCTTGATCGACAGGCGCTCCAGCAATGGGAACTCGTCGGCGGTCAGGCGCCGGATGGTACCCAGCGCATCGTCATGGACGGCATCGGCCGACCACAGTGAGCGGACGTGACGGGAAGCTGGCATGGCAAGTTCCTTGGCAGGTGCTGGCGCGCCCGGGGTGGGGGAGGAGACCCCGGCGCGCCAGCGGAACGGATCAGGCCAGCTCGGTCAGGACCTCGACCAGGCTGTCCACATCGCGGGCGCCGTCGTAGCGCACCCCATTGATGAAAAGGCACGGGGTGCCGTTGACGCCGCTGCGCACGCCACCCATGAAGTCGCGTTCGATGCGTTCATCGAAGGCGCCGTTGTCGGCGGCCTGCAGCAGTGCGGGGTCCACTCCAAGCTGCTTGGCATAAGCCTGCAGGTCGCGCGGGCTCAAGGCATCCTGGCGCTGGTAGAGCAGGTCATGCGCTTCCCAGAACAACCCCGCGTCGGCGGCCGCTTCGGCAAACCGCGCGGCCGGCAGCGCGTTCGGGTGGATTTCGGAAATCGGGAAGTTGCGGAACACGAACCGCATGCGGTCGCCCAATGCCTGCTGCACGGCCTTGAGCATGGGATAAGCCTCGCCGCAGTACGGGCATTGGTAATCGCCGTACTCGACCAGGGTGATGGCCGCATCGACCGGGCCCTGGCTGTGGTCCTGCGCGCTGACGGGAATCGACAGACCTTTCATGACGCTGCTCCTGCGGTGGAGGGAAGTTGCGCCAGCGCGTCCAGGATGCCGTCGGCGCCAGGATTGATGCCCAGGGGCGAGATGTAGCTCCAGCGCACGATGCCCTCGGCATCGATCACGAACAGCGCGCGCTCGCAGACGCCGTCCTGTTCGCGGTACACGCCGTAGCGGCGGGCTACCTCGCCTTTTGGCTCGAAATCGGCCAGCAAGGGGAAGTGCAGGTGGCGTTGCTCGGCGAACGCGGCGTGGCACCACACCCCATCCACCGAGATGCCCACCAGCTGCGCGCCGCTGCGGTGGAATTCGGGCAGCAGCTGGTTGTACAGCGCCAGCTGGTCGCCGCAGACCGGGCTCCAGTCGGCGGGGTAGAACGCCAGGATCACCGGGTGACCGCGCAGCTCGTCCAGGCTGACGCGCTGGTCCGGGGTGGCGGGCAACTGGAACGCAGGCGCGGGCGCGCCGAGGGGCAACGAAATGCGGGGTGCAGCGGACATGACAGTCTCCTGCAGGAACGGAACGGCGCGTGGATCAGCGGATGGGGCGGGTGCTTTCGAACAGGAACCAGCTGCGGCGCTCGGCCTCGTCGATCCAGTTCTCGATCAGGCTGGTGGTGGCCACGTCGTTGTGGGTGGTGCACACCACGTGGGTAGCCCGCAGGAAGCGGGTGAGCTGGCGGTTGTCGTCGGCCAGCTCGGCCAGCATGTCCTCGGGGGTCACGTAGTCCGCGTCGTTGTCGAGCAGGCGCTGGATGCGGTGGATCTGCCCGATCGAGCGCAGGGTGGTGCCGCCGACCTTGCGCGCGCGTTCGGCAATGGCATCGGTGGTGGCGAAGATCTGCTCGCCCTGTTCATCCAGCATCAGGTGGTAGTCGCGGAAGTGCGGCCCGGACAGGTGCCAGTGGAAGTTCTTGGTCTTCAGGTACAGCGCGAACACATCGGCCAGCAGCACGGTGAGGGCACCGGTGATGTCCTTGCCGGCCTGCAGGCTGAGGTCGGACGGCGTGCGCAGCGGGGCGGTCTGGCGGGACGGGGCGGCAACATCGTTCATGGCGGCTCTCCGGTAGCGGGGGAAGGCGGCCCGGGCCGCAGGTGCTGCGGGGGAGCCGATGGATCCAGACTAGGCAGCGGGGGCCGACGGGAACATTGCGCCATCGTTTCCCCGGCTCATACCTTGGTTTGGGCCACCTGCCGGCGCATCCCTCTTTGGGGGGATCTGCCGCCCCCGGGTGCGGGGGATACTGGGCCCACCCCGGCGCAGGTGACTGCGCCCTGCCAAGAGGCCATTCCGTCGTGCCCAGCTCGACTCCCACGCGCCCGCGCACCGCCGCCGCGTCCACGTTGCGCGGCCGCACCCTGTTCCGCGCTGCTGCCGCGCTGCTCACGCTGGGCATCTTCCTGGTGGATGTGCTCACCACGCTGGAGGGTGCCGTGGCGGTGCTGTACGTGGTGGCGGTGCTGCTGGTGGCGCGCACCGGGCGCCGGGCCGACATCGTCATCACTGCGGTGGCCGGCATCGCGTTGACCCTCATCGCCTACCTGGATTCGCACGGGGTCAACCATGTGGGCGCACAGACCTTCCGCGCGCTGGTGAGCCTGGCGGCGATCATCATCACCGCGCTGCTGGCACTGCAGTACCAGGGCGCGATGCAGCGCCTGCGCGGGCAGGCGACGCTGCTGGATCTGTCGCACGACATGATTTTCGTGCGTGACCGGGGCGGGGTGATCACGTTCTGGAACCGCACGGCCGCGCAGGTGTATGGCTGGTCGGCCGAGGATGCCATCGGCCGCGTGGCCGATGTGCTGCTGTCCACCCGCTACCCGCAGGCCCGCGAGTCGGTGGAAGCAACGCTGCTGCAGCAGGGCAGCTGGGAAGGCACGCTGGAGCAGCGCACCCGTGACGGCGCCTGGCGCGTGCTGGAAAGCCGCTGGGTTATCCAGCGCGATGGCCTCGGTCGCGCAACGGGAGTGATGGAAACCCACACCGACGTCACCGAGCGCCGCCAGGCCGAGGATGCCGCGCTGCGCGCGCAGGCCGAACTGGCGCACGCCACGCGCGTGGCCACACTGGGTGAGCTGACCGCGTCACTCGCGCACGAAGTCAACCAGCCGCTGATGGCGGTGGTGACCAACGGCGAAGCCGGCCTGCGCTGGCTGCACCGTGACCCGCCGGACCTGCACGAGGTGGAGGCGGCCATCACCCGCACGGTGGGTGAAGCACGCCGTGCCAGTGAGATCGTCAAACGCGTGCGCGCGTTCCTGGCCAAACGCAGCACGCCGCGCGAAGCGCTCGACACCGGCGTTCTGATCGAAGACGCGGTGCGGCTGGTCCAGCACGAGCTCAACCGTGAGGCGGTGCAGCTGCGGGTGGCCGTAGCGGCCGACCTGCCTGCCGTACACGGTGATGCCGTGCAGCTGCAGCAGGTGCTGGTGAACCTGCTGATCAACGCCAGCCAGGCCATGGCGGGGCAGGCCAACGCGCGGCAGCTGGTGGTGGATGCGCAGCCCGGCGCGGCCGGCGAAGTGGCCATCAGCATTGCCGACAGCGGCCCCGGCATCGACAGCGCGCACCTGGACACCCTGTTCCAACCGTTCTTCACCACCAAGCCGGAGGGCATGGGCATGGGCCTGGCGATCTGCCGGTCCACTGCCGAAGCGCATGGCGGGCGGTTGTCGGTGGAGAGCGCGCCCGGCCATGGCGCCACCTTCCGGCTGGTGCTGGCCACCCATCCCACAGGAGTACGCGCCTGATGAGCCTACCCGCATCGCCACTGGTCGTGGTGGTCGACGACGATGCCGCCGTGCGCGACGCGCTGGACAGCCTGCTGCGTTCGGTCGGGCTGCAGACCCGGGTGCTGGGCGCGCCTTCGGAGCTGCTGCAGGCCGTGCTGCCGGACGTGCCCGGCTGCATCGTGCTGGACGTGCGCCTGCCCGGGATCAGCGGGCTGGACCTGCAGGGGCAGCTGGCCGCGCAGGGCATCCACCTGCCCATCGTGTTCATGACCGGGCACGGCGACATTCCCATGACGGTGCGTGCGATGAAGGCCGGCGCGGTGGATTTCCTGGCCAAGCCGTTCCGCGACCAGGACATGCTGGATGCGGTCAGCGCCGCCATTGAGCGCGACACCCGCCGCCGCCATGACATGGCCGCGCGCGGCTCGCTGGAAGCGCGCTATGCCACCCTGACCCCGCGCGAACGCGAGGTGATGGCGCACGTGGTGGCCGGGCTGATGAACAAACAGGTGGCCGGCGCGCTGCACCTGAGCGAGATCACCGTGAAGATCCACCGCGGCAACGTGATGCGCAAGATGGGCGTGCGTTCGCTGGCCGACCTGGTACGGCATGCCGAAGCCTTGGGAGTGGGCACCGGCACCGCCTGAACCGGCCGGGCACAAACCTGTGTATGGTTCCGGCGCGCGGCCGGATCGGGCATAAAGGCCCCATGAAGCCGAGTTACCGCATTGCGATCGTCGATGACGACGACGGGGTCCGCCAGTCGTTGTCCAGCCTGGTGCGCTCGCTGGGCCACGAAGCGCGCACGTATGCCTCGGCGGCGGCGTTCCTGGCCGACGAGGGCGACGCCCCGGACTGCCTGCTGACCGACATGCAGATGCCACAGATGAGCGGCGACCAGCTGCAGGCCGAACTGCTGGCGCGCGGGTGTACGTTTCCGATGCTCTTCATGACCGCGTTTCCCACCGATGCGCTGCGCGCGCGGGTGATGGCGCGTGGCGGGCGCGCGTTCCTGGTCAAGCCGGTGGACGGCGAAACGATGGCGCGCTGCATCGCCGAGGCCCTGGGCCGATAGCGCCGGCCGTTGGCCGGCCCCCGTGACCACTGCATCACGCGACCACCGCTACGGTGCAGGTATGCCCAACGGGGCAGGCCACCTAGAGCATGCATATGACCAACGAAAAGCAGCCCGGCAAGCAGCAGGGCGTTGACGAAGCCAAGCAGGACCGGAAGCAGGAAGATGCGGCCAAGGCCCGCCCGGGACAAACCGACGAGAGCGTCCGTCAGTCCGAGAGCCGGCGCCCGCCGATCAAGGACAACCCGGACGCATGACACAATCGGCGTACCGCTCCTGCAAAGGTGTCTACGCCGATGAAATGTTGGGTTGCAGTCTTGTTCTACGCTGTAACAGGCTTCAGCGCCTCCGCGCAGGCGGCTGAACCGCCGGCCCCCGCGCCCCACAGCCGCGCTGACGCGGTGAAGATCATTGCCGACCTGCGCAAGGTCGTGGCCGATGAGGGCATCGAGCGGCTGGAAAAGGTCCGCATCGGCGGCATCGATCAATGGGTCTCGATCCGCGGCAACGACCGCCGCAACCCGGTGCTGCTGATGCTGCACGGCGGCCCGGGTTGGGTAGCCATGCCCACCAGCTGGTACTTCCAGCGCGGCTGGGAGGAATACTTCACCGTGGTGCAATGGGATCAACGTGGCGCGGGCAAGACCTACGTCGCCAACGATCCGGCACAGGTGGCGCCGACCATGACCCGCGAACGGATGATCGCCGACAGTGAGGAGATGGTGGCGTGGCTGCGCAAGGAGTTCGGCAAGGACAAGATCTTCGTGATGGGCCAGTCCTGGGGCAGCTACCTGGGGCTCGAACTGGCCCACCGCCGGCCCGAATGGCTGCACGCCTACATCGGCATCGGGCAGTTGACCAACGCGCCGGAGAGCGAGCGCCGGGGCTGGGCGTGGACCCTCCAGCAGGCGCGGGAAGACGGCAACGCCGAGGCGGTGGCCGAGCTGGTAGCGCTCGCGCCATACGCGCAGGGCAGCACGCCGGTGCCGCTGGAGAACCTGTTCAAGCAGCGCAAGTGGCTCAACTACTACGGTGGCATGGTCCATAACCGCCGCGGGGGCGATGCCGAAGCGGCCGCCATCAAGCTCTCACCCGAATACACTGACAAGGACGTGGCCGGGATATGGAAAGGCAATGATTTTTCGATGCAGCACCTGCTCGGCGAGGTGCTGACCCTGGACATGAGCGAGGTACACGAACTGAAGGTGCCGTTGTTCCTGTTCGAGGGCCGCCACGATCACAACGTATCGTCCGAAGTGGCGGCGCAGTGGTTCGAGACAGTGAAGGCACCGAGCAAGCAGCTGGTGTGGTTCGAGCAGTCCGCCCACGAAGTGATGATCGAAGAGCCGGGCAAGACGCTGCTCACCTTGGTACAGCAGGTGCGCCCCATCGCAGTACGCGCGGGCGACGGCCCCCGGTAGAGCCACGCCCTGCGTGGCTGCGCGGAGACCCGCAAACGAAAAAGCCACCCAATGGGTGGCTTTTTCGTTTCGCGATCATCCAACGGACGACGGCAGGAATGTGGTGGAGCCAAGGAGGATCGAACTCCTGACCTCGTCATTGCGAACGACGCGCTCTCCCAGCTGAGCTATGGCCCCAAGTGTGCTGCTACGCGGCGTGGGTGCCGCGATGTGAACAAGTGTAGCGCCGCGCACCCCGCGCTGCCAAGGGTGCGGCAATCCGATCCTAAGGGCGGGCAGGGCGCCGCCGCTGGCGGCAGGAGGGAGCCCAACTTGAGAAAAATCCGCCCATTCCTGAACGGCAATCCGGCTTTGTGAAGGTGCAACCGGGAGACATCTGTTTCAGATCAACAACTTGGATCAAACGAAAGGTTTGCGTGTTTTGTCTTTTTTTACGTAAAGAGGACCACTTCGGTGCCGATAAGAACTGTGACGTATCTCTCAATCCAACCCCCACCTTCGAGTACCAACGATGACGACCCGTGCCGCCACCGTTTTCTCAACTTCCATCGGCGCCCGCCTGGCGCTGCTCATGGGCCTGATCACCACCGTAGCGTTCGTGGCGCTGGCGGTGCTGATCTACCGCCAGGCCGCCACCAGCTACCAGCAGCGCGTTGAAGCCGGCCTGCAGTCGTCCACCGACCTGATGCGTGACTCGGTGGAACTGTACGACCGCAGCCTGAGCGACAGCACCGAACGCATGGCCGGAATCTTCCGCGCCATGCTGCCGGCCGGCGAGGTCAGCGTGGATGCGGCCAAGACCGTGACCGTGGGCGAGCGCCAGACCCCCACCCTGCGACTGGGCACTGAAGTGCTCAACCTGCAGGAAGGCGCGGTGGACCGCTTCGCCGAGGCAACCGGCGGTGGCGTGGCGACCGTGTTCGTTCGCGACGGCGATGATTTCGTGCGTGTCTCCACCTCGGTGCGCAATGCCGAAGGTGCGCGCGCCATGGGCACCGTGCTGGACCACGCCAGCCCCGCCTACGCGAAGATGCTGGCCGGCGAAGGCTTCACCGGACCGGTGCGGCTGTTCGGGGTGGATTACATGACCCATTACATGCCGATCAAGAATGCGGCAGGCGAGGTTGCCGGCATCGCCTTCGTCGGCCAGAACTACACCGAGGGCCTGGCGGCGCTGAAGACCCGCCTGCGCGACTCCAGGCTGGGCAAGGAAGGCCACTTCCTGGCGGTCAACACGCGTGCGGGCGAGCAGTTCGGCACCGTGGTGGCCGGCTCCGCTGGCGAAGGAGAGAAGCTGATCGAGCTGGTCGACGCAGCCGACCGCACCGAACTGGATGCCCTGCTGGCCGGCAAGGCCACCGAGGCCACCCTGCAGCTGCGCATCGCGAAGGACGCCGCCGCGCAGACCTACTTCGTCACCGCCCAGACCTACGGGCCGTGGCAGTGGACGGTGCTCGGCCTGGAGCCCACGTCGGTGCTGCAGACCGTGCTGCACAAGCTGATGCTGCAGATCGGCGTGGTCTCCGGGCTGGGCCTGCTGGCGGTGATCGTGGCGCTGATCGTGGTGGTGCGGCGCCTGCTCACGGTGCCGCTGGCCCAGGCCGGGCAGGTTGCACGTGACGTGGCTGCCGGCCGCCTGGACCAGCGCATCGTGGTGCGCAGCCAGGACGAAGTGGGCCGCCTGATGGGCGCGCTGCAGCAGATGCAGGACAAGCTGCGCGAGATCATCCACGCACAGAACGAAATGAGCCAGCGCCACGCCGAAGGCGCGATCAGCCACCGCATCGACGCCAGCCGCTTTGAAGGCGAGTTCGGCACCATGGTGACCGGCACCAACGAACTGGTCGCCGCGCACATCGGGGTCAAGATGCGCATGGTCGACCTCGTTCGTCGCTATGCCGACGGCGACCTGTCGCAGTCCATGGAGCAGCTGCCGGGCGAAAAGGCGCGCATCACCGAAGCGGTCAATGGCGTGCGCGATCGCCTGCAGGCGATCAACGGCGAGATCAAGCACCTGGTCGCGGCCGCCGCTGCGGGCGACTTCAGCGTGCGCGGCAACGCCGATGCCTACCAGCACGACTTCCGGGTGATGGTTGAAGGCCTCAACACCTTGATGGTCACCGCCGACCGCAATCTCAGCGCGCTGTCCGGCCTGCTGCGCGCGCTGGCCGACGGCGACCTGCGCGGCCGCATCGAGGGCCAGTTCCAGGGCGTGTTCGCCACCATGCGCGACGACGCCAATGCCACCGTGGCCCAGCTGACCGCCATCGTGGGCGGCATCCAGCAGGCGGCGGTGTCGGTAGCCACCGCGTCGGCGGAGATTGCCGCCGGCAACGACGATCTGTCGCGCCGCACCGAACAGCAGGCGGCCAGCCTGGAAGAATCGGCCGCGTCGCTGGAGGAGCTGACTTCGGCGGTGAAGCAGAACGCCGACCATGCCCGCCGCGCCGACCGCCTGGCCGCCGAAGCGGCCGACGTGGCCGTGCAGGGCGGCACCGCGGTGGCGCAGGTGGTGGACACCATGACCGGCATTGAAGCGTCCTCGCGCCGCATCGCCGACATCACCACGGTCATCGACGGCATCGCATTCCAGACCAACATCCTGGCGCTCAACGCGGCGGTGGAAGCTGCGCGTGCCGGTGAAGAGGGGCGTGGCTTCGCGGTGGTGGCCTCCGAGGTGCGCGCGCTGGCGCAGCGCTCGGCCAGCGCGGCCAAGGAAATCAAGACGCTGATCGAGGCGTCGGTGGCCCAGGTGGCCGATGGCAGCGCACTGGCCAGCCAGGCCGGGCAGACCCTGCAGCGGGTGGTGGCATCGGTAGGGGAGCTGGGTGGGCTGATCGAAGAGATCGCCAACGCCAGCCAGGAACAGGCGGCAGGGATCGAGCAGGTCAACCAGAGCATCGTGCAGATGGATGGTGTGACCCAGCAGAACGCTGCCCTCGTCGAGGAGGCTTCGGCCGCTGCGCGTGCACTGAACGCGCAGTCGTCCGAGCTGCAGCAATCGGTCGGGCAGTTCCGCCTGGCCGACGCGCAGCCCGCGCGCAGGGAGCGCGTTGCGGCCTGATCGGGTGCGGTGGCGTCTGCGATGGGGAGTCGCAGACGCCACCGCCGGATCAAAGGTGGGGGTTGAAATCCCTTTGAAACATCTGCGCAATACCTTGCCGCATCGCTGCGCAAACAGCGGTGCCGCTGTTGTGCACCCGCGTGCGACCGCACGCCACCTTGATCCGTATTTCCCGAGACCCCTGAATGTCCGCCCATCGCATCACCTCTGCTTCGGCCGCAATCTCTTCCTCCCGCACCGCCCGGCAGCCGCGCCCCCACGCGCTGGCGCTGGCCTGCGTTTCGCTGCTCGGCCTGAGCGGCGCCGCCCTGGCCCAGGACGCCAGCCCGACCTCGCTGGACGCCATCACCGTCACCGCCGACCACCGCGAGCGCAACCTGCAGGACGTGCCGGTGTCGGTCGGCGTGGTCCAGGGCGAGCGCCTGCGCGACTACACCGCCGGCGGCGATGACACCCTGCTGGCCCTGAGTGGCCGGGTGCCGAGCTTCTACGCCGAAACCACCACCGGCCGCATCTTCCCGCGTTTCTACATCCGCGGCCTGGGCAACATCGATTTCTACCTGGGTGCGTCGCAGCCGGTGTCGATCATCCAGGACGACGTGGTGCTTGAGCACGTGGTGCTGAAGTCCAACCCGGTCTATGACGTGGACCAGATCGAAGTGCTGCGTGGCCCGCAGGGCACGCTGTTCGGCCGCAACACCACCGCCGGCATCGTCAAGTTCGACAGCATCAAGCCCAGCCAGGACTACAACGGCCGCGTGCAGGCCAGCTACGGCAGCTACGGCAGCGTGTCGGTGGACGGCGGCTTCGGCGGCCCGATCAACGACATCGCCTCGTTCCGCGTGTCGGCGCTGTACCAGCACCGCGACGACTACGTGGACAACACCTACACCGGCCCCAGCGCCGATGGCACGGTGTCCCCGAAGAAGAACGCCATGGGCGGCTTCGACGACCGCAACGTGCGCGCCCAGCTGCTGCTGCAGCCCAGCGACAACTTCTCGCTGCTGGCCTCGGCGCACGCCCGCGATTACGAGGGCACCTCGACCCTGTTCCTGCGCAACGCGATAACCAAGGGCTCCAACACCACCGATGCGCCGCGTGACCAGGTGGCCTACGACGAAGCCGACAACAACCCGCAGGCGTACAAGACCTACGGCGGTTCGGTCAAAGCCGTGTACGACTTCGGCAACATTTCGCTGACCTCGATCACCGCCTACGAGACCACCTCCGGCTACAGCCGCGGTGACACCGACGGCGGCGCGGCCGCCAACTTCCCGGTCAACGGCGTGCCCAACGGGTACGGCCAGTCGATGGGGCAGATCCGCGACCTGGACCAGTGGACCCAGGAAGTGCGCCTGGCCAATGCCGATGACAACCGCCTGAAGTGGCAGGTGGGCGCGTTCTACTTCGATGGCCGTGACACCACCGATTTCTACCAGCGCGCCTGGTTCCTGCAGGGCGCCGCGCGCAACCCGAACAACTGGGTGCGCCTGCGCAACACCAACACCTCGTGGGCCGGCTTCGGCCAGCTCAGCTACGACGTGACCGACAAGTTCACGCTGACCGCCGGCCTGCGCCAGACCCGCGACGAGAAGCGCACCCGCCTGCTGAAGACCGCCGATACCGCCGCCGGCGTGGTCACCTACCGTGGCCGCACCGATGTGGAAATGGCCGACACCACCCCGAGCTGGGACGTGAGCGCGATGTACGCGTTCAACCCGCAGGTGAGCGTGTACGCCAAGGTGGCGCGCGGCTTCCGCGGCCCGACCATCCAGGGCCGCTCGGCGGTGTTCAACGCAGACTTCACCACCGCCGATTCGGAAACCATCCTGTCCTGGGAAGCGGGCGTGAAGAGCAGCCTGTGGGACAACCGCCTGCGCATGAACGCCACCGCGTTCACCTACGTGGTCAACGACATCCAGCTCAACGGCAACGATTCCAACGGCAACGGCGTGCTGTTCAACGCCGACAAGGCCAAGGCCTATGGCCTGGAAGCGGACATGGAGCTGCGCCCGATCCCGAACCTGAGCCTGACGGCCGGCGTAAGCCTGCTGCACAGCGAAATCCAGGATGACCGCGTGTATGCACAGGTCTGCGCGCTGAACGGCGCGGTGGTGTGCACCGTGAATGACCCGACCATCAAGGTGGGCGCCAACACGTTCGCCCAGATCAACGGCAACCCGCTGCCGAACGCACCGAAGTACAACCTGAACTTCGCTGCGCGCTACGACTTCCCGGTCAACGACAGCGACGTGTTCTTCGTCTCCACCGATTGGAACAAGCAGGGCTATACCAGCTTCGTGCTGTATGACTCGGCCGAGTTCAACTCCAAGGGCAGCTTCGAAGGCGGCCTGAAGCTGGGCTACTCGGGCAACTATGGTGCGTGGGAAGCGGCACTGTTCGCGCGCAACATCACCAACGAGAAGAACCTCAAGGGCGTGATCGAGAACTACATGGCGGCGGTGTACAACGAACCGCGCGTCGTGGGTGTCTCGTTGAACCTGAACTGGTAACCCGATGAAGAAAAGGCCCCGCGCAAGCGGGGCCTTTTCGTTGCGGTCCTGCGCAGCCACGCAGGGCGTGTCTCTACGTTATCGCGGGAAGAGCCACGCCCTGCGTGGCTGCTTGGTATCAGCCTGCGACGGGCAACAACGGCGCCAGCACCGGCTCCAGCACCGCCTGCCGCCAGCCGGCCAGGGCCTGCGGCCAGGTGCGGCTTTCCAGGTAGCTTTCCAGGTGCTTGCGCGAGGCCAGCACGCCATCGGGCAGGCCCAGCTCGGCGGTACGCGCACTCACTGCGTCCTGCAGCCGCTTCAACGCCTGCTTGTTGGCATCGTTGGCCGGCAGCGCCAGCGGCGCCTCGGCCTCGTCATGCAGCGGCGTTTCCAGTGCTTCCCAGACCTGCGCGGCCAGCTTGCGCGGGGCCTTCGGGAAGCCTTCCATCAGCTTGGCCAGTGCGCCGGCATCGGCCGGCGGCGTACGCGCCAGCAGCGCGGCCAGTTCGTTGTCCAGGATCCAGCTGCGCGGCTTGTCGCTTGCCCGTGCCTGTACGTCACGCCAGCGCAGCAGGCGCAGCAGGCGGCGCTGTGCGGGCGCATCCATGAACTGCGCCGAGCGCATCGCCACGTGCGGCCAGCGCTCTTCGTCCTGCTCGACACTGGCCAGCAGGCGCTCGGCATCGTCCTGCAGCCACTTGCGGCGGTCCAGCTCGCCCAGCTTCGCATCCACCGCATCGTGGATCGCGAACAGGTACTCCACGTCGTCGGCGGCATACTCCAGCTGCGAATCCGTCAGCGGGCGGCGCATCCAGTCCGAGCGGGTCTCTCCCTTGGCCAGGGTCACCCCGGTGATGGCGGTGACCAGCTTCTGGTAGCCCATTCCACCGCCGATACCGGCCAGCGACGCGCCGATCTGGGTGTCGAACAGCGGCCGCGGCAGCACGCCGCAGGCCACCTTGAAGGTGACCAGGTCTTCGCTGGCGCTGTGCATGATCTTGAGGATCGAGGTATCGGCCAGCCACGGCGCCAGCGCCTCTGTCATGCCCGGAATCAACGGGTCGATGATCAGGATTTCATCGCCGACCGCCATCTGCACCAGTGCCAGCTGCGGCCAGTAGGTGCGTTCACGGATGAATTCGGTGTCCAACCCGATGCGGGTGGGGCGCTGGCGGTAGCGCTCGTCCAGTTCCGCCGGGGTTTTGATCCAATAGGCCACGTAGGGA
This sequence comes from Stenotrophomonas sp. FBCC-B152, assembly GCF_059134105.1. NCBI lineage: Bacteria > Pseudomonadati > Pseudomonadota > Gammaproteobacteria > Lysobacterales > Lysobacteraceae > Stenotrophomonas > Stenotrophomonas sp. FBCC-B152. Next base: position 2,465,797 of record NZ_CP101442.1, on the reverse strand, counting down.
TTCCATCTACTGCAGGTTTGCTCAGGTGAGGGAGAATAGCCTAACGTCGAGGCCGTCCCGCCGAAGGAACCCGAATTGCGTACTCCAGGCCCTGTCCCGCTGTTGCTGGCCGCGCTGCTGCTGGCCACGACCGCCTGCTCGCCCGACGCGCCACCGCCACGCCCGGCGGCGGCGCGCGCGCCCGAGCCGGCCAAACGGGTCGAGCCCTCACCCGGGCAGGTGACCATCGGCGGTGAAGACGAAGCGGAGACCGAGCAGCGCTGGCAGCCGCCGGCGGTGGTCATTGCCGACGACGGCGTGGCCCAGGCGCGCCGTGACGCGGCCAAGGCGTTCGACGAGGGGCGCTTGTACGCCACCGCCGCCGATGCCATTCCGATCTGGCTGGCATTGCGCCAGCGCGACGCCAACGACCGCCAGGCCCAGGCCGGGCTCACCCGTGCCCGCCAGCAGCTGCTTAAGGAGGCTACCGAACTGCTGGAGCGGCCGCTGCAGCAGCGCGAGGCACTGGCCCAGGCCGGCGAGATCGCGCTGGTGCTGCTGGCCCTGGCCCCGGATGACCCCAAGGTGCGCCAGCTGCAGTCACGCGTGGAGCTGGCCCAGCGGGTGGTGGCCTACAACCGCGCCGGCGAGGAGGACCTGCGCGCCGACCGCATCGGTGAAGACGGCGACGGCGCCATTCCCAACTTCCGTGAGGCGCTGGCGCTGCAGCCGGACGAGCCGCGTGCCCGGCAGGGCCTGGCCGCCGCTGAAAGCGCGCTGATCCGCCGTGCCGAAGCCGCTGCCCGCAGCGCCGATTTCACTGCCGCCGGCACCTGGCTGGCCGAAGCGGCCAAGGTGCGCGATTCGGCACCGACCATTGCCGATGCGTTCGAACGGATCGAGGCGATCCGCGCCGCCACGCTGGTGCGCCTGCGCGACGACGGCCTGCGCGACCTGGGCAGCCCGCAGGGGCTCAAGCCGGCACGGCAGAAGCTGGAAGACGCGCTGCGCATCGCGATGCCCGGCGACCCGGTGGTGGCCCAGCTGCGCGAGCGCATCGAACTGGCGACCCATTACGGCAGTTTCCGCCCTCGCCAGGTGTTCAGCGATGCGCTGCGCGATGGCGGGCGTGGCCCGCAGATGATCGTGGTGCCGCATGGCGGGTTCCAGATGGGCGCCGGCGATGCGGAGCCGGGCGCCAGCGATGCGGAGAAGCCCTCGCATTACGTGCGCTTCGACCGCGGCTTCGCGATGGCGATCACCGAAGTGACCGTGGCCGACTACCGCCGCTACGTGCAGGCCAGCAACGCCCGGCCGCGCGCCACCCGACGTGGCCATTCGATCATCTACGACGAACGCAGCGGCAACTTCACCCGCAGCAGCGGGGTGGACTGGCGCTCGGGCTACGACGGCACCCCGGCCATCGCCAATTCGCCGGTGATGCACGTGAGCGTGCGGGATGCCGAGCACTACGCGATGTGGCTCTCCGAACAGACCGGGCGCTCCTACCGGCTGCCCAGCGAGGCCGAATTCGAGTACGCGCTGCGTGCCGGCACCAGTGGCCGCTATCCATGGGGCAACGAGGGCACGCCGCCGCCGTTGTCGGGCAACTTCACCGGCGGCGAAGACGTATCGCCCTCCGGCCGGCGCTGGTTCAACGCGTTCGTCGGCTATGGCGATGGCTGGTGGGGCCCGGCCCCGGTGGCCACCTTCGAACCCAACGCCTGGGGCCTGCACGACATGGCCGGCAATCTCAGCGAGTGGGTGGCCGACTGCTGGCACGCCAGCTACCGCCGGGCCCCGGCCGATGGCGTGGCCTGGTTCAACCCCGGCTGCCGGCAGCGGGTGATCCGCGGCGGCAACTGGGCCAATGCCCCCGAACAGACCCGCGCGGCCTGGCGGCAATCACAGGATTCGGACACGACCAGCGCCAGGATCGGCTTCCGCCTGGTTCGAGGTATCTGATACCTCGGCTTGGCGCTAGGATTGCCCCCAATGCCGGCAGGGCGTGCCGGCCCCAACAGGAACCAGGACGATGAGCAGCGATCCCTATGGCGGTCAGCAGCAACGGGCACGCCGCCCGGGCCTGTTCGGCAACATCCGCTGGTGGGTGCTGCTGGCCTTCGCCGGCTACGCCGCCTTCTACTGGTTCTCCAACCGCAGCGTGGACCCGTACACGGGTGAGAGCGTGCTGATCGACAGTTCGCTCGATGCCGACCAGGAAAAGGCGCTCGGCCTGCAGGCCTACCAGCAGATCCTGGCCGAGGAGCGCCCGCTGGATCCCAACGCGCAGATATCGCGCGACGTGCGCGCCATCGCCGAACGTCTGATCCGCAAGGTGGACGTGGTGGAAACCGCGCTGGCCGAAGAGCATGGCCTGAAGCCGGCGCACTTCTCGCGCGACTTCGAATGGGAAGTCAACGTGATCCAGTCCGACCAGGCCAACGCGTTCTGCCTGCCGGGCGGCAAGATGGCGGTATACACCGGGCTGGTGCCGGTGGCACAGACCCAGGATGCGATGGCGGTGGTGATGGGCCATGAAATCGCCCACGCGCTGCTGCGCCATGGTGCCCAGCGCATGGCCCAGCAGAAGCTCACCCAGATCGGCCAGATGGCCGGTGCGGCCAGCGGCATGGACCCGCAGCAGCAACAGATGGTGATGTCGGCGATGGGCTACGGCTACCTGCTGCCGTATGCGCGCAGCCACGAAACCCAGGCCGATGAAGTGGGCCTGATGTTGGCGGCCGCTGCCTGTTTCGACCCGCGCGAAGCGGTGCCGCTATGGGAACGGATGGGCCAGGCCAGTGGCGGCCAGGCGCCACCGGAATTCTCGTCCACCCATCCCAACCCGGGCACGCGCATCCAGAACCTGCAGGCGCTGATGCCCAAGGCCATGGAATACCGCCAACGCTACTGCGAATCTGCAGGCGCCCCGGCAACCCCCTGACCGGGGTCCTTCACGACCACATCGATCACCCCATCCTGCACCCGGGCCTTCAACGCATCGCCCGGGGAAACATCCAACGGTGACCGCACCAGGCGCCCATCCTCCTCACGGGTCAGGATCGCGTAACCGCGCGCCACCGTAGCCAACGGGCTCACTGCCTCCATCGAACGCGCCAACGCACGCAGGCGCACCGTATCGCGCTGCAGCTGCCGCGCCATCGCCGCCTCTGCGCGTGGCTGCACCCGCAACAGGCGCTGCTTCAGCGCATCCAGCTGGCGCTGCGGATGGCCATTGCGCAGCACCACCGCCGCATGCCGCAGCCGTGCCAGGCGGCGCTCATGCTGCTGCTGCCAGGCGCCGGCCAGGCGCCGGGCCAGGTCCTGCTGCCGGCGTTGCAGCAGCTGCAAGCGGTTCTGCGGGCTCTGTGCGTTGAGCCGCAGCAGCGCACGGTCCGCACGCTGCATGGCCTGGCTCAGCCCATGCCGCTGCAGCTGCACCAGCCGCGCGGCGAACCGGCGCAGGCGCAGCTGCAGGTCGCGCTGGTCCGGCACCAGCAGTTCGGCGGCCACCGACGGCGTGGGCGCGCGCAGGTCGGCGGCGAAATCGGCCAGGCTGAAGTCGGTTTCGTGGCCCACCGCCGACACCACCGGCGTGCTGCTGGCAGCGATGGCGCGCGCCAGCTGTTCGTCGTTGAAGGCCCACAGGTCTTCCATCGAGCCGCCGCCGCGGGTAAGCAGGATCACGTCGTAACGGCCGCTGGCGTCGGCGCTGCGCAGCAGCGCGGTGATCTGTGCGGCGGCGCTGTCGCCCTGCACCAGGCTGGGCAGCAGGTCCACCTCCAGCAGCGGGAAGCGGCGCTCCAGCACGCTGAGCACGTCGCGTACGGCGGCGCCGGTGGGCGAGGTGATCACCGCCAGCCGGCGCACATGCGCGGGCAGGGCGCGCTTGCGTTCCGCAGCGAACAGGCCTTCAGCCTCCAGCCGCGCCTTGAGCTGTTCGTAGGCACGGCGCAGCGCGCCTTCGCCGGCTTCTTCCATGTGGTCGAGCACCATCTGGTACTCGCCGCGCGCTTCGTACAGGGTCAGCCGGCCGCGCGCGAGCACGCGCATGCCTTCGCGCGGCACGAACTTCAGCCACTGGCTCTTGGGCTTGAACAACGCAGCGCGGATCTGCGCGCGTGCGTCCTTCAACGTGAAGTACATGTGGCCCGAGGCCGGGCGGGTCACGCTGCCCAGCTCGGCTTCCACCCACACCATCGGGAACGTGCCTTCCAGCAGGTCGCGGGCCAGGATGTTGAGCTGGCTGGGCGTGAGGATCTGCGCGCTACGGTCCATGGACGGTCAAACGGTACGAACGGGCGCCCATGGTCGCATGCCGGGGCGAGCTGCGTGTGTGCGGCGCTCAGCCGGCGTCGTCGAGCCGGGCGTGCTGCTGCAGCGCCCATTGCACGTGTTCGCGCACCAGCGCGGAGTCGTGGCCGGCGCGCGCGTGCAGCGCGGCCAGCGTATCCGGATGGACCGGCGCATTGCCCAGCGCCACCGCGATGTTGCGCAGCCAGCGTTCATGCCCGCTGCGGCGGATCGGGCTGCCTTCGGTGCGGCGCAGGAACTCGTCTTCCTCCCACGCGAACAGCTCGGCCAGGGTGGCGGTGTCGAGCGCATTGCGGGCGCGGAAATCCGGCTCGTCGGTGCGCCGCGCGAACTTGTTCCAGGGGCACACCAGCTGGCAGTCATCGCAGCCGTAGATGCGGTTGCCCATCAGCGGGCGCATGTCTTCGGGAATGGCGCCATCGTGTTCGATGGTGAGGTAGGAAATGCAGCGCCGCGCATCCAGCCGCTGCGGCGCGATGATGGCCTGGGTGGGGCACACGTCGATGCAGCGGGTGCAGGTGCCGCAGTGCGCGCTGGCGGGCGCATCCACCGGCAACGGCAGGTCGATGTAGATCTCGCCCAGGAAGAACCACGAACCGCCCTGGCGGTCGATCAGGCAGGTGTGCTTGCCGATCCAGCCCAGCCCGGCGTTGCGCGCCAGCGCACGCTCCAGCACCGGGGCCGAATCGACGAACACGCGGTACCCGAAGCTGCCGATCTCCGCGGCCAGTGCATCGGCGAACTTCTGCAGGCGGTTGCGCATCAGCTTGTGGTAGTCGCGGCCCAGTGCGTAGCGCGCCACGTAGGCGCGGTCGCCGTCGTGCAGCGTGTTCCAGGCTTCGGTGTCGTCCTTGTGGCCGTAATCCATGCCCACTGAAATCACCCGCACGGTGCCGGGCAGCAGTTCGGCCGGGCGCGCGCGCAGCGTGCCGTGGCGCGCCATCCAGTCCATGGTGCCGTACAGGCCCTGGCCCAGCCAGTCGGCCAGGTGCGCTTCGTCGTCGGCCAGGTCGATGCCGGACACGCCGCAGCGCTGGAAGCCATGCTGGCGCGCAAGCGCGCGCACCCGTTCGGCGGCACGGGCCAGGTCGAGCGGGGCGGGCAGGGGAACAGCGGACATGCGGCAAGTATAGAATCCCGGCATGCACGAACTCGATGAACTGTTCGATGTCGCCGCCGCGCGCCGTCTCGATGCCCAGGCCAGCGCGCTGCTGGGCGATGGCGGCGCGGGGCTGATGGAGCAGGCCGGCACGGCCGCCTGGCAGTGCCTGCTGGAGCGCTGGCCGCAGGCGCAGCGGCTGTGCGTGGCGGCCGGCGCAGGCAACAACGGCGGCGATGGCTACGTGCTGGCGCGACTGGCCCGGCAGGCCGGGCGCCAGGTGCAGGTGCTGCGGCTGGCCGACGCGGGCGCGCGGACGGAGCTGGCTGAACGGGCCCGCGCGGCGTATCTGGCAGCAGGCGGGCAGGAAGCCATCTTCGCGGAAGCATTGCCTCCCGCTGACATCGTGGTCGATGCGCTGTTCGGCATCGGCCTGAACCGCGCACCGGGCGGCGATGCGGCGCGGCTGATCGCGGCGATCACCCACAGTAAGCTGCCGGTGCTGTCGCTGGATGTGCCCAGTGGCGTGGACGCGCGTACCGGCGCGGTGCCCGGTGATTCGGTGCGCGCCACGATCACGCTGCAGTTCATCGTGCGCCACCAGGGCCTGTACACCGGCGATGCACTGGAATGCATCGGCGGCCGCCGGTTGGCGCCGCTGTCGCTGCCGGACGGTTCGCAGGCGGGCATCGCCCCGGCAGCGTGCCTGTGGCTGCCTTCCCGGCTGCCCACACAGCTGCCGCCGCGCCGCGCCAACACGCACAAAGGCGAATCGGGCCATGTGCTGTGCGTGGGCGGCAACGCCGGCAGTGGCGGCGCGGTGATGCTGGCAGCCGAATCGGCGCTGCGCGCCGGCGCAGGGCTGGTCAGCGTGGCCACCCAGCCGCAGCACATCGCACCGCTGCTGGCGCGCCTGCCCGAAGCCATGGCCCACCCGGTGCAGGAGGCGCAGGACCTGCAGGCGCTGCTCCCGCGCGCCAAGGTGATTGCGATAGGTCCCGGGCTGGGCCAGGACGACTGGGCGCACGAGCTGTGGCGGCAGGTGCTGGCCAGCGGCAAGCCGCTGGTGATCGATGCCGATGCGCTGAACCTGCTGGCGGCCACGCCGCAACCGCTGCACGACGCAATCCTCACCCCGCACCCGGGCGAGGCGGCGCGGCTGCTCGGGTGCGAGACGTCGCAGGTACAGGCCGACCGCTTCGCCGCCGCTGCGGCGTTGGCCGCGCGCTTCAACGCCGTGGTGGTGCTCAAGGGCGCCGGCACGGTGGTGGCCGCACCGCACCAGCGCCCACGCGTGATTGCCGCCGGCAATCCGGGCATGGCGGTGGGTGGCATGGGCGACCTGCTCACCGGCATCATTGCCGCACTGCGCGCGCAGGGCCTGGACGCCTTCGACGCGGCCAGCAGCGGTGCGCTGCTGCACAGCCTGGCCGGTGATGACGCGGCCAGCGAAGGCCAGCGTGGCCTGCTCCCCACCGACCTGCTGGTGCCGCTGCGCCGGCGGGTGAACCCGGAACCGTGACCCCGATGATTGAGTTTTTCCTGGCCGAACCGCAGGACACCGACCTGCTCGGGCAATGGCTGGCGGCCACCCGGCCCCCACACGCGGTGGTACAGCTGCAGGGTGACCTGGGCGCCGGCAAGTCCACGTTGGCGCGCGCACTGCTGCGCGCGCTGGGCGTGCAGGGCGGCATCCGCAGCCCCACCTATACGCTGGTGGAGCGCTATCCGCTGAGCGACGGTCATGAAGCCTGGCACCTGGACCTGTACCGGATCGGGCAGGCCGAAGAGCTGGATTTCCTCGGCCTGGACGAGGGCAGCGCCTCGCTGTGGCTGGTGGAATGGCCCGAACGCGGGGCCGGCGCACTGCCGCCTACCGACCTGATCGTGGCGCTGGAGATCGAGGGGCAGGGCCGGCGTGCCCGCCTCAGCGCGGCCAGCGCGGCGGGACATGAATGGCTGGATCGGCTCCCGCAGGGGGGCGACTTGCAGGCCCTTTCTGTGGGCTGACACTAGGAAACACCCCCAGGTTACGGATTATTAAGGGAAAAGGTGTTGCTTTTCATTCAGCGCAGTGATTGAATCCGTACCCATGCCAATGGGGAAGCCACTCACTGCCATCTGCGCCGCCGTCGGACTCTGTCTGGCGAGCGCGATGTCGTGGGCGGGCGAAGTCCGCCAGGTGGCCCTGGAGACCGGTTCCACCGGCACCCGCGCGGAGATCGCGCTGTCCGGCAGCGGCGGTTACAAGACCCTTACCCTGGCCGGTCCGAATCGGCTGGTGGTCGATTTCCCGGATTCCAGCGCGGTGCGCAACCTCAAGCTGCCCACGCCCAAGGGTGTGGTGACGGCGGTGCGCACCGGGCAGCCGGTGCCCGGCACGTTCCGGGTGGTGTTCGACCTGGCCGAGTCGGTGGCGCCGTTCAAGCCGCAGCTGGTCAAGCAGGGCGAGGATTCGCGGCTGGTGATCGAATGGCCGGGCGATGCGCCGGCCAGCGTGGCCAGTGCGCCGGCGACGCCGGCACCTTCCAATACCGCGCCGACGCCAACGCCGGTGGCCGCACAGCCAACGCCTGCGCCGGTTGCCGCAACCACCCAGACGCTGCCGCCGACGCCGGCGGAAGCCGCGCAGGCGCGCAATGACGCGGCGCGTGCGACCGCGCTGCTCACCGCCTCGGTGCGCCAGCAGGCCAGCGCCAGCGCTGCCACGCCGGTGCCGACGCCGGCCGCGCCGACGGCGACCACGGTCAACGTGGCGGCGGCCGGTACGGCCAACGCCGCCAGCAATTCGGCGTCGCCTGCGGCCATCCTGGCCGGCCAGCCGACCACGGCCAGCGTGCCGGCGCCGGTGCCGACTACCGTGGTGCCGGCGCAGCCGCCGCGCCCGGTGATGCCCAGCGATGCCTCGCGGATCAAGATGCAGTCGGGCATGCGCCCGCTGGTGGTGGCGATCGATCCGGGCCACGGCGGCCAGGATCCTGGCGCGGTCGGGCCGACCGGCAAGCGCGAAAAAGACATCACCCTGGCGGTCGCACGTGAGCTGGCGCGCCAGGTCAATGCAACGCCGGGCCTGAATGCGTTCCTGACCCGCGACACCGACGTGTTCATCCCGCTGCCGATGCGCGCGCAGAAGGCACGTTCGGCCAAGGCGGACATCTTCATTTCGATCCACGCCGATGCGGCGGAAAACCGCGCGGCCACGGGCTCGTCGGTGTACGTGCTGTCGACCAAGGGCGCGTCGTCGCAGCGTGCGCGGTGGCTGGCGGACAAGGAAAACGCGGCCGACCTGGTCGGTGGCGTGCGCCTGCAGCAGACCGAGGGCACGCTGGCCAACGTGTTGCTGGACCTGGCCCAGAGCGGTTACATGAAGGCCTCTGAAGATGCGGCCGGGCATGTGCTGGGCGGCCTGAAGCGGATCGGCAAGAACCACAAGCCGAACATCGAACGCGCCAACTTCGCGGTGTTGCGCACCTCGGACATGCCGGCGATGCTGGTGGAAACGGCCTTCATCTCCAACCCGGACGAAGAGCGCCGCCTGATGGACCCGGCCTACCAGCGCCAGATCGCCGGTGCGGTGCTGGATGGCGTGCATACGTTCTTCAGCCGCCAGCCGCCACCGGGCACGCTGTACGCGGCGAAGGCCCAGGCCGAAATAGACGCCGCCGGGACTGTCGCTGGCGGCAGCAAATAAAAACCCGCTTCGGCGGGTTTTTTAATGCCGCCGGTCGAGACATTCCGTTTCGCCGGGCTCTGCCCGGCTGCTGTTGGTTTTCCGCGAACAGCCTATTGCCTGGGCATTCCCGCGCAGGGCCGGCGGGTGCGGGGGTACGGGGGGGCGCCGTGAACCCATCCATGGGGGCTCTTGCGAAACATCCATGTTTCGCAAAGCCCCCGTACCCCCGCCCCCGCCGACCCTCGACGGTGTACCGGTAGCCACGAGAAGATCAACGGCGGCGCCGATCTTTGTCATGAGTTATTGGTGGCAACCGCGTAGAGCCACGCCCTGCGTGGCTGCGCTCGTTTCCGCCCGCGACCATCTGTCCGCCGGCCTCCCCAGCCCGGAAAAACTGAAACGCTGCCGTTCGCGCTTCGCTATCATCACCGCATGAGCATCCGCCAACTTCCCGAAATCCTCATCAATCAGATCGCTGCAGGCGAGGTCGTTGAACGCCCGGCGTCGGTAGTGAAGGAACTGGTGGAAAACGCGCTGGATGCCGGTGCCACCCGCGTGGATATCGACCTTGAAGAGGGCGGGGTGCGGTTGATCCGCATCCGTGATGACGGGGGCGGCATCGCGCCGGAAGAGCTGCCGCTGGCGGTGTCGCGGCATGCCACCAGCAAGATCGCCAGCCTGGATGACCTGGAAGCGGTGGCCACGCTCGGCTTCCGTGGCGAAGCATTGCCGTCGATCGCGTCGGTGAGCCGCTTTACCCTGGCCTCGCGCCGGCGCAGCGACGAACACGGTTCGGCGCTGCAGATCGAGGGCGGCAAGCTGGGCGAAGTCACGCCGCGCGCGCATGCGCCGGGCACCACGGTGGAAGTGCGCGAGCTGTTCTACAACGTGCCGGCGCGCCGCAAGTTCCTGCGTGCCGAGCGGACCGAGCTGGGCCATATCGAAGAATGGCTGCGCTCGCTGGCGCTTGCGCGGCCGGACGTGGAGCTGCGCGTGTCGCACAACGGCAAGCCGTCGCGGCGCTACAAGCCGGGCGACCTGTATTCCGATGCGCGGCTGGGCGAGACGCTGGGCGAAGACTTCGCCACCCAGGCCATGCGCGTGGACCACAGCGGTGCCGGCCTGCGCCTGCATGGCTGGATCGCGCAGCCGCATTATTCGCGCGCCAGCACCGACCAGCAGTACCTGTACGTCAACGGCCGTTCGGTGCGCGACCGCAGCGTGGCGCATGCGGTGAAGATGGCCTACGGCGATGTGCTGTTCCATGGCCGCCAGCCCGCGTACGTGCTGTTCCTGGAGCTGGACCCGACCCGGGTGGACGTCAACGTGCACCCGGCCAAACACGAAGTGCGCTTCCGCGATTCGCGGCTTATCCATGACTTCGTCTACCGCACGTTGAAGGAAGCGTTGGCTGAAACCCGTGCGGGCATGACCGCAACGGGGGCGGGCAGTGAAGGCGTTGCCGATGCTGCCATGCCGGCTTACGCCAGCGCGGCCGCTGGTACCGGCTACGCGTTGGCCGGCGGCGGTGGTGGCATGGGCAATGCCGGCTGGCGGCCGCAGCAGTCGCCGCTGGGCCTGCGCGTGGCCGATGCACCGTCGGCGTACGCGGCGCTGTATGCACGCCCGGCCGGCAGCGATGCCGCGTTGCCGCCGATGCCCAGCGAGCAGGGCCTGCCGGTCACCGCGGCCGACAGCGGCGTGCCGCCGCTGGGCTATGCGGTGGCGCAGCTGCACGGCATCTACATCCTGGCCGAGAATGCCGAAGGCCTGATCGTGGTGGACATGCATGCCGCCCACGAGCGGATCGGCTACGAGCGGCTGAAGACCGCGCACGATGCCACCGGCCTGCATGCGCAGCCGCTGCTGGTGCCGATCACCCTGGCGGTGGGCGAGCGCGATGCCGACACGGCCGAGCGCGAAGCGGAGACGCTGACCGCGCTCGGTTTCGAGATCACCCGGTCCGGTCCCGGTTCGCTGCATGTGCGCAGCATTCCCGCGCTGCTGGCCAACGCCGAGCCGGAAGGGCTGCTGCGCGATGTGCTCACCGACCTGCGCGAACACGGCCAGAGCCGGCGCATCGCCAGTGCGCGCGACGAGCTGTTGTCGACCATGGCCTGCCACGGTGCGGTGCGTGCCAACCGGCGGTTGACCCTGCCGGAAATGAACGCGCTGCTGCGCGACATGGAAATCACCGAGCGGTCCGGCCAGTGCAACCACGGCCGGCCCACCTGGGCCCGTTTTTCACTGGCGGAAATCGACCGCTGGTTCCTGCGCGGACGTTGAAGGGGAGCACGATGCGTACTTGGGGATGGGGACTCGGCGCGGCAGTGCTGGCGCTGGGCCTGGCAGGGTGTGGCGACAAGGAAACCGCACCGGCACCGGCGGCGGTGGATCCGGCGTTCGCCGCCGAACAGCAGCAATGGCGGCAGCAGCGCTACACCGAGCTGCAGGCGCCCGATGGCTGGACCAGCCTGGTCGGCCTGCATTGGCTGGAACATAAAGCGCATTACATCGGCAGCGGACCCGGCAGCGGCATCCGCCTGGCCGTGGGCCCGGCCAAGCTGGGCATGGTGGCGCATCGCGGCGACATCCTGACCTTCACGCCCGAGCGCGGCGTCGCGGTGACCGTGGATGGCAAGCCGATCACCGGGCCGATCCGTTTCCAGAGCGACCGCGATCCGGAACCGACCCACATCGCCTTCGATGACGGCAAGGGCCAGCTCAGCCTGATCCACCGTGGCCAGCGCTACGCGCTGCGGGTCAAGCATGCTGATGCCTATTCGCGCACCGGCTTCACCGGCATCAACTACTGGCCGGGTGGTCCGGATTGGCGCATCACCGCACGGTTCGTCCCGCACCCGGCCGGCAAGACCCTGCCGATCGTGGACATCACCGGCCTCACCACCGAGATGCCCAATTCCGGCGCGCTGGAATTCGAGCGCGACGGCAAGACCTGGCGGCTGGAAGCGCTGGGTGAACCGGGGCGCGAGCTGTTCGTGATCTTCGGCGACCGCACCAGCGGCCACGGCAGTTACCCGGCCGGCCGCTACCTGGACCTGCCTGCGCCCGACGCGGGCGGCAAGGTGGTGATCGATTTCAACCACGCCTACAACCCGCCGTGCGCGTTCACCCCGTTCGCCACGTGCCCGCTGACCCCGCCGGAAAACCGCCTGGACCTGAAGGTCGAAGCCGGCGAACAGGCCTACCACACACCCCAGGGAGGGGTTTGAGAATGACGATGCTGAAGCGACTGGCGGCCCCGCTGCTGCTGGCCACGGGCCTGCTGCTGGGCAGCGCCACCGCGCTGCCGGCTGCCCCGGCGGCCAAGTCCACCGCGCCGGTGCCGCTGCTGTGGAAGGTCACCGGCCCGGGCGACAGCCGGGTGTACCTGCTGGGTTCGTTCCACCTGTTGCGCGCCGATGATTACCCGCTGGCGGCCGACGTGGACCAGGCCTTCGCGGCATCCAAGCGCGTGGTGTTCGAACTTTCGCCGCAGGACATGCAGTCGCCGGACCTGACCCGCAAGATGCTGCAGGCGGCGATGCGCACCGATGGCAGTGAACTCAAGCGCGACCTGGACGACGCCACCTGGACCAAACTGCAGGCCTACGCGCGCGACAACAACCTGCCGCTGGCGCAGCTGCAGGGGATGAAGCCGTGGTTCGTCGGGCTGACCATCACCCTGTCGCAGTTCGCGAAGATGGGGCTGGACCCGGCGCTGGGGCTGGACCGCCACTTCATGACGCGCGCAGCCGATGCGGGCAAGCCGACCAGCGGCCTGGAAGACATCGACACGCAGGTGGCGGTGCTGTCGGGCATGTCGGCGCAGGAACAGCAGCAGATGGTGGCCGAGGCGCTGGACCAGGCCGACCAGGCCGATGCCATGGGCCGCAAGCTGCACGACGCCTGGCGCCGTGGCGACGACAAGCTGCTGTGGACCTCGATGGCTGCGGAAATGCGCGGCGAGTACCCGCAGCTGTACAAGCGCATCAATACCGACCGCAACAACGCCTGGGTGCCCAAGCTGGAGCAGCAGCTCAAAGCCGGGCAGGGTGGCACGCTGGTGGTGGTGGGCTCGCTGCACCTGCTGGGCGACGATGGCGTGGTCGAGAAGCTGCGCGCAAAGGGCTATCAGGTGGAGCGGATCTGCACGGGCTGCGCCAAGCCCAAGCGCTGATTCCCCGAACCCGGAAACGAAAAAGGCGCGGCCGTGAGGCTGCGCCTTTTTTCATGCGGCCCGGCGCTGCCGGGAGGCGTGGTCAGCGGCGGGTCTTGCCGGCCGTGGGGGCTTCGGGCTTGCCGGTGCCGCTACCCGTACCGGTGCCGGTCTGGGTGCCCGGCGGGCGCGGGCCGAAGCCGCCGCCCATGTTGCGCTGGAAGTCCTGCCACAGCTCCAAGTTGCGTTCGGTGAGCTGGTTCATCATCGCCCACGGGGTCTGGCCGAGCAGGTTGCCCATCTGCTGGCGGAACTGCTGCTGCTGGTCCAGGAAGACCTGCATGCTGCGCTCCAGGTAGTTGCCCATGAAGCCCTGCAGCGAATCGCCATAGAACCGGATCAGCTGGCTGAGCAGCTGGGTGGAGAGCATGGGCTCACCGTCCTGTTCCTGGTCGGCGATGATCTGCAGCAACACTGAACGGGTCAGGTCGTCGCCGCTCTTGGCGTCGCGGACTTCGAAGTCCTCGCCGTCCAGGATGAGCTGGCGCACGTCCTCGATGGTGATGTAACTGGAAATCTCGGTGTCGTAGAGACGGCGGTTCGGATACTTCTTGATGATGCGGTTCGCAGCCATGAAGCAATCACTCGTCGGCGTAGAAGAGAAGCATGGCGCAGCGCAGCAGGCGTTGCAACCTCCTTTGGTCATTTGGCTGGATTCTTCATGCTGCGCAGCATTCGTGCAGCATTTTCTGGGGGCAACGGTGAAACCGTTACCAGCCCATGTGGTGGCCGCCGTTGATGTCGAGGTTGGAGCCGGTGATCCAGGCGGCTTCTTCGGCGACCAGGAAGGCCACCGCGTAGGCGATTTCCTCGGGCTTGCCGAGGCGGCCGGTGGGGATGTCGGCGATGATCTTGGCGCGTACTTCGTCGGGCACGGCCATCACCATGTCGGTGGCGACGTAGCCGGGCGAGATGGTGTTGACGGTGATGCCGAAGCCGGCATTCTCGCGCGCCAGGGAGATGGTGAAGCCGTGCATGCCGGCCTTGGCGGCGGCGTAGTTGGCCTGGCCATACTGGCCCTTCAGGCCGTTGATCGAGCTGATCTGGATCACCCGGCCCCAGCCGCGGCGGCGCATGCCTTCGATGACCGGGCGGGTGACGTTGAACACCGAATTGAGGTTGGTGTTGATCACGTCGTGCCACTGGTCGGCGCGCATGCGGTGGAAGGTGGTGTCGCGGGTGATGCCGGCGTTGTTGACCAGGATCTCGATCGGGCCCAGCGCCGCTTCCACCGCGTGCACCATCTGTTCGGCGGTGCCCGGGTCGGCGACATCGCCGGGGAAGATCGCCACGTCGCAGCCGCGCGCCAGCATCTTCTCGCGCCAGGCCAGGGCCTTGGCCTCGTCACGGTAGTTGGTGGCAACCCGATGGCCCTGGTCGGCCAGACGTTGGCAGATGGCGGAACCGATACCGCCGGTACCACCGGTGACCAGTGCGACGCGAGATGTCATGAGCAGCTACTCCGGGGCCAGCAGGGGGGAAAGCGATTCTGCAACATCGCGGCGGAAAATGGGTGGCTCAGGGGGCGTCGGTGTCGAGCCGGATGTCACCCGGTGGCAATCGCGCCGGGTCGAAGCCGGCAACGGCCTGCTCGAGGAGTTCGGCGACGCTGCGGCAGCCCCGCAGCCCGGCGGGATCCTGGCCAAGCTGCACCCAGGCCTGCTGCAGGGCGGGCAGGGGACGATCGGCATCGACCGGGCGCGCGGCAGCGGACTTGGACAGTTTGAGCCCGTCCGGCTCCAGCAGCAGCGGCAGGTGCAGGTAGCGCGGCGTGGGCAGGCCCAGCGCCTGCTGCAGCAGGATCTGGCGCGGGGTGGAATCGAGCAGGTCCGCGCCGCGCACCACGTCGGTGATGGCCTGGTCGCCGTCGTCGACCACCACAGCCAGCTGGTAGGCCCAGTAGCCGTCCGCCCGGCGCAGCACGAAATCGCCGACCTCGGCATGCACGTCCTGGCGGACCCGGCCGCGCAGGCCGTCGTCGAACGCAACCACGCTGCCCGGCGGCACGCGCAGGCGGATGGCCGGTCGTGCGCGTTCGGCACGTGCCACGCAGTAATGATGAATACCCTGCTGGTCGGCCAGTTCGGTGCGGCTGCAGTGGCAGGCAAAGGCCTTGTCCTCGGCCAGCAGGCGGTCCAGCGCGGCCTGGTAGAGGGCGTCGCGCTGGCTCTGGTGGACGATGGCGCCATCGCTGGCCAGGCCGAAGGCGGCCAGGGCGGCCAGTTGCTGGTCGACGGCGCCGGGCACGGTGCGGGGCGGGTCGACGTCTTCCACCCGCACCCGCCACTGGCCGCGGGCGTGCCGGGCCAACAGCCAGCTGCCGAAGGCGGCAAGCAGCGAGCCGGCGTGGAGGGGGCCGGTGGGCGAGGGGGCGAAGCGCCCGCGGTAGGCAGTCATGGACATGAACTATGAATCGTCGGTCAGGTTGCGACTTGAATTCAACATGAAGTCCCCGCAGATTTGCACCAACACCCACCCAAAAGCGTCCTTTTCCCATGTTCAGTCGTATTGCCCTGTTCCTCGCGACCAACTTCGCCGTGTTGATCCTGGCAGGCTTCGTAATGCGCCTGGCGGGCATCGATCCCGCGAGCATGAGCGGCCTGCTGGTCGTTGCGGCCATTTTCGGCTTCGGCGGTTCGCTGATCTCGCTGCTGCTGTCCAAGTGGATGGCCAAGCGCTCCACCGGCGCGGTGGTGATCACCGAGCCGCGCAACCAGACCGAGCGCTGGCTGCTGGCCACGGTGGAGCGCCAGGCGCGCGAAGCAGGTATCGGCATGCCGGAAGTGGCGGTCTACGACGGCCCGGAAATCAACGCATTCGCGACCGGTGCCAACCGCAACAACGCGCTGGTGGCGGTCTCCACGGGCCTGCTGCAGAACATGAGCGAGGACGAGGCCGAGGCGGTACTGGGCCACGAGATCGCGCACGTGGCCAACGGTGACATGATCACCATGGCGTTGCTGCAGGGCGTGCTCAACACGTTCGTGATCGTGCTGGCGCGCGTGGTCGGCGGCATCATCGACAGTGCGCTGTCGGGCAACCGCGAAGGCGGCGGCCGTGGCTTCGCCTACTTCATCATCGTGTTCGTGCTGGAAATGGTGTTCGGCCTGTTCGCCACCATGATCGCCATGTGGTTCTCGCGCCACCGCGAGTTCCGCGCCGACGCCGGCGGTGCGCACCTGGCCGGCCGCCAGAAGATGATCGCCGCACTGGAGCGCCTGAAGCTCAACCACGGCCAGAGCACCCTGCCGACCCAGATCGCCGCGTTCGGCATCGCCGGCGCCACCGCCAAGAAGCTGTTCCTGAGCCACCCGCCGCTGGAAGAGCGCATTGCCGCGCTGAAGGCCGCGAGCAACACCGTGGCGTGATGCGGTGATTTGAGGTTTGAACGAAGCGCCCGGCCTTTGGTCGGGCGTTTTCTTTTCTGCGCGCTGAGAGCGCTGGCGTTTTCATTATCTGCGCGCGGGGGAGCGGGGTGGAGGGGGTAGCGGGGCACGCGTGAACCCATCCATGGGGCTTATCGCAGCTTGCGCGTGTGCGCTGTCCTGCGCACACGGCAAGACCGGGGTTGGGCTCCTGCCCAACCCGTCGGGCGTATACGCCCGACCCATGCTGCTCAAAGCCCCGCTACCCCCTCCACCCCGCTCCCCCAGACGGTCATGCGTCAGCGGTAAGGAAGTCAAAGGCAGACGCGTTCCGCTCTTGATCTTGTGTCCGGTCGTCGCAGAGAACTGAGGGGGCGAGGGCGGGGATGCCCTGGCCGGACTTTGAGCGGCATGGATGCCGCGATAAGCCCCATGGATGGGTTCACGCGTGTCCGGCCAGGGCATCCCCGCCCTCGCCCCGCGCGGTAACAACCGAACAGCCCACGCTCTACGCGCAGAGGCTCAAAAACAAAAACGGCGCCCCAAGGCGCCGTCGCTTGAATCTCACATCAACCGGATCAGAACTTGGCGTCGAACTCAGCCGCGTAGCCGGTGTTGACCAGCACCTTCTGCAGGATGTCGGTGTTCTTCACGTTGCCAGCGACGATCTGCTGGGTTTCCGGGCCACGGCTGTCCATGCGGCCCGGGGTGGCGCCCTTGAAGTCGCAGACGCGGCCGCCGGCTTCGCGGACCAGCAGCACGCCGGCTGCGATGTCCCAGGCTTTCACGCCTGCTTCGAAGTAGGCATCGGCGCGGCCGCAGGCCACGTAGGCCAGGTCCAGTGCGGCCGAGCCGGTGCGGCGCACGTCTTCGGCGTGGACCAGCAGCGCGTCCACCGCCTTCAGCTGGGCGCTGGTGCGGGCGCGTTCGCGCGGGGCGAAACCGGTGTGGATCATCGCGCCGGCCATGTCCTTGCGGTCGGCCACGCGGATGCGGCGGTCGTTCAGCACCGCGCCAGCGCCACGGCTGGCGGTGAACAGTTCATTGCGGAGCGGATCGAAGATCACCGCGTCGATCGGCTCGCCGTTTTCGACCAGGGCGATGGAGACGCAGTAGTGCGGGAAGCCGCGGAGGTAGTTGCTGGTGCCGTCGAGCGGGTCGATGACCCACATGTAGCGGTTGACGGCCTGCACGCCGCCTTCCTCGCCCATGATCCCGTACTCGGGATAGGCGCGCTTGAGTTCCTTGACGATCACCTTTTCCGCGTCCGCATCGACTTCACTGGCATAGTCCATGCGCCCCTTCTGCACGACGTTCAACGCCTCCAGCTTGTTGATGTTGCGCAACAGGACGTTGCCGGCGAGGCGGGCGGCCTTGACCATGACGGTGACGGCGGGTTTCTGCATGGCGAAAAGCTCCCGGAAAGGCAGAGTAGGGGGTACTGGCGGGGGAAAAGAGCGGTCCCGGCGCAGAGGCCGGTCGCACAGTTTACCATTTGTGACTGTCCTGCTCGCGTTTGGCCTGTTCATGTCCACTGAATCCGCTTCCTCCCGTATCCGTTTCGTCCTCGTGGGCACCCAGCACCCCGGCAACATGGGGGCCGCCGCCCGTGCCATGAAGACCATGGGGCTGGGCCGGCTGGTGCTGGTCGCCCCCGAAAAGCCGCTGGATGAAGAAGCCTTCCGCCGCTCGGCCGGCGCCGAGGACGTGTTGGGCGACGCCCCCGTGGTGGCCACCCTGGCCGAAGCCGTGGCCGACTGCCGGCTGGTGCTGGGCTGCACCGCCCGCGCCCGCCGCGTCCAGCTGGAAGAACTGCTGCCCGGCGTGGCCGCCCAGCGCGCCCTGGCCAAGGCGGCCGAGGCCGATGGCGAGGTCGCCTTCGTGTTCGGGCGCGAGCGCACCGGCCTGACCAATGAAGAACTGCAGCTGTGCCACCTGGCCGTGCACATTCCCTCCAACCCGGAGTTCAGCTCGCTGAACCTGGCCGCCGCCGTGCAGGTGCTGGCCTATGAGCTGCGCATGGCCAGCCTCGGTGGGGTGGAAGCGGCCGCACCGGCCGATCCTGAACATCGTGAACAGCCGGCCAGCCATGCCCAGGTCGAAGGCCTGTTCGGCCAGCTCGGCCAGACCCTGGACGAGATCGACTTCCACAAGGGCCGCGCCCCGGATTCGGCCATGCGCAAGCTGCGCCGCCTGTTCCTGCGCACCGAACTGAGCGAGCAGGAAGTGCGCCTGCTGCGCGGCATCCTCGCCGACGCCCAGCGGATGGCACGATTGGCGAACGCTAAACCCGAATGACCTGACGCACGTCTCACTTTTTCGGGTAGGCTGTCTCGATTCCTTGGGGGGAGCGAATGGGATTGCCGGTACTGCGATGGCTGTTGCAGGGAGGGTTGCTGTGTCTGGCCATCGTCATGACGGCTGGCACCGCAGCGGCCGCCCCGGATGACACCCGTCCAGGCCACGCCGACCCGGACCACGTCCTGGTGCTGGGCCGGATCAGCGACAACCCCAAGTCACACTATGCGCAACTGCAACCCCTGCTCGACTACGTTGTCCCGCGCATGCGTGATGTCGGCATCACCGAAGGCCGCATCCTGATGGCGCCCGATGCGCAGCAGATGGCCAGCTACCTGCGCCGTGGCCGGGTCGACTGGGTCACCGAAACCTCCGGCACCGCCGTCAACCTGGGCCTGCGCAGCGGCGCCCAGCCGCTGCTGCTGACCGAACGCAGTGGCGTGCGTGATTACCAGACCGTGTTTTTCGTGCGCCGCGACAGCCCCATCACCTCCCTGGCCGACCTCAAGGGCCACACCCTGGCCCTGCAGAACGTGGCCTCCACCAGCGCCTACCTGGTGCCGGTGATGACCCTGTTGCAGAACGGCCTGACCCCGGAGATCCTGTTGTCCGCGCGCGACGCGGCCGCACCGGACACCGTGGGCTACGTGTTCGCGCGGTCGGAGGCGAACATCGCCACCTTCGTGCACAAGGGCGTGGTCGATGCCGGCGCGGTCAGCAGCGTGGACTGGGCCGATCCGCACCGGATTCCGGCTGCGTTCCGCCGCGACTTCCGCGCCATCTACCGCACTGAGCCTTACCCGCGTGCGGTGGAAGTGGTGCGGGCGGGGCTGGACCCGAAAGTGCGTGACAGGTTGCAGCAGGTACTGCTGGATGCCGCCTCGGATCCGCAGGCGCAGGATGCGCTCGAGAAGTTTTTTGGTACGTCCGGGTTCCATCGGGTCGATGCGCAGATGCAGCACCGTTTGGATGAATTGAAACAGGGTCTTACACGCGTGCGGATGGAAGTGGAATGAGGCCGTTGGGTTCCGGAATGCAGTCCCGTTTCGTGTTGGCGATGGGCGGGGCGATGGTGGTGGTGGTGGCGATCGTGGCCGTGGTGCTGGGGCGCCAGGCGGCGATGCAGGAGGAGGTCAAGCACCTCAGCGGCAGCGTCATCCACGAACTGTTCGACCGCAGCGTGCGCAGCCGGGGCGAGGCCCTGGCGCGCGAGCTGTCCGACGCGTTGGCCAACCCGCTGTACTACAACGACCTGGCCCAGGTAGGTGCGCTGGTGCGCAATACCTCGCGGCAGCAGGTCGTGCGCTACGTGCTGGTGTTCGACGAGGACGGCAAGCTGATCCACGACGGCTCGGCCGAAGTGATCGATTTCGGCCGGCCCATGCAGGACCCGCTGGCCGCCGGGGCCGTGGGCGCGCGCAAGCTGGTGGTGCAGCAATCGCCCAAGGTGCTGGATAACGCCATGCCGATCATGGTCGGCAACCAGCGCATCGGCGGCGTGCGCGTCGGCATGGCGCTGGATGACGTGCAGGCCATGGAGCAGCGGGCCAACCTGACCCTGGGCGAGCGCCTGCAGCAGGTGGGCAAGCGGCACCTGGGCTGGCTGCTGCTGATGCTGGGCCTGCTGCTGGCCATCGGCGTGGTGGTCATCATCTACGTGCAGCGCACCCTGGTCGGGCCGATCCGCGGGCTGGCCACTGCCGCGCGCCAGATTGAAGCCGGCGATTACCGCCCCCAGCTGAGCCACAGCAGCCGCCAGGACGAAGTGGGCGAGCTGGTGCGTGCGTTCGGCCGGATGAGCGAGGCGATTGCCCGCCACGACCGCGAAGTGCGGCACATGGCCTATACCGATGCGCTCACCGGGCTGACCAACCGGCTGGCGTTCCGCGAGGCACTGGATCATCGGCTGATGGCCGCGCGCGCATCCAACCACCGCTTGGGCCTGTTGTTTGCCGACATGGACGACTTCAAGCGGGTCAACGACACCCTCGGCCACGAGGCCGGGGATGAAGCGCTGCTGCAGTTCGCCCAGCGCATCAGTGCGGCCGTGGCCCAGGCCGGTGGCGACGAAGCGCTGCTGGCCCGTTTTGGCGGCGATGAATTCGTGATCCTGATCGGCGATGGCGACGTGGCGGCGAGCGCGCGCCAGCTGGCTGAGATCCTGGTCCGCGAGCTGAGCAAGCCGCTGGTGGTGCAGGGCCGCGAGCTGTTCCTTGGTACCTCCATCGGCGTGACCCTGTTCCCCGACGATGCCGCCGATGCGACCACCCTGCTGAAGAATGGCGACATCGCCATGTACCAGGCCAAGGTTGCCGGCAAGAACTGCTACCGCTATTACAGCCGGGCCATGGACCATGCGGTGGAGCGCCGCGTGCACATGGAGCAGGAACTGCGCGGCGCCTGGGAGCGCGGCGAGCTGCGCCTGGTCTACCAGCCCATCTTCCGTACCCGCGACCGCCGCATGGTCGGGGTGGAGGTGCTGCTGCGCTGGCAGCACCCGACCCTGGGCACCATTCCGCCCTCGGTGTTCATCGAAGTGGCCGAACAGAGCGGCCTGATCGAAGTGATCGGCCCGAAGGTGCTGCGCGCAGCCTGCATGGAAGCGGTGCAGTGGCCGCATTCGTCCGATGGCGAAGGCATGTTCGTGTCGGTCAACGTGTCACCGCGCCAGCTGCGCGGCGGCGAGCTGCCCCAGCTGGTGGCCGATTGCCTGCGCGACACCGGCCTGCCGGCCTCGCGCCTGCACCTGGAGCTGACCGAAACGGCGGTGATCGGCGATGAGATGCTGGCCGCGGCGCTGCTGGACAAGCTGCACCGCACCGGCGTGAAGGTGTGGCTGGATGACTTCGGCACCGGCTTCTCGGGCCTGAGCCACCTGCGCCAGGTGCCGGTGGACGGGGTCAAGATCGACAAGAGCTTCGTCGCTGACATGCAGCGCGACCCGGACGACCTGGCCCTGACCACGGCGATCATCGCCATGGCGCACGCGCTGGGGATCACCGTGGTCGCCGAAGGCATCGAACAGGAAGTGCAGTTCGACCTGCTGAGCCAGCGCGGCTGCGACCTGGCGCAGGGCTACTGGCTGAGCGTGCCGATCACGGCCACCGACGTCGTCGAGATGATCGAATCCGGACGGTAAAGGCGTGACGACCAACGGTCGTCACCCACCCGTACTGCGGCGTCAGACGGGGCGTTTGCTGGAATCGCCGGAGATTTCCCGAACGAGCTTCGGCACCAGGTAGCCCGACAACCGCGCCGTCAGCTGCGCATGCAGCGACTTGGCCGTCGCATCATCCACCTCGAAATGCGCCACGCCCTGCACCCGGTCCACCTGGTACAGGTAATACGGCAGCACGCCCGCAGCAAAGCTGCGCTCGCTGAGGTCCTGCAGCGCCTCCAGCGAATCGTTCACCCCGCGCAGCAGCACCGCCTGGTTCAGCAGGGTGGCGCCGGCACCGCGCAGGCGCGCCATGGCCGCATCCACCGAGGTATCGAATTCATTGGCGTGGTTGGCGTGGATCACGAACGCCACCGGCCAGGGCAGGGCGGCGATCCACTGCACCAGCTCCTCGTCCACCCGCTCGGGCAGCACCACCGGCAGGCGGCTGTGGATGCGCAGGCGGCGCAGGTGCGGAATCTGCTTCAGCGCCTGGGTCAGCTCCACCAGCTTATGGGTCGCCAGCGACAACGGGTCGCCGCCGGACAGGATCACCTCATCAATGCCCGGGTCCTGGGCAATGGCGTCCACCGCCTCACGCCAGCCCTCGCGGGCTGCGTTCTCGGTGCCGTAATCGAAATGCCGGCGGAAGCAGTAGCGGCAGTTGATCGCGCAGCTGCCGGTTGTCACCAGCAGGGCGCGGCCCTGGTACTTCTGGATCACCCCGGTGGCCTTGCGGGCCAGGCCGTCGCCGACCGCATCCAGGGTGAAGCCCGGGGCGTGCTGCAGCTCGTCGGTGACCGGCAGCACCTGGCGCAGCAGCGGGTCGTGGCGGTCGCCGTGGCGCATGCGGGCGATGAAGCCCTGCGGCACCCTCAACGCGAACTGCCCGGCCGCCTCGGCCGATACCGGCAGCGCATCCGGGTCCAGCCCCAGCTGTTCCAGCAGGGTCCGCGGGTCGCGGACCGCCTCGCGCCACAGCTGTTGCCAGCGGACGGGGGTGGGCAGGGGCGTGGCGGAAAGCTGCATGGAATGGGGGCCTGCGGTTATCATAGGGAAAGCCTTTCCATTCTATCCGGCTCGCCGCGCCTGCGCGGCGTTTGCCCATTCAGGAGTTTCAGCATGGCCACTGTTGGCATGAACGACGTCAAGAACGGGATGAAGATCCTGGTCAACAATGAACCGGCGGTCATCACCGAGACCGAGTACGTCAAGCCGGGCAAGGGCCAGGCCTTCACCCGCATGAAGTACCGCTTCATCAAGTCGGGCCGCGTGGTCGAAATGACCATGAAGGCCACCGACGACGTGGAGAAGGCGGACGTCGTCGATACCAACATGAACTACATGTACAGCGACGGTGAGTATTGGCACTTCATGGACCCGGAATCCTTCGAGCAGGTCCAGGCCACCAAGTCGGGCATGGGCGGCGCCGAGAAGTGGCTGAAGGGCGAAGAGTCCTGCATCGTGACCCTTTGGAACGGCGAGCCGATCTTCGTGCAGCCGCCGAACTTCGTCGAACTGAAGATCACCGAAACCGACCCGGGCGTCCGTGGCGACACCTCGGGCGGCGGCGGCAAGCCGGCCACCCTGGAAACCGGCGCCGTGGTCCGCGTGCCGCTGTTCGTCAACCAGGATGAAATCATCAAGGTCGACACCCGTTCGGGCGAGTATTCGGCCCGCGCAGGCAAGTAATTCGACCCCGGTCGAATGACGGTGGCGCCGGGCATTGCCCGGCGCTGTCGTAATGATTCATCGACAAAGCGAGACGGCATGACTGACACCCCCCGCATTCCCGAACCCTGTGACCTGTTGATCGAAGCCGGTTACGTGGTCCCGATCGAACCGCATGCGGTGGTGCTGGAAGACCATGCCGTGGCCGTGCGCGGCAGCGAAATTGTGGCGATCCTGCCACGCGCCGAAGCGCGCGCGCGCTTCAGCGCCCGCCAGGTGGTCTCCCGCCCCGACGCGGCGCTGATGCCGGGCCTGGTCAACGCGCATACGCACAACCCGATGACGCTGCTGCGCGGCGTGGCCGACGACCTGCCGTTGATGGTGTGGCTGCAGCAGCACATCTGGCCGGTGGAAGCGGCGGTGATCGGCCCGGAATTCGTGGCCGATGGCACCACCCTGGCCATCGCCGAAATGCTGCGCGGTGGCACCACCTGCGCCAACGAAAACTACTTCTTCGCCGACGTCCAGGCCGCGGTTTACAAGCAGCACGGCTTCCGTGCGCTGGTCGGCGCGGTGATCATCGATTTCCCCACCGCCTGGGCCAAGACCGACGACGAGTACTTCGCCAAGGCCGGCGAGCTGCACGACCAGTGGCGCAACGACCCGCTGATCGGCACCTCGTTCGCCCCGCACGCGCCGTACACCGTCAACGACGCCAACTTCGAACGCGTGCGCATGCTGTCCGACCAGCTGGACATGCAGGTGCACCTGCACACGCATGAAACCGCGCAGGAAATCAGCGATTCGATCAAGCTGCACGGCCAGCGCCCGCTGGCGCGGCTGGACCGCCTGGGCCTGGTCAACGACCGCCTGATCGCCGTGCACATGACCCAGCTGACCGAAGCGGAAATCCACCTGTGCGCCGAACGCGGCGTGAGCGTGGTGCATTGCCCCGAATCCAACCTCAAGCTGGCCTCCGGGTTCTGCCCGGCCTGCGCCCTGCAGCGCGCCGGGGTCAACCTGGCGATCGGCACCGACGGCTGCGCCAGCAACAACGACCTGGACATGTTCAGCGAAAACCGCACCGCGGCGATCCTGGCCAAGGCCGTGGCCAACGATGCCACCGCGCTGGATGCGGCCACCACGCTGCGTGCCGCCACTCTGGGTGGCGCCCGCGCGCTGGGCTTCGGCGACCGCATCGGCTCGATCGAAGTGGGCAAGCAGGCCGACCTGGTCTGCGTGGACCTGTCGGCGCTGGAAACCCAGCCGCTGCACCACGTGCTGTCGCAGCTGGTGTACGCCGCCGGCCGCCACCAGGTCAGCGATGTCTGGATTGCCGGGCAGCCCAAGCTGGTCCAGCGCGAGCTGGTCGGCATGGACACCGCCGCGATTGTTGCCAACGCCCGCCAGTGGCGCGAGCGCATCCGTCACATCCGCGCCTGAGCGCGAAAGGACACCCATGAACGCCCCCCACGCTTCCACCAATTTCGACCAGGCAGAACTGGACAAGTTCGCCGCGCTCGCCAACCGCTGGTGGGACGCTGACGGCCCGCAGAAGCCGCTGCACGCGCTGAACCCGGTGCGCCTGAAATACGTTGCGGACCGGGTCACGCTGCGCGGTGCGCGCGTGCTCGACATCGGCTGCGGTGGCGGCCTGCTCAGCGAAGCGCTGGCCCAGGCCGGCGCGGACGTGACCGCCATCGACCTGGCCCCCGAGCTGGTCAAGGTGGCACGCCTGCACGGGTTGGAATCCGGCGTGACCGTGGATTACCGCGTGCAGGCCGCCGAAGACCTGGCCGCCGAACAGCCGGGCAGTTTCGACGTGGTCACCTGCATGGAAATGCTGGAGCACGTGCCGGACCCGGGCGCGATCATCGCCGCCTGCCACCGCCTGCTCAAGCCGGGCGGCCAGCTGTTCCTGTCCACCGTCAACCGCACCCCTGCCGCCTTTGCCGTGGCCATCGTCGGCGCCGAGTACATCGCGCGCCTGCTGCCCAAGGGCACGCACCACTACCAGGATTTCATCAAGCCGGCCGAGCTGGGCAAGTGGCTGCGCGAGGCAGACTTCACCCTGCGCGATGTCAGTGGCATGGCCTACGAGCCGTGGCGCAACCGCGCGCGCCTGAGCTCGCGCACCGACATCAACTACCTGGCCCACGCGGTCAAGCCCGACGCTGACGGCCGTGGCTGAGTCCGGTTTCCCGCAGGCCGTCCTGTTCGACCTGGACGGCACGCTTCTCGACAGCGCGCCGGACATGCTGGCCACCGCCAACGCGATGCTGGCCGCACGCGGGCGCGCCCCGATCACGCTGGACGCGCTGCGCCCGGTGGTGTCCAAGGGGTCGCGGGCGATGGTGGCCGTGGCGTTTCCCGAACTGGGGCAGGAGGCGCGTGACGCGCTGGTGCCCGAGTTCCTGGATCGCTACGAAGCGCTGATCGGCCAGCACGCGGTGCTGTTCGACGGCGTGGCCGGCATGCTCGACGCACTGGAGGCGTCGGGCTGTGCCTGGGGCATCGTCACCAACAAGCCCGAATACCTGGCGCGGCTGATCCTGCCGCAGCTGGGCTGGGAAACCCGCTGTGCGGTCCTGATCGGCGGCGACACCCTGGCCCAGCGCAAGCCGCACCCGCTGCCGCTGCTGGCCGCGGCCGAGCGCATGGGCATCGACCCGGGCACCTGCATCTACGTCGGCGACGACGAGCGCGACATCGTCGCCGCCAATGCCGCCGGCATGGCCTCGGTCGCCGCCCTGTGGGGTTACCGCCTCGACGCGGACGACCCGCTGGCCTGGGGCGCCGAGGTCATGATCGAACAGCCGGCCGAGTTGCAAGAGTCAGCCGCTTGGCCCGCTTCGCGCCGGTAACGCTGGCCGCACAACACTGGTAGGTATCGACCGTTGGTCGATACGCGCTCCACAAGGAATACCCTGATGACCACCTCCACCGCCCTAGACAGCTTCCTCGACAAATGGCGGACCCGCTGGCCGGAATGGCAGGTGGCCGAGCCGTTCATCGCCGAGTCCCAGCGCACCCTGGTGGTGGCGTGGTTCGCGCTGCTGCAGGAATTCGACGACATCCTCAACATCGCCGGCGACCCGATGCCCGCCGACGCCAAGTTGGCGTGGTGGGGCGAAGAGCTGCGCAGCTGGGCCGCGCAGCGTTCGCGGCATCCGCTGGGGCGGGTGCTCGAGCCGGTGCGCGCACCGTGGGGCGAACTGGCGGCCGCATTGCCAGACCTGATCGAAGCACGCGCCGTCCCGGTCGACCCGGCGCAGGCGCTGCGCGCCTTGCAGGCCTACGGCGCCGCCGTGGCCGCGGTGGAAGCGGTGATGTTCGCCACCCCGGCGCGCGGCGACGTGGCCACCCCGGTGGTGCTGCAGGCCCTGGCCCAGCGCCTGCATGAAGCCGGCGTGGCGGCGGTGCCGCGTTCGCTGCTGGCCCAGGCCGATGGCGATGCCGCGCAGCGCTGGGCACAGCAGCTGGTGCGCCAGTGGCCGGCCCGCGTCGCCGGCCCCCGTCCGCGCCGCCTGTACGCCTCTTTGGCGCGCGCGCGTCAACAGGCGTGGTCGCAGGGCCGCGAGCTCAAGGCCACCCCGGTACGCACCCTGCTGCGCACCTGGTGGGCTGCCCGGGGGTAAACGGGCAAGTGCTGACCAACGGTCGGCACCTACCAAGCCCGCCCCATCGGTAGGTACCGACCGTTGGTCGGTACGCGTTCACCGGTTGCGTTCGAGCACCAACAACGGGTCGATGCGGGTATCGATCCAGTTCATGCCCCAGTGCAGGTGCGGGCCGGTCGCACGGCCGGTCGCGCCGACTGCGGCAATCACCTGGCCCTGTTCCACCCGGTCGCCAACCTTCACGTCGATCCGCGACAGGTGCAGGAAATTCGAACTGATCCCGAAGCCGTGATCCAGCAGCAGCGTGCCGCCGGTCAGGTACAGATCCGGCCCGGCAAACGTGACAACACCGCCCGCCGGCGCCTTCACCGGGGTGCCGGTCGGCACCGCGATATCCATCCCCGAATGCCCCGAACCGGGCTGCCCGTTGTAGACCCGCGCATTGCCGAAGCGGCCGCTGATGCGGCCCTGCACCGGCCAGATGAAGGCCTGGGCGAAATCGACGCGGTTGTCATCGCGCGCCCGCGCCGCCGTCACCTGCGCCTGCTCGCGCTTGATCCGCTCGGCGATCGCCGGCGGCGGGTTCACGGTCTTCGGTGGCACGCCGTTGACACGCTCCACCGGCCAGTCACGCGGGGTCACCGCGATGCTCACCGTTTCGCTGCCGCCGTCGGGGCGCTGCACCTGTACCTGCAACGGGCCCTTCTCATCGCGGCCGATACCGAACACCACGCTGCCGTAACCGCTCACCCGCAGCGTGCGGCCGGCGTACTGCACCACGCTGCCGGTCGGTACCTTGCCGATCACCATCGCGCCCTGCGAGGCGCTGGCCGGAAACACCACGCGCGCGTCAGCCTGGGCCAGGGCGGGCGAGGGCAACAGGCCGATCGCGGCCACCGGGGCCAGGGCCAGCAGGCCCAGGACCAATACGGTTGCCCGCATCAGCGGTCGTAGCTCATGCGCTGGCCGTTCGGCGCACCCACCAGCTGGGTGCCGTCCCAGGCCAGCTGGCCGTTGACCCAGGTCGAGGCCACGCGCGAACGGAAGGTCATGCCTTCAAACGGCGACCACGCGCACTTGGACAGCACGTCTTCGCGCTTCACGGTGAACGGCACGTCCTCCACCAGCACCAGGTCGGCCCAGTAGCCTTCGCGGAGGTAGCCGCGTTGGCTCACATCAAACAGCTGCGCCGGTGCGTGCGCGAACTTCTGCACCACCTGGGTGATCTCAAGCTTGCCTTCGTGCACCAGCTCCAGCGCCGCCACCAATGCGTACTGCACCAGCGGCAGGCCCGACGGCGCCTGCGCATACGGCTTCTGCTTCTCTTCCCAGGTGTGCGGGGCGTGGTCGGTGGCCAGCACGTCGATCACGTTGTCGGCCACGGCCTGCGTCAGCGCCTCGCGGTCGCTCACTTCCTTGATCGCCGGGTTGCACTTGATCAGGTTGCCCAGCCGCGCGTAATCGGTGCGGTCAAAGCGCAGGAAGTGGATGCAGGTTTCGGCGGTGATCTGCTTGCGGCTGCCATCGGCGCGGATCAGCGGGCCCTTCTCGAACAGCTTCAGCTCATCGGCGGTGGAAATGTGCAGCACGTGCAGGCGGGTGCCATGCTTCTTCGCCAGCGCCACGGCCAGCTCCGACGACTTCAGGCAGGCCTCGCGCGAGCGGATGTCCGGGTGCTGCTCGGCGCTGAGCGCATCGCCGTACTTTTCGGCGTACTCCTTCGCCTTGATGTCGATCATCGGCGTGTCTTCGCAGTGCGTGATGATCGGCGTGGGGGCGTACTTGAAGATCGCGTCCAGCGTTTCCGGGTTGTCCACCAGCATGTTGCCGGTGGAGGCGCCCATGAACACCTTGATGCCCGGCGAGGTCTTCGGATCCACCACCTTGATGTCGGCCAGGTTGTCGTTGCTGGCGCCCATGTAGAAGCCGTAGTTGGCGCGCGCGCGACCGGCGGCACTGTCGTACTTGGCCTGCAGGGCGGCCGCGTTCAGCGTCGGCGGGTTGGTGTTGGGCATGTCCATGAAGCTGGTCAGGCCCCCGGCCACCGCAGCGGCCGATTCGGTGGCGATGTCGCCCTTGTGGGTCAGGCCGGGTTCGCGGAAGTGCACCTGGTCGTCGATCATCCCGGGCAGCAGCCAGCGGCCGGCGGCATCGACCACCGTATCGCCGTCCTGCGGCTGCAGGCCGGTGCCGATCTGCGCGATGCGGCCGTTGTCGATGCGCAGGTCGCCGTCGAAGATGCGGCCTTCGTTGACCATGCGGGCGTTGACGATGAGCGTGGAGGGCATTTCAGTGTTTTCCTGTGCAGCGGCAATCGGCATGGCCGGTGCGCGGCGGCACCTCGTCCACGCCACCGGGATGGAAGGGATGGCAGCGCCCCAGCCGGCGCGCGGCCAGCCAGCTGCCACGCGCGGGGCCGTGCGTGGCGATGGCCTGCATGGCGTATTCAGAACAGCTCGGCATGAACCGGCAGCGCGGCCCAAGCAGGGGGCTGATGAAGCGCTTGTAGAAGCGCAACAGGGCAATGAGCAGGTGGGAGATCACCCCCCAATCTTAGAGCAGTTGGCATGAAGGCCGCATTTGTCGCAGGATGGGGTGTTGGACCCGTCCGCGCTGGTGCGCGGCGGGGCCGCCCCGGCGCCATCGCCGGGTCAGGTTCCGAACTGCGCAGCTTGCTGCACCCCGCCGTGCTCCCCGGCTGAACGGAGTAGGCGGAGTGGTTGCTGCTGCTGGTCGGGTAGGCTATAAAGGCCCGCTTTCCCGGGCCCCGGGGAAACCAAGGAAGAGCGTTTCGTGGCTGCTAAAAAAACTGCAAAGAAGGCCGTCAAGGCCGCCAAGAAAACCGCCAAGCCTGTTGCTAAGAAGTTGGCGGCTAAAACCGTTGCCAGGAAACCGGCTGCGAAGCCGGCGGGCAAGCCTGCATCCAAACAACCGGCGGCCAGGACGGCACCCGTGAAGAAGGCGGCGGCCAAGAAGGCGCCTGCCAAGAAGGCCGCAGTCGCCAAGGCTCCGGTGAAGAAGGCCGCTGCCAAGCCGGCACCCAAGCCGGCCGCAAAGAAGGCCGTGGCCAAGAAGCCCGTCGCTAAAGCGCCGGTGAAAAAGGCCGCGCCCGCCAGCAAGCCCGTGGCCAAGAAATCCGTAACGCCGGCGGCCAAGACCGCGCCGGCGAAAAAAGCGGTTGCCAAGCCAGCACCGGCCAAGCCGGTAAAGGCCACCAAGCCGGCCAGCAAGCCGGTGGCAACCAAGCCGGCGGCCAAGCCGGTTGCAGCACCCGTAGTGAAGTCCGCACCGAAGCCGGCTCCGCCGGCTCCGGCCAAGTCTGTCCCGGCCAAGGCCGCGGCCAAGCCTGCTCCCGCTCCGGCCCCCGCGCCGAAGCCGGTGGCGGCAGCCCCCGCGCCGAAAGCCCCGCAAAACAAGAATCCCGTGCCCGTTTCGAAATCGCCTGCAAAAACTCCCGTGAAATCCGAATCCGCCCCCAAGCCCGTCTCGCGTCCGGTTGGCAAGGTCGCCGTTGCCGTGGCAGCGCGCTCGTCCGCCCCGGCCCCGCGCACCAAGGTCAAGGTGGTCGAATACAAGACCGACGAAGCCACGGGTCGTCCGATCCTGCCCGACGGCTACAAGCCGAGCGCGGAAGAGGAGTACATGAGCCCGCTGCAGCTGGAGTATTTCCGCCAGCGCCTGCAGCACTGGCGCAATGAACTGGTCGAGGAATCCAAGCAGACCATCGCCAACCTGCAGGAAGAAGTGCGTGACATCGGCGACGAAGCCGAGCGCGCCACCCGCGAGACCGAAAACTCGCTGGAACTGCGTACCCGCGACCGTTACCGCAAGCTGATCGGCAAGATCAACAGCACGCTCAAGCGCCTGGAAGACGGCGACTACGGCTTCTGCGTCGACACCGGCGAAGAAATCGGCCTGGACCGCCTCGAAGCGCGCCTGACCGCCGAACGCACCATCGACGCCCAGGAGCGTTGGGAGCACATGCAGAAGCAGCAGGGCGACTGATTTCCGGTTGTTGTTGATGCAATCAGAAAACCCGGCTTCGGCCGGGTTTTTTGTTGCCTGGCGATCGTTGCTGGCTTCACGGCTACGGCAGCGTCTTTGTTGCTGCGAGCTGGGAGGCCGACGGGCAGCCCCCTCCGGGACACGCCGTGAATCCATCCCTGGAGGCTTGTCAAAAACATCCATGTTTTTGACAGTCCCTACGGGGGCTACCCGCCGGCCTCCCCGACGGTGGGTCGTAGGCGGACGGAAAAAGCAGACACGCATGGCGTGTCCCTACGCGGTTACCGCCACTAACGCAGGAGAATGATCGGCGCTGCCGTTGATCTTCTCGTGGCCACCGATCCACCGTCGGAGGGTCGGCGGGGGCGGGGGTACGGGGGCTTTACGAAACATGGATGTTTCGTAAGAGGCCCCAGGGATGGGTTCACGGCGCCCCCCGTACCCCCGCCCCCGCCGGCCCTCTACACGTAGCTCAGCAGACGATGGCTGTTGCTGTTGCCGTTAGCCGTTACTGCAGATCGCGCAGATTCAACTGGCGCAGGGTGGGGTTCTTCCAGGCGGTGATACCGGCCACGCTCAACACCGCGAACCCGCCCAGCACCACCGCCGGCACCAGGCCCAGCAGCTTGGCCATCGTGCCCGCGTAGAACGCGCCCAGCTCGTTGGACGAACTGATGAAGATGCCGTTGATCGACGATACCCGCCCGCGCATTTCTTCCGGCGTGGCCAGCTGCAGGATGGTCGAACGGATCACCACCGACACCCCGTCGAAGGCCCCGTAGAACAGCAGGATCACCGCCGACAGCCAGAAGCTGTGGGAGAGCCCGAAGCCGATCACGCACAACCCGAACCCGGCCACCGCGAACAGCAGTACCCGGCCCGCATTGCGCTGCAGCGGCCGGCGCGCCAGCCACAGCCCCACGCACACCGAGCCCAATGCCGGTGCCGCGCGCAGGATGCCCAGGCCTTCCGGCCCGTGGTGAAGGATCTCGTGCAGGAACGCCGGCAGCATGGCCACCACCCCGCCCAGCAGCACCGAGAACATGTCCAGCGCCATCGCGCCCACCATGATCCGGTTGCCCAGCACGAAGCGGCCGCCCTCGGCGATGCTCTTGAAGATCGGCGCCGCCGGCCCGGTGTGCACCGGCTCGGACACCCTCAGCATGGCCAGGCAGCCCAGCGCGCCCAGCGCCGCCGCCACCGCCACCCCGTAGGACAGGCTCTTGCCGCCCCAGGCCACCAGCCCGCCACCCAGCGCCGGGCCCACCACCATGCCCGCCTGGAACACCACCGAACCCAGCCCCGCGCCCCGCGCGAACTGGTGGCGTTCCAGTACCCGCGCGAACAGCGCGTTGTAGATCGGCGACAGGAATGCCCGGACCATGCCCGTCATCGCCACCGCCGCATAGATCGGCCACACCCCGTGGAACGGCAGCCAGCCCTCGGCCACCGCCGTCAGCACCACCGCCGTCAGCACCAGCCCGCTGCACGCCACCATGCCCAGCCGGCGGCGCGGCAGGTGGTCCACCAGGTAGCCCGCGAACGGCGCCACGCAGAAGAACGGCAGCACCTCGGCCAGCCCGACCAGGCCCAGCGAGAACGGATTCCGGGTGACCTCGTAGATGTGCCAGCCCACCGTGACCGCCACGATCTGGTAGGACAGCATCGCCAGGATGCGGTACGCCAGCAGCAGCGAGAAACCCGGCCGCGCGAGCAGGCCCAGCGCGCTGTCCGTCACGACGCCGACTGCGCCTGCGCGGTCTCGCGGATGAAGGCCAGCATCGCCGCCACCCCGTTGCTGCGGGTCGGCGACAGGTGCCGCGACAGCCCGATGTCCTGGATGTAGGTCGGCTCGGTGGCCAGGATCTCGGCCGCCGAACGCCCCGAATACACCCGCAGCGCCAGGTAGATCAGGCCCGAGACGATCGCCGAATCACTGATCGCGTGGAAGCGCAGCGTATCGGCGTTGCCCTCCGGCACGATCCACACCATCGACTGGCAGCCCAGCAGGCGGTGCTCCTCGGTCTTCCACGCGTCCGGGAACACCGGCAGCTTGCGGCCCAGGTCGATCAGGTACTGGTAACGCTCGGACCAGTCGCCGAAGAAGGCGAATTCCTCGGCGATGGCGGCCTGCGCATCGGCAGCAGTGGGTTCAATCGGGAACGGGGAATCGATCACAGCACTCTCTATCAATTTCAATGGGTTCAACGCTTACGCGACCAGCGCACGCCCTGCGCGGTGTCTTCCAGCACGATGCCCTCGGCGGCCAGCTGGTCGCGGATCGCATCGGAACGGGCGAAATCGCGGGCCTGCTTGGCCGCCGCGCGCTCGTCGATCAGCGCCTGGATCCGCGCATCATCGTCGGCATCACCGCCGCTGGTGCCGAACCACGCGGCCGGCTCCTGCTGCAGCAACCCCAGCGCCAGGCCGGCGCCCAGCAGGGCCGACTTCCAGCCGGCCTTGTCGGCCGGTTCGGCGCGGCGTGCTTCCGCACCCAGCCGGGCCAGCTCGGCCAGCGCCTGCGGGGTGTTCAGGTCATCGTCCAGCGCCGCCTCGATCTCGGCCGGGATGGCCGGGGTCGCGGCCACGTCGGCCAGGTCGCGCAGGGTGCCGTACAGGCGGTCCAGGGTGCGCACCGACTGCTCGATCAGCGCATCGGACCAGTCCAGCGGCTGCCGGTAGTGGGCCGATAGCAGGGCCAGCCGCAGCGCCTCCGGGGCGTGCTGGCGGACCAGGTCGTGGACCCGCTCGATGTTGCCGATCGACTTGCTCATCTTGGCGCCGCCGAAGTTGAGCATGCCGTTGTGCAGCCAGAACCGGGCGAAGGTCTGCCCGCCGTGGGCGCACTCGCTCTGCGCGATCTCGTTTTCGTGGTGCGGGAACTGCAGGTCCACGCCACCGGCGTGGATGTCGATGGTCGGGCCCAGGTGCGCGGCGGCCATCGCCGAGCACTCGATGTGCCAGCCCGGGCGGCCCCGGCCCCACGGCGATTCCCAGCCGGGCAGGTCGTCGCTGGAGGGCTTCCACAGCACGAAGTCGCCCGGGTCGCGCTTGTACGGGGCCACGTCCACCCGGGCTCCGGCCAGCATCTCGTCCGGGTCGCGGCGCGAGAGCTTGCCGTAGTCGGCGTAGGAGGGCACCGAGAACAGCACGTGGCCTTCGGCCGCGTAGGCGTGGCCGGCGGTGATCAGCTGCTCGATCATCGTGATGATGTGCGGGATGTGCGCGGTGGCTTCCGGCTCGATGTCCGGCGGCACCACGCCCAGCGCGGCCATGTCTTCACGGTAGGCCGCGGCGAAGCGGTCGGTGATGGCCGAGATCGGCACCCCCTGCTCGCGCGCGGCCGTATTGATCTTGTCGTCCACGTCGGTGATGTTGCGGGCGTAGCGCAGCCCGCCGAAGCGGCGCCGCAGCAGGTCGGCCAGCACCCCGAACACCACCGGGCCACGGGCATTGCCGATATGGACGTAGTTGTAGACCGTGGGGCCGCACACATACAGGGTCGGACAGGTCGGATCGAGCGGGGTGAACGGTTCGAGCTGGCGTGTCAGGTTGTTGTGCAGGCGCAGGGTCATGGGGGCGTAGGGCCGGGCGGAGTAGGGGCAAGCCCTCGATTTTAGATCACATCGGCCTCCAGCGCCGGCCCCGGGACCCGCCCGGTTGCCCCCGGATTTCGCAAACGACACGGTCCGGTATGGGCAGATGCGTCGCGGAAGGGTAATGTTCAGCCCCTTGTGCCGCGCACTGCCTAAACTATCCGCCTTGTCCTCTTTCCTGTTGCCAATGAAATCCGCTTCGTTGCTGACGCTGACCTGCCTGCTGGGGAGCGCCGCCTTCATGGCGTGTGCCCAGGACGCCGAGGTCCGTAACCGGGTGGTGATCGTGGAGAACGTGAAGTTCGACTACGCGCAGGTGCTCAACGTGGAACCGGTGTTCCAGACCCTGCGTGCCACCCGCACCGAAGAACACTGCGAACCGGTCTCCACCCGCACCCTGGCCCCGGTCAACGTCACCGGCGAAGAGCCGCAGGAAGAGAAGGGCCGGTTCGGCCGCTTCATGGATTCGGTGCGCTCCATCTTCAAGCGTGAAGACGGCAGCACCGAGGACATGGCCCCCGTCGTGGAGGCCCCGGCCGCCAACAACGGCCCGCTGCTGACCCGCGATTGCCGCATCATCCCGGTCGGCCGGGAGTTCCGCCGCCCCATCGCCTACGACGTGGACTACGTCTACAAGGGCACCAAGTACCGCTCGCGCCTGCCCGAAGACCCGGGCAACCGGCTCAAGATCCGCGTCTCCATCACCCCGTGGGTGGGCGCCGAACAGGGCAGCGCCGCAAATCCCTGAACCGTCGGTTCAGGCCTTGCGCCGTGCCCCCTCACATGTAAAGATGGGCGGCCATGAAACTCACCGACTTCCAGCACGACACCAGCGCCGCCCGGATGGCTACGGGCATGACGTCGCGTGCCCGCCGACCGGAACCCCACATTTTCGCTGGGTAACCGGAGCTTCGTGCTGTCTGTTCGGAAAACCCAGCCCCCGCGCTGGGTTTTTTCGTTTCTACGATTTGAAAAGTTGCATTTGTACCCTTTCTTCCATTGAAACCCGCCTCAAAGGATCGATCGATGTCCCTGAAGCACTTCCTGAACACCCAGGACTGGAGCCGTACCGAGCTGGATGCCCTGCTGACCCAGGCCGCGCTGTTCAAGCGCAACAAGCTGGGCGACGAGCTCAAGGGCAAGTCGATTGCCCTGGTGTTCTTCAACCCGTCCATGCGCACCCGCACCAGCTTCGAGCTGGGTGCCTTCCAGCTGGGTGGGCACGCGATCGTGCTGCAGCCGGGCAAGGATGCATGGCCGATCGAGTTCAACCTCGGCACCGTGATGGATGGCGACACCGAAGAGCACATCGCCGAAGTGGCCCGGGTGCTGGGGCGCTACGTCGACCTCATCGGCGTGCGTGCGTTCCCGAAGTTCATCGACTGGGCGCAGGACCGTGAGGACATCGTGCTCAAGGCGTTCGCCAAGTACTCGCCGGTGCCGGTGATCAACATGGAAACCATCACCCACCCGTGCCAGGAACTGGCCCACGTGATGGCGCTGCAGGAACATTTCGGCACCCAGGACCTGCGCGGCAAGAAGTACGTGCTGACCTGGACCTACCACCCCAAGCCGCTCAACACCGCCGTGGCCAACTCGGCCCTGACCATCGCCACCCGCATGGGCATGGACGTGACCCTGCTGTGCCCGACCGCCGATTACATCCTCGATGACCGCTACATGGGCTGGGCCGAGAATAACGTGGCCGAGAACGGCGGTTCGCTGAAGATCAGCCACGACATCGCCAGCGCCTACAGCGGCGCCGACGTGGTGTACGCCAAGAGCTGGGGCGCGCTGCCGTTCTTCGGCAACTGGGAACCGGAAAAGCCCATCCGCGACCAGTACAAGCACTTCATCGTCGACGAAGCCAAGATGGCCATGACCAACAACGGTGTGTTCAGCCACTGCCTGCCGCTGCGCCGCAACGTCAAGGCCACCGACGGCGTGATGGATTCGGCGCAGTGCATCGCCATCAACGAAGCCGAAAACCGCCTGCACGTGCAGAAGGCCATCATGTCGGCGTTGGCCGGCCGGTAATCGCGCGTATCACCCCATTTTTCATATCACCCCCACTTCGGACCCGACCCCCATGAGCAAGAAAGACATCGTCCTGGCCTTCTCCGGCGGACTCGACACCAGCTTCTGCGTGCCCTACCTGCAGGAGCGCGGCTACAACGTGCACACCGTGTTCGCCGACACCGGCGGCGTGGATGACGAAGAGCGTGATTTCATCGAAAAGCGCGCCGCCGAACTGGGCGTGACCAGCCACGTCACCGTCGACGGTGGCCCGGCCATCTGGAGTGGTTTCGTCAAGCCGTTCGTGTGGGCCGGCGAAGGCTACCAGGGCCAGTACCCGCTGCTGGTGTCCGACCGTTACCTGATCGTCGATGCCGCGCTCAAGCGCGCCGCCGAACTGGGCACCAACATCATTGCCCACGGCTGCACCGGCATGGGCAACGACCAGGTCCGCTTCGACCTGGCCGTGAAGGCACTGGGCGACTACCAGATCGTCGCGCCGATCCGCGAAATCCAGAAGGAACACACCCAGACCCGTGCCTACGAGCAGAAGTACCTGGAAGAGCGCGGCTTCGGCGTGCGCGCCAAGCAGCAGGCCTACACCATCAACGAGAACCTGCTCGGCCTGACCATGTCCGGCGGCGAGATCGACCGTTGGGAAGCCCCGGGCGAAGGCGCCCGCGGCTGGTGCGCACCGCGCAGCGAATGGCCGGAAGCCGCGCTGAACGTGACCCTGAAGTTCGTCGAAGGCGAAGCGGTTGAACTCAACGGCAAGGCGCTGCCGGGCGAGCAGATCCTGGCCCAGCTCAACAAGCTGTTCGCGCCGTACGGCGTGGGCCGTGGCGTGTACACCGGCGACACCGTGATCGGCCTGAAGGGCCGCATCGTGTTCGAAGCCCCGGGCCTGGTTTCGCTGCTGGCCGCGCACCGCGCGCTGGAAGATGCGGTGCTGACCAAGCAGCAGAACCGCTTCAAGCCGGACGTGGCGCGCAAGTGGGTGGAGCTGGTGTACGAAGGCTTCTACCACGACCCGCTCAAGACCGACATCGAAGCGTTCCTGAAGTCCTCGCAGGCCAAGGTAAACGGCGAAGTCGTGCTGGAAACCCGTGGCGGCCGCGTTGATGCGGTGGCGGTGAAGTCGCCGCACCTGCTCAACACCAAGGGCGCGACCTATGCGCAGTCGGCTGATTGGGGCGTGGAAGAGGCTGAGGGCTTCATCAAGCTCTTCGGCATGAGCTCGACCCTCTACGCGCAAGTCAACCGCTGAGGGCCGGGCATGTTGGAACAGACGCTCAACCACCTGCAGGCGCTGGTGTCCTTTGACACCCGCAACCCGCCGCGTGCGATCACCACCGGTGGCATCTTCGATTACCTGCGCGCGAACCTGCCCGGGTTCAACGTGGAGGTGATCGACCATGGCGATGGCGCGGTCAGCCTGTATGCGGTGCGTGGTACGCCGCGCTATCTGTTCAACGTGCACCTGGACACCGTGCCCGATTCCCCGCACTGGAGCGCCGACCCGCACGTAATGCGGCGTGCCGATGACCGGGTGATCGGGCTCGGCGTGTGCGACATCAAGGGCGCGGCCGCCGCGCTGGTGGCCGCGGCCAACGCCAGCAACGGCGATGCCGCGTTCCTGTTCTCCAGCGATGAAGAGGCGAACGATCCGCGCTGCATCGCCGCGTTCCTGGCCCGTGGCATTCCGTATGAAGCGGTGCTGGTGGCCGAACCGACCATGAGCGAAGCGGTGCTGGCGCACCGTGGCATCAGTTCGGTGCTGATGCACTTCGCCGGCCGGGCAGGGCATGCCTCGGGCAAGCAGGATGCGGCCGCCAGCGCATTGCACCAGGCCATGCGCTGGGGCAACCGCGCGCTGGACCATGTGGACTCGCTGGCGCATGCCCGCTTCGGCGGGCTGACCGGGCTGCGCTTCAACATCGGGCGCGTGGAAGGCGGCATCAAGGCCAACATGATCGCCCCGGCCGCCGAACTGCGCTTCGGTTTCCGCCCGCTGCCGTCGATGGATATCGACGCGCTGCTGGCCACCTTTGCCGGCTTCGCCGAACCGGACGCGGCGCTGTTCACCGAAACCTTCCGCGGACCCAGCCTGCCGGCCGGCGACATCGCCGAAGCGGAAAACCGCCGCCTGGCCGCGCGTGACGTGGCCGATGCGCTGGACCTGCCGATCGGCAATGCCGTGGACTTCTGGACCGAAGCCTCGCTGTTCTCCGCCGGTGGCTACACCACCCTGGTGTACGGCCCGGGCGACATCGCCCAGGCCCACACCGCCGACGAGTTCGTGACGCTGGAGCAGCTGCAGCGTTACACCGATGCCGTGCACCGCATCATCAGCGCCGGCGCCTGACCGAATGACGCCGTCGTGGCCCACCACTGACGGATCTCCCACCGCGGCTTCGGCCGCCCGTGACGATACTGAAATGCCTTCTTCCCTCCAGCCCCACCGCCAGACCCGCCAGACCATCGTGCGCCTGCTTTCCAGCATGGCCAGCGCGAAGGAGATCAGCCAGTACCTCAAGCGCTTTTCGCAGGTGGATGCCAAGCGCTTCGCCGTGGTCAAGGTCGGCGGCGCCGTGCTGCGCGATGACCTCGACGCGCTGACCTCCTCGCTGTCGTTCCTGCAGGAAGTCGGGCTCACCCCGATCGTGCTGCACGGCGCCGGCCCGCAGCTGGACGCGGAACTGTCGGCGGCCGGCATCGTCAAGCAGACCGTCAACGGCCTGCGCGTGACCTCGCCCGAAGGCCTGGCCATCGTGCGCCGGGTGTTCCAGGCGTCCAACCTGCAGCTGGTGGAAGCGCTGCAGCAGAACGGCGCGCGTGCCACCTCCATCACCGGGGGCGTGTTCGAAGCCGAATACCTGGACCAGGACACCTACGGTCTGGTCGGCGAAGTGAAGAAGGTCAACCTGGCCCCGATCGAAGCCAGCCTGCGCGCCGGCTCCATTCCGGTGATCACCAGCCTGGGCGAAACCCGCTGCGGCCAGATCCTCAACGTCAACGCCGATTTCGCCGCCAACGAACTGGTGCAGGAACTGCAGCCGTACAAGATCATCTTCCTCACCGGCACCGGCGGCCTGCTCGACGAAGAGGGCACGGTGATCGACTCGATCAACCTGTCCACCGAATACGACCAGCTCATGCAGCAGCCGTGGATCCACGGCGGCATGCGGGTCAAGATCGAACAGATCAAGGACCTGCTGGACCGGCTGCCGCTGGAGTCGTCGGTGTCCATCACCCGTCCGGCCGACCTGGCCAAGGAACTGTTCACCCACAAGGGCTCGGGCACGCTGGTGCGCAAGGGCGAAAAGGTGCTGCGCGCCACCGCCTGGAGCGAACTGGACCTGCCGCGCCTGAAGGGCCTGATCGAATCCAGCTTCGGCCGCACCCTGGTGCCGGACTACTTCGACAAGACCCGCCTGTTGCGCGCCTACGTCAGCGAGAACTACCGCGCCGCGGTGATCCTCACCGACGAAGCCGAAGGCGTGTACCTGGACAAGTTCGCCGTGCTCGATGACGCGCAGGGCGAAGGCCTGGGCCGTGCGGTGTGGAACGTCATGCTGGACGAAACCCCGCAGCTGTTCTGGCGCTCGCGCCACGGCAACCCGATCAATCATTTCTACTACGCCGAATCCGATGGCTGCTACAAGCAGGACCACTGGAAGGTGTTCTGGTTCGGTGCCGATGGCTTCGACCGCATCCGCACCTACGTGGACCATTGCGCCACGCGCACCCCGAGCCTGGAGGGCTGACCACGATGAATCATGCCGACTGGACCAAGGTCCCCACGCTGGACGGCCGGCATGCACGGCTGGAACCGCTGCAGATGGCGCATATCGACGGCCTGCGCGGCGCGCTGGGCGACGGTGCGCTGGCCGACCTGTGGTACGCGCACGTGCCCAGCGCCAAGACCATGACCGCCTACGTGCAGGCCGCGCTGCAGGACCAGGCCGCCGGCAAGGTGCTGCCGTTCGCGGTGCTGGATGCCGACGGCAACGTGGTCGGCAGCACCCGCTACTACGCACTGGAAGAAGACGTGCCGCGCCTGAGCATCGGCTACACCTGGTACGGCCCGCATGCGCAGCGCACCGGGGTGAACACCGAAGCCAAGCTGATGCTGCTCACCCACGCCTTCGAGCGTTTGGAGTGCATCAGCGTGGCGTTTGAAACCAGCGCGCACAACGCCGCCTCGCGCGCGGCGATCGCCCGCCTCGGGGCTACCCAGGAAGGCGTGCTGCGCAACCACAAGCGCCACCCCGACGGCAGCCCGCGCGACACGGTTGTCTTCTCCATCATCGATTCGGAATGGCAGGACGTGAAGCGCAGCCTGCAGGACCGCCTGGACGCACACGCATGAGCACTTCCAAGACAACCTTCACCGTTGGCATCGTCGGCGCCCGCGGGCATACCGGCGCCGAGCTGGTCAAGCTGATCGCCGCGCACCCGCAGCTGGCGCTGGGCTTCGTGTCCTCGCGCGAACTGGCCGGGCAGCGCGTGGCCGATACTTACCCGGAGATCGCCGGCGAGCTGGCCTTTGAAAACCTCGATGCCGACGCCGTGGCCGCCAAGGGCGTGGACGCGGTGATCCTGGCGCTGCCCAACAACCTGTCGGCCCCGTTCGTGACCGCGCTGGATGCCGCGCGCCCGGACACGGTGATCGTGGATCTCTCCGCCGACCACCGCTTCGAAGGCAGCTGGTACTACGGCCTGCCCGAACTGACCCGGGGCGATTACACCGGCCAGAAGCACATCAGCAACCCGGGCTGCTACGCCACCGCCATGCAGCTGGCGATCAGCCCGCTGCTGGACCAGCTGGCCGGTCCGCCGCAGTGCTTCGGCGTGTCCGGGTACTCCGGTGCCGGCACCAGCCCGTCGGACAAGAACAACCCCGAACTGCTGCGCGA
Source organism: Stenotrophomonas sp. FBCC-B152 (assembly GCF_059134105.1). NCBI lineage: Bacteria > Pseudomonadati > Pseudomonadota > Gammaproteobacteria > Lysobacterales > Lysobacteraceae > Stenotrophomonas > Stenotrophomonas sp. FBCC-B152. Next base: position 2,423,863 of record NZ_CP101442.1, on the reverse strand, counting down.
CAACCTCATGCCGTACGCGCTCACCAACCACGTGCACGAGCGCGAAGTCACCGCGCACCTGCGCGTGCCGGTGGAGTTCATGCCGCACGTGGCCCCGCATTTCCGTGGCATCACCATGACCGTGAACCTGTGGCTGCAGCAGCCGCTGGCCCGCGAGCAGATCGTGGACGCCTACCGCCGCTTCTACGCCGATGAGCCGTTGATCGAGATCCTCGACGAAGCCCCGTGGGTGAGCCGCATCGCCGGCCGCCATGGCGTGCAGATCGGCGGCTTCGACGTGGCCCCGGGCGGCAAGCGCGTGGTGGTCGTGGCGACCCTGGACAACCTGCTCAAGGGCGCGGCCACCCAGGCCATGCAGAACCTCAACCTGGCCCTGGGCCTGGATGAACTGACCTCGATTCCGCATTGATTGGAGCAACACATGGCAGACCTTCTCTGGCAGAAGCCCGGCGTAGCGGTGGATGCGAAAATCCAGACCTTCCTCGCCGGCGATGACGTCATCCTCGACCGCGAGTTCTTCCTGTACGACGTGCAGGCCAGCAAGGCGCATGCGCAGGGCCTGGAGAACATCGGCATCCTCACCGCCACCGAGCGCAGCGACCTGCAGCGCGAGCTGGACGTGCTGGCCGAGGATTTCCGCAGTGGCGCGTTCGTGCTCGATGAGCGCTTCGAAGACTGCCACTCGGCGATCGAAGCGCGCCTTACCGAACGCCTGGGCGATGCCGGCCGCAAGATCCACACCGGTCGCAGCCGCAACGACCAGATCCTGGTGGCCACCCGGCTGTGGCTGAAGGACAAGCTGCTGCAGGTGTCCGCGCTGAGCCGCGAAGTGGCCAAGGTCGCCCTGGACCGCGCGGAAGCCGAGAAAGACCTGCCGGTGCCGGGCTACACCCACATCCAGCGCGCCGTGGTGTCCTCGGCGGGCATGTGGTGGGCCGGCTGGGCCGAAGCGTTCATCGACAATGCCGTGCGCGCGCACGATACCTTCGCACTGGTCGATGCCAACCCGCTGGGCACCGCGGCCGGCTACGGCGTCAACCTGCCGCTGGACCGCGCCCACACAACCCAGGCGCTGGGCTTCGCGCGCATGCAGATCTCGCCGATCTACGCGCAGCTCTCGCGTGGCAAGTTCGAACTGGCAGCACTGGAAGCGCTGGGTGGGGCCACCCTGGACCTGCGCCGCCTGGCGTGGGACCTGTCGCTGTTCACCAGCGGCGAATACGGGTTCGTCGCGCTGCCGGCGCAGTACACCACCGGCAGCTCGATCATGCCCAACAAGCGCAACCCGGACGTGATCGAACTGATGCGTGCCACCCACGCCAGCGTGGCGGCGGCGCGTACCGAGATCGAGCAGCTGCTGTCGCTGCCGTCCGGCTACCACCGCGACCTGCAGGGCAGCAAGGGCGCCATCTTCCACGGCTTCGGCCGTGGCCTGGCCGCGCTGGAACTGTTGCCGGCGCTGCTGGCCAACCTGGAGTGGCGCGAAGACAAGCTGCGCGTTGCCATCGACTCGGGCATGTACGCCACCGACGTGGCCGTGGAAGCGGCCGTAGCCGGCGTGCCGTTCCGCGAGGCCTACAAGGCCGCTGCGGCGGCATCGGACACGGCCGGGCAGGGGCGTACCCCGGAAGGCAGCCTGGCCGCGCGCGTGTCGCCCGGCGCCGCTGCCGACCTGCGCCTGGACGAACTGCGCGCACGCTGGGCGGCGCTGCTGCCATGAAGACCTGCTACCTCGTGCTGGTCACCCGCACCCCGGCGTTCCGCGATGAGGTCGGTGCCGAACACGTCCTCTTCCTGGACGCGCTCCGCGCCCGCGACCAGCTGCTGATCACCGGCGGCTTCACCGACAAGACCGGTGGCGCGTATGTGCTGCACAACGTCGCTGACCGCGCCGCCGCACAGGCCATCGTCGATGCCGATCCGCTGATGACCGAGGGCAGCGCCACCGCCACCGTCCACGAATGGTCCACCCGCTGAGGCGAGCCCCACGATGAGCCCCACCCGCGTGCAGTCCCCGTTCCCCGAACAGCCTGTACCGGGCTGGAAGCGCGCCGTGCTCAAGGTCGGCAGCAGCCTGCTGGCGGCAGATGGTGGCGGGCTGTCGCCACGGCACGCGCTGGGCCTGGCCCAGTTCGTGTCCGCGCATGTGCTGGCCGGGCGCGAAGTAGTGATCGTGTCCTCCGGCGCGGTCGCGGCCGGGCGTGCCATCGTGCCGCGCGCGATCGAGGCCGGCGCGGCGATGGCTGCGCGCCAGGCGCTGGCCGCGCTCGGCCAGGCCCAGCTGATCGGGCTGTGGCAGCGCTTCTTCGAACGCCCGGTGGCGCAGGTACTGCTGACCCACGACGACCTGCGCAACCGCCGCCGCTACCTCAACGCCCGCGCCACGCTCAACGAGCTGCTGCGGCTGGGCGCGCTGCCGGTGGTGAACGAGAACGACACCGTGTCGGTGGATGAGCTCAAGCTCGGCGACAACGACAACCTGGCCGCCACCGTGGCCGCGTTGATCGACGCCGACATCCTGTTCATCGCCACCGACATCGACGGCCTGTACAGCGCCGACCCGCGCCGCGATCCGCAGGCGCAGCCGATCCACGACGTGCCCGAGCTCACCCTCGAGGTGCTGGCCATGGCCGGCGGTGCCGGCAGTGGGGCCGGTACCGGCGGCATGCATACCAAGCTGGAAGCGGCGGCCAAGGCTGGCCGCGTCGGCATCGATACCTGCCTGTTCAACGGCCGCGATGGCGATGTGGTGCGTGCGCTGGCGCAGGGCCGCTTGTTCGGCACCCGCATCCATGCCGGGCAGACCCGTGAAGCCGCGCGCAAATACTGGCTGCGGCACGCACCGCTGGAACCCGGTGCCATCGTGGTCGACGCGGGTGCGGCCGTGGCGCTGCGCGACAAGGGCGCGTCGCTGCTGCCGGGCGGAGTGACCGCTGCCGAAGGTGATTTCCGCCGCGGCGACATGGTGCAGGTGCGCTTGCGCACCGCCAGTGGTGAAGTGACGTTGGCGCGCGGCGTAAGCCAGTATTCGGCGAGCGACATCCGCCGGGTGGCCGGGCGGCATTCGCGCGACATTGAAAGCGTGTTGGGCTACAACTACGGTGGCAATGTGATCCACCGGGATGACCTGGTACTGATCTGACCGGGCTTCGGATGGTCTACGTGGGACACGCATGGCGTGTCGCTACGTGGCTGGCAGATCGTAGCGACACGCCATGCGTGTCCCACGTAAACCACGCCAGCAAGATTTGACGTCGGCCCCAAGATTCTGAAAACGCGCCAAAACATCCTTCGTGACGAGAGAACCCATGGACATCCGCGATCAAGCCCTCCAATGCCGCGACGCCGCGCAGGTAGTGGCGCAGCTGTCGTCCGACGCCAAGGCGGCACTGCTCAACGGCATGGCCGATGCACTCGACGCCGACACGGCCACCATCCTTGCCGCCAACGCGCTGGACCTCGCCGCCGCCGAAGCCAAGGGCACCGGCAGCGCCATGCTAGACCGCCTCGCGCTGAACCCTGCGCGCCTTGCCGGCATCAGCGCCGCGCTGCGCGAAGTGGCCGCACTGCCGGACCCGGTCGGCAGCATCACCCGCGACGACATCCGCCCCAACGGCATCCGCGTGCAGAAGGTGCGCGTGCCGCTCGGCGTGATCGCGATGATCTACGAAGCGCGCCCCAACGTGACCGCCGATGCGGCCGCGCTGTGCATCAAGGCCGGCAACGGCGTGATCCTGCGCGGCGGCTCTGAAGCCATCCATTCCAATACCGCCATCGCCGCCTCGCTCAAGCGTGCCCTGCGCGATGCCGGGGTGCCCGATGCCGCGCTCACCCTGGTGGAAGACCTGCGCCGCGAGACCATGCTCACCCTGCTGCAGCTCAACGACCTGGTCGACCTGGCCATCCCGCGCGGTGGGGAAGGGCTGATCCGCTTCGTGGCCGAACATGCGCGCGTGCCGGTGATCAAGCACTACAAGGGCGTGTGCCACCTGTACGTGGACCGTGCCGCCGACCCTGCGAAGGCGTTGGCGTTGCTGGTGGATGGCAAATGCAGCCGTCCGTCGGCCTGCAATTCGCTGGAAACCCTGCTGGTCCACGCGGGCGTGGCGGCCGACTTCCTGCCGCAGGCGGAGCGCGCCTTGCGTGCGCGGGGCGTGGAACTCCGTGCCGACGCGCGCGCGCGCCAGTGGCTGCCCGAAGCGGTACCGGGCACCGATGACGATTTCGCCGCCGAATACCTCGACCTGATCATCGCCGTCCGCGTGGTCGATGACCTCGAGCAGGCACTCGCCCACATCCAGCAGTACAGCTCGGACCACACCGAAGTCATTGCCACCGAAGATCCGGCTGCGGCCCAGCGCTTCATCCACGCACTGCGCGCTGCCGTGGTGATGGTCAACGCCTCGTCCCGCTTCTCCGACGGCGGCGAACTCGGCTTGGGCGCGGAAATCGGCATTTCCACCACCCGCCTGCACGCCTACGGCCCCATGGGCCTGGAAGCCCTCACCGTAGAGCGCTTCGTCGTCCAGGGAACCGGCCAGACCCGCCGGTAGAGCCACGCCGGTAGAGCCACGCCCTGCGTGGCTCCACCGGGAACCTGCGGGGGCGGACATCACATCGCGGTGTACTGGATCCGCCGGTTCGCCTTGCGCCCTTCCTCGGTGCTGTTGTCGGCCATTGGCTGGTTGGAGCCGAAGCCGCGCGCCACCAGCCTGGCCTCTGGAACACCCCGCTTGACCAACGCCGAGCGCACCGCGTCTGCGCGCTGTTCGCTCAGCTGCTGGTTGGTCGTGGCGTTGCCCTGGCTGTCGGTATGGCCGCCGATTTCCACCTTGACCTCCTGGTTCGAGTTCTTGATGGCCGTGGCGGCCAGGTCAAGGATGCCCTCGCTGCTGCGGGTCAGCGTGGCCAGCCCGGTGTCGAAATTGACCGTGGTCTTGTTCAGCGCCGACGTCAGGTCCGCAGCGTTGGCGCCGGGGGCGAGGGCACTGAGGGCCTGGGTGCCTTGATCAAACAGCCCCTCGATCTGGACATTGCCCAGTCCTGACTGGAACGCCCGGCTGATCTGCGCGCGCTTTTCAGGGTCCAGTGCCGAAGTGTCGAGCTTGAGCGCATCGCCGTTGAACGCGAACTTCAGCCCGTCTGCCTTCATGTCCGGGATGAGCACCTTCAAGCGTTCCAGCCACGGGGCTTCGCGCACGGCCGTGTTGACCTCGATGTCCGCTGCCACCTTCCCCGGGCCGAAGACCCCTTCCGCTGCGCCCAGCAGGCTGGCCTTCTGCGCGACGCTGGGGAGCGTGCCCTTGAGCGTGACCTTGCCACCGTCGTTCTGGAAGGACAGCGTGGGGTCGCTGGCGACTGCCGCGACATTCGCCGCCGGAGCGGCAGCAGAGGCAGGCGGTGCCTTGGCCACGTTGCGCGATTGCCAGCCGCACCAGGCCAGGGCCAGCAGCGCGATCAATGGCAACAGCCAGCGCCACAGGCGGAAGGACGGCTTGCCGACCTTGCTGCCGCCAGCGAGGCTGGCATACGCCGCAGGCAACGAGGTGGGCATGACGCCGCCGGCGGTGACCGCTTTGACGATGGCCGGTACCACCATGGTCAGCAGGCCCGGAATCATCTTGGCGCCGATCCCGGACTTCTGCGCGATCTCCTCCACGCTCTGGTTGCCCAGGACGCTGCGCAGCTGATTCGGTTCGATCGGCTGCATGGTGGGCTGGCCCGACAGCCAAGAATTGAACACGCCGCCAAGTCCCGCAGCCTCGAACTTGTTCCTGAAGCCGGCCAGCCCGCCGGGTTGGCTGAAGATGTAGCGGGCTACGACGCCGACGAACTTCTGTGCGTTCTGCCCAAGGCCGGTGGCACGGGCGACTTCACTGACCAGAGTCTCGATAGACATGATGAATCCCCTCACGATTAAGTGCGGGATGTCTCCGAGGCGGGAGCCTACGCCTGGGCCGGGTCAGTGATGTGAAGACTTCTACACACCGACCGGGGCCGGTCTGCGAGGGACACGCATGGCGTGTCGCTACGGTTGTCGGCCGTTGCCGCGTAGGGACACGCCATGCGTGTCCTCGACACCGTCGGCCGCGGCCGGATCACCGGGCGGTGAGGCTCTGCTCGGTCAGGCCTACCGGTCGTGCGTGGTCGTCCATGTGCAGGGTGACCGCCTTGCCGTTGGCCAGCTGCGCGGCCAGCGCCGGGCTGGCGCCCAGGTTGTGGGCGATCTCTTCCAGCGTCACGTCCTGGCGCGGGTTGCGGCGGTCCTTGCCGGCAAAGCGCATGCGGTTGTATTCGGCCCAGGCGATCAGCAGCACCGAACAGCACACCAGCATCACCGGCAGCGCGATCACGATGAACGGGTCCACCGACTGCTTGTATTCGTACAGCTGCACGAATGCCAGCCGGCCACCCAGCAGCCAGGAAATGGCGGTGATCAGCGGCGCCCACAGGTAGAAGTAAAACGCCCAGAAGGCGATGGTCACAAACCCCCATGCGGTGCGCTGCAGCCGTGGCTGCTGGCGCGATTTCCGGATGAGGCGCGAATCGTAACGGCGGGTCTGCTTGGCGGCGTTCATCGTATACCCCGGTCAGGACTGACCCAGATCGCCCGCTTGCCGCGACGCTTGAGCAGCGTCTTGGGCAGGGCCACCAGGGTCGTGAACAGGCTGATGAGCCAGTACGCCATCGGGTACCAGATCACCCAGAAGTAGTTACGGCCAATATGCGTTTCATAACGACGATCGATGATCAGGCTGCTGGCGAACTGCAGCAGGCACACCAGCGCCAGGATCACGCCATGCCACTGCGGCAGCAGCGAGGCGATGTACAGGTCCTGCGGCAACGGGATGAACTTGCCCAGCACCCACAGCACGATGATGGCCAGCATCGTGTAGGCCCACAGCACGCTGAACACATACTCCAGCAACACCCCCCACATGCGCCGCTTGCGCCAGTCGAACAGCGAACGACCGTGCCGCAGCAGCACTTCCACGCCGCCCTGGGCCCAGCGCAGGCGCTGCCGCCACAGCCCCCTGAGCGTTTCGGGCATCAGGATGAAGCACAGCGCGTTGGGCTCGTAACGGATATCCCAATGATCGATCTGCAGGCGCCAGCTGATGTCGATGTCTTCGGTGATCATGTCATCGGCCCAGTAGCCAATGCGGTGCAGTGCGGTGCGGCGGAAGCCGGCAATCACCCCGGAAATGGTGAAGATGCGCCCGTACACGCGCTGCGCACGCTTGATCATGCCGATGATCGACGAGAACTCGGCCACCTGCAGCCGGCCCAGCAGGGTGGAGCGGTTGCGGATGCGCGGGTTGCCGGTCACCGCGCCCACGCGCGGGCCGGAGGTGAGGTGCCACACCATCCAGTGGGTGGCGTGCTCTTCCAGCATCGCATCGCCATCGATGCACACCAGGTACTCCGAACGCGCCGCCAGCGCGCCCATGCGCAGCGCATTGGCCTTGCCCAGGTTGCGGTCAAGGTGCACCACGCGCAGCCGCGGGTGCAGGGCCGCCATTGCATCCAGCCGGGCCCCGGTATCGTCGCGGCTGCCATCGTTGATGGCGATCACTTCGAAATCCGGGTACTTCTGCGCCAGTGCCGCGCCCAGCGTATCGGCCAGGTTGTCCGCTTCGTTGTGGCACGGGATCAGGATCGACGCGAACGGGTAGTGCTCCATCGGCGGCGGGTCGTCGCGCAGGCGCGATTTGCGTTCACGGCGGAAGAAGTAATACAGGCCGCCGGACATCCAGAAAAACGCCATCACCATCGGGTAGAAGAAGGCGAACTGGAACAGCAGGTAGAGGAACGGATGCATGGCGGCCTCACTTTTCCTCGTAAGGGAAGGTGCGTGCCGACATCGCCGCGCGCGCATCGTAGGTGGACGGCTTCCCGGCAATGAAGTCGTCCGGGTACCAGGCGAAATGGCGCACGCCCTGCGCCTGCAGGCGACGGATCTGGGCGCGCAGCACGGTGCCGGAAATCGGCGTCTGCGTGCGCCAGTCCACCGTCTGCAGCTCGAACATCGTCTGCGACAGCTGCGGGTCGTGCTCGCGCACGGCCTGCACCAGCCGGTCCAGCCACTTCTGCGGGTTGCGGCTGCCTTCCATCCACGGCATCGCCATCAGCGCGGTGTGGTCGTAGGCCTTGTTGAACAGGTCCAGGCGCTGGGCGAACCAGCTGGCGCTCTGCGGCTGCAGCACCGGCTGCGCGTACAGGTTGCGCACCGTGGCCAGCTTCGGCCGCCAGCGCTGCGCGGCGTTGCGCAGTTCCAGGGTGAAATCGATCAGTGCCTGGGTCCGCGCGCCGTCGTCGCCTTCCTGCGGCAGGTTGGCCAGTTCGGTATCGCGCAGGTAGGCATCGTCGTGGAACAGCAGGCCCTCGAAGTACGAGTTGATGGCCAGGTCTTCGTAGATGTCGTCGATGATGTGACGCACCTTCGGGTTGGTGAAATCGAGCCGGAAGATGCCATCGCTTTCCGGGCTCTCGATCGCCAGCGCCTTGCGGATGGCCGGGTCCTTCAGCTCATAGCCCAGCACCGGCAGCCACGCGTACACCTTCACCCCGGCGCGGGTCTTGAGCTGCCAGGCGACGCGGTTGAACAGGTCCGCGCGCATCGGCAGGTGCCGGTTGGGGAAGTACAGCGCATCGGCCGAACCATTGCCGTCCGGGTCGGCGAAGGCCTGCAGGAACACATGGGTCGGGCCGATCTTCTTGACCCGGTCGATCAGTGCATCCAGGTTCTTCGCCTGCTGCGCCGGGTTGCTGTCGTACACCGCGTCCAGGTCGATCTGCAGGGCGCGCACGCCATCGCGCTCGACGTCGCGGCGCAGTTCGTAGGCCAGCTGGGTCACTGCCGGGTTGCCGGTCACCAGCAACCGCGCCAGGCCGTGCAGGTCGCGGGTCACCGGGGTGCTGCGGCCTTCCAGGTCGAACGACACCGGCATGCCCAGGTCTTCGGCGATCGTGTTGCTCAGCGCGTTGTAGGCCGCGTACGGCCATACGATCGCCTTCGGGCTCACGCCCACGTTGTCCTGGATGCGCTTCACGCTCAGGCCCAGGTCGGCGCGGATCCGCGCTTCGTACTGCGCGGCGGTTTCGTACTGGTGCGTGGCCGGGTCGTAGGTGCGGGTGATCACCGCCGGGGTCGAATTGCCCTGCGGGTTGGACTGCACGCCGTGGTGCAGGTTGTCGGTGTGGCTGGCCAGTTCGACCAGGCCGCTGCGGTTCATTTCGCGCAGCTGTTCCCAGGTCAGGAAGTCGTCGTGGGTGAACGGGCGGTAGCCATAATCGATCTTGCGGTCGGCCGGCATGTCCACGTAATCGGTGATCACCGCCACCAGCGCCGGGTAGTTGTACGCGCGCAGCAGCGGGAACACCTTGGTGTACACGCTGCGCAGGCCGTCATCGAAGGTCAGCAGCACCGGCTTGGGCGGCAGCGGCGCGCCGCCCTGCGAGGCGGTGATCAGCTGCGACAGCGATACCGGGTGGTAGCCGTGCGCGGACAACCAGTCCAGGTGCGCGGCGAAGTTCTGCGTACTGACCGCGTATGCATCCGGGTCGCCCTTGATCGCCACGTCATCGCGGATGTCGTGGTAACTGAGCACCAGCAGCCCGTTGTCGGCCGAATCCAGCACCGGCGGCGCGGCCTGCACGTGGGTGCAGACCGCCAGCAGGGCCAGCAGCAGCCAGGAAGTGAAGCGCTTCAAGTCCATGTGTCGCATCTCATTGTCCCCAGCGCAGGCCGGCATCAAGGCCGATATGTCGTTCGCGGTTGCCGTCGTAGACCGGCCGCGACCAGCTGATGCCGTATTCGAAGATCCGGCCATCGGCCAGCTGCCACTCGTGGCGGTACTCGGCCGACGGCACCAGCGCACTGCCGAAGCCCTGCTGCCAGTAGTTGCCCAGCGACACCGTCAGGCGGTGGCGGAAGTGCCGCTCGTAGTGGCGCCACAACTGCTGGTCCACGCGCAGGCCGATCTCCGCCGAACGGTCTTCGGACGGGTTGAAGTAGGGCACGTCATCGCGGCTGCCACGGCTGGCGTACAGGCTGCCCAAGCCATCCAGCAGCAGCGTGGGGCGGGTCAGCAGGCGCTGTTCGATGCTGGTGCTGAGCGTGTCGCGGCGGTTGCCATCGTCATAGCGGAACTGGCTGGCACCGGCGCTCCAGTGGGTGAGCTCGTTGCGGCGGTAATCCACCGCCAGCGCCACGCTGTCGGCGGTGATGCCCGAAATGCGCGCCTGCAGCGAGGCATCGGCGGCGTTGCGTGCCGCGGTGACGCCGGCGTGCCAGGTATCGCTGAACTGCCAGCCGAAACCGGCGCTCAGGCCGGTCTCGCCCACATCATCGTTGGCGCGGTTGACGAACACTTCCGCGTCGGCGCGGCCGAAGCGGTAGCGCGTGCCCAGCCCCACCCACAACGGCCGGATGGTCTGGTCCTGGAAATCCACGCTGCGGCGGTCGGCGAAGGTCACCAGACGCCAGCGGTCGTCGATCACCGGCGACTGCAGTTCCAGCCCGTAACGACCATCGTCGTTGCCCAGCGGCGAGGTGCCACCGCCGCCCTCACTCTTGCCGCCTTCGGCATAGGCATGCAGCTGCCAGCCACGGTGCGCCTTCCAGCTGCGGTCCATGCGCTGCACGGAAGGCTGGTTGGGGTAGCGTTCCAGCAGCGAATCGTGGATCGGCCGCGCCAGGTCGTCGCGCTGCAGTTCCACGTAAGCGTCGTACTGGCCCAGGCGCGCCGAGACGTCGCGTGGGTCCAGCGTGTTGGCCATGCCATAGCGTTCCAGCGCACGCCGCGGCCAGCCACGCATCATGTAGATGTTGCCCAGCGAAGACTGGGTGCCGCCGTTGGCCGGGGCCAGTTCAACCATCTTCTCCAGCTCGCGCTGCGCGGTGGGCAGGTCGCCGCTGTAGGCGCGGATCATGGCCAGGTTGAGGTCGGCTTCGTAGCGCGGCCAGTTGGCGTACGGCGCGCGTGCACCATTGGCCCAGCGCCAGGCCGGCTCCTGCTTCTGCCACTGGGTGAGCACGTCGATGGCGGCGCCGGCGCGCTCGCTTTCCAGGTGCGCGTAGGCCAGTTCCGAATGCACTTCGGAGCGGCCCGGGTCGGCCTTGAGTGCCGCTTCCAGAACGGGAATGGCTTCTTCCGGGTGCTGGCTGGCCATCAGCGAATCGCCGACCGGGGCCATCAGGTAGTTAGGGACTTCGTGGCCTTCGGCAAGCAGGGCGCGGTATTCGGTGCGCACCTGTTCGTGGCGGCCCAGCCGGTTGAGCAGGATCAGCCGGTCGAAGCGGATCCGCAGCGGTGCGGTCTGTGCGGTGAGGCCATCGCGCTGCAGATAGGCATCCATCTGCGCCAGCGCGTCTTCGGCTTCGTCCAGGCGGGTGTCTTCGCTGGCGCCATAGGCCAGGCTCCAGCCCACGCGCTTGGCCAGGTAATTGGCTTCAAAACGCTGCTTCTGCGCCTCGTCGAACAGCTCCGGGCGCGCCTGGTAGCGCTGCCACGCCAGGTGCGCGTTGCCGATGTCCGACAGCGTCAGTACCTGCAGGCGGTAGAGCAGGTCATCGTTGGGCACGTCCACCTGGGCGCGTTCGATCGCGGCAAGCGCGTCCAGCCAACGCGCCTGGTCACGGTAGGTGCTGATTTCCGCCAGATGGTCCGCCCGCGACGTCGCCGCAGATGCAGCTGGAACCGTCAAGCAAAGCGTGGCGCATGCCAGGCCGACGCAGAGCGCCAGCGGCCGATGGTTGTACATGGAACCCCCGGGAGCATCCCTTCAAAAGAATCTGTTTGTGCGGTAAATGTGACGCACATCACATGCCAATCGTGCCCGAAACGGCGTTTGTTGACAAATTGTTAAGGCGCAAGATGATCTCCGCAGCTGTGGAAACAGACGCGATCAATACTTCAACCTATTGATTTTAAAGACCATCCGGCCGCCGCCACGGCGTTGTTCCGGGGGTCTGGACACCCTGAAACCGTTCATCGGCCCCGGCAACGAATGACGCGCCGGGACCAACCCAACTGCCCGTTTCGCAGCGCGGGTCAGTTGCTGACACGCTACGTCACAAGATGCGCACAGTGTGTGATGCGGGTGGCATTCCCGGACGTAGAGCCACGCCCTGCGTGGCTGCTCTTCGCCGGGCACCGCGAAGCCACGCAGGGCGTGGCTCTACCGGCGGTCAGTGCGAATGATCGTGGTGGATTACCACACGTCTTCCAGCTTCTGCGGCTTGCACGCCACCCACGACGCACACAGCAGCACCAGCGCGCACACCAGCAGGAAGCCGAACGGCAGGTACCAGGCGCCGCTGATCGCGTGCAGCCAGCCGAACAGGAACGGGCCCAGGCAGCTGAAGGCATAGCCCACGCCCTGCATGAAGCCCGACAACGCCGCCGAACCGGCCGGGGTGCGCGTGCGCAGGTTGATCAGCGTCAACGCCAACGGGAAGGTCGAAGGCCCGATGCCCAGCAGCACCGCCCACAGCCACGGCGCCTTCATCGGTGCGAACAGCAGCCCGGCAAAGGCAACCAAGAACGCGCTGAAACCGACAACCACCAGCGGGAACGGGTTGCGCAGGCGCACCGCCAGGGCCGGCATCGTCAACGAGGGCAGCAGGCCCAGCGCGGCGAAGATCGCCACCATGATCCCGCCGAAGCGCGGCGTGGCCCCGGCTTCCACCACGATGCGCGGCAGCCAGGTGAACATCGAATAGGTCATCAGCGAGGTCATGCCGAACATCAACGCCATGCCCCAGGCCAGCGGGGTGCGCCACACCTTGCCGTGCGGCTGCGCGGCCGGGTCGGCGGCGGTGTCCAGCGGGTCCGGGTGCGGGCGGCGGCGCGCCAGCGCGATCCAGGGCAGGGCGGCGGCTACCGCGAAGATCGCCCAGATGCCCAGCGATACGCGCCAGCCGGCCTGTTCGGCCAGCGGCACGGCCAGCAGCGCCGGCACCATCGTGCCCAGCTGCAGCACCGTTATATAAAGCGTGCTCACCGTGCCCACCCGGTTGGCGAAGTAGCGCTTCACCAGCGGCGGCACCACCACGTTGCCGATGCCCATGCCGGCCAGTGCCACGACCGAGCCGAACAGCAGGCTGCCCACGCCGCCGGCCATCGAGCGCAGCAGCAGCCCCACCGCCGCCAGCGCCATCGCCAGCAGGGCGGTGCGTTCCAGCCCGATGCGGCGGGCCACCATCGGCGTGGTCACCCCGAACAACGCGAACGAGGCCGTGGGCAGCATGCCCAGCACGCCGGTCATGGTGGTGCCGAAGCCGAAGGTCTGGCCCAGCTGGTCCAGCAGCGGGGTGACCGAGGTCACCGCCGTACGCAGGTTCAGCGCGGCCAGCAGGATGGCGGAAAACGCCAGCACGCGTCCGCGCAGCAGGGACGTGGAATGGGGGTCGGCAGGGGTCATGGCAGGAATCTCTTGCAGGTGGCGCGGCACGTGTGGGGGTGCAGGGAAAATACAAAAAAGCCCGGAGGACATATGTCTTCCAGGCTTCAATGTGACCACTTGTATGGTCGGGGAGACAGGATTCGAACCTGCGACCTCTACGTCCCGAACGTAGCGCTCTACCAGACTGAGCTACACCCCGTAAGGAGCCGCCTATTGTATCGATCCCTCCCTTCGGCGGCAAGGGGGGCCGTGTTGTTCACCTTCGGATGCCGTGTTGCCACGACCTTGACAAAAAAGCCTGGAAATCATGTTTCCAGGCTTCAATGCGACCACCGAAGTGGTCGGGGAGACAGGATTCGAACCTGCGACCTCTACGTCCCGAACGTAGCGCTCTACCAGACTGAGCTACACCCCGAAGGAGCCGACAAGGATACGGCGTGAAGACCTTATCGGCAACCTTTTTTTACCGTGCGTCGCGCTCGGCTGCGGCCGCCTCTCGCGCTTCAAACCACATGCCGTTGAGGATGGCGGCGGCCGAGGCCAGGCCGGTGCCGAGGATCCAGGCGAAATACCACATTGTCGTTCTCCCAATATGTGTACCGACCAACGGTCGGTACCTACCGTTTCAGGGGTATCAGTAAGCGTTCGGGTTGTCGGCCATGTCTTCGGCCGTGGTCTTGCCCTTCATCACCCGGTAGACCCAGCTGGTGTAGGCAATGATGATCGGCAGGAAGATCACGGTGGCCACCAGCATGATGAACAGCGTGAGCTGGCTGGACGAGGCGTCCCACACGGTCAGGCTGCCGCTGGGCTGGCTGGAGGAGGGCAGCAGGAACGGGAAGATCGCAAAGCCCACGGTGAGGATGATGCCGGCAATCGAAGCGCCCGAGGCCAGGAAGGCGGCCATGCCACGGCGGGCCCGCAGCAGTACCGCGCTGGCCAGTGCACCGGCCAGGCCCAGCAGCGGGAACACCAGGGTCAGCGGCATGCTGCTGTAGTTGCGCAGCCAGCCACCGGCCGCCGTGCCCACCGCAGCGGTCTTCAACAGCGGGTTGGTCGGGCCGTCGGTCACCACCTGCGAGGTGATCTCATAGCCCGGCAGGCCGAAGGCCACCCACGCACCACCCGCGGCGAACAGCACGAAGCTGGCCAGTGCGGCAATGCTGCCGTAACGCGCCGAACGCTCGGCCACCGGGCCGTCGGTCTTCAACACCAGCATGGCCGCGCCGTGCGACACCATCATCGCCACGCCCACCAGCCCGGCCAGCAGCGCGAACGGGGTGAGCAGGCCGAAGAACGAACCGGTGTAGAAGATGCGCATGCTGTCATCGAAGTGGTACGGCACGCCCAGCAGCACGTTGCCCACCGCCACGCTGGCAATCAGCGCCGGCAGCAGCCCACCCACGAACAGCACCCAGTCCCACGTGTCGCGCCAGCGCTTGCTCGGCATCTTGCTGCGGTACTTGAAGCCAACCGGGCGCAGGATCAGGCCGAACAGCATGGCGAAGATCGCAAGGTAGAAGCCGGAGAAGCTCACCGCATACAGCGGCGGCCATGCGGCGAAGATCGCGCCGCCGCCCAGCACCAGCCATACCTGGTTGCCTTCCCACACCGGGCCCACGGTGTTGATCACCAGCCGGCGTTCTTCATCGGTTTTCGCCACGAACGGGAGCAGGGTGCCCACGCCCAGGTCGAAGCCGTCCATCACCGCCCAGCCGACCAGCAGGATGCCCAGCAGCAGCCACCAGATCACGCGCAGCGTGGTGTAATCAAGTCCAAGAATATCCATCTGGGTTCTCCTGCCTTATGCCTGACCGGGAGCCGGTGCGGCGGCATTGTGGGGAAGCGGCGTGCGCGAAGGCTGCAGCGAAGGAAGGATGTCGGCCGGGCCGGTACGGATCGCCTTGAGCATCAGCTTCACCTCGATGATCAGCAGCACCGTGTACAGCGCGGTGAACACCGCCAGCGTGGTCAGGATTTCATGCAGTGCCAGGCCCGATGCGGCATAGAAGGTGGGCAGCACGCCATCCACCGCCCACGGCTGGCGGCCATACTCGGCCACGAACCAGCCGCATTCGATCGCGATCCACGGCGCCGGCATCGACCACACCGCCAGCCGCAGGAACCAGCGCTTTTCGTGGAAGGTGTTGCGGCACGAGAAGTAGAAGGCCAGCGCGAAGAACGCGATCAGGTAGAAGCCCAGCCCGGCCATGATGCGGAAGGTCCAGAACAGCGGCGCAACGCGCGGCACGGTATCCATCGCCGCCTTGGAGATTTCCTCCGGGGTGGCGTTGAGGATGTCATCGCGGTAGCGCTTGAGCAGCAGGCCATGGCCCAGATCCTGCCAATGGCGGTCGAACATCTCGCGCGCCTCGACATCGTTCTTGTCCTTGCGCACGCGTTCCAGCGCACCGTAGGCCAGCTGTCCGCCCTTGATGCGGTGCTCGGCGCGTTCCACCAGTTCCAGGATGCCTGGAATGGGCTGGTTGAACGAGCGCGTGGCGATCAGGCCCATCAGGTACGGAATCTTGATGGCGAAATCGTTCTGCTGGGTCTGCTGGTTGGGAATGCCGAAGGCGGTGAAGTCCGCCGGGGCACGCTCGGTTTCCCACATCGCCTCGATCGCGGCCAGCTTCATCTTCTGGTGCTCGCTGGCGGCATAACCGCTCTCGTCACCCAGCACCACCACCGACAACGACGACAGCAGGCCGAAGGCCGCCGCCACCGCGAACGAACGGCGTGCCATGTCCTTGTGCTTGTCGCGCAGCAGGTAGAACGCGCTGATGCCCATCACGAAGATCGCGCCGGTCACGTAGCCCGCACTGACCGTATGCACGAACTTGGCCTGGGCCACCGGGTTGAACAGCACGGCGGCGAAATCCACCACCTCCATGCGCATCGTCTCCGGGTTGAACACCGCCCCGGTGGGGTTCTGCATCCAGCCGTTGGCGATCAGGATCCACACCGCCGACAGGTTGGTGCCCAGCGCCATGAACCAGGTCACCGCAAGGTGCTTGACCGGGCTCAGCCGCTTCCAGCCGAAGAAGAACAGGCCGATCAGGGTGGCTTCCAGGAAGAACGCCATCAGCCCTTCAATGGCCAGCGGCGCCCCGAAGATGTCGCCCACGTAGTGGCTGTAGTAGGACCAGTTCATGCCGAACTGGAATTCCATCACCAGGCCGGTGGCCACGCCGATGGCGAAGTTGATGCCGAACAGCGTGCCCCAGAACAGGGTCATCTGGCGCCAGACCGGTTTACGGGTCATGACGTACACGCTTTCCATGATGGCCACCAGGAACGAGAGGCCAAGCGTTAGGGGGACAAACAAGAAGTGGTACATCGCGGTCAAAGCGAACTGCAGCCGCGACAGTTCTACGACTGTCGAATCGATCATGGCCTGGCTACCTCGTTGGGGGTTTTGCCGTATCAGGTGGCGGGAAGGGGTCTACGGGATGAATTCTGTGACCAGCAACTTCAAACAGCCTTGATTGAGATCAATGTATGAACAGGCAGATGCGCGGATCGTAGGCAGTCCGTGCTGCGACCGACTGCCGCACGGGGAAGGGTAGCCGGCGCCCATTACAATGGTCGGCACCTCCCTGTGGCCGCCAGTGACCCGCTTTGAGCATACCCCCCGACGCGCCCGCCATCGAGTCCAGTGACCTTCGCCGCCAGCGCCTGCAGTGGCTCAACGGGCTGGCCGGCAGTGCCCGCAGCCGCCAGCGCCTGGCCGCATTGTGTATCTGTACGTCCGGCGCGCTGCTGATCGGACAGGCTGCGGCCATTGCCTGGCTGATCCAGGAAGTGCTGGTTGTCCACCGCCCGCTGGCCGACACCACCCCGGTGCTGCTGGGGCTGCTGCTGGTCCTGGCGCTGCGCGCCCTGCTGGGCAGCGCCACCCAGGCCGCCGCCGGCGACGTGGCCGACGCGGCCCGGCTGACCCTGCGCGAGCGGGTGTACCGCAGGCTGATGGGGCTGGGGCCGCTGTGGTTGCGCCAGCAGCGCAGCGGTGAGCTGGGCGAGCTGATGCTGGCCCACGCCGATTCGGTGGAGAGCTACTACGCCGGTTACCAGCCGGTGCGGATCGAAGTGGTGGTGGTGCCACTGCTGATCCTGCTGGCCGTGGCCTGGGTGGATTGGGTGGTGGCGCTGATCCTGCTGTTCACCGCGCCGCTGGTGCCGTTCTTCATGATGCTGGTGGGCTGGGGCGCCGAAGCGGCCGGGCGCGCGCAGCTGGGCGAACTGGCGCGGATGAGCGGTCATTTCGCCGACCGCATCAAGGGGCTGGGCCTGCTGCGCCTGTACGGGCGCGGCGAGGCCGAGCTGGACGGCGTGGCCGCCGCCGCCGAAGGCGTGCGCGAGCGCACGATGAAGGTGCTGCGCATCGCCTTCCTGTCGTCCACCGTGCTGGAATTCTTCGCCTCGGTGAGCGTGGCCATGGTCGCGCTGTACCTGGGCCTGAGCTACCTGGGGTTGATGTCGCTGCATGCGGCGGTACCCACGCTGGGCGCGGGCATGTTCTGCCTGCTGCTGGCGCCGGAGTTCTATGCGCCGCTGCGGCGGCTGGCCGCGCATTACCACGACCGCGCCAACGCGCTGGCGGCGGCCGCTGAAGTGGAGCGGCTGCTCGGTGAGTTGCCCGCGCAAGTGGATCCCGCCGAAGCCGCCGCTGCGCCGGTGCGCGCACCCGAGCTGCTGGAGCAGCATGCGCCGCCGGTGGTGGTGCGTGACCTGGTGCTGCGCCCGCTGGGCGCGTCGCACGATGTGGTGCAGCAGCTCTCCTTCCAGATTGAAGCGGGCCAGCGGCTCGCGCTGGTCGGCCCCAGCGGCAGCGGCAAGAGCACGCTGCTGGAAGCACTGGCCGGGTGGCTGCCGCCGCAGTCGGGCAGCATCGTGCTGCGCCCGGGCCTGGAAGTGGGCTATGCCGGCCAGCGCCCGTACCTGTTCCACGGCAGCATTGCCGACAACCTGCGCCTGGCCGACCCCGGCGTGAGCGATGCGCGCCTGCTTGCCGTGGCCGAAGCCGCGCAGGTGATGCGCTTTGCCGCGCACCTGCCCGAGGGGCTGGATACGGTGATTGGCGAGCGTGGGTTCGGGTTGTCGGGTGGCGAAGCGCGCCGGATCGGGTTGGCGCGGTTGCTGCTGCGCGATCCGCAACTGCTGTTGCTGGATGAGCCCACGGCGTTCCTGGATCCCGACACCGAAGCGGCCTTGCTGCAGACCTTGGCGGCCTTCGCGCGCGACCGTGCGGTGGTCATCGCCACCCATAGTGAAACCGCGATGCGCTGGGCCGACACGCGCCTCACCCTGACCGCACAAGGCCGCGCGCAGGCGATGGAGGAACCGGCATGAACCGGGTTCGCGACGATTCGCTGAAGCAGGTGTTCGCCCGGCATCGTGGCCGCCTGCTGCTCACGGTGCTGCTGCTGTGGACCACCATGCTGGCCGGCACCGCATTACTGGGCCTCTCCGGTGGCTTCCTCACTGCGGCCGCGCTGGCCGGTGCGGCCGGGCTGGGCAGTGGCTTCAACTTCTTCTCGCCCTCGGCCGGCATCCGTGGCCTGACCATGGCGCGGATCGTGTCGCGCTATTTCGAAAAGCTGGTCGGCCACGATGTGACCCTGCGCATCGCCCGCGACCTGCGCGTGTGGTTCTTCCGCCGCGCGCTGCCGCTGGCACCGGCAAAACTGGCGGGTATCCGTACCGGCGAACTGCTGGCGCGGCTGATGTCGGACATCGGCGAAGTGGATGGCCTGCTGGTGCGCGCCATCGGTCCGTTGCTGGCGCTGGGCGGCGTGTCGCTGGTCGCCGTGGGTTCTGCCGCGCTGATCCATCCGCCGGCCGCGCTGCTGCTGGCGGCGCTCGCGCTGGTGATCGGCGTGGGCGTGCCGTGGCTGACCGTGCGCGGCGCCGGCGGCCAGGAACGCGACCGCGCGCTGCACCGCGCGCAGCTGCGCACGCAGGCGTTTGAAGGGCTGGAAGGCGCTGCCGACCTGACCGCACTGCAGGCACGCGAACACTGGAACCTGCGGGTGCTGGTGGCGGCCAAGCAGCTGCGCTCGCGCGACCGGCGGCGCCGCTGGCGGCTGGTGGGCGGCAATGCGCTGCACGGTCTGTGTGCGTCGGTCGGGTTGGTGGCCATGCTGTGGGTGGCGCTGAACGGGTTCCAGCGCGGCGCGATCGATGCGGCGATGGCGGCGGCGCTGGTGTTCCTGACCGTGGCGTTGATCGAGCTGTGGGCCGGGATCGGCCTGGCCTGGCAGTCGTGGCTGTCCGGGCGCGTGGCGGCGGCACGGCTGGAAAGCATCGTGGACCAGGCGCCGGGCGTGGTGGATGCCGATCTGCCGGTCGCGCTGCCGGTGCAGCCGGGCACGCTGCAGCTGGAGCAGGTGGACTTCTGCTGGCCGGGACAGGGCAGGGCGCTGCTGGTGGGCGTGCAGCTGACGCTGGCGCCGGGCGAGCGCATCGCGATCCGTGGCGACAGTGGCAGTGGCAAGACCACCTTGTCGTCGTTGTTGCTGCGCCTGTGGGACCCCGATGGTGGCCGCGTGGTGTATGCCGGGCAGGACATCCGCGAGGTCGCGCAGGCCGACTGGCATCGCCAGATCGCCTGGTTGCCGCAGCATGCGCCGGTGTTCGCCGGCAGCATCGCCGACAACCTGCGGCTGGGCGATGCGCAGGCCAGCGATGAACGGTTGTGGCAGGTGCTGGCCGATGTGCGCCTGCAGGCGTGGGCCGAACGCCTGGGCGGGTTGCAGGCCTGGGTGGGCGAGAACGGCGCGACCATGTCGGCCGGGCAGGCCCGCCGTTTGGCGCTGGCGCGGGCGCTGCTGCGCGGTTCACCGATCCTGCTGCTGGACGAGCCGACCGAAGGCCTGGACGTGGATACCGCGCATGCGCTGCTGCATGACATGGTGGCCGCACTGGGCGGACGCAGCCTGGTGATGATCACGCACGATGCGTTGCCCGAAGGCATCGTGCACCGCAGCTACCGGTTGCACGAGGGCACGCTGCGGCAATCATGAACACCGGACGCGCGGCCGAAATGTCGCATCCGAAACGCCGCATCCGCCTCGCGCTTCAGTAGTTGTACTGGTCCCTGTTCGGTAGAACGGCCGTGGCTTGAATGCGTACCGGTCTGGCAGTGTGTCTGGGAGCGCCTTTGGGCTACCTGGAGCACGGCATGGCTGGATGGACGAAAGGGTATGCGGTGGTGGCGCTCCTGCATGTCGCTTCGTACGCGGCTGCCCAGGCGCAGGAAACGGAAGCTGCCGACCCGGCGCAGCAATCGGCCGCACCCAAGGCCAGCATCTTCAAGGATCCGCAGGACGGCCATTTCGACATGTCACGCTGGCTGCTGGACCGCAAGGGCTTCCTGCCGGTGCCGGTGGTGATCAGCGACCCGGCGGTGGGCTATGGCGGCGGTGTGGCGCTGGCGTTCTTCCACCGCCCGGAAGGCGCCGCGCTGGAGCGTACCGCCACCGATGGGCGCAAGCAGATGATTCCGCCGAACATCTACGGCGTGGCCGGCATGAAGACCGAGAACGGCAGCACCGCCTACGGCGCCGGCGCGGTGCTGCACTTCAAGGACGACCTCTGGCGTTACACCGGCGGCGTGGCCAAGGCCTCGTTCAACCTGGACTTCTACACGCCGGGCAACGTGCTGCCGGAAGTGGGTATCGGCTACAGCTCAGACGGCTACATGGCGTTCCAGAAGATCGCCCGGCGGCTGGGTGACCAGTCGCTGTTCCTGGGGTTGCAGTGGATCTACATGGACCTGGACATCGGCTTCGACGTGGATTCGGACCGGCAATACTTCAAGCCGCATGAGCTGAACCGGAAGACCTCCGGCCTTGGCCTGTCGCTGCAGTACGACCAGCGCGACAACTCGTTCACACCCAACAGCGGCTGGCTGGGCATGCTGGAAGGCAACGTCTACGACGATGCGATCGGCAGCGACAACGATTTCCAGAGCTACCGCGCGCACGCCTTCGGCTACCTGCCGCTGGCCGACAAGCGCCTGGTGCTGGGATTGCGCGGCGATGTGCGCTGGGTGGGCGGCGACGTGCCGTTCTACCGGCTGCCTTACATCGACCTGCGCGGCATTGGTTCGGCCCGCTACCAGGACACCCGCGCCGCCACGATTGAAACCGAACTACGCTGGAACCTCACACCACGCTGGGCCGCCATCGGTTTCCTCGGTGCGGGATGCACCTGGGGCGTGCACAGCAGCTTCTCCGGCGCCACCAGCCAGGTGGCCAAGGGCGTGGGCGGACGCTACCTGGTCGCGCGCCAGCTTGGGCTGTACGTGGGCCTGGATTACGCGTTCGGCCCTGAAGACGACACCGTCTACGTGCAGGTCGGCAGCGCGTGGCGGTAGGGCAGCAATTACTTAGCCAGCTTAAGTAGAAACACCGTGGCCGCCCTACTACGGCGCAGGGATCATCCAAGGACCCGCCGCAATGCTCCTGGAGAACCCGATGGCCACCGCCACCAAGAAGAAAAAGCCCAATATCCTGGTCATCTGGGGCGATGACATCGGCATCTCCAACCTGAGCTGCTACTCGCACGGGCTGATGGGCTACCAGACCCCGAACATCGACCGCATCGCGCGTGAAGGCATCATGTTCACCGATTCCTACGGCGAACAATCCTGCACCGCCGGGCGCTCCTCGTTCATCACCGGCCAGAGCGTGCTGCGCACCGGCCTTTCCAAGGTAGGCATCCCCGGTGCCCCGGTGGGTATGAGCGAGAAGATCGTCACCATCGCCGCGTTGCTGAAGAACGAGGGTTACACCACCGGTCAGTTCGGCAAGAACCACCTGGGCGACCTCAACCACATGCTGCCCACCAACCATGGCTTCGACGAGTTCTACGGCAACCTGTACCACCTCAATGCGGAAGAAGAGCCGGAGATGTACGACTACTTCCCGGAAGAAGAGTTCGGCGCCTTCATCGAAACCATCAAGCCGCGCGGGGTGATCCACAGCTTCGCTGCCGAAAAGGACGACGCCACCGAGCAGCCGCGTTGGGGCAGGGTGGGCAAGCAGAAGATCGAAGATACCGGCCCGCTCAACCGCGAGCGCATGGTCACCTGCGACGACGACTTCGCCGAACGCGCGAAGGGCTTCATCAAGCAGGCCACCGACGACGACACCCCATTCTTTGCCTGGGTGAACTTCACCCACATGCACCTGATCACCCACACCAAGCCCGAAAGCCTGGGCCAGGCCGGGCGCTGGCAGTCGCCGTACCACGACACGATGATCGACCACGACAAGAACGTGGGCTCGCTGCTGGATTACCTGGATGAGCTGGGCATCACCGATGACACCCTGGTGGTGTACTCCACCGACAACGGCCCGCACCGCAACTCGTGGCCGGACGGCGGCATGACCCCGTTCCGCAGCGAGAAGGACACCAACTGGGAGGGCGCGTTCCGCATTCCACTGGTGGCGCGCTTCCCCGGCAAGATCAAGCCGGGCACGATCTCCACCGAGATCGTGCAGCACCACGACTGGCTGCCCACCTTCCTGGAAGTGGCCGGCAACAAGACCGTGGTGGACGACCTCAAGAAGGGGGTCAAGGCGATCGGGCGCACCTACAAGAACCACATCGACGGCGTAAGCCTGTGGCCGTACCTGACCGGCAAGGCCGAACACTCGCCGCGCAAGCTGTTCGTTTACATCTCCGACGACGGCGACACGCTGGGCCTGCGCTACGACAACTGGAAGGTGACCTTCATCGAACAGCGCTGCAAAGGCACGATGGCGGTCTGGGGCGAACCGTTCACGCCCATGCGCATCCCCAAGATCTACAACCTGCGCACCGATCCCTACGAGTTCGCCGATGTCACCTCGAACACGTACTGGGACTGGTACATCAACCACGTCTACATCGTGTACGGGGCCATCGCGCTGTTGACGAAGTTCAACGAGACCTTCAAGGAATTCCCGAAGATCCAGAAGCCGAACACGTTCACCGCCGACCAGGCGATTGCAACGTTGAACGAGGCGGTAACCGGAAAATAACGGGAGCCCCGGCCGCCGATCCCGTGCCCCTGACGGAATCGTCCGTCGCCGACCCATGTGCGCACCAACGGTGCGCACCTACCGGTAGGGCCGGCCGTTGGCCGGCCCTGCTGCGTCATCCGGCGACGCGCAGTCCGCCGCTGGCAAGCCACGCCAACGCGGCGAGATTGACCGCCACCGCCCCCCAGAACGTGACCTGGAACGATACCTTGCGGTTCTTGTGCCGCAGGGTTGCCTGCGCCAACAGCGCGCCCGGCCATCCGCCAGACAGGGCCAGCAGCTGCAACACCTTTTCCGGCGTGCGTTGCCGATCGCGTTGCGCCGCGCTCTTGTCGTGCCAGTAGACCAGGAACGTGAGAGCGCTCAACCCCAGGTAAAGCGCGGCAATCCAGGGCGGGCAGTGCCCGAGCGCCGTAGCTGCCACCAGACCCGCCAGGAACAGCAGGGCGATGGCGCGTCGCGGCATCCTGTCGCGGCCGCCGTTGCTTTTGCTGGCCGTGCCCGCCCGGAGCCCATCACGCTGCAGGGCGAAGCGGACGTGGGTGGCATTGAACCGGCCCTGCGCATCGCGCTGCACGTCATAGGTGATCACATCACCCAATGCAGGTCGTCGGTCGCGTGCCGAGAACGCACGGATATGCACGAAGCAACGGTCACCGCCGCCGTTGGGCTGAACGAAGCCAAAGCCGCGGGCGTCATTCCACTCGCTCAGCCTGCCTTGCTGGCGCATGGCTCAGAGCGCGTCCAGGAACGTGCGCACCGCCGGCCCGAACCGCTCGAAGTCGACCAGGAACGCGTCATGGCCCTGCGGCGATTCCAGCCCGATGAACTGCGCATCGGCACCGCCGGCGCGCAGGCCGTCGGCAATCTGCTGCTGTTGCTGCACCGGGAACAGGATGTCAGTGTTGGCGCCAATGGCCAACGCCTTTTCCACCTGGATCTTCGCCAGCCCGGCCATCACATCGCCGTCGGCGTATTCGGCCAGGTCGAACCAGTCCATGGAGCGGCTCAGGTAGAGGTAGCAGTTCGGGTCGAAGAAGCGCACGAAGCGGCGTGCGTGGCCTTCCAGGTAGCTTTCCACCTGGAACTCCAGGCCGAACGGGTCATCATCGGCCTGGTCCGAATCCAGCCGCACGCGGCCGAAGCGGCCATCCCATTCCAGCGCCGAGCGGTAGGTGATGACGCCCAGCTTGCGCGCCATGCGCATGCCTGATTCGGGATAGTGTTCGTCGCTGTAGCGGCCGCCGTTCCACTGCGGGTCCAGCCGGATCGCTTCACGCTGCAACGAGCGGATGGCAATGGAGAAGGGCAACGCCTGCGCACTGCCGGAAATATTGATGTGGCTGCGCGCGATACCCGGGTGCAGCAGCAGCACCGCCAGCGCGGTCATGCCGCCCATCGAATTGCCGATCACGCAGGCCAGCTCGGTGATGCCCAATGCGTGCACCAATTCCACGGCGGCGCGGGCGCCGTCTTCGATGGACAGTTCCGGGAAGGCGAGCCGGTACAGCTCCCCCGTGGCCGGGTCCACGGTGGCCGGGCCAGTGGAGCCCTTGCAGCTGCCCAGCGAGTTCACGCAGACCACGAACCAGCGGTCGGTATCGATCGCCTTGCCGGCGCCAAGCATGCCTTCCCACCAGCCGGCAGCGGGGTTGCCGTCATTGGCGGCCGCATGCGCATCGGGCGACAGGCCGGTGACGATCAGGACGGCATTGCTGGCATCGGCGTTGAGCGTGCCCCAGGTTTCATAGGCCACGTGCGCGCCGTGCAGCTGGCCGCCGCGCTTGAACGCGAAGGGCGAGGGCAGGGCGTGGTAGCGCGTGCCGGGCGGGATGAATTCGGTCATGGGGCCAGTTTAACCGGGCCGGGCGGCCGCGCCGTGGTGACGGGCGGCATGGTGTGTCGCGCGGCCGGGCGGGAATGCATCGCGCCTCGTCGGGACACGCCATGCGTGTCTGCGCGGTGTCCGGGGTGGCAGGGGCTCCGTGGGACACGCGTGGCGTGTCTCTACAGGACCAGCTTGATCGTGCCTTTGTGCGGCAAGGTCACCCGCACCGGCTTGGAATCCACATCGCCTTCCTGCCGGCTGGCGGTGCCCGAGGCCGACAGCCGCGCGAACACCTCCACTTCCTTCAGCGACGACAGCGTCGCCGTCGGCATCGGGCTGTCGGCATCATCCAGACGGATGCGCAACGGCAATGCTGTCGCCGGATGCTTTTCCACGGCCACCGGCATCGGCGGCCCACCGGGCATCCGTGCGATCACGAATACCTGCGTGCCCGCGGCCAAGGTCTTGCCCGCCGGATCCAGCGTGACTTCGATATCCAAGCCCACCGAAGGCGCAGCGGCCTCAGGCGTAGCCGCCGGCATGCCCGCCTTCTCACGTGCAATCGCAATCTGCTCGCGCAACGCCGTGGCCGCTGCCGGTTCCAATCGCGGCAGCAGCGCCTCCCAGGTGGCCGCGGCCTCGGCATCCTGCCCGCGCTGGCGCTGGGCGATGCCGATCAGCCAGCCGGCGCGCTCGCTGGCCGGTTCCAGCTGCTGGGCGTGACGCAGCCACTGCAGGGCAACGTCGTCGAAGCGCTTGGCCGGGTCGGTCTGGGCGCGCGCCTGCGCCGCTTCCACCAGCAGGGGTACTTCATCCGGGGCCAGTGCCACGGCGCGGGCGAAGGCCTGGTCAGCCTTTTCGGTATTGCCCAGCGCCAGCTCCGAACGGCCGAGCAGCGCCCAGCCATCGGCGCGCTGCGGCTCGCGCTGCAGTGCCTGCTCCAGCTCGCGCACACCCTGCTGCAACGATGCGGGACCTTCTTCGCGCGCGACATCGGCCGCCTGCGGCGTGCCCACCAGCATGTACAACGCCACGCCCGCCACGCCCATGGCGATCACCGCTGCCAGGAACGGACCGCGACGGCCACTGCGGCGCAGCGGCCACAGCACCACCATGGCCGCCACGGCGGCGGCCAGCCCGGCAACCGCCTGCATCCACGCGCTCACCAGCGTTCCTCGCTGTCGCCCATCGGCTGCACCTGGCGGCTGCGCCGGCGCACCACCCAGGCCAGCACGCCGGCACCGGCCAGCACCAGTACCAGCGGGCCGAACCAGAGCAGGCTGTTGCGGGTATCCATCACCGGGCGGTACAGCACGAACTCGCCGTAGCGGTCCACCAGGAACTGCTTGATCTGCGCATCGCTGTTGCCCTGCTGCATCAGCGTGAGCACTTCGCGGCGCAGGTCGTGCGCGATCTGCGCGTTGGAATCGGCCAGTGACTGGTTCTGGCACTGCACGCAGCGCAGCTCGGCGGCCAGCGCATGGAAGCGCGCTTCCTCGGCCGCGTCGCGGTACTGCAGCGGGGTCGGGTCGGACACGGCCTGGGCAACGGCCAGCAGCGGCAGCAGCAGGGCCATCGCCAGCAGCCCGGCGTGCAGCAGGCGCCGCAGCTTATGGCGCGGCATTGGCACGCTCCAGCTTCTCCAGCTCGGGCAGCAGTTGGGTATCGATCACGCGCTGGGTGAGTGCGCCGCTGTACTTCCAGCGCACCACGCCACTGGCGTCGACCAGGAAGGTTTCCGGCGCGGCGGTCACGCCCCAGTCGATGGCGGTGCGGCCTTCGATGTCGGTGAGCACCAGCACGAACGGGTTGCCCAGCTGTTCCAGCCAGCGCAGCGCATCGGCCGGTTCATCCTTCCAGTTGTAGCCGATCACGCGCACGCGCTTGGTTTCGGCAAACCGGGTCAGGATCGGGTGTTCTTCGCGGCAGGCCGCGCACCAGCTGCCCCACACGTTGAGCACATAGGGCGCGCCGCGCAGCTGGTTGCTGCTGACCTTGATGTCCGGATCGTGCAGCACCGGCAGCTCGAACGCCGGGGCCGGCTTGCCGATCAGCGCCGAGGGCAGGATGTCGCGGTTGGGCGCGCCGGATTTCATCACCCCGTACACCATCAACCCGAGCAGCCCGAAGAAGAACAGCACGCCGATGACGATGGCGATGGGCGGCAGGGGACGGGAGGCGGGGCGGGGATCAGACACGGAACTACTCCTTCAGACGGCGGAAACGGCGATCGGTGGCGGTGACGAAACCGCCCAGCGCCATCAGCAGTGCGCCCAGCCACACCCAGCGCACGAAGGGTTTGACGTGCACGCGCACCGCCCAGGCATTGTTGCCCAGCGCCTCGCCCAGTGCCACGTAAACATCGCCGCGCACGCGGGCAAGGATGCCGGCTTCGGTCATGATCTGGCCGCCGCTGGCATAGGCACGCTTTTCAGGGTGCAGCAGCGCCAGCTCGCGCCCACCGTGCAGCACCCGCACATGGCCACGGTCGGCCACGTAGTTGGGGCCCTGTTGGTGGTCCACGCCTTCAAAGCGAAGGGTGTAGCCGCTCACCTCCAGGGTCTGCCCCGGGCTCAGCGCCACTTCACGCTGCACGTTCAGCGCTTCCACCAGCAGCGCGCCGACCAGGAACACCGCCACGCCGGTATGGGCCAGCAGCATGCCGACCATTTCGGCGTTGAAGCGGCCATTGCCACGCAGGCGGGTCCAGATGAAGCGTGCGGTGCCCAGCGCCACCCACGCGGCGGCGGCAACGCCGGCAGCGGCCTTGAGCTTGCCCTGCGGCGCCATGAACCACGCCAGCACGCCCAGCAGCAGAGCCAGCACCGCCCACGGGGCGAGCAGCGCCAGACGCTTGGAGGCCTGGTCACGCTGCCAGTTGACCAGCGGCCCGAACGGCAGCAGCGCCACCAGCGGCGCCATCAACACGATGAACAAGGTGCCGAAGTAGGGCGGCCCCACCGAGACCTTGCCCAGCCCCAACGCATCGGCCAGCAGGGGATACAGCGTGCCCAGCAGCACCATGGCGCAGGCGCCGGCCAGCAGCAGGTTGTTGGCCAGCAGCAGGGTTTCGCGCGAGGTCGGCATGAAGCCGCGCCGCGGGTCGTCGCTGCCCAGCGCGCCGGCGCGCAGGGCATACAGCAGCAGCGAGGCGCCGATCACCAGCGCCAGGAACGCCAGGATGAAGGCACCGCGCGAGGGATCGGCGGCGAAAGAATGCACGCTGGTCAGCACGCCCGAGCGCACCAGGAACGCGCCCAGCAGCGACAGGGCGAACGCGGCGATGGCCAGCAGCAGCGTCCAGCTGGCAAAGCTGCCGCGCTTTTCGGTGACGGCCTGCGAATGGATCAGGGCGGCGCCGGCCAGCCACGGCATGAAGCTCGCGTTCTCCACAGGGTCCCAGAACCACCAGCCGCCCCAGCCCAGTTCGTAGTACGCCCACCAGCTGCCCAGCGCGATGCCCAGGGTGAGGAAGCCCCAGGCCACGTTGGTCCACGGCCGGGTCCAGCGCAGCCAGCGCGCATCCACGCGGCCGTCGAGCAGCGCGGCGATGGCGAAGGCGAACGGCACCGCGAACCCCACATAGCCGATGTACAGCATCGGCGGGTGGATGATCAGGCCCGGGTCCTGCAGCAGCGGGTTGAGGTCGCGGCCTTCCAGCGGCGCCGGCAGCAGCCGCGCGAACGGGTTGGAGGTAAAGAACAGGAAGGCGATGAAGCCCAGGCTGATGATGCCCATCACCCCCAGCACGCGTGCGCGCACGGTGTCGGGCAGGCGCTTGGACCACAGCGCCACCGCGCCGCCCCACAATGCCAGCACCACCACCCACAGCAGCAGCGACCCTTCGTGCGCGCCCCACACCGCCGAATAGCGGTAGGCCAACGGCAGCAGGCTGTTCGAGTTTTCGGCGACGTAGGCCACCGAGAAATCCTGCTGCACGAAGGCAACGGTAAGCAGCGCGAACGCGCCCAGCAGCGCGATCAGCTGGACCAGCGCGGCCGGGCGGGCCACGGCCATCCAGGCCGCGCGCTGGCGCTGCGCACCCCACAGCGGCAGCACCGCCTGCAGCAGGGCGGCCAGCAGCGCACACACCAGCAGGACCTGCCCCAGCTCAGGCAGCACTCAGCGTGTCTCCACGGCCGGCACCGGCACGTCGTGCTTGGTGTGGGCCGCGCCCATCTTGTCGGCCACTTCCTTTGGAATGTAGTTCTCGTCGTGCTTGGCCAGCACTTCATCGGCGATGAAGGTGCCGTCCTGCAGGCGGCCCATGGCGACCACGGCGGAATCTTCGCGGAACATGTCCGGCAGGATCCGCGAGGTGGTCACCGGCAGCGTGGCATCGCCATCGGTCACCACGAAATGCGCTTCCAGCGAGCCTTCGGCGCGCTGGAACGAGCCCTTGACCACCATGCCGCCGAGGCGGAAGTTGGACTGCGTGCCCTGTTCGCCGCGCAGTACTTCCGAAGGCGTGTACAGGTAGGCGATGTTGCGCTGGAGCGCGAACGCCACCAGCGTGGTGGCCAGGCCCGAGGCGAGCAGCAGCAGCAGCACCCAGAACAGGCGGCGGCGTTGCACCGGGGTCATCGGCTCAACTCCGTGGCCAGCGGCGTGGCCGGCGCGGATCGGTCACGCGCACGCAGGCGCTCGGCGCGGCGCACGGCCTGGCGGCGTGCACTGCGCAGGCGCAGCCACGACCCCAGCGCATCGGCGGCCAGCACCAGCACGAACACCGAAAACGCGGCAATGATGAAAGGCACGTGGGTCATCGCGGCAGTTCTCCTGCGGTGGGGGCACCCAGGCGCTCGGCGACCCAGGCCTTGCCGGCTTCCCGGCTGAGGTTGTCGGCGCGGGCCTTGGCCAGCAGCGAGCCGACGAACCACAGCTTGGTGGCCACCACCATCCACCACAGCGGCGCGATCAGTTCCGGGCGCACCGCGTTGTCACCGAACACGTTCACCGACTGGCGCTGGTGCAGGCCACCCCACCAGTCCACCGAGTAGCGGATGATCGGCAGCATGCCCACCCCGACGATGGCCAGCAGGCCGGCCGCGCGCGCGGCGCTGCGGCGGTCTTCAATGGCGTGGTACAGGCCGATCACGCCCAGGTACAGGAACAGCAGGATCAGTTCGCTGGTCATGCGCGGGTCCCAATCCCACCAGGTGCCCCAGGTGCCCTTGCCCCAGATGCTGCCGGTGAGCAGGGTGATCAGGGTGAAGCCGGCGCCCATCGGCGCGCAGGCCATGGCCAGGATTTCGCAGATCTTGATCCGCCACACCAGCGCGATGGCCGAATACAGCGCCATCAGGGCGAACGCGAACAGGCTCATCCAGGCGCTGGGCACGTGGATGTAGATGATGCGGAAGGCGTCGTTCTGGGTCTGCTCGGCCGGTACCACCCACAGCCCCTGCCAGATGCCGATCAGCAGGACGGGCAGGGCGGCAATGTAGAACACCCGCGACCAGCGCGACGCAAAGCGGTCGAAGGTGGGGGGTGAACCGAGTTGGTGGAACCAGCGGACAAGGCTATTCATGCAGCGATGGCTATCCAGCTAGGGGTAACGAACAAACCACAACGAATCAACTCAGCGAAATCCGTATCGCAGCCGCTGTCGCCAGCGGCGCCAGCACCAGTGCCACCACCAGTCCGGCACCGAGCAGCAGCAGCGCCCCCACCGGATCCTGGCCGCGCGCGGCCGCTGCCACACTGCCTGCACCGAACACCAGCACCGGCACGAACAGCGGCAACGCCAGCAACGCCACGAGAATACCAGAGCGCCGGATGCTCACTGTCAGCGCCGCCACCACCCCGCCCAGCAGGCTCAGCAGGGGCGTGCCGAGCAGCAACGATGCCAGCAGTATCGGCAGTTGGTCATGTGGCAGATGCAGCATTTCGGCAAAAAGCGGGGTGACCACGATCATTGGCAACGCCGTGGTGGCCCAGTGCACCAGCACCCGGACCAGTACCAGCCAGGCCAACGGCACCGGCGCCAGCAGCCATTGTTCGAGCGAGCCATCCTCGGCATCGCTGCGGAACAGGCTGTCCAGCGAAAGCTGCCCGGCCAGCAGCACGGCCAGCCAGAGCACGGCGGCGGCGACCTGGGCCATCAATGGCGGTTCGCGGCCCAGGGCCAGCGCGAACAGCACCACCACCAGAAGCGCGAACAGCAGCGGCTGCAACGCATCCCCCCGGCGCCGCCACAGCAGCCGCAGATCACGCCCCGCCAGGGCACGCGCGGTCTGCCACAGGCCCGGCTGGGTACCCGGCGCGATCATGCAGCACCCCCGGCGGCAGGCGCCAACGTGACCAGCCGCGTGCGCACCGGCGGTGCGGCGTACGCGCCATGGGTGGTCACCAGTGCCGCGCCGCCACTGCGCAGATGCGCGGAAATCATCCGGTTGACCAGGTTGATGCCGTCCAGGTCCAGGTTCGCGTAAGGCTCATCCAGCAGCCACAGCGGCGCAGGCGACAGCCAGATCCGCGCAAGCGCCAGCCGCCGCTTCTGGCCCGCCGACAACTGCCGCACCAGCGTGTCCTCGAATCCGGCCAGGCCGACGATGGCCAGTGCGTTGCCCGGCATCTGCCGCGCGCGGCGACCATGCAGGCCGCACAGGAAATTCAGGTTCTCCAGCGTGTCCAGGTCCGGCTTCAGCGCGGGCAGGTGGCTCAGGTACGCCACGAACTGGGCGCGCTCGCGATGCCCG
Organism: Stenotrophomonas sp. FBCC-B152; assembly: GCF_059134105.1. NCBI lineage: Bacteria > Pseudomonadati > Pseudomonadota > Gammaproteobacteria > Lysobacterales > Lysobacteraceae > Stenotrophomonas > Stenotrophomonas sp. FBCC-B152. The sequence continues at coordinate 2,391,893 of NZ_CP101442.1, read as the reverse complement.
GCAGGCCGCCCATCAAGCTGGATGGTCCCACCGGCCGCTGGCAGCAGCCCCGCCAGCACCCGCAGCAGGGTGGTCTTGCCGGCGCCGTTGTCGCCCTGCACCAGCAATGCCTCCCCGGCATCCACCTGCAGGTCCAGCGGCCCGAACACCGGTTCATCGTTGCGGTTGAAGGCCAGCCCATGGGCAGCCAGCAACGGGGGGGTATTCGAAGAATTCAGCATCGGCGCAGTGTACCGGTGGACGCCGGTCGAACCCAATCGCAACGCGGCTGCTCTGCTCTTCGTTGGCGACCAACCCACTGTCAAAGGGTCGGCGGGGGCAGGTTTGCGGGGGTGTGAGCCGCATGGATGCGGCGACCAAGCCCCCAAGGATGGGTTTACGGCGTCCCCCGCGGGCCTGCCACCGCCGGCCCAGCGCGCGGACGTCAGCAGAGCAGGCTGTTGCATTTGACGTTGGCGGGATATGCCCGTCACGCCACGGATGGATTTCGTACACTTCAGGGTCTCCGCCTTTGATCCCCCCGGTTGCCGATGAACCCCCAGACCAAGCTGCCCAAGGTGGGCACCACCATTTTCACCGTGATGTCCCAGCTGGCCGCCGAGCACGGCGCCGTGAACCTGGGCCAGGGTTTCCCGGATTTCTCCGCACCGCAGCGGCTCATCGATGAATCCATCAAGGCCATGCAGGGCGGGCTGAACCAGTACCCGCCGATGACCGGCGTGGCGCCGCTGCGCCAGGCCATCGCGCAGAAGTCGCTCGACCTGTACGGCGCGCAGGTGGATCCGGACACCGAGATCACCGTCACCAGCGGTGCCACCGAAGCGATCTTCAACGCCATCCACGCCGTGGTGCGCCCCGGCGAAGAAGTGATCGTGCTCGACCCGGCCTACGACTGCTACGAACCCGCCATCGACCTGGCCGGCGCGCGCGCCGTGCACGTACCGCTGGACCCGCAGACCTTCCGTGTGGACTGGGACCGGGTGCGCGCGGCGATCACCCCGAAAACCCGCCTGCTGATGGTCAACACCCCGCACAACCCGTCCGGCGCGATGCTCGACGCGGCTGACATGCAGGCGCTGATCGAGGTGCTGCGCGGCACCGGCATCTACCTGATTTCCGATGAAGTGTACGAACACATCATCTACGACGACCGCCGCCACGAATCGGCCCTGCGCTACCCGGAGCTGCGCGAACGCACCTTCGTCATCTCCAGCTTCGGCAAGACCTACCACTGCACCGGCTGGAAGATCGGCTACGCGGTTGCGCCGGCCGCGCTCACGGCGGAATTCCGCAAGGTGCACCAGTACAACACCTTCACCAGTTTCGGCCCGGCGCAATACGGCTTTGCCGCGATGATCCGCGACGAACCGGAACACCACCTGGAACTCGGCGCCTTCTACCAGGCCAAGCGCGACCGCTTCCGCGAACAGCTGCTGGGCACGCGCCTGAAGCCGCTGCCGGTGCCGGGCGGTTACTTCCAGCTGGTGGACTATTCGGCCGTCAGCGACCTGCCGGACCATGAGTTCGTGAAGTGGCTGACCGTGGAAAAGGGCGTGGCCGCCATCCCGCTGTCGCCGTTCTACGAAACGCCGCCGGCAGGCCAGCGCATCGTGCGGCTGTGCTTTGCCAAGAACGACGCCACCATGGACGCGGCGATCGAACGCCTGAAGGTGCTCTGATGAGTGCGAACAACCGCCCCGACCTGCGTGTCACCCTGGTCCAGGGCGATACGCGCTGGCACGATCCCGAAGGCAACCGCGACCACTATGGCGAACTGCTGGCCCCGCTGGCCGGCCAGACCGATCTGGTGATCCTGCCCGAGACGTTCACCAGCGGCTTCTCCAACGACGCCATCTTCCGTGCCGAAGACATGGCCGGCCCTACCGTGGCGTGGATGCGCGGGCAGGCCGCCACCTTGGGTGCCGCCATTACCGGCAGCGTGCAGCTGCGGGTGGGCGAGGGCGTGTACAACCGGCTGCTGTGGGCCACGCCGGACGGCGAGCTCAAGCACTACGACAAGCGCCACCTGTTCCGTTACGGCGACGAACACCTGCGCTACGCGGCCGGCAACGAACGCCTCACGGTGGAATGGAAAGGCTGGCGGATCAACCCGCTGGTCTGCTACGACCTGCGTTTCCCGGTGTTCTGTCGCAACCGCTTCAACGTGGAGCGCGCCGACGCGCTGGATTTCGACCTGCAGATTTTCGTCGCCAACTGGCCCTCGGCACGCGCCTATCCCTGGCGCACGCTGCTGCGCGCGCGTGCGATTGAAAACCTGTGCTACGTGGCAGCGGTCAACCGCGTCGGCGTGGACGGCAACGAACTCCACTACGACGGCGACAGTGCCGTGATCGACTTCCTCGGCCAGCCCCAGGTGGAGATCCGCAGCCGCGAACAGGTGGTGACTACCACCATTTCCGCCGCCGCACTCGCCGCGCACCGCGCGCGCTTCCCGGCGATGCTCGATGCCGATGCCTTTACCCTGGGTGGCCCCATCAGCGCGGACTGATTTCACCCCGCCTTCATTTGGCCGGGTGCACGCTCCCGGCCAATTCCAGTGCGTCCCGACAGGCCCTGGAAGCTGAATTCAACGGGGGTCGAATTCAAGGGTTGGGGACCTCCGCATGAGCATTTCCGTTTCCCGTCGCAGGCTGCTGCTGGGCCTTGCTGCCGCTGGTGGGCTGGGCGCTTTGGGCGCCGGCGCGTACTACCTCAATCGCAGCTCGCTGGCCCGTTGGGCGGTGGATGGGCGCGAGTTGAACGGCGCCGCACAGGGCGGCAAGCCCAAGGTGGTGTTCGTGATCCTGGCCGATGGCATGGGCACCCTGAGCATGAACCAGCAAGGGCCAGACGGTCCGCCGCCGGCCGACCCGGCCGAACGCCAGATCTGGCATCCCTGGGACGGCGAAGTGGGCAAGGACAGCTTCCGGTCGGAAGGGTTGGATGTGGAGGGACCGTTGCTCGCGATGTTGAGCAGTGAATTGGAACCCTACCGCTCCCGCTCGCTGTACCTCCGGGGCGTTTCGCTGCCGAGCAATTACGAGGGGCACGGCGGCTGGAACAAATGCCTGCGCGACAGCCGCATGGAACATGCAAGCATCGACCTCATCATCGGGCAGCAGCTGCCGAACTACGCGGCGACGCAGAAGGCGGTGTTCTGTGGCCACATCAGTCATAACCCGGAATCCCGGGTTTCCTTCGCTGGCGCAGGCATGGTGCTGCGCGACATGGAGCGCAACCCGCACCGGTTGTTCGCGAGCCTGTTCCCGGATCAGACCGGCAGACGCCGCAGCGGCGGCAAGCACGTGTTCGATCCGGCGCTGGCCGATCTGCGCGAGCTGAAGGAAGGCATGTCGCCGCGCGAACGGCAGAAGCTGGAGTCGCATCTGGATGCCATCGAGCAGGTCCAGAACGACCTCGACAGCGGACCGGTGGAGCCTGTGCCGGGCTGCGATCCCACCCTGCCCGAGTACGAGGAGGGCTGGATGGACGACAACCGGCGCAGGACGGACATCCTGACCGCCACCTCCAGCGTACTGGCCACTGCCCTGGCCTGCGGCGCTACCCGGGTGGCCACCTTCCAGATTGGGGCAAGCTCGGAGAACAATGCCATCTACTTTGATCCGTACGGCGATGGCACGGGCCCGACCTTCACCGACAATGCGCATGATGCCGCCCACCAGCTTCGCGGCAGCGGTCCGGAGGAGAAACGCATCCTGTGGCAGCAGTCGCGGGTGTGGTACGTCAACCGGCTCAAGGCACTGCTGGATGATCTTGCCCGCCACCAGGATCCGGACGTGCCGGAGGATTCACTGCTGGACCACACCCTGGTGGTGGTGACCAGCGAGTTGGCCGACGGCAGGCCCGAGACCAGCATGGACATGCCGATGGTGATGATCGGCGGCACGAAATCGCACGGCCTGAACGTCGGCAGCAGCAACAACGGCCGCTTCAGTCATATCGGCGACCAGGGCGATCGCACCGACTACATCGGCAAGCATGTCAGCATCGAGCGGATCTGGACGACGGTGGCGAAATCGATGGGCGTCGATTCGGGTTACAGCCTCAACCCGGTCAGCGGCATTTTCAACGGAATTGGCTGACAGAGGTAACAGCGTGCGGTAGCGCTTGAATTCAACGGGGGTCGAATTCAACGATTGGGAACTCCGATGAAGGCCCGGATAGCGGTGGTGGCGCTGGCAATGGCGCTCGCGGTGGGGGGATGCGGCAAGGGCGACGACAGGTCCGCTCCGTTCGAGGCGGCCTGCGAGGATCCGCAATGGGTCGCCGAAGGCGGTTACAGCGTCGGCGACACGGTGCAGAACCTGGGCCAGCGCTACGAGTGCTATGGACACGCCGCGTGGTGCAACCAGTCGAACTACGAGCCGGACGGGCAGAACGCCTTCTGGGATAGCACCTGGAGGCATATGGGAGCCTGCATGGGCCCCGACCCCGATCCGCAGGGGAACCGCATTACCCTGGAGCTGCCGTCCGACATCGAATTCGGCAGCGGCGGGGCCACCGGCGAGATCACCGGCAAACTCCAGTGCGGCGAAGACGTCCACCCGATCAAGGGCAACTGGGGACAGACGGTTGTCGTCGAAGCGCTGAAGCAGTGCGACTACGTGCTGATTCTGGACAGCAACACGGTGGGCGCGCCGATGGACACGGGACGGGTGATCCGGGTGACCGAACCGGCCGGCCAGAACATCGTGTTCAAACCACGCTTCCGCCGGCTGCCCGATCCGGCCCGGCTGAAAGGCCTGCCCGGCATCAAGATCGAGCTGTTTGCCTCCGGCCTGGACCAGCCGCGGCAGATGGCGCTCAACGACGCGGGCACCGTGCTGTACGTGGGCAGCAGTTCCATTCCGCATTGGGCCGATGTGCCGGTGGGCGAGGGCAACACCGCCAACCGGCGCGCCGAGGCGCTGTACGCGTTGGAGTTGAACGCGCAGAAAACCGGCGTCGCGGCCACCTACGTCATCGCTACCGGATTGGAGGAGCCGCACGGAGTCGCTTATCGCAAGGGCGCGCTGTACTACGCGACCAGCGGCAGCCTGGGCCGCATCGACGATATCGACACCACGTACCGCAATGGCGTTCGCACCGGCACGGAAATCTGGAAATTCCCCGCCAACGACACCGCATTCCCGATGCCGAACGTGCCACCGTGGCGCTGGTACCACCAGAAACATCCGCTGCACTTCAACACGTTCGACCCCACCGATGAGCGCCTGTACACCGCGGTGGGCATACCCTGCAATGTGTGCGTGACCACCAAGGATCCACGCTACGGTACCGTGCTGCGGGTCGACCCCAGCACCGGCGCGTCGGAAATCATGGCGCGCGGCGTGCGCAACGCGGTGGGCCTGGATTGGCAGCCGGCCACCGGAACCGTGTGGTTTGGCGACAACAACCGCGACGGCTTCGACAACGCCGACGAACTGAACGTTTTCAACTCGTTCCGTGCCGCCAGGCACTACGGTTCGCCCTATGTGTTCGGCCGCGAGACCACCGGCATCACCGACTCGGAATGGGAGCGCCGCGAAGACCTGGACGGCCTGCGGATTCCGCACGGCGCCATCCTCAGCGACAGGGCCCCGTCGGAAATCAACCCGCGTAGCTACACCCCGCCTGCCTTTGACTTCGGCAGCAACTACGGGCCGCTGGGCATCCGCTTCTGGAAGGGTTACGCGCCGAAGCCGGGCAAGCAGTACATGCTGGCCGCCGTGCACAGCAAGGGCAGCGATGAACGCCCGGGCATGAACATCACGATGTTCACACTGGAAGGCGACACGGTCGAGTCGTCCATCCCCCTAGTGCAGGGCTGGCGCGGCACCGGCCCCACCACCCCCTCCGGCTGCATGCAGGAAAATGGCTGCGTCGGCAGCCCAGTCGAGTTCCTGTCGATGCCGGACGGCTCGCTGCTGGTGTCCGACGACGTCTCCGGTGTCATCTACCGCATCAGCTACTCCAAGGACGGCTTGCCGGACACGGCGTTGACGATGACGGCGCCGGCGCCACCCGCGCCGGAGCTGGCAGGCCAGCAGCTGGTGGGGTTCCTCACTGGCCCGGACGGGGAGCGCCGCTATTTCGGCCTGGCATGGCGCGAGAAGCTGACGCTGGAAGGCCTGCCCCATGGCGACTACAAGGTGGAATGGAAGCCGTTCGATGAATGGGTGCCGGAAACGCGTGAGATGCATGCCACGCTGAGCACGGACGCGAACGACGTTGAGATCGCCGCCACGTACATCGAGAGGCCCGATGTAAACGTGGAACTGACCCTGACGGCGCCCGCCAAGCCGGACGGTGCGCTGGCCGAAACCTGGCAGGTGATGCTGCGCAGGGGCGAGCAGGCTTGGGTCCCGGTGGACGTTCCCTGGGGCGGTGAGACCAAGGTGCCCCTGGAAGTGGGCGACTACACGGTGCATTACCCGTACACCGAGAAGGCGTACCCCGCGCCGATGCGCGAGCGCTTCCAGGTCGACTATGACAGTCCGCCCCTCGCCCGGACCGCGGCCTACACACCCGTGGAAGACCTGGGCAAGCAGGTACTGCTGGACGACCCCGATGGTTGCGTGGGCTGCCACTCGGCCAGCAGCTGGGACGATCCGGTCAAGGCGATGCGCTGGGTGGACAACGTCGAGGCGCTGAAGGAAAAGATCACCGGCGTGACCACCAACATGACCGCCAATGGCACCCATTGCGATGGAGTGTGCGCGTCCGAGGTGGGCGATTACCTGGTGGGCACGGTCTGGCGTGCGTACACCGAACCGGGTGCACAGGCCGGCCCACGCCAGCTGCGCATGCTGGCGCGGACCGAGTATGCGAACGCCGTGCATGACGTGCTGGAAGTCGAGGTGGACGCGCAGGACCTGCCCGAAAACAAGATCAATGGCGCGGACTTCATCTATCCCATCGAGGCCATCGCCGGTACGTTCACCGACGAGGATGTGCGCAAGTATTACGACGTCTCGTTGAAGGTGCACGATGCGATCGACGCCGCCGCGCTGGCCACCCGGTACGGCAGCACGGCGGACGATTTCGTTGCGAACCTGGGGCGCGCGCTGTTCCGGCGGCCGTTGTCGGCGACTGAAAAGACCCGGTATGCCGCCGTATATGCGCAACCGGAAGGCGGAGTGGGCGGGGTGGCCCTGGCGATGCTGGCCTCGCCCCATTTCCTGTACCGCTCGGAGCTGGGGGTGAAGGATGCCGAAGGCAACTTCTTCAACCTGACGCCCTACGAGCGTGCCACCGCGCTGTCGTTCACGCTGTTGGGTACCACGCCCGACGAAGCGCTGCTGGACAAAGCGGAAAACGGCGAACTGGCGACGGAGGCGCAGCTGCAGCAGGTGGTTGATGGCATGCTGCAGGACCCGCGCGCAGCCCAGCAGCTGACCCGGTTCGTTTCCTACTACGCCGGCCTGAGCCCCGGCATTCCGGTGTCACCGCGCCCGGGGTTGGCGGCTCCGATGGTGCAGGCCATGCGCGACGAATTCAGGCTGACCCTGGAAGAAAACTTCCGCGCGGGCTCCGGCACGGTGCGTGAAGCGTTCAATCCCGGCTACACGTTCCTCAATGCCGACCTGGCCAGTCACTATGAAATCGGTGGGGTCACCGGCAGCGAGCTGAAGAAGGTCACGCTCACGGCCGATCAGTCGCATTGGCGGGGCGGCATCCTCAACGCGGGCCTGTTCCCGGTCAAGTACGCCAACGACAATTCCACGTCGCTGGTCATGCGCGGCTTCACGATCCGGCAGAGTCTGTTCTGCCAGTCCTTCGCCTCCAATGCGCTGCGCCCGGAACCAGACCCGTACCCGGACCGGCCGATCGGCGAACGCGAGAAGTGGGATATCAACACAGGCCCCAAGGCATCCAACGGCACCTGCTGGACCTGCCACCAGTTCTTCAACGACACCGGCGCGTCCCTGGAGAATTTCGACCAGACCGCGACACTGCGCGAAACCGAGCTGGCCATCAACGAGGGTTACACCGACCAGCATGTGCCGATCGATGCGTCCGGGCCGTTCATCAACACCTCCGGAGGCAACTGGATCGACCACATCGACGATGTGCGCGGCATTGCCGAGCATGTTCCGGACAACAGGGAGGCGATGGCCTGCCTGGCCAGCGGCTTCTATCGCTACGCGATGGGCGCCCGACCGGACCGGACCAGCCTGGGCACCGTGTCCAAGGCACGCGACAAGCTGCTGGAGGACGGCGACATGCGCAAGCTGGCGTCGACCCTGCTGATGGCCGAAACGATGCGCCGTCGCGTGGACGCGGAGGAGGCAAGGAAAAAGGAGAAGTGAGCGTGAGGTCAGCAGCGGGCAACGCTGGCCTGAACGGGCGTTGCAGGGTGCGGTGGGGGGCTGCGTGCGATCTGCTAGATTCGGCGTCATCACCTCACCGGCACGAGTACACCGCCATGAACAAGCGTTTCCTTGCATGCATCGCACTGGCTGGCCTGGCCGCGGTTCCCGCCGCGCAGGCCGCCGGCAACATCGACTGCGAACTGCACTACAACCTGGCCGGATGGTCGGTGATCTACAAGACCGCGTCCGGCACGGGCACCATCACCTGCGACAACGGCGCCCGCATTCCGGTCAAGATCAGCGTCAAGGGCGGTGGCCTCACCGTCGGCAAGTCGACCATCACCGATGGCAAGGGCCGGTTCTCCGGCGCCTATTCGCTCAACGACCTGATCGGCTCGTACGCCGCGGTGGAAGCCCACGCGGGCGCGGACCGCTCCAGCAGTGCGCAGGTGGTGACCAAGGGCGATGTCTCGCTGGCGCTGGCCGGTACCGGCAAGGGCTGGGACCTGGGCGTAGCGGGCAGCCGCTTCACCATCGAGCGTCGTTAACAAAAAACCCGGTCATTGACCGGGTTTTTTGTTCAATCCATCAGCCGCCGCGCGGGCCGCCACCACGGTGGCCACCGCCGCCGGGACCGCGGTTGCCCCCCGGGCGTGCACCGCTGGGACGACCGCCCGGGCCACCCGGGCCACGGTTGCCGCCCGGACCGCCGGGACCGCGGTTGCCGCCGGGGCCACCCGGGCCGCGGTTGCCACCCGGGCCGCCGGGGCCGCGGTTACCCGCAGGACGGCCACCGGCCGGACGGCTGTTGCCGTACGGGCTGGCGCCGGGGTTTGCGTGATCGGACGGGAAGCTCGGGGCATTGCCCGGGTGACCGTACGGGTGGCGCTGTGCGCCCTGGCCGCCGCGGTTGCCCGCACCGGCGCCGGCGCCGGCCGGACGGCCCTGGCCGCCGTAGCCGCCACGGCTTTCACCGCGACCTTCGCCACCGAAACCGCCACGACCCTGCTCACCGTAGCCGCCGCGAGCCTGGCCGCCTGCGCCGCCCGGCCCCTTCGGCTTGCCGTACGGACGGCCCTGGCCACCGGCGCCTGCGCCGGCACCCGGGCCGCGCGCACCCGGACCACGGGCAGCGCCCGGACCGGCATTGCGGTGGTTGCTCGGGCCGGTGCTCACGCCATCGGGCACATACCAGCTGCGGAACGCGGCCGGGTTGCCTTCGGGAAGCGCACGGTTGCCCTTGTCGGGGCGCTGCTTGAACGGACGCTGCGACTGCTTGGCCGCCGCTTCACCGGTGACGGTCAGGCCACCCTTGAAGCCGCCGCCCTTGCCGCCGCGGCCACGGCCGCGCTCTTCGCGCACGTTGTCGAAACGGCGCAGTTCGCGGCCTTCATCGGCCTGGTTGTGGCCGTTGACGTAGGCGTTGCCGCGGCCACCTTCGCGCGACACGCGCACGGTGGTCTTGGCGGCGCGGCGCTGGCCGATCACCGGCTGCAGGGTCAGCGCCGACGGGGCGCCTTCTTCCAGCTTCAGTTCGGCGCGCAGCGCTTCAACCTGCTTGGCCGGCAGTTCCACCGACTGGCCACGCAGCAGTTCGCGCGGCAGCGAGACCTTGCCGTAGCGGGTGCGCTTGAGGCGGCTGACCTGGCAGCCCTGCGATTCCCACAGGCGGCGCACTTCGCGGTTGCGGCCTTCCTTGACGACCACGCGGAACCAGTCGTGCGAATCGGTGCCGCCGATGCGTTCGATCTCGTCGAACTTGGCCGGGCCGTCTTCCAGCGCCACGCCACGGGAGAGGCGGTCGACGATGCTGTCGGGCACCTTCTCTTCGCCTTCCGGGGCACGCACGCGCACGACGTATTCGCGCTCGACCTCGTAGGAGGGGTGCATCATCGCGTTGGCCAGCTCACCATCGGTGGTGGCCAGCAGCAGGCCGGTGGTGTTGATGTCCAGGCGGCCGATGGCGATCCAGCGCGCGCCCTTCAGGGCCGGCAGCGCTTCGAACACCGTCGGGCGGCCTTCGGGATCTTCGCGGGTGGTCACTTCGCCTTCGGGCTTGTTGTAGGCCAGCACGCGCGAGGTTTCGGTCAGCGCGGTGGCAACAAAGCCACGGCCGTCCAGTTCAACCTTGTCGCCGCTCTTGATCGACTGACCGGTCTGGGCGACTTCGCCATTGACCTTGACCAGGCCATCGGCGATGCGCTGTTCCAGCGCGCGGCGCGAGCCGAGGCCGGCCTGGGCCAGCACCTTGTGCAGGCGCTCTTCGAGCTTGGGCTGTTCGGTTTCGTTTTCGCGCTTGAGCGAAAGCTTGTTCAACGACAGCTTGCGGGGGGTGTCACTCATTTACTTGGCTCCGGCCGGCGACGGTTTCGTCGGCCTCTGGTTCGGGATCGGCTTCGTCAACAGCCACGGTCGTCTTCGCGACGGCGTTGTTTTCGGTTTCGTTCTGGTGCGCCGCGCGGGTTCCCGGCACGGTATCGGGGTCGCCATCGCTGGCGGTCGTATCCGCGTCGTCGTCGGGGAGCGACAACGGCGCATGGGATGGGGTATCGCTATTGTCCGACTCGGCGTCCTGTTCCGCCAGTCGCGCGGCCATCAGGGCGGCGCGGGCGGCGGAACGGGCGGTGGCCGGATCGGACTCCGGGATGGTTTCCGGTTCCGGTTCGGTGCCCTGATCGTTCAGCCAGGCAGGGCCTGGCTCTACGTCGTTGGCATCACCCGGGGGCGTTGCGTCCGGGCCCGCCACGCCTGCGGCGATCCGGCCGGCCAGCTGGCCGTCGTTGTCCAGCGGCAGCTGCGGCTCCAGCTCGCCCAGGTCGCGCAGCTCGGACAGCGGCGGCAGTTCGTCCAGGCGCTTCAGGCCGAAATAGTCCAGGAAGCCCTTGGTGGTACCAAACAGCGCCGGCTTGCCGGGCACGTCGCGGTGGCCGATCACGCGGATCCATTCGCGTTCTTCCAGCGCCTGGATGATGTTGCTGCTGACCGCCACGCCACGGACCTGTTCGATCTCGCCGCGGGTGATCGGCTGGCGGTAGGCAATCAGCGCCAACGTTTCCAGGGTGGCACGGGTGTAGCGGGTCTTGCGTTCGGTCCACAGCCGGGTGATGAAGCCGTGCACTTCGTTGGTGACCTGGAAGCGGAAGCCGGAGGCGACCTCGACCAGCTCCACGCCGCGGTCGGCGCAGCCTTCGCGCAGCAGTTCCAGCGCGCGTTCGATGCTGCCCGGCGGGGCCGGTTCCTCTTCCGGGAACAGGCCCTGCAGCTGGGCCAGGGTCAGCGGCTGGCTGGAGGCCAGCAGCGCGCCTTCGACAATACGGTTGATCAGCGGTTGATCCATGCGTGGGTCGGGTGCTCAGTCGGATTCGTTGGCGGCGTCGTTGTCGTCGAACTCGCTGTTGAACTGCAGCGGTTCGTTGGTGTTGCCGGCGGCCAGGGACTTGACGTAGATCGGCGCCAGCGGAGCTTCCTGGACGATGTCCAGCAGCTGTTCCTTGGCCAGTTCGAGCAGGGCCAGGAAGGTAACCAGCACCCCCAGCTTGCCTTCTTCGGCGGTGAACAGCGTTTCAAACCGGTAGAACCTGCCGTCTTCCAGGCGGCCCAGCACATCGCCCATGCGCTGGCGGACACTCAGGGCCTCGCGCTTGATCGCGTGGCCGGTGAACAGCTCGGCGCGCTTGAGCACGTCGTGCAGCGCCATCAGCATTTCCTTCAGGTCCACCGGCGGCGGCAGCTTGATCGCCGCGCGGTCGGGCACGAAGGCATGGGCCAGGCTGGTATCGCGGTCCTGGCGGGGCAGGGCGTCGATGTCTTCGGCAGCCTGCTTGAAACGTTCGTATTCCTGCAGCCGGCGCACCAGCTCCGCACGCGGGTCGGCTTCCTCGCCTTCCACGCTGGGCGGCCGCGGCAGCAGCATCCGCGACTTCACTTCGGCGAGGATCGCCGCCATCACCAGGTATTCGGCCGCCAGTTCGAAGCGCAGCTCCTGCATGACGTTGATGTATTCGACGTACTGGCGGGTGATCTCGGCTACCGGGATATCCAGGATATCCAGGTTCTGCCGGCGGATCAGGTACAGCAGCAGGTCCAACGGACCTTCGAAGGCATCCAGGATGACTTCCAGCGCATCCGGCGGGATGTACAGGTCCTGCGGAATCTGCAGGACCGGTTGCCCATGCACCACGGCCAGCGGCATTTCCTGCTGCTGAGGGGCGGTCGGCCGGATTTGCGGGTTCGCGTCGAGCGCGAGTTCAGAGGTCATCAAGATTGACGTCGGTATTGCAACGGACCAGTTTGCTGCGCCTGGCCCGCAACCGGAACACCCGGGCGGCAGGATCGCTAGCCATGACATTTCAAACAGCAGCAGGACGCGCTGCTCAAATGCAGCGACAGAACTACGGGAGGTCGTCTACGTGTGCTGGTGTGGGGCAGTGGGGCCCTGTAGCCACAGGGTTGCTGCGTCCAGCCACGTGCAATGTGGTCAAGAGTACGGCTTCACAACGGCAGTGTCCAGCGAGGCGGGCTAGAATCGCGGCGTTTGTTTAGCTGAACCCCAGGAGTTGCCCGTGTGGTATGTGATTGAAGGCTATGACGGCACCGATGTGCTGGCCGCCCGCCTGTCGGCCCGGCCGGCCCATCTGGCCCGGCTGCAGGCCCTGTGCGACGAAGGGCGTCTGCTGCTGGCCGGCCCGTGCCCGGCCATCGACAGTGAAGACCCGGGCCCGGCCGGCTTCAGCGGCAGCGTGGTGATTGCCGCGTTTGATTCGCTCACCGATGCCCAGGACTGGGCGGCGGCCGACCCTTATGTGGAGGCCGGTGTGTATGTGCGCACCGAAGTCCGCCCGTTCCGCAAGGTGCTGCCATGAGCCGGGTCGAGCAGATCCGGGCCGCCCTGCAGGCGGCCTTCGAGCCGGAACTGCTGGAGGTGGAGGACGACAGCCACCGCCACGCCGGCCATGAGGGCGCGCGCGATGGGCGCGGGCACTTCAACGTTCACGTGGTCAGCGCCGCCTTCGAAGGCAAGCTGCCACTTGCGCGCCATCGCGCGGTCTACAACGCCTTGGGCACCCTGATGGAGACCGATATCCACGCGTTGTCCATCCGTGCCGAAGCGCCGTCAAAAAAGGGCTGAAACCCTTGTCCCGCCTTGTCCCGGCGAGTCCCGGGACGACCTTTCCAGGACATCCCGAGGTTACCGCCGTGCGACATTTGCCTAACGTAGTGTTTACATCTGGGTTTGAAAACGCTTACATTCCGCGCCAAGCCCAGATCTCTAAGCCGTGGAGGGCGGCGAGGTGAACAAGGCAGCTATCACTATCAAAGATGTAGCCCGCGAAGCCCGCGTCTCTGTGGCGACGGTATCGCGTGCGCTCAATGGCCATGAAAACGTCGCCGAACCGGTGCGCAAGCTGGTGCTGGAGGTGGCGGCGCGCCTGCGCTACACCCCGCACGCGGCGGCCCGCAGCCTGAGCAGCCGGCGCACCAACACCATCGGTGTGGTGCTGCCCGACCTGTATGGCGAATTCTTCTCCGAGCTGATGCGCGGCATCGACGGGGTGGCGCGTGCGCGCCGCCAGCACCTGCTGGTGTCCAGCTACCACGGCGACCAGGAGCAGCAGGGCGCGGCCCTGCGCGCCATGCGCGGCCGGGTAGACGGGCTGCTGGTGCTGTCCCCGTATGCGGAAAGTCCGGGCTTCCTGACCGACAACCTGCCGCAGGCGCTGCCCACGGTGCTGATCAACACCTACCTGCCCGAGCAGGATCATCCGGTGCTGAGCATCGATGACCATGCCGGTGCAATGGCGATGACCGCGCACCTGCTGGAAGCCGGCCACCGCCGCATCGCCTTCATCGGCGGCCCCGAACTGAATTTCGATGCGCGCGAACGCCTGCGGGGCTTCCGCGATGCGCTGGCGGCGTTCGGCAGTGCGGCCGAGGGCATCGAGCTGCCCGGCGACTTCGATGAAGCCTCCGGCCACCGCGCCGGGCAGGAGCTGCTGGCCGCCGGTGCATTGCCCGATGCGGTGTTCGCGGCCAACGACATGATGGCGCTCGGTTGCCTGTATGCCTTCGCGCAGGCCGGCGTGCGCGTGCCTGCCGATGTGGCGTTGGCAGGCTTCGATGACATTCCGCTGGCGCGTTTCGTTCACCCTTCGTTGACAACGATGCAGGTGAGTATCGCCGAGCTTGGCGATAAGGCGGCGACGCGTCTGTTGCAGTTGATGGATGGCAACAACACGGAAACGGCCGGTGACAAGCAGACACTTGTACCGACCTTGATCGTGCGTGATTCAAGCAGGAACGGTTCCACGTCGTAGGTCACGACCGTTGGTCGTGGCGCAATCCAAAAAAAAAGACAGGCGGCCGCAATGACGGCTTCCACCACCCGGAGATTTACATGACGTATTCCAATCACCGCACCCGCATGCCGGCCCGCCGCCTGCTGTCGAGCGCACTGGTCAGCTGCCTGTTGCTGGGCGCCGCACCTTCCCTGATGGCCCAGTCGGCCACCTCTTCGCTGCGTGGCCAGGTCGCCCAGGCGGAAGCCGGCACCGAAGTCACCGCGACCAACGTGGCCAGCGGCAGCGTCCGGCGCGCCAGCACCCGCGCCGATGGCAGCTACTCGCTGATGGGCCTGGACCCGGGCACCTATGACGTGGTGGCCAACGGCCAGACCCAGAAGGTGACGGTGACCGTGGCCTCGACCGCGACGCTGAACTTCAGCGGCGCCCCGGCCAACGGCAGCACCGCCAACGCCACCAACCTCGACACCGTGAACGTGGTCGCGCCGACCCTGCTGCAGGAAGTGCGCACCTCCGAAGTGGGCAAGACGGTGAGCCTGCAGCAGATCCAGACCACCCCGCAGGTGTCGCGCAACTTCCTGGAATTCGCCGACGCGGTGCCGGGCATGATCTTCACCCGTGATGCGAAGGGCAACACCTCGCTGCGCGGCGGTGCCACCAATGCCGACGGCACCAACGTCTACATCGACGGCGTGGGCCAGAAGAGCTACGTCAAGGGCGGCGGCGTGGCCGGCCAGTCCGGCAGCGCCGGCAACCCGTTCCCGCAGCTGGCCATTGGCGAATACAAGGTCATCAGCGGCAACTACAAGGCCGAATACGGCCAGGTTTCCAGCGCTGCGGTGACCGCCGCGACCAAGTCCGGCACCAACGAATTCAAGGGTGAGGCGTTCTACCGCTACACCGACGAAGACATGCGCGCGATGACCCCGGCCGAGCGCCAGGAAGGCAAGTCGAAGGAAGTCTCGGCCGAGAAGGAATACGGCTTCGCCCTGGGCGGCCCGATCGTGCAGGACAAGGCACACTTCTTCGTGACCTACGAAGCCAAGCGCTTCGACCTGCCGGTGACCATCGCCCCGGAAGGCTCGGTCACCAACCGTGTCGGCCTGCTGCCGGCCGATGCCGCCGCCCAGCTCGGCCCGGCCAGCCAGCCGTTCCAGCAGGACCTGATCTTCGCCAAGATCGACGTGGAGCCGACCGACAACGATCGCATCGAGCTGACCTTCCAGGACCGCGACGAGACCCAGCAGCAGTTCAGTGGGCAGACCGCGCCGTCGCACGGCAAGGAAACCGAGAACACCGACCGTCGTTACGCGCTGCGCTGGAACCACAGCGGTGAGCGCTACTACAACGAGCTGATGCTCACCCACGAAGATTCGTTCAACAACCCGGTGCCGCTGACCATCGCCAACGGCTACGTGTACACCGCACCGGATGGCACCGACGACCGCACCCTGGTGCAGATCGGCGGCGCTTCGGCGCTGGATTCGCAGGTGAAGGGCCAGAAGGGCTGGTCGATCGAAGACAACCTGACCCTGGACGGCATCGAATGGGCTGGCGACCACACCATCAAGATGGGCGCCAAGTACAAGGAAATCGACCTGTACGCGTCCGACGCGCAGGAGATCAACCCGCAGTTCACCTACACCCTGGGCGATCCGGACTTCCCGTCCGACATCCCGTACAAGGCGCAGTTCGTCAAGCCGGTGACCGGCGTTTCGGGCGTGACCGGTGAAGTGCGCTCGAAGGTCAAGCAGATCGGCCTGTTCATCCAGGACGACTGGCAGGTCAACGACCACCTGCAGCTGAACCTCGGCCTGCGTTGGGATTACGAAAAGAACCCGACCTACCTGGACTTCGTGACCCCGCCGGAAGTGGTGGCGGCCCTCAACAGCCAGGATCCGCGTGCGGCCGCAGGCCAGACCTACGCGCAGTCGATGGCGCTGGGCGGGCTGAACATCAACGATTACATCAGCAACGGCCACAACCGCAAGGCATTCAAGAATGCCTGGCAGCCGCGCCTGGGCTTCTCGTACGACATCAACGCCGACGAGCAGCACGTGATCCACGGTGGTGCCGGCCGTTCCTACGACCGCGACCTGTTCGACTACCTGCAGCTGGAAACCACCAAGCTGGCCCTGCCGCAGCCGACCATCTACTTCCGCAACCCGGCCACCGGCGCCTGCCTCAATGGCCAGGCCGCCTGCTACGACTGGGATCCGAACCTGCTCAACGGCATCCAGAACCTGCAGGCCCTGGTGGGTTCCACCAGCAATGCCGGGCTGGAAGTGGACATGCTCAACAATAACCTGAAGGCGCCGTACGCCGACCAGTTCAGCCTGGGCATGTCCAACCAGGTCGGCGACTGGCTGACCGACGCCACCATCGCCCGCACGCTGACCTATGACGGCTTCGCCTTCACCCTGGGCAACCGTTACCCGACCGGCGAGTTCTTCGATGACCCGCGCCTGTGCGGTGGCACCTCGCCGGGCCTGAGCCAGGCGTGGAGCTGCAACATCCCGGGCTTCGGCAGCCTGATCATCGGCCAGCAGGGCATCAAGACCCGTGCCACGCAGGTACTGCTGTCGGCGCAAAAGCCGTTCACCAAGGAAAGCGGCTGGGGCACCTCCATCGCCTACACCTGGACCACGGCACGCCACAACCGCGACATCAACGAGCATTACGCCTTCGACCGCGGCCTGATCGAGGATTACCCGACCATCCGTTCCAACGGTGCACCGCGTCACCGCATCGTGCTGACCGGTTCGTACGCGGGCTTCTGGGACATCACCTTCGGTGGCAAGATCACCCTGGCGACCCCGACCGCCGTGAACGACTGGTACCCGGTCACGCAGTCCACCGGCTTCGACCTGCCGACCCCGGGCGCAGCCGTGCCGGATGGCAACGGTCGCTTCCTGCTCGGTGGCAAGATCTGGGGCTACCGTTCGGTCGACCTGCAGGCCACGAAGACGTTCAAGATGCCGGGCGAAACCGAGCTGTACGCCCGTATCGACATCATCAACGTGTTCAACTTCGACAACTTCTCCAACTACAACTACACCAAGTCCAACGGCAAGCTGCTGGCCAGCTACAACGAGACCGGCGACATCGTCGGTACGCCGCGCCAGGTGAAGGCAGAAGTGGGCTTCCGCTTCTGATGTAACAACGACCGGTCCCCCGGTCCGCGTAGTGACACGCCATGCGTGTCAACGTGGACCGGGGAGAACCGGTTTTTAATGAACCCAAGCTGTAAACGATTTCACTCCAAGGCCCGCTATGCTGGCCTGAAATTTGAAGGTTCCGGAGGGTTGGCACGATGAAGGTACCCCGCGTATTGGCACTGGCAGTACTGGCGGCAGCCGTGGTCGGCTGCAAGCCGCAGGCGCAGGACACGCCGGCCAAACCCAAGCCGCCGGTCATCCTCGTAGAGGCCGACGTTCCCCCGCGCCCGATGAAACCCGAACTTCCCCCGCTGTTCGACGATATCGAACGCCGCACGTTCCAGTTCTTCTGGGACACCACCAATGAAATCAACGGGCTCAGCCCGGACCGGTATCCGTCGCGCCCGTTCGCCAGCATCGCCTCGGTGGGCTACGCGCTGACCGCGTACCCGATCGGCGTGGAGAACGGCTGGGTCAGCCGTACCCAGGCCGTGGACCGCACGCTGACCACCCTGAAGTTCTTCCGCGACATGCCGATGGGCCCGCAGCGCACCGGCAAGGGCGGTTACAAGGGCTTCTACTACCATTTCCTGGACATGCAGCAGGGCCACCGCTATGACAGCTGGGTGGAACTGTCGAGCGTGGACACCGCACTGCTGATGATGGGCGTGCTGTTCGCCCAGTCCTATTACACCGGCGATGATTCGCGCGAGAAAGAAATCCGCGCCATTGCCGATACGCTGTACAAGCGCGTGGATTGGCCGTGGCTGCAGCAACGCGCCCCGCTGATCTCGATGGGCTGGTTCCCCGAGAGTGGCTTCATCGACCACGACTGGATGGGCTACAACGAAGCGATGATGGTCTACATCCTCGCGCTCGGTTCGCCCACCCACCCGGTGAGCCCGGATGCGTGGACCGTGTGGACGCGTACCTACGACAACGACTGGGGCGTGTTCCAGGGCCAGGAATACCTGTCCTTCGGCCCGCTGTTCGGCCACCAGTACACCCATGTCTGGATCGACTTCCGCGACATCCAGGACGCGTACATGCGCGAACGCGGCAGCACCTACTTCCTCAACAGCCGCTCGGCCGCGCTGGCCCAGCGCGAATACGCCATCGCCAACCCGGCGCAGTGGAAGGAGTACGGTGAAAACGTGTGGGGTTTGACCGCCAGCGATGGCCCGCAGAACACCACGCAGGAATTCCGTGGCGAGCAGCGCCAGTTCCGCCACTACTCGTCGCGCGGCGCCGGCCTGCGCGAGAACTTCGACGACGGCACCATCGCCCCGACCGCGGCGATCGCCTCGGTGGTGTTTGCCCCCGAAGAAGTGATCCCGGCCACGCTGGAAATGCACAAGCGCTACGGCGATTACCTGTATTCCAGCTACGGCTTCCTGGATTCGTTCAACCCCAGCTTCAACTTCGACATCCCGCTCAAGACCGGGCGCATCGTGCCCGACCGTGGCTGGGTGGCCAGCGATTACATCGGCATCGACCAGGGCCCGATCCTGACCATGATCGCCAACTACCGCAACGATTTCGTGTGGGACACGATGAAGAACAACCCGCACATCCGTCGCGGCCTGGAGCGCGCCGGTTTCACCGGCGGCTGGCTCACCCCGGAAGGCGAAGACCAGCCGATGGAGCTGGAGAAGGATGAAAAAGCGGCCTCGGCCCGCTCGATGGGCATCGCCGAATCCCGCGCGGCCGCCGCGCAGGAACAGAAGAACAATTCCAATTCGAACCGCAACCAGCCCCAGGGGAAGTAAGCAGTGCCATTGTCGTCGCGCCCCAAGCTGTGGGTGAGTGTTCTGCTGCTGGTTGCCGGCAGCCTGTTGTTGAGTGGCTGCCGGAAGGAACCGGAAGGGGTGACCGTGCGTTTCTGGGCCATGGGCCGCGAAGCGGAAGTGGTCAGCGAACTGATCCGCGAATTCGAAGCCGACAATCCCGGCATCCACGTCGATGTGCAGAACATCCCGTGGACGGCCGCGCATGAAAAGCTGCTCACCGCGTTCGCCGCCGATGGGCTGCCGGACGTGTGCCAGCTGGGCAACACCTGGATTCCCGAGTTCGCCGAACTCAACACGCTGACCCCGCTGGCGCCGTTCGTGGCCCAGTCCAAGGTGGTGGACCCGGCCGACTACTTCCAGGGCATCTGGGATACCAACGTCATCAACGGCGAGCTGGTCGGGGTGCCGTGGTACGTCGATACGCGCCTGCTGTATTACCGCAAGGACCTGCTGGCCAAGGCCGGCTTCGACCACCCGCCGCGCACCTGGGACGAGTGGAACACCATGATGGCGGCGATCAAGAAGATGCAGGGCCCGGACCGCTACGCGGTGCTGATGCCGATCAACGAATTCGAGCAGCAGCTGTCCTTCGCCCTGCAGCAGCCTGATCCGCTGCTGCGTGACCACGATACCCGTGGCAACTTCCGCAGCCCCGGCTTCCGCCGCACGCTGGCGTTCTACGAAAACATGTTCGCCCAGGGCTGGGCCCCGCGCATGTCCGAAACCCAGATTTCCAACGTGTGGGACGAGTTCTTCAAGGGTTTCAACGTGTTCTACCTGTCCGGCCCGTGGAACATCCGCGAGTTCAAGAAGCTGCAGCCCAAGGAACTGGAAGGCAAGTGGGGTACCGCCGCACTGCCGGGCCCGGATGGCCCCGGCGCCGGCATCGCCGGCGGCACCAGCCTGGTGATCTTCCGCGGTTCACAGCAGAAGGAAGCGTCGTGGAAGCTGATCGAGTTCCTGTCGCGCCCGGACATCCAGCAGCGCTTCCATTCCATCATCGGTGACCTGCCGCCGCGGCGCAGCACCTGGGAACACCCGTCGCTGGCCAACGACCCGCTGGCGCAACCGTTCCGCGACCAGCTCGAGCGCGTGCGGCCGACCCCGAAGGTGCTGGAGTGGGAACGAATCGTGCAGGAAATGCGCATCGTCACCGAACAGGTGGTGCGCGGTGGGCTGGACCAGGATGTAGCCGTGAATCGACTGGATGACCGCGTGGACAAGGTACTGGCCAAGCGCCGCTGGATGCATGAGCAGCGCACGCAGACCGAAGAAGGCGCCGCGCCGGAGGTGCTGCCATGAAGCAGCGTTCGCTTGCCGGCTGGATCTTCGCCGGCCCCTCGCTGCTGGTGATCGGCGTGTTCTTCGGCCTGCCGGTGTTCTCGGCGCTGGCGCTGAGCATCACCGACTTCGACCTCTACGCGCTGGCCGATGGCGGCAACCTGCGCTTCGTGGGCCTGGGCAACTACATCGACCTGCTGCAGACCCCGATGTTCTGGAAGTCGCTGTGGAACACCACGTATTTCGTGGTGGTCGGCGTGCCGATGTCCATTGGCGTCTCGCTGGGCGCGGCCATGCTGCTCAACGCCCCGGCCGCACGCTTCAAGGCGCTGTTCCGCACCGCGCTGTTCGCCCCGGTGGTAACCACGCTGGTGGCGGTGGCGGTGATCTGGCGCTACCTGTTCCATACCAGCTACGGCCTGGTGAACTACGGGCTGGGGCACCTGGGGATCAGCCCGATCGACTGGCTGGGCGACCCGAACTGGGCCATGCCCACCATCATGCTGTTCGCGGTGTGGAAGAACTTCGGCTACAACATGGTGATCTTCCTGGCCGGCCTGCAGGCGATCCCGCATGACCTGTACGAGGCCGCGCGCATCGATGGCGCCTCGCGCTGGAAGCAGTTCCTGCACATCACCCTGCCGATGCTCGGCCCGGTGCTGCTGGTGGTGGGCGTGATCACCGTGTCCGGCTACTTCCAGCTGTTCGCCGAACCCTACGTGATGACCCGCGGCGACCCCCTGCAGAGCACCGTGAGCGTGCTGTATTTCATGTTCGAGGAAGGCTTCAAGTGGTGGAACCTGGGCCGCGCGTCGGCCGTGGCGTTCCTGCTGTTCCTGATCATCCTGGCGGTAACCAGCCTGATGCTGCGTTTCGGCCGCAAGAGGCAGTTGGTATGAGTCGTGAGATTGGCCAGTCGCGCTGGCATGCGTGGTGGGTGAATGGCGGGTTGCTGGTGCTCGCCGCGGTCAGCTTGGCGCCGCTGCTGTGGATGCTATCGGTGTCGTTCATGCCGACCGGCGAAGCGGCGCATTTCCCGCCACCGCTGCTGCCTTCGTCGGTGACCACCAACAACTACCACGAGCTGTTCGCCCGTACCGGAATGGCCAACAACTTCGTCAACAGCCTGTTCGTCTCGCTGGCGATCACGCTGGGTTCGCTGCTGCTCAACACCATGGCTGGCTATGCGTTCGCCAAGCTGCGCTTCGTCGGCCGCGAGCGGATCTTCCAGGTGCTGCTGGCCGCGCTGGTGATCCCGGCGCAGGTGGCCATGCTGCCGCTGTTCCTGCTGATGAAGCAGCTGGGCCTGGTCAACAGCTTCGGCGGGGTGATCGTGCCGGCGCTGGCCAGCGTGTTCGGCATCTTCCTGGTGCGCCAGTACGCGCGTTCGATTCCCGATGAACTGCTGGAAGCGGCCCGCATCGACGGGGCAGGGGAGCTGCGCATCTTCTTCCAGATCGTGCTGCCGATGCTCAAGCCGGTGCTGGTGACCCTGTCGATCTTCACCTTCATGGGTGCCTGGAACGATTTCATGTGGCCGCTGATCGTGTTGACCGACCAGGAGCACTACACTTTGCCGGTTGCCCTGGCCACGTTGTCGCGCGAACACATCATGGACGTTGAAATGATGATGGCCGGCGCGGTGGTCACGGTGGTTCCGGTGCTGGCACTGTTCCTGGTGCTGCAGCGCTATTACATCCAAGGTCTGCTGCTGGGGAGTGTTAAAGGGTGAAGCGTGCCGTCGTCGCGGGGGTTCTGGTTCTGGGTCTGGTGTGGTCGATGGCGGCGCCTGCCGCGCCCCCGGCAGTGCCGGCGGCGCCCAAGGTCCTGGACAGCTTCGACGACATGTCGCCCTGGAAGCTGGTGGTGTCCGACCAGGTCAGCGGTTCGCTGCGCAGCGTGGCCGGTGCCAATGGAGGCCGCGCGCTGTGCGTGGACTACGACTTCCACGAGGTCTCCGGCTACGTGGCGATCCGCCGCGAACTGCCCATCACCTGGCCGGACAACTACCAGGTGGGCTTCCAGCTGCGCGGGGATTCGCCCGGCAACGACCTGCAGTTCAAGCTGATCGATGCCAGCGGCGACAACGTGTGGTGGGTCAACCGCCCCGGCTACGCCTTCCCCAAGACCTGGACGCCGGTGCAGTACCGCCAGCGCCAGATCGACAAGGCCTGGGGCCCGGACCCGGACAAGACCCTGCGTAATAGCGCGGCGGTGGAGTTCACCATCTACAGCAAGGTCGGCGGGCGCGGCACGGTCTGCTTCGACCGGCTCACCCTGCAGGCGCTGCCGCCGGCCGATACCTCGGCGCTGGCGCCGTCGGTGATCGCCGATACCGCCACCGCGCTGCAGAGCCGCATTGCCGATGGCAAGCCGGACACGGTGTGGATCAGCGGCGGCGTACCCGACCAGACCATCAGCCTGGACCTGCACAACGTGCGCGAGTTCGGTGGTGCGGTGATCCAGTGGGTGCCCGGCCTGGAAGCCACCCGCTACGTGGTGCGCTCGTCGGTGGATGGCCGCGACTGGCGCACCCTGCGCGAGATCACTGCCGGCGGTGGCGGCGAGCGCGACTGGCTGGCATTGCCCGATACCGAGGCGCGCTACCTGCGCTTCGACCTGAAGAACGGCAGGAGCTGGCGCTATGGCATCCGCGACATCGCAATCAAGCCGCTGGATTTCGCCGGCACGCCGAATGAGTTCGTTGAATCGGTCGGCGCCGACCTGACCCGGGGCTTCGTGCCGCGCGGCTTCAGCGGTGAGCAGCCGTACTGGACCCTGCTGGGCCTGGACGGGGGCCGCGAGCAGGCGCTGATCGGTGAGGACGGCGCGCTGGAAGTGGCCAAGGCCAGCTTCAGCGTGGAGCCCTTCGTGGTGGTCGACAAGAAGGTGCTGAGCTGGGCCGATGTCGAGGCCAAACAGTCGCTGCAGGACGATTACCTGCCCATCGCCAGCGTCGACTGGGCCCACCCCCAGGCCGCATTGAAGGTGACCGGCTTCGTCCAGGGCAGCCGGGACAAGGCGCAGCTGGTGGGGCGCTACACGCTGCACAACCCGGACAAGGTGGCGCACGACTACACCCTGGCCCTGGCCGTGCGGCCGTGGCAGGTGAATCCGCCGCGGCAGTTCCTCAACACCGTGGGCGGGGTGAGCCGGATCGACACGCTGGATTTCGAACCGGGCCAGGTCGAGGTCAACGGCACGCCGCGGGTGTACCCGGTGCAGGCCCCGGACGCGGCGTTCGCCAGCCCGTTCGATGGCAAGCTGGAGGTCACCCACCTGGCCAGCGGCAACCTGCCCACCGCCACGGAAGTGCGCGACGCCACCGGGTTGGCCTCGGGCGCGCTGCTGTACCGCTGGCGCCTGGAGCCGGGCCAGAGCAAAGAGGTGGCCATCGTGCTGCCGCAGACCGGCGCGTGGACCACCCCGAAGGACTTCGACGCCAACAAGGCCCAGCAGCAGGTGGCCTCGATGTGGCGCACCAAGCTGGACCAGGTGGCGCTGCAGGTACCGGCGGCGGGCAAGCCGCTGGCCGATACGCTGCGCACCGCGCTGGCGCACATGCTGATCTCGCGGATCGGCCCGAGCCTGCAGCCGGGCACGCGCTCGTACTCGCGCAGCTGGATCCGCGATGGCGCGATGATTTCCGAAGGCCTGCTGCGCATGGGCCGCAGCGATGCGGTGCGCGAGTACGTGAACTGGTACGCGCCGTACCAGTTCGACAACGGCAAGGTGCCCTGCTGCGTGGACCCGCGCGGCGCCGACCCGGTGCCGGAAAACGACAGCCATGGCGAGCTGATCTTCAACATCGCCGAGTACTGGCGCTACACCGGTGACAGCACCTTCCTGGAACTGATGTGGCCGCACGTGCAGGGTGGCTACCAGTACATGGAACAGCTGCGCCTGAGCGAGCGCACCGAAGAGAACCGCGCCCGCAACCCGGCCTTCTACGGGATGATGCCGGTGTCGATCAGCCACGAAGGCTATTCGGCCAAGCCGATGCATTCGTACTGGGACAACTTCTGGGCGCTGCGCGGTTACAAGGACGCGGCGATCATCGCCACCACGCTGGGCAAGCTGGAAGCGATGCAGATCGCCGAATCGCGCGACCAGTTCCGTGATGACCTGCAGGCCTCGCTGCTGGCGGCCACGGCGCTGCACAAGATCGATTTCCTGCCCGGTTCGGCCGAGCTGGGCGATTTCGATGCGACCTCCACCACCATCGCGCTGGCCCCGGGCGGCGAGCAGGGCCGGCTGCCGCAGCCGTACCTGGACAACACCTTCGAGCGCTACTGGAAGCAGTTCGAGGAACGCCGCGACGGCAAGCGCGAGTGGAAGGATTACACCCCGTACGAGTGGCGCAACGTGGCCGCGTTCGTGCGCCTGGGCTGGCGCGACCGCGCCTGGCAGGCCACCGAGTTCTTCTTCAAGGACCGTGCGCCGCAGGCCTGGAACCAGTGGGCCGAAGTGGTCTCCCACACGCCGCGCAAGCCGTTCTTCGTCGGCGACCTGCCGCATGCCTGGGTGGCGTCGGACTTCGTGCGCTCGGCGCTGGACATGTTCGCCTACAACCGCGACGTGGATGACAGCCTGGTGCTGGCCGCCGGCGTGCCCAGCCGCTGGCTGGACGGCGCCGGGGTCGGGGTGAAGGGCCTGCGCACGCCGAACGGACAGCTCAGCTACACGCTGGCCCGCAGCGACAGGCAGCTCACGCTGCAGGTCGCGCCGGGGCTGGTGGTGCCGCAGGGCGGGGTGATCCTGCCGTGGCCGTTCAGTGGCGAACCCGGTGAAACCACCATCAACGGCGAGCCGGCGCAGTGGCTCAACGGCGAGCTGCGCATCACCCAGGTGCCCGCGAAGGTTGAAGTGCAGATCCCGGCATCGGTGCGGCGCGCCGAACGCAAGGCGCCGTGAGCACGGTGATGGCGCGCACCGGCATGCTCGGCGTGCTGCTGGCCTGTGCGCTGGCGGTGCTGCCGGCGCGCGCGGCCGAGCCGGCGGGGAAGGGCATGAGCATGGTGACCTTCAACCTGCACCATGACCGCGAAAACTGGTCGCAGCGGCGCGAGGTGATCCTGCGCGAGCTGGAAGCGCTGCAGCCGGACGCCATCGCGCTGCAGGAAGTGATCCAGAAGCCGCACGTGCGCAACCAGGCCGCCTGGCTGGCGCGCAAGCTGGGCTACGACTACCAGTTCGTGTCGACCGACCCGCCGGGGCGCTTCAAGCGCTATGGCAATGCACTGTTGACCCGTCGACCGGTGCTGGCGCGCGGCGAGCACCTGCTGGCGCCGCGCACCGACTATCGCACGGTGGCGCACCTGCGCATCGACGTGGACGGGCAGGCGGTGAACCTCTACGCCACCCACCTCAACGAACGCTCGGATGAAAGCGGCAGCAGGATCCGCGGCGAGCAGGTGGCGGACCTGCTGAAGTTCATCGCCGGCACCGCCGGCGATGCGCCCGTGGTGATCGCCGGGGATTTCAATGCGCTGGTGGACGCCAGCGACCTGAGCGCACTGCGCCAACGCTATGGCGACAGCTACGGCAGCGTGCACGTGAACAACGAACTGGCGCAGGTCAGTACCTTGAACCGCCACTACTACGACGCTCCCTCGCGCATCGACCACATCTTCTTCTAGCAGGACAAGCTGCTGGCGCGCGAAGCGAAGCTGCTGTTCGACCAGCCCTATGCGGAAGGGCGGTGGGCGTCGGATCACTACGGCGTGTGGACCCGCCTGCAGTTCGCGCCGTAAGCGGTGCCGGTTGCGCCCGAGTGGTTCAGCGTGGACGTGGATACCAGTTATCGAGCGGGTCTGAAAAAATCACTCTTTTGAAGGTGGTGTAGTGGTCGCCTGAGAAGTACACGGTCCGGGGGCCTGCAGGGGTGGGGGTGTCCAGCACCAGCCTGTGGGTGCCCCGGGCAACTTGATTGGGGTTGGGGACGGAGTATTCCACGTAGCGTTGGCCCTTCGTGACCGGGGGGAGGAAGCGGTTGAGGTTGTAGTACTCGATGCCGTCGACGTCCGGAAAGCGCGTCGGCGCGCCGGTCCGGATCTGCTCGAGTACGTTCTTTGCTTCCTGCCCAAGGTCCTTGTAGAGGAGAGGGTTCGGCGCGTGTTGCACGGGGGGCGATAAGGACTTCTTTTTTTTCGCCCCCCCCCTTTCAGTAGTGTTTCCGTTACCCGTCTCGGTGACTTGATTGTTGCTTGGGATACCGCCTTGGGTGCACCGAGGAGTCCGCTTGCCGGCATGGCCTTCGAACCTGTTCCCAGGCTCATGGCGCCTTTCCCACCAGATGAAAGACGGCTGTAAGGAACGCTGCTGGATTTTGGCCAGGCACGAAGTCCGGCCAGCTTGCTTGCGGCTTTGGTGGCAATGGAGGGCAGCGCAGCGGCAACCCCCAAGGCGGTTATTCCCAGCCCGACCCACCCCAGAATGCCCGCTGCCTTATCAGCGCCGGCCGCTCCCGCAACGAGTGCTCCAAGCTCGACTGCGGCACCCACCGTGTTGATGACGGCGCCGGCCAATGCAGAGCCTGTGAGTGCCGCGCTGCCGGCAATCAAAGGGGCAGCTAGTGCCCCCATGCTGGCGACGGCCGTGATCGCGGCGACGCCCAGCACTATCCATTTCCAGAAATGGCCGGTTGGATCGGTGCGGTTGATCGGATCGCCGGCGCAATAAGCGTAGGCATTCACGCCGCCTTCGTCGAACGGACTCAGCGCATCCGGCGCCAGGAAACAGTGCAGCGTTGGGCTGTAGGGGCGATGGTGGCCCGCACCGAGCAGGTAGCAGCCGCTGGCAGGGTCGAGCAGTTCGCCGTTGTAGGCCGGGCGTGGATCGGCCGTCTCTGACGGCAGATAGCCGTATGGCGTATAGCACTGAGCGCGGACGTTGGTATCTGCCTCAACCAGGATCGAACCGGCCTGGTCTGCGCCAAGCAGCGTGATGGCTGCCTCCGCGCCGGTGCGCAGCATGGCGACCTGTTGGCTCCCCCAGTGCGGCCAGCTCAACTGCTTGCCGTCATCGACGGCGTTGGTGACGACATCGCCCTTCCAGTAACGCCACAACGGATTGCTGGCCGTGCCGCTGCAGACCAGCAGGTTTTCGGCGTCGTAGCGATAGAGGGCGGCGGGCGCGTTCAATGCGCCGGAAAGAGAAGACATGGCGTTCCCTCAGCGTGCGCCCCCGCAGCAGCGACGTTGCACCGGGATGCGTTAACGGCTTGTCGAAGTGCCTGCGGCTTTACGTTGGCCCTAACGCAGACAGCGGCCCTTGGGCCGCTGTCTGCGTTCTTGTTTCCGTAGCCACGCAGGGCGTGGCTCTACCTGGGAACGAAGATCAGGGCTTTTCGGCCTTGTCCTGTTCTTCCTTGGCAGCGGCTTCGGCCGGGGCGAGTTCATCGGTGGGGATGTCCTCGCGGGCTTCAGCATGCGCGGCCTGGGCGGCGGCATCGGTCGGTGCGGCGTCGCTGGCGGCAGTGCCGAACAGCTGGCCGTTCTGCACCACCGGTGCGGTCTCCACCGGCTCCACGCGGGCTACCGGTGCCGGGGCGACCGGAGCGGCCGGCACGGCATCCACGGCGTCCAGCATGCTGGTCTGCACCGGGCGGCCGACTTCGGTCGGACCCTTGTGCTCGACCACCGGGGTCTCGACAGCGGCGGGCGCGGTCGGGGCCGGGGTCACGACGGGCGTTTCGATCGGCTTCGCTGCTTCGGTCACAACCGGGGCTTCAACCGCCTTCGGTGCTTCCGCCGCGACCGGGGCTTCGACGGCCTTCGGTGCTTCCGCCACGACCGGGGCTTCGACAGCCTTCGGTGCTTCGGCCGCGACCGGCGCTTCGACGGCCTTCGGTGCTTCGGTCACGACCGGGGCTTCAACCGGCTTCGGTGCTTCGGCCACGACCGGCGCAGCCACCGGCATCGGCGACTCGACGAACGGCACGCGATCGGTGTACGACGGGGCGCGTTCTTCCACCGGTTCGGCCTTCGGCGCCGGGGCGGCCTCGGCGTGACCGGCGGTCACCACCGGGCTGCTGACCACGGCCAGCGGCGCGGCGGCGGCAACGGCAGCCACCGGGGCCGGGCGCGGGGCCTGGACCGGTGCGGCCGGGGCAGCGGGTGCGGCGCCGTCATCATCGAAGTCGAACTCGGGGTTCGACTCGCTGCTGCGGGCGGCCGGGCGGGCCGCCTGGGCGGCGTTGTCACCGTCCTGGTCGCCGTCCTGCTCGTCGCTGTCGCCGTCGTCGTCCAGGCCGCCGTCATCGTTCAGGCCATCGCTGCCTGCAGCCTGCTCGCCATTGCCACGACGACGACGGCGGCCACCGCGACGGCCACGACGGCGGCGCGAGGCGCCTTCGCCACTGGCATCGTCGCCGGTGCCCGGCGCTTCGCCGTGCTCGTTGGCTTCACCTTCAACCGCAACCGCGGTCAGCTGGTTCTCATCGGCCGGTGCATTGTTCTGCACCGGGGCGGCAGCCGGAGCAGCAGCTGCCGGGATCGCGGCATCCGCCACGGTCACCGCAGTTGCGACCAGCGCGGCATCGGCAGCGGTCACGCCGGCCTGCACCGGCTTGGCGGCATCGGCCTGCGGCTGACGCGCGGGCTTGTCGCCCTCGTTCTGCTGGCGCGGCGGCTTCTGCTTCTGGTTCTGGTTCAGCTTCGGCTGCTGCTCATTGCGCGGGGCCTTGGGCTGCTGCTCGTTGCGCGGCTTGCCCTGCTGGGGCTGGCCGGCGGCGGGTGCGGCAGCCTGCGCGGCCACGTCCTGGCGGCGCTCGTCGCGGCGCTCGCCCTTGCCGGCGCGTTCGCCACGGTCGTCACGGCGGTCCTTGCCGCGGCCCTGGCCCTGCTGGCCCTGACCCTGGCCACGCTCGCCACGCTCATCGCGGCGGCCGTTGCGGTCCTTGCCGTTGCGGTCCTTGTTGCGGCCGTTGCGGTTGCCGTCCTGGGCCGGGCGCGCGGTGGTCTGCGGTGCGGCGGCCGGGGCCGGCTCACCACCGAAGATGCGCTTCAGCCAGCCGACCACGCCGGTGGCAGCCGGCGCGGCGACCGGTGCCGGGGCGACCGGGGCCGGGGCAGCCGCCACCGGTTCGGCCACTTCGCGGACCGGGGCCGGCGAGCTGTGCTTGACGTTGGTCACCGCCGGGGCAACCGGGATGTTCAGCTGCGCCTTGGTCAGCGCATGCACCGGCAGCTTGCGCGGGGTGCCACGCTGGTAGCTCGGCTTGCCGCTTTCGTCGCCCAGCTCGTTCTCACGCAGGCGGGTCACTTCGTAGTGCGGGGTGTGCAGCTGCTCGTCGGCCACGATCACGATCGGCGCGTCATGGCGCTGTTCGATCTCGCGCAGCGCGCTGCGCTTTTCGTTCAGCAGGTAGTTGGCGATCTCGACCGGGGCCTGGACCAGCACCTGCCCGGTGTTTTCCTTCATCGCATGCTCTTCGGCCACGCGGATGATCGACAGCGACAGCGATTCCACCGAACGCATGCGGCCATGGCCGTCGCAACGCGGGCAGACGATCTGGCTGGATTCGCCCAGGCTCGGGCGCAGGCGCTGGCGGCTCATTTCCATCAGGCCGAAGCGCGAAATGCGGCCCAGCTGCACGCGCGCACGGTCGTACTTGAGCGCGTTCTGCAGGCGGTTCTCGACTTCACGCTGGTGCTTGTTGGACGACATGTCGATGAAGTCGATCACCACCAGGCCACCCAGGTCGCGCAGGCGCAGCTGGCGGGCCACTTCTTCGGCCGCTTCCAGGTTGGTCTGGAACGCGGTGTCCTCGATGTCGCTGCCCTTGGTGGCGCGCGAGGAGTTCACGTCGATGGCGGTCAGCGCTTCGGTCTGGTCGACCACGATCGAGCCGCCCGAGGGCAGGCGGACATTGCGCTCATAGGCGCCTTCGATCTGCGATTCGATCTGGAAGCGGTTGAACAGCGGAATGTCGTCGGTGTAGTGCTTGAGCTTGCGCAGGGTCTGCGGCATCACCTGCTGCATGAACTCGCGGGCGGTGTCGTACAGCTCCTGGGTGTCCACCAGGATCTCGCCCACATCGGCGCGCAGGTAGTCGCGCAGGGCGCGCACGATCAGGCGCGATTCCTGGTAGATCAGGAACGGGGCCGGCTTGGTCAGCGCCGCTTCGGCGATCGACTTCCAGACCTGCAGCAGGTAGTCCAGGTCCCACTGCAGCTCTTCGGCATCGCGGCCGACGCCGGCGGTGCGGATGATCACGCCCATGTCGTCGGGGATGTTCAGCTTGTCCAGCGCTTCCTTCAGCGCGGCGCGGTCTTCGCCCTCGATGCGACGCGACACGCCACCGGCGGTGGGCGAGTTCGGCATCAGCACCATGTAGCGGCCGGCCAGGGAGATGAACGTGGTCAGGGCGGCGCCCTTGTTGCCACGCTCTTCCTTGTCGACCTGGACCACCACTTCCTGGCCTTCACGCAGCAGCTCGCGGATGCCGGCCTTGTTGTGGTCGACCCCGGCCTGGAAGTAATCGCGGGAGATTTCCTTCAGCGGCAGGAAGCCGTGGCGTTCGCCACCGTATTCCACGAAGGCCGCTTCCAGCGACGGCTCAAGGCGCGTGATGCGGCCCTTGTAGATGTTCGACTTCTTCTGTTCCTTGGACGGCTGTTCGATGTCGATGTCGTACAGCGTCTGGCCATCCACGATGGCTACCCGCAGCTCTTCAGCCTGCGTGGCGTTGATCAGCATTCGCTTCATATTGCGTTCCTCGCGCGCTGCTACCGCGCGGAACGCCATGGGGTTTCGCTTCTGGTCACGCTTGCACGCCCATCGCGCATGCGCGGGGAGGGCGGCTTGGGCTTCCAGCGCTACAACACCACGGCAGGCCGCGGGAGCGCTTCATTTTGTTTTGGTTTGGGTGTTGCGGGCCGGAGGCAGCTTTCAGACAGGCTGGAGCGCCACAGGGACATTTTTTCAGCGCAGACGCTTGTCAGGCATCCGGCGATGGCCGGGACTGCCGGTGAGCCGCTAACATGGCCGCCCCGGGGGCGGTGGCTGCGCACTGTGCCGGAATCGAGGGAAGTCGGGCTTCTGGCCCAGAGCAACTTCCAACGAAATCAATCCCTTATCTCGCCTGCCGAGTGTAACAGAATAAAAGGCCAATGACCGATACCGTGCCGTCCCCCAAAGCCGCTGAAGGCAAGACCAGCGTCCGTCTCCTGACTGTCCCGGCCGACCGTGCCGGGCAACGCCTGGACAACTTCCTGCTCGGCCAGCTGAAGGGTGCCCCGCGCAGTCTGGTCTACAAACTCGTGCGCAGCGGCCAGGTCCGTGTGAACGGCGGCCGCGCCAAGGCCGAACGCAAACTGGTGGAGGGCGACGAAGTACGCGTGCCACCGGTTCGTCTCACCGAAGAAGGAGACAAGGCCGGTCCGCCGGCCGCGTTCATGAAGCGGCTGGAAGACGCCATCGTCTACGAGGACGAGCGCCTGCTGGCCCTGAACAAGCCCTCCGGCGTGGCCAGCCATGGCGGCAGCGGGATTAGCTTCGGCGCCATCGAGACCCTGCGCGCACTGCGCCCGGGCAAGACCCTGGAGCTGGTGCACCGGCTGGACCGGGACACCTCGGGCCTGCTGATCGTGGCCAAGAAGCGGTCGGCGCTCAGCGAGCTGCAGGCGCTGCTGCGTGAAGACCACGGCGCCGGCATCCGCAAGCGCTACCTCACCCTGCTGGTGGGGCGCATGCCCGATGGCACCATGACCGTGGACGCCCCGCTGCACGTGGGCCTGCGCCAGGGCGGCGAGCGCCACGTACAGGTGAATGCGATCGGCAAGGAATCGATCAGCCACTTCAGCGTGCTGGAGCGCAAGGGCGGCCATTCGTTCTGCGAAGTCCGCATCGAGACCGGCCGGACCCACCAGATCCGCGTGCATGCCCAGCACCTGGGGCACCCGGTGGCCGGTGACGACAAATACGGCGATCCGGACGTCAACAAGCGGCTTCGTGACCAGATCGGCCTGAAACGCCTGTTCCTGCACGCCGCCTCGCTGGAGTTCTCGCTGGACGCCGGCAAGACCCCGTACCTGCTCAACGCGCCATTGGCCGAAGAGCTGACCGAGGCGTTGAACCGGTTGGGATGAATCAGGGTTGGCGGCCAAAGGCCGGCATCCGCGTTTCCCGTGGCAACGACCCGCCTAGCCACAGGTCGTCTCAGCCCCAGCTGTTCGCCCGGATGCATGGAGGTGCCGGGCGAAGCCCGGCATCACGGTATGCCGTCTACCACTTGAACAACACCAGGCTGATGGCCAGGCTGGCCATGCCGGCGACCAGGCCATACACCGTCTCGTGGCCCTTGGCGTACCGCTTGGCCGCTGGAAGCAGCTCATCCAGCGCCAGGAATACCATCACCCCGGAGATCAGCCCGAACACCCAGCCGAACGTGGCGTGGTTGAGCACCCCGGACAACAGCACGTACCCGATCGCCGCCCCGATCGGCTCGGCCAGGCCCGACAGCAGGCTGGCGCCGAACGCATAGAACTTATTCTGGGTCGCGAAATAGACCGGCACCGCGATGGCGATACCCTCGGGGATGTTGTGGATGGCGATCGCGAACGCCAGCGGCATGCCCACCGAAGGGCTCTCCAGCGTCGCAAAGAACGTGGCCAGGCCTTCCGGGAAGTTGTGCGCGGTGATCGCCACCGCCGTCAGCAGGCCCACCCGCTTGATGTAGGCCTTGTTGTTCTCCCGGAACATCGGGTCCTGCTTGTCCAGGCTCTCGTGTGGATTCGGGATCAGGTGATCGATCAGCACGATCAGCAGCACCCCGCACAGGAACGCCGCCGTGGCGTAGGCGTAGCCCACGCGCGCGTCATACGCCAGGGTGAACGAATCGATCGCCTTGGTCAGGATCTCGGTCAGCGACACGAACACCATCGCGCCCCCGGCGAAGGCCAGGCCGAAAGCGAGCAGGCGGGGGTTGGGGCGGCGCGAGAACAACACCATCAGGCTGCCCAGGCCGGTGGCCAGGCCGGCAGCCAGGGTCACCAGCAGGGCGACCCATACGTTTTCATTGCTAATTTCCAGCATGCGCCGCAGCGTCCTTTACACGGGTAACGCACCACGGCCGCCCCGTCGCCGCCACGCCCGGGTGGGCGTGCAGCGGGCAGGGAAGACCGGTGCGATCAGGGTGGGGGTAGGGGCTGGCGTGTGCTGGCGGAGGGGGGATCAGCCGCCGCGACGCAGGCGCTCTTCCACCGCGAAGCACTCGTCCGGCTTGGGTTGCGGCGGGTTGAAGCTCACCGGCACCTGGATGGTGGTGGGCACGGCCTGGCCCGCGCGGGTGGCCGCCTTGAACTGCCAGCCTTCCACCGCCTTCTGTGCCTGCTCATCAAGCTGCGCGTTGCCGCTGCCGCTCACCAGCTGCACCTGGCCGGGCTTGCCGTCGGCACCCACCACCACTTTCAGCGTGGTGGTGCCGCCAATGGCCTGGCAGGCCAGCTCGATCGGGTACACCGGCGGCGGCGTCTTCACCGCGGCCACCTCGGTAGGCGCCGCCACCGGCGCCGCCGGCTGCGAAGATCCACCGCACCCGGCAAGGGCCAGTACCGCTGCGGACACCGCCACGCGTATCTGAATGTTCATCAAAATCACTCCGTCAGGCCCGAAGCCTTGGCTGCACAGATGAAGTCGTTCTCGCTCAACCCGCCCACGTCGTGGGTGGAAAAGCGCACCACGGCGCGGTCGTAATGCACTCCCAGGTCCGGGTGGTGGTCTTCGGCGTGGGCCACCCAGGCCAGGGCATTCACGAACGCCATGGTCTTGTAGTAGTCGGCGAAGCGGAAGGTCCGGGTCAGGGCTTGGCCCTGTTCGGCCAGCTCCCAGCCGGGAACCTGCGGCAGCAGCTCGGCTATCCGGGCTTCGCCCAGCTTGTGGTCGCTGCCCTTGCGCGGTACGCAACGGGCCTGCGCCAGCGGAATCAGGTCGGCCATGAAATCCTCCACCTCGTGTATGCCTGAACAATGCGCCGGACGGTGTATAAACCGAATGAGCGCATAACATGTAAGCCGCTAGAATAGCCGCATGATCCAGATCTCCGACACTGCCCAGACCTATTTCCGCAAGCTCATCGAGCGCGAAGCCGTGCCCGGAATGGGCGTGCGCCTCAGCGCCGTGGACGCCGGCACCCCGCGCGCCGACGCCCGGCTGGAGTTCGCCGAACCGGCCGACCTGCTCGGCGACGAGTGGGCGGTGGACTGCGACGGCTTCACCCTGTACGTGGCGTCCGACAGCGTGGGCTGGATGGATGGCGCCGACATCGACATCGTCACCAATGCCACCGGCGGCCAGCAGCTCACCATCAAGGCGCCGAAGATCAAGGGCGAAGCCCCGGCCGATTCGGCCTCGCTGGTCGAACGCGTGCGCTGGGTGGTGGAAAACGAAGTCAACCCGCAGCTGGCCTCGCACGGCGGCAAGGTCGCGGTGCAGGAAGTCTCTGCCGATGGCGTGGTGCTGCTGCGTTTCGGTGGCGGCTGCCAGGGCTGCGGCATGGCCGACGTGACCCTCAAGCAGGGCATCGAGAAGACCCTGATGGGCCGCGTGCCCGGCATCACCGCGGTACGTGACGCGACCGACCACGACAGCGGTCACGCGCCGTACATTCCCCGCGGCACGGCTGCCTGATCGGCCTGCGTGACACTGCGCCGGGCTGACGACATCCTCGACTGGCTGCTGGCGCGCCAGCCGGATAAACGCATCGTTGAAAAAACCACTGGCCTTCCCTACGGGTGGGGCCTGTGGCTGCGCGCGCTGACCCCGTTGCCGCGTCCGTT
This sequence comes from Stenotrophomonas sp. FBCC-B152, assembly GCF_059134105.1. Taxonomy (NCBI): domain Bacteria; kingdom Pseudomonadati; phylum Pseudomonadota; class Gammaproteobacteria; order Lysobacterales; family Lysobacteraceae; genus Stenotrophomonas; species Stenotrophomonas sp. FBCC-B152. The sequence goes on along the minus strand of NZ_CP101442.1, from coordinate 2,356,270 downwards.
CCGTTCGACCGAAGTCATTGCCGAACTGATCCAGCGCCCGTTGCCGGGCTCCCCCGGCCGGCTGCCGGCGCTGGGCTTCGTGCAGTCGCTGCGGCGCCTGCTCTGGCAGACCTGGGGCCCGGCCCCGCGCGACCAGCGCTGGATGCGCTGGACCTCGGCGGTCATCAGCGTGCTGCTGCACGTCATGTTCGCCCTGCTGCTGCTGTGGGTGGCACTGATCCGCCCGCCGGTGCAGCCGGAGCAGGGCGGCGATGGCGGTCGCATCCAGGTGGAATTCCTGGGCAGCGGAACGCCGCAGGAAAGCGGTGGTGGCGAGCCGGCTGCTGCAGGCAGCGCGGCAGCGGCCGCTGCCGCGAGCGCCCAGGCTGAAGCCGCCGCCTCGCAGCCCCGTCCGGCGAGCACGACCGCAGCCACCGCGCCGCAGCCGCCGGCATCCGCGCCGGAGCCGACCGCCAGTGCCGAACCCGTGCCGACACCGCCAGCCCCCGCACCCACGGCGGTTGAACAGCCCATCCAGGCCACCGACGTGGCCGAAGCCACCACCGATTTCGTGGTGCCGCCCACCAGCGTGCCGCGCACCGAAGTGCGGGTGATTCCGCGCGACGCGCCCGAGCCGCAGGTGCGCGAGCGCACCGTGGAAGTGACGGAAACACCGACGCCGCCTTCGATCACCCCGTCCGTGCGCCCGGTGGAAACGCAGGTGCGCACGCGCGACGTGGCGGTGCGCGAACGCGAGGTCACCGTGGTCACCGCGCCCACGGCGCCGGTGCCGTTGCCCGGTCCCCGGGTTGAGGTCAACGTGCCGCAGCGTGATCTGCAGGTGCGCGAACGTGAAGTCACCCCGGCGCCATCGGTGTCGGTCACGGTCGCACCGGTGCCGCAGCGCGAGATCACCGTGCCCGGGCGCAGCCCGGAGGTCGCGGTGCGCGAGCGCGCGGTGCCCAATGCCGCGCCACGCCCGGCCCCGGCCGCAGCGACCGCGACGTCCGCGCCGTCGCCCACGCCAGCGGCGAGTACGGCCAGCCAGGCCGCTCCCAGCCGCAGTGCCGCGTCCAGCACCGCCCCGTCCCGCGCCCCGGCCGCGCGCCCGTCGCCCACGCCCGGCAACTGGGCCACGCCCGCTCGGGGCGATGATTGGGGCGCCGCCGACCGCAACCGGGCCGGCGAGCGGACGGGCGCGCAGGCCAACCAGGGCACCGGCCGCACCGGCGACGGCCTGTTCAATGCCGACGGCAGCGTGCGCGTGCCGGGGCAGGAAGGCAGCGGCGACAGCGAGCGCGGCGCGCCCGGTGGCGAGAACGACGGCTGGAGCCGCGAACGCATCGCCCAGTCCGGTACGTGGCTCAAGCGCCCGCCGTACGACTACACGCCGACCTCGTTCGACAAGTATTGGGCGCCGAACGAATCGCTGCTGGCCGAATGGGTGCGCAAGGGCATCAAGGCCGTGGAGATCCCGATTCCGGGCACCAGCTCGAAGATTTCCTGCGTGGTCTCGATCCTGCAGTTCGGCGGCGGCTGTGGCCTGAGCGACCCGAACATGCAGGACCAGCCGGCGGTGGCGCGCCCGCCGCCGGACATTCCGTTCAAGAAAGAACTACAGGACGACAACGGCAGTCGTTGAGGCCGAAGGCCTCAACGACTGTAGAGCCACGCCCTGCGTGGCTATCGCGGTGTCGGACATGGCGCAGCCACGCAGGGCGTGGCTCTACGCGTTCAACGCGACGAATGCCCAGAACGGCACGTCGTCCTTGCTCCACGACTTGCTGGCATCTTCCAGGATATCCAGGAAGGTGTCGAAATCCTTCTCCGCGTTTTCCTGCAACCCGTCTGCATCGCTGAAGAACAGCGCATAGCCGTTGGCCTGCAGCCACGACAGATCGCGCAGGCAGTCCAGCAGCGCGTCCCAGTTGCCCCCGAACGTCTGCGGAAAATCCAGCTGCGCGGCAACGCGCGCGATCAGCGTGCGCTTGTCATTGCACCCGTGCAGGTCGATCGTGGTCACGCGCAGCCCGGCATCGCGCATCGCGGCCGACAACGGCCCGATGTCTTCATTGGTGACCGAGTACACGCCGGCGTTGTTGATGTCGTCCAGACCCAGTTCGAATCCATCGTGGTTCATTGCCAGCTCCCGGCAGGTGGGACCTCGAAACTGCGGAAGGTTTCGTAATGGTCGTCGGTGTAGAACCAACCGGTCGGCGGAGTGCCGCCGGTCACGATGCGGCGTGCGCCGCGGTTGCCGGCACCCGGCGTGTCCACGGTGTATTCGCGGTAGTAGCCGCGCGGGCGATCCGGCAGGCGCTGTTCGCGGTTGCTGAAAACGCCGCCGTCCTGGCGGTGCGGGTAGGGACCGCCGCGCTGGATCAGGACGATGGTCTGGCGGGCTTCGGCAGGCAGGAAGGCGGGCAGCGCGTCATGGGTGCGCTGCGCGGTGGCACCGGGATTGGCCGGGGCGTTGTCGATCGGCGCAGTGTCGGTACCTGGCTGGGTCAGCGACGGGGCGAACTGCGGCGCGGGGGCGCGCTGGGCCAGCTTGATCGCGGCCAGGCCACCTACCAGGAGCACGATGGCGAGCAACAGCAATAAGGGTTTGCGCATGGGCGGGTATGCCGTGACGAGTGGGCTTACTGTACTGGGTCTTGGTTGAACACTGCGTGGTTGCCACGCATCGTGAGGTTGCCACGGGGCGTGGCACTACGCCGATCGCGGTGATGGGTTCGTCACCGATGCGTAACATGTGTTCGACGCAGGACGAAGATTCCTTTTACCTGGGGGTTGGTAAGCTTGGCGGCCATCCCCATCATCGACTTCGCAACGCCCGGTCTTCGCCGGGCGAGTGAGCTACCAGGAGAACCACATGGCCTACACCCTCCCCAAGCTGTCCTACGCCTACGACGCGCTTGAGCCGCACATCGATGCGGCCACCATGGAAATCCACCACACCAAGCACCACCAGACCTACATCAACAACGTCAACGCGGCACTGGAAGGCACCGAGTACGCCGACCTGCCGGTTGAGGAGCTGGTCAAGAAGCTCAAGTCGCTGCCGGAAAACCTGCAGGGCCCGGTGCGCAACAACGGTGGCGGCCACGCCAACCACACCCTGTTCTGGACGGTGATGGCGCCCAATGCCGGCGGCAACCCGACCGGCGACGTCGGCCAGGCCATCGACGCCCAGCTGGGCGGTTTCGAGAAGTTCAAGGAAGCCTTCACCAAGGCTGCGCTGACCCGTTTCGGCAGCGGCTGGGCGTGGCTGAGCGTCACCCCGGACAAGAAGCTGGTGGTGGAAAGCACCGGCAACCAGGACAGCCCGCTGATGGATGGCAACACGCCGATCCTGGGCCTGGACGTGTGGGAACACGCGTACTACCTGAAGTACCAGAACCGTCGCCCGGAATACATCGGCGCGTTCTTCAACGTGGTCGACTGGAAGGAAGTCGAGCGTCGTTACCAGGACGCCATCGCCTGATCGACAGGGCGATCTGAGCAACAGGAAGGCCAGGCAGAAATGCCTGGCCTTTTTTTTATCGGTCCGTGCGGTTACCGTGCGGCCGCATCACCCTGCAGCCGCAGGGTGGCGATGATGCCCAGGCGCAGGGCGCCGATGTCGGTGCCTTCCAGTGCGGGCAGCTTCAGCGGTTGCAGGCCCTGGCCGGCGAAGTGGCTTACCTGGAACAGCACGTCCAGGCCATGGCCGCCCGCGACTCCGGCTGCCGACGGCGGGTCGACGCGCTCGCCGGGGTTCTTGCGCGCCGGCTGGAAGCCGGGCGAGCTGCGGACCAGTTCGTCTGTATCGGCCGAGAAGTCGCCGGCGATCAAGGACGGCAGGCCATCGGAGGTGGCCCCGATCCAGGTCATCAGGTCACTGGTCTGGTGCCTGCGCACCAGCGCCTCGTCCGGGTCCGGGCGCAGCCGGGCCACGTAAATGTTGACCTGCTCCTCCTGCAGGTTCACCCGCAGCATGCCGGCCGCGCTGAAGCGGCCGGGCGGGTGGAGCAGGGTGACCCCGTCTTCGGCCACCGGCAGCCGGCTGAGCATGGCACTGCCATGGCGCAGCGCCTGGCTGGGCGGGTCGGCGGTAACGAAGTCGCAGCTGTAGCGCAGGCGGGTGGCCAGCCAGCAGGCAGGGTTGCCACCCTTGGTCTGCAATACCCGCTGGACGGCGATCACGTCCGGCTGCAGGCCTTCCAGCACCTGCAGCAGCTGGTCGCGGCGCTGCTCCCATTCGGCCTCGTCGGCTGCCGGCAGCTCCAGCGTGGCGATCTTGAGCAGGCGCGGTGCCGCCTCGCCCTGCCGGGCATGGGCAGGCAGCGTGGGGGTGGTCAACAACAGGAGCAGGAACCAGCCGTGCCAGCGTCCTGCGACAACCGTGGGGAGGAGGCGCATAACGATAAGTTTACGCTTGGGCCGTCGACGTGCCGTGACTTCCGTCAAACGATTTCAGAGGCCTGCCATTGCGCGGCGGCGTTGTCACGTTCGGCCGCAACGTGCGCGCCCCGGGTGCTTCCGGTAACCTTGCGCCCTTTGAACCCGCAGGACAGCCCCATAGAATGAGCACGACCGCAGCCGCCAGCGCTGGCAAGGGAAGCATGCCGCGCCAGATTCCGTACATCATCGGCAATGAGGCCTGCGAGCGGTTCAGCTTCTATGGGATGCGCAACATCCTGGTGCAGTTCCTGATCACCTCGCTGCTGCTGCAGGAGATCACCGCCGATGGCCGGGCCGGCGAGGCCAAGGACATCATGCACAGCTTCATGATCGGCGTGTACTTCTTCCCGCTGCTGGGCGGCTGGCTGGCCGACAAGTTCTTCGGCAAGTACCACACCATCCTGTGGTTCAGCCTGATCTACTGCGCCGGCCACGCCTGCCTGGCGCTGTTCGAGAACAGCCGCGAAGGCTTCTTCCTCGGCCTGGGCCTGATCGCGCTGGGTGCCGGCGGCATCAAGCCGCTGGTGGCCTCGTTCATGGGCGACCAGTTCGACCAGAGCAACAAGCACCTGGCCAAGTTCGTCTTCGACGCCTTCTACTGGATCATCAACTTCGGTTCGCTGTTCGCCTCGCTGCTGATCCCGCTGGCGCTGAAGAACCTGGGCCCGCAGTGGGCGTTCGGCATCCCGGGCATCCTGATGTTCGTGGCCACCTTCGTGTTCTGGCTGGGCCGCAAGCGCTATGTGCTGGTGCCGCTGCCGCCCAAGGACCCGCATTCCTTCGGCAACGTGGTGCGCACCGCGCTGACCGCGCAGGTGCCGGGCAAGGGCCGCCCGGGTCTTACCCTGGCCATCCTGGGCATGGTGCTGGCGGTGGCGTCGATGGGCCTCGTTGGCAGCCTGGGCATCGTGATCTGCCTGTGCATCGCGCTGGTGCTGGTGCTGGCCGGCGTGGGTGGCGGTACCTGGATCCAGCTCGAGCGCGCCCGCGCCGTGCACCCGGCCGAGGCCGTGGAAGGCGTGCGTTCGGTGCTGCGGGTGCTGGTGATCTTCGCGCTGACCACCCCCTTCTTCTCGCTGTTCGACCAGAAGGCCTCCACTTGGGTGCTGCAGGGCCAGCAGATGGCCATGCCCTCGTGGTTCACCGCCTCGCAGATGCAGGCGCTGAACCCGCTGCTGGTGATGATCCTGATTCCGTTCAACAACCTGGTGCTGTACCCGGCCCTGCGCCGCTTCGGCTTCGAGCCGACCGCGCTGCGCCGCATGACCGCCGGCATCGCCTTCAGCGGCCTGGCCTGGATCGTGGTCGGTGGCATCCAGGTGATGATGGATGGCGGCAACGTCATGTCCATCTTCTGGCAGATGCTGCCGTACGCGCTGCTCACCTTCGGTGAAGTGCTGGTCTCGGCCACCGGCCTGGAGTTCGCCTACAGCCAGGCACCGCAGGCGATGAAGGGTGTGGTGATGAGCTTCTGGAACCTCACCACCACCATCGGCAACCTGTGGGTGCTGCTGTCCAACGCGGCGGTGCGCAACGACACGGTGACCCACAAGATCGCCAGTACCGGGCTCAGCGAGGCCGCGTTCCTGATGTTCTTCTTCGCCGGCTTCGCCTTCGTGGCGGCGTTGGCCTTCGGTTGGTATGCCAAGCGCTATCGTATGGTCGACAACTACCGCGCTGCCTGAGTACCGCCATGACCCCCGTCAACCTGCTGCTGATCGCCATCACCGTCCTGGTCTCGTGGATGGCGTTCAAGAACCGCGCCCTGGCCGACCGCCTGATCCTGTGGCCGCCGGCCGTGGACCGCAAGCGCCAGTACGACCGCCTGGTGACCTACGGGTTCATCCATGCGGACCTGGCGCACCTGGCCTTCAACATGATCACGCTGTTCTTCTTCGGCGGCCAGATCGAGTCGGTGATGGTCAACCTCACCGGCAGCTACCTCACGTACCCGGCGTTCTACCTGGGGGCGCTGGTGGTGTCGATCCTGCCCAGCTACCTGAAGAACCAGAAGAACCCGAACTACATGAGCCTGGGCGCGTCGGGCGCGGTGTCGGCGGTGCTGTTCGCCTTCATCCTGATCAGCCCGTGGAGCATCATCTTCGTGTTCTTCATCCCGGCGCCGGCGATCATCTACGCCGCGTTCTACGTGGGCTACAGCATCTGGATGGACCGCAAGGGCGGTGACCGCATCAACCACAGCGCGCACCTGGCCGGTGCCGCGTTCGGCGTGATCTTCATGCTGGCGATGCGCCCGGCGATCTTCGACCACTTCCTGCGCGAGTTGAGCAACCCGCGCTTCAGCCTGGGCGGCGGCTGAGGCGGGTGGCGGTCACGCAAGGAACGGCGTAGCCGTTCCTTGCATGACCCTCGGCAACCTCACGCAGCGAAACGCTGGTCGGTACCGTAGGTGCTGAGCAGGCGGGTGTAGACCTCGTGGTCGATCAGGTCGAACTCCGAGCCTTGGGTCTGGCCGTTCAGGGCCAGCTGGAACAGGCCTTCCAGCAGCGAGCTGTCGGCGTCGCCGGGCTGGGTGAAGTCGGGTGCATGGTCCATGTGGTGCTCCTTGGGACACGGATGGGGCAGACAGGTGTCGCAAAACGCGTGCCAGCTTTTGCGGCCTGTCCGAGACCGATATCGGCTTGAATCGGCCGGACTTTAGGACCGGATGTGACCAAATGCGTCGCCTGTTGCCCCTGTTCAGGCTTCACGCGATCATGGCGCTACGCTGCGCACTATCGCGACAGTCGCCGCAGGAGACACCGCCCATGGCTTCGGTCACCCCGCCCGGATTGGCGTACGAGGTGGAGCACGATCTGGCCCGCCACCGGTTCCAGGCCCGGATCCAGGGATACCTGGCGCTGCTGGATTACCAGATCAAGCGGAAGCGGATGGTCATCACCCATACCGAGGTGCCCGAGGCCATTGCCGGCCGGGGCATCGCCGGGGAGCTGACCAAGGTCGCCCTGCGCTATGCGCGGGACAACAAACTGAAGGTGGTGCCGGCCTGCGCCTACGCCGAGCAGTTCTTCGAACGGCACGCCGAATACCAGGACCTGCTGGCGTAGCAGGCACAAGTTTTTTTCACGGACGAAGGATCATCATGCTGGGTTTCAACAAGGGGATTGCAATGAACATCGCAGGAAACCGCCGCGCGCTGCGTACCGGCGCGCTGGCGTTGGCCGTGGGGCTGGTGCTGCTGGCGGGCTGCAAGCGCGAGGCCGATACCGCCGTCGCGCCGACCGCCGACACCACGGCCGCGCAGCCGGACACCACCGCACCGCAGGCCGCCGTCGAGGCGCCGCTGGAGCTGCGTGACGTGATTGAAAACACCCCGCAGGCGGTGGTGGGCATCAGCTACCCGCAGGACGTGAACCGCTTCCCCGGGCTGGCCAAGGCACTGTCGGACTACGCCACGGCCGCGCGCGCTGAACTGCAGCAGGCCGTGGACGGGCTGGGCAACGACAAGCCTACCATGCCCTACGAGCTGTCGCTGAGCTTTGAGAAGGTGCTGGAAACCCCGCAGCTGGTGGTGATCAGCGCCGATGGCAGCCGCTACACCGGCGGTGCCCATGGCGAACCGCTGGTGGCGCGCTTCGTGTGGCTGCCGGAAACGCAGACCATGCTCACCGCCGACAAGCTGATCGCCGACACCAAGGGCTGGGGCGTGGTCAGCGATTACATCGCCGACCAGCTCAAGGAGCGCGTGGCAACCCGGCTGAGCAGCGAAGACATGGAGCCGGGCCAGCTGCAGGAATCGCTGCGCAGCGCCAGCCGCATGATTGCCGACGGCACCGGGGCCAGCGCAGAGAACTTCAGCCAGTTCCAGCCGATGACCGATCCCAACGGGCTGATCACTGCCGTGCGTTTCGTGTTCCCGCCGTACCAGGTGGGGCCGTATTCGGATGGCACCCAGACCGTGGACGTGCCGGCGGCCGTGCTGGTGCCGCACGTGGCCCCGGCCTACGCCGGGTTGTTCGCCAAGGGCTAGTGGAGGGCGACCGTGGACGGGGGGCTGCAACGACGGGTGATCGAGTTGCTGCACGAGGCGGGCGTCACCGTCGACGGTGACCGCCCGCACGACATCCACGTGCACGACCCGCACTTCTATGCGCGCGTGATCGCGCACGGCTCGCTCGGCTTGGGCGAAAGCTACATGGATGGGCAATGGGACGCGGAATCGCTGGACGGTTTCCTGCTGCACCTGATGCAGGCGCACCTGGACGAACGCGTGCACGGCTGGCGCGAACTGGGCGATGCGCTGAAGGCGCGCCTGTTCAACCTGCAGGCCGGCGGCGGCAACCTCGAGGTGGGCCGCCGCCACTACGACCTGGGCAACGACCTGTACCACGCGATGCTTGGCAGGCGGCTGGTCTACAGCTGTGCGTACTGGGCAGGCGCGGGCGACCTGGATACCGCGCAGGAAGCCAAGCTCGACCTGATCTGCCGCAAGCTCGGGCTGCGCCCGGGCCAGCGCGTGCTGGACATCGGCTGCGGCTGGGGCGAGGCCCTGAAGTTTGCCGCCGAGCGCTACGGCGTGTCCGGCGTAGGCATCACCATCTCGCAGGAGCAGGCCGACTACGCGCGTGAGCTGTGCGCGGGCTTGCCGATCGAGATCCGCCTGCAAGACTACCACGAGGTCGACGAGACCTTCGATGCGATCCTGTCGGTAGGTATGTTCGAACACGTGGGCGACAAGAACTACCGCAGCTATTTCGAGATGGCGCGGCGCTGCCTGGCGCCGGACGGGTTGTTCCTGCTGCACAGCATCGGCAGCAACCTGTCACGGCACCGTACCGATCCGTGGATCGCGCGCTACATCTTCCCCAACTCGATGCTGCCCTCGGCCGCGCAGATCACCGCCGCCTGCGAGGGCCTGTTCGTGATGGAGGACTGGCACAGCTTTGGTGCCGACTATGACCGCACCCTGCGGGCCTGGCGCAGCAACGTGGAAGCGGCCTGGCCACGGCTGGACCCGCAACGCTACGACGAACGCTTCAGGCGCATGTGGCGGTTCTACCTGGCCGGCTCGATGGCCAGCTTCCGCTGCCGGCACGCGCAGCTGTGGCAGCTGGTGCTGTCGCCGAACGGCGTGCCGGGTGGATACGTCGCGCCGCGCTGATGGCCCCGCCTGGGTGACGTCCAACAAAAAACCGCCCGGCTTTCGCCGGGCGGTTTCGTTTTTGTACGTTCCGATTTACTTCTTTTCTGCGGTCAAGCCACGCTTCTCGAGCAGCGGCTCGATCTGCGGTTCGTGGCCGGCGAAGTTCTGGAACAGCTGCATCGCATCCACGCTGCCACCCTTGGACAACAGGGTTTCGCGGAAATGGTCGCCGTTCTTGCGGCTCAGGCCGCCGTTCTCGCGGAACCACTTCTGGGTGTTGGCATCGAGCACTTCCGACCAGATGTAGGCGTAGTACCCGGCCGAGTAGCCGCCCATGATGTGGCTGAAGTACGGGGTCTTGTAGCGCGGCGGCACCGGCGCGTAGTAGATGCCGTCCTTCTCCAGCGCGGCGCGCTCGAAGGCCATCACGTCCTTGGCGGCCGGCACCTGGTCCGGGCCGATCTGGTGCCAGCGCTGGTCCAGCATGGCCGCACCCAGGTATTCGGTGGTGGCAAAGCCCTGGTTGAACTTGGCCGCGGCGATCACCTTGTCCAGCAGCGCCTGCGGCATCGCGGTGCCGTTCTGGTAGTGCTTGGCGTAGTTCTTCAGGATGAGCGGGTTGTCCGACCACATCTCGTTGACCTGCGAGGGGAACTCGACGAAGTCACGCGGCACCGAGGTGCCCGAGAAGTAGGGGTACTTCACGTTCGAGAACATGCCGTGCAGGGCATGGCCGAATTCGTGGAAGGTGGTGGTTACTTCGTCCCAGGTCAGCAGGGTCGGCTGGCCGGCCGGCGGCTTGGGAATGTTGAGGTGGTTGGCCACCACCGGCTTGAAGCCGGTCAGCGCCGACTGCGAGACGTAGGAGTTCATCCACGCACCGCCACGCTTGGACGCGCGTGCGTACGGATCGAAGATGAAGATCGCCAGCTGGCTGCCGTCGGCGTCGAACACGTCGTAGACGGTCACGTCGTCGTGGTACACCGGCAGGTCGGTGCGCTGCTTGAAGGTCAGGCCATATTCCTGGTTGGCGGCGAAGAACACGCCGTTTTCCAGCACGTTCTTCAGCTCGAAGTACGGCTTGAGCTGGGATTCGTCGAAGTTGTACTTGGCCTGGCGCACCTTCTCGCTGTAGTAGGCCCAGTCCCACGCTTCGAGCTGGAAGGGCTTCTTGCCGGCGGCCTTCTGTTCCTTGTCGATCATCGCCTGCAGGTCGGCCGCTTCGCGCTTGGCGTTGGCGACCGCGGCCGGGGCGAGCTGGCCGAGCATGGCGTTGACCGCTTCGGGGGTCTTGGCGGTCTGGTTGGTCAGGTTGTAGGCGGCGAAGTTGTCGAAGCCCATCAGCTTGGCCTTGTCGGCGCGCAGCTGCATGATGCGCGCGACCAGCGCGGTGTTGTCGAACTCGCCACCGCGGCTGCCACGGGTGACCGAGGCGTCGTAGATCTTCTTGCGCAGGTCGCGGTTGGCCAGGTTGGTCAGCGGCGGCTGGCCAGTGGTGTTGAGCAGGGCGATGACGTACTTGCCGTCCAGCTTGCGGGCCTTGGCCGCTTCGGAGGCGGCAGCGATCTGCTCGGCCGACAGGCCGTCGAGCTGCTTGACGTCGTCGACGATCACGGCCGAGGCGTTCACTTCGTTCTGCACGTTCTGGCTGAACTTGGTGCCCAGGTTGGCCAGCTCGGCGTTCATTTCCTTGAGCTTGGTCTTGTCGGCCTCATTGAGCTTGGCGCCGGCGCGCACGTAGCTCTCGTAGTACTTCTCGACCAGGCGCACGCCTTCGGCATCCAGGCCAAGCTGGCTGCGGGTGTCATACAGGGCCTGGATGCGGGCGAACAGCTTGCCGTTCAGTGCGATCGCATCGCTGTGCGCGGCGAACTTCGCCGAGTAGTCGGCCTGCAGCTTCTTGCGCGCATCGTTGGTGTCGGCGCCGACCAGGCTGAAGAACACGGTGGTGGCGCGGTCCAGGGTGTCACCGCTCTTTTCCAGGGCGATGAGGGTGTTGTCGAAGGTCGGCTTGGCCTTGTTGTTGGCGATCGCCTCCACTTCCTTCAGCTGCTGGGCCATGCCGGCATCGAAGGCGGGGGCGAAGTCGCTGTCCTTGATCTTGTCGAACTGCGGGTAGTGCAGCGGCAGGGTGCTGTCGGCGAAGAACGGGTTGGCCTGCTGGGCGGCGTTGGCGGCCGGGGTGGCGGCAACGGCGGAATAGGCAGGCAGGGCAAGGCCGAGGGTCACGGCGACGGCAAGGGCAAGACGGGTGGTCAAGGGGTAATCTCCGATCAGACAAGTGCCCGAGGTTAACCCGGGGTGAGGGGTGCGGGCTTGTGTCGAAAGGCATGTGCGCAGGCGCGCAGCCGTACAATGACCGCAACCCCTGTTGGAGCACGACCATGACCACTGCCTTCGATTTCTCGTTCGTGGACCTGGGCGGCCAGACCCAGGACCTTGACCAGTACCGTGGCAAGGTGCTGCTGCTGGTGAACGTAGCAAGCAAATGCGGCTTCACGCCCCAGTACGAGGGCCTGGAGAAGGTATGGAGCGAGTACCGCGACCAGGGCCTGGTGGTGATCGGCTTCCCGTGCGACCAGTTTGGTCATCAGGAGCCGGGCAATGCCGAGGAAATCGCCAGCTTCTGCAAATTGACCTACGACGTGGACTTCCCGCTGTCGGAGAAGATCGAGGTCAACGGGGATGGCGCGCATCCGCTCTGGAAATGGCTGAAGGCCGAGAAGTCCGGCCTGCTGGGCATCGGTGCGATCAAATGGAACTTCAGCAAGTTCCTGGTCGGCCGCGATGGCAAGGTGCGCGAGCGCTATGCGCCGACCGACAAGCCGGAGAGCCTGCGCGGCGATATCGAGGCTGCGTTGGAGTGACCGTGGGACACGCATGGCGTGTCGCTACGATTTCCCCGTACCTGGCGGTGCCGCAACACGCGTAGCGACACGCCATGCGTGTCCCTCGCGATGCGTGCGGCGCACGTAGCGCCGGTTATTTCTCGACGAATGCGCGCTCGAACACGTAGTGGCCGGGCGTGCCGATGCGCGGTGAGGTCTGGAAGCCCCGGGCGTCCAGCACGCTGCGCAGGTCGGCCAGCATCTGCGGGCTGCCGCAGATCATGGCGCGGTCGTTTTCCGGGCTCAGTTCGGGCAGGCCGAGGGTGCGCTGCATTTCGCCGCTTTCCATCAGCGAGGTCAGCCGGCCCTGGTTCGGGAACGGCTCGCGGGTCACGGCCGGGTAGTAGAGCAGCTTGTCGCCGATCATCTCGCCCAGGAACTCATGCTCGCGCAGTTCCTTCTCGAACAGCTCGCGGTAGGCCAGGTCCTTTTCGTAGCGCACGCCGTGGGTGAGGATCACCTTGTCGAAGCGCTCGTAGGTTTCCGGGTCCTTGATCACCGACAGCCACGGCGCCAGGCCGGTGCCGGTGCCCAGCAGGTACAGGTGTTTGCCCGGGTGCAGGTCGCTGATCAGCAGGGTGCCGGTGGGCTTCTTGCCGACCAGCACCTTGTCGCCCGGCTTGATGTGCTGCAGGCGCGAGGTCAGCGGGCCGTCCTGGACCTTGATGCTGAAGAACTCCAGGTTCTCTTCCCAGTTCGCGCTGGCGATGGAATACGCGCGCAGCAGCGGGCGTGCTTCGGTCTCCAGGCCGATCATCACGAACTGGCCGTTCTCGAAGCGGAAACCGCTGTCGCGGGTCGTGGTGAAGCTGAAGTAGGCGTCGGTCCAGTGACGGACCTCAAGCACCGTTTCGGCGCCGAAAGCGGAAGACATGGGGAGGGGGTCTGATCTGTGTTGTCCCCTCCAGTTTATCTCAAATGAGATAAATTCTCATTGAACCCCGTTAAGCGGGGTGCTTTACCGATATCCGGCGGCCTGCAGCTCGAACAGCTCGGCGTACCGCCCGCCCTGCGCCATCAGCTGGGCGTGGGTGCCGCTGGCCTCGATCCGCCCACCGGCCAGCACCAGGATCCGGTCGGCCATGCGCACCGACGAGAACCGGTGCGAGATCAGCACGGCGGTGCGGTTGTCGGACAGTTCCTTGAAGCGCTGGAACACCTCGAATTCGGCGCGCGCATCCAGCGCGGCGGTGGGTTCGTCCAGGATCATCACCTGCGCATCGCGCATGTAGGCGCGGGCAATGGCGATCTTCTGCCACTGGCCGCCGGACAGGTCCACGCCCTGCTTGAAGCGGCGCCCGATCAGCTGCTCGTAGCCATGGGGCAGCCCGGCAATCACGTCCTCGGCCATGCCACGGCGCGCGGCGTCGCGGATGCGCGCATCGTCGGTCATCGCCTCGACCAGGCCCACCCCGATGTTCTCGCCGGCACTGAGGTTGTAGCGCACGAAGTCCTGGAAGATCACCCCCATGTTGGCGCGCAGGTCGTCCAGGTCGTACTCGCGCAGGTCGCGGCCATCGAGCAGGATGCGGCCTTCGTCGGGGTCGTACAGCCGCGCCAGCAGTTTCACCAGCGTGGTCTTGCCCGCGCCGTTCTCGCCGACCAGCGCCAGCACTTCGCCGGCACGCAGCTCGAAGTCGAGATGGCGTACCGCCCAGCTTTCCGCATCGGGATACTGGAAACCCACGTTCTCGAACACGAAGCCCTGGGTGATCGGCTGCGGCACCGGCACCGCATCGGGGCGCGAATGGATTTCCGGCTGGATCTGGAAGAACGAGAACAGATCGTCCAGGTACAGCGCCTGGCTGGCCACCTGCGAAAAGCCGATCAGCAGGCCTTCCAGCAGCTGGCGCAGGCGCAGGAAGCTGCCGGCCAGGAAGGTCAGGTCGCCGATGGAGAAATCGCCGCGCACCGTGCGCCAGGCGATGTAGGCATAGGCGGTGTAGTAGCCGAGCGTGCCCAGGGCGGCCAGCAGCGTGCCCCAGAACGCGCGTTTGCGCGCCAGCGCGCGGTTGGCGCGGAAGAACTTGTCGGCGAGGAACCGGTAGCGGTCGATCAGGAAGCGGTGGAGGTTGAAGATCTTCACCTCCTTGGCGGTTTCCACGCTGGCGCCGATCTGTCGCAGGTAGTCCAGCTGCCGGCGCTCGGGGGTCCACTGGAAGTTGAGGCTGTAGCCGGCGGCGTTGAAGTGCGATTCGCCGATGAACGCCGGCACCAGCGCCACGCCCAGCAGCAGGATCAGCCACGGCGCGTAGACCAGCAGGCCTACCGCCAGGCTGGCCACGGTGATGGCGTCCTGGACCTGGCCGAACAGCTGGCTCATCAGGTTCATCCGGCCCATGGTCTGGCGCCGGGCGCGGTCCAGCTTGTCCTGCAGGTCCGGGTCCTCGAAATCCTCCAGGTCCAGTTCGGCCGCGTGCTCCATCAGGCGCACGCTGGTGACGTTGGTGAACAGCTCCGACAGCAGGGTGTCGGCGTAGCTGACGATGCGGCCGAGCAGGTCCGAGGCGATGGCCAGGCCGAATTCCAGCGCCAGCAGGCCCAGCAGCGGGTTGAGCAGGCCGCTGTACAGCGCTTCGTCGAACGGCGGGAAGCCGGCCTCGTGCCGGCTCAGCAGCAGCGCCGCATCGATGATGAGCTTGCCCACGTACAGCATCGCCACCGGCAGCAGCGCACGGATGACGCGCAGGCCCAGGCTGGCGCTGGCCAGTGCCGGGCTGGTCTGCCAGACCTGGCGCAGGAACGGGGGCAGGTTGCGCATCGCCTGGAAGCGTTCGCGCAGGCTGGGGTTCTTCGGGCCGGAAGCGCCGGCGGCGGGGGAGGCGGGCATGGCCGACATTGTGCCCGTGCTGGACGTGAGTGTCCGGTGGGTACCACGTGCGGCGCGGCGCGCCGTCGCCCGACCAACGGTCGGGCGCTACCGCCGCACAAGCCCGCCCACCATCGGCCGGCCCGTAATCGGCCGGCCAAATCATCGGTAGGTACCCACCGTTGGTGGGTACGCTTTTACGGCAGCGGGGGCAGCAACCCGGCACCCAACCGGTTCCAGGCATTGATCACCGCAATGCCCATGCTCAGGTCGCTGATGCCCTTTTCATCGAAATGCGGTGAAAGCGCATCGAACGCGGCATCGGACGGTGCCGCCGTGCTCAGCCGGGTCAGTGCCTCGGCCCAGCCCAGCGCAGCCTTCTCACGGTCATCGAAGAAGCGGCTTTCATGCCAGGCCGGCAGCGTGTCGAGCTTGCGCGGCTCGATCCCGCCCTTGCGCAGCGCGGTGCCGTGCATGTCCATGCAGTAGCCGCAGCCATTGATCTGGGACACGCGCAGGAACACCAGTTCCATCAGCGTGGGGTCGATCGAGCTGTCATGCACGGCCTTGCTGGTGGCCAGCAGGCCCTTGAAGGCGTCGGCGGCCAGGCGGGTGTAGGGAACACGGGGGGAAGCGGACATGGGTGTCTCCATCGGGCGGGTTTCAGGGCTTCTTCATCCTATAAGACGGGGCAGGATCGCCTGCTGTGACAGGGCCCGGCGCAGTTGTCGGGAGTGATTCCCACCACCGCCGGGCCGGGGCGCTAAAATGGTGGGCTTACCCCCGCCAGCCCCGAGCAAGCGAGCATTACGTGACATCGATCAAGCAGGAAGACCTCATCCAGTCCATCGCCGACGCGCTGCAGTACATCTCGTACTACCACCCGGTCGACTACATCAAGAGCCTCACCGCCGCCTACGAGCGCGAAGAGTCGCCGGCCGCGAAGGAAGCGATGGCCCAGATCCTGATCAATTCGCGCATGTGCGCCGAAGGCCACCGGCCGATCTGCCAGGACACCGGCATCGTCACCGTGTTCCTGGAAATCGGCATGAACGTGCGCTGGGACGACGCCACCATGGGCGTGGAAGACATGGCCAACGAAGGCGTGCGCCGGGCCTACAACCACCCGGACAACAAGCTGCGCGCCTCGGTGCTGGCCGATCCGGCCGGCAAGCGCACCAACACTAAAGACAACACCCCGGGCGTGGTCAACGTCAAGGTGGTGCCGGGCGATACCGTCGAGGTGATCGTGGCGGCCAAGGGCGGCGGTTCGGAAGCCAAGAGCAAGTTCGCCATGCTCAACCCGTCCGATTCGATCGTCGACTGGGTGCTCAAGACCGTGCCGACCATGGGCGCCGGCTGGTGCCCGCCGGGCATGCTCGGCATCGGCATCGGTGGCACCGCTGAAAAGGCGATGCTGCTGGCCAAGGAATCGCTGATGGAGCCGATCGACATCAACGAACTCAAGGCCCGTGGCGCCTCCAACCGCGCCGAAGAACTGCGCCTGGAACTGTACGACAAGGTCAACGCACTGGGCATCGGCGCGCAGGGCCTGGGCGGCCTGACCACGGTGCTGGACATCAAGGTCAAGGACTTCCCGACCCACGCGGCCAACCTGCCGGTGGCGATGATCCCCAACTGCGCCGCCACCCGCCACGCCCACTTCACCCTGGACGGCAGCGGCCCGGTGATGCTGGACCCGCCGTCGCTGGAAGACTGGCCGCAGATCACCTACGACGCCTCCAAGGGCACCCGCGTCGACCTCGACACGATCACCCCGGAAGACGTGGCCAGCTGGAAGCCGGGCCAGACCCTGCTGCTCAACGGCAAGCTGCTCACCGGCCGCGATGCCGCGCACAAGCGCATGGTGGACATGCTCAACAAGGACGAGCCGCTGCCGGTCGACCTCAAGGGGCGTTTCATCTATTACGTCGGCCCGGTCGATCCGGTGCGCGACGAAGTGGTGGGCCCGGCCGGCCCGACCACCGCCACCCGCATGGACAAGTTCACCCGCCAGGTGCTGGAACAGACCGGCTTGCTGGGCATGGTCGGCAAGGCCGAGCGCGGCCCTGCGGCGATCGAGGCGATCCGTGACAACAAGTCTGCCTACCTGATGGCGGTGGGCGGTTCTGCCTACCTGGTCTCCAAGGCGATCAAGGCGGCCAAGGTGGTCGGCTTCGCCGACCTGGGCATGGAAGCGATCTACGAATTCACCGTGCAGGACATGCCGGTGACCGTGGCGGTGGATTCCACCGGCGAATCGGTGCACATCACCGGCCCGCGCGAATGGCAGGCGAAGATCGGGAAGATCCCGGTGGTCGTGGCCTGACCTCAGCAGAAAAAGGCGCCGAAGGGCGCCTTTTTCGTTTCAACGCCTGGATTCCACCAGCATCCTCATGGCCAGCCCGCCCAGCACCGTGCCCATCAGCATGCGCTGCGCCACCTGCCAGCGCGGACGGCGCGCCAGGAACGCGGCGATGCTGCCTGCGGCCAGTACGATCAGGCCGTTGATGCTGATGCTGGTGGCGATCTGCAGCGATCCCAGCAGCAACGATTGGGTCATCACGCTGCCGTGGTCGTGCGGCTGGATGAACTGCGGCAGCAGGGAGAGGTACAGCACCGCGATCTTCGGATTGAGCAGGGCGGTGAACAGGCCCATCGAAAACAGGCGGCGCGGACTGTCCTGCGCAAGTTCGCGCAGCTCGAACGGCGAGCGGCCGCCAGGGCGCAGCGCCTGCCAGGCCAGGTACAGCAGGTACAGCGCCCCGCCAACGCGCAGCGCGTCGTAGGCCAGCGGCACCGCCATGAACAGCGCGGTGATGCCCAGCACCGCGCACAGCAGGTAGACCATCAACCCGACGGCGATGCCGCCAAGCGATACCAGCCCCGCCGCGCGGCCCTGGCAGATCGAGCGTGATACCAGGTACATCATGTTCGGCCCCGGGGTGAGCACCATGCCCAGCGCGATCAGGCTGAAGGCCAGCAGGTGGGAAGGATCGGGCATGTCGGCACGGCGTGGGGTGGCGGAAGATGCGCAGCATGCTAGGCCGCCGCCGAGCCGCCCAACAGCCACAGCCGCACGGCAATGCGGCGGCCATCTGTATCCATTGCCGGTGGCAGCGGCGCGCGCATAATCAGGGTCTTCCCACCCGCAGGTTCCGCGCATGGCCACCACGTTGTATGGATCCTCCAGCACCGCCTCGCTGGTGGTGCACTGGCTGCTGATCGAACTGGGCATCGAGCACAAGCTGGTGCTGCTCGATTTCGATACCCGCGAGCAGAAGTCGGCCGATTACCTGGCGCTCAATCCGGCCGGGCGCGTGCCCACGCTGGTGATGGGCAGCCAGGTGCTGACCGAGGCGGCGGCGATCGCGCTGCACCTGGCCGACCTGCATCCGCAGGCCGGGCTGCTGCCGGCGCCGGGCACGCCCGAGCGCGCGCAGGCCTACCGCTGGATGTTCTGGTGTGCCAACACGCTGCAGCCGGCCTACCGGGCCTGGTTCTATGCCGATGAAGTGGCCGGTGCGGACAACGTGGACGCGGTACGCGAAGGTGCGCGCCAGCAGCTGGAAGCGGGCTGGGCACGGTTCGCCGAGCACCTGCAGCAGGCGGGGCCCTACGTGCTGGGCGAGCGCCTCAGCGTGGTCGATTTCATGCTGGTGATGCTGATGCGCTGGTCTCGCAACATGCCGGTGCCCAGCGATACCTGGCCGGAGTTGAAGGCCTACGCCGAGCGGCTGAAATCACGCCCGGCGTTCGCTGAGGTCTACCGCCGCGAAGGCATCACAGACTGGCGGTGATGCCCCACGACCTCAATACCACTCCAGCAACGACACACCCAGGCCGATGTACGTCGCCTTGTGGTTGTAGTCGATCATGCTTTCGCCGTACCCGTCGAACACCTGCACGTGGCCGCGCAGCAGGTTGCTGATCGGGAAGCCGTAATCCAGCTGCAGCGCCCCGTGCGAGCGGTCGCCACCGCGCAGCGAATGCCGCGCCATCAGCGAAACCTCGTGGCCGTTGCGGTTCCAGGTCAGGGTCGCGTCGCCGCGGCCCATGTAATCCTCGATATCCGGGTTGTTGTCGTCTTCGCGATCTTCCGGCAGGCGGTACCACGGGCGCAGCACCAGCGCCCAGTTCTCGCGGTCCAGGCCGATGTTGGCGATCACCCGGTTCCAGCTGCGCGACAGCGGGTCGGCGCGGCCGTTGGACATGTGGGTGAGGCTGATCCCGCTCATGCGCCCGCGCCAGCCGCCGATGGAATAGCCGTTGCGGAAGACCATCATGATCTCCGGCTCGTAATTGGTTTCGCGGAACGGGCGCGAGTTGTCGGCGTTATAGGCCTGCCAGCGCGAGCTCTGGGTATACCCGGCCCAGATGTCGCCGTTGTCGCCGAACACGTTCTCCCAGACCTTGGTCTTGAAGCTCAGCTGGAACTTCAGCTCGTTGCTGTCCAGCTGCTGCGGCGTGGTCACCGTGTTGTCCGGGTTGGGCGACTGCGGCATCTGGTTCTTGTCGCTGGTCCAGAACGCGGGCAGCAGGTACACCGGCTTGTAGGCGCGCAGCTGGAACGCGCCCAGCTTGGAGTCCTGCGCCAGTTCCCAGCGGCTGTCCAGCAGCGAGCCCTTGCCGGCATTGGCCAGCGCGGAATCGTGCCCATCGTTCTTGAACACCTCGCCCAGCCGCTGCTTGACCCGTTCGGTGGCGGGGGCATCCGGCGTACGCGCGGCCTGGCGCTCTTCGCGGCGCTCCTGCTTGGCCGCGGTGGCGGCGGCATCGGCCGCCTGGGTGGTTTCCACCGTGGGCCGGAACAGCTTGTCGTAGCAGGCCAGGCGGGCCACATCGGTGCCCACCAGCGCGCAGGCTTCAGGCGATGCCGGCGTCGGCGCGGCTTCCTGGGCGGCCAGCGGCAGGCTGGCCGTGGCCAGTGCCAGGGCAGAGAACAGGGCCGAACGGGGGCGGTGGGTCATGGAGGCAGGCCGATGAATGGAGGGGAGCGCGGACAGTGTGGCGGCTGCCCGGCGTTCCTGCCAGCGCGATGCGACGCACTGACGGGATCAGCGCGTTTATGCCGGTGTCCCCCGTGCGCGCAACGTGAAGCTGTCGGGCTCAGAAGAACCAGGCGAACGCGAAGATGCCCAGCATCGCGATCACCAGCGCCAGCTTGAGCGCGAAGCCCAACAGGATGCCCAGCCAGGTGGCCAGGCCCACCTTGGTGGAACGGCCCAGTTCACGGGTATGCCAGTACTCGCCGAGCAGCGCGCCGGCCAGTGGCCCGGCGAACAGCCCGATCGGCATGAAGAACAGCCCGACGATGCTGCCCACGAAGGTGCCCCACAGCGCCTTGCGGCTGGCCCCGACCCGCTTGGCGCCGACCACCGTGGCCAGCACGTCGACCGCGAACGAGGCCAAGGTCAGCAGGCCAAGCACGGTCAGCGGTACCCAGCCCACATGTACGAAGCCGTCGCCCCAGGCGGCGACCAGCAGCCCGGCGAACACCAGCGGGATGCCGGGCAAGGCAGGCAGCACAATGCCGGCGATGCCGACCAGGACCAGCAGCACCGCGATCAGGTAAAAGATGAATGAAGGGTCCATGCTATGCCGTATGTTTGCCGAATTTGGGTTGACATTTGTGAAATATGCCAGTTGATTTTTCAAATTGCCCGGGTTAAGTTGCAGGCGCTGAGCTTGGCAAGGTCACCGTGGATCGTGGCCTGATGATGGTAGATCTTCCGATCCGCTCCATCGATGCACCTCGCTTCCCCCTTGCTTGTCAGCCGCCCACAAGGCGTAACCAACTACAAGTCAGTCAGGGAGTAAGGAAGATGGCAGAGAAGGGCACCGTCAAGTGGTTCAATGACGCGAAGGGTTTCGGTTTCATCAGCCGTGAAAGCGGCGAGGACGTGTTCGTGCACTTCCGTGCAATCGAATCCCAGGGCTTCAAGAGCCTGAAGGAAGGCCAGGCGGTTGAGTTCGAAGTTGTGACCGGCCAGAAGGGCCTGCAGGCCGACAAGGTTCGCCCGCTCTAAGCGCGCACCGCTCCGGCCTGATCGGAACATGCAAAGGGCCCGCGCAAGCGGGCCCTTTGCATTCCAGCAGCAGCGGGGCAGTGGGTCAGCGCAGGACCACGCGACCATTGACCACGCGCACGTAGGTGTTCTCGCGGATCCCGCCGAGGTCACGCTGGTTCACCACCACGGTGCGGCCATCATCCATGCGCACGGTGATGTCGAAGGTATCGCTGGTCACGTTCTTCTGGATCTGGTTGCCGGCCAGCGCACCACCCACCGCGCCTGCGGCCGCGGCGATGTTCTGGTTGCCCTTGCTGCCGCCGGTGTGGTCGGAGATTTCATGGCCGGCAACGGCGCCGACCAGGCCGCCAAGGATCGCGCCGGTGGCGCTGGGCGCGGTGCGGCCGGAGGCCACCTGGTTGATCCGGGTGACGATGCCGCAGTCGGCGCAGCGGTTGTCGTTGTAACCGCCGCTGTTGCCGTAGCTGTTGTTGTTGTAGCCGCCACCGCCGTAGCCAGGCGAGGTGGTGGCGCAGCCGGCGAGCGCGACGGTGGCAACGGCAGCGGCGGCAATGAGTTGGATCTTCATGGTGGTTCTCCGTATGGGGCGCATGGCCGAGATCCTGTCGTGTGCTGCGTGAACAGCGTGCCAATCCGGTGCCTGCTTCGTGGCTGCCAGATGAATCAGCGAAAATCCTGGTGGCAGGCCTTGCAGTCGGTCTGGATCTTCTCTACCAGCTGGCCCATGGCCATGCAGTCGGTCGGCGGCGCCGCCAGCGCGGTGTTGAGCGTGGCGCGCAGGCCGCTGGCGTGCTGCTGGAACTGCGCGCTGTCCTTCAGGTCCGGGAACGCCAGGTCCAGGTCGTTGGACAGCGAGCGCAGCGTCTGCAGCCGCGGCACGCTGTCGGCCAGGCTGCAGCGGTTCTGGGCCTGCGCATCGCGCAGCAGCGCCACCTGGCGCTCCATCACGTGCATCAGGCTGCCGGGGAACGGGTCCTGGCGGGCCTGGATCGCCCGCGACACCATCACGGTGGCGACCAGGCCGATCACCAGCCCCAGGCCTGCGACAAACAGATAGCGGTAGGCGGCAGACGGGCGGCGGGTGGGGACGGGAGCATTCATGCGGGTGGCTTCCTTGTGGGTGGCTCGCTGCATCCTACCGCTGGCCGCATCACGGGCGTACGTGGCGGGCACCGGGCCGTCTAAAATGGGCGGCATGAACGACGTATTGCGCGAACGCTTTGCCGGCATCGACCGGTTGTATGGGGTGGGCACCGTAGACCAGCTGTCGCAGCGCCGGGTGGCGGTGGTCGGCATGGGCGGGGTGGGCTCGTGGGTGGTGGAAGCCCTGGCGCGCACGGCGGTGGGGCACCTGACCCTGATCGACGCCGACGACATCTGCGTGTCCAACACCAACCGCCAGCTGCCGGCGCTGGCCGGGCAGTACGGGCGCAACAAGGCCGAGGCGATGGCCGAGCGCTGCGTTGCGATCAACCCGGACATCAGCGTTGAGGCGGTTGCCTCGTTCCTGACCGTGTCGAACATGGTCGAGCTGCTGGATCGCGATTTCGACCTGGTCATCGACGCCTGCGACAGCTTCCGGGTCAAGGTGGAAACCATTGCCTGGTGCCGCCGCCGCAAGCTGCCGATCCTCACCGTGGGCGCGGCCGGTGGCCGTACCGACCCGACCCTGGTGCGCATCCGTGACGTCTCGCGCACCGAGCACGACGCGATGCTGGCCCTGATCCGCAAGAAGCTGCGCAGCGATTTCAACTTCCCGAAGAACGCCTCGCGCTACTTCGGCGTGCCGGCGGTGTATTCGCTGGAGAACGTGAAGTACCCGCAGGCCGATGGCAGCGTATGCGGCGTGCGCCCGCAGCTGGGCGCCGATGCGGCGTTGAAGCTGGACTGCGGCGCCGGACTGGGCGCGGCCACGCATATCACCGGTGCGTTCGCGTTCGCAGCGGTGGGCAAGGCATTGGAGATGCTGCTGAAGAAGAAACCCGGCAACGCGTAGGGACACGCCGCGCGTGTCCATCCGGACGATGACGCATTGCGTGGGACACGCTTGGCGTGTCGCTACGGTATTCCGAACAGCCGGCGTGCGTTGGCGGAGGTCTGCTCGGCAATCGCCTCCACCGTCTCGCCGCGCAACCGGGCCACGGTGTCGGCAATCACCGTCAACCGTGCCGGCTCGTTGCGCTCGCCACGGATGCCGGCGTCCGGCTGGTCCGGCGCATCGGTTTCCAGCAGCAGCTGCTCAAGCGGCAGCTGCGCCACCAGGCGCTGCAGGCGCTGGGCGCGGTCATAGGTCAGCGGGCCGCCCAGGCCGACCAGGAAACCCAGCTTGTGCAGCTGCGCGGCCTGTTCCGGGCTGCCGGGGAAACTGTGGATCACGCCGCGTAATCCGCCCACGAGTTTGATCGCCGCGATCACCGCATCCACCGCGCGTCGTGCATGCACGATCACCGGCAGGTCGAACTCGCGCGCGATCCGCAGCTGTCCGTCGAAATAGAACTGCTGCCGGTCGGCGTCCAGCCCGTCCACGAAGAAATCCAGCCCGCATTCGCCCACCGCGCACGGCCGCTCGCGGTCGATCCACTCGCGCAGCTGCTCAAGGTGCTCGGGCCGGTGCTGGTCCAGGAACATCGGGTGCAGGCCGTACGCAGGGTAGAGGCCTTCGGCCAGCTGGCAGGTGTCACGCAGCTTGGGCCAGCT
Organism: Stenotrophomonas sp. FBCC-B152; assembly: GCF_059134105.1. Classification (NCBI taxonomy): domain Bacteria; kingdom Pseudomonadati; phylum Pseudomonadota; class Gammaproteobacteria; order Lysobacterales; family Lysobacteraceae; genus Stenotrophomonas; species Stenotrophomonas sp. FBCC-B152. Next base: position 2,332,315 of record NZ_CP101442.1, on the reverse strand, counting down.
GGCTGCAGTCACCGCCGGCAGCACCTGGGTACGCACGCCCGCCGCCTGCGCACGGGCGATCACCTCGGCGCGGTCGGGGTCGAATTCGTCCGCGTCCAGGTGGCAGTGGCTGTCGACCAGGCTCACGCGTCGCGCCGGTCCAGGCGCGGCGGCAGGGTATCGCTGCGCCGTTTCCAGTTGGCCAGCAGCAGCGTGCCCAGCCCGAACAGGATTTCATCCACGAACGGAATCGGGTCTGGAATGAACAGCGTTACCGCGAACAGCGCGGCGGTGATCTTGAACAGCGTGGGGTAACGCAGTCCGCGCGCCCACTTCATCACTGGCAGCAGCAGGGGACCGGGCATCGCACTCTCCTCGACAAGTGGTGTAAACGCTATCACGAGCCCCGCAATGACAGAACCTGAATGGGTAAACGGGCTGTGTGCGTCATGTGGAGATACCGTTCAGGGTTCGCATGCTGGAATCCGCATCAAGAACGTTGCGGATCGTCCGCAGGGAGTCGGATATGAAAAGCACAACTACTACTGTCCTGGTCGCCGCGGGCGCCCTGCTGGTCGGGGGCATCGCCACCGCCGCCTTCATGAAAAGCGGTAATTCCACCGACCCGATTACCGCCGCGCAGACCCGCCCGAGCCTGGACACCACGCCGCTGGCCGACGATGGCGCTGCCACCGACGACGTGGCCGTGGACAAGGCCGGCCGGCTGGAATACGCCGACGTGGTCAAGGTCGATCCGCTGACCCAGAAGGAAAAGGCCTACGCCACCGTGATCGGCACCGAGCCGGTGCGTGAGACCTCCACCACCCAGACCCCGCACGAGGTCTGCAATGACGTGGTGGTGCAGGAACGCCTGCCCGAGCGCGATGGCAACGTCGGCGGCACCGTGGCCGGTGCGGTCATCGGTGGCCTGCTGGGCAACCAGGTGGGCGGCGGTAATGGTCGCAAGGCCGCCACTGCAGCCGGCGCCGTCGCTGGCGGCGTGATCGGCAACCAGGTGGACAAGCGCCACGTCGGTGGCCGCGTGGTCAACCGTACCGAGCGCCAGTGCCACACCGAGACTGCGACCTCCGAGTCGACCAAGGTGACCGGCTACAACGTGACCTACCGCAATGAAGACGGCACCACCGGCACCATGCGCATGGCCAGCAAGCCGGGCAACCGCATCGCCATGGGCACCACCAACAACGTCACCGGCTACAACGTGACCTACCGCTATGACGGCGTTGAAAAGACCGTCAAGATGGCCAACAAGCCCAGCAGCGACCGCCTGCCGGTGGTGGATGGCCAGCTGGTCACCCAGACCGCTGCGCTGGATACCGCCCGCCAGTAATCGGGGCGCTGTGCAGTACGTACGAAGAGGCCGGCATGTTGCCGGCCTCTTTCGTTCTGCGAAGATGGCACCCGGCTTACCAACGGGGTACCCCATGAGCATTTTCGACCTGCGCCTGGAAACCGACCGGCTGATCCTGCGCCCGCCGCGCGCGGAGGACTTCGACGCCTTCCTGCAGTTCTGCACCGATCCGCAGGTGATGCAGCACCTGGGCGGCGTGCAGGCGCCTTCCCAGGCCTGGCGCAGTTTCAGCTGCCTGGCGGGCAGTTGGCACCTGTATGGCTTCTCGATGTTTTCGGTGATCGAAAAGAGCAGCGGCGACTGGGTGGGGCGCATGGGGCCGTGGCAACCGCTGGACTGGCCGGGCACCGAAGTCGGCTGGAGCATCCGCCACGCCAGCTGGGGCAGGGGCTACGCACCGGAGGCAGCGGTGGCTGCCATCGACTGGGCGTTTGACACGCTCGGCTGGGACGAGGTGATCCACACCATCGACACGGCCAATGAGAACTCCAAGGCGGTCGCGCGCAAGCTCGACAGCACGCTGCTGCGCATGGGCGAGCTGCCGCCGCCGCACGATGGCAAGCCGATCGAGATATGGGGGCAGTCGCGGGACCAGTGGCGACGTAATCTGTAACACCTCCGTCCCCCTTTTTGTGCACCTGCGCTTGGCAAGCGGCGGCGGTTGAGGCGATGCTCGGCGCGGTCGTCCGTTCGGCTCAGCTGGAGGGTGTGCATGGTTGCCGTGGTTCCTGATCCGATTCCTGCGCGCATGAAGGGCCTGAACCGGGCCGAGATCTGCGACGCCAACTTCATCGACTTCGTGCAGCGCTGGGATGGCCCCGGTGCGCCACGCCCCGCCGACGATGCGCCGATCCTGCCGGGCAGCACGCTGGATGCGCGGGGCTTCGATGCGCTGTTCGAGTCGCAGCTGGTCAGCCGCCACCTGGACCTGATGGCGCGCGTGCTGCGCGTGCAGAACAAGGTCTTCTACACCATCGGCTCGTCCGGCCACGAAGGCAATGCGCTGGTGGCGCGGCTGGCCCGGCACACCGATCCGGCATTCCTGCATTACCGCTCCGGCGCGTTCATGGCCGAGCGCTTCCGCCAGCTGCCGGGCATGGACCCGGTGATGGACGCGGCGCTGTCCTTCGCCGCCAGCCGCGACGATCCGGCCAGCGGCGGCCGGCACAAGGTCTGGGGCAGCAAGCCCCTGTGGGTGCTGCCGCAGACCTCCACCATCGCCTCGCACCTGCCCAAGGCGCTGGGCACCGCACTGGCCATTGAAAGCGCGCGCCGCATCGGCCATGGCCTGCCGATCCCCGACGACAGCGTGGTGATCTGCTCGTTCGGTGATGCCTCGGCCAACCATGCCACCGCGCAGACCGCGTTCAACACCGCCGCCTGGGCTGCCTACCAGCGCCTGCCGGCCCCGGTGCTGTTCGTGTGCGAAGACAATGGCATCGGCATTTCGGTGAAGACGCCGGACGGGTGGATTGCCGACAGCTTCAGCCACCGGCCCGGCTTGGACTACTTCTTCGCCGATGGCCTGGACCTGGCCAGCGGCCACGCGCAGGTGCAACGCGCGCTGGACCATTGCCGCCGGACCCGCCGCCCGACCTTCCTGCACCTGCGCACCACGCGGTTGATGGGGCACGCCGGGACCGACTTCGAGATCGAGTGGCGACCGCTGCCGGAGCTGTGCGCGGCCGAGGCGGCCGATCCGCTGCTGCGTTCGGCGCAGATCGCGCTGGAATCCGGCTGGATGACGCCTGCCCAGCTGCTGGAACGCTACGAGGCGATGCGCGCGCGCTGCTTCGCTGCCGCCGACGCGGCCGACCAGCGGCCCAAACTGGGCGAGCTTGCCGAGATCATGGCGCCATTGGCGCCGTACACCCCCGCGGCCGTACATGCCGAAGCCCGCCGGGTGCCGGCGGCGGAGGCGCGCGAAGCGGTGTTTGGCAGCGCGGCGCAGTTGCCAGAACGGCAGCCGCCGCGACACCTGGCCATCCAGATCAACCAGGCCCTGCACGACCTGCTGTGCAAGTACCCCTCGTCACTGCTGTTCGGCGAGGACGTCGCGCAGAAGGGCGGGGTGTACACGGTCAGCAAGGGGCTGCTGAAAGCCTTCGGCCCGCGCCGGGTGTTCAACACGCTGCTGGATGAAACCATGATCCTGGGCATGGCCCAGGGCCTGGCCAACCTTGGCATGCTGCCGATCCCGGAAATCCAGTACCTGGCCTACCTGCACAACGCCGCCGACCAGCTGCGCGGCGAGGCCTGTTCGCTGCAGTTCTTCTCCAACGACCAGTACCGCAACCCGATGCTGGTGCGCATTGCCGGGCTGGGCTACCAGAAGGGCTTCGGCGGCCACTTCCACAACGACAACTCGATCGCCGCGCTGCGCGACATCCCCGGGCTGGTGGTGGGTTGCGCCTCGCGCGGCGACGATGCGGCGATGATGCTGCGCACGCTGGCGGCGCTGGCCCAGGTCGATGGGCGGGTGGCGGTGTTCCTGGAGCCCATCGCGCTGTACATGACCAAGGACCTGTACGCACCGGGCGATGGCCAGTGGCTGTTCCCGTACCCCGCGCCGGACCAGGCGCTGGTGCTGGGCGAAGGCCGCGTATACGCGCCGGAGGCCAACGACCTGGTGATTTTCACCTACGGCAACGGCGTGCCGATGAGCCTGCGCGCGGCGCGCACCCTCGAAGCCGAACTGGGCTGGCAGGTGCGGGTGGTCGACCTGCGCTGGCTGGTGCCGCTCAACGCCGGCTTCATCGCCGGGCAGGGGGCCGATGCGCAGCGGGTTCTGGTGGTGGACGAGGGCCGGCACAGCGCCGGCGTGGGCGAGGGCGTGATCACCGCGCTGGTCGAGGCCGGCCTGGGCCACCTGCCGCTGCAGCGCGTCTGCGGCGCCGACACCTATACGCCGCTGGCGGGGGCAGCAATGTGCGTGCTTCCAAGCGACAATGCGGTAACAAGCGCCGCGCGGGTGTTGGCGCAGGACCATTGACGCATGTGTGGACTGGCAGGAATGTTGCTGGCCGCCCCCGTACGGGAGCAGGCCGCGTTGGAACAGCAGGCGCGCCGCATGGGCGATGCGCTGGTACACCGTGGGCCGGATGACAGCGGGGTGTGGGCCGACGCGGCCAGCGGGATCGCGCTGGCGCATCGCCGGCTGAGCATCCTCGACCTGTCGCCGCTGGGCCACCAGCCGATGGCGTCCGACGATGGCCGCTATGTGCTGGCTTACAACGGGGAGGTCTACAACTTCGCCGCGTTACGGCTGGAGCTGGAGGAGCGCGGCCACGCCTTCCGTGGGCATTCCGACACCGAAGTGCTGCTGGCCGCGTTCGTAGCCTGGGGCCTGGACGAAACCCTGCAGCGTGCCAACGGCATGTTCGCCATCGCCCTGTGGGACCGCGCCGAGCAATGCCTGTGGCTGGCCCGCGACCGGGTCGGCAAGAAGCCGCTGTACTACGGCTGGGCCGGCGACACGCTGGTGTTCGGTTCCGAACTGAAGGCGCTGTGGCAACACCCCGCGTTCGACAACGACATCGACCGCGACGCGCTGACCCTGCTGATGCGGCTGGACTACATTCCCGCCCCGCACTGCATCCACGAACGCTGCTTCAAGCTGATGCCGGGCCGGGTGCTGCGCCTGGATGCCGCCGCGGTGGCCGCCGGTGCGGCCGCACACCGCCCCGACCAGCAGCAGCTGCCGTTCTGGAACGCGCGCGAGCGCATGCAGCAGGCGCTGGCGTCGCCGTTCGTGGGCACCGACGATGAGGCGGAGAACCGGCTCGATGCCCTGCTGCGCGATGCAGTCGGGCTGCGCATGGTGGCCGACGTGCCGGTGGGCGTGTTCCTGTCCGGCGGCACCGATTCGTCGGTGGTGGCGGCGCTCATGCAGTCGCAGTCGTCCACGCCGATCCACAGTTTCAGCATCGGTTTCCAGGGCTCGGACCACGACGAGGCGCCGCTGGCCAAGGCGCTGGCCACCCACCTGGGCACCGACCACACCGAGTTGTACGTGAGCGGTACCGATGCGTTGGCGGTGGTGCCCGGGCTGCCGGCGATGTTCGACGAGCCGTTCGCGGATGCCTCGCAGGTGCCGACCGCGCTGGTGGCACGGCTGGCGCGCAGCGCGGTCACCGTGGCGCTGTCCGGCGACGGCGGCGATGAACTGTTCTTCGGCTACAGCCGCTACCAGCGCGCGCTGCGCAACTGGACGCTGCTGGGCCGGGTGCCGGCGCCGCTGCGGCGCTGGATGGCCGCCCATTCGCAGACCCAGGGCGAGGCCTCGCGCACCGGCGGCCTGGCTGCGCTGCTGGCTGAAACCGGCGCGCGCGGCATCGGCGATGTGTACCGCAACCGCATTTCGCGCTGGCGCGACCCGGTGTCGGCGGTGATTGGCGCGCGTGGGGCGGGCAGCTTCTACGATCTGGCCGATCCGCTGCATGGCGCCGGCTCGCCGGCCGACGCGATGATGCTGGCCGATTTCAGCACCTACCTGCCAGATGACCTGCTGTGCAAGGTGGACCGCACCAGCATGGCGGTCAGCCTGGAGGCCCGCGCGCCGCTATTGGACTGGCGCGTGGCCGAGTTCGCCTGGTCGCTGCCGCTGTCGATGAAGCAGCGCGACGGGGTGAGCAAGTATCTGCTGAAGCGGGTGCTGGGCCGTTACGTGCCGCAGGACATGGTGCACCGGCCCAAGCGCGGCTTTGGCGCGCCGGTCAGCGCGTGGTTGAAGGGCGACCTGCGCGGTTGGGCCGATGAACTGCTGGATCCGGCGCGATTGCAGGCCGAAGGGGTATTCCATGTGGAGGCCATTGTTCCGCTGTGGAAGCAGTTCCAGCAGGGCGAACGCAAGTGGCACACCCACCTGTGGAACGTATTGATGTTCCAGGCGTGGCAGGCGCATTGGAAAGAGGTGAGGGCAGCGGTGGTGAACGCCTGACCGCGCATCGGTAGAGTCGCATCCCGATCGACTGCACGGGGTGGTGGTTGCATTCGGTGGGGCATGACCTCCGAACGGAATCGCCTCTCCGGCAGAGGTCATGCGTCCGCGTGCCGATCTACATCGCGTGCGTTCGTTTGGGAACCGAACCTACCACCGGGTGTCCGGCGCCGTCGTTCCTTCACCGCCCCGAACGCTGCTCCGGCCTAGGCTGGGTCTTCCCCTCAACGGAGACCCCCCATGGCCCAACCTACCATCGCCGTGCTGGTCGGCAGCCTGCGCACCGGCTCGCACAACCAGGCCCTGGCCCATGCGCTGGAGAAGCTGGCCGCCGGCAAGGCCCGCTTCGAGTACGTGCAGATCGGCGACCTGCCGCTGTACAACCAGGACTTCGACAAGGCCTACCCGGCCGAAGGCCTGCGCCTGAAGGAGCAGATCCGCAAGGCCGATGCGGTGCTGTTCGTCACCCCTGAATACAACCGTTCGGTGCCGGGCGTGCTCAAGAACGCCATCGACCTGGGCTCGCGCCCCTATGGCCACAGCGCGTTCGCCGGCAAGCCTGCGGCGGTGATCGGCGCCTCCATCGGCGTGATCGGCACCGCGCTGGCCCAGCAGCACCTGCGCAACATCCTGGCCTACCTGGACATGCCGGTACTGGGCCAGCCCGAGGCGTTCATTCATTTCAAGGAAGGCCTGATCGACGGGCAGGGGACCATCAGCAATGAAGGCACCCGAGACTTCCTGCAGGGGTTCGTCGACAAGTTCCTGGCCTGGATCGCCACCCACGGCGGTCAGCATTGAACCGGGCGGTTCTGCGATAATGGGGATACCGGCGCACGACCAACGGTCGTGCGCTACCCCGGGTAATTGGTACCGGTAGGGCACGACCGTTGGTCGTGCCGCCTTCGCGTCGCGCCTCTGGCTATCCACCGCTTATCCACAGGGTTGTGCATGGCTGTGGCGGCCGCTCCGTGCCTACCATGTCCCACGCTCCACTCTGCAGGAAGAACACCCCGTCATGTCCGCCCGCTCCGGCTTCCGTTCCGACCGCAAAGACCGCGGTGACCGCTTTGATCGCGACGAGATGCGCATCGATGCGCTGCGCGTGCCTCCGCATTCGATCGAGGCCGAACAGGCGGTGCTGGGCGGCTTGATGCTGGCCCCGGAAAGCTATGACCGGATCAACGACCAGCTGACCGAAACCGACTTCTACCGGCGCGACCACCAGACCATCTACCGCGCGATCCGCGAGCTGTCCGAGCGCGACCGCCCGTTCGATGCGGTGACCCTGGGCGAGTGGTTCGAATCGCAGGGCAAGATGGAGCTGGTCGGCGATGGCGCCTACCTGATCGAACTGGCCAGCACCACGCCGTCGGCGGCCAACATCTCGGCCTATGCCGAGATCGTGCGCGACAAGGCGGTGCTGCGGCAGCTGATCCAGGTCGGCACCGACATCGTCAACGATGGTTTCCAGCCCGAAGGCCGCGAGAGCAGCGAACTGCTGTCGGCGGCGGAAAAATCCGTGTTCGCCATCGCCGAGCAGGGCGCGCGCGGCCGTACCGATTTCGTGGCGATGCCCGGCGCGCTGAAGAATGCCTTCGAAGAACTGCGCAACCGCTTCGAGAACGGCGGCAACATCACCGGCCTGCCCACCGGCTATGCGGACTTCGACGCGATGACCGCCGGCCTGCAGCCGACCGACCTGATCATCCTGGCCGCGCGCCCGGCCATGGGCAAGACCACCTTCGCGCTGAACATCGCCGAGTACGCCGCCATCAAGTCCAAGAAGGGCGTGGCGGTGTTCTCGATGGAAATGTCGGCCTCGCAGCTGGCGATGCGCCTGATTTCGTCGAACGGTCGCATCAACGCCCAGCGCCTGCGTACCGGCCAGCTGGAAGACGAGGACTGGAGCCGGGTCACCGGCGCCATCCGCATGCTGAAGGAAACCAAGATCTTCATCGACGACACGCCGGGCGTGTCGCCGGAGATCCTGCGCTCCAAGTGCCGCCGCCTCAAGCGCGAGCACGACCTGGGCCTGATCGTGATCGACTACCTGCAGCTGATGAGCGTGCCGGGCAACAGCGAAAACCGCGCGACCGAAATCTCGGAAATCTCGCGTTCGCTCAAAGGCCTGGCCAAGGAACTGAACGTTCCGGTGATCGCGCTGTCGCAGCTCAACCGCTCGCTGGAAACCCGAACCGACAAGCGCCCGGTGATGGCCGACCTTCGCGAATCCGGCGCAATCGAGCAGGACGCGGACATGATCGTGTTCATCTACCGCGACGATTACTACAACAAGGAAAATTCCCCGGACAAGGGCCTGGCCGAGATCATCATCGGCAAGCACCGAGGCGGCCCGACCGGCTCGTGCAAGCTCAAGTTCTTCGGCGAATACACCCGTTTCGACAACCTCTCGCACGATTCGGTGGGTTCGTTCGAATGAAGGAAGCGCGCACGACCAACGGTCGTGCGCTACCGCGGTAGGTGCCCACCGTTGGTGGGTACGCGTTTCGTCGGCGGATCCGGGGTTTCGTCGCAAACCGGTTGAATACGGCCGGGCAGGGCGGCAACGTGGTCCCGCAGCGGCAAGGTGCCGCCCGGAGACCCGTCATGAAGACCCTGTTCGCGCTCGGCGTGTGGTGCCTGCTGTTCGTGCTGTGCTGGCCGCTGGCGATCCTGGCCCTGCTGGCCTGGCCGCTGGTGTGGCTGCTGAGCCTGCCGTTCCGCCTGGTCGGCATCACCTTCTCGGCGTTGTTCGCCTTCCTGGGCGCAGTGTTCATGCTGCCGGCCCGCCTGCTCGGCGGCGGCCGCGCCACGACGGCCTGAAACAAAAAACCCCGCCGAGGCGGGGTTTTTCGTTGCATCACCACGGGGCCGGTCAGTTGGCCTTGTGGATCGCGCGCTTGCTCACGGCCATGGCGGCGTCGTGGACGACTTCCGACAGGGACGGGTGGGCGTGGCAGATGCGGGCCAGGTCGTCGGCCGAACCACTGAACTCCATGGTCAGCACGCCTTCGTGGACCAGCTCGGACACGTTGGCGCCGACCAGGTGCATGCCCAGGATGCGGTCGGTCTCGGAGTGGGCCAGCACCTTCACGAAGCCCGCCGGCTCGATCATCGCCACGGCACGGCCGTTGGCGGCGAACGGGAAGCTGCCGGCCTTGTACGGAATGCCTTCTGCCTTGAGCTGTTCTTCGGTCTTGCCGACCCAGGCCAGCTCCGGCTCGGTGTAGATGACCCACGGAATGGTGTCCATGTTCACGTGGCCCGGCAGGCCCGCGATCAGTTCGGCCACCGCGATGCCTTCCTCGAAGCCCTTGTGCGCCAGCATCGGGCCGCGCACGCAGTCGCCGACCGCCCACACGCCGTTGACGCCGGTGTGGCAGTGGTCGTCCACTTCGATCTGGCCACGTTCGTTGACCTTGACGCCGGTACCTTCGGCCAGCAGGCCCTTGGTCGCGGCGCGACGGCCCACGGCCACCAGCAGCTTGTCCACCACCAGGCTCTTCTCGCCTTCGGCGTCGGTGTAGGTCAGGGCGACTTCCTTCTTCTTGCCCTTGCCGGTCACTTCGGCCTTGGAGACCTTGGCACCCAGGCGGATGTCCAGGCCCTGCTTCTTGAATTCCTTGGCGGCGACCTTGCCCACTTCGGCATCGGCAGCGGCCAGGAAGGTCGGCAGCGCTTCCAGGATGGTCACTTCCGCACCCAGGCGCTTCCACACGCTGCCCAGTTCCAGGCCGATCACGCCGGCGCCGATCACGGCCAGGCGGGCCGGCACTTCGGTGAAGTCCAGGCCGCCGACGTTGTCGACGATGGTGTCGCCGTCGAACTTGGCGAACGGCAGTTCGATCGAATCCGAACCGGCGGCGATGATCACGTTGGTGCCCTTGAGCTCGACGATGGAACCGTCGTGCTGGGTGACCTTGACCACGTTGCCCGGCTGCAGTTCACCGAAACCGTAGTAGGCAGTGACCTTGTTCGCCTTGAACAGCATGGCGATGCCGCCAGTGAACTGCTTGACGATCTTGTCCTTGCGGCCAACCATCGCCTCGACGTCCATCTTGGCATCCTTGAAGCTGATGCCGTGGTCGCCAAAGATGTGGCCCATATTCCAGAACTGGCGCGAGGAGTCCAGCAGCGCCTTGGACGGAATGCAGCCCACGCGCAGGCAGGTACCGCCCAGCGCCGGCTTGCCATCCTTGCCCAGTGCGGCGTCGATGCAGGCGGTCTTCAGGCCCAACTGCGCGGCGCGGATGGCAGCGTGGTAACCGGCCGGGCCGGCACCGATGACGACGACGTCGAATTGTTCAGCCATTGAAATAGTCCTTGATGCTTTACCAGAACCCCCTCCGCGCAGGCGCGGAAGGGGCGGGAGGTCTTACAGGCCGAACAGCATGCGGCCCGGGTTTTCCAGCTGGTTCTTGATGTCCACCAGGAACTGCACCGAATCCTTGCCATCGATGATGCGGTGGTCGTAGGACATTGCCAGGTACATCATCGGCGCGATCACGACCTGGCCGTTCTGGGCGATCGGGCGCTCCTTGATGGCATGCATGCCCAGGATGGCGCTCTGCGGCGGGTTGATGATCGGGGTGGACAGCAGCGAACCGAAGGTGCCGCCGTTGGTCACGGTGAAGGTGCCGCCCTGCAGTTCTTCCAGGCTCAGCTTGCCGTCACGGGCCTTCTTGGCGTAGTCGGCAATGGTCTTTTCGATGTCGGCGAACGACATGCGCTCGACGTTGCGCAGCACCGGCGTGACCAGGCCCTTCTCGGTCGACACCGCGATGGAGATGTCCGAGTAGCCGTGGTAGATGATGTCGTCGCCGTCGATCGAGGCGTTCACCAGCGGGAAGCGCTGCAGCGCGTTGGCGGCGGCCTTCACGAAGAAGCTCATGAAGCCCAGCTTGATGCCGTGCGCCTTGACGAACTCGTCCTGCAGGTCCTTGCGCGCAGCCGACACCTTGGACAGGTCGACTTCGTTGAAGGTGGTCAGCATGGCGGTGGAGTTCTTGGACTCCATCAGGCGTTCGGCGATGCGCTTGCGGATGCGGGTCATCGGCACGCGTTCTTCCGGACGTGCGCCACCGGCCTTGCCGGCGCCGCCGTTGCGGGCGAAGTTGACGATGTCTTCCTTGGTCACCGCGCCGCGACGGCCGGTGCCGTCCACATCAGCCGGGTTCACGCCTTCGGTGATCGCGGAGAAGCGCGCGCCCGGGGGCAGGGCATCGGCAGCGGACTTTGAGGCCGGGGCCGGCGCGGCAGCAGCGGCCGGGGCGGCGGCTGCGGCCGGAGCAGCAGCGGCCGGCTTGGCTTCAGCAGCCGGGGCCGGTGCAGCAGCAACGGCACCTTCCTCGATGATCGCCACGACCTGGCTCGAGGTCACGGTGGCACCCACCTCGAACTTGATTTCCTTCAGCACGCCATCAACCGGCGACGGCACTTCCAGCACGACCTTGTCGGTTTCCAGGTCGAGCAGGTTTTCGTCACGCTTGACGGCGTCGCCGACCTTCTTGTGCCAGGTGGCGATGGTGCCGTCGGCGACGGATTCGGGCAGTACCGGGGCTTTGACTTCGGTGGCCATGCGGGGGCTTCCTGGTTTGTCTTTTCTGGAATGAGGGGAAAGTTATTCAGCGACCGCGTCGTTGAACGGGTTGACCAGTGCATCGGCGACCAGCTTCTGCTGTTCGATGATGTGGTCCGCCATGTGACCGGCAGCCGGGGAGGCCGAACGGGCGCGACCGGCGTAGTGCAGGCTCTGGCCATCGGCCAGGCAGAACTGCAGGTGGTGGCGGATCTGGTACCACGCGCCCTGGTTCTGCGGTTCTTCCTGCGTCCACACCACGTCGGTGGCCTTGCCGTATTTCTTCAGTTCGGCCGCCAGCAGCGCGCGCGGGAACGGGTACAGCTGTTCCACGCGGATGATGGCAACGTCGTCCTGGCCGCGCTTGGTCTGGTCTTCCAGCAGGTCGTAGTAGACCTTGCCCGAACACAGCACCACGCGCTTGACCTTCTTGGCCTCTGCCTTGGCATCGCCGATCAGGTGCTGGAACTCGCCGTTGGCCAGCTCGTCCAGGGTCGACACGGCCAGCTTGTGGCGCAGCAGCGACTTGGGCGACATCACCACCAGCGGCTTGCGGGTGGTCAGGTGCAGCTGGCGGCGCAGCATGTGGAACGCCTGGGCCGGGGTCGACGGCACCACGACGAGCATGTTTTCCAGCGCGCACAGCTGCAGGAAGCGCTCCAGGCGCGCCGAGCTGTGTTCCGGGCCTTGCCCTTCATAACCGTGCGGCAGCAGCAGGGTCAGGCCGGTGATACGGCCCCACTTGGCTTCGCCGGCAGCGATGAACTGGTCGATCACCACCTGGGCGCCGTTGGCGAAATCGCCGAACTGGCCTTCCCAGATGCACAGGGTGTTGGGATCGGTGGTCGAGAACCCGTACTCGTAGGCCATCACGGCTTCTTCGCTGAGCAGCGAATCGATGATGGTGGCCTTCTCCGGCGAATCCACCAGCTGCCGCAGCGGCAGGTAGTAGTTGTCGGTCTTCTGGTCGTGCAGGATCGCGTGGCGGTGGGTGAACGTACCGCGGCCCACGTCCTGGCCGACCAGGCGCAGTGCATGGCCTTCGTCGAGCAGGGTGGCGTAGGCCAGGTTCTCGGCAAAGCCCCAGTCGCCCGGGATCTCGCCGGCGGCCATCTTGCGGCGGTCGTCGTACACCTTGGACACGCGCGAGTGCAGTTCCACTTCGGCCGGCACGGTGTTGATCAGGTCGGCCAGCTGCTTCAGCTTCGCCGGGTCCACCTTGGTGGAGACCGGGTCGGACAGCTTGCCTTCCAGCAGCTTGGGCCAGTCCACGAACAGCGCGCTGCTCGGCGGGGTCTTCTCGACCTTGGCCAGTTCGGTGGTGACTTCACCGGCATCGAGCTTGTTGCGGTAGGCGTCGACCATTTCCTTGCCGGCACCGGCGGCGATCACGCCGGCCTGTTCCAGCTGCGCGGCGTACAGCTCGCGGGTGGTCTGGTGCTTGCGGATCACCTGGTACATCAGCGGCTGGGTGATTGCCGGTTCGTCGGCCTCGTTGTGGCCCCAACGGCGGTAGCACATCAGGTCGATGACCACGTCCTTGGCGAACTTCTGGCGGAACTCGAAGGCCAGCTTCGCGGCGAACACCACCGCTTCCGGATCGTCGCCGTTCACGTGCAGCACCGGGGCGGCGATCATCTTGGCCACGTCGGTGGCGTAACGGGTCGAGCGGGTGTCTTCCGGGTTCGAGGTGGTGAAGCCGACCTGGTTGTTCACCACGATGTGCACCGTGCCACCGACGGCGAAGCCGCGGGCCTGCGACATCTGGAACAGCTCCATGACCACGCCCTGGCCGGAGAAGGCCGCGTCGCCGTGGATCAGGATCGGCATGACCTGCTTGCGGGCGGTGTCCTTGCGGCGCTCCTGGCGCGAACGCACGGAACCGGCCACGACCGGGTCGGCGATTTCCAGGTGCGACGGGTTGAACGCCAGCGCCAGGTGGACCGGGCCACCTTCGGTGGCCACGTCGGCCGAGAAGCCCATGTGGTACTTCACGTCGCCGGCCGAGGCGTGCTCGTCGTGCTCGAACTTGCCTTCGAACTCGTCGAACAGCTTGCGCGGGTTCTTGCCGAGGGTGTTGACCAGCACGTTGAGGCGGCCGCGGTGGGCCATGCCGATCACCACGTCCTTGACGCCATCCTTGCCGGCGTCACGGATGATGGTGTCCATCATCGGGATCAGCGAATCGCCGCCTTCCAGCGAGAAGCGCTTCTGGCCGACGTACTTGGTGTGCAGGTAGCGTTCCAGGCCTTCGGCGGCGGTCAGGCGCTCCAGCGTGCGGCGCTGGGTGGCAGCGTCCAGGCTGTAGTTGCCACCGGCCAGTTCCAGGCGCTGGTAGATCCACTGGCGCTGCTCGACCTCGGAGATGTGCATGAATTCCGCACCGATCGAGCCGGTGTAGGTCTTCTTCAGGCGCTCCAGCAGGTCGCGCAGTTTCATGCGCGGCTGGCCACCGACACCGCCGGTACTGAACTCGGCGTTGAGGTCACCCTCGGACAGGCTGTGGAACGGCAGGCCAAGGTCCGGCGAGTTGACGGCCTGGGCCAGGCCCAGCGGGTCCAGGCGGGCATCCAGGTGGCCGCGCGAACGGTACGCCGTGATCAGGCGACCGACATTGCGCTCGCGTTCGTCGCTGGCACCGGAGTTGCCGCCGCCCTTGACGGCGTTTTTGGCGGCGTCGGCGATATGGGCGATGACGGCCGAATGCGGAATGTCACCGGCTTCGCGGCCCTTGAAGCCGTCGAAGTAGGTCTTCCATTTGGGATCGACACTGTCCGGAGAAACGAGGTACTGCTCGTACAGATCCTCGATATAGGAGGCGTTGCCGCCGGCGAGCTGCGAAGACTGCGCAAACTGCTTCAGTAGATTGTCCACGATGGAGGGTCGGATTCGCTTGTGGGGTAAGGCTTCGATGATCCGGCAGGGAAAATGAATAGCCCTGCACGGGCGGTATCTAACGGTCCAAATTGTACCCCCATCGAGACAGGAAGGGGCACCGGAACGGCCTGCGGCGGGGCCGTGGTGTCATTCCCAGACAGGTTCAGGACCGGGAAAGGGACTACAGGCCAAGCGCGCGCAGTTCGCTGCAATCGCGCGAACGTTCCCATACGCGCTGCAAACCGTCCTGCAACGGTCGCGAACGTGCCGGCATGGCGAGCCCGGCTTCACCGTCGAAGCGGAGCCCACTCAGACGAAAGTAGTAGTCGCCGGCGTCGTTGAGCAGGCAGGCCGAGGCGAGGGCGCGGTCGATCGGGTCGGTCACCTGGCGCACCCGGATCACGGTGGGCAGGCGCTGGACCAGGCCCAGCAGGGGCGAGCCGGCCTGGGCGATGGCGGCGGTGTCATGGACGATCAGCTGGACCTGCTTGTCGTGGCGGGCGGTGGCGAAGCGGCGCAGCGCCTCCAGCACCGGTGGGGCATCGAGCAGGCCGGGGTCGAGCACGCGGCTGTGGATCCACAGCTGGCGGCGGGCACGCTCGACCAGGGCGGTGGTGATGGCCACCGCCTCGTCGGCGTTGTCGATGGCGACCGCGCCGCCCGGCACGCGGGGCATGCGCGGGTGGGCGATGCCGGGCCCGTCCATGTCAGGAGCCGGCGCCGCCGTCGGGGGTGCCGACGGCCTGGTCGTCGTCGCTGTCGTCGGTGTCGTCGAAATCGACGATCACTTCGACGCCATCGTCGTGGATGGTCACTTCGTGCACGTTGGCTTCGACGTCTTCATCCTCGACGACCTCGACCGTCTCGGTGGCGTCGATGATTTCGTATTCGGCCACTGCGTCGTCGGCGTATTCGTCTTCGTCGTCGAACGCTTCGCCGTCGAGCAGCTGGTAATAGCCGCCGGCCACCAGGGCGTGCAGGGCGTCGCGGCCCTTGGCCGAGAGCTTCTGGTACAGGGCGCCACCGATCTGTTCGGCGGCGGCCAGGGCCTGGGCGTCCTTCACCGGCAGGGCGAATTCGAGGCCGCTGCAGTACAGGCTGGCGCCGCGCTTGGCACGGCGCCAGGCCAGGCGGGCCCACGGGTGGCGGCCGAGTTCGATGCCTTCGGCCAGGGCGGCTTCGACTTCTTCGCGCGGGAGCGCTTCGCCGGAGGCGACCACGTCACCGGCGGCGCGGTAGGTGGTGATGAAACGGCCGAACCAGTCGCCGAGGCGGTCGGGGTCGTTCATGCGGATGGCGTTGAGGGCCTGGACCACGCGGCCCATGGCCACGGCGTCGATCTCGTTGGGGTCTTCGGGCACCTTCAGGTCCGGGTCCTGGTAACGGATGGCCTCGTCGGCATCCATGATCAGGGTGTCCAGGTAGTCGCTGATGAGCTCGGCGGAGGCGGGGGCGCGCATGCCGAAGGAGAAGGTCAGGCAGGGGTCTTCGGCCACGCCGTTGTGGGGGACATTGGGCGGCAGGTACAGCATGTCGCCGGGCGCGAGCACCCAGTCGTGGGTGGGCTTGAAGCGGCGCAGCAGCTTGAGTTCGACGTCGTTGCGGAAATCCAGCGGGGGGCGCTTGCCCTTGGTGGATTCGCTGGCGTCGATCTGCCAGCGGCGGTGGCCATGGGCCTGCAGCAGGAACACGTCGTACTGGTCGACGTGGGCGCCGACCGAGCCGCCGGTGGCGGCGAAGCTGATCATCACATCGTCCATGCGCCAGCGCGGCAGGAAGTCGAAGTGGCTGATCAGGGCGCGCACGTCGGGGTCCCACTTGTCGACGTCCTGGACCAGCAGGGTCCAGTCGTGGTCGGGCATGCCGGGGAATTCTTCTTCCTGGAACGGGCCGGTGCGCACGGACCAGCCGTCGGTGGCGCGGTCGTGGGTGATCAGGCGGGCCAGGGCGGTTTCCTCGCAGGCCAGGCCGGCCAGGTCTTCGGGCTGGAGCGGGGTTTCAAAGTCGGGGAAGGCGCCGCGGATCAGCAGCGGGCGCTTCTGCCAGTAGTCGCGCAGGAAGGTCGCGGCGGGCATGCCCAGCGGCAGCCCGGGGCGGGCCTGGACTTCGATGACGGGGGTTTTGGTCTTGCGCACAGCCATGGGGGAATCCTTGCAGCGTAAAGACGGAGTACGGGGTGCGCGGCGGTGTACGCGCGCTTGCCGGCCTATTGTCCGCTGGTTGGGGGCGATGTGCACCTGTGGTGGGTTGTCGCGTAGAGCCGCTGGCGCGTTGGTTGTTACGGCCTTCGCCGGCAGATGGTCGTACGCGGAAACGAGAGCAGACACGCATGGCGTGTCCCTACGCGGCAACGGCCTTGCACCATTGCTGCTGGACCGGGGTAGGGTTGGGTCCCAACCAACTGCCGTGGTCCTGCCCACGCCCGGTGACGCATTGAATTGACCGAAATGGCGGTGCGCCAAACGAAAACGGGGCGCCGGATCTGCCGACGCCCCGTTTGGGGTCAATTCGTTTCGTGGCGAATCAAATCGCCTTGGCCAAACCCGCCGCCAGGCCGATGTACCCACCCGGGGTCAATTCGCGCAGGTTCTGCTTGGCGTCTTCCGGCAGGTCCAGCGATTCCACGAATGCCTTCATCGACTCAGCGGTGATGCCCTGGCCACGGGTCAGGGCCTTGAGCTGCTCGTAGGGGTTGGGCAGGCCATGACGGCGCATCACCGTCTGCACGGCTTCGGCCAGTACTTCCCACGCCGCATCCAGGTCGGCGTTGAGGCGTTCCGGGTTCACGGTCAGCTTGCCCAGGCCCTTGGCCAGCGAGTCCAGGGCGACCTGGCTGTGGCCGAAGGCGGTGCCCACCGCGCGCAGCACGGTGGAGTCGGTGAGGTCGCGCTGCCAGCGGCTGATCGGCAGCTTGGCGCTGAAGTGCTCGAACAGGGCGTTGGCGATGCCGAAGTTGCCTTCGGCGTTTTCAAAGTCGATCGGGTTGACCTTGTGCGGCATGGTCGAGGAGCCCACTTCGCCTTCCTTGAGCTTCTGCTTGAAGTAACCCAGCGAGATGTAGCCCCAGATGTCGCGGGCCAGGTCGATCAGGATGATGTTGGCGCGGCGGGCGGCGTCGCCGATCTCGGCGATGTTGTCGTGCGGCTCGATCTGGGTGGTGTAGGGGTTGAACACCAGGCCCAGGCTTTCGACGAAGCGCTTGGCGAAGGCCGGCCAGTCCACGTCGGGGTAGGCGATGGCGTGGGCGTTGTAGTTGCCCACCGCGCCGTTGATCTTGCCGGTCAGCTCGACCGCGGCGATCTGGCGGCGCTGGCGCTCCAGGCGGGCGACCACGTTGGCCACTTCCTTGCCCAAGGTGGTGGGCGAGGCGGTCTGGCCGTGGGTGCGCGACAGCATCGGCTGTTCGGCCTGGGCATGGGCCAGGGCGCGCAGGCGGGCGGCGATGTCGTCCAGCGACGGCAGCAGCACGGTGCGGCGGGCTTCTTCCAGCATCAGGCCGTAGCTGAGGTTGTTGATGTCTTCGCTGGTGCAGGCGAAATGCACGAATTCCAGGGCCGGGGCCAGCTCGGCGTCGTCCTTGAGCTGTTCCTTGATGAAGTACTCCACGGCCTTGACGTCGTGGTTGGTGGTGCGCTCGATTTCCTTCACCCGCGCGGCGTGGGCCGGGGCGAAATCGTCGGCCAGGGCGCGCAGGCGCGCGGCGGCGGCGGCCGGGAACGGTGCCAGCTCGGCGATGCCCGGTTCGTTGGCCAGGGCCAGCAGCCACTCCACTTCGACCTCCACGCGGGCCTTGATCAGGCCGTATTCGGAGAAGATCGGGCGCAGGGCGTCGACCTTGCCGGCATAGCGGCCATCAAGCGGGGACAGGGCGAGCAGGGCGAATTCGGACATGGCGGGCGCAGGCAATGACGGCGGGGGCCGTCATTCTACGCTGCCCCGGGGTCCTCGTCGGCCTCTTCGGGGGCCAGGCGTACGGTGACGGCCTGGATCCGGTGGCCGGCCATGCGCTTGACGGTGAACAGCTGGCCGTCGATGCGCACTTCCTCGCCTTCCTCGGGCAGGCGCTGGAGCTGGTGCACGATCAGCCCGCCGACCGAATTGAGGTGTTCGGGGGCGGCGAGGTCGCGGCCCAGCAGGCGTTCCAGCCGGAAGATGGAGGTGGAGCCGGCCACCAGCAGGCTGCCGTCGGCACCCCGGGTGGGCGCGTCCTTGACCACGTGCGGGTGCTCGTCCTCGATATCGCCGACCACCACTTCCAGCAGGTCTTCCAGGGTGAAGTAGCCCAGGATGCGGCCGTGTTCCTCCACGCACAGGGCCATGTGCGTGGTACCGGTGCGGAAGCGCTCAAGCACGGCGGTGACCGGGGTTTCCAGCGCGATCAGGTTGGCCGGGCGCAGCAGGGCGCGCAGGTCGTCGGTGGGCTGGCTGCGGGCGATCTCCACCAGCAGGTCCTTCATGTGCAGGATGCCCAGCACTTCCTCGCCATCGCGGTCGAACCAGGGGTAGCGGCTGTAGCGGCTTTCGGCGAACTCGGCCATCACCTCGGCCAGGCCCATGCCCTGGCGGAACACGCGCATGTGTTCGCGCGGCCGCATCAGGTCGCCGGCCACCAGTTCGGGCAGCTCCAGCGCGTGGCTCATCAGGGTCAGGTCCTGGTCCGGTGCGCCGGCGCCGGGCTGCTGGCGCGCGACGATCAGCTTGAGTTCTTCGCGGGAGTAGCGGTGCGAGGTGTGCTCGACATCGCCCCAGCCGGCCAGCCGCAGCAGCGCGTTGGCGCTGTGGTTGAGCAGCCAGATCGCCGGGAACATGGCCCAGTAGAACAGGTACAGCGGCGCGGCGGTCCACAGCGACATGGCCTCCGGGCGGCGGATCGCCATGGATTTCGGCGCCAGTTCGCCCAGCACGATGTGCAGGAACGAGATCAGGCTGAAGGCGATGATGAAGGCGGTCAGGCGTGCGCCTTCCGGGCCCATGCCGAGCGCATCGAACAGCGGCTGCAGCAGGTGCGCGAACGCGGGCTCACCGACCCAGCCCAGGCCCAGCGAGGACAGGGTGATGCCCAGCTGGCAGGCCGAGAGGTACGCATCCAGGTGCGAATGCACGTTGAGCAGCAGGCGACCGCGCCAGCCGTGCCGGGCGGCCAGGCCGACGGCCTGGGTGTGGCGCAGTTTGACGAGGGCGAACTCGGCGGCCACGAAGAAGCCGTTGAGCACCACCAGGAACAGGGCCAGCAACAGGAGCAGCAGGTTGCCGACGATCATCGCCGGCCCCGGCGCAACGCGCTGCAGTTGACGGCGGTACAACGGGCCGCGGACGCGGCGTGCGGGGTACTACAGTGGGGGTCGTCGCCCATGGAGAGTGGTGATGCCTGAATGAACACGAATTCCGAGTCTAGCCGATGCGGGCTGCGGTTGGGATTCATTCCCGCTTGGGAGTATCGTGATTGCAGCCGCCAGCCAGGGAATGAAGGCCCGTTGCCAGCCGCCGTTCCCTTTCCCAACTGAAAGAATCGCGGAGTGATGCAATGAGCAAGGGTTTCAGGACCGAGCACGACAGCATGGGCGAACTGCAGGTGCCTGCAGATGCGCTGTGGGGCGCGCAGACGCAGCGCGCGGTAGACAATTTCCCGGTCTCGGGCCAACGCATGCCGCGCGGTTTCATCCGCGCGCTGGGCCTGGTGAAGGGCGCCGCAGCGGCGGTCAACGCCGAGCTGGGCCACCTGCCGAAGAACATCGGCAAGGCCATTGAAAGCGCGGCCGACGAAGTGGCCGAGGGCCGCCACGATGCGCACTTCCCGATCGACATCTACCAGACCGGTTCGGGCACCTCGTCGAACATGAATGCCAACGAGGTGATCGCCACGCTGGCCAACCGCGCGGGCAAGGCGGGCAAGACCACGGTGCACCCGAACGACCACGTCAACCAGGGCCAGAGCTCGAACGACGTGATCCCGACGGCGTTGCGGGTATCGGCGCTGCTGGGCGTGCAGGAGCAGCTGCTGCCGGCGCTGGTGCACCTGCGCAAGACCATCGACAAGCGTGGCCGCGCGCTGCGCAAGGTGGTCAAGACCGGCCGCACGCACCTGATGGATGCGATGCCGCTGACCTTCGAGCAGGAATTCGGCGCCTGGTCGGCGCAGCTGTCATCGGCGCAGGAGCGCCTGGAAGACAGCCTAAAGCGGCTGCGCCGGTTGCCGCTGGGCGGCACGGCGATCGGCACGGGCATCAATGCGGACCCGCGCTTCGGCGAGCGCGTGGCCAAGCGCCTGAAGCAGCAGACCGGGGTGCGCTTTGACAGCGCGGAAAACAAATTCGAGGGGCTGGCGGCGCAGGACGATGCGGTGGAACTGTCGGGCCAGCTCAATGCGCTGGCGGTGGCGCTGATCAAGATCGCCAACGACCTGCGCTGGATGAATGCCGGTCCGCTGGCGGGCCTGGGCGAGATCGAGCTGCCGGCGCTGCAGCCGGGCAGTTCGATCATGCCGGGCAAGGTCAATCCGGTGATTCCGGAGGCGACGGTGATGGTGTGCGCGCAGGTGATCGGGCACCACACGGCGATCACGGTGGCGGGGCAGACGGGCAACTTCCAGTTGAACGTGACGCTGCCGCTGATCGCGGCGAACCTGCTGGATGGCATCGGCCTGCTCTCCAACATCTCGCGGCTGCTGGCCGACACGGCCATCGCCGGGCTGAAGGTGCGCGAAGACCGCGTACGCGAGGCGCTGGCCCGCAACCCGATCCTGGTGACGGCGCTGAACCCGATCATCGGGTACGAAAAGGCCGCGGCGATCGCCAAGCGTGCGTACAAGGAACAGCGGCCGGTGCTGGATGTGGCCAAGGAAGACAGCGGGTTGTCTGAAGCCGAGTTGCGCCGGTTGCTGGATCCTGCGGCGCTTACTGCTGGCGGCATTCATGCCGGTGGTGGTGGTGGTGGCGGCTGAAAGCCAAGAGCTAAGAGCTAAGAGCAGCGTTTCCATCTCTGCGAGTGGGGCGGCCGTCGGGCAGCCCCCTACGGGACACGCCGTAAATACATCCATGTAGGCTTGGCAAAAACATCCATGTTTTTGACAGTCCCTTCGGGGGCTGCCCGCCGGCCGCCCCCGATAGATGGTCGTGTGCGGATGCAAAAAGTAGCCATGCAGGGCGTCGATGACCGGTTTTTGCGATGGATTCAACGATGTCGCGTAGGGTCGGTTCCCAAACGACCGCACGGAATGTCACCACGTTCGATGACGCATGAAAACAATCGGCGTTGCCGTTGCCGTTGATCTCGATTTCCGTTGCCCACCAGCCAACTGTCTGAGGGTCGGCGGGTGCGGGGGTACGGGGGCTTTGCGAAACATGGATGTTTCGCAAGAGCCCCCATGGAAGGGTTCACGGCGCCCCCGTACCCCCGCACCCGCCGGCCCTGCTCGCGAATGTAAGCAGACCAGGGCTCTGGCGTTTGACTTAAGCAGTTACCGCCGATCCGCCATCAAATTATCGAACGTCTCGGTGTAATCCTTGAACTGCGGAACACGCGTGACCAGGTCCGGCGGGATCGGCTGCATGCCCGGCGGCACCTGGATCTTCACAGCGCGCTTGTCCGGGTCGTACGGGGCATCGGTGAGCGTGTTCTGGCGCAGCACCTGGAGCTGGCCGAACATCTGCTGCAGCAGCGCGTGCTGGCTGTCGTCCAGCGGAATTTCGATCTCGTCGATCTTCATGTGGCCGTTGGGCAGCACGATGATGTTCGGCGCCGGCGCGCGGCGCACGGTGACCATGCCGTCGCTGACGGTGATCTTCGGCTTGCTGCGCTCGGCGCGGTGGTTGCGGTATTCCTGGTCGCAGCCGGTGGCGGCAAGGCAGAACAGGGCCAACAGCAGGAGGTACAGCTTCTTCATGGCCGGCAGTGCACAAAAAAGGGGAGGGCTAGTGTAGCCCTCCCCCCGTGCAGCGGGCCTGCCTGCGACCGGATGTCGCAGGTGGCGATGGCTCAGCTGTGGCAGTCGTCGATGTCGCTCTGGTCCATGCTGGCGTACGGTTTGAATTCGGGCAGCGCCGCTGCCAGGGCCTGCTGCTTGGCCATCATCGTCGGCAGCAGCTCGCACAGCTGCTTGGCGCTGGCTTCGATCTTGGCCGCTTCCGCATTCACACGCTCCTCGATGCCCTGCGTGTCGCCGGAGAACACCCCGCGCAGGGCTTCGCCGGCCGCCTTCACGCCCAGGCTGGCACCGGCCACGCCGATGTCCATGCCTGCGCCGGCCAGCTTTTCCACCTGCTTGCGGTAGTCCAGCAGCAGCGCCCGCTGCTGGGCATCGATGGTGACCGCCTTGCCGTTGATCAGCAGGTCGCCCTGCGGGGTGATCTCGGCCTTGTCGTTCTGGTCGTTGGAAATCTTGATGTTGCCCTGGGCGATTTCCACCCGCGCCTTGTCCGTGGCGTCCTTGACCTTCCTGCCGATCGAATCGGCATCCACCACCGGCTTGCCGGTGGCCGGGTCGGTCTTGTTCGAATCGGTGTTGTTGCAGGCCGCCAACGGCAGGCACAGCAGCAGGGTGGGCAGCAGCAGTCGCAGGTTCATGGGAGTCTCCGGTTACTTGCCGCGCGGCAGCTGCACCTTGCCGCGAACGCTGTTGTGCGTGATGTCGCCGCTGCCGCTGTTGGCCACCGTCAGGTCGCCGCCGACATCGCGGACCGTCACATCGCCCGAGCCATGGCGCTCGACCTTGACGCTGCCGCCAACGCCGCGGGCTTCGAAATCGCCCGAGCCGATGTTGCCCAGGGTGGCGTTGCCCTTGACCCCGCGCAGGTCCACGTCACCCGAACCGACCGTCTTGATGTCGACGTTGCCGCCGACGCCATCCAGGGTCAGGTCGCCCGAGCCGATCGTGCCCACCGTGACATTGCCGCGCAGGTTGCGGGCGTTGAAATCGCCCGAACCCACCGACAGCAGGTTGAGCGCACCGGCGCCGTCGAGCTCGACATCGCCCGAACCGATCGCCGCCGTCACCAGGCCCTTGATGTCGCGCAGCTTGATGTCGCCCGAGCCGACGTCGGCACTGAGCGAATGCGCGCCGGTCACGCTGGCATCGCCCGAACCGACCTTCATCTGCACCAGCACGTTGTCCGGGAGGGTGCCGCGCAGGTCCAGGTAGGCGTAGCTGTTGCCGCTCATGTTCCAGCTCAGGCCCTGGTTCTCGCGCTGCAGCTTCACCACCAGTTTGTCGCCGACCTTCTGCTGGGTGACGGTCAGCTGCGGCAGCCAGTCCGCATTGGAGGCGCAGGCGCGGCCACCCAGCTGGGCAGCACCCGGGCCGCCCTGCAGCACCAGGTCATGCTGGTTGACCTCGAACACGATCGCCTTGGCCCCGGCCACGTCGAGCTTCAGATCACGCGGGGCGTTGAACTTGCACTGCGGCTCATCGGCCAGTGCGGTCAGCGGCAGCAACAGCAGGGAAGCAACGGCTAGCTTGCGGATCATGGGTGGATTCCTCGACGGCAGCAGGGTCAGATTTCGCCGGCGCGGCGGCGCAGGCGGATGGCGATGAAGATGAACACGGCACCGGCAGCCGCGCCGATCCACAGTTCGGGCAGGGCCAGCGCGGCCAGCTGGCTGGCGGGCGACAACGCCGTGGCGACGTTGTCGCTGTCGCGCATCACCGATTGCAGCTGGTCGGTACGGTAGAACAGGTCGCTGCCCGGCAGCGTGCCCAGCAGCAGGCGGCCGACGATGTGCTGCCAGAACCAGCCGCTGGTCATGTTGAACAGCTCCATCACCCGCGTGGTGCTGACGATGATCCCGGCAAACAGCGGCAGCATCACCGCCCACAGGAACGGCTTGGACTTGGCCCAGGCCGACCACATCAGCAGCCAGCCCACGGTCGGCAGTGCCCACAGCAGGTACACCGGCAGCCAGGACAGGTGGCTGGCGACGAAGGCCAGCGGGCTGGCCGGGCCCCAGATCAGGGTCAGCGGGTTGCCGCCATGGGTCATCACGATGACCGACAGGATCGCCATGAAGCCGAACATGGTCAGCACCGAGGCGATCACCGCGATGACCGGGGCCACCAGCAGCGCGCTCAGCGCCTTGGACAGCACGGTCTGGGTGTCCGACAGCGGCAGCGACTTCCAGAACAGGATGCTGCGGTCGCGGCGGTCGTCGTACAGCGCGCCCAGGCAGTAGAAGAACACCACGAAGGCCAGTACCACGAACGGCCACAGCGAGCTCAGCACCAGGGTCGCATCCAGCGCATTGCCCAGGTCGGCCATGCCCTTGGCATCCATGTTGGCGGTGAGCAGCTTCAGGTCCAGCCCGTTGATGCTGATGTTGGTGTTGTCGATGTGCAGGTCGCCGCCCTGTGCGGCCCGGCGCAGGCCCCACAGGCCGAGCAGGATGCCGATCAGGCTCATCACCAGCGAAATGCCGCCGGCGATAAGCGGCGCCCACAGGAAACCGCCGCGGTTTTCCCAGTACTCGCGCTTGAGCAGCCACTTGAAGGTGCTGGCCTTGCTGATGGGGTGGAAGTGGACGGTGTTCATGCGTAGGTTCCCTTCATGATGGCCACGAACAGATCCGCCAGCCCCGGGCTGCGGATTTCGCCAAGCGGCGTGAGCTGGGCGCGCGGCACCCCGTCGAACAGCAGCACGGTCTTGCCGAACGGCAGGCTGCGCTCGTCGATCGGCCTCAGCGCACGCGCCGCTTCCAGCGTTTCGGCCGACACCAGCACTTCGGTGTAGCGCTCGCCGACGTCTTCCATGTCGGTGGTGAGCACGATGCGGCCGTCGCGGATGAACATCACGTCGGTGAGGATGTGTTCGATCTCTTCCACCTGGTGGGTGGTCACGATGATCGTCTTCTGCTCGTCGAAATAGTCTTCCAGCAGACGCTGGTAGAACTCCTTGCGGTACAGGATGTCCAGGCCCAGGGTGGGCTCGTCCAGCACCAGCACCTTGGCGTCGATGGCCATCACCAGGGCCAGGTGCAGCTGCACGATCATGCCCTTGGACAGTTCACGCACGCGCTGGCGCGGCTGCAGCTTGGTGGAGGCCAGGAAGCGTTCGCAGCGGGCACGGTCGAAGCGCGGGTGGACCCCGGCCACGAAATCGATCGCCTCGCGCACCTTCATCCAGCGCGGCAGCACCGCCACGTCGGCGATGAAGCACACATCATTCATCAGCGCGTTGCGCTGCACGGTCGGGTCCAGGCCCAGCACGCTCAGCTCGCCCTCGACCTGGGTAAGGCCCAGCAGCGCTTTGAGCAGGGTGGTCTTGCCCGCGCCGTTGGGGCCGATCAGGCCGGTGATACGGCCCGGGGCGATGGTGAAGCTGGTGTTGTCCAGCGCGAGCGTGGACTTGTAGGCCTTGCGCAGGCCACGAGCGGAAATGACGACATCACTAGCAACGGCATTCATGAGGATTTCCCCTGGGGCAGCAATTCGTCGAGGTGCAGGCCCAGGCGCTGGATGCGCTCCAGGACCAGCGGCCATTCTTCATTGAGGAACCGGTCGCGCTCGCTGCTGCGCAGCTGCGTGGCCGCTTCTTCGGTCATGAACATGCCCAGGCCGCGGCGCTTTTCGACCAGGCCTTCATCGGCCAGTTCCTGGTAGGCGCGCGAAACGGTGATGGGATTGAGCTGGTACTCGGCGGCCACCTGTCGAACCGAAGGCAGCGCGTCGCCGGGCTTGATGATGCTGTCCAGCATCATGGCAATCACGCGTTCTTTCAGCTGACGGTAGATCGGAGCACCATCGCTCCATTGGATATCGCTCATGGTCAGCTCCGTGGGTTCAGCGACTGTGCGAATGAGAAGTAAGGCATGGACAGGGAGCTGTGCAGCCGGCGGGGAGGCGTGGGGGCGCCGTCGGCGTTCCCTGCCTGGATGACGCCTGCGTCCTGCGGGCTTTCAAACGCACCGGTGGCGGTCTCGCCGCCACGGTCACCGGCGGGGATGCTGAACCAGCCCAGCAACAGCAGCGCGGACGCGGCTGTAAGGGCTTTGGCGGAGTGGTGGCGCATGCGGTTCATGGGCTTCCCCTGCATCAGGTGACTGGTGTTGTATGCAACTATAACACCGGCACAGCCAAGTGCAATACCCGACATGACCCAACTGATGGCAGGGGCATGACAGGAACTGAATGCGCGAGTCAACGCGTTGATATTAAAGGGATTAATAGTATTGCAGTGCGGCGTATCCGGTCCGTAAGTATTCAGCGCCGTGACGGCCGCGTGCGTCATGCGCCATAAAATCACCTTACGGTAGGTACCGACCGTTGGTCGGTACGCGTTCGACGCCTGCCAAAAACCCCCGGTGATATAGTCCGCCTGCCCCTGTTGAACAGGGATTCCAGCACCTTCCCCGGAGTTTCCGATGCCCCAGTCCCAGCTTGTCCCGTCCCCGTTCAACGCTACCCGGGCACGCGCCCGCCGCTGGGGCAGTGGGCTGCTGCTGGTCGGGTTGCTGGGCGTCGGTACCGCCCACGCCGCAGATCTGCTCGACCTCAACTACCGCCCGCTGGCCGGCAAGACCGAGGTCAACCTGGAAAAGCAGTACGGCGGCAAGGTGCTGCTGGTGGTCAATACCGCCAGCAAGTGTGGTTTCACCCCGCAGTACGAGGCGCTGGAAGGGCTGCAGACGAAGTACGCCGCGCGCGGCTTCTCGGTGCTGGGCTTCCCGTCCAATGACTTCAAGGGCCAGGAGCCGGGCAGCGAGGCCCAGATCCAGGAATTCTGCACGCTTACTTATGGCGTGAAGTTCCCGATGTTCCAGAAGGTGCAGGTCACCGGCGCGGAAGCCACGCCGCTGTACCAGCGCCTGGCCGCCGCCACCGGTGTGGCACCGGGCTGGAATTTCCATAAATACCTGCTGTCGCGCGATGGCCGGGTGGTCGCGCAGTTTCCCAGCAAGATCAAGCCCGATGATCCGGCGCTGGTGGCGGCAATCGAACGTGAGCTGTCCGTCGCGCCCGCCAAGCGCTGACGTCCTCGACATCTCGCACGTGCGTGCGACAATGATCGCTTTCGCGCCGACGTCGGCGTCCAGTCACTTCCAGGAAAGCAGCAAATGAAGATGGGAATGCGCGGCGCCGCGGCGTCGGTTCTGATTCTGGCGATGGGTGCCACCGGTACCGTGATGTCGCAACAACCGGCCGCAGGCGCGGCCGCCAAGGAGACTTCTGCTTTGACCTCCCAGCGTGAAAAAGTCGGCTACGCCATTGGTATGGACGTGGCCAAGTCCTTCGAGCCCATCGCCGACCAGATCGACATCGTCGCCCTGCGTCGCGCAGTGACCAATGCCTTCGAAGGCAAGCAGCCGCTGATCACCCAGGAACAGGCGCAGAAGACCGACCAGGCGCTGCGCATGGCGATGGCCGTCAAGGCCGGCCAGCCGATTCCGGGCATGGCTCCGGGCACCGCGCCGCCGAAGGTGGACCGTGAACAGGTCGGCCTGATGCTGGGCAGCTACGCCGTGGGCCCGTCGCTGGCACCGCTGAAGGACGCGGTGGACCTGGACGCGCTGTTCGACGCCGTGCAGACCGCGTTCGCCAAGGGCACCCCGAAGATGACCGCCGAGCAGGCCCAGGCCACGATGGAAGGCTTCATGGCCGCCCAGCAGGCTGAAATGCAGGCCAAGGCCGCTGCCCAGGGTGAGACCAACCGCCGCGCCGGCAATGACTTCCTGGCCAAGAACAAGACCCAGCCGGGCGTGGTCACCACCGCGTCGGGCCTGCAGTACCAGGTCATCCGCCCGGGCACCGGCGAACGCCCGTTCGCAAACAGCAAGGTCAGGGTGAACTACGAAGGCAAGCTGCTCGACGGCACCGTCTTCGACAGCAGCTACCAGCGCGGCCAGCCGATCGAATTCGGCCTGGACCAGGTGGTCAAGGGCTGGTCGGAAGGCGTTCAGCTGATGCCGGTCGGTGCCAAGTACCGCTTCTGGATCCCGGGCGAGCTGGCCTACGGCGAGCAGGGCACCCCAGGTGGCCCGATCGGTCCGAACGCGACGCTGAGCTTCGACGTCGAACTGCTGGGCATTGCTCCGTAAAACGGAACTGGAGTCATCACGGACATGCGCGTCTCAATCTTCGGTACCGGCTACGTCGGTCTGGTCACGGGTACCTGCCTGGCCGATGTCGGCCACCAGGTGGTCTGCGTCGATATCGACCAGGCCAAGGTGGATGGCCTCAATAACGGCGTCATCCCGATCTATGAGCCGGGCCTGGAGCCGATGGTCAAGGCCAACCATGCCGCCTCGCGGCTGGCCTTCACCACCGACGCCGAGTCTGCGATCGCGCATGGCCAGGTGATCTTCATTGCCGTGGGCACCCCACCGGACGAGGACGGCAGTGCCGACCTGCAGTACGTGCTGGCCGTGGCCCGCACCATCGGCCGGCACATGCGTGTGCCGACCGTGGTGGTGAACAAGTCGACCGTGCCGGTAGGCACGGCCGACAAAGTCCGTGCCGCCATCGCCGAGGCGCTGGCCGAGCGCGGCGAGGAGATCGCCTTCGACGTGGTCTCCAACCCCGAATTCCTGAAGGAAGGCGACGCGGTGGCCGACTGCATGCGGCCGGACCGCATCGTGATCGGTGCGGCCAACGCCGAGTCGGTGGCGCTGATGCGTCGCCTGTACGCGCCGTTCAACCGCAACCACGACCGCGTGGTGGAAATGGACGTGCGCTCGGCAGAGCTGACCAAGTACGCCGCCAACGCCATGCTGGCGACCAAGATCTCGTTCATGAACGAGATCGCCAACATCGCCGAAAAGGTCGGTGCCGATGTCGAACAGGTCCGCCAGGGCATCGGCTCGGACCCGCGCATCGGCTGGCACTTCATCTACCCGGGCGCCGGTTACGGCGGCTCGTGTTTCCCCAAGGACGTGCAGGCGCTGGCCCGCACCGCGCAGCAGTACGGGCATGAGCCCAAGCTGCTCAATGCGGTGGAAGCGGTCAACGATGCGCAGAAGGGGCACCTGTTCCAGCTGATCCAGCGCCACTACGACCGTGGCGAGGATGAGGGCGTGCGCGGCCGCACCTTCGCGGTGTGGGGCCTGGCCTTCAAGCCGAATACCGATGACATGCGCGAAGCCTCCAGCCGCCGCCTGCTGGCGCAGCTGTGGGAGGGCGGTGCCACCGTCCGCGCGTACGACCCGGAAGCCACCGACGAGGCCCGCCGCATTTTCGGCGAGCGCGACGACCTGGTGTTCTGCGACAGCGCCAATGCGGCGCTGGACGGCGCCGATGCGCTGGTGGTGGTCACCGAATGGAAGCAGTTCCGCAGCCCGGATTTCGCCCACCTGCGTGAAACGCTGAAAGATGCCGTCGTGTTCGACGGCCGCAACCTGTACGACCCGCAGGAGATCGAAGCTGCGGGCCTGGCCTACTACGGCATTGGCCGGGGACGTTCGCTGCATGCATGATCCAAACCCCACCGCGCGTGAGCAGGCGCTGGAAGCGCGCCTGGTCGAACTTGAAATGCGTGTGTCCTTCCAGGAACAGGCATTGGCCGAGCTGAGCGAAGCCCTGGCCGATGCCCGCATCGAGGGCAGCCGCAACGCGGACCTGACCCGCCTGCTGCTGGAGGACCTGGGCAAGGTCCGCAACGCGCTGTATTCCGATTCGGGCGAAGAACCGCCGCCCCCGCACTACTGATCGACCCAACGTCATGAGCGATACCCTCCGCGACCAGCTGCTGGGCCTTGGCTTCAAAGCCGCGCCCAAGCCCGAACGCAAGCCCGATGCCCGCCGCGATGGCCGGCCCTCCAACGCGCCGCAGGGTGCCCGACCGCAGGCCAAGGCCGGCGAGGGCGCACGTGGGCCGCGCGATGGCCAGCGCCCGCCGCGCGAGGGCGATGCCCGCCGTGGCCCCCAGGGCAAGGGACGCCCCGCTGGCGGTCAGCGCCCCGGCGGCAGCGCACGCCCCGGCCAGGGCCAGACACCCGGCCAGGGCAAGCCGCGTTCGCGCGAGGACATCGACCTGGCCAAGGCCTACGCGATCCGCGCGCAGAAGGAAAAAGACGACCGCATCGAAGCCGAGCGCCTGAAGCAGGAAGAGGCGCGCGTGCGCCGCGAGGCCAAGGTCAAGCTCGACGAGCTGCTCAAGGACAAGGCGCTTAACGATGAAGCGGCCGACATCGCGCGGCACTTCCCGTACGGCGGCAAGATCAAGCGCATCTACGTCACCGCCGACCAGCTGCGCCAGCTCAACGCCGGCGAACTGGGCGTGCTGCAGAGCACCGGCCGTTACCTGCTGGTGACGGCGGCGGTGCTGGACGAGGCTGAAGCGATCTTCGCCCCGGCCGTGGCGCTGCGCGTGGACCCCAACGCACCGGCCGAAGACGACCCGTACGCCGATCCGGCCTACCAGGTGCCTGACGACCTGGTCTGGTAAAGCGGGTATCGACCAACGGTCGATACCTACCGGGCAAAGAACCAACGCGCCGGGCAATGAACCAACGCGCCGGGCAATGAACCAACGTGCCGGGGAATGAACCAACGCGGTAGCGCACGACCGTTGGTCGTGCGGGCAAGGGAGCGTGCATGCAGGAAGGCCAATTGCGACAAACCTACGTCCCGCACATCGACGGCCTGCGTGCGGTCGCCGTGTTGTCGGTCATCCTGTACCACCTCAAGGCGAGCTGGCTGCCCGGTGGCTTCACCGGCGTGGATGTGTTTTTCGTGATCTCCGGCTTCGTGGTCAGCGCCTCGGTCGATCGCCTGCCGGCGCTCGGCGGCTGGCAGGGCCTGCTGCGTTTCTACGCGCGCCGCATCCGCCGGATCGTGCCGGCGCTGGTGGTGTGCCTGCTGGTCACCGCGCTGTTCAGTGCGCTGTTCATTCCCGAATCCTGGCTCAGCGAAACCAGCGACAAGACCGGCCGCCGCGCGTTCTTCGGGCTCAGCAACTGGGTGCTGGCCGCCACCGGCAACGACTACTTCTCGCCGCGCACCGAATTCAATCCATACACCCACACCTGGTCGCTGGGCGTGGAGGAGCAGTTCTACCTGCTGTTCCCGCTGCTGTTCCTGGCATGGTCGCGGGGCGGGCGCGGGCGCGCGTTGTCGCTGGGGCTGTTCGCGGCAGCCACCGTCGCTTCGCTGGCCTACGCGCTGCGGCTGGCCGGGCAGGGCGGGCAGGAGATCCAGGCGTTCTACCTCACCACCACGCGCTTCTGGCAGCTCGGTGCCGGCGTGCTGCTGTACCAGGCGATGACGCTGGCCGGTCGCTTCGATACGGCCCCGCTGGCGCGCGGGGTGTCGTGGCGCTCGCCGGTGCTGCTGCTGGCGGTGGCGGCGTTGGGCTACGGGTTGTGGGCGGCGCGACCGGGCCACTCGCCGTGGCCGGACGGGCTGTGGCCGGTGCTGTCCACGCTGGCGCTGCTGGGGCTGCTGCAGCGACATCCGCAGGGCTGGACCGGGCGCGCGCTGGCCAGCCCGCCGATGGTGTGGGTCGGCAAGCTCTCCTACTCGCTGTACCTGTGGCATTGGCCGGTGTTCGTGCTGTTCCGCTGGACGGTGGGGCTGGAAACCGTGCTGGCCGGGGCGTGCGCGGTGGCGCTGGTGTTCGCGCTGGCGTGGCTGTCCTGGCGCTGGGTGGAGCAGCCGCTGCGGCATGGCGCGCGCGGCCCGCGGACCAACGGGCGCTGGGTACTGCTGGGGTTGGCCGTACTGGTGCTGGGCGCCGGCCTGCAGTCGGTGCTGGTCAAGCAGCAACGGCACATTTCGTTCAGTACGGTCAGCCGGCATCCGCTCGACTGGTACCCGTATGCGAAGGGGCTGAAGAAGGAAGTGCCCGATTGCCGCGTGGTCGAGTCCAGCATTCCGGTCGCCGGGGGACAGGCGCGGCTGCTGCAGCGGGGCGAGTGCAAGGGCGGCAGCGGTGCGGCGGGCGTGCTGTTCGTGGCCGGTGATTCGCACGCGCTGGTCTACAACGAGCTGCTGCGCCGCAAGGTGGTGCAGGACGGCGGGCAGGTGCGCCTGTATGGCAGCGGCGGCTGCGCGCTGGTCGGCATGCAGGCCTGGCGGGGGCCGAACCCGGGCTGCGAGGTCTACACCCGCAACGTGCTGGAGGATATCCAGGCCACCGCGCGTGCCGGTGATGTGCTGTTCCTGCCCGGGCTGCGCATTCCGCGCCTGGCCGAGCAGTACCAGCTGTTCGATGCGGCCCAGGTCACCGCCGATCTGGCCAGCCGGGCGGCGGTGGAAGGGCGGGCGGCCGAGGTGATCGCCTCGATCGAACAGCTGCGCCCGTTGGCCGAACGCGGCGTGCGGATCGTGCTGGAAGCGCCCAAGCCGGTGCTGCCCGCACCGCCGTACCGCTGCTCGGACGCGTTCAACCGCCACAACCCGATCTGCGTCAACGGCATGCAGATTCCGCGCGCGCAGGTGGAAGCGATGCGCGCGCCGGTGCTGGACAGCCTGCGCCAGGTCGCCGCCGCGCTGCCGGGTGCAAGCGTGTGGGATCCGTTGCCGATCTTGTGCCCGGGCGAAGTATGCCAACCCGATGCAGACGGCAGGCCGCTGTATTTCGACGCCGACCACCTGAGCGGCTATGGAAACAGGGTGCTGCTGCCTGCGTTCCGCCAACATCTGCAGGCGCGGTAATTGGATGGACTCGCCCCTCGCCGAGGCGTCTGGGCGCCACGGTGGCACGCTATGGCCAACGACAGCGAGGGACGAGCCCATGAACAAGCTTACGCCGACTTATGTGCGCTTGGCGGTGGATCTTGCCAAGCAGGTTTTCCAGGTGGCTGGTGAGGACGCCAGCGGCCGGGTTGTGTACGAGGAACGAGTGAAATCCCGTGCCGCGTTTACCAAACTGCTGGAGGGCCTGGATCCAAAGGTCGAGGTGCTGCTGGAGACCGGTCCGGGCGCCCAGGCATGGGCCCGGCTGATTCAGGGTGTCGGGGCCAAGGTGCGGATTCTGCCGGCGCAGCGGGTGGCCGAGCACCGCAGCGGCGCCAAGAATGATCGCAATGATTGCCTGGCCATTCTGCGTGCCGGTCGTGACGAGATGCTCCATGACGTTCCTGTCAAATCGATCGAGGCGCTCGGAATGCAGGCCCAGCACCGGATCCGCACCGGTTACATACGGCGGCAGACGTTCATCAGCAATCAGCTGCGTGGCCTGCTGATGGAACATGGCATTGCTGTGTCCAAGTCCAACGCAGCGCTGTCGCTTTGGGTGGGCCGCATCCAGACCGACACCAGCTATCCGATCCCGCCGATGCTGCGCGAACTGATTGCAGATCTGTGGGCTGAGTGGGGGCATCTGGCGCAGCGCCGCGAGCGGATCGACAAGCAGCTGGAACAGACTGCCAAAAGCGATGAACTGGCGCGCCGGTTGATGACCATCCGCGGGTTTGGTCCGATCATGGTCACGGCCCTGATCGCCAAGCAGAGCCAGCCGGAGCGATTTCCCAATGCCCGTCAGTTTGCGGCCTACTTTGGGCTGGTGCCGGACCAGCACAGCAGCGGCAGCAGGGTGCGTCTGGGTCGAATGACCCGGCGGGGTGACGCCTACATCCGAAGTTTGGCAGTAACCGGGGCCCAGTCGGTCCTACACCACGTCAAGGCCGATGCGACCGAGACCGATGACAAACGATTGCAACGCTGGTGCCGTCAGCACGGCAAAAAGGGCGCGGCCATCCGCCTGGCCAACCGAAATCTGCGCATCGCATGGGTAGTGATGACCACCCAGAGCGAGTATCGCCGCCAATAAAAAGGACGAGCAGAACAGACCAAAAACCGTTTCCGCCACCGGGTGCCCAGCACCCACCCCGCTGCTTTGAAAACATGGGAGACAGGTCAGACCGTCGCGACATGATGCCTACGACCCTACCGGCCCTCGAGGCCTCCTGGTAATCGGCAGATCGCGAGCTCAACCAATTTTGGCCGGCAGGCGTACGCGCCCGCCATCAAAGGCCTGATACATAGATGCAGCCGGTTCCCGGTTTCGAAAAAGCAGCTTGACGGGTGGGGGCGAGTCCATACATAGGGTCGGTTCCCAAACGACTGCCATTGACGGTGATCGATGCATTGACGCATGGACCTGTAACGGAAACGCGCCTTCGTTGGAGGTCATGCCCCAATGAGGGGATCACCGCCATCGGCGGTTGATCGGGATGCAACCCTACCGGCGGTTGGTCGTACCCGGTTTCCGCAACAGCGGCAGGCTGATCGCGAAGAAGCACAGCAGTGCGCCGGCGAACGCGAACCCCGCGCCGGCCAGGAACGCGGTGCGGCCCTGGTCGATGTTCCACAGCTGGCCGGCGATCAACGCGCCGAGCACGCCGCCGACGCCTGACGAGAATCCATACAGCAGCCCCTGGCCGTGTCCGTTGAGCCGGCCCGGGAAGTAGGTCGCCAGCATCTGCATGGCCGCCGCGAAGAACGCGGCAAACCCCAGCGCATGCGCAGTCTGTGCCACCAGCATCACGCCCAGGTGGTCCGGAAACAGCGCGGTGGCCGTCCAGCGCAGGGTCGAGCTGACCAGGGCGATCAGCAGCATCCAGCTGGCGTCATAGCGGCGGAAAAAACGGCCGATGGTGAAGAACACGCCGACCTCGAAGACCACGCCGATCGTCCACAGCAGCCCCAGCGTGGAGGTCGCATAGCCGTGGTGGTCCATGTAGACCGAAAAGAACGTGTAGTACGGCCCGAACGACAACTGCTCCATGAAGGCGGCCAGGAAGAACGCCAGCACCTGCGGTTTGCGCACGATCTGCCAGAAGCCGCTCGCATCGCCGTCGGCGCGATGGAAATCGCGCGCGTAGTAGTTGGCAAACGCCGAGCCCACCAGCAACGCGAACAGCGGCAGCATCAGCCACGGCAGCAGGCGCGCGTTGCCGGCGCCGCCACTGCCCTCGATCAGCCAGCCAAAGCCCATCACCACCGCGATGAAGCCCAGCGAGCCCCAGACCCGGATCAGCCCGTAGCGGTGGCTGTCGTTGCCCAGGTGGGTGAGGGTGATTGATTCGAATTGCGGCATCACTGCGTTGTAGAAGAAGCAGAACACCACCATCGCCGGGTACATCCAAGGCAGCGGCAGCGGCAGCAGGAACGCGCAGAAGGTGAGCAGGGTCAGCACGCTGCCCACCCGCAGCCAGCGGATCGGGCGAGTCGAAGCGGCGGCAATCGACGTCCACGTCGTGGGCGCCACGATGCGGGTGGCGTACCAGATACCCATCATCACGCTGATGGCGGTCACGCTCATCCCGCGCGCGGTCAGGAACAGCGACCAGTACGGGGTGAATGCGCCGAGCGCCGCGTAATAGAACAGGTAGAAGCTGGAGAGGCGGGCGACCGGGACAGGGTCGCGGAGAAGCGGGGTCATGCCAGGTCTCGAAGGGCGTACCGACCAACGGTCGGTACCTACCGCAGGGTTAGCAGGATGGACACGGTAGCACCCGACCGTTGGTCGGGTGGTGCGGTTCATTCGGGATCGTAGTCGAGATTGGAGGCCAGCCAGCGTTCGACCTGAGCGCGCTCTACGCCCTTGCGCTTGGCGTAATCGCTGACCTGCTCGCGGGTGACCCGGCCCACCACGAAATACTGGCTCTGCGGGTGGCTGAAGTAATAGCCGGACACCGCCGCCGTCGGCAGCATCGCAAAGCTCTCGGTCAGCTGCATGTCCGCGTTGTTCTCCGCATCGAGCAGGCGGAACAGCGTGGCCTTTTCGCTGTGCTCGGGGCAGGCAGGGTAGCCTGGCGCCGGGCGGATGCCGCTGTACTGCTCGGCGATGAGCGCTTCGTTGTCCAGCGTTTCATCCGGCTGGTAGCCCCAGTAATCGGTGCGCACGTGCTGGTGCAGGCGCTCGGCCAGGGCTTCGGCCAGGCGATCGGCCAAGGCCTTGAGCAGGATCGCGTTGTAGTCGTCATGGTCGGCCTCGAAGCGGGCCACGTGCGGGTCGATGCCGATCCCGGCCGTCACCGCGAAGCCACCGATCCAGTCCTGCTTTCCGCTGTCGGCCGGCGCGATGAAATCGGCCAGGCAGAAGTCCGGGCGCTCCACCGGCTTGTCCACCTGCTGGCGAAGGAAATGCAGCACGGCCGGGCCATCCTCGGTGGTCAGGTGCACATCGTCGCCCACGCTGTTGGCCGGCCACAGCCCGAACACCGCCTTGGCGGTCAACCAGCGCTCGTCGACGATGCGCTTGAGCATCGCGCGGGCGTCGCGGTACAGCTCGCTGGCCTGGGTGCCCACGATCTCGTCGGTGAGGATGGCCGGGTACTTGCCGGCCAGCTCCCACGCCTGGAAGAACGGGGTCCAGTCGATCACCTCGACCAGGTCGGCCAGCGGGTAATCCTCCAGCACGTGCAGGCCCGGCTTGCGCGGGGTGGGGGGCTGGTACTGCGCCCAGTTGCCGTCGAAACGCTGCGCACGGGCCTTGGCCAGGGTCACCAGGCGCTTGGCATCGCCACGGTTGCGGTGGCGCTGGCGGATGTCGGCGTAGTCGGCCTCGTTGGCGGCCACGAAGGCCGCGCGCAGTTCGCTGGAGATCAGCGACTGGGCCACGCCCACCGCGCGCGAGGCGTCCTTCACCCACACCGTGGGCGCCTTGTAATGCGGGTCGATCTTCAACGCGGTGTGCGCGCGCGAGGTGGTGGCGCCGCCGATCATCAGCGGCAGGGTGAAGCCCTGCCGTTCCATCTCGCGCGCGACGTGGCTCATTTCTTCCAGCGACGGGGTGATCAACCCGGACAGGCCGATGATGTCCGCGTTCTCCGCGCGGGCCGCATCGAGGATCTTCTGCGCCGGCACCATCACGCCGAGGTCGATCACCTCGAAGTTGTTGCAGGCCAGGACCACGCCGACGATGTTCTTGCCGATGTCGTGCACATCGCCCTTCACCGTGGCCATGATGATCTTGCCATTGCTCTTGGCGGTATCGCCGCTGCGCGCCTTCTCGGCTTCGATGAAGGGCAGCAGGTAGGCCACCGCCTTCTTCATCACGCGCGCGGATTTCACCACCTGCGGCAGGAACATCTTGCCGGCGCCGAACAGGTCGCCGACCACGTTCATGCCGTCCATCAGCGGCCCTTCGATCACGTCCAGCGGTCGGCTGGAACGGACCCGCGCTTCCTCGGTATCGGCTTCGACCCAGGCATCCAGGCCGTGCACCAGGGCATGCGCCAGGCGCGCGTCGATCGGCTTTTCGCGCCAGGCCAGGTCTTCGCCCTTGATCTCGCCCTTCTTGCCTTTATAGCGCTCGGCGATCTCCAGCAGGCGCTCGGTGCCATCGGAGCGGCGGTTGAGGATCACATCCTCCACGCGCTCGCGCAGTTCGGCATCCAGGTCGTCGTAGATCGGCATCGCGCCGGCGTTGACGATGCCCATGTCCATGCCTGCGGCGATGGCGTGGTAGAGGAACACCGCATGGATGGCCTGGCGCACCGTTTCGTTGCCACGGAACGAGAACGACACGTTGGACACGCCACCGGACACATGGCAATGCGGCAGTGTGCGCTTGATGATGCGGGTGGCTTCGATGAAGTCCACCGCGTAGTTGTCGTGCTCTTCGATGCCGGTGGCGACGGCGAAGATGTTCGGGTCGAAGATGATGTCCTGCGGCGGGAAGCCGACCTGGTCCACCAGTATCCGGTAGGCGCGGGTGCAGATTTCCACCTTGCGCGCGCAGGTATCGGCCTGGCCCTGCTCATCGAACGCCATCACCACGGCAGCCGCACCGTAGCGCAGCACCTTGCGTGCGTGTTCGATGAACAGCGCTTCGCCTTCCTTGAGCGAGATCGAGTTGACGACGCTCTTGCCCTGCAGGCATTTCAGCCCGGCCTCGATCACGCTCCACTTGGACGAATCGACCATCACCGGGATGCGCGCGATATCCGGCTCGGACATGATCAGGTTGAGGTAGCGCGTCATCGCCTTCTCGGAATCGATCAGGCCCTCGTCCATGTTCACATCGAGGATCTGCGCGCCGCTGGCGACCTGCTGGCGGGCCACTTCCACCGCCTCTTCGTAACGCTCTTCCTTGACCAGCTTGCGGAACTGCGCGCTGCCGGTGACGTTGGTGCGCTCGCCGATATTGACGAACAGCAGGTCCGGCGTGATGACCAGCGGTTCCAGCCCGGACAGCCGGGTGTGCACGTCCGCGCTCATCGCGGGGCCCTCGGCGGCAGGTCGGCCACGGCTTCGGCGATGGCCTGGATGTGTGCCGGCGAGGTGCCGCAGCAGCCGCCGACCAGGTTGAGCAGGCCGGCGCTGGCGAACTCGCGCAGCGTGGTGGCCATCTCCTCGGGGGTCTCGTCGTACTCGCCGAACGCGTTGGGCAGGCCGGCGTTGGGGTGCGCGCTGACCCGGCAGTCGGCCACGATCGACAGCGTTTCCACGTGCGGGCGCATGTCGCTGGCGCCGAGGGCGCAGTTCAGCCCCACCGACAGCGGCCGGCTGTGCGCCACCGACGCGTAGAAGGCCTCGGCGGTCTGGCCCGACAGGGTGCGCCCGGAGGCGTCGGTGATGGTGCCGGAGATCATGATCGGCAGGCGCGCGCCGCGCGCGTCGAAGGCTTCTTCGATGGCGAACAGCGCGGCCTTGGCGTTGAGTGTGTCGAAGATGGTTTCCACCATCAGGGTGTCGGCGCCGCCGTCGATCAGGCCGTCGATGGCCTCGCGGTAGGTCTCGCGCAGCGCGTCGAAACTGGTGTTGCGGAAACCGGGATCGTTGACGTCGGGGCTGATCGAGGCGGTGCGGCTGGTCGGCCCCAGCACCCCGATCACGAAGCGCGGCTTGTCCGGGGTCGTGGCTTCGACCGCATCACAGCAGGCGCGGGCCACGGCAGCGCCGGCCTTGTTCAGCTCGTACACCAGATGTTCCAGGTGGTAATCGGCCTGGCTTACCGAGGTGGCGTTGAAGGTGTTGGTTTCGATCAGGTCGGCCCCGGCCAGCAGGTAGGCGGTATGGATCTCCGCGATCACCTCCGGGCGGGTCAGCAGCAGCAGGTCGTTGTTGCCTTTCAGGTCGTGGCCTTCGGGCGCGGCGCCGTCCGCCTCGTGCCCGCAGCCGGGCCGGTGGCTGCTGTCGAAGCCACCGGCGAAGCGTTCACCGCGGTAATCGCCTTCCTCCAGCCCGTGCCGCTGGATCATGGTGCCCATCGCACCGTCGATGATCAGGATGCGCTGCGCCAGCGCGTCTTCGAGGGCGCGGACACGATCGGGGTGCAGCCAGGGCAGGGACATCGGAACGAAACCTCAGGGCTTGCTGGCAATCAGCGAGATGACTTCAAAATGCGGGGGCCGCTTTTCGCGGGTCACCGTTTCCAGGCTGGAGACCACCAGCCCGGCCTTCTCGGCGAACTTGCGCAGTTCCTTGTCCGAGAAGCCCAGGTTGACGTGGCCATAGGCCTCGACGGCGGCCTTGTGCTCGTGGCGGGCCAGGCTGCACAGCAGCAGGCGGCCACCGGAGCGCAGCACGCGCGCGCCCTCGGCCACGGCCTGGGCGGGCTTGGCGGCGTAGGTCAGCGCATGCATCAGCACCACCAGGTCGAAGCTGCGGTCCTTGAAGGGCAGGGCGTGCATGTCGCCCTCGCGCACTTCCACGTTGGCCAGGCGGCGCAGGCGTTCGCTGGCGGCGGCCACCACGCGGGCGCTGGTGTCGATGCAGATGTAGCGCTTGGCATGCGGGGCCACCAGTTCAGCCAGCACGCCATCGCCGGAGGCGATGTCCAGCACGTCGCCGGTTTCCAGCAGCGGCAGCGCGGTGCGCGCCAGCGCTTCCCAGGTGCGGCCGGGCGAGTAATGGCGTTCCATGTCGCCGGCCACGCTGTCGGCCCAGTTCTGGTCGGCGGCGCGGCTGGCCAGCACGCTGGCCACGCGTTCAGCATCCTGGCGCAGCAGCGGGTCGTCGCTGCCGGTGCTCAGGGCATGCCACAATGCGCGCTGGGCCGGGTCCAGCGCGGCATCGTCGAAGCGGTAGTACGCCGACACGCCCGCGCGCCGGTCGCGCACCAAGCCGGCTTCCTTGAGCCGGGCCAGGTGGGTCGACACCCGTGGCTGGGCCAGGGTGGTGATGGCCGACAGCTCGGCCACGGTGAGTTCTTCCTGTTCCAGCAGCGCCAGCAGGCGCACGCGGGTGGCGTCGGCGAACACTTTCAGCCGGACCGACCAGTCCTCGAGATCCATAAATATCTACCTATCGCGATATAGAGATATTTTCGTCCTTCGGCCCCTTCGCGGTCAAGTCAGCCCGGATTGGGCGACCCCCGGTACAATCGCCGCACCTGGACGCGCCCAGCGCGGCCATATCGACATGTTCCTGGGAGGGTTTCGTGGATTTCAGTTTCACCGAAGAGCAGCTGATGCTGCAGGACGTTGCGCGCCGCATCGCGCAGGAAAAGATCGCGCCGAGCGCCGAGCACCATGACCGTACCGGCGAGTTCCCGCTGGACAACATCCGCCTGCTGGGCGAAAACGGCCTGATGGGCATCGAAGTGCCGGCCGAGTACGGCGGCGCGGGCATGGACCCGATTGCCTACGTGCTGGCGATGGTGGAGGTTGCCGCCGGCGACGCCGCGCATTCGACCATCATGTCGGTCAACAATTCGCTGTTCTGCAACGGCATCCTGACCCATGGCAGCGAGGCGCAGAAGCAGAAGTACGTGCGCGCCATCGCCGAGGGCGAGGCCATCGGCGCGTTCGCGCTGACCGAGCCGCAGTCCGGTTCGGACGCCACGGCGATGCGTTGCCGCGCGGTCAAGCAGGCCGACGGCACCTATGTGATCAACGGCAAGAAGAGCTGGATCACCTCCGGCCCGGTGGCCAAGTACATCGTGCTGTTCGCGATGACCGACCCGGACCAGGGCGCGCGTGGCATCACCGCGTTCATGATCGACACGGACAAGGCCGGCTTCCACCGCGGCAAGACCGAGCCGAAGCTGGGCATCCGTGCCTCGGCGACCTGCGAGATCGAGTTCCAGGATTACGTGGCGGCGGCTGAAGACGTGGTGGGCAAGGAAGGCGAGGGCTTCAAGATCGCCATGGGCGTGCTGGACGCGGGCCGCATCGGCATCGCGTCGCAGGCCATCGGCATCGCGCGCGCGGCCTACGAGGCGACGATCGAATACGTGAAGGACCGCAAGGCGTTCGGCGCGGCGATCGGCACGTTCCAGATGACCCAGGCCAAGATCGCCGACATGAAGTGCAAGCTGGACGCAGCGCTGCTGCTGACCCTGCGCGCGGCATGGGTGAAGGGCCAGGGCAAGCGCTTCAGCAACGAAGCGGCCATCGCCAAGCTGACCGCGTCGGAAGCGGCGATGTGGATCACCCACCAGGCCGTGCAGATCCACGGCGGCATGGGCTACTCCAAGGAAATGCCGCTGGAGCGTTACTTCCGTGATGCCAAGATCACCGAGATCTACGAAGGCACCTCGGAAATCCAGCGCCTGGTCATCGCCCGCAACGAAACCGGCCTGCGCTGAGGCGGATTTTCGCAGCGCAGAGCAAAACAATCGGGGCCCTTTTGGGCCCCGATTGTTTTTGGGGCGTGCGATTGCATGGTGTACGGGGGTACCGGGCTGCGCCCGGTAGCTTCATGCATATGGGCGAACAGCCATTGGCCATCGGTTGGCCGGAATTGGCGAGCCGGTGCGGGTTTGCGGGGGGCGCCGTGAATACGTCCTTGTAGGCTCTTGCGAAACATCCATGTTTCGCAAAGCCCCCGCAAACCCGCCCCGGCCCGCCCTTGACAGTAGGCAGGAGGCCAAGGGGAACAGCATCAGGTAACGGTAGGGTTGGTTCCCAAACAACCGCCGTGAAAATTTCCACGTTCGATAACGCATTGAACTGATCGAAGCAGGGTGCCGGCATCGCCGACACACCCGCTTTTCCCGTGGCAACGACACACTGTCAAAAGGTGGGTCGGGGCGGGTTTGTGGGGGTGTGAGCCGCATGGATGCGGCGACCAAGCCCCCAGGGATGGGTTCACGGCGTCCCCCACAAACCCGCACCGACCCGCCTAGACAGAGATCCTCTCAGCCACGCGCTGTTCGCACAAATGCATCAGCAGCCGGGCAACGCCCGGCGACACGGCAAGCGTGCAACCACAACAAAAAAGGCCCCGGATCGCTCTGGGGCCTTTCGCGTTTCAATCAAACCAAGATCAACGATCCGGACGATGCGCCGCGCTGGCTTCGCCCTGGCGTTCCAGGAACTCCTTGGACGGTTCGTCCAGCTTGTCGCCCAGCATGCGCCGGACCACCACGAAGAACACCGGGATCATCAGCAGGCCCAGGAACGTGGCGAACACCATGCCGCCGATCACGCCCGTACCGATGGCGTGACGCGCGTTGGCGCCGGCACCGGTGGAGATCGCCATCGGGATCACGCCCATGATGAACGCGAACGAGGTCATCAGGATCGGCCGGAAGCGCAGGCGCGACGCTTCGATGGTCGCCTCGCGCAGGCTCTTGCCCGCTGCGCGCTGCTCCACCGCGAACTCCACGATCAGGATCGCGTTCTTTGCCGCCAGGCCGATCACCGTGATCAGGCCGATCTTGAAGTACAGATCGTTGGGCAGCCCGCGGGCGAGCGAGAACGACAGCGCGCCCAGCACACCCAGCGGTACCACCAGCAGCACCGCCACCGGGATCGACCAGCTTTCATACAGCGCCGCAAGGCACAGGAACACCACCACGATCGACAGCACCAGCAGCAGCGTGGCCGCGTTGCCCGCCAGGATTTCCTGGTAGGACATGCCCGACCAGTCGTAGCCGAAGCCCGCCGGCAGGTCATCCTGCACGATCCGCTCCATCGC
Organism: Stenotrophomonas sp. FBCC-B152; assembly: GCF_059134105.1. Lineage (NCBI taxonomy): Bacteria > Pseudomonadati > Pseudomonadota > Gammaproteobacteria > Lysobacterales > Lysobacteraceae > Stenotrophomonas > Stenotrophomonas sp. FBCC-B152. Next base: position 2,288,829 of record NZ_CP101442.1, on the reverse strand, counting down.
CTGCATCGCCTCGCCCGAACTGCGGCCCGGTGCCTGCGAACCCACGATGTTGATCGCCGAATAGCCGTTGTAGCGGCTCAGCGACGGCGGTGCCGACACCCATTCGGACTTCACCACCGTACTCAGCGGAATCATCGCCGGCGTACCGTCGGCGTTGGTCTGCAGCGCACTCGGCGTGTAGAAGCTGTTCAACGACTCCGCACCGGTACGGAACGGACCATCGGCCTGCATGGTCACGCGCTTGATGCGGCCCTGGTAGAAGAAGTCGTTCACGTACACCGGGGCCAGCATCAGCTGGATGGTGCTGTACACGTCCGACACCGACAGGCCCATCGTCTGCGCCTGCACGCGGTCCACGTGCAGCTGCAGCTGCGGCGCGTTTTCCAGCCCGTTCGGGCGCACGCCGGTGAGCAGGTCCTTCTCCTCGGCTGCCTTGCCCAGCAGGATGTTGCGCGCCTGCGTCAGCTGTTCGAAGCCGGCACCGCCGCGGTCCTGCAGCCACATGTCGAAGCCGCCGAACTGGCCCAGGCCCTGCACCGTGGGCAGGTTGACCACGAAGATCTGCGCTTCCTTGATCCCGTAGAACGCGCCGTTCATGTTCTGGATGAACTCCGGCACCGTGATGTCACGGTCCGCCCAGGGCTTGAGCCGGATGAAGCCCATGCCCACGTTTTCGCCCGAACCGACGAAGCTGAAACCGGCCACCTGCAGCATGCCTTCGAAGCCATCCTGCTTTTCCAGGATGCCGCGCATCTGCGCGAAGGTCGCGTTGGTCTGCGCCTTGGTCGAGCCCGGCGGCAGCTGCACGATCGCCAGCGCATAGCCCTGGTCTTCTTCCGGCAGGAAGCTGCCCGGCATGCGGGTGAACAGGAAGCCGCACAGCACCGTGAGCACCACGAACAGGATCATCCAGCGCGGCGCATGCTTCACCGCCGAAGTGATGTGGCCCACGTAGGTGCCGCTGACCTTGTCGTAGTACTTGTTGAAGGTGCGGTAGACGACGTTCGGTTCGCCGTGCGTGGCCTTCAGGAAGGTCGCGCACAGCGCCGGGGTGAAGCCCAGCGCCAGGAACGCCGAGAACGCCATCGCGATGGCGATCGTCAGCGCGAACTGCTTGTAGATCTCACCTGCGGCGCCGCCCTGCAGCGCCGACGGAATGAACACCGCCGCCAGCACCACCGTGATGGCCACCACCGCGCCGGTGATCTGGGTCATGGCCTTCTGGGTGGCGGCCTTGGGCGGCAGCTTCTCCTCGGTCATGATGCGTTCGACGTTCTCGATGACCACGATGGCGTCATCGACCACGATGCCGATTGCCAGCACCATCGCAAACAGGGTCAGCTGGTTGATGGTGAAGCCGATGATGCTCATGCCCAGGAAGGTGCCCAGCAGGGCGACCGGGATGACCAGCGTCGGGATCAGGGTGGCGCGGAAGTTCTGCAGGAAGATCAGCATCACCAGGAAGACCAGCACGATCGCTTCGATCAGGGTCTTGACCACTTCCTCGATCGAGATCTTCACGAACGTGGTGCTGTCGTACGGCGAGAACCAGGTCACACCCGTCGGGAAGGTGGACTCCAGTTCGTCCATCTTCGCGGTGACCGCGTTGGCCACGTTCAGGGCGTTGGCGCCCGGCAGCAGCTGGATCGCGAAGGCGCCGGTCGGCTTGCCGTTGTACTGGGTATCGAAGCCGTAGTTGTTGGCACCGAAGGCGATGCGCGCTACATCCTTGAGCAGCACGCGCGAACCGTCCGCGTTGGCCCGCAGGATGATGTTCTCGAACTGGTCAGGCGAGCTGAAGCGGCCTTCGGCCGACACGGTGGCGGTGAAGTAGTGGCCCGCCGGCGACGGATCGGCGCCCAGCGAACCGGCCGCGAACTGCACGTTCTGGGCCTTGATCGCCGCCAGCACCTGGGTGGCCGAGAGGTTGAAGCCCTGCATGCGTTCCGGGTTGAGCCAGATGTTCATGGCGTACTCGGAACCGAACTGCTGGGTGCTGCCCACGCCGGGGATGCGCGAGATCTGGTCGAGCACGCGCGAACCGACGATGTCGTTGAGCGCATCGCGGGTGATCGCTTCGCTGTCCGACTGCAGCGCCACCACCATCAGGAAGCCGGCGTTGGCCTTGGCCACCACCACGCCCTGCTGGGTCACTTCGGTGGGCAGGCGCGGCGTGGCCAGCGACACCTTGTTCTGCACCTGCACCTGGGCGATGTCCGCGTCGGTACCGGTTTCGAAGGTCAGGGTGATGGTCGCGCGGCCGTTGGAGGCCGACGAGGAGCTGAAGTACAGCAGGTGATCGATACCGGTCAGCTGCTGCTCGATCACCTGGGTGACCGACTTTTCGGTGGTGTCGGCGCTGGCGCCGGGGTAGGTGGCGCTCACCGTCACCTGGGGCGGTGCGATGCTCGGGTAGGACTCCACGCCCAGACCCAGGATCGAGATCACGCCCGCAAGCGAGATCAGGATCGCGACCACCCAGGCGAATACCGGGTGTTCAATGAAAAATTTAGGCATGACGGAAGGTCCCGTTATTGCTTGGTCGGTTCGGCAGCCGGAGCGCCATCGGAGGGCTTGGCGGCCGGATCAGCGGCGGCGTCGGCCGGCGCGGTGCCCGCGGCAGGAGCGGCACCCGCAGCCGGTGCGGCACCCGCTGGTGCTGCGCCGGTGCCGTTGGCGGCGGTCGGGGTCCACGGCTTGGCCGAGGCCGGCGAGCCTTCCTTGACCTTCTGCACGCCGGCCACGATCACCTGGTCGCCCGGCTCGATGCCGCTGCTGACCAGCCAGTTGCTGCCCTGCTGGCCTTCGGTGACCACGTTCTTGCGCACCACCTTGCCATCCTTGCCGACCACCATCAGGAAGCCGCCGGTGGTGTCGCGCTGCAGCGCCTGCAGCGGCACCAGGAAGGCGTTCTTGCGCTCACCCAGCACGGCCTGGAAGCTGACGAAGGCGCCCGGCAGCAGGATCTGCTGCGGGTTGGGCAGTACCGCGCGCAGGGTCACCGCGCCGGTGGACGGGTCGACCACGGCCGAGGAGTAATCCAGCGTGCCCGGCTGGTCGTACATCGTGCCGTCGGACAGCTTCACCTGCACGGTCGACTTGCCATCGCCGCTCAGCGACACCGCGCCGGCGGCCTGCGCACGGCGAAGCTGGGTCAGTTCGTCCGAGCTCATCGAGAAGTTCACGAACAGCGGGTCCAGCTGGTCGACGGTGGTGAGCAGGGTGATGTCGCCCTGGCCGACCAGCGCGCCTTCTGTGACCTGCTGCTTGCCGGCGCGGCCGGCGATGGGCGAGGTGACCTGGGCATAGCCGAGGTTGATCTTCGCGTTGGCCAGCGAGGCCTGCGCCTGCTGCACGGCGGCGGCGGCGGTGCGTTCGGCCGCTTCGGCCGCGTCGACGTCGGACTTGGAGACGAACTTCTGCGGGGCCAGCGAACGTGCACGTGCGGCGTCGGCCTTGGCGTTGGCATAGGTGGCCTGCGCCGAGGCCAGTTCGGCCTGCGAGGCATTCAACGATGCCTGCAGCGGCGCCGGGTCGATCAGGAACAGCACCTGGCCCTGCTTGACGTCCTGGCCTTCCTGGTAGACGCGCTTGAGCAGCACGCCCGGCACGCGGGCGCGCACGTCGGCGCTGCGGTACGGGGACAGGCGGCCCACCAGCTCACGCTGCAGCGGCAGCGTATCGGCCTTGGCTTCGATCACGCCCACTTCCGGCGGCGGGGGCGTCTGTTGTTCCGGCTTCTTGCAGGCGGTCAACGCAACGGCGACAGCGCACGTCAGGGCGAGGGTGCGGAGTGGGGCGATCATCAGGAGAAACTCCGGTGTTGGTTTGAATGCGGTAAGCGGATCGCCTCGGGCGCAGCGAACGCGCGCAGGAAACTGTCCACGGAAAACTCGGCCCACCGGCGCCGCTGTGAGGCGTCGGCACGATGGGGGGTATGAAAGCGCTGCTTCTCGAAATCCTGTCCCGCGATCATGCTCAATAGCAGTTCAGCCATGAAGTGCGGGTCGTCATGGCGCAGCAGGCCGTCCTGAATGCGATGTTGGATCCATTCAGCAAGGTGAAAGGTCAGTGCCCCCGCCCCATCCCGATACAGGGAACGTGCTTCATCGGGAAAGCGGGCCGCCTCTCCCGCGATCAGCCGGCGGGTCTGGACCACGTGCGGCTCATTGAAGTGGTCCAGGTAGTCGAAGGCGAACTGCAGCAGGCAGCCGCGCAGGTCATCGCCTTCCAGTGCACGCAGCCCGGCCGTGGCCCGGCACAGGTGCCGCTGCAGCACCCGGCGCAGCAGTTCCTGCTTGCTGCCGTAGCGGCTATAGAGGGTCTGCTTGGAACAGCCGGCCTGCTGGGCCACCGACTCCATGCTCAGCTGCATGCCCTGGGTGGCCATCAGATCGCGCACGGCATCGAACACGCGATGATCGCGCGCGTCCAGGAAGGCGGCGGCAGGGGCGGGGGAGTTCACGCGGTGGACTATACCGTCCAGTTCAGAATTGGAGAAGCGTTGCTTTCGGCACTGTCGGCCCCGCTGTCGTCAACGTGCCACGGAGTGTGCCGATGCTGGCGATCGGCACGCAGCGCCGTGCGCATCCGTACTGCCGCGCACTGATGGCATGCGATGTAAACGCCACCCAACTGAAAAACCTTATTCCGTCCTGCAGCAAGGCCTTTTCATGCGGTAGGGCTACAATTTCATCTTTCCAACTGGGCAACACGCACCGCTCTGCCATGAAACCGCAAAAAACAGCAGCCAAGACCGTGAAAAAAACGACCAAACCAGCCGATACGCAGACTGTTTCACCAGTGGGCTTCTCGCTGGAACCGGTGTACACGGCCTTGCGCAAGCGTTACCCGGCGGCCGGGCAGGCCGAGGCAGTGGCGTTCGCCGCAGACTTCTACAAGCGCATGGAAGCGGACGAGTTCCCGCACCACACCGCTGAAGAATGGGCCGCACTGGCCGGCGACACCCTCGAATTCGCCCGCGTGCGCAAGGCCGGCAAGGCCAACGTGCGCGTGTTCAACCCGACCATGAAGGCCAACGACTGGGAATCTGCCCACACCGTGCTGCAGATCGTCAACGACGACATGCCGTTCCTGGTCGACACCGTCACGATGACCCTGGCCGAACATGGCGTGGGCGTGCACGTGCTGGGCCACCCGGTGATCCGTTTCACCCGCGACAAGGCCGGCAAGCTGTCGACCGTGGGCGAAGGCACCGCCGAATCGGTGATGCTGCTGGAAATCGACCGCCAGCCGGCCGAGGCCATGGCCGATGTCGAACAGGCCATCGTCAAGGCGCTGGACGAAGTGCGCGCCATCGTTGGCGACTGGGATGCGATGCGCAGCAAGGCGCTGGCCCTGGCCGACGACCTCGGCACGCGCCAGCTGCCGGTCGACGACGCCTCGCGCGCCGAAGCCCAGGCGTTCCTGCGCTGGGCCGCCGAGAACCACTTCACCTTCTTCGGCTACCGCGAATACCGCGTGGAGAAGCAGGGCAAGGAAGAAGTGCTGGCGCCGTTGAACGACACCGGCCTGGGCCTGATGCGCGGCAAGGACAAGTCCGCCGCACGCCCGGTCAAGACCTTGGCCGCGCAGGGCCTCAACGCCACCACCGGGTTGAAGGACGCGCTGATTCTAACCAAGACCAATGCACGTTCGCGCGTGCACCGCGCCGGCTACATGGATTACATCGGCGTGCTGGAATTCGACGCCAAGGGCAAGATCATCGGCGAGCAGCGCTTCCTGGGCCTGTTCACCTCCAGCGCCTACAACCGCCGCCCGTGGGAAATCCCGCTGGTGCGCCAGCGCCACGAATACGTGATGAGCAAGTCGGGCCTGGCCCCGGCCAGCCACAGCGGCAAGGCGCTGCGCCACATCCTGGAAACCCTGCCGCGCGAAGAGCTGTTCCAGTCCAGCGAGGAAGAGCTGTACCGCACCGCCATCGGTGTGCTGGGCCTGCAGGAGCGCGTGCGCAGCCGCCTGTTCCTGCGCCGTGACAAGTACAGCCGTTTCATCTCCGCGCTGGTGTACCTGCCGCGCGAGCGTTTCAACACCGACGTGCGCCTGCGCATCGAAGCGATGCTCAAGGACGCCCTGCAGGGCGAATACGTGGACAGCTCGGTGGTACTGGGCGAATCGCCGCTGGCCCAGGTGCACCTGATCGTGCGCCCGAAGGCTGGCCAGACCCTGGAAGTGGATACCAGCGCGCTGGAACAGAAGCTGGCCCAGGTGCTGCGCAACTGGCAGGACGACCTGCGTGAAGCGCTGGTGGCCCGCCACGGTGAAAGCGAAGGCCTGCGCATCGCTGCCCGCATCGGCAAGGCCCTGCCGGCCGGTTACATCGAAGATTCCAGCACCGAAATCGCCGCCAACGACGTCAGCCAGCTCGACGCGCTGACCGGCCCGGACGACCTGCGCCTGAGCCTGCAGGCCGTGCACCGCGAAGAAGGCGATGGCCTGCGCCTGAAGCTGTATCGCCAGCTGGACGACATTCCGCTGTCGGACGCGCTGCCGATGATGGAAAACATGGGCCTGCGCGTGATCGCCGAGCGCCCGTACCGCCTGAGCGTGGACAACGCGCCGGTGTACGTGCAGGACTTCGAAGTGGAATCGCTGGCCGGCGCGATCGACGCCGCTGCCGCCGACGCCGCCTTCGGTGAAACCTTCGCCCGCGTCTGGCACGGTGACGCCGAGAACGACGGCTTCAACCGCCTGGTGCTGGCCGCTGGCCTGCATTGGCGCCAGGTGGCGATGCTGCGCGGCTACTGCAAGTACCTGCTGCAGACCGGCGTGCCGTTCTCGCAGGCCTATGTGGAAGCCACCTTCACCCGTTACCCGCTGCTGGCCCGCCTGCTGGTGGAGCTGTTCGAAGCCCGCTTCGACCCGGCCACCGGGCATGAGGACAAGGACGCCATCGCCGAAGGCCAGGCCGACCTGCGCGCGCACCTGACCGTGCTCGCCGGTGGCGACGAAGGCACCCTGAAGGTCATCAAGACCGTGGTCGATGCCCGCAAGGGTGACCGCAAGGCGCAGATGGACGCCGCGCGCGATGCGCTGGTCAAGCTGATGGACCGCGTGTCCAGCCTCGACGAAGACCGCATCCTGCGCAGCTTCATGGGCGTGATCGACGCCACCCTGCGCACCAGCTACTACCAGACCGATGCACAGGGCCGCCCGGGCCACGTGATCAGCTTCAAGTTCGATTCGGCGCTGGTGCCGGACCTGCCCAAGCCGCGCCCGTACCGCGAAATCTTCGTGTACGGCCCGCGCGTGGAAGGTACCCACCTGCGCTTCGGCGCGGTTGCCCGTGGCGGCCTGCGCTGGTCGGACCGTCGCGAAGACTTCCGTACCGAAGTGCTGGGCCTGGTCAAGGCGCAGATGGTCAAGAACACGGTGATCGTGCCGGTCGGTGCCAAGGGCGGCTTCTTCGCCAAGACCCCGCCGGCCAGCGGTGACCGCGATGCGGTGTTCGCCAACGGCGTGGCCTGCTACAAGCTGTTCATCCAGGGCCTGCTGGACATCACCGACAACATCGTCAACAACAAGATCGTGCCGCCGGTGGACGTGGTCCGCCACGACATGGACGACCCGTACCTGGTGGTGGCCGCCGACAAGGGCACCGCGACCTTCTCCGATATCGCCAACGGCCTGGCCATCGACCACGGCTTCTGGATGGGCGATGCGTTCGCGTCCGGTGGTTCGGTCGGTTACGACCACAAGGGCATGGGCATCACCGCGCGCGGTGCGTGGGAGTCGGTCAAGCGCCACTTCCGTGCACTGGGCCGTGACAGCCAGACCCAGGACTTCACCACGGTGGGCGTCGGCGACATGTCCGGCGACGTGTTCGGCAACGGCATGCTGCTGTCGCGCCACATCCGCCTGGTCGCCGCATTCGACCACCGCCACATCTTCCTGGACCCGAACCCGGATGCGGCCACCTCGTTCATCGAGCGTGAGCGCATGTTCACCGTGCCGCGTTCCAGCTGGGCCGACTACGACGCCAAGCTGATCAGCAAGGGTGGCGGCATCCATCCGCGTACCCTGAAGTCGATCGAGATCACCCCGCAGGTGCGTGAAGCGCTGGGCCTGGAGGACAACGTCAAGGCGCTGTCGCCGAACGACCTGATGAGCGCGATCCTGAAAGCGCCGGTGGACCTGCTGTGGAACGGCGGCATCGGCACTTACGTGAAGGCCGCCACCGAACAGCACAGCGACGTGGGCGACCGCGCCAACAACGCGCTGCGCGTCAACGGTGGCGACCTGCGCTGCAAGGTGGTGGGCGAGGGCGGCAACCTGGGCATGACCCAGCTGGGCCGCATCGAAGCCGCCCAGGCCGGCGTGCTGCTCAACACCGACTTCATCGACAACTCGGCCGGCGTGGACACCTCCGACCACGAAGTCAACATCAAGATCCTGCTCAACGATGTGGTGCGGGCCAAGAAGCTGACCGTGGACGCACGCAACAAGCTGCTGGCGTCGATGACCGACGAAGTGGCCGAGCTGGTGCTCAACGACAACTACCGCCAGAACCAGGCCCTGAGCCTGATGGAGCGGATGGCGGTCAAGCGCCTGGGTTCCAAGCAGCACTTCATCCGCACGCTGGAGAAGCAGGGCCTGCTGGATCGCCAGATCGAGTTCCTGCCGACCGACGCCGAGCTGTCGGCACGCAAGGCGCGTGGCCAGGGCCTGACCCGTCCGGAGCTGTCGGTGCTGCTGTCGTATTCCAAGCTGGTGGCGTTCCAGCAGCTGCTGGAATCGGACATCCCGGAAGACCCGTACCTGTCCAAGGAACTGCTGCGTTACTTCCCGACGCCGCTGCAGAAGAAGTACGCCGATGCGATGGAGCGTCACCGCCTGAAGCGCGAGATCATCGCCACGGCCGTGACCAACCAGACCATCAACCGCATGGGCGCCACGTTCCTGATGCGCATGCAGGAAGACACCGGCCGCACCATCGCCGAGGTCGCCAAGGCCTACACCATCAGCCGTGAAACGCTGGATGCACGTGCCCTGTGGGCGCAGATCGATGCGCTCGACGGCACCCTGCCGGAATCGGTGCAGATCGATGCGCTGGAAGTGATCTGGAAGCTGCAGCGTTCGTTCGTGCGCTGGCTGCTGTTCCGCCCCGGCGCGATGCCGGGCATCACCGAGGCGGTGAACCGCTACCAGGCCCCGTTCAACGACATCCGTGTCGCTTCGGGCGTGCTGCCGGACGCACAGCGCCCGGCGTACGAGGCCAGCGTGCAGGAGTGGAAGGAGAAGGGCCTGCCGCCGGCACTGGCACAGCAGCTGTCCGAGCTGCAGTTCCTGGAACCGGCGTTCGACATCATCGAACTGGCGCGGACCCGCAAGCTGAAGCCGGTGGACGTGTCCAAGGTCCACTTCCGCCTGGGCGACGCCCTGCAGCTGCCGTGGCTGTTCGAGCAGATCGACGCGTTGGAGGTCAACGGCCGCTGGCATGCCGTGGCCCGTGGCGTGCTGCGCGACGAGCTCGCTGCCCATCACCGCAACCTGGCTGCCCAGGTGCTGTCGATGAAGGGTGGCAGCGCCGAAGCCAAGGTCGCGGCCTGGATCGGCCGTGACGACAGCAGCCTGCGCTTCACCCTGTCGATGCTGCAGGAGCTGGCCGAGCAGAAGACGCTCGACTACCCGACGGTCTCGGTGGCGGTACAGCGCCTGGGCCAGCTGGCGGCGCACGGTGCTTAAGCGCAGCTGCGCTTAAGCCCCACAGTTTGCTGCGCAAACCGTGGGCCCCGTGCAGTTCATGCTTCCACACCCCCGCGCCTTCGGCGCGCCCCCCTGACTCAGGGGGGCTCCTCGGCGTCAGGAGTACGTTTTCAAGGCCCCGCCATCGGCGGGGCTTTTTTTTGTCCGGTATGCTCTGCCGCATGCCCCACCCGGAACGCCCATGAGCGATACCCCCCGCATCGCCTTTCTTGCCAGCGCCACCGAAGCGGCCCAGCAGGCCCGCGCGGCGCTGGTCGCCCGCTATGGCGACCACCCGCCGGAACAGGCCGATGTGCTGTGCCCGCTGGGTGGCGATGGTTTCATGCTGCAGACCCTGCACCGCCACGGTGCGCTGGGGCGGCCGGTGTTCGGCATGAAGCTGGGCACGGTGGGCTTCCTGATGAACCAGTACCGCGAAGACGACGGCGACCTGCCGGCGCGGCTGGCGGTGGCCGAACCGGCCAACCTGCGCCCGCTGGAAATGCTGGCGCTGACCGAATCGGGCACCACCACCGGCTCTCTGGCCTATAACGACGTGTCGCTGCTGCGCCAGACCCGTCAGGCCGCCCACATCGGGGTGGACCTCAACGGGCAGGAGCGGGTGGCCGAGCTGATCGGCGATGGCGTGCTGGTGGCGACCCCGGCCGGCAGCACCGCCTACAATTACTCGGCACACGGCCCGATCCTGCCGCTGGGCTCGCACACCATCGCACTGACGCCGCTGGCCCCGTACCGGCCGCGGCGCTGGCGAGGTGCGATCCTGAAGGCCGATACCGAAGTGCGCTTCCGCGTGCTCGACCCCTACAAACGCCCGGTCAGCGTGACCGCCGATTCGCATGAGACCCGCGACGTGGTGGAAGTGACCATCCGCGAGTCGCGCGAGCGCCGGGTGACCCTGCTGTTCGATCCGGAACACAACCTGGAAGACCGGATCCTCAGCGAACAGTTCATGTTTTGAAGGATTTTTGACCGCCATGGGCGACAACACCCCCCGTTTGCTGACCGTTGCCGTGACCTCGCGCGCGTTGTTCGACCTGGAAGAGGGTCACGCGCTGTTCGAGGCCGAAGGCGTGGACGCCTATGCCGAGTACCAGCGCAAGCACGAGGACGACGTGCTGCGCCCCGGCGTGGCGTTCCCGGTGGTGCGCAAGCTGCTGGCGCTCAACCAGGGCCAGTCACCGGAATCACCACGGGTGGAGGTCATCCTGCTGTCGCGCAATTCGGCCGACACCGGCCTGCGCATCTTCAATTCGATCCAGCATTACGACCTGGGCATCATCCGGGCGACCTTTACCGCGGGTGAACCGACCTGGCCATACGTGAAGCCGTTCGGCACCGACCTGTTCCTGTCGGCCAACCCGGAATCGGTGCGGCGTGCGCTGCGCCATGGCATCGCCGCGGCCACGATCCTCCCCAAGCCGCACGGCGAGACCCTCGCGGCGGCCGAACCGGTCGACATGAGCCAGCCGCTGGGCCAGCTTCGCATCGCCTTCGATGGTGACGCGGTGATCTTCGGCGATGAAAGCGAGCGCATCTCGCGCGAGCAGGGCGTGGAAGCGTTTGGCCGGCACGAGCGCGAGAACGCACGGGAACCGCTCAGCGGCGGTCCGTTCCGTAATTTCCTGTCGGCCCTGCACACCCTGCAGGCGGTGTTCCCGTCGGGCGAAGATGCGCCGATCCGCACCGCGCTGGTCACCGCGCGCTCGGCTCCGGCCCATGAGCGGGTGATCCGCACGCTGCGCGAATGGGGCGTGCGCCTGGATGAAGCCCTGTTCCTGGGCGGCCGCCACAAGGGGCCGTTCCTGGAAGCGTTCGGCGCGGACATCTTCTTCGACGATTCGCAGCACAACATCGACAGCGCCCGCCAGCACCTCAGCGTGGCCGCCGGCCACGTGCCCCACGGCGTCGCCAACGATTGACGGCGGTCACGACCAACGGTCGTGACCTACCGGTCAGGCGGACACATCGGGATGTCACGTCCGTTGGTCGTGACATCACGGTCGGGCGGATACATGGGTAGGTCACGACCGTTGGCCGCGACATCACGGTCGGGCGGATACATGGGTAGGTCACGACCGTTGGTCGTGACGCCGATTAATCGAGCGGGAGCTCGATATTCACCAGCTTCCAGCGCAACCCCTGACGCTGCAGCACGAACACGACCGGAGCGCCCTGCGCCGTGTGGGTGGTGGCGGTGAATCGTGACGTGGACTCGAACCGGTGCGTGGCACCTTCCAGCGGCCGCGCCGCACGCGGTGCCGCGTAGGCGTCATTGCTTTCCAGGTCATTGCTGGCCCGCTTCCACAGCGTATGGCCTTCCATCAACGCCCCGATCCCGGTCGGCGTGACCATCGCATCCACCGCGGTTCCGCTCAGCTTCTGGCCCACGGTCAGCAGCATGGCACCGACCAGGTTGGACTGCACATCCGGCCCGGCCCGGCGCACCACGTAATCGTCCAGCTGCGCGCGCAGGTTGGCGCGCAGCATCGGGAAGTCCACGTAGCGGTCCAGCGTCGAGGTATCCCGCTGTTCGACCGCTGCGGCCAGCCCACGCAGGGTCAGATACGGCCCGCTGACCAGCCAGCCCGCCAGCAGCCCCACGACCAGCCCCAGCAGCAGAAGCAGCTTTTTCATGGCGCCAGCTTGCCGCACCCCGCGTCAACGGAGGGTAGAGCCGCGCCGTGTGACCAGCGGGCGCCGTTTTGACGAACGCATCGCCATGCGCGCGGAGCCCACCGCCGGTCTCGGGTCAAAACTCCAGATCCAACGCAGCACACAGGTAGTCCACGAACGGCCCCAACGCCACCAGGTCCTTCGCCAGCGTCTGCCGCAGCTTCGGCCCGGTCATGGTCGCATCGTCCAGCGAACGCCAGAACACCCAGTTGCGGTGCTTCAGGTCATCGATGAACTCGAAGTCCGGCTCGAACCCGCGCGGCGCCCGCACCAGCTTCTCGCTTTCCTCGAAATCGAACTTCTTCCGCAGCGCCGGCGCATGCGCCGCCGCCTTCCACGCACCGGGGTTGTCCACGATGAAGTGGCGCACCTTGCGCTGGGTGGCCGGTTCGGGATGCCACAGGCCGGCGCCGACGAAGCACCCGCCCGGCTGCAGGTGGATGTAGAACGACGGCGCCGGCACCTGCTTGCGCCGCTCATGGAACAGCCGCGCCCCCTGCCAGGTCTTGTACGGCGACTTGTCGTTGGAGAAGCGCGCATCGCGGTAGATGCGGAACAGCGAGCCGCCCACGCCACGCGGGTCGGCGCGGAAGTGTTCGCTGACTGCGGCCAGGTCCGGCTGCAGGTCGCTGATCAGCTGCAGGAACGGCTGGCGCACGTGTTCCTCGTACTTCGGCTTGTGTTCGTTGAACCAGGTCTTGTCGTTGTTGCGCGCCAGCCCGCGCAGGAAGGTGAAGCTGGCGGGAGTGAAATAGGTGCTCACAGGCTCTGCTCCAGATCGGTGCCCCAGTCGCGCAGGTGCTGCAACAGGGCAAGTTTGGCCGGGTCGGCGGCATGCTCCAGCGCCAGCGTGTCCAGCTGCGCGCGGAAGTCGGGCAGGGTCTGTTCGCCCAGCCCGGCATCGCCGAGCAGGCGCTGCCGCCGGTAGTCGTTCCAGCGACCGCGCTCGCCGGCATCCAGCGTCTGCGGGTGGTTGCGCGCGCGGTAGCGGAACAGCAGCTCCGGCATGCGCGGGTCCTTCAGCCGCTCGGCGAAACCGGCCAGCTCGGCCGGCGGGCTGGTGCGCAGGCGCGTCATCAGGGCCTTGTCGCCGTCGGCCAGGAAGCCGTCGTACAACGAAGCATCCACATCGCTGACCGTGGCCACGCGCTCGCCGCCGTACACCTGCCGTACCTTCTCGACCAGCGCCGGGCCGGCCTCGCGCACGCGCGCGGCGTTGGCCTCCACCAGCGCCACGTCGATGCCCAGCCGGGCATGGTCGGCCGGGCGCAGGTGGTTCCAGGCCACCAGCGCCGGCACCTTGTTCAGGTGCACTTCCTTGAGCGGAACGCGCTGTTCGCCCTCGGCCAGGTCGGCGGCACGCGTGTACAGGCGCGCCGCCAGCGTCTCGGCCGGCAGGGCCAGCAACCCATCGATGTCGCCTTCCAGGTCCAGCGCGATGACCCGGTTGTTGATGTACGGGTGGCGTGCGATCGGCATCACCGGCGCGGCGCACATGCGCTGGGCCGGGTAGCGCATGGAGATGTGCAGCACCGGTTGCAGGGCGTCCACGTCGAGCAGGCTGCCGACGAAACGCTTGTCGCGCAGCTTCAGGGCGTAGTCCCACAGCCGCGGCTGGGCCTGCTTGAACAGGCGCGCCATGCCGATGGTGGCGTGCACGTCGGACAGCGCCTCGTGCGCGTCGCCCTGGCGCACGTCGTTGGCCAGCGCCAGGTGCTCAAGCTTGAACGAGGTCGCGCCGTCTTCGCGCTGCGGCCAGGCGATGCCGTCCGGGCGCAGCGCGTGCACCAGCCGCAGCATGTCCAGCAGGTCCCAGCGTGAGTTGCCGTTGCGCCACTCGCGTTCGTAGGGATCGAAGAAATTGCGGAACAGGCCGTGGCGCACGAACTCGTCGTCGAAGCGCAGCGTGTTGTAGCCCAGCGTGCAGGTGCCCGGGCGCGCCATCAGGTCGTTGATCCGCGCGAACGCCTCGGCCTCGCTGACCCCTTCGGCCAGCGCATGCTGCGGGGTGATGCCGGTGATCAGCGTGGCGATCGGCGAGGGCAGCAGGTCGTCAGCCGGCTTCACGTAGAAGCTCACCGGCGCGTCGACCATGTTCAGGTCGGCATCGGTGCGGATCGCGGCGAACTGCGCCACGCGGGTGCGGCGTGGGTCCTGGCCGAAGGTTTCCAGGTCGTAGAACAGGAAGCTGTCGGCCATCAGTGCGCGCCCTCCAGCACGGGCAGCTGTGCGTGGACCACGCGTTCCAGCGCGGGCCAGTCGATATGCTGCAGGCTGTCGTGGCCGGCGGTGGCCTGTTCCAGGATGCGCCGCTGCAGCTCGGTGCGTTCCAGCGCCACCGCGTACGGCGTGTGCAGGAAGGTGACCATGGTGTAGTGCGGCACGAAACGGGTGGGCCAGCGCGCCTGCAGCTGCTGCTCCAGTTCGCGCTGCAGCAGGAAGGCCGGGTCGGCCACGCGGTCGCGCATTTCCAGGTAGTTTTCCAGCGCCATCTGCTGGATCGCTTCGGCATTGGGCTTGCGCTCGGCTTCGAAGGCGGCGAAAGCCTGGGCCAGCGAATCCTGCTCCAGCAGGTGCCGGGCCAGCGCCACGCAGTCTTCGAACGCGCAGTTCATGCCCTGGCCGTGGAACGGCACCATCGCATGCGCGGCATCGCCAAGCAGCACCGCACGGCCCTGCAGGTGCCACTGGCGCAGGTGCAGGGTGCCGAGCAGGCCAGGTGGGTGTTCTTCCCAGTCGCGGCGCAGGTTCGGGATCAGCGCCAGCGCATCGGGGAAATCGCGCGCGAACAGCGCTTCGGCTTCGGCACCGCTGTTGGTGGTGGCGAAGCTGGGGTTGCCTTCGTTGGGCAGGAATAGGGTGACGGTGAAGGTGCCTTCGTCATTGGGCAGCGCGATGCACATGTAGTTGCCGCGCGGCCAGATGTGCAGGGCGTTGGCTTCGATCCGGAAGCCACCCTCATCGGTGGGCGGGATCTCCAGCTCCTTGTAGGAGTGGTCGAGGAACTCGATGCGCTCGTCCAGCGGGTGCTTGCGGTTCATGGCCGCGCGCAGCGCCGAGCCGGCGCCGTCGGCGCCGATCAGCGTATCGAAGCGAATGTCGTGCGGATGGTCGTCGCGGTCATCGATGAAACGCGCATAGCCGGCATCGAAATCCACGGTGTGCAGGCGACGGTGGAAGTGCACCTGCGCGCCTGCATCCTCGGCCAGCTGCAGCAGCGTGGTGTTGAGGTCCTTGCGATGGATGGACCAGATCACTTCGCTGTCATCGCGGCCATAGCGCTGCAGCTGCGGCTCGCCCTGGCGCGGGTGCACCATGCGGCCGCGCATCATCACCGCCTTGGCCATCACCGCGTCTTCGACCCCGGCCTGGCGCAGCGCATTGCGGCCGCGTTCGGCCAGGGCCAGGTTGATCGAGCGGCCGGACTCGTAATCGCTGATGCGCGGGTCGCCGCGGCGTTCGTACAGGGTGATCCGCCAGCCCTGGCGGGACAGCAGGATGGCCAGCAGGGAGCCGGCCAGGCCTGCGCCGATGATGCTCAGGGAGCGATGGGGGGTAGCGATCAAGGCGGTTCCGCGCAGGAGTGGGGGAGGGCGGCTTACAGGCCGGCCCAGGATTCCACTTCCTCGACGAAGTGGTGCAGGTCAAGGTAGCGGTTGTACAACGGGGTGGGCGAGATGCGGATCACATCGGGTTCGCGCCAGTCGCCCAGCACGCCCACGGTCTGCAGGTATTCGAACAGGTTGCGGCCGCGCTCGCGGCCGGCCACCACCCGCAGCGACAGCTGGCAGCCACGGCGTTCGGGTTCGCTGGGGGTAAGCACCTCGAGCACGCCGGGCAGGCGCGCGCGGACCAGCGCATCGAGCAGGCCGGTGAGCTGCAGCGACTTGTCGCGAAGGGCCTGGATGCCGCCGGCCTTGTCGATCACGTCAAGCGCGGCCCGCAGCGGGGCCAGCCCCAGCACCGGCGGGTTGCTCAGCTGCCAGCCTTCGGCGCCCACGGCCGGCACGAACTGCGGGGCCATCTTGAAGCGGGTGGCTTCCTCATGGCCCCACCAGCCGGCGAAGCGCGGCAGGCTGGCGTCGCGGTGGTGGCGTTCGTGCACGAAGCAGCCGGCCACGGCGCCGGGGCCGCTGTTGAGGTACTTGTAGTGGCACCACACGGCGAAGTCGGGCGCGATGTCGTGCAGCTGCAGCGGCACGTTGCCGACCGAGTGGGCCAGGTCGAAGCCGACCCGGGCGCCCTGCAGGCGCGCCATGCGGGTGATCGCGTCCAGGTCGAACACCTGGCCGCTGCGGTACTGCACGCCCGGCCACAGCACCAGCGCCAGGCGCGGGCCGTGTTCGGTGATGGCGCGTTCGATGGCCTGCAGCGAGATCGTGCCGTTGGGCTCATCCGGCTGCACTTCGACCAGGTCGGTGGCCGGGTCGAAGCCGTGGAAGCGGATCTGCGATTCCACCGCGTGGCGGTCGGTCGGGAAAGCGCCGGCCTCCATCAGGATCACCGGGCGTTCGGCGCTGGGCCGGTAGAAGCTGACCATCATCAGGTGCAGGTTCACGCTCAGCGTGTTCATGGCGACCACTTCGCTGGGCAGGGCGCCTACCACCTGGGCCAGCTGGCGGTTGACCAGCCGGTGGTAGCCCAGCCACTGGGTCTCGCCGGTGAAGTGGCCTTCCACCGCCAGCGCACCCCATTTGTCCATGACCTCCTGCACCGCGGCCTTGGCACCGCGCGGCTGCAGGCCCAGCGAATTACCGACGAAATAGGTCTGGTCGCGGTGGTTGTGCTGGGGGAACACGAACTCAGCGCGCAGCGCACGCAGCGGGTCGGCGGCGTCCAGGGCGGTGGCATGGGTGCGGCTGAGGAGCTCGGACATTGGACGATAGAGGTTGTCTGTGAAAACACAGTTTATCTATCTGTTTGGCCTATGGGATGAATCCGACATAGGGAGCAAAAACGACATGGTTTGACGTCAGAGGCCCGGTCTAACACCTTAGCGCCAGGCCCTGCCTGGCTGCCGTTCACGCACGGGCTCAGGTCGCCGGCAACGGATCCACGTGCCCACAGGCGTCGCACGTACGCAGCTCGAGCGAGGCCTGGTACTCGGCAAACACCTTCGGCAGGTCGGTCTCGATGTTCTCGAGGGTGAAAAACACCTCGTACAGCTTGTGGTTGCAGCGCTCGCAGAACCACATTACGCCATCGCGCTCGTGCGCCAGCCGCTTGCGCTCCACCACCAGGCCGACGCCGCCGGGCGGGCGGCGCGGGGAATGCGGCACCTTGCCGGGCAGCAGGAAGATCTCGCCGGCGCGGATCGGGATGTCCCGCACCGCGCCGTCTTCCTGCACCTTCAGCAGCATCTCGCCTTCCAGCTGGTAGAACCACTCCGGGCCTTCGTCGTAGTGGAAGTCGGTGCGGCTGTTCGGCCCGCCCACCACCATGATGATGAAGTCGCCGTTCTCGATCATCTTGTTGCCCACCGGCGGCTTGAGCAGGTGGCGGTTCTCTTCGATCCAGGCCAGCAGGTTGATCGGCGAAGCGAGCATGGGCGTATCCGTGGGTAAAGGTCAGTCGCGCTTGCCGCGGCGCGGCACGTGGGACAGCGCCTGTTCGTAGGCGGGCTGCAGGTCTTCCGGGGCACCCACGTCGATGCCCATCTCGCGCACCCGGCCGTCCTTCAGGCTGTACACCCAGCCGTGCACCATCAGCTTCTGGCCACGCGCCCAGGCGTCCTGCACGATGGTCGAGCGGCAGGCATTGACCACCTGCTCGATCACGTTGAGCTCGCACAGGCGCGCGTGCTTCAGGTCCGGATCGTCGATCGCGTCCAGGATCGCGGCGTGCTTCTGCGCCACGTCACTGACATGGCGCAGCCAGTTGTCGGCCAGGCCGACGCGCACGTTGTTGAGGCTGGCATGCACGCCGCCGCAGCCATAGTGGCCCACGATCAGGATGTGCTTGATCTTGAGCTGGTCCACCGCGTACTGGATCACGCTCAGGCAGTTCAGGTCGGTATGCACCACCACGTTGGCGATGTTGCGGTGGACGAACACCTCGCCCGGGGCCATGCCGATGATCTGGTTGGCCGGCACGCGCGAATCGGAACAGCCGATCCACAGGTATTCCGGATGCTGCTGCTTGGCCAGCTGGTGGAAGAACTCGGGGTCTTCCTTCTCGATCCGGTCGGCCCAGTCGCGGTTGTTCTGCAGCAGCTTGTGGATGTCTTTCATCAGTGCGGTACCTCTAGTTTCCAGCGCATCCACTGCGCCAGCTCATGCGAAGGAGGGGAATCGAGGGCCGACAGCGCGTCGATCACGCTGTGCTGGTTGGCTTCTGGATGGTTCTGGCTCAGTTTCAGCTTGACCTGTACCTGCTGGGCGCGGAAGCGGAAGCCGATGATGCCGGCCAGCATGCGCCGCTGGCGCGGCTCGAGCGGCAGCAGGTCCCAGTCGCCGCCCACCTGCGCCTCGTACTTGGCGCTGAGCCGGTCGAGCATGTCGATCAGGGCGTCCGGGTCGGTCACCGGTTCCAGGGTGCCGCGCAGTTCGGCGGCGGCATAGTTCCAGGTCGGCACGCGGGCCTGGGCATCCTTGTCCGGGTACCAGCCCGGCGACACATAGCCGTGCGGGCCGTGCACCAGCAGCAGCGCCGGGCCGGCGTGGCCGGCCTGTGGGTTGGGCCGGGCCCAGTGCCCTTCGATCAGGATCTCCTGCCCGTCGCGCCGGTACACCACCGGCAGCAGGGTCACCTGCGGCAGGCCGTCGCTGCCGGTGGTGACCACGGTGACGAACGCATCGCGTTCCAGCAGCCGGTCCAGCCAGGCCAGGTCGGTCTCAACGAAGTCGGCCGGGATGAACATGGTCGGCTCAGGCGCGCGCGCCGAGGCTGATCACCATGTGGCCGCGCAGCGCGTCATCACTGTCGGCCTGGGGCGGGCTGACGTCGTGCAGGCTGAAGCCGCGGATCAGCGCGTCTTCCTCGTCCAGGCCGTCAAAGGCCACGAACTCGGCGTCGAACAGCTGCGAACGGGCGGTGTCTTCGCTGTCGTAGCTCAGGGTATTGCCGTCGCTGTCGAGCACTTCGGCGGTGCCGCCCGGGCGGACCCGCAGGCGTGCCCAGATCAGGGTGTTGCCCAGGCTGGCGAGGAACCACTGGTCGGAGTGGGCGGTGATGTCAGTCATGTCAGTACCATCGAAAGCAGCCAGAGCAGGGCGGCCATGCCCAGTCCGGCCAGCAGGGTGAGCAGCGACAGCCAGGCCGGCGTGGCCAGCCCCGACAGCGAGCGGTCGGGGGTGTCGCGGTAATCGCGGCCCAGCAGCCAGCGCAGCGCGTCCGGGCGCAGGAAGGCGCCACTGCCGAAGCGGTCGGCCAGGGCAGGGTGGCGGTCGCGGATGTGCACCAGCGTCAGCGGCCAGAAGATCACGAAGGCACTGAACCCGGCGATCGCCACGCCGACGAAGCACAGCGCGAAGAACAGGGTCATGGGCGTGCCTCCGTGGAAAGGATCAGAACTCGGCGCTGCCCGGTGCGCGCGGGTAGGGGATCGCATCGCGGATGTTGCCCAGCCCGCACACGTACACCACCAGGCGCTCGAAGCCGAGGCCGAAACCGGCGTGCGGCACCGAACCGTAGCGGCGGAAATCGCGGTACCAGCCGTAGTGGGCCGGGTCCAGGCCGAACTGCGCCATGCGCGCGTCCAGCACGTCCAGGCGCTCTTCGCGCTGGCTGCCGCCGATGATCTCGCCGATGCCCGGGGCCAGCACGTCCATCGCGGCAACGGTCTTGCCGTCGTCGTTCAGGCGCATGTAGAAGGCCTTGATGTGCTCGGGGTAGTTGGTCACCACCACCGGGCGGCCGATGTGTTCCTCGGTCAGCCAGCGCTCGTGTTCGGTCTGCAGGTCCAGGCCCCATTCGACCGGGAAGTCGAACTTTTTGCCGGAGTTCTGCAGCAGCTTCACCGCTTCGCTGTAGTCGATCTGCTCGAACGGCGCGTTGATGAAGTCTTCCAGCTTCTTGATCGCGTTCTTGTCCACGCGCTCGGCCAGGAAGGCCAGGTCGTCGCCGCGCTCGTCGAGCACCGCGCGGAACAGGTACTTCAGGAACTGCTCGGCCAGGCGTGCGTCTTCGGCCAGGTCGGCGAAGGCGATTTCCGGCTCGATCATCCAGAACTCCGCCAGGTGGCGGGTGGTGTTGGAATTCTCGGCGCGGAAGGTCGGGCCGAAGGTGTACACCTTGCTCAGCGCCAGGCAGTAGGCCTCGACATTGAGCTGGCCGGACACGGTCAGGAAGGTTTCCTTGCCGAAGAAGTCGCGGCTGAAATCGACCTCGCCCTGCGCGGTGCGCGGCAGGTTCACCATGTCCAGCGTGGAGACGCGGAACATCTGCCCGGCGCCTTCGGCGTCGGAGGTGGTGATGATCGGGGTGCTGATCCAGTTGAACCCGTTCTGGTGGAAGAACCGGTGCACGGCCTGGGCCAGGCAGTTGCGGATGCGGGTGACCGCGCCGAACAGGTTGGTGCGCGGGCGCAGGTGGGCCACTTCGCGCAGGAACTCGGCGCTCATCGGCTTGGGCTGGATCGGGTAGGTCAGCGGGTCTTCGACCAGGCCGACGATCTCGATGTCGCTGGCCTGGATCTCGAACGACTGGCCCTTGCCCTGGGACTTGACCAGGGTGCCGCGGGCGATGACCGAGCAGCCCGGGGTCAGCGCCTTCACTTCGTCGAAGTTGCCCAGGGTGTCATTGGCCACCACCTGGATGGGGGCGAAACAGGAGCCATCGGTGACATTGACGAAGGCAAGCGCCGCAGACCCGCGCACCGTGCGCACCCAGCCCCGTACTGTTGCCTCGCCGCCTTCCGGGATCTTCCCGGCAAGCGCATGTTCAACGCTGACCACCGTCATGACTTGAATCCTCTGTTGATCGACTCGATCTCTGAACGAGGAGTTTAACGGTTGCAGCGTTCTGCTTGCGAGGCATTTCTGGCTGGGCCGTGGACCTATAATGTGTCCCATCTGCTGGAGTCGTCCGTCATGGCTGTCACCCTTACCCCTGTTGCCTTCACCCGTGTCCAGAAGTTCGTGGCCCAGACCCCGGGTGCCTTGGGCCTGCGCTTCGGCGTGACCCGCACCGGCTGTTCGGGCTGGGGCCACATCACCGACCTGGCCCGCGACGAGCGCCCCGGCGACACCGTCTTCCAGCAGGACGGGGTGAGCATTTACGTGGACGCCGACAGCCTGGCGCTGGTCGACGGCACCGAAATCGACTTCGGCAAGCAGGGCCTGAGCGAGACCTTCACGTTCAGGAATCCGAACGCCACCGCCGAGTGCGGTTGCGGCGAGAGCTTCACCACCGAGGCCGACAAGGCCTGAATCCGGGCCCGGGCGCCGCCCGGCTTGCCCGGAACCCTTTCTGCTGCGATAATGCGCGGCTTCCTGCCTGATTCCTGGCAGGACCCTTGCTCCACCGCGTTCACCTGCGGGGGGCTGTCCGGCCCGAAAGGGCCACATCCGAAAGGTAAATACACATGAGTCGTCATTACGAAGTCGTGTTCATGGTCCACCCGGACCAGAGCGAGCAGGTTCCGGCCATGATCGAGCGCTACAAGGCGCTGGTCGAGAACGGCAACGGCACCATCCACCGTCTGGAAGACTGGGGCCGTCGTCAGCTGGCCTACCCGATCCAGAACCTGGTGAAGGCCCACTACGTCATGCTCAACATCGAAGTTGACCAGGCCGTGCTGAGCGAACTGACCGAAAGCTTCCGCTTCAACGACGCAGTGCTGCGCAACCTGGTCATCGTGCGCCCGGGCGCCGATACCGAGCAGTCGCTGATCATGAAGAGCAAGGACGAGAAGGGCGACAAGCCCGAGCGTGGTGAGCGTCGTCGTCGTGATGACGAAGAAGGCGAAACCACCCCCGCCGCTGACAACGATGCCGGCGACGACGCCGCTTCGGCCGCTTAAGGAGCACTGACATGTCCAAGTTCTTCCGTCGCCGCAAGTTCTGCAAGTTCACGGCCGAAGGTGTCAAGGAGATCGATTACAAGGATCTCAACACCCTGCGCCAGTACCTCACCGAGAACGGCAAGATCGTGCCGAGCCGCGTGACCGGTACCAAGTCGAAGTACCAGCGCCAGCTGGCAACGGCCGTCAAGCGCGCCCGTTTCCTGGCCCTGATTCCGTACACCGACAACCACGACGTCTGATGAAAGCCGGCGACCCCGGTCGCCGCTTTCGTAGTCCCCACCGCCCGCGCCGTTTGGCAGCGGGCGGTGCCGGGTCTACCGTTCGGATATTCGGACAGCCAAACGCTGCGGGGCCTGCCTCGCTAACGAATACATATATTGGAGCTGCACCATGAAGCTGATTCTTATCCAGAAGGTCACCAACCTCGGCGGTCTGGGCGACATCGTTGATGTGAAGCCGGGCTACGGCCGTAACTTCCTCGTTCCGAAGGGCAAGGCCCTGCCGGCCACCGCTGCCAACGTTGCCGAGCTGGAAGAGAAGCGCGCCGAGTACCAGGCCAAGGCTGACTCGATCCTGGCCGACGCCGAAGCCCGCAAGGCTGCGCTGGAAGGCAAGAGCGTGACCGTTGCCGCCAATGCATCGACCGAAGGCAAGCTGTTCGGTTCGGTTGGCCCGCGCGATATCGCCGAAGCCTTCACCAAGGCCGGCCTGCCGCTGGAAAAGAGCGAAGTCATCCTGGGCGAAGGCGCCTTCCGCAACGTGGGCGAGTACGAGGTGGTCGTCCACCTGCACGCCGACGTCGAAACCACCGTCAAGGTGGTGGTGGAAGCCGAAGCCTGATCCCTGCCGCAAGGCTGGAATCGCTGAAACGGGCGCCCGCGAGGGTGCCCGTTTTTGTTTTTGGGGTTTTGGTTCTTCAGGGATGGCGCCGAGAGCAGCGCCTTGATTTCCGCGCGCGGGGAGGCCGGCGGGCAGCCCCTTACGGGACACGCCGTAAACCCATCCATGGGGGCTTGGCAAAAACATCCATGTTTTTGACAGTCCCTACAGGGGCTGCCCGCCGGCCTCCCCCCACAGATCGTCGCAGTCGGATGGAAAGGCAGCCACGCAGGGCGTGGCTCTACGCGGATCGGGCGCCGTAGGGTCGGTTCCCAAACGACTGCCGATAACCTCAATCAGCCGGGTAACGCATGACCAACGCCGAAGAGGGCGTTTGATTGCCATGCGCACCAGCCTTCCTCGGGCGGGGCGGGGTGGGTGGGTTGGCGGGAGCGTAGAGCGCCATGGGCGCGGCGCATGCGCCGCGCGGGTTGGGCAGGACGCCCAACCCCGGTCTTGCCGTGTACGCAGGATTGCGTACACGCGCAAGGCGCGAACGAGCCTACACGGACGTACTTGCGGCGTGTCCCGACAACCCACCCACCCCGACCCGCTGACCGACAGCCTGCGAGCCCAAGGCTTTGGCTCTGGCTTTTGCCCCAAAGCCCACAACCGCCCGCAAAACACCCGCCCCGTTATACTCGGCCCATCGCGACTGTCCTAAAGCCAACCACGCCATGCGTCTGTCCACGATCAAGTTGTCCGGCTTCAAGTCCTTCGTAGACCCGACCACCCTGCATCTGCCCACCAACATGACCGGCGTGGTAGGGCCCAATGGCTGTGGCAAGTCCAACATCATCGATGCCGTGCGCTGGGTCATGGGCGAGAGCTCGGCCAGCCGCCTGCGTGGCGATTCGCTGACCGACGTGATCTTCTCCGGCTCCTCCGCGCGCAAGCCCGTCTCGCAGGCGACCGTCGAACTGATTTTCGACAATACCGACCACACCATCAGCGGCGAGTACGCCTCGTTCAACGAAATCTCGGTCAAGCGCACCGTCAGCCGCGACGGCAGCAGCAACTACTACCTCAACGGCACCAAGTGCCGCCGCCGCGACATCACCGACCTGTTCCTCGGCACCGGCCTGGGCCCGCGCAGCTACTCCATCATCGAACAGGGCATGATCAGCCAGATCATCGAAGCCCGCCCCGAAGACCTGCGCGTCTACCTCGAAGAAGCCGCCGGCATCTCCAAGTACAAGGAGCGCCGCAAGGAAACCGAGACCCGTATCCGCCACACCCGTGAGAACCTCGACCGCCTGAGCGACCTGCGCGAGGAAATCGGCAAGCAGCTCGAACACCTCAAGCGCCAGGCCCGCCAGGCAGAGCAGTACCAGGGCCTGCAGGAAGAACGCCGGGTCAAGGATGCCGAGTGGAAGGCGCTCGAATTCCGCAACCTCGATACCCGCCTTGGGGGCCTGCGCGAAGCGCTGTCCCAGGAAGAAACCCGCCTGCAGCAGTTCATCGCCGAACAGCGCGACGCCGAAGCCCGCATCGAAACCAGCCGCGTGCGCCGCGAAGAGGCCGCCGATGCCCTGAGCACCGCCCAGGCCGAGGTCTACCAGGTCGGCAGCACCCTGGCCCGGCTGGAACAGCAGATCCAGCACCAGCGCGAAATGTCCCAGCGCCTGCACAAGGCCCGCGACGAAACCCAGCAGGCGCTGGCAGAGCTGGGCCAGCACATCAGCGGCGATGAGGCCCGGTTGATGGTGCTGCGTGAAGCCGTTGAGCTGGCCGAGCCGCAGCTGGAACAGCTGCAGGAAGAAAACGAGATCAAGCAGGAAGCCCTGCGCGACGCCGAGGCCAAGCTGGCCGACTGGCAGGCCCGCTGGGAAGCGCATACCCGCACCACCTCCGAAGCCTCGCGCGCCGGCGAAGTCGAGCGCACCCGCGTCGACTACCTCGACCGCCAGGTGCTCGAAGCCGATCGTCGCCGCGAAGCCCTCACGGGCGAGCGCACCGGGCTGGACCTGGACGCGCTGGCCGAAGTGTTCGAAGAGCTGCAGCTCCAGCACGAAACCCAGAAGGCCTCGCTGGACGGCCTGACCGAGCAGGTGGAAGCTCGCAAGGAAGCCGTGGCCGGGCTGCAGGACCGCCAGCGCACCGGGCAGACCGAGCTGGCCGAGATCCGCAAGCAGGCCCAGGCCGCGCGCGGCCGCCTGTCCTCGCTGGAAACCCTGCAGCAGGCCGCGCTCGGCCAGGAGCAGGGTGCAGCCGTGGCCTGGCTCAAGCAGCACGGGCTGGACTCGGGCGCGCGCGTGGGCGAACGGCTCACGGTGGAAAGCGGCTGGGAAAACGCCGTGGAAAGCGCGCTGGGGCAGCTGATCGAGGGCGTGCTGGTGGACGCCCCGGAACAGCTGGTCGGCGCGCTGGCCGAGCTGGGTGACGGGCGCATCGCGCTGGTCTCGGCCGACCAGGGCCCGCTGCAGGTCGCCCCGACCTCGCTGGCGGCCAAGGTAGAGGGCCCCACCGCGATCCGCCGGCTGCTGGCCCGCCTGCACGCCGCCGAGGACCTGGAACAGGCGCGGGCGCTGCAGGCCTCGCTGGGCGAAGGTGATTCGGTGATCACCCGCGGCGGCGAACGCCTGGGCGAGGGCTGGGTGCGCGTGTCGCGCTCGGGCGCGGCCAAGCAGGGCGCGCTGCTGCGCGAACGCGAAATCGTCAGCCTGCGCGAACAGATCGATACCCTGCAGGAACGCGAAGCCGAACTGGAAAACCGGCTGGCCGGATTCCGTGACCAGCTGCTGGCCGGCGAGCAGCAGCGCGAAGACGCCCAGCGCCAGCTGTACGTAGCGCACCGCAGCGTGTCCGAACTCGGTGGCCAGCTGCAGAGCCAGCAGGGCAAGGTCGAGGCCGCCCGCACCCGCATCGACCGTATCGAAGGCGAGCTCTCGCAGCTGCTGGAGACCCTGGACGCCAGCCGCGAACAGGTGCGCGAAGCACGTGCACGCCTGGATGAAGCGGTCAACAGCATGGGCGACCTGGAATCGGTCCGGCATGCGCTGGAAAGCGAACGCCGCCAGCTCGGCGAAGCCCGCGACCGCGCCCGCGAAGCCGCGCGCAGCGTGCGCGAGAGTTCGCATTCGCTGGCCCTGACCCTCGAATCGCAGCGTACCCAGGTGGCCTCGCTGAGCCAGGCCCTGGAGCGCATGAGCACCCAGCGTGGCCAGCTCGATTCGCGCCTGGGCGAACTGCATTCGCAGCTCGACGACGGCGATTCGCCGGTGCTGACCCTGGAAGCCGAACACCAGAACGCCCTGGGCGAGCGCGTACGCGCCGACCGCGTGCTGGGCGAAGCGCGCACGCTGCTGGAAGGCATCGACGCCGAACTGCGCACGTTCGAACAGACCCGCCACCAGCGTGACGAGCAGGCCCTGGCCCAGCGCGAGCGCATTTCCCAGCGCAAGCTCGACCAGCAGGCGCTGGTGCTCAGCGCCGAACAGCTCACCGCCTCGGTCGAGAAGGCCGGGTTCGTGCTGCAGGATGTGATCAACACCCTGCCCGAAGATGCCCGCATCAGCGACTGGGAACAGACCGTGCACCAGATCGACGGCCGCATGCGCCGGCTGGAGCCGGTCAACCTGGCCGCCATCCAGGAATACGGCGAGGCCTCGCAGCGCTCGGAGTATCTGGATGCGCAGAACACCGACCTGACCACCGCGCTGGAAACCCTGGAAGACGCCATCCGCAAGATCGACCGCGAAACCCGCGGCCGCTTCAAGGACACCTTCGACCGCGTCAACGCCGGCGTCCAGCAGCTGTACCCGCGCCTGTTCGGCGGCGGCCATGCCTACCTGGAACTGACGGGTGAAGACCTTCTCGACACGGGTGTGACCATCATGGCGCGCCCGCCTGGCAAGCGGGTGTCCAGCATCTCGCTGCTGTCCGGCGGCGAGAAGGCGATGACCGCGGTGGCGCTGGTGTTTGCGATCTTCCAGCTCAACCCCGCGCCGTTCTGCCTGCTGGACGAAGTGGACGCGCCATTGGATGAAGCCAACGTGGGCCGCCTGGCCAACATGGTCAAGGAAATGAGCGAGAAGGTGCAGTTCCTGTTCGTGAGCCACAACAAGGCCACGATGGAGGCAGCGCACCAGCTCTCGGGCGTGACCATGCGCGAGCCGGGCGTCAGCCGCCTGGTCAGCGTGGACCTGGAAGAGGCGGCACGATTGGCGGGCGCGGCCTGACGTGCCATGCTTACCTGAACGTATTTAGCCGGAGACCCCTCGAATGTCCGACATGGCAATGCTCCGCATCGGCATCCTGGCCGCCGGCCTGCTGCTGATTGCTGCGATCTTCCTGTTTGGCCGGCCGCGGAAAAAATCGCAGGGCCGCCGCGTGGAAGGTGCCGAAGGTGCCGCAGGCCAGCGCCGTGAGCCGCTGCTGGGCGAACAGGAAGCCGGTGCCGCTGGCGGCGGCTTCACCGACGAGAACGGCGTGACCCAGGCCGAACTGGGCCTGCCCGAGGTGGATGCCAGCCCGGCCAGCGACCTGGGCAAGCGCGCCACCCAGGATTTCGACAAGATCGTCTCGCTGTTCGTGGCGGCACGCGCCGGTGAGGTGCTGCGCGGCGAAGACATCGTGGTGGCCGCCGAAAAGACCGGCCTGGTGTTCGGCCACATGAACGTGTTCCACCGGCTGGTGGAAGGCCACCCCGAGCGCGGACCGATCTTCTCCATGGCCAGCATCATGAAGCCGGGCAGTTTCGACATGGCCACCATCCGCGAGATGGAAACCCCGGCCATCGCGTTCTTCCTGACCCTGCCGGCGCCGATGACCGCGCTGGATGCCTGGGAAAAGATGCTGCCGACGGTGGAGCGCATGGCCGAGCTGCTCGATGCCGTCGTGCTTGACGACAGCAAGGCCAGCCTGGGCCGCCAGCGCATCGCGCACATCCGCGACGAGCTGCGCGCGTACGACCGGCAGCACCAGGCGCCGCCGCTGACCAAAGCCCCGCGCTGGTAACCGGCGCGGGGAAACGTTGCGGTCAACCCAACCGTTACGTCATCCGTTCGATGCCACCACTGCCGCGAATGCCTCGCGGAACGCCGCCATTTCCGCTTCGGTACCCACGCTGACGCGGACCACCTGCGGCCAGATCGGCCAGCTGCGGCCGATCACCACGCCACGCTCGGCCATCGCCTTGGTGAACGCTGCGCCATCGCGCTGCACATCGACCATGAAGCAGTTGGCCTCCGTCGGCAGGCAGCGGAAACCGCGCTTCTCCAACCACTGCACCGTGGCCTGGCGCACCCGGGTGTTCTGCTCGCGCCGTTGTTGCACCAGCCCCGGCTCACGCAGGCTCGCCAACCCTGCCGCCAGCGCCGTCACCGGCAGCGGGTTGTCGCCCAGGCTGGCCAGCTCGCGCAGCCGGTCCGGATGCGCGGCGGCCACGCCCAGGCGCAACCCGGCCATGCCGTACAGCTTGGAGAACGTGCGCAGCACGATCACGTCATCGCGCTGCATCACCTGCGCGATCACCGAGCGCTGCGCGCTGAACTGCAGGTAGGCCTCGTCCACCAGCAGGCGCGTCTGCGCCGGCTTGTTGGCCAGCAACCAGGCAATGTCGTCGGTGGGCGTGATCGAGCCGGTGGGATTGTTGGGATTGCACAGGTACAGCAACCCGGCGCTGACCCGCGTGGCCGCATCGACCATCGCGCGCACATCGTGCGCACCGTCGGCACGCAGCGGCACCTTCTCCACCGTGGCCCCGCGCGCGGCCGCCAGATCGCCCAGGCTTTCGAACGTCGGGTCGGCCACCACCAGCCCGGCGGTGGGCGAGGTCCAGACCACGGCAGCACGGTTCAAGGGTTCGCTGGAGCCGGGGAACAGCCGCACGCGGTCCGCAGCCAGGCCTTCCTGCTGCGCGAACGCATCGCGCAGCTCGCCGGCCAGCGCGAACAGGTAGCGCCCGCTGTCGGCCACGATGTCGCGGGCTGCGGCCTGTGCGGCAGCGGAAGGGCCGTACGGACTTTCGTTGAAGTTGAGCAGCACCGGGCCGGCACCGGCCGCACGGGCGGGCAGGGCGGGGCTGGCGGTCGCCCGGCCCAGACCGATACCGGACAGGGCCAGGCCGGTACCGGCCAGCTGCAGGAAGGAACGGCGGGACGAGACGGTCGATGACATCGCGGGAACACCGAAGGCGGGACAATGCCGGCACGCTAGCGCCACGCGGCGGGGCAGGCAAGGCATGGCGTCGATTCTGCGGCGCGTACCCGTGGGTCACCTGATCCGAGCCCGCGCTCGGGTGGCCGTGATGGGCCGCAGCGCCTAAAATTCACAGCCCTTCCAGGATGCCTGTCGCATGAGTCCCAGCCCCGCCCAACGTGCCGAGATCCTGCGCCGCCAGATCGACGAGGCCGGCAAGGCTTACTACGACCGCGATGAGCAGCTGATTCCCGACGCCGAGTACGACCGCCTGGTGCGCGAGCTGGAAGCGCTGGAACAGGCCCACCCGGAGCTGGTGAATGCCGATTCGCCGACCCAGCGGGTGGGTGGCAAGGCGGCCTCGCGCTTTGCCGAGGTGCGCCACGCGGTGCCGATGCTGTCGCTGGGCAATGCCTTCAGCGATGAGGAAGTGCAGGATTTCGTGCGCCGCATCGCCGAGCGCCTGCGCCGCGATGTCGTGCGTTTCTCAGCCGAACCCAAGCTCGACGGCCTGGCCATCAGCCTGCGTTACGAAGACGGCCGGTTCGTGCAGGGTGCCACCCGTGGCGACGGCACCACCGGTGAGGACGTCAGCGCCAACCTGCGCCAGATCAAGGTGATCCCGCACACGCTGCAGGGCAGTGGCTGGCCGCAGGTGCTGGAAGTGCGCGGCGAGGTCTACATGGCCCGCGCCGATTTCGAGGCCTACAACGCGGATGCGCGCCTCCACGAAGGCAAGGTGCTGGCCAACCCGCGCAATGCCGCCGCCGGTTCGCTGCGCCAGCTCGACCCGAAGATGAGCGCGCGGCGCAAGCTGAGCTTCTACGCCTACGGCATCGGCGACGTGCAGGGCGGTGAACTGCCGCCGACCCATTCGGCCACGCTGGCCCAGCTCAAGGAGTGGGGCTTCCCGGTCAGCGAGCTGTGCCAGGTGGTGGAGGGCAGCGAGGGCCTGCTGGCCTATTACCGTGACATCGGCGAACGCCGCGACGGACTGGCCTTCGACATCGATGGCGTGGTCTACAAGCTCGACGACCGTGCCGGCCAGGAGGTGATGGGCTTCGTGTCGCGCGCCCCGCGCTGGGCCATCGCGCACAAGTTCCCGGCGCAGGAGCAGACCACCACGGTGGAAGCGATCGAAATCCAGATCGGGCGTACCGGCGCGGCCACGCCCGTCGCGCGCCTGCATCCGGTCGCGGTGGCCGGGGTGATCGTCTCCAACGCCACCCTGCACAATGCCGACCAGATCGAGCGGCTGGACGTGCGCGTGGGCGATACGGTGATCGTGCGCCGCGCCGGCGATGTGATTCCGGAAGTGGTCAGCGTCATCGCCGACCGCCGCCCGGCGGGCACCTCGCCGTGGCGCATGCCCACCCAGTGCCCGGTATGTGGCGCGGAGATCGTGCGCGAGGAAGGCGCGGCCGCCTGGCGCTGCTCCGGCGAGCTGAGCTGCCCGGCGCAGCGCAAGGAAGCCATCGCGCACTTCGCCTCGCGCCGCGCGATGGATATCGACGGGCTGGGCGGCAAGTACATTGAAACCCTGGTCGATGCCGGGATCGTGCGCGGCGTGGCCGACCTGTACCGGATCACCCGCGACCAGTTGCTGCAGCTGAAGCTGGTGCTGGACGCCGAATCGCCGCAGGCATTGGCCAACCAGATCGGCCTGCACCTGCCGCCCGAAGGCAGTGGCCAGTACCTGCGCGACGTGTTGGCACTGGATGCCACCGACGACAGCTGGCGCGCCCGCGCCCTCGCACTGGAAGCGACCTTCAGCTGGAACACGAAGAAGATCGCCACCAAGTGGGCCGACAATCTCATCGCCGCGATCGACGCCAGCCGCACCACCACGCTGGAACGGCTGCTGTTCGCGCTGGGCATCGAGCACGTGGGCGAAAGCACCGCCAAGGCGCTGGCCACCTGGTTCGGTGACCTGGAGCTGATCCGCCACCTGCCGTGGCCGCTGTTCAAGCGCGTGCCGGATATCGGCGGTGAAGTAGCACGGTCGCTGGGCCACTTCTTCGAACAGCCGGGCAACCAGGAGGCGATTGACGCGTTGCTGCAGGTCGGGCAGGTACGCATCAGCGACGCCCACCCGCCCAGCGCCAAGCTGCGCGACGGGTTGGACTTCGCGCAGTTGCTGGTCGAGGCCGAAATTCCCGGGATCACCCGCCTGCGCGCGGAAAAGCTGGCGGCCATGCTGCCCGATGCCGCCAGCGTGCTGGATGCCGAACCTGTGCAGCTGGTCGCCGCCGGCCTGCCCAATGAGGTGGCGCTGGGCGTGGCCGACTGGCTCGACCGCGAAGGGCATGGGCCGATGCTGCTCAAGGCCGATGCGTACCGGCGTACCTTGCTGGAGCGCGCTCCGGAGGCGACCGGCCAAAGCGAAGGGCCGCTTGAAGGCCAGACCGTGGTGTTGACCGGCACGCTCGCCCAGATGACCCGCGACGAGGCCAAGGAGCGCCTGGAAGCGCTTGGCGCCAAGGTCGCCGGCAGCGTCTCGAAGAAGACCTCGTTCGTCGTCGCCGGCACCGAGGCAGGCTCCAAACTCACCAAGGCCACCGAACTGGGCATCGATGTCTGGGACGAAGACCGCCTGGTCGCGTTCCTGGCGGCCAACTGAAAACGGATTGAATCCCCATGCAGACCTCCCCCCTCGACTTCCGCCTCGCCACCGTCGCCGACACCGAACTGGTGGTCGGCCTGATGCGCGAGTTCTACGCCGAAGACCACCTGGACTTCGACGAAGCGCGCGTGCGCCGCGCGCTGGCCGCACTGCTGGAAGATCCGCGCAACGGCGAAGTGCTGCTGTGGCTGTCCGAAACCGGTGAAGTGGTGGGCCACGCCGCGCTGGCCATGGGCTTCAGCCTGGAGCAGGGCGGTCACTTCGCGCTGCTGGATGAGCTGTACCTCAGCCATGCCGCACGCGGCCGTGGCCGCGGCAAGCAGGCGCTGGCCATCCTGGAACAGCGCGCCAACGCGCGCGGGGTGGAGCGCATGCGGCTGGAGGTGAACCACCACAACGAACTGGCGCGCCGGTTGTACCTGGCCACCGGCTATGTCGATGACACCCGCAGCCTGCTCACCCTGCAGCTGGCCGACCGCCTGCGGGACGCACGCGCGTGATCGCCGCGCTGCGCCAGCGTGCGGCGTTGAACGCGCTGATCCGCGCGTTCTTTGCCGAGCGCGACGTGCTGGAAGTCGAAACACCGATCCTCTCCGAGGCCGGCAACACCGAACCCAACATCGACAGTTTCCACACCCGTTTCAGTGGCCACGTCGACGCGGGCAGCGCGCAGCGGTGGCTGCGCACCTCACCCGAGTACCCGCTCAAGCGGTTGCTGGCGGCGGGCGTGGGCGACTGCTACGAACTGGGCCGGGTGTTCCGCAATGGCGAAGCGGGGGGCCGCCACAACCCTGAGTTCACCATGCTCGAGTGGTACCGGGTGGGCTGGGAGCACCACCGCCTGATCGACGAAACCGTGGCACTGGTACGCGCGGCGCTGGCGCAGGTCGGGCGCGAAGCGACACTGCAGGTGCTCGACTATCGCAGCCTTTACCAGGCGCACGTGGGGCTGGATCCGTTCGAGGCCAGCCTGGAGCAGCTGCAGGCGCCGCTGGCCGGGGTTTGCATCGACGCCGACGGCCTGACCCGCGACGACTGGCTGGACCTGTTGATGACCCACTGCATCCAGCCGCATTTCGGTGATGACCAGATGACGGTGGTGCACGACTGGCCGGCCAGCCAGGCCGCACTGGCGCGGGTGCGGCCGGGCACGCCGCCGCTGGCCGAACGCTTCGAGCTCTACCTGGGCGCGGTCGAGCTGGCCAACGGCTATCACGAGCTGAACGATGCCGATGAACAGCGCGCCCGCTTCGTGCGTGACCACGCGGTGCGGCAGGCACGCGGCGCCATGCTGCCGCCGCTGGACCAGCGCCTGCTCGATGCATTGCCCGCGCTGCCCGATTGCGCCGGCGTGGCGGTTGGCGTGGATCGCCTGTTGATGGCGATGAATCGCACCGCCCGGATTGCCGATGTGCTCGCGTTCGATTTCGCCCACGCCTGATTGCAGTGAAGTCGCCATGAAAGTGCCTTGCGCGGGTCGCGTGATGATGCTCTGATCACACCCGATGTCGGATGGTGGCGACGTAATCGTTCAGTGGCGGCGGGTATGGAGTTGATGAATCGGGTGGAAGCTGCTGCACCAACGCCGTCTGCGTCGATGTGGCGCCTGCCGGCGTTGGGGCTGGTGCTGTTTGCTTCCTGTCTGCCGCTGTCGGCGTGGGCCGAGACCGGCTATGCCGGGCAGGTGGTGCGCTGCCAGTCGCGCGACATGGAGTGGGTGCATTGCGACATGCCGGTCGCCAACGGCGTCGACCTCATCCGCCAGCTGTCCGACAACAACTGCATCCGCGGTTCGGAGTGGGGCACCGACCGCACCGGCGTCTGGGTGACGCTGGGGTGCCGGGCCGAGTTCCGCAGCCGTGGCGCGCCCGGTGCCAGCACCGGTGGCGAACGCAAGGTGCGCCGGGTGCTGCGCTGCGAATCCAATGGCCGCCCGCAGAGCTGCCCGGTGATCCTGCAGGGCGCGCCGGTGCGCCTGCTGCGTCAGCTGTCGGCGATGCCGTGCCGGGAAGGCCACAGCTGGGGGGTCAAGCGCAACGAAGTGTGGACCAGCCGTGGCTGCCAGGGCGATTTCGAGGTGGGTGCCGCCGACGGCAGTGGTTTCCTCGATGTGCCGCGCGCCCTGGTCTGCGAATCCAAGTCGCGCCAGCGTCGCTTCTGCGGGGCCGGCATCAGCAAGGGCGCCACCCTGTCCAAACAGCTGTCCGGCAGCCCCTGCGAGGAAGGCCGCGACTGGGGCTGGGACGCCCGCGGGGTGTGGGTCGACAACGGCTGCCGCGCCGAATTCCATGTGAATTGAGCGCCCGTTACAATGACGGGATGAACGCATCCCCCGACATCGATTACGCCCGCTACGACCACATCCGTCCGATCCTGTGGACCGGTGATTCCCTGCAGCTGCTCGACCAGCGCAAGCTGCCGTTCGTGGTGGAACACGTGGAATGCCGTGACAGCGACGCGGTGGCCGAGGCCATCCACGCCCTGACCGTGCGCGGCGCGCCGGCCATCGGCATTGCCGCTGCCTGGGGCGTGGTGCTGGCGGCGCAGCAGGTGCAGGCCGACGATGGCGCGCAGGCGCTGGCCAAGCTGGAACCGGCGCTGCAGCGCCTGAACGCTTCACGCCCGACCGCGGTCAACCTGGCCTGGGCGCTGGCGCGCATGCGCCGCGCCGTGGCGCCGGCCGGTGCCGATTGGGCGCAGGTGCTGGCCCGCGAAGCGCAGGCCATCGCCGAGGAAGACCTGGCCGCCAACCGCCACATGGGCGCGCTGGGCGCCGGCCTGATCGACGCCGGCAGCGGCGTGCTGACCCATTGCAACACCGGCTCGCTGGCCACCGCCGGCTTCGGTACCGCACTGGGCGTGATCCGCGCGGGCATGGCCCAGCACCGCATCGGCCGGGTGTTCGCCGGCGAGACCCGGCCGTGGCTGCAGGGCGCGCGCCTGACCGTGTGGGAGCTGCAGCAGGACGGCATCGACGCCACCCTGATCGCCGATTCGGCCGCTTCGCACCTGATGAAGACCGGGGCGGTGCAGTGGGTGATCGTCGGCGCGGACCGCATCTGCGCCAACGGCGATACCGCCAACAAGATCGGCACCTACCAGCTGGCCATCGCCGCCCGCCACCACGGAGTGAAGTTCATGGTGGTGGCGCCGTCCTCCACGGTGGACATGGACACCGCCGACGGCGACCAGATCGACATCGAGCAGCGCGACCCGGGCGAGCTGTACGGCGTGGGCGGTACCCGCACCGTGGCCGAGGGCATTGCCGCCTGGAATCCGGTGTTCGACGTCACCCCGGGCGAGCTGATCGATGCCATCGTGACCGAGAAGGGCGTGATCCTCAGCCCGACGGTCGCCAACATGAAGGCTGCCTTCGGTTGATCCACCCGGGGTAGGTACCGACCGTTGGTCGGTACGCCGCCGGCGTGTGCCTAACTACCCCGTAAGTATCTGATTCTCGCCGGTAAAAGCCCTGTAAAAACGGGATATCAGGCCCCCGTTGTGGTAGACTCCGTCAGTTAATCGAGATTCCGACGCCGCCGCCCCGCAAGGGCCGGCGCGACGGACTGGACCGCTACCAGACAACGGAA
This sequence comes from Stenotrophomonas sp. FBCC-B152, assembly GCF_059134105.1. Lineage (NCBI taxonomy): Bacteria > Pseudomonadati > Pseudomonadota > Gammaproteobacteria > Lysobacterales > Lysobacteraceae > Stenotrophomonas > Stenotrophomonas sp. FBCC-B152. The sequence continues at coordinate 2,253,233 of NZ_CP101442.1, read as the reverse complement.
CCCGAATGGCAGAAAACGCCAAGGAAATCATCCAGGTCAACCTGGAAGACGAGATGCGCAAGAGCTACCTCGATTACGCCATGAGCGTGATCGTGGGGCGCGCCCTCCCGGATGCGCGCGATGGCCTCAAGCCGGTGCATCGCCGCGTGCTGTACGCGATGAACGAGCTGAACGCGCACAGCAACAAGCCCTACTACAAGTCGGCGCGTATCGTCGGTGACGTCATCGGCAAGTACCACCCGCATGGCGACCAGTCGGTGTACGACACCCTGGTGCGCATGGCGCAGCCGTTCTCGCTGCGCTACATGCTGGTCGATGGCCAGGGTAACTTCGGTTCGGTCGACGGCGACTCCGCCGCGGCGATGCGTTACACCGAAGCCCGCATGTCGCGGCTCACCCATGAGCTGATGGCGGACATCGACAAGGAAACCGTCGATTTCCAGCCCAACTACGACGAAAAGGAACTGGAGCCGACGGTCATGCCGACCCGGTTCCCGAACCTGCTGGTCAACGGTTCGGCCGGTATCGCGGTGGGCATGGCGACCAACATCCCGCCGCACAACCTGACCGAGGCGATCAACGCCTGCATCGCGCTGATCGAGAACCCCGAGATCGACGTTGACGGCCTGATGGAGTACATCCCGGGCCCGGATTTCCCCACCGCCGGCATCATCAACGGTACCGCCGGCATCGTCGCCGGCTACCGCACCGGTCGTGGCCGGGTGCGCATCCGCGCCAAGGCCGATATCGAAGTGGCCGACAACGGCCGTGAATCGATCATCGTCACCGAGATCCCGTACCAGGTGAACAAGGCCCGGTTGATCGAGAAGATCGCCGAGCTGGTCAAGGAAAAGAAGCTCGAAGGCATCAGCGAGCTGCGCGATGAGTCCGACAAGGACGGCATGCGCATCTACATCGAGATCAAGCGCGGCGAGTCGGCGGAAGTTGTGTTGAACAACCTCTACCAGCAGACCCAGATGGAATCGGTGTTCGGCATCAACATGGTGGCGCTGGTCGATGGCCGCCCGCAGTTGATGAACCTCAAGCAGATGCTCGAGGCCTTCGTGCGCCACCGCCGCGAAGTGGTCACCCGCCGCACCGTATTCGAGCTGCGCAAGGCGCGCGCCCGTGCCCACGTGCTGGAAGGCCTGACCGTCGCGCTGGCCAACATCGACGAGATGATCGAACTGATCAAGACCTCGCCCAATCCCAATGAAGCCCGCGAGCGCATGCTCGCGCGCCTGTGGGAACCGGGCCTGGTCGGTTCGATGCTGGGTGCGGCCGGCGCGGAAACCTCGCGTCCGGAAGACCTGCCCAAGGGCGTGGGCCTGATCGAGGGCGGCTACCAGCTGACCGAGATCCAGGCCACCCAGATCCTGGAAATGCGCCTGCACCGCCTGACGGGGCTGGAGCAGGACCGCCTGACCGAAGAGTACAAGCAGCTGCTGGAAACCATCGCCGGGTTGATCCACATCCTGGAAGATCCGGACCGCCTGCTGCAGGTCATCCGCGAAGAGCTGGTCAACGTGCGCACCGAGTTCGGCGACGAACGCCGCACCGAGATCCGCCACAGCGAAGAAGACCTGGACATCCTGGACCTGATCGCGCCGGAAGACGTGGTGGTCACCGTATCGCACGCCGGCTACGTCAAGCGCCAGCCGGTCAGTGCCTACCGCGCCCAGCGTCGCGGCGGCCGTGGCCGCAGCGCGGCGTCGACCAAGGAAGAGGATTTCATCGAACAGCTGTGGCTGGTCAACACGCACGACACGCTGCTGACCTTCACCAGCTCGGGCAAGGTGTTCTGGCTGCCGGTGCACCAGCTGCCCGAAGCCGGTTCGAATGCGCGCGGGCGCCCGATCATCAACTGGATTCCGCTCGAATCCGGTGAGCGGGTGCAGGCCGTGCTGCCGGTACGCGAGTACGCCGAAGGCCAGTTCGTGTTCTTCGCTACCCGCAACGGCACCGTCAAGAAGACCCCGCTCAGCGAATTTGCGTTCCGCCTGGCGCGCGGCAAGATCGCGATCAACCTCGACGAGGGTGACGCGCTGGTCGGCGTGGGCCTGACCGACGGCGACCGCGACATCCTGCTGTTCGCCTCCAACGGCAAGACCGTGCGCTTCGGCGAAGACCGGGTCCGTTCGATGGGCCGTACCGCCACCGGCGTACGCGGCATCAAGATGGCCAAGGGCGAGGAAGTGGTCAGCCTGATCGTGGCCGAGCGTGCCGGCGGCAGCGAGGACGAGAACGACGACGACGTGCAGGTGGAAGAGACCACGGTCGAGAACGGCGACGCCGTGATCGAGGGTGGCGACGACGACAGCATGCTGTACATCCTGACCGCGACCGAGAATGGCTACGGCAAGCGCACCCCGCTGCCGGATTACCCGCGCAAGGGCCGTGGTACCCAGGGCGTGATCGGCATCCAGACCACCGAGCGCAACGGCAAGCTGGTCAGCGCGGTGCTGATGGGCTCGCGCGACGAGGTCCTGCTGATCTCCGACGGCGGCACCCTGGTGCGTACCCGCGGCTCGGAAATCTCGCGCGTGGGCCGCAACACCCAGGGCGTGACCCTGATCCGCCTGTCCAAGGACGAGAAGCTGCAGGCGGTGGAGCGGATGGATGCGTCCATCGACGATGTCGAGGACGAAGTCGATTCGGCGGCAACGCCGGTCGAGGTCGCCCCCGCAACGGCGGCGGGCGACGACAGCCCGCAGGGTTGATCGACATCGCAAGGTAGAACGAACAACGCCGGCCCAGTGCCGGCGTTGTTCGTTTCGGGCCCGCGTGCAAAAAACGCGCGGCATTCACGCCGCTACTGGCATAAGCGGAGAAACCGGCCAGCGGGGAGGCCGGCACAGGGTTCTGCCGTCCCGGGGAGATACCGATGTCCGCTGCACCGTCGTCCGAGTCGATCATGGAGGCGCCCGCGCGCCATCCACTCATCACCGTGCTTGCCATCCTGCTGCTGCTGCTCGGTCTGGTGCTGGGTGGCCTGGGCATCTGGCTGGTGCAGCTTGGTGGCTCCTGGTACTACGCGCTGGCCGGGCTGGGGCTGCTGGTATCCAGCGTGCTGCTGTGGGGCAACCGGCGCAGCGGCGCGTGGGTCTACCTGCTGGTGTTTGTCGGCACCTTCGGCTGGACGTGGTGGGAATCGGGCAGTGACTACTGGCGCTGGGTGCCGCGCCTGGGCGTGATCACCGCGCTGGGCTTCCTGCTCGCGCTGCTGCTGCCGACCCTGCGCACGCCGGTGCCGCGGCGCGTCTCCCGCACCCTGGCCGGGGTGCTGGGCCTGGTGTTCGCGGTGGCATTCACCCTGGCCTTCGTCCCGCACGGGGCGGTGGCGGGTGCGCAGGCGTTCCCGGTTGATGCCACCGGTACCGGGCTTGCCCCGACCCGTGACGCCAGTCCGCAGCCCGCCGACCAGCCCGCCCCGGGTGACTGGACCGCCTGGGGCCGCAGCAACGCCGGCACGCGCTATTCACCGTTGCAGCAGATCACCCCGGCCAATGTCGGCGAGCTTGAACTGGCCTGGCAGTTCCGCACCGGCGACCTGCCGAAGAAGCGCTGGGGCGCCGAGACCACCCCGCTCAAGGTGGGCGACAGCCTGTACCTGTGCACCGCGCGCAACCAGCTCATCGCGCTGGACGCGGCCACCGGCAAGGAACGCTGGCGCTTCAATCCGAAGGTGAAGGACGCTTCCATTCCCTACACGGCTGCGTGCCGCGGGGTGGCCTACTACGAAGTGCCCGGCGTGCCGCAGGTGGACCCGGTGCTGGCCGACGTCGCCGCCGACCTGGCGCTGCCCGAACCACCGCCCAGCATGGGCAACCGGCCGCTCGCCGCGGGCAACCGTGCGCAGTGCGCGGCGCGCATCATCGAAGGCACCCTGGACGGGCGCCTGATCGCCGTCGATGCCGCTACCGGGCGACCGTGCCCGGGCTTCGGCAACAACGGCCAGGTCGACATCACCCTGGGCATGGGCGAGGTTCCGCCGGGTTATGTGTCCATCACCTCGCCACCGGCCATCGTGCGCGGGGTGATCATCACCGGCCACCAGGTGCTGGACGGGCAGCGCCGCGATGCCCCGTCCGGGGTGATCCAGGCGTATGACGCCGAGACGGGGAAGCTGCGCTGGGCGTGGGACATGGACGCGCCCGACCGCAGCGGGCTGCCGCCGCAGGGCCAGACCTACACCCGCGGCACGCCGAACATGTGGACCACCGCCACCGGCGATGAGCAGCTGGGGCTGGTGTACCTGCCGATGGGCAATTCGGCGGGCGACTACTGGAGCGGCTCGCGCACTGAAAACCAGAACCGCTACGCCACCTCGCTGGTGGCGCTGGACGTGGCCACCGGCAAACCGGTGTGGAACTTCCAGGCCGTGCGCAAGGATGTCTGGGATTACGACCTGGGTTCGCAGGCCACGCTGATCGATTACCCGACCGCCGCCGGCAAGGTGCCGGCGATCCTGCTGCCGACCAAGCAGGGCGACCTGTACGTGCTGGACCGGCGCACCGGTGAACTGCTGACGCCGGCGGAAGAGCGCGCGGTACCCGGCGGCGGGGTCGAACCCGAGCAACGTGCGCCGACCCAGCGGTTCTCGCTGTACCACACGCTGCGCAAGCCCGACCTGACCGAGCGCGACATGTGGGGCATCACCCCGATCGACCAGCTGGTGTGCCGCATCCAGTTCCGCAAGGCCAGTTACCAGGGCTTCTACACGCCGCCCACGTCAGACCGTCATTCCATCGAATACCCGGGCTACAACGGCGGGTCGGACTGGGGCAGCGTCGCGGTGGATCCGCGCCACGGCGTGATCGTGGCCAACTACAACGACATGCCCAACTACAACCGGCTGGTGCCGCGCGCCGAAGCGGACCGCAAGGGCTGGGTGCCGCGCGAGCAGGTGCGTGCCGACCGTGGCGGCGCCGAAGGGGCAGGGGACCCGCAGACCGGCACCCCGTACGCCATCGACGTCAACGCCGGCTGGCGCCTGCCGTTCACCAAGCTGCTGTGCAAGCAGCCGCCCTACGGTGGCATCCGCGCCATCGACCTGCGCTCGGGCCAGCTGCTCTGGGACCGTCCGTTCGGCAGCGCGCGCGGCAACGGGCCGTTCGGCATCCGCTCCGGCCTGCCGATCGAGATCGGCACCCCGAACAACGGCGGCTCAGCACTCACCGCCAGCGGCCTGATCTTCATCGCCGCGGCCACCGACGACCTGCTGCGCGCCATCGACCTGAAGACCGGCAAGGAGCTGTGGCACGCCAAGCTGCCGGCCGGTGGCCAGGCCAACCCGATGGTCTACGAATACGACGGCCGCCAATACGTGGTGATCATGGCCGGCGGCCACCATTTCATGGAAACCCCGGCCGGCGATTACGTGATGGCGTATGCGTTGCCGAAACCCCCGGCAGCGCCCCACTGATCACACCACCCGCACCATCTTCCGCATCAGGTGTTCCACCACGCCGTCGGGATCGACGGTGCGGCCTACATGCGTGCTCGACATCTGCACCACCGAACTGCGCTTGGCGGTGAGGAAATGGAAGCGCGCGCGCGCCGGCAGCTGCGCGATGGGGCCTGCGGTGGCATCGCCCCTGCAGATCGCCACGATCGCATCCAGCCACGGCTGCAGCGCTTCAAGGTCCAGCGACGGCGCGAACGCCTGCATCCGCGCCGGGTCGATCTCGATTGCCGCCTGCAGGTGCCGGGCACCCGGGCAGGACACGATCACCCCAACGTTGATGAACTCTTCGCGTTCCACCCGCGGTACCACGCGGATGACCGCATAGTCATACGTGTGCAGCGTGGGCACGGATGGCCTCCTGTACGAACGCGGCGCGCGCCTGCAGGCGGCGCTTGAGGTAATCGACATACGCCTGGCGGTATGCCACCGGGTTGTCGAACGCGGGTTCGTCCACCAGCCAGCTGTCCGGCACCAGCGCGACGATGCGTTCGATCTCCGCATCCGGCAGCCGCGCCGCCAGCTCGGCGTCCACCTCGGCAATCGTCGAGGCGAACGGCAACAGCACCTGGTCGCGGATCAGCACGAACGGCTTCTCGCAGGCTTCGCCCGCAGTGGCCCAATCGTGGTGGAAATACATCGCCGCACCGTGGTCGATCAGGTACAGCTTGCGGTGCCACACCATCAGGTTCGGGTTGCGCGCGGTGCGGTCCACATTGCTGGTGAAGGCGTCGAACCACACGATCCGCGAGGCGAGGTCGGCATCCACCGGCATCGCCGCCACGTCGTAGTTGAGCGCGCCGGGCAGGTAATCGCTGCCCAGGTTCAGGCCCTCGCTGGCGCGGATCAGCTCCTGGATTTCCGGATCCGGCTCGGTGCGCGCGAACTCGCGGTCAAGCTCGACGAACACGATCTCCGGAATCGGCAGGCCCAGCGTGCGTGCGATCTCGCCGGCAACCAGCTCGGCGATCAGCGCCTTCGGGCCCTGGCCGGCGCCACGGAACTTGAGCACGACCATGCCATCGTCGTCGGTCTCGACCACGGCGGGCAGCGAACCGCCCTCGCGGAGCGGGGTGATGTATCGGAGCGCGTGGACGGTACGCAAGGGGCATCCAGTGATGGAACGAACCGCGCCACTTTACCGCATCGGCCAACGCAGCCCGAACGCACATCCAGTGCTTTCGGCCCATTCCCGGCGCATCCCCCGGTGCTAGATTCAGGGGCATGCCGGCGACATGTGCGCCGCCGGGACCCACACCTTCAAGGGGATCTGGATGCTCGTCCGTCGTACCTGTCTTGCCACGGCCGTTGCCGCGGCCGCGCTCAGCCTGGCCGCACCGGCCTTCGCCGATTACGCCAAGCCACCGGAGCAGCTGCTCAAGGTGCTCAAGGCGCCGCCACCGCCGCAGCCCAGCCTGGACCCGAGCGGGCAGCGGCTGCTGCTGACCACGCTGCAGACCTATCCGTCGATCGAGCGCGTTGCCCAGCCGTATCTCAAGCTGGCCGGCGTGCGCCTGGAGCCGAAGAACCGCAGCCGCCACGATACCCAGGGCGGCTACGGCATTCCGGCCTGTGTCGCCGATTTCTCGCTGGTGGATGTCGGCACCGCCCGCACCACCAAGGTCGCGTTGCCGAAGGGCTGTGCCGGGGTGGCGCAGTGGTCGGCCGATGGCAGCCACTTCGCGTTCCAGAACGCAGTAGATACCTCGGTGCAGCTGTGGGTCGGTGATGCGCAGACCGGCCAGGTCAAGCAGATCCCGGGCGTGCAGCTCAATCCCATCTTCGGTTACACCGTGCAGTGGCTGGGCGGTGGCCAGCAGCTGCTGGTCAAGACCGTGCCGGCCAACCAGGGCCCGGCCCCGGGCAGCGGCAACGGCCCCGGTGGCCCGGACGTGCAGGAATCACTCGGCAGCAGCGGCGAGAGCAGCACCTACGAAGCCCGCGACACCCTGACCAGCGCGCATGACGAAGCCCTGTTCGCGTACTACGGTGCCTCGCAGCTGGCCGTGGTGGACGCCACCGCAGGCAGCGTGCGCGCCATCGGCGCGCCGGCGCTGTACAACGAAGTCAATGCCGCGCCCGATGGCGTGCATGTGCTCACCGAAACCCTCAAGGCGCCGTTCTCGCATGCGGTGACCTACCAGCGTTTCGCCAATGACGTGGCGGTGGTCGACCTGGGCACGGGCCGCAGCACGCCCATCGCCAGCCTGCCGCTGGCCGACCGCGTGCCGGTGCACGGCGTGCCCGAAGGCCCGCGAGATTTCGACTGGCGCTCCACCGAGCCGGCCACGCTGGTCTATGCCGAAGCGCTGGACAAGGGCGACTGGAAAGTGACCGTGCCGCACCGCGACCGCGTGCTGGCGCTGAAGGCACCGTTCTCCGCCAAGCCGCAGGAAATCGCGCGGACCGCGCAGCGCTTCGAAGGCATTGCCTGGAGCGCGGATCCGGCGGTGTCGTTCCTGTTCGAAAACGATGAGAACCGCCATTGGCGGCAGACGCGCATCGTCGATGTCGACCAGCCCCAAAAAGAGGGCCGCCTGCTCTGGGACCTGTCCAGCGACGAGCTGTACGCCGACCCGGGCAACCTTGTGTTCAAGCGCCTGCCCAACGGCGCGCCGGTGGTGCGCCAGGACGGCAGCTTCGTGTTCCTGCGCGGGCAGGGCAGTTCGCCGCAGGGCGACCGCCCGTTCCTGGACCGCTTGGACCTGGTCACGCTCAAGACCGAGCGCCTGTTCCGCAGTGACGCCGACGCCTATGAGCAGGTGTTGGGCCTGACCGCGACCCCGGGCCGCTACCTGACCTGGCACCAGTCGGTGATGGACCCGCCGAATGCGTTCGTGCGCCAGCAGGGCGAGCGTGCTGCCAGCGCAAAGGACGGCGAGGCGCAGTACACCTCCACCGCCAGCGCGCTGACCACGCTGACCGATCCGACCCCGGAAGTGCGCCAGATCAAGAAGCGCCTGGTCACCTACAAGCGTGCCGACGGCGTGGACCTGTCGTTCACCCTTTACACCCCGCCGGGCTACCAGGAAGGCCAGCGGGTGCCGGCGATCCTGTACGCCTACCCGGCCGACTTCGCCAATGCGGCGCAGGCCGGGCAGGTCTCCGGCTCGCAGCAGACCTTCACCCGCCTGGCGCCGTACAGGCTGATGCTGCTGGCCGGCTACGCGATCATCGACAACGCCTCGTTCCCGATCGTGGGTGATCCGAAGAACGCCTACGACACCTACCTGGAGCAGCTCGAAGCCGATGCCAAGGCCGCGGTCGACAAGGCGGTGGACCTGGGCGTGGTGGACCGCAACCGGATCGGCGTCACCGGGCACAGCCATGGCGGCCTGATGACCGCCAACCTGATCGCGCACACCAACCTGTTCAAGGCCGGCGTGGCCACCAGCGGTTCGTACAACAAGACCTTCACCCCGTTCGGCTTCCAGAACGAGCGGCGTTCGGTGTGGCAGGCGCAGGATGTGTACCTGAAGGCCTCGCCGTTCTTCTATGCGGACAAGATCAAGCTGCCGCTGCTGCTGGTCCACGGCGAGGACGATGCCAACCCGGGTACCGAACCGTTCCAGTCGCGCAAGCTGTACCAGGCGATCCGCGGCAACGGCGGGATCACCCGGCTGGTGATGCTGCCCAACGAACCGCACTGGTACACCGCGCTGGAATCCAACGAGCAGCTCGTCTCGGAAATGCTCAACTGGTTCGACACTTACGTCAAAAACGCAAAGTAGGGCCACGCCCTGCGTGGCTGCACGTCGATCTGGACGTGCTTGGGTGGGACAGGCACAGTGCGGGCATCGGCCACACTGTGCCGCCAGGAGCGCTGCCATGCAGGATGACCCCCGTCCGCCGCACACGAAGGTGCGCCTGCTCCGCGTGTTGGTATCCCTTGCTGCGCTCCTGCTGCCACTGGCCGCCGGGGCGCAGCCAGCAACGCCAGATACGCACGCCGGCACGCCCCCCGACCGCCCACGCACCTGCCTAGTGCTCGGCGGTGGCGGCGCGCGCGGCGCGGCGCATATCGGCGTGCTCAAGGTGCTGGAACGCGAGCGGGTGCCGGTGGACTGCATTGTCGGCACCTCGATGGGGGCGGTGGTCGGCGGGCTGTATGCGTCCGGCTATTCGGCCGATGAAATCGAAACCGTGCTCGACCGCATCGACTGGGCCGAAGTACTGCGCGACAAACCACCGCGCAACGAACGCAGCATGCGCCGCAAGGAAGACGACCTGCGCCTGCTCGGCGGGGTCGAAGTCGGCCTGAGCAACGGCAAGATCGCGTTCCCGCGCGGCCTGATCCAGGGCCAGAAACTGGAAATGCTGTTGCGCCGGCTGCTGCTGCCCACCTGGCAGGTGCGCGATTTCGACCAGCTGCCCATCCCGTTCCGGGCGGTGGCCACCGACATCGTCACCGGCGAAAAGGTGGTGTTCGGCCAGGGCGACATGGCGCTGGCGCTTCGCGCCAGCATGTCGGTCCCCGGCGTGTTCGCACCGGTGCGTTACCAGGACCACCTGCTGGTGGATGGTGGCGTGGTCGACAACCTGCCGATCGACGAAGCGCGCCGGCTCGGGGCGCAGCGCCTGATCGTGGTGCGGGTGGGCACGCCGTTGATGACCGAAGAACGCTTGGATTCGCCGCTGGCGATCAGCCACCAGATGGCCGGCGTGCTGATGAAGCGCGTGGTCGATGCGCAGCTGGCCACGCTGGGCGCACAGGACCTGCTGATCACGCCGCCCCTGGGCGACATGGGCAGCCAAGACTTCAACCACTCGCCGGCGGCGGTGGCCGTGGGCGAGCAGGCCGCGCAAGCCGAAGTGGCCGGCATCCAGCGCTACCAGGTTGATCCCGCGCAGTACGCGATCTTCCAGCAGCAGCACCGGCCGCCGGCCTATGAAACGCCGATCGTGGCGTTCATCGACGTGCTGCGCGAGGACACGCGCACCCCGCGCTTCATCGAACAGCGCCTGCAGCCGCAGCTGGGCCAGCCGCTGCAACCGGAACGGATCGAACGCCAGGTTGCGTTGACTTACGGCGAAGGCCGCTACGAGCAGGTGCAATGGCGGTTGGACCAGCGCGATGACCAGTTCGGCCTGGTCATCGCGCCGCAGGACAAACGCTGGGGCCCGGATTTCCTGCATTTCGCGCTGCGCCTGTCCGATGACTTCGATGGCAGCAGCAACTACCAGCTGATCAGCGAATTCACCCGCACCGGCCTGACCGACCAAGGGGCCGAACTGAAATTGCGGATCGGGCTGGGCGAGGTGGAAGAAGCCTTCGCCGAGTACTACCACCCGTTCGGCAGCAGCGGCCGGCACGCGCTGTCGACCTATGCACGCTACCGCGCCACCGACCTGGACCTGGCCCTGCTGCAGCGCGGTTCGCTGGCGCAGTACCGCTACAGCCAATGGTTGGGTGGCCTGCGCTGGGCGTATTCGCCGCATCCGGATTGGGAACTGGCCACCTTCCTCGAACGTGGCCAGGAGCGCACCCGGTTGGATGTAGGTGATCCCAGTGAACTGGGCAACTACCGCGCCGACATGGGCAGCATCGGCTGGCAGCTGCGCCACGATTCCATCGACAGTTCGGCGTTCCCCAGTCGCGGCCAGCGCCTGTCGCTGACCCGCCAGCACTACCTGGACGCGCTGGGCACGGATGATCCTGCAGCGGTAACCCGCCTGCAATGGGATGGCGTCTGGGCGCGCGGCGAAAGTCGCTGGCTCGGTGGCCTGCGCATTTCATCGGCCCATGGCGGCGACAACCTGCTGGCCACCTACGGCTTCCTGGGCGGACTGGGCAACCTGTCGGGGTACCCGGAAGAGGCGATCTTCGCGCCGCAGACCGCGCTGGCGCGCATGGTGTACTACCGCCGCGTGGCCCATGCCGATTCATTGCTGACCATTCCGCTGTACATCGGCGGCAGCCTGGAGTGGGGCGGGTTCTGGGCCACGCGCGACCAGGTGAACATCGACGGCATGCAGAGCGCGGGCAGCGTGTTCGTTGGCGCCGATACGTTCCTTGGCCCGGTGTTCCTCGGCTACGGCCGCGCCCAGGGCGGGCACGACTCGTTCTACCTTACCTTTGGCTCGTTGCTGCGTACCCTCGACGGGTTCTGACGCGATGGGGTGGCAGGGGTGCCATTCGTCTGATTGCGGACAGGATTTAGATCGATACAATCGATCCAGCCACGACGGACGTGGCGCTACGTTGATGGCCCGTCCTTTCCGCTTTGGGAGTTCGTCGTGCACCGTTCGATGCTGGTTGCCGTTTCGCTTGTCCTGACCGCCGCGCCCTGCGCCCTGCAGGCCGCCGACCTCGCCGCCGAGGTCAATCCCTTCATCGGCACCACCAACGCCGGCAATGTGTATCCGGGTCCGTCGGTGCCGTTCGGCATGGTGGCCTTCAGCCCCGAGATGACCCCGCTGCCGGGCAAGCGCTTCGCGATCGCGGCACCGGGCGGGTACGAGTGGCGCGGCAATGGCGTGCGTGGCTTCAGCCTGACCCACGTGTCCGGCACCGGCTGCACCGGGGCCAGCGGCGATGTTCCGATCATGCCGATCACCACCAAGGTGGAAATTTCGCCGTCGTCGGCCGAGGCCGGGCTGCGCTATGCCAGCGTGCTGGACCACAAGCGCGAATCGGCCAGCCCCGGCGCGTACCAGCTCACGCTCGACAACGGCGTGGTGGTGGACCTGGGCGCCACCGCGCGCACGGCGGTGGGACAGTTCCAGTTCCCGGCCGACAAGCCGGCCAACCTGCTGTTCCGCACCTCCGACAGCGAAGTGGGCAGCACCGACTCGAGCATCGTGATCGATCCGGACACGCGCACCGTGCGCGGCACCGTCACCGCCGGCAACTTCTGCGGCTACCTGGCCGAGGATCGCCGCGAGAGTTACTACACGCTGCATTTCGTGGCCGAATTCGACCAGCCCTTCGAGGTCGGCGGCACCTGGCTCGACGAGACCGTGCAGGCCGGCGCGCGCGAAGGCGGTGGCGGCACCAGCTACGGCACCCAGGGCCACCCGCCGGTGGGCAAAGGCGCAGGCGGCTGGATCCAGTTCGATCCCAAGCGCAGCCCGAAGGTGACCGCGCGCATCGGCATTTCCTACGTGGACGAGGCCGGCGCACGCGCCAACCTGCGCCGCGAAAGCCCGGCGGGCACCACCGTGCAAGCGACCCAGGCCGCGACCCGCGCCGAATGGAACAAGACGCTGGGCCAGGTGCGCGTGGCCGGCGGAACGCCCGACGAACGCACCGTGTTCTACACCGCGCTGTACCACACGCTGCTGGCGCCGAACCTGTTCAGTGACGGTGATGGCCGCTACCGCGGCATGGACGGCAAGGTGCATGCGCTGTCGAAAGGCCAGCGTGCGCAGTACGCGAATTACTCCGGCTGGGATGTGTACCGCTCGCAGCTGCAGCTGGTCACGCTGCTGCAGCCGCAGGTCGGCTCGGACATCGCGCAGTCGCTGCTCAACCAGGCCGACCAGAATGGCGGCGTGTGGGACCGCTGGACGCACCTGACCGGCGCCACCGGGGTGATGAACGGCGATCCGTCGCCGCCGTCGGTCGCTGCGATCCACGCGTTCGGGGGACGAAACTTCGATCTGAAACGCGCCTACGCCTCCCTCAAGCAGGCGGCCACTGTGCCGACCGAACGCGACCTCAGCCGGCGCGGCTGCCCTGTGCTGTGCGTCGGCCAGCGGCCGGGCCTGGACCAGTGGATGGCGCTGAAGTACATGCCGGTGGGTGCACCGGGCTGGGGTACCGCCTCGGACACGCTGGAAATGGCGGCCGCCGATTTCGGCCTTGCAGAGCTTGCCAACGCCGCAGGCGACACACAGGGGGCGGCGCTGTTCCGCGAACGCTCCGGCTGGTGGCGCAACCTGTACAACCCCAAGGCCACCGCGCAGGCCGGCTACATCCAGCCGCGCAATGCCGACGGCAGCTGGCCGGTGTTCGATCCGGCCTCGGATGAGGAGTTCGTCGAAGGCAACGGTGCGCAGTACCTGTGGATGGTGCCGTTCGATCCGGCCGGGCTGATCGCCACGCTCGGCGGCCGTGACGCGGCCATCCAGCGCCTGGATGCGTTCTTCCGCAAGGAAGATGGCGCGTGGGCGGTGACCAAGTCCGGCCCGCTGCATGCCGAGCTGGACAACGAACCCTCGGTGGCGGCACCGTGGCTGTACAACTTCGTCGGCCAGCCGTGGAAAACACAGGAAACCGTGCGCCAAGCCATGCGCCAGATCTGGACCAATGCACCCGAAGGCATGCCCGGCAACGATGACCTGGGGCAGATGTCGTCGTGGTACGTGTGGTCGGCGCTGGGTCTGTACCCGCTGTACCCGGGCCGTGCCGACCTGGTGATCGGCAGCCCGCTGTTCCGCGAGGCGGTCATCCAGCGCCCCGGCGCCACCCTAACCATCACGGCCAACGGCGCGGCAATGGACGCACCCTACGTGCAGTCGCTGCGCGTGGATGGCAAGCCCAGCGAGGCCAGCTGGCTGCCGGCCAGCGTGGTGCAGAGCGGCGGCACGCTGGAGTTCGAACTGGGCACGGCGAAGAACACGCAGTGGGGCACCGCCACGCTGCCACCGTCGTATGGACCGAACTGACATGCACGCATGGACATGCACCGCAGCGCTCGTGGCTGCAATCACCTTGGCCCCGATGGTCGCTGCTGCGGAAACCCCGGCCACCAACCCCCTGCTGCTCAAGCCGGTGCAACAGGTGACGCCTGATGAGGTCCGCTTCATGCAGCAGCGGCTTGCCGACTGGCCGCAACTGCAGCGCTATCGCGCGGAGAACGCCGCGCTGCCGGCGCCGGTCGCCGGTGCACCGCGCGTGGTGTTCTATGGCGATTCGATCACGGAAGGGTGGGGCGCCACCGGCAGCCCGGGTTTCTTCCCGGGCAAGGGCTACCTTAACCGTGGCATTTCCGGGCAGACCACCGCGCAGATGCTGCTGCGCTTCCAGCAGGATGTGATCGCGCTTCATCCGGCGGTGGTGGTGATCTTGGCGGGAACCAACGATATCGCCGGCAACACCGGCCCGGGCACGCAGGGGATGATCGAGGACAACCTGCACGCGATGGTTGACCTGGCCCGCGCGCACGGCATCGCCGTGGTGTTGTCCTCGGTGCTGCCGGTCAGCGAGTACCCGTGGCAGCCGGGCGTGCAGCCTGCGGGGAAGGTCAAGGCGTTGAACGCGGCCCTGCACGCCTACGCACGTGACCGGAAGCTGGTCTGGCTGGACTACCATGCGGCCTTCGCCAACGCGCAGGGCGGCCTGGATCCGGCCGTGGCGGCCGATGGCGTGCATCCCACCGCAGCGGGGTATGCGCGGATGGTGCCGTTGGCGCAGGCGGCGGTCGAACGCGCGCTGGAACCGCTTGAGTGAACCTCACCCATCCGCTCCTGCAGCGCAGTGCCCGCATCCTGCCGTGGGTGGGGTTGGCCGCCAGTGTGGCCATGGCGTTCGTGGTGACCCTGTTCGGGGCACTGCTGCTGCCGCAGTTCGTGGAGATGTTCGGCAGCGCCGGCCAGGCACTGCCGTGGATCAGTCGCGTCTACAGCGAGGGTTATCTGCTGGCCTGGCTCGCGCCGCTTCTGGTGGGGGCGTGCTGGTGCTTCGGCCCGCCCATCGCCGGCCGCATCCTGGCCGGGCTGCTGGGCCTCGGCGCAGGACTGCTGGGCTCGGTGGGCGTGCTGTTTGCGATGTACCTGCCTTACTTCATGCTGGGTTCGCTGGTCTGATCCCCGTTGCCGGCGCTGGCGCGGCTCACGCCGCCGGCCGGCCGAGCAGTTCCGACAGCCCGTACCAGCCGATCTGCACGCCGATGCACAGGATGACGAACGCCAGCAGGCGCAGCATGACCTGCATGCCGGTGCGGCCCAGCAGCGACTGCAGGCGGCCGGCGTAGCGCATGCAGAGATAGATCAGCACGCACAGCACGACCAGCGCGACGGCTGCAGCGGCCACGTGCACGGCTTCCGGTCCTTTCGCCGGCGACGTGGTGCCGACGGCAATCGCTACCGCAATGGCGCCTGGCCCCACGGTGAGCGGCAGGGTGAAGGGATAGAAGGTCTGTGACTCAATGGAGGCGTCGAAGCCTTGCCGCGCTTCGGCCTCCGCTGCACCGGCCAAGGACGTGCGCTCCTGCTGGGCGGGCGCGTTCAGCAGCCGCCATCCCGTCGCGGCAATGACCAACCCGCCGGCCAGTCGCAGTACCGGGATCGAGATGCCGAAGAACGACAGCACCCACGCACCGATCCCGATCGACACGGTCAGCATCACCAGACTGTTGATCGCCACCGCACGCGCCACCTGGTTGCGTTGTGAGGGTGAGGCGTGCGGCAGCAGGCCCAGCACCATCAGCGCCGCGCCCGGTGGATTGATCACCGGCTGCAGGCTGGTGAAAATCACCAGGAAGGCGTGGCTGAACTCATTCCACATGCGCGCACCTGCTGTGAAGCGGGCTCGCTCAGGGCCGCCAGAAGCCAACCTGCAGCTCGGCCAGGGTCAGGTCGTTGTCGTGGTTGGTATCCAGCGACTGGAAGCGCATCTCCGCCACGCGGCGTACTTCCTCGTCGCTCAGCTCGCCATCGCCGTTGAGATCGGCCACCCGGATGCGGTCTGCCGCCGTGAGCTGGCCATCGCGGTCCGGGCCGAGCAGTGCCTGTACCTCTTCGACCGTGACCCGGTAGTTGTGATCGGCATCGAGCGTGCGGAACAACGCGCTGCCGTCGTATTCGTCTTCGCTGACCACGCCATCGCTGTTCTTGTCGAGCGTGGCGAAACGGGTGGCGGCGGTGTCGCCCACCGATTGGGCGTGGCCTGCCGCGGCAACGCCCAGGCAGAGCAGGAGGGAACAGGCGAGACGCGAGGCGATCTGGCGCACGGGAAGCTCCGCAGCAGGGCAGGGAAGGCCTTCAGTCTCCGCCGTGCAGGCACGCACGGCTACGGCAATCCCCGCGCCCGGCGCCAGTATTTCTACTGGCGCCGCTCCGTTGGCTTCAGTTGAAACGCCAACGGATGCCTGCATACACCCCGCGCCCATCGCCCGGGGTCGAGCGGGCCACGTCCTTGCCAGCGTCGTCATAGCCCGGCGTAACGGTGGCCGCGTAGTGGCGATCGGTCAGGTTGCGCAGTTCGGCCCAGGCCTGCCAGCGGCCGTCCGGGGCATCGAAGCCCACCCGCGTGCCGAAGATGAGGTGGCTGTCGGCGCGGAAGCTGTTGGCGTAGTCCACGAACATTGCCGAGGCGTACTCGGTGTTGGCGGCGGCGTAGAACCCGGTCGGATGATCGAAGCGCAGTTCGCCCTGGTAGTAGTGGCGCGGCAGGCCCGGCAGGCGGTTGCTGCCGAAGCGGGCATCGTGGCGGTAACGGAAATCGCTGAAGGTGTACGCCTGGCGCAGCGAGAGGCGACCGTCGGCGCCCTGCCACAGGGTGCTGTCCAGCCCGGCCTCGATGCCGCGGTGCACGGTCGGGCTGGCATTGTTCTCGGCCACGAACAGGTTCGGTACCGGAACGACTTCCACGCTCAGCAGTTCATGCAGCACGCGTGCGTAGTAGCCGGTCAGTTCCCAGCGGCCGAGTGCGCTGTCGCCACGCGCGCCCAGTTCCAGCGTGGTGGCGGTCTGGTTGTCCAGCGCCACCGGTGCGCGCTGGCGTCCGCTGGACGCGCCGTTGCCGGGCGCGAAATACAGGTTCGAGCCCCAGATCATCGACCACGGGTGCGCCGGTTCCACCGAGCGGCTCAGGTTACCGAACCACTGCGTGGCGGGCGTCTGCTGCCAGGTGAAGCCCAGCCGCGGCGCGTAATCCCAGTCGCTGCCCGACAGCCGTTCCGGCGTGCTCGGCCAGGTGACCTGCACGTCGTGGCGGGTGTTGATCAGTGCAAGCCCGGTCTGCAGGCGCAGGGTGTCGCTCAGCGCCAGGTCGTTGCCCACATGCAGCGTGCTGTTGGTGCCGTGGTGGGAGAAGTCGCGGGTGTGGGTGCCGGCGGGGTAGCCGTTGCTGGGGTAGCGCAGGGTTTCGCGCACGTCCGCATCCAGGTCGTGGGTGACGCGCAGGCCGAGCGTGGTCACGCTGTCGCGCCCGAACAGCCGGTGCTGCCGCCGGTAATCCAGCGTGGCGTTGAGGTTGGTGTAATCCAGCTGCTGCCGGTACAGGCTTTCGTTGAGATCCATCGGGTAGTGGTGGTAGACCAGCCCGGCCTGCAGCGAGGAATCGTCGTCGATCTGCAGCGTGGTCATGTTGCCCAGCCAGGTGCTGCCCGGCTGCGGGCGCCGCGCATCGATGGCCAGGTTGGCCGGGTTGGCCGCGCGGGGATCGTTGCGGATCTGCGCGCGGGTCAGGCGCCTGGGCGTTTCGTGGTTGGTTTCGCGGTAGCGCAGGAAGAAGCGCGTTTCCAGCTGCGGGGTGATCTGCCAGCCCACGTTCGCCATCGCGCCCTTGCCGTCACCGGCGGCGTGCCGCTGGTAGCCGTCGTATTCGGTATCGGTGTAGGCCAGGTAGTAGTCCACGTCGCCTGCCACGCCGCCGTAGCCCGCGCTGCGCTTCTGGTAGCCACGGCTGCCGGCTTCGTACTGCAGCTCCAGGCCGGCGGCGTCACGGCCGCTGCGGCTGACGTAGTTGATCGCGCCGCCCAGCGCCAGCGCACCGGTTTCAAACCCGTTGGCCCCGCGCAGCACCTCGGCGCGGCTCAGCCACAGCGGCTCCAGCAGTTCATAGGGCGTGCCGCCCGGACCGGTGAGGGGCAGCCCATCGAGCGAAACCGAGATGCCGGAGGCATGCGCGCCGGGGCCGCGGTTGATGCCCGAGCCCCGAATCGAGACCTTGGCCCCTTCGTTGCCGGGCGACTGCGCGCTGATCCCGGGCTGGTAGGCCAGCACATCGGCGGTGCCGGCCAGGCGGCCATCGGTGCGGGCCAGGTCGATCACATTGCCGGCACCGGGCACCCGCTTGAGCGCGGCACGGGCCTGTTCGGTGGTGTCGGCGGCGGTCACGTTGACCGATTCCAGCGTGGTCGGCTTGTCGGCCGGGGCAGCGGAGGCGGTGGCAACCAGGACGGCCGAAAGGGCCAGAGTCAGCGCGGACAGGGTGGGACGGTGCAGCGACAGGAGAGGGGGCATGCGTCTGGAATCGGTACGGAAAGAGGCAGCGGCGCAGGCGCAATGCCTGTAAACCACCGCGAGGTCGCGAAAGTTAACAGGTTGCGCCGCCGCCGTCACCCACCGAAGCCGTACGGGGCTTACAGAATCCCCGGCAGATCCAGCCCCTTTTCCTTCGCGCATTCAATCGCGATCTCGTAGCCCGCATCGGCATGTCGCATTACGCCGGTGGCCGGGTCGTTCCACAACACGCGTGCGATGCGCTTGGCGGCGGCTTCCGTGCCGTCGCAGACGATCACCATGCCGGCGTGCTGCGAGAAGCCCATGCCCACGCCGCCGCCGTGGTGCAGTGACACCCAGGTGGCGCCGCTGGCGGTGTTGAGCAGGGCGTTGAGCAGCGGCCAGTCCGATACCGCGTCCGAGCCGTCGGCCATCGCTTCGGTTTCGCGGTTCGGCGAGGCCACGCTGCCGCTGTCAAGGTGGTCGCGGCCGATCACCACCGGCGCCTTGAGCTCACCGTTGGCAACCATCTCGTTGAATGCCAGCCCCAGGCGATCACGATCCCCCAGGCCTACCCAGCAGATGCGCGCCGGCAGGCCCTGGAACTTGATCTTCTCGGCGGCCATGTCCAGCCAGCGGTGCAGGTGCGGGTTGTCTGGAATCAGCTCCTTCACCTTCGCATCGGTCTTGGCGATGTCCTCCGGATCGCCGCTCAGCGCGGCCCAGCGGAACGGGCCGATGCCGCGGCAGAACAGCGGGCGGATGTAGGCGGGTACGAAGCCGGGGAAATCGAAGGCGTTTTCCACGCCTTCTTCCAGCGCCATCTGGCGCAGGTTGTTGCCGTAATCCACGGTCGGCACGCCCAGCGCATGGAAGGCGAGCATGGCCTGGATGTGGTTGGCCATCGACGCGCGCGCGGCTTTCTCCACCACCTTCGGTGCGGTCACGCGCTGTTCGTCCCATTGCTCCACCGTCCAGTCCTGCGGCAGGTAGCCGTTGACCGGGTCATGCGCGGAGGTCTGGTCGGTCAGCAGGTCCGGCTTGACCCCGCGCACCAGCAGTTCGTCCAGCACGTCGGCGACATTGCCGAGCAGGCCCACCGACAGCGGCTTCTTCGCCGTGCACGATTCCTCGATCAGGCGCAGCGCCTCGTCCAGGTTGTCGGTCCAGGTGTCAAGGTAGCCGGTGCGCAGGCGCATCTCGATGCTGCTCCTGCGGCATTCCACCGCCAAGCACGAGGCACCGGCCATGACCGCGGCCAGCGGCTGCGCGCCGCCCATGCCGCCCAGGCCACCGGTGAACAGCCACTTGCCGGCCAGGCTGCCGTTGTAGTGCTGGCGGCCCATTTCCACGAAGGTTTCGTAGGTGCCCTGCACGATGCCCTGCGCGCCGATGTAGATCCAGCTGCCGGCGGTCATCTGGCCGTACATGGCCAGGCCCTTCTTATCCAGCTCGTTGAAGTGGTCCCAGTTGGCCCAGCGCGGCACCAGGTTGGAATTGGCGATCAGCACGCGCGGCGCATCGGCATGGGTGCGGAACACGCCGACCGGCTTGCCCGACTGCACCAGCAGGGTCTGGTCGTCTTCCAGGCGGGTGAGGGTCTCGATGATCGCGTCGTAGCTTTCCCAGTCGCGCGCGGCGCGGCCGATGCCGCCGTACACGACCAGTTCCTGCGGGCGCTCGGCCACGTCCGGGTGCAGGTTGTTCATCAGCATGCGCAACGGCGCTTCGGTCAGCCAGCTCTTGGCGGTGAGCGTGCTGCCGGTGGGGGCGATGATGGTGCGGGTGGAATCGTGACGGCTCATGCAGCACTCCGGGAGTTCGCGAATTCAAGGCAGGCGGTGAGCACCTGCTGCAGCGTGTGGCGCAGCGGCGCAGCGTGGTCGGGGTCGAGCGGGGTGGGCCAGCTGTGCACGTCCACGAGCTCGGGTTCGTGCATGTAGCCGCGGCAGGCCAGCTCCATCTGCAGGCTGTGCACGCCGCCGGCGATGTCGCTGTAATGGCGGGTAATCCAGCCACCCTTGAAGCGGCCGTTGCGCACGTGAGGCATGCCGCTGATCCGGCACAGGTTTTCCACCACGTCGCTGAGCGCGTTGTCGCAGGAGGTATCTGGTGTGCCGGAAGGACCGGCGGTGCCCAGGTTGAACTGCGGCAGCTCCCCATCGAACAGGTGCGGGATGTGCGAGCGGATCGAATGCGCGTCGTACACCACCACGGTGCCGTGGCGCTGGCGCAGGCGGGCGATCTGCACGCCCAGCGCCGCGTGGTAGGGCGCGAAATACGTATCGCGGCGCTGGGCGATCGCGTCGGCATCCGGTTCCCGGCCCGGGTGGTACAGCGGCTGGTTGTCGAACGTGGTCAGCGGGCACAGGCCGGTGGTGTTCTGGCCCGGGTACAGCGACACGCCGCTGGGGTCACGGTTGAGGTCGATCACCGACCGCGAGATCGCCGAGCGGACCGTGGTGGCGCCCATGCGCTGCGCGAAGTCGTACAGCTCATGCACCCACCAGTCGGCATCGCGGCGGGCCAGCCAGGGCGACACGAAATCGCCGGCCAGCGCATCGGGCAGCTCGGTGCCGGTGTGCGGGAAGCTGACGATCAGCGGCGCATCGCCTTCGTGCACCTGCAGCCAGTCCGGGTGGGCGTTCATGCCAGCGGCTCCACCTGCGGCAGGATGTCGGCCAGCCCTTCGGCCAGCGCGCCGCTGCGCACCAGCGCAGTGGCGGCGACCATGTCCGGATGGAAGTAGCGGTCGTCCTGCAGGGTCGGCACCTGCGCACGCAGGCGCTGGCGCACTGCTTCCAGCGCATCGCTGGAGCGCAGGCCGGCGTGGAAGTCACAGCCCTGCGCGGCGGCCAGCAGTTCGATGCCCACCACGTTGGCGGCGTTCTCGGCCATCGGCAGCAGGCGGCGTGCGCCATGCGCGGCCATCGAC
This sequence comes from Stenotrophomonas sp. FBCC-B152, assembly GCF_059134105.1. Classification (NCBI taxonomy): domain Bacteria; kingdom Pseudomonadati; phylum Pseudomonadota; class Gammaproteobacteria; order Lysobacterales; family Lysobacteraceae; genus Stenotrophomonas; species Stenotrophomonas sp. FBCC-B152. The sequence continues at coordinate 2,231,724 of NZ_CP101442.1, read as the reverse complement.
ACGTGGTCTTCCTGGTTGGCCGAGGTGGGAATCGAATCCACGCTGGCCGGGTAGGCGCGCTGCTTGTTTTCCGAAACCAGCGCAGCAGCGGTCACCTGCGGAATCATGAAACCGGAATTCAGGCCCGGCTTCGGGGTGAGGAACGCGGGCAGGCCGGACAGTGCCGGGTCGACCAGCATCGCGGTGCGGCGTTCGCTGATCGAACCGATTTCGCACACCGCCATCGCCAGCATGTCGGCGGCGAACGCCACCGGTTCGGCGTGGAAGTTGCCGCCGGACAGCGCTTCGTTGGTGTCGGTGAACACCAGCGGGTTGTCGGACACGCCATTGGCCTCGATCGCCAGCGTGGTGGCGGCCTGGCGCAACACGTCGAAGGCGGCGCCCATCACCTGCGGCTGGCAGCGCAGGCAGTACGGGTCCTGCACGCGCACGTCGTTGTCGCGATGCGATTCGCGGATCGCCGAGCCCTGCATCAGCGTGCGCAACGCCGCCGCGGTGGCGATCTGGCCACGCTGGCCGCGGATCTGGTGGATGCGCGGATCGAACGGGGTGTCCGAGCCCTTGGCCGCTTCCACCGACAGCGCGCCGGTGACCAGCGCGGCCTGGAACACGGTGGTGATCTCGAACAGCCCGGCCAGCGCATAGGCGGTGGAGTACTGGGTGCCGTTGAGCAGGGCCAGGCCCTCCTTGGCGCCCAGCACCAGTGGGGCCAGGCCGAACCGCGCCAGTGCATCGGCCGCCGGCAGGCGCTCGCCGCCGACGAAGGCCTCGCCCACGCCGATCATCACGCTGGCAAGGTGCGACAGCGGCGCCAGGTCGCCCGAGGCGCCCACCGAGCCCTGGCACGGAATCACCGGCACCAGGTCGTGCTGCAGGAAGGCTTCCAGCAGGGCGAGGGTTTCCGGGCGGATGCCCGAGGCGCCCTGGGCCAGGCTGGTCAGCTTCAGCGCCATCATCAGGCGCACTACCGACGCGGGCATCGGCTCACCGACGCCGGCGGCGTGCGACAGCACGATATTGCGCTGCAGGATTTCCAGGTCGTCGCGCTCGATGCGCACGCTGGCCAGCTTGCCGAAGCCGGTGTTGATGCCGTACACCGGCTCGCCCTTGGCCACGATATCGGCCACGGTCTGCGCGCTGCGGCGCACCGCCTCGGCCGACGCCGGATCCAGGCGCACGCGGGCACCGTCGAAGATCGCGCGCCATTGCGCCAGCGTCACCGCGCCGGGCTGCAGGGTCAGGGTCGTACTCATGGAATCTCCAGGCATCTCAATGTTCAGACGGATACGCCGCGCATCACGCGCGCGTGCAGGGGGTTGAAGCCGATGCGGTACACAAGGTCGGCAGGCGCCTCGATGTCCCACACGGCCAGGTTGCAGTCCAGCCCGACCGCCAGGCGGCCGATCCGCGCCTGCCGGCCCAGCGCACGCGCCGCTTCACGGGTGAAGCCGGCAATGCACTCGTCCACGGTCATGCGGAACAGCGTGGCGGCCATGTTCATGGCCAGCAGCGGGCTGGTCAGCGGCGAGGTGCCGGGGTTGCTGTCGGTGGCCAGTGCCAGCGGTACGCCGGCCGCGCGCAGCGCGTCAATCGGGGGCAGGGTGGTGTCGCGGGTGAAGTAGAACGCGCCCGGCAGCAGCACGGCCACGGTGCCGGCCGCGCGCATCGCGGCAATGCCATCGGCATCGAGGTGTTCGATATGATCGGCCGACAGTGCGCCATGCCGCGCCGCCAAGGCGGCGCCGTGCTGGTTGCTGAGCTGTTCGGCGTGGATCTTCACCGCCAGGCCGTGCGCCTGCGCGGCCACGAACACCTGCTCGGCCTGCGCGGTGCTGAAGGCGATGTTCTCGCAGAACACATCGACCGCTTCGGCCAGGTCCTGCGCGGCCACCGCCGGAATCATCACGTTGCATACCTCATCGATGTACTCCTGCGCCTGCCGCCCCGGCGGCACCGCGTGTGCACCGAGGAAGGTGGGCACCACCTCGACCGCGCGCTGCCGCGACATCTCGCGGGCCACGCGCAGCTGCTTGGTTTCATCGTCAAGCGAGAGTCCGTAGCCGGATTTGATTTCCACCGTGGTGAGGCCTTCGGCCAGCATCGCGTCCAGCCGCGGCAGGCTGGCGGCCAGCAGCTCCGCTTCGCTGGCGGCACGGGTGGCGCGCACGGTGGAGACGATGCCGCCGCCGGCACGGGCGATGTCGGCATAGCTCACGCCCTGGAGGCGCTGTTCGAACTCGTTGGCGCGGTTGCCTGCATACACCAGGTGGGTGTGGCAGTCGACCAGCCCCGGGCTGATCCAGCGCCCACCGCAGTCCACGCGCCGGGTCGGCTGCAGGTGCGTTTCGGAACCGGCCGGGCCGACGTGCACGATGCGGCCGTCGTGGGCGGCGATCACGCCGTCGCGGATCACGCCCAGGCCGGGGCCGTCGACGGTGATCAGGCGGGCGTTGGTCCAGAGGGTGTCACAGTGCATGGCAGCAACCACGGCGGCTTATATGTCTATACAATATAGGCGCCACTTCCGGGATGTCCAGTGATGCCAGCCAACCCCGCTTCCGTCCTCGCTTTCCACGCCGACCATGCCCTGCTGCCGCAGGGCTGGGCGCGCGATGTGCGCATCGTCTGCGCCGGCGCCACCCTGCATTCAGTCACCGCGGGCGTGCCCGCGCAGCCCGGCGACACCGCGCTGGCGATTGCGTTGCCCGGGCTGGGCAACCTGCACAGCCACGCCTTCCAGCGCGGCATGGCCGGGCTGACTGAAATCGGCGGGCGCAGCGGCGACAGCTTCTGGAGCTGGCGCGACCTGATGTACCGGTTCCTCGCCCACCTGCAGCCGGATGCGGTGCAGGCGATTGCCGAACAGGCCTACGTGGAGATGCTCGAATCCGGCTTCACCCGCGTGGGCGAGTTCCACTACCTGCACCATGCCCCGGACGGCACGCCGTATGCCGACCGCGCCGAGATGGCCGCGCGCATCGCCGCGGCAGCGCAGGGCAGTGGGATCGGCCTGACCCTGCTGCCGGTGTTCTACGCGCACGCCGATTTCGGTGGCGCCGCGCCGAACCCGGCCCAGCGCCGCCTGCTGCATGACGTGGAGGGGTTCGCCGCGCTGCTCGACGGCTGCCGCCATGCGCTGCGTGGGCAGGACGATGCGGTGCTGGGCATCGCACCGCACAGCCTGCGCGCGGTGACCGGCGAGGAGCTGGCGGCGCTGCTGCCGCTCAACACTGGCCCGGTGCACATCCATATCGCCGAGCAGACCCGCGAGGTCGATGCCTGCGTGGCCTGGAGCGGGCTGCGCCCGGTGCGCTGGCTCTACGAACACGCCGCCGTCGATGAACGCTGGTGCCTGGTGCATGCCACCCACGTGGATCCAGATGAAGTGCAGCGCATACTGGCCAGCCGCGCGGTGGTCGGGCTGTGCCCGATCACCGAGGCCAACCTGGGCGACGGGCTGTTCCCGATGCAGGCCTTCGCGCGTGGCGGCGGCCGGTTCGGGGTGGGCTCGGATTCCAACGTGCTGATCGACGCGGCCGAAGAGCTGCGCCTGCTCGAATACGGGCAGCGCCTGCAGCTGCGTGGGCGCAACGTGCTCGCGCCGCAGGAAGGTGTTTCCAGCGGGCGCTGGCTGTTTGAACAGTCGCTGCAGGGCGCCGCGCAGGCCTTGGGCGTGAGCACGGGACTGCAGCCCGGTGCGCCGGCCGACGTGGTGGAACTGGACCCGCAGCACCCGGCGCTGATCGCGCGCGAAGACGATGCGTGGCTTGACAGCTGGGTCTTCGCCGCCCGTAATGGCGCCGTCCGATCGGTCTGGCGCGGGGGGCGCGAGCTGGTACGGCATGGCCGCCACGTGCAGCGCGACGCCGTTGCAGCGCGCTTTGCCCACGCCCTTCGCGGCGTGCTTGCCGCGCACTGAACGTGGCCGCCACCCCCTACCAGGATTCCCGCGTGACCGGCAAGAAGGCCGAAACCCTCAACCAGCGCATCCGTGCCGACCTCGAGAGCCGCATCCTGAGTGGGGAGTGGGCACCGGGGTTCCGCATTCCGTACGAGCACGAGCTGATGGAGCAGTACGGCTGCTCGCGCATGACCGTCAACAAGGTGCTCACCGCGCTGGCCGAGAGCGGCATGATCGAGCGCAGGCGTCGCGCCGGCTCGTTCGTGGCGCGCCAGCCGCCGCACCTGGAACAGGTGGCGCTGGAGATTCCCGACATCGCCATGGCGGTGGGTGCGCGCGGCCATGTGTACGGCTACCAGCTGCTGGACCGCGCCTACCGCGCGCCGAACACGCAGGTGGATGAAGAAATGGCGTTGTCCGCTGGCGAAAAGCTGCTGGCCATCCGCTGCCTGCACCGTGCCGATGGCAAGCCGTTCGCGCTCGAACACCGGCTGATCAGCCCGGTCGGGGTGCCTGAAGTGCTGGACGTGGATTTCAACACGACCGCGCCGGGCAGCTGGCTGCTGCAGAACGTGTCGTGGACCCGTGCCCAGCACCGGATCAGTGCGTGGGGTGCCGATGCCGCAGCAGCGGTCCTGTTGGAAGTACCGCAGGGCACTGCGTGCCTGGTGATCGACCGCCTCACCTGGCGCGGCGAACAGCCGATCACCTGCGTACGGCAGATGTTCCTGGGCGATGCCTGGGACCTGGTGGCCCGGTTCGCGCCCGGCGCGCGCTGAAGCTCACGACGTGGCGCACTGGCGCCAGCGCACCGGCTCGTCGGTGTTGATGCGGGGATTGAGCTGGATGCGCACCGTGCGCAGTGCCGGATAGCGCTTTACCTGGGTGCAGATGCGCGGCCAGACCTCGTCGATCTCGGCCGAGCGGTTCACCGCCAGCGTCTGCCGGGTCTGCCAGAACGCGCTGAGCACGCCGTCCTGCTGGGCCAGCAGCGTCGCCAGTTCGCGCTGGTAGACCGCCAGCGTGGCCGCATCCGGGTCGGCGATGGTACCGAGGATCTGGTTCGGGGCGGCGCTGTGCGCTGCCGGGGGCGGCGCGGCAGCAGCGGCGGGGGTCGGGTTGGCCGGCTGCGCGGGTGCAGGGGCGGCTGGCGCGGGCGGGGCGGCCGTCGGCGGGGCCGGGGCCGCTGCCGGTGCGGGCGCCTGCGCTGCCTGGTCCAGGCGCGAGGTCAGGTAGCCCATGCCCACCAGCAGGCCCAGCGTCAGCGAACCCAGCGCGGCGATCGAGATGCGCCGCACCGCTTCGCGGCATGCCTCGTGCTTGACCCGGGTTTCCACGTCGCCGGGCAGGTAGGGCTGCAGCATCGGCCACAGCAGGCTGCCGTCCAGCACTTCCACGCTCTGCTTGTCGGCGGTCGAACGGCCATCGCGCTCGACCACCCCTTCGGTGATGAGGATGCCGCCGCGGGCACCGGCCAGGCGTGCGGCGGCGCCCAGCTCGTTCACCGCCGCCCGGCCGATCCGGTAGGCGCGGCCATGCTTGCACGACACCAGAAACCGCTGGTGTTGGGCGTCCTGCATCAGGAAGTCGCTGCTGGGCTCACGGCTGTCGTCGGCCTCGCCGGTCACGTCCTGCAGGCCGCGCTGCTCGTGCAGGGCGCGCCGGACGATTTCGGAGAAGTCCCGCCAGTGCATGCCGGCCAGGGCGTTGAGTCCCAACCGGGTCTCCTTGCGGCGGCGTTTCACCAGCCAGAAGTAGGCAGCGGCGAGGGACCAGACAACGAGGGCCAGCAGGAGAGCCAGAATCCAGGAGAACATGGGACCTAGAGATGAACACGGAGGTGCGGACGACAGTTTATATGCGCCCGACCCTGTCTGCGGGATGTCGTTTTGAGATCGCGCACACAAAAAACCCGCCAATCCTTAGCCGTGAGGGGAGGGAACAAACGGCGCAGAAGCAATTGGCGGGTCGGTCTCGATTGTCAACAAAGTCGTGCTGCTTTGCAACAATCACAGTACGGGGCCGTGTGGTCGGCGATCAGGGGTCCGAACCGGGCGACTGGTGGGTGCCCGGACGCGGGTCGGCGTTGGGCGAGGCGTTGCGGGCCTCGGCACGGTTGAGCCGGGCGGTGAGGGCATCGATCCGCACGTTGAGCGCGGCCACGTCCTCGGCCGTGGGGATATGCAGGCGCTTGAGCACGCCCTGGACCCGGTCGTCGAAGGCCTTCTCCACCTTGTCCCAGGTGCCGGCGGCCTTTTCACGCGCCTCGCCCAGGTGTTCTTCCACGTTGTCGCGCCAGCGCGGCGTATCGCCGGCCTGCTCGCGGTTACGTGCGTCGACGGTTTCGCCTTCCTTGACCAGATCGTCGAAGACGCGGGTGCCTTCTGCCTGGGCGCGTGCGAACACGCCCAGCCCGGCCAGCCAGATCTGCTTGGCCGAACCGGTCAGCTGGCGCGAGAAGCGCTCGGCCTGGTCCTGCAGCGAGGGCTTTTCATCGGGGCTGCGGTCATCGTAGTCGTCGTGTGTGTTCATGGGGCGATCCTGTGAGTGGCCACCCGCCGATCCTACCCAGCGCTGCGATTGTGCGGCGTGATGGCGCGGCGGCGCCGCGCCGGTGGTTCAGCCGAGCTTTTCCTGCAGCACGCGCTGGATCTCGCCTTCGACCATGCCCTTCATCATCGACACCGGGAAACCCAGTTCGGCGGCCACATGCACCTGGCCGGGCAGCAGCTCGATCAAGCCCTTGACCCCGGAGCCGTTGAACTTCAATGCATCGCCCACCCAGCTGGTTTCCAGCGAGAACTTGTCGGTGAGCTTTGCCGCCATCGCTTCGATCGCTTCGCGGGCCGCCTCGGGGGACAGTGCGTGGGCGTGGTGGATATCGATGCTGGACATGCGGGCTCCTGGCGGGCGGTAGCGGGGAATGGGCGTGCATTGTGCACACTTCTATCCTCCCGCACACGCAACCTGCTAGGCTGCGCCGCGTGCAGAACCTGCTTGTTCACTTCACTCATCGCCAACACCCCGACCAGCCGTTGCGGCCGGGGGTACAGCGCATCGTGCGCCACGCCTCGGGCAGCGTCCGCCTCGGTGGTGATGCCGCCGGCACCCTGTTGCTGGCCCAGTTCTGCCTGGACGACCGCGGCTTGTGGCTGCAGGTGGCCACCGGCATGCGCGGCATCCACGTCAACGGTCGCCCGGTGCGGCGCATGGCGCTGCTGCGGCCCGGCGACGCGGTCTACGCCGACGGCGTGGAAATGCTGATCCAGGGCGAGTGCGAAGCCCTCAACCATGCCCCCTCGCGCAGCGATGACGGCGCCGAAGACCAGCGCCTGCTGCGCGGCGTCGGCGGGCAGCACCACGGCCGCAGCTACACCCTCGACCGCCCGCGGGTGATCGGGCGTGGGGCCGAATCGGACATCGTCATCGACGACCCGGCGTTCGCCGAACAGCATGCGCGCCTGGAACGCCACGGTGACCGCCTGCTGCTGCGGGACCTGGGGGCGGGCGAATCGACCCGGGTCAACGGCGTCAGCGTGAGGCATTGCTGGCTGCAGCCCGGCGACCAGCTGGTGTTCGATGCCCAGCACCGGTTCGTGCTGGAAGTGCCTCACGACGGCCGCAAGCGGGTGGTCAGCGATGAGGAGGACGAGCTGCTCGACCTGCCATCGCCGGTGGAAGCCCAGGCCAAGCCGAAGCGCGTGAGCCGCTGGCCGTGGCTGCTCGGCAGCGCGCTGCTGCTGGCTGGCCTGATCAGCCTGCTGCTGTGGTTCGGCGCGCGTTGAACGCGTCGCCCGACCAACGGTCGGGCGCTACCCGTGTAGCACGAATGCCGGTAGCACACGACCGCTGGTCGTGTGGCGGCGCCGATAGATTCAATCGCAACCAATTTCGCCTTGTCCTGCAAGGCCTAAAGGCTGGTGCGCTGCGGCATACTAGGGGTCTTGCCCCATAGGTGTGACATGACGCGCGCGTTCAATTTCAGTGCCGGCCCTGCAACCCTGCCGGAATCGGTCCTGCGCCAGGCGCAGGAAGAGATGTTGGAATGGAACGGCGCTGGCGCCTCCATTGTCGAAATGAGCCACCGCGGCCCGGAGTTCATGGCCGTTGCCGCCCAGGCCGAAGCCGACCTGCGCCGCCTGCTCGGCGTGCCGGACGATTACGCGGTGATGTTCCTGGCCGGCGGGGCGACCACCCAGCAGGCCCTGCTCGCGTTGAACTTCGCCGCCCCCGGTCAGACCGTGGACTACGTGCTTACCGGGCATTGGGGCAAGACCGCGATCAAGCAGGTCAGCCCCTACGTGCGGGTCAACGTGGCCGCCAGCAGCGAAGCCGGTGGTTTCCATGACATCCCGCCGCGCAGCCAGTGGCAGCTGTCCGACGATGCCGCCTACGTGCACATCACCGCCAACGAAACCATCCATGGCGTCGAGTTCCGTGACACCCCGGACGTCGGCAGCGCGCCGCTGTTCGCCGATTTCAGCTCCTCCATCGCCAGCGAACCGCTGGATGTCTCGCGCTACGGCCTGATCTACGCCGGTGCACAGAAGAACCTGGGCCCGGTCGGTGTGTCGGTGGTGATCGTGCGCCGCGACCTGCTCGAGCGCAGCGGCCAGCCGCGCGCGGACATCTTCGACTACCGCTCTCACGTCGCCCGCGATTCCATGCTCAACACCCCGCCCACCTGGAACTGGTACCTGGCCGGGCTGGTGTTCCAGTGGATGCTGGCGGAGGGCGGGGTGGAGGAATTCGCACGCCGCAACGCGGTGAAGTCGACGCTGATCTACGGCGCCATCGATGCCTCCGGCGGCTTCTACCGCAACGAGGTCGTGCCTGCCGCGCGTTCGCGCATGAACATTCCGTTCTTCCTGCCCGATGAAACCCTCACCGCCCGTTTCGTGAGCGAGTCCAAGGCCGCCGGGCTGCTGGCGCTGAAGGGCCACAAGGCCGTCGGCGGCATCCGCGCCTCGCTGTACAACGCACTGCCGGTGGAAGGCGCACAGGCGCTGGCCGCCTTCATGCGTGATTTCCAGCAGCGCAACGGTTGACGTTCCCGAATCAGTAACTGGATACCCTGATGGCCACCAAACCCGCCAAGCCCAAGGCACCCGCCGCCAAGCCCACCAAAGCCAAGGCCGACGCCGTACCTGCCGTCGCCGCCCCGGTGCTGTCGGACGTGCGCGCCAAGATCGACCACATTGACCGCAGCATCCAGGCGCTGATCGCCGAGCGCGCCCAGTTTGCCCACCAGGTCGGCAAGGCCAAGGGCAAGCTTGCCGCGGCCGTGGATTACTACCGCCCCGAACGCGAAGCCCAGGTGCTGCGCATGGTGGTGGACCGCAACGAAGGCCCGCTCAGCGATGAAGTGCTGGTGCATGTGTTCCGCGAAATCATGTCGGCCTGCCTCGCCCAGCAGGAGCCGCTGAAGATCGGTTACCTCGGTCCGGAAGGCACCTTCAGCCAGCAGGCCGTGCTCAAGCACTTCGGCCGCTCGGCGCTGGGCCTGCCGCTGGCCAGCATTGAAGAAGTGTTCCAGGAAGTGGAAGCGGGCAATGCCGATTTCGGCGTGGTGCCGGTGGAAAACTCGGGGCAGGGCACCATCCAGATCACCCTGGACATGTTCCTCACCTCCAACCTGAAGATCTGCGGCGAAGTCGAACTGCGCGTGCAGCAGTACCTGATGTCGCGCAGCGGCCGGCTGGAAGATGTCGAGCGCGTGTACGGCCACCCGCAGTCGTTCATGCAGACCTCCTCCTGGCTGCGCGCCAACCTGCCCAAGGCCGAAAAGGTGCCGGTGTCGAGCAACGCCGAAGGCGCGCGCCGCGCCCGCAATGCCGATGACGCCGCCGCCATCGGTGGCGAAAGTGCAGGGCACGTGTACGGCCTGAAGAAGGTCGTGACCAAGCCGATCCAGAACGACGCCGACAACACCACCCGCTTCCTGGTGGTGGGCCGCCAGTTCTTCCCGACCTCCGGCCACGACCGCACCTCGGTGCTGGTGTTCATCCACGACAAGCCCGGTGCCCTGTTCGACGTGCTCAGCCCGTTCGCGCGGCACGGCATCAGCATGAACCGCATCGAATCGCGCCCGTCGCACAACGCCAAGTGGGAATACGGCTTCTTCATCGACCTGGCCGGCCACATCGACGATGCGGCCATGCAGGCCGCATTGGCCGAACTCAAGGCGCACTCGGCGCAGATCAAGGTGCTTGGCTCCTATCCGGTGGCCGTGCCCTGAGTCCCCGGCGCCGCCGCCCCGCGCGCGGCGCCGCTTACCGTCATTCCGCACCATTGCTGCCCTGGCGGGCGGCTTTCTACAGGATTCACCGATGACCGCTTCCGCTTCCTGGACCGCCCGCAAGGGCCAGCCCCTGCAGGGCAGCCTGACCATTCCCGGCGACAAGTCGGTCTCGCACCGTGCGGTGATGTTCGCTGCACTGGCCGATGGCGTTTCGCACATCGATGGCTTCCTGGAAGGCGAAGACACCCGCGCCACCGCCGCGATCTTCTCGCAGATGGGCGTGCGCATTGAAACCCCGTCGCCGTCGCAGCGCATCGTCCACGGCGTGGGCGTGGATGGCCTGCAGGCACCGGCCGGCCCGTTGGATTGCGGCAACGCCGGCACCGGCATGCGCCTGCTGGCCGGCCTGCTCGCCGCGCAGCCATTCGATTCGGTGATGGTGGGTGATGAATCGCTGTCGCGCCGTCCGATGCGCCGGGTGACCGGCCCGTTGGCGCAGATGGGCGCGAAGATCGACACCGAAGCCGACGGCACCCCGCCGCTGCGCGTGCATGGCGGCCAGCCGCTGCACGGCATCGACTTTGCCTCGCCGGTGGCCAGCGCGCAGGTCAAATCGGCCGTGCTGCTGGCCGGCCTGTATGCGCAGGGCGACACCGCCGTGACCGAACCGCACCCGACCCGTGACTACAGCGAGCGCATGCTGCGCGCGTTCGGCGTGGACATCGAGTTTTCGCCCGGCAAGGCCCGCCTGCGCGGTGGCCAGCGCCTGCGCGCCACCGACATCGCGGTGCCGGCCGACTTCTCCTCGGCTGCGTTCTTCCTGGTGGCGGCCAGCATCATTCCCGGTTCGGCGCTCACCCTGCGCCAGGTCGGCCTCAACCCGCGCCGCACCGGCCTGCTGGCCGCGCTGCGCCTGATGGGGGCCGACATCCGCGAGGAGAACCACGCCGAGCAGGGCGGGGAAGCCGTAGCCGACCTGGTGGTCCGCCATGCACCGCTGCATGGTGCCGAGATCCCCGAAGTGCTGGTGCCGGACATGATCGACGAATTCCCGGCGCTGTTCGTCGCGGCGGCCGCCGCGCAGGGCAACACGGTGGTGCGTGGCGCCGCCGAACTGCGGGTCAAGGAATCCGACCGCCTCGCGGCCATGGCCACCGGCCTGCGCAGCCTTGGCGTGCAGGTGGATGAAACCGAAGACGGCGCCACCATCCACGGGGGCCATGAACTGGGTAGCGGCACCATCGAAAGCCACGGCGACCATCGCATCGCCATGGCTTTTGCCATCGCCGGTCAGCTCAGCAGCGGCGAAGTGCGCATCAACGACATCGCCAACGTCGCCACCTCGTTCCCCAACTTCGACGGCATCGCCCGCAACGCCGGCTTCAACCTCGCCTGATCAGCGCGCGTAGAGCCACGCCCTGCGTGGCTGCTCTGCGCGCAAAAAAAAGGAGCCGACCAGATGGTCGGCTCCCGGCTCCCCCGCCGCTTTACAGATGCGGGTTACCGCTGCTCGGTACGGAAATCCACCGGCACGCGAACAACACTAGCTACGGCGCGGCCGTTGTGCATCGCCGGCTCGAACTTCCAGTCACGCACGGTGCTCAGCACCGCACGATCCAGGTCGCGGTCGCGACCGCCGCTGCGCTGCACGATGTTGGCGTCGGTCACCTGGCCACGCGGATCCACGTTGAGGCTGGCAATCACGCTGCCTTCCACGCCACTACGCAGCGCGGTACGCGGATACACCGGCTTGGCGTTGCTGCTCAGCGGGCGCGCATCGCGATCACGGACGGCGGCCGGTGCGGCACGGCGCTGCGTGGTGGCAGGCGCCGCCTCACGGTTGGCCGGGGCGGGCGTCGTTGCAACCGGGGTTTCGGTGGCCGGCAGCATGCGTTCGCCGATCGGCGCGCTGGCGCCCTCATCGGGATTGGCATAGCGCAACCACACCAGCGCGGCCGCGAACATCGCGACAATCAGCGCGATCCACAGCAGCGGGGAGGTACGACGACGGCCCGGCTCGTCAACGATGTCGCGCTGCTGCTGCGGCGACGTAGGCATCTCGTGTGCATGGGTAACACTCATGGCGGACTCCTGGTGTCGAGTTGACGATGCCAGTCTTGCCTGAGCCGGGTTGCAGGTGTGTCACTGATGCGTCAACGTCGTGACTGCATTCCCGTCGAGGTTCAGCATGGTGAGCCGAACCTTTACGCGGACCTCGCGCGGTCTTCAAAGGAATGCCCATCGGAATGGGCATCTACCGGCACAGTTTCACTGTGCCTTGAAATCAAACGGCACTTCGATGCTGCCGGGTACCGCCACGCCGTTGCTCTGCGCCGGCTGGAAGCGCCAACGACGCACGGCATCGCTGGCGGCGCGATCCAGGTCACGCGAGCCGCTGCGCTGGATGATGGTGACGTTCATCGGGTAGCCGGTCGCGTCCACATCCACGCGCACCACCACGCTGCCTTCCACGCCATTGCGCAGGGCGGCAGGCGGGTAGGTCGGCGGCGGCGACTGGTCGGCAATCGGCTGCGGGCGGTCGCCGGCGGCCATCGCCACGGGGGCGGTCTCTGGTGCGGCAGCGGCCGGGGCGGCCGGCGCGGGCGGCGGAGCGGTTTCCACCAGCTGCGGCTTCTCGTCTTCAACCGGCAGCGGCTTGGCGTCTGGCATGTCGCTCGACCCGGCTGCGGCGGGCAGGGGTTCGGGCAGCGGCTCGACCTGGGCCACTTCCTGCGGGGTCTGCGCGGGGCCGGCCTTGTAGAAGTCGTTGTTGCGGTTGCCCAGCCACACCACCAGGAACAGCAGCACGCCGACGCCAAAGGCGATCCCGGCGATCATGAGGCTGCGGCGGGGCAGCTGGAAGGTGATGTTCTTGCCAGACGAGGAACGGGAAGCGGACATGAGCCATACCATGATGAACCCCCCGATTCTGCCACGCCGGGAATGAACCGGGCGGCAGAAAAGCCGATTACAGGCGATAATCCCCCTCCAGACCTGACCCTACTGTCCAAACGCCATGCTCGATCCAGCCCTGCTCCGCCAACAGCCCGCCGAACTTGCCGAACGCCTGCGCTCCTCGCGCGGTTTCGAGCTGGACGTCTCCGGGCTGGAGTCGCTGGAAGCCGACCGCAAGCGCATCCAGATCCGTACCCAGGAGCTGCAGAGCCTGCGCAACAGCCGTTCCAAGGCCATCGGCCAGGCCAAGGCCAAGGGCGAAGACGTCTCGGCGATCATGGCCGAAGTGGCCGCCTTCGCCGACGAGCTGAAGGCCTCGGAAGTGACCCTTGACGAGCTGCGCGAGAAGATCGAAGCCATCGCGATGGGCATCCCCAACGTACCGGCCGACGAGGTCCCGTATGGCAAGGACGAGTCGGAGAACGTCGAGCAGAAGCGCTGGGGCACCCCGCGCAGCTTCGATTTCCCGGTGCTGGACCATGTCGAACTGGGTGCCCGCAACCAGGGCCTGGACGGCGAAGCCGGTGCCAAGCTGTCCGGTTCGCGCTTCACCGTGCTGCGCGGCCCGGTCGCGCGCCTGCACCGCGCCCTGGCCCAGTTCATGCTCGACCTTCACACCGGCGAGCACGGGTATGAGGAAACCAACGTACCGGTGCTGGTGAACCCGGAATCGCTGCGGGGCACCAGCCAGCTGCCGAAGTTCGAAGACGACCTGTTCAAGACCGCCGTCGGTGAGTCCACCCGCTACCTGATCCCGACCTCGGAAGTGTCGCTGACGAATATTGTTCGCGATGAGATCATCGACGCCGAGCGCCTGCCGCTGAGCATGACCGCCCACTCGCTGTGCTTCCGCGCCGAAGCCGGCAGCGGCGGCCGCGACGTACGCGGCATGATCCGCCAGCACCAGTTCGAGAAGGTCGAACTGGTCACCGTGTGCGCCCCGGCCGACAGCGAAGCCGAGCACCAGCGCATGACCCGCTGTGCCGAAGTGGTGCTGGAAAAGCTGGGCCTGCCGTACCGCAAGGTGCTGCTGTGCACTGGCGACATGGGCTTCTCGGCGGTGAAGACCTACGACCTGGAAGTGTGGCTGCCTTCGCAGGACACCTACCGCGAAATTTCGTCGTGCTCCAACTGCGGAGACTTCCAGGCACGCCGCATGCAGGCGCGCTGGCGCAACCCGGAAACCGGCAAGCCGGAACTGGTTCACACCCTCAACGGCTCGGGCGTGGCCGTGGGCCGCGCGATGATCGCGGTGATGGAGAACTACCAGAACGCCGATGGCAGCATCACCGTACCGGATGCCCTCAAGCCCTACATGGGCGGCCTCGAAAAGATCGCGTAACCAAAAAACCCGCCGAAAGGCGGGTTTTTTGTATGTCGCGCCGGACACCGCGCAGCCACGCAGGGCGTGGCTCTACAGTCCGGGGATGCCCCACCCGTAGAGCCACGCCCTGCGTGGCTGCTTCAAAAAGAAACGGCCCCGCAATGCGGGGCCGCAGGGTGGGCCGGACGGGGGAGGGGAGCTCCGGCCCGGGCAGGGCGTCCGACGAGGACTCAACGCCTGCCCTGGAACACTCAGGCTTCGGCAAACTCTTCAAACTCGGCTGCCGGCAGGCTGGCCAGCGCGGCGGCAATCGCCTCTTCGCGATGCGTCGGCGAATAGGCAATGCCTTCGGCGCGCACGAACTCCACGTTGGTGATGCCCATGAAGGCGAACACCTGGCGCAGGAAGGGCTCCTGGAAGTCGGCCGGCGAATCGGTGTAGATGCCGCCACGCGAGCTGGCGATGATCACGCGCTTGCCACCGGCCAGGCCCACCGGGCCATTCTCGGTGTACTTGAAGGTGCGCCCGGCCACCGCAACGCGGTCGATCCAGGCCTTCAGGGTCGACGGAATGCTGAAGTTGTACATCGGCGCGCCGATGACGATCACGTCGGCCGCCAGGAACTGCTGCATCACCGCTTCGGCGTCGGTCGCTTCCGCTGCGTCCACCTGGGCCAGCGAACCACTACTCAAATGGGGAATGGGATTACGATCGAGATCGCGGTAGGTTACATCGAGGTTTTCGACGGTCTCATTGAGCCGTGCGACCACGGCTGCGGACAGCTGGCGGGAAACCGAGTTGTCGCCCAGCACGCTGGCATCAATGTGAAGAAGCTTCATGGCAATCACCTGTATCCGGGGAAGGGCGGTCAAGGCGCCGCCGACGGAAAACAGGTTAGGTTGTTGCGTCGCTGGGATAAAGGTGGTTGAATACCACGTATTGTTCTATATCTGGAACTTCGGTATGCACGACCTCAACGACCTTTACTACTTTGCCATGGTGGTGGACCACGGCGGCTTCGCCGCGGCCGAACGCGCCCTGGGCATCCCCAAATCCCGTCTGAGCCGCCGCATCAGCCAGCTGGAAACCGACCTGGGCGTGCGCCTGCTGCAGCGCTCTACGCGCCGCTTCGCGGTGACCGACGTCGGCACCAGCGTGCACCGCCACGCGCAGACCATGCTCGCCGAAGCCCAGGCCGCGCGCGAAGTGGTGGACCGCCTCAGCGCCGAGCCACGCGGCCTCGTGCGCGCCAGCGTGCCGGTCTCGTTGGCGCAGATGCAGCTGCCCAAGCTGCTGCCGAAGTTCCTGGCCCAGTACCCGAAAGTGCGCCTGCAGCTGAACATCAGCAACCGCCGCGTCGACATAATCAACGAAGGCTATGACGTTGCCCTGCGCGTGCGTTCACGCCTGGACGATGACGGCAGCCTGGTGATGCGCAGCTTCGGCCAGGTGCAGGAACTGCTGGTGGCCAGCCCGAAATACCTGGACCGCGCCGGCCGCCCGAAAGACCCGGACGAACTGGCCAACCACGTCACCCTGAGCATCAGCGAAGACGAAGCCCGCCAGCGCTGGGAGCTGCACGGCCCGGAAGGCGCGGTGCGCCGCGTCGACCTGCAGCCACGCGTGGCCGGGTTCGACTTCCCGCTGCTGCAGAGCATGGTCAAGGACGGCTTCGGCATCACCATGCTGCCCGAAACCGTCTGCGCCGACGCCGTGCGCAGCGGCGAGCTGGAAGTGGTGCTGCCGGAATGGTCGCTGCCGCAGGGCATCTGCCACGCGGTGTTCGCCTCCCGTCGCGGCCTGCTGCCGGCGGTGCGGGTATTCATCGACTTCCTGGCCGAGCACCTGCCGCCGCAGCTGGAGGCCTCGCGCCTGGACTGCGGCGGGGCGTGCGAGCGCGCCAAAGAGAAGATCCGGGCCAGCGCCGTCGGTGCGTTGGCGGTAGACGCCGGCTGAGCCTGGCGCAGGCGGCCTTGGGCAAACCGGGCCGCCCATGCGAGAATACGCGCCCGGCCCAGGCCGGCCCGCATATGGAGAGATGGCCGAGCGGTTTAAGGCACCGGTCTTGAAAACCGGCGAAGGGTCATTCCTTCCGTGGGTTCGAATCCCACTCTCTCCGCCAGATACGCAAAACGCCCCGAAAGGGGCGTTTTGCGTATCTGATGTAGAGCCACGCCCTGCGTGGCTAAACACACACGTCAGTGGCGAGCATCATCCTTGGCCTTGCCCACTTCGCTCTGCACCTTGCCAACTTCCTTCTGCACCTTGCCTTCGATCTCCTGCGACTTGTCACCAGTCACCTTGCCAGCCACTTCCTTGACGGTGCCCTTGACCTGGTTCTTTGCGCCTTCAGTACGATTCTTGTCCATGAGCTGATACCTCGAAGTTGAACCCGTTGTGGGTGATTCCATCCTGCGTGCAGCGCGGTATCGAGACGGTGAACTACAACGTCACGCCACGCACATCCCGTGAGTGTCGTTTCACGCACGCACCGTATCCTGCGGCCATCACCTAAAAAAGCCGCGCGCATGAACGCCCCGTCACCTGATCGCTACGACGTCATCATCATCGGCGGCAGCTACGCCGGCATGTCGGCCGCACTGCAACTGGTGCGCGCCCGCCGCAGTGTGCTGGTCATCGACACCGGAACGCCGCGCAATCGAAACTCGCTGGCTGCGCACGGCTTCATCGGGCAGGAAGGCCTGCATCCGGCGGACATCGCGTCGCAGGCGCGCACCGAACTGATGCGCTATCCCACGTTGACGTGGGTGGAGAACAAGGCCGTAAGCGCCCGCGTGCTGGAAGAAGGCACTTCCTTCGACGTCGGCTGCGAAGACGGCCGGACGTTCACTGCCAATCGCCTCGTCCTGGCCTATGGCGTCACCGACACGCTCCCCTCCATTGAAGGCCTGGCCGAACGCTGGGGCCGCAGTGTGTTCCATTGCCCCTACTGCCACGGCTACGAACTCTACGAAGGCGATATCGGCGTGATCGGTTGTTCCGACGATGGTGGCGCAGGGCAGGCGCTGCTCTTGTGTGACTGGGGCAGGATTACGCTGTTCTGCAGTAATCCAGACAGCATTGACCCGGAGCAGCGCGAACGCCTGGGCGAATGCGGCGTGGTGATCGAATCCGAACGCATCCTGCACGTGGAGGATGCCGCCACCGTCGCGTTGGAAGGCGGTCGGAAGATCGCGCTGGATGCGCTGTTCCTGCTTCCGCATTCAATCCTTTCCTCGGACATCGCAGAGCAGCTTGGCTGTGAGCTGATGGGCGCCGGCTGCATCACTGCGGACTCGGCCAAGCAGACCACGGTGCCCGGCGTGTTCACCTGCGGCGATGCCGGGCGCAGGGCCGGCAGCATCGCGTTGGCGGTGGGCGAGGGTGCGTTGGTTGGGGTTGCCGTGCACCGCTCGCTGTTGGGGTTGCTGGACTGATTGTTGTCCCAGCCACGCAGGGCGTGGCTCTACCTTAGGGCGGTTGCTGCTGCCTGCCTTGGCTTGTGCTGGCAGCGTGGGTAGCCGGAACACGAGGCGAACTCGCCATAGGGTCCGGTACGCTGCACGATCACGCCGCCGTCGCAGACCGGGCAGGCCTGCTCGCGGATCGGTTCGCCGTTGATCGCGGTGATCGCCACCGCACCGTCGCGCACCAGCTCATCCAGGAACGGCGAACGCTTGCCCTGCACGGTGAACATCGCCACCGAGCGTCGCGCGCGTGTCAGCGCCACATAGAACAGGCGGCGCTCCTCGCTGAGCGGGAACGTATCCGCATGTGGCATCGCCAGCGCCAGCACCGGATCATCGGCGCGCGCGCTCGGGAAGCTGCGCTCGAGCATCGCCGGCAGGATCACGATATCGGCCTCGGCGCCCTTGGCGCGGTGCGCGGTGAGGAAGCTCAGTTCCAGGTCCGCACCGAAACGTGAGGTCCAGTGCGCGGGCAGGTAGGAGCGCTCGGCGTTGTAGCGGCCCAGGATGAACACCGACAGCCGTCCATTGCGCCCCGGCGCGATGGCGCCGCTGCGCACCTGCTGTTGCAACCGCTGCAGGTACTGGTAGATCGCATCCTGCAGGCGGTCGCGCGAGGTCACCTGGAACGCCTGCAGCACCGCACCCTGTGCCGGGGTGGAGGAGCGCACCTGCTTGGCGATCTGCGCCGGGTTCCTGGAAATGAAGCGGCTGGAGGCATCGCACAACGCCTGCGGGCAGCGGAACGTCTGCGCCAGCTGCAGCACCTGCGATGGCCCGAAGGTTTCGTCGAACCGCGTCATCACGCTCACGTCGGCACCGGCGAAACGGTTGATCGATTGCCAGTCATCGCCCACCGCAAACAGGTGCCGGCCCGGCGCCTGCACCAGTGCCCAGCACAGCCGCGCACGGGCGCGCGAGGCATCCTGGAACTCGTCTGCCATCACCAGCAGATACGGCGCCTGGTAGCGCCCTTGTTCCAGGTATTCGGCGGCCTGGTTGAGCATGTCCTCGAAGTCGATGGCGTTCTCGGCCGCGAGTGCGTCGTCCCAGGCATGCAGGATCGGCGTGGCCAGCGCCAGGAACAGCCGGTAGCGATGCTTGAATCGGTCCTCCGGCAGCTGGCGCAGGCGCTCGGCCAGGTCGGGCACGGAAAGTCCGTTGCTCTTGGCGTGGCTGATGAAGGTGCGCAGCAGGCCGATCAGTTCGCTGTCCGGCATCGGCCGGGCGCCGTCTTCGGGCAGTTCGCGGTCCGGGTTGGGATCCAGCGCGAGGTCGTGCGCGGTCAGCGCGTCCGTCAGTGCGTCGAACAGCTCGCCACTGCGCAGCTGCGCGGCCGTGGTGTCCAGTCGTACCGCATCGTTACCGCGTGCATGCACACCGGGGGCAGCGTCCATCCGGTGCACGTGGTACAGCGTGGTACCCGGATAGAAGAAATCCGCGCAGCCCGGTTGCCAGGTATCAGTGGCGGTATCCAGCACCGGGTGCGGTTCGTAGGTGTAGTCCACGCCGTTGTAGAACAGCCAATCGGCGATCACGCATTCTTCGATATTGCCCACCCGCTCGCCGCGCAGCGTGCGCACGTAGCGGTTGCCGTCACCATCCCAGCCGTCGGCCGGCACGGTCTCGCCGCGTGGCGGCAGGTCGCGCGCGAACACCAGCCGGAACATGTCCCATTGCGTGCGGAAGTGCAGCGAGCGGTCCTTGAGCCGGTCGATGATGTCGGCCAGGTGGTTGAAGCCCTGCGTGGTATCCACCGCCCACGACGGCACCTCGGGCATGCGCCCGGTCACCTTGCCGATGATCTGCCGGCCCAGGGCATGGAAGGTGCAGGCCGTGACGTCGTCGGCGGGCAGGCCCAGCCGCGCGAACGCGGGGGCGGTGCGCTGCTGCAGTTCGCTGGCCGCCTCCTTGTTGAAGGCCAGCATCACGATCTGGTCCGGTGCCATCAGCCCGCGCTCGACCGCATAGGCGGCCTTGGCGACCATGGTCGAGGTCTTGCCCGATCCGGCGGCGGCCACCACCAGCACCCGGCTGTCGAAGCACAGCACCGCGCGCGCCTGCTCCTCGCTCAGGGGAAGGCGCTCGACATGTGCCAGCAGCGCCGCGGCTTCACTGCGCTCGGCCTGCAGGTGCGCGTCATTGTGTGACGCGAACCTGTCAGCCCAGTCACCGGACCAGCGCAGCAGGTCCTCCTCGATCGCGGCGGCAGTGCCGTCCAGTTGCGGGCGCAACGTGGGATCGTCAAACACGGTCCACAGCTGCTCCTCATCCACCCGCAGGATGGGGCGGCGCTGCAGCAGCGCCTGCTGCTGTTCCAGGGTCAGCCAACTGTGCTCCGCGTCGACGCGTTCGAGCAGTGCGTCAGCCTCGGCCAACCAGGCGCGCAGCTGGGCCAGCGCCTCGTTGGCATCGTCGAGCCGCTGATCCTGCCGATGGGCGTGTGCGCTGGCCGACCACAGCGCCTGCAGCGCGTGCGCCTGCAAATTGGGCAATCCACCGAGCTCGAGGTCACCGTCCTCGGTAGCGAACCACAGCGTGGTCCAGACCGGCCCGCGCTGCACGCGCCACGCCTGTGACGCGGCAACGGCCAGCGAATAGCGCTGTGCATCCACAGTCAGTTCGAAGCGGTCATCGATCCGCCGCAGCTGCCAGTCCGGCGAGCGCGAGAGGCGTCGGCCCCACGGGGAAGGGGACCAGGCGTGCGTCATCTGTACATCAGCAAAGAAGTAGGTGCGCCATGATAGGAAAATCCAAACGAAAAAACCCCGCCGGGGCGGGGTTTCTTCAGCGGGGCGCCATGCTGCGGATCAGCGCTCGCAGGCAACCGCCTCATTCGAACGCGACTGCCGTTCCACCAGCACCGCCACGCCCCACAGCAGCAGGCCGCCCAGTGCGGTGGCCGCGCCCACATAGCCGGTCACGGCCGGGCTGAAGCCGGCGCCGATGGCCATGCCGCCGAACCACGGGCCAAGCGCGTTGGCGGTATTGAACGCAGCGTGGTTGGACGCAGCGGCAAGCGTCTGCGCCTCACCGGCCACGTCCATCAGGCGGGTCTGCAGTACGGCGGCCAGGGCGCCCATCGTGCCCACGGCGACGATCATCGGGAAGATCGTCCACACCGAGTTGGCCGCCAGCGGGTAGGCCAGCAGCACCACGATCGACCACAGCAGCACCACGGCGGCGGCACGGAACTGGAAGCGGTCCACCAGCCAGCCACCGGCGACGTTGCCGATGATCGCGCCGATACCGAAGATGCCCACGGCCACTGGCATCCACGATTCGGCAAGGCCGGTCACCTGCACCAGGGTCGGCGCCAGGTAGGTGAACACACAGAACATGCCGGCAAAGCCAACCGAACCGATCGCCAGCGCCAGCCACACCTGCGGCCGGTTGAACGCGCGCAGCTCGCGCATCGGCGAGGTGCGCACTTCATCCGGGTCGGGCAGCAGGAAGCGCGCGATCATCACCACCGTGGCGATGGCGAGCACGCTGACCAGTGCGAAGGCGGTGCGCCAGCTCAGCTGCTGGCCCAACCAGGTGGTGAGCGGGTTGCCTACCAGGATCGCGATCGACAGGCCCAGCAGCACCTTCGACACGGCTGCACCGCGCTGCGCCGGCGGGCTGATCGCCGCGGCCACCAGCATCGCCACGCCGAAGTAGGCGCCATGCGGAAGGCCGGCGATGAAGCGGGCGATCAACATCGTCGCGTAATCCGGGGCCAGTGCGCTGGCCAGGTTGCCCACGGCATAGAAGCCCATCAGGCCCAGCAGCAACGTGCGCCGCGCATAACCGGCACCGGCGAAGGCCAGCAGCGGGGCGCCGACCACCACGCCGATGGCATAGGCGCTGATCAGGTGGCCGACCTGGGTTTCGCTGATCGACAGCCCGCGGCTGATTTCGAGCATCAGGCCCATGCTGGCGAATTCGCTGGTGCCGATGGCGAAGCCGCCCAGCGACAGGGCCAGGATGATCAGCGTCCGCTGGCGTGAAGACAGCCGCGCGGCCAGGGGAAGGGTAGTGGGGCTCATGGGACCGGTGGGGCGGAGTACGTGGTCGGGTATTGTACTGCTGCAACGCAACATGCGTCTGAAACGGGCGCATTCGCCACTGGAAAGCTGTGGGCCGAACCAGGCACGGCTTTAGATAAGGCATGACGGTCGCGCCGCGGGGTCATCTTCACGCGATCTTCACGACGTGACCGCCGAGCGTGTGCAACCTGAGGTCACATCAACGCGAGCACACACGGATGCGGCTGACATCCAATTTCACACTCGAAGAAATGACCGTCACCTCGACCGGTTTGCCAAACGTGGCCAATCGCACCGAGCGTGCCGCGCTGCTCGCATTGGCCGAACACGTGCTGCAGCCGTTGCGCGATGCGTTGGGGAAACCGGTGTACATCACATCGGCATTCCGCTCCGCCGCAGTCAACCGCGCAGTGGGCGGCGTAGCCGGCAGCCAGCATCGCAAAGGCCAGGCGGCCGACATCCGCGTGCAGGGCATGACCTCGATGGCGTTGGCGCAGCGGATCGTCGCGCTGGGCCTGCCGTTCGACCAGCTCATTGAAGAGTTCGGTGAGTGGGTGCATGTGTCGTATGCGCCGCAACCGCGACAACAACAATTGATGGCAATACGGCGTGAAGGTCGCACGCGCTATCTACAGGGTCTGTAGCAGCGTGATGAACGCGATCTCGTTCCATTGTCCCACTACGCGCACCAGTGTCGCGAATACACCTGTATTCACAGCTGTATTGTAAGTAATTTCTGATTGGCATCCTCGTAAACGTGCATTAGCATGCGCGCATTGGCATCGAGCCGAGGGAGCATGCGTGATGGTGGAATTCCCTCATGCATTGCGGGTTGATGGCAGGTTTCAGCTGGTGGCTCTGACATATTCGCCGGTGTACAGTCCGGCCGATGTGTTTGGCTTCGCCGTTTTCACTTCCGACGGCGCGCGGCTGACCGATGTGGTGTCGCTTGATCAAGCGCACTCGCACTGGTCGCAGTTGTGCGAAGAAGAGAAAGAAACGCGCACGGTGCCACGCAGGCGCCGGCGCTAGACGCAGCGCCTTGGGGCGCGTCATGGAGGATTGGTTTGTCCACGCAGAAGATTGTTGTCACCGCTGTTGTCATCCTCTTGACCGCACTTGTTGGCTACTGCCTTGCCGGCTACCTCACGCTGCTGTTCCTCGGCCTGGATACC
Organism: Stenotrophomonas sp. FBCC-B152; assembly: GCF_059134105.1. Taxonomy (NCBI): domain Bacteria; kingdom Pseudomonadati; phylum Pseudomonadota; class Gammaproteobacteria; order Lysobacterales; family Lysobacteraceae; genus Stenotrophomonas; species Stenotrophomonas sp. FBCC-B152. The sequence continues at coordinate 2,208,630 of NZ_CP101442.1, read as the reverse complement.
GGGCTGTTCAAGTGGAACACCTACTACCAATACGTCCAGGCGATGGATCAGCCGGCGGTTGCGCCGTACCTGACCAAGATCAAAGCGGCGGGCGTGGTCGGCTTCAGCCTGCCGGTCGTGGCCTGCCTGGTCGCGCTGTTCTTCGTGCTGAAGCCGAAGAAAAAATCCCTGCACGGCGATGCCCGTTTCGCGCAAGCGGCGGACCTGGCCAGGCACGGCCTGTTCAAGAAGACCGACAACGGCATCGTGGTCGGCAGCTTCGGCGGCAAGCTGGTGCGCCTGAGCGGCCAGCAGTTCGTGATCCTGGCCGCACCCACCCGCTCGGGCAAGGGCGTGGGCGTGGTCATTCCCAACCTGCTCGAGTACGGCGAGTCGGTGGTGGTGCTGGACATCAAGCAGGAAAACTTCGACCTCACCAGTGGCTGGCGTGCCAGCCAGGGCCATGAGGTGTTCCTGTTCAATCCGTTTGCCGAAGACCGCCGCACCCATCGCTGGAACCCACTCAGCTACGTCTCCGACGACCAGGCCTTCCGCGTCTCGGAACTGATGAGCATCGCCGCCATGCTGTACCCGGATGGCTCGGACGAGCAGAAGTTCTGGATCAGCCAGGCCCGCAACGCGTTCATGGCCTTCACGCTGTACCTGTTCGAGAACTGGGACGACGAGCGCCGCCAGGGCTTCCCGGGCGGTGCGGGCACGCCGACGCTGGGCGCGGTGTTCCGCCTGTCCACCGGCGATGGCAGTGACCTGAAGAAGTACCTCAAGGCGCTCTCCGAACAGAAGTTCCTCAGTGGCAACGCGCGTTCGGCATTCGCCAACCTGCTGTCGCAGGCCGATGAGACCTTCGCGTCGATCATGGGCACCTTCAAGGAGCCGCTGAACGCCTGGATCAACCCGGTGCTGGACAAGGCCACCAGTGCCAACGACTTCCTGCTGACCGACCTGCGCAGGAAGAAGATGACCATCTACATCGGCATCCAGCCCAACAAGCTGGCCGAAAGCCGACTGATCATCAACCTGTTCTTCAGCCAGATCATCAACCTCAACACCAAGGAACTGCCCAAGTCCAACCCGGACCTGAAGTACCAGTGCCTGCTGTTGATGGACGAATTCACCGCGATCGGCAAGGTGGACATCATCGCCTCGGCGGTGTCCTACATGGCCGGTTACAACGTGCGCCTGCTGCCGATCATCCAGAGCATGGCCCAGCTGGACGCCACGTACGGCCGGGACGTTTCACGCACCATCATCACCAACCACGCCCTGCAGATACTCTACGCGCCGCGTGAGCAGCAGGATGCCAACGACTATTCGGAAATGCTCGGCTACACCACCGTGCGCAAGAAGAACGTCACCCATGCCCGTGAAAAGACCCACAGCTTCACCGAAGAGCGGCGCGCGCTGATGCTGCCGCAGGAGCTGAAGGCGATGGGCAACGATCACGAAGTGTTCCTCTACGAGGGCATTCCGCATCCGGTGAAGTGCGACAAGATCAAGTATTACCAGGACCGTTACTTCACATCGCGACTGTTGCCGAAGACCTCGGTGCCGACGCTGGATCTGTAACCCTCACATGTGAAGGCATGTGACGTGCGTCAAAGAAACACTCGATCAACGTTAAAAAATTGTCGCTTTTGACGTTGATTTGACGCGGATGTGTGGCATCGTATTTGTGATGGACGTTCTGTACGTCATGAATTTGTTGTTGAGACCAGTGCTGGAAGACATGCACTGAAGCAGTCAAGAGGAACATGGATGGCTTTTCTCGGGTTGGGTGTGCAGGCGCAGGGGCCGGACAGGCGTTCGGGGCGTTTACACACCAGACGGGGCGGGGGCCCGGTTGCACCGGTGAAAGGTGTTGCTTGCATCCAACGTTGCGTTGTCGGGCCTGACCGCAGGCCACGACACGCCAGCGTGTTGCCGTTTTTTCCCGGTTAAAAGCCGCTATTCCGTACGTCATAGGGAAGTTCGTATGAAGCAAGCGTTTCTGTCTAAGGGATCCATCAGCGTTGCCACCGCCGTTGCCGTGCTGCTGCTGGCCGGTTGCGCCACGCCGCCGGCGCCGGATTTCGGCGGTCGCTGGAAGCCGGTGAACCGCTTCGCCAGCACCACCATGGAAATTCCGCTGTACACCAGCTACGTGTACCAGGCCTCACCCATGGACGGGACCTTGAAGACCATGCTTGAACGCTGGGCCAAGGATTCGGGGATGACGCTGGATTACCGCATCAGCTCCGATTACACGCTGTATGGCGCGGTCTCCACGATCGGCACCACCAATCCGCAGCAGGCCATGATCGATCTCACTGCCGCGTATGCAGGGCAGGGCGTTTCGGTGTCCATCGTCGGCAACCAGATCGTCGTGCAGTCCGCTTCCGCCGCCTCGCCGACCGCTGCCGCCGGCAGTGTCGACGCGTCCAGCGGAAGCTGAGTCCGCGCCCCCTTGATGTTCCAGCAGTACGGATGACCCCATGTTCCGAAAGAAGGACGCAGGCAATAACCCCAAGGTCGACCAGGCGGTCGCCAAGGCGGTGAGCTACGAGTTGACCGTTGCCGACATGGCGCGCCGCAGCGAGCGTCGCGCCTGGTGGGTGGCGACCGGTTCGCTGGTGATGTCGCTGGCGTTGGCCGGCGGCTACTACTACATGCTGCCGTTGAAGGAGAAGGTGCCGTTCCTGGTGATGGCCGATGCCTACACCGGCAACGCGACCGTGGCCCGGTTGGCGGGTAACTTCGGTGACGGATCGATCACTGCCAACGAAGCCATCAACCGCAGCAACGTCGCCCAGTACGTGATGGCGCGCGAGTCGTTCGACTCGGCGGTGATGGGCCTGCGCGACTGGGAGCTGGTGTTTACCATGTCGAACGAAGCGGTGGCCGCCACCCAGCGCCAGCGCTATGCGAACAACAATCCGCAGAACCCGGTGTACGTGTACGGCACCAACAAGGCGATCCGGATCAAGATCCTGAGCATCACGCCGCTGGCCGCCGAAGGCAACGGCAGCTTCCGCGGCGCTTCGGTGCGCATCCAGCGCAGCCTGCTCGACAAGACCACCGGGGTTTCCCAGTTCCTGGACAACAAGCTGGTCACGATGCGTTTTGATTACCGCACCGACCTGGCGTTGAGCGAACAGGACCGGATTCTCAATCCGTTGGCGTTCCAGGTCACCGAGTACCGCGTCGACAACGACTACGCCCGCGGCGTGCCGGTGCCCGACGAAGCCGACATGGCCAAGCAGGCCAACCAGGCTGCCGCGGCCCAGGCCGCCCAGGCGGCTGCCGCGGCCGCCGCAGCGCAGGTGTATGACCCGAACAACCCGGCGGCTGCAACCATGATCGATCCGGCCACCGGCCAGCCTGTGGCAGTGCCGGCCCAGGCCGTACCCGGCCAGATGCTGGTGCCGGGGCAGCCGGTGCCGGGCCAGATGACGGTGCCGGGCCAGGCTGTGCCGGGGCAGGTGCCCGGCCAGCCGATGCAGCAGCAATTCCCCGGGCAGGCAATGCCGGGCCAGGCGATACCAGGACAAGTCGCGCCGCGGCAACCGGCCATGGTGCCGGCACAGAACGTTTCCACCGGAACTGCTGAGGGAGCAAGCAACCGATGAGTAGTAGCAAACTTTGGTGGGCCGCATTGGCCTTGGTGCCGATGATGTCCCTGGTCTCCGCGCCTGCGAAGGCCCAGGTGGTCGACCACTACGAATACGAACAGGACCGCATCTATCCGGTGCGCACCGGCCTGGGTCTCACCACCCAGATCGAACTGAGCCCGAACGAGAAGATCCTGGATTACAGCACCGGCTTCAGCAGTGGCTGGGAGCTGACCCGTCGCGAGAACGTGTTTTACCTCAAGCCGAAGAACGTCGACGTGGACACCAACATGATGGTGCGCACCGAGACCCATTCGTACATCTTCGAATTGAAGGTGGTGGCCACCGATTGGCGCCAGCTCGAACAGGCGCGCCGTGCCGGCGTGCAGTACAAGATTGCCTTCAGCTACCCCAGCGATACCGAATTCGGTACCGCCCAGCAGGCGGTGGACGAAGAGGTCAAGCCGCTGCTCAGCTCGGAACTGGCCAAGGATCGCCAGTACAACTTCGACTATTCGTACTCCACCCGCCGCGCCAAGAAGATGGGCTGGCTGATTCCGGTCAACGCCTACGACGATGGCCGTTTCACCTACCTGAAACTGCCGGCGTCGCCGGAGTACAAGACGGGCATTTTCCCGGCGGTGTTCGGCCGTGAGAGCGAGTACGGTGAGGATTTCGTGGTCAACACGACGGTGGAGGGCAATTCGCTCATCGTGCATGGCACCTATCCCTACCTGGTCATCCGTCACGGTGACAACGTCGTTGGTCTGCGAAGGAACGTGAAGAAATGAGCCAGCACAACACTCCCGGCAACGAGCCGAACCACGGCCGCGACGACGGCGACGCGCCGAGCAATCCGTATTACGGCCAGAACGTGGCCGACAACAATCCCAACCTCGATGCCGCCGCGCCGCAGCTGCGCTCGGCCGAGGAACAGCGCCTGAACCGCAAGGCGCTGGCGTTCCTGGGCGGCATCCTGGTGTTGATCATCGCGATGGGCTTCCTGCTGCTGCGCAAGAGCAGCGACGACCAGGACGGCCCGGCCAGGGTCAACGAACAGGCACGCGTGTCCACCCCGGAACTGCCGACCGCGCAGCCGGTGCTGCCGCAGGCCCCGGTCGCCGATGCGCAGCCCATTGAAATGCTGCCGCCGTTGCCGCCGCCGGCACAGGACAACCCGTACCGCACGCCGCCGGCGATTCCCGACGACTCGGGCTTCTCCAACGAACCGCGTCAGCCCTCGCTGCTGGATCGCCGCATGGCGTCGGGCAATGGTGTAGGCGGTGGTGCGCTCGGCGGGTCCGATGCGCAGGGTGGGGCAGGCGGCCGTCCGGATGATGAGTACACCCGCGCGATGATGGCGCAGCTGCCGGGTGCGCAGCAGCCGGCACCGACCAAGGTCCGCCGCGGTCCCGACGTGGAAGATGTCTCCAGCGCTGCCTTCATCCGCAGCCCGGATGCACTGCTGGTGCGCGGCACCTACCTGCGCTGCGTGCTGGAAACCCGCATCATCACCGACGTCTCCGGCTTTACCTCGTGCCTGCTGACCGAGCCGGTGTATTCGATCAACGGCCGCAGCCTGCTGCTGCCGAAGGGTTCGAAGATCTACGGTGCGTATGGCGGCGGCCCGAAGGGCAAGCGCGTGGAAGTGATCTGGGACCGCATCACCACCCCGAACGGCATCGACGTGGCCATGTCCAGCCCGGGCATCGACCAGCTCGGTGGCGCCGGCCATCCGGGCGACTACAGCGCGCACTGGGGCAGCCGTATCGCCTCGGCGCTGATGATCAGCCTGATCGCGGACGCCTTCAAATATGCCGCGGCCGAACACGGCCCGGAGACCACCACCATCAGCAGCAGCGGTTTCGCCGTGCAGTCGCCCTATGAGAGCGCCACCGCGCGCAGCATGGAGCGCCTTGCCAACGAAGCGATGAGCGAGCGTCGCCCGCCCACCGTCACCATCAACCAAGGCACCGTGATGAGTGTCTACGTGGCCAAGGACGTCGATTTCAGCGACGTGCTGCCGCGCCGCCGCTGATCGCCTGGACAGAACATGGACGCCGAAGTGGCCCCTGTAGCCGACGTTTCCAGTGAGTTTCTCAGGTACCAGTACGAGGTCCTGGGCATTCACCAGTACATGACCTCGCCCGATGTGACGGAAATCTGCATCAACCGTCCGGGCGAGGTGTACCTGGAAACGCGTGACGGATGGCAGCGTGTGGAAGTTCCCACGCTGACCTTCGAGCGTGCGCGCCAGTTCTGTACCGCCGTGGTCAATGAAAGCAACACCGGCCAGCGCATCACCGACGTCGATCCGGTGGTGTCGCTGACCTTCCCGACCGGCCAGCGCGCCCAGTTCGTGATCCCGCCGGCGTGCGACGCCGGCAAGGTGTCGATCACCATCCGCCTGCCGTCCAAGCACACCAAGACCCTGGAGCAGTACCAGAGCGACGGGTTCTTCAACCAGATCCTGGAACAGGGCCACGCGCTGAGCGAACAGGACCAGGAACTGCTGGCGCTGCGCCAGAACCGCGATTACGCCGAGTTCTTCCGCAAGGCCGTGCAGTACCGCAAGAACATCGTGGTGTCCGGTGCCACCGGCAGCGGCAAGACCACCTTCATGAAGTCGCTGGTCAACCACATCCCGGCCAACGAACGCCTGGTCACCATCGAAGATGCGCGCGAGCTGTTCATCAGCCAGCCCAACGTGGTGCACCTGCTGTATTCCAAGGGCGGGCAGAGCGCCAGCAACGTCACCGCCAAGAGCTGCATGGAAGCGTGCCTGCGCATGAAGCCGGACCGCATCATCCTGGCCGAGCTTCGCGGCGATGAAGCGTTCTACTTCATCCGCAACTGCGCCTCCGGCCATCCCGGCTCGATCACCAGCTGCCACGCCGGCAGCCCGGAACAGACCTGGGACCAGCTGGGCCTGATGGTGAAGGCCTCGGCCGAAGGCTCCGGCCTGGAGTTCTCGGTGATCAAGCGCCTGCTGAAGATGACCATCGATGTGGTCGTGCACATCAAGGCGCATGCCGGCAGCCGCTACATCACCGGCATCGATTTCAGCCCCGAACGCGCGTTGGCCGCAGGGAGTGATGCCTGATGCTGCCCGGTCTTGAAGCCATGGTGTGTCCGGAAATGGCGGTGTCCATGGACGTGATGCAGCACGTGATCAACGTGGAATCCTCGCGCAACCCCTACGCCATCGGCGTGGTCGGCGGCGCGCTGGTGCGCCAGCCCAAGCAGCTGGACGAGGCCCTGGCCACCGTCCGCATGCTGGAAGAGAAGGGCTACAACTTCTCGGTGGGCCTGGCCCAGGTCAACCGCTACAACCTGGCCAAGTACGGGCTGGATTCGTACGAGAAGGCCTTCCAGCAATGCCCGAACCTGCAGGCCGCCTCGCGCATCCTGGCCGAGTGCTATGGCCGCTCGGGCAAGGACTGGGGCAAGTCCTTCAGCTGCTACTACTCAGGCAACTTCACCACCGGCTACCGCCACGGCTACGTGCAGAAGGTCTTTGCCTCCATCGCGCGCCAGCGCGGCAGCATGGTGGCCGCCAACGGCGCCGCCCCCATTGACGTGGTCAGCCGCGCCCAACGCCGCGTGGTAGATGTGGCCCACCACCCCCAGTTCAGCGGCCCGCCGCAGGGCGTGGCCGAAGCCCGCGTGCAGGCCATGCAGGCGCTCTCGCCCGCGTATGCACAGGCCGTCGTGCCGGTGGACCCGGCGCGCGCCTACGAGGTGTACCCCTCCACCGGCGCGATGGTGCGCGGTGGCCTGGTCCGCACCGCCGACGCGGCGCTGTCTCGCGTGGTGATGGGGGCCATGGACCAGGTGGTGCCGCAGCCGCAGGCCGCCCAGATGCCCGCATCGCAGCCCATCGCGCAGCAACCGATCGCGCCACAACCCATGCCGGCGGAGAACGACGGCGGCCCGGTGGTGGTGCGCGCGTGGAGTGAACGCAATGCCCCGGTGGCACTGCCCGCGCAGGCCATGCCTGCACAGGCCATGCCGGTACAGAACATCCCCCCAGGGGATGAAGCCTTCGTGTTCTGAAGGACCGATCCAGTCGTGTTAGACCATCAACAAGGAAAACCCACCATGAAGCGTAACAATCTCGATATCGCCAACGCCCAGCGCTCGCTGAAGACCGTCCTGATGGCCGTTGCCTTCGTTGCCGCGGTCTTCGTGCCGGACGTGTTCGCCCAGACCAACTTCGGCGGCACCGACAAGAAGGTCTGTGGCTTCTTCGACAACATCAACGGCCTGCTGAACATCGCTTCGATCGCCGTGGTGACCATCGCCGTCATCTTCGCCGGCTACCAGATCGCCTTCGCCCACAAGCGCATCGGTGACGTGGCCCCGATCCTGATCGGTGGCCTGCTGATCGGCGCGGCCGGCCAGATCGCCAAGATGCTGCTCGGTGACGGCAACGCCAGCTCCTGCGCCGGCAGCGCCACCGGCGCCATCATGAACGCCGTCCAGTACTACAGTGCATAAGAACGTCCTGTTCCGCGGCTGCACGCGGCCAGCGATGTTTCTGGGCGTTCCGTACGTCCCGTTCTTCCTGGTCGCAGGCGGCTTGCTGCTGCTGAGCATGTACATCGACATGCGGCTGTTGATCACCATCCCGATTGCCATCTTCATCCTGCGTCACATGGCCAAGCGCGATGAAATGATCTTCCGCCTGATCGGGTTGCGCCTGCAGTTCAAGTTCCGCGCGCGCAACCTGCAGCAGCACGACGGAATGTGGGTGTTCACGCCCAACCATTACCGCGACAAGCCGCCGCCGTCGGACTGACCACGGCACGCTACAGGCCGGGCAGGCGATCACATCGCCTGCCCGGTGCAGGCCCCGCACCATCCCCGCAGCACCCTTTGGAAGCGCCCATGTTCAGTCCCGATACCTCGATCAGCGAATTCATTCCCCTGTCGTCCCATGTGGCGCCGACGGTCGTCAAGACCACGGGTGGAGATTTCCTGCTGACCTGGCACCTGGAAGGCCTGCCTTTCGTGGGGCGCGAGGATTGGGAGCTCGAACACCGCCACAACACCTTCAATCGACTGCTGCAGACCCTGCGCGCACCGGATTTCGTCAACGTCGCCTTCTGGGTGCACGATATCCGCCGTCGCCGCCAGCTCAAGGGCAGCAGCAAGTTCGGCCAGCGCTTCAACCAGGACGTGTCCGACCAGTACATGGGCATGCTGTCCTCGCAGCGCATCATGCAGAACGAGCTGTACCTGACCATGATCTACCGCCCGGTCGTGTCCGGTAAGCGCTTCATGGACAAGTCCTCCAGTATCACCCAGCTGCAGGCCGAGCAGGACCAGGCCGTGGCCAAGCTGCTGGAAATGGCTGGCAACGTGGAAGCAGTCATCCGCGACTACTCGCCGTACCGCATGGGCATGTACGAAGCCAAGAACGGCATGGTGTTTTCCGAGACCCTGGAGTTCTTCGGCTACCTGCTCAACCGTGTGGATGAGCCGGTGCCGGTGCTGTCCGCGCCGGTCAAGGACTACCTGCCGATCAGCCGCCACATGTTCTCGGCCAAGACCGGCGATTTCGTGATCAGCACGCCCAACGGCGTCAATCACTTCGGCGCCATCCTCAACATCAAGGAATACGCCGAGGGCACCTATCCGGGTGTTCTTAACGGCCTGAAGTACCTCGACTTCGAGTACGTCATCACCCATTCCTTCAGCCCGATGGGCCGCCAGGACGCGCTCAAGGTGCTCGACCGCACCAAGGGCATGATGATCTCCTCCGGCGACAAGGCGGTCAGCCAGATCGTCGAGCTCGATCAGGCCATGGACCAGCTGTCCTCTGGCAACTTCGTGCTGGGCGAGTACCACTTCATAATGGCCGTCTATGCAGACAGCCAGGAAAAGCTGTCGCAGAACATCGCCACCACCCGCGCCGAGCTGTCCAACGCCGGGTTCGTCTCGACCAAGGAAGACCTGGCCGTCACCGCCTCGTTCTACTCGCAGTTCCCGGCCAACTGGCGCTACCGCACCCGCCTGGCCAACATCAGCTCGCTGAACTTCCTGGGGCTGTCGCCGCTGCACAACTTCGCCACCGGCAAGCAGCACAACAACCCGTGGGGCGACTGCGTGACCACGCTGCAGACCACCAACGGCCAGCCGTACTACTTCAACTTCCACGCCACCCACCCATCGGAGAACTCGCTGGGTGAGAAGGCCATCGCCAACACCATGGTGATCGGCAAGTCCGGTACCGGTAAGACCGCGCTGATCAACTTCCTGCTCAGCCAGGTGCAGAAGTACGACCCGTCGCCGACCATCTTCTTCTTCGACAAGGACCGCGGCGCGGAGATCTTCGTGCGCGCCTGCGGCGGCAACTACCTGGCGCTGGAGAACGGCCAGGCCACCGGCTTCAACCCGTTCCAGTGCGAGAACAACGAAGCCAACGTGCAGTTCCTGGCCGACCTGATCAAGGTGCTGGCCAACAAGAACGAGTACAGCGCCCGCGAGGAAGAGGACATCTTCCGCGATGTCGAGAACATGCTCGACACCCCCATGCACCTGCGCAGCATGACCAACTTCCAGAAGAGCCTGCCCAACATGGGCGACGATGGCCTGTATGCGCGCCTGCGCAAATGGACCTCGGGCAATTCGCTGGGCTGGGTGTTCGACAACCCGGTGGACACCGTGGATCTGAGTCGCGCCAACATCATCGGCTTCGATTACACCGACATCATCGACAACCCCGAAGTGCGCGTGCCGGTCATCAACTACCTGCTGCACCGCCTGGAATCGCTGATCGACGGCCGCCCGCTGATCTACGTGATGGACGAATTCTGGAAGATCCTGGACGGCGAGGGCGGCCTCAAGGAGTTCGCGAAGAACAAGCAGAAGACCATCCGTAAGCAGAACGGCATGGGCATCTTCGCCACCCAGAGCCCGGAAGATGCGCTCAAGAGCGACATCGCCGCGGCGCTGATCGAGCAGACCGCCACGCTGATCCTGCTGCCCAACCCCAATGCCAGCCGTTCGGATTACATCGACGGCCTGAAGCTGACCGAGTCCGAGTTCAAGGTGGTCACCGCCCTGGACGAGCGCTCGCGCTGCTTCCTGGTCAAGCAGGGCCACGCCGCCAGCGTGTGCCAGCTCAACCTGCGTGGCATGGATGACATCCTGTCGGTGATTTCGGCCTCCACCGACAATATCGACGTGATGCACCGCGTCCTGCTCGACGCCGCCCAGCGCGAGAAGGTATCGCAGGCCGACCTCACCCCGGACCAGTGGCTCAGTGAGTTCTACAGGAAGCGCAAGGGCTCTGGAAAGCCCGCCGGGACACGACAGGACGCCGTTGCCTGACGGTCCCCCGGCCGATCAGGGACAGGCTTTCGCCGCATTCGATGGAGATAATTATGGATACCGCTATGAACCCGAAGAAGACGCGCCGTAGTCATTTCAGCTTCCGCCTGGCGGCCTTGTCGCTGGTGACCGTGCTGATGTGCAACGCACCGGCTCCGGCATACACGATGCCCGTGGTTGAAGTTGGCCCGAGCGTGTACCAGCAGATCATGAACCAGATCAACACCTATAAGGCCGAGATCACCGCGTACGCCTCCAAGGCGCAGGATGCGGCCGAGTACGTGGAACAACGCACCCGCTGGATCCGCACCCTGCAGCAGTACGCGCAGGCGCTGGTGGAAGTGCAGGCGGTGTTGAACGATTTCGGCATGCCCCAGGGCGTCGAACTGACCCCGGTGGGTGAGAACTACCTGGTCAGGGAAACCTGTGGCAGCAAGGCGGACTTCAGCCCGATGGGGCTGTTCAAGACCTTCGTGTTCAACCCGCAGGACGATTTCAAGGAACAGCAGGCCCAGATCTGCGTGAACATCCGCATGATGCAGAACCGCAAGTACAACGAAGCGGTGATGTTCATGACCTACTCGGTGCCGAAGATGGAGTCCTCGCTCAACCGCATCTTCAAGCTGCGCATCCTGAACAACAACCAGGGCAACGTGCAGGGCACTGATAGCGAATCGCTGCGCATGGCCAATGACCTGGCCGTCCAGTCGCAGATCTGGCAGTCGCGCATGCGGTCGTACGACGCCTACATCGAGGTGATGGAGGGCAACCAGAAGGTGGTGGCCCAGAACGCGCTCAAGGGCGACACCACCAAGAATGTCATCGGCGATCTGGTCAAGACCGCCGCGCTGAAGGGCGCGCTCAGCGTCAAGTAAGCACTCACGCAGGTACAGCGGGTCTGCAAGGTACTGCCGGACCCAATGCAGTAGCAGCATCACCAAGGGATTGTGGAAATGTCGATCAGGTCGATTGCCAACGTTTTTGATTTCTCAGGCGGATTGCAGGATCTGCTGGGCTACGCGGTGCGTGTCCAGTCGATCGGCGACTTCGTGTTCTTCAAGCTGATCCTCGACTACCTGCGCGAGCGCATCAACCTCTTCGGCATCGAGATGATGGGCCGCATGATGGCCTGGGTCGGTGGCATTGCCCTGATCCTGATGACGCTGTGGGTGCTCGTACAGGGCTACCGCATCGTTACTGGCCAGAGCCGCGATTCGATGATGGTGCTGGTCACCAACATGGCCAGAGCCGCGCTGATCATCAGCGTGGCCACGTCCATGGCGATGTTCGGTAGCAGCGTCAGCGACTTCCTGACCAAGGACGTCGGCGGCCTGATTACCCGCGTCGTGACTGGCAAGAGCGGAACGGCCGAAGACCAGATCGACAAGAGCCTGGCCTGGATGCAGGTGGCGTTGTCCAGCGTAGATGCCATCAAGGTGCTGGACGACGGCGGGCTGCGTGAAGAGAAGACCCGCGCCATGTGGTTCATCGGCCTCGGCACTGGTGGCCCTGCGGTAACTGCCGGTTCGATGCTGCTGCTCTACCAGGTGGCCATTTCGCTGTTCATTGGTTTCGGGCCACTGTTCATACTTTGCCTGCTGTTTGACCAGACAAAACAGTTCTTCCAGAAGTGGCTGTTCTACGGCATAGGAACCATGTTCTCGATGGCGGTGCTGTCCGCCATGGTCTCCATCGCGCTGGACATGGTCATACGCGTCTCCGCAGCATTCTGGACATCGGCACTGATCAACAAGTTCTTCCTGACAGATGCAATGAGTGATGGCTTGACCAGCCAGGCCATGCAGCAGGGCGGCATGGGCTTGATCCTCACGACGCTGATCCTGACTGCGCCCCCAATGGCCGCGATGTTCTTCCAGGGAACACTGGGCAGCTTCATGGCATATTCCCAGATAGGTGGTTCACCACTGGCGCAACCGGGTCCGCAAGGCCAGCCGCCGGGTTCGTACACACCGCAGCAGGCCACCAACGCCAACACCGTGCCGGCCGATACCCACGTGCAGGATCATGGAACCCGTGTTATTGGAGGCGGCGGTGCAGGCGGCGGTGGTCAGACAGCTGCTTCCGGCCAGATGGGCAACGCGCCTACGCGTTGACGAGAGAAGGGTTCGATGTCTACGAAGTTCAGCGAGGTCGCAATGCGCTTAGTTCTGATGTTCCTATTGGTCTCAGCTCCTTGTCTGGTGTTTGCGGAAGGCAGATGCCCACCAGGTCAGTATCCGATTGGCGGGCAAGGCGCTGGCGGTTGCGCCCCGATTCCAGGCTCGGGCGGAGGCGGTTCCGAAAGCAGCGCTCCCGTACCCACTGGAAAGTGGGAGACCCGATGGGGCGCGGTCGCTGAAGACTCAGCTCCTCGCGCTGCAGGCGCTCCTCTTGCGACGGGCGTCTCGGAATCCCGGAGATCAAAACGAGAGGCAAACTCGGTCGCGCTGGAAGAATGCAAGAAGGTGGGTGGAAAGAAGTGCACTATTTCCATCACCTATCACAACCAGTGTGTTGCGCTGGCGGATCCGACGCTGGAGCAACTGAAGGCGCGCGGTGGTAAGTCGACTGGATACAGCGCAAAGACCGATGAAGATGCAAAGGCGCTGGCGCTGAAGAGATGTGAAGGTCTTGACGGCGGGCAGCAGTGCCGCATCATCTACTCAGCATGCAGCTTGTCTGAGTTCAAGTCATTCCGCTAAGAGGGGTGGTGGTGGTAGACACTGCTGAAGTCCGAAGCAAATCCACGGCGGCTCTGTTCACGGCACTCCTGTTGTTGACAGGGTTCGTGCCCCCCGCAGGCGCCGAAGGAAGGTGCCCGCCTGGCCAGTATCCGATTGGCGGGCAGGGCGTTGGCGGTTGTGCACCCATTCCCTCGGGTGGGGAATCAACTGGTGAGCCTCGTGCCACTGGATATTGGATCAAGACATGGGGTGCAATTTCGATGGCCCCCAATGGGGCTTCGGGAACGGCTGCTGGAAAGCTGAGTAAGTCTGAAGCGGGGAAAGAAGCTCTGAAACAATGCAATTCCTCTGGAGCGGCAGGGTGCAGGGTGTCCTTCACCTACAAGAATCAGTGTGTTGCAGCCGCTATTGCGTCAGATGGTTTCAAGGGTACGCGCTTTGGAACCGGCGCAACTGAGCCCTTGGCCAATGGCGTAGCACTCGATGACTGCAAGTCAAAGGGCGGACAGGGCTGTGAGGTCATCTACTCGGAATGCTCGGACCCGGTCTTCAAGTCCTACTGATTTCTGGTAGTCGCAGGATATATTCGGCGTGCGCCGAGCCGCGTTTTGAAGATTTCTGAGAAATGTTTCTCGTAGTTTAATTTTTCAGGTTCAAGGACGACATCATGCGAAATTCTCTGCCTTTTTCTCGGGGTTCGGCTGTCCGTTTTCCGGCATGCTTCCTGGTGCTGTTGCCGATTGCGTTTTGCTCCGCTCATGCCCAGACATCAACCGTGGCGCACAAGGGGGGCGGTGCTGAAACTCCGGTCGATGTCCCCGCTGCTGCTGCACCGACCACTGGGCAAGAGGTGGCCACTGTCGGTGAGTCTGCCTTGGTCGACCTGCCTGCGACGGTTACTCCGGGCATCGAGCCGAGGCCGGTAGAGGTGGCGCCCTCGAGTCCAACAACTGCGGTTGACGAAGTAAAGGCTGATGCGCCGGTCGCCCCGCCCCCCTGCACATTCCCACGCTCGCCAATGACAACAACCAGATCGAGCGTAAGCTCGGTGCGCGGTGTCCGAACGACCTGGCAGCGCGTCTGGCGACCCAGGCGGACCTGCTGATCGGTGCATGCCAAGGCACGCTGCCGGCGCACCTCTCGGCGTTGCTGGTGGCCATTCCGGAGCAGCAACTGCTTCTCCCGCGCGTTTGGCGCGAACGCCAGGTCGGGCAGAAGGGCTGGTTCAAGGCCGTGCCCGGCCACGGGCTGCGCCCGGACTTCCTCGCGGTGCAGGGCGATGTCTGGGTGCGTTCGTTCGAAGGCGCTGATCCGTCCAGCACGGTGTACCTGGTGTCTGGCCCGTTCGCGTGTGCCGACAACCGCAGCCCCGACGCCGAGCCGGCCAAGACCGTGCGCCTGCCGGCCGGAAGCTGCCGCGAGGGGGTGGTGCAGCAGCGCGTCTACCGCGTGAGCGCGGGCGCGGCCCCGGTGGACATCACCCAGCAGGCGCTGCCGGCAGAACCGTTGCTGTGGGATGCCGACCGGAAGCGTTACGGCGCCGACGGCGCACGCGTCCAGCTGGATGCGGGCAAGCTTCAGTTCGGCCCGGCGGTGCGCTGGTACGTGGACGTCGGCACCACCGAGAAGCCCGAGCCGCGCAGCTACGGCGAATGGGGCCGGCTGCACCTGGGCTTCGCGGTCTGGAATGGCGAGCGCTTCGAGCCGCGCGATACCGTGCCACGCGCGGTGTGGCCGTGCGATCCGGTGGCACCGGGCGACGCCAGCTGCGGTGCCTACGCCGATGCCGGGCGCGACCCGTTCATCGTGGTCGGCGCCTCGGCCCAGGGTGTGACCGCGACACCTTGAGTCCATGGCTTTGCCCTCGTAGCAAGAAAGCGCCCCTCGGGGCGCTTTCCTTTTGCGTGCGGCGGCGACTGGCCTGCTTAGCCCTGGCCCACCAACGCGAACCGTTGCCGCAGCACACCGTCGACCTCGACCTGCGCGGTGAACATCTCATACGGCCGCACCCACAGCCCCAGGTCCTCGTCCAACGGGCGATACAACACCATCGGCAGCAGGGTCTCGCTGTGGCGCACCACGTCGATCACCAGATAATTGCCACCCTTGAAGTGGCGGTAGTGGCCTGGGGCAAGGACGGGCAGGGGAGCAAGGTCGGACATGGGAGGTGCCAGGCAATGGGATGCCGCCATTATCGCAACCCGACGGCGGCCTAGTCGCTGTCGATATCCCTAGGCGGCCCCGCTCGACAGGCCAGCACCAATTGCGTGACGGCTTCAGCACTCATTGGCCGCGCCAGGTAATACCCCTGCGCCTCGTTGCAGTCCCACAGCCGCAGCAGCGACAGTTCGGATTCGTGCTCCACGCCCTCGGCCACCGTGCGGTAACCCAGCTGCTGGGCGAGCCGGATGATGGCTTCCACCTTCAGTCGTGCGGTACGCGAACGCGCCAGGCCGGTGACCAGGCTCTGGTCGACCTTGATGTGGCTGATCGGCACTTCGCTCAGGTAGCCGAAGTTGCTGTATCCACTGCCGAAGTCGTCGATGGCGATACGTACGCCGGCGGCGGCCATCGCGCGCAGCTGGGGCAGGGCGGCGGGGTGGCTGTGCAGCCACTGGCCTTCGGTGATCTCCACTTCAATCTGCGAGGGCACCAGCCCGTTCGCCTGCAGGCGCTCGGCCATGCCGGTCCACAGGTTGGCATTGTCGAAATCGCGCGGGGACAGGTTGATCGACAGCGTGAATCCCGGCAACAGCTGCTGCCAGCGCGCCGCCTGCGCGAACGCATGCTCGATCACCCATTGGCTGAGCGCCGGCATCAGCGCCGTGCACTCCAGCACGGGAATGAACTCGCCCGGCGTGATCGGCCCCAGCATCGGGTGCGTCCAGCGCAGCAGGGCTTCGGCCGACACCGGCTGGCCATCGCGCAGGTCGTAGCGCGGTTGGTAGACCAGGCTGAACTGCTCCTGGGCCAGCCCGCGCGCGGCATCGGAGGCAAGCCGGTAGCGGCGGCGCAGGTGCGCATCGCGGTCGGCCGAGTACCAGCACAGGCAGGCGTCGGTCTGCAGCGCGTGGTTCAAGGCCACCATGCATTTGCGCACCAGGTCGCCGGCTTCATCCGGATCGGCACGGAAGTCGCACAGCCCGGCGTGGAACTGCGGCGACATCGGAATGCTGCCGACCATCAGCGGCCGCCGCATGCGCTCGCGCAGCCGCTGCATCAGCGCCTCGACCTGCGCGTGGTCCTGGTTGCGCAGCACGAACGCGAACCGGGTGGAGGCCACGTGGTAGACCTGCACGTCTTCGGTCAGCACTTCCTGCACGCGCAGCGACGCCTGCCGTAGCAGGGATTCCACCGGTTTCAGGCCCAGCGCCTGGCCGGCGTCATTGGCGCTCTGCAGGTCGAACACATCCAGCAGCACGCCGGTGAACTGGTTACTGCCGTCCTGGCGGCCCAGCACGCTCAAATCGGCCTGGAACTGCTGGCGGTTGGGCAGGCCGCTGATCGGCTCGCGCCGGCCCAGCGACATCTTCAGCTCCATCTGGTTGACCACGATCCGCGCCAGGGTCTGCAGCTGGCGCTGCTCGTCGGCGGTCAACACGCGCGGGGTGCGGTCCATCAGGCACAGCGTGCCCAGCGCGATGCCGTTTCGGGTCACCAGCGGCGCGCCGGCGTAGAAGCGCATCTGCTCGGGGCCGGCCACCAGCGGGTTGTCGTGGAAGCGGGGATCCTGGCGCAGGTCTTCGATCTGCAGGATCCCGCTGGACTGCAGCGCGCACGAGCAGATCGAGTGGTGGCGGTCGGTGCGTTCCAGTGCCAGCCCGACCCGCGAGATGAAGCGCTGCGAGTCGGCGTCGACGATGGAGATCAGCGCAATGGCGGTGCCGAAGGTAAACGCCGCCAGTTCGGTGACCGGGTCCAGCGAGCGCCCCAAGGCGGGATCCATCACGTTGAGCGCTTCGATCAGCGCGATGCGTTCCAGATCCTGGCTGCGGTCGAGCATTCCGTGCGTCCTGTCAAACGGAGTACGCAGGTACTATCCCGCCGCGTTTGCAGTGCCGGTGTGAAGTGGGCCATTCAGGGATGAAGCATTCACATCGCGCCGCCTCAATGTGCGGGCGAGGATTCCTTCAGGATCGACAGCAACTGCTTGAGTCGATAGGGCTTTGGCAGGAATTCAACGTGCGCGGGCAGTGGCGGCAGCTGCGAGCGCGCAAACCCGGAAGAGAGAATCATGCGCGCGTTTGGCAGGGCATTGGCGACATGTGCGCTCAGTTCCAGGCCGCTCATGTTGTTGGGCATGTTGACATCGCTGAACACCACATCGAAGCCGCCGGCCTCATCGATCAGCTTGATGGCGGTCGGGCCGTCGTCGGCGGTATGCACGTCGATGCCGAAATCACGCAGCGCCTGTCCGATCAGCTCGCGCAGGTCTTCCTGATCTTCGACCATCAATACACGAAGGGGCTCAGACATGCGCGACTTCCTCTAAGGCAGGTAACAACAAACGGACAGTGGTGCCGCGTCCGGGGGCGGTCTGTACATCGACGAACCCGTCGCACTGGGACACGAAGCCAAATACCTGGCTCAGGCCCAGACCGCTGCCCTTGCCGACTTCCTTGGTGGTGAAGAACGGTTCGCTGGCACGCTCGGCCACATCCGGCGGCATGCCATTGCCCTGGTCCGTCACCGCGATGGCCACATAGCGGCGCTGCGTGGGGTTGGCCAGGTCCGGGGCCAGGCGGTGTTCGGCCGTGGCACTGATGGTGATGGTCCCGCCCTGCGGCATGGCCTCGCAGCTGTTGAGCAGCAGGTTCAAGACTGCGGTATGCAACTGTACGCCATCGGTGGTGATTCGAGGTAGGTCGAAAGGCACTTCCAGACGCAGCCGGATGTTGTCCGGGCAGGCCCGCTGCAGCACCGGCAGTTCCTGTTCGAACAGCCGCGCTACCTGAAGGGGCTCGCGTACCAGGGTCTGGTCGGCCGAGAACGCCAGCAGCTGGCGGGTCAGCAGCGAGCCCCGGTCGGCGGCGGCCTGGGCCAGTTCGGTCAGTTCGCGGGTGCGCGCATCGGCGCCCGGCTGCAGAGAGATCAGGTCCAGCGCGTTGCCGATGGTGGTCAGCAGGTTGTTGAATTCGTGCGCCAGCCCGCGGGTGAGCCGGCCTACGCCCTCGAACTGCTGCAACTGCTCGCGGGCGCGCTGTGCGTCCTGCAGGAGGCGCTGGGCGTGATAGCGCTCGGTGACGTCCTGGGTGACCTTGACGAACCCGAGCAGGGCCCCGTCCTGGCGCACAGCTTCGATCACCTCGCTGGCGCGGAAGCACTCTCCGCTGCGGCGTACGCGCCAGCCTTCGCCGGCGTAGCGGCCATGTTGTTCAGCTTCGGCCAGGGTGTGTTCGGCGGTGCCGGAGGCGCGCTCGTCGGGGGCATAGAACAGCCGCACGTGCTGCCCCATCACTTCTTCGGTGGAATACCCTTTGACCCGCTCGCAGCCCCGGTTCCAGCTACGGATGCAGCCCTGCGCGTCAAGCAGGTAAATCGCGTGGTCGGAGACGTGATCGATCAACAGCTGTAACTGCAGACGATCATCAGCAAGCGGCGCGATATCGGTGACAGCCTGGACCACGGCGGCGGTTTTACTCCCCTTTAAGGGGCTGAACCGTAGAAGTCGGGATGTGAAGATAGTGTCAACATCGGTTCTGAACACGCCGCCATTTGGCGTATAACGCCCGAATTCACAGTTCGGTTAACATCGAACCCCTTTTCACGCTGGAACCGTGTGCATGAATGCTGCGCCAACCGCTCGCGACCGCTGGATCTGGCTGGCATCGGCCGGCCTGATGGGCTTCACCATCGGCATGGAGCTGGTGGTGCCGTTGGGCTATGCGGTGTGGTTGACCTACTTCATGGCGATCGGCATCACCCTCTTCCAGCGCCGGCTGGAAGTGCCTCTGCTGGTCGCCGCGGGCTCCTGCGTACTTTTGGTCGTTGGCTATCACCTGGCGCCGGCCAGCACCAATTCCGCGTTCTCCTTCGTCAACCGCACCATCGGCGGGGTCTGCTTCCTGTTGATGGCCCTGACCGTGGTCAAGGCGATCCAGGCACGCCGCAGCGCCGCCGACGCGCTGTGGCTGCAGGAGGCCGAGAACGACGTGACGGTGAGCCTGCGCGGCGACCCGGAGCCACGCACGCTGGCCAATGAAGCGATGCGCACGCTGTGCGCACGCCTAAACGCCGACGTGGGCGCGCTGTACCGCCTGCAGGGCGAGCGCCTGGTCCTGGTGGGCGGCGCCGCGCTCCCGCCGCAGTTGCCAGATTCGCTTCCGGCGGCGGCCGGGCAGTGGGGCGAAGTGCTGCGCCTGGGCCAGCCGCGCCGGCTGGAAGAGGGCGAAAGCCTGCTGGAGATCGAAACCGCGCTGGGCCGCACGCCGGTGCACCAGCGCCTGCTCGGGCCGATCACCGCCGATGGGGCGGTCATCGGGCTGGTGGAACTGGGCCGTGCCGGTGTGTCGCCGGCGCGCTCGCTCGAACTGGGGCTGCTGCTGCAGTGCGCCGAGCCGGTAGGTGTGGCGCTGCGCACCGCGCTGCTGCGCGCGCAGCTGGTGGAGCTGCTGGAAGAAACCCAGCGCCAGAGCGAAGAGCTGCAGACCCAGCAGGAAGAACTGCGGGTGGCCAACGAAGAACTCGAAGAACAGAGCCGCAGCCTCCTGCATTCGCAGGCCAACCTGGAACAGCAGCAGGCCGAGCTGGAACAGACCAACGTGCAGCTGGAAGAGCGCACCCATGAACTGGAAGCGCGCCAGCAGGCGCTGCTGATCGCGCAGGGCCAACTGGTGCAGAACAGCCGCGAACTGGAAGCCAGTTCGCGGTACAAGTCCGAGTTCCTGGCCAACATGTCGCACGAGCTGCGCACCCCGCTCAACAGCGCGCTGATCCTGGCCAAGCTGCTGGCCGACAACAAGGACGGCACGCTGACCGCCGAACAGGTCAAGTACGCGCAGGCCATCCACTCGTCCAACAACGACCTGCTGGCACTGATCAACGACATCCTGGACCTGTCGCGCATCGAGGCCGGGCATGTCGAACTGGCCGAAGAAAACCTGGCGGTGTCCAGCGTGCTGCAGCGCCTGAAGGAAACCTTCGAGCCGCTGGCCGCGCAGAAGGGCCTGGCGCTGGACATCCGTGCTGACACCGATGCACCGAGCCAGCTGGTGGCCGATGGACAGCGTCTGCAGCAGATCCTGAAGAACCTGCTGGCCAACGCGGTGAAGTTCACCGAACACGGCAGCGTCTCGTTGGTGGTGCGCGCGCATGGCGCAGGGCGCATCCAGTTCGCGGTGACCGATACCGGTATCGGCATTCCGCAGGCGCAGACCGAAGTGATCTTTGAAGCCTTCCGCCAGGCCGATGGCAGCACCCGGCGCCGTTACGGCGGCACCGGCCTGGGCCTGTCGATCTCGCGCGACCTGGCCGCGCGCATGGGCGGCAGCATTTCCGTGTCGAGCGAACCCGGCCGCGGCAGCTGCTTCATCCTGGACCTGCCGCTGGCGGCGGGTACTGCGACGGCACCGCCGATGGCGGCACCCGATGTGCGCCCGGCACCCGCAGCGAAGCTGGCGGCCCCGGCACCGCTGCTCGGCAATGCCCATGGGACGTCGGCCGCCGCGCCGTCGCCGCGCGTGGTGGATGACCGCGGCCGCCGCAGTCGCGCCGGCCGCATGATCCTGGTGGTCGAGGACGATGTGACCTTCGCCGAGGCGCTGGTGGGCATGGCCCATGAGCTGGACTTCGATTGCGTGGTGGCGCAGACCGCCGAAGAAGCATTGGCGCTGGCCGCCGAACTGCGCCCCAATGGCGTGCTGCTGGATATCGGCCTGCCCGATGTATCCGGGTTGAGCGTGCTGGAGCGCCTCAAGCGCGACCCGGCGCTGCGCCACATCCCGGTGCACGTGGTGTCCGGGCTGGAGCGTTCGCAGGTGGCGATGGAGCTGGGCGCGATCGGGTATGTGATCAAGCCGGCCACGCGCGAACGCCTGGTCGAGGCGATCCAGCAGCTGGAGGCGACCAGCGAGCGCGACGTACGTCGCCTGCTGATCGTCGAGGACGACAGCGCGCTGCGCTCCAACCTGCAGCTGCTGCTGGGCCGCGACCAGCTGGAAATCACGGCGGTGGGCAGCCTGGCCGAAGCGAAGGCCGAACTGGGTGCCTCCACCTTCGACTGCATGGTCACCGACCTGGCGCTGCCCGATGGCACCGGCTACGACCTGCTCGAATACATGGCCGGCAACGAGGCGGTGGCCTTCCCGCCGGTCATCGTCTACACCGGCCGCGCCCTGACCCGCGATGAAGAGCAGCGCCTGCGCCGCTATTCGAAGAGCATCATTATCAAGGGCGCGCGTTCGCCCGAGCGCCTGCTCGATGAAGTGACCCTGTTCCTGCACAGCGTGGAAGCGTCGCTGCCGAGCGACCAGCAGCGCCTGCTGCGTGAAGCGCGCCGCCGCGATGCGGTGCTGGATGGGCGTACCGTGCTGCTGGCCGAAGACGATGTGCGCAACATCTTCGCCCTGTCCAGCGTGCTTGAACCGCTGGGGGTGAAGCTGGAGATCGCCCGCAACGGCCGCGAGGCACTCGAACGCCTGGGCCCGGACATCGACCTGGTGCTGATGGACATCATGATGCCGGAGATGGACGGGCTGACCGCGATGCGCGAGATCCGCCGCGACAACCGCTGGCGCGACCTGCCGATCATCGCGCTGACCGCCAAGGCCATGCCCGATGACCGCGAGCATTGCCTGCAGGCCGGTGCCAACGATTACATCGCCAAGCCGATCGACGTGGACAAGCTGGTCTCGCTGTGCCGCGTGTGGTGTTCGCGCCGATGAACGACGCCGAGCTGTTCGACCTGGAACTGCGCCTGCTGCTGGAGGCGGTGTACCAGCGCTACCACTATGATTTCCGCGACTACGCGCTGGCGTCGCTGCGCCGGCGCATGCGCCATGCCATGGCGCGCTTCGAGTGCGACAACATGGGCGCGTTGCAGCACCGGTTGCTGCACGAGCCGGAAACCTTCGCGCTGGCCATGCAGTACTTCACCGTGCAGGTTTCGGAGATGTTCCGTGACCCGGCCTACTTCCGCATGCTGCGCGAGCACGCCATCCCGGTGCTGCGCACCTATCCGTCGATCAAACTGTGGATCGCCGGCTGCAGCACCGGCGAGGAAGTGTGGTCGCTGGCGATCCTGCTGCAGGAAGAAGGCCTGCTGGACCGCGCCATCATCTACGCCACCGACATCAACCCCGATGCGCTGGAAGCCGCCGAAACCGGCGCGTTCGCGCTGGACAGGCTGGCCCAGTTCAGCCGCAACTACCTGGAAGCCGGTGGCACCGGATCCTTGTCGGACTACTACAGCACCGGCTACGGCAGCGTGGTGTTCGACCGCCGGCTCAAGCGCAACATCGTGTTCGCCGACCACAGCCTGGCCACCGACACCGTGTTTTCCGAGGTGCACCTGGTGTCGTGCCGCAACGTGCTGATCTACTTCCAGCGCGCCTTGCAGGACCGCGCCATCGGCCTGTTCCACGAGGCGCTGGTGCACCGTGGCTTCCTTGGCCTGGGCAGCAAGGAGTCGCTGCAGTTCGGCGAGCACGCCGATGCGTTCGAAGCCTGCGCGCGCGAACAGCGCCTGTACCGGAAGCTGGCCTGATGAGCGTCGCCATCGAGCAATCCGTGTTCGAGCTCATCGTGGTTGGTGCGTCCGCCGGCGGGGTCAGCGCACTGCAGCAGCTGCTGGCGGCGCTGCCCGCGGACTTGCCAATGCCGATGCTGGTGGTACTGCACCTGCCGCGTGACCGCCCCAGCCGCATCGCCGACCTGCTCGACGTGCGCTGTCCGTTGCCGGTACGCGAGGCCGAGGACAAGCAGCCGCTGGCGCCCGGCACGGTTACCTTCGCGCCGCCGGACTATCATCTGCTGGTCGAAAGCCGCAGCACCCTGGCACTGTCGGTGGATGCACCCGTGCTGTTTTCGCGACCGGCGATCGACCCGCTGTTCGAAAGCGCCGCCGAGGTGTTCGGCAGCGGCGTGCTGGCCATCCTGCTGACCGGAGCCAGCAATGACGGCAGTGCCGGCGTGGCCGCCGTCCGCAACGCCGGTGGCCAGGCCTGGATCCAGTGCCCCGACGATGCCTATTCCCCGATCATGCCAGCGGCTGCGCTGGCACATGCCGGCGCCGATGCGGTGCTGACGCTCACCTCCCTATGCTCGCGCATGAAAGGCCTTGCCCGATGAACCTTATCGAGTCCACCCCGACGCCGGCCACCGAGCGTGTGAACCTGCTCATCGTCGATGACGTCCCCCAGAACCTGGTCGCCATGGAGGCGCTGCTGCGCCGCGACGGCCTGGACATCCTGTGCGCGGCCTCGGGTGCCGAAGCGCTGGAACTGCTGCTCGAACACGAAGTGGCGCTGGCGCTGCTGGACGTGCACATGCCGGAGATCGACGGTTTTTCGCTGGCCGAGCTGATGCGCGGCTCGCAGCGCAGCCGCGATGTGCCGATCATCTTCCTGACCGCCTCGCCGAACGATCCGGTGCGCGCGTTCAAGGGCTACGAAAGCGGCGCGGTGGATTTCCTGCACAAGCCGATCGAGCCGCAGGTGATCATGAGCAAGGTCAACGTGTTCATTGAGCTGTACCAGCAGAAGCAGCTGCTCAAGGCGCGCAACCAGGCGCTGGAGCACGCCCTCAAGCTCAATGAAACGATGATGGCCGTGCTCACCCACGACCTGCGCACGCCGCTGTCGGCGATCCTGCTGTGCGCCGACAAGCTGTCGCTGGACCTGCCCGACGACCCGTCGGCGCAGCAGACCCTGGTGCACCTGGAAAACAGCGCGGTGCGGATGGCGCGGATGGTCGAGCAGTTGCTGGATTTCTCGCGCATCCGCAGCGGCGGCCTGCGCCTGCAGACCGAAGAATGCGATCTGGCGGAAGTGGCCGCCGTGGTGGTCAACGAGGTCGGTCGCGCCCATCCGAAGGCGAAGATCGAGCTGCACGTGGAGGGCGACACCCGCCTGCAGGGCGATCCGGACCGGTTGGCGCAGCTGCTCTCCAACCTGATCGGCAACGCGGTGCTGCATGGCGGCGATGCGCCGGTGCAGGTGCTGGTGCGTGGCCTGCCCGGCGACTCGCTGCGGCTGCAGGTGCGCAACGCCGGGCAGATTCCGGAAACCCTGCTGCCGCGCCTGTTCGAGCCGTTCAAGGCCAGTTTCCATGACAGCCGCGGATTGGGACTGGGGTTGTTCATTGCCCATGAGTTCGCCCGGGCCCATGGCGGCCTGCTGGCGGCGCGCAATCTGGAAGGGGCGGTGCTGTTCGAGACGGGGTTGCTGCGTCGGGCGGGTTGAGCTTGGCCGGCCTGGCATGACGGGCAGGGCCCGTCACTACGGTAAACTGGGGGTATGTCGCCTTCCCGTGCCAAGACCTCCACTCCCCTGATCGATGCCCAGGTGCACGTGGAGGGGTTCGTGCAGGTGCGCGAGGCGCGCCGCTCGGAGCTGGTCGAAGACTACGTGGAGCTGATCGCGGACCTGATCGCCGATGGCCGCGAAGCCCGCCAGGTGGACATAGCCACCCGCCTGGGCGTGGCCCAGCCTACCGTGGCCAAGGCGCTCAAGCGCCTGGTCAAGGAAGGCTGGGCGATCCAGCGGCCGTACCGGGGCGTGTTCCTCACCCCGGCCGGCGAGCAGCTGGCGGTGGAAATGCGTGCCCGCCACCAGACTGTGGAGCGCTTCCTGCTGGCCCTGGGCGTGGATGCCGATTCGGCCCGGCGCGATGCCGAAGGCATCGAACATCATGTCAGCGAGGCCACCCTGGCCGCGTTCGATGCGTTCGTGCGCAAGGCCGGCGGCCGTGGTTGAGCGCCTGCCGCCGCCCCCGCCGCTGGGCGTGCCGGTGCACGACCAGGACGAATACTGGATGCAGCATGCATTGCGCCTGGCCGAACGTGCCGAGCGCGAGTTCAACGAAATTCCGGTAGGCGCGGTGCTGGTCGGCGCCGACGGCACGGTTCTCGGCGAAGGCTGGAATCTCAACATCGCCGACCACGACCCCAGCGCCCACGCCGAAATCGTGGCGATGCGCCAGGCGGGCAGGGCGCTGGCCAACCACCGCCTGCTGGGCAGCACCCTGTACGTGACGCTGGAGCCGTGTGCGATGTGCGCGATGGCGGTGGTGCACGCTCGGGTGGCGCGGCTGGTGTATGCGGCTACCGATCCCAAGACCGGCGCCTGCGGCAGCGTGTTCGACCTGCTTGGCGATGCCCGCCACAACCACCGCGTGGAGCTGCACGGCGGGGTGCTCGCCAAGGAAGCCAGCACGCGGCTGACCAATTATTTCCGGGCCAAACGGGGCAAGCCGCCGCTGCTGCTGGAGTGAGGCGGTATCATGTCGCATTACTCTCTGCACAAGGGCAGGACATGGCGGACAACGGCGCCGAAGGCGAACGACTGATCTGGATCGACCTGGAAATGACCGGTCTGGATACCGACAACGATTCGATCATTGAGATCGCTACCGTCGTCACCGACGCGCAGTTGAACGTGCTGGCCGAAGGCCCGGAGTTCGCCATCCACCATCCGGTGGAGCGCCTGGAAGCAATGGACGAGTGGAACCGCAACCAGCACCGCCGTTCGGGCCTGTGGCAGCGCGTGGTCGACAGCCAGGTCACCCTGGCGCAGGCCGAGGCGCAGACGGTGAACTTCCTGGCGCAGTGGATCAAGGCCGGCGCCTCGCCGATGTGCGGCAACTCGATCTGCCAGGACCGCCGTTTCCTGCACCGTGAAATGCCGCGCCTGGAAAAGTACTTCCACTACCGCAACCTGGACGTGTCCACTGTCAAGGAGCTGGCCCGGCGCTGGGCGCCCAGCGTGGCCGCCGGGGTAGGCAAGACCTCCAGCCACACCGCGCTGAGCGATGTGCACGATTCGATCGCCGAGCTGCGCCACTATCGGCAGTTCATGGGCGCGTTGTCCGGCCTGCCGGCCTGACCTGCGCGCCGTCGGGCACATGGCGTTCAACCGGACAGGGTTATGATCCGGGCATGAGCCATATCGTCCGTATCGTGCCGCCGCCGCTGGAAGCGCAGATCCTGCCGACCTCGCAGGACTGGGCCGACCTGCAGCGGGCGGTGGGCCTGCTCGAATCGCCCACGCTCACCGCCAAGATGGCGAACCTGATCGGTTCGCCATTGGAGTTCGCGGTGAAGAAGCTGCCGCAGTCGGTGTCGCGGCGGATCCACGGCGCGGTGGAGGCGGCGCTGTTCAAATCCGCGCAGGCCGCGCTGTGGAGCATGGACAACACCCCGGGCAAGGCCGCCTCCACGCGCTGGCACAAGGTGGCCGCCGCCACCACCGGTGCGCTGGGCGGTGCGTTCGGGTTTACCGCGCTGTTCCTGGAACTGCCGGTGTCGACTACGATCATGATGCGCTCGGTCGCCGACATCGCCCGCAGCGAAGGCTTCGACCTGAGCGAGATGGGCACGCGCCACGCCTGCCTGGAAGTGTTCGCGCTGGGCGGAAACTCCGGCCAGGACGACGCCAGCGAGACCGGCTACTACATCACCCGTGGCTTCACCGCCGAAGTGATGCGCCACCTGTCGGCCGAACTGGCCGGCGCGGCGGTCGGCGGCGGTGGCGTGATGATCGGCCTGACCCCGAAGGAAGCCGGCAAGTGGCTGGCCAAGATCGTCGAAAAGGTCGCTGCCCGCTTCGGCGTGGTGGTCACCGAGAAATTCGCCGCCCAGGCAGTGCCGATCATCGGCGCGGTCGCCGGCGCCACGTTGAACACCATGTTCACCGACTACTACCAGGACATGGCGCGCGGCCATTTCATCGTGCGCCGCCTGGAACGCCAGTACGGCTACGAAACAGTGCGTGCCGCCTACAACCAACTGGCAGGCCAGATCCCGTAGCGACACGCCACGCGTGTCCCAGGCGGTGCATCCGCAGCCGATACGCCAGCTTCGGCCGGTTCGCGTGGGACACGCATGGCGTGTCGCTAAGATCCCTGGCATGCGATCATTGCACCGACGGCACAACACTATTGCCGCCAAAGGCCTGTTCCCCACGGCCCGCCATCCCCATCCTTGCCACAGTCTCCAGCAAGGAACCCCCATGCTCTTCACCCCCTACCGCCTCGGCCCGCTGACCCTGCCCAACCGCATCGTCATGCCGCCGATGACCCGCTCGCGCGCCGCCACCGGCAACGTCGCCACCCCGCTGATGGCCCAGTACTACGCCCAGCGCGCCTCGGCCGGCCTGATCGTCAGCGAAGGCACCCAGATCAGCCCGCAGGGGCAGGGCTACGCCTGGACCCCCGGCATCCACGACGACGCCCAGGTCGCCGGCTGGCGCGGCGTCACCGACGCCGTGCACGCCGCCGGTGGCCACATCTTCGCCCAGCTCTGGCACGTGGGCCGCGTCTCGCACGTGGACCTGCAGCCGAACGGCGCCGCACCGGTCTCGTCCTCGGCCCTGCAGGCCGACGGCGTCAAGGTCTTCGTCGACGTCGCCGGCACCGGCCCGCAGGGCGGGGTAGGCGAGATGGTCCAGCACTCCATGCCGCGCGCCCTGGACATCAGCGAAATCCCGCAGATCGTGCGCGACTACGCGCTGGCCGCCCGCCGCGCCATCGACGCCGGCTTCGACGGCGTTGAACTGCACGGCGCCAACGGCTACCTGATCAACCAGTTCATCGATTCCCAGGCCAACCAGCGCACCGACGGCTACGGTGGCTCGCTGCAGAACCGCCTGCGTTTCCTGCGCGAAGTCGCCGAAGCGGTCGCCGCAGAAGTAGGCGCTGACCGCCTCGGCGTGCGCCTGGCCCCGCTGACCACCCTGCAGGGCGCCGTGGACGACACCCCGCAGGCCACCTACCTGGCCGCCGCGCACATCCTGGACAGCATCGGCGTGGCCTACCTGCACATCGTCGAAGCGGACTGGGAAGACGCCCCGGTGATGCCGGTAGCGTTCAAGGAAGCGCTGCGGATGATCTATCGCGGCACGCTCATCTACGCCGGCAAGTACACGGTTGAACGCGCAGAGGAAGCGCTGACGAACGGCTGGGCGGACCTGATCGGTTTCGGCCGACCGTTCATCGCCAACCCCGACCTTCCGGCACGCCTGCAGCAGGGCCTGGCGTTGAACGCGCCTGACAAGGCCACGTACTTTGGTGGGGCTGAAGCCGGATTTACTGATTACCCGGCCGCCGAAGAAGTGGCGGCGTAAATCCGCATTCCTGGTGCCGGATCGTGTAGAGCCACGCCCTGCGTGGCTTCGCGGCGCCGGAACGGAGAGCAGCCACGCAGGGCGTGGCTCTACGGTCAGGTGCCCGATCAGTTGGACGCACGAAAAACCCCGCCGAAGCGGGGTTTTTCGTTATCAGCCCTTGGCCTTCAACTTGGCCAACCGCAGCCAGGTATCGACCACGGTGTCCGGGTTCAGCGACACCGATTCGATGCCTTCCTGCATCAGCCATTCGGCAAGGTCCGGATGATCGGACGGGCCCTGGCCGCAGATGCCCACGTACTTGCCCTTGGCGCGTGCCGACTTGATCGCCATCGACAGGAGCTTCTTCACCGCCGGGTTACGTTCGTCGAACAGGTGCGCCACGATCGACGAATCGCGGTCCAGGCCCAGCGTCAGCTGGGTCAGGTCGTTGGAACCGATCGAGAAGCCGTCGAAGATCTCCAGGAACTCATCGGCGAGCAGCGCGTTGGACGGCACCTCGCACATCATGATGATCTTCAGGCCGTTCTCGCCCTGCTTCAGCCCGTTCTGTTCCAGCACCTCGACGACCTTGCGGCCTTCTTCCAGCGTGCGGACGAACGGAATCATCACCCACAGGTTGTCCAGGCCCATTTCGTTGCGCACGCGCAGCACGGCCTTGCATTCCAGTGCGAAGGCGGCCGAGAAGCTCGGGTCGACGTAACGGCTGGCGCCGCGGAAGCCGATCATCGGGTTCTCTTCGTGCGGCTCGTAGTTGCTGCCACCGATCAGGTTGGCGTACTCGTTGGACTTGAAGTCCGACAGGCGCACGATCACCGGGTTCGGCGCCACCGACGCGGTCAGCGTGGCGATGCCTTCGGCCAGGCGGTTCACATAGAAGCTGACCGGATCGGCGTAACCGGCGATCTTCTCGTCGATCTTCTTCTTCGTGGCCGCATCCTGGCGGTCGTATTCCAGCAACGCGTTGGGATGGATGCCGATGTGGCTGGCAATGATCATCTCCAGGCGGGCCAGGCCGATGCCCGCGTTCGGCAGCTGGCCGAAGTCGAAGGCACGTTCCGGATTGGCCACGTTCATCATGATCTTCAGCGGCGCCGGCGGCATGTTGCCCAGGTCCGTGGTGGTGCGCTCGAAGTCGAGCTTGCCTTCATAGATGAAGCCGGTGTCGCCCTCGGCGCAGCTGACCGTCACTTCCTGGCCATCCTTCAACACCTGCGTGGCGTTGCCCGAACCGACCACGGCCGGCACGCCCAGCTCACGCGCGATGATCGCCGCGTGGCAGGTACGGCCGCCACGGTTGGTGACGATCGCCGACGCGCGCTTCATCACCGGCTCCCAATCGGGGTCGGTCATGTCCGCGATCAGCACGTCGCCCGGCTGCACGCGCGCCATGTCTTCCAGCGACTTGACCACGCGGGCCACGCCCGCGCCGATCTTGGCGCCCACCGCGCGGCCTTCGGCCAACACCTTGCCGCCCTTGTCGTTCAGCGCGAAACGCTCGATCTGGGTGGCATGGCCACGCGACTTCACCGTTTCCGGGCGCGCCTGCACGATGAACAGCTTGCCGCTCACGCCGTCCTTGGCCCACTCGATATCCATCGGGCGGCCGTAATGCTTTTCGATGATCAGCGCCTGCTTGGACAGTTCCTGCACGTCCTCGTCGCTGATCGAGAAGGTGTTGCGGATCTCGACCGGGGTGTCTTCGATGCGGACGCGCTCGCCCGGGACATCCGAATACACCATGCGGATTGCCTTGCTGCCCAGCGATCGGCGCAGAATGGCCGGCTTGCCGGCGTTCAGCGTGGGCTTGTAGACGTAGAACTCGTCGGGATTGACCGCGCCCTGCACGACCATTTCGCCCAGCCCGAAGCTGGAGGTCACGAACACCACGTCGCGGAAGCCCGATTCGGTGTCCAGGGTGAACAGCACGCCCGACGAACCCACGCCCGAGCGCACCATCAGCTGCACGCCGGAGGACAGGAACACGTCTTCGTGCTTGAAGCCGTGGTGCACGCGGTAGGCGATGGCACGGTCGTTATAGAGCGAGGCGAACACTTCCTTGACCTTGTGCACGACATCGTCGGCACCGGTGACGTTGAGGAAGGTTTCCTGCTGGCCGGCGAAGGAGGCATCGGGCAGGTCTTCGGCGGTGGCCGAAGAACGCACGGCCACGGCCACGTCGCCGCCGCCGTTCTCGTCGCACAGCTGCTTGTAGGCGCTGCGGATGTCCTGGTCCAGCTGCGGCTGCAGCGGGGCGTCGATCACCCAGCCGCGGATTTCCTTGCCGGCAACGGTGAGCGCGGCGACATCTTCCACGTCCAGCGTGGCCAGCTTGTCGAAAATGCGCTTGGACAGGTCGTTGTGCGCGATGAAGTCCTTGAAGGCTTCAGCGGTGGTTGCGTAACCGCCGGGGACAGAAACCCCCAGACCGGCAAGATTGCCGATCATTTCGCCCAGCGACGAATTCTTGCCGCCTACGCGGGCCAGGTCGGCCAGGCGCAGTTCGTGCAACCACAGGATATTCTCGTTCAAGCGCGATGCTCCGTTTGGCCATCGCCCGAGGCGGGCTTGGATGGCCACGTCCGTAGGAAGAAGCCGATATGATGCCGGGCATACCGCCGTCGGCACAAGCTTGTATCGTCGGCCTTTTTAAGCTTCAGAGGGGGTAAAAGGCGTATGTCGACGATCCGTCCGGTGTTCTACGTATCCGATGGAACCGGTATCACCGCTGAAACCATTGGGCATAGCCTCCTGACCCAGTTCTCCGGGTTCAGCTTCATCACCGATCGAATGTCGTTCATCGACGATCCGGAAAAGGCCCGTGAAGCGTGTGAAAGGATCCGCGCGGCGGGGGAGCGCTACCAGGTCCGGCCGATCGTGGTCAGTTCCTGCGTGGACAGCGGGCTGAGCATGATCCTGGCCGAGAGCGGCGGGCTGATGCTCGACGTGTTCGCCCCCTTCATCGAGCCGCTGGAGCGCGAACTGGCCGTGAACCGCCATTCCCGGGTGGGTCAGGCGCACGGCATGGTGGACTTCGAGACCTACCACCGCCGCATCAACGCGATGAACTTCGCGCTGACCCACGATGACGGCATCGCCATCAACTACGACGATGCCGACGTGATCCTGGTGGCGGTGTCGCGGGCCGGCAAGACCCCGACCTGCATCTACCTGGCCCTGCATTACGGAGTCCGCGCGGCCAACTACCCGCTGACCGACGAGGACCTGGAGCAGGATCGCCTGCCGGCCCGGCTGCGGCCCTACCGCAAGAAGCTGTTCGGGCTGACCATCGACCCGGACCGGCTGCAGCAGATCCGCCAGGAGCGCCGCCCGAACTCGCGCTATGCCAACCTGGAGACCTGCCGGCGCGAGGTCGCCGCGGCCGAGACCATGTTCCGGATGGAGCGCATTCCCACCCTGAGCACCACCCATACCTCGATCGAGGAGATCTCGAGCAAGGTGCTGACCACATTGGGGCTGCAGCGGGAGCTTTATTGAGCCACCGGGGTGTGGGGCGGACCCGCGGGCGCCCCTTTTGGCCGGTCCCTGCCGTCCCCACGTTAGATTCTTCAACGTGTAGGATCGACACATGGCCCAGGCATCGCCCCGCATCGAACGCATTCCCCGGCTCAGCCGCCTGAGCTGGCTGATGGGCCTGTATGCCGAGAATTACCGCCACCTGGTGCGGCTGTTCGAGCCGGCCGGGCTGGAACCGGGCAGTTACGTGTCCTCGGTGGGGGATGGCCTGGATGTGCGGCTTGACGTCATCGAATGCCACCCCTACACGGTCGAACTGCGCCTGACCTACGACTTCGCCGATCCGGTCACCGGCCAGCCCGACCCGTCGGCCTACGTGCGCCTGTACCGCGATGCGCGCCAGGCAGAGACCACCCACTGCTACGTGGGCCGGCGCTGGCAGGACGTGGTGGGCATGTACCCGCCGCCGGCCGAGCTGATCAGCCACCGCATGCGCATGAACACCTTCCTGGGCAAGTGGCTGGAATACCTGGCCGAGCGCGGCCATGGCGTGGCCACCCTGCGCCGCGACCGCGACGCGCTGCCGGCCCCGGCCGACACCCGCCGCGCCCAGGTGGCCGGCTGAGCGACCGGCCCGGCACGGATCGCGCATAATCGGCGATTGTGTCCTGCGAGCCGTTGCCTCCATGCCCTATACCCCGATCGTGGCCACCCTGGGCTACGTGCTGTCGCCCGATGGCCGCCAGGCCCTGATGATCCACCGCAACGCACGGCCGGGTGACCAGCACCTGGGCAAGTACAACGGGCTGGGCGGCAAGGTCGAGCGCGATGAGGACGTGGCCGCCGGCATGCGACGGGAAATCCTGGAGGAAGCCGGGATCGAGTGCGGCACCATGCGCATGCGCGGCACCATCAGCTGGCCGGGGTTCGGCAAGCACGGCGAAGACTGGTTCGGCTTCGTGTTCGTCATCGATGACTTCACCGGCACCCCGCTGACCTCCAACCCGGAAGGCACCCTGGAGTGGGTGGACGTGGACAAGCTGGAGACCCTGCCGCTGTGGGAGGGCGACCGCCAGTTCCTGCCGCTGGTGTTCGACGAGGACCCGCGCCCGTTCCATGGGGTGATGCCCTACCGCGACGGCACGATGCAGTCCTGGTCGTATACCCGGCTTTGACGATAGGCCCGGCTTATCCACAGGGGGTGTGGATGACCGGTGCGTAAGTTTGTGGATAACGCCCGGCAGCGACCAGCCCCCATGGCTGTCAAGATGGGTGGCGAAAAATTCGCCGCCGGTCAGCGTCGCGTGAGCACGGCGCGAAGGGCGGCGTCCGTGAAGGCTGTCGCGGTTCGGCCCGCTCGCGGTACTCTTTCGGCATTGCCGCCCACCGAGCTTCCATGAAACGTCACTTCACGATGCTGCGCGAGTTCCACCTGGCCGACTGGTTCACCCTGGCCAACGCGTTCTGCGGCACAGGTGCGGTGTTTGCGGCCATGCGCTACCTGCAGGACGGCGAGCGCAGCTACCTGCTGTTCGGCATGGCGCTGATCCCGCTGGCCTTCATCTTCGATGCGCTGGACGGGCGGATCGCGCGCTGGCGCAAGTCCAGTTCGACCCTGGGCCGCGAGCTGGACTCGCTGTCGGACGTGATCTCCTTCGGCGTGGCCCCGGCCGCGCTGGCGTATGCCTGTGGCATGCAGGGGGGCTGGGACTGGCTGGTGCTGAGCTATTTCGTCTGCTGCGGGGTAAGCCGCCTGGCCCGTTACAACGTGACCGCCGAAGCGCTGGCCGGCGAAGGCGACAAGGTGCCGTACTTCGAGGGCACCCCCATTCCGACCAGCCTGGCGCTGGTGGTGGTGCTGGCCATTGCCGCCAGCATGGGCGCGATCGGCCATGACCTGTGGCTCGGCCGCTGGCAGCTGGGTCCGTGGCAGCTGCACCCGCTGGTGCTGCTGTTCGCGCTGTCCGGTTCGCTGATGATCAGCAAGACCCTGCGCATTCCCAAGCCATGAGTACCGCGGGCGGCGGCCACGACGCAGGCGACTTCGAAGCGTTGGCCCGGCAGTACTTCAGCGCCTGGGGCGATGCCCTGCGGCATGCGGCGGTCCCGCCGGGTGGCGAACCCGCCGGCGCCGCGCCGGGCACCTGGCAGCAGACCATCGAAGGCTGGGCGCAGCTGATGTCCAACCCGGGCAACCGGCAGTCCGAAGACGCCGTGCACCGCTTCCGCGACCAGGCCGGCGGCTGGTACGGCACCATGCAGCAGGTGGCCGCGCGCTTCGCCGGCCAGGACAGCAGCAGCGCCGATATCGCCCAGGCGTGGCGCGAGGCCGTGGAGGGGCAGGGCGACGGCCTACTCAAGTGGATGCTGCAGGGCGCGCGTGGGCACACCCAGGCCGGCGGCCCCGACCTGCTGGCGCTGCTGGAGCGGCTGCAGCAGGACGTCGAGCCGTGGCTGCAGAGCCCCGCGTTCGGCCCCGGCCGCGAACACCAGGCCCGCTGGCAGGCGCTGCTGCGCGCCCAGCAGGAGTACCAGGGCCACGCCCGTGACTACGTGGACCAGATCAAGCAGGCGCTGGACGATGCGTTCGGCCTGTTCGAGCAGCGCCTTGCCGAGCATGAGCAGCCGGGCAACCAGCTGACCAGCGCGCGCGCGATGTTCGACCTGTGGATCGAGGCGGCCGAAGAGGCGTACGCCAAGGTCGCGATGTCCGAACCGTTCCAGCAGGTCTACGCCGCGCTGGGCAACGCACAGATGCGCCTGCGCGGCGCGGCCCAGCAGGAAGTGGAGCGGATCAGCGAGGCGTTCGGCCTGCCGACCCGCACCGAGATGGATGCCGCGCACCGGCGCATCACCGAACTGGAACGGCTGGTACGGCGCATGGCGGCAGCGGCGAAGCCCGCAGCGGACACGCCGGCAGGCAAGGCCACGAAAAAGGCCACGAAAAAATCCACGAAGAAGGCCGCGCCCACCCCGCGCGCGCGCAAGGCGGCGCCATGAAGGGACCGCTCGGTTTCAATGCCGAAGACCTGCTGCAGGAAACGCTGTCCATGCAGCGCAAGCTGATGGACGGCCTGAAATTGCTGCCGTCGGTGGAAGACGTGGATTACGGCGCCACCGCGCGCGAGGAAGTCTGGCGCGACGGCAAGGTCACGCTGTACCGCTTCGTGGGTGAGCAGGCGCCGGTGCAGCGCACCCCGCTGCTGATCGTCTATGCGCTGGTCAACCGCCCGTACATGGTGGACCTGCAGGCCGACCGCTCGCTGGTCCAGCGCCTGCTGGCGCTCGGGCACGACGTGTACGTGCTGGACTGGGGCTACCCGGACCGCTCCGAGCGCTACCAGACCCTGGAAGACTACCTGCTGCGCTATGTCGATGGTGCCGTCGACCACCTGGTCGCCGCCAACGATGGCGCGCCGGTGAACATGCTGGGCGTCTGCCAGGGCGGGGTGTTCGCGCTTTGCTATGCCGCGCTGCGCCAGCCCAAGCTGGCCAACCTGATCACCATGGTGACCCCGGTGGATTTCCAGACCCCGGACAACATGCTCTCGCACTGGGCGCGGCAGGTGGACGTGGACCTGCTGGTGGACACGCTGGGCAACATCCCGGCCGACCTGATGAATGCCAGCTACCTGATGCTCAAGCCGTTCCGGCTCAACATCCAGAAGTACGTGGGGCTGCTGGACATCCTCGACGACAAGGCCGCGCTGCAGGATTTCCTGCGCATGGAGAAGTGGATCTTCGATTCGCCCGACCTGGCCGGCGAGGCCTTCCGTGACTTCATCAAGCAGTTCTACCAGGGCAACGGCCTGATGCATGACGGGGTGACGATCGGCGAGGAGCATGTCGACCTGCGCCAGGTCACCCTGCCGGTGCTGAACATCTACGCCGAGCAGGATCACCTGGTGCCGCCGGATGCGTCGCGCGCGATGGGCGGGCGGATCGGCAGCACCGATTACACCGAAAGCAGCTTCCGCGGCGGCCATATCGGCATCTACGTCTCCGGCCGCGCCCAGCGCGAAGTGCCGGGGACCATTTCGACGTGGCTGGCGGAGCGCAGCTGATGGACGGCCGTTGGACCCTGGCACTCGTGGTCGCGCTAGGTGCCTTCAGTGGCAGCGTCACGGCAGCGCCCAGCGAGGTGGCCCGCCGCGAGATCGCCGCCCTGATCGGTGCGCTGGACGGTTCGTCCTGCCGTTTCCAGCGCAACGGCAGCTGGCATGATGCCGCCGAGGCGCGCGCGCACCTGCAGCGCAAGTACGAGTACCTGCTGAAGAAGGACAAGGTGGACAGCGCCGAGCAGTTCATCGAGCGGGCCGCCAGCCAGAGCAGCATCAGCGGCAAGCCGTACCGGATCGCCTGCCCGGGGCAGCCCGAGCAGACCGCGGCGGCATGGTTCGGCGCGCGCCTGCAGGCGCTGCGGCAGCCGCGCTGAACCGCGGCCCCCGGCCGGCACCTTTCAACGCATCGGCTACACACCCCCTGCGCTACCGTTCCCCCATCACCGCTGGAGGATCCCGCCATGAACACCACCGTTCCCCGCACGCTGTCGCGCTCGCTCAACGACCGCATGATTGCCGGGGTGATGGGCGGCATCGCCCACCGTTTCGGCTGGAGCCCGACCCTGCTGCGCGTCCTGTTCGTGCTGGTGTCGCTGGCCTCTGCCGCGTTCCCGGGCATCCTGGTGTATCTGGTGCTGTGGCTGCTGATCCCCAACGAGGCCGATTGAGCCTGCCGCCACTGGCGCTGCGCGCGCTGCAGGGGCTGGGGGCGGTGTGGACCGCGCCCAACACCCTGTTCGGCGTGCTGGGAGGGCTGGCCGGCATGCTGGCCGGCGCGCGCCCGTACTGGAGCCGGCGCGATTTCGCGCTGGTGTTCCGTGAGTACCCCTGGGGGCCGGGTGGGGCGATCACCCTGGGCAACGTCATCCTGCACACCGGCGCCAGCCTGGAGGTGCCCTGCCGCACTTATGCGCATCAGGCGGGGCACTGCACCGAACCGGTGATCGGCCTGCATGACCACGAGCGCGCCCACGTGTACCAGTACCTGGTGCTGGGGCCGCTCTACCTGCCGGTGTACCTGCTGTGCGGCGGGGTAAGCGCACGCAACCCGTTCGAGCGCGCGGCGGATCTGTACGCCTTGCACGGTCATGGCTGGTGGCCGTTAAGAAAACGGTGAGCAACGCGTCTACAACGCGACGTCATCTGTATGCAAACAAACGTCATTAGCCTCCTGACACACCAGTCAGGTTGGGCGCGCTACGCTGTGCGCCGAAGTACACGCATGACGTTTCTGGAGGAACACATCACATGGCAATCGTTCTTTATGTCGGTGGTAGCAAGGATGGCGACAAGGGCCTGGTGCCCCACGGCTTCACCAAATCACGCGCCGATACCGACATCGGCCCCGAGATCTACACCGAGCGCTTCATGGAGCTGCAGGGCCTGGGCAGGGTCCGGGTGATGGCGCTGGAATCCCTGCAGGACGAAGCGGTGAGGGTTCGCGCGGCCCGCCATTACCGGTAGATGCCGACCGTTGGTCGGCATGGGCATTTTTCGGGAATGTCAACGGGTTTCCCCCGCCGCCCTGCGTTGCCACAATCGGTGCTTTCCGCATAGTGGCTTCGGCCGGACGCAATGCCAGACCTCAAGCTCGCCCAGCAGATCGCCCAGACCATCGCCGATGAAATCGGTGCCCAGACTGCCCAGGCGCATGCCGCCATCGCCCTGCTCGACGAAGGCGCCAGCGTGCCGTTCATCGCCCGCTACCGCAAGGAAGTCACCGGCGGGCTGGACGACACCCAGCTGCGCAACCTGGAAAGCCGGCTGACCTACCTGCGCGAGCTGGAAGAGCGCCGCGCGGCGGTGCTGGCCAGCATCGACGAACAGGGCAAGCTCAGCGACGAACTGCGCAACGACATCCTGGGCGCGGACACCAAGTCGCGCCTGGAAGACCTGTACCTGCCGTACAAGCCCAAGCGCCGTACCCGCGCGCAGATCGCCCGCGAAGCCGGGCTGGAACCACTGGCTGACGGCCTGCTGGGCGACCCGGGGCTGGACCCGCAGGTGTTCGCCGCCGGCTTCGTCGACGCCGAGAAGGGCGTGGCCGACACCAAGGCCGCGCTGGAAGGCGCACGCGCGATCCTGATGGAGCGCTGGGGCGAAGACGCCGCGCTGGTCGGCGAACTGCGCGCCTGGCTGGGCGAGCACGGCGTGATCCGCGCGCGCGTGGCTGAAGGCAAGGAAGAGCAGGGCGCCAAGTATCGCGACTACTTCGAGCATGCCGAGGGGCTGGCGAAGATTCCCTCGCACCGCCTGCTGGCGCTGTTCCGCGCGCGCCGCGAGGACATCCTGTTCCTGGAACTGGACCCGGGCACCGATGCCGACGCCGGCCATGTGTATGCCGAAGGCCGCGTGGCGTTCAAGGCCGGGATCCGCGATGCCGGCCGCCCGGGCGACCGCTGGCTGCTCGACGCCTGCCGCCTGACCTGGCGCGCCAAGCTGCACATGCACCTGCTGCTGGACCTGTTCAACCAGGCCCGCGAAAAGGCCGAGGCAGAGGCCATCGCGGTGTTCGGTGACAACCTCAAGGACCTGCTGCTGGCGGCGCCGGCCGGGCCCAAGACCGTGCTCGGGCTGGACCCGGGCATCCGCACCGGCTGCAAGATCGCCGTGGTGGATGCCACCGGCAAGCTGGTCGCCACCGACACCATCTACCCGCACGAACCCCGCCGCCAGTGGGACCAGTCGCTGCAGACCATCAGACAGCTGTGCATGAAGCACAACGTGGAACTGATCGCGATCGGCAACGGCACCGCCAGCCGCGAAACCGACAAGCTGGCCGGTGAGGTGATCCAGGCACTGGGCGAAGCCAAGCTGCAGAAGATCGTGGTCAGCGAAGCCGGCGCCTCGGTGTACTCGGCCTCGGAGTTCGCGGCCAAGGAATTCCCGGACCTGGACGTGTCGAT
Source organism: Stenotrophomonas sp. FBCC-B152 (assembly GCF_059134105.1). Taxonomy (NCBI): domain Bacteria; kingdom Pseudomonadati; phylum Pseudomonadota; class Gammaproteobacteria; order Lysobacterales; family Lysobacteraceae; genus Stenotrophomonas; species Stenotrophomonas sp. FBCC-B152. The sequence continues at coordinate 2,169,299 of NZ_CP101442.1, read as the reverse complement.
CCGTGGCGCGGTCTCCATTGCCCGCCGCCTGCAGGATCCGCTGGCCGAGCTGGTCAAGATCGAACCCAAGGCGATCGGCGTGGGCCAGTACCAGCACGACGTTGACCAGTACCGCCTGGCGCGCGCGCTGGATGCGCGCGTGGAAGACTGCGTCAACGCGGTGGGCGTGCACGTCAACACCGCCTCCGCGGCGCTGCTGTCGCGGGTCTCGGGGCTGTCCTCGACCGTGGCCGAGAACATCGTGCGCCACCGCGACGAGAACGGTCCGTTCAAGCGCCGCAAGGACCTGCTCAAGGTGCCGCGCCTGGGCGAAAAGACCTTCGAACAGTGCGCCGGCTTCCTGCGCATTGCCGACGGCGACCAGCCGCTGGATGCATCCTCGGTGCACCCGGAAGCGTATCCGGTGGTGGAGCGCATCGTGGCCGCCACCGCGCGCCCGATCAAGGCCCTGATCGGGGATGGCAGCTTCCTGCGCGGCCTGAAGGCCGAACAGTTCACCGACGCCACCTTCGGCGTGCCGACCGTGCGCGACATCCTCAAGGAACTGGAAAAGCCCGGTCGCGACCCGCGCCCGGAGTTCAAGGCCGCGCGCTTTGCCGAGGGCGTGGAGGAGATCAAGGACCTCAAGCCGGGCATGGTGCTGGAAGGCGTGGTCAGCAACGTGGCCGCGTTCGGCGCGTTCGTCGACATCGGCGTGCACCAGGACGGCCTGATCCACATTTCGGCGCTGTCCGACACCTACGTGAAGGACCCGCGCGACGTGGTCAAGGCCGGCGACATCGTCAAGGTGAAGGTGCTGGAGGTCGATGTGGCCCGCAAGCGCATCGCCCTGACCCGGCGCCTGGATGACAGCCCGGCCCCGGCCAAGGCCCCCGGCGAGCGCGATGCGCGCCCGGCCGGTGGTGGTCGGCGCGATGGCGGTGGTGCCCGGCAGGGCGGTCGTGGCCCGGCCCCCGGCCCGCGCCCGGGCAGCAGTGCGCCGCCGGCCAACAACGCCCTGGCCGACGCCTTTGCGCGGGCCAAGCGCGGGGACTGAAGGGCCCATCCCGTTTCCCGTTGAATGCCGGTACGCTAGGCGGGGAGCGGGAGGCCAGATGACAGATCAGCGGGCGGGGCAATGCGGTCCAGGCCAGTGCGAAGGCGCCACCCGTGGCGCCTTCGGGGTGGCCGCATGAAACCCATGCCGCCTCCGACCGATGCACTGCAGGAGGCGTCCGAACAGCGGCGCCGCCTGGAAATGATCATCGACGGCACCGCGATGGGCACCTGGGAGTGGAACTGCCAGACCGGTGCCATGCGGGTCAACGAGCGCTGGGCGCAGATCGTCGGCTACACCCGCGACGAACTGGCGCCCATCACGCCGGAGACCTTCTTCCGGCTGGTCCACCCCGATGACCTGGCCCAATCCAACGCGCTGCTGCGCGAGCATCTGGAAGGGCGCTCCCCGCATTACGACAGCCTGTGCCGGATGCGCCACAAGGAAGGGCGCTGGATCTGGGTACAGGACCGCGGGCGCGTCTACGAATGGGATGCGCATGGCCAGCCGCTGTGGATGGCGGGCGCGCATGCCGATGTCAGCGACCTGCAGAACGCGCTCGAAGATGCGGCGGACATGCGCCAGCGGCTGCAGGCCGTGGTCGATGCCTCAGATGAGGTGGCGGTGATCGCCACCGATCCCGACGGCGTGGTCAACCTGTTCAACAGCGGCGCGCAGAAGCTGCTGGGTTACCACCCGGACGAGGTGATCGGCCGGGTCAACCCGGGGTTGTTCCATGAAGTACACGAGATGGAGGACTACCTGCGCCCGCTGGCCGATGCCGATGGCCGGGTGCCGACCATCTTCGAGGCGCTGACCACGCGCGCCGCGCACGGGACCTGGTCGCACCAGTGGACCTTCGTGCGCAAGGATGGCGAACACCGCCAGGTGCGGCTGTCGATCAGCCCGCTCGACTCGGGCAACGGCCAGCGCCTGGGCTACGTGGGCATGGCGGTGGACCTCACCCCGTTGCTGGAAATGCGCGAGCAGGCGTACGTGGCCGCGGAGAAATTCGCCGGTGCGTTTTCCTCTGCGGCGCTGGGCATGGCGCTGGTCTCGCTGGAAGGGCGCTGGCTGGACGTCAATGACGCGCTGTGCGGCATCCTGGGCTACACCCGCGCCGAACTGCTGGAGATCGACTTCCAGACCCTGACCCATCCCGACGACCTGCATACCGACCTGACCCTGGTGGGCGACCTGCTGGCCGGTCGCCGCGACCACTACCACATGGACAAACGTTACCTGGGCAAGGGCGGCAACGTGGTGTGGGGCCGGCTGTCGGTATCGCTGGTGCGTGCGCCACACGGCGAGCCGCTGCATTTCGTCTCGCAGATCCAGGACGTCACCGCGCAGCGTTTCAGTGGCCAGCAGCTGCGCGAATCGGAGCAGCGCACCCGGGTGACCCTCGATGCGGTGGCCGACATGGTGCTCACCCTCGACCTGGAAGGGCACATCCAGTACGCCAATGCGGCCGCCACGCGCGCGCTGGCGGGCGAGGGGGCCGCGCCGGTCACCGGCAGCCAGGTCCAGGACGTGATGGAACTGACCACCGAGTACGCGCCGCGCTCGCCGCTGGACCTGGCCGTGCTGCTGGATGCGGAGAGCAACGCGGTGGACCTGCATTCGGACCTGCTGTTGTCAGTGGGGGCCCAGCTGCTGCCGGTGGACCTGACCCGGGCCTGGCTGCAGGGCGGCGACGGGCAGGTCAGCGGCGCGGTGTGGGTGATTCGTGACGTCACCCAGCAGCGCGCCCGCCAGCGCGAAGCCCGGCACCTGGCCGAGGTGGACCCGCTGACCGAGCTGAGCAACCGGCGTGGCTTCGAAGCGCACCTGCAGGAGGCCATCACCCGGGTGGCCCGGACCGGGCAGTCGGCCTCGCTGATGTTCATCGACCTGGACAACTTCAAGCCGATCAACGACAGCCACGGCCACCTGGCCGGGGATGCCATGCTGTGGGCGGTCGCCACGGTGCTCCGGCATGGCGTGCGCGATTCGGACATCGTGGCGCGCCTGGGCGGCGACGAATTCGCGGTGATCCTGGCCGGTTGTTCGCTCCGCCGCGCGCGGCGCATTGCCAGTGACCTGCTCGAAGCGGTGCGCAACCTGAGCGTGCCGTGGGGCGTGGAACGCCTGGTGGTCGGCACTAGCATCGGCATCGCCGCGATCGGCGGCCACATGAGCGTGGATGCGGCCGTGGCCGCGGCCGATGCGCAGTGCTACCGGGCCAAGGCGCTGGGCAAGAACAACGTGCAGGTGGAAGCGCCCGTGCATGGAGGGCCGGATCCGCTGGATGTCGATGGCGACATCGACCTGGACAGCAGAGAGGGCGGACCGGGCTGAACCGGTCAGTATTTTGCCGGCCCGCAGCGGCCTGGTTTTCTCAAGCGCAGCCACATGCGGCCGATACCCTGATCCCGGCAGCGGTACACGCATTATCTGGCGATATATACATACGCCACTGAATGGAATGTGGGCGGGCTCCGGCTACAAAAGCGGGACGCGCTTTGCATTATTACGGGAGTATCCGGTGCAGGCGCCGTGCGATGGAGTGTCGGACAGTCCCCACCGTCCAGACACCCCATCGCGAGGCGGGCTAATTCTTACTGTCGCGGTTTCCATGCCGCTACGTAAAGTTAGCCAAATTCGCCGGATTCGTGCATGACCAATTGCTGTTCACGCCTCCTGTTCATGTGAAGTAGAGTGGGCCCGACGGTTCACTCAATATATTCAGATTATGCCTTCGCTGATTTACCCGGACTTTGAGGCGTATTCCAATTCCATCAACGGAATCGACGGCGAGATGCGCATTGCCGGTCGTGGCGACGGCGCCTGGTCGCTGAATATGCTCGACCTTGATGGCGTGATTCTGCTGCACGGGATGGATGGCGCCCCGGTGCTGTATCGCGGCGCGCCGCACGCGGGGCGATTCGGGGTGTACCTGTCCCTGCCGGGCAGCCAGACCGCGCTGGATGGGCAGCGGGTCGGCGAGGACGGCTTCACCTGGCTGGCGCCGCAGGTGGAGGTGCATGGTTTCAGCCAGGTGCCCGCGCGGTTCCTGGCAATCGACTTCGCCGAGCACGTCCTGATGGAACAGGTCGCGCAGGTCGATGGACTGGAGCCCGCCTGGCTGTACCGCACGGGCAACATCACCGCCACCGCGCCGATGGTGGGGCGGATCGGGGCGTTGATCCAGCGGGCGTTCGACGTGCACCAAGGCAGCCCAGACGCGTTCGCGCAGCCGGGCGCGCGCGGATCCTTCGTCAACCAGCTGGTGGCTGCGGTGCTGCAGTGCCACCTGCTGGCGGGGCATGGGCAGGCACCGGCCAAGCGCGGGCGCCCGCCGCTGTCGCGCCGGGAGATCGTGCGGCGCGGCATTGCGCATATCCAGCGCAGCCTGCGCGGGGAGGCGGCGTTCGCGGACATTCCGTTCGCGGTGGGCGCCTCGCAGCGCTCGCTCAACCGGGCGTTCGACGACCTGTTCGGGATGGCGCCGCACCAGTTCTATCTGGTCGAGCGCCTGCATGCGATCCGCGCTGCGCTGCGCTCGGCCACCCCGGGCGACACCGTGACGGGGATCTGCTCGCGCTTTGGCGTGTGGGACCTGGGCCGGATGGCCGCGCAGTACGCGCGGATGTTCGATGCGCAGCCGGCACAGGAGTTGTCCCGGGCACTGGCTGGAAAACCGGCTGCCGCCCTGGCGGGTACCGGGCGGCGGCGTTGACGCACCACCGCCCTAAAGTTTCTCCCGCGCAGACCGCTAAAAGGAGTGCAGATGGAAACGATCTGCCCCACGGAAGGGACGTCATCCCCATGACGGTCTTCGTGAGTCCCCAAGCGTTCTGCGTACTACATCGGGCATAGGGCCCGGCGTAGCCCATTGAGCTTGTTGGAACCGAGGAAACAACGATGTCCATCGCAGCCGTACAGCCGCCGGCGTCCGCTCGCCCTGGCGCATCCGCACCGTCCTTGCTGCGCTCGCTGGGTGCGCTGGCGTTCTCGCCGCGTGCCACGCAGCAGGCGGCCGTGGCCCTTGCCCAGCGCAACGCCGCGCTGGAAGCCCAGGTGGCCGCGCTGCACCGCGTGCAGGCGGTGATCGAATTCGACCTGGAGGGCACCATCCTCGAGGCCAATGCAAACTTCCTGCAGACCCTGGGCTATACGCTGGAGGAAATCCGCGGACGCCACCATTCCATGTTCGTCGATCCCGAGCATGTGCGCAGCACGACCTACCGCGACTTCTGGGCGCGGCTGGGCAAGGGCGAGTTCGATGCGGGTCAGTACCGTCGCATCGGCAAGGGCGGGCGCGAAGTCTGGATCCAGGCGTCCTACAACCCGGTGTTCGACAGCAGCGGCAAGCCCTTCAAGGTGGTCAAGTTCGCCACCGACATCACCGCCCAGCAGATGCAGGCGGCCGATTTCGCCGGGCAGCTGGCCGCCATCAATACGTCGCAGGCGGTGATCGAATTCGGCCTGGACGGTCGCATCCTGTCGGCCAACGAGAACTTCCTGGCGGCGACGGGCTATACGCTGGACGAGATCCGCGGGCAGCACCATTCGATGTTCGCCGAGCCGGACTACGCCCGCAGCGATGCGTATCGCCAGTTCTGGCAGAAACTCGGCCGTGGCGAGTACGACGCTGGCCAGTACCGGCGGCTGGGCAAGGGCGGGCGCGAGATCTGGATCCAGGCGTCCTACAACCCGATCTTCGACATGAACGGCCGGCCGTTCAAGGTGGTCAAGTACGCGACCGACGTCACCGCGCAGGTGCGTGATGCACAGGCGCTGGCCAGTGCGGTTGCGCAGACCCGTGAAGTGGTATCCGCGGCACAGGCGGGTGACCTGAGCAGGCGCATCGATGCGGGCGACGCGACCGGCGCCATCGCCGAGCTGTGCGCGGGCGTCAATGCCATGGTGGCCACCATGGGCAGCATGATCGGCCAGATCCGCGTGGCCGCCGACGCCGTGGCGCTCGGTGCCAGCGAGATCGCCGTGGGCAATACGGATCTGTCCCAACGCACCGAGCAGCAGGCGGCCTCGCTGGAGGAAACGGCGGTGTCGCTGCAGGGATTGACCAGCACGGTGCGGCAGAGCGCCGATAATGCCCGCCAGGCCAGCCAGCTTGCCGGCGGTGCGGTGGACGTGGCCGCGCAGGGTGGCAAGGTGGTCAGCGAGGTGGTGACCACCATGGCGCTCATCAACGCTTCCTCGCGCCGCATCGTCGACATCATCAGCGTGATCGACGGCATCGCCTTCCAGACCAACATCCTGGCCCTCAACGCGGCGGTGGAAGCGGCGCGCGCCGGCGAACATGGGCGCGGCTTTGCGGTGGTGGCCGGCGAGATCCGTTCGCTGTCGCAGCGTTCGGCCAGCGCCGCCAAGGAGATCAAGCAGCTGATCGATGATTCGGTGGACCGCGTCGGCACGGGCACCGCCCAGGTCGAGAGCGCCGGGCGCACCATGGAAGAGATCGTGGAGAGCGTGAAGCGGGTGGATGACCTGATCGCGCGGATCAGCACCGGTGCGCAGCAGCAGAGCGAAAGCATCATGCAGATCAACCAGGCGGTGGAGCACATCGACCAGAGCACGCAGCAGAATGCCGCGCTGGTGGAAGAGGCGTCGGCCGCCGCGCGCAGCATGGAAGAGCAGGCCACCCAGCTGCTGCAGACGGTGGCGGCGTTCCGGGTCGACGGGTCGGTGGCGCAGGTGCTGCGCCAGGTGGCGCAGTCGAGCGCCCCGGGTGGACCGGCCGTGCTGCGGCTGGTCTGAGCGGGCCCCAAAGCAAAAGGCCAGATCTTTCGATCTGGCCTTTTGGATTCCATGGTGCCGAAGGTGGGACTCGAACCCACACGCTTTTAAGGGCGGCGGATTTTGAGTCCGCTGCGTCTACCGATTCCGCCACTTCGGCTGGCTGGCCGCGTAGTGTATACAAACCTCGCCGGATTGGGGAGGTCTGAATCATTCAGTCGGACCCGGACCTTCATTTTTCCGCGACGCTATACTCATTGCGCTGAACCATACAGGGAACGGTGATGAGCGCGTTGCAGGGTCTGCGGGTACTGGTGGTGGAAAACGACGCGATGAGCGCGTCGTTGCTGGAGATGCAGCTGATGCACGCGGGCGCGGTGATGATCGGGCCGGCGTCGTCGGTGGCCGAGGCGCTGCGCCTGATCGAGGAGGCTGCGCCGCAGATCGTGCTTCTGGACTACCGCCTGGCCAATCACGAGACCAGTGACCCGGTCGCCGATGCGCTGACCGCGCTCGGCATTCCCTTCGTTGTTGCCACTGGCATGGCGCACTTCCAGCTGCCGGAGGCATTCCGGGCGGGCAGGGTGCTGACCAAGCCCTATCTGACCGCAGAGTTGAACCAGGCGCTGACCGCCGCGCTGCAGGGTCACGCCGCTTCGGCGTAATCCAGCTCGACCGGTTCGCGGTCGTCCAGGATGCGGTACAGCGCGGCCAAGTCCTGCGGATCTGGATTCAGCCACGCATCCAGGTGTTCGCGCCGGATCGGCACGATGCAGCGGTCATGGCCGGCGGCGGCCACGTCGCGCGGGGGTTCGTCGGTGATGGCGGCGAACGAGAGCAGGCGGCCTTCGGGGCCTTCCCATTCCGACCACAGGCAGGCGATCAGCAGGTCGCGCGGCGGCTGCGGGCGGAACTCGAGCACCACGTTCTGCGGATTTTCGCCCGGTGCCAGGGTGCGCTGTTCAAGCGCATGGCGCGGGACGTGTTCGTAGAACGATTGCACCACCACCACGCCATGATGGTGGCCGAACGCGTTCTTCCAGTACGCCTCGAGGCTGTCGCGGCGGGCGTTGTAGGTGCCGGGATAGAGCGCATCGTTGCGTGCGGGCTTGTCGGGCAGGCGGCACTGGTAGCGCATCGGCTTGATCACGCGCTGGCCGTGTTCGGACACGATCACCGGGGCGTACACGCCGGGAAAGATGCGGCTGTCGCGTGGCAGCAGGCCGGTGCGGTGCAGGTCGGCCAGGCGCGCCTGGGCACGGTCCACGCGGTTGCCGGCAATGCGGATGTCGTTGCGGGCCTTCTGGGTGGGGCGGTGCGCCAGGCTTTCCTCAGCCTGCTTCCGGCGTGCGGTCTGGACGCGGATTTCCTCGTCCAGCGCCTGCATTTCTTCGGCGTGCCATTGCTGGATCTTCGCCACGATATCCTGGCCCTGCGCGGTGCGCGCACCGGCAAAGCCGTCGTCCATGGCCTTGGGTGTCTTGGGGCGCTGTTTGCCGGCGTCATGGGCATAGAGCTGGGCGAATTCGTCCAGCGAAATGGCGGCGCCGAACTCACGAACCAGTTTGGTGTAGTCGGCGCGGATCTGGGCGGAATAGCACATGGGCCTGGACCGGAGGCATCAAACGATGGTTGATACGCTACCAAACAAAAAGCCCCGGCATTGCCGGGGCTTTCTGCGTTGTATTGGCGTCCCCACGGGGATTCGAACCCCGGTCGCCACCGTGAAAGGGTGATGTCCTAGGCCTCTAGACGATGGGGACGCACGAAAACTTGAATTTTAATGCCGCACCCATCCGATCGGCCTAATGACCGGATGTTGGTGGAGCCAGGCGGGATCGAACCGCCGACCTCCTGCATGCCATGCAGGCGCTCTCCCAGCTGAGCTATGGCCCCACGTTGATGCTGCGAGCCGCCTATCATATCGGTGTTTTCCGAAAAGGGAAACACTTTTTTCGGCGGATACAAAAAACCCCGGCATTGCCGGGGTCTTCTGCGTTTGATTGGCGTCCCCACGGGGATTCGAACCCCGGTCGCCACCGTGAAAGGGTGATGTCCTAGGCCTCTAGACGATGGGGACGCACGAAACTTTGAATTTTGCTTCTGTCGGACGGCCTATGTCCGGAGAAGTGGTGGAGCCAGGCGGGATCGAACCGCCGACCTCCTGCATGCCATGCAGGCGCTCTCCCAGCTGAGCTATGGCCCCACGTTGTTGCTGCTAGCCGACCATCTTAGCGTTGAATTGCCTGAATGGCCAGCCTTACACCGGTTGATGAGTGGCGTCCCCACGGGGATTCGAACCCCGGTCGCCACCGTGAAAGGGTGATGTCCTAGGCCTCTAGACGATGGGGACGCATGAACTCATCAATGTTTCCAACACCTCCGAACGGCCTAAGGTCCGGAGTGGTGGAGCCAGGCGGGATCGAACCGCCGACCTCCTGCATGCCATGCAGGCGCTCTCCCAGCTGAGCTATGGCCCCACGATGCTGGAGGCGGAATTCTACGCGTGTGAAGACGATTCGCCAAGTGTTTTTGTGCAGTTTTCTTACAGCAAGAGCGAAAGCTGGAGCGAAAGCCTTGGTGTGCTGGGATGGTCGCGTGGGGCCGGCGGGTGTGGGGGTACGGGGGGCGCCGTGAACCCATCCCTGGGGGCTCTTACCAAACATCCATGTTTGGTAAAGCCCCCGTACCCCCACACCCGCCGACCCCTCCACGTTTGGCCGGTGGCCAAGGAAGATCAAAGGCCGGCGTCGATGACTTACACGCGTTACCGGATGTTGGTGCGGTGCATGCGGTCGTTCGGGAATCGACCCTACCTTCCGCGCACGCGATCCGTGGGGGAGGCAGGCGGGTAGCCCCTGTAGGGACTGTCAAAAACATGGGTTCGGCGCATGCGCCGGACGGGTTGGGCAGGACGCCCAACCCCGGCCTTGCCGTGTACGCAGGACTGCGTACACGCGCAAGTTTTTGCCAAGCCTACAAGGACGTACTTGCGGCGTGTCCCGGAAGGGGCTGCCCGACTGCCTCCCGGCTCGCAGCAACTGAAACGCCGCTCTGCTCTTGATGTGATGAAGCACAAAAACAAAAAGCCCCGACAGAAGTCAGGGCTTTTTGTTTTGTAACTGGCGTCCCCACGGGGATTCGAACCCCGGTCGCCACCGTGAAAGGGTGATGTCCTAGGCCTCTAGACGATGGGGACGCACTTAAACCTTGAATTGTGTTCACTACCTTCCGATCGGCCTAATGATCGGAGTGGTGGAGCCAGGCGGGATCGAACCGCCGACCTCCTGCATGCCATGCAGGCGCTCTCCCAGCTGAGCTATGGCCCCACGTCGTGAGGAGCGAGATCATAGCGATGCTGTTTTCGATTGGCAAGAAAAAAGTGTCATGACGTGGACAATCGTTGGTGGCGAAGACGCAGTGCATTGCTGATCACCGACACCGAACTGAGGCTCATCGCCACTGCCGCCAGCATCGGCGACATCGTGATGCCGAGTGGATACAGCACACCGGCCGCCACCGGAATGCCCAGGCCGTTGTAGAGGAACGCAAAGCCCAGGTTCTGCCGCATGTTGCGCACGCTCGCGGAAGACAGCTGGCGTGCGCGCAGGATGCCGCGCAGGTCGCCCTTGACCAGCGTCACCTGCGCGCTGGACATCGCCACGTCCGTGCCATTGCCCATCGCGATGCCGACGTTGGCGCTCGCCAGGGCGGGTGCATCGTTGATGCCGTCGCCGGCCATCGCTACCGTGCGGCCCTGGGCCTGCAGCGTGCGGATCAGTTCGGCCTTGTCCGCAGGGCGCATTTCACCGTGTACCTCGTCCAGGCCCAGCTCGCGCGCTACCGCTTCAGCGGTGGCCGTGCCGTCGCCGGTGGCCATCACGATGCGCAACCCATCGCGGCGCAGCTGTGCGATGGCTTCGGCGGTGGAGGCCTTGATCGGATCGGCCACGGCGATCAGCCCGGCCAGCGCGCCGTCGACGGCCAGGAACATCACGCTGGCTGCCGCCTGGCGCAGCCGTTCGGCATCGGTGTGCAGGGGCTGCAGGGAGATGCCGTGGTCGCCCATCAATGCCGCGTTGCCGAGCAGCAGTGCCTTGCCTTCAACAGTGCCACGCACGCCCAGGCCCGTGAGCGAATCGAAGTCCTCCACCGATGCGAGCGCACGCCCACGGCTGCGCGCTTCGCTGACAATCGCCGCCGCCAGCGGGTGTTCGCTGCCCTGGTCCAGGCTGGCCGCCCAGTGCAGCACGTCGTCGGCGTCGAATCCGGGCACTGCCCGCACGTCGCGGAACGCGGGCCGGCCTTCGGTCAGCGTGCCGGTCTTGTCCACCACCAGCGTATCCACGCCACGCAGCGCTTCGATCGCCTCGGCGTCGCGGAACAGGACGCCGTGCTGGGCCGCGCGGCCCGTGGCGACCATGATGGTCATCGGCGTGGCCAGGCCCAGGGCGCAGGGGCAGGCGATGATGAGTACCGCCACCGCACTGAGCACTGCGTGCGTCCACGACGGTTCGGGTCCGAACAGGCCCCAGCCGAAGAGGGTCAGCACGGCCACGCCCAGCACCGCCAGCACGAACCAGTAGGCGACCTTGTCGGCCATCCGCTGCATCGGCGCACGCGAACGCTGCGCCTGCGCCACCAACTGCACGATCTGCGCCAGCATGCTGTCCTCGCCCAGCCGCTCGGCGCGGATCACCAGGCTGCCGGTGCCGTTGAGGGTGGCGCCGATGACGGTGTCGCCCACGGCCTTGGCCATCGGTACCGCTTCGCCGGTCAGCATCGACTCGTCCACGGTGGAGCGACCTTCCAGCACGCTGCCATCCACCGGCACCGTTTCACCGGGGCGCACCCGCAGGCGGTCGCCGGGCTGCAGGGCGGTGATGTCCACGTCTTCCTCGTGCCCGTCGTCACGCAGCACCCGCGCGGTTTTCGGGGCCAGCCCCAGCAGTGCCTTGATTGCCGCCGAGGTCTGGGCACGGGCGCGCAGTTCCATCAGCTGGCCGAGCAGGGTGAGCGAGATGATCACCGCCGCCGCTTCGAAATACACGCCGACGTGGCCGTGCTGCTGGAAGGATGGCGGGAACAGGCCGGGCGCGAGCGTCGCCACCACGCTGTAGCCGTACGCGGCCAGCACGCCGGTGCCGATCAGCGTCCACATGTTCGGGCTGCGGTTGCGGATGGACTGCGCCCAGCGCTGCACGAACGGCCAGCCCGCCCACAACACCACCGGCGTGGCCAGCACCAGCTCGATCCACACCCGCACATCCGGCGGCACGCCGTGAAGCAGCGGGGTCATCGCCAGCATCGCCAGCGCCATGGTGGCGATGCTCAGCGGCAGGCTCCACCAGAAGCGCCGGCGGAAGTCGGTCAGTTCGGGATTTTCGCCCTCGTCCAGGCTGGGCATCATCGGTTCCAGCGCCATGCCGCAGATGGGGCAGGTGCCAGGGCCTTCCTGCACGATCTCCGGATCCATCGGGCAGGTGTAGAGCGTGCCGGCCGGCACCGGTTCGGCGATGTGCGAGGCCGGATCCAGGTAGCGCTGCGGCTCGGCGATGAACTTCCGCCGGCAGCCGTCGCTGCAGAAGTGGTAGTCGCTGCCGGCATGCCGGGCATGGTGGGCGGTGGTGGCTGGGTTCACGTCCATGCCGCAGACCACGTCCTTGACCGTGTTGCCCGCCGTGGCGCCGGCGCTGCTGCCGTGCGCGGCGCAGCAGCTGCCTTTCGATGTGGTCATTGGCGCGGCTCCGTCAGTGCGCCCAGGATCGGGCACTGTTCCAGGCCACCGTGGCCAGGGCAGGCATCCACCAGCTGTTCCAGCGCGGCATGCATGCGCTGCAGCTCCGCAACGCGCTGCTCGATGTCCTGCAGCTTGAGTACCGCCGCCTCGCGGACCTGGGCCATGTCCTGGCCGCGCTGGTCGCTCAGGGCGAGCAGCTCGCCGATTTCTTCCAGGGTGAAGCCCAGCGCCTTTGCGCGGCGGATGAAGCGCAGGCGGGTCAGGTCGGTGTCGTTGAAGACCCGGTAGCCGCCGGCACTGCGCTGGGCAGTGGGCAACAGATGCTGGCGCTCGTAGTAGCGCACGGTGTCGATGGGCACGCCGGCCTGGCGTGCAAGTTGTCCAATGTTCACGGCGACCTCTCTGGGGAGCAGGGGCCCAGTGTGAACCCTGGAGTCTGGTCAAGAGTCAAGGGTTTGCCGCAAAGCAGTTGCGTGTCGTTACCGGGCCGGATTTGCAACTTGTTTCATAGCTGCCATGGGAGGCGCTCCGTACGCTCCATTGGAATCGCCGTCAGGCCTTGATCCAGCAGGGTTTGGCGGTCTCAGCAGCCGTTCCAGGAGCGCCGCCATGGATGCACTTCCCCCCTCTTCTTCGCCATCCCCCAAACCCACGTCACCGACCCTGATGGAAGTGGCCGTGCTCGAGTACCCCGGCAGCCTGCGTGCTGCCGCGCCGGTGCTGTCCGAACTTGCCCAGCGCTGCAACCGCACCGCTGCGGCCGGCAAACGCACGGGCGCGCGCATGCTGGTGACCCGCTGGACGCTGTCCACGCGCGGGCATGGCATGCAGCGGGTGGCCGGCGCCGAGCTGTTCGGCGATACCCCGCCGGCGGTGATCGTGGTGCCGGGCAACGAGCCCAGCTGGCCGCTGATGCAGGCCGACGAACGCATGCTGACCTGGCTGCGCGACTGCCATGATGCGGGCAGCCTGCTGGCGGGCTGCGAAGAGGGCGGGCTGCTGCTGGCCTCGGCGGGGGTGATGAGCGGGCGCTCGGTCAGCGTCCCGGATCTGTCGCGCTGCCCGTCGCTGGCGGCGGTGGTGCCGAGCTGGCAGCCGAGCGAGCGCGCGCTGGTGGACGACGGCGACCTGATGACCGCCTCCGGCCCCGATGCATGGAAGTACCTCAGCCTGCGGCTGCTGGCACGCATCTACGGGCAGAGTGTGATGAGCGCGGCCATCCAGCAGTTGCAGCTGGTCATTCCACGCGGCGTGCAGGAAGACCTGGAGCGTTTCAGTCCGAACTTCGCCCATGGCGACCGCGGCATCCTCAAGGCGCAGCGCTGGCTGCACAGCATCGCCGCGCGCGGCGTGACCCTGCAGGACATCTGCGATGCGGCCGGGCTGGAGCCGCGCACGCTGCAGCGGCGCTTCCTCAAGGCCACCGGCCTGCGCCCGATTGCCTACTGCCAGCGGCTGCGCATCGCCAAGGCGCAACTGCTGCTGCAGGCCGGTGGTGCCGTCGATGAGGTGTCCTGGGCGGTGGGCTATTCCGACCAGAGTGCGTTCCGCCGCCTGTTCCTGCGCATCGTGGGGGTCACCCCGGCGCGCTACCGTCGGCAGATCTTCGCGCAGCGGCGCGAGCGTCCCCGCGGCCCGCTGGCGCAGCTGCAGGGTGAACCGCTGCGCCCAGCGGCCTGATGCGTTGCAGGGCAGTGGCTGCAGGGTCAGGCAGATACGTCTACCCTGTGGAACATTCGCCGTTCGCGTGCATTCCAGGAGTTGCCATGTTGTTGAAGACCTCGCCCGTGCTGGGCTCCGTGCTGACCGCGGCATTGCTGTTGGCAATCGCCGGCTGCAGCCAGGCACAGCAAAGCCCGTCCGCACCGAAGGCGGCGGCCAAGCCGGCGTCCTCGGCGGCTGCCAACCGGCCCGCGGTGCTGCAGGGCATCGAGAAGCAGGGCTTCGAGGTGATCGGCGAGTTTGACGCCCCCGGCGGCCTGCGTGGCTTTGCCGGCGTGGTGGGTGGACAGCAACCGGCGGCGGCCTATGTCACGGCCGACGGCAAAAACGTGATGGTGGGCACGCTCTTCAATGAGAAGGGCGAGGATGTCGGCGCGGCGCCGCTGGACAAGCTGGTGGCCAAGCCGATGTCGGACCGGATCTGGAAGCGCCTCGATGGCAGTGCATGGGTGCGCGATGGCCGCGCCGATGCCCCGCGCGTGGTCTACACCTTCAGTGACGCCAACTGCCCGTACTGCCATCGCTTCTGGGAGGCGGCACGGCCGTGGGTGGACAGCGGCAAGGTGCAGCTTCGCCACGTCATGGTCGGTGTGATCCGCGAGGACAGCCCGGCAAAGGCCGCCGCGATCCTGGGCGCACCCAATCCCAGTGCCGTGTTCCTGCAGAACGAGCATGACTTCAGCAAGGGTGGTATCAAGCCGGCCGCGACGATCACGCCGGCGCTTGCCAACAAGCTCGACGCCAACCAGGTGCTGATGGTGGAACTGGGCTTCCAGGGGACCCCCGGGATTCTGTTCCACGATGCGCAGGGCATGGTGCAGCGCGTGTCCGGCATGCCGCAGGGCGAGGACATGGAAAAGGTGATGGGCCCGCGTTGATCTGAATCAAGGTCCACATCCATGCGCGCAGCCACACTGCGCGCATGGTTCCTGACAGCGTTCCCGTTGCGTTACTGTCGCGTCATCGTGGCGACGCACGAACTTCACGACACACTCACTTCCGACTTGTTACTCAGGGCCTTGGCGTGCGCAGCTACTGCGCGTCACCCGGGATGAGGAGGGAATCCCACGCGGGTGCACTGCCGATGGCAGTACGGCGACTGCAACATGTCGCCGGGTTCACTGCGGTCGTCGTTCTCCTGCGGAGCAGTACCGGGTTGCCGTTGTCGGCGGTGCGCATGAGCGCTGCGGCCAGCGGCAGTATCGTCTGCAGTTCAGGGAGGACGTGATGCGTTGCTCTGTCGTGCTGCTGTTCTCTGCCCTGGCGCTGGCCGCGATGCCGGTCAACGCGCAGGATTCCGCCGACGCCCTGCGCCAGGATATCCGCACCCTTCGGCAGACGCTGGAGGCGATGGAAAAGCGCCTGGATGCGCTGGAAACCGCTGAAGGCCGCGCGCCTGCGCAGCGCCCTGGAGTGACCACGGTTGCGCCCACGGCGATCACGCCATCGGCCACGTTGCCGTATGCGTCCACCACGCAGGTGCCGGGCACCGGGCAGGCGATCCTGCCGCCACGCGATTCGGTGGCCGATCCGTCGTCGGCCGCCTCGCGCCCCGACAGTGCGGCCGGCCCGACCGACCCGGAGCTGAAAGGTTTCCTGGCCATCCCCAACACCGACACGCTGATCCGCATTGGCGGCTACGCCAAGCTTGATGCGATCGTGGATACGCGCGCGGCGGGGGACGAGGACCAGTTCGTGACCTCGACCATTCCGGTGGGCAGCCCTCACCGGGACGTGTCCAACTTCAACCTGCATGCCAAGCAGACCCGCTTCAGCTTCGAAGCGCGCCGCCCGACCAGTCGCGGCAACCTGCGCTTCTACCTGGAGAACGACTTCTTCGGCAGCAGTGATGGCTACCAGTTCCGGCTGCGGCATGCCTATGGGCAGCTCGGCAACACCTACGCCGGCTATGGCTACGCCACCTTCATGGATGCCGACAGCCTGCCCGACACGCTGGACTTCGCCGGCCCGGGCGGCGCCGGCTACCTGCTGGTGGCCGGCATCCACCACAGTTTCGCGATGGGCAAGGGCAACACGCTGACCGTGGCCGCCGAAGACCCCGACGCACAACTGGCCGGTACCACCGATGCGACCGTGGCCGCGAACCGGCTGCCGGATGTGACCGTCACCGCGCGCATGGAACGCGACTGGGGCCACCTGCAGCTGGGCGGCGTGGCGCGCAGCCTGGGCTACGACGGTGACCAGCGCGACGACCGCCGCTTCGGCGGCGGCGTCCAGCTCAGCGGATCCGCGTCGGTGGGCGAACAGGACCTGCTGTTGTTCGGCGCACTCGGCGGCAAGGGCCTGAGCCGCTACACCGCCGATCTCACCGGTTCGGACCTGGATGCGGTGATCGGCGCGGATGGACGCCTGCATGCGCTGTCACTGCAGGGCGGCTTCGTGGGGTACACGCACTACTGGTCGCCGATGTGGCGCTCCAACCTGATCTACGGCCAGCTCACGATGGCGCGCAACGCCGAGCTTGCGGCAGATGCATTCCGCCAGAGCCGATACGGAGTTTTCAACCTGATCTGGAGCCCGGCGCCGTCGTGGACGATGGGCATGGAAGTGCTGTACGGGCAACTGGAACAGCAGGACGGACAACGCGCCGACACGGTGCGGGTGCAGGGCAGCCTGCAATACAACTTCATCAAGTAGCGGAGAGACCGTCATGGCGCAAGCTAAGAAGATCGGGGTTGTGGGTGCCACGTTCCTGGTGGCCGGCAACATGATGGGCTCGGGCGTGTTCCTGCTGCCCTCCAGCCTGGCCAAGATCGGCACCGCCTCCATCTGGGGCTGGCTGGTCACCACCGCCGGCGCGCTGCTGCTGGCCTTCGTGTTCGCCAAACTGGGCAAGCTGGCGCCCATGGCGGGCGGCCCGTATGCCTACGCGCGCGACTGGTTCGGGCCGTACATGGGCTTCCAGACCAACACCATCTACTGGTTCGCCAACTGGATCGGCAACGTGGCCATCCCGATCGCGGCGGTGGGCTACTTCAGTTACTTCTTCCCGATCCTGTCCCAGCCGATACCGCGCTGCATCGCGGTGCTCGCGCTGGTATGGGCGCTGAGTTTCGCCAACGTGATCGGCCCGGCCTTCGTCAGCCGGCTGCAGACGGTGACCACCAGTTTCGCGCTGGTGCCGATCCTGGGCATTGCCATCTTCGGCTGGTTCTTCTTCGACCCGGCCATCTTCAAGGGCGCCTACAACGTGTCGGGCGAATCCAACTTCGGCGCGATCTCAAGCGCCGCAGCACTGACGCTGTGGGCCTTCATCGGGGTGGAGTCGGCCTCGGTCACGGCCGGGGTGGTGGAAAACCCGGAGAAGAACGTGGCGCGCGCCACCCTGGCCGGCGTGTTCCTGGCGGCGGTGGCGTACATCGCCAGTTCGTCGGTGATCATGGGCATGGTACCCAACGGCGACCTTCAGGTATCCGATGCACCGTTCGCACTGGCAGCAGCCAACGCTGTGGGCGGCTGGGGTGGGGCGCTGGTAAGCCTGTGCGCCTTCGTCGGCGCGGCCGGTTCGCTGGGCGGCTGGATCCTGCTGACCGCGCAGAGCGCCAAGGCGGCATCTGATGACGGGCTGTTCCCGAGCATCTTCAGCAAGACCAACAAGGATGACGTGCCGGTCAAGGGCGTGCTGATCGTGGCGGTGCTGATGACGCTGGCCGTGCTGCTCACCTCGACCTCGGAAACCGCTTCGGCGCAGTTCGATGTGATCACCTCGGCAGCAGTGGTGCTGACCCTGCTGCCCTACATCTATTCCTGCGTGGCCTGCTACTTCGTGGTCGAGCGCTCGCACACCCTGGTGCATACCGGTGCGTTCTGGTTCCTGACCAGCATCACCGTCGTGTACTGCCTGTGGGCGATCTTCGGCTCGTCCGGCAGCATCGTGCAGTACGCCTTCCTGTTCGTGCTGTTCATCACGGTGTTCTACCCGTTCTTCAGCGAGGAGCGCCGCCGCCAGCGCGGCCAGCTGCCGCCGCTGGACAGCACCGCCAGCACGAAGCTTTCGTGACCTTCCCCCAGGAGAAATGCTGTGTACTTCAAGTCTCTGGATTACCCGATCATTGTCATTGACGACGATTACGAGTCCCCGCGCATCGGCGGCATCCTGATCCGCGCGCTGGTCGAGGAGCTGCGGGGCAACGAGCAGCGCGTGCTGTGCGGGCTTACCCTGGCCGATGCCCAGGCCGGTGCGCGCACCTATGTGGCGGCCTCGGCGGTGCTGATCTCCATCGATGGTACCGAGGACAAGCCTGGTGAGTTCCAGCGCCTGCTGGGCTTCCTGCGCGAGCAGAGCGCGCGCCGCGGCGGGCTGCCGGTGTTCCTGTACGGCGAGCGCCGCACCATCGAAAAGGTGCCAAGCAAGCTGCTCAAGTACGTGCATGGCTACATCTTCCTGTTCGAGGACACCAAGAGCTTCATCTCACGCCAGGTGATGCGCGCGGCCGAGGACTACATGCAGCAGCTGCTGCCGCCGTTCTTCAAGGCGCTGATCCACCACACGGCCGAGTCCAACTATTCCTGGCACACGCCGGGGCACGCGGGCGGGGTGGCCTTCACCAAGTCACCGGTGGGGCGCGCGTTCCACCAGTTCTATGGTGAGAACACGCTGCGCAGCGATCTGTCGATCTCGGTGCCGGAGCTGGGCTCGCTGCTGGACCACAGCGGACCGATCAAGGAAGCCGAGAACGAGGCGGCGCGTAACTTCGGTGCGGACCACACCTTCTTCGTCACCAACGGTACGTCCACCGCCAACAAGATCGTCTGGCATGGCACGGTGGGGCGGGGCGATGTGGTGTTCGTCGACCGCAACTGCCACAAGTCGCTGCTGCATTCACTGATCATGACCGGCGGCGTGCCGGTGTATTTCACCCCCAGCCGCAACGCCCACGGCATCATCGGGCCGATCAGCCTGGACCAGTTCACCCCCGAGGCGCTGCAGCAGGCCATCGCCGCCAATCCGCTGGCCAGCAAGGCGTTCCGCGCCGGCTCCAAGCCGCGCATCGCGGTGGTGACCAATTCCACCTATGACGGGCTGTGCTACAACGCCGAGAAGATCGCCGACGAGATCGGCAGTGCGGTGGACTTCCTGCACTTCGACGAAGCCTGGTACGCCTACGCCGCGTTCCATCCGTTCTATGAGAACCACTACGGCATGGCCAAGGGCAAGCCGCGCGGCCAGGACGCGATCATCTTCACCACCCATTCCACCCACAAGCTGCTGGCCGCGTTCTCGCAGGCCTCGATGATCCACGTGCGCAACGCGGCTACCCGCGAGCTGGATGCCGAGCGCTTCAACGAAGCGTTCATGATGCACACCACCACCAGCCCGCATTACGGGGTGATTGCTGCCTGCGACGTGGCGTCCAAGATGATGGAGGGCGCGGCGGGTGAGTCTCTGGTGCAGGAAATGCACGACGAGGCAATCGCCTTCCGTCGCGCCATGCTGCACGTACGCGAAGACCTGGGCCGCGATGACTGGTGGTTCAGCGTGTGGCAGCCGGACAAGCTGGAGCGCTCCCTGGGCAAGGGCGATGCGCCAACGCCGATGGTGGCCAAGCGCGAGGAGTGGTACCTGCAGCCCGATGCGCATTGGCACGGGTTCGATGGGCTGGTTGAAGACTACGTGTTGATCGACCCGATCAAGGTGACCCTGCTGACCCCGGGGCTGTCCATCGACGGCGACCTGGGTGAGCTGGGCATTCCGGCTGCCGTGCTCAGCAAGTTCCTGTGGACGCGCGGCATCACGGTGGAGAAGACCAACCTGTACTCGGTGCTGTTCCTGTTCTCGATGGGCATCACCAAGGGCAAGTGGAGCACGCTGGTCACCGAGCTGATGGCGTTCAAGGAGCTGTTCGACAGCAACGCGCCGCTGACCCGCGCGCTGCCCGACCTGGCGGCGGACTACCCGCAGGCTTACGCTGGCTGGGGCCTGCGCGATCTGTGCGCGGCCCTGCATGCCTTCAACCGCGAGTTCGCGGTGGCCCAGGTGATGCGTGAGATGTACGTGGACCTGCCCGAGCCGGTGATGACGCCGGCCGAGGCCTACGACCACCTGGTGCGCGGCCAGATCGAGCGGGTCGACATCGAAGCCATCAGTGGGCGCATCGCCGGGACCATGCTGGTGCCGTACCCGCCGGGCATTCCCACGATCATGCCGGGCGAACGCTTCGGCGCGCAGGATGAGCCGATCATCCAGTCGCTGCGCATTGCACGCGAACAGAACGCACGCTTCCCGGGCTTCGAGTCGGACGTGCACGGGCTTATCATCGACCGTGACGGCGACGTGCCGAGCTACAAGGTGGAGGTGCTGAAGACCTGAGCTGCGGCCAGGATCTTCGGCAGGCGATGGATACAGCACGCGAACAGCGGATCCTGAAATTCTCGATCGGGGTGACGGTGGCGGTCAGCGCCACCGGCTTCATCGGCGGCCTGCTGGTGGGGTCGCAGGCGATCCTGTTCGACGGCGTGTACAGCCTGGTCGATGTGGCCCTGACGCTGGTGGCGCTGGCGGTGCTGCGCCTGCTGGGGCGCGAGGGCAGCCCACGTTTCCAGTACGGCTATTGGCACTTGGAACCCATGGTGGAAGCGCTGGGCGGCGCGATCCTCGCGCTGGCCTGCATCTATGCACTGGCCAATTCGATCATTGGCCTGACCACCGGGGGGCACGTGATCCGTGCGGGTCCGGCCTTGATGTGGGCCACGCTGCTGTGCGTGAGCAACCTGGGCATGGCCGCGTTCGTGCGTGTGTATGCCGCGCGGCTGAACTCGCCGCTGCTGTGGCTGGACGTACGCGCGTGGCTGCTCAGCGGCATGATGAGCCTGGCGGTGGTGCTGGCCTTTGCGCTGGCGCTGCTGCTGGAGCATGGCGACCACGCGCACTGGATTCCATTCCTGGACCCGTTGGTGCTGGCGATCATCAGCTTGGCGGTGTTGCCGGTGCCCTTGCGTGGGGCATGGAAAGCGATGCGCGAGGTGCTGCAGGTGGCGCCCGACTCGCTGGACGCGCGGGTGCAGTCGGTGATGAAGCAGTTCGTCGCCGAACACGGCTACCTCGATTTCACCAGCCACGTGGCCAAGATGGGGCGCATGCGCTTCGTGGAAATCCACGTCCTGACCCATCCGGATACGGTGATCGGCACCATCGGCAACGTGGATGCGCTGCGCGACGAGATTGCCGAGCGGCTGGATGCGAGGGGGAGCGAGTTCTGGCTGACCATCGACTTTACTGCTGACCCTGCCTGGACCTGAGCATCGCCGCTCGACGATGACGCGGGCCTAACAAGGCCGGGATTATGTTGGCCGCTCACGGGGGTGAATCGCGAGCAGTGAGCTGCGCTCAACGGGCTTGGCGTTGCCGTGTCCTTTGCGTGGATTTCTGTTCGGTGCAGCCCTCGGGGCCAGGTGTGCCGATTCGTCGTGCGTGCCTCCCATGCTTGCGATCCAGTTTGCTTTACCGGCTGAACTGACGATCCTTCAACATGGGAGTGGATGATGATGAACAGCGAAAATGTGGATGGCGTTGAGAGTGCTGCTGGCCACGTGCTGCAACATGGCGAGCTGCCCACTGAGAAAGCGAAGTGGGTCAGTCTCAACAAGTTTCAAATTACGTGCCAAGGGAGCGAAAAGGTCCGTTGTCCTGTGTATGCAAACCAGAGGCAACAGGTTCCCGTCCTGGTCATTATTGAAGCGCGCGATGCAGACAATGTAGTTGTCCCGGTAGATCCGAACCATCTGAAGCTGGGGTTGTGCAACTACCACACGGGTGAGCTGTTCAATGGCGGGCTTAGCTTCACTTTCACTGAAGACTCCCGCTTCATCTATCACTGGAACCTCGAGGGCGCGGGGCAGGATGTTGATGGCTTGCCCGCAGAATCGCCGAAAAACGGTGCACAGGTGTTCAAGGCCTGGATCACAGTGTCACGCGTCGAGAGTTTCAAAGTTGCTGCGCGCTGTACCTCTCCGGATGGCATAACCTTCATAACCAATACGCCGAATCCTACTGTAGGAAAGTTCGATAGTTGGCTTCAGGTCGATGGTAGAGAGCCCGTTATAATCACATGGGATAAGCTCGCCATATCTGGCCCTAGGAACGTCTACACACACTTCCCCTTTGATGTCGATCTGTACTACGTGTACTTCAATGATCCGCTGAACACGGGGTTGAGGATCGTCGACGCCATCAACTACAGGGGCGGGGCGGACACCTGCCATTATGCGTGGATGAAGGGGGTGCGCCGCTTCGAGCAGGCGGCCTTCAGGGTCCTGCCCGCGCGAACGCTGAATTACCAGAGCTGTAACCACTCCGCCAGTTTCAGGCTTGGAGAGCGCCCAGGGCAGGCTGACGTCGGCCGTATTCGAAACAACCTTGGGGGTCCGTGCGGCAACTACAGCTATCAGCACGGATTCGTTGGCTACATTAACCAGTACGGCAATGAAACTCAGGTCGTTTTGAGGGCGGCGTCCGATGGCAATACCATCAGTTTGGCGAGTCCGAGACTGCTTGAAGAAGGGAGCGAGGCCCCTCCCACCGATGACGAATGAGGTGGGTGGGGTAGCCGGTACGCGTCGGAGGTTTGGCGGCAATGATATGAATCGTATATGATTCATACACCCCCCTCTTTAGGACCCTCCCGTGGGCATCGTCAACATCGACGACGAACTGCACGACAACCTGCGCCGCGCCAGCGGCGTATCCGGCCGTTCCATCAACGCGCAGGCCGGGTTCTGGATCAAGGTGGGCATGCTGTGCGAGATGAACCCCGGTATGAGCTACCAGGAGATCGTCAACCGTGAACTCAGGGCGGCCGGGGTGGACCCCGGCGCCCTGCGGGTGGCGGTCGCGTGATCAAGACGGTTGAAGAACAGGCGTTGATGCGAGCGTCCGGGCGGTTGTTGGCCTCGGTCTTCGAGGCGCTGGACCGGTTGCCGCTGGAAGGCATGAGCACGCTGCAGGTGAACGACTGGGTGGAGCGCTTCATCGTCGATGAACTGCAGGCGCGGCCTGCCAGCAAGGGCCAGTACGGCTTTGCCTATGTGCTCAACAGCTCGGTCGACAACGTGGTCTGCCATGGCGTGCCATCGGCAGACGAGGTGTTGCGTGGCGGCAGCATCGTCAACCTGGATATCACGCTGGAGAAGAACGGCTTCATTGCCGATTCCAGCAAGACCTACCTGATCGGCGAGGTCGATTTTCAGGCGAAACGGCTGGTGCGGGTCACCCGCGAGGCGATGTGGAAGGGGATCGCGACGGTTCGCCCGGGGGCAACGCTGGGCGATATTGGCTTTGCCATCCAGCAGCACGCCAAAACGCACGGCTACAGCGTGGTGCGCGAGTTCTGCGGGCACGGCATTGGCCGTGAGATGCACGAAGACCCGCAGGTGCTGCATTACGGCAAGCGGGGTGCCGGCGAGGTACTTGAAGCCGGCATGACGTTCACCATTGAGCCGATGATCAACCAGGGGCGCGCGGCGATTGATATGAGCGAGGACGGCTGGACCGTGACTACCCGCGACGGGAAGTTGTCCGCGCAGGCCGAGCATACGGTGCTGGTGACTGACGGTGGGGTGGAGGTGTTGACCCTGCGCGCCGACGAGCGCATGCCAACGGCGTAGAGCCACGCCCTGCGTGGCTGAGGTGCATGCGGTGAACACGTCGGTCGGGGATCACGCGCAGCCAGGCAGGGCCTGGCTCTACGGTGTGTCCCGGGTGGAGACGAGCTTTAGGAACGCCTCGTTCTGGTAGCGGCTCATGCGCAGCTGCTGGCCGGTGTCCAGGGTGACCACGTGGTGGCCGTTGAACCACGGGTGGATCGCCTTGACCCGCCGGATGTTGACGATGGCCGAGCGGTGCACGCGGGCGAAGTGGCGCGGATCCAGCCGCGCGGCGAGGGCGGCCATGGTGCCGCGGTGTTCGTGCATGCGGCCGGCCAGGTGGATCTCGGCGATGTTGCGTGCGGCCTTGATCCATACGATCTCGTCCACGTCGACCAGCACCACGTGTTCGTCGACCCGCACCGGTATGCGCTGCAGGTAGGCCTCGCGCTGGCGCAGTGCGTCCAGTGCCTGCAGGATATGCGTGGTGGTCTGCGCGCTGGTGCCTGCAGCGGTTGAAAGGCGTTGCCGGGCGCGCTGCAGGGTGGCGGCGAAGCGTTCGCGGCTGAAAGGCTTGACCAGGTAGTCCACCGCATTGGCCTCGAAAGCCTTCACCGCATACTGCTCGTACGCGGTGACGAACACGGTGGCCGGCATGCGCTCGGCGCCGATGGTGGCCACCACGTCCAGGCCTGTGATCGCCGGCATCTGGATGTCCAGGAACACCAGGTCGGGCGAGTGTTCGCGGATGGCCTTCACCGCGGAGACGCCGTCGCCGCATTCGCCCAGCAGTTCGATCTCCGGGTCATCGGCCAGCAGGCGCACGATCGCGCGGCGCGCGAGCGGCTCGTCATCGACCACCAGTACCGACAGGGTCATGCCGGCGCTACTCCGATAGTGAACTCGGGCGCATCGTCCTCCAGTTCCAGCGTGTGGAAGGGCAGGCGCACGCGGCAGGCCACGCCCTCGGGCCAGATCATGTCCAGCCGCACGTCGGCGGCATCGCCATACAGTTCCTTCAGGCGCAGCCGGGTGTTGGACATGCCGATGCCATGGCCTGCGGGCGCGCCGGGCGTCGCGTCAAGCGTGCTGTTGCGGTTGCGCACTTCAATGCACAGCACGTCGCCGTCGCGGCGCGTTTCGATTTCAATCACATCAGTGCCCACGCGCTGCCCGATGCCGTGGCGCACCGCATTCTCCACCAGCGGCTGCAGCAGCAGGCTGGGCACGGCGCAGTCGAGGGTGTCCGGGGCGATGTAGGTGCGCGTGGTCAGCCGGTCCTTGAAGCGGATGCGCTGGATGCCCAGGTACAGTTCGATCAGGTCCAGTTCCTGGCGCAGGGGTATCTCCTGGCCGTCGTAGTCTTCCAGGAAGGCGCGCAGCAGTTCGCTCAGGCGCAGCAGCATGTCTTCGGCCGAGACCGTGTCTTCGTCGAGCAGGGTGATGATGGCGTGCAGCGTGTTGAACAGGAAATGCGGCTGCAGCTGGGACTTCAGCGCCAGCAGCCGCGATTGCGCCAGTTCGGTGGCCAGCCGGCTGGCTTCCATTTCGCGGCGCGCCTTCTCGGCCTGGAAGTGCAGTGCCTGCTGCAGCGCGAACAGGGCCCAGTAGGTGAGTAGCCCAATGGCGAAATGCTGCGCCAGGAAGTACCCGAGCTGTTCGAAGAAGCCGCTGGGTTCGAACAGCGCAGAGGCCAGCGCGCCAATCAGCATCGCGCCGAAGGTCACCGCCAGGCTGGCCAGCGCCTGCCTGCCCAGGCCGAGCAGGCGGCGGTCGGGATCCAGCGGATAGCGCTCTGCCAGGCGGAACACCAGCGGCGCCAGTGCCGCCCACGTGTACCACTGGATCATCGCCCAGCGCAGGTGCACCAGGAACGGCCAGCTGTTGCCGTGCAGTCCATCGCTCAGCGAATGCTGCACGGCAAACACCAGCACCACCGCCGTCCAGAGGAGAAGGTAGCGGGAAAGGGGGATCGACGTACTGCCAAGGCGAACCTTCATGGCCGGTATCCAGGACGCCCGGCACGGCGGGGCAGGGCCATCTTAGGCGTGCGGGCGGGCCCGGAGAAGCGCCATGAGGGCCCATTACGATTGGTCCTGCCGGGACGACGATTCGTCCCGGATCGGTGGCGCGCGCGGGGCGGCCAGCGGCCTGATGGCGGCGAACCCAACCGCCGGAGATGCCGCGATGTTCCCGATCCGCCTTGCCGTCCTGTCCAGCCTGCTGCTCGCCAGCACCGTGAACGCCGCTGCGCCGCGTTACCTCACGCTGCTCAATCGCGCACACGACAGCATCACCACGCTGGAAGTAGCCGCCGCTGGCAGCGATCCATTCGAACAACTTCCCATGGATACGCTCGACGGTGGTGGCGGCAGCACCACGGTTCGCCTGGGCGACGCCGGCTGCCGCTTCGATCTGCGCCTGCAGTTCCGTAACGGACGCACGGCGATCTACCGCGACGTCAATGCGTGCAAGGGCGATACGCTGGTGATCGCGCCGCTGTAACTACCCGGAGACCACATCCCCGCCGCACAACCTCGGCCAGCGCTGCGCCAGTCGCCGCGAAATCCACCATGCGGAAATGGGCAGCGAGAAGGCCAATGGCAGCAATGCGGCTGTGACCCCGTTGTCCAGCGCCGTCAGCGTCGGGCCCAACGGCAGTCCTGCCTCCATGAACTGGGGCGCCAGGTAGAGGCCTGCGACCTTGACCGGGATGATGACGACCACGCTCACCGCCGCAATCACCCCGTACGCCAGCGCCGCAGACACGACCACGAAAGTGGTGGGGCGGGGCAGGCGATCACGTCGCAGCAGCACCTTGAGCACCGCCCACCAGAGGGGCGATGACATCCAGATCCGCCACAGGCCCTCCTCGAACAACAGCCAGAGGAGCAGGCTGAACCACTGGTCGGGAATCTGCATCAGCGCACCTTCCGGGCAGAGAGTGCGCCACGTGCGCAGAGCTCGCCCCAGTGTTGCGACAACTGGCGCGTGATGAACCAGGTGATCAGCAGATGCAGCGGAAGGAGTGCGGGAGGCAGCCAGGCGCCCAGCCGGGTAGCAAGCCATGATCCGGGCGCGATCGCCGACAGCAACCCGGGATGCGCCGCCGCATCCAGCACGCGTGACATGCCAACCACCGACGTCACGCCCATGGTGGCCAGTGCCGTACTCCCATACGCAAGCATCGCAGCGATGAAAATGAAGGACCAGGGGTGCACGAGCCGGTCGCGGCGCAGGAACGCCCGCCGCGCCGACCACCAGAGCGGTGCGGTGGACCACAGCAGGTACAGCAGCGCGATCGCTGCGAACATCATCGAAAGCCGGGAACCGAACAGCTGGAGGAACTGCGTCAATGCCTGTCCTCGCCCGGCGCAGGGGCGCGGGCTTGTGGCTGCGATGCTAGGGCAGGTTCGAGCCTTTTGTCATCACCGGCACGTGTTCGGCCATGAGGACCGCTACCCAGTCGACGAAGACGCGCAGCTTGGCGCTGACGTGGCGGTTGGGGCGGAAGGCGATGTGCAGCGGCATCGGGTCGACCTGCCAGTCGGTGAGCACGCGGACCAGTTCACCGCGTTCGGCATGCGCGGCGGCAACGTAATCGGGCAGCCACAGCACGCCGAGCCCGGCCACGCCGGCCGCCAGGTAGGCGTTGCCGTCGTCGACCGCCAGCTGATGCCGGCCGTGCACGGTCAGCATTTCTTCGCCCCGCCGCAGCGCGTAGGGCATGGCGCCTGCACGCCGCGAGCCCCGATAACCGACGATGCGATGCGGTTCGGCTTCCAATGCCTTGGGGTGGTCGGGCATGCCAACCGTGGCCAGGTACTGCGGCGCGGCGTACAGCCCTGCCTGCAGGTCGCCGATGTGCCGTGCCACCAGCGAGGGGTCGGTGAGCACCCCGCCGCGGATCACGCAGTCCACGTTCTCATCGATCAGGTCGACGTTGCGGTCGCTGACGCCCAGGTCCAGCTGGATGTCCGGATACCGCGCATGGAAACCGGGAAGCGCAGGCACCAGCAGGAACCGCGCCAGCGGCGCGGGCACATCCACCCGCAGCCGGCCACGCGGGCTGGCGGCGAAGCTGGAGAGGCTGGTTTCCGCGTCGTCCAGGTTGGCCAGCAGCCGCGTGACGTGCTCGTAGTACGCCGCGCCATCGTCGGTGACATTGACCTGGCGGGTGGTGCGGTTGAGCAGGCGCACGCGCAGCCGCGCTTCCAGCTGCTGCACCAGCTGGGTCACCGTGGTGCGGCTCATGTGCAGGGTCTGCGCGGCACGGGTGAAGCTGCCGGTCTCCACGACCCGGGCAAAGGCCTGCATGGCATCGAAACGGTCCATCGGCACTCCTGCGGTCAATTGTTTGGATTCTACAAACAGTGATGGACAAGGTTGGTCGTTTATCGACCGGGCCGGGGCGCCTACCGTGGAGATATCCCATCACCCGGGGCACAAACCCCTCTGGAGTCTGCAATGGCAAGTCGCGACGTCGTGTTTCCCCCTGGCCGCCAGGACCTGTATGCCCGCTACCGCTATTCGCCAGCGGTGCGGTCCAACGGCTTCCTGTTCGTCTCCGGCCAGGTCGGCAGCCGCGTGGACGGTTCGCCCGAACCGGGCCTGGAAGCGCAGGTGCACAAGCTGTTCGAGAACCTCAACGCGGTGCTGGCGGCCGCCGGCTGCACGTTCGACGATGTGGTCGACGTGACCGTCTTCATGATCGACCCGGACCGGATCTTGGAGCGGGTCTGGGCGATCGTGCCCGAGTACTGGGGCCAGGCGCCGCACCCTAGCCTGACCGCGGTCGGGGTCACCTGGCTCAGCGGGTTCGACGTGGAATTCAAGGTGGTGGCCAAGCTGCCCGAGGCCAGCGCCTGAGTATCCGTTTAACGGAATTGACACAAACATGAACAGGAGGCAGAGTGGCGCCGCCCAGATGGGCAAACCACCTTTTGGAAGGACCTGAATGAAGAAGTTCGTGACCCTGGCCGCCGCCATCGCGCTGGCCACCCTGTCGACCGATGCCATGGCTGGCCACGCGTTCGTGCGCGCCGAGCTGGGCAGCAGCGATACCGAAGTGCGTTACGACGGTTTCCGTGGCAGCGAGTCGGATACTTCCGCCTCGGTCGGCGGCGGCTACTGGTTCACCCCGAACATCGGCGTCGAAGGCCATGTCGGCTCGCTGTACAACAAGGACCTGGGCTACGACCAGGAGCTGGACCTGGTCTCGATCGGTGCCGGCGTGGTGGTCAAGAAGAACTTCGGCGCCGACAACACCGGCTTCTTCATCGGCGCGCGCGCCGGCATCGCGCGGTTGACCGCGCAGGTGCGCGAAGACACCTTCGACGTGGTGGATGACGAAAGCTCGACCAAGCCGTACTACGGCGTCAATGTCGGTTACGACTTCAACCGCCGCTGGGGCCTGGGCCTGAACTACGACCGCCGCCAGGGGGATTTCAGCGGGGTGGACGTGGACGTGGATACGATCAGCCTGGGTGGCGAGTTCCGCTTCTGATTCCAGCGCTTGCAGTGACAGGACAACGGCAGGCCGGTGCAACGGCCTGCCGTTTTCTTTTGCGCGGGCAAGGGCATAGGATCAGCACGGACCCAGGGAGACTGCGATGGCAAAGGTGACCGGAATCGGTGGGGTGTTCTTCAAGAGCCGTGGCGACCGCGCGGCGCTGGCCGAGTGGTACCGGCAGCACCTGGGCATGACGCTGGAGGAGTTCGGTGGCGCGGTGCTGCGCTGGCCCGACGACAAGGCCAACGACGGCGGGCTGACCGTGTGGGCGCTGGCCGAGCCTGGGAGCCAGTGGTTCAGTCCCAGCGATGCGCCTTTCATGATCAATTACCGGGTGGATGACCTGGAGGGGCTGCTGGCGAACCTGCGCGAGGCCGGGGTGACCATCGTCAGTGGGCCCGAGACGCATGAGAACGGGTCGTTCGCGTGGATTCTCGATCCGGAGGGGAACAAGCTGGAGCTGTGGCAGCCGATGGCATGGGATCCGGAGCGGCGCGCCGGGTGAGCGACATCGGGAGCGCGCCTTCACGCGGCTCCGCTGCCCGGTTGTCGATAGTGGCGGCGTCACTTCGCTTCGTCGCAGAACTCCATGCCCCTGATTCCCGAGCGCGTCCGGCGCTGGCCCCGGCCATGGCGCGTGGCGTTGCTTACCTTGCTCGCGCTGTATGCGCTGTACCTGCTCGCCGGCAACGTGTTCCTCAACACGCCGCTGTTCGATGCGGTCACCAACCGCAAACCTGAAAAATTCAGCCTGCAGACCGGGCCGGCACTGACGCTGCTGCCCGGGCACGCGGTTGTCTGGAACGTGCGCGTCCGTGGCCAGGCCAACCATACCGTCTACATCTTCCGTGCCGACCGCGCGAGCGCGTGGATCTCGCTGGTGCACCTGTTCAAGCGCGAGGTGCGCATTCCCGGCATCAACGCCACTGGCGTGGAAGCGGACATCCAACGGGTGGAGAAGGCGATCCCGCCGCCGCCGCGGGGTGATCGCGGCTGGAACATCCGCCTGGATGCGATCCACAGCGACAGCATCCGCAGCGGCCGCTTCGGCAAGCTGCTGGTCGCCGGGCAGGGCCATGGCACGGTGGGCTTCCAGAAGCAGGTCAAGGGCGGGCCGTCGGAACTGTTCGATTCCACCGCTGGCTTCGAGCAGGCCACGATCACCTACGACGGGGTCACGCTCCTCGACGAGGGGCACCTGGCCGCGCGCTTCCACTACCCGCGCCACTACCGGGATGAGGCCCCGGGCCTGCGCAAATTCGGGATCACCTTCGCGCAACTGCAGGTGGACGGGCGCAGCCAGGCGATCAAGATCGACACTGCCGGGCCACACGTCAAGGTCGGCAGCGTACCCGCCGAGGCGCGGCTCACGGCAGATGTGGTGATGGACCGCGGCCTGCTGGAACCGGGCAGTCGCGTAGTGTGGCGAGTGCCGGTGCATGCCGGCGTCCATGCGCCGGACCGTGGCCTGTTGTCGCTGCAGCTGGACGTGGCCCAGGACATGCGCGTGCAGGCACGCCTGCCGCGCGACCCGGAAACCGGCAGCGAACTGCACGCGGACCTGCGCGTCACCGGCCGAAAGATTCCGTTCGAGGCGCCGGCCGAACTGTTGCCGCGCCTGTCCGGGCAGGTGCGTGGCGCGTGGCGCTTCGAGTCGTTGAACTGGATTGCCGACCTGTTCGTGCGCAAGCCGTGGTTCAAGCTGGAGGGGGGCGGGTTGCTGCAGGGCGACCTGCGCATCACCGATGGCCAGTTGGCGCCGGGCAGCACGCTGGAGGTGCCGCAGGTGGCCGCCGTTGCCGAGGTGGCGGGCGTGCGCATGCAGGGCGATGCGCATGCACGGGGGCGCATTGTCGAGGGGGCGCCGCCACAGGCCGAACTGAAGGTCGATATTCCCACGTTCCGCGCGGCGCCAACCGATGCGCCCAAGGCGGTGTTGTTCGATGGCAAGGCGCTGGCGTTGACGCTGCGCGGCGATGCGCGGCTGCAGCAGCTGCGCGACGGCATGCGCGCGCAGCTGCGCTTCACCGATGCGCGGGTGCCCGACCTGAGCGCCTACAACCGCTACGTGGGTAACGACAACGTGCGTCTGCTCGGAGGTACCGCACTGCTCAGCGGCGACGTAACGCTGGATGCTGCCGGCCGAGTCGGGCAGGGGCGCGCGGACCTGCGTGGCACCGGTGCGCGCATGCAGGCCGCCGGCCTGTCGCTGCGTGGCGATGCGCAGGTCAAGGCGCGGCTGCAGCGCGCCGATTTCGACGCCGGCCAGTTCGACCTGGGGGGCACCACGCTCAGCCTGCGCAATGTGCAGGTCGACGGCGACACGGGCAAGGGCGGCTGGTGGGGCGAGGTCGATCTGCGCAGCGGGCATATCCAGTCCGAGGCGCCGTTCCAGGTGGACGCAAGGGCCGACCTGCGCCTGCGTGATGCCGGTCCGCTGCTGGGCATCTATGCCGAGCGCAGCCAGTACCCGCGCTGGGTGCTGGGCCTGCTGGATTCGGGTGAAGTGCAGGCCAGCGGGCAGCTGCGCTGGCGCCGCGAGCACCTGGCGGTGGACGACCTGCAGGCCGAGAACGCGCGGCTGTCGCTGCGCGCCCGGTTGGACATGGAGCAGGCCCAGCGTCGTGGCGACCTGTACTTGCGCTGGGGCCTGCTGGGGGCCGGCATCGAACTGGACGGCGGCAAGCGCACCTGGCACCTCGCCGGTGCCCGCGACTGGTACGACAGCCGGCCGCGGGTGCTGCCCGATGCCTCAACGCCGGGCCGTGCCAACCCCGCAGGCAGCCCGGACCGGTAGCGCCACGCCCTGCGTGGCTGCCCCCGTCACCGCCCGCACGGCGTCACCCTCGGGCACTTTTACCGGCTCCGCCAGCGCCCGCGCCAACCCCGCATCGGCAATATGCCCGTGCAGGAACAACAATCCGCTGTAGATGTTCATGTGCGTCCTCCACTTGAGTAGGACTCACGATAGGGGCAGGATGGATGGCGCAAAAGCGATCCTTTCGCAAGTCTTTCTTGAACTGGATTCAAGTCGCCATGTCCCGCATCCCGCTCCAGCCGCTGCAGAATTTCGTCACCGCCGCCCGCCTCGGCAACCTGACCCGCGCGGCCGACTCGCTGAACCTGACCGTCAGCGCGCTCAGCCACCAGATGCGGCAGCTGGAGGAGCGGCTGGGCTATGCGCTGCTGCAGCGGCAGGCGCGCGGGGTGCGGGTGACGCCCGAAGGCCAGCGCCTGCTGGAGCAGGTCGGTCCGCACCTGGATGCGATCGCGCTGGCGCTGCAGCCGTTCGGTGCGCGCCACGACCGCGTGTTGTCGGTGAGCGCATTGCCTTCGATGGCCTCCAACTGGCTGGTGCCACGGCTGGGGTCGTTCGTGGCCTGCCACCCGGAGATCGAATTCAACCTGGAATCCAGCGAACGGCTCACGGATTTTGATCGACAACTGCAGTGCGATGCCGCGCTGCGGGTGGGCGCCGGGCAGTGGAGTGGCCTGCATGTGGAGCCGCTGTTCGATGAGTGGCTGATGCCGATGGCCAGCCCGTCACTGGTCGAACGCATGGGCGGGTTGGGCGCGCTGCCGCTGTCGCAGTGGCCGCTGCTGGGGGATCCGGATGGCGAATGGCAGCGCTGGTTCGCCTCGATCGGGGAGGTTGCGCCGTCGCGCTACGTGGCCATGCTCAATGACTCCGAATCGCATCATCGTGCCGCGCTGGATGGCTTCGGGGTGGCGCTGGGGCGGGTGACGCGGGCGCGGTTGCTGCTGGATTCGGGGCAGTTGATTGCGTTGTCACCGCATCGGTTGAAGACCCGCTGGTCGCATTGGCTGGTGTACCCGCCACGGTCGTCCACGCACCAGGGGTTCCTGGCGTTTCGTGAGTGGCTGCACGCGCAGGCGGCGGAACATGCGCGGCATATGGAGGCGTTGGTGGGCTAGCTGCGCCCCGGACATGGCGCAGCCACGCAGGGCGTGGCTCTACCAGCGGTTCGGTCTACGCGTAGAGCCACGCCCTGCGTGGCTACGGTGCTGATCAAGGCGCAGGCGTAGGCCAATATTGGCTGTCCGGTGTGCTGCGCACGCCGAAAATCGCCTGGCCGACGCGCACTACGGTGGCGCCTTCCTCGATGGCGATCTCGAAATCGCCGGACATGCCCATCGACAGTTCGTCCAGGCTGACGCCGGCCGGCAGGGTCGGGCGCAGGCGCTCGCGCAGGTCGCGCAGGCGCACGAAACACGGGCGCACCTGTTCGGGATCGGCCGAGAACAGCGCCAGGGTCATCAAGCCGCGCACGCGCAGCTGGGGGAAGGCGGGCAGCTGCTGCACGAAGTCGGCCACCTCGATCGGGTCCAGGCCGTACTTGCTGGCTTCGCCCGAGGTGTTGACCTGCACGAACACGTCCAGCGTACGGCCTTCCTGCGCCAGCCGCTGGTCCAGCGCCTGGGCCACGCGCAGGCTGTCCAGCGCCTGGAATTCGCTGGCAAAGCGGGCTACATCGCGCGCCTTGTTGGTCTGCAGGTGGCCGATCACCGACCAGCGGATGCCCAGGTCGGCCATCGCCTCGGCCTTGCCCTTGGCTTCCTGCACCTTGTTCTCGCCCAGCGTATCGCAGCCGGCCTGCACCGCCAGCCGCAGCCGCGCTTCGTCCACGGTCTTGCTCACCGGCAGCAGCCGCACCGTGGCCGGATCACGTCCGGCGCGCGCGCACGCGGCCGCGATGCGCGCATGCACCGCCTCCAGGTTGTGGCGGAAGTCTTCAACGGTAGTGGCTTGCGGCCAGGCAGGGGCGACGATGGACATGACATGTTCCGGAACAGGCACGGCCCGCATTTTCGCACGGCGGCAATCAGGGCGCCGTAGGTGTCCCCGGACGGATGTAATGCGACTGCCCGTTGTCGTTGAGGAAGATCAGCTCCGGCTTGCCCTGCCAGGAAGTGAGCATGGCGCCGGTGCTGTTCTGGTGCTTGATCACCAACGTGGCGCCGCGATCGGGGTTGGCGGTGATCTTGAAGACTTCGGTGGTGCCCTTGGCATCATCGAGGGTGAGCGAGGCCTCGTCGCCGACATCGGCGGTGCCATAACTGCCACGTTCGGAACCGTCGGCACCGAGCAGCACCACGCCCGACAGCGGCGAGGCGCGCGGGCCCTGTGACACCCCCTTGCTGAGCGGGTCGGGCAACGGCGCGCCCAGGACCACCCGGGCCTGGCCGCTGCCGTCCTGGATGACCAGCCCGCGGGCGGTGATCACCCGCTCGGTGGACTGGCTGCGGTGCAGCTGCACGGCGGTATAGCCCGACACCAGCAGGGCAAGGCTGGACACCGCCAGGGTGGTGAGGGTGAGTACGCGCGACATGGCAGGCTCCGGATCCTTGGATGGCAGCGACGATAGCCGAAGCCGTCGTGACCGCACCAGTCGGGAAAGTCTGTATCTATCGTCAGCGTGAAACCGGTCACAGCACTCAATGGAAGTCGCGGCTGTGGGTGCGCACCCCGTCGATCAGCGCATCGAGGTTATGCATGCGCTGCACGATCAGGTGCTGCACGCCATCCACCCGTTCCAGCCGGCCATCGATCTGCATCAGCTGCGCCTCCACCAGCACCCGGTGCTGGCGGTCGGCGGTCTTGCGCCAGACCACCGCGTTGACCATGCCACTTTCGTCTTCCAGGGTGAGGAAGGTCACCCCGCTGGCGGTCTGCGGGCGCTGGCGCATGCGCACCAGCCCGGCGAAGCGCACGCTGCGCCCGTGCGGCAGCTGCGCCAGTTCGTCGGAGCGCTGGCAACGGCGGGCGCGCAGCGCGTCGCGGAGGAAGGACACCATGTGCTGGCCCAGGGTGGTGCCGGTGCTGTTGTAGTCGGCCTGCATGTCTTCGAACGCACTCGGCGCCGGCAACGCCACGGCCGCGTCGGCGGTGGCGCGAACGGTTTCGAACAGCGGCAGCGGTTTCTCCACGCCCGAAACATCCCAACGCGCGCGGTGACGGTGTCCGCTCAGCCCCTTCAGCGCGCCGGCATCGGCCAGCAGGCCCTGGTGGCGGCGGTCCAGCCGCGCCCGCTGGCTCAGGTCGGCCACGCTGTCGAAGGCATGCCGGGCACGTGCCTGCATCACTTCCCCGGCCACCGCTTCGCTGAAGCCATCGATCATGCGCAGGCCGAGCCGGATGCCGGGCAGGGCATCGGGCGGCGTGGCCGGCACCAGCGTGCAGTTCCACTCGCTGTGGCGCACGTCCACCGGCAGCACCGGCACGCCGTGCCGGCGCGCATCCTGCAAGATCTGGTCCGGGGTGTAGAAGCCCAGCGGCTGGCTGTTGATCAGGCTGGCGGCGAACGCGGCGGGGTGGTGGCACTTCAGCCAGCAGCTGACGTAGGTGATCAGCGCGAAGCTGGCCGCGTGGCTTTCCGGGAAGCCATAGCTGCCGAAGCCCTTGATCTGCTCGAACAGGCGCTCGCCGTATTCGCGGCTGTAATTGTTCTTCGCCATGCCGGCCAGCAGTTTGTCGCGGTGCGGCTCCAGCCCGCCGTGGCGCTTCCACGCCGCCATCGAACGGCGCAGCGCATCGGCTTCGCCGGGGCTGAAACCGGCGGCGGCCACCGCCAGCTGCATCACCTGTTCCTGGAACAGCGGCACGCCCAGGGTGCGCTTGAACACCTTTTCCAGTTCGGGCGGGTAATCGATCTCTTCGATCCCTTCTTCCTTGAGCCGCTTGCGGCGGTTGAGGTAGGGATGGACCATGTCGCCCTGGATCGGGCCGGGGCGCACGATCGCCACTTCGATCACCAGGTCGTAGAAGCAGCGCGGCTGCATGCGCGGCAGCATCGCCATCTGCGCGCGCGATTCGATCTGGAACACGCCCAGCGTATCGGCGCGGCAGATCATGTCGTAGGTGGCGGTGTCGGCGGCCGGGATGTCGGCCATGCCCATCGCCGGGGCGCCATGGGCGTGCAGCATGGCCAGGCATTTGCGCACGGCGGTGAGCATGCCCAGCGCCAGGCAGTCGACCTTCATCAGCCCGGTGGCATCCAGGTCGTCCTTGTCCCACTGGATCACGGTGCGGTCGGCCATGGCTGCGTTTTCCACCGGCACCAGGGTGGACAACGGGTGCTCGGAAATCACGAAGCCGCCCGGGTGCTGGGACAGGTGGCGCGGGAAGTCCACCAGTTCGGCAGTGAGCGCCACCACCCGCTGCATCAGCGGCGTGTCCGGGTCGAAGCCGCGTTCGCGCAGGGCCTCGGGCAGCGGCTCGTGGCTGCTCCAGCGGTCCAGGCAGGCGGCCAGTTCGTTGACCTGGTCCGGCGGCAGGCCGAGCACGCGGGCCACGTCGCGCACCGCGCTGCGGCCGCGGTAGCTGATCGCCACGGCGGTGAGCGCGGCACGTTCGCGGCCGTAGCGGTTGAACACGTACTGCAGCACTTCCTCGCGGCGTTCGTGTTCGAAATCGATGTCGATGTCCGGCGGCTCGTCGCGCTCTTCGGAGATGAAGCGTTCGAACAGCAGTTCCATGTGGCTGGGGTCGATCTCGGTCACGCCCAGCACGAAGCACACCGACGAATTGGCCGCCGAGCCACGGCCCTGGCACAGGATCTGCTGGCTGCGGGCGAAGCGCACGATGTCGTGCACGGTCAGGAAGTACGACTCGTACTGCTTGAGGTGGATCAGTCGCAGCTCGTGTTCGATCTGCCGGCGCTGGCCCTCGGTGGCACCGCCCGGCCAGCGCCAGCGCATGCCCTCTTCCACCAGCATGCGCAGCCAGCTGGCCGGGTCGTGGCCGTCGGGCACCAGCTCGCGCGGGTAGGTGTATTGCAGCTGCGCCAGGTCGAACCGGCACCGCTCGGCCACGCGCAGGGTTTCCTCCAGCAGCTCGGGCGGGTACAACGCGGCCAGCGCCTGGCGGGTGCGCAGGTGGCGTTCGCCATTGGGGAACAGGTGCCAGCCGGCATCGGCGATGGTGCAGTGCTGGCGGATCGCGGTGAGGGTGTCCTGCAGCGCACGGCGGCGGCGCACGTGCATGTGCACGTCGCCGCTGGCCAGCAGAGGCAGGTCGTGGGCGTAGCCGAATTCCAGCAGCGCTTCCAGCCGTGCCACGTCGTCGGCGTCGCGGTGCAGCTCCACCGCCAGCCACAGCCGGTGCGGGAAGCGCGCGTGCAGCCAGGCCGCATCACCGGCACTGGGCGAACGTGCCGGCCACAGGCACAGCAGGCTGTCGGGCAGGGCATCGAAGTCCTCGCGCAGGCAGCGGTACTGGCCTTTCGGCGCACGCCGGCGACAGGTGGTGATCAGCTGGCACAGCCCGGCATAGGCGGCCTGGTCTGTGCACAGCAGCACCACCTTGGGCCCGTCCTCGATCTGGAATTCGGCGCCGGTGATCAGCGCCAGCCCGTGCTTCTTCGCCGCCTGCCAGGCGCGCACGATGCCGGCCAGCGAACATTCGTCGGTGATCGCCAGCGCCTGGTAGCCCTGTTCCTTCGCACGTGCGAACAGTTCCTCGGCGATGGAAGCACCGCGCTGGAAACTGAAGGCCGACAGGCAATGCAGTTCGGCGTACCCGGGCAGGGCGGTGCTCATGCGAACCAGCCGTGCAGCATGAACGGCCCGTGCCGCGCACCGGCGGCGGTATAGGCCCAGGCGCGTTGGCCCAGGGCGGTTTCCACCACGTAGTAATCGCGGCGCACATCGCCTTCGTCCCACCAGCCCGATTCAATCCGTTCCGGCCCGGAGAGGATGCGCAGGTCCGGGTCGTACAGCGGCTGCGGCGTGGCCAGCAGCCAGCCCGGGCGCAGCGGCAGGATGGGCGGCGGGCCCTTGGTAACCTGCGCGGCCGGGCCGCTGGCACGTTCGGGGCGGTGTTCGGCGCGCAGCCCCACGCCCTGCACGGCATCGTCGCCCAGCCGCGCGCGCAGCCGCTCGCGCAGCTGCTCCCATGGCATGGCCTGCTGCGGGCGCGGGTCGAACAGGTCGCGCGCGGCCGGCACGAACGGCGGCAGGTGTTCGGCCTGCAGGCGCAGCCCGCGGCTGCCGGCGGGCAGGCGCAGGTGGTCGACGCGGTTGCGCGCCAGTTCGAACAGCATCGCCGCATCGCGTTCGGGCGCGAGCAGGCCCACGGTCAGCCGGGTATCGGGGTGCCGCTCATGTTCAAACCACAGGTCGAACTGCTGCGCACCGCCATCGCGCGAACACAGGAAGGCGGCCAGGTCGGCGGTGAGGCGGCGCAAGGGGAACAGCAGGGCCTGGGTGGATTCGATTTCATACTCGAACTCGATCCGTGCATCGAACCGGTCCGGCGGGCGGAAGTACTGCAGCGGCGCGCTGCGGATACCGCGCAATGCATCCAGGTGGGCCAGCACCTGGGCCGGGAAACGCCGCGCCAGGCTTTCGCGGGGCAGCGCGAAGGCCGCACCCAGCGTGCGCAGGCCGGAGCGCGCCAGTACCGTGACGGCTTCGGCCGGCAGGCCGCTGCGGTCGATCGGGATCTGCGCCAGTGCAGGTTCCAGCGCGGTCGCATCCACGCCCAGCCGGGCATGTACGCGGGTGAGTACCCAGGCCGCATGCGGGTTCGGCGCGGCCACCAGCCGGTGGCGGAAGCCCAGTTCCTTCAGGCCCTCGCGCAGGCGCTGTTCGATCGCCGGCCAGTCACCGAACAGGGCACGGCTGGCGCCGATTTCCAGCGCCAGCGCATGCGGGAAGGCCAGGCTCACCTGCGAGCTGATGCCATACAGCCAGCTGGCCAGCAGCTGGCGGGTGTCCTGTTCGGCGCGCGGGTCGTAGTCTACCGTGAGCATGTCGCGGGTCAGCACCTGCGCGGCCGACAGCAGCATGCCCCGGCGCAGGCCGAGCTGGCGCGCCGCCGGGCTGACCGCATGCAGCACCCGGCGCTGGGCCGGGCCGGTGACCAGCACCAGCGGCGCGCGCGGATCGGGCTGCTGGCGCAGGGCCGCGTCCAGCGCCAGTTGAGGCAGCAACAAACAGGCCCACTGCATGGCGGCGCCTCAATGGGCCAGGGCCAGCGGCAGCGGCTGCGCCGGTGCCATGCCGCCGCGGCATTTGAGCACCCGCACCTGGCCGGCATCGAGCTGCAGGCGCAACGGGGCGGGGGAGGGGTTGCGCGCCAGCCGGCTGTCGCGGAAGGCAAAGCCCAGGCACTGGCCGGTTTCGGCCGCCACCTGCAGCCGGCGCAGGGCGCGGTCGTCGGCATGCCCGGGCCAGCACAGCACCGCCGCACAGGCGGCCGAGCGCAGGCATTGTTCGGCCGCCCACAGCGCTTCGCGGTGGTTGGCATGCACCACCTGCAGCTGGCCCAGGGCCAGCCCGGCAGCGGCCCAGGCCGGGGCATGTGGCAGGTGCGGCGGGGCGACCAGCACCACGGTCTGCTGCAGCTGGCTGAGCCGGGCCAGGGTCGGCCAGACCAGCGCCAGCTCCCCCTGGCCGGGCGCGCCCAGCAGCACCTCGGACAGGGCCGACGGCGGCCAGCCCCCGCCGGGCAGGCGGCTGTCCAGCGCCGGGTGCCCGGTCGGGTGGGCAGGGGCTTCCCGCGCCGTCCCGCGCGGCTGCCCGCGCCAGACCTGGCGGCTTTCCAGCAGTTGTTCCAAGGCCACCACGGCGCCCATCAGCGCACCTCCCTGGCAGGCTGGAACAAGGGGAAATGGGCGGGAAACCTGAACATGGAGGCGAGGATAGGCAGGGCAGGTGTCAAGGGTTGAGACCGACATGCTACGTGTTATTAGCAAAATTGCTAATGAATTATCCGGGTGCCGGACACCACGTAACAATTCGTAGCGACAGGCCATGCCTGTCGACCGCGCGCAGCGCGGCTCAAGCGTCCGAAACCCAATTCACATCGGCCCGCCGCACATTTCCCGACGTTTACCCCCGCCGAAGCCGCCCGTCAGACGTCCATGACCCCCGCAAAAAAATCCCCAACGCCAACAGCGACACCCCAGCCCCCACCCAACACACCGCCGCCCACCCATGCGCCGCATATACCGCGCTCCCCAGCAACGCGCCCAACCCGCTTCCGGCCGCGTAAAACAGCATGTACGCCGCAATCACCTGCGCCTGGGCCTGGGCCGGCGCCGCCGCCAGGATCAGGCTCTGGTTGGTTACATGCAGGGCCTGCACGGCCAGATCCAGCAGCAGCACGCCCAGCACCAGCCAGCCCAGCGTGTGGTGCAGCGCCGACAGCGGCCACCAGCTCAACAGCAACAGCAGCAGCGCCCCCAGCGTCACCCGGTCGGCATGCCCACGGTCGCTCCAGTGCCCACTGCGCGCAGCGGCCAGTGCGCCGAGCAGACCCACCAGCGCGAACGCACCGATCGCGGTGTGCCCAAGCCGGAACGGCGGCGCGCTCAACGGCAGCGCCATGCTGCTCCAGAACAACCCGAACCCGGTGAACATCAACAGTCCCAGCAGCCCACGCCGGCGCAGCACCGGTTGCTGGCGCAGCAGGGCCAGCAGCGACAACCGCGGCGAGGCAGCCGGCACCGCAAGACGCGGCAGATGCCGCCACAGCAGCATCCCGGTCAGCCCCATCACGCCCGCCGAGAGCAGGTACACCGTGCGCCAGCCGCCCAGGTCGGCCACCACGCCCGCCACCAGCCGCGCCAGCAGCAGCCCGATCACCACCCCGGCCTGCGCGGCGCCGACCACGCGGCCGCGCGCATGCGCCGGTGCGGCGGCGGCCGCGTAGGCAATCAGCCCCTGGGTCATCGCGGTGCCCAGCAGGCCCACGGCGAACATGGCCAACAACAAGCCCACGGCCGTACCGGCGGCCGCGACGCAGAGCAGCGCCAGCATCAGCGCGGCGGTCTGCAGCGCCATCAGCCGCCGCCGCTCGACCCGGTCGCCCAGCGGCACCAGCCACAGCAGGGCGGCCACCGAGCCGACCTGGGTCGCGGCGATCACCGCGCCGATCCAGGAGACGCCGATGTGCAGGTCGGCCGACAGCGCATCCAGCAGTGGCTGGGCGTAATAGACGTTGGCCACGCTGAGCCCGGCGGCGCACGCGAACAGCAGCAGCAGGGAAGGGGCGATGCGCGGGAGGGGGACGGTGGTAGACATAACTGGTCTCGAAATAGAACCAGTTGAGTCTGTGGCATTTGGTTCTAAAATGAAACCATCTAAGGAGGATCGCCATGCACCACGATCTCAACCCCACCTGCCCGGTCGCGCGCGCGCTGGACCTGATCGGCGACCGCTGGTCGCTGCTGATCGTGCGCGACGCCTTCGACGGCGTGCGCCGCTTCAGCGATTTCCAGCGTGGCCTGGGCATGTCGCGCAGCATGCTCAGCCAGCGCCTGCAGGCCCTGCAGGACGCCGGCGTGCTGATCCAGCAGCCCGCCGCCGATGGCAGCCGTTACCACGACTACGTGCTCACCGCCCAAGGCCGGGCGCTGTTCCCGCTGGTGGTGGCGCTGCGCCAATGGGGCGAGGGCCATCTGTTCGACCCGTCTGAACCGCGTTCGCACCTGCAGGTGATCGGCACCGGGGAGGCGGTGGCACCGCTGCTGCCGCGCGATGCAGAGGGCAGGGCGCTGACGGCTGCACAGACCGAAGTAATCAAGCCGGATCCGGTGCAGCGAACCTGAACACGCTGTTGACACGGATGAACAGGGTGAACGACTCTTGGGCGGATGGATGCTGGCGACGGCACCCGACGGATGCGTTGGCTGTGGCGACAGGCGGAGGGGCCTGATCGTGGCTGGCGTGCCCGTGTAGTTCGATCCCGACCGCGGTTGCGTGCCGGGATCCCGCCATGACGGCGCTGCACCCTTCTGCGGCAAGACTCCCTGGATTTAGTGCGTCAGCAAAGGTGTTTCGCCCGCTTATGAAAACGATTACAAAGCCCTTGGCCCTGACGGCCGCCATCGCCCTGTCGCTGTCTGCCTCTGCCTTCGCCGCACCGGCGGTGGGGGGCGAGGCCTTCACCGTGCTCCGCCTGGACCAGGCACCGACCTACCTGGATGCCAAGGCGGTGGCCGAACAGCTGCAGGCGCTGGACGTGGATGCGCTGACCATCGGCAACGTGATCCGCCCGGCCGACACCATGGAAAGCGCGCACGCACCGGACCCGCTGGCGGCACTGGCCGATGACCTGGGCTACACCTATCGCTTCATCAGTGCCGATCCGGCCGCCGCCGAGCAGCGCGGCAGCATCGTGCTCTCCCGCCTGCCGGTGGAAGCCGAATCGGGCGTGGAAGCGCCTGGCCTGAACTACCTGCGCCTCAATGACGGCCGCCATGTGGTGGCGCTGTACACGCGCGTTGCCGATGCCGATGGCACGGTGGTCAAGGCGCTGGTGGACAGCTCGCGCCTGGGTGCGCCGGCGGTGCTGCTGGGCACCGATGCGGACATCGCAACCGCCGCTGGTTTCGCCGACATCGGCAAGGGCGCCGGCTACAGCGCCGGCTTCGACGCCACCACGACCAAGCCGGTCAAGCTGCGCCTGGACGCCGATACGAGCATCGCCGGCCAGCTGCTGACGCTGGGCTACAGCGCACCGGTGGGCGGCGACACGCCGTGGATGGACACCGGGCTGAGCGCCGACGCGCGCGCCAAGCTGCTGGTGGCGCGGATGACGGTGGACGAGAAGTTCCAGATGCTGCACAGCTACTTCGGGCTGGGCAAGGATGGCGGGCCGCTGCCGGAAGGCGCGGTCGGTTCGGCCGGCTTCGTGCCGGGCGTGCCGCGCCTGGGCATTCCGTCCCAGCAGTCGGCCGATGCCGGCGTGGGCGTGACCAACCCGGGCGGGATCCGCAAGGGCGACCATGCCACGGCGATGCCGTCGGGCCCGTCCACCGCGTCGAGCTGGAACCCGCAGATCGCCTTCACCGGCGGCGCCACCATGGGCCGCGAGGCCTGGCAGCAGCGCTTCAACATCCTGCTGGCCGGTAGCGTCAACCTGCAGCGCGACCCGCGCAATGGCCGCAATTTCGAATACGCCGGCGAAGACCCGGTGCTGGCCGGCCGCCTGGTGGGCGAGTCGATCCGCGGCGTGCAGAGCCAGCACGTGATCTCGACGATGAAGCACTTCGCGCTCAACGACATGGAAACCTCGCGCAACTTCCACAGCGCCGAAATCGGCGAACAGGCGATGCGCGAGTCGGACCTGCTGGCCTTTGAAATCGCGTTGGACGAAGGCAAGCCCGGTTCGGTGATGTGTTCCTACAACCGCATCAACGGCACCTACGGCTGCGAGCACGATTACCTGATGAACGAGGTGCTCAAGCAGGAATGGAAGTTCCCCGGTTTCGTGATGTCCGACTGGGGTGGCGTGCACAGCGGCTCCAAGGCGGCGCTGGCCGGGCTGGACCAGCAGTCGGCGGGCGAGGTGTTCGACAAGGCGGTGTACTTCGATGAACCGCTGCGGCTGGCCGTGGCCGGTGGCACCGTGCCGCAGGCGCGCTTGAACGACATGGTGGCGCGGATCCTGCGCACGATGTTCGCGCACGGCAATTT
Source organism: Stenotrophomonas sp. FBCC-B152 (assembly GCF_059134105.1). NCBI lineage: Bacteria > Pseudomonadati > Pseudomonadota > Gammaproteobacteria > Lysobacterales > Lysobacteraceae > Stenotrophomonas > Stenotrophomonas sp. FBCC-B152. Next base: position 2,125,496 of record NZ_CP101442.1, on the reverse strand, counting down.
CGACCTGCCGCCGCAGCATGTGCCGATCGACGATGAAGCGGGCTTTGCCGCCGCGCAGCGCACGGTGGAGGAGGGCAGCGTGCTGCTGCGCAACGCCGGTGACGTGCTGCCGCTGGGCAAGGACGTGCAGCGCATCGTGATCATCGGCGGGCATGCCGACAAGGGCGTGATCGGGGGCGGTGGTTCGTCGATGGTGGGCTGGACCGCGCGTGGCACCAATGCGGTACCGGGCGTGCTGCCGACCACCTGGCCGGGCCCGGTGATCTTCCACCCGTCGTCGCCGCTGGAGGCGCTGCGCGCCGAGCGCCCGGACGCGACCATCGAGTACGTGGACGGTCGTGACGTGGCGGCTGCCGCGCGCGCTGCCGCAGCGGCCGACGTGGCGATCGTGTTCGCGACGCAGTGGTCGGCCGAATCGGTCGATCTGCCGCACATGAAGCTGCCGGACAACCAGGACACGCTGATTGCCGGGGTGGCCAAGGCCAACCCGAAGACGGTGGTGGTGCTGGAAACCAACGGCCCGGTCGAGCTGCCGTGGCTGCAGCAGGTGCCGGCGATCCTGCAGGCGTGGTACCCGGGTATCCGTGGCGGTGAAGCGATCGCGGCGCTGCTGACCGGCAAGGTGAATCCGTCGGGCCGGCTTCCGGTGACGTGGCCGGTCGATGTGTCGCAGCTGCCGCGCCCGCACGTGAACGGGCTGGGCTTCAACCCGAAGCAGAAGCCGGATGACACCATCGATTACAACATCGAAGGCGCGAACGTCGGTTACAAGTGGTTCGCGGCCAAGGGCCTCACGCCGCAGTTCGCGTTCGGCCACGGGCTCTCGTACACGCAGTTCCAGTACGACAACCTGGCCTACACCGCGATGGGCCAGCGCCTGGTGGCAACGGTGGACGTGCGCAACACCGGCAAGGTGGCCGGTGCGGACGTGGCGCAGCTGTACCTGAAGATGCCGGAAGGCAGCACCACGCCGATCCGCCTGATCGGCTTCCAGAAGGTCACGCTGCAGCCGGGTGAGTCGCGCCGGATCCGCATCGAGGCCGAACCGAAGGCGATGGCCAGTTTCGATACGGCCGACAAGCAGTGGAAGATTGCGGAAGGCCGTTACGAGCTGCAGCTTTCGCGTTCGGCCAACGAGCCGCTGCAGACCTCGCCGATTGTGTTGAGTGGTGGTGTGGTGAAGTGAGGTAAGCACTCACGCATCACGGCGAACAGCCTTGGTCTGCGAGTGTGCCTGGCTTGGCTGGCGGGTGTGGGTTTGCGGGACACGCCGCAAGTACGTCCCTGTAGGCTCGTTCGCGCCATCCATGGCGCTCTACGGTCCCGCAAACCCACCCCCGCCAGCCTTTGACAGTTGGCTGGTTGCCCAGGGACATCAAACGCAACGGCAACGGCTTTCTTCGGTTTGGTCATGCGTTACCGCACTGATTGACGATATCGGCGGTCGTTTGGGAACCGACCCTACCGCGTCGGTGCCGACCAACGATCGGCACCGACGCTGTTCCCGTGGCCACCGGCTCACTGTCAAAGGGTCGGCGGGCATGGGGGTACGGGGGCTTTGCGAAACATGGATGTTTCGCAAGAGCCCCCATGGAAGGGTTCACGGCGCCCCCCGTACCCCCATGCCCGCCGGCCCAAGCCAGGGACATGCGCAGACCAAGGCTTTGGCCTTTAAGGCTCTGGCTCTCAGGGCTTTGCTGTAAGAGGCCGTTCGCGGCCAACCATCGGCATATATCGGGCAGGGAAGAACGGCGCTAGGCTGCGGAGGTTGGTCGCCATCACCTTCCCGGAGAGAGCCATGCGTGTTCGTGTCGTGCCTGTCGTGCTGTTGAGCCTGATGATTGCCGCCAGCGTGTCGGCGCAGACCGCGCCGATGACGCCGGATATTCCGGCCAAGGGATTCGTCACCCCAACCGCGGGGTATGACTACGACAAGCGCGAAGTGATGATTCCCATGCGCGATGGGACCCGGCTGTACACCGTCATCGTCGTGCCCAAGGGCGCGCGCAACGCCCCGATGCTGTTGACCCGTACCCCGTACGATGCCGCCAACCGCGCCAAGCGCATCGATTCGCCGCACATGCGCGACATCCTCCCACAGGGCGACGAAGTGTTCGTCGATGCCGGCTATATCCGCGTGTTCCAGGATATCCGCGGCAAGTACGGTTCCGAAGGCGATTACGTGATGACCCGGCCGCTGCGTGGGCCGTTGAATGCCACCAAGGTCGACCATGCCACCGATGCCTGGGACACCATCGACTGGCTGGTCAAGCACGTGCCCGAAAGCAACGGCAAGGTCGGCATGCTGGGCTCCTCGTATGAGGGCTTCACCGTGGTGATGGCGCTGACCAACCCGCACCCCGCGTTGAAGGTCGCCGCGCCGCAAAGCCCGATGATCGACGGCTGGATGGGTGATGACTGGCTCAACTACGGCGCCTTCCGCCAGGTCAACTTCGGTTACTTCACCGGCCAGCTGGCCAAGCGCGGCAAGGGGCCGTCCATTCCCAGCACCGGCTACGACGACTACACCACCTTCCTGCGCGCCGGCTCGGCCGGTGACTATGCCAAGGCCAATGGCCTGGAGCAGCTGGCGTGGTGGCACAAGCTGGTGGAACACCCGGCCTACGACGCCTTCTGGCAGGAACAGGCGCTGGATGCGCGCATGGCCAGGACCGAATTGAAGGTGCCCACCATGTGGCTGCAGGGCCTGTGGGACCAGGAAGACATGTGGGGCGCCGTGCACAGCTACGCCGCGATGGAGCCGCGTGACAGCAGCAATACGCTCAACTACCTGGTCATGGGGCCGTGGCGGCACAGCCAGGTCAACTATGACGGCAGCAGCCTGGGCGCGCTGAAGTTCGATGGCGATACCGCGCTGCAGTTCCGCCGCGACGTGCTTAAGCCCTTCTTCGACCAGTACCTGGTCGATGGCGCGGCCAAGGCCGATACACCGCCGGTGCTGATCTACAACACCGGCGAAAACCACTGGGACAAGCTGCAGCAGTGGCCGCGAACCGCTGCCCAGACCAAGCCGCTGTACCTGCGCGCGGGCGGCAAGCTGTCGTTCGAGGCGCCGCAGGCGGGCGAGGCCACGTACGAAGCCTACGTGTCCGACCCGGCAAAGCCGGTGCCGTTCGCGCCGCGCCCGGTGCGCTTCGCCGATCGTGACATGTGGACCAGCTGGCTGGTCAAGGACCAGCGCTTCGTGGATGGCCGCACCGACGTACTGACCTTCGTCAGCGAGCCGCTGACCGAGCCGCTGCGGATCGGTGGCGCGCCGCAGGTGAACCTGCAGGCGGCCACCAGCGGCAGCGACAGCGACTGGGTGGTGAAGCTGATCGACGTGTACCCCGACCAGGTGCCGTCGACGCCGGAGATGGGCGGCTATGAGCTGGGCGTGTCGATGGCGATCTTCCGGGGACGCTACCGCGAAAGCTTCAGCGAACCCAAGGCGATCGCCTCCAACCAGGTACTGGACTATGAATTTGGCCTGCCCACCGCCAACCACGTGTTCCAGCCCGGCCACCGGGTGATGGTGCAGGTGCAGTCCAGCCTGTTCCCGCTGTACGACCGCAACCCGCAGACCTTCGTGCCCAACATCTACCTGGCCAAGCCGGGCGATTACCAGAAGGCGACCCAGCAGGTGTGGCATGCACCGGGCAACGCGTCATTCATTTCGTTGCCGGTGTACTGATGCCGAGGGCGATTACCCGGACACGCTCGGGTAATCGGTGTAGCCCTTGGCGCCACCGCCATACAGCGTGTCCGGATCGAGGTCGGACAATGCCACGCCCAGGCGCAGGCGTTCGACCAGGTCCGGGTTGGCGATGAAGGCACGCCCGAACGCGATCATGTCCGCATAGCCGGATGCGATGGCCTGTTCGGCGCTGTCCTTGTCATAGCCGTTGTTGGCGATCCACGGGCCCTTGAACTTCGCACGCAGCGCGGCGTAGTCGAACGCGATGTTGTCGCGCGGGCCACCGGTGGCGCCCTCGATCACATGCACGAAGGCCAGCCCGCCAATGGCGTCCAGGCGCTCGACCGCGCGTTCGAACAACGGTTGCGGCTGCGAATCCCGCGCATCGTTCGCCGGGGTCACCGGCGACAGTCGCACGCCGGTACGCTCGGCGCCGATCTCCGAGGCGATGGCGCGCACCACTTCGTCCAGAAGGCGGGTACGGTTCTCGATACTGCCGCCGTATTCGTCGGTGCGCAGGTTGCTGCCATCACGCAGGAACTGATCGATCAGGTAGCCGTTGGCGGCATGCACTTCCACGCCGTCGAAACCGGCAGTGATCGCATTGCGCGCGGCCTGGCGGAAATCCTGGATCAGCGCGGGAATCTCGTCCAGGCGCAGCGCACGCGGCTCGGAGACATCCTCAAAGCCCTTGGCGGTGAACGTCTTGCCATTGGCGCGCAGCGCGCTGGGGGCAACCGGCACTTCGCCTTCCGGCAGCAGGCTGGTGTGCGAAATGCGGCCCACGTGCCAGAGCTGCAGCACGATGCGGCCGCCACGCGCATGCACCGCATCGGTGACCTTGCGCCATGCATCGATCTGCGCCTGGCTGTAGATGCCGGGCGTGTCCAGATAGCCCTGGCCGAGCGGGCTGACCTGCGTGGCCTCGGCAATGATCAGGCCGGCGCTGGCACGCTGCTCGTAATACTGGATGGCGAGGGGATTGGGCACGCGTCCGTCGATGGCACGGTTGCGCGTGAGCGGTGCCATCGCGATGCGGTTGCCGACCTCGATCGCGCCGAGCCGGGTGGGGGTGAACAACGTACCGTCAGAAGACTGTGTCATGTGCGATGCCTTGGGGAAGGGAGGTCGTGCAGAGGTACGACACCCAGCATAGGCCCAGGTGCGTTGCAGCGATGGGAAGCATTGTTGCGGGGCGCTGCGTGCACGTTGTGTAACGCATTTGAGGCGTACGGTAGGGGTGAACCCAAGCAGAGGCAGTGCAATGATCGATTACCAACTGAAGGGCAAGGTCGCCATCGTCACCGGTGGCGTTTCGGGCATCGGCCTGGCCGTGGCCGAACTGCTGGCCGATTCCGGGGCGGCGGTGGCGGTGTGGGACCTGAAGGACGACGCGGTGCAGAAGACCGCCGAGGCAATTCGTGGCAAGGGCGTGAAGGCGATCGGCATTGCCCTGGACGTCACCGACGAGGCCGCCGTGGAAGCGGCTGTGCAGCGCACGGTGCAGGAACTGGGCGGGCTTGATATCGCGGTGAACAACGCCGGCATCGGCGGCCCGTCGGCGAGCAGCGGCGAGTACCCGGTCAACGGCTGGAAGCGCGTGATCGACGTGAACCTCAACAGCGTGTTCCTGTGCCAACGCGCGCAGATCCAGGCACTGCGCAAGGCTGGCAAGGGCGGCAGCATCATCAACATGGCCTCGATCCTGGGCCAGGTGGGGTTTGCCAACTCCGCGGCCTACGTGGCCGCCAAGCACGGCGTGGTCGGGCTGACCCAGACCGCAGCCTGGGAGCATGCCGGCGACAACATCCGGGTCAACGCGGTGGGCCCCGGGTTCATTGCCACGCCGCTGCTGGACAAGATGGATCCGGCCGTGCGCAAGGCGCTGGAAGCCAAGCACGCGCTGAACCGGCTGGGCAAGGCGGAAGAAGTAGCGGCGCTGGTGGCCTGGCTGGCCAGTGCCGACGCCTCGTTCGCCACCGGCACGTACTACGCCATTGATGGCGGTTACCTGGCGCAGTGACACCGTGGGTGCAGGGGCGGACGCTTCCGCTCCTGCACGCCATGCTCACGCCGGGTTTCACGGCGCTCCGACGACGCTCACGCAAGGCTGGAGGCATTGCCGAGGAGAGCTGGATGGGACTGGAACAGGATCTGTCGATTCTGCTGCGCATTGCCGCAGCGATGTTGTTTGGCGGCGTGCTCGGGCTTGAGCGCGAGCTGGGCAAGCATGCGGCCGGGCTGCGCACGCATATGCTGATTGCCGGCGCGGCGGCGCTGATCGTCGGCTTGGGTGACAGCATCGCCGAGCATTTCCAGCAGGAGCGCTACCGCGACCTGCTGCAGGTGGACCCGGTGCGCCTCATCGAGGCGGTGGTGGCGTGCGTCGGCTTCGTGGCAGCGGGCACCATCCTGCGCGGCAACCGCGACGACGAGGTCAGCGGGTTGACCACGGCCAGTTCGCTGATCATGGCGGCGGCCATCGGCATCGCGGTGGGGATCGGGGAATATGTGATTGCAATCGGGGTCAGCGTGATGTGCGTGATCGTGCTGACGGTATTCCGTCGCCTGGCCAAGAAACTGGAGTCGCCATGAGCAGCGAGCGTCCGTTCGAGATCAAACGCATTGATCACCTGGTGCTGCGGGTACAGGACCTGCAGCGTGCGGTGGCCTTCTATCGCGATGTGCTGGGCTGCACGGTAGCGCGCGAGCGCCCGACGCTGGGCATGGTGCACCTGCATGCGGGGGCGTCGATGATCGATCTGGTAAGCGTGGATGGTGCATTGGGCAGCCGTGGCGGCCCGGCAGCCGGGGCGCAGGGACGCAACCTTGAGCACCTGTGCCTGCGCATCGAGCCGTTCGACGAGGCGGCGTTGCGCGAGCATTTGAAGATGCACGGGGTGGTCGTGGATGGGCAGGTCAGCAGCAACCTGGGCGCGGAAGGCGACGGGCTGTCGCTGTACCTGCGCGACCCGGATGGCAACGGGGTGGAGCTGAAGGGGCCGGCCAGTCCGTGCGGCTGCGGGTAGGCGGGCAATCCGCTGCGCAGGAGTTGATCTTTGGTCTAATGGGCGGATCGTGAACGCTTCGCCATGGTTGGGCCATGATCATCTCCGCTTCCACCGATTACCGCGCCGCCGCGCAACGCCGGCTGCCGCCGTTCCTGTTCCATTACATCGACGGCGGCGCGTACGCCGAGCACACGCTGCGCCGCAACGTGGAGGACCTGGCCGAGATAGCGCTGCGCCAGCGGATCCTGCGCAACGTGGCCGACCTGAGCCTGGAGGCGGAGCTGCTGGGTGAGCGCATGGCGATGCCCGTGGCGCTGGGTCCGGTGGGGCTGACCGGGATGTATGCGCGACGGGGGGAGGTGCAGGCGGCGAGGGCGGCGGCGAGCCGCGGCATTCCGTTCACGCTGTCGACGGTATCGGTGTGCGCGATCGAGGAGGTGGCGCCGGCCATCGACCGCCCGATGTGGTTCCAGCTGTATGTGCTGAAGGACCGCGGCTTCATGCGCAATGCGCTGGAGCGGGCCAAGGCGGCGGGCGTCACGACGCTGGTGTTCACGGTGGACATGCCCACGCCCGGTGCGCGCTACCGCGATGCGCATTCGGGGATGAGCGGCCCCAACGCGCCGTTGCGGCGCATGTTGCAGGCGGTGACGCACCCGCGCTGGGCGTGGGACGTTGGGCTGCGCGGGCGCCCGCATGACCTGGGCAATATTTCGACGTATCGCGGCAACCCCACCGGGCTGGGCGATTACATCGGCTGGCTGGGCAGCAATTTCGATCCGTCCATTTCGTGGAAGGACCTGGAATGGATCCGCGAGTTCTGGACGGGGCCGATGGTGATCAAGGGCATCCTGGATCCAGAAGACGCGCGCGATGCGGTGCGCTTCGGCGCCGATGGCATCGTGGTATCCAACCATGGCGGCCGCCAGCTGGACGGGGTGCTGTCGACGGCGCGAGCGCTGCCGGCCATTGCCAGTGCGGTCAAGGGCGAGGTGGAAATCCTCGTCGATTCCGGAATCCGGAGCGGCCTGGACGTGGTGCGCATGCTGGCGCTGGGCGCGGACGGCGTGCTGCTTGGCCGCGCGTTCGTGTATGCGCTGGCGGCCCAGGGCGAGGCCGGCGTCGCCAACCTGCTGGATCTGATCGCGAAGGAAATGCGTGTGGCGATGACGTTGACTGGAGCGCGGAGCATTCGCGAGATCAGTGAGGATTCGCTGGTTGGTTTTCCGCGTTGAGAGCGGTAAAGCGGTAAAGCCGCAGGCTGCGAGTCGTCCTGGCATGGGCCGGCGGGCATGGGCGTACGGGGGGCGCCGTGAATCCATCCATGGAGCAACTGTGTTGCTGAGAGGTCGGGCCGCTCCTCCAGCAGACGGGCATGGTAGTGCCGGCCGCTGGCCGGCAGCCTCTTGATGTCCCCCGTTGGCTGGCTTCAGGCTGGGATCGGTCCGCTTTCAGCGTCGCGCACACGGGCGTTGAGGATTACCAGCATCTTTCGCATCACCGCCACGATGGCCACCTTGCCTTCCTTGCCGCGAGCCCGCAGCGACCGGTAGAAATCCTTTAGCCGAGGCTCATGCCGCATGGCCGACATGGCAGCCATGTAAAGCACCTGACGGATCTCGGCTCTACCACCGTGGATACTTCGTTTCCCGCGCATCGTGCCGCTGTCGTGGGACATCGGTGCCACGCCGACCAGGCTGGCGATGGCCTTGCCGCTGATTCTGCCCAGCTCGGGCAGATAGCTGGCCAGCACCGCCTGTAGCGCAGGGCCGACGCCCTTCATCGACTTCAGTACGGCCAGTCGAGGCTGCTGTGCAACCTGTTCGCCGATCTGCGTTCCCAAGCGTGCGACCAGCGTCTGCAAGCGCGTAATGTTGGCCTGCAGTAGCCGACGCAATTCACGATCACCGACCATTTCCTGCTGCTGTCGCGCCACGGTCAGCGCCTGCATCGCCTGCCGGCGAGCCCGCACGAATTCCCGCATTCTTTGTTGCCAAGGCTCCAGCGGCTGGTAGGCGCGCAGCTTGACCAGCACGGCCATCTTCGCCAATGCGTAGGCATCCAAGCGATCTGTCTTGGCCACGTGGCCCATGCCCTGAGCCAGCCTACGGGCCCGCAGGGCATTGGCACGGACCACCGGACGACCGGCCTTGTGCAGGAAATCCAGCACGCGCTGCTCATAGCCACCGGTAGCCTCCAGCACGATCTGGTCTGCCGGGTGTTCTTTCAGCCAGACCTCCAATTCAGCAAAGCCAGCGGCGGTATTGCTGACCTGCAGAATTTCCCCGTCAGTCGTACCAACATCCAGCTGACGCTTGCTCACATCAATCCCGATCCCGTTCATCGCCAAACTCCGTATAGTCTGGAAGGGTCGAGAGCTCCCCCGCTTGCCCAGTCTTATCACTGCGAGTGTCAGCTCCAGCAACTGTTCGGGCGGATCAAGGGAGATTCCGGCGTGGGCGCCAAGCTCCATGGCGATCGTCGAGATCCAGGCTCTTACGGCGGCCCACGCCGGCTCTCGACGCCTACGCTGCCAGATTCCGAACAGATAAGGCTCTTACGAAACATCCATGTTTCGTAAAGCCCCCGTACCCCCATGCCCGCCGACCCTTGGACAGTGAGCCGGTGGCCAAAGGAACAGCGGAAGGCGCCGACCGTTGGTCGGCACCGACGCGGTAATTGGATGGACTCGCCCCTCGCCGAGGCGTCTGGGCGCCACGGTGGCACGCTATGGCCAACGACAGCGAGGGACGAGCCCATGAACAAGCTTACGCCGACTTATGTGCGCTTGGCGGTGGATCTTGCCAAGCAGGTTTTCCAGGTGGCTGGTGAGGACGCCAGCGGCCGGGTTGTGTACGAGGAACGAGTGAAATCCCGTGCCGCGTTTACCAAACTGCTGGAGGGCCTGGATCCAAAGGTCGAGGTGCTGCTGGAGACCGGTCCGGGCGCCCAGGCATGGGCCCGGCTGATTCAGGGTGTCGGGGCCAAGGTGCGGATTCTGCCGGCGCAGCGGGTGGCCGAGCACCGCAGCGGCGCCAAGAATGATCGCAATGATTGCCTGGCCACTCTGCGTGCCGGTCGTGACGAGATGCTCCATGACGTTCCTGTCAAATCGATCGAGGCGCTCGGAATGCAGGCCCAGCACCGGATCCGCACCGGTTACATACGGCGGCAGACGTTCATCAGCAATCAGCTGCGTGGCCTGCTGATGGAACATGGCATTGCTGTGTCCAAGTCCAACGCAGCGCTGTCGCTTTGGGTGGGCCGCATCCAGACCGACACCAGCTATCCGATCCCGCCGATGCTGCGCGAACTGATTGCAGATCTGTGGGCTGAGTGGGGGCATCTGGCGCAGCGCCGCGAGCGGATCGACAAGCAGCTGGAACAGACTGCCAAAAGCGATGAACTGGCGCGCCGGTTGATGACCATCCGCGGGTTTGGTCCGATCATGGTCACGGCCCTGATCGCCAAGCAGAGCCAGCCGGAGCGATTTCCCAATGCCCGTCAGTTTGCGGCCTACTTTGGGCTGGTGCCGGACCAGCACAGCAGCGGCAGCAGGGTGCGTCTGGGTCGAATGACCCGGCGGGGTGACGCCTACATCCGAAGTTTGGCAGTAACCGGGGCCCGGTCGGTCCTACACCACGTCAAGGCCGATGCGACCGAGACCGATGACAAACGATTGCAACGCTGGTGCCGTCAGCACGGCAAAAAGGGCGCGGCCATCCGCCTGGCCAACCGAAATCTGCGCATCGCATGGGTAGTGATGACCACCCAGAGCGAGTATCGCCGCCAATAAAAAGGACGAGCAGAACAGACCAAAAACCGTTTCCGCCACCGGGTGCCCAGCACCCACCCCGCTGCTTTGAAAACATGGGAGACAGGTCAGACCGTCGCGACATGATGCCTACGACCCTACCGGCCCTCGAGGCCTCCTGGTAATCGGCAGATCGCGAGCTCAACCAATTTTGGCCGGCAGGCGTACGCGCCCGCCATCAAAGGCCTGATACATAGATGCAGCCGGTTCCCGGTTTCGAAAAAGCAGCTTGACGGGTGGGGGCGAGTCCATACATAGGGTCGGTTCCCATACGACCGCCGACATTGCCAATCAGCGCGGTAACGCATGACCCAAACCGAAGAACGCTGTTGCTGTGCCTTTGATTTCCCCAGGCAACCAGCCAACTGTCAAAGGCTGGCGGGGGTGGGTTTGCGGGGGCTTTGCGAAACATGGATGTTTCGCAAGAGCCTTATCTGTTCGGAATCTGGCAGCGTAGGCGTCGAGAGCCGGCGTGGGCCGCCGTAAGAGCCTGGATCTCGACGATCGCCATGGAGCTTGGCGCCCACGCCGGAATCTCCCTTGATCCGCCCGAACAGTTGCTGGAGCTGACACTCGCAGTGATAAGACTGGGCAAGCGGGGGAGCTCTCGACCCTTCCAGACTATACGGAGTTTGGCGATGAACGGGATCGGGATTGATGTGAGCAAGCGTCAGCTGGATGTTGGTACGACTGACGGGGAAATTCTGCAGGTCAGCAATACCGCCGCTGGCTTTGCTGAATTGGAGGTCTGGCTGAAAGAACACCCGGCAGACCAGATCGTGCTGGAGGCTACCGGTGGCTATGAGCAGCGCGTGCTGGATTTCCTGCACAAGGCCGGTCGTCCGGTGGTCCGTGCCAATGCCCTGCGGGCCCGTAGGCTGGCTCAGGGCATGGGCCACGTGGCCAAGACAGATCGCTTGGATGCCTACGCATTGGCGAAGATGGCCGTGCTGGTCAAGCTGCGCGCCTACCAGCCGCTGGAGCCTTGGCAACAAAGAATGCGGGAATTCGTGCGGGCTCGCCGGCAGGCGATGCAGGCGCTGACCGTGGCGCGACAGCAGCAGGAAATGGTCGGTGATCGTGAATTGCGTCGGCTACTGCAGGCCAACATTACGCGCTTGCAGACGCTGGTCGCACGCTTGGGAACGCAGATCGGCGAACAGGTTGCACAGCAGCCTCGACTGGCCGTACTGAAGTCGATGAAGGGCGTCGGCCCTGCGCTACAGGCGGTGCTGGCCAGCTATCTGCCCGAGCTGGGCAGAATCAGCGGCAAGGCCATCGCCAGCCTGGTCGGCGTGGCACCGATGTCCCACGACAGCGGCACGATGCGCGGGAAACGAAGTATCCACGGTGGTAGAGCCGAGATCCGTCAGGTGCTTTACATGGCTGCCATGTCGGCCATGCGGCATGAGCCTCGGCTAAAGGATTTCTACCGGTCGCTGCGGGCTCGCGGCAAGGAAGGCAAGGTGGCCATCGTGGCGGTGATGCGAAAGATGCTGGTAATCCTCAACGCCCGTGTGCGCGACGCTGAAAGCGGACCGATCCCAGCCTGAAGCCAGCCAACGGGGGACATCAAGAGGCTGCCGGCCAGCGGCCGGCACTACCATGCCCGTCTGCTGGAGGAGCGGCCCGACCTCTCAGCAACACAGTTGCTCCACGGATGGATTCACGGCGCCCCCCGCAAACCCACACCCGCCGGCCAAGCCGAGGTCGTCCGCAGACCAGGGCTTTTGCTTCTGCTCCGCGCCTTACGCGCAGACCAACATCACTCGCAACGAACTGCCGTGATGATGTTGTCCTTGTCGAGGTAGACGCGCAGGCGGTCGGGGCGGCGGTCGCGGGTGGCGACGGTGGAGCCGGGGCCGATGGGGATGATCAGGCCGGCGCCGCTCTGCTTGAAGACGGTGCGCATGGTGGCTTCATCGGCGTTCTTGCCGATGGCCCAGGTCAGGCCTTCGGCGTGGCATTGGCCGCTGCCGGTGATTTCCGGGCCGGGCGCGGTGGCGCAGGCGGACAGGGACAGGGTGGTGGCCAGTGCCACCAGCGGAAGCACGTTGCGCGAACGGATCGTCATGGGTCGCTCCTGCGGTTGCCAGCCCCGACCATACCACCGCCGTGGTGGCCCCGGGGTGGGCGCCGCTACACTGGTGGCCGGAGTCGACGAAGGAGCCGGTGGTGCTGCACGTGTTCATGCTGGGCGGGCGCCATGCCCGCGCGCGGATCGAGGTTCATGACGTGGCGTTCGCCAACGTTGAACGCATCGAAGATGCCTATCCGCAGCTGCGCCGGGACTGGTTTGGCGAGGCCAAGGGCCTGCATGTCGATGGCTGGCTGGCTGTCGATGGTGTCGACGGGTATCGGGTCGGGTTTGGCGATGCCGCCCCGGCCGCGGGTGAGCCACGGTTGTTCTTCGTCAATCTCGGCGGTTACGTACCCGGCGCGCTGGGCGAGGCGCATGACTACCTGCTGCTCGTCGCGCCCGACCTGGCGGCGGCGAAACGCAAGGCCAAGGCGCTGCAGGATGCGCGTTGGGACAAGCCGCATACCGATGCGGTGCTGGAAGTGGATGACTGCATCGCCATCGACCAGGTGGGGGGGCGCCATGTGCAGCTGCTGCGCGCCGCGCATGCGGGCATCGAACAGGTCAGCGATTACATCGTGATCGGCTGATCGCGCAGCGCTGACCACAGGACTTCCAGGTGCTGCACGAACGCTGCCGGCGCGGTCGCCAGGTTCGCGCTGCCGTGGCGCTCTCCGCCGAAAGGCGCCTTCCCGGGCAGCGACACCCGCGTTTCACCTTCGATGCCGTAACGCGTGCCACCGTCGATCAGGCTGATGTGCAGCTGGTGCGGGTCAATGCCGCCCCCGCAGAACGTGTGGCTGGCCAGGGTGATTTCCGCCTGGCCATCGCCGTCCAGGTCGGTCACGCCCACGTGCTCCAGGAACCAGCCCGCTTCCAGGTCCAGCCCGGCGCAGGGCTGGCGGATCTGACGCTGCCATTGCTTGCTCCAGGCCCCGCGCGGGTCTGACCGCACATGCAGCTGCGCCGTCAGCACCACCACGTCCAGCACTTCGCCGCTGTCGGCATCCTCACGCGTTTCGTCCCTGCGCTCCAGCACCAGCAGGCCTTCGCCGTGGCGGTCGCGGAAATGCACGCGTCGAAGCACGTTGTCGCGCCCGGGTAGCGGCGCCGCCGTGGCCACTGGTTCGGGAAGCAGGGTCAGTTCCGGCGGCACGGACGTTGGCACCTCGTCGGTGCAGGCGGCCAGGGCCAGGCAGGCGGCACCGATCAGGGCAGGGCTGGGCAGGCGGAAACGTCGGGGCAGGCAGGCGGGATCGTGCATGGGGGTTCGTCGCGTAGCTGTCGTGATCATTACCCATCCCTTGTCGGTATGACCACGCACCGCGTCGCGACCGGCTTGTTTCGGTGGGAGGGCCCGCACGCCGGTAGAATGGTCGCGAAGCCGTCCTGCCGGTGCGGTACCTCCGTTGTCCCGTGTCCCTTCGTACCTCGTTGCTGGCCCTGCCGCTGTGCCTGGCCGCCTGCATCACCGCGCCACCGCCGCGCCCGCCGGTGAATCCCGATGCCCTGTGGGGCCTGATCCAGCGCGACTGCACCGGCCCCGGTGCCCCGCGTGGCGACTGCCTGGCCGTGGACGAAGCGCCGGCCCGGCGCGATGTGCTGGTCAAGGACGCCCACGGTCGCTTCCAGTTCCTGCTGATGCCGCTGGATCGTGTTACCGGGATCGAAAGCCCGGGCCTGCTGGCGGCCGGGGCGCCCAACTATTTCGCCGCCGCCTGGGCCGCGCGACGGCATACCGAAACCGCGCTGGGCCAGCCGCTGCCGCGTGACGTGGCCAGTCTGGCGTTGAACTCGGCGCACGGGCGTTCGCAGCACCAGCTGCACATCCACGTGGATTGCCTGCGCGCGGACGTGCTGGCGCAGCTGCAGGGCATGGATGCGGCCATCGGCAGCCAGTGGCAGCCGTTGCCGCAGCCCCTGCGCGGCCACGTCTACCAGGCCCGTCGCGTGGCGGGCGAGGCGCTGCAGGTCAACCCGGTGCAGCTGCTCGCGCAGGGCCCGGCCGCAGGCGATGACATGGGCCGCTGGTCGCTGGTGGTGGCCGGCACGGGGCGGGACGACCGTGATCCGGGCTTCCTGCTGCTTGCCACCCAGGCCGATGCCGCGGCGGACCACCAGGCCAGTGGCGAGGAACTGCAGGATCATGCCTGCGCCGTGGTGACCGGCGCGGACGCCGCGCTGGACGGCGTGCGCTGAGTCCCGGCGCGCTTTGCCGCAGTGCAGCGAATTCACCGGGCGGTAGCCGGCTGTAAAACAGCCACGCTATAGTGGTGGATCAATGCGGTGCCCGCTTTCGTGCCCGGGCTGTATGGCGCGTCGTACCTGACCAATTTCATGACTGCTGAAACGACTACTCCGCCGGCCGCTCCGGCCCAGGCTTCCGGTCCGCTGTTCTACCGCCAGCCGCTGCCGCTGCAATCGGACAAGCACGCCAACTGGCGCCTGCGTCCGGGTTCGCTGGCGTTTGCCGCCGAGACCAACGCCATTCCGGCCGTGATCGGCGAATTCGGCATGGCCGCCCAGCATTTCCCCATCCTGTTCACCGGCCAGGATGCCTCGCCGATCGTCGCCGTGGGCCTGGCCCGCCGCAACCTGTTCGTGGCCGACGGCAAGTGGGCTGACGACACCTACGCGCCGGCCTACCTGCGCCGCTACCCGTTCGTGTTCATGCAGTCCGATGAAGACGGTAACTTCCTGCTCGCGCTGGACGCCGATTCGGAACAGGTCAACCAGGGCACCAGCGACGAGGGCGAGCCGCTGTTCGTTGACGGCAAGGCGACCGAAGTGGTCGACAACGCCATGAAGTTCTGCGCTGATTTCACCCGCGAGTACGAGCAGACCCGCCTGTTCAGCGCCGCGCTGAAGGAACACGACCTGCTGGTCGAGCGCAGCATCGACGTGACCCTGCCCAGCGGCGAGAAGATGTCGGTGAACGGCTTCCATGTCGTTGACGTGGAGAAGTTCGCCAAGCTGCCCGACGACATCATCGTCGCCTGGCACCGCAACGGCTGGCTGGCCTCGATCCACCACCACCTGAGCTCGCTGGCCCGCTTCAATGCGCTGGTGCAGCGCCAGAGCGCGCAGGTTGCTGCTGCGGCCTGATGACGCGGTAGCGCAGTGCCACGACGGCGGCCGCAGGGCCGCCGTTGTTGTATGTGCGCCCCTCAGGCACCGCTGCCCGGCGCACGGCGCAGCTGCCGCCGGAACGCTTCCAGCTTGCTCGAGCGCGGCTGGAAATCGATCCCGACCCAGCGGTCCTGCTCCTGGCCGCTGGCGTCGATCTGCAGCTCGTGGTGGAACAGTTCGCGGGTGCCGATGACGTTGTCGCAGATGCCGGTGATCTCGCTGATGGACGCAACTACACGGCGGCCGCTGCCCAGCCGTTGCACGCGCACGACGAAATCCACCGCGCTGGCGATCTGCCGACGAACGTTGTCTTCGCTGCCCTGGAAACCGGCCAGGCCGGCCAGTATCTCCAACCGCTGCAGGCAGTCGCGTGCCGAGCTGGCACGCACGGTCGCCATGGACCCATCATGGCCGGTGCCCATCGCCTGCAGCATGTCGAGCACTTCGGCACCGCGCAGTTCACCGACCAGGATCCGGTCGGGTCGCATGCCCAGGCTGCTGCGCATCAACTCGCGGATGCTGACCGCGTTCTGGCCGTCGGTACCCGCCGCGCGGCATTCCAGGCGCACCACATGCGGGTGCTTGAGGGTCAGTTCGGCGACCTCCTCGACGGTGGCAATGCGCTCGTTGGCCGGGATGTAGCCGGCCAGGGCGTTGAGCAGTGAGGTCTTGCCCGAGTCGGCGGTGCCGCAGATGAGGATGTTGCAGCGGCCCAGCACCATGGCGTTCAACAGCGCGTGCACGGCGGGATCGAAGCTGCCCATGCGCAGCAGTTCGTCGCAGGTGAAGGGGGTCCGGCGGAATTTGCGGATGGAGACCACCGGACCATCCAGGGCCAGCGGCGGGATGATCGCGTTGAGATGGCCGCCTGCAGGCAGGCGCACATCCGCGATCGGGCTTTCTTCGTCAAGGCGCCTGCCCAGCGGGGCCAGGATCCGGCGCAGGATCCGCAGCAGGTGGTCATCATCGCTGAAGCGTTGGCTGATGGGCAGCAGCTGCCCGCCCTGGGAGACATGGATATCCCGGTAGCCGTTGATGAGGATCGCGTCGATGGCAGGGTCGCGCAGCAGGTCATCCAAGGGGCCGAAGCCGGTCAGTTCCTTGACCAGCGCGGCCGCAACGAGCTCCATCTCGGCGGCGTTGACCGGGATCCGCCATTCCTGGACGAACCGCTCGGTCTGGGTGGTCACGTAGCGCGCTACCGTGACGGGTGACCAGGCGTCGATGTCGACCTGGCCATCTTCGATGCTGTTGAGCAGGTGCTCGTGCGCGGCGGCCAGCACCCGGAGAAACTCGTCGGATTGTGCAAAGAGCACCCGCGGTTCCGCTGCCGGATCCGCGGGCAGCGAATCCGGCAGCGCAGCGGCCCGACCGTAGGGGGCTACTTTCTTTTCCATTGACGGCTGTCCAGGAAGCGCATGAGGGTTTCCAGCCGGGTGCGCGGCCGGGCAGGCGGCGCCGCAGGGCACAGGCGCGCCAGCAAGGGCGCCAGGGCACGCAGGTAGCGCGCGCGCGGGGCATCGTGCAACAGCAGGTGACCATGGTTGGCGCTGGTGCGCAGGCGTTCGCAGCTGGGCAGCGTAGCCAGCAACGGCAGGCCGAACCGGGCAGCGATCTCGGCCGGGCCCAGCCCGCCGCCCTGGTGGTGGCGGTTGACGACCAGCTGCAGGCGCGCGTCGCGGGTGCCGGTGGCGTCCAGGTGTTTCAGCACGTGGTCCAGTGAGACCAGGGTGCCGATGGCCGGGTCGGCGACCAGCCAGATCTCGTCGGCACCGTTGAGCAGGGAGCGGGGAATCTGGCGGACCGGCACGCCGCCCAGGTCGCACAGCACCGTGCCGAACACGCCGCGCAGGCGCTGCATCAGTACCGCGGGATCGGCAAGGGTGCCGCCATCTCCGCCTGCGGGCTGTCCCAGCAGGTGGAGTCCGCCGTCGTGCCGGGTCATCACGGTGCGGACCAGGCTGGCATCGATGCGATTGGCGTGGCGCAGCGCATCCTCGTAATGGAACTGACTGTCCACGTTGAGGTACAGCGCGGCATCGCCGGCCGGTTGGCCGAGGTCGACCAGCAGCGTATCGGTGGCGTCGCCCTCTCCCGCGCGGGGCGGGGCGAGCTGCTGCGCCATCACCCCGAGATGGGTGGCCAGCGTACTGGCGCCGACCCCGGCGCGGACGCCCAGCAGCAGGATCAGCCGGGCCTTGGCGGCGCCCGGCGCAGGCATGCCGGGAACATCGGCAGGCAGGGCGGCGGCGCGGCGCAGCACGGCGTCGATCTCGGCGGTGCTCGCTTCCAGGTCGAGGATGTCGCGCAGGCCGGCCCGCACGGCCGCGACAATGCCTTCCTCTTCCTTGGAAGAGGTCGAGCCGACCGCGACCAGCGGCAGGTCGGGATGGCTGCGCTGGAGCCGCCTGGCCAACTCGCTCGATGCCTGTGCGGCCCCACGGAGATAATCCAGCAGTACCACGCACGGGCCACCGCGCCGATGGACGTCCAGGGCGCCAGGGGGCGCGGCGCTGTCCTGCCAGTGCACGCGCATGCCGACCGGCAGCCGGGCTTCGAGCAGGGCGGCCAGGTGGCTGGCGGGGGAGTACAGGACCAGGGTCATCGGCGGCGGCTTCGGGTGCAGCAGTTGCAGGGTGGCGGACATGGGAAGCGTCCTTGCATGCGTCGCATGATATTCAGCCATCGCCGGAGCCGGGGTATGCACAAAATCGGCAGGACTTTCTGGGCGTGCGTGTGATATGGCGATGCAAGCGCTGTGAACGAATGATCTTGACGCCGTGTAAACACCTTCACGCAGAAACTCGCGAAAACCCAGGCATATTCTCTAGGGCAGATCCAGCGACGCATTCCAAAGGGGGGAATGCCCGGCAATCCAGGCGGAGTCCTGCATGGCGGATGGCGAGCGCCGTGGAGTCCACGCCGAAAAGGGAAACCACTGTCATGGCCGATGGTGAAGTTCAGGAAGTTGACGATACCGCGTTGCGCCAGCATGACCTGGCGTCGCTGGGCAGCGTGCTCCGGGTCTGCGACCTGGAACTGGTGCTGCTGGATGACAACGGGCCCCGGGCATCGATCCAGTCGCAGGTGCACGATGAATCGCTGTTCTGCACCATCACCTGCGGTTTCCAGTTTCGCGGCCGTTTCGTGTTGCCGCCGGAATGGTGCCTGCTCGGCCTCATCCACGAGACCGACGAAGCGCGAAGCTGGTGCCATGGCGTGAGCCTGGCCACGGGGACGGCACTGACGGTGTTTCCGGAGGGCGCCAGTGAGTTCGCGCTCAGTGCCGGCACCCGTTTCAGTTTCCTGCTTGCGCCCATGCAGCGCATGCAGCGCAAACTCACCGAGCTCAGCCTGTGTTCGAACCTGCCTTTCGGGCAGGCGCTGTCGCTGTTCCAGACCGACGCGGGCGGCAGTGGATCCCGCCTTGCCCAGCGCTACGCGCAGCTCCCCGCTTGGCTGGGTGGCCGGGACGCTGTCCTGCCAGCGGACGCAGTGGACATGCTGCTGCACGACCACGTGCAGGCCTTGCTCGCTGCGAAGGGACAGAGCCGGCCGGCCAACTCCCGTGCGCGGCGGGCGCATTACCTCATCGCACAGCGCGCAGAGGGTTTCATGCGGCAGAACCTGCGGCGCAACCTTTACATGCACGAGATCTGCGCTGCCGCCGGCGTGAGCGAGCGTGCGCTGCGCTACGCCTTCGAGGACCTGTTCGGGACCTCGCCGAACCGGTACCTGTCGATGCTGCGGCTGTGCGCCGCATGCCGGGGTCTTTCGATGGCCGACGCGACCCGCAAGTCGGTCAAGGCGGTGGCGCTCAGCTGCGGCCTGTGGGATCTGTCGCGGTTCGCCGACAACTACCGGCGCGTGTTCGGTGAACTTCCCCGCGACACGCTGATGCGTGCGCCCGCCGCGGCGGTCATTCCGGCCTGAGTGCACGTTTCCGGCAACGTGCCGGAATTGCACATCCCCGTGCCGCATTCCTCCCACGTCTTGCCGGAACGCACGCTCGTGCTGCCGGATCGAGGCGTCTGCGTGTCCATTGCCGGGCTCTAATGACCACGAAGGCCAACGCGGGCATGCCGACCTGGATGCAGGGAATCACGCGATCGGCACGTTTTGTCCTGGCTCGCTGTCAACCGCGGGATGTCTCCCCCGTCATCGCTCAGGGGGCAGCGAGCCAGGCCATTCCTCGATGGCGATGCTGCTCAGCCGGCACCGCGCTCGCTGGTAATCACCGCCCCCTCGCGCATCACCAGGGTTACCGGGGTCCGTTCGACAACGTCGAGCAGGCGCTGCCACTGCACGTCATCGAGCGCACCCGTGGCATGCAGGACCCGGTGGACCCGCAGCCGGTTGTCGGGGTCGCGGGAGGAGGAAAGCTCGGCGCGGAATTCGCCGAGGTCCCAGCCCTTCTTCTCCGCATACATGCGCAGGGTGATGGCCGTGCAGGCCGACAATGCCGCCAGGTACAGCTCGAACGGCGCCATGCCTGCGCCCTGGCCGCCCAGCGTGGCCGGCTCATCGGCCACCACGCCGTGCGCGCCGGCCTGGATCTGGTGCCGGTAGTTGGGGCCGTCGGAAACAATCTGGACCTGTGCCATGGCGCGTGCCCTGCAGCGGGAAGGTAGGGCGCCGAGCATGCCATGGCGGACTGCCACGTGCAGCCTGCCAACAACGGGACGGTTTGTTGCCGGTGTGGAGGGATCACTCCACGCCGGGGATCTTCACCTTCAGGGCGGTGGCCTCGGTCTCGCAGTCCTGCGCCAGCACGCCGCTGCCGCGCAGGCTGTCGATCTCGGCGCGAGCGGCCCGCATGTCCGCGTTGAAGGTCTCATTGGCATGCAGCACCGCGACGGCGCCCGCGCCGACCGCACGCCCCTGCAGCACGTCGCTCTGCCAGTGCGCGTTGCAGATCAGCCGGTTTTCGCCGAACGCACGGCCGCGTGCGAGCACGGCATCGGCCTGGGCCGGGCTAAGTTCGCTCAGCAGCAGCGCCCAGGCCCAGCCGATCGCCGTATGTCCGGAGGGATAGGAGCCGTCGCTGCGCAGCGACGCTTCATCCGCGGGGAAACAGGTTTTCTCCTTGTAGAACACGAACGGCCGTGTGCGCTTGTAATGGTCCTTGGCCGCATACGTGGCCAGCCCGGCATCGACCAGGCTGCGTTGCAGCAGCAAGTAGAGGCGCGGTGTGTCCTGCTGGCTGATCGGCACCCCCAGCGCGCAGGAGAACGTGCTGGCCACCTGCGGGAAACGCAGGTCCGCGTCGCGACTGGCCAGTGCGTAGCGCGGACCGGATTTCAACTTCTGAGACGCCCGGCTGATCGCCTGGTCACGGGCAAACCCCGGCGAGCCCTTGGCCGGTGGCGGCGGCAGCAGCGTCAGGCTGTCGGGCAGGGCACGGCCGAGGTAGCCGGCCGGGACGCCCGGGCGCAGCTCCGGGACCGGTGCCGGCTGCGGCGGCAACGCAGAGGGAAGCACGGCCGGTGAAGGGCCGGTCAGCGGCCCGGTGGCGCACCCGACCAACAGCGCGACGGCAAGCCAGGATGCCTTGCGAAAAGCGGGCATGGAAATCTCCAGACGTAGTAGTTCTACTGGCCGGCCGCGCCACGTGGGGCGGCGTCGCGCAGGGGAAAGCGCACCTCGATCCGCGCACCGCCGAGCGGGCTGGTGCCCACGTGCAGGGTGCCGGCCAGCAGCCGCGCGCGCTCTTCCATGCTGATCAGGCCCAGCCCGGGCGTGCGCCGCAGGTGGCTGGCCAGGATGCCCACGCCATCGTCATCCACCCGCAGCACCACGTTCTGCCCGCGCACGCACACCAGTACATCGGCCACGCTGGCGCGCGCGTGCTTGTCCACGTTGTTGACCGCCTCCTGCACGATCCGGAACAGGCTCAGCTCCTGTTCGTCGTTCAGGCGCGGCGCGTCCTCGATGCTGCAGCGAAGGCGCAGCCGCCCCCGCGCATTGCGCTTGATGCAGAACGCATCGAGCGCGCTGGCCAGCCCGGTGAAACGCAGGATGCTGGGGTGCAGTTCGTGCGAGATGGCCCGGATGTCGTTGGAGACCGACAGCAGCTGGTCCTGCAGCTCCACCACGCTGGGGCGCTCGGCCGGCGGGATGTGGTTGCGCAGCGTGCTGAGCCGGATCGAGATCGCGGCCAGTGACTGGTTGACGTCGTCGTGCAGGTCGCGCGCGATGCGGGTGCGTTCCTCTTCCTGCACCACCAGCATGCGCCCGGTCACTTCGCCAAGGCGTGCGTAAGCGCGCTGCAGTTTGATCCGGTTGGACAGCTTCTGCTCGGACAGCGCGCCCAGGAACAGCAGGGCAAAGCCGGTGCACAGGGTCCAGGCCTGGCCGGTGAGCAGGTTGCGTTCGGGTGTCCAGAAGCCGAACGGCCCCATCGCTTCCAGGCCCAGCTGCATGCCCAGTACGGCGACCACGACCATGGTCAGCGAGGCGCCGGCGATGCCGAACACGATCAACGCCCAGACCAGCAGCGGGATCGGCGCCAGGGTGAGCAGCGGGGTGACCACGCCGTCGCGCCAGTCCACCGTCCACAGCACCACCAGCATGGCCATCAGCACCAGGGCCAGGCCCGCGTTCTGCCAGTGCCAGCCGTGGCGGCGCTCGGGCGCATCCAGGATGCGGGCCACGTTGACCAGGGCAGGTACCAGCAGCAGGTAGCTGACACTGCTGGTAAGGGCGAATTCGCGCATGACGTCCGGTGCCAGTGCAGCCCCGCGCCCCCCCAGCGCCAGTGCGTACCACCACGCGCCGCATAGCGGCAGCAGCACGCAGGCCAGCAGCAGGAACAGGGTCAGGTCGCGGTAGTCCTCCAGGGCAGCGCGTTCGGCGCGCCAGCGCAACAGCAGCCATGCCACCATCGCCACCATCGCGAACTCACCCAGGCTGGCCAGCAGGCGCGGCAACGCCGACAGCGGCACCAGCAGGAGCGAGAGCACCGTGCCGGCGCAGGCGGCCAGGACGCACCCGCGCCATTGGCTGCGTGGCGTGAACAGCAGCCACCCCAACAGCAGGGGGCCGGGGATCCACAGCACATGCAGCTGCGGCGCCTGGGCCAGCGTGGGCAGCCATTGGCCGACCACGCAGCCAATCAGCAGTGGCAGCACATTTGTTATGAGGATGCGCACGTCCAGTGGAGAGGATGTGAAGCGCTCACTGCGTCGCAAGGGCACGCGACTGCTGGCAGTGTCGGTCGGCGCTGCGCCGACCTGGTTCACCTGGCTGCTGGCCTGCACTCTGCACCTCGGGGAGATGCGCGGATCGCCACACTGGCAATCCATGCGCCATAACGTGGTACGACTTTCGGGTAGGCAACGGGACTGCGACCGGTCATGGCGGGAGGCTCTTGCGGCAAGGCTTGTCGCCATGCCGCATCGGCCCCACAATCGCGCCGATGAGAACAGGTTGACTCGACGCGCGCTATCCACATTCCGACCGAATCCGGGAGCTGGCGATGGACGAACCGATGTCCCCCTACAGCCGTTTCGTGGTTGACGGCTTTGATGCCGATGCCCTGCTTGGGGTCGTGCGCGATACCCGCTTCGAGCAGCGCCTGCTTGCCGCCGGCCACTTCCGCGCCTGCGTGCAACGCCTGGTCTTTCCCGAGTTCAGCCTGGACAGCGGTGCCTATACGTTGCCGATCTTCGCCAGCGGAAGTTTCAGCCAGGGCATGATCGCGCTGGCCCTGGCCGTCACCTGCGCGCAACCGATGTGGGCGAACGGGCGCTGGATCGCGGCGGGCCAGGTGATGGTGTTTGCCGAGGACAGCGAGTTGAACGTACGGCCCAGTCCTGGCGGCTGGCAATGGGCGGTGATGCTGATTCCGCGCACCGTGCTGCAGCGCGAAGCAGTGCAGCGGGTCGGGCGCGAGCTGCGACTGCCGCGCGGGGGCTGGTACAGCCGGGCGGCTGCGCCACGGGATGCGCGCAACCTGCGCGAGGGGGTGTTCAAGGTGCTGCAGGACGCGGCCGACTGGCAGGGGATCATTCCGCCCGAGGAACTGGACCTGCAGGCGGCAACCCTGCTCGGGGTGTTCATCGATGCCGTGGCGGCGTCCGATGGTGGGCCGGAGCGCAGGGGACTGGGCAGCTGCAATGAGCGCCGTCGCGACGCCATCGTGCGCCAGGCCGAGGCCTACCTCAAGTCACAGCTGGAAAACCCTTATGACAGCCGGGCGCTGTCGCGGCACCTGGGCGTGGGCGAACGCCAGCTGGAGCGGCTGTTCCGGGATGCCTACGGGCACGGCCCGTGCCACTGGCACCAGTTGGCACGGTTGAACCTGGCCCGCAGCGCCCTGCGCCATGCCCGGGGCGCGGTGGGGGTGACCGAAGTGGCCACCCGGTTCGGGTTCGCGCACCTGGGGCGGTTCTCGGTGATGTACCGCGATGTGTTCGGCGAAAGCCCGCGTGACACCCTCCGAGGCTGAACTGTTTTAAACGCCCGTCACAGTGTGGTGTAACGTCACGCGGCCATCACGTCCGCAGCATCAAGGTCGGGCTGTTGTGCGGGGTCGGTGCAATTGCCGGCCTGCAGAGCACTTCAATCAGGGGACGATTGATGCCACGGGAGACGACAACATGCAGGTTTCGTATTCGACGGCGGAGTGCCGATATCGCCGGGTAGTGCTTGCCGATGACCACCGGGTGGTAGCCCAGGGCATCGAGCATCTGCTGGAAGACCGGTTCGATTCGATCGAGTTGGTGTCTTCCGGTGAGAAGCTGGTCGCGGCCGTGCGCCGCGATCCTCCTGACGTGGTGGTGGCCGATATCAGCATGCCCGGCCTGACAGGTATCCAGGCGCTGCGTCGGATGCGCGAGGAGGGCTACGAGATGCCAGTGGTATTCCTCACCATGCATGATGAGTCGAGCATGGCGGCCGAGGCGATCCGCGCCGGCGCCCGCGGTTATGTGCTCAAGAGCGCGGCGGGTGAGGAACTGGTGCGTGCGCTGGCCGGCGTGATGGGTGGGCACACCTATGTCACCCCGACCCTGGCGATGGACGCCATCACCAATGCAGGCCGGCAGCAGTATGTGCTGACCGACAAGCAGCTGCGGATCCTGGAGTACGTGGCGCGCGGGCTGCGCTCGAAGCAGATCGCCTATGAGCTGGGCGTTTCGGTGCGCACGATCGAGTCGCACAAGTACGCGATCATGCAGGAGCTGGGCGTGCACGGCACGCTGGAGCTGGTGCGCAAGGCCGAGCACGAAGGGCTTATCCGCCACTGAGATCGCCCCCGGCGGCGGTGGGCAAGTAGATTTACTTGCCCCCGCCCGGTTGTTTTTCCCTTGTTACCGTCACCGCAGCGGCACACCATCAGGGCACGCGATGCCTTGGCGGAACCCATGAACGCTGTCCGTGTGCTGTTGGCCGAAGACGGCTCCGCCATGGGGCGCCAGCTGCGTGGGCTGCTGGCCGAGCAGTTCGAGGTGATCGGCCTGGTCCAGGACGGCGCGTCGCTGGTCAAGGCGGCACAAAGCATGCTGCCCGACGTGGTGGTCACCGATATCGCGATGCCGGAGCTCAACGGGCTGGAAGCGGCGCGCCGCCTGCGCGTGCAACGGCCGGTGCTGGGCGTGGTGTTCATCACCGTGCACTCCGAGCCGCAGATGGTGGACCAGGCGATGGCACTGGGACCCTGCAGCTACGTGCTGAAGTCCGACGCGGGCGATGACCTGGCGTTGGCCGTGCAGGCCGCATTGCGCGGCGAACGCTTCATCTCGCGCTCCCTGTAGCCAGGGCGGTCGCTCAGATCAGCATGCCCGCCAGTTTGGCGACCAGGTCGTCCACCGACATCGCCACCAGCGCCAGGGGCAGCAGCGGCACCACGGCGGGCAGGGCCATGCCCAGCAGGGTCCAGCGCGTGAACGGTACCACCGACATCGACGCAGTCCCCTGGTAGACCGCGCTGAAATCGGCGAAGGCCGAGGCATCGTTGTGGTCGAGCAGCGATTCGGTGCCGGCGGTGTCCTCGCTGGCCGCTTTCCAGCGCTGCTCGAACGCGGCAGCCGCGCGATTGCCCAGGGCGCTGAAACGGTACAGCGCATGGCGACGCGCGCGGATCAGGGTCGGGGTGAGCAGTAGCAGTGGTGCGAGAAGCAGTACGGTCGCGCCAATGACATACCCCGCCAGCAGGTGGCGCAACGAGTACAGCGAGGCGTCGAGGTAGGTCATGTGGTTGAGGCAGGCGCCGGAGAGGACCAGTGCGCCTGCCGCCCCCAGCATGCTGAAGCGCTCCTGGGCCACGCCCAGGAATGCCAGGCCGCCGGTGCGGTCGGGGTGCTCGGCGTGCAGGGTCAGGCCCACCGATGGCAGCCGGGCCAGCAGCACGGCCCACAACAGGAACCGCCACAGCCACAGCAGCAGGACCAGCCGGAACAGCGGCATGCCTACCCACGCATACCAGTGCCCGGCTGGAGTGGTCGCGCCGCCTTCGGTTCGCCAGTCCGGAACGCCACTGAGCAGGCTGACCACGCCGCCCTGCAGGAACAGCGGCAGGAAGGCCAGCGCGATGCAGGCCAGCTCCGGCCATCGACTGTCACGCCAACGTCGGATCCTGGCCAGCACCGCCTGAAGCCGGGGTTGCCGACGTGGGTGGACCAGGCTGGCCTGGCTGAGTTGGCGCAGGGCGCCGTGCAGCAGCGCATCGGCGCGCGGCGCAGCCAGCACCAGCAGCGGCAGGGCCAGCAACAGGCGGGCGAGGGTGGCGTAATCGCCCAGCAGGGCCATGGCGTGTGGCCGCGGCAGCAGCATGCCCTGCGTGTTGGCCAGCACGACCAGGGGAAGCAGCGTCACGGCCACCAGCAGGGCGGCGAGCCACCATGACAGGCGCCGGCTGCCATGCAGCGCGCCGCTGGCGTGCAGCAGGCGGTGCACCAGTCCACCGCGCATCAGTGAGTAGCTGTCCTGGCTCATGCGCGATGAGCATACCCTCGAGGCAAGCCGTCGCCGGCGCAGTAAAAATACTGAAGCCGGTGCAGTACCTATCCCGATGTGCGTTTACGTTGCCACCGCCAAGCTGGAATCCTCTGGAATGGAACCCGGCAATGCTCCTGGCCATCGATTTCCTGACGCGCTTCTGGACAGACATGATCGGTCGTGCGGACGGACCGATGACGTTCCGGTTCTTCCTGCAGCCGACCATGGCGCTGATCACCGCGCTGATCGACGGCATCCGCGCCGCGCGGGCCGGCAAGCCGCCCTATGCCTGGCTCATCGCGCACAGCACCGGCGGCGAGCGCCTGGCCACCTGGCGCGAAGGCGTTACCGCCACGATGCGCATCCTGCTGCTGGGCGTGGCGATGGATGTGATCTACCAGGTGCGCGTGTATGGCGGCTTCCGCTATCCGCTGGAGGCGTTCGTGCTTGCGGTGGTGCTGGGCTTCATTCCCTACCTCATCCTGCGTGGCCCCTTCACCCGGCTCGCCGGGCAATGGCTGCGGCGCCACCCCCACCACGGCAAGGATTCCCGGCCATGACCGAGAAAGATCCGGCGAAGGCACTGTCCGATCGCGCCATTACCATCGAGCATGCGCGCCAGACCCTGGGCGGCACCGACCAGGCGTCGCTGGAACTGTCCTCGCGGCGGACCGGGATGTCGTTCCAGCGCACGCGCATGAGTGCCGACCGCACCCTGATGTCGATCATGCGCACCGCGCTGTCGCTGATCGGGTTCGGCTTCACCATCTACCAGTTCTTCGGCCACATGCTGGAGGTACCCGGCGTGACCCTGCGCCCGCATGCCCCGCGCAACTTCGGGGTCGCGCTGGTCGCGTTGGGCATCGTGATGCTCACGCTCGGCATCGTCTACCACGTGCGCTACATGCAGGGATTGCGCAAGGAGCGCAGCCTGATGATCGGCGAGGGGCTGGTCCATGGCGAAAGCCACTACCCGATCTCGCTGACCCTGATCACCGCCGGCCTGCTGTGGTTGCTGGGCCTGCTGGCCATCGTCGGCATGACGTTCAACGTAGCGCCGTTCGGGTAAAGCCCCATGGCCCGACGGATCCGACTTCCCTGTAACGCTGGAATGGAGAACACGATGGCAGCCACAGCATCCCGAAGCCGGTCGCTTCCGCAGCGACATCGATGCCACGCGCTGCCCGGCTGCCTGATGGGTGGCCGGGGATGAGTGTCGTGGCCGATACCATGATCGAGATCGAAGGCGGGGTCTTCCTGATGGGGTCCAACGACCACTATCCGGAGGAACGCCCGGCGCACAAGGTACGGGTGGGGCCGTTCCGGATCGACCGCTATCCGGTCACCAACCGCGAGTTCTCGCGTTTCGTCAGCGCCACCGGCTATGTGACCGCAGCCGAGCGGCCGGCCGATCCCCGCGATTACCCGGGTGCGGATCCGGCGCTGCTGGTCCCCTCGTCGGTGGTGTTCGTACAGCCCTCGCACCCGGTGGACATGTCCAACACCCACAACTGGTGGCATTACGTGTCAGGTGCCAATTGGCGCCATCCGCGCGGACCGTTCACGCAACTGGACGGCCTGGACGACCACCCGGTGGTCCATGTGACCTTCGCCGACGCGCAGGCGTACGCGACCTGGATCGGGAAGGACCTGCCCACGGAGGCGGAATGGGAGTACGCCGCGCGTGGCGGCCAGGAACCCACCGAGTTCGCGTGGGGCGACAGCCTCACCGTGCGCGGCCGGCACCAGGCCAATACCTGGCAGGGCGAGTTCCCCTGGCTGAACCTGGAAGAGGACGGGCACCGCTGGACCTCGCCGGTGGGCGGCTACCCGCCCAACGGCTACGGGCTGTACGACATGATCGGCAATGTCTGGGAGTGGACCAGCGACTGGTACCAGCAGCATGACCGCTTGCAGAGCAAAGCCTGCTGCGCGATCGACAACCCGCGCGGCGGCGAGCGCCAGCGCAGCCACGATCCGAACGATGGCAGCGCGATCCCGCGACGGGTGATGAAAGGCGGTTCGCACCTGTGCGCGCCCAACTACTGCCGCCGCTACCGTCCGGCCGCGCGGATGGCCCAGCCGATCGATACCTCCACCTGCCACGTCGGCTTCCGCTGCGTGGAACGCTGACCCACGAGGTGATTGCCATGCCAGCCCCTTCCGCATCCCTCTATCGCCGCAGCTGCCTTGCCACGGCCGTGCTGCTCGGTACGCTCGCCCTGATCGCCGCGCTGCCGGCGCACGCGGTCGAAGGCGGGCTGGGACGTTCGATCACCGGGATGCAGATCACCTCCTACGTCGGCGTGATTCCGCCGGAGCCCGGCATGCAATGGTCGCTGAGCTACGTGCAGTACGACGGCAAGATCGGCGCCAGCCGACCGGCGCCGATCGCGGGGCAGGTCTCGCTGGGGCTGGAGGCGGATGTCAGCCTGTGGGCCGCCACCGGCGTGTATGTCTGGCCGACAAAGACCGGCCGCTGGAACTTCGCCAGCATGCTGACCGTGCCTTACATCGACGCCGATGTCACCGCCAACCTGCAGGGCCCGCTGGGCAACCAGGTGCGCGTGCAGGACAGCGCCTCGAATCTGTTCGATGTGTATTTCGCGCCGGTCATCGCCGGTTTCCACATCAACGAAGTGCAGCACCTGTCGTTCGGCCTGTATGTCTATGCGCCCACCGCCAAGTACACCCCGGGCAAGCTGGCCAACCCCGGCCTGAACGTCTGGACCGTGTCGCCCGCGGCCGGCTACACCCATCTGTTCCAGAAGGGCACGCTGGAATTCAGCGTGCTCGGCGGCATGGACTGGTACAGCCGCAACGATGACACCGACTACAAGAACGGCTTGGTACTGCGCACCGATGCGCTGCTGGTCAAGCGCACCCCCAGTGGCTGGGGATTCGGCGCGGCCGCCGGCTGGCTGCAGCAGGTGCAGGACGATGAAAGCGACCTGGCCGACCGGCTCGACGGCTTCAAGGGCCGTTCGTTCGGCGTGGGGCCGGTGCTTACCTACGGCAAGAAGTGGTCCGGCGGCGAGCATGTGGATGTTTCGTTCCGCTACCTGAGCGAGTTCAGCGTGCGCAACCGCTTCGAGGGCGATCCCTGGAGCGTGTCGATCAGTGCCGGGTTCTGAGTCGCGCGTCTTCCCTTCCGTTTCCGGAGATATCCAATGGCCACCCCTGCGACCCGTATAGCCCGTACTGCCTGCCTGCTGGTCGCGGGCCTGGCAGGCGGCGCGCTGCCACTGGCGGCCGCCCCCGCGCGGACGCCTCCGGCCAGCACCGACGCCGACGAGCGCGACCCCGAAGCGCTGGCCGCGCTGGATCGCATGGGCGCGGCGCTGCGCGGACTCAAACAGTTCTCGCTGACCTCCGATGCCAGCACCGAAGTGGTATTGGAGGACGGCCAGAAGATCGAGCTGGATGGGGTGGTGACCTACAAGGTCAAGACGCCCAACCAGTTGTTCCTGGAACTGCGCAGCGACCGCCAGCTGCGCCAGCTGATCTACGACGGCAATGCGTTGACGGTGTATTCGCCGCGCCTGAAGTACTACGCGCAGGTGGACGGAGTAGGGTCGTCGCTGGGGGAACTGGTCGACCAGGCCGCGACCCGCTATGGCATCGAGATGCCGTTGGCCGACATGTTCCTGTGGGGCACCGACAAGGCGCCCAAGACCGCGATCCGCAATGCGCTGCACATCGGCGGCGGCACGGTGGATGGTGAGCCGGTCGAGCAGTACGCGTTCAAGCAGGATGCGGTGGACTGGCAGGTGTGGATTTCCAAGGCGACCTCGCTGCCGAAGAAGCTGATCATCAATTCCCTGGACGACCCGGCCCAGCCGCAGTACCGCGCCCGCTTGACCTGGGATACCCGCACGCCGGTGCCGGCCACCGCGTTCCAGTTCACCCCGCCTGCCGATGCCGCAAGGATCAAGCTGGTGCCGGTGGAAGTTGCCGTGGTGGTCCCCGATGCCGGCCAGGAGAACTGACATGCGCACCCTGCTCAAGACCCGTACCACGTGGCTGGCCGGCGCTGGCGCCCTCATGGTGCTGCTGGCCGTGGGTATCACGCCGGCCAACGCACAGCATGGTCATCGCGGCGGTGGTGGTGGCGCCGCACGCGCCAGCGCGCACGCGAACGTGAACCGGCAGGTGCAACGGCCGCAGGGCGGCGGCGCGCATCGCGACGTAAACCGGAACATCGACCACAACACCAACCGGAACGTGAACAGGAACGTCAACCGGAACGTCAATCGGGATGTCCACGTCGATGTGGATTACCACGACGATCACTGGAACCGTTATGACGACCATCCGTTCGCCACGGCGGCGGCGGTCACCGCGGGCGTGGCGGTGACCTCGGCGGTGATCGGATCGATCGTGAACTCGGTGCCGCCCAGCTGCGTCACCACCGTCATCAATGGCATGGCGTACCAGCAGTGTGGCAGTACCTGGTACGAGCCGCGGTACAGCGGCACCACGGTGCAGTACGTGGTGATCAATCCGCCCAGGTAAGCATGACGGTCAACCTGTGTGCGGGTGCGTTTGAAGGGGGTGGGTCGAAGGAGAGTCCACATGCACGCTTTTCTGCACGCACACAGGCCTCGGAGGCCCGAATGGTGACGCTGACGCCACACCCGGAACCGGCGACACGGGACCAGGCCAAGCTGCGGGCGGTACTGAACGCGCTGCCACTGGCCTTGCTGCTGGTCGACCGGCACTGCGTGGTGCGTTATGCCAACGACCGTGCGGCAGCGGTATTCGGCTATGCCCAGGGGGAGATCGAGGGCACGCCGCTGGTCGCGCTGTTGCCGGATGCTACCGGTGCCATCTGGTCCTGCCGCCATCGCGCCGGCCCCGTCGCCGCGCGTGGCATGGACCGCGACGAGCATGGCCTGCGTCGTGACGGCCAGGCGTTCCCGGTGGAACTGCTGTTCAACGCGGTGGAGCTTGATTGTGGGTGGCAGGGCGTGCTGGCGGTCGCCGACCTGACCGCGCAGCGGCATGCCGAGCAGGAGATCGCGATCGAGCGCGAAAGCATGGCGCACATGTCGCGGGTCACCCTCATCGGTGAGATCTCGGGCTCGCTGGCGCATGAGCTCAACCAGCCGCTGGCCGCGATCCTGAGCAATGCCCAGGCCGGGTTGCGGATCCTGCGCCGCGACCCGGGCGCGATCGGCGAGATCCGCGAGATCCTGCAGGACATCGTCGAGAACGACCAGCGCGCCGGTGAAGTGATCAACCGCCTGCGCGCACTGCTGCGACGCGAGACCCGCACGCTCGGCGTACTCATGGTCAACGACCTGGTGCACGACGCGGTCCGTGTGATCCGCAACGACCTGATCAACCGCGGCGTGGAGTACCGCCTGGATCTGTCGGTGCCGTTCAGCCGGGTCCAGGGCGATGCCGTGCAACTGCAGCAGGTGCTGCTCAACCTGGTCATCAACGCCTGCGATGCCATGCTCGACAGCCCGCGCCGGGTCCTGACCGTGCGCACCGACGTGTCGGTGCCCGGGACCATCCGGATCGAGGTGCGCGACACCGGCCCCGGCATTGCGGCCGACCGCCTGGAGAACATTTTCGCGCCGTTCCACACCACCAAGCCCAATGGCATGGGCATGGGCCTGGCGATCTGCCGCACGTTGCTGCGCGCCCACGGCGGCGAGATCCACGCGGGTAACCTGCCCGAAGGCGGCGCCTGTTTCTGTATCGACCTT
Source organism: Stenotrophomonas sp. FBCC-B152 (assembly GCF_059134105.1). Taxonomy (NCBI): domain Bacteria; kingdom Pseudomonadati; phylum Pseudomonadota; class Gammaproteobacteria; order Lysobacterales; family Lysobacteraceae; genus Stenotrophomonas; species Stenotrophomonas sp. FBCC-B152. Next base: position 2,093,110 of record NZ_CP101442.1, on the reverse strand, counting down.
CCCTTGATGGAGTAATGCCATGAGCGCTGTCGTGCACATTGTCGACGATGATCCGCGCGTGCTTGCCGCGCTGGGGCGCTGCCTCCGCGCCGATGGGCTGGAAGTAGCCCTGAGCGGTTCCCCCGACGAATTCCTCGCGCGCTACGATGCGGACACCGCAGGGTGCGTGGTGCTGGACCTGCACATGCCGGGCATGGACGGGCTGGCGTTGCAGCGGTTGTTCGGTGAACGTGGCCAGGCGCCGGCGGTGATCTTCGTCAGCGGCGATGCGGACGTTCCCAGCTGCGCCCAGGCGATGCGTGCCGGTGCGGTGGATTTCCTGACCAAGCCGGTGGATGCGGCGGTGCTGCTGGAAGCGGTGTTGCGCGGCATCGACGCCGATGCCTGCGCACGCACCCAGCGCAGTGGCGAGCAGGGCGCGGTGCAGCGCTACCAGTGCCTGACCCCGCGCGAGCGCGAGGTGCTGCCGCATGTCATTGCCGGGCGCCTGAACAAGCAGATCGCTGCGGACCTGGGGATTTCGTTGAAGACGACCAAGGTGCACCGCAGCCGCATCATGCTGAAGTTCGGTGTGCGGTCGGTGGCGGCGCTTGTCCGCCTGGCCGAGCTGGCCCACGTCGATCCGGGCAGCGGCTGAGACCTTCCTGCGCCCTCGCGCACTCAGGCCATCGCCAGCACCATCACCGTGCCCCAGGTGGTCAGCAGCACATGGGCGATGGCGACGGCACCGGAGTAGCCGATCACCGCGATGGAACTGTCCGAGCGCTCCTGCAGCGCGGCCAGTGCCGCGGTGAAGGTCTGCGCGCCGGAGATTGCGCCCAGCAGCAGCACCCCGGGAATCTTCAGCACCTTGTGGCCGAACCACAGCCCGGCCAACAACGGGGTCATGGTCACCCCGATGCCGCCCAGGAACAGGCCGAGCCCGTGTTGTTGCACCGCTTCGACGAAATGCGGGCCGGCGCCCAGCCCGACCATCGCCACGAACGCGGCCAGGCCGTAGGACTGCATCAGCTTGACCGCGCTGTCCGGGACCCGCCCGAACAGCGGGCGGCGCACCCGCAGGTGCCCGACCACGATGCCGCCCAGCAGCGCGCCCACGCTGCTGCCGATGCTGACCGACAGCGTGCCCAGCGGCACCACGGCAACGATGCCGAACACCGCGCCGAGGAAGATGGCCATGCCTACCACCACGAAATCGGTAGCCGTGGTCGGGTGCAGGATCCGGCCTACTTCGGCGGCCGCACGCACCACCGCAGGTTCCGGTCCGATCAGCTCGAGCACATCACCGCGTTCGAGCACCGTCCGGGTGCCGATCGGCATCGATTGGCCGTTGCGGCGGATCCCGCGCAGGAACACCGCGCGCACCGCATCGTCGCGGGCGATCTGTTCCAGGCGCTGCCCGGCCCACGCACGCCTGCTGACCAGCACCTGGTGGGACGCCATCGGGATGTCCAGCAGTTCTGGATCGTCCACTTCCTCGGCACGCTCGCCCAGCACCTCCACCAGCGCCTTGCGTGGACCGCCGATGACGATGTGGTCGCCGGCATGCAGGCGCGTGGCCGGGCCCGGCTCGACCAGGGACTGGCCGTGGCGCACCCGATAGACGAACAGGCGCAGGCCCGGCAACAGGCATTCGGCCTGGTCCACGCGCAGACCGGCGATGCGCATGCCCCGCGCGATGCGATAGGCGCGGGTGTCGAAAGGTTGCCAGGCCGATGCGATGCCCGCCGCCGAGCGTTCGATGCCGAACCGGTGCTCCAGCGCCAGCGCGTCGTGGACCAGGTCCAGGCGCAGCAGGCGCGGCCCGATCACGTTGCAGGTGAGGATCACCCCCAATGCCCCGGCCACGTAGCACAAGGCATCGGCAACGCCGACATGGGCGATGTAGCGGGCCTTGAGCGCGTCATCGATGGGCAGGCGTTGGATGGCCTCGCTGGCCGTGCCCATCGCCGGCGATTCGGTCAATGCGCCGGACATCATGCCGGCCGCCAGGCCCGGATCGAGCTTCAGCGCATGGGCGACGACCAGGGCGGCCAGCAGCCCTACCACGGGCATGAACACCGCCAGCACCGCATAGCGCCAGCCATCGCCCTTCATCGCCGACAGGAAGCGCGGGCCGACCTCGTAGCCGATGCCGAACAGGAACAGCAGGAACACCAGCGATTTGGCGGTGGCCGCCACCGGCACATGGAAGGCCCAGCCGATCAACATGCCCACCAGCAGGGAGCCGGTGACGCCGCCGAGATTGAATCCATGGACCTTGATGCCGCCCAGCCAGTGGCCCAGTGCCAGCGCCAGGTACACGGCAAGTTCCGGATAGCGGACCAGCAGCGATGCGAAGCCGTCCATGCGCGCCTCCCTGGTGGGTGGATCAGAGTCCCGGCGGGTCGTAGTAGACCAGCAGCCGGAGGTCGTCCAGGTCGCTGGTCTGCGGACCCTTCTGGCTGACGTGCGCGTAACGCACCCGCATCATCAGGCCTTTCAGCGGCCCGTCGGCCACCGTCCATTGGGCGTTGAGGTTGTACTCGTCCTTGGCGTAGTCGGTGGGCGAGTCCGGATCGGAGCCATCCACGTACAGGGCATAGAAGCTCAGCCCCTTGACCGACTGGACGTTGTACGCCGCACGCAGCAGCCAGGCACCTTCGCCATTGCGGTTGAAGTCCTCGACCTGCACGCTGGTGTAGCCGGGATAGCCGCTCCACGGATTCTGCATGTTGGTGCCACCGCTGGCACGGGTATAGCCGGTGGTGAACAGCGCGCCCTTGTAGCCCAGTTCCAGCTTGCCGCCCCATTGGTGGGCCGAGAACGCGTCGCCGCGAAGCAGGTTGTCGCCTGCACTGTCCTGGTCGGAGTACTGCAATGCAAGGTTCAGCTTGGCGGTGTCACCCAGCGGAAAGGCGTACTTCGCCTCGGTGTAGAAGATGCTGATGATGTCGTTGCTGTGGTAGTAGATCGCACCGGCGCTGAGCCGGTCACGGGTGTAATTCGCGCCGAGGGTATATACGCCGCGGTCGACCCAGGACGGCGCGCCGGCGTCCCTGGCCATGGAGACGAAGTTGTCGGCATTGCGCTCCTTGATCTTGTCGAAGTAGCCGGCACCGAACTTCCATTGCGGCGCGCCGTCGTCGCCGCCGTACACCCCCTGCACGGTCAGGGCCTGGAAGGTGTTGGGGGTCATGCGCGCGTCATTGCGGTTGACGTAGGGGGTATCGATGCCGAAGCGGCCCAGCTTGAGCCGGGTGTCATCGTTGATCAGGAACTCGCCATAGGCTTCGCCCAGCACGGTGTAGCCTTCCTGGCCGGGTTTGAGCAGCAGGGTGCCGTCCTTGTCGTCCGGTCCGTACAGGCGCTGCGAGGTGTAGCCGGTGGCGCCGAAGGCGAAGCGTTCGCGGAAGTAGCCGGTCTTGAACCCGGCCGAGCCGCCCAGCGCCCACGCCGTGCTCTGGCTGTCGTCGTACTTGTCGCGGTCCAGGTAGAAGGTGCGCGCCTGCACGTCGAAGGTGGTGTCCTTCCACGCCTGGCGGCGCGTGTCGCGGATCCAGGCAGCGCGGTCGCGCGGGGTGAACGCTTCGTCGAGCGGGGTCTGGCCCTGTTCGGTGGAACGGGGCTGCGTGTCGGCCGGTTCCGGGTCATCCGGCGCAGCGGACTGCGCCTGGGCCAGGGCGGGCAGCAGCGCCGCAGCTGCCAGCATGCATGCGAGCGGCTTCATGTCGGCCTCCTAGTTCGAGAGCACCATCGCGAAGTAGCCAAACACCGTGTACAGCACGCCGGACACGGCATAGCCGACCGGGAAGCCCACCCAGGGCACGGTACTGTCGATCTCCTTGGCGGCCTCGCGCGCCGGACCCGAATGCGACCGCGAACCGGCCACGCCGCCCATGAGCACGGCGGGATTGATCTTGAAGAAGTGGTAACCCACTGCCCAGGTGATGAACGGCGGCACGGTGCTGGCGACGAAGCCTGCCAGGAAGATCTTGACCGCGATGGCGCCGGTCAACTGTTCCAGCAGGGTGGCCCCGGCGTTGATGCCGACGATGGCGATGAAGGTCACCAGGCCCAGGTCCTCCAGGATGTTGCGTGCGGCGTTGGGCGTGCTGCCGAAGAAGCGCAGCCGCGACACCACCGACGACACCAGGATGCCCGAGAGCAGCAGGCCGCCCGCGTTGCCCAGCCCGACCGAGAAGTCGCCGATCGGCACGTTGATCTTGCCGATCAGCAGGCCCAGCACCATGCCGGCCGACAGCGTCAGCAGGTCGGTGGTGGTGCTGGGACGGGCGATCTTGCCGAGCATGCCGGCCGCGCGGTCGACCGCGCTCTTCAGGCCGGTGACGAACACCACGTCCAGGCGCTTGAGCTCGGTTTCCGCGCCGGCCGGAATGGGCTCGCCCGAACGTTCCAACCGGGTGACCTGCAGCTGCCCGGCGAAATCCTCCCCGGCCAGGCTCTTCAGCGGCTTGCCGACGAAGTCCTTGTCGGTGACCAGGATTTCGGCCTGGTCCAGGGGAATGTTCAGCGCCTTGGGATCGTCCACTTCCACACCCAGCAGGCCAATGTTGTCGGTAAGGTCCTGCAGGCGACCCCCGAGCGCGACCACGTCGCCCTGCTGCAGCACCAGGCCGGGGTCGGCGCCCAGCGTCTCCTCGCCGCGGCGCACGTTGGCGATGCGGTACTGGGGATATCTGCTCCGGAACTGGCCGATGCTCTGCCCGGCGGTGGTGGCGTTGTCGAGGCGGTAGGCACGCAGGCCGCCGCCGCGGTAGCCCGACAGCGCGGCGTCGTCGACATTGCGCACGCCGTGTTCCAGCTCGTACTCGCGGGCGGCCTTGCGCGCATCCACGCCCCACCAGCGCGGCAGGTACTTGCAGATCAGGATGATGCCCACGGTGCCCCAGATGTAGGTGACGCCGTAGCCCAGCGCGATCATCCCCGAGACCTGTTCGGCGGTGGTGCCGGGCGGCAGCTGGTAGGCCCCTTGTTCGACGGCCATTTCGGCGGTACCGATCGCGGCCGACATGGTCTGCGACCCGGCCAGCACCCCACCGGCCGCGCCGGCCGGCAGCCCGAGCAGGCCGGACATCAGCACCACCAGCAGCAGGCCCAGCACGGCGCAGATCACCGCCAGGATGGTGAAGGTGATGCCATCCTTCTTGAGGCTGTTGAAGAACGCCGGCCCCACCCGCAGGCCTACGCCATACATGAACAGATAGTAGAAGAGCGACTTGGCGAAGTTGTCCAGCTGCAGCTTCACGCCGTAGGTGGACGCCCAGGTGGCCAGCGCCGCGCCGACCACCACGGCCGCGGCGACCATGCCCAGGCCGTAGCCCTTGACCGAGAACTTGCCCACCAGCACCGCCATGCCGACGGTGAAGAACAGCAGGATGTAGGGGTTGTCAGCGAGAAACTGGAAGAAACCTTGCATGACGTGTGCTCCTGTCCGGGGGACGGCGGTTCACTGCAGGGAACCGGCACGCAGGCCGGCCAGCGCATCGGGTTTGATCAGCTTGATTCCCTGCGCGGCGTGGTAGCCGTGGATCTCCTTGACATCCAGCTTGCGCATGAAGGCAATGGTGTCGGCGGTGATCACCTGGCCGGGCACCATGATCGGGAAGCCGGGCGGGTAGGGGATGACGAAGTTGGCAGACACCATCTGCGGCCCCTCGGCCAGGCGCCTGTCGACGTCTTCGCTGTGCAGCCGCACGAACTCGCAGTTGTCTTCCTCGTACGCCATGAAGAACGCCGGGCGCATGTGGCCTTCGTTGCTGGCCCCGTCCGGTGCTTCGCGGAAGGCATCGTGGAACTGGCTGAAGTTGGGCAGGTCGGGCACGTCGGTCATCAACGCGCGCACCCGGTCGGCGAAGACCTGGCGTCCGTTGGCGCCCTCCTGCGCCAGCCGCGATTCGATCTCACGCGAAAGGTCGGCAAGGGCCTTGATCAACAGCGCCGCGTCGCTGTGGGTGTTGTTGATGTTGGTCTGCACCAGGATGCTGTTGCGCGAAGTCTTGTTGATCTGGATGTCGAAGCGTTCGGCGAGCAGGCCCTTGAACTGGGTACCATCGAAGCCGGCGGCGCCGCAGATCACGGTCAGGCGGGTCGGGTCCAGCGCGAACTCATCGTCGTCCCACGCCTGCAGCGTCTCCACCCAGCTGGCATTGGGCGGCCCGTAATCGCGCAGCCCGGAGGCGCGGAATTCGGCCGGGATCATGTCTTCGGGCGTGGCGACGTGGAAGTACTTCGAGATCAACGGGTGGCTGTTGATGGTGCGGCGAAGGCGCAGCGCCAGGTCGGTCATCTTGAGCGTCAGGCCGTATCCCTCCAGCTCCATTTGCCGCCGCGCCAGGTCGAGCGAAGCGATCAGCTGCAGGTTGGGCGAGGTCGAGGTGTGGGCGAAGAACGCTTCTTCGAACGGGCCTTCCACCTCGTGGAAGTCCTCGTCCCAGACCAGCATCATCGAGCCCTGCCGGAAGGCCGACATCGACTTGTGGGTGGAGTTGGTCTGGTACACGCGGATGCGCACCGCATCCGGATCGGGCAGCAGGTGTTCATCGAGCTGCGCCGGATCGCCGGGATCGACCTTTCCCCGCTGTTCCTTCCAGGCCTCGTACTCGGCGCGGTAGGCCTTGCTGCGATAGCGCTCGGTCAATGCGGCCGCGGCGCCCAGACCGGTGCGCCGACGGTGCAGCGGGCTGAAGCGGGCGAAGCCGAACCACGCTTCGTCCCACAGGAAGATCAGGTCCGGCTTGATCGCCAGGCATTCCTCCATCACCCGCTGCGGGTTGTACATGTGGCCATCGAAGGTGCAGTTGGTCATGTCGATGACCTTGACCCGGTCCAGCTTGCCGCCGGCCTGGCAGTCCAGCAGCGCCTGCTTGATGGTACGCAGCGGAACCGCGCCGTACATCGAATACTGGGTCAATGGGAAGGCTTCCACGTAGTAGGGCTGCGCGCCGCTTAGCACGAAGCCGTAGTGGTGCGATTTGTGGCAGTTGCGGTCGACGATGACGATATCGCCCGGCTTGCATACCGCCTGCACCACGATCTTGTTGGAGGTGGAGGTGCCGTTGGTGCCGAAGTAGGCGCGCTTGGCGCCGAAAGCCCGTGCCGCTGCCGTTTGCGCGCGTTTGATGGTGCCGGTGGGTTCCAGCAGGCTGTCCAGGCCACCGGTGGTCGCCGAGGATTCGGCAAACAGGATGTTGGTACCGTAGAAGTGGCCCATGTCGCGGATCCAGTTGGAGCCGAAGATGGATTTGCCGCGTGCGATCGGCAGGGCGTGGAAGGTGCCGATCGGGCGCAGGGCGTACTTCTTCAGGTTGTCGAAGTACGGCGTTTCGTAACGGTCCAGGATGCCATCGAGCAACGCCAGGTGAACTTCCATCGGCTCTTCCACGTGATGGAAGACGCGGCGCAGCGGTGCGGCTTCGTCGCTGCCGGCCAGGCGCTCGGGCGAGCGGTCGGTGAGCAGGTACAGGTCCAGCTCCGGGCGGAAGTGCTGGAGCGCGCGTGCCAGCGAGGTGGACAGTGCCCCAGCGGCGGACGGTTCGGCGTCGACCCCCATGTTGCGGGCCAGGAACTGCTTCAGGTCGGGGATGTCGAGCAGCGAGGTGAAACGGAATCCGTCGACGATGACCACCGCCTGCACGTCGGCATTGACCATTGCCGCCAGCGCGGCATCCTCGAAGCTGCCGGCGTGGGTGACCGCGTAGTGGAACTGATCATCAGCGCGGCGCATGGCGCGCATTTCGTCGCGGGCGCGTTGCCACAGCGCCGGTTCGTTGGGGGTCACGATCAGCACTTCGAAGTAGGGCTTGTCCGGCGTGCCCAGCAGCTCCGGCGGCAGCGCGTCGAGCAGGGTGCGGTCGCCGTCGTCGTCGGCGTTCCAGGCCTGTTCGTCGCGGCGGAAATCACCGGACAGGATTGCGGCCGAAAGCTTGCGTGCCAGCCGCGCGAACTGTCCGGCGTCGTTGTCGGCCAACGCCGCCGCCAGCGAGGCCAGCAGGCGCTCGCCGGGGTAGGCCCAGCACTGTTCGAGCGGGCGCAGGTCTGCCAACGCTTCAACGCAGGCGGCGCGACGTTCGGCGCTGTCGCTGCCTGCGGCTGCCCACGCTCGCGCATACGCGTTCAGTTGGCGCCAGTGGTCGGCGCGCATCGAGGCGGCGGCCAGCACCGTGGAAAGTTGCGGCAGGGCAGCAGTGTCGGCATTCATGGCAGGGCTCCGGCGGGGGAACGAAGGGACCGCCGGCGCACTCCGATCCGGGCACGGCGGCCATTACCCGGCGCAGGCTAGACCCCCGCCGCACGGTCGGGAATTGGCCCTTGGGTCCATGCCCGGCGTATGGCCCCAAGGGCCAATTGCGGGGCGGCTGGCCCACGCCTAGCGTGGTTCATCGTCCCCGTTCCTGGAGCTGCCCCATGTCCACGCGCCCCCTGTCCCGCGCCGCCGCCCGCCTGCTGCTGGTGCTGGCCGGCTTCACCGCCCTGGCCGCCATGGCCGCCGATCCGGCCAGGACCAAACTCAAGGGCGTGATCACGGCCGTGCAGGGCAACACCATTACCGTGGTGGACCAGGCCCGCACGGCGCACACCGTGCAGGTGTCGGCCGACACCGTCTACAAGAAGACCAAGGGGCTGACCAACGTCATCCATGAAAAGACCGACGCCAGCGTACTGGCGGCGGGCCTGCCGGTCACGGTCGAAGGCAGCGCTGCCGGCGATGCATTGGATGCGCGCGAAATCAGCTTCCGCTCCGAGGACCTGCGCACCACCCGGCAGATCCAGGCCGGCATGGCGCCGACCACGGCGGAAGTCGGTGCGATGAACAAGCGCATGGACGAGTTCGGTACGTACGAGCAGCTGGATGCGGCGGAAGTGACCTTCGACTCGGGCAGTACCAAGCTCTCGGCCAAGGCCCGCACCGACCTGGACGCGTTCGCCGCCAAGGCCAAGCAGACCCACAACTACGCCGTGGTACTGCAGGGCTTCACCGATTCCACCGGCAACGCCGCCGCCAACCAGCGCCTGAGCACCCAGCGTGCTGCAGCGGTGGCCAATTACCTGCAGCAGAACGCCGGGTTGGCACCGGGCCGCGTGCGCGCGGGCGACGGCATGGGCGTGGCACCGGATGCCGGCAACGGCAGCAACGGCGCGGCGCGCAAGGTAGTGGCCAAGCTGGTGGTCGACAAGGGCGTACAGGCCGGGGTCAAGCCCTGATCCTGGCCACAGGCGAACAGCGCATTGGAATGGAGGTCGCATGCACACCTACCTGACATGGGCACGGCTTTCCACGCTGGCGCTGGTGCTGGCCTGCACCCCGGCGGCGGTTGTGGCCGCCGCCGGCGCCGCACCCGCTCCTGCCAAGGCAGCGGTGGGCCAGGGCACGTTCACCCGCGAACAGCTGGACCAGATGCTCGCCCCGGTGGCGCTGTACCCGGACGCGCTGCTGGCGCAGGTGCTGATGGCCTCCAGCTATCCCGGCGATGTCACCGACGCGGTGGCGTGGTCCAAGGCGCATCCGGAAGCCAAGGGCGAAGACGCCGTGCGCCAGGTGGCCAACCAGGCGTGGGACCCCAGCGTGCAGTCGCTGGTCGCGTTCCCCCAGCTGCTGGCGGTGCTGGGGCAGGACCCGGCCTGGGTGCAGAAAATGGGCGATGCGTTCCTGGCCCAGCCGGATGCCGTGATGGACTCGGTGCAACGCCTGCGTCGGCAGGCGCAGAGCGCCGGCAACCTGGACTCCAACCAGCAGCAGAAAGTGAGCACCCAGCCTGCGGCAGCGTCGGCGCCGCAGACCATCGTGATCGAGTCGGCCGACCCGCAGGTGGTCTACGTGCCCAGCTACAACCCCAGCGTGGTGTATGGCAGCTGGGCCTACCCGGCCTACCCGCCGTACTACTACCCACCGCCGCCGTACTACTATCCCGGCGGTGCGCTGCTCAGTTTCGGCATCGGCGTGGCGGTAGGCGGTGCGCTGTGGGGCGACCTGGACTGGGGGCACGGCGATATCGATATCGACGTGAACCGCTACAACGAGTTCAACAGCAACCGCCAGATCAACCGCAACGACAGCAAGTGGAAGCACAATGCGGCCAACCGCGACGGCGTGCCATACCGTGACGGTGCCACCCGCGAACGCTTCGATGGCGCGCGCGACGGTGCGGCGCAGCGCCAGGAGTATCGCGGGCGTGATGATGCCCGGGCGGCCGAGCGCGACCGCGCGCGCCAGTCGATGGAGCGCCGCGGATTCGATACGCCCGCCACCACCAACCGTGAGGCGCGCGACCGCGCCGGCGCTTCGCAGCGTGAGCTTGGCCAGCGCCCCGCGCAGGGGCGCAACCCGGCCGGCAGCAACCAGTTCCGCAACCAGGGCGGCGCCGGCCACGGCCGCCCGCCCGGCAGCCATCCGGAGAATGCATTCAGTGGTGCGCGCAATCCCGGCCAGTCGCTGGGCGATGCCAACCGCGGGCATCGCAGCGTGCAGAGTTCGCAGCGTCCCGCCGCCGCACGCCCGCAGGGGCGCCCGATGAACCGGCCGGCCGCTCCCCGTGGTGGTGGTGGCGGCGGTCGTCGCCGTTGATCGGAGATCTGCCATGACCTTTCGTCTTTCCGTATTGAGCGTGGCCTGCCTGCTGCTGGCCGCGCCCACCCAGGCGCAACAGGCCTATCCCAGCGCCGCTGCCGCGGCCGATGCCCTGGTGACGGCGCTGGAAGTGCGTGACACACGGCCCGACCAGGTCTCGGTGGTGCTGGGCGCTGACTGGCAGGACTACGTGCCGCGCGACGATATCGAGCGCAAGGACGTGGACACCTTCGTCAGCCAGTACCAGCGCAGGCATGCGATCAAGCCGGTCGACGCCAGCCATGCGCTGGTCAGCGTGGGCGACGAGGGCTGGACCTTGCCGGTACCGCTGGTGAAACAGGGCGGCGGCTGGGCCTTCGACCTGGCGGCGGCGGCACCGGAACTGCGTGCGCGCCGGATCGGGCGCAACGAGCGCGAAGCGGTGCAGGCCGTGCTGGCCTACCACGACGCCCAGCGCGAATACGCGCGGCGTGACCGCAACGATGACACGCTGCCCGAGTACGCCGCCCGGTTGCGCAGCAGCCCCGGCACGCATGACGGCCTGTACTGGCCGGCCGATGCGGGCGGAGAAAGCCCGCTGGGGCCGCTGTTCGGCGGCGAGACGCCGGACGATGAGTGGCATGGCTACCACTACCGGATCCTGCAGGGGCAGGGCCCATCGGCACCGCGAGGGGCGTACCCCTACACGGTAGCCGGCGCCATGACCCGCGGCTTCGCGCTGGTGGCCTGGCCGGCGCGCTACGGCGACAGCGGCGTGATGAGCTTCACCATCAGCCACGCCGGCCAGGTCTATGAAAAGGACCTGGGCCCGGACACCGACCGCGAGGCCCGCGCCATGACCCTGTTCGATCCGGACAGCAGCTGGACGCTGGTCGATACCGAAGACTAGGTTTCGTCGTTGGCCGGCGCCGGCCGTCCCTCCCAGTAGGCCTTAGGCACCACCTTGGCCTGCTCCGGGTCGCCTTCGTAGTTGGGCGACATGATCTGCACCCCGGCGGCATTGAACGCGTCCTGGATCTGCGCGTGCAACGCACTGCGCACCTGCCAGCGGCGTTCGACCTCGATCACGCGCACGCGCAGCACGTAGCGCACCGCGACGTCGCCCAGTTCGGACTGCACCACGTGCGGTGCTGGATCGGCCAGTACGCCGTCAGTGGCCGCCGCGGCCTGCAGCAGCAGCCGGTGTACCTGTCGCCACGGTGCGTCGTAGCCGATGGTGAGCGCACTTTCCAGCCACAGGCCCGGCCCCTGCGGATCGCGCGAGTAGTTGCGCAGCTCGCCGGCCAGTACCACGTTGTTGGGGATGCTGACCTCCACCCCCAACGGCGTGCGCAGGCGGGTGGTGAACAACCCGATCTGCAGTGCCACGCCTTCGGTGTCGCCCACGCGCACGACATCGCCGACCATCAGGGTGCGCGAGTACAGCAGGGTGAAGCCACTGGCCGCCTGCCCGACGATGCTGGACGCACCCAACGAAACCATCAGGCCGACGAACACGCTCAGCCCCTTGAACGCGTCGGTCTCGGCACCGGGCAGGTACGGGTAGGCCATTGCCAGCGCGAACAGCCAGATCACCACGGTAATGATCCGGCGGGTCGGTTCTGCCAGCGGCTGGTCGATCCCCACGAACTGGAACCGGCCGCTGGCCACCCCGTCGAACACGATGCGTACCGCCTGCACCACCAGCCGTGCGGCCAGGAAGATCAGCGCGGCCGTGAACAGGTCGGGCAGCGCCTCCACGACGCCACGGCCAAAGCGGGCGAAGCGTTCGCCGATCCAACCCCCCATCGCCGCCGACCACGGCTGGGTGTAGGGGAAGCGACCGAACACGAAGCGCAGCCATTCCTCCAGCACCACCAGCACCACCAGCCACCCCACCAGCCGCCCCAGGCTGCGCGCACTGGTCACCAGCCCCAGCAGCAGCTGACGCGCCGACACGCTGCGCAGCTGCTGCACGCGCTGCTGGACCCAGGCATCCGCCCGTCGGCGCATGCGCCGGCTGCACCAGCGCAGCCCCCACAACACGCCCACCGCAATGGCCGTGGCCAGCAGCGCCCAGGCGGCGCCGGCCAGCAGCCGTTGCGGCAGGCGTGCCTGTTCGGCGGCCACCAGCGCCAGCTGCATGCGGGCCACGGTGCGGTCGCGCAGTTCGGGCAGGGTTTCATTGCCCAGCGCGTTGCAGTCGGCCGGGGTCAGCACGGTGACCAGCTGCCCGCCGGCCAGGATCACCACGCCCTGCGGCACCGGCTGGGTCTGCAGGGTGGCCTGGCCAGGCAGGTCGACGATGCGGGCCAGGTTGGCTTCGGTGGCGCGTGCGCGCATCGCCGGCGTGTTTCCGTACAGCGGTGCGCGGAAGGTCACCAGGTCACGGTTGAACCAGCGTGCGGTGGCTGGCGCGGGCGCAGCGCCCGCACTGAGCGCCCAGGCCAGCAGCCAGGCCGCGCAGCCACACCGCAACACCAGCCGAAGCGGGGGCATGGCGATCAGAACCGGTAGATCACACCGACCCGCACGCCGCTGTCGACGAAGCGCAGGTTGCCATCCAGGCGCGAGGCATCCACGTCCGCTTCGATACGGCGCACCGTGTAGTCGAGCGAGAAGCCCCAGTTGTCCCACGGGAAGTACTCCACGCCGCCGCGGCCGAAGGTGACGTCCGCATCAACGTCATTGAGGCTGGCGCTGAAATAACCCGCGTCGGCGCTCAGGCGCCAGTGCTCGCCAGGTGCCCAGCGCCAGCTGCCGCCGATCGTGGGCGCCGGCAGGTCGGCATTGACGTCGTTGCCCGCGCGGGCAGTGATGGGGTTGCCGTTGACATCGGCGGTGGCGCTCAGGTCCAGGTCCATCTGGTACCAGATCAGGCCCACGCGGGGGCCCAGGGCCCAGCGCCCATCGCCCCACGCCCACCACGTGTAGTAGCCCTCGTAGGCATCCAGGTCGAACTTGGCGCGGATCCGGGTGTGGGTGGCGTAGTGCTGGCCGTTGAAGTCGATGTCGCGTTCGGTGTTGCGCTCGGCATCGGCGCTGTCGCGGTACCAGGACAGGCCGAACTCATGCTTTTCCCAAGGGCGCCAGCTCAGCGCGATCACCCCGATGGCATTGTTGTTGTCCAGGCCCAGGTCGCGGTTGAGGTCGATGCGGGTCCCTTGGCCCGTCTGTCCGTCGGCGCGCACTTTCGTATCGAAATCGGTGATGTAGCCACCGACGCGGACGCTGAAGGTATCCAGCGGTTCAACCGCCCAGCACGGGGCACTGGTGAGCAGCAGCAGGATCGAGGGCAGCAGGTACGGAGGTTTCATGACGGGCTCCCGGGTGCGCGATGGGTCAGGGGGATCGATCGGTGCTGCGCAGGCCCACCAGGCGCGCGACCAGCAGCGCCAGGTAGAGCTGGCCGGCAATCGCTTCGAGCGTGGCCAGCCCCCGCGCGACCTGGCTGACCGGGGTGATGTCGCCGTAGCCGAGCGTGGCCAGGGTGACGAAGCTGAAATACATCGCGGTGCCGATGTCCAGGCCATGCGCCGTCGCTTGGCCTCCCACGGCCATGGCGCTGGGTGAAATCGCCGACAGCGCGGCGAACACCACGCCGCCACACACGCCCAGCAGCAGGTAGGCGCTCAGCGCGGCGGCCAGGTGTTCGGTGCGCACGCGCTGGCTGGACAATGAGAAGCGCACGGCGTGCCAGGCTGCGATGGTGGCCAGCACGCCCCACAGCACCGCGCCGGCCATGGCGACCGCGCCGCCGGCGTCGCTGGCCCACCAGCGCAGCAGCTGGGCGACCAGCACCAGCACCAGCAGCACGTGCCGCTGTACACGTTGCCCGATTGGAAACAGCGCCGCCAGCAGGCTGGCGCACAGCAGCAGTTCCATCAGCCGGTGGCCGAACGACATCGCCTCCAGCAACGGGCCCAGCGTCACCGTCACCAGCAGCGCACCGAACAGGAAGGTGTAGCGGTGGCGGTGGATCAGCAGGGCGGGGGATGGGCGCATGCGCGGTCATGTTCCCGCGTCCGGCACGAACCAGAACAGCGTGGCCAGGATCACGTACAGCCCAAGCAGCTGTACGCCACGCAGCCAGTCCGCTCGACCATCGCTGGCCACCTGCCCGGTGATGATCACCGCCACCAGTACGCTCAGCACCAGGCCCGGTCCGAATTCCAGGCTCATCGGCTGCGGACCGATCACATAACTGAGCAGCACCAGCAGCGGCGCGACCAGCAGCGCCAGCTGCACGCCCGACCCCAGCGCGATGGACAGGCTCAGGCTCATCTGGTTGCGGCGCGCGGCCACCAGCGCGGTGGCCTGTTCGGCCGCGCCGCCGATCACGGCGAGCACGAACACGCCGGTGAATGCGTCGGAGAAGCCCAGCTGCTGGCTGGCCGGCTCGACCACGCCGACCAGGATCTCGCTCATCCAGATGATGCCGATGCTGGTGCCGGCCAACAGCAGCAGGGCGCGGGCGTTGGACAGGCTGGCATTGTGGCCGTGTCCGGCGGCGGGATCGCTGCCCTCGCTTGCCGCGCTGCGCAGGGTGAACACCACGGTGGCCAGGTACACCAGCAGCAGCAACACCGACAGCACCAGGCTGATCGACTGCAGCGCGGCATCGGCCTCGGGTACCACCGCGCGGTACGACGCCGGCAGGATCAGGGTGATCACCGCCAGGGTCAGCATGGTGGCCTGCATGCGGGCATTGGCGGCGTCGTAGCGCTGCTGGCCGTGGCGCAACCCGCCCAGCACCATCGACAGGCCCAGCACGAACAGGATGTTGCCGATGATGGTGCCGGCGATGGATGCCTTGACCATGCCGTGCAGGCCGGCGCGCAGCGCGGCCAGCGCGATGATGAATTCGGCGGCGTTGCCGAAGGTGGCGTTGAGCAGGCCCCCTATGCTGGGCCCGAGCCGCGCGGCCAGCGCGCCGGTGGCGCGCGACATCAACGCCGCCAGCGGCACGATCGCCAGCGCGGTGGCGCCGAACACCAGCAGGGCGTTGCCCGGCAGCAGGTAGTGCAGCGCGATCGCCAGCGGTACCAGCAGCAGCATCCAGTACATGCGGACTTACTCCGGGGAGGGGGAGGACGGAGCGGAGGGCGGCGCGGCGTCAGCGCTGGTGTAGTCGCCGCCGAGGGCCAGGTACAGATCCACGCGCCGGCTCAGCCGTTCGCGGCGCACGCCCAGCAGCGCCGAGCGGGCGGCCAGCACCTGCATTTCCTGGGTGGCCACCGCGCGGTGGTCGGCCCGGCCGATGCGTTCGGAATCGCGCACCTGCCGCACCACCTGTTCGTTGTTGGCCAGCACCTGCCCGAGCAGCTGCTCGCGCTCGGCCAGCACGCGTTCGGCGGTCAGCGCGTCTTCCACCTCGCCCAGCGCCAGCAACGCGCGCCGCGCATAGTCGGCCACCGCCTGCTTCTGTTCGGCCGAACGCAGCTGCACCTGGCCGCTCAGCGCACCGCCGGTATAGAGCGGCATGATGCCGGTGGCCGAAATACTGGACGTTGTCTGCTCCAGGTCGTCCCGGGTGCGCACGGCCGCGTTGCTGAGCCGCCCGTAGCCGGCCGACAGCGACAGCGTGGGCAGCATCGCCGCGCGTGCCTCGCCGACCCGGTCGAAGGCGGCCGCCACGCGGCGTTCGGCGGCATACAGGTCCGGCCGCCGGTTGAGCACGTCGATCGGCATGCCGGCCGGCACCGGGCCGGGCAGCGCGGTCAGCGCGGCCGGCGCGGCCAGCGTCGCGCCGGGGTAGCGGCCGAGCAGGATCTCCAGCGCGCGGCTGGCGCTGTGGGCGGCCAGGTCGGCCTGCTGGCGGGCATCCAGGTAGCCGGCGGCGCTGGCGCGCGCGGCCAGGGTTTCATTGGAACTGCCCGCGCCCACCCGTTCGCGCTGTTCGGCCAGGCCAACCAGCTGCTCGCCACTGCCGGCCATCTGGCCGGCGATTTCATGCTGCAGGCGTGCTTCGGTCACCGTGAACCATGCCCGTGCGACGCTGGCCGCCAGCGATTGCTGGGCATAACGGTAATCGGCGTTCTGCGCATCGCTGGCGGCCATGGCGGCATTGCGTGCGTAGCGCAGGCGTCCCCACAGATCGATCTCCCAGCTCAGGCGCAGCATCAATCCGCTCAGCAGCGGCACCAGGTCGGCAATGGGCTTGGAGCCGCCGCGGCCGATCAAGCCGATGGCGGGGCGCAGCTGGGCCTGGGCGATGTCGACCTGCGCATTGGCCTGTTCCACCCGCGCCGCGGCAATCAGCAGGTCCGGATTACGCGCCAGCGCTTCGTGCACCAGGGCGGTCAGCTGCGGGTCGGCAAACGCATCGAGCCAGCCGCGGTCGACCTGGGCCTGGCTGGCGCGCGCCGACCAGTTCGGTGGAATGGCCACCGTGCCCAGCGCATCGGCGCGGATCTGCTCGCTGCCCGGTTCCGGCGCGGTGGCGCAACCGGCCAGCGCGAGGGCCAGCGCCAGCAGCAGCGGGCGGGGCGGGGCACGACGGCGGCGGCGCGGTGCGGTCATGTCAGTGCAGCTTCAGGACCAGCCAATCCAGCTTGCTGCCCACGCGCAGGATCACCCGGCGCACGATGTGGATCAGCTTGCCGTGTTCGGTGTAGATCGCACCCTGGCCCTGCGCACCCATGGCGATGAACACATCGCGGTCGCGCCCGTCCGGGCGCAGCCGCACCGCGATCCGCCCCGGTGGCAGGGGGCTGGTACCGGTCTGCGGAATCATGCCGCTGATCGGCAGCTGGCCGGTGCCGGACGCCCACACCACCGAATCCACCCGGCACTTGATGATGCGGTTGGGATACACCTTCAGCGCGATTTCCGCTTCGTTGCCGGGCGCCACGTTGCCCAGTTCGTTCTGCGAGAACATCGCCAGGATCCATTGCTCGCGTTCGACGAAGGTCATCACCGGGGTCAACGGCAGGCTGGCGGCGTAGGAGCCTTCGCGTAGCTGCAGGTTGATCACGCTGCCATCGGCCGGCGCACGCACCACGGTCTGCTCCAGCTGCCAGCGTGCTTCCACGATCTGCGCCTGCAGCTGGACTATGCCGGCCTGGGCCTGCGCCACTTCGGAGAGTTCGCCGTCGCGGGTCTGTGCGGACAGTTTCTGCTGCACCTGGGCCATCTGCGCGGTGGTGGACACCAGGTCCGAGCGCAGGCTGGCCGCTTCGGTCTGTGCCTGCTCATGGTCGAAGCGGCTGCCTGCACCGGTGCTGGCCAGCTCACCGGTCTGGCGCTGGCGGCGTTCGGCCAGCTGCAGGCGCACGGCCAGCGCCTCGCGGGTGGCGCGCGCGCCACGCAGTTGTTCGCCCAGTTCGCGCTGGTAGGCATCGGCACTGTCCACTTTGGCCGACAGTTCGGGCAGCTTCGCTTCCAGCGCCGCCAGCTGCTGCTGGTACGGCACCGGGTCGATGCGGAACAGTACCTCGCCTTTGCGCACCGGGCGGTTGGCTTCCACCGGCACCTCGATCACCCGTCCAGTGACGCGCGGCACCACCTGCACCACGTAGTTGATCGCACGTACGTCGGAGGAAGAGGGCGCCACCACGTTCAGGACCAGGATCAACGCGGTCATCGCGAAGATCGGCAGTGAGACCACCACCACCTGCGAAACGAAGTTCCACGGCAGCCACTTGAACTTGAAGAAGATCAGCCAGACGAAGAACGAATAGATGAGCAGCAGGATGACTTCCATGGTTCAGCCCTCCGGCCGCGTCGTTGGACCTGGGCGCAGGGCTTCCATCTCCGCCAGGCGCCGCTCGAGGGCATCGACCCGTTGCTGCCAGGCCGCTGCGTCCACGGTGGCCGGCGGGTCTGGCTCGAGGGTTTCCACCCGCGCGTCGTGCAACGGTGCCAGTGCGGCGTCGCCGTGGCCGTGGTCGACCTGGTCGGTGCCGTAAGCCAGCTTGTGCAGCACCGGACGGGTATACGCCCACAACCACGCCAACGGCCACAGCAGGCCACCAAACAGTAGGGACAGCAGGCACAGGGTCTTGATCGCATCCAGCTGCGGGTGGTGGCGCTTGTGGGCGATCTTCTCGGGCAGGATGTGCACCATCCAGAACACCGCGATCAACACCACCGGCACCACCACCAGGGCAAGCCAGGCGATCACGTTGGCCGCCGTATCCAGCGCCTCGCCACTGAGGAAGGAAGCGTGCGCATCGGCGGCTGCACCCAGCAGCAGGGCGGGCAGCAGCCACGCGGCGGCGGCGGAAACACTGACGTGGCGGGGACGGTTCATGGGGACTCCGGCCGACTGCGCGGGGGGGAAGGGGGCGTTCGCGCGCCACGCTCGATCGCTGCCTGGGTGGCGTTGATCAGCGCATCGCCGTCCACCGGCTTGCACAGGTATGCGTCGGCGCCGCCGGCCAGCGCCTGGTTGCGGCTGGCGGTACTGTCGTCGGCGCTCAGCACCACCACCGGAATGGTCAGCTGCTGGGCGCGCAGCGACGCCTGTACCTCGAAACCGCTGGGACCGGGCATGCGCAGGTCCAGCACCACGCAGTCGGGCAGACTGCTTGCAGCATGGCGCAGGAACTCCGACCCCGATTCGTAGGCCAGCACGTCGTACCCGGCCGAGCGAAGCAACCGGCGCAGCGCAAGCCGCACGTCGTCTTCGTCGTCGACCACCGCAACCACTGGCGCTCGCTTGGTCATTACGGCGCAAGATCGCCTGTGCCGGACCGGTCCAGCAATTGGCCCTTGGCCCCATGCCGGCGCCCGACCGGTAGTTTTGCTGGTCCGGCTGCGTAGTTATGCGGATGACCACGCATTCGCCCGGGACTAGGCTGAAAGCCAGTTCACAGCCCCGGAGTGTCGTGTGATGAAAGCCTTCGCGATCGCGGTCCTCGCCACCTCGCTGGTGGCCTGTGCCACCACGCCTACCGTTCACACCGACTTCGATCCGGGCGCGAACTTCGCCTCGTTCAAGACCTACAGCTGGGCGATGAAGCCGCAGGGCGGCTCCCCGCTGATCACCCAGCGCATCGTGGACGGCATTGATTCGCGGCTGGCGGCGCGCGGCTGGCGGCAGACCCCAAGCGACGGCGACGTGGCGTTGGCCGCGCATATCGTGACCAGCCAGCGGCAGACCCTGGACACCTTCTACACCGGCAGCAACATGGGTGGCTGGGGCTGGCGCGGTGGTGGCTGGGGAGGCGGCATGGGCATGGGCAGCGCGACCACCACGGTACGCACCTATGACGTGGGCACGCTGGTGGTGGACATGTTCGACGCGCGCAACAAGCAGGCGGTCTGGCGCGGCACGGCCAGCGCCACGGTGCCGAGCTCGCCGGAGCGGGCCAACGCGGCGGTCGAAGCGGGCCTGGACAAGCTGTTCGCCGGCTTCCCGCCGGGCAGCGCACCGGCCAAGTGACCACGTAGCCGCAGTCGACGTTTCACCGCGCGGCGCCGCGCCGGGGCCCATCCCTCCCACCGGCACGGCGCCGCGCACTTATCTGTCGAGGTGCCCTTTGTCAGACCGCGCGCCTGTCCTGGTCCCATGCCTGCTGTGGTGCGGGCTGCTGCTGCCGGGCGCGGCGTGGGCCGCGGACGGGGCAACCGCGCTGGATGGCACCCAGTGCGGGCACCGCGACAGCGGCGACACCCGGCCGCGCATCGGCGTGGCGCTGGGCGGTGGTGGTGCGCGTGGCATCGCGCATGTGCGCATCCTGCGCCAGCTTGAAGCGCTGCACATCCCGGTGGACTGCATTGCCGGCACCAGTGCAGGTGCCCTGGTAGGGGCGCTGTATGCCTCCGGCAAGACCCCCGAGCAGATCGAACAGGTGGTGCTGGACACGCAGTGGATGGCGATGTTCAGCGATACCCTGCCGCGCCGCGAGCGCTCCCTGCAGCGCAAGGCCGACGACTACGAACAGCTGGCCCCGATCGGGATCGGGCTGGGCGGGCAAGGCAAACGGGTCCAGCTGTCCGCGGGCATGTCGCAGGGCGAACGCCTGATCGCGTTGTTCGAGACCGCCACCGGCGGCAGCCGGGTCGTCGGCGACTTCGACGACCTCTCCATCCCGTTCCGTGCCATCGCCACCGACCTCAATACCGGCGAGGCGGTCGTGCTCGACCACGGCAGCCTGCCGATGGCGATGCGTGCCAGCATGTCGCTGCCCGGCATCTTCCGGCCGATCACGATCGATGGCCGCGTCCTGCTCGATGGCGGCGTGTCCAACCAGGTGCCGATCAACGTGGTGCGTGCAATGGGCGCCGACCGGGTCATCGCGGTGGACGTGGGAACCCCGCTCAGCGCGCTCGATCGCGACGCCAGCCTGGTGGACGTGATCGGGCAGCTCAGCGGTTTCCTGACCACCCGCAATGCGCAGCAGCAGCTGGATACGCTGGGTCCACGGGACCTGCTGATCGCCCCGCAGCTCACCGGCAAGGTGGCCACCGGCGACTTCGACAAGGCGCCGGAAGCCCTGGCCATCGGCCAGCAGGCGGCCGACCAGGCCGCGCCGGCATTGCGCGAGTTCTCGCAGCCGGCACCGGTGTACCAGCGCTGGTATGCCACCCGCGAAACGCGTGCGGAGAGCGCAGCGCCGGCGCCCATCGCGTTCATTGAAGTACGCAACCACACCGGGTACGCCGACGAACTGCTGTTGTCCTACCTGCCGGTGGAAATAGGCAAGCCGCTGGACAGCAAGGCCATGCAGGAAGGCGTGCTGCGTGCGTACGGCATGGATACGCTAGCCAGCATAAGTTACGAGCAGGACCGCCGCGAGGATGGCCAGGTCGGTGTGGTGATCACCGCGTATGAGAAGCCCAACGGCCCGGTCTACCTGGAGGCAGGCTGGACGCTGAGCAACGATCTGAACGGCAACCATGAAAGCAACCTGCGCGCCGGACTGTTGTTCGCGCCGCTGTCGCCGTATGGCGCCGAGGCGCGGGTGAGCCTGCAGGTGGGCAGCGAGCCGGCGATCAAGGGCAGCTATTACCATCCCTTCGATGTGGGCAACCGCTACGCCTTCGAAGCCGTGGGCGGCTACGAGACGCGCAGCTTCAACGTGTTCGATGACGCCGGCAACAAGACCTCGCGCTACCGCACACGCCGTACAGGGGCCGGGGTGGACCTGGTGCGCAACGTCTCCAACGTGCTGTCGATACGTGCCGGCATCGAGCGCTACACCGGCAGCGCGCGGATGGACATCGGCTCGCCGCCGGTGCCGCGGACGGACTTCGACGAAGGCGCGCTGACGGCCGGCATTACCTACGACAACATCGACAGCCTTTACTTCCCACGCGACGGCTTCCTTGCCGGCCTGAGCACCTACCAGTCGCGCGAGGGCCTGGGGGCGGATTCGCGGTTCGGCCAGGTCGACCTGGACGCGGTGGGCGCGTTCCCGTTCGGGCGCAGTGCGGTGCAACTCGGCGTGCGCTATCACGTGACCACATCGGGCACCGCGCCGGTGCAGAGCCTGTATCGGCTGGGTGGGCGGTGGCGGTTGGCTGGCTTCCAGCAGAACCAGCTGACCGGGCAGGACTATGCGCTCGGGTTTGCCGGTTACACCTACGAGCTCGGCAAGGTACTGGGTCGTTCGGCACAGGTGGGTGGGACGGTGGAGTACGGCAACGCCTGGCAGCGCCGTTCGGACATGTCACTGAGTGACGGCATCTGGAACGGCAGCCTGTTCCTGGGCTTCGACTCGTGGATCGGGCCGCTGATCTTCGGCCTGGGCATGCGCGAAGGGGGGCATAGGGTTGTCTTCATAGAACTGGGCCAATCCCTGTAGCGCCGGCCGTTGGCCGGCTGTCGGGGATCGCCTGGGCCGGCCAACGGCCGGCGCTACCACGGTGCTGTAACGCCACCGGCGTTACAGCACCTGCGACAGGATCACCGCCAGCGCGCCGATCCAGCACACCAGCACGAACCAGGCCAGCACCGCGTTGGCGGTGATGCCGCGCTTGCGCACCAGCAGGCTCACCACCAGCGCGGCCACCAGCGGCACCAGGAACAGCGCCAGGAACCATATCCAGGGATGCTGGAGGCTCATCGCGGCGCGTCCACCACCACGTACTGCACCGTGGTTCCGACGTAGCGCGGTTGGTACCAGCCATCGCTGCACTGCTGGTAGCCAATGCCATCCACCACGATGGTGGTGCAGTCCACCGGCAGCGAATACACCACCGAGCCGATCGCCGCGGCGGTAAGTGCGACGCCGGCGGTGACCGCGGCGGCATCCCAGAACGGGTGGTCCCAATAGGGCGGCGGCGGAGGCGGTGGGTACGGATGCGGGCCTGGGCCCGGTGGGGGACCGGGCGGGTGTGGCCCTGGGCCGGGACCCGGGCCGGGATGCGGCCCAGGGCCGGGGCCGGGCCCCGGGCCAGGATGGGGGCCTGGTCCTGGACCAGGATGCGGGCCAGGTCCCGGACCCGGACCGGGGTGCGGTCCCGGCTCGGGCCCGGGGCGGATGCCGGGATGCGGACTGAAGCCGCCACCGCCGCCAAAACCCCCATGGCTGGCAATCGAGGGGTGGGCGAAGCCTCGCAGCCCCGGGCGTGCCTGCGCATCGGCGGGTACCAGCAGGGACGCGGTGGTGGCGCACAGAAGTGCGGTGGCGAGCGCGGTACGCAGTGCCGTGGTCGTGTGCATGTCAGCGCGCTCCGTTCTCTGCGTCAGTGCCATCGGCCATGGCCACCGGTACGAACGCGATCCGGGTGGCGCCATCGGGGCGGAACACCAGGTCGCTGGCCGCCACGGCGCGTTGCGTATCCCAGTTGAGCGTGGCCTGGTAGCTCGGCAGCGCCGGATCGGAGTGGCTGGTGATCAACAGTTGGCGGGGCAACTGGTTTTTGTCGGAGATCCACACCTGCCAGTCCACGCCGGGCTGGCGGAAGGCGTAGTGCCGGGTCGGCTCGCCATCGATGCGTTCGCTGCCGACAAACAACGCGGAGGTGATGCCCTGGGTCGGGAACCCCGGGGTGCCCCACAGGAACAGGTCGGCCAGCGGGAATTCCACGCCCAGCCGGGTGGCCGAATCGCTGAGCAGCGCCTGGCTGCTGCGGTCCAGGTGCTCCACGGCGGCGTAGTACTTCTGCGTCGGCGAAGAAATGGTCAGGGTGTGGCCGTCGTAGAACAGCTGCCGGTGCTGGTGGTCGCTGCGGATTTCCACGAAGAAGCGGTCCGGCCCCAGCACCTTGTAATCCACGGTGCCGGCCAGGGCCAGTTTCTGCCCGTCATCCAGCACGTACTCGGTGCGCGTGGTGGCGGCCATGCTGAACTGCGGCAGCGCACGCAGTGCCTTGCCCATGCGGGTCAACGCGCCGATCGCCTCGGGATCGACGGTGGCGGCTGCAGCGGTTTCGGCAACGGCAACGGGCGGCGCGCCGCTGGCGGTTGGCAACGCCAGCGGTACGGCCAGCACGGCTGCAAGCAGCAGGCAGCAACGGCAAGAACGCATGGTGCTCTCCTGTGGGTCCGGGCCTGCCAGGCAGGCCATGACCCACTGTGCGCACCCGTTACGGGGTGGACAAGCGGAGTTACACCGAAACGGCGTAGGTATTTCTACCGGTCAGGGCGCGCGCCGTGGATCGCCGCCGCCACTGGCCACCCATGCGTCCACGGCCTGTTCCACCACGGTCATCGGCATCGCGCCATTGCCCAGGATCAGGTCATGGAAGGCGCGGATGTCGAAACGGTCGCCGAGCTGCTGCTGCGCCTTCGCACGCAGCGCGAGCAGGCGCAGCTGGCCCATCTTGTAGGACGCCGCCTGGCCCGGTTGCACCAGGTAGCGGTTCACTTCGATGCGCACGTCGGCCTCGGTCATGCCGGTCTTTTCGCGCATGTAGGCCACGGCCTGCTCGGGCGTCCAGCGCTTGCGGTGCAGGCCGGTATCCAGCACCAGCCGCACCGAGCGGAACATCTCGGCCTGCAGCCGGCCGATGTCGCCGGCCGGGTCGTCGCGGTAGACGCCGGCTTCGGCCATCAGCTGCTCGGCGTACAGCGCCCAGCCTTCGGAAAACGCGCTGGGGTTGAGGCTGCGGCGCAGCAGCGGCAGGTCGGTCAGGGTCTGCCCGATCGAGATCTGGAAGTGATGCCCCGGCGACCCTTCGTGGTAGGTCAGGGTAGGCGTGCTCCAGCGGGTGTTGGAGGCCATGTCGCCCAGGTTGATGAAGAAGGTGCCCGGGCGTGAGCCGTCCATCGCCGGCGGGTAGTAGTAGCCGCCGGGCGAGGTGGCCTGCATGTGCGCCGGGACCGGCTGCACCAGCAGCTTCTGCGACGGCAGGTGGCCGAAGTAGGTGGGCAGCAGCGGGTCGAGGTCGCGCAGGCGCTGTTCGATGTCGCCGATCAGTTCCCTGCGGCCGGCATCGCTGTCGGCGTAGCGGTAACGCGGATCGTCGCCCAATGCCCGGATGCGCTCGGCCACGGTGCCATCGCGCAGGCCGATCTCGCGCAGGCGCGCGTCCATGCTTTTTTCCAGGCGCGCCACTTCGTCCAGGCCGATCTGGTGGATGGCATCGGCACCCAGGTCGGTGCTGGTGTACCAGCGCAGGGCCGCATCATAGAACGCATCGCCGTGCGGCAGCGCCCACATGCCCTTGTTGCCGGGGTGGGTGGCCTGCAGGGCCTGCACGCGGTCGAGCAGGCGCTGGTAGCCGGGGTTGACCGAATCGCGCACGGCCACGGTGGCCTGTTCGACCAGGGCGGCGCGTTCGGCGGCGGGAATGGCCGGCAGTTTGTCCAGCTTGCGCTGCAGCGAACCCACCCACAGGCTGTCCTTCGGCGCGGGCGTGAGCAGCGTGCGGAACTGGCTGGCGGCGCCGGCCAGGGCCAGTTCCGGTGGCACCACGCCCTGCGCGGCCTGCATGTCCAGGTTGGCACGCACCTGGTCCAGCTTGCTGCCCATCGCGTTCAGGCGTGCGATGTAGTGGCGCGCACTGGTCACGTCGGTGACGGCGTGCTGGTTGTCGAAGAACTGCGGCAGGTTCACCGGCAGGCTGAACAACTGGTCCACCGCATAGGTGCTGCCACCCACCGGCAGCCACGCCGCGGCCCACGGCACCGCCATCAGGTCGATCTGCGCCTGGTAGAACCAGCGCGCCAGGCCGTCGCTGAGCTGTTGCTGCGGGTCCAGCGGCGCGCCCTTCCACGCCTTGATCGCGGCCAGGTTGTCGGCCAGGAAGCGCCGGTTGACCTCGCGCTGGGCCAGCGACACGTCGGTGAGCCGGTCGGAGGTATCGGCCGCGCCGTCGCCGCTGATCCCGAGCAGGGTTTTCAGTTCGGGATCGGCGTTGATCGCCGCCATGGTCTGCGCGTCGAGCAGCGCGTTGAAGCCCTGCGCCTGCGGCACGCTCGCGGCGGTGGGTGCGGCCTGGGCGGCGGCGGTGGCGGGCAGCAACGCGGCGGCGATGGACAGGCAGAGCAGGGCGGGTACGGCGAGCGTGGACGACGGCACGGGGCGAACTCCAGCAGCGGGCGGGTGTCCCGCAGCCTAAGCCAGTGCGGGCGCCGCGTCAGCTGCGCCGTTCGAAGCCGTCCGCGCTCCAGTCTTCGCTGCCCACGCCGTGATGGATCACGAACAACCCGTCCGGGTCGTAGCGCCGCTTGGCCGCCAGCAGCCGCGGGTAGTGCGGGCCCCAGAACGATTGCTGCCAGTCGCGCTGGAAGAAATCGCATTCGGAAACGTAGGTCGGCGCGGCAGGCAGCACCGCGCGCAGAGCACTGTAGGAACGGCTGACCTTGGCGCTGCCGCCACGCGCTTCGGCTTCGTCCACGGTGCCGCCGCTGCCGGCAAAGGCCGGGCCGCCGGCGTTGCCGATCAGCGCCAGCGCGAAGGCATCCAGCACCGCCGGATGCATGGCGGTATCGCGGCTGGCCGCGAGGGCATCGGCCGGTGCGCCGAACAGCCCCTTGTTGCAGTGCAGCTCCACCGGCATGTGCGCGGCGGCGCTGCAGATGGCTGCGGCGGCGGCATCGCGCCGGGCATCGCCCAGCAGTGCGGAAGGCATCCACGCCGAGGCATAACCATGCAGGTACCAGCCGACCTGGCCCTGGTCGCCCTTCCATAGCATGTGCGTGGCCGGCGCGCCCACGCGGGTGTCTTCGGCGATCAGCGTCGGGGCATGCCTGCGGAAGAAGTCCGCGTCCCACATGTGCTGGGCGGGCAATGCCAACGCCTGCAGCGGGTCGATCACGGTGTACTGCGGGCGCGCGGCCACCCACGCCGCAAACGGCGCCCACACCGCCGCAGCCTGTTCCTGGCTCAGCCCCTGGAACACCATCGACGCCGCGAACGTGCGATGGCTGTCGAAGCGCAGCTGTTCGCCCCACTGCGGGTTGCACAGCGCATCGCGGTAGAAGCGCAGCACTTCGGCGGCCAGTGCCTGGAAGGACGCGTCGCTGTCTGCCTTGACCTTCATCGACACGCCGCCGAACGTGGTCGGCAGAGCATGGGTGCGCAGCGTGATCCGGGTCACCACGCCAAAGCTGCCGGCGCAACCGCCCTTCAGCGCCCAGAACAGCTCGGGATCCTGGGTGGCGCTGACCACCCGCACGCGGCCGTCGGCGGTGACCACCTCGGCTTCGAGCAGGCTGGCCGCTGCCGTGCCGAACCCCTTGGAGAAGCTGCCGAAGCCGCCGCCGGTGACCAGCCCGGTGACGCCCACCGAGGTGCAGCCGCCGCCTTGGACGTAGCGGCCGGCGCGGGTGGTGACCGCATCGTAGGCATCGATCCACATCGCGCCGGCGCCAAGGCTCACCGCGGGTTGCGGTGCGGTACCGGTCGGTGCGCCCTGCGCTACGAAGGCATCGTGCAGCTCCACCGCGTTCATGGCGCGCGTCCAGACCAGCAGCGAATCGGGCGCGCAGGAGGTGCCGTGGTAGCTGTGCCCGCCACCCTTGACCACCAGCCGCAGCCGGTGCCGCCGCGCGAAGTCGACCGCCGCCGCGACATCGGCGCTGTTGGCGGCGGCCACCACCCGCGCGCTGGGCCGCGACAGCCACGCCCCGTGGTAGCCACTGGTCTGGGTCAACGCGGGCTGGTCGCCGATGAAGAACGGATTCTGGATCTGCGCCAGTGCCTCGGCGCGGGTGGCAGCATCACCGAGGAACGGTGAGACCGGCACCGACATCCGTCCACCGACGGCGCGGGACAGCTGGTCCCATTCATCGGCCGACGGCCATCCGGCGGAATCGGGACGGACACGAGCGATGGCGTTCCGTGACGCCGTTGCATTGCCTGCGGCAGCTTTCTGAACCAGCGGGAGCAAGGGCAGGGCAAGGCCGGCTTTCAGGCAGTCACGACGTTTCATGTTGATCCACAGACAAGAGGTGATGGCCCCAGCATCTGCCTGCCGTCCCTTGCTGTCATTGACTTTGGGCCGAATGACGGTCACCCGGGACGAATGGCGGACCCGTGGTGACGTGGGTTCTGGTCGGTTTGCGGTTACGAGGCCCGGATCGACCAGCACGCGGCGGTGAACACCACCCGATCGCCCCGCACGAAGGGTGCGAACGCGTCGACCACGGTCGACAGCACCCGCTGCCGGACGTCCGGATCCAACCCCTCGGCCCGCAACGCCTGCCCGACCGGCCCCAGCAATGACACGTACGTTGGCAGGTCGTCGCGGGCGATGCTGCATTCCACATCGAGCGGAGCGATGTCGATCTGGACCCAACCACTGTCATTGAGGATATCCAGCACGTCGTCCGCATCGGCAAACGCAAACTGCCCCGGGCCACCTTCGGCCCGCGCCGGCAGGCTCAGCAGCGACGCTGCGGCTCGCTCGGCGGTGGTCATGAACGTATTCTCGCCCGGACTGCGCCAGGCAATGGCATGCAGCACGCCGCCGCGACGCAGCGCCTGCCGCAGGTTGCCGAACGCGCGCACCGGATCATCGAAGAACATCACCCCGAACCGCGACACGATGCGGTCCAGGCTGGCGGGGGCCAAGGGATGCTGCTGGGCATCGCCCACGGCGAAATCGATGGCCTTGCCGGCGGCCAGCGCCCGCTCGCGTGCCACGGCGATCATCGGCGCGGAGATATCCACGCCGCTGCACCGGCCCTGCGGGCCCAGCCGATCGGCAATGGCCAGGCAGACCGCGCCGGTGCCGCAGCCGACGTCGAGCACGCGCGCATCGGGCTCGGCGGCAAGGGGATCGGCAAGAATCGGCTCGAAGCCGGCGAACATGCCGTCGAGCAGGGACTGTGCCTGTACCCAGGCGTCGCCGGCGGGGCCGTTCCAGAGGGCGTGTTGGCTGGGTGGCGATGCTGCGTTCGTCATGTCGGCGCTTCTCGAGGGGATTGAACGCACTGTGCCACCTCAACCGTGATTGAGGTCA
The DNA here is from genome assembly GCF_059134105.1 of Stenotrophomonas sp. FBCC-B152. Classification (NCBI taxonomy): domain Bacteria; kingdom Pseudomonadati; phylum Pseudomonadota; class Gammaproteobacteria; order Lysobacterales; family Lysobacteraceae; genus Stenotrophomonas; species Stenotrophomonas sp. FBCC-B152. The sequence goes on along the minus strand of NZ_CP101442.1, from coordinate 2,064,261 downwards.
AGAGCAGCCAGGCAGGGCCTGGCTCTACGCGGCCAACGCGTATCGCCAATCCTCGATCACCCCATCAACGTCTCGGCCAACAGCTTCACGTTGAGCACCACGATCACCGCGGCAATCACCCAGGCCAGCGTCAACAGCCATCGCGGGGCCACCAGCTTGCCCATGCGTGCCTTGTCACCGACGAACATCACCAGCGGAATCACCGCGAACGGCAGCTGCATCGACAGCACCACCTGGCTCAGCACCAGCAGCCGCGCGGTGCCCTGTTCGCCATAGATCGCGGTGACGATCACCACCGGCACGATGGCGATGCCACGGGTCAGCAGGCGGCGCGCCCACGGCGCGATGCGCAGGCGCAGGAACCCTTCCATCACGATCTGCCCGGCCAGGGTGGCGGTCACCGTGGAGTTGATGCCCGAGGCAAGCAGCGCCACCGCGAACAAGGTCGAGGCCACGCCCACGCCCAGCATCGGCGCCAGCAGCTCATAGGCCTGCTCGATCTCCTGCACGTCGGTGCGCCCGTTGGCATGGAACACCGCCGCGGCCAGGATCAGGATCGAAGCGTTGATGAACAACGCCAGCATCAATGCGATGGTGCTGTCGGTCACCGCCCAGCGCAGCGCGCTGCGCCGCCCGCTGTCGGTGCGCGGGTAGGCGCGGGTCTGCACGATGGACGAATGCAGGTACAGGTTGTGCGGCATCACCGTGGCCCCGATGATGCCGATGGCCAGGTACAGCGCATGCGGGTTGGTGACCACCTCCGCGCGCGGGATGAAGCCGCCCAGCACCGCCTGCAGCGGCGGCGCGGCCAGCGCGATCTGCACCGCGAAACAGGCGAAAATCACCAGCAGCAGGGCGATCACGAACGCTTCCAGCGCGCGGAAGCCGCGATGCATCAGCCACAGCACCAGCACCACGTCCACGGCGGTGATGATCGCGCCCATCATCAGCGGCAGCCCGAAGAGCAGCTTCAGCGCGATGGCAGTACCGATCACTTCGGCCAGGTCGCAGGCGATGATCGCGATCTCGCACAGCACCCACAGGCCCAGGTTCACCGGCTTTGAAAAATGGTCGCGGCAGGCCTGCGCCAGGTCGCGCCCGGTGGCGATGCCCAGCCGCGCCGACAGCCCCTGCAGCACGATGGCCATCAGGTTGGAGAGCAGGATCACCGACAGCAGCAGGTAGCCGAACTGCGCGCCACCGGCAATGTCGGTGGCCCAGTTGCCCGGGTCCATGTAGCCCACCGACACCATGTAGCCCGGGCCGAGGAAGGCCAGCAGCCGGAACCACCAGTGCCCCCCGCTGGGCACCGCCACGCTGGCATGCATCTCGCCCAGGCTGGGGCGATTGCCGGTGGCCTGGGGCCAGGCAGTGGTGGTCGGAGAGGAGGGGTCCGCGCTCATGCGGCCGAATATAGCAGAGGCTATGTTATCAAGGTGAGGGCATCGGCAACGAGCGCATGCCATGGGTATGCGGCAGGCTGGCCTTCATGGCGTCGATGAAGGCGCGCAGCCGCGACGGGATCTGGCGCGCGGCGGGATAGACCAGGTGCACCGGCAACGGCGGCGCCTCCCAACCGGGCACCAGCTGCACCAGCCGGCCTTCGCGCAGGTCATCGCCCACCAGCCACGCCGACACCACCGCCGCGCCCAGACCGGACAGGGCCGCGCGGCGCGCCACGAACAGGTTGTCGGTGAGCAGGCGCGGCTGGATGTCCACCCGCAGCGCCGGACCGTCATCGGCCGGCAGCAGGGTGAAGCGGTCGCGGTAGAACGTGGTGAGGGCGATCCACGGCAGTCCGGGCAGCAGGGCGGGGTCGCGTGGGTCGGCGGCGTCCAGCAGCGAGGGCGCGGCGATGACGATCCGCGGCACTTCGGCCAGCGGCACCGCCACCAGTTGCGGTTCCTCCACGCGGCCCACGCGGATGGCGCAGTCGATGCCGTCGGCAATGAAGTCCACCGGCTGGTCTTCCAGCATCCACTCCAGGGTGACCTGGGGATGGCGGGCCATGAACTGCAGCATCGGGTCCAGCAGCTGCGCCTGGCCGAAGGCATGCGGCACCACCACGCGCAGGCGCCCGCGCGGCACGTCCACTTCACCACGCAGGTCGGCCTGGATCGCATCCCAGTCGTCCACCAGGGCGCGTGCGTGCGCATAGCAGCGCTCGCCATCGTCGGTGAGCGTCATCTGGTGGGTGGACCGCTTGATCAGGTGCAGGCCGAACAACCGTTCCAGCGCCTGCAGGCGCCGACTGACGGTGGGCTGGGTGGTGCCCAGCTGCACGGCGGCGGCAGACAGGCTGCCGCTTTCGACGATGCGGACGAAGGTGTGCAGCAGGTCGATCCGGTCTGCACCGGGCGCCGGGGAGGGGGTGCTCATACAACCTTCGTATGATGGATATGTACCGAAGCCTACTACACGCCAGGCTTTCCAAGCGCGATGCTTGCGCCACTTTCTTCAATCGTGGAGTGGCTCATGTCCAGCGTGCATATCCCGGCGGTTGCCGTCCCCCGCTCTGCGGTGCCGTCGCGGCTGATCGTCGCGATGGCGGCCGGAGCCGGGTTCTCGGTGGCCTCGATCTACTACAGCCAGCCGATGCTGGGCGTCATCGCCAGCGGCCTGGGCAGCGATGCGCAGGCCACCGGCATGGTGCCGACGCTGACCCAGCTGGGCTATGCGCTGGGCATCCTGCTGCTGGCCCCGCTGGGTGACCGGTTCGACCGCCGCCAGCTGATCCTGCTCAAGTCGCTGGTGCTGGCCGCCGCGCTGGCCGGGGCCGCGCTGTCGGGCAGCCTGCCCACGCTGCTGCTGGCCAGCCTGCTGATCGGGTTGATGGCCACCGTGGCCCAGGACGTGGTGCCGTCGGCGGCGATGCTGGCGCCGGAAGCCGAGCGGGGCGCGGTGGTGGGCAAGGTGATGACCGGACTGCTGCTGGGCATCCTGCTGTCGCGGGTGGCCAGCGGGCTGGTCGCCGAGGCACTGGGCTGGCGGGCCATGTTCGGTATCGCGGCCGGCTCGGTGGTGCTGATGGCGCTGGTGCTGGCGCGCGAGCTGCCGCACCTGGCCCCGACCACGTCATTGCGTTATCCGGCGCTGCTGCGTTCGCTGTCCCACCTGTGGCGCGGGCAGCCGCAGCTGCGCCGCGCGGTGTTCGCGCAGGGGCTGCTGGCGGTGGGCTTCAGTGCGTTCTGGTCAACGCTGGCGGTGATGCTGCACGACCGCTACCAGCTGGGCAGCGCGGTGGCCGGTGCCTTCGGCATTGCCGGTGCTGCCGGCGCGTTGGCCGCACCGCTGGCCGGGCGCTGGGCCGACCGGCTGGGCAGCCACGCGGTGGCGCGCCTCGCGATCGGGATTGCGCTGCTGGGGTTTGCAATGCTGCTGCTGGATGCGTGGTTGCCGCGCGTGGCGATCGTGCCGCTGCTGGCGATCAGTGCGGTGGTGTTCGACTTCGGGTTCCAGGCGGCGCTGGTATCGCACCAGACGCTGGTCTATGGGTTGGCGCCGGAGGCGCGTAGCCGGCTCAATGCGCTGCTGTTCACCGGGGTGTTCCTGGGGATGGCCGCCGGTGGGGCGCTGGGCGCGGTGGTGCTGGCGCATTTTGGGTGGAGCGGGGTGGCGACGCTCGCTACCGTGGCGGCGGGTTGCAGTCTGGTGGTTCGGTTGCGCTGAGCGGCTTCGGTACGTGATGCGTGGTTGCCGGGCAGGGCCCGGCACTACGGGTTGGTGTCCACTGTTGCGGAGCAGGGCCCGGCGTTACGGGTCGGTGTCGAGGGTGATGATGCCGCGCTTGAGGGCCAGGGTTACGGCGTGGGTGCGGTCGCGGGCGCCCAGTTTTTCCATGATGTTCTTCATGTGCGCCTTCACCGTCTGTTCGGAGATGCGCATCTGCTCGCCGATGCTCTTGTTCGAGCGCCCGCTGGCGACGTGGCCCAGCACTTCGGTTTCGCGTGGGGACAGGCTGTCTTCGACCACGTGCGCGGCGATGCTGGCCGCCAGCGTGGCCGGAATGCCGGCGCGGCGGCCGCTGTGCACGGTGCGGATGGTGTCCACCAGTTCGTGGCGCAGCATGTCCTTGAGCAGGTAGCCGCTGGCCCCGGCCTGCAGCGCGCGCACCGCGCGTACGTCGCCGCGGTAGGTGGTGAGCACGATGATGCGCGCGCGCGGGTCGAGGTGGCGGATGCGGGTGATCGCTTCCACGCCGTCCACGCCGGGCAGCTGCAGGTCCATCAGCACCACGTCCGGCTGCAGGGCCAGGTACTGGGCCACCGCTTCTTCGCCATCGGCCGCTTCACCCAGCAGGCGCATGTCCGGCTGCAGGCCGAGCAGCGCGGCCAGGCCGTCGCGCAGCAAGGGGTGGTCGTCGACCACCAGGATGCCGATCGGCAGGGATGCAGCGGTCATGCGGTCTCTCCGGAAGTCCGCCGCCCGTACCAGCGCCGGCGGGGGTGGCGATAGATGCGCTCGCCAGGCAGGAACAATTCTATTTCAGTGCCCACGCTGGGGCGCGACCACAGCCGCAGGCGCCCGCCGAGCCGTTCAGCGCGTTCGCGCATGCCTACCAGGCCCCAGCGGCCGTCGGGCAGGGTGGCAGGCAGGCCGCTGCCGTCGTCGCGGATGTGCAGGCGCAGGCCGCGACGCGCGTAGACCAGCTCGATGTCGACGGCTTCGGCGGCGGCATGCTGCAGGGCATTCAACAGCGCCTCCCGGCCGATCAGGAAGACCTCTTCCGCGGCATCGTGGCGCAGCGGCTTCGGGGTGCCTTCCACGTTGAGGCGCAACGACGGGCTGCGGCTGTCGGCGGCGCGCTCGCCATACACCTGCACCAGCGACGCGCCCAGGTCCTGGTAATCGTCGCTGCCTTCGCGCAGCCGGTTGACCCGTTCGCGGCCTTCGGCCAGCGCATTCTCGGCCGCCTGCATGGCCGCTTCCAGCGCTTCGCGCACTTCCGGGGTGGCATGTGCCGAATGGCTTACCGCATGCAGGCGCAGGATCAGCCCCTGGGTGCCCTGCAGCAGGGTGTCGTGCAGCTCGCGCGCGATGCGCTCGCGTTCGGCATGGCGTTCCTGCAGGCGCGCCCGCACCAGCTGGGTCAGGCTGCGGCTGCGCAGGCGCATGGCCAGCGCCAGCAGGGCCAGCATCGCCAGCACGCAGGCGGCGCTGAACCACAGGGTCTGGTACCACATCGGTGCGATGGTGAAACTGCGCTGGGCGACCGCCGTGCTCCAGACCTGGTCTTCGTTGGCGGCGCGGACCTCGAACCGGTACGGGCCCGGTGGCAGGTTGGTGTAGAACGCGCGGGTCAGGCTGCCGGCCTCCTGCCACTGCGCGTCCAGCCCGATCAGGCGGTGCTGGTAGCGGGTGCGCTCGGGCCGCGCCAGCGACACGGCCAGGTAGTCGATCTGCAGTTGTGCGGTGCCGGCCGGCAACTGCAGGCCGTCGCGCAGCGGTTGCTGGCGTCGGCCGTAGGTGACGGTGTCCACATGCGGCAGCAACGGCGGTGCATTGGGGTGGTCCTGCAGCGTATCCAGCCAGGCCAGCCCCTGGTTGGTCGCCACCCACAGCAGGCCATCGGCGGCCAGCACCGCGCTGGATACCGGGGTGGCCTGGGTGGCGATGCCGGGCATGCCATCGGCGGTGTCGTACAGGCGCGGCGCGGTTTCCTCGCCGGCGTCGATCGCGCGTTCCAGCGTGGCAGCGTCGGCCCGGACCAGGCCGCGGCTGCCGTTGAACCAGTAGTGGCTGCGGCGGTCGCGCGCGATCCCGGTGATGCCTTCGAACACCCCGGGGCTGGCGGCCAGCGCGGTGCGGAAGCGGCCGTCACGACCGAGCAGGGCCAGGCCGTTCTCGCCGGCGACCCAGGCCCGGGCGCCGATGAGGGCGGTTGCGGTCACCGGGCCGACGTCCAGGCCGTCGGCGCGGGTGTAGTGGCGGTAGCTGCCGTCGTGGCCGACCCGCAGCGTGCCGTCCGGGTAACCGATCGCCACGGCACCGTCGTCGCCGCCGGCCAGCGCGGTACACGACAGCGGCGGCAGGGCCGGGTCCTGCTTCCAGCGCCCCGCGTGGTAGTGCAGCACGGTATCGGCGCGGAAGCAGAACCAGGCCTCGTCAGGGCCCACTGCCAACATCGCGCGCAGCTCCAGCGGCGCGGGGATACCCGGCGGTGCCAGCGGCGTGCGCCGGCCCTGGTCGATCCGCAGCAGGGCATCCCACTCGGTCAGCCACAGCGGCTGCGAGGGGGGCTGCGCCGTGGGCAGGCGGTGCGCCGGGGCCGCATCCAGCAGGTCGCGGCGCAGCGCCATCGGCTGCAGGTCCTTGCCGTAGCCGACCACCTCGCCGCCGGGCGTGCGGAACAGGGTGCGCAGCGGATCGGCCGGGCCGGGCAGCGCCAGCGCCCGCACCTGATGCTCGCGGAAGCGGTTCAGGCCCAGGTTGGAGCCCACCCAGAGATTGCCTTCGCGGTCCTGCAGCAGCGGTCCGGCGGTGGTGGAGGCCAGGCCCTGCGCGGCGTCGAAACGCTCGATCCGCTGTCCCCCGTGGCCGTCGGCATCCACATGGAAGATGCCCCCATTGGACACGAAGCTGCCCCACAGGCTGCCATCGGCGGCAAAGCGGATGCGCCCGGCCAGCAGCCCCGGCAGCCGGTGCGCCTGGCGGTGCGCGGCGGACACCAGCCCGTGCGCATCGGCAAGCGGCATCACGCCCTGCTGGCGGTCGGCCAACCACACCTGGCCATCGGCGCGCAGCGCGAGCGAGGAAAACCGTGACACCGCCAGGTGCATGCGCTCGAAACGGGCGGCGTGCGCGCGCAGGCGCCACAGTTCACCGCCGGCCAACAGCCACAACGTTCCGGTGGGGTCACGCAGCGCCCAGTGCGCCGCGATATCGCCGATGCCCATGGCGGCCGTCGGCGCCTGCCAGCGTTCGCCGTCGAACCAGCGCAGTCCGGCGTCCGATGCGGCCCACAGGCGGCCACTGGCATCGCGTTCCATGCGCGGAATCAATCCCGGCCGCAGCCCGTCGCGGCTCCCGAAGTCGCGCGAGCCGTGCGCGTCCAGGCGGGTGATGCCTGCGTTGTAGTAGGCAATCCACAGCGTGCCGTCCGGATCGACGGTCAGCGAGGTCATGTTGGCCGAAGGAAACGAACTGCCGTTAGGCGGGGCCACCCGTTCGAACTGGCGCCCGTCGAAGCGGTACAGGCCCGCGCCGGTGGCCAGCAGCAGCCGGCCATCGCGCTGCTGGGCGATATCCCAGATGTCGCCCGGCGCGCCCTGGCCAACCACCCAGGCGCTGTGCTCGTAGGCGGCCAGGCTGGCGGCGACGACCGGCAGCGGCACCAGCATGGCCAGCAGCAGTGGCAGCAGCACGCCACGCATCGCCCGCCACGCGGCAAGCGGGGCAAGGGAACGGAACACGGGGGACGCATGCGGCATGCGGGGATTGTCGCAGGCCAGGGGCAGCGCACGACTACCCTTTTGGGGCAGGCGCCCGCGTGCGCCAATGCGCTAGCCCTGCGGGAATCTCCCCCAAAAGAGTAGCCGCAGCCACCACCCAAGGGGGGTAGGGCGATTCCGTCTTCGCGGCGACCATGAGCGGACTCGACCCTCCAGGAACTTCCCATGACCACCGCCACCGCCGTCCCCGGCGCTTCGTTGCTGTCGCCTGCCGATCACACCCTGGTGCTGATCGACTTCCAGTCGCAGATGGCCTTCGCCACCCGCACCATCGATATCGCCGCGCTGCGCAACAACGTGGCGCTGGTCGCCAAGGGCGCGGCCGGCTTCAAGGTGCCGGTGGTGCTGACCACCGTGGCCGAGAAGTCGTTCTCCGGCCCGATGTTCCCGGAGATCGCGCCGATCTTCCCGGGCCAGAAGGTGTTCGACCGCACCACCATGAATTCGTGGGAAGACCAGCCGGTGATCGATGAGATCAACCGCATCGGCAGGAAGCGCGTGGTGCTTGCCGGCCTGTGGACCAGCGTCTGCATCGTCGGGCCGGCACTGTCGGCGATCGAGCAGGGCTTCGAGGTCTATGTGATCACCGATGCCTGCGGCGATGTCAGCGATGAAGCGCACGAGCGTGCGGTGACCCGCATGGTGCAGGCCGGCGCGGTGCCGGTCACCTCGGTGCAGTACCTGCTGGAACTGCAGCGCGATTGGGGCCGCGGCGCCACCTATGACCTCACCACCGGGATCGCCCGCGAACACGCCGGCGGCTACGGCATCGGCATCCAGTACGCCAAGAGCATGTTCGGCGCGCAGGAAGGCGGCCACTGAGCATGGGCGGCGCCACCGGCCTGGACCTGGGCCTGCTGGTGCTGCGGCTGGCAGCGGGCGGGTTCCTGCTGCCGCATGCGCTGGGCAAGTTGTTCGGCTGGTTCGGGGGCCCCGGGCTGGCCGGCTTCGCCGACGAACTGCGCGGCTTCGGTCTGCCGGCGCCGGCACCTGCGCCGCTGCTGCTGGCGGTGGTGCAGGTGCTGTCCGGGTTGGCCGTGCTGCTGGGCTGGCAGGCGCGCATCGCGGCCACGGTCGCGGCGCTGTTCCTGGCCATGACCGCCGTGCTGGCCCTGCCCAAGGGCTGGTTCTGGATGCGCGGCGGCATCGAATACCCGTTGTTCTGGACGCTGGCGCTGTGCGCCATCGCCCTGGCCGGTCCCGGCGCGCTGTCGCTGCCATCCCCATGAGCGGAGACGTCCACCATGACCGCTGATCCCTCGCTGCCAGGCCGCCGCGACCTGCTGCTCGGCGCTGGCGCCGCCATGGCCTTGGGCCTGGCCGGCCGCGCGCTTGCCATGTATCCGGAGAAACCCATGACCACGCTGCTCATCCGCAATGCCCGCATCACCACGCTCGACCCGCGCGTTCCGCAGGCCGATGCGCTGGCGGTGGTCGATGGCCGTATCGCCGCCATTGGTACAGAAGCGCAGGTGCGCGCCGGCCTGACCGGGGTGACGGTGATCGACGCCGGCGGCCGCCGGCTGGTGCCCGGGCTCAACGACAGCCATACGCACCTGATTCGCGGTGGCCTCAACTACAACCTGGAGCTGCGCTGGGACGGGCTGCGCTCGCTGTCCGATGCGATGGCCATGCTCAAAGCGCAGGTCGACAACACCCCGGCGCCGCAGTGGGTGCGCGTGGTGGGCGGCTTCACGGCCGAACAGTTCGTGGAAAAGCGCCTGCCGACCCTGGCCGAGATCAACGCCATCGCGCCGGACACGCCGGTGTTCCTGCTGCACCTGTACGACCGCGCGCTGCTCAACCGCGCCGCGCTGCGTGCGTGTGGGTACGACAGGAACACGCCCGACCCGCCGGGCGGGCAGATCGCGCGCGACAGCCTGGGCAACCCCACCGGCCTGCTGCTGGCGAAGCCGAACGCGCTGATCCTGTATGCGACGCTGGCCAAGGGCCCGCGCCTGCCGATCGAATACCAGGCCAATTCCACCCGGCATTTCATGCGCGAGTTGAACCGGCTGGGGATCACCTCGGTGATCGACGCCGGCGGCGGCTTCCAGAATTACCCCGAGGATTACCAGGTCATCGAGCAGCTGCACCGCGACGGCGAGCTGACGGTGCGTATCGCCTACAACCTGTTCACCCAGAACAAGGGCAAGGAAGTGCAGGACTTCCAGCACTGGAGCGAGATCCTCACGCCGCGCCAGGGCGATGACCTGCTGCGCCACAACGGCGCCGGCGAAATGCTGGTGTTCTCCGCAGCCGATTTCGAGCTGTTCAACGAACCGCGCCCGGAGCTGCCGGCAGGCATGGAGCCGGAGCTGGAGGAAGTGGTCAAGCTGCTGGTGGAGAAGCGCTGGCCGTTCCGCATCCACGCCACCTACGATGAAAGCATCGACCGCATCCTGGATGTGTACGAGCAGGTCAACCGCGAGATTCCGTTCGACGGCCTGCACTGGTTCATCGACCACGCCGAGACCATCACCCCGCACAACATCGACCGCATCAGCGCGCTCGGCGGGGGGCTGGCGATCCAGCACCGCATGGCCTACCAAGGCGAGGCCTTCGTGCAGCGCTATGGCGCGGACGCGGCGCGGCACACCCCACCGGTGCGCCGCATGCTGCAGGCGGGCTTGCCGGTCGGCGCCGGTACCGATGCCACCCGCGTGGCCAGCTACAACCCGTGGGTGGCGCTGTCGTGGCTGGTCACCGGGCGCACCGTGGGTGGGCTGGCGCTGTATGGCGAAGAGAACCTGCTCGAGCGCGAGGAAGCGCTGCGCCTGTGGACCCAGGGCAGTGCCTGGTTCTCCGGTGATGACGGCCGCAAGGGCACGCTGGCGGTCGGCCAGCTGGCGGACTTCTGCGTGCTCTCGTCGGACTTCTTCGCGGTGGACGATGCCGCCATTGCCGATATCACCAGCGTGCTGACCGTGGTCGGCGGCCGCGTGGTGCATGGCGAGGGAGACTTCGGCCCGCTCGCGCCGACCCTGCCGCCGGCGATGCCGGACTGGTCGCCGGTGAACCGCTTTGGCGGCTACCACGTCGGCGGCGCGGCCACCGGGCTGGTGGCGCATGCGCATGCACACGGTCACGGCGCAGGTGCCTGCCGCACCCATGGCCACGGCCACGCGGCGGCGCATGCGGTGCCAACGGATGCACCGAACGCGTTCTGGGGCGCGCTGGGATGTTCGTGCTTCGCCTTCTGAGCCTGGCGCTGGCGTCGGCCCTGCCGACGCTGGCGTTTGCATGCACGCCGGATGCATCGGGCCGCTGCATCGCGCTGGACGGCGGTGGCGAGGTTCAGCTGGATGCTTCCGTGCGCCTGCGCGGCATGTATTACGACCCGGCCCGTTTCGGCATCCAGGGCCGCGAAGATGGCTACGGGCTGCTGCGTGCGCTGAGCTCGGTGACCGTCACGCGGGAGCGTTGGGAAGGGAGGGTGCAGCTGGGCGTGCATGCCGAGCAGGGCCGCGCTGGCGGGCCCGGTGGCACCGACCGGGGTGCGCTGGACCTGCAGCAGGGTTACCTGCGCTGGCACGGTGAGTACCTGTCCTGGCAGCTCGGGCGGCAGGAGGCGGCCTATGGCAGCTCGCGGCTGCTGTCGGTACGCGATGGCCCGAACATCCGACTGGCCTTCGACGGCGTGCGCGGGCGTTGGCAGCAGGGTGCGCTGAAGCTGGACCTGATGGCGCTGCGCCCGGTCGACAACCGCTTGGGCGCCTTCGATGACCGCAGCGACCAGGGCCAGTTCCTGGTCGGCAGCTATGCCACGTGGCAGGGCGCGCGACCCGGCAACGGGCTGGACCTGTACCTGCTCGGCTATGGCCGCGACGGTGCGCGCTTTGCCAGTGCGGTGGGCGATGAGCGCCGTACCTCGCTGGGCGCGCGCTGGTTCGCGCTGCAGCCGCACTGGGACGTCAACGTCGAACTGGTCGCGCAGCGCGGCACGTTGTCGCGCGCGCAGGGCGACCTGGCCATCCGCGCCTGGACGCTGGCCAGCGACAGTGGGCTGCGCTGGCCCGACCATCGCTGGCAGCCGCGCCTGGGCATCAAGCTGGATATCGCCAGCGGCGACCGTGACGCGCACGATGGCCGCCTGGAAACCTTCAACGCGATGTACCCCAAGTCGGCGTACTTCAGCGAAGCCAGCCTGCTGGCGCCGGCCAACCTGATGGACGTGCAGCCGACCCTGGCATTGACCCCGCGCCCGGGCCTGACCACCGAGATCGGCTGGCAGCTGGCCTGGAAGCACCGCCGCAGCGATGCGGTGTACACCACGCCGGCACCGCTGGCCGCCGTCCCCGGCACGGCCGGCACGCCCCGGCGGATCGGCCAGCAGTACAAGTGGGAAACCAGCTGGGAGGCCAGCCGGCACTGGACCTGGAAAGGCCAGCTGGCCTGGTTCGAGGCCGGTCCTGGCCTGCGTGCGGCCGGTGGCCGCGACACCCTGTTTGCATCGGTAGTAGGAGCATGGCAATGGTAAACACACACGAAAGCGCGGCCCCTGGCGCGTGGTCGCCACTGAAGATCAAGCTGTTCCGCGCGATGTGGCTGGCCATCCTGGGCAGCAACGTCGGCACCTGGGTCAACGATGTGGCCGCCGCGTGGGTGATGGCCGAGCGCACCGGCTCGCCGTTGATGGTGGCGCTGGTGCAGTCGGCCACTACTGTGCCGGTGGTGCTGCTGGCGCTGGCCGCCGGCACGTTGGCCGACATCGTCGACCGCCGCCGCTACCTGCTGTTCACCCAGGGCTGGATGCTGCTGGTGGCCGCCACCCTGGCCACGCTGACCGCACTGGACCTGCTGACCCCGCCGGTGCTGGTCGGGCTCACCTTTGCCATGGGCTGCGGCGCGGCGATGGCGATGCCGGCGCAGGCCGCCATCGTGTCCGAGCTGGTGCCGCGGCCGATGCTGGCCTCGGCAGTGGCGTTGAATTCAATCGGCATCAACATCGCGCGCTCGCTTGGCCCGGCCATCGGCGGCCTGATCGTGGCGCAGCTGGGCGCGGGGTGGGCCTTCGGCCTGAACGCGCTGAGCTTTGCGGCGATGCTGTGGGTGCTGTTCACCTGGAAGCAGGAAGCGGCGGCCTCCACCCTGCCGCCGGAAGGTTTCGGCGCCGGGCTGCGCGCGGGTCTGCGCTATGCGTTGCGGGCCGGGCGCCTGCAGGCGGTGCTGATCAAATCGGCGGGCTTCTTCTTCTTCGCCAGTGCGGTGACCGCGCTGCTGCCGCTGGTGGTGCGCAGCGAACTGCACGGGGGGGCGGGCACCTATGGCCTGCTGCTGGGCTGCATCGGCATTGGTGCGGTCAGTGGCGCACTGGTGCTGCCCAGCCTGCGCGCGCGGCTGGACCGCGACCTGCTGGTGCTGCTGGCCACGCTGGCCTGCGCGCTGAGCCTGTTCGGCCTTGCGTGGCTGCGCCACATGGCGCTGTTGCCGCTGGCGATGCTGGTCAACGGCTTCGCCTGGATCACCGTGCTGTCATCGCTGCAGATCGCCGCGCAGACGGCCGTACCTGCGTGGGTGCGGGCGCGCGCGCTGTCGCTGTACATCATGGTGTTCTCGCTGGGCATGGCCGCTGGCGGGCTGAGCTGGGGCAGCATCGCCCAGCGCACCTCGATTCCGCTGGCGCTGACCATCGCGGCGGTGGGTGCGGTGATCGGCGGGTTGCTGGTGTGGCGGGTGCGCATTGCCGGCAGCGAGGAGCTGGACCTGCGTCCTGCCGGTCATTGGCCTGCGCCGGAGCTGGCCGTGCCGGTCACCCACGACCGTGGCCCGGTGCTGGTGACGGTGGAATACCACATCGATGATGCCGACCGCGCCGCGTTCCATGCGCTGCTGGGTGAGCTCGGCCGTACCCGCCGCCGCGATGGGGCGGTGATCTGGGGCGTGGCCGAGGACGTGGCCACGCCGGGCATCCACCTGGAATATTTCGTGACCCCGTCCTGGATCGAGCACCTGCGCCAGCATGAGCGGGTCACGGCCGAAGACCGCGCCCTGCAGGAAAAAGTCAGGGCGCTGCACCGCAACGAGCATGCACCGATCGTGCGCCATTTCGTGGGGGGTACGGGTGCGTTGAAGGGACTGCAGCATGGCCACGAGCATCCCGCGCTTGGTTGATCGGACTGCCGCACCACCAACGGTGGCGCGCTACCGGTAGGTGCCCACCGTTGGTGGGTACGTTTCACGCCGTGGCACCTTCTTAACCGTAATGCGCGTATGGTCGGTGCTCTTTGAGCGGGAGTGGGTGCATGCGCTGGATCGTGTTGTTGGCCGCCTTTGCCATGCCGTTGGTGGCGTGGTTGTCCCAGACCGGCCAGTTTGGACCGACCAACGGTGCGATCTCCGACCGCTATCCCACGCTGCTGGTCGCGGCCGGCTATGCGTTTTCGATCTGGGGCCTGATCTTCCTGTGGGACGTGGCGTTCGGGCTGTGGCAGCTGCGCCAGCGCCGGCCCGATGACAACGCCGGCGTGCGTGGCTGGGCCGCCGCCGGCTTTGCGCTGACGGCGGCGTGGATGCCGGTGTTCTCCAACCAGGCGTTCCTGCCGGCGCTGGCGATCATCTGGCTGGCGTTGTTGTGCCTGCTGGTGGCCGCCGTGCGCGCGGCGCCCGCCACCGCCAGTGCCGGGCAGCGCGCCTTTGCCGCCTATCCGCTGGCGCTGCACGCCGGCTGGCTGACCATGGCGGCCTTCCTCAATACCGCCCAGGTCGCCGTGGCCTACCAGTGGCTGCCGACCGGCGACATGCTGTCGTGGAGCGTGGTGCTGCTGGCGCTGGCCACGCTGTTGGCATGGGTGATGAATTACCGCCTGCGCGGCCACTTCGCCTATCCGGCGGCGGTGATCTGGGCGCTGGTGGGCGTGTACATCAAACAATCCGGCTGGCGCCTGCCGGGCGCCGATACCGTTGCGGTGCTGGCGCTGGCCGTGGCCGCGCTGCTGGTGCTGCAGACCCTGCTGCTGCGCACCCGGGCCTGGCGCGCACCGCGCGTGGGCGTGGTCGCTGCACACCGCCATCGTCGTTGATACAGGAGATTCGCATGCGCGCTGCATTGCACGAACAGTTTGGTGACCCGACCGTTGTCCTGCACGGCGGTGATACCACTACCCCGGAACCGGCGGCGGGCGAGGTGCGCATCCGCACCGTGCTGGCGCCGATCCACAACCATGACCTGTGGACGGTGCGCGGCCAGTACGGCTACAAGCCCGAACTGCCCGCCATCGGCGGCAGCGAAGGCACCGGCGTGATCGACGCGCTGGGCGAGGGCGTCACCAGCCTGCAGGTCGGGCAGCGGGTCAGTGCGGCCTCCGTGCATGGGACCTGGGCCGAGCAGTTCATCGCCCCGGCGCGGATGGTGATTCCGATGCCGGACAGCATCCACGATGAAACGGCCGCGCAGCTGATCGCGATGCCGCTCAGCGCGTTGATGCTGCTGGAATTCCTGCAGGTGGAAGCGGGCCAGTGGATCGTGCAGAACGCCGCCAATGGTGCGGTCGGCAAGGCATTGGCGATGCTGGCCAAGGCGCGTGGCGTGCACTGCGTGAACCTGGTGCGGCGCGATGCCGGCGTGGCCGAGATGGCGGCGCTGGGCATCGACAACACCATTTCCACCGCGCAGGCGGACTGGGTGGCGCAGGTGCAGGCGCGGGTGGGCGAGGGTGCGGCCGCGGCAGTGGATTCTGTCGGCGGGCGTGCCAGCGGCGAGTTGCTGGGCCTGCTGGGCGAGGGCGGCACGCTGGTGTCGTTCGGCTCGATGACCGGCGAGCCGATGCAGCTCGGGTCGGGCGATGTGATCTTCAAGCAGGCCGTGGTGAAGGGCTTCTGGGGCAGCAAGGTGAGCCAGAACATGGCCCCCGAGAAGAAGCGCCAGCTGGTGGGCGAGCTGCTGAAGCTGGCCGCAGCGGGCGGCCTGAGCCTGCCGGTGGACGCGGTGTTCGGGCTCGATCAGGTGGCCGAAGCTGCAAAGGCAAGCCTGGAACCGGGCAGGAATGGGAAGGTGCTGCTGCGCCCGTAAGGGCGCAGCGCTACACGCGCAGCGCGTCGATCACCACGCGCAGCGCGCTGGAGGACTGCCGGCGGCTGGGGTAGTAGGCGTAGAAGCCGTCGAACACATCGCACCAGTCCTGCATCACCCGTTGCAGGCGTCCGGCGGCGATGTCCTCCAGCACCATGTCTTCCAGCAGGTAGGCCAGCCCGGCGCCGGCCAGTGCGGCGCGGTGCATGGCGATGCTGCTGTTGAAGGTCCATTGGCCCTGCACGCGCACGTTGACGTTCTGCTCGTCCCTGCGCAGGTCCCACACCATCAATCCGCCATGGGTGGGCAGGCGCAACCCGATGCAGTCGTGCGCGGCCAGGTCGGCCGGCCGCTGCGGTGCGGCGTGGGTCCTGAAGTACGCCGGGCTGCCGACGATCGCCATCCGCTGCGGGCCGGTGACCGGCACCGCGATCATGTCCTGTGCGACCCGTTCGCCGAGCCGGATGCCGATGTCGTAGCGCTGTTCGACGATATCGGCCAGGCCGTAGTCGATGGTCAGTTCCACCTTCAGGTCCGGGTAGCGCGGCAGTACGTCGGCCAGGCGGGGCCAGACCACGGTGTTGGCCACGTGTTCGGAGGCGGTGATGCGGACGGTGCCGGCCGGGTGGTCGCGGTACTCCGCCACCGCCGCGATTTCTGCTTCGATTTCCTCCAGCCGCGGTGCCACGCTCACGTAAAGGCGCTCGCCGGCCTCGGTCATCGACACATTGCGGGTGGTGCGGGTCAGCAGCCGTACGCCAAGCCGTTCCTCCAGTGCGCGTACGGTATGGCTGAGCGCGGACTGCGAAACGCCCAGCTGCGCCGCAGCCCGGGTAAAGCTGCGCTCGCGCGCCACGGTCACGAAGACCTGCAGATCATTGAAGTTTTCGCGGGCCATGGGGGCAATGGAATCGCATGGCAGTCATGCCGGTCCATGATGGCCGTGTGCCATGGCGATTGGTAGGGGCGTGGGGTGCAGGCTAAAATCGCGGTTCTTCCGTGACAACCGCGAGCCCCGCCATGAATGACACCCGCTTCTATCCCATCGGTACCCCTGGCCAGCCCTGGGGCGCCGCAGAGAAGGCGGAGTGGCGGGCGCGGCAGTTGCCGGTGCGGCGCTATGCCGACGACGTGCTGCCGGCGCTGGAGCGGCTGCGCGCCGAGTTCGATGTGGTCCAGTACGGCACCCTGGATTACGCACCGGACCGCTACCCGCTGTTTGCCGTGCGCAGCCGTGACTGGAACCCGGCGCTGCCTTCGGTGCTGGTCACCGGTGGCGTGCACGGCTACGAAACCAGCGGCGTGGAAGGCGCGCTGCAGTTCCTGGCCACGCGTGCGGCCGACTACGCCGGGCGCGCCAACGTGCTGGTGGCGCCGTGCGTGAGCCCGTGGGGTTACGAGCGCTTCCAGCGCTGGAATGCCGATGCGACCGACCCGAACCGCTCGTTCGTGGCCGACAGCCCGGCGCAGGAATCGGCGGCGCTGATGGCGCTGGTGGCGCCCCTGCGTGATGGCATGGTGCTGCACATCGACCTGCACGAAACCACCGACAGCGACGAAAGCGAGTTCCGCCCGGCGCTGGCCGCGCGCGATGGCAAGCCGTTCGCCCCGGGCCTGATTCCCGATGGCTTCTACCTGGTGGACGACACCGAGAATCCGCAGCCGGCGTTCCAGCAGGCGGTCAACGCGGCGGTGGAGCAGGTGACCCACATCGCCCCGGCCGACGACAGGAACGAAATCATCGGCTCGCCGGTGGTGGCGCCGGGCGTGATCGAGTACCCGCTGAAGAAGCTGGGGCTGTGCGCCAGCATCACCGGCGCGCGCTTCACCACCACCACCGAGGTGTATCCGGACAGCCCGCGTGCGACCCCGCAGCAGTGCAACGATGCGCAGGTGGCGGCGGTGTGCGCGGCGATCGATTACGCGCTGGCGAACTGAGCGTCGCCGCGCGGCCGGTCAGCGGAACAGCTGGTTCAACGCCGCGCCGCTGGCCGCATCGGCGAAGCCGTCGAAGCGGCCTTCGTCGTGGATCTGTCGGGCGGCGCGCATCAGCCCACCCCACGCGGTGCGTGCCATCGCACCGCCCACGCTGACCCGGCGCACGCCCATGGCGGCGATGTCCTGCAGGGTGAACGGAAGTGCGCTGCCGACCAGCAGGTTCACCGGCTTGGGGGCGACCGCAGCTACCACCGCCTCGATCTGCCCGCGGGTGGTGATGCCGGGGGCGTACAGGCAATCGGCACCCGCGCTGGCGTAGGCGCGCAGGCGGGTAATGGTGTCGTCGAGGTCCGGACGGCCGACGAAGAAGTTCTCGGCGCGGCCGATCAGCATCACGTCCGCCCCCGAGCGGTCGATGGCGGTGCGCGCGGCGCGCAGGCGGGTTACCGCGTCGTCGATGGATCGCAGCGGTTGGTCCGGATCGGCGCTGGCATCCTCGATGGAAATGCCTGCCACGCCGGTGGCGATCGCGCGGGTAACGGCCGCGTCGATGCTGGCGGCGTCGGTGCCGAAGCCATCGCCGAAGTCGGCATTGACCGGTAGTGGCGTGGCCGCGGCCAGGTCGTGCAGGTGGGCGAGGGTGTCGTCGAGGGAGAGCTGGCCGTCAGCGCGGCCGAGGCTCCAGGCCACGCCGGAACTGGTGCTGGCCAACGCCTTGAAGCCGAGGCTGTGCAGGTAACGGGCGCTGCCGATGTCCCAAGGGTTGGGCAGGACGAAGCAGCCTTCGGTATGCAGGGCGCGGAAGGCGGCGCGGCGGGATTCCGGAGTGAACGAGGGATCCGACATAGGCAGCCGTGCTGGTGGGCGTGGTTGAATGGTAGGGCTTTCCAGGAGGCCATGGGCTGCTTGGATGGCGCCAGCCACGCAGGGCGTGGCTCTACGGTCGTGTTGGCGTCACGCCTTTACCCAGCGTGCGGTGATGCCGACCAGCAGCAGGGCTGCGGCCACCAGGCAGAAAGCCGTGACCAGGCTGCTGGCCTGGGCGACGAAGCCGATCAGCGCCGGGCCGGCGAGCACGCCGGCGTAGCCCAGCGTGGTGATGGCGGGGATGGCCAAGCTTTCCGGCATGGTCTTCTGGTTGCCGGCCATCGAGAACAGCGCCGGCACGATGTTGGCGCAGCCCAGGCCGATCAATGCGTAGCCCAGCAGGGCAGGCAGCAGTGCGCCGGCGAAGGTGGCGATGCCGAAGCCGGCCGCGCCCACGAGGCTGCCCAGCAGGATCGCGCGCAGGCGACCGAGCTTCGCCACGATGCCGTCGCCGACAAGGCGGGTGACCGTCATGGCGATGGCGAAGGTCATGAAGCCCAGGCCGGCGCGATCCGGTGGCACCTGCTGCACTTCGTGCAGGAACACCGCGCTCCAGTCGAGCATGGCGCCTTCGGCAAGGAAGGCGACGAAACAGAGCACGCCGATCGCCAGCACCACGCCATGCGGGATCGCGAACACCGGGGCGCCGCTCGGCGCGCGGTCGCGCCGCCAGTACGGTACCGATAGCGCCAGCACCACCACCATCGCCACCGAAGCCAGCACGCACACCCACAGCGGCGGCAGCCGCAGCGCCAGCAGCGCGGTCATCGCAGCGGCACCCACCGCACCGCCGATGCTGTAGAAGGCGTGGAAGCCGGACATCATCGGCCGGCCGCTGTCGCGCTCCACCATGACCGCCTGGATGTTCATGGTGCAGTCGCAGGCGCCCACACCGGCGCCGAACACGAACAGGGCCAGGCCCAGTGTCCACGGCGAGGGTGCAACGGCCAGCAGCGGCAGGCTGGCCATCACCATCAGCAGGGTGGCGATCATCACGGCGCGGCAGCCATGGCGCGCGGCCAGGATCCCGGCCAACGGCATTGCCAGCAGCGAACCGGCGCCCAGACACAGCAGCACCAGGCCGAGCGAGCCTTCATCCAGTCCGGTGCGGTTCTTGGCGAACGGCACCAAGGGGGCCCAGGCGGCGGTAGCGAAGCCGGGCAGGAAGAACGCCGCGCGGGTGGCGTGCTGTTCGGCGCGCGCGCCGCGTGCGGAGAGAGCGGTAGCGGTCATCAGGGAAACCTCAGTACGGCGCAGCGCGCTGGATGTCGACGCCGCGGCGTTGGAAGGCCTGCACCTGCGCGTCGGGGGCGTCGTGTTCGATCACCAGCAGGTCGATCTGCTCGATTGCGCCCACCCGATAGGCCGCCTGGGTGCCGAGCTTGTCGTTGGTGGCCACGGCGATGCAGCGGCTGCTGGCCGCAAGCAGGGCACGCTTCAGCGGTGCTTCTTCGCCATCGATGGCCCACAGGCCCGCCTCGGCATCGACCGCGCAGGTGCCGATGAAACAGACGTCCGCGCGCAGCCCGGCCACCGTTTCCAGCGCCTGCGCACCGATGCAGGCACCGGCACGTGGATCCAGCCGCCCGCCGATCAGCGTTACCTCGATCCCGCCGCGCGCCAGCAGCGCCAGGGCGATGTCGGGCGCATTGGTGATCACCTGCAGGCCCTGCTGTTGTGGCAGGCAGGCGGCGAGGGCGCTGTTGGTGGAACCGGCATCCAGCAGGATCGAATCACCGGGGCGGACACACGCGGCCGCGGCGATGGCCAGCGCGTGCTTCTGCGCCGGCTGCTGCGCGTGGCGTGCGGGGAGGGGAGCAAAGTCCACTGCGGCCGGCAGCGCACCGCCATGCACTTTCCGGCAGAGCCCCTGGTTGGCCAGCTCGCGAAGGTCGCGCCGGATCGAGTCTTCCGACACCTCCATCTGCAGTGCAAGCTGGGCCGAAAACACGCGGCCCTGTTCGCGCAGCAGGCGCAGGATGGTCTGTTGGCGTTCGCCGGGAAGTGCGTCGGGAGTCGTCATCCGCGAACTGTACCCGATCCGGTGCGCGAAGGTGCATGAATGTGCGCGAAGATGCGTGACTGTGCGTGTTCTGGTTCAGTCCAGCCGCTGCAGCTCCGGCGTGACCAGAGCTGCCATCCAGTCCATGAAGGCCGCCACCCGGCGCGGCAGGTGCCGTCGCTGCGCGTACAGCAGGGTGACCGGCATCGGCTCGGCCACGCATTCCGGCAGCACTTCCACCAGCGTCCCGGCCGCCAGCGCCACGCGCGCCCCCAGCCGTGGCACCTGGATGATGCCCAGCCCGGCCAGCGCCGCCGCACTGTACGCCTCGCCACTGTTGACCGTGATGGCGCCGCGCATCGGCACGCTGCGATAGTCCTGGCCATCGTGGTATTCGAAGCCCGGCGAGCGCTGGCCCAGGGTGCCCACGTAATGCACCAGCGCATGGCCTGACAGGTCGTCCAGCGAGCGCGGCACCCCGTATGCCGCCAGGTAGGCCGGGCTGGCGCAGTTGACGATGTGCATCACCCCGAGCGGGCGGGCGACCAGCGTGTTGTCGTCCAACGGCCCGACCCGGACCACGCAGTCGAACCCCTCGCGCACCAGGTCGACACGGCGGTCGGTGCCGCTCAGCTCGATCTCCAGCCCGGGATGCTTTTCAAGAAAGCCCGGCAGGTGCGGAATCACCAGCTGCCGGGCGAGGCCGCTGGACATGTCCACCCGCAGCCGGCCCTTGAGCTGGGTATCACGGCGGAACATGCCCTGCAGGTCTTCCATGTCATCCAGCAGGTCGCGGGCGCGCTGCTGGAACTGCGCACCATCGGCCGTCAGCCGCACCCGACGTGTGGTCCGGTGCAGCAGCTGCACGCCCACTTCCGCTTCCAGCCGCTGCACGGCCAGCGACACGCTGGCCTTAGGCAGGCCCAGCTGCTCGGCGGCGGCGGTGAACGAGCCCAGTTCGGCAACGCGCAGGAAGCTGCGCAGGTGGTCGAGGCGGTCCATGGATTGTTCGCTCTGGGTGGACAGTCAAATCAGGATTGCGCGGTTTATGTGATTTCGCAATGCCAATAGTCTGGCGTCACACCTCATCCAGGAGCACCCCATGTCCCTCTCCACTTCCCGCGTCGTGCTGATCACCGGCGGCAGCCGTGGCCTTGGCCGCAACGCCGCCCTGGCCCTGGCTGCCGACGGCGCCGACATCCTCCTGACCTACCGCAGCCGGGCCGATGCGGCCGACGCCGTGGTCGCGCAGATCCAGGCGCTGGGCCGGCGCGCCGCCGCGCTGCCGCTGGACATGGCCGACAGCGCCGGCTTTGCCGGCTTCGCTACGGCCGTGCAGGCGCAACTCCAGGCCTGGGGCGCGACCGGCCTGCAGGGGCTGTTCAACAACGCCGGCGAAGGCCTGTACGCCGGTTTCGCCGACACCACCCCGGCCCAGTTCGACGAACTGGTTGCCGTGCACCTGAAGGGCCCGTACTTCCTCACCCAGGCACTGCTGCCGCTGATTGCCGATGGCGGCCGCATCCTCAACGTGTCCAGTGGCCTGGCCCGCTTCTCGCTGCCGGGCAGTTCGGCCTACGCGATGATGAAGGGTGGCATCGAGGTGTTCAGCCGCTACCTGGCCAAGGAACTGGGCGCGCGCGGGATCAGTGCCAACACGCTGGCACCGGGCGCGATCGAAACCGACTTCGGCGGCGGGCATGTGCGTGACAACGCCGACATCAACGCGATGGTGGCCGGCAACACCGCGCTGGGTCGCGCCGGCCAGCCGGACGATATCGGGCCGGTCGTCGCCGCGCTGCTGTCGCCGCGTACGGGCTGGATCAACGCGCAGCGGGTGGAGGCGTCGGGCGGCATGTTCGTCTGAGTGCGAAAGCGTCGCATTCGCGCCAAGCCGGTATGATGGGCGGCCTTGTCGCCCCAGCAGAGATTGTCTTGCGCGCTTCCGTACCGATGCACCCGATGGGTCGTGTGTTTGCCGTTGTCGCCTTGTTCGAGGCGTTTACCTGGGCCGGGCTGCTGGTCGGCATGTACCTGAAGTACCACGCCGCCGAGCCGACCACCGCCGGCGTGGCGCTGTTCGGGCCGGTGCATGGCGTGGCCTTCATGGTCTACGTGGTGGTCACCGTGCTGGCGGCGGTGAAGCTGCGCTGGCCGTGGTGGGCCGCCGGCCTGGCGCTGCTGGCGGCGATCCCGCCGCTGGTGACGCTGCCGCTGGAGTGGTGGTTCAAGCGGCGCGGGTTGCTGGCGGCGCGCTGACGCTCTCCTTATCCGGCGAGCAGGTCGCGGATCACGTCGGGCGACTGGAAACCCGGCAACCGCGCGATTTCGCGGCCATCGCGCACCAGGCTCAGGGTCGGGGTCTGGCGCAGGCCCAGTTCGCGGAACAGCGGCTCGCCCACGGCTTCCAGCCTGACCTTGAGCAGCACCAGGCCCTCGGCCTCTGGCGCGGCGGCGACGGCGGCCAACGACATGTCCAGCATCCGGCAGCCCGGGCAGTTGTCCTTGTGGTAGTCCACCAGCAGCGCGGGGTGGCGGGCGATGGCGGCGTGGTAGTGCGCGGGGGTGTCGGCGTGCAGGGTCAGCATGGGGCGGGAACTCCGGTGGCAGCCAGGACGGTATCCGTCCAGTGGTGGATGGCCAGGGCATCGGCCTGGCCGTGTGGCATCTGTTCGATTTCCAGCACCGGATGCACCGAGCCGAAGAAGCGGGCCAGCCGGTGCGCGGCGCCGCAGTAGTACTCCAGCCCCCACTGCGTTTCGCCGGTACCGAACACGGCAACGCGGTCGGGATCGGGCAGGGCGGCGGCATCACGCAGCGCGCCCGCGAACTGCTTCATCTCCGCCGGGGTGCGGCCGGCGTTGTCGGTCCAGCAGCCCAGCAACAGGCAGTCATGCGGCTGCGCGGCGATCGCCGCGGCCCGCACGTCGTCGACATCCAGCAGCGTCACGCGGTGGCCGTGCGCGCTGCAGCGCGCGGCGACGCTGCGCGCTACTTCGCGGGTGTTTCCGCTCAACGAGGCATAGGCGATCAACGCGTGCATGGGCAGGCTTCCTACAGATCGTCGAAGCCGTTGTCCGAATTGGTCTTCTTGTAGCTGGCGTTGCGCATCTCGAAGAAGTCGGTCTTGGTTTCGGTGAAGTTGTCGGCGTAGGCCTTGATCCAGGGCATCACGTTGGCGTTCGACTCGCTGTACAGTTTTTCGATGCCGAGCATGCCGGCCATCTTGTTGGCGCGGTACTTCACGTAGCGGATCATCTCGTCCACGTCGATGCCGTCGATACCGTCCAGCACCTCGCCGGTCCAGCGGGTTTCCAGCGCGATGGCATGCTCGAATGCGTCGTGCACGTAGGCGGTGAGCGGGTCGCCCTGCAGCTGTGCGTTCTCGCCGATGATGGCGCGGATCAGTTCGCTGATGAACTTGGTATGGGCCAGCTCGTCGCGGTTGATGAAGCTGATGATCTTGCCGGTGCCGGTCATCCGGTTCTGGCGCACCAGGTTGTAGAAGAACGCAAAGCCGGAGTAGAAGTTGATGCCTTCCAGGATCGAGGACTGGATCAAAGAACGGATCAGCGTCTCGGCGGTCTTCTCGCGCATGAAGTCGTCGTAGGACTGCATGATCGGCGCATTGCGGGCCAGGATGGTCGGATGCGTGCGGGCCAGTTCGAACACGCGGTTCTGGTCGGCCAGCCCCGCGATGGAGGCCAGCACGTAGCTGTAGCTTTCGTTGTGGATCACTTCCTGCTGGCCGATGATCGCCGCGTTGGCATGCGCGGCCGGGTCGGTGATGTACTCGGCCACGTTGTAGATGAAGCGGGTCTGCGGCGAATCCAGCGTGGCCAGCAGCCCGATGATCGAGTCATAGGCGTTCTTCTCGCGCGCCGACAGCTCGCCGTACTGGCGCGCGTCGCCCTTCATGTCCACTTCGTCGGGAATCCAGAAGTTGGTCGACAGTTCCTTGTACGCCCGGTAGAAGGACGGGTAGGGAATGTCGTTCCAGTTCAGGATGCCGCTGGTGCGGCCATTGATGATGCCGGTGGACCGGTTCGGATACCGGGGCTCAAGAATCTTGATGCGTTCAAGCGGCGTTGCCATGTGATTCCTTGGTAGGGCTACGGGGTATGTCACCGTCCATTGCAATCGGCGTAGAGCCACGCCCTGCGTGGCTGCAATGCCCGTTCAAGACGCACACCATTCGCATTCCTCAATATCGATATCGTTCGACCGCACGTAATACGTGGTCTTCAACCCTTCCTTCCAGGCGGTCATGTGCAGGTCGAGCAGCGTGCTCGCCCGGATCGTGCTCGGCACATACAGGTTGAAGCTGATCGACTGGTCCACATGCCGCTGGCGGCGCGCGTTCTGGCGGATGCTGGCGAACTGGTCCAGCCGGTACGCGCCTTTTTCGTAATACGGGTAGGTCTCCAGCGACAGCCCCGGCGCGGCCACCGGGCGCCGGAAGTCCTTCTTCTCTTCGTAATAGAACGCGCCGTACACCGGGTCGATGGAGGCGCTGGAGCCGGCAATCTGCGCGGTGCTCATGTTCGGCGCCACCGCCAGCAGCCAGCCGTTGCGCAGCCCGTGCACGCCCACCTGCGCGGCCAGTTCCTGCCAGGCCGGGCTGTCATAACCGCGCGCGCGGAAGTACTCACCGGTCTGCCAGTCACTGCCCACGAAGGCGCTGTAGCGGCCCTTTTCCTGGGCCAGCTGCAGGCTGGCCTGGATGGACAGGTAGTTGATGCGCTCGTACAGGGTGTCGGCGTAGTCCTCTGCCTGCACGCTGTCCCACTGGATGTGCTGCTGGGCCAGCAGGTGGTGCCAGCCGAACGTGCCCAGGCCGATGGCCCGGTACTTGCGGTTGGTGATGGTGGCCTGCGGCACCGGCAACTGGTTGAGGTCGATCACGTTGTCCAGCATGCGCACCTGGATCGGCACCAGCCGTTCCAGCACGTCGGTGGAGAGCAGGTCCGGCGCGGCGGTGACCGCGCGGCCCAGGTTGATCGACGACAGGTTGCACACCACGAAATCGCCGGCCTGGCGGGTGGTCACGATCTGGTCGCCGCTGATCATCTCCTGGATCATGCGGGTGGGGCTCATGTTCTGCAGGATCTCGGTGCACAGGTTGCTCGAGTACACCGTGCCGGCATGTTTGTTCGGATTCTTCCGGTTGACCTCGTCGCGGTAGAACATGAAGGGGTTGCCGGTTTCCAGCTGGCTGACCATGATCCGCTTGAACAGATCAATTGCCTTCAGCGTGCGCCGGCTGATCCGCTCGTCGGCCACCACCTCGGCATAGCGCTCGCGGAAGCTGCCGTGGCCGCGCTGTTCGTCGTGGACGTCCTGCAGGTACCAGCCCTTGATGCGGTGCACTTCGTGCGGGTCGAACAGGTACCAGTCGCCGCGCCGTTCCACCGCTTCCATGAACAGGTCCGGCAGGCACACCGAGGTGAACACATCGTGCGCGCGCAGGCGCTGGTCGCCGTTGTTCAGGCGCAGGTCCAGGAAATTCTCGATGTCGCGGTGCCATACATCCAGGTACACCGCGATGGCGCCCTTGCGCTGGCCCAGCTGGTCCACGCTGACTGCGGTGTTGTTGAGCTGCTTGATCCACGGCACCACGCCACCGGACGAGTTGGCGACGCCGCGGATCGGCGCGCCGGCCGAGCGCACGTAGCCGAGGTAGGCGCCGACCCCGCCGCCATGCTTGGAGACGCGGGCCACGTCGGTGTTGGAGTCGTAGATGCCCTGCAGGCTGTCATCCACCGTGTCGATGAAGCACGATGACAACTGGCCACCGACCTTGCCGGCGTTGGCCAGGGTCGGCGTGGCCACCGTCATGTACAGGTTGGACAGCGCCCAGTAGGCCTCGCGCACCAGCCGCATGCGTCGTTGCCGTGAGCGTTCGCCGTGCAGGTGTTCGTGCTGCATCAGGTACAGCGCGATGGTCAGCCAGCGCTCCTGCGGCAGTTCGAACACGCCCCGTGAGTGGTCGGTGGCCAGGTAGCGGGTGGCCAGCAGGTACAAGCCGTTGTAGGCGAACAGCCGGTCGCGGTCCGGGTCGATCATCTGCCCGGCTTCTTCCAGTTCGTCCTTGGAATAGGCCTTGAGGATGTCGATCGAATACACGTTGCGGTCGGCCAGGCTTTCCTGCAGGCCCACGTAGGAGCCGTAGCGCAGCGCGGCATCGTAGAAGCGGTTGCGGCTGGCGCGCTTGTACAGGCGGCGCAGGTAAAGGCGGGCGGCGAAGTGCTCCCAGTCCGGCGCCACCAGGTCGATGCGCGATTCGGCTTCCCGGATCAGC
This sequence comes from Stenotrophomonas sp. FBCC-B152, assembly GCF_059134105.1. Taxonomy (NCBI): domain Bacteria; kingdom Pseudomonadati; phylum Pseudomonadota; class Gammaproteobacteria; order Lysobacterales; family Lysobacteraceae; genus Stenotrophomonas; species Stenotrophomonas sp. FBCC-B152. The sequence continues at coordinate 2,037,691 of NZ_CP101442.1, read as the reverse complement.
AGGTCGACAAGATCATCGGCGCTGAGCTGGGTGCGGCGGTTGATCAGCGCCAGCACCGCGCGCAGGTAGTCGGCCAGGTCCAGGCTGGGGAACTCGGCGTGCACGCTGCGCAGCGCGCGGTCCAGCCGGGCCGGATCGAAGCGCATGCGGCGGTTGCCGGCTTCCTTGGTGATCCAGAGGGTGGGTTCGCCGGCATCAATGGCCGGCTCGGCCGACACGAGGGTGTCGGTGGCGGTGTCGTCGTGGGTCATGGCTGTTCCATCTTCCAGGGGCCGTTCGGGGTGTCATGTCGTGCGGCCGGGGAAGGCTGCAGGGACGAGGACAGGAACCGGGCCTGGCGGAAGCGGGGAGCCGATGAACACAACATAGTGTGGGTCTGCCTCATCGTCAACATCATATGTAGTGTTGGCGTGCGGACAGAGATGACCGGTTGTCGCACCTGCCGGTGCTATTTCCAGGGCAGCCCGCGCAGCTGCAGGGCGCGCTGGTGCATCAGTTCGGCGTGCAGGCGCACGTAGTCCTCGTCGGTGAACGCCTGGGCCATCGGTGAGCGCGCGGCCTCTGCGGCCACCCGTGCGCGTGCTTCGTCGAGATCGTCGCTGCGCAGGGCGAGGTCGGCCATCACGATCACCTTGCCCGGTTGCACTTCCACGTAGCCACCGGACACGTACACGTGCAGCGGCGGTTCGGCCTTGAGCGGATACACCGACACCATGCCTTCGCGCAGCGTGCCCAGCAGCGGTGCGTGCCGGGCCATCACCCCGAAGCGGCCATTGCTGCCAGGCATGCTCACCTCGCGCACGTCTCCGTTCCACAGTTCACCGGCCAGGCTGATGATCTGCAGCGAGAAGCCCTGTGCGTCGGCCAGCAGCGCGGGCAGGGGAGGTGACGCCATGGGGGAGCATCCGTGGAACGTTGACAGCAGCTTAGTCGGGTCGGCGGAAGATGGCGTTGATCCCCATCATGAACACCGGAACCATTGATCGCGCAAACCTAAATGCGAGCTGTTATCATTTGAAACGATAGCCACGCCGGTCCTTGCATCGACGAAGCCGAATCAATCGAACGCCCGCCAACGCGCGGTGCGTGTCCAATCCTGATCGGTCGTGGTGATGCATGCGTTCAACTCCCGTGGTATCCGGCTTGCCGGCTCTGGTTTTCGCCGCCTGGGTCGGCACCATGGCGATGATGGCGTTCGTGGCGGTGATCGGCCCGGTGGTGCGCATGCTGGGGCTGTCCGAATGGCACGCGGGGTTGTCGGTTACCGCGGCCGGCGTGCTGTGGATGCTGTCGGCCCGGCGTTGGGGCGCGCTGAGCGACCGCATCGGGCGCCGCCGTGTACTGCTGATCGCACTGGCTGCGTATGCGGTGATCTATATCGTGATGGCGGTGTTCGTGGATACCGCGTTGCAGGCGCCGCCGGCGGTGTGGCTGTCGGTGCTGGTGCTGGTGGGCACGCGCGCACTGGTCGGCCTGTTCTACGCGGCCGTGCCGCCCACCGCCGCGGCGCTGGTGGCCGATGAAGCCGCCCCCGGGCAACGGGCCGGCGCGATGGCCAAGCTGGGCAGCGCCAATGCGCTGGGCATGGTGATCGGACCTGCCGCAGCGGGCTGGGTCGCGTTCCACAATCTCGCGCTCACGCTGTACGTGGCCGCGCTGCTGCCGGTGCTCGCGCTGCTGGTCATCGCCTGGCGATTGCCGTCAGCGCCGCCGCCGGTCGCGCCCGCCAACGGCCCGCGTGCCGCGCTGGCGTGGTACGACCCGCGGCTGCGCCTGCCGGTGATGGCGGTGTTCGCGGCGATGATCTCGGTGACCATTGCACAGGTCACGGTGGGGTTCTTCGCCATCGACCGCCTGCACCTGGCGCCGGCGGCCGGCGCGCGCATGGCCGGGCTGGCGCTCACCGCGGTCGGGGTAGGGCTGATCCTGGCCCAGGTGCTGGTCATGACCTTCAAGACCGTGCCGCCACGCCGCTGGATCGCGCTGGGTGCGTTGATCTCCGGCATCGGCTTTGCAGCGGTGGTGCTGGTGCAGGCGCCCTGGCAGCTGCTGGCCACGTATGCGTTCGCGGCGTTCGGCATGGGCTTCGTGTTCCCCTCGTTCCAGGCCTTGGCCGCCGATTCGGTGCAGGCGCACGAACAGGGCGCGGCGGCCGGTGCGGTGGCTTCGGTACAAGGCCTGGGGATGGTGATCGGCCCGATGGTGGGCACGCTGCTGTATCGCGCGACCCCCAGTGCGCCGTACCTGCTGGTGGGGGTGGTGCTGTTGGGGCTTGCGGCGGTGGCTACCCTGCACGGGAGGCGCCCGGCATGAACGATGCACTGCGCACGGTCAGCGACAGCGTCGCACTGGCGGGCGATCCCGGCGCGGGCGAAGCAGCGGAACAGTTCCTGCTGCGCCTGCCCGGGCGCACGCTGGATGCGCGTGGCTGCCAGGCTGCGCTCCCGGCCGGCGGTACCGCGACGCTGGATGCCCGCGTGCGGGCCTTCTTCGCGCGCGAATCCCGCGCACCGGCGCTGCTGGTGGGCGTGCTGCCGTTCGATCCCGAGGGTGACGATGCGCTGTACCAGCCCGCGTCACTGGCGCAGGGTGCGCTGGAAGCCGTGATGCCGGCGCTTCCATTCAACGGCGACATCCATGCCGAGCCGAGCGCTGCACGGTATGCGGACTTGGTGCGGCAGGCACTGGCAGAGCTGGGCGATGGCGATGGCGCGCTGAAGAAAGTGGTGCTGGCCCGCACGCTGCGCGTGCACAGCCGCGCGGCGATCGATCCGCGCGCATTGGTGGCACGGCTGGGCCAGGACCCGGAGGCGGTGACCTACCTGTGCCCGCTGCCGGTGGCCGACAGCGATGCGCCGGCTTGGCTGGTCGGTGCCAGCCCGGAGCTGCTGCTGTCGCGTCGCGGCCCGCAGGTGTTCTCGCACCCTTTGGCCGGCTCGGCCCGGCGTTGCGCGGACCCGGATGAGGACGCCCGGGCGGCCCGGGAGCTGCTGGGCTCGGCCAAAGACCATGACGAACACCGTTATGTGGTCGAGGCCATCGTGGCGGCGCTGCGGCCGTATTGCGATCGGATCGATGCGGCGCCGCAGCCGACCCTGCATGCCACCACCACGTTGTGGCACCTCGGCACACGCATTGAAGCGCGCCTGCGCGATCCGTCCACCACGGTGGCCACGCTGCTGGCCGCGCTGCATCCCACGCCGGCCGTGTGCGGTACACCCACCGCACTGGCGCTGGACACCATCCGCCGGCTTGAGCCGGTGCAGCGCGGCTTCTACGCGGGCGCGGTGGGCTGGATGGATGCGCATGGCGATGGCGACTGGTACGTGGCGATCCGCTGCGCGCGCGTGCAGGGCCACCAGGCCCGCATCCATGCCGGCGCCGGCATCGTCGCGGGGTCGGACCCGGCATCGGAAGTGGCCGAGACCGGCGTGAAATTCGGGGCACTGTTGGCCGCGCTTGGCGCGGACGCCGCCCCACGGATGGAAGGATGGACGCTCTGATGAACCATGTCGTTGCCCCCGCGCGGGTGCCGCTGCGCCAGGTCTGGCCCCCGGCACTGGTCGCGCGCTACCGCGCCGCTGGTTACTGGCGTGGCGAAACATTCCCCGGTTTCCTGCGCGAGCGGGCCACGCAGTTCGCCGACGACGTGGCCGTGGTCGGCGGCGAGACCCGCCTGACCTATGCACAGTTGTGGCAGGAGGCCGGGCGCATCGGTGCTGGCCTGCTGGCCGCCGGGCTGGCGCCGGGTGACCGGGTGGTGGTGCAGCTGGGCAACACGGTCGACTTCGTCAGCGTGGTCTGCGGGCTGTTCCGCGCCGGGCTGATCCCGGTGTATGCACTGCCGGCCCATCGCCTGACCGAGATATCGCACGTGGTGCGCACGGCCGAAGCCAGCGCGTACATTGCCGCGTCGTCATATGAAGCCTTCGACTACCGGACACTCGCACGTGAGCTGCAGGCATTCATTCCAGGGTTGCGCCACGTGTTCATCGTCGGCGACGCCGCGGAGTTCGCCGCCGTTGCCGAGCTGGCCGGCGACGCCGACGCGCTGCCGCCGGATCCCGACCCGCAGTCGGTCGCGTTCCTGCAGCTCTCCGGGGGCAGCACCGGCCTGTCCAAACTGATTCCGCGCACCCATGACGATTACCTGTACTCGTTCCGCGCGAGCAACGCGATCTGCGCCATCGGGCGCGACAGCGTGTACCTGGTGGCGCTGCCGGCGGCGCATAACTTCCCGATGAGTTCGCCAGGCTTCTTCGGCGCGCTGTACGCCGGCGCGCGGGTGGTGCTCAGCCCCGGCGCGGGCCCGGACACCGCGTTCCCGCTGATCGCGCGCGAACGGGTGACCTGCGTGGGCCTGGTGCCGCCGCTGGCGCTGCTGTGGGCACAGGCCGCGGCCACTACCGCGCATGACCTGTCCAGCCTGCAGGTGCTGCAGGTCGGCGGGGCCAAGCTGGTACCGGAAGCCGCGCGCCGCGTCATCGACGGGCTGGGCTGCAAGCTGCAGCAGGTGTTCGGCATGGCCGAAGGCCTGGTCAACTACACCCGCCTGCACGATGCGCCGGCGTGCGTGCTGAACACCCAGGGCCGCCCGATCTCGCCCGACGATGAAGTGCTGGTGGTCGACGACCACGGCAACCCGGTCGCAGCGGGCGAGGTGGGCCACCTGCTGACGCGCGGTCCGTACACGATCCGCGGCTACCACAATGATCCCGGCGCGAATGCGCGGTCGTTCACCGAGGATGGCTTCTATCGCACCGGCGACATGGTGCAGCAGCTGCCGGGCGGTTACCTGGTGGTGCAGGGCCGCGCCGGCGACCACATCAACCGCGCAGGCGAAAAGATCTCTGCCGAGGAAATCGAAGACCACCTGCTGGCCCACGCCAGCGTCTTCGACGCCGCCGTGGTGTCCATGCCCGATCCGTACCTGGGCGAGCGCAGCTGTGCGTTCGTCATCACGCGCGGCGAGCGCCCGACCGCCGCCAGCCTGAAGGCGTGGGTGCGCAGCCGCGGCCTTGCCGCCTTCAAGGTGCCGGACCAGGTGGTGTTCGTGGACGCCTTCGGCACCACGGCGGTGGGCAAGATCAGCCGCCGCGAACTGCGTGCGCAGCTGCGCGCGCGCCATATCGAACAGACAGGAGAACCGCGCTGATGGCGCTGCCCACCATTCCCACCTACGCGCTGCCCACGGCGGCCGAACTGCCGGCGCCGCGCGGCCCATGGCAGCCAGACGCCGGGCGCATCGCGCTGCTGGTGCACGACATGCAGCGCTACTTCCTGGCCGCCTTCGGCGCCGACACCGCGCCGCTGGCCCCGGCGACCGCCAACATGGTCCGGCTGCTCGCGCAGTGCCGGGCGCAGGGCATACCGGTGTTCTACACCGCCCAGCGCGGCAACCAGGACCGGCGTGACCGCGGCCTGCAGGCGGACCTGTGGGGGCCAGGCATGCAGGCGATCCGGGAACACGAGGCGATCATCGATGCACTGGCACCTGCCGATGGCGACCACGTGCTGGTCAAGCACCGCTACAGCGCCTTCCAGCGCAGCAACCTGGAGACGATGATGCGCGCGCGCGGCCGCGACCAGCTGCTGGTCACTGGCGTGTACGCGCACATCGGCTGCACCGCCACCGTGGCCGAAGCGTTCCAGCGCGATATCGAAGCGTTCATCGCGGCCGACGCGGTGGCCGACTTCTCTCGCGCCGACCATGACCACGCGCTGCACTGGATCGCCCGCACCTGCGGCGTGCCGATGACCACCGACCAGCTGCTGGAGCGCTTGGCATGAATGACACCCTCACCGCACCCCTGACCCTGGAACGCATGCGCGCCGACGTGGCCGGCATGCTCGGCGAAGTCCCGGAAGCGGTCGGCAATGACGACCACCTGATGGACCTGGGCCTGGATTCGATGCGGGTGCTGGGGCTGGTGCTCGCCTGGAGCAACACCGGCATCGCCCTGGAGTTCGGCCACCTGGCCGAGCACACCACACTGGCCGGCTGGTGGCAGGTGGTGCAGCAGCTGCAGGCCCGGGCCAGCGCCGGGGCATGAGCGCGCAGGTGGCCAGCGCGACGGTCGCAGTGCAGCAGCAGTCGCCGCTGAGCGAAGCGCAGACGGGGCTGTGGTACGCGCAGCGCCTGTCGCCTGCGCCCGCGACATTCAATACCGCGCACGTCGTGTGGTTCGAGGGCGCGCTGGATGTCGCCCGCTTCCGCGCGGCCGCCGATGCGGCCGCCGCTGAAGCCGAGGCGCTGTGCCTGCGCGTGGCCGAAGACGAAGCGGGCGTGCCACGGCAGTGGCTGGACCCCAGCCACGTTCCGGGCGTGCAGGTGGTGGATCTGTCTGACCACGCCGACCCGCTGCACGCGGCGCGCGAGGCGATGCAGGCCGATCGCCTGCAGCCGGTCGACCCCGGTCGCGACCGGCTGGCCCAACAGCGGCTGTTCGTGCTCGGGCCACAGCGTTTCGCGTGGTACCTGCGGGTGCATCACCTGGCCACCGATGGCTATGGCATGGCGCTGTTCAGTGCCCGGGTGTGTGCGCTCTACGCCGGCGAGACCACCGATGCCCTGCAGCCGCTGCGGCCGGTGCTGGACGAAGACGCGCAGTACCGCGTCGGCGAGCGCCGCGTGGCCGATGCGGGCTATTGGCAGGCCTACATGCAGGACGCGGCACCCGCAGAGGGGCTGGGCGGTGGCCTGTCAGTGGCAGCGGCCGATGCGCTGCGCCTGACCGAATCCATCAACGCGCCGCTGCGCGAACAGCTGCTGGCCGCTGCGCAGGCCATGGGCCAGCCGTGGCCGGACCTGCTCACCGCGTTGACTGCCGAGTACTGCCGGCGGGTGACCGCGAGCGATGCGGTGACGGTCGGTGTGCCCTACATGGGGCGGCTGGGCAGCGCCTCGGCACGGGTGCCGGCGATGGTGATGAACGTGCTGCCGCTGCGCGTGTCTGCACAAGCCGATGAAACCGTGGAGGCCAGGGTGCGCGATACCGCGCGGGCGCTGGTGCGGGGCCGCCGGCATGGCCGCTACCGGGGCGAGCAGATCCGCCGCGACCTGGGCTGGGGCGGCCAGCAGCATCGGCTGCACGGGCCCTTGGTGAACGTGCAGCCGTTCTACCGGCCGCTGCCGTGGCAGGGGGTCGCGGCGCGGCTGGAGGTGCTGTGCACCGGACCGGTGGACGACATCACCTTCGGTTTCCGCGGGGATGCGCTGACGTCGCTGGCGCTGGAAATCGAGGCCAACCCGCAGCAGTACACGCCATCGGCGATCACGGCGCATGGCCGACGGCTGCTGCATTTCGTGTCGGCCGCGCTCGACGTGCAGGCACGCGGTGGCCTGCTGGCAGACGTTGCGCTGTGCACGCCTGGCGAAGCGCAGCACTGGCTGCACACGGTCAATGCCACCCAGCATGCGGTTGCCGATGTGTCGCTGGCCGCGCTGCTGAACCGGCAGTTGGCCGATTCACCGGACGCAACCGCACTGGTGTTTGAAGGCGAGGCATTGAGCTACGCGGCGCTGGAACAGCGCAGCCGGGCGCTCGCGCTGCAGCTCCAGGCACGGGGCGTCACCCGCGAGTCGCGCGTGGTGGTAGCGTTGCCGCGTTCGTTGTCGCTGGTGATCGCGCTGGTGGCCGTGGTGCGCGCAGGGGGCGCGTACCTGCCGGTGGACCTGGACCATCCGGATGCGCGGCTGCACAGGATCCTGGCGTCGGCGCAGCCGCAGTGCGTGCTGGCCGAGGCAGGCGACGCACAGCGTTTCGCGGGCGCGCCGGTGCTGTCGCCGCCGCAGTGGGCAACCCGCAGCGATGTGGCGCTCCCCGATAGCGTGCAGCCGGGTGACGCGGCCTACGTGATCTACACCTCCGGCTCCACCGGCGAGCCCAAGGGCGTCGTGGTGGAACACCGCGCCATCGTCAACCGTCTCGAATGGATGCGCAGCCAGTACCGGATCGGGCCGGAGGCACGCATCCTGCAGAAGACACCGGCCACCTTCGATGTGTCGGTGTGGGAGTTCTTCCTGCCGCTGGTCAGCGGTGCCACGCTGGTGATCGCATCGCCCGGCCTGCACCGCGACCCGCAGGCGCTGACCCGGTTGATCGTGGCCGAACGCATCACCACGCTGCATTTCGTGCCGTCCATGCTGGATGCGTGGCTGGCCGTGCCGGACCTGCGCTGCCTGCCGCTGCAGCAGGTGTTCACCAGTGGCGAGGCGCTGGACGCCGGCCTGCGCGACCGCTTCCACGCGCGTGTCGATGCGGAACTGCACAATCTCTACGGCCCCACCGAGGCGGCGGTGGATGTCAGCTATTGGCCGGCTTCCCGCGAGGACCGTTCGGACCCGGTGCCGATTGGCCACCCGGTCTGGAACACGCGGCTGTACGTGCTGGATGCACGGCTTCGGGCGCTGCCGGCGGGCGTGCCCGGCGACCTGTATCTCGGTGGGGTGCAGCTCGCGCGTGGTTACCTCGGGCGCGAGGACCTGACGGCCGAGCGCTTCTTCGACGATCCACACGTCCTCGGGGGGCGCCTGTACCGCACCGGCGACCGGGCACGCTGGCGTGATGACGGGGCGCTGGAATACCTGGGTCGCAGCGACCATCAGGTAAAGCTGCGTGGCCTGCGCATCGAGCTGGGGGAGATCGAATCCGTGTTGCGCGGCCTGCCCGGCGTGGCCCGTGCCGAGGTGCTGCTGCGCGACCAGGACCCGGGCATGCCGGCACGCCTGGTGGCGTACGTGTCCGGTGACGCACTGGACGCAGGCAGCCTGCGCGGCGTGCTCGGCACCCAGTTGCCGGAGTACATGGTGCCGGCCGCTGTCGTGGTGGTGCAGGCGTGGCCGGTGACGGCCAACGGCAAGCTCGACCGTACCGCGTTGCCACTGCCGGACACCCGCGCGGCCGGCCGCAGCGCACAGACGCCCACGGAACAGGCACTGGCGGCGCTGTTCCAGCAGGTGCTCGGCCTTGCGGCGCCAGCGGCGGCCGACGCGGACTTCTTTGCACTGGGGGGCGATTCGTTGTCGGCGGTGCATCTGCTGCTGGCGATCCAGCAGCGCTGGCAGCAGGACCCGGGGCTGGGTGCGGTGTTCGCCACGCCAACGGTGGCAGGATTGGCAGCACGACTGGACGCCCCGCTGCAGGACACCGACCACGGCCTGGCGCCGGTGATCAGCCTCGCGCGCGGTGAGCCGGGCCGGGTGCCGCTGTTCGTGATCCATCCCGCGGGCGGCATCGCGTGGAACTACCGCGAGCTTGGCCGTGCGCTGTACCCGGCGCGCGATGTGCATGGCCTGCAATCGCCGGTACTCGACCCTGCACAGCCGCTGCCTGCGGGGATCGATGCGCTGGCCGCCGACTACGCCGCACGTATCCTCGCGCTGCACCCGCAGGGCCCGGTGCACCTGCTGGGCTGGTCGGTGGGCGGCATCATCGCCCAGGCCATCGCCGTGCAGCTGCAGGCGATGCAGCGTGAGGTCGGCGCGCTGGTCCTGCTGGATGCCTATCCCAGCGAATGCTGGCGTGCGGAACCCGAGCCGGATCCGGTGGCGGCGCTGCGTGCGCTGTTGGCCATTGCCGGGTACGACCCGGAGGGCCACCCGGAGCTGGACAGCCGTGGGCGCATCGTGGCGTTCCTGCGCCGCAGCGACAGCGCGCTGGGCAACCTGCCCGGGCACGTGCTGGATGGCGTGGTGCGCGCGGTGACCGGCACCAACCGGTTGATCCGCGAGCATCACCATCGCCACTTCGACGGCACGCTGGTGCACGTGCGTGCCGGCAATGACCATGCGCTGCGCCCGCACCTGCAGTCTGCGCTGTGGCAGGCGCACGCAACGCGAGTGGAAGCACTGCCGCTGCCGTTCCTGCATGCCGAGTTGACCGGCCGCGATGCGGTGGCGCAGCTGGCGCCATGGCTGTCGGCACGGCTGCAGCACTGGGACGGCCTTGAACGGAAGGACAGGACATGAAGCTGACGGGATTCGAAAACACACTTGCACTGGTCACCGGCGCCGGCGGTGGCATTGGCGCCGCGCTGGTCCAGCAGCTGCTGGACAGCGGCTGCGTGGTGGTCGCCACCGACCTGGCCGCGCCGGCGCTGCCGACCAATCCGCGCCTGCACCCGCGGCCACTGGACGTGACCGATTCAACGGCGGTTGACGAACTGGTTGGAGCGATTGAAGCCACGCTCGGCCCGATCGGCTTCGGCATCAGCGTTGCCGGCGTGCTGCAGGTTGGGGAGGTCACCGGCATCGATGACGCCCAGTGGCACCACGTGTTCGCGGTCAACGCCGATGGCGTCTTCCATCTCGGCCGTGCGCTGGCGCGGGTGATGACCCCGCGCGGGCAGGGTGCCATCGTCACAGTGAGTTCGAACGCCGCCGGCGTGCCTCGCCATGGCATGGCCGCGTATGCGGCGTCGAAAGCGGCGGCGACCATGTTCACCCGCTGCCTGGGCCTGGAACTGGCACCGCACGGCATCCGCTGCAACATCGTGGCGCCGGGGTCGACGCTGACCCCGATGCAGACCGGCATGTGGGCCGATGACCACGGCGCGCAACAGGTCATCGACGGCAACCCGGTGACCTACAAGGCCGGCATTCCGTTACGCAAGCTGGCCACCCCGGACGACATCGCGCAGGCGGTGATGTTCCTGCTGTCCGACCAGGCCGGCCACATCGCCATGAGCGACCTGTACGTGGACGGCGGCGCGACGCTGCGCGGCTAGCGCGCGGTACGGCTGCGGCGCGGCTTGGCCGGGGCGCGGCCAGGCACGCCGTCGCGGCTGGGCAGGGTGCCGCGCTGTTGCATCTGTTCCAGCCAGGCCAGGTTGTCGATGTAGGCCAGGAAGTGCTCCAGGTAGGCGGGCGACACCTCACCCATCCAGCCGATGGCACGGTGGACCAGCACGCTGGAGTTCAACGGACCGCCATCGCTCGGGGTCTGCGCCAATGTCTGCCGCACCTGTCCGGCGGTGCGCAGCGCGGCCCAGGCACTGCGGAATTCGGCCAGCGCCGGCAGTGCAGGGTAGTCGGGGTTGTGCGTGGCGCGCGGTTGGCCCAGCGCGGCCAGCGTATCCGGCGTTCCGGCGTGCTTCGCGGGCACGGTTGCAACGGGCGCGGCAGCCATGCGCCCGGCGTAGGCTGCCAGCAGCGTCTCCAGGCGCGCGTCCAGCACGCCGCGCAGCGAACCGCTGGCCGCCTGCGCGCGGCGCTGCAGTGCTTCCAGGAAGGCGAACTGCACCGGATCATGGCGATCCAGCTGCTGCCCGCGCCAGTGCGCGAGCCGGTCGCTGGCGGCAGTACGGTTACCGTCCATCGCCCGCCACGGTCGGCTTCGGGCGTGGAATCGGTGCCATCTCGACACGGCGATTGCGCGCGCGGCCTTCCTCATCCGCATTGGAACCTACCGGCTGTTCGGCACCGAACGCGGCGGCGAACACCGAGCCGGCCGGCACGCCTTCGGCGATCAGGGTGCGGGTCACGGTCAAGGCGCGCTCGGCCGACAGTTCCCAGTTGTCGGCGAACTGGCGATTGCTGTCGCGCACCGGGCGGTCATCAGTGAAACCGCTGACCATCAGGATCTCTTCGCGCGATGAAAGATACCCGGCCAGCGGCGCTGCCAGGCTGCGCAGCAGCTCGCGGCCTTCCGGCTGCAGCTGGTCGGAATTGAGCGCGAACAGCACGCTGCCGCGGATGCCGATGCGGCCATCCACCAGCGTCACCCGCCCGGCGGCCAGCGGGCCGGCCAGGGCCTGTTCCAGGGTCTGGCGCCGCTTGGCTTCGGCCTGGCGCTGCGCCACTTCCTCATCGAGGCGATGCGACAGTTCCAGCTGCAGCGCCACCACGCCGACCAAAATCAGCACGAACGCGCCCAGCAGCACCGACATCAGGTCGCCGAAGGCGGCCCAGATCGGCGCGCCGGTTTCGCCTTCCAGCTCGATCTCGTCACTCATGCGGTGGCGGCCCCGGCGGTGCGGCGGCGGCCGGCCAGCTGCTGCAGTTCTTCGATGATCTGCTGCTGCGAGAGCACGCTCAGGTCGATCACTTCACGCGCCTGCGTTACGTAATACGCCAGCTGCTCATCGCTGCGGGTCATCGAGGCATCCAGTGCGCCGGCCACCTGCTGCAGCTGTTCGCCCAGCCCGGTGCTGGCCGTGCCGAAGCTCTGCATCGCGGTGCCGAAGGCGTCGGCCAGGCTGGCCACTTCCACCGCGCTGCCGCTGAGCTGCGCGGCCACGCCATCGAGCTTGCCGGTTTCAGCGGCGATGTGGTCGGTGAACTGCGTGCCCACGCGCTCCAGCAGGTCGGCCGAGGTGCTGACCAGGGCGTCCACCGCGGTGCGCTGCTCGGTGGAGGCGTGGTTGACCGCATCCAGCAGGGTTTCCAGCGTGGCCAGCAGGCGGGTGCGTTCGTCGAGCATGGCGGTGTCGCGGACCATGCTGTCGGAGAGTTTCTGGCGCAGTTCGGCGACCACTTCGGCGGCGGCCTTGGGCGCTTCCGAAGCGAGCGTGACCAGGCGCGAGATCTCGGCGATGGTCTCGGCCGCATGCGCCTGCGCCTGCGTGCCGATCTCGTGCGCGGTACGCGACAGGGTTTCGCAGACCGCCTGCTGGCTGGCCGCGACCTGGGCACCGTTGTCGGCCCACTGCTGGCCCAGCTGTTCCGACAACTGGGTGAAGGCATCGCTCCAGGTGGCCAGGCGCTGCGCATCGCGCGCTTCCAGGCGGTCCTGCAAGCCGCTGTGCGAGGCCTGCAGGCCGTCCACCAGCGAACGCGCATGCCCATCGAAGCTGGCGGTGGCCGCCACCAGTGCCTGCTGGTTGCGTTCGGCCAGTTCGGCATTCACCGACTGCTGGCCCTGCAGCGCATCGCGCCATGCCTGCGCATGGGTGCTTGCGCTGCTGTCCATGCGCTCGGACAGGGTGTTGACCCAGGCATCCAAACGCGTACCCACCGAATCGAGCAGGCGGGCACCGTGCTCGCCCTGCAGCTGGCTGAAACCTTCAAGCGTGCTGCGTAGATCATGGGTGAGGGCGGCATGACGCTGCTGCTGTTCGCTCTGCGCCTCGGTCCAGGCATCCACGCTGGCGTCGAGACGGGCGGCCAGGGTTTCCAGCAGCTGCACGGCGCGCTGGTCGTGCTGTTCGCTGAGCGTGGCCAGGGTCGAACGCAGTTCTGCCGACAGGGTGTCGTGCGCCCGCTTCTGGCTGCTGAGCGCAGCGTTCCATGTTTCGGTCGTGGCGGCGCGGCTGGCTTCGTAGCCGCTGGCCAGGCCGTCGAGCTGCGCCCGCACGGCATCGCCCACGGTGGCCTGCAGGGCGGTGGTCTGCTGGCTGATGCCGGCCATGGTCTCGGCCATGATCGGCTGCAGGGCCTCGCCGACCGCGCGCGCACTCTGCGCGACGCTGGCCTGCAGGGCTTCCTGCACCGAACCGGCCAGGCGCTCATGGGCGGCCTCGGCGCGGGCATGGAAGGTGTCCTGGCTGGCCGACAGGCGTTCGCCGGCCGCGCCGCTCTGCGCTTCGATCGCGGCGCTCATCGCTTCCAGGCGGTCCACCAGCGCCGGCATCAGCCCCGCCTGCGCCTGCAGCAGGCGGAACGCTTCGGCACGCTGCCAGGCCTGCGAATGCACGTGCAGGGTGGTCGCGATGCGGGTATCCAGCTGCTGCACGCCCAGCAGGCGTTCGCGCCGGCACAGCGCCGACAGCAGGCCCAGCATGGCCGAGGTGGCCACGCCGGCAATCGAGGTGCCGAACGCCACGGCCAGGCCTTCCACCGGCGCGCCCAGCGAGCCGCGGATGGACTGCAGGTCGGTGGCGCTGCCCAGCGCCAGCCCGGTGCCGCGCAGGGTGGCCATCATGCCCAGCAGGGTGCCGAGCATGCCGAGCAGCACCAGCAGGCCGACCAGGTAGGGGGTCAGCACCGGCGCCGGCAGCGCCACGCGCTCGCCCTCCACGCGCAGGCGCACCGCGTTGCGCAGGCCGGCCGGCACCTTCTCCAGCCACTCGCCCAGGCTGGCCGGCGCGGTGGCCGCCTCGGCCACCGCCAGCCCCAACCCGGCGGTCGCCTGCCGGTAGCGGTGCAGTTCCACGGCACCGGCCACATAGCAGGCGGCAATCACCAGCGCCACGGCCAGGCCGACCGGGTTGCTGCCCACGTAACCGGCACCGATCCAGCACACCGCCAGCAGGCCGGCGAGGAAAACAACGAGGTAGAGAGGAGTTCTGAACATGACAGCCCGGTTAGTGGGGGCGAAGCGCTGCAAGCAGGCCTTCGATAGGGTGAAAACGGACATCCAGCTCGGCCAGCAGCACGGCCTGCATGTCGTTCCTGAACAAGTGCAGCCAGCTGCTGTCGGGATCGACCTCAGTGGTGCCGGCGTCTTCGCGCAGGCGCTCGAAATGGGCGCCGAGCAGGGCCGGCACGCTGGCCAGCAGCTGTTGCTCGCGCGGGCTGAGCGCCTGCTCCATGGCCGCATCCACCTCGGCCAGCCGCGGCAGCTCGCCGGGCCCGGCACTGAGCCGGTCCCGCAGCAGGCCACGCAGGCGCCCGGTGGCGGTGAGCATGGCGCGCTGCACGGTGAGACAGCGTTGGCGGTAGGCGGTGGCGTCGGTCGCGACCGGTTTGCCTGCCGCCGGCGGGGCGGTGATGCTGTCGACCAGGCTGGCGCGCACCCGCGCGCATTCCACGTCCAGCGCGTCAACGGAACCCGGTTCGGCCTCGGACTCGACCACGGCCGGCAGCCGCCCGTCGAGCGCGCGCGACAACGCCACGGCCCGGGTCCAGTCGATCCACTGGCTGAGCCGGTCGGACAGGTCGGGCCCGGTACGCGGGGCATTGCGGTCGGCCAGCGCCGCCAGCAACCGGATGAAGGGCGGGCCGGGGACAGGCGTGCGGTGCTGCTTCTTCGCCATGGTTCCGGTCAAAAACCGCGAATTTTACACTGTAATGACGGACCGACTCCCTGAATGCCCTTGCACACACGGTGAACACGCGCCTATGCACCGCGCTTACATTCGTTTCCCTACGGTGGGGGCGGGCCAACACATCGCCCGTTTTTCCATCCAAGGAGTCCACCATGTCCACCCTGCAGATCCCCAAAGGTACCCTCGTCATCGTCGCTGATGGCGGCTCGGCCCGTGTGTTCACCAATGTGGGCGACGGCCGCACGCTGCAGCTGAAGCAGGAGGAGGAACTGGAGGTCAAGGACATCAGCGCCGAAGGCGTGTCCGGCCAAGGGCCGTCCGGCGCGGTGCCCAAGGACATGAGCATTTCCCAGCTCAATGAAGCCACCTTCGCCAAACAGCTGGCGCAGCAGTTGAACGATCACGCGCTCAAGCACCGCTATGAGCACCTGATCCTGATCGCCGACCCGACCACGCTGGGCCACATCCGGCCGCAGCTGCACAAGGAAGTACAGAGCCGGATGCTGAAGGAGATCGCCAAGGATTACACCAATTCCACGCTGGACGACATCCAGCGCGCCCTGGCGGCCTGAGTCATGGCCTACGCACGCAGGTTCACCGACCAGCTGGAGCCGCTCCGCGGCGAGGTAGAGGCGGGCACGGGCTGGCTGCTGCTGGAATTCGGCACGGACTGGTGCGGGCATTGCGCCGCTGCGCAGCCGGTGGTCAAGGACTTTGTCGAAAAACACGGCCTTGACCACCGCAAGGTCGAGGACGGCAAGGGGCGGCCCTTGGGGCGCGCCTTCACGGTCAAGCGCTGGCCGACCCTGGTCCTGCTGCGCGACGGGCCGGAAGTGGCGCGGGTGGTGCGCCCCACCGCCGAGGGAGATCTGGATGCCCTCGAACGCGCCCTCGGGTAGATGAATATCCCTTTATTCCCAATTTACCAAAAAAGGGTATATTGGCCACATCCCTCCGCTGGATGTCCGTCATGAGCCTGCCCCTGGATGTTCCCGGCCTTGAAAAGGCCACTGCGTCATCGGTGAAGACCCGGGGCTGGCCGAGCCTGATGCGCACCGTGCGCGAGAAGCAGGCCCTGGTGATCACCAACCACAACCACCCCGAAGCGGTGATCGTGGACATCAAGGCCTACCAGGAGCTGCTGGCCCGCGCGGCCGGCAACCCGGATGACGCGCGCCAGGGTGAGTTGGATCGCCTGCGTGCGGAGTTCGACACCACCCTGGCCAGCCTCAATACCGACGGTGGGCTGGGCAAGGTGATGGGCCAGCCGATCCGTCGCGGGCGCAGGACCGCCCTTGGCCCGTCGCTCTGATCGGTGGCGCGGATCCTGGTACTGGCCGGAGTAAATGGCGCAGGCAAAAGTTCGCTGCTGGGCACGTGGCTGCGCGACGCCGGGCTGACCTGGTTCAACCCGGACAGCTTCACCCGACGGCTGGTGGAGCAGGGCTGGCCGTTGGACGAAGCCAACGCAGCGGCATGGAGCGAAGGCGCCAGACGGCTGCGCCAGGCGATGGCCGATGGCACCGATTTCGCATTTGAAACCACGCTGGGCGGCAACACCATTCCGCGCCTGCTGCGCGATGCCTGCCAGACCCACGACGTGGCGATCTGGTTCTGCGGCCTGCACAGCGTGGCGTTGCACATCGAACGCGTGGCCGACCGGGTCAGCCAGGGCGGCCACGATATTCCGCACGACAAGATCCGCGCACGTTTCGATTCCGCGCGCGAAAACCTGATCGAACTGCTGCCGCATCTTGCCGAGCTGCACGTGTACGACAACAGCGCACCGGCCGATGCAAAGGGCAGGGCGGCACCGCTTCCACTGCTGCAGCTGGATCGCGACGGATTGCACTTTCCGGTCACGGTGATCGATCTGCTGCAGACACCGGATTGGGCCAAACCCATCGTGATGCGTGCAATGGAACTGCAGGCCAGCGCGTAACCGCGATCATTCAAAAACGCCTTGAAACAAGGCGTTTCAGCGGCATGTGAAGAAGCCATAAAGGCCGCATGCACACATTGTGCTAACATGATCGCTTGATCATTGCCTCGGGCCATTGCCCGTCTCTCGGTCATCCTTCCTGCAGCGCCGTGGTGTTCCTCGCGGCCGTCCGGGAACGCCTGTTGTTACCCCTCTTCGCGCATCGTGCCGCGTTCTTCCGGAGGCGGTGTTTTCCTGTGCCTTGCGCGGGACATCGGGTGCGTTGATGACCCTGCTTCCAGGAGAAAGCAGATGCAGGAACTGCATGCCGCACACGCCCATTTCGGGTGGTTCAAGCGCCGCCGCCAGATGAAGGTCGACGAAGTCACCGTGGTTGACCGCCCCATGCTCAAGAAAGCCGTGGGTGCCGCCGCGCTCGGCAATGCGATGGAGTGGTTCGATTTCGGTGTGTATGGCTATCTTGCGGTCACGCTCGGCCAGGTGTTCTTTCCCGCCAGCAGCCCGACCGCCCAGCTGATCGCCACCTTTGCCACGTTCACCGTGGCATTCCTGGTCCGCCCGCTGGGTGGGCTGGTGTTCGGCCCGCTGGGTGACAAGTACGGCCGCCAGAAAGTGCTGGCCTTCACCATGATCCTGATGGCGCTGGGCACCTTCAGCATCGGTCTGATTCCCTCTTACGGCAGCATCGGCATGTGGGCCCCGGCACTGCTGCTGCTCGCACGCCTGGTGCAGGGCTTCTCCACCGGTGGCGAGTACGGCGGCGCGGCCACCTTCATCGCCGAATACTCCACCGACCGCAACCGCGGCCTGATGGGCAGCTGGCTCGAATTCGGCACGCTGGGTGGCTACATCGCCGGTGCGGCCACGGTGACCGTGCTGCACATGGCCTTGAGCAGCACGCAGATGCTGGACTGGGGCTGGCGCCTGCCGTTCCTGATCGCCGGCCCGCTGGGCCTGCTCGGCCTGTACATGCGCATGAAGCTGGAAGAAACCCCGGCCTTCCGCGCCTATGCCGAAGAGGCGGACAAGCGCGACCTCGAGCGCCCGGGACTGGGCGCGCTGCTGCGCGTGCATTGGCCGCAGCTGCTCAAGTGCGTGGGCCTGGTGCTGGTGTTCAACGTCACCGACTACATGCTGCTCACCTACATGCCCAGCTACCTGAGCGTGACCATGGGCTATGCCGAGAGCAAGGGGCTGCTGCTGATCATCATCGTGATGCTGGTGATGATGCCGCTCAACGTGGTGGGCGGGTTGTTCAGTGACCGCCTGGGCCGTCGGCCGATGATCATCGGCGCCTGCATCGCGCTGTTCGCGCTGGCCATTCCGTGCCTGCTGCTGGTGGGCAGCGGAAACGACTGGCTGATCTTCCTCGGCTTGATGCTGCTCGGGTTGGCGCTGGTGTGCTTCACCAGTTCCATGCCGTCCACGCTGCCGGCACTGTTCTACACCCCGGTGCGTTACAGCGCGCTGTCGATCGCGTTCAACGTGTCGGTGTCGCTGTTCGGTGGCACCACGCCGCTGATCACCGCCTGGCTGGTGGAGCGCACCGGCGACCCGCTGGTGCCGGCGTACTATCTGATGGGCGCAGCGGTGATCGGCCTGGTGACCATGTTGTTCGTCAACGAAACCGCCAACCTGCCGCTGCGCGGCTCGCCACCCGCGGTGGCCAGCGAAGCCGAAGCCCACGCCCTGCTGCGCAGCGACGAACCGGTCACGGTAGACGCCACCCAACCGCAGTTGCCAGAAGCGGCTGTGCCAAGCGAAGCGAGGCCGGCGTAACCCCCGGCGCCATGTGGCAACCACGAAATCCAACCGAAGCCACCACCTGGGCTATCCCAATGCCAAGCGCCACGTAACGGTGAGGTAGTGCCACGCCCTGCGTGGCAACCCCAGCCAAGCCACCCCAGTTAACACCCCCGCGCCGCAACATGCGGCGCGGGGACAACCAATGCTAGGATCGGTTCACCTTGAATCGATCTAAATCCATATGAGCAGAGCGGGGAAGTCGGGGTTGGTGGCATTGGCCATGGGCGCCATGCTGGTGGCAGGCGGCGCGACAGCGGCGCCGCAGAGTGCAGGCGAACGCGCCTACGCGGCCGTGGACCCGTTCATTGGTACTGGCGGCGAAGGGCATACCTATCCCGGCGCGACCGTTCCGTTCGGCATGGTCCAGCTCAGCCCGGACACCCGCATCCAGCCGCGCGAAAAGGCCTACGACTGGGCCGCCGGCTACCGCCATGACGACAGCAGCATCGTCGGTTTCTCGCACACCCATTTCTCCGGC
Organism: Stenotrophomonas sp. FBCC-B152; assembly: GCF_059134105.1. Classification (NCBI taxonomy): domain Bacteria; kingdom Pseudomonadati; phylum Pseudomonadota; class Gammaproteobacteria; order Lysobacterales; family Lysobacteraceae; genus Stenotrophomonas; species Stenotrophomonas sp. FBCC-B152. Next base: position 2,018,537 of record NZ_CP101442.1, on the reverse strand, counting down.
AGCGGCCATTCCGACCTGGGCGATGTGCTGGTGATGCCGTTCACCGGCGACCCCGGCCTGGAGCGTGGCGATCCGGAAAAGCCGCGCAGCGGCTATGCCTCGCGCTTCGACCACAAGGATGAAAAGGCAGAGCCCGGCTATTACGCCGTGACGCTGCAGGACTACAAGGTCCGCGCCGAGCTCACCGCCAGCGCCCGCACCGGCGTGCACCGTTACACCTACCCGAAGGGCGAGCAGGCCAAGCTGCTGCTCGACCTGCGCACCAGCCTGTACGACTACCCCGGCAAGATCCTGTGGTCGCGCCTGCGCCTGCGCGAGGACGGTACCGTGACCGGCTTCCGTGAAACCCGCGGCTGGGCACCGGGCCGGCAGCTGTACTTCGCCATGCGCTTCTCGCGCCCGCTCACCGGGCACGCGCTGCACAACACCGAGACCGACATCGCCTACAAGGGCTTCCCGCCGCCGGGCCAGAACAATCCCGAGCAGCGCCCGCAGATCGAAGGCCGCCAGCTGGTCGGCACGTTCGATTTCGGCAAGCTGGATGCCCCGCTGGTGGTCAGCGTGGCGATCTCTTCGGTCAGCGAAGCCGGCGCCATCGCCAACCTCGACGCCGAAGCGAAAGACCAGAACTTCGACCGCATCCGCGCCGACGCCCGCACGCAATGGCAGCAGGCGTTGTCGGTGCTGGACATCGAGGCTCCCGCGCATGACAAACGCAGCGCCTACACCGCGCTGTACCACAGCCTCCTCGGCCCGACGCTGTTCATGGACGTGGATGGCCAGTATCGCGGCTCGGACAACGCGGTGCACCGCGCCGAGGGCTACACCAACTACTCGACCTTCTCGCTGTGGGATACCTACCGCGCCCTGCACCCGCTGCTGACCCTGGTGCAGCCGGAACAGCGCACCAGCGACATGGTCAATTCGCTGCTGGCCCACCAGCACAACAGTGCCTACGGCATGCTGCCGGTGTGGGCGTTCCACGGCCAGGAAACCTGGTGCATGATCGGCTACCACGCGGTGCCGGTGATCGCCGATGCCTACGTCAAGGGCATCCGTGGCTTCGACGCCGACAAGGCGCTGCAGGCGATGGTCGCCACCGCCAACTACGGCCCCTACGACGGCATCGCGCAGTACCGCGAGCTGGGCTGGGTGCCGATCGATGAAGAGGGCGAAGCCGCCAGCAAGACGCTGGAGTACGCCTTCGACGACTGGACCATCGCACGCATGGCCACGGCCATGGGCAAGACCGACGTGGCTGCGGAATTCGACAAGCGCGCCGGCAACTGGCGCCATGCGTTCGATGCCGAGACCGGCTTCATGCGTGCACGCAAGCGTGACGGCAGCTTCCGCACCCCGTTCGATCCCAGCGCCAGCGGCTACGGCACCGATTACACCGAAGGCAACGCCTGGCAGTATTCCTGGTACGTGCCGCAGGACGTGGCCGGCCTGGCCGAGGTGCACGGCGGCGCCGACAAGCTGTTGGCGCGGCTGGATGCGGTGTTCGATGCCAAGGTCGATCCGTCCATCTTCGAGCACATGGAAGACATCACCGGCCTGATCGGCTGGTACGCGCACGGTAACGAACCCAGCCACCACGTGGCCTACCTGTACTCGTACGCAGGCCAGCCGTGGCGCGCGCAGTCGCGCCTGAAGCAGATCATGGACACCCAGTACGCCGACCGCCCCGATGGCCTGGCCGGCAATGACGACCTGGGCCAGATGTCGGCGTGGTACGTGTTCACTGCGCTGGGCTTCTACCCGGTGGCACCGGGCAGCGCCGAGTACATCATCGGCCGCCCGTTCCTGCCCAAGGCGGTGCTGAACCTGCCGAACGGCAAGACCTTCCGCATCACCACCGAGGGCATGGGCAAGGGCCACGAGTACGTGGGTTCGGTGACGCTCAACGGCAAGCCGCTGAACCGCACCTTCCTGCGCCATGCGGAAATCCTGGCGGGCGGCGAACTGCACTTCACCCTGCAGGCTGCGCCGAACAAGGCATGGCCCGGTGAGGGCGCGGAACAGCCGTATTCGATGTCGCGCTGACGCCGCTCAGCTGTCTTCGTCCCAGCCATCGCCGTCCCCGTCCACCGGGGGCGGCGATGTCGTTTCCAGGTCCGGGTCGACCGGCTCCAGCAGCGTGTAGTCGTCGCGCTTGAGGTCGCGGAAGGCGCGTCCGACCGGATAGGCCTCCAGTGCCGGCGAGCGTACCCGCAGCGCGGCAGGCGTGTTGGCGGCACCGGAGAGCCATGCCACTGCCAGCTCAGCGGGCAGGAACACCGGCCCATCCGGCGTCAGCGGTGCCGGAATGGCGCGGTTGGGGGCGGTGAGTACGCTGAACGAGTCCATCGCGTGGCCTTCGCTGTCCTCCCAGTGCTCCCAGAGGCCGGCCGCCAGCAGGGCCAGGCCATCGCGGCGCTGCACGAACAGCGGCCATGGCGGGCGGCGCTGGCGGTCCAGCTTGTAGTACCCGGTCATCGGGATCACGCAGGGGCGTTCGGCCCAGGCCTTGGCGAAGATGCGGCTGCCGGGCGCCCGATCCAGCCGCGCGGTGACCGTGGTGTAGGGCGTATCCGGCGTCTTCGACCAGCGCGGCACCAGCCCCCAGACCATGTCGGTCACGATCAGCTCGCCCTCGGCCGTGCGGGCCAGCACCGATGCGGTGGAGCCCTTGCCGATGTTGTAGCGGTCCGGCGCTGCGGCCACGGCAGCGGCGAGCTCGCGTGGCAGCCCGTCAGGGACCGATTCCGGCTCGGCGATGGCTTGGGCGAAACGACGCATGGGTGCAGGGTAGGGTGCGCGCCGTGAGCATGTGGTTGAGCGGCGGCGCGGGCGGCGCTAGAGTCGCGGGGTGGTTGTTTCGCGGTATCTGCCCATGCCTCATCGAAAAAAAGACATCGCGCCGGTCGAAGCCGCTGGCCAGCGCCTGCCGCTGGGCCCCGAGTCGGCCGTGCTGTGCCGGGCGCGCGATTACGCGGCCGGCACGGTGATTCCGCTGCACCACCATCCGGACCGCCACCAGCTGGTCTATGCCGCCTCCGGTGTGCTGGTGGTGCAGGCCGGCGCAGGCCGCTGGGTGGTGCCCAGCACGCGCGCGATCTGGATGCCGGCAGGGATCGGCCACAAGGTGAGCTGCATCGGCGCGGTGCGCATGCGCAGCCTGTACATCCTGCCGCAGGCCATCGCCGATGCGCCGCCCAGCGCAGCGACGGTCTCGATCACACCCCTGCTGGCCGAACTGATCGGTGCGGCGGCCATCGTGGAGCAGCCCTACGTTCCGGACTCGCGCGACGGCCACCTCATGCAGCTGATCCTGGACGAACTGCAGGCGCTGCCGGTGCTGCCGCTGCATGTTCCCGAACCGGTCGACCCGCGCCTGCAGCAGATCGCGCAGCACTGGGACGCCGCTCCGGACGATGCTTCCACGCTCCAGGAGTGGGCGGTTCGCCTCGGCGTGGACGCCAAGACGATCCAGCGCCTGTGCGCGCGCGAACTGCACATGACCTTCGGCCAGTGGCGCCAGCAGATCCGGCTCGTCCGCGCCCTCGAACGCCTCGCCCACGGCGAAAAGGTCATCGACGTAGCGCTGTCGCAAGGCTACGCCAGCCCCAGCGCGTTCACCGCCATGTTCAAGAAGCGATTCGGCCAGCTGCCCAGCCAGTTCTTCCAGTAGCGGTGAATGTAAAATCTGCGCAGCAGCGTGCGGCGGTAGGTGCCGACTGTTAGTCGGCACCCTCTCTCAGCGCGCGGAGGTCTTCGGCAAAAACGCAGTAGCCAACCCCAACAACGGCAGGAACGAGGTGAGGTGGTACACCCACACGATGCCGTGGATGTCGGCCAGCTTGCCCAGCCCGGCCGCGCCGATGCCGCCAATGCCGAACATCAGGCCGAACATCAGTCCGGACACCATGCCCACGCGGCCTGGAACGGCTTCCTGCGCATACACCACCAGCGCCGCGAACGCCGACGACATCACCAGGCCGACGGCCACGGCCAGCACGGCGGTGCCCATCAGGTTGGCGTAGGGCAGGGCGAGCGCGAACGGCGCCACGCCCAGGAACGAGATCCAGATCACCGCCTTGCGCCCGATCCGGTCACCCACAGGGCCGCCGATGAAAGTGCCCAGCGCGATCGACGCCAGGAACACGAACAGGTACATCTGGCTCTGCTGCACGCTCAGGTGGAAACGTTCGATCAGGTAGAAGGTGAAGTAGTTGGTGATGGAGGCGATGTACACGAACTTGGCGAACATCAGCACCGCGATCACCGCGATGGCCTGCACCACCTTGCCGCGGCTCAGGCCGATGCCATGCGAGCGCGCAAGACTGTTCATCTTTGCCTGGCCGTGGCGCACGGTCCAACCGGTCAGCCGGAACAGCACGAAGATGGCCACGGCGGCGATCAGCAGGAACCAGCCGATGGCGCGCTGGCCGTGCGGAATCACCACGGCAGCGGCCAGCAGCGGGCCGATGGCCGAGCCGGTATTGCCGCCGACCTGGAAGGTGGACTGCGCGGTGCCGAAGCGGCCGCCCGAGGCCATCCGGGCCACGCGCGAGGCTTCCGGGTGGAACGTAGCCGAGCCCACGCCCACCACGGCGGCCGCCAGCAGCAGCATTTCGTAACTGCTGGCCATGGCCATCATGCCGATGCCGACGAAGGTGGCGATCATGCCGGAAGGCAGCAGGTAGGGCAGCGGGCGCTTGTCGGTGTACATGCCCACCCACGGCTGCAGCAGCGAGGCGGTGAACTGGTAGACCAGCGCGATGGTGCCGATCTGGCCGAAGGTGAGCGCGAACTGGCTCTTGAACATCGGGTACACGGCCGGCAGCACGGCCTGGATCATGTCGTTGAGCAGGTGCGCGAACGCGGCGGCGCCGACGATGCGGATCGCAAAGCCCTGGTGGGCGGGATCGGAAGCGGCGGGCAGGACCGGCGAAGCAGGGACGACGGGCGAAGCGGACGGCGGGGTTTCTGTGCTCATGGGACCATTGGAAATACAGCTGCGGTCCCGGCCGGCCACGCCGCCAAGGGTCCGGCGCGTGCTCCAGCCTGGACCTGGTGGGGGACAAGCGGAGCACGAGGGTAAGCCGGACGCACGCTGCCGTCTCGCGCGATAGGGACCACTATCGTCGCGTTAGGGACATCGCGCATGATGGTTGGATGAAAATGAGATACGCCGCCTTGTTGCTTGCCGCCCTGATGACCCGCGCCGAAGCGGGACCGCTGCTGGAGCCGGGTATCTACCAGCTCTCGCGCCAGGTGCCCGATGCAGATACGGTGGCACCACCGGCTGAAGGCGAGATCCATCACGACACGCTGGCCAGCGCCATTCCAGGGGCGGCGAAGGTGCGCTACGCCTTCGTGTCGCGCGATCCGGGCGAGGCATTGAACAAGCTGGTGTTCGTCACCGATGCGGCCTACCGCTACGACCTCAACAGCGCCAACCGGCTGTGCCCGGCCTACGCGTTTCCCGATTGGAACGAACGTTCCGACGCCCAGCCGTTCTGCCGCACCAACATTGGCAGCGCGGACACCGAAGCGGCGCTGGCCTGGACCGAACGTGGTTTCACGCTGCGCTGGGCGGACCAGAAAACGCTGATCCGTACCGAGCAGGTGCCCGCCACCCGCAAGCCTACCCCGGATGAAATCGGCGCCTGCGCGGTGGGCGGCGTGTGTGCGCCCGACGCTTACGGCAGGGCTGTCCACCACTACCACGTAGCCCACTATCGCGACGGGTTCTCCCTGCAGGCGCCACGACCCTATATCGACGTGTTCGCGGCGACCGTGGACACACCCGTCTACCGAAGCGCCGAGGAAGGCACTGCATCCGGCACGCTTGCCGCGGGGCGCTATGCCGGTGTGCTCAGCAGGGGCGCCGAATGGATCGGCATCGAAGAAGTGGCGGCAGGCGGCGCGGCGACGCCCGGCTGGATCCGTCGGGAGGATCTTGCCGTCGGGGAGTTGCGTATTCCCCAGCAGGCAACCACCGACCGCCTGCGTTTCGTGCTGGTCGTCGCGCCCGCCGACGACGATCAGGCGCTGTTGCAGGCCATCGACATCCTGGACGCCACGACCGGCCATCGCCGGCAGATCCTGCGCGACATCGATGCCGAGCCGCTGAGCGCCGGCCCGGACGTGGTGCAGCTGGTGGACGCCAACTTCGACGGCTGGCCTGACCTGAGCGTGCCTGGATACTCTGGCGGGGCAGGCCCGAATGCCACGCGGAACCTGTTCCTCTTTGATCCAGCGGCCCATGCCTTCGTGTTCGAGCCAACGCTGTCGAGCCTGCCGCAGCTGGACATCGACTCCGCCACGCGCACCCTCACGTCTGCCTCGCGCGGCGGCTGCTGCTCGCACGCCACCGAGACCTATCGCTACGTGGACGGGCAGCTGCAGCAGGTGGCCAGCTGGGAGGAATCGCTGTCGCCCGATGGCGAACACCTGCAGACGACGGAGGGCACCCTGCGCAACGGAACGATGAAGTACCGCACGCGCACGCGAAAGCTGCCGGCCGACTGGCGCTGAGCGCATCAACCCCCCGTCACGCAGGCGGTGGCAGGATACCGGTTGCATTCCCCTCAGGAGACAGCCGTGTCCACAACCGCCGTCGTGACCCGCCACTGGGTCATCCATCCGTTCCATGCCGCCGTGCTCGGCGGCGTGTTGCCGCTGTTCCTCGGCGCACTGCTGGCCGATTACGCGTACTGGAACACCTATGAAATCCAGTGGAGCAACTTCGCCTCCTGGCTGCTGGTCGGGGCGATGGTGATGACCACGCTGGCGCTGCTGTGCGGGTTGATTGGGCTGGTGCGCGGTAGCCGCAACGGCTTCTACGTCATCGTGCTGGCGGTCACCTGGATCGTGGGCTTCATCAACTCGCTGCACCACGCGCGCGATGCGTGGGCGATCATGCCCGCCGCGCTTCTGTGGTCGGTGATCGTCACGGTGCTGGCATTGATCGCCACCTGGCTCGGTTTCTCCAGTGTCCGCGTGCGCGTGGGAGGTGCCCTGTGAACCGCGCTTCCTCGAAGGTACTCGCGCTCTCCGTCCTGGCCGTGGCATTGGCCGGGTGCAGTGGCAAGGCGCCGGAGCTGCAGCAGCTCGGTGCCAACCCGGAACTGCCCAAGCCCCATCGCGGCGTGATGCCCGACATGACCATCGCCCAGCCGACCGCGTGGGGCGAAACCGTGCCCACCGTGCCGGCCGGGTTCAAGGTTTCGGCGATCGCCACCGACCTGGCCATTCCGCGCCAGACCCTGGTGCTGCCCAACGGCGACATCCTGGTGGCCGAAGGCCGTGGCGGCAGCGCGCCCAACCTCAAGCCGAAGGACGTGATTGCCGGCAAGATCAAGGCCAAGGGCAATACGCAGGTCAAGAGCGGCAACCGCCTGACCCTGCTGCGCGATGCCGACGGCGACGGCGTGTACGAGCTGAAGACCGTGTTCGCCGACAAGCTCAACGCCCCGTACGGCCTGGCGCTGGTGGGCAACGCCCTGTACGTGGCCAACCAGGATGCGCTGGTGCGCTTCGATTACACCGAAGGCCAGACCAAGGCCAGCGGCGCGCCGACCAAGGTGACCGACCTGCCGTCGGCCATCAACCACCACTGGACCAAGTCGCTGGCTGCCAGCGCCGATGGCAGCCACCTTTACGTGGGCATCGGCTCCAACAGCAACATCACCGAACGCGGCATGGCGGCGGAAATCGACCGCGCCCAGGTCTGGGAGATCGATGCGCAGACCGGCGCGCACCGCACCTATGCCAGCGGCATCCGCAACCCCACCGCATTGGCGGTGCAGCCGGGCACCGGCACGCTGTGGGCGGTGGTCAACGAGCGCGACGAGATCGGGCCGAACCTGGTGCCGGATTACCTCACCTCGGTGCGCGACGGTGGCTTCTATGGCTGGCCCTACAGTTACTGGGGCAAGCATGTGGACCGCCGGGTGATGCCGCAGAACCCGGAAAAGGTGGCGTCCGCGCTGACCCCGGACTTCGCGCTGGGCTCGCACGTGGCCGCGCTGGGCGTGGCGTTCGCCAACCCGGCGGTCGGCGGCGACTTCACCGACGGCGTCTTCGTCGGGCAGCACGGCAGCTGGAACCGCAACCCACCGGTGGGCTACAAGGTGGTGTTCGTGCCGTTCCGTGACGGCAAGCCGGCCGGCGAAGCCATCGATTTCGCCACCGGCTTCCGCGGCGAAGACGGCAAGACCCGCGGCCGCCCGGTCGGTGTCAGCGTAGATCCGCGCGGCGCGGTGATCGTGGCCGATGACCTGGCCAATACCATCTGGCGGATCACACCGACCGCAGCACCGACAGCACCCGCAGCAACGCCTACGGCGCCCGCCGCTCCCACCCCGTAGAGCCACGCCCTGCGTGGCTGCTTGACCCTGAAACGCCTGCGGCCCCACGCCGCAGGCGCGATGGTGATGAATCAGGCGGCATCCAACGCCGCCTGCTCCCGCACCTGGCGCACGGCAAACGCCGGCGCAGGACCATTCCATCGCTCCAGCAACAAGGGTGAGGGCAGCGCGCACGCCGGATGCATGCGGCTGAATCCGTAGATGGCACCCGCCAGCCCGATCATCAACCCGGGCGTGAACGCGGCACGGGTCAGCCCGCCGACCATGCCGTTGTGCTCTTCGATGGAAGAGATAATCTCCGCAGCAGCCGTGTCGACCGGGTAGGGACAGCCTTCCGGATCCAGCGCCGCCGCACGCACCAGCAGTTCGCGCGTGGACAGATCGCCGTGGCACAGCGTATGGCTGAAGCCCCATTTGCCGTTGGCATCTGCCACCGCCCGCCGCAGCATGCGCAGGAACGCAGGCTGTCCGGTCCGCGCCAGCAGGTCGGCCGCCGCCAGCCCGATTCCCACGCTGCCGTGGCACCAGGTGGGAAAGTTCTTCTGCCCATCCTTGAGGTGGATATCGCGCCAGCGCCCGGTGCCCGGCTCGTAGAGCGCGTCCTGGAACGCGAACGCGCCATCGGCAAGCGACTGCCACTCACGCCGCTCCTGCGCGCTGCCCGCGTCGGTCAAGGCCAGTCGTGCCAGCGCCCAGCCGATGCCCATCGCACCGTGCCCGAACCCGCCGATGGGCTCCTCGAATTGTGGCGTGGGCCAGCGCACGCCGTGAGCGTCATCGATGGCGGTGGCCTGCAGGCGGCGCGCGGCGTCTGCGGCGATGTCGAGCCAACAGGTTTCGGCCGTGGCTTCGCTCAGCGCGATCAGCGGCACGATCGCGCCCGCTACTCCGTCGAGCAGTTCGGCCTTGGGGACAGCCTCGAATCCGGTTGCACGCAGTCCCTCGGCCGTTGCGCGCGCAAGCTCCAGCAGGTCCGGGCGCTGCAGCAGGTCGTGCAGCGCCAGCAGCGTCCAGATCCGCGAGCCGGCGCCGACCAGGCCACCGCCAGCATCGGCCGGGTCGCGGCGGCACATGGTCACGAACACCTGGATGGCGCCCTGCATGGCCTCCTGCAGGCCCGGCACGGCATCGGCCCGGCCGGCCTGCACCTCCTGCCAGTAGCCTGCGAGGCTGAAGGCGATGCCGCCCAGCCCGAAGTACAGGTCGGGCTGCACCGGCTGCACGGTCCAGCCGGTGCGGGTGATCTCCGGGGTAATCCAGGTCATGCTGCCGTCGGCGCCACGAATCGATAGCCGGATCAGGTTGTCCACCGCGACGGCGGCCTGCTGGCGGCGGCGCGCTTCCAGGTCGCGCGCGTGTGCTGCCGTGGCGGCATAGGAATAGCCCTCGCGGGCTTCGGCGCGCGCCAGCGCATGCTCGTTGAGGTCGGTGGCCACCAGCGTGCTGCGGATGGTCACTTCCTCCAGATCGATCCGCATGTCGCGCCAGCCTGCCACGACGGTGTTGATGCGGGCGGCATCCAGCACCGAGGTGAAGATTGGAATGTCGCCATAGCGCATCGCGTCGATCTCGCCTCGCACCTCCACCGGGTCGGCCGACGCGGCCGGCGCCACGGCTGCGTTCCTGACCAGCAGGTCCGTCGCGGTGGCCACCGCCCGCGTCTCGTCATGCAGGGATGCGGGATGCCACAGCATGCGGCCGAGTTCGGCGTAGGCCATGGTCGGCCGGCGGACATCGCGTACCTCGCAGCCAAGGAAGCTGCGCAGCAGGGTGTCCAGTTCGCCGTTCGCGTCCAGCGTGCGCAGGTGGCGGCTGGCCTGCATGAAGCCGGTGCTGATGTGGTCCCAGAAGCGTGAGACATCCGGCGTCGGGCTGGGGTGGTTCTGGGCCACGGCGAAATCGGCTTCCACCAGGCCGAGGCGGGGCGGGGCGCCGGCATTGTCGACAATCACCGGCACCCGGACCTTGGGCTGCTCGCCCGGCAACGCGCCCGCTGCGGAGAGATCGACGCCTTCCATGCCCAGCCCGGCCGTGCGGAACGGCACGATTCCGGTACGCAGCACGGAGTTGCGCATCAGCCGCACCGCGATGTCGTACGCCTGCCCGTAGCCGGTTGCGGCGATCTCGATAGGTTCAGAAAAAACGCTTTCCGAATCCACCACCACCGGTACCGGACCCACCGAGATCAGGTTCTCAAGGTGGATGTCAGTACCGCCGATCAGGCGCAGAACGGCCAGCCAATGGCCGAGGCCTCGATAGTAGGTCTGCAACGCTTCGTCATCGGCGCAGTAGCGATGCGCGGCGAATTCGGCCCAGCCGTGGGTGCCGCGATCGATAACGCGGGGCACCCGCACCCGGTCCGGGTCATCGGGGAACACGCGGGCTAGGAAGGCATCCAGGGTGGCATCCACGCGCAGCGAGCGCGGCTTGTACATCACCGTGCCACCTTCGAACGTGAGCCTGGCCACGGTGCGTCCCCCGGCGTGCAGGTCGCCCTTGCCGAGCGAGAGGCCGAGCAGGCGGCCGGCGGGGCGCTCGAGGACGCCGTTCAGCAGGTCCCGGTCAGCGCGGATGCGTTCGGCCAGCTCGCTGATGGCGGCGCCCTGTGCCTGCAGCATGCGCTCCAAGCGCGGCCACAGCACCGGATAGCGACGGTCCAGGTGCCCGCGGAACGCGTTGGTGCGGGCGAGAGCCTCGAACTGCTGCAGCTGCAGAGCCGGATCTGTCGCGGAAACCGCACCGCTGCGGATCGCGGCGTGCAGTTCGAGCAGCAGCAGGCGGTTGAGTTTCAACTGCGCATTGCCATGCAGGGCCAGGTCGGCCTCGGCACGGATCACCTCGATCTCGCCGTGGTCCAACCCCGGCGCGAGATCGAGTAGCGAATGGTCCAGGCGCGTGAGGGTATCGGCCAGGAAGTAGCGCACGATGCGTGCGAATGATGCGGCGGCGGTAGCGGCCATTGCGTCCCCTGCAGTCTGCCCAACGTCCGGAATGCGTCCAGGCGGCGCGCAGCCGTTGCAGCTGCGCGCCGGTACAGGCTAGATCAGCAACACAGGCAATGGTTGACCACGGAAATGGTAGTGGTGCACTCACCGCCACCGCCGGTGATCATGGTGGGCGCTGCGCAGGTCAGCGCCGCATCGGTAGCGTTCTGTCCATAGATGAAAAGCGAACCGGCCGGGTTGTCGCAGCCATCTACGCTGTCGGCACCGTTGAGCCAGCCTGAAACGACGTCGTCATTCAGTTGCATTGCGCTTTCTCCTGTTGTTTCAACATGAGGCGTTGAAGACGCCGGTACACGGGCGCCTTTGGTCTACGGCCACTCCTTGGCATCAGGAAAAGCGAACGCGACACCGGGAGACGGGATTGGCCGCGTGGTTACGGTGAACCGAGTTTTAGGTGAAGTCAAACTGAGTAACTGCTCACACAAATAATGTGATATGAACCGGGAAATCTATTTAATCCAGTGTATGGAATCCAATGCTTCACGGAGTTTCTGCTTGGCGAGCTCATTGCTGAAAGGCGGCTCGCGCGGCGGGTCGTACACCTCCGGCCGCGTACCGGCCACCACCAGATCAATCGCATAGCACCGCCCGTGCTGCACGGCGCGGTAACTGTCGGCCGACACGTAGTGGCTCATCGCTGCGTCGCCCACCGGGAAGTGGGTAAAGCTCACGCCACCAACGTCGACGGTGTCGACCGGCCCGGTGGCTTCTGCGGGAGGCGTCAGGCAATCTGCAATTGCGCCGGCGTCGTCGCTGCGTCCGAGGCGAAGCTCGGCTGCCGTCACCTCGTTGGAACCGTCCAACACCAGGGCCGCCAGTGGCGAACCCTTACTACCCGACGCATCGAACAACTTCCAGCCGTCCAATGTCAGGTAGCTGCGGGTGAAATCCCTGCGCAGCTCCATACCAGGAACCGCACCCAGCGCGATGCCCGGCGGCGTTTCGCTGAAGGCATAGGCAGGCAGGGAAGGCGCTGCACGGGCCTCGTTGGTGACCGCCGCCTTCGCCGCACCCGGATCGCCGCCGGTAGGCTGAGGCGTTCCATCCGCGTTGGGCGATGGAGTACAGCCGGTAGACGCAAGCACGGCGGCCAGCAGCAGCGGGCGGGAGGACAGGGTAGGCATCGAATGCGGCTCCACGGAACGGAACCCCAAGCATGCGCTGGCCCAGGTTGCACGGAGTGAAGCCTGCTGGAACGCAAGTGCGATGGCCACGTGAGACGGATCTTGACGCGTACGCAGCACCCCAAGCGGAATACTGGCGATTCCCTCCTGCAGGAGCACGGCATGGCCCGTCGCAGGCGCCTCCGGATTGCCACCTTCAACGTCAACGGCATCAAGACGCGGCTTCCGCACCTGTTGGCGTGGCTGGAGAAAGAGAAACCGGACATCGTGGCGCTGCAGGAGCTCAAAGCCAGCCAGGATGCCTTTCCTGAAACCGGGATACGTGACGCAGGCTACGGCTGCCTGTGGCAGGGGCAACGTGCCTGGAACGGCGTGGCGTTGCTGGCGCGTGGGCAGGACCCGATCGAAAGCCGGCGCGGATTGCCGGGCGATCGCACCGATGACCAGAGCCGCTACCTGGAGGCGGCGGCGCACGGCGTGCTGGTGGGTGGGCTGTACCTGCCCAATGGCAACCCGCAGCCCGGCCCGAAGTTCGAGTACAAGCTGAATTGGATGCAGCGGCTGCACAAGCACGCGCTGGGACTGGTCGGGCTGCCGCACCCGGTCGCACTGATCGGCGACTTCAACGTGGTCCCGACCGACGCGGACATCTACGATCCCAAGTCGTGGCGGCGGGATGCGCTGTTGCAGCCGGAAGTGCGCGAGGCCTATGCCAACCTGCTGGCACAGGGTTGGACCGACAGCCTTCGCCAGGTCTACGGGGACGAAACCATCTACACGTTCTGGGACTACTTCCGCCAGCACTACGAACGTGACCGCGGGCTTCGCATCGACCACCTGCTGCTCAATCCGGTGCTTGCCGATGGCCTGAAGGACGCGGGTGTGGACCGCTGGGTGAGGGGTCTTGAGAAGGCCAGCGACCACGCGCCTACGTGGGTAGAGGTCCTGGCGCCGACCGGCACCGGTTGAGCTCAGGGATCGTCGCCCGGCGTCATGCCCGGCGGCCGCGACAGCCACACGGGCCCCTCGAGCGCGCGGGCATGGCCCACGTCGTACAGCACCTTCATCCTGGCCGGATCGAAGCTGGCGGCGTCGGCCAACGCGAGCGACGAATCGATGGTGACCCAGGCGAACCGCGCGCGGTCGCGGCGTGCATAGGCGTACTCGCGGAACAGGTCGCCGACCATGCCGGCGCGGCCGGCCACTTCGATGGTGCGGAACGCGATGCCACGCAGCGAACGTTCCGCCGGATCGGAGGCGGCGTTGAGCTGGCCGTTGTGGATCATGAAGGTGTCATAGGTGGCCGGTGCGCGGGAGAGCCGGTTGTAGATCCGCTGTGGGTCGATGATGCCGGCATGCAGGAAGATGTTGGCGGCCACGAAGCCATCCACGTGCATCTCGTCGTAGCGGTGGCCGTGTACGTCTACTTCGATCAGTACCGGCGGAAACGCGATGGGGATGGAGGCCGACGCCAGCATCACGCGGCGGAACAACGCCATCGACTCCGGCGTCTCGCGGCTGGCGATCAGGCCCATGTTCCAGACCACGAAGTGACGCGAATCCAGGTCCGCTGTGCCCATGTACAGCCGCCGCCCGGCGCGATGCTCGGCGGCGATCTTCGCCAGCAGGGGCGCATCGATCGCCGTGGCGATCAGCGCTTCCAGCGGCGCGGTGTGGGCGAGCGAGTCGCGGCGCAGCAGCGCCATCAGCGGGTTGCCTGCGGCGAACACGTCGGCATCGGAGGTGGTGGTGTAGAAGCGGCGCAGCGCTTCGTCGTAGTCCGGCCCGAGGAATGCATACGGCGCCATCAGCGCGCCAGTGGATACACCGGTGACGATCTTGAAGGTGGGGCGGGTGCCGGTCGCGGTCCAGCCATTGAGAAAGCCCGCGCCGAATGCACCATTCGCACCGCCGCCGGACAGCGCCAGATGCGGGTAGTGGATGCGCCCGTCGGCAGCCACGGGAAACTGATCCGGGCGTTCATCGCGGATGGACTGCTCGAAATCGAGCTCCATGTCGCGGTTCGGCCGGCCGGCCCAGGCGCGCACGTCCGGCATGCCGGGCACTACGGCCCAGGCCACCTGGTCGGCAGGCACCGGCGTGCGGGGCAGGGTGGCGCAGCCGCCCAGCAGCAGGCTGGCCGCCAGGACAGCAGCGCGAACCGGAAGTCGGCGGAAGGCATGGATCGCATCCATGCGCCCAGCGTGGCATCGACCCGGACCCGGTTCCACAGTAATTCCCGCAGCGTAGGGACACGCCATGCGTGTCCACGCGGTCCCACGGCGCTCGGTGCAGGTCCGCGCTGACACGCATGGCGTGTCCCTACGGGCGGTCCCAGGTGTCGAATCCCTCCAGCAGGAACGCCGTCACCTCGCGTACCTTGCGTGACCGCAGTTTGTTCTCGGGCGACAGCAGCTGGATGTAGGAGGTCTCGGTCGCGACCGAGCCTTCCCATGCCCCGAGCAGCGGCACCAGGTGCTGCTTCGCAAAGCTTTCGCGGTGGTACAGCCAGCTGGGAAACAGCACCACGCCATGCCCTTCAAGCGCCGCAGCGAGCAGCACTTCGGCGTTGTTGCTGCACAACGGCCCGCTGACGTTGATGCCGTCGAATGCCTGCGATGCTTCCTCCCGGAAGTACCAGCGCTGGGTGCCGAACTGGCCCTTGTAGAGCAGGCAGCGGTGGTCCAGCAGGTCGGCGGGCACCTGCGGCGTGCCGTGCGCGGCGAGGTAGGCGGGGCTGGCGGCCACGATCTGCCGCTGGGCAGCGACGGTCCGGCCGATCAGTCCCGAATCCACCTGCGGCCCGATCCGCACCGTGATGTCCACGCCTTCCTGCACCGGGTCGATGTACGCATCGGTGAGCTGCAGTTCCACATCCAGTGCCGGGTGCCCGGCCTGCAGCGCGTTGATCAGCCGGGCCACGTGCAGCCGCCCGAACGCTTCCGGCGCATTGATCCGCAGCCGGCCACTCAACCCACCGTCATCGCGCCCGAGGTCGTCCACGGCCGCATCGAGCAGCTCGATGGCTTCGCGCACCTGCTGGTGGAAGCGCTCGCCATCCTCGGTGAGCCGCACCGCGCGGGTGCTCCGGTAGAACAGCTGGCGGCCCAGGTCCTTCTCCAGCGCGGCGATGAAGCGCGACACCGAGGAGGCCGGCACCCGGAAATGCCGGGCGGTGGCCAGGAAGCTGCTGGTGCTGGCCACCATCAGGAAGTAGCGCAGGGCCTTGAGCTGCATGGGGATCGCTCCATAAATGCCATTTGAGCAATTGTGATTTGCCCGTTGGCTGGATTGTAGCTGTATCGGCATCTGCCTAGCATGCACGCCTGCCCGCACTGGCGGGCCCCTCCCCAGGAATACCGCAATGACCTCCTTGTTCACCTCGTTCGATCTCGCCGGTACGCCACTCCGCAACCGCGTGGTGATGGCCCCGCTGACCCGCGCCCGCGCGCCCAACGACATCGCCGACGAGCGCATCGCGCTCTATTACGCCCAGCGCGCCACCGCCGGCCTGATCGTCAGCGAAGGCACCCCGATCTCGCAGGAAGGGCAGGGTTACCTGTTCAACCCGGGCATCTTCCGCCCGGAACAGATCGAGGGCTGGCGCCTGGTCACCAACTCGGTGCATGCCGTGGGCGGCCGCATCGTGGCGCAGCTCTGGCACGTGGGCCGGGTTTCGCACCCGACCATCCAGGCTGACGGCCGCCTGCCGGTAAGCGCCAGCTCCAAGCAGCCGGTGGGCGCGCAGGCCTTCGGCTACGACGAATCCGGCACGCCGGCCCTGGTGGCACCGCCGGTGCCGCGCCAGCTGGCTACCGACGAGATCACACGCATCGTGGGTGAGTTCGCGCAGGCGGCGGCCAACGCGATCGACGCCGGTTTCGACGGCGTGGAAATCCACGGCGCGAACGGCTACCTGTTCGAGCAGTTCATGAACCCGCTGGTCAACGACCGCACCGACCGGTACTCGGCCGACACCATGGAAAACCGCCTGCGCTTCACCCTGGAGGTGATCGACGCGGTGGTGGCCCGCATTGGCGCGGCACGCACCGGCATCCGCCTGTCGCCGTATGGGCAGCTGTTCGACATGCCGTTGCACGACGGTATCGACGAAACCTACGGCGTGCTGAGCAAGGCCATCGGCGAGCGTGGGCTGGCCTTCGTGCACCTGATGGACCAGTCCGGGTTCAAGGTGGGCGATGTGGTGGTCGACCCCGGCGCCGAGGGCGGCTTCCAGGGCCTGCTGCGCACCATCAAGAGCAACCTGCCGAACACCGCGCTGATCCTCGCCGGTGGCCTGGACCGTGCACGCGCCGAGCAGTTGATCGACGCCGGCCTGATCGACCTGGCCGCCTTCGGCACGCCGTTCATCGCCAACCCGGACCTGGTCGCACGCCTGCAGAATGGCTGGCCGCTCAACACCCCGGACCGCACCACGTTCTACGGCGGTGGCGCGAAGGGCTACACCGATTACCCGGCGTATGCCGCAGCCTGATCGGCGAAGGCATCGGTGGCGCGCACCAGCGCGTCCACCGTGGCCGGCTCGGTCGCGCTGTGGCCTGACAGCACCATCTCCAGCCTGGCTTCCGGCCATGCCTGGGACAGGTCCCAGGCGCTGCGCGGCGGGCAGATGATGTCGTAGCGCCCCTGCACGATCACCCCGGGCAGGTGGCGGATGCGGTCGATGTCGCGCAGCAGCTGGCCGTGTTCAAGGAAGGCGTTGTGGCGGAAGTAGTGCGCTTCGATCCGCGCCTTGGCCAGGGTATCCAGCGGGTCGGCGTCGGAGACGGCGTTGACCTCGTGCACCAATGTGGCAGCGAAGTCCTCCCAGCCCAGCCAGGCCTGCGCAGCGGCGATGCGGGTGGCGCTGTCGTCGCTGTCCATGCGTTGCCAATAGGCCTCGATCATGTTGCCGTGTTCTTCTTCCGGCAGGTGGGCGGCGTAGGTTGCCCAGCGCTCGGGGAACACCCAGCGCGCACCGCCATCGGCTTCATTGAACCAGCGGTTCTCTTCGGCACGGCCCAGGTACACGCCGCGCACGATCACGCCGGTGGCACGGTCGGGATGCGCCTGCGCATAGGCCAGCGCCAGCGTGGAACCCCACGAGCCACCAAATACCAGCCAGCGTTCGATGCCCAGCCGGGCACGCACGGTTTCGATATCGGCCACCAGGTGCGCGGTGGTGTTGTGGCGCAGTTCGCCGAACGGCGTGGAGCGGCCGCTGCCGCGCTGGTCGATCAGCACGATCCGGTAACGCGCAGGGTCGAAGAAGCGCCGGTGCGTCGGGGAAATGCCCGCACCCGGACCGCCATGCAGGAACACCACCGGGATGCCGGCCGGCGTTCCGCATTCCTCCACATACAGCGTATGCAGCTCATCAACCGGAATGTGGTGCTCGTGGAACGGGGTGCTCGGCGGATAGAGCGTGCGCATGGCGGAAACCTTGGGGCGGGTGCACGCCAAGGATAGCCCAGTCACCGGTCAGTCGCGGTCCACGTCGACATCGACATCCAGTGCGGTGTCGCGCAGCAGTTCGACGGTAAAGCGGGGTGAGCCGCGTCGTGCCGTGATGACCACATCATCGCCGTTTACCAGGACCGCCATATAACGTTCGCCGAGCCGACCGGCCAGTGCATCGCGGGCGGCAGTGGCGATCTCGTTGTCGGACTCGCCCTTGCGGATCGGAACATCGACGTGCATCGGCGACTCTTCATGCACCCACAGGCGGAAGCTGATGATGCCGTCTGAATCGGCTGCGTCGTGGAACTCCAACCGCCAGCGGTCGGCCGGCTCCGGGCGCGGTGCCTGGTTGGCGTTCGACGTGAGCAGCGGGGGGAACTGCGCATAAGCAGGCGCAGGCGCGGCAGGCAGCACGCAACAAGCAACCAACACCACCGCCAGGATGTTTCTGATCGCCTGCGGATTCATGCTGGACGCTCCGCTGTTGGCCGAGGGAACAACCCAGTGTGAGCCTTGCATGAAAAGGCGACGTCCGCATCGGAAAATCTGCGTGGCCGTGATCGGTATTTCTACGCAGCGGCAGGTAAGGTGGGCAGCCATGACGCCTTCGCCCGCTGCCGCCCTGACGTTGTTCGAACCCGCCACGGGCGCCTGGTTCGCCTCGGCGTTTCCCGCCCCCACCCCCGTACAGACGGCGGCGTGGCGCGCCATCGGGGCCGGCGAGCACACGCTGGTGATCGCGCCGACCGGATCCGGCAAGACCCTGGCGGCGTTCCTGCATGCCATCGACCAGCTGTACCGCGCACGCCAGCAGGAGTCCGCGGCGCAGGGCGGCACGCCGAAGGCAGCGCCGCGCCGCACCCGCGTGCTCTATCTATCGCCGATCAAGGCATTGGGCGCCGACGTGCAGCGCAACCTGCAGGTGCCGCTGCAGGGCGTGGACGCCGAGCGCGAGCGGCGTGGCGATCCTGCGGTCGCCCTGACCGTCGGCATCCGCACCGGCGACACGCCTGTGGCAGAGCGTGCGCGCCTGCTGCGGCGCCCGCCGGACATCCTGATCACCACGCCCGAATCGCTGTTCCTGATGTTGACCTCGAAGGCGCGCGAGACGCTGCGCGAGGTCGATACCGTGATCGTGGATGAAATCCATGCGGTGGCGGGCAGCAAACGCGGCACCCATCTGGCGCTCAGCCTGGAGCGGCTGGACGCATTGCTGCAGGTGCCCGCGCAGCGCATCGGCCTGTCGGCCACGGTACGCCCGGTGGAGCAGGTAGCGGCCTTCCTGGGGGGCGACCGGCCGGTGACCGTGGTGGACCCGGCCAGTCCGCGCCATCTCGACGTACGCATCGTGGTGCCGGTGGAGGACATGGCGGACCTGCCGCCGCACGCGGGACCGGGGGCGGAACGCGAACCGACCGGCCGGGTGGGCTCGATCTGGCCGCACGTGGAAGCGAGCATCCTCGACCAGGTGCTGGCGCGGCGCTCCACCATCGTGTTCGCCAACTCCCGTGGCGTGGCCGAGAAGCTGACCGCGCGGCTGAACGAGCTGCATGCCGAACGCAGCGCACGTGCGGCCGGCCAGCCGCCTGTCGCGCCGGCACCCGAGCAGTACGGCTCGTTCACCGGCAGCACCGTGTCGCGGGTGGTGGCCGGCCCAGAGCTGATCGCGCGGTCGCACCACGGTTCGGTCTCCAAGGAACAGCGCCGCGACATCGAACAGTCGCTCAAGGACGGTTCGCTGCGCTGCGTGGTGGCGACCTCCAGCCTGGAGCTGGGCATCGACATGGGCCTGGTGGACCTGGTGATCCAGGTCGCGGCGCCGCCGTCGGTGGCCAGTGCGCTGCAGCGGATCGGCCGGGCCAGTCACCAGGTGGGCGGCACCTCCACCGGGCTGGTCTACCCGCGCACGCGACGCGACCTGATCGACGCCACCGTGGCGATCGAGCGGATGCTGGAAGGGCGCATCGAAGCGGTGGATCCCCCGCGCAACCCGCTGGATGTACTGGCCCAGCAGACCGTGGCGGCGGCCTCGATGGAAGCTCTGGATGTCGAGGCCTGGTATGCGCGCGTGCGGCGCGCGGCGCCGTACCGCAGCCTGCCGCGCAGCGCGTTCGATGCCACGCTGGACATGCTGGCCGGGCGCTACCCGTCTGACGACTTCGCCGGCTTCCGTCCGCGCCTGGTGTGGAACCGGCAGACCGGTGAACTGAGCGCGCGCCCCGGGGCCAAGCAGCTGGCGGTGACCAGCGCCGGCACCATTCCCGACCGCGGCATGTACAGCGTGATGTTGCCCGAAGGCGAAGAACGTGCCGGCTCGCGCCGGGTCGGCGAGCTGGACGAGGAGATGGTCCACGAATCACGGGTCAATGATGTGATCACGCTGGGGGCGACCTCCTGGCGGATCGAGCGGATCACCCATGACCAGGTGCTGGTCACGCCCGCGCCGGGGCGCTCGGCGCGGCTTCCGTTCTGGCGGGGCGAAGGCGTGGGCCGCCCGGCCGAACTGGGTGAGGCGGTGGGCGCCTTCCTGGCCGCACTGGATGCCGACGCAGGCAACGACACGCTTGCGCCGGCGTTGCTCGCGCGGTTGCAGGGTGCGGGGCTGCAGCCCAATGCGATTGCCAACATCGTCGGCCTGCTGGATGAGCAGCGCGCGGCAACCGGCGTGTTGCCGACCGACCGCCGGCTGGTGGTGGAACGCTGCCGCGACGAATCCGGCGACTGGCGGGTGATGCTGCACTCGCCGTACGGGCGGCGCATCCACGATCCCTGGGCGCTGGCACTGGCAGGGCGCATCCAGGAACGCTGGGGCGTAGACCCGGCGGTGGTGGCCAGCGACGACGGCATCATCGTGCGTATTCCCGATTCGTCAGGGCGGCTGCCCGGTGCCGAGCTGTTCCTGTTTGAGCCCGAACGCCTGCGTCGCGAGGTGACGCAGGCCGTGGGTGGTTCCGCGCTGTTTGCCGCGCGTTTCCGCGAGTGTTCGGCGCGCGCCCTGTTGCTGCCGCGAAGCAAGCCGGGAAAGCGTTCACCGCTCTGGCAGCAGCGCCTGCGCGCCGCCGAGCTGCTCGCCATCGCGCAGCGCTATCCCGAGTTCCCGATGCTGATCGAAGCGGCGCGCGAGTGCCTGCAGGATGTCTACGACCTGGATGCGCTGGACACGCTGATGCAGCGCCTGGCCGAAGGACGCGTCGAGATTGCCGAGGTCACCACCGAGGTGCCGTCGCCGTTCGCCGCCAACCTGCTGTTCGGCTACGTGGCCGAGTTCATGTATGGCACCGACGTGCCGTTGGCCGAGCGCCGCGCGTCGGTGCTGTCGCTGGATGCGGGTCTGCTGGGCGATCTGCTGGGGCAGGTGGACCTGGGGGAACTGCTTGATCCCACCGTGGTGGAACAGGTGGAACGCGAACTGCAGCGCCTGGCGGCAGGCCGGCAGGCGAACGGGCGGGAAGGCGTTGCAGACCTGCTGCGCGAGCTGGGCCCGTTGAGCGAAACCGACATCGCAGCGCGTCTCAACGATGCAGACAGCGCCGGGACACATCTTCTGTCGCTCCAGGGCGAACAGCGCATCGTGTCCATTCGGATGGCCGGACGGCAGGTCTGGGCGGCAGTGGAGGACGCCGCCCGTTTACGCGATGCGCTTGCCGTTGAACTGCCTGACGGTGTTCCTGCCGTCTTCCTGCAGCCTGCCAGCGACCCGTTGGGCGAACTGCTCGGGCGCTACGCGCGCACCCATGCGGCATTCACCACGGGCGATGCGGCCCGCCACTGGGGGCTGGGCGTGGCCGTGGTGGATGCCGCATTGGAGCAGCTTGCCGGACAGGGCAAGGTGCTCAGTGGCCATTTCGGCGCGGGGCACGCGGGTGACGATGCCGCCGACGCTGCAACGGTCCCGTTGGCGCGCCGCGAATGGGTGGGGGAAGGCGTGTTCCAGCGACTGCGCCTGCGCTCCCTGCAGGCCGCGCGCGACGCCACCCGGCCAGCCAGCCGCGAAGCGTATGCGGCGCTGTTGCTGGAGCGGCATGGGCTGGTGGCCGACGCGACCGTGGCATCCCGTTCCAGCACAGTACCCACGCACGGCGCGTTGGAAGGTGGCGATGGTGTGCTGCGCGTGATCGAGCTGCTGGCCGGGGTTCCCTTGCCGGTGTCGGCGTGGGAGCACCAGATCCTGACGGCACGGGTAGCTGACTACACACCGACCATGCTGGACGAACTGCTGGCGACCGGCGCGGTGGCGTGGGTGGGTCATGGCCGGCTGGGCGAGGATGACGGGCTGGTGTCGCTTCACGTGCAGGAGGGCATGGGCGAAACGATGCCTGCCGCGCAGGTAATCGACCCTTCGCCCTTGCAGGCGGCGCTGCTGGCGGTGCTGGAAGGCGGTGGCGCCTTCTTCGCACGGCAGTTGGCAACCGCGACGCAGGCGCGTCTCGCCGCGGCCGGGGTGACGGACATCGTGGTCGATGCCGAGGCACTGCACAGCGCGCTGTGGGAACTGGCGTGGGCCGGTTGGGTAACCACCGATCTGTGGACGCCGCTGCGCCATCTTTCCGCTGCGCGACCCGCGCGCCCGCGCCCGACGACCTCTGCGCGGCAGAATCGTTACGCGCGTGGGAGGGCGATGATGGATCCGCTCGGTGCCGCGGGCGGCCTGCAGCCGATGGCGACCACGTTGACCACCCCCACGCTGGCCGGCCGATGGTCGCTGCTGCAGCGACCGCCGATCAGCAACACCGTGCGCGCCGTCGCGCTGGCGAACGGGCTGCTGGAGCGGCACGGAATCGTGACGCGCGGTGCGGCCATTGCCGAAGGCATCGCCGGCGGTTTCCCGGCGCTGGTGCAGGTCTATCGCGGCATGGAAGATGCCGGCCGGGTGCTGCGCGGGCGGTTCGTGGACGGCATGGGCGGCGCACAGTTCGCCGAGCGCGGCATGGTCGATGCGCTGCGTGAGGTGGCCGAGGCGCAGCGGCCTGGGCAGGTGGGGCTGAGCGTGGGGCTGTCGGCGGTGGATCCCGCCAATCCGTTCGGGCCGGTGCTGCCGTGGCCGGCGCACCCCGCTGCACAGCGGCCGGTGCGACGACCCGGGGCGCTGGTGGTGATCGGTGGCGGTCGCCTGCGCATGTACCTGGCCCAGGGCGGGCGGCAACTGCTGACGTGGTTCGAGCCGGGCGCGGCTGGCGAAGACGCGGCGCTGACCGCAGCCGCCCAGGCGCTGGTCATCGCACTGCGACGCGGGCGGCGCATGACGTTCACGCTGGAACTGATCGATGATGCGCCCATCCAGCGCGATGCGGTGACCGAGGCACTGCGTGCGGCGGGTTTCTCCAGCGCGCCACGCGGCCTCGACTGGCAACCCTGACGCGACGACGTCAGTCGTCGATCAGCCCCAGGTCGTGCGCGGCGCGCAGATCGTCGGGCGTGTCGATATCCAGCGCCAGGGCAGGGGCATGCAACGCGCCAACCGTTCCGGGTTCCATCGCGCGCAGCCGTGCGCGGAAGCCGCTGTCACCCTGGCCTTCGGCGAGGTCGGCGAACCACGCGCCGGGCACCACCGCCGGCACGCCGAGCGTGCCGAGCAACAGGGTGGCCGCGCAGCCGGAGCTTGACTGGCTGGCGCTGTCCAGCAACGCCTGCAGATGCGCAGCCTCCAGCGCGGGCTGGTCGCAGGCGACCACAAGCACGCGTGCCGATGCCTGCACGGCAGGCGCGGCGACCAACAGGCTGCTGCCCATGCCGCGCTGCGCGTCAGGATTGAGCACGTGCACGCAGTCGAGGTCGGCCACCGCATCGGCGATCGGTCCGGATGCCTCGGGCAGTACCACCGCCAGCACCGAAGGTGCAGTGCCGGCGGCCAATCGGACCATCCGGTGCAGCAGGGTTTCGCCGTCGCGACGCAGGAGTTGTTTGGGGCGGCCCAGCCGCGTGCTCCCACCTGCAGCCAGCACCACGGCGGCATGGGCGTTCATCACGGCAGTTCCGGCACGCCGTGCCGCCATGCCTGTAGCTGCGCGGCAATGCTCAGTGCAATGGCCTCCGGTCCGCGCCCACCCAGTCCCAGCCCGATCGGCGAACGCAGGCGAGGGGACAGCGCTACTCGTGCTTCCGGCGGCAGCAGTTTGAACAGGTCGTCGCGCCGCCGTCGCGGCCCCAACAATCCGATGAAGGGAACGGACGTGGCCGCCAGTGCCTCCAACGCTTCCCGGTCCAGCTCGAAATTGTGGTGCATCACCAGCACCGCATCCGGCAACGGCCCGTCACGCAACCGGCTGGCATAAGAGGCAGATGCATCGCCGGTAGCACCCGACCGTTGGTCGGGTGGCGCAATAACAGCAAGCCGCTCCCGCCACCTCTCACGTGGCTCATGAATTTCAACACGCCATCCGAGGCCCACCAGCAAGGGCAGCAACGGCGCAGCCTCCGGGCCCGCGCCCAACACCATCACGCCCGGCGCACGCCGCCATTGCAGCTGCCACTCCCGGCGAGGCGCTTCCCAGTCGACCGGCGGACTGGCGATGTCGTGGGAAAGGGCCGTGTCGCCACAACGCCATTGCAGCGCACCCGTGCCCTGCAGCGTCAGTTCCAGCGTTCCCTCTCCCCGCAGCCACGGGTCAAACACGCTATCGATGCCGGCAAGCGACGCCGGCGGAATCAGCACCACCCGTTGCCGCCCCCGGCATCCCACCGCGTTGCCGGCAAACAGCGCATCATCATCGCGGGTATCGATCTCCATCCACGCCAATGCGCTCTCGTCCACGGCCTGCATCGCGCGGCGCTCGATCTCCGGCTCCAGGCAGCCACCGCTGAGCCAGCCCACGTGGCCCTGATCGGTAAACAGTACGACGGTGCCGGCGCGGGTATAGGTGGAGCCTTCGGTTTCCAGCACCACGGCCAGCGCCGCGCGACGACCGTCGCGCAGCGCGGCGAGGGCCGCCTTGAACACAAGGCCGGGGTTACCGTCCTCGGCCTCCAGCGGCGTACTGGCCAGGCCCGCACTCATCCCAGCGCAGGCAGCCCGGCCAGCAGCTTGTCCAGCGTGATCGGATACTCGCGCACGCGGGTGCCGGTGGCGTTGTAGATCGCATTGGCCACCGCCGCACTGACACCGCACAGGCCGAGCTCACCCACGCCCTTGGCCTTCATCGGCGACGACACCGGGTCGGTCTCATCCAGGAACACCACCTCCTGGTGGGGGATGTCGGCATGCACGGGCACTTCGTAGCCGGCCAGGTCGTGGTTGACGAAGAAGCCCAGCCGCGTGTCCACCGCCAGCTCTTCGGAAAGCGCGGCGCCCACGCCCATGGTCATCGCGCCGATCACCTGGCTGCGCGCGGTCTTGGGGTTGAGGATGCGCCCGGCGGCGCACACCGCCAGCATGCGCCGGATCCGGCTTTCGCCGGTGGCAACATCCACGCCCACTTCCACGAAGTGCGCGGCGAAGGTGGACTGCTGGAACTTCTCTTCCAGCTCGGCGAACTCGATGGTGTCTTCCACCACCAGCTCGCCATCGGCGGCGGCCTTGCCCAGCGCGAAGCTTCTGCCTCCATCGCTGACCTTGCCCTTGGCGAACGTCGCCTTCGCCGGGTCCAGGCCCAGCTTGCCGGCCACGGCCTCACGCAGCTTGGTGCAGGCGGCGAACACGCCGGCGGTGGAACTGTTGGCACCCCACTGTCCACCAGAGCCGGCCGAGGCGGGGAAGCTGGAATCGCCCAGTTTCACCATGACCTGCTCCAGCGGCACGCCGAGCATTTCCGCGGCGGTCTGGCCGAGGATGGTGTAGCTGCCGGTGCCGATGTCGGTCATGTCGGTTTCCACCGTCACCTGGCCACTGCCATCCAGCCGCACGCGTGCGCCGGATTTCATGACCAGGTTGTTGCGGAAGCCGGCCGCCACGCCCATGCCCACCAGCCAGCGGCCGTCGCGCCGGGTGCCAGGGCGGGCGTTGCGCTGGTCCCAGCCGAAGCGCTCGGCACCGTCGCGCAGGCACTGCACCAGCTGGCGTTTGGAGAAGGGTCGTTCCGGGTTGGCCGGGTCCACCTGGGTGTCATTGCGGATGCGGAACTCAATGGGATCCAGGCCCAGCTTCTCGGCCATTTCATCCATCGCGATTTCCAGCGCCATCAACCCGGGGGTTTCGCCCGGCGCGCGCATGGCATTGCCTTCCGGCAGGTCCAGGTGCGCCAGGCGCAGTCCGGCCAGCCGGTTGGCGCCGGCGTACAGCAGTTTGGTCTGCTGCACCGCTTCTTCCGGCGAGCCGCCGGGCAGGTTGCCCGACCACGATTCGTGACCGATCGCGGTCAAGGTGCCTTCGGCGGTGGCGCCGAGTCGGATCCGCTGCAGCGTGGCAGGGCGGTGGGTGGTGTTGTTGGCCACCATCGGCCGCGACAGTGTCACCTTGACCGGGCGCTTGGCGGCGCGCGCACCCAACGCCGCCAGCACCACGTCCGAGCGTACGAACAGCTTGCCGCCGAAACCTCCGCCGATGTACGGCGAGATCAATCGCACATTGTCCTTGGGCAGGCCCAGCGTCTTGGCCAGGTCGGTCCTGCCCCAGTCGATCATCTGGTTGGAGGTCCACACCGTGAGCTTGTCGCCTTCCCACGCGGCCAGCGTGGCATGCGGTTCCATCATGGCGTGCGACTGGTCCGGCGTGTGGTACATCGCATCCAGCGTGACCGGGGCATTGCCGAAGGCCTTTTCAAAGTCACCGACGCGCGCGTCCGGATCGGTCTTCTGGAAATTCGTGCCGGCCTTCTTCGCCGCAGCCAGGTCATAGGCACCCTGCTGGGTGGCGTAGCGCAGCCGCACCAGTCCAGCCGCGGCGCGCGCCTGTTCAAAGGTCTCCGCCACCACCAGTGCCAGCGCCTGGTGGTAGTGGGTGATCTCCGGGCCACCCAGCAGCGGGGCGGCGTTGCGCTGCGACTTCTGCAGCGGGCCGGCGTTGTCGGCGGTCACGATGGCCAGCACGCCCGGCGAACGCCGCGCGGCGTCCAGCTCCATGGAGCTGATCCGGCCCTTGGCAATGCCGGCGGTGACCACGTAGCCGTACGCGGCATTGGGCACGGCATCGTGCCATTCGTAGGCATACGTGGCATGGCCGGTGGTCTTCAGCGGGCCGTCGATCCGGTTCAGTGGCTTGCCCACCACCTGCAGCTGGTCGATGGGATTGGTGCCGGCGGGTGTGTCGAATTTCATGGCTTACCCCTTGGCCTGCTGGAGGACGGCGGCGAGCGTGCGCTCGGCCAGCTGCACCTTGAAGGCGTTCTGCGGTGAGGGTGCGGCGCCTTCCAGCAGCTTGGCCATCACGGCCGCAGCGCCCTGCGGCAGCAGCGCATCGGCTTCCGGCTTGCGCCACGGTTTGTAGGCCACGCCGCCCAGTGCCACCCGACCGCTGCCATCGCGTTGCAGCACCGCCGCTACCGACACCAGCGCGAAGGCGTACGAGGCTCGGTCGCGCACCTTGCGGTAGATGTGGGTGCCACCCAGCGGTGCGGGCAGTATTGCTGCGGCGATCAGCTCGCCTTTCTCCAGCACCGTTTCCAGGTGCGGGGTGGTGCCCGGCGCGCGGTAAAGCTCGTTCAGCGGAATGTGCCGGCTCGAGCCATCGGGCCGCAGCGTTTCCACCACGGCATCCAGCGCCATCATCGCCACCGCCATGTCACTGGGGTGGGTGGCGATGCACGCAGCACTGGTGCCGACCACGGCCAGCTGCCGGCTGATGCCGCCGATGGCCCCGCAGCCACTGCCCGGCAGGCGCTTGTTGCACGGCTGCGCGGTGTCGTAGAAGTACGGGCAGCGGGTGCGCTGCAGCAGGTTGCCGGCAGTAGTGGCCTTGTTGCGCAGCTGGCCGGAGGCGCCGGCCACCAACGCGCGGGTGAGCAGCGCGTAGTCGCGGCGGATGCGCGGGTCGGCCGCCAGGTCGGTGTTGCGCACCAGCGCGCCGACGCGCAGGCCGCCTTCGGCGGTCGCTTCGATGGTGTCCAGCGACAACCCGTTGACGTCGATCAGGTGCGCCGGCGTTTCGATCTCCAGCTTCATCAGGTCCAGCAGGTTGGTGCCGCCGGCAATGAAGCGTGCCCCCTGGGTGCGGGCCGCCGCAGCGGCCGCTTCGGCCGGGGTGCTGGCACGTTCGTAGGTGAAGGCCCTCATGCGCGGGTTCCTCCGACGTCTTCGATCGCTTCGA
Source organism: Stenotrophomonas sp. FBCC-B152 (assembly GCF_059134105.1). Lineage (NCBI taxonomy): Bacteria > Pseudomonadati > Pseudomonadota > Gammaproteobacteria > Lysobacterales > Lysobacteraceae > Stenotrophomonas > Stenotrophomonas sp. FBCC-B152. The sequence continues at coordinate 1,990,411 of NZ_CP101442.1, read as the reverse complement.
CGATGTTGGAATACGCACCGCAGCGGCAGATGTTGCCGCTCATGCGTTCGCGGATCTCATCGGTGGTCAGCGCGGCGCGGGCGTCCAGGTCATCGGTGACGTGGCTGGGAATGTTGTCGCGCACTTCCTGCAGCACCGCCACCGCCGAGCAGATCTGCCCGGGGGTGCAGTAGCCGCACTGGTAGCCATCGTGTTTGACGAACGCGGCCTGCATCGGGTGCAGCTTGTCCGGTGCGCCCAAGCCTTCGATGGTGGTGATCTTCGCGCCTTGGTGCATCACCGCAAGGGTCAGGCAGGAATTGATGCGGCGGCCATCCACCAGCACGGTGCAGGCACCGCATTGGCCGTGGTCGCAGCCTTTCTTGGTGCCGGTCAGGTGCAGGTGCTCGCGCAGTGCATCCAGCAGGGTGACGCGGGTGTCCAGCTGCAGCGTGCGCGGCTTGCCATTGACCTCGAAGGCCACCTCGGCGGTCACCGGTGCGCGTGCGCCGGCGGTGTTTCCCTGGGCTTCTGCGACCACGGTTGGAATCACCATGCTGGTGGCCGAGCCGGCGCCGAGTTTCAGCACGTCGCGGCGGGAAAGGGAAAGCTGGGGGGGCGTGCTCATGGGGTGGCTCCTCGTTGGCTGCTGCAGTCTGGCTCACGGGATCGGTGCATCGATGATCGTTCAGCGGGGGTCGGCATGCGGTGAAGCGCCGTGTGAATGGGGGTGGCCGCCGTGCGAGCAGACCACCCATTCGCTGTCGCCTTCCACGTACAGCTCTTTCTTCCAGACCGGCAGCCGGTGCTTGATCGCATCGATGATGTAGCGGCAGGCGCCGAAGGCAGCGTCGCGATGTGGCGAGGAAACGCCGACCCACACGGCCAGCTCGCCAACCGCCAGGCGTCCGCTGCGGTGGATCCCGATTGCGTCGATATCGCCGAAGCGCTCACGGGCCTCGGCCAGGATCGCCTCGCCCTCGCTCTGGGCAAGGGCGGTGTACACCTCGTATTCGAGGCCTTCGACGTCCCGGCCGTCGTTGCGGTTACGGACCCAGCCTTCGAACGCACAGAACGCGCCGTGCGCGGGGTTCCGCAGGGCCGAGCGCAGCGCCGGCACATCCAGCCCGACCGCGCTTATCGAGAACGCGCTCATCCGCCGTTGACCGGTGGGATGAACACCACGGTGTCGCCGTCCTGCAGGGGCTGGTCCCATCCACAGAAGCGCTCGTTCACGGCTACCCGCAAGGCGGACGCCGGCAGCGTGAAGCCGTGCCTGGCCTGCAGCTGCGCGTACAGCGTGCCCAGCGAGTCGGCGTCGGTGTCCACGCGTTCGGCGCCCCGGTTGGCCTGTTCGCGCAGCTGCGCGAAGTAGTTGAGTTCGACCTGGGGCATCAGCTGGGTTCCAGTTGTTGGCGTGCCTGCAGCAGCTCGCCAGGGGTGTTGACGTTGTCCAGGGCACCCCCAGGCGAGGGCAGCGCGTGGATCTGCAACTGCAGCAGCGCTTTGCGCGGGCAGTAGTTCCCCGCGTCGAAGCGCTGGCGCAGCAGCGGCGCGGACGACGGTTCCCAGATCGCACAAAGCGGCTCGGGCAGGTCGTCGTGGCGGCTGACGAACGTCGTGGCGTCCTTCGCCGGGTGCCGTGCCGCCACCAGCGCGCGCAGCGTGCGCGCATCCAGCAGGGGCAGGTCGCAGGCGATCACCAGCCATGCGTGAGCGGGAAATGCCTGCTGCGCGGAGAGGATGCCGGCGACGGGACCCACGCTGTCGACGCTGTCCACCAGGGTAGGCAGGCTGCCGCGCAGCGTTTCGCCGCACTGATCCGGGCGGAGCGAGACGAAGGCCTGCACCACCTCGACATGCCTGAGCAGGGCCCAGGCGCGCAGCAGCTGCGGCTGACCGGCATAGTCGAGCAGTGCCTTGTCTGACTGCATGCGGCGGCTGGCACCGCCGGTCAGCAGCAGGGCCGACAGCGGTGCGCTCATGACGGATACGCCAGGTCGGACTTGCCGCCGCGTTTGGACACCAGCCGCACCTGCTCGATCACGATGGCATGCGACAGCGCCTTGCACATGTCATACAGCGTGAGCGCGGCAACGCTGGCCCCGGTCAGGGCCTCCATCTCGACGCCGGTGGTGCCGTGGCAGGCCACCGTGCAGTCGATCACCGCGCTGTCGCCGTCCATGTCGATGCTGATGTCGCAGCGCTGCAGGGCGAGCGGGTGGCACAGGGGAATCAACTGCGAGGTGACCTTGGCGCCCATCACCCCGGCAATGTGGGCCACGGTCAGCACCGCGCCCTTGGGCAGCACGAAGCCGGCCTCGCGCAGCTGGTGGGCGACCTCGGGCGGGAAGCGCACCCGGGCCTGGGCGTGCGCCACGCGGTCGGTGGCGGTCTTGCCGCCCACATCGACCATGCGCGGCCGTGCGTCGGCGTCCAGGTGCGAGAGCAGGGTAGGGTTGGGTTCCATCATCCACCTATGTAGTGCATTTCGATGCGGCGCCCGGGCCTGGAAGCCGGGCGGCCGCGCAGTTCGCTGTAACGGTCGTTGCGGGCGGACCACACCCCCGCCAGCACCGCGCGCAGGGCGGCGTCGTCCGCGCTGGCACGCAGCAGGCTGCGCAGGTCGTTGCCACGGGTGGCAAACAGGCAGGTGTAGAGCTGGCCTTCGGAAGAAAGGCGCGCCCGCGTGCAGTCGCCGCAGAAGGGCTTGGAGATGGACGAGATCAGGCCGATTTCACCCGCGCCGTCAACGAACCGGTAGCGGGTGGCGACTTCGCCCGGATGGCGGGGCGGCAACGCGAGCAGTGGCCAGCGGGCGTGGATGCGCGCGTGCAGCGCCTGCGAGCTGACCACGCGGTCGGCCGACCAGCCGGTGCGGTTGCCCACGTCCATGAACTCGATGAAGCGCAGCACCACGCTGCTGCCGCGGAAGCGTTCGACAAGGTCGAGCGCGCCCGCGTCGTTCAGGCCGCGCTGCAGCACGGCGTTGATCTTGACCCCGTCACGGAAGCCAGCGTCGCGGGCCGCGTCGATCCCGCGCAGCACGGCTTCCACGTCGCCACGCCCGCCGCTGATCTGGCGGAACAGCGCAGGATCCAGCGTATCCAGGCTGACCGTGACCCGGTCCAGCCCCGCATCAGCCAATGCCTGCGATTGCCGGTCGAGCAGCACCCCGTTGGTGGTCAGGGCGATATCGTCGATGCCGTCGATGCGACGCAGGCGATGGACCAGGTCGGGCAGCTGTGGGCGCAGCAGCGGTTCGCCGCCGGTCAGGCGCAGCTTGCTCACGCCCAGTGCCGCAGCCTGGCGGCATACGCGTTCGATCTCGTCGAAGCTCAACCGCGCTTCCGGCGGCAGGAACGCATAGTCCTCGCCATAGGTCGCCGCCGGCATGCAGTAGGTGCAGCGGAAATTGCAGCGGTCCATGACCGAGATGCGCAGGTCACGCAGCGGACGGTTGCGACGGTCCAGGAGGGGCGGGTGTGCGCTCATGTCACCACCGGTGCAGCTGCAACAGCTGGCCTGTCGAACCCGCGCTGCCGGCGGCAAGCTCCAGCACGCCAGCGGTGCCGGCCAACGCCGTGAAGTCACCGGAGTTGCGCGAGGCCACGGGCTCGGCCACCACAGTGCCGCCGCCATCGTCCTGCAGATGGACCGGAATGAACTGGGCCAGGGCGAAGGCGGGCAGGTCAGTGGCCAGCGGCACGCTCTCTGGTGCTGGAAGCGCTGCGCCCATGCCCGCCAGCAGCGCCGGGCGCACGTAGCGGATCAGGCAGACCAGCGATGACACCGGATTGCCCGGCAGCGCGAAGACACGTTGGCCCTCCGGCCCCACGCCAAACCACATCGGCTTGCCCGGGCGCTGCGCGATGCCGTGGAAGTGGCAACGCACGCCCAGCGCCTCCAGCGTGTCGGGCAGGTAGTCGCGCTGCCCCATGGAAACGCCGCCGGACAGTACCAGAGTGTCGTGCGACGCCAGCAGCCGGCCCAGCGCCTCGGCAAGCAGGGCGGGATCGTCTGCCAGGTGATGCAGGGAGGCGCGGCCCAGGCCGGCCGCCTGCAGCGCGGCCATCAAGGCCAGGTCGTTGGAGCGCCGGATCCGCCCCGGTGGCAGTGCTGCGTCCACGTCCACCAGCTCATCGCCGGTAGCGACGATGGCCACGCGGGGCAACCGCGCGACGGTCACCCGGGCCACGCCGTTGGCGGCCAGCAGTGCCATCCGGGGGGCGTCAATGCGGATGCCCGGTGCCAGCACCGGCGTGCCGGCGGCGCAATCGCTGCCACGGCGGTGGATGAACTGTCCGGCGACCGGCGTGGCGGTGGCGCGCAGCGCATAGCCGTCGGCAGTGCGCTCCAGATGTTCGATCGGCACGATGCAGTCGCAGCCCTCGGGCAGGACGGCGCCGGTGGACACCTCGATGCAGCTGCCGGCATCTTCCAGGACCTGGCCGTGCATGCCGGCCATCTGCGCACCGGCAACGCGGAGCACGGCGGGCATCACCGGCTGCCAGCGGGTGACCACCCCATCCATCATGACCCGGTCGAATGGCGGTTGCGCGCCTTCGGCGACCACGGCCTGTGCCAGCACGCGGCCGACCGCTTCCGGCAGGGCGATCTGTTCCGTGACGACGTCGGGAGTGCTGGAACGAAGCACGGCATCGGCTTCCTCTACGCTGATCAACGGCCTCATCAGTGCGTGCGGGTGGCGGGCAATGGCCCAGTCTGGCGATTCCGGCGTGATCGCCATTTCACGTCAGCGCATCACCTTGTCAGGGGTGATCGGGGTGCTGCGGATGCGCTTGCCGGTGGCGTGGAAAATCGCATTGCTGATCGCGGCGGATACCCCCACCAGGCCGATTTCGCCCACGCCTTTTGCGCCCAGGCTGCTGACCACCCGGTCATCTTCATCCACGAACACCACGTCCACGTCATGGATGTCGGCGTTGACCGACACGTGGTACTGGGCGAAATCGCGGTTCATGAAGCGGCCGAACCGATGGTCGGCCTCGGTGTGCTCGTGCAGGGCCGCGCCGATGCCCCAGACCACGCCGCCGATGATCTGGCTGCGTGCCGTGGTCGGGTTGAGGATGCGCCCGGCGGCAATCGCGCTCACCACCCGCATCACCCGTACGGTGCCCAGGTCTTCATCTACCCGCACCTCCACGAACACGGCACTGTGGGTGGCGCGGGTGAACTTCCGTTGCTCCAGTAGGTTGGGCAGCAGCAGGTAGCTGGCCTCGATGCTGGCGCGCCCAGCGCCGGCCAGCAGCGTGGTCAGCGGCACCGCGCTGGCCGGGTTGTCGCGCAGTGCCAGGGTGCCATCGCGGAACACCACGTCGTCCAGTCGTGCGCGTGCGAAGGCCGAGCCTGGGGCCAGCCGCGCCAGCGCCAGCAACCGGCGGCGCAGCTTGGTGCAGGCGCCATCCACCGCCGAGCCGACCGTGCTGACATGCGAGGAACCGCCTTCAATCGGGGCCACCGGCAGGGTGGAATCGCCCAGCTGGAAGGTCACCTGCTCCAGCGGCAGGCCCAGCGCTTCGGCGGCGATCATGCTCATCACGGTATAGGTGCCGGTGCCGATGTCGCTGGCGGCGCTGCTCACCACCAACCGGCCATCGGCATGCAGCCGCGCATGCGCCCGGGCAAACATCTGCATGGCATCCCACTGCCCGGTGGCCATGCCCCAGCCCACCCACTCATTGCCCTCCTTGCGCGCGCGAGGTTGCGGGGCGCGTTGCGACCAGCCGAAGCGCTCGGCGCCCTGGGCGTAGCAGTCACGCAACGCCTTGGTCGAATACGGCTTGCCATCGGCCGGATTGACCTCGGCATAGTTCTTCAGGCGCAGCGCCAGCGGGTCGATGCCCACCGCGTGGGCCAACTCATCCATCGCCACTTCCAGTGCGTGCACGCCGTGCGCCGCACCGGGGGCGCGCATGTCGATGGGGGTGTACTGGTCCAGCCCGACCACCTTGTAGCCCAGGTGCACGTTGTCGCAGGCGTACAGCTGCCCGCTCCAGTTCACCACCACTTCGACGTAGTCCTCATTTCGCGAGGTTTCGCCGACCGCTTCGTGCCAGATCGCACGCAGGGTGCCATCGGCATCGGCGGCCAGTCTTACCCGCTGCACCGTCTCGGCGCGGTGGCCAAACGTAAACATCTGCTGGCGGGTCATCACCACCCGCACCGAGCGTTCCAGCGCCAGTGAACCCATCACCGCCAGCGCAAGCTGGTATTGCGGCCGCAGCCCGGCGCCGAATGCACCACCGACGAAGGGATTGCGCACCGTCACCTTGCGCTTGGGCAGCCCGAACACCTGCGATACATACCAGCGGCTGTTCTGTGAGCCCTGGGTCTTGTCGTAGATGGTCAGGTGGCCGTCGTCGCCACGGATCACCGTGCTGGCGAACAGCTCCATCGGGTTGTGGTGCTCGACGCCATGGTAGAAGTCGGCGCTGATGGAGAACGGAGCGTCCTCAAGGGCCTGGTCCGGCGTGCCCTTGTCCTTTGGCGGGGGCGAGAACCCCGCCTTCATCTTCTTCGGCGGCCGCGCGCGGGCCATGGCGGCGACCAGGTTGGTGTCGTGTTCTTCCACGTCGTACTGCACCCGCACCCGGCCTGCGGCTTCTCGTGCGGCTTCGAAGGTCTCCGCCAGCACCAGCGCCACGGGCTGCCCGCTGTACAGCACGGTATCGTCGAACAACGGGCGGAACGGCTTGCCGGCCGGCGCGGTCATGTCTTTGTAGAACAGCCCGGCGCTGCGCATGTGCGGGCGGTTGAGGTGGGTGACGATGCGCAGCACGCCGGGCACGGAATGGGCTTCATCCAGGCTGAAGCCCACGATCCGCCCCTTGGCGATGGTGCTGTTGACGGCCACGCCGTACACCAGGTCCGGCGCGGGCCATTCGGCGGCATAGCGTGCCTCGCCGGTGACCTTGGCGCGGCCGTCGATGCGCGGCGTGCCGGTGCCGGTAGGTACATGGCCGGTACCTGCCGGGGCAACCGGCGCGGTCAGCTGCGTGGGAAGGTTCATGCCTGCGTCTCCGGATGGGGGCGCGTGCTGCCCTGGTTGTCTACGGTTCCCTGTGCCGCCGTTTCGAGCGCGCGGATGACGGTGCGCTTGGCCAGCGGGATCTTGAAGGCGTTCTGGCCTTGCGACACTGCCCCTTGCAGCAGTGCCTCGGCAGCCGCCTCGTATGCGTCGGTGCCTGGCGTGGCGCCGACCAGCAACGACTCGGCTGAGGGCTCCCGCCAGGGCTTGTGCGCCACGCTGCCCACGGCCAGGCGCGCGGCCCGGATCGTTCCGTCGGGTGCGATGTCCAGCGCCGCGGCCACCGAGACCAGCGCGAACGCATAGGACAGGCGTTCGCGCACCTTCAGGTAGGCGCTGTGCGCTGCAAACTCGAGCGCCGGTGGCAGCTCGATGCGCAGGATCAGTTCGTCGGCAGCCAGCGTGCTGTCCACCTCGGGCGATGCGCCGGGCAGGCGATGGAAGTCAGCGAAGGGGATGGCGCGCTCGCCCCTGGTGCTGGCGACGTGGACCACGGCGTCCAACGCCGCCAGTGCCACGCACATATCCGAAGGATGGGTGGCGATGCAATGCTCGCTGGCACCCAGGATGGCATGGTGGCGGGTCAGCCCGCCGATCGCGGAGCAGCCGCTGCCCGGTTCGCGCTTGTTGCAGGGCGTGGCCGGGTCATAGAAATAGGTGCAGCGGGTACGCTGCAGCAGGTTGCCGCCGTTGGTGGCCATGTTGCGGATCTGCGGCGATGCAGCCGCGAGCATGGCGGCAGACAGCAGCGGGTAATCGCGCTCCACCAGCGGGTGCCAGGCGGTATCGGCGTTGCGCGCCGTCGCGCCCATGCGCAGTCCACCGTCCTCGCGCGCCTCGATCCGGTCCAGCGGCAAGCGGCTGATATCGACCAGCGCCGCCGGGTTCATCAGCTGCAGCTTCATCAGGTCCAGCAGGTTGGTGCCGCCGCCGATGGGGCGAACGTAATTGCCGCCATCAGTTCCAGCCAGTGCCAGCAGTGCATCCTGGATCGAATCCGGTCGCTGGTAGATGGCCGGGATCATGCGGGCACCGTGCCAGGCACCCAATCGGCCGGCGCTGCGTCAGGCGGGGCAGGGTGTCCGCTGGCCAGCACCAACATCACCGCATCGGTGATCTGCGGGTAGGCGCCACAACGGCAGAGGTTGCCACTCATCAGCTCGCGCACCTGGTCGCGGTTGCAGACCTTGCCTTCGTTGATCAGGCCCTGTGCCGAACAGATCTGTCCGGGCGTGCAGTAACCGCATTGCAGCGCGTCGCAGGCCATGAACGCCTGCTGCAGGGGATGCAGTACCTCGCCGTCGGCAAAGCCCTCGATGGTCTGTACCTCGGCGCCGTCCTGCATCACTGCCAGGGTCAGGCAGCTGTTGATCCGGCGCCCATCCACCAGCACCGTGCACGCACCGCACTGGCCGTGGTCACAGCCTTTCTTGGTGCCGGTGAGCTGAAGCCGTTCACGCAGCAGGTCGAGCAGGCTGACCGTGGATTCGACCTGCAGGGCGTGCGGCACGCCGTTGATGGAAAGCGTGACTGGATAGGCGTGCGGGGCACGTACAACGGGAGCGGAGTCGCTCATGGCAGTTCCGGCTAGGCGATGCCCTGACACTGCGTCATTGCCTGTCTAGCGGGGGTGCAGGGCAGATGCCCGTGGCGCGAAGGTGGCGCAGGCCAGCACCGCAGGCAGCGTAGATTTACTGAGCGCGGCCCCGTAGTTCAACGCTGGCTGGGCGGATGCCCTTGGCACCACCCTGAACCATACAGCGCTGAGCGCCCGCTGCCGGAACCCATTCCATGCCAAGCCAAGCCTCCGCCATCCAATGGGTCGAATGGTCGGCGCTCGGCATCGAGCTGCTGGCCATCGCGCTGATCGTGGCCACCATCGTGGTGTCGACCGTGGTCTACGTCGTGGCCCTGGCGGTGCAGCACAAGGATCATGCCGACAGCTACGAGCGCTACCGGCGCCGGCTGGGCCGGGCGCTCTTGCTTGGTTTGGAGATCCTGGTCGCCGCAGACATCGTACGCACTGTGGCATTGGACAGCACGATGAATGCGATCCTTTCCCTGGGCCTGCTGGTGATCATCCGGACGTTCCTGAGCTGGTCGGTCGTGCTTGAGGTAGAAGGCTTCTGGCCTTGGAAACGACCACCTGAGCGGAGGCCGGGTCCGCGCGAGGGCCCGCCGCCGCCATGACGGCCCAAGCTGTGATCCTGCTCTGCCTGCAGGCGAGCATTGTCGGAACGGTATTCTCCTTCGGGCTGCAGGCGACGGTGTCGGACGCGCTGTTTCTAGTGCGACATCCACGTATGCTGCTGCGCTCGGTCATCGCCATCTTCATCGTCATGCCGCTTGTCGCCATCCTGATGGCGGAAGCATTCCCCTTGCCCCGGGCGACCGAAATCGCCTTGGTGGTGCTGGCATTGGCGCCAATTCCGCCCCTGCTGCCGAAGAAGGAGAGCAAGGCCGGCGGCGAGGGCGGCTATGCGCTGGGGCTGATGGTGGTGATGGGGCTGCTGGCCATCGTCCTGGTGCCGCTGCTTGCGTCGCTGCTGGGCACTTGGTTTGAGCGGGACTTTCGAATGCCGCCACAGGCCATCGCCAAGGTCATCGTCATCATGATCGTGCTGCCACTGCTGGCCGGAATGGTCACCCGAGCCTTGGCGCCTGCCCTCGGCCCGAAGCTGGCCAGGCCCATCGCGCTGGCATCGATGATCCTCCTGCTGTGCGCTGCAGCGCCGATCCTCTACTCGGCCGTGCCGATCGTGGTCAACCTGCTGCACAGCGGCACGCTGCTGGCCATCGTGGCGTTCATCCTGATCGGCCTGGCGGTGGGCCAGCTCCTCGCCGGCCCGGTCGCGCAGCGCCAGACCGTGCTGGCGCTGTCCACCGCCAGCCGCCATCCGGCCATCGCGCTGGCCATCGCCAAGACCAACTTTCCGGACGAGCCCTTCCTGGCGGCCACCATCGTGCTGTACCTGCTGGTGGTGACCGTGATGGCCATTCCGTACGTCGCGTGGCGCCGCCGTAAGGCACCGCCTGCCGCCGAACGCAATGCATGACGGGAACAAGTGTTCTCAAGTGCACGTGCGTGCTGCAGGATCGAGCCGGATGGACACCATGGTGCGGGTCCTGTCGGGATTGAATCGAATGTCGATCTGGTGGCGTTCGCACAGCCGATGGACGATCGACAGCCCCAGACCGTAACCGTTGCTTGCCGCGCCTTTGGTGAAGGGCTGCAGGGCGTCCGCATCGATGCCGGCACCCGGGTTTGTGATCAGCAACCAGCCTGCTTCCACCGTAATGGATACCTCTCCCTTCAACGTGTGCGCGAAGGCATTGCCGATCAGGTTGGACAGGATGACGCGAAATGCGGTGGGCGGCAGGCAGGCCTTCGCATCGCCCGCCACGTCCAGCGCCAAGTGCACCGGGCGATCGCCTAGCAGCCCAGTCTGGTCCACGATCACCCGCTCGATCAGGGGCAGCAGGGTGACCGATTCCGCTGGCTCCTGGAGATGCTGTTCGCGGGCCAGCATCAGCAGTGCGCTGATGGTGTGTTCCAGTTGCAGCACCGATTGGCTCATGTGGCCGAGCTGCAGGAGAAGTGCGGGGTCCAGATCGGCGCGCGCCTCCATGCGCTCGCAGGCGCTGCGGATCACCGCCAGCGGCGTACGCAGTTCATGGCTGGCATCGCGGGTGAACTCGCGCTCGCGGTCCACGAATGCCTCGATGCGTACCAGCAGCCCCTGCAGCGTGCGGGCCAGTGCACCAACTTCATCGTCCGGAAGGCTTTCGGCGAACCCGGTCGGCAGATGGGAGGGACTGGCTTCGGCGACCACGTCGGACAGTCGCGACAGCGGCGCGGTCATCCGCCGCGCCAGCCACGCGCCCAGCAGCATGGCGATCAGGAGCACGCCAAGGCTGGACCAGCCCAACCATTGCAGGATTCCACCGCGCATTGGCCGCACCACCAACTGCTGGCTGACCTCGGCCACCAGCCACGCATCGCCAGGTTCGAGCCGCCGCAGATGGTAGTGGCGTCCCTGATCGCCAGCAAACTCCCGTCGCCAAGGCTCTTCCGCCAGCCTGGCTGCCAGCCCGTCGGGCAGGCTTGCCGCCGTCTCATGCACCGCCATGCCCGGTAATGCCGGCCGCGCCCATCCAGCCTGCGTTGCATGATGATGCAGCTGCGCCTTGGCTTCCTGCTCCAGCAGCCCGTTGAACATCTGGTCCTCGACCAGATAGACGAACAGCACCACGTAGAAGCCGTACAGCACCGCCACCAGCAGCGCGAAACCGGAGAAGGCCAGCATCAGGCGGCGGCGCAGGCGATGACGCGGACGAGGTGCGGCGCTCACGTGTCTGCCTCCAGACGGAAGCCCACGCCATGCACGGTCTTCAGCAGGGGCACCGGGAACGGCTTGTCGAGCACCTGCCGCAGGGTGTACAGGTGCGTACGCAGTGGATCGGATTCGGGCGGGCTGGCACCCCACAACCGCTCCACCAGCTCGCTTCGGGTCAGCGTTCGCGGCCACGCTTCGGCCAGGAGCAGCAGGAGCTGCAGGGCGGTGTGGTGGAGCACCAGTGTCTGCCCATGTCGCTGCACCACGTTGCTGCGCCGATCAATGCTGAGGCTGCCAACATTCAGTAGATGCGGGGTGCCTGCGCGGTGGCGCTGGGACAGGGCCACGCAACGCGCCACCAGTTCGGCACCGGCGAACGGCTTGACCAGGTAGTCATCGGCACCGCTGCGGAACCCGGCCAGCTTGTCCTCCAACGCATCACGGGCGGTCAGCATCAACACCGGCACGTGCCGGTCGCTGCGCGCGCGCAATTGCTCGCACACGCGCATGCCGTCCAGGCCGGGAAGCCCCAGGTCCAGCACCAGCACATCGGGCGGCTCGGCCAAGGCCTCCTGCAGCCCGGAGAGGCCGTCGGCGGCGAAGCGGCTGTCGATGCCATGGCCGGCGAACAGCAGTTCGAGGTTGGCGCGCATCACCGGGTTGTCCTCGATCACCAGTACGCGCAGGGCAGGGCAGGGTGTCATCTCAGCTGTCGATCCGTTTCAGCAGGTCACCAGCCTGTTGCATGCCGGGCGAGGCGTCCAGTACCTCCAGCACCAGTGCCCGTGCCCGGCTGCGGTCGCCCAGCCGCAGGTGCGCCTCGGCGATGCCCAGTTTCAACTGCGGCTCGGCCATGTAGGGCATGGCCAGCTCCATGGTCTGCAGCGCGGGGCGCAGCGCCGCAAGGTTCGTATCCGCGGCCTTTGCCTGGTAGAAGCCCAGCATGCCGATCAGTTCCACGTGATAGGACGCGGGATCCTGCTTCAGCGTGCTGGCCGCGCCCGCGGCATCACCGCCGCGCAGGCGCTCGACCAGCGCCATGGAGCGCTCGTCGCGTCCGGGCGTGCGCGCCACCGGGGTCCGCCCCAGGCCGCGTACGATTGCCTCGGCCACGCCAACGGTGGAGTAGGGGTTCTGGCCAGTGACCAGGCGCCCATCCACCACCACGTGCGGCATCATCAGCGGCGCTTCGCTCCACTCGCCGCCGCGCTCGCGCAGGGCGTCCTCAAGCAGCCACGGGAATTCCTTCGCCCACTTCTTGCCGAACAGGGCTTCTTCCTCATTGCTGAAGCCGGTCAGCTGCCGGCCTGCAACCAGCGCGCTGCCGTCGGCAAGCCGCACCTCGGCCAGCGCGGCAGGCCCGTGGCACACCGCCGCAACCACCGCGCCATTGGCCCATGCCGCGCCGATCAGCTGCTGCAGTGGCTGCGAGCGGGGCAGGTCGAACATGGCGCCTTTGCCGCCCACCACATAGACCGCGCGGTAATCGCTGGCACGCAGCGCGGCAATGGGCCGGGTGGCGGCAAGCTGCGCCATGGCAGCGCCATCGGCCAGCAGCTGTGCGTTGAACGGTTCGTCGGGGTTGTACTTGTCGGGCTCGACCGGGCCACCCTGGGGGCTGGCCACCTCGACCGCCAGCCCGTTGGCCTGGAAGATCAGCCAGGCCTGCGAGAGCTCGTCGAATTCATACCCGGGCCGCGTCTTGCCGGCATTGCGTCCCTCGCCGCTGAGGACGATCAGGACCGTGTCGGCCGCCTGTGCGGCGGGCGGGAACAGCAGGGCAGCGCCCAGCAACAGGGCAGGAAGGAAGCGGTGCATGGCAACTCCAGATCGGATGGTGATCCGGAGCATGCACCGCGCCCTTCAAGCAGACTTCAAGTCACGGTTGTCGCGTCAGTTGGCGCCGTCGCCATGCCGCACGGCGAAGATGATCTCCTTGCGGTGCATCTCCGCCAGCTCCGAGCGGGCCACCACGATCTCGTCGTCCATATCCCACACGACCTCCTTGAGGTCGCCACGCAGTTCGCGCTTGGCCGACATCTCGTCATCCCAGGCGCTGCTGTCGGTCACCACGGTGACGGTGTCCGGCGCGACCTTGATGACCTTCAGCAGGCCGTAGGCCTTTTCGCCCGGCTGCTGGAACTCGGCAAATTCCGAAAGCACCGCCGCATACAGGTCACCGACCTTCGGGTCGTTCGTCTCAGCGGCCTTGTCGCCGCCACGGGCGCAGGCGGTGAGAAGGCTCAGCGAGGTGAGCAGCAGGGCAAGGAAGGCAAGCTTCTTCATGGTCATCCATAATTAGAAGGGCAGAAAGTGGCGGCATTCTACCTCACCCGCTGTTACGAACGACCCGCTTGCGGTACTCGCGCACGTTGTCGCCCCGGATCCGCGTTTCCTGCGTGCCGGTGATGGTATCGACCTGCCGGTCCGCGCCGGTCACCGGCTTGGCCTCCACCGTGGTCTCACGCTCGAACGCATGCGACTTGTCGGTGTTGCGGTAGTACCGGTACAGGCCCCAGTACAAGGCGGTCGCGCTGGCGGGGCCCGCCAACAGCAACCAGAGTCCACTGTCATCGCTCATGAGGCAGCTACCAGGAACCAGAGGGTGATGGCTTCAACGATGGTGCCGGTGGTGAGCGCGGCCAGCAGCAGTTTCCACTGCTGTACCGGCACGCTGCCCATGGTTTCACCGGTACGGCCGTTGACCGCGATGTAATGCAGCATGCCGCCGTTGCGGCCGGGCTGGTGGTACGAATACAGCCACACCGGCAGGTACATGGACACCCAGCGCGAACCGTGCAGGTCCACGCGTTCCTGCTCCCAGCGCACGCCACGGTCGTAGCGGCGCACCGAACCTTCCACCTGCGCGCGGGCGATGGACAGCAGCTGGTCTTCCAGCCGCGGCTTCATCTTTTCCACGTCCAGGTTGCGCTTCTCCGACGAGAAGCCAAGCAGGTACGACGCGTTCCACTTAAGCGCGTTCTTGGTATCGAACGGCAGGATGGCATTGATGATGTTGTTGGTGTTGGCCTTGGTATCCAGGTTGCCGCGCTCGGCAGACGATTCCAGGGGCAGGTCATCCACGGTGAAGTCCACCGCGCGGTCCACCTGGTAGACATCGGCGTCGTAGTAGGTCTTCTTCTTGTCACCTTCGCCGCGGGTGTACTGGCGGGTCTTGATCTCACCCTTGCCGGAAACGCTCGCGCTGACATTGCTGTCCACGATCATGTAGGGCATGTACACACCCACCACGTTCTCGGGCGTGAACTGGTCCTTGAATGCTTTCAGCGCGAACAGCCGGCGCTTGTCCACGAACTGGCGGATGCGCGCCACCGCATCGTCCTTGGTGATCCGGAACGGCAGCACCGCATCCGGCACCGCGCCGTTGGCCACCTGTTCGTTGACGCCGAACACATGGCGGCACCAGTGGCAGCGTGCGGTCATGGTGGTTTCGGTGTTGATGGTCACTTCAGCGCCGCAGCCGGTGCACTTGAAGCTCATCAGGCTGGCGGTGCCGGCCTCGATGTCGCGTGCGCCGGACGCGATGATGGTGCCACGCAGCTGGTCCAGGCCTTCGCCCAGGCCGAACTCCTGCTCGACCAGCGCGCCATGCCATTCGTTACGGCAGAACTGGCAGACCAGCAGGTCGGTGCCCAGCTTGAGCCGCACATCGGTGGAGCCGCACTTGGGGCAGCGGTTCAGGCCGTCCTTGAGCTCCTCGGCACTGGTATCGAGCGCGACCGGATCGGGCGCCTCGATCTCGGCGCGGATCGGGTCGGGCAGGGTAGCCGGGTCAAGCGGGAAGCTGCCCGGCAGTGGCGGCACATCACGCGGCGAGCCGGGGCCGGTCACGCCCTCCGGCAACGGCGGTGGGCCCCCGGGCAACGGGGGCGGTGTCTTCGGGTCGGACATGGTTTCGTTCGCCCGCCTTACAGACCCAGCGCCTTGGCCTTGAGTGCGTCGTAGTCGTCCTGGGTGATCAGGCCGAGGTCCAGCATCTCCTTGGCCTTCTTCAGCTTGGCCACCGGATCGTCGGCCGCCGGCGCTGCCGGGGTGACCGGCTGCTGCAGGCCGCCCGCCCCGAACATGCCGGTTGCCATGCCCACCCCGACCAGGCCTGCCGCGCCGCCATTCTCACCGGCCGACTGGATGCCCTGGGCGACACTCGCCTGCAGGTTGGAATTGCCACGCCCACCCGACAGCGCATCGGCGCGCTGCACGGTCTTGAGCAGCTCGCGGGTGTTGGCGTCGTATTCAATGGAGACAATGGCGGTCTTGACGATGGCCAGGCCACGGTCGGACTTCCACTGGTAGCCCTGTTCAACCGCCGCCGACAGGCTCTGGGCAAAGCCCAGCGAATCCTGCTGCAGCTTGGTGATGCGGTTGCCCTTGCCGGGATCGTTGGTGTACAGGCTGAACGCCGGTGCCAGCGAACCCACCACTTCATTGAACAGCTGGCTGGCGGCCGCGTTGTCCAGGTCGGTGAAGTCGAACACCTTGCCCGGCTGCAGGTAGCTGGCCGGCACGAAGTTCTTCACGAACAGGATCGGGTCGACGATCTTGAGCGTGTACGAGCCGCGCGTGACCGCGCCCACCTGGGTGTTGAGGAAGCCGTCGTCCCAGTAGATTTCCGACTGGGTACCGAAGCGGTTGTCGGGCAGTTCCTTCAGCGAGACGAAGAACGCCGCCTGCTGGCCGCCCGGCTGGCCGCCGAACTTGAAGCGCTCCCAGCTCTGCTTGATCAGCGGGGTGACGATGCCGTCGCCGGCGAAGATGGACTGCGAATTCAGGTCATCCGAGCGCCATTCGTAGCCACCCGGTTCGGCCACGAAGCCGGTGATGGCCCCGTCCTGGAACAGCAGCAGGCCGTAGCCTTCGGGCACCACGATCTTCGAGCCGTTGGTGATGATGTTGGACGAGCCGCTGGCATTGGACCCGCGCCCGGCGTTGGTGCCCTGCGGCACGGCCGCGAACAGCGCCGCGGTGGCCGGCAGGCCCGCCGGCACGGTGTAGAAGTCTTTCCACTGGTCGGCCAGCACGCCGCCCACTGCACCCTTCACAGCCTGTACAAGACCCATGACCCGCTCCCTGTGATCCAAGGACGGGCACCGCGCCCGTCACGATGGTTCGACTATAGCAGCGGGGCGTGGGCAGGGGATGGACGTTTCCGGCAGCTGCCCCTTATGGCAGGTCGCACTTCATCTTGCCGTCCACGTAGTACGGCTTGGGTACGTTCGGATTCTCGCTGGTCTTCTCGAACACCACCTCGAAGGAAGCCGCATCCGGCGTGCCCTTGCGCTCTGTGCAGGCGTCCTGCAGCTTCTTCTTGACCGCGGCGATGCCCGCTTCGCGATTGGCGCCATCGGCGCTGTTGGTCAGGTTGGCGACTTCCGCGAAAGCGAGGGAACTCAGGCTCAGCAGGCATCCAGCGAGAACGGCAGCGTGCAGCTTCTTCATTGCGACTCCTTTGCATTGATTGATTGCTTCCCTCGATCAAGCCGAGCGGAACGATTGATGCGTCGGGCGTCGTGCCTGTAGCGCGCTGCTAGGATAAGCAAGGCAGGTTAAGGCTTCGTGGTCGGTACTGGACGGAAGGAGTGATGCAGGATGCTTATCAAGGTGATGGCGTGGTTGCTGGTGCTGGCGGCGGCATTCTTCGCGATCGTTGGAGCCGCGCCGTTCGGTGGCGGCGCGTTCTTCCCGATCATTTCGTTGCCGGCGGCTGCGTTCATGGCATGGCGGGGTCAGGTCGTGGCGCCATTGCTGGTGGTGTGCTGGGCCGTCATCGGGCTTTGGATATCGGTGTTTCCGGTGGAGGAGATTGTCGATGGGTGGGGGATGGCGGTCTGGCTGGGGGCTTGGACTGCGGCGGTGTTCGTTGGGGTTGCTCGGCGTCGGCCAGCGGATCACGACCAACGGTCGTGATCTACCGGCGGCGGTAGCGACTCAGTCCGGGCGCTCGCGGCGGCGGCGCTCGTAGAGCTTCATGTCCGCGCGGTTGATGGTGTCGGCGACGGTCTCGGAGGGGCGGCTGATGGCGCAACCGCCTGAAAAGCGGACCGGGGCCAAGTGGGCGCGTGCCTGATAGGTGGCCTCCAGTGCCTGCAGCCGCTCCATGCTGGCGCTAGGCACGAACACCAGGAACTCATCGCCGCCCAGGCGCACTACCACCTCGTTCTCTTCGAGCGGGCTGGACAGGAACGCCACGAACTCGACCAGTACTGAGTCGCCGTGGGCATGCCCCTGGGTGTCGTTGATCTCCTTGAAGTGGTCCAGGTCGAACACCAGGCAGCCCCACGCTTCGAGCTGCTGCTGTGCGAGCTCGGTCAGGTAGCGGCGGTTGAAGGAGCGGGTCAGCGGATCGCGGATCGCCATTTCCAGCAGCTGGCGCTCCTGCAGGTGCTGGGTGGTGATGTCCTGTGCGTGGCCCAGGACGTATGGCGGGTCAGCTTCGGTATCGAGCACGTTGTGATACGCCCAGTAACGGCGTGAGCCATCCTCGGCCACCAGCTCCATCAGGCCGGAGTCGCTCTGGTTTTCGGCGACGCGTTGCAGGTAGTACTGGAGCTGGTCCTGGCGTTCCAGCGGAATGATCTCTGCCAGCGAACGGCCCAACAACTCCGCTTCCGGGCGGCCCAGTGACAGCGAGGCTGCAGGGTTCACTGACGTGATTTCCCCGGACAGCGTGTGCGTGCAGATCAAGCCGAGGCTGTGCTGGAACAGCCGGCGGTAACGCGCTTCGCTCTGCGCCAGTGCATCCACGGCGGAGCGTTGTTCCGTGACGTCCTGGATGGCGCCGATCAAGCGGGCACCGGCGGCGTCTTCGACGCGCTGGCCCACGATATGCAACCAGCTGCGTTCGCCAGCGGCGGTCACCGCACGAAGCGTCAGGTCGATGGTCGAGCCGTCGTCGGCGCATCTGGCCATGGCGGATTGAAGCTGCCCGCGTCCGGGCACCGGGTAGAAGGACAGGGCGGCACCCACGTTCGGATCGAAGTCCTCTGGCACGCCATGAATCAAATGGGTCTCACGGGTCCAGGACAGCGTGTTGGTGTCCAGCGCCAACTCCCAGCCGCCTACCTTGGCCAGGGTGTTGGTCTGCTCCAGGAAGGCTTGGCTTCTCAACAGCTCCTGGTGCAGGCGTGCACGTTCGGTCATGGGTTCCTCCGCAGCATCTGCCGCCATCGTAGGCACCGGGCCGGAAGCGGTTGGTGAAGCTGTTGCGAGCGTGCATGACTGTAATGTTATAGTGTCACATTGCACGCCCGGGCCGGCATCAGGCCTCCCCTTCAGATTTGTGACGCCTGCCTCTAAATGAAACGCCTTGCCCTCGTGACAGCCGTCGCCGCCGTCGTTTTTGCCCCCGAATCCCGCGCCCAGTCGTCCGATTCCGCGCTTACCTTGGGCAAGGTCGATGTGCACCAGCACACCGAAGGCCAGCTCACCGCCCACCAGGTGCTGACCTCGGTGGACGTGCTCGGCGCCGACCAGATCGAGGACAAGAACGTCTCGCACAGCTGGGAACTGCTCGGCCAGATGCCCGGCATCCAGCTTACCGAAACCCGGCAGGGCGCCGAATCGGGCAAGGTCAGCTTCCGCGCCTTCAATGGCGAGGGCTACCTCAATGCGATCAAGACCCTGATCGACGGCGTGCCCAGCAACGTCAACAGTGGCAACCAGCGCTTCATCGACATGCTGTTTCCGCTGGAAATCAGCTTCATCGAAGTGGTGCGTGGCACCAACGACCCGCGTTACGGCCTGCACAACATTGGCGGCAACGTGAACTTCGGCACGCGCCAGGGCGGCAACTACACCGATGGCCGGTTCGGCTACGGCAGTTACAACACCCGCGACGCGCAGCTGGCCATTGGCCGCGAAAACAACGGGTTCGCGCAGAACTACTTCATCGGCACCCTGGCCTCTGATGGGTATCGTGACCATGACACCTCACGCAAGTACGCCATCGGCGGCAAGTGGTTCTACGGCAACCTGGACGACGGCATGCGCATCGGCCTCACCGCGCGCGCCTACCACCACGAAGCCGATGAGCCAGGCTTCATTACGGCTGAAGAACTACGTACCGACCGCCGTGGCTCGCAGCTGCGCAACGCCAACGATGGCGACGACCGCGACATGCGCCAGATCGGCGTGCACATGGACCTGAAGCTTGCCGACACCCTGTACCTGGGCAGCAAGCTTTACTACAACCGCTACGAAGACGACCGTCGGGTCACCTTCAGCGACCTGCCCACCGGCAATGCGCCACGCCAGCGCCGCGTGTGGGACGAAAAGCAGACCGGCATGCTCACCACGCTGACCTGGCAGCCCGGCGCTACGCTTACGCTCGAAGGCGGGGTGAACGTCGAGCACCAGGACAACGGCTACATCCGCCAGCGTTTCAGCTACGCCGAGCCCACCGACTTCAGCGCCACCCCGGCACGCGTGCAGAACAACGACCGCCATACCTTCGACAATTACGGCGCGTATGTGCAGGCGATCTACCAGCCCATCGACGCGCTGAAGATCGTGCCGGCGTACCGGGTGGACCGTTTCGATGGCGATACCCGCCTGCCGGGCGGCATCGCCGGCCCGCTGCAGCGCTACGGCACCATCGACCAGCCCAAGCTGAGCGTGGTCTATGCCTTCACCGACAACACCAACGTCTACGCCAACTGGGGCCGCACCTTCCAGGTGCTGACCGGTTCCACTGCGCCGGCTTACCTGACGCCCGGGCAGGGCGCCATGAACCCGTCCACCAATACCGGCATGGAACTGGGCATGAAGTTCAGCCCGTTTGCCGGCAGCCAGGCGCGCATCGCGGTATGGCAGCAGGACGCGGCCAACGAAGTCTCCAACATGCCCGCCACCGGTACCACCGTGACCCTCGGCAAGACCCGCCGCCGTGGCGTGGATGCGCAGATCAGCGCGCAGGTGGGCGAGAAGTGGACGGTATGGGCCTCCCACGCGTATCAGGAAGCAAAGATCGAGCGCGATGGTCGCGATGCCAGCCTGTCGCTGGAGGGCCGCGAAGTTGCCGCCACCCCACGCTATATCAGCAACATCGGCCTCGACTTCCAGGCCACCGAAGCCCTGCAGCTCGGCCTGCAGGGCAGGGCGCAGGGCGATTACTACCTGGAAGAGCGCAACGTGGCCGGCAAGTACGGTGGCTTCGCGGTGCTGGACCTCCGCGCCCGCTATGACATCACGCCCCGTTGGAGCGTGGATGTGCAGATGAAGAACGCCACGGACCGCCAGTACGCTTATGCGTGGTACGACAGCTTCTTCTGGGAGCAGCCGCAGCCGATGTTCTCACCGGCTGCGGGGCGTTCGTTCTTTGTCGCGTTGAACATGAAGCTCTGACGATTTACTCCCCCAATCGGCATGGTACGCTCCGCCAAACAGGGGAGGGAATCCATGAGCAATCCGTATCAGGTGCCGGGCACCGAACAGGTCGTGCGGGCATCACCTTGGCCGGGCAGGGCACACCTGACCATCGCCGTTCTCATTGCACTGTTCTGCGCAATGCAGTTCCTGGCCGTGTGGCTGGCGGTGCTGGAGATGGTGAAGAACGTTGGTATTGCGAATGCGCCCTTGGTGGAACTTGGCGGCAAGCTGGTGATGCCGTTCTCACTGGCGCTGGGTGGCATCTTCCTGGCGTTCGGGCGCAAGCTTTCGGCCGTGTTCTTCGCCGCCTACCTCATCCAATACCTGGTTGCGTACGGTACCAGTGGTCGCATGGACCTGGTGAGCGTTGCAGTGGTATTTGCCTTCCTGGCCTATGCCCTGTGGCGTTGGAAGACGGGCCACCTCAGTGGGTGGCCGCGTCCCCGGCGCGGGATCAGGACTGCGCACTAGCGCCCCGAAGAAGGAGAGCTCCGATCAAGACCATTCACGTCGACGAGTTGCGCGAGATCGCGAGGCGCCTGACGCAGAAGGAGCTTGAGGGATACGTGATCCCGGATGAAATACGGGATTCGCTGGCGTTGACCACGCTCTTCGAGGGCGATGATCGTGTTTTTGTGCTCTATGTTCCTGGCGAGCAAAGAGAGGATGCACGCGTGATTGCGCGGACTACTGTCAACGCCGTGACTGGCGTTGCTTCCGTGGACATCTGCGGACTCGACAGGCAGTAGCCCGCACTGATCAATGAGAAGGGCGGGCCACCTCAGCGGGTGGCCGCGTCCCCGGCGCGGGATCAGAACCGCGCAGTAGCGCCCACGAAGAAGGTGCGCGCACCACCGTCGTAGTTGTTGCCTTCGTCGATGGTGGAGACGTCGCCTGCGTTCAGCACGCCTGCGCGCAGGGTCAGGTTTTCGTTGACGTTGAACCCGGTCACCAGGTCCCACGTCGTGTAGGCCTTGGCGAACGTCGAGCTGGTGCTGGAGACCAGCTGTTCGCCGATGTGCTGCGCGCTCAGGTTCAAGGACCAGGCGTCGGTCACCTGCCAGTCCAGCGAGGTATTGGCGGTGATCTTGGGCACCACCAGCAGGTTCGCGCCGGTGGTGCGGTTCTTCGATTCCAGCATGCGGGTAGCGTTGGTGGTCCAGCTCAGGCGCTCGTGCAGGGGCACGGTGACGCTGGCTTCCACGCCGCGGGTGCGCGCCTTCTGGATGTTCTGCGCCACCGTCCACCAGAAACCATTGACGAAGCTGGAGTCGTAGCCGGCAATCTCACGCAGCGGCACCTGCTCGATCTTGTCGTCGAAGTCGGTGAGGAAGTAGGTGGCCGAGGCCGACCAGCCGCCGCGATCAAAGCCGACGCCCAGCTCGTAGTTGGTGCTGGTTTCCGGTTCCAGGTTCGGGTTGCCGGCCATGTAGCAGCCGGTGGTGCCATCGGCGCTGACCGAACGGTTGGTCCAGCCTTCCACGGTCAGGCTGCGGCAGCCGTTGCCGCCGGACTGTGTGGCCGCACCGGCGCTGCCCTGCTTCAGGTTCGGCGCACGGAAGCCCTGCGATACGCCACCGCGCACGGTCCAGTCATCGGACGGGTGCCACACCCCGTAGATGCGCGGGCTGAGGTTGTCGTCGTAGTTTTCGGTGTTGTCCCAGCGCAGGCCCAAGGTCAGCGTGAAGCGCTCATGCAGGGTGATGTGGTCTTCGGCGAACAGCGCCCACGAATCGGCCTCGTTGGTCGGGCTGATGCGGCCGCTGCCGCTCCAGGTCACCGGCACCGTGCCGATGGTGTCGGTGTTCTGCAGTTCTTCGCGCTTCCACTGGCCACCCACGTTCAAGCGGTGCTCGAAGCCCAGGTGGAAGCCGGTGGCGAAGGCGGTATCGAATACCGTCTCCTTGGAGTGGTTGCCCACCTGGCTGCCCTTGTCCTCGTAATCGTTCTGGATCAGCGTGGACTTGGAGGTGCTGGCATCGCCATAGCGGCCGTCATGGGTAACCACGTAGCCGGTGTGCACCAGCTTGGACAGGCCCCATGCGCCGACATCGCCGCCACCGCGGTTGCGCTGCACGCCATGGGTAGCTTCGAAGCCCACGGTGTGGTCGCCGTTGATCGCCCAGTTGAGCAGCGCGTTGGCGTTCTCGGCCTTCGTGCCCGGGGTCTGGCCACGGCCACGATCAGATTCGCGATCGGTCACGTTGGCGCCGATGCGCAGGCCCAGGTTTTCCGTGAGCGGGCCACTGAACAGCGCGCCCATCTGGGTGGTGTTGCCGCGCGTGGACGAATCCGGCTTGCTGTAGTTGAAGGTGACCGAGCCACCCCATTCCGGGGCGATCTTGCGGGTGATGATGTTGATCACCCCGCCCATGGCGTCGGAGCCGTACAGCGACGACATCGGGCCACGCACCACTTCGATGCGCTCGATCATGTCCGGCGACAGCCAGTTCAGATCCTGCGGACCCAGGTCATCGCGGTAGTTCACGCCGGACGAATTGCCCTGGCGGCGGCCGTCGATGAGGATCAGCGTGTACTGCTCGGGCAACCCGCGCAGGCGGATCTTCGATTGCGCACCAGACAGCGCGTAGCCACCGGTCACGCCCGGCACGGTGCTGAGCAGCTGGCCGATGCTGGTCACCGGCTTGCGCTCGATTTCCTGGCGTGTGATCACGCTGATGCTGGCGGGCGCATCCTTGATCCACTGCTGGGCACCGGTGGCGGTGACCACCACGGTGTCCATGTTTTTGGCATCGCCCGCGGCATCGGCGGCCGCATGGGCCTGGGCGGAAAGGGCGAGGGTGATGGCGGCGGCCAGAAGGGCGGCGGCGTGGGCGGAACGGGGGGAGGAAACGTGCATCGAGCAAACTCCTGAGTAAGAGGGTCCGCTGGCGATGGCTGGGACGTCCGTGTGCGTTGTTTCAGACAACTTTAACAATCGTATCACGAATCATTCGCATCAGATACATTGCGACATGAAGGCACCAGCATCCTGCCGGCGCCGTCGCGCGCCTCACCAGTCGGTGGGCGCGTAATCCTTCAGGAACTGGCCCCACACGTGCTCGCCCGTGTTGAAGCCGTGGATGATCGGGTCGACGATGCGCGCGGCGCCATCGACGATGTCCAGCGGCGGGTGGAAGCGTTCTTCCTCCACCTTGCGCGCGGCGATCTCTGCCGGATCCTCGTCGGTTACCCAGCCGGTATCCACGGAATTCATGTGGATGCCATCGTTCTGGTAATCGGCCGCCGAGGTGCGGGTCATCATGTTCAACGCGGCCTTGGCCATGTTGGTGTGCGGGTGGCGGGTGGTCTTGAAGTTGCGGTAGAACTGCCCCTCCATCGCCGACACGTTGACGATGTGCTTGTCGCGCTCGGGCGAACGCAGCATCAGCGGCTTCAGGCGCGCGTTGATGATGAACGGTGCGATGGCGTTGACCAGCTGGGTTTCCAGCAGCTCCACCGACGGCACTTCGGCCATCAGCAGGCGCCACGAATTGCGCCCACGCAGGTCCACCTGCTGCAGGTCCTGGTCCAGCCGGCCTTCGGGGAACAGGTGCTGCTGGCCCAGCAGTTCATCGGCCAGCAACGGCACCTGCGAAAGCTCGGCCGCGCGGGTCAGGCCATCGGCACCCACCAGCGCCTGCTCCTGCAGCGATGGCACGTTGGCATCCGAGCCCAGGCCCAACATTTCCGGGCTGCGCAGCCCTTCGTACTGGCCCACCAGCTTGCGGATGGTGTCCGGCAGGTCGTGCAGGGCCGCGGTTTCGCCGGCCATCATGTGCGCGTAGAACTGCGGCGGGCGGCGCACGGTCTGGCAGGCGTTGTTGATGATGAAGTCCAGGCGCGTGCGCGTGGCCAGCAGCTCGTTGCAGAACGCTTCCACGCTGGGCGTGTGGCGCAGGTCCAGGCCGTACACCTGCAGGCGGTGGCCCCATTCGGCGAAGTCCGGCTCTTCGGCGTAGCGTGCGGCCGAATCACGCGGGAAGCGCGTGGTCACGATCAGCTCGGCACCGGCGCGCAGCAGCTTCAGGCCCGCCTGGTAGCCGATCTTGACCCGGCCACCGGTGAGCAGCGCCACCCGGCCGCGCAGGTCGGCGGTTTCGGTGCGCTTGATGAAGTTCAGTTCGGCGCAGGCGGGGCACATCTGGTCATAGAAATGGTGCAGCTGGGTGAACTTCTGCTTGCACACATAGCAGTGGCGCAGCTCCGGCGAATGCACCGGTTCCGGCGTGGCTTCGGCGTTCTCACCGTTGTGCGCGTCGTGCAGGCCGGCCTTGTGCGGCGGGAAGTAGTTCGGCGTGCTGAACACCGGCTTGCGGCGCAGGGCGCGGATGCCGGTCTGTTCCAGCAGCGCTTCGGCCTTGCGCACCTTTTCGTGGTGGCGTGCCTTGGCTTGCTGCTTGAGCATCGCCCGGCGTGCCTTCGGTTCGGGGTGGTAGACCTTGGCCACCACCTGGTGGAAACGCACGCGATCGTCTTCCGGCAGCGTGTCCAGCACGGCGCGGTCGGCCTCGATCGCCTCCAGCAGGTCCAGCGCGGCGCGCAGGCGGTCGGTCAGGGGCAGCTCGTCCTGGAGCAGGGCGTCGGCGGCAGGGGAAGCGATAGCGTTCACGTTGGATCCGGAGATGACGGCAGGATGGCGGCCCGGGCGTTGCGCCCGGGCCGCAGGTTCAGCGGGCCGCTATTCTCCCCGATCCGAGGCTTTCATGCTGGCGGGGCCTGAACAGCCCCGTCATTCAGCATCCTCGCCACCCCGGGCGGCGGTCGGGTCGTGCGCGGCCTTGGCCGCCTTGGCCTCGTCCTGCAGGTGCTGGCGGACCTTTCTGGCCTGGTCAGCCGTGACCTCGCCGGCCTTGTTGCCGAAGTCCTGGCGGATGAAGGTGGCCAGCTGCGCGATTTCGGTATCCGACAGGCGCTCGGCGAACCCGGGCATGCCCAGGTTGGAGGGGCGCAGGGCGGTGGAGGGCAGCTCGCTGCCGGCCAGCAACAGGCGGATCACCGAGGTCGGGTCGTCGGCCAGCACCGTCGGGTTGCCGGCGATGGCCGGGAACACGTTGGTGTAGCCCTTGGCATCGGTGCGATGGCAGGCGGCGCAGTTGTCGACGAACAGCTCGGCACCGCGGCTGTCGTTGATGCCGGTCTGCAGCTTGCGGGCGGTGGCATCGCTGGCGGTGTAGGCCGATGGATCATGCGCACTGGCCGGCAGCTGCTTGAGGTACACAGCAATCGCCTTCAGGTCGTCGTCGGTGAGGTTCTGCGTGCTGTGCCGGACCACGTCGGCCATCGGCGTGCCCACCACTGCGCTGTGCGCGTTGCGGGCGGTACGCAGGGTGTCCACGATGTCCTGCTCGGACCAGCGGCCCAGGCCATCGGCCGCGTTGCCGCGCAGGTTCACCGCGTTCCAGCCGTCGATCACCTGGCCGCCGGACAGATAGGCAGCGCCGGATTCGTCCAGTGCCTTTTCCTGCAGCGCGAAGCCACGCGGGGTGTGGCAGCTGCCGCAGTGGCCCAGGCCCTGCACCAGGTAGGCACCGCGTGCCAGCTGCGGGTCGCTGTAGTGGCCCGGGTCGAATGCCACTGCGTCCGCGTCCGGCGCGAAGGTCTTGCGCCAGATCGCCAGCGGCCAGCGCATCGACAGCGGCCAGGTGATGTCCACGCCCCGGTTTTCCTGCTGTACCGGCGCGATATCGCCGTGCAGGAAGTACGCGTGCAGCGCCCGCACATCGTCATCGGTGATGCGCGCGTAGGAGGGATACGGCATGGCCGGGTACAGCGTGCGGCCGTCGGGGGCGATGCCGTGCCGCACCGCGCGGTCGAAGTCGTCCAGCGAATACGCGCCGATGCCGGTTTCCTTGTCCGGGGTGATGTTGGTGCTGTAGATGTTGCCCAGCGGCGAGGCCACCGGCAGCCCGCCGGCAAACGGCTTGCCGCCCGGCTTGGTATGGCAGGCGGTGCAGTCGCCGGCCGCGGCCAGGTAGCGCCCCCGCTCGATCAGCGCCGCATCGGCGGCAGGGCCGTCAGCCAGCACGCGGGTCTTGGTGGGAATGAACGCATAGGCCAGCGCTGCCAGCAGCACCACCAGCCCGACCGCCACGATCCAGAGAAGAAGCTTCTTCATGCGCGCCTCCTCAAGCCTGCACCAGTGGGCCCGGATCGGGCAGGTACTTCTCGCGGATCGCCTTGGCCGCCCAGTACGCCAGCCCGCCCACCAGGCCGGTGGGGTTGTAGCCGTTGTTCTGCGGGAAGGCGTTGGCGCCGATCACGAACACGTTCGGCACGTCCCAGCTCTGCAGGTAGCGGTTCAATGCCGAGGTCTTCGGGTCTGCGCCCATGATCGCGCCGCCGCAGGTGTGCGTGCTCTGGTACTTGGTGATGTTGTAGTGCTCGCCGTTCTTCTTGGCATC
Organism: Stenotrophomonas sp. FBCC-B152; assembly: GCF_059134105.1. Classification (NCBI taxonomy): domain Bacteria; kingdom Pseudomonadati; phylum Pseudomonadota; class Gammaproteobacteria; order Lysobacterales; family Lysobacteraceae; genus Stenotrophomonas; species Stenotrophomonas sp. FBCC-B152. Next base: position 1,963,256 of record NZ_CP101442.1, on the reverse strand, counting down.
ACCACTCATCGACAGCGGATTGAGCGTGCGGCTCATCTGCATGGCCTGGTCCACGAAGAACTGCGATGCCTTGATCTCGTTGGGGTGCCAATCGAAGGTCATGCGCAGCAGCGGGCGCCCGAAGGAGTCCTTGTAGTTCGGGTCCAGGCTCAGGTAGTGCTGCCGGTAGGACATGCACGCACCCTGCACCTCGTAATAGAAGTTGTGGCGGAAGTTGTCGGCAGCCGCCTTCTTCCACGCCGCGCCCCAGTTCGGCGTACCCGAAGGCACGTTGATGCCGCGCACCGGGCCGGCGCCGGGCTGGCGCGCCCAGACCAGGCCGCCACCGACGAAGCCGGCCTTGGCGTTGTCCAGCTGGTTGCCGTTGAGGTCGTCCATGGTGGTGCCGGCGCCCCCGATGCCGATGAAGCCGTTGGCCTGCACGTCCTTGTCGAAGAACAGCACCACCCGGTTGAGGTTCTGGTAGGAGTAGTTGCGCCCCACGGTGCCGGTGTTGGTCTGCGGGTCGTAGGCTTCGCCGATGCCGGAGACCAGCATCAGGTGCACGTTGTACAGCTGGAACGCACACAGCAGCACCATGTCGGCCGGCTGGTCCACTTCACGGCCCTGCGCATCCAGGTAGGTCACGCCGGTGGCCTTGGCCTTGGTGCTGTCCAGGTTCACCCGCAGCACCTGCGAATGCGTGCGCAGCTCGAATTTCGGGCGCTGGCGCAGCACGGGCAGGATGCAGGCGTTGGGGCTGGCCTTGGAGTAGTTGAGGCAGCCGTAATCGCTGCAGAAACCACACGCGTTGCACGGGCCAAGCTGGCAGCCGTACGGGTTCACATACGGGCCGGATGCGTTCGAGGCGGGAATCGGGTAGGGGTGCCAGCCCATTTCCTTGGCCGCCTTGTAGAACTGCTCGCCGCCGAGGTAGTTCGGATTCGGACCAAGCGGATACTCGCCCGAGCGCGAGCCCTCGAAGGGATTGCCGCCTTCCTGCACCACGCCGTTGATCACGCCCGCCTTGCCGGAGGTGCCGCACACCAGCTCGAACATGTTCAGGTGCGGCTCGAGTTCGGCATAGGTGACCGGGAAATCCTGGATGGTCATGTCCGCCGGAATGAAGTTCTTGCCGTAGCGTTCTTCCACGTTGGTGCGCAGGATCAGGTCTTCCGGCAGCGGCCGGAAGTGCGCGCCGGACCAGTGGCTGCCCGCGCCGCCCACGCCGGTGCCCGGCTTGAACGAGCCCATCTGCCGGTAGGGCACGGCGGTATCGGCCAGCGTGTGCCGCACCGTCACCGTTTCCTGGTTCAAGCTCTGCAGGTACTTGCGGTGCACCGAGCCTTCCAGCTCGTCCACCACCTTCGGGTAGGCGAAATCGGGCTGGGTATCGCGGTCGCCGCCGCGTTCCAGCGCCACCACGTGCAGGCCGGCATCGGTGAGTTCCTTGGCCAGGATCGCCCCGGTCCAGCCCATGCCGACGATGACCGCATCCACTTTCGGTTTCGTGATGGCCAAGCCTCAGCCCCTCCGCCCGGCCAGATCCACCGGCGGCAGGGGATAGGCCTTGTTGCGGACGCCGATCCAGTCTATGTAGTCCGCGCGCATGCCCGGGTAGCCAATCATCTTCCAAGCCGCCATGTCTTTGTTCGCGCCGTACTTGGGATCGGCGAAGTAGCCGTTCTTTACTTCGCCCAGCAGGTTGGAGAAGAACAGCTTGCTGGAGATCGCCTCCAGCTCCAGCTTGCCGCCCTCGGCCGCCTTGAGCAGGGTTTCCTGCTGTTCGTGGTTCAACTGGGCGAAGGTCTTGCCATCGAACTGGCTGCGGCAGTGCGCATCGAACGCATCGATGCCCACCTTCAGGATGTCACGCAGGGCCAGCTTGCCCTGGTAGCCGAACTCGCTGGGTGCTTCCAGGAAGGGGCCCTGCATGTACCAGATGGCGCCAGCCGCGTAGGGGGTCTGCATGTGGCGGTCGAGGAACTCGGGCACGCCCGATTCCACCGCGCCGGGGCCGGTTTCGTCGGAGGGGATCAAGCGGTCGCAGGCGGCCGTGATGAACGCCCATTCGGCCGCGTTGAAGAATTCGGGGGTGTAGTCCTTGGCGGTCGCAGTAGCCGGGGTGCCGCTCTCGGTGGGGGTGCCGGGGGCGCAGCCGGGCAGGGCGGCGGCTACGGGAAGCAGGGTAAGGCCCTGGAAGAAGCGGCGACGGGTCAGCGTCGGCCGGTTCTGGTCGGCATCATCTTTCATTGTGTGGCTACCTGGCGGGTGGCTGTGGCTGAGCATGGCGCGGGTCCTGTCGCGGCAGCGTGCTCGCCGAATGCGGCCGGCCCTTCCGCGGCTGGCATGAATGCGACCATTGTGTGGATGTGCGACTGTTTCCGTAATGGCAATATGGGAAAGGAACTCTTGCCAAACTGGAAACATCGGCGTGATCGACGACCTCAACGAGCTGCGCACCTTCGACCGCATCGTGCATGGCGGCAGCCTGTCCGCCGCCGCCCGCGACCTGGGCATTTCGCTCGCCGTCGTCAGCAAGCGGCTCACCGCGCTGGAGCGGCGCGTGCAGGTGCGGCTGTTGAACCGCAGCACGCGGCGCGCCTCGCTCACCGATGAGGGCAACCTGTTCCACCTGCACTGCCGCCGCGTGCTGGATGCGGTGGAAGCGGCCGAGGCGGCGCTGGAGCAGCGCCAGGATGTGGTGGCCGGCGTGCTCAAGCTCACCGCGCCCAACGGATTCGGGCGCCGTCATGTGGTGCCGGCGGTGCGCAGCTTCCAGCAGGCGCATCCCGGGGTGCGGGTGCACCTGTCACTGCGCGATGAGCTGGTCGACCTGGTCGGCGAAGGCGTGGAGCTGGCGCTGCGCTATGGCGCGCTGGACGATTCACGGCTGGTGGCGCGCGAGTTGGCGCCGAATCGCCGCATTTTGTGTGCATCCCCCGAGTACCTGCGCCGGCGCGGCACGCCGCTGAGCATCGACGACCTGCACGGCCACGATCTGATCGCCTCGGGCAGCCCGCCGGTGTCGCAATGGGTGTTCGCGCAGCCGGGCGGCACCATCGCGTTCCCGCTGGACGCCAGCACCCTCTGCGACGATGGCGAGGCGGCACAGATCCTGGCGGTGCAGGGCGCCGGCATCGCCCGCAAGTCGATCTGGGACGTGGCGGACGACCTGGACGCCGGCCGCTTGAAGGAAGTACTGCCCAACTGCGCGCTGGCGACCTCGCCGCTGAGTGCGGTGTACGCACCCGGAAAGCAGGTCGCGCCGCGCGTACGCGCGTTTCTTGGCCACATGGTGCAGCAGCTGCAGCAGTCGGCCGGCTGGCGGCATGCCAACCGGCCTGCCGCAGCCATCGCCATGACCGGAACCTAGTCCGCCTTGCGCTCCACCGGCGTCAGCGTCGGTTTCTTCCAGCTGCGGTCCAGCACCGCCTGGCCCGGGCTGTAGTTGCGCAGGATCAGGTAGAACGGGCCTGCCGGTGCCGGCAGCCAGTTCGATTCCTTGTCCTTGCCGGGTGACGCCGGCTGGATATACAGGGTCAGCCCGCCATCGGCATCGCGCTTGAGCTTGGGCAACATGGCCGAGTTGATCAGGTAGCGATCCAGCGGGTTGTCCACCAGCAGCTTGCTCTTGCCGTCGTACAGGGTGACCGACCAGAACGCGTTGGTTGGCGGCAGCTGGTCCTTGGCGAAGTGCAGCACGTAGTCGTGCTGGCTGCCGTCGGCGGGCTTGCCCGCGGCATCGACAAAGTAGCTCTGGTAATCGGCCTCTGAAGCGGAGTTGCCGTAGATGCCCAGCTTGGCCCCGGCGAAGCGGTACAGATAGTTGTCCTTCAACGCCGCGCGGGTGCCGAACATGTCCGCACTGGAGACCTTCTCGGTGTTTATTTCAGTGGCGACGAACTGCTCCAGCGCCTGGTTGGCGTCGGCGATGCCTGCGGTCATCGCTTCACGGTCTGCCGGCGCGAGCGCTGCCGGATCGAAGGGTTTGCCCGCTTCAATGCCGATTCCCGCGAACCGCTGGCGAAGCGCAGCTTCGCTGTCCACGGTGGGCGCGAACTGCAGCAGGAAGTTGAGGTAGGAGAAGAAGCCCAGGCCATTGGCCTGCTCCGGGTCATACGGCGGGAAGGTGATCGCTGGTGCGGGCGGCGGTGGCGGCGTGCCCAGGAACGCGCTCAGCGGCTGCACCTTGTACTGCGCCTGCAGGCGCTTGACGTTGTCCAGGTCCGAAGGCGAAATCAACTGGGTGCGGAACAGGCCATAGGCCAGCTGGGTTTCGGCGCGGAACACCTGGCTTACGCCCTTGGGCGTTTCGCCCTTCCAGTCCGGCCCGGCGACCATGAACACGCTGGCCTTGCCGTCGGTCGCGGCGCGGTTGATGTAGGCGAAGTTGTAGGTGTACAGGTCGATAAGCTGCACGGAGAAGTAGCGCTTGGCATCGATCGGCGGCACGCTGATCACCACCGGCTCGGCGCGCAGGTCCATCCACAGGAACGAGTACGGCGTGTCCGAGTTGGGCGTGATGATCGAGGTGTCCTTCGGGGTGGCCACCTGGGCGACGTTGCCGATCTAGTTGAAGCCGGCGTGGAAGTTCGCACCTTTGGCATCCACGGCCTGCTGGTACATGGATTTGTAGCCTTCCACGATCGGATAGCCCCAGATGTAGGCGTCCTTGGCGGTGGCGCGCAGCTCGCTGGTGCGGGTGGCATCAGCGGCCGCTGGGGCAGTGGGCTGCGCCGCCGTGGCAGGATCAGGCGTGGGCGCGGCACTGTCGGGTTCGCGCTTGCCGCAGGCGGCCAGCGCGCACACGCTGATCAACAGGGCGCCCAGCCGGAGACCGGCAAAGAACGGTGATCGAGCCTGGTTACGGGGCATGGCCATGTCATTCGCCTCCTGCAGCACGGGATGGGGAGAGCATGACGGTGCGCTCATCCGCACTCCACCGAAATAGGTGCAGGCAGGCTGGGTAAAACTACTTAGCCCGGCTCAGACCCGGGCCAGGCTGGCGATGGCAAGAATGACGGTCGCGGTGGTGACCACGGTGAAGTACAGCCATCCCAGCGCGATGAACTTGAGCGTGGTCACCAGCCGGGATTGTGCGTACACCCGCCGTTGCATCAGCCAGAGATACAGCGGCATCCACAGCAGCAGCGCCGTGATCAGCAGGCCTATGACGACCCCCGCGCCAGGCACGGTGGCCATCTGCCCGCCCAGCATCGACAGCAGCAGGATGCCGAGCAGCGCAACGCACAGGAACGCGTGGCTGTACAACGCCACTACCAGGTGCTCCAGGTAGAGCCTTCCACTGCCCAGGTAGAACACCTTCAGCAGCACGGCGAACAACGGCACCAGCACGAACAGCGCCGAAGGCACCGAGCCGAAGAACGCGTTGACCAGCAGCTGCGGCCGTTCGCTGATGCGGGGCAGGTTCTTGCGGATGATCTCGGTCTGGCCGGTCAGCCAGCGGTTGACGAACCCGGGCAGGAAACTGATATCGACCGGGTCTGACTTCTGTGTCGCCATGTCCTGCACCGTGAACGGCTTTGCAGCGGGGGGCTTGTGGGCCGACGCGACCGGCGGATGCTCCTTCAGTTCGCGCTCGCGCTTGGCGGCCTGCCTGTCCACCTTGGCAATGGCGCTGTCGATCGGCGCACGAAGGGACTCGGGCATTGCCTCGCGCGATTGCTGCAACGGTGCAAGCAGCGCACGGCGGACCTGCTGCACCTCGTCGTTGGTGGTGGCATCACGGAACGCACCCGGCACTTCGGGCGGGCGGGGTGTCTGGCTCACCAGGGCACCCGCATCCACGTGCACCGCCAACCGCGCCACGAAGAAGGTCAGCACGCTGAGGATCACGAACAGCCGGATCGGCGGGATATAGCGGGTGCGGTGCCCGGCAAGGTAGGCGGCCGCCAGCCGGCCGGGCAGCAGCAGCTGATGCAGGGTGCGGAAGATGCGCCCATCCAGGTGCCAGAACGATTCGAACACCTCTTCCACCGCGTGCCCGAAACTGCGCACCGGGCTGTGCGCGGACTGGCCGCATTCATGGCAGAAATCGCCCTGCAGGGGGGTGCTGCAGTTCTCGCAGGCGGCGGGGTGGGCAAGGGCAGAGTGCATCTGTGCGCGGAGCCGGGCAGGAAAGGCGCCTACGATAGTGGGGGCGGGGTGCCGGTGCCAGTGCCAGCATGCATCAATCACTGGACGGGGGTCGGTAGAAGTACCGAAGCAGATCCGGGGGCCATCGGCCATCCTCGAACGCACCCCCGCGCACTGTTGGTGACGGAACATGCATCTGCCTGGCAGCTTCCCCTACGTCCCGCTGTGGCTGCTCACCGTGATCTTCTTTGTCGCGCTGATCGCGGCGCGTGAACTGGGGGCCTTCCTGCGTACCCGCCAGAATCGGCGCAAGGCGCAGAAGCCGGTAGCCGCTGACGCCGAAGCCGGCGACTCGTTCTCGACCAACACGGTGCTGGGCCTGCTGGCCCTGCTGATCGGCTTCACCTTCTCACTCGCGCTGGGCCGCTATGACGAGCGCAGGTCCCTGGTGCTGCATGAAGCCAACGCGCTGGGCACCACGTGGCTGCGCACGGACCTGCTGGACACCGCCGATGCCGAGCGGGTGCGCAGCGTGCTGCGCCAGTACATCGACGCCCGCGTGGACTTTGCCAATGCGAAGACCGCACAGCAGGAGATCGATGAGTACGCACGCACCACGGCGCTGCAGACCGAGCTCTGGGCTGCGGTGATGGCAGCCACCGCTCCCTTCCGGGACACCCCGCGCGCCAGCCTGATGGTCACCACCACCAACGACTCCATCGACCTGGCGGGCGAACGCTTCGCGGCCCGGCAGGACCACATCCCGCACCGCATCCTGCGGATGCTGTTCCTGTTCGCGCTGTTCGCGGCGGGGTTGCTGGGCTACGAGCGGGTGCGCCAGCGCACCTCCACCACGTTGTTGCTGCTGCTGTTTTCGCTGGCCGTGGGGCTGGTCCTGGACCTGGACCTGCCCAGTACCGGCGGCATCCACGTGCCCCAGGACCCGATGCTCGATCTGCAGCGCTCGGTGGGGCTGCCCACGCCTTCATAGGGGTTCGCCATGTCTGTTTCACCCCGTTGCACCCGCACGGCGCGTCGGCGTCATCGTTTCGTGTCGCTGTTCCTGGCCCCAGCGCTGGCAGGACTGTGCCAACCGGTGTGGGCGCAGGACGCCGATGCCCTGGCCAAGAAGCTGTCCAATCCGGTCGCGGCGCTGATCAGCGTGCCGTTTCAATACAACTACGACGACGGCTACGCCAACGGTGGTTACCGCCACACGCTCAACATCCAGCCGGTGGCGCCGTTTTCCATTTCCGAAGAATGGAACATCATCTCCCGCACCATCCTGCCGGTGGCCTACCAGAAGGATGTGATTCCCGGCACCGACCAGGCCGGGCTGGGCGACATCACCCAGAGCTTCTTCTTCGCGCCGAAGGAAACCGGGCCGTCCGGCGTCGTCTGGGGCATCGGGCCGGCCCTGCTGCTGCCTACCGGCACCGATGACCTGGGCGCCGACACCTGGGGGGCTGGCCCCACCTTCGTGGTGCTCAAGCAGGACAAGAGCTGGACCGTGGGCGCGCTGGTGAACCACATCTCGGACATCGCCGGCAGCGGCTCGCGCCGGCGCGATATCAGCAACACCTTCGTCCAGCCATTCCTGGCCAAGGCGTTCCCGGGGGGGCGCACGCTGGCGTTCAACATCGAGTCCACCTACGACTGGAAGGCCAGCCAGTGGACGGTGCCGCTGAACATCCAGTACTCCAAGGTGAGCAAACTGGGCAGCCAGATGATCAGCTATCAAGGCGGCGTGCGCGCCTACCTGGATGGCCCGCGTGGCGGGCCGGACTGGGGCGTTCGGTTTACTGTCACGTTGCTCTATCCGAAGTGAGCGTCCTTTTCAGCTGATGAACAACCAGACCGCCGTCCACCCGCCGAGCAGCAACAGGCCGATGGTGAATGCGGTCGTGGCGCGGTGGCGCGAGTCGATGACGCCGCGTTCGATATCCCGTGTCACCATCCGGTAGCGCACCAGTGACCAGACCAGCAGCGCCAGGCCCAGCAGCACCATGCCAAAGCCGGCGTTGCCGGCGTCGTGCAGCAGCAGCCTGCCGCTTTTGGGCGCCTCGTCGTTCTGGATCAGGTAGGTGCTGAACCTGTTGATGGTGATCCCGAACCCGATCAACGACACGGTCGTGCGCAGATAGGCCAGATGGGTGCGCTCGTTGCCCAGGTGGGTGCGGCCACGGGCGAGGTCGTTGGCCAATGACGACGGAGGCGTTTGGGATCCATCTGTAGGGGTGCTCATGGGCGCTCCGCTGCTTGCATGGAATTACAGACAGAAGTCTGCCGCAGGTGGCGGAACCGCCGCATGCGTGTCAATGCGGGTACTGGAGCAGTAAATTTACCGGCCGAGGGAGCTTCACCACAGTCTTGATAGAGTCGGGCACTACCCACGGAAGCGCGACCATGCCACTGACCGACAAGCAACTAGCCATTCTGCGGGCCATCGAGGCGACCGATCCCGTGTCAGCGGACGATGCCACCTGGGCCGTCGCCGAAGGTCTGGCGGTGCAGGCCGAAGACAGTGATATCGACCTGACGCCCGCCGGCAAGGACGCATTGGGCGAGGGGTAGTACTGGCACGCCTTTCGCGTGCACTGCATGCCGGCTGCACGCGCGCTCCACACCGCGCTGCCTACAGTGGCTGCCATTCCCCCGACGGCGCCCATAGCGTGAACCTGCAGACCTCCATGCCCCTTCCGCTTCCGCGCCGCCCGTTGCCGGACAGCTGCCAGTTCGAACTGCTGGACGTGAACGCGCTGCAGGACCCGTGCAGCGGGCGCATCGTGCACCTGTACTCGATGGTGGCGCGCTGCCTGTCCTGCGAGGCGGTGTTCAAGGCGCAGGAAGGCGACGGGTTCGTCAGCACCTCGGCCGCACGCGTGCTGCGCTGCCCCTCGGGGTGCGGCCAGCAATCGCTCAGGGGCGCCGCGCTTCGGCAGTGGGGCGCACAGGCAACGACCGGCTCTGGATCGACACCGCTTCAACAATCTGTTCCGGCGTAAACGCGCAATGTCCTTCGCCGGTGGGCGGTAGCGTCCTCGGCGGGGGCGTCGCGCCAGCCTTGGCGGCAAGTGCCGGGTAGACCGGCTCGAAGCGGGGCGTCACGGAAGGGTCATTGAGGTTGTACTGCAGCAACAGCGGCCGGCGCAGCGCGCCGGTCAGGCGCAGGTCGCGATCAAGCTTTGCCTTTGCCCCGGGATCCGCGGCAATGCGCCGAACGCCGGCGTTGAATGCCTCGTCGTCGCCGAAGCCTGCATAGACGGTGTCCTTGTTGCTGACCGGAATGCCGCCGCTGATCTTGACCAGCTGCTGGAACACCAGGGCATGCAGGCTGATGGTGCCCGCCAGCTCATCCACCTTCAGCTCCAGGCGCTTTGCCAGCATTTCGGCTGCCTCCGGGCGGGACTGCACGGCAGCGGCGATGGCATCCACCATCTCCCCCTGCGGTAACGTCGCAGCGGCAGGTGAGCTCAACCCACCTTCGGGCAGGCCTTTCGCGCCTGGGAAGAAATACTCGAACGCCACCAGCGAGGTGAGCACTTCGGCGGCCAGCACATCGCCGGGCAGGTTGGCGCCACACATCGAGATGCCACCGGTGTAGTGCTCCGGCATCCGCTCCAACGTTCCGATCGCCACCGCGCCCCCCATCGAGAAGCCCAGGATCCAGCTGCGTATCGTGTCTGGATGGTGGGCCACGAACTGCGCGCGCAGCCGCTCCAGGTCATCGATGGCCCCGCGCACGGCCCAGCCCTGGTCGGCGTATCCACTCTGCGCCACCGCATAGCCGGCCTTGACCAGCGCCTCGCTCCACGCATTGCCCGGCCACGGGTCCGGACGCGGCGTACCGACGGGCTCGAAACCATGGGCGTACATCACCAGCTCGCCGTTCCAGTGGGCCGGCACGTCGATGCGCCAGGGCGCGCCCTGCAGCGTGCCCGTTTCGCTGTGGGTTTCCGGGGTCACCGGGGCCTTGGCCCAGCCCGGCGGAAGCAGCAGGGCAGTGCACAGCCCCAGGCACAGCGATACGGTCGCAGCAGTACGCATCCAGATCAACCTCGGTCAGGTGCCGGCGCAAGATCGACCAGCAGCGTGGGAATCAATTCGGAAACCGTGGGGTGGATCGGCACCGCCCAGCGCAGTTCATCCAGCGGTCGGTCGGCACTGATCATGTCGAGGATGCCGTGGATGGCCTCGTCGCCGCCAGTGCCCAGGATCGCCGCGCCGAGAATCTTCCGGGTTTCAGCATCGGCCACCACCTTCATGAACCCCTTGGTCTCACCTTTTTCCACCGCACGGCCGACACGGGTCATGGGCCGCTTGGAGAACAGCAGGGGCCGACCGGACTTCACCGCCTCTGCCTCGGACATCCCGGCCCGACCCAGCGGCGGGTCGATGAACAACGCGTACCCGGGCACCCGGCTGCTCACCCGGCGGTCCTCCCCATCCAGCAGGTTGGCGGCCACGATCTCGAAGTCGTTGTAGGCGGTGTGGGTGAAGGCACCACGGCCGTTGCAGTCACCCAGCGCCCATACGCCGGGAACCGATGCCTGCAGGTGGTCGTCCACCTTGATGTAACCGCGCTCATCCCGGTCGATCCCTGCGCTGTCCAGCCCGAGGTCGTCCGTGTTGGGGCGGCGGCCAATGGCAATCAGGACGTGGCTTCCGGCAACCTCAGCGGGGCCGGTGGTGGTCTCGAAGGCCACCTCGATCCCGCCGTCGATCTTCCTGAAGGCAATCTTGTCGGCGCCGGTACGGACCTCGATGCCCTCATCTTCCAGGATGCCCCGCACCGCCTCGGAGACATCCGGGTCCTCGCGTGTGATCAGCCGGTCGGCCCGCTCGATGACGGTCACCTGCGCGCCGAACCGCCGGTACATCTGTGCGAACTCCAGCCCGATGTAGCTGCCGCCCACCACCACCAGGTGGCGGGGCAGGGTGTCCAGCGCCACGATGCTGCTGTTGGTCAGGTAGGGAACATCGCCCAGGCCCGGCATGTCCGGCACCGCCGCGCGGCCGCCCACGTTGACGAAGATGCGGGGGGCAACAAGGCGCTCCCCGTTGACCGTGATGCTGCCCGTTCCATCGAAGCGGGCGTGGCCACGAATCAGTTCGACATTGGGCATGCCTGCCAGCCAGTCCTCATTCCCTTTGCGCGAATCCATGATCACCTTGCGAGCGCGGGCTTCCACCACTTTCATGTCGACGCTCACCGAGCCGGTGGAAATTCCGTAGTCGGCACCCCGGCGGGCCATCTGCGCGGCATAGGCGCTGGCCACCAGGGTCTTGGTCGGCTTGCAGCCGGTATTGACGCAGGTGCCGCCCACCAGGTGGCGTTCGATGATGGCGACGCGCATGCCCGCCGCGTCCAGCCGGCCGGCCAGTGATGGCCCAGCCTGGCCCGTGCCGATGATGATGGCGTCGAAGCTGCGGGTGGGACCCGACGGGCCAGGCGACTGGGGGGCGTTGGACATGGAGGTACCCTGGTTGTGTGAGCCAAGGGCCATTCAATACACTCGTCCGCGTGAGCGCCACGCAGATCATTCGCCGCTATACCGAAGAAGAAGCCCGGAAGCTGGCCAGCGAATGGCTTTCCGTGTTTGGTCGTGACCGGTTGGGGCTGAACACCAAAACCTTCATGTGGCACGTCTTCAGTGCCGGGCGCTCCCCCAGTATCGGCGGCGACGCGGCCGAGGCGGAATACCGGTTGCAGACCGGGGTGGAGTTCGTCGTGTTGTCCAACGACCGCAATGCCGCGTTCCTAACAGACGTTCGTCCGGACACGCCGCAATGGTCCGACTGTTATGTGTTCCCACCTAACTTTGCCTGGACCATGGCATTCACCCATGAGGCCGGTTGGCTGGGACCTTACTTCGCCCGCCACCGAGATTTCGCGAGGCGGGATGCGGAGAACCAGGCAAAGCCGCGGAAGGTGCAGGAGCGGGCAGAGGCGCGTGCCAAGGGGTGGTGCGAATAGCGGCATCTTGTATGCTCCTGTTTGGAACCACCATGGAGCGGTAGCGTTGAACAAACAGGTTGCGGTTGTACTGTTTGCACTGATGATGACCAGTTGTGTCGAGACGCCCAGTGCGGCGGTCGCCAATGCGGTCACTGACACGGCGACGCCGACCGAACAGGCACCGCGCAAGGCGTCCGCCCTAGGCGGCCAACGCGGCGATGGCGCACCCTACGAGGTAGTCGGTAGCGAGGTGTGGAATGTGCCGGACCCTGTGTCCGGGCGGATGTACCAGGTGTTTGTTGCGCTGCCGCCGTCTTACGACGAAAGCCCGGACCGCAGATACCCGGTTCTTTACGTGACCGACGCCGACTACGCATTTCCGTTGGCGCGGCAGATCGGCCGGCGCCTGAATGTGGAAGGCCCCAAGCTGGAAGAGTTCATCCTGGTGGGCCTGTCCTATTCGGTGGGTGACGATGGCATGACCAGCCGCCGGCGCGACTACACCCCGACACCCAATGGCCCCAGCAGCGCGCCAAAAGACGCCGTGCACGGCGGCGCTGCACCCTACATCACCTATCTGCGCGAGCAGGTGCTGCCGTTCGTCGCCGGCCGCTACCGCACGGACGAAAGCCGGCGCCTGTTGCTGGGCCATTCCTACGGCGCGTTGCTGGGCAGCCAGATCCTGTTTACCGATCCGGACATGTTTTCCGGTTACATCGTGGGCAGCCCATCGTTCTGGTACGACCGCAATGTGATGTCGCGGTTCGAGAAGGACTACCGCGCCGGGCACAACGATCTGAAGGCATCGGTGTACATGTATGTCGGCGAGCGTGAAGCGCCGGCCTTCGGCAACGACGCGGACATGGTGGCCGATGCGAGAAACATGCAGGCCGCGCTGCGCGCGCACAACTATCCATCGCTTCGCCTGAAACTGGACGTGCTCAACGACGAGGACCACCTGAGCGTGGCCCCGCGCGGATTGACCCACGGGCTCAAGTACCTGCTTGGCAAGCAGCCGGGCGGCTGACGGCTTTAGTGTCTGTGGGCGGTCAGGTCTGATCGTCCACAGGCGCCGCAGGCGCGTTGGCCTTCACCGATTCGATCCCGCCATCGCGCGCAGCGGTGGTCGAATAGCGCTCGCTGGTGCCGATCACCTCGCCATTTCCTGCCTTGAGGTTGAACATCGGTTCGCCGTTGCTGGCGTTCTTTCGCTCGTAGCGGCTGTCGGCAGGTGAATTCTTCCGCACCGATTCAATGCCGTTCTGCGCGCTCTGCTTGGTGGTGTAGCGTTCGCTGTGCAGGATGGGCTCGCCATTGGCCGCCTTGAGCACGAAAAGGAACTGGGGGCCGGAGCGGGTCAACAGAAACTTGGCAGCCATGGGACCTCCACCTGTCTCGCCAGGAATGGCGCAGGCAATGTGTTGCATGCGCTGGCGGGTGTCTATCCTGAAACCGACGTCCGGAACGCTCGTTCCTTACTCGCGGCGCAGCTTAATGTCCACGTCGCGTGCCGTGTTCGAGATCAGCTGCAGCCCGAAGTCGCCGGTGCCATGCCGGGCCTTCACCAGCACATCCTCGCCATCGTCGGTCTCCACATGGAAGCCTTTGCCCAGGGCGACCCCCAGCGCATCGCGGGCTGACTTGGCGATGTGGTTTTCCGATTGGCCATCCAGTACGGCCACGTCCACCTGCAACGGTGGTGCATCTTTTGGCCAGACCCGGAAGCTGATCGTGCCATCGGACTTGGCGCGCTCGTCGAACACGATCCGCCATTTGTTGGAGGCGCGTGGGCGTTCGGTTTCCGGTGCCGCAACCGTGGCCGGCGCTCCAGCCGTGGTCTGCGGGGACGCGAGGGAGGGTATGACGAGGGCCAGCATGGCCGCCGCGCGCAGCAGGGCGATTCGTGGGAGGCAAAGGTTCATGGCCAGGCTCCGAAAGGGGGCAGCCACGCTGCCGACCATTCAGAGTCTGCAACCACGCCCCGATCATTGCATGCGTGTCAATGCGTAGCCGGGCCCAGTAATTCTACGGTGAGCGGCTCGCATCGTGACGCTGAATCCTGCCTCGGGCAGCGAAAAGGCACAGCCCGGTGCACACGCCCCACAGTGTTGCCAGCAGGAGGATCATGCCCAGTGCGTAATCGCTGCCGCGGTAGCCCACCACGATGCTCATGTCCCACGCCATCAGACCGGCGACGACCACGCTCAACACCAACTGCACGCGCGGGATCCACAATGCCAACCCACCGCGCGACTCCCGCCAGATGCGGCGGGCCGCCAACACGAACAGGAGCGTCACCACCGGGATGCCAACCCATACTAGCTGCTGCATGAAGACGCAGAGGAATGCCAGCTGTGCCCACGCTGGCACCAGCAGCAGGAACGGCGCATGGCGCGCCGTGGCATTTCTGGGGGCGGTATGGCGGCGCAGCAGGATGAAGCCCGAGACCAGTCCTGCGAAGATCAGGAAAGGCGTGGCCATGAACATGGAGAAAAAGCCGCGGAAGTCGGAGGCGGCGGCAGGCCCCGCAGCCGTGGCCAGAACAAGGGCAAAGAGTGCTCGCTCGGTTCGATCCATGAACGTGTTGCTTCCTGTTGCTTCCTGATTGGGGCAGGACGATAGCAGATCGGCTCATCGAAGCCGATGCTGAATGGCTTTCCGGTCAATCTTCTCCCCGTGGGCTGCAAGGCAATGCGCTCGCTGCGTCTGAAGCCGTTCGGTGGGGTTGAGACGGGCCACGTTGGAACCGGCCAGTCAGGCGGGACCCGGCCAAGTCAAGGGCGGGGCCGACCAGCCGTCGCGCCGCGCGGCTTGGGTTGGTTAGGTGTATATTGTCGGAAATATTGGACACCACGGGGGTGCGGAATGATCAGTCATCTTGCTCAAGTGGGCGATTCCATCAGGGAGCGGCGGTCGGAGCTTGGGCTTTCCCAAGCACTGCTTGCAAAGCTGTCCGGGCTGACCAGGCAAACAATTAATGGCCTGGAGAGTGGCAAGCTCAAGGACTTGGGCTTCAACCGGGTATGCCAGGTGATGAACGTGATCGGGCTTAGTCCGGGTATGCCTTCAACTGGGCCCAGAAGCGCCAAGAAAGCGCTCTGGATGGCAGCTAACACCGCTAACGTGAGCTACAAACGTGAAATCAATCCCGAGCAACTTGCACACATTCTTGCTACCGGCGATCTGAAGCGCGAGTTCATTGCCCACGTTGCCACGCTGCTGGAGGAAGCCCCCATCCCGCTACTGGTGATGGCGGTGGAAGAGGCTGCGATCAAAGAACGCGTTGCTCCGCAAAAAATCTGGAAGAACGTTGCATCGCTGGCGGATAGTCTTGATCTGGTTCGCAATGGCCTCTTCAAATGATTTCACCACACGAGCTTCCAGAACAGATACTGCCTGATGGGCCATGGAAGGCGCTCTTCGCGAACGCCATGGTGCTGATCCAGGAGATCCAAGCGGTAGGGGGAGGCGATGGTCCTTTCTGGACCTTTGGGGGCGGCACCGTCCTGATGTTCCGATACGACCATCGGGCCAGCAAAGACATCGATATTTTTGTCCCGGATCCTCAGTACCTCGGATACGTAACACCGCGGCTAAGTGACACGGCCGCCGCGATGACAGCCAACTACGTCGAGGATGCGAGCTCCTACGTGAAGCTTGAGTTCGCAGAAGGCGAGATTGACTTCGTGGCATCGCCCAATTTAATGGGCGATGCTTGGGAGTGGTGGAACATCTGTGGCCACGCGGTTCGAGTTGAGCGGCCCGCAGAGATCATCGCCAAGAAGATGTTTCATCGGGGCAAACAGGCTACGGCGCGGGACCTGTTCGATCTTTGTGCAGTGGTTGAGCGCGATGCAGAGTGTTTGCGCAACGCTGCGCCGTTTCTGGTCAGATATCGAACTGAGTTCATTGAGCGCGTTTCGGCGAGGTCTAGGGTTCTTGAGGCTTCATTCGACGAAATTGACATGCGCAGCTACAAGCCAACCTTGGACCACTGCATCAGGACAGCCACCGCGTTTCTGCGGTCGGTGTAATTTTCCCGTATTCAGGACTTCGCGCCTTGGCCGTCAGGCTGGTGAACTGCACTGCCTTGGATCGTCGATGCGGCGCCTAATTTCTGCGGATCAATAGATTGCTTCGGTCGATTGGCCATGTCAGGACATACCCTACAGATGGTCAGATTATTCCGATACTCAACGAATTACCCGCCCGGCACACTCTGCATGCGAGGTTGAGAGTCTTGCTGGTCACGGCTCGCTTCGCGTAACGAGTGCCGGTCCGCGGGCCAACCCGCGGGGGCTGGCGAGGTGAGGTTTAAGCAATCACAGGGACATCCATGCGAGACGACAAAGTAATCGGCGAAGTACTCATCGATGAGAGGAACATTCATCTCACGGCCGAGCACTCGCGCTTACACAATGACTTCAATCGGGAGAGGTCAGTCGCCGAAATAAGGGGGAAGCTGCTTGAGGTCGCTTTCGATAAGCTCAAGTCGCCGAGTTTCATGCCCGGAGAGATGTTGAACGCGTATGACGTCTGGTTCGTCATTGATGAGTTTCCGAAGGGAACAAGGTTCAACTCTGAGCCGATGGACTCCAATCCGCCGCGCTATCACCTCAACTTCTTCGTACGGCTGGGCAGAGATACCACTGGCAGCATTACTGACCAACCGTTGTAAGCTAAAGGGAACAACCCGTGCCGCTTGTGTGCGGTGCGGGCCATCCAGCGCGCCGTGCGGGCGACTAGCCCAACGGGCCGGGAGGTAGGTCAGATTGCGGAGCCAAGCGATGCCGCGCGCAGACCTGCCCGGCGCGGTCTTGAGGGCGTGTCTTCTGCTCATGTCGGATAACCCCCCGCCCGTAGACCGCACCATCCTGCGCGGTGAGGCCGTCATTCAGACGGCCGTACACAGCCCCGGGCGTATAGTCGATCCACACTACGTTTCCCCATGGCACCGGACTCCCCCGAGTTCATCACCGCAAGGATCGACGCAATGCCCAAGGGCTCAGACCTGTTGGTCGCCGCACTCGAAAACGAGGGCGTGGACCGCATCTTCGGCGTTCCAGGCGAGGAAAACCTCGACTTCCTGGAATCGCTCCGCAACTCCAGCATCGAGCTGGTCCTCACCCGCCACGAACAGGCGGCCGCCTTCATGGCCGCCACCCACGGCCGCCTTACCGGCAGGCCGGGCGTCTGCCTGGCCACGCTCGGCCCCGGCGCGCTGAACTTCTCCACGGGCGCGGCCTACGCCCACCTGGGGGCCTGGCCGATGATCCTCATCACCGGCCAGAAGGCGGTGATGAGCGCCAAGCAGGCCCGGTTCCAGATCGTGGACATCGTGGCCTCGATGAAGCCGCTCACGAAAATGACCCGCCAGATCGTCAGCGCAGCGGCCATCCCGGCCACCGTGCGCGATGCCTTCCGCGTGGCCATGGAAGAGCGGCCCGGCCCGGTCCATCTGGAACTGCCGGAGGACATCGCCGTCGAGGAAGTGGAAGACGTCCCAGTCATTCCGGTCCACCCGCTGGAGCGCCCCATCGCCCACGGCGCCGCGCTCGACTGGGCAGCAGAAGCCATCCTGGCCGCCAAGCGTCCGTTGGTGATGATCGGCGCGGCTGCCAGCCGCCCGTGGCTGACCGAATCGCTCTCCGCGTTCGTTTCCCGCACCCGCCTGCCGTTCTTCAACACCCAGATGGGCAAGGGCGCCGTCACCGGTGGCTCCAATCTGTACATGGGCACCGCCGCGCTTTCCGAAGGCGACTACGTCCACGAGGCCGTCGCGCGGGCGGATCTGATCATCGCCATCGGCCATGACACCGTCGAAAAGCCGCCGTTCCTGATGAAGAGCAGCGGTGGCCCCAAGGTCATCCACGTGAGCTTCCAATCCGCCACGGTCGAGCAGGTCTACCACCCGGATATCGAGGTGATTGGTGACATCGGTGCCAGCGTTGATGGCCTGGCCGCGCGGCTGGAAGGCAAGCTGGCCGAAGACCAGGGCATGGTCGACCTGCGCCAGAAGATCCTGTCGCGCCTCAACGACCGCGCCGACGAGGACCGCTTCCCGGTCACCCCGCAGCGGTTGGTGCACGACGTGCGTGAAGCCATGCCCGAAGACGGCATCGTCTGTCTCGACAACGGCATGTACAAGATATGGTTTGCCCGCAATTACCGCACCCACGTGGCCAACACGCTGCTGCTGGATAACGCCCTGGCCACCATGGGCGCGGGCCTGCCGTCGGCGATGATGGCCTCCATGCTGTACCCCAAGCGGCGCGTGCTGGCCGTGTGCGGCGATGGCGGCTTCATGATGAACTCGCAGGAGATGGAAACCGCGGTTCGGCTGGGCCTGAACCTGGTGGTGATCATCCTCAATGACAGCGCCTACGGCATGATCCGCTGGAAGCAGGCCGTGGATGGCTTTGAAGATTTCGGCATGCGCTTTGGCAACCCGGATTTCGTGCGCTACGCCGAAGCCTATGGCGCCAAGGGCACGCGGGTAACGTCCGTAGACGAACTGGTGCCCACGATCGAAGCCGCCTTTGCCGGCGGCGGCGTGCACCTGCTGGACGTGCCGATCGACTATTCCGAAAACACCCGTGTACTGGTCGACGAGCTGCGCAACCGCACCCCCGATGTGGGCTGTGCGTAAGCGGCACCGTTGACCACTGAATACAAGGAACCCCACATGTTGACCGTAGTACAAGCCTTCGACCGCGCCCCCATCCAGGACGTGCCGTTTGATGACGCCGCCGCGCTGGAGCGCAAGCTCGGCAATGCCGAACGCGTGTTCAAGGACCGCGACGGCTGGCTCAAGCCGCACCAGCGCATTGCCATCCTGCGCAAGCTGGCGACCCTGATGGAAGCCAAGCGCGACCACCTGGCCCTGCAGATCGCGCGCGAAGGCGGCAAGCCGCTGCCGGATGCCATTGTCGAAACCAACCGCGCCATTGATGGCGTGCACAACGCCGCCGATGAGCTGCGCAACTTCGCCGGCCGCGAAATCCCGATGGGTCTTTCCGCAGCGGCCGAGAACCGCTGGGCGTTCACGACCAAGGAGCCGCTAGGCATCGTGGCCGCCATCTCGGCATTCAACCACCCGTTAAACCTCATCGTCCATCAGGTTGCCCCCGCCATCGCGGTGGGGTGCCCGGTCATCATCAAGCCGGCCTCCACCACGCCGCTGTCGTGCCTGGAGTTCGTGGCGATGGTCCACGAGGCCGGGCTGCCGGAGCCGTGGTGCCAGAGCTTCATTCCGGAGGGCAACGAATTGGCCGAAGCGCTGGCTACCGACAAGCGCGTGGCCTTCCTCAGCTTCATCGGCTCGGCGCGGGTGGGCTGGTCGCTGCATTCCAAGCTCGCCCATGGCGCACGCTCTGCGCTGGAGCATGGCGGCGTGGCACCGGCCATCGTGGACCGCAGTGCGGAACTGGCCAAGATCATCGAGCCCATCGTCAAGGGCGGTTACTACCACGCCGGGCAGGTGTGCGTGTCCACCCAGCGCATCTTCGTGCATAACGAAATTGCCGAGGACTTCACCGATGCCCTGATCGCACGCGTGGAGAAGCTGCGTACCGGCGACCCCACCCTGAAAGACACCGAAGTGGGCCCGCTGATCCAGCCGCGCGAAGCCGACCGGGTGGCCGAATGGATCGACGAGGCAGTGAAGGGCGGGGCCACGCTCGCCACCGGTGGCAAGCGCCTCTCGGAAACCACGTTGCAGCCCACCGTGCTGCTCAATCCCGCCGATGACGCCCGAGTCACCACGCAGGAGATCTTTGGGCCGGTGGTGGCGGTGTATCGCTACAGCGAGCTGGACGAGGCCATCGCACGCGCCAATTCGCTGCCCACCGCCTTCCAGGCCAGCATCTTCGCCCAGGACATCGACGTGGCCATGCGTGCCGCCAACCGCCTGGATGCCTCGGCCGTGATGATCAACGACCCCACCGCGTTCCGCACCGACTGGATGCCCTTCGCCGGCCGCCGGGAATCGGGCTACGGCACCGGCGGAATTCCGTACACCATGCGGGATATGTCGCAGGAAAAGATGATCCTGATGCGCAGGAGCTGAGCCCAGGCCCGGAAACGGTATGTTTTCTGGGTGGGGCACAGTAGTTGTACGGGCGCGCAGGGGTAGGGCAGCTGATGCAATAGCACTGCATCCGCCGCCCGCCCTGTTCTGGAGAGTCACATGCGCTTCCTGGCACTTTCGTCTTCCGTCACGCTCATCGTTGCAGCGCTCGCCACCAGCGGGTGCCAAACCACACCGCCGCCCGCTGAGCCTTCAGCGCCTGCGCCCCGGTCGTTGCCGGGCCCCATGACAGCGGCTTCTGCTGCGGTGACGTTGCAGGGCCAGATCACCGCCATCGACACCCGCACCCGCGCGGTGACGGTCACCGGTGCCGATGGAGGCAGCCTGGACTTCATCGCCGGCGCCGACGTGCGCAACTTCAACCAGCTGAAGGTGGGCGACAAGGTCACCTTGGACTACCAGGCCGCCGTCGCGCTGGACCTGCAGCCGGCAGGCAGCGCGCCGGTGGGCGTGACCAAGTCGCAGGCGGGTACCGTGCCGATCCGCGGTGCCACGCCGGGTGGGGCACGTTCGAACACCATCGAGATCGTCACCGAAGTGGCGGCCGTGGACCCGGTGGCCAACACCATCGCGCTGCGAGGGCCGCGCGGCAACACCCAGATCATCGCGGTGGAGCGCGAGGACCTGCGGGCCAAGCTGCCCAACGTAAAGCGGGGTGACCTGCTGAAAATTTCCTATACCGAAGCCGTCGCGCTGGGCATTCGCCGCGACAGCCCCTGAAACAACGGCGGGGGAGGCCCGGGGCAGGTGGGTGCACGCCTGCCCCGGTGGGCACTTGACGGGCCAGTGGGTAGCCTTGAAGATCGGCGCATTCAGCCTGCCGTCCAAGGATTGACCATGTCTGGCTTCATCGGTGACCTGTTGGAAGGCATTGTCGATTTCGTGACCGATATATGGGTGCTTCGCCGGCAGCGCGCCGCGAATGGCAGGGCAGCGAATTCGTGGGGTGAGGATGCGGCGGATACGGCCGTGTTCAATGCGTGGGTGATCGGTCTTTCGATTCTGGCCCTCGCTGCCGGCGTGATCATGCTCTTCGTGCTCAAGCTGCCGCTTTGGATGAGTCTGGCGCCGGTAGTCGCGGGTGGGGTTTACGTGGGCCACCGTTGGATTGCGCTGACCCGCGCCTGATCGCGCACCGTGCGTCGAATGCGTCATGCGTTCGGTATTCCCGCTTTGCACGCCTGTGACGCGTTGAACGCCGCAGACGTGATCTGGTGCCGACGAAAACACGCCGCACCGCGCGAAATTGCACGCAAACCGCCCATTCCACGACACATATAGATGGCGCCGATCAAACGCGGCCGATCGAAAGATCAAAACAACTTCCGCTATGCTCACGTTCGCGACATGGTTGAACCTCGGAGCGTAAGAACTCCCACAGTACGATGCAACTTGGACGTAACATGTCGGGAGGGTGACGAAATACAACACCTTCGCGGGAATACGTCGCGCCGGACTGTGCGGTTCTTAACCTCCCGACTCCCTCGCCATCCCGGCGAGGGACGCTCCCCAACGGAGGTTCCACCATGTCCAGTCATTCCACTGATGCACCTTCCAGCGCAGTCGCCAGCCAGAAGCTCTGGTGGCGCAAGCCAAAAAGCGTCATGACCAACGCGCTGCACCACGACGGCTTGGTGACCTTTCCCGGCTGCCCGCCCATTCCTTGCCTCAAGCTGCGCGGGCTGTGGATTCGCGCTCTCGGCATCGAACCTGGCACCCGGTTGTATGTTGAAACAAGGCCGGGCGTCATCATCCTCTCGGTTGATCAAGCTGGCGTAACCGACATGCCTTCGGTGGCGTATCGCAAAGCTGTGCGCACTCCCGTCATGCTTGATAAGCAATGAGCACGTCCAGCATCGTTCACAGCTGAGACTGGCCGCACAGAACAGCGATCTCGCGATCCGCAGCACTCGATGCGAACGTACACTCTTCGTCAAGAAGAACCTCGGCTCACACGCCGAAGCAGGACGAACAATGACAAAGACATCAGGCAGTCCGACCACTAAAACACCAACTGAGCGCGCACCAACCCACAAGGCAAAGAAGGCTGCGCGCGGAGCGGCTGCGGCACCCGGCGCGGCAAGTGCCAAAGCCGGCGCGGAAGCGCCGGCGTCCAGGCGAAAGAGTTCGGCGCCGAAATCCTCTCTTGCACTGGCCGGGCCAGTGAGAGAGCACACCAGCACGTTTCCGCTAAGAAAATTCCGCGTCTATGGATGCAGTCTGACCAAAGCCCAGCGCATCAGTGCTGTGTTCTCAGTAATGAAAACGAAATAGTCTGAACTATGATTACGTCAGGGATTGACGCGAACTGCGCGAACCAAGTGTGGATCATTGCGCATTGATGAGTTCAGGATCAGGTCCTCGCCGCCTCGTAACACTGGATGCTACGGCATCTCCACAACCACCTTGCCCTTGGTCCGCCCGCTCTCCATATGGGCCAGCGCACCCCGGGTCTCCTGGAAAGGGAACACCCGGTCGATGACCGGGCGGATGGCACCGGACTCCACCAGCGAGGTGATCTCGCTCAGCTGACGCCCGTTGGCGCGCATGAACAGGAAGGTGTACGTCACGTCCTGCTGCCTGGCCTTGCTGCGGATGCCGCGGCTGAGCAGGCGGAGCACCTGCTTCAGGGGCCACGCAAGCCCGCGCGCCACAGCAAACGCAGGCGTGGGCGGTCCGGAGATGGAAATGAGATGTCCGCCAGGCTTGAGGATCTGCAGCGAGCGGGTCAGTTCGTCCTTGCCGAGGCTGTTGATCACCACATCGTAGTCGCGCAGTTGCGTGGCGAAATCCCGCTGCTTGTAATCAATGACGACATCGGCGCCCAATGCTTTTACCCACTCCACATTGGATGTACTGGTGGTGGTGGCAACGAAGGCGCCCAGATGCCTGGCCAGCTGGATGGCTACGGTTCCGACACCGCCGGAGCCGGCTTGGATGAAGACCTTCTGACCCGACTTGAGCTGGGCGGTTTCGACCAACGCCTGCCACGCGGTCAGCGCAACCAGCGGCAGTGAGGCGGCCTCCACCATGGTGAGGCTGCTTGGCTTGAGGGCAACAGAGGCGGCGTTGACCGCGATGAGCTCGGCGAAGGTCCCGATGCGATCATCATCGGGACGCGCATACACTTCATCGCCCGGTTTGAAGTGGTGCACCCCTGCACCCACACTCACCACCGTGCCGGCCATATCGTTGCCAAGGATCAGCGGCAGGCGATAGGGCAGGATCAGCTTGAACTCCCCGGTGCGGATCTTGGTGTCCAGCGCATTGACGCTGGCCGCATGCACGCGGATCAGAACATCGTCATCCCGCAGCGACGGCTGTGGGGCGTCGCCGATGCGCCCGGTTTCCGTTTTGCCATAGCGGTCGATGAGGAAGGCTTTCATGCGCGGTGTGTCTCTGGATGAGGGATGCAGTAGGGCTGCCGGACTCACTGGGCGGGGCGATAGCGTTCCGCCGCCTGCGCCTGCCGGATGTCCGAGAGCAGGCCTTGGCGGGAGGCGTCCAGCGTGTTCCAGCGCTCGGCCACATGCAGCGGTGGAATGGTGACGGGCTCGCGGCGATCGAAACCGACCAGGGCGGCGTCGACCAGCTCGCCGACATCCATAACCTCCGACAGGGTGTTGATGTCGATGCCGGCACGCTCCCAGATCTCGGTGCGCGTGGCCGCAGGCAACACGGCCTGCACGTATACGCCCTTGGGCGTCAGCTCCAGGCTCAGTCCCTGCGACAGGAAGAGTACGAACGCTTTGGACGCACCGTACACGGACATGCCGAACTCCGGCGCCAGCCCAACCACCGAACCGATGTTGATGATCGCGCCTTCGCCGGCGTTGGCCAGGCGCGGTGCGACGGCCGCAGCGAGGCGGGTCAGGGCGAGGGTGTTCAGTGTGATCAGCTGTTCGATGCTGTCTGCCGACTGCTCAGTGAAGCCGCCGGATTGAGCGATGCCTGCATTGTTGATCAGGATGCCGATGCAGGCATCGTCGCGTAGTCTGGCCTCAACGGTGGCCAGGTCGCTGCGCTGGGTGAGATCGGCCGGAAGCACATCGATGGCCACGCCGGTGTCGTGGCGCAGGCGCTCGGCCAGTGCGTCCAGCCGCCCCTTGTCGCGCGCGACCAGTACCAGATCGTGGCCGCGGCGAGCAAAACGTTCGGCATAAACGGTGCCGATGCCGCTGGAGGCGCCGGTGATGAGGACAGTAGGCAGGCTCATGATGTGTCTCTTGAAATGTGATGGGCGAACGGGACGCAGCGCGGCGCTGGCCGCAGGGTTACTGCGGGAGCGTTTCGGTCAGGGCGGGGTAGTCGGTGTAGCCTTCCGCGCCACCGCCATACAGCGTGGCCGGGTTCAAGGCGTTCAAGGGCGCGCCGGTCTTCAAGCGTTCGACCAGATCCGGATTGCTTATGAAGGCACGGCCAAACGCGAACAGGTCGGCCTTGCCAGCGGCGAGATGCGCGTCGGCCAGTTCCAGGTCGTAGCCGTTGTTGGCCAGGTAGGTGCCGCTGAAACGGCGGCGCAAGCCTTCGAAATCGAATGGAGCGACGTCGCGCGGGCCGCCCGTCGCGCCTTCGACCACATGCAGGTAGACGATGCCCAGCGCGCTGAGCTGATCGACGATGTAATCGTACTGCGGCTGCGGGTCGCTGAGGGTTGCAATGGCGTTGGCCGGAGAGACCGGCGAGATGCGCACGCCGGTGCGATCGGCGCCGATCTCAGCAGCCACCGATGCAGCCACCTCCAACAGCAGGCGCGCACGGTTTTCGATCGAACCGCCGTAGGCGTCGGTGCGCTGGTTGGCGCCGTCCTTGATGAACTGTTCGAGCAGGTAGCCGTTCGCACCGTGGATTTCGACACCGTCGAACCCGGCGGCAATCGCATTGGCGGCAGCCTGGCGGAAATCGTTGACGATGGCGGGTAGCTCGCCGATCTCCAAGGCACGCGGATCGGATACATCAACAAAGCCGTTGTGGACGAAGGTCTTGGTCTGCGCGCGGATCGCCGATGCGGACACGGGCGCAGCGTTGCCCGGCTGCAGGTCCACATGCGAGATGCGGCCCACATGCCACAGCTGCACGAAGATGCGTCCGCCGCGTGCGTGCACGGCTTCGGTGACCGTGCGCCAGCCATCGATCTGATCCTGCGTGTAAAGCCCTGGGGTGTCCTGGTAGCCCTGGGCCTGCGCCGAAATCTGGGTGGCCTCGGTGATGATCAGACCGGCCGAGGCGCGCTGTGCGTAATAGGTGGCGGCCATCGGACTGGGCACCAGACCGGCACCGGCGCGGTTGCGCGTCAGTGGCGCCATCACGATACGGTTGGACAAGGTAAGCGGGCCAAGGGGATAAGGCTGGAAGAGCGGCGAAGTCGTCATGGGGGGTGCAGGGTCGTGATCGTTGTGGGGTGGCAAAGGCGGGCCAGCAGTGTCGGCGGCTGCAGGGTCTAATGATGATGACCGTAATCTTAGGTGTCAATGGTTTGATTATGACAATAATCTATCCGTGATAAACTCTGGATCCAGCAAGGCAGAGCATCAAGAGACAACCCGTATGAAGGTCACCAAGGCGCAGGCCCAGGCCAACCGAGCCCACATCGTCGACACCGCATCCGCCCTGTTCAGGGAACGGGGCTACGACGGTATAGGCGTGGCAGACCTGATGGCGGCCGCGGGCTTTACCCATGGCGGCTTCTACAAACACTTCGGGTCCAAGGCCGACCTGATGGCTGAGGCGGCGAGCTGCGGCTTGGCGAAATCGGCCCTTGCCGCCGCCGACATGGATGCGGCGAGCTTCATGAGCTACTACCTGTCCCGCCAGCACCGTGACACGCCAGGCCAGGGCTGCACCATGTCAGCTCTGGCTACGGACGCGGCGCGGCAGGCGGATCAGGTCAAGGCAGCTTTTGCAGCCGGTATCGAGGCGCAGCTGGCCGTATCTCGATATCCAGAAGGCCAAGGAGACAGCCTCACACCCGGGCAGTTGCGTGCGCGGCGTATCGCCTTGATGGCCCAAGCGGTCGGCGCGCTGGTGTTGTCCAGGGCCTGCCCGGACGACTCACCGCTGGCGGACGAGATCCTGGATGAGTGCCGAGCAGACGTGCTGGCGCGGCTGTCGGGTGTACCCAACGGCTGACGTGTGCCTCTGTCTGCCTATCTCCCCAGCGCAACCGACCAGGTCAGAAATGCGGCCCAGGCCGGGAGGATAAGCAGCGTCCATCCTGCAAGCTGACGGAACCCGCGGCGGCCGAACACAGCGACCAGGAGCGCGAATGCCGGGCCAAGCACGCCGATCTCGATCAACAGGTTCCGCCAGAGATAGTAGTTGTCGAACGCCAGCGATCCAGCACTCGGAAGGACGCCGGCCGGAATGCTGACTCCGCCATCGAGAGGCCAGAACAGCGGAACAGGGTGAGCTCCCACCAGTAAGTCCAGGAGCGGGTGGGACATCCCGGCGGCCAGCAACCATCTGAGTTCGAGGTTCGCGGGCAGAAACCGCGACATGGTGAGCTTGACGAAGAGCGCGGCAGCTATTGCGAACAGCAGGCTATGACTGATCCGGGGCTCGGCGGCGTAGTCGAAAAACCAGACGGCGAAGTAGTCCAGATCTGGCCCCACAGCCAGGACAACGAAAGGAACCGCCGCCCAGCGCGACGAACCGCGTTGCTGCGCGTTGCAGCACAGGTACATTGTAAGTCCTACCGAGGCATGGGCCGCGATGGAAGACATGGGTTTGGTTGTTGGTGATCAGCAGCGAGCTTGACCCGCCCGCGTGGGTAGCTGATGGCGCCTGTGTGTGGCGGAGGTGAAGCCTGAGCCGAAGCGGGCAGGGGATCAGGGCGCTCCATGGGAAGGACCAGTTATTGCAGCACCGGCACCTGAATCAGTCTCGCGGCACGGAAGCTCTACGGCCCGGAAGATATCTGCATCCTGCGCGATGCGCTCGAACTGGGGACGGCCGAACCAGAATCCCTGCATCAGGCTGATGCCCTGGTCGGAAAGGCAGTGCGCCTCATCGTTGGTTTCTATCCCTTCGGCAATGACATCGATACCCAGCTGCCCGCACATGGCCACCACACCCGCCACGATCGCCCGCCGTGAGGGGCTCTGGTCGATTCCCCGGACCAAGGCCATGTCCAGCTTGACGATGTCAGGCTGGAAATCGGCGAGCAGGTTCAGGCCGGCAAAACCCGCGCCGAAATCATCGATGGCCGTCTTGAAGCCGATACGCTTGTACTCGTTGAGGATCTCAGCCAGCCACTTTCCGTCGCTGATCTGCTCCCCCTCCACGGTTTCGAAGATGATGCGCTCCACCGGAAATCCATGCCGAGCCGCCGCTTGGAGTGTGGAGCGTATGCAGACCTCGGGCCGGTAGATCGCGTTTGGCAGAAAATTGATCGAAAGCGCGGACTGCATCTGCAGCTGCGACGCGATCCGGATGGCCTTCTCGCGGCAGGCCTGGTCGAACGAGTATCGATTCTCCGGCGTGATTCGTGGCAATACTGAACCTGCGGGCTCGCCAGCCGGGCCGCGCACAAGGGCTTCGTGCGCGAATATTCTCCTTGCGCGGATATCGACGATGGGCTGGAAGGCGTAGCTGAAGTCAAACGGCAGCGGATCTGCACCGCGGCAGTGGGCGCAGCCGGTGCGCAGATCGGGGGAGGGCATGCAGTTGGCTCCGTGGCCTGTTCAGGGTGATCAGCATAAGCCTGCACCCATCAGTGCCTTGTGGAGGCCGCTGCTCTCTCAACCAATGACAAACTTCTGGCCGTTCCGCGCGATGAACTCGTCAAGCGAGGTCAGCGGAATACCCCAGCTGCGAACCGCTTCCAGGTCTACCTTGTAGCCCTCCACGTTGTTCCATGTCTCGTGCTGGTAGCCCAGCTCACCATACGGCTGCGTGAGCGCTTCCTCTTTCGACAGGGTAATCGCCGAGACCGGTTTGCCGGTGGCACGTGTAAATTTCGCCGCCACCTCGGGGTAACTTGCCAGTTCCGCCGCCAGGCTGATTTCGTGACCATGGAATCGCGTGGGATCAGCGAAGGCGGCCGCTGCGAACGCGCCGATGTCCTTCGCCGCGATCCAGTCAATGCCCGTCTCCGCTTCAACTGCAGTTTCAAACCGACCACGTTCGCGAAGCGAGGGCCACATGGAGTCAACCATCGGTGGCACCAGGTTGTCCATGATCATGGCCGGCTTCAGGATCACCCAGTGGCGGAAGCCCTTTGCCTTGACCATGTCGATTACAGCGGCCTTGTTGTTCCAGTACAAAGGCTCCCAGCGACCCTTGTCCCAATCAACGAAGTTCTCCTGGTCGCCGGCACGGGCAACGGACGTGTGTACGACGGTGTCGACTCCCGCGCGCCAGGCCGCGTCGATCAACGCTCGACCAGTGACGATCTCGGTGTCGGGATCCCCCGGATGCGAGCCCATCTGCATCGAGAAGACGCCCTCCACCCCTGTCAAGGCAGCATCGAGGCTGCCTTGGTCAAGGAAATCGCCCGTTACGACCTCAACACCCTGCGCCGCAAGGGCTTGCGCTGCAGAGGAGGAGGGATCGCGCGTCATTGCACGAACCAGGTGGCCAGCCGCCAGAAGCGCGCTGACGACGGCGCCGCCCTGCTTGCCTGTGGCGCCAGTAACGAGGATGGGGCGGATCGTAGAACGCGACATCGGAAGACCTCCAGGAGGGAAATGGGCAAACGCTACGCAGCAGCGCTGAGCCAAGCATGCTCCCCCTGGATACGAAACGCAACCGTTTCGGTACGCTTGAGTTTCGTATGTTCAGCCTATATATTGATTGGTATGAGCAATCAGGATCAAAGCCCAATCTCCAGCCACCAGCACCGCTTACCAGCCGCGGAGCGGGGGCGAACCCAGGACAGAACCCGCGACGAGCTGATCATTGGCGCGGCGCTCGAGTTGCTAGGCGAAAAGGGCTATCAGGGCCTCACGATGACCGACGTGGCGGCACGCGCAGGCGTGTCAAAGGCCACGCTGTATCGACGTTGGACGGCGAAGGCGGACCTTGTCGCGGACGCCGTGGCAACCCTGACACCATTGACCACTCCGCGTTATCCGGGCACTTCGCTACGGGACGACCTTGTGGCGTTGATGGAGCACGCCGGTAGATGTGAGGACAGTCCGGAAGTCGTGATCGCGACGATGGAAATGGCTCGGTCCCATCCGGATCTCTACCAGACGCTCACCGAGCGTTTTGCCTCGTTCATTCGCGCCGAGCTGCAAGGTCTCGCCAAGCAATCGTCAAAGGCGGGGCACGCGACTCTGACCGAGCCGGAACTTGATGCTTTGCGCGATACCGTTGTCGCACTGATGGCCCATCATAGCGGGCCCGCAGGCGAATCGATTCCGCGCGAGCGCCTCGTTGTACTGGCGGACCACGTGCTGCTGGTTCTGTTGACCGGGACGCGGGGCTCTGGGACCGGTAACGGGTCTACTAGGTAAGCTGGGGTCGTTCGCTTACTGCGTGGGATCGTTGACATCAGCACAAACCTGCGCGGCAATGCCCATGCTGCAGGCGAGGAAGACCAAGGTGCTGGAGACGGGCGCTGCGGTGCTACAGGACCGCCCGCCGATTGAGGCCATCAACGCCTACCTGGGTGGCTTCCATGCGGAGCGGCCGGTCAGGCCGCTCCCTCGTGATGCGCTACCGGTTCAGGCAGCCTGCGCGGCCTTGGCGTTGCCCCCTGACTTGGCAATCATCGTCAACTTCTCGTCGGTTGCCTTTTCTTCCGCAAGGGTTTCCAGCAGCAGCGGGAGCGCGTCCTTGTAGCCAAGCTGCTTGGCGAGCGCGGCGATCGTGCCGTAGGAGGCGATCTCGTAGTGCTCGACCTTCTGTGCGCCACCGATCAAGGCGGCATCGCGCACGGGGCCTTCTTCGATGCTGTCGATGGCGTCTTTGCCTTCTTCAACCAGACCTTCCATGGCGGCGCACTTGATGCGCTTGAGCCGAATGCCGAGCAGCTCCACCACTTTATCGATGCGCTCGATCTGGCCCTGGGTTTCCTCCAGGTGGGTTTCGAACGCGGCCGCCAGGTCCGGGTTGGTCGCCGCACGGGCCAGGCGGGGTAATGCCTTGGTGAGCTGCTTTTCGGCGCTGTAGATATCCGACAGTTCGTGGATGAACAGGTCTTCTGCTGTTTTGATCGCCATTCTGGTTCTCCGGGTGGGTGCTGAGTGAAGTACCGAACCTATGCCCCTTCCCGTGAGCTCCACGCGCATGTCTGTGAAGTGTTCTACACAGCGGTCGGCGCGTCACTCTTCAGCCGACGGGCTATCGCCCCGTTCATGCCACGGCGGAAGCTCCAGCGCGTGGCTCTTGAGCATGGTTTTGATCCGCGCGCGCACCTGGTTCCTCTCGTTGTCCGCGCACTGGTCCAGAATCTCCGCAGCCAAGAGCTCAAACTGCGGCCAGAACTGCGCCGGATGGCGCGTGTGCGCCAACCAGTGCGCCAGCATCTCGTCCAGCGCGTCCAGCCGGGCCTGTATCTCGGGGCGCACGGTCATCCCGGCGGCGCCTCCAGGTTGAGTGCCACGCGGTAGTGGTGACCGTCGTCGCGGAGCTGGACGGTCAGGTCCGGCTGCAGCACGTCATCCACATGCAGGGTGGGCTGCCCGCGCGCAGTGCGGGTCACCACGAACTCGTAGCGGCTGCGACCGAAGCGGTAGCTCAGTTCGAACGACGGCCAGTGATCGGGCAGGCACGGTTCAAGCGACAGCCGGTCGCCCTGGCGGCGGATGCCGAGCAGGGATTCCACCAGCAGGCGATACATCCAGCCGGCCGAACCGGTGTACCAGGTCCAGCCGCCTCGGCCCACGTGCGGTGCTACCGCGTAGACATCGGCCGCCAAGACATAGGGTTCGACGCGGTAGGTCTGGACAGCCTCCGCGTCCAGCGCGTGGTTGAGGGGGTTGATCATGCCGGCCAACTCCCACGCGCGCGTCGCATCGCCCTGATGTGCAAAGGCCATGGCCGCCCATACCGCCGCGTGGGTGTACTGGCCTCCATTCTCGCGTACGCCCGGTACGTAACCCCGAATGTAGCCGGGGTCTTCCGAGGTCTTGTCGAAAGGCGGATCGAGCAGCTGGATCAGCTGGGCGTCCTTTCGCACCAGATGCGTGTACAGCGAATCCAGTGCCTGCTGGGCACGCTCGGGCGCGGCCACGCCGGACAGTACCGACCAGCTCTGGGAGATCGAATCGATACGGCATTCCTCGCTCTGTTTCGATCCCAACGGGGTGCCGTTGTCGAACCACGCACGGCGATACCATTCGCCGTCCCAGGCATGCTGTTCCAGGTTCTGGCGCAGGGTGTCGGCCTGCTCCTGGCACCAGTGCGCACGGTGTTCATCGCCACGCGCATTGGCCAGCCCGATGAACCGGCGAAGCGTGTCATGCAGGAAGAAACCCAGCCACACGCTTTCACCGCGCTGCTGGTCACCGACGCGGTTCATGCCGTCGTTCCAGTCGCCGCTGCCCATCAGCGGAATGCCGCGCTCGCCGAGCAACCGGCAACCGCGCTCCAGCGCCAGCACGCAATGCGCATACAGCGTCCCGCGCAGTGCCGAAGGGGTCGGCATGTCGTAGTAGCTTTCCTCTTCCAGCGTCACCGCGCGGCCTTCGATGAAGCCGACAATCTCGTCCAGCACGGTGGCGTCGCCGGTGACCTCCAGGTAGCGGCAGGCGCCCTGGGGCAACCAGAGATAGTCGTCCGAGCAGCGGGTGCGCACGCCGCGACCCTGTGGCGGGTGCCACCAGTGCATCACATCGCCTTCGGCGAACTGGTGCGCGGCGCAGAGCAGCAGGTGTTCGCGGGCCAGGTCCGGGCGGGCGTGAATGAGCGCGAGCACGTCCTGCAGCTGGTCACGGAAGCCGAACGCACCGCCGGACTGGTAGTAGCCACTGCGTGCCAGATAGCGGCTGCCCAGCGTCTGGTAGACCAGCCAGCCGTTGGCCAGCGCGTCCAGCGCCGGATCCGGGGTGCGCACCTGCACGCTGGCCAGCACGTGGCGCCAGTGGATGCGCACGGCATCCAGCGCGTCGTTGGCCTCGTGGGCGCCTTGCCGTCCGCGTACCAACGCAAGCGTTTCGTCGCGGTCGCGGCCCGCGCCCAGGCGGAACGTGGTTTCACTGCGCTCGCCCGGCGCCAGTTCCAGCGGCACCTGCAGCGCCGCGCAGGGATCCAGGCCCGCGCCGGAGCGCCCGCCCAGACGTTCGCGGCGCAAGGCTGCGGGTGCATGCAGGCCGCCGTTGCGGCCAATGAACTCCAGGCGGTCGCAGGTCCAGCCACAGCCTTCGGCATCGGTATCGAAGAAGGCCATGCGGCCGCCGAAATCGGTGCTGTAGGTGTTGCGCGCCAGCAGCGCGCCGGTCTGCGGGTCGCGTTCGGTGACCACGTGCATGCGCGACTTCGCGCGCAGGTCACCCATCACCCATTCCACGTACCCGATGGCCGACAGCCGCCTTGGCTTACCCGACAGGTTGTGCAACCGCAGGACCGAGTACTTCAGCGGTGCGTCGACGTCGACGAATACCCACAACTCGCTGACGATGCCGTCCTCGAAGTGTTCGTACACCGTGTAGCCGAATCCGTGACGCGTACGGTACGCCCCGGTGCCACGACGCGGCAGCGGCATCGGCGACCAGACCCGGCCGGTGTCCTCGTCGCGCACATAGAAGGCCTCGCCACCGGTGTCGGACACCGGGTCATTCAACCAGGGCGTCAGGCGGAACTCGTGCGCATTCTCGAACCAGGTGTAGCCCGGCGCACTTTCGCTGACCACCGTGCCCAGGCGCGCATTGGCGATTACGTTGGCCCACGGCGCCGGTGTGGGTGCACCCTCGCGCAGGACCACCACGTATTCGCGGCCGTCGTCGCTGAAGCTGCCGGTGCCGTTGTCGAACTGGCCGGCGCCGCGGTAGGGCAGGAACGGCCACGGATCGTCCACGTCCTCGTCATGTGCGGGGGCCGGGGGCAGGCCGGGCTCAACGCTCGGGTCGGGGATGACCGGCAGCCCCGGCGTCTCCTCCATCGAGAGTTCCAGTTCTTCCTGAACCGCCTGCGGAACAAAGGCCGGAATCCGTTTCGCGGGGGAAGCTTGGCGCCCCACCTGCGCAACCAGCGTGCCGTCTTCGTCGCTGATCACCGCACGTGCCACCGCCTGCAGCAGGATGCGGTCCTCGTGGGTCATGTTCTGCACCGGCCGCACGAAAATGCCGCCGGGGCGGTCGAGCAGGCCGGTTTCCGAACTGGCGGCCACCATGCCCAGAATCTGGTCCTGCAGCTCCTGCCGGTAGCCGGCCTTGCTGTCGTTCCAGATCACCAGGTCGGTGTTGAGACCCTTCTGGCGCCAGTAGGCATGGGCCTGCACCAGCTGCCGGACCAGCTCCACGTTCTCCGCGTCGGTGACCTTGAGCAGCACGATGGGCAGGTCGCCCGAGATGGCATGGCCCCACAGCCCGGATTGTCCACGCTGGTTCTGCTGCAGCACGCTCGCCCCTGCACGCAGCAAGGGACCGGCATACAGCACGTGGCTGGCCAGCCGCTCATAGAGCTGCGCCTCGGCCTGGGTGGCGTTGATCTGGCGGCGCACCACCTGGCTGTGCGTCCAGGCCAGGTCGAACACGCGGTCGGCCAGGCGGCGGTCACGATACTTGTCCAGCAGGGCCTCGCAACCGGGGCGGTCGGCGCCGATGCCATACACCATGTCCAGCTGCACGGTCTGCTCGGGCTCCAGCACCACCCGCACGCGGATGGCCACGATCGGGTCGAGCACCGAACCGTCGCTGCCGGAGAGGTCGGTAACGGTGGTCAATGCCTGCGGGGTGCGCGGCGTGTTGCCACGCCCCAGGAAGCGCGCCCGGTCGGTTTCGTAGGAGATCGCCGCCACGTCGGCGTCGTGCACCGCCACCAGATGGAACATCCACGGTGGCACTTCGTCGTGCGAACGCGGCCGGCGCGTGCACAGCACGGCCTGCTTGGCGGCCAGGATCTCGCTCTGCACGAACAGGTTGCTGAAGGCCGGGTGCGCATCGTCGGCGGCCGCCGGTGCCAGTACCACTTCGGCATAGGTGGTGATTTCCACGGTGCGCGTGCGACGGCTGCGGTTGGTCAGCCGCAGGCGCCGGAGTTCGATGTCGTCCTCGGCGGAGATGGCCACCTGCAGGTGGCTCTCGCAACCGTGAAGCGCGCCGCGGAATTCGGCCTTGGCGTCGGAGAAGATGGCCTCGTAGTTGTCCATCGGCACGCAGGTGGGCTGGTAGGCGGCCGACCAGAAGTCGCCGCTGTCCACGTCGCGCAGGTAGCAGAACGTGCCCCAGGCATCGGTGGTGCCGTCCTCGCGCCAGCGGGTGAGCGAGAGGTCGCCGTGGCGGCTGTAGCCGCCGCCGGCATGGGTAAGCATGCCGTGGTAGCGGCCGTTGGACAGCAGCTGCACTTCCGGGCGCGGGCCGCCGGGCTTGCGCAGCACGCGCAGGGACGTTTCGTCCTGGGCGGTGGCGGCGTGCTCGCCCAGCGATTCGACTTCATGCGGATGGAACACGCCGACGCGCGGAATGCGCTCCTGCAGCAGCAACAGGGTGGCCTGGAACTCGACATCGGCCACGAAGCGGCGCTGCATGGGCTGGTC
The DNA here is from genome assembly GCF_059134105.1 of Stenotrophomonas sp. FBCC-B152. Lineage (NCBI taxonomy): Bacteria > Pseudomonadati > Pseudomonadota > Gammaproteobacteria > Lysobacterales > Lysobacteraceae > Stenotrophomonas > Stenotrophomonas sp. FBCC-B152. Next base: position 1,928,489 of record NZ_CP101442.1, on the reverse strand, counting down.
ACGAAGCAGGTAGTCCAGCGACAGCAGGCCCATGCCCTGGTGGTGGGCCATGAACGAACGCAGCAGCACGTGGTCGTGCCCCGGTGGGACGCGCGCGGGGGTGTAGTCGATCGCCTCGTACATGCCGAAGCGACCGGCGAAGCCCAATCCTTCGAGCGCCTGAAGGTTCTGGCAGGCCGCTTCCGGCGCCACCATCAGCGCCATCATGCTGGCATAGGGTGCGATGACCCGATCCTGCCCCAGGCCGCGCTTCAGCCCCAACCCCGGCACGCCGAACGCGCGGTACTGGTAGTTCAGGCGGGCATCGACGGCGTTGTAGCCGGACTCGGACACGCCCCACGGCAGGTTGAGGCTGCGGCCGTAGACGATCTGCGCTTCCACCGCATGCCGCGCGGTCTGGTCGAGCAGGGTGTCCGGATAGCTCGGCATAACCAGCTGCGGCATGAGGTACTCGAACATCGAGCCACTCCACGACAGCAGCGTCGGCGTGCCGTTGACCTCGGTAAGCAGGCGGCCGAGCGCGAACCAGCTCTCCTGCGTGAGCTCGCCCTGGGCGATGGCCACGAAGGCGCACAACCGCGCTTCGGAGGCCAGCAGGTCGTAGAAGCTGTTGTCGAGGCGGTGGTCGTCGACGTTGTAGCCGATGGAGAGCAGCTTGCGGGAGCGGTAGAACAGGAACCCGTATTCCATCAGCGAGAACTGCCCGGCGCGGTGCGCCAGGTCCTCCAGCTGCGCGATGCGCGTGCGTGCGTCCGCACCGGCCGTGCCGGGCAGGTCGGCCAGCTGGCGCAGGGTGGGTACGGGTGCATCAGCGTCCGCGCTGGCATCGACCGGGATCCCGGCGAGCGCCGCACAGGCGGCATGGCATTCGGCAGCGAACAGGGCCGGCCAGTGCAGGTCACCGTCCTGAGGCGATGCCGGCGCCGGCCATTGCGCCAGCACGGCGTCGGCCAGGCCGGCCAGCTCCTGCAGGCGGGCGAGCGCTTCGGCGGCACCGCGCGGGAGGTCCGCCCGCGTTGCCACCAGCCGCTGGCGAAGGTGGCTGAGCGCTTCGCCCAGTGACGCGTCGCCGGGGTGAAGGCGCTGCCGCTCCTCGTCCAGCACGCCGAGGGTATCGGCCAGGCCATCGAAGGTGTGCGGCGCCAGCACCGGTGCGTCCACCAGTGCGAGCAGCCCTTGGCGCAGCGTAAGCAGGTGGCCGGCGAGGTTGCCGCTGTCCACGGTGGAGACATAGCGCGGCGGCAGCGGCGCCAGGGTTTCGGTGTCGTACCAGTTCAGGAAGTGGCCGCGGTGGCGCGGCAGCTGGTCCAGCGTGCCGAACGCCAATGCGGTGCGTTCGGCGACCGCGCCCTGCTGCAGATAGCCGAAGTCCCATGCAGACAGATTGGCCAGCAGGGACAGCCCGATGTTGGTCGGCGAGGTGCGTCGCGCCACCACCAGTGCCGGATGCTCCTGGATGTTGTCCGGCGGCAGCCAGTGATCCTGCTCGCGCACCCAGGCCTGGAAGAACGACCAGGTGCGCCGCGCCAACCGGCCAAGGAACGCCCGCTGGGTATCGGAAAGCTCGGCCACGATCGCGGCCGGCGGCCGACCCAGCCACGCCATCAACCCGGGCGCGAACGTCCACGCCAACAGGAACGGCAGGGCGAGCGGCAGCGCCTGCGGGCGCAGCACGGCCACCACCGCCACCAGCGCGAGCGCCAGCAGCGACCCCGGCGCCATCACCCGCCATTCCGCGCCACGGTCGCCGCCCAGGCGGCGCTCGACTTCGCTGGAGGGGTTCCACTGCAGCAGGTGGCGGCGCGTAATGGCCATGCGCCAGAGCGTGCGCAGTACCGCGCCCCCGGCCAACAGTGCTTCGTAGGGCAGGCAGGCAATCTGCGTGGCGGCGCGCAGCAACGACTGCAGCGTGCCGCGCCCGACCTTGATGTAATGCGCTTCCAGCGGCGTGTCGTCCGGCACGCTCAGGGCATCGCGAAGCATGCCGATCAGCGGCGGTGCGAACCACAGCGCCAGTACCCATGCGGTCCATGCAGCCGGGTTGTCGGCGTACAGCCAACCCGCCACCAGCAGGACCAGCGCGGCGATGGGCACCAGGCTGCGGCGCAGGTTGTCCAGCAGCTTGCCACGCGACAGCAGGCTGAGCCGGTTGCGTTCCCAGCCGGAACCCGGGCGCGGGGTCCACGGCAACAACCAGGGCAACAGCTGCCAATCGCCACGGATCCAGCGCGCACGACGCTTGGCGTCGGCGGCGTAGCGTTCGGGGTAGTCCTCGTACAGGCGCACATCGCTGACCAGGCCCGCGCGGGCATAGCAGCCTTCCAGCAGGTCGTGGCTGAGGATGCGGTTCTCTGGCAGGCGGCCCTCCAGCGCATGCTCGAAGGCTTCCACGTCATAGATGCCCTTGCCCACGAACGAACCTTCGTCGAACAGGTCCTGGTAGACGTCCGAGACCATGCGGGTATACGGATCGATGCCGGGCTCGCTGCCGAACATCCGCGCAAAGCGCGAGGTACGGCGGCGGCCCAGGCTGGTGCCGACGCTGGGTTGCAGGATGCCGTAGCCCTCCACCACGCGCTGCAGCGCGGGATCGAAGCGCGGCCGGTTGAGTGGGTGGGCCAAGGTGGCGACGAACGCACGCGCCGCATCGCGCGGGAGCTGCGTGTCCGAATCCAGGGTGATGACATAGCGCACGCCGAGCAGGACCGCCGCGTCACCTACGATGCGCATGAACGCGCTTCCATCGCCATGGCGGAGCAGGGCATTGAGCGCGGCCAGCTTGCCGCGCTTGCGCTCGTGCCCCATCCACACCCCTTCACTGGGGTTCCATTGCCTGGGGCGGTGCAGCAGGTAGAAGCGGTCGCCGCGCTCGGACGCGTAGCGCTGGTTCAAGCCCTCGATGCGCTGCACGGCGTGCGCAAGCAGGGCGTCGTCGGTCGGCAACTGCGCTTCTGGGGCGTCGAGGAAATCCGTCAGCAGCACGAAGCGCAGCTGGGGATCGCGGTTGGCCAGGAAGCGGACTTCCAGCGCTTCGACCAGGACGTCGATGCCGTCGGTGCTGGACAGCATCGACGGTACCGCCACCACGGTGGCGCAGGCGTCCGGAATACCTTCGCTGAAATCCAGCTTGGGCAGCGGCTTGGGGGCGACCAGCACGGTCGCGGTCCAGTTGACCAGCACGATGCCCAGCTCACTGAACACCAGCAGCCCGAGCAGGGCAGCCAGCCAGGTGGGAACCTCGCCACTGCCGGTGGCCAGCAGGCCCCAGGTGGCCAGCACCGCCAACAGGGTAATCGGCAGCAGGTACAGCGCAAGCGGCACGCGGTGGGCCAGTCGCCGCGCCTTGCGGTGGCGCGGTGCTGCTTCGGCCACCGCGTCAACGGTGGTGTGCAGGCCTTCGCCGACCAGCCAGTAGCCCACGTGCGTGCGGGGGCCGTCGGGCGGTGTGGCGGCCCGGGCCAGGTCCAGCGCGATGGTGGCAACGCGTTCCTCGGCGATGCGGCTGCCGCGGGCGATCTTCTCCACCACGTGGCGATAGGCGTCGCGGGTGCCGAAATCCATCTGCGGGTAGACGGCCATGGGGTCTTCGCGCAGCCGCTGTTCGACCACGCTCATGTCTTCAACAAAGGTGCGCCAATCCATGGTGGACAGGAAGCGCAGGCTGCCGATGCTGTTGCTGATGGACACCTGGTCGGACGCCTGCTGCTGCCCCTCGGCGGCCACCAGTTCCTCGATACGCTGCCCGGATGCCGCTGCCCATTGTTCCAGCCAGGCGATGGGCATGGCCCACGCGCCGCCGCGACCCTGCAGTGAACGGGTCAGCTCGGCGATGAATGCGCCGGTCAACGGCGGCTCGGAGCGCGCCATGTCGGCCACCACCAGCACCACATCGGTAGGCGTATCGGACGCCGCGAGATTCAGGTTGTCCGCCCATTCCGAGGCCAGGCGCCGATCTTCCCCATCGCGCATGACCCGTGCGGCCATGCGCCGCAGGTTCTCCAGCAATGCCAGGCGCAGCATGATGGGAACGGCCCACAGTTCGCCCAGGCTCAGCGGCGCGAGGGACTGATAGGAGGCGATGAAGCGGCCCAGCGTATCGCCGTCGATGCGTCCATCGCCGTGCGCGATGGCCTGCATCGAAAGCTCATATACGCGTGGCAACCCGGCCGAAGGGCCGGTGGCAAGCGACGGCAACTGCCGGCTGTAGCCACGCGGGAGGTGGCGCCGCGCGGTCTGGATCTGTTCTTCGACCAGGTAGTAGTTGTCGAGCAGCCATTCACCGGCCGGGGTGACCGGGCGCTGTTCACGCACCACACTGCTGAGCAGGGTGTTGGCGTCCTGAAGGACACGTTCGTTGGCCTGCAGGCGCTCGAGCAGGCGCTCCGGGCTGGGTCGCATCCGCACGCGATGCTGGCGCGCGAGCGCGCGGCCGTAGACCTCCATCTGTTCAACGCTGTACAGCGCGGCCCGCAGCGGGCCCTCGGTGGCTTCAATGGCCGGGGCAGAGGCCTGCCGCTCACGCCAGCGCCAACGAACAAGCCGCCGCAGGCGAAGCCAACGGCCGAAAAGACGACGAAGGTGGGGCATAGGGTACCGTGGGAGGCAGGTTGCGCCTTGCATCCTTGCATTTGGGGGGCCGAGGACACCGTGAAGGTCATATATGCGTCCCATGCATTAGTCATTTGCCGCTCCTGCGCTATGCCGGCCGAAGCATGGTCGAGTCCACGCTGAAGCCGGTGGCGGACGAGCAGATGTGGTTCAACCCGTTCCGCATTGGCCTGTGGCCGGAGTACTTCCGTGACAGCCAGTTCCCGAAGGGCGAGGGCGCGCTCGACCAGCCCGAAGCTGCATTGAAGATGACGGGTAGGTAGGCGTGCGCCTCTCTGGCATGATGCTGGAAGTCAGGACCAAGGAGTGGGCAGGCAATGGAGTTCGATTCGATTCGCCCCGCCATCAGCGGGGTGATTGGCGGGATCATCGCGACCTGGTTGACCAGCCGATGGGCCCGGAGACTGCCTTCGCATTACAAAGGTTGGTCACGCGCATATCTGCTGCGTCGACACCGTCCGGCAATCTGGACGGCCAACGTGCTGTTCTTCATTGGTCTCTGCTCCGGAATCGCGCTTTACCCCATGGGTGGCTTCGACAACACAGACTGGCGACCGTTGCTCTTGGGGTTCGGACTGGCATCGGTGCTGCCGCTCCTTGCGCTCGCCGTCGTTTCCCTTCTATCTGGCCGCAACGTCAAAGAAGCCTATGTTGCATTCGCACTTGGCCAAGGCAGCCCCCTATGGGTGACCTATGGGATTCTCGGTGCGGGTGCCGTGGCGTTTTTCTTTGCCTTGGCCAGCCTCAATGGCTGACCTAACCCACCACGTGCGGCCGGGTAGATGAGACCCTTCAAAAGCATCCTCTTCAGGACGGGGTTGGTCACTCTAGTGGCCCTCATACTCCTGCGATTGCTCGGACTTGATCCAACGCGAGTGCCAGCGGCATTCTGGACGATGAGTTTTGCCTGGCCATTCCTCATGGGGATGGCAATCGTTCTCGAGAAGGGCGTAAGCGTTTCCCGTGGCTCGCCATGGGGTGCTCTGGTCGTCATCACATCTTTGATGGCGGGCCTGCTTACCCTGGTCGCGATGGGCCTCCCGATGGGTCAAGTGACGTTCGACCCCATCTTGGTTGGCCTTCTCGGCATTCCGTTCGTCTTTGTCTGCGTGGGGTGGTGGCGCTTGCTGCGACCCGCCAAACCGCATTCGGTGGAAGAGGGCGCCCGTCCCTGGCTGTACATTGCGCTTGTTATCGTCGCTGCAATCGGTGTTCTACTGGACAAGCTGGAGCTGATTTGAGTATCTGTGCCGCTTGGTATCAGCCTAGGCCCGGACATGGTAATCCCACACATCGGAGGTGAATGATGAAGGCTGTAGCCGCTGTTCTCTCGCTTTGCTGCGCATCTCTTTCCGTATCAGCTGCCACACCCGCATCAGTGCAGTTCTCGGGCGTAGTGCAGCAGGACGCCTTGCCGCCTGTTGCACTGGATCTGCAACTGCCATCCCAGCAGGCCGCAACCGTTCAACTCTCCAGCGGCTTCAACCTGGAGCTGACGACCCCCGGGAACTCCGCCAGTCCAGATGGGGCCCGCATCAGGCTGCTGTCGTCCAAGGGGGAGGTCATGCACACGGCACGCGTACCGGATGCTGGGCTTGCCAGCGTTTCCTTCGCTTACCAGGTCTGCGCGGGTAATGTCACTTACATGAGCCCGGCGCCAGCCGTCGTGCCTGCCTGCAGGGTGTCGGCGGGCTAGTCCTCTTTCAGCGTCAACGGTCGCGCCATGTCCCTTCAACTCTCCAGCGGCTTCAACCTGGAGCTGACGACCCCCGGGAACTCCGCCAGTCCAGATGGGGCCCGCATCAGGCTGCTGTCGTCCAAGGGGGAGGTCATGCACACGGCACGCGTACCGGATGCTGGGCTTGCCAGCGTTTCCTTCGCTTACCAGGTCTGCGCGGGTAATGTCACTTACATGAGTCCGGCGCCAGCCGTCGTGCCTGCCTGCAGGGTGTCGGCGGGCTAGTCCTCTTTCAGCGTCAACGGTCGCGCCATGTCCCTCATCCAGCCCCAGAGGATGTAAAAAATGGGGCTGGTACTGAGAACCCCGATCGACAGCAGCACAACGCCGTAGTTGAACAGCCGCTGCGTGTCGCACTCCAGCGGTCCGCTATTGCCTTTGCCCATCCGGACACAGCCGTATTCCGGATAGGCAACGGCGTAGGCGCCCCAGACGAACAGGGCGGCCAACAGGGCGAACAGCAACATCACGCCCAGCTCCGCATCCCGGTTCCCCAGCCGCTCCCACCGCTGCGCCAACCGCAGGTTCAACATGGGGCCCCGGAGAGCTGCTGCTCCTGCCGCAGCCAGTGGCAGAACGCCTCCACCTCGGGGCGCTGTTGGGAAACGTCACGGCGGATCAGCCAGAAAGCATAAGCATTCTCCAGGCCCACGCCAAGCGGCCTCACCAGCCTGCCTTGCCGAAGGTCGTCGTCCACCAGGGGCGCGAGGCCCAACGCAACACCGTGGCCTGAAACTGCGGCTTCCTGGGCAAGGTAGATGCTGGCGAAGACAGGCCCCGAACCGGGGTTCACGTTCGTCGCACCTGCTGCCGCCAACCAATCCGACCACGCAGGAACCCCCAGGCGGCCTGTCGCGCCCTCATCGTGCAGCAGTGTGTAGTGGCGCAGATCGTCAGGGTGTTCCAATCCGTGCGGGTTGGCGCCCAGCAAGGTGGGCGAACACACCGGGAACACGCGTGCTTCCATCAACCGCTCGGCGCTCACGCCGGTATAGGTACCCGGTCCATAGCGGATGCCCACATCAAATCCTCCACGCAGAAAGTCCGCGTGCTCGTCGCTGGTGTCGATCCGCACCCGCACATCCGGAAATGCCTGCTGGAACCGGTGCAGGCGTGGCACCAGCCACTTCGCCGCGAACGATTCCATGGTGGTCACCCGCAGTACGGCCGGCGCCCGGTTACGGGCACGGTCCAACGCCAGGTCCAGCTGCCCCAACAGCTCGCCGACTGTTGCAGCCAGTTCGGCGCCTTCCGGCGTCAACGTCACCGAGCGGTGGTTGCGGTGGAACAGGTTTACGCCAAGGTGCTCCTCCAGATGCTTCACCTGGTGGCTGACAGCCGCCGGGGTGACGAACAACTCACTGGCCGCCGCGTTGAAGCTCAGTTGGCGTGCCGCCGCTTCAAACGTACGCAGGGCATTGAGCGGGGCGGAGGGGCGGGCTTTCACGGGCGCCTTTGGGAGCGGGGTCGTCCGCATCGTATCGCATTAGATTTTCTAACGCGACGTGCAAAACAACTCGTTTGTCGCGCCCCGGCGGGTTGGCCACGATGCCCATCCTGCCAACGGGGTGTCCGTAATGCGAATCCAGGAACTGGCTCCAGATGTGGTGATGTTCGTAGGCGATGAGGTCGAATCGGTTGCCACCGCCTTTGTGGATGGCGACCGGGTGCTGCTGGTCGACGCACTGGGCAGCGGGGCCGATGCCGCCCGGCTGAAGGAAGTCCTGTGCGGAGAGATGGGGAAGACGGTCCATCTGATCGCTGCCACCCATTTCATGAGCGACCACATTGCCGGCATGTCGCTGTTTCCCGATGCACTTACCTTGGCGCACCGGCATCACCGCCAGGCGTTTCTTTCCCAGAACCGGCCCGTGCCGGCGCTCTACCGGGAGCCGAACATCGTGTTCGACAACATGGCGCTGCGCTGGGGCCGGCACCAGCTGCGCTTCCTGCACAACCCCGGCAAGACCATGGACCACTTCAGCGTGGATGTGCCCACCGCCGATCTTGTCTGCGTGGGTGACAACATCGTGGGCAACATCGTCTACCTCTCCCGCGCGGACCCGGCGCTGCAGCGGGCGGCCATTGGCCGTATCCAGCAGTTCGGGCGGAGCAGGGTGGTAGGCGGCCACATGGGCGTGTTCGACGCGCCTGTACTCGACAACGCGCTGCTTTACCTGCGCCGCATGCAGGAGATCGTGGTGGACATCCGGTTGACCGCCACGCCGGTTGAAATGGCGCCGCTGATATCGAACATCCGGCTGGAAGACTGCATTGCCCCAGGCGTGGTGCCGACCGCCTTCGAGCGGACATGGCATGGCCACAATCTCGATGTGATCGAGACCCAATCGATCTTCGCGCTGGACGCTGTTCTGGCGGCAAGGGAGCAGGCGGCATGAATGGCTTCAATCACCGCAGGCGCTTCCTTGTGGGCTGCGCGGGCACGGCGGCGGCGACGCTGCTTCCTTTCGGGGTGCTGGCAGCTGCCGCAGTACCGCGAACACTGCGCGCCCAGCGGCTGGCATGGGCGGGAGTCCGCCTGCATCTTCCCGACAGCACGCTGTTGATCGATCCGCTGGTCAGCCCGGAGGCGTGGGGCAGGGCGCTTCCCGACCGGTTGGTGCCGGTGGACGACACCGTGGGCGAAACCCACGTACTGGTCACCCACACCCATTCGGACCACTTCGATGGGACGGCAGTAGCGGCCGCGCTGAGGAGCGGCGGCGTGTTGGCGTATCCGGCAGGCCTGCAGCCCTCACCGTGGCCGCAGGGCGCACGTGCCCGCCCCAGTGCACTGTGGGAGCCTCAGCTGCTGGGCGACTTCACCGCCACGCCGGTGCCTGCGTCGGATGGTTACGGGGATACGCAGGTTTCGAGGGTTGTCTCGGCCGGCGGGCGGCGCATTTTCCACGGCGGCGATACCCAGTGGCATGGCCACTGGTGGCGCATCGGCTGCCAGTTCGGCCCGTTCGATGCCGCGTTCCTTCCCATCAATGGCGCGCGGTTCGGCTGGCGCGAGCCGGTCAGCGGGCAGCCGGGCGTGCTCACGCCCGAGCAGGCGGTGGCCGCTGCGGTTATCCTCGGCGCGCGGGTGCTGGTGCCGATTCACTACGGCATCCGCGGAATGGACAAGTATGTCGAAGTGGACGATCCGCTTGGCAGGGTTCGCCAGGCCGCACGCGAGCGGGATGTCCCTTTGCAGATCATGGAACCGGGCACGTGGCTGCAGTGGCCGGAAGGGAGCCTATGAAAACGCTGGACTGCATCATCATTGCCTTCGCCGTATCGTCCCTGGCCCTGCACGCACACGCGGCGGAGCCGGACAGCCCCAAGCGCCCCTCCGTCGAGCAGCTGCAGAAGGTCATCGTCAGCCGATCGCCGCAGACCAGCGTGGAAGCGCCGGACAGCGAGCGCATCACCGCACGCCGCATCGATATCGTCGACGAGAAGGGCGTGATCCGCATGACCCTTTCGGGCCAGACGCCTGCGCCCATCATCGATGGCATCCAATACAAGCGCGCCTTCAATGTGGCGGGCATGGTGCTGTACGACGACAAGGGCAGTGAGCGCGGTGGCTTCGGTACTGCGGACGTGGAGGGCGGCATGGCCGTGCTCGCGCTGGACCACCCTGCCATGGATGCGATCGGCTGGCGCGTCTCGCCGGATGGCGAGGTACGGTTTTCGATCAACCAGGCGCCGCCGTTGATCCGCGAACCCCGCCTGGGCAATCGCCTGATTCCCGGCGTGCAGACGCCCACGCGGATCCAGATGGTGGTGGGTGCCGACGGCACGCCGGCCATCGCGCTGAACGACAAGCAGGACCGGGCCAGGCTCCGCCTGACCGTTACCCCGGAAGGCTACGGGGCCATCGAGTTCCTGGACGCACAGGGCGGGGTGATCCATACGCTGGCACCGGAAGCAGAGCAGCAGTAACGCCATCCACTTTCATGGAGTTCACATGGACACTGAAATCCGGCAGCACGAGGAAGCCCTGCGCGTTGCGATGCTCACCAGCGATGTAGAGGCCCTTGATTCCCTGATCGCAGATGACCTGATTTTCGTCGGCCCTGCGGGCGAGATTTTCAGCAAACAGGATGACCTGGCGCTGCATCGCTCTGGGCGGCAGAAGTTGACCAGCGCGGAGTGGCGCTCCGTAGAGATTTCACTGCGCGACCAGGCCTCCGTAACCTCGGTGACGGCCGCGCTGGAAGGTACGTTTGACGGGGCCGCGTTCTCTGGCCATTTCAGGTACTGCCGCCTCTGGGTGAAAGCAGCGACCGGCTGGCAGGTACTGGGAGGTTCCGTTATCGCGCTACCATCGGGTTGAGCCCACCGCTGGACGCACCTCATGACAAAGCTTGGCCTGCTCCTGATCGCGCTGATGACATCATCCGGGCAGGCCCACGCAGTACCTTCATGGGGAGCGCCTACCTCCAGCCCCGCCGACACCTCACCGGCCGCGCTCAAGCCGGGCCAGTGGGTGTGGGGCGGAGACTCCAAAGCGATGGGCCCGATGGCAGTGGTGGTCAGCATCACCGAGCAGCGCGCCTATGTGTACCGCAACGGCCTGCTGGAAGCCGTATCCACGGTGAGCACCGGCAAGCCCGGTCACGAAACGCCCACGGGTGTGTTCACCATCCTGCAGAAGGACAAGGACCACCACTCCAGCAAGTACAACGACGCCGCCATGCCGTACCAGGAGCGCCTCACCTGGGATGGCATCGCGCTGCATGCGGGTGGGTTGCCCGGCTATCCCGAATCGCACGGTTGTGTGCACCTGCCCACCGAGTTTGCGCGCCTGCTGTTCGGCGCCACCAACATGGGCATGGTGGTGGTGATCGCCAAAGACGGCGTGTCGGATCCTGGGCTGGTGCATCCACTGGTCGCCAGCCCGATGGATCCGGGCACGGGCAAGGAAGTGCTGGATGTTCCGCTGGGCACCCAGGAGCAGTACCGCTGGCAGCCGGAGCTTGCACCCACTGGCGTGGTGTCGCTGCTGCTCAGCACCAGCGACCGCCGGCTGTTCGCTTACCGTGACGGCAAGGAGATCGGGCGTTCGCGGGTGGATTTCCGTAACGGTGCCGCGCCGGCCGGAACGCGCGCGTACATGGTCGCCGACAGCAAAGTGGCTGCCGGTGAGCCGTCATGGGTTGAGGTGGGCATTCCGGGGGAGGAAGCAGCAGGGGGTACGGCGCTCAGCCCGGCGGATGAGCATCGGGTGCTGCTGCCAGACGGCTTCCGCGCCGCGCTCAAGCCGATCCTGCAGCCGGGCGTGGTGTTGCTGGTGACTGACAAGCACGTGCTCCCCGAAACCACCGGGCCGGCGCTGCAGGTACTCAACGCAGAGCAGCCCGCGCTGTGAGCGGGCTGCCCGCCATTCGCTAGAGCGATGGATTCGGAAGGAAGTGGGCGGCCGTTCTTACCACTGCGGCAATGGGCAGTGCGATGGCCACCGCATGCGTGAAGCGGTTGCTGGGACCGCGTTGGAACGGGATCCACCCTGTCAGTGCAATCGTGCAGAGTGAAAAGACCACCACTGCGGTTCCCGTTGCCATCATCGCCAGGCAGAAGCTGATGAACGCAAAGAGTTCTGCCACGAGTTCGATGTAGGTGCGTTGTTTCATCAGACTTCAATCCATTGGCCGTCAGGTCTTCCGTGGCCGCACATGATGCGACCCGCCAATGCTATCACGACGCATTCGCATTACGGCGATGCCGAGCCGCCGGACGACTCCAACCGTTGGACGATGGCATCCACCACGCCACGCGTGGATTCCCAGTTCATGCCGGTAATGAGCCGACCATCAGCCTCCACGTGGGAGGTTCCCCGGGCGCCATGGCTGAACTTGGCGTCGCCTTGCCGCAGCCGTTGTTCGATCGAGAACGGGAAGGTCCTGTAGTACGGCGCGCTCATGTCCTCATAGGCATCTGGATAGCCGGTGACGCGCTTGCCAGCGACCAGCGCCGAGCCATCTGACAGCGTCAGATTCACCAGCCCCGCGCTGCCGTGGCACACCGCCGAAAGGATGCCGCCCTGCTGTTCGTAGATGCGTACCGCCAGCGACTGCAGTCCGGCATTCTCCGCAACACCGTACATTGCCGCGCTGCCGCCGATGTACATCAGCGCGGCGTAGTCAGCCGGGTTCACCTCGTCGGGCCGGCGCGTGTTGGCCAGCGCCCACATGAAATCGGCGTCATGCATCCTGGTCTTGTGCTCGGGGTTGCGGGTATCGATGTAGGCCAGCGGCACGGCACCGCCTGCGGGGCTGACGAACTGCACGCCGTAACCCGCGTCACGGAAGCCGGCATAGGCATGGATCAGCTCCGAGAAGCTGTTGCCCGCGCTGAGCCGGGTCCCGGGCATTGTGTCGACGTTGGACACCACCAGCAGCACCTGACGCCCATGCGCGGGGGCCGTTTCGCGGGTGGCGGTCTTGCTGATGATCAGCCAGCGGCCCTCCAGCTTCTTCAGCAGGAACAGGTCAACGTAACGCGCCTGGTCCTTTGCAACCAGGATCTCCGCCTTGGCGGTCGCGATGTTGCCTTCGACCTGGACTCCCAGCAGGCGACCGGTACGGCCATTGAACTGCCCTGGGTTCTTGCTGAACCCGCCGGCGTACTGGGCGATGCCCACCTCGCGCATGCCGTCCTCGCCCTGGCTCAGGTACAGGCGCGCATCGGCGTGGAAGGCGCGCCGAAGCTGGGAGGGCTGGTTGTAGGAACTGCCGTGCAGGTAGTCCTGGATGACCGCCGCGACCTCACGCTGATCGGCGACCGGCTCGGCATGGGCAATCTGGCCACACAGCAGGGCGACGCAGGCGACCAGGAACCACCTGACAAGGCGCGTTGGGAGGGCAGCCCCGCAGGCAACTGCAGGTCGGGAAGGTGCTGCTGACATGTACGAGACTCCGTTGGTTGGTGTCCCGAAGTCTGGTGGATTCCCTTATGAATCAGTCTCGTAATGCATGTTCGGTGAGTTGCCGAACGCGTTTCAGGAGACGGCTTCTACCCGGAACTGGGCCTTCCTCCACGCTGCCGGCGTTGTTCCTTCCAGCTTGCTGAAGGTCCTGTGGAAGCTGGAGGTGGACAGGAAGCCGGAGGCCTCCGCCACATCGTCCATCGAGGCCCCGGCCTGTTCGCGCAGCAGCTGCTTGGCGGCCTCCACCCGGATGCGCGCCAGGTACGGCTTGAAGGCGGTCTTGAGGTTGTCGTTGAGCAGCTGCGACAACCGCGCCTGCGGCATGTTGAGGCGCCTGGCCAACCTGGCCAGCGTCAGCTGGGGGTCCTTGTACGCGCCTTCGTTGACCATCAACGCCTCCAGCGCCTGCAGCGCCGCCTCGGCATCCGCCGGGGAGATCCTGCGATCCCGGTAGGGATCGGCGACGGGAGGGGCCGTACGCCGGGCGAGCAACACGGCGATGCTCAGGTACAGCACCAGCGAGAAGGACAACGCACCCACGATGTACGAGGTCAGCCCCGCAGTGGCGTAAGCCAGCCAGATCAGCGCCACACCTGTGATCACCATCGCGACATGGGCGCGGGTCAGTGTGTTGGCCGCCCGAGTGGAGGGGGTAGGGCGCGGCGCGCGCAGGTACAGCGCCGACGACGCCAGGATGCAAGCCAGCCAAACCGCCTGGATCGAGAACCACACCGGCCCTGCCCACAGGCGCACATGCTCGGTATAGGGATAGGCAACGCCAAGGCCGATGGAGAGCACGAGCAACCCCAACGCAATGGCCGGGTCGCGCCGGGTCTGCCGGCCATCGGGATCCAGCCACGCACGCACGAAACCGATCAGACACACACCAATGAAGAAGCAGGCGGTCAGCCCGACCTGCAGCACCAGCTTCGTGATGTCGGGCCAGAAATAAAACAGCACAGACTTTCCGGTGCGCAGGCTCAACATCAGCACCAGCGCCGCCAGCCAGCGTTGGGCCGGCTTGACGGGTTGCCGCCAGAGCAGATAGACGGACAGCGCCACGCCATTGAAGGTGCCCAGGCCGGCGAAGAAGAACAGCAGGTAGGACGCTGGCATGTGGGCCTGGGTACCCGGGGCAGGGCTTCGGAGTATGCCCGGTTGGTATCACGGCGTCTTGCCGATATGCTCCACACATTGGGCCGGTGGGGATCGGCACTCATCAAGGAAGAGAGATGGTCATGAAGTCGTTCGTTCGCGCACTGACCTCGCTGCTGCTGTGCCTGCTGGCCTCATGCAAGATCGACTATTCGATGGTCCGGGTTGCGCCACCCGGTGTGCCTGTCGCGCATGTGGTGAGTGCAATCAACCACATGGGTGAGCCTGGGGCGATCATATCCAAGGTCAATGGAAAGGGTGTGCGCGGCCCCAATGGAATGGGCTACGAAATCCAGGTGCCCGCAGGGCGGAATACGCTGTTTCTCGCGTACTTCAACGGCATGCGTTACTCCCTGAGTGAGCAGGTGATGGATTTCGAGGAAGGGGGCTACTACGTGCTTGCACCCACCCCCGATTTCGACAATTCAAGCGTGCGCTACACCATCACGCGTGTGACACCCGAGCAGGTCCAGATATCCATGTGCAGGGCGCAGCGCCAGGTCCACCAGGCGATGAAGAGCATCAATCCACAGAAAACACCGGCGTGCGATGCACTTTCAGCTCAGTCCCGGCAGGGCTGACCGCAAAGACCGCACCCGCATTCAGCTACCTGTTTCAGACATTCAGCTTCTTCACAATCCATGTACGTAGTTCAGCGCAATGATTGATCCGGCAGAGGGGGCGCTATTTACCCAAGACCCAAGAAGGAGTGCTGGAATGATCATGAACAAGAAGAGTGTGGTGTTGACGCGTACGCTGGGCGTGGCGCTCGTCGCCGCGCTGGGCCTTGGCGGCTGCGCCACGTATAAGGATGAGTTTGCAACGATCAACTCGCGACTCGATTCCCTTGATACCAAGGTGAACAGCGCCGCGCAGAGTGCCGAGTCGGCCAACCAGTCGGCCCAGCAGGCTAACCAGCGCCTGGATCAGATCGAAAGCCGCGTGCAGCGTCTTGAATCTGTCCCGCCGAAGCGTCAGCCGCGCGGCTGATCGTTTTCAGCGCATGTTGTAACGAACGTTTGGAACCCGGGACCCGGTGGCCTTGACTGGCCACCGGTTTCTTTGCTTTACCCTGTCGTTGCTCCAAGGAATTACCCCCAACCATGTACATGCATCCCGCTATCCGTGCCACGTGTGGCGCACTGGCGCTGACGCTGGCGTTCGCCGGCCCCGCCTTGGCCCGTGCACAGGACCCGGCCGAGCAGCAGCCCGCTGAACAGCCGTCTTCCTCCAACGATCAATTGCCGCCGGATCAGCCGGTGTCCGACACGGTGGTTCAGATTGCCGGGTGGGTGAAGGCGAGCAGGGACGCAGAAGGTTATCCGTTCGCGGTGATGGACAAAGCCGCAGCGCAGATTTTCGTGTTCGACGGCAATGGCAAGCTGCTCGGCGCAGCGCCGGGGCTGTTCGGCTCCGCTGTCGGCGATCATGTGGCGCCGGGCATTGCGGGTCTTGCGCTCAAGGAAATTCCAGGCCGCGACCGCACCACCCCTGCTGGTCGCTTCATCGGCGGTTATGGCGACTCGCTCGACGCCGGGCGCGTGCTCTGGGTGGACTACGACAGCGCCATTTCCATCCATCCCACGGCGACCGGCGTTCCGGCCGAACGACGCGTCGAACGCCTGGCGTCCCCATCGCCGGACGACAACCGCGTCACGCACGGCTGCATCAACGTCAATCCGGATTTCTACACCAGGATCATCCAGCCCACCTTCCAGAAAGGCGGACTGTTCTACATCCTGCCGGACCAGCAGTCCTTGGCTGAGACGTTCCCGGACTTTGCGCAGAGCCGGGCAACGGCTCAGCACGACGAGGGTGGCGGTAAAGGCGCCTCCAAGTAGGATCCAGCCCGACGGTTGACGCAAACCGGTTTGCACTGCAAACTCACTCCAGGGCCATCCCTTGGAGTGCGTCATGCAATTGCCAGCTGCGACCGATCCCTACAGCCGTTTCCAGGAAATGACCCGCGAGTACTCACGGTACTCGCGAAGCGCGGGCGGCATGTCCGCGATCGCCGGCGGCATTGCCTGCCTGGCCTCCTTCCTTGCCGGCGTCCTCTTGCCCGCCACCATTGAGCTGCGGGGGGTGCTCATCGCCGTGCCCGTGTTATGGCTCGCGGGCAAGCAGTGGATGGTGCACCGTTACTACCAGCGATTCGGCAAGGTCGAGGAGCAGGTCACGCCGACGGAGCGCAACTTCCAGCGGTTTTTCATCGCATTTACTGCGGTCATCAGCGCAGCAATCGTGGCGTTCGTGGTGACCCGGTTGCAGCCGATGGGCAACCTGTCGTGGGACCTGCGTGCGATTGGGTACCTTATGGTGGTAGCGCTGCTGCCGCTCATTGTCTGGCGCTGGCTGCGCACGCCGCTGGAGTTCATCGTGGGGGTGTTCCTGCTGTGCCAGGCCGCGGTGGCATTCACCGGCCAGACCTATGCGTTAGGCCCCAGCACCGTGATGTTTCCGCTGGCGGCCATTGCATTGGTGGTGGTGGGGTGGCGCGACCACCAGCGGTTCCTGCGCCTGCAAACGGAAATGCGCGCGTTCGTGGCCGCGCGGAAGCCGCTGCCATGACCCAGCTTCCCGACCCCCGCAGCCTGCTGCAGCTGGATCGCCTGATCCACGAACCGGCGCGCCTGTTGATCCTGTCGATTCTCGCAGGCGCTGAATCCGCCGAATTCGGTTTCGTCGAACATCTCAGCGGGCTGAGCAAGGGCAACCTGTCCAGCCACCTGAGCAAGCTCGAAGCGGCCGGGCTGGTCGCCATCGATAAATCGTTCCGAGGCAAACGCCCGTTGACCACCCTGCAGCTGACGCCGGCAGGTCGTAAAGGGCTGGCCGAGTACCGCACGCAGCTTGCGGCTGTCGTCGCAGGCATTCCCGATCCGCACAGCACGGACTCCTGACATGACACTGTTCGCGAAATTGACGGCAACGCTGGTTCTATCGCTGATGGCATCCAGCGGCCTTGCCGCTACCCAGGACACACGCCAGGAAGGCGCCAACATGACCTCGCAGTTCTACCAGGGTCACGTTGATGCGCTGTGGGAGCGGATGACACCGCAGATGCAGGCCGCATTGCAATCGAAACAGAGCCTGACGGCGCTGAAAGAACAGGTGCTCGCCGCAGGTGGCGAGGAAACCGACGTAGTCAGCGAAACGGTCAGCACCGATGGCGGGTATGACATCTACGTGCGCCAGGTACGATTCGCGAAGAATCCAGCCATCATCCAGATCACCTGGGCATTCGACGCCCAGGGCAAGGTGGCAGGCTTCAACATCCGTCCACACCAGGTTGGTCCATCGCCGCCCGCGGCCAGCGAGCGTCTTGACTACAAAAACCGCACGCTGCTGCAGCTGCCGTTCTCCAACGAGTTATACGTGTTCTGGGGCGGGCGCAGCGTCGAACAGAACTACCACGCCGCGCATGCGAGCCAGCGTTTCGCGATGGATCTTCTGGTGATGCACGATGGCAGCTCGCATCGTGGCGAAGGCCAGCACAACGAAGATTACTTCTGCTTCGGCAAGCCCATCCTCGCTCCCGCAGACGGTACGGTGGTGGAGGTGGTTGAAGGCGTGGCCGACAACGTGCCCGGTGAGATGAACCCCGGCCAGCCCACCGGCAACCGCGTCATCCTCGATCACGGCAACGACGAATACTCGGTGCTTGCCCATCTACGCCAGGGCAGTGTGCGGGTCACGAAAGGGCAGGTGGTGCGCACCGGCATGCAGCTGGCCGACTGCGGCAACAGCGGAAACTCGTCCGAAGCCCACCTGCATTACCAGCTGCAGGCCGGACCCGAGTTCGGCAAGGCCACCGCATTGCCCGCGCAGTTCTCCAACTACCTGGCCGATGACAAGCCGGTCGCGCTGGGTGAGCCGGTAAAGGGCCAGCGCATCCGCCCAGCCGCCGCGAAGTAGGGCGTGAGGCTAGGCCACCTGCACCGGCCCTGATACGGAATCGCGGGTGATCAGCTGATGCGCAAGCACATGATTCACGGTAGCGCGCGCCGAAGCGGGCGCGCGCCGGATCTCACGCAGCAGGATGTCGATGGCGGTGTCGGCCATGTCCGCCACCGGCTGATGGATGGTGGTCAGTTCCGGCCACACCATCGTCGACGCTGAGGTATCGTCGAAGCCCACCACCGAAAGATCGCCCGGCACGTCCAGCCCGCGCCGATGTGCCACCGATACCACGGCGGATGCCATGTCGTCGTTGCTGGCGAAGATCGCACTCGGCGGCTGGGGCAGGGCAAGCAGATGCTCGGCAGCCTCCAGTCCGGATCGATACGTAAAGAGCCCAGGCTGCACCAGCGCCTCGTCGTACTCGATGCCGGCGTCTGCCAATGCATCCCGATACCCCTGCCAGCGTTGCGCGCTGGCGGTCTGGTTCGGATCACCGGTGATGTAGCCGATGCGCGTATGCCCGTGGGCGATCAGATGCGCGACCATTTGCTGGCTGGCGTGGCGGTCGTCGATACGCACGCACGACACCCGGTCGCTGAACTGGCTGGATGCAATGGAGACGACCGGAACCCCGGCATTGACGAATATGTCGACGATCGCCTTCGATTCGCACAGGGGCGGCGGAAGAATCACCCCGGCCACGCTGTCGCACAGTTGCCGTGCCGCCTCCCGCCGTGCATTGGCGCTCAGCCCATCCCACGTAGAGATCGCCAATTGCGCCGCAGACCGGGTAGACCCGCGCAGCGCGCCCACCAGCAGCTCACGCAGGTAGCTGGAGCTGGGGTTGGTGTAGATCAGCGCGATGCAGGTGTGCTGCGCTGCGGCCAGGGCGCTTGCCGCCAGGTTGGGCCGGTAATCCAGTTCCAGCACGCTGCGCATGACCCGTTCGCGGTTTTCCTCGCGCACGCTGGAATGGCCATTGATTACGCGCGAAACCGTCATGGCCGATACGCCGGCATGCGCGGCGACCTCATCGATGGTGACTGCACTGCCTTTGCGACGCACCACTTTCGGGCTGTTTTTCAAGGAAGCGTTTCCTTTGCTGCGCTGCATGATGACAACCGTGTGACCGGGTGATTAGTCTGCGCCCTGACGCGATGGTAGCGCTACCACTCAGCCAAGGTAAGGCTCAGCGGGCACCCCCCATATACCAAACGCGTGTTCTGGCAAGCCTGAAAGCGAGTTTGAATCGCAGTGCAGAAAACGCACTGCGATGTTCGGTGTGGAAGACGGGCATCGCCCGTGCGTGCCCCTTGGAGGGGCGGTACATCCATTCGATCGTATGTCAGAGGGGAGAGTCATGAGCGCTTGTGCTTTCCGTCGTACCCCAGACCTGAGGGCTCACGCATGAGCCGGAAGCTGGCGAAACTTACATCCCGGGCCATGTTCACCTTCGTAGGTGGCGTCCTGGTCATCAATCCTGCATTCGCACAGGACGCCGCAACGCCGGCCCCTGCTGCCCAGCAGCAATCCCAGGCCACCCCGACGCAGCTGGATACGGTGCAGGTAACGGGTATCCGCAACAGCCTCAGCCAGGCGATGGACATCAAGCGCGACTCGGCTGGCGTCGTGGATGCGATCAGTGCCGAGGATATCGGCAAGTTCCCCGATACCAACCTGGCCGAATCCCTGCAGCGCATCACCGGTATCTCCATCGAGCGTCGTGATGGTGAAGGCGCGCAGGTCACCGCGCGTGGCTTCGGCCCGCAGTTCAACATGGTGACCCTCAACGGCCGCCAGATGCCCGGTGCCGATGCATTCGGCGCGGCGGGGCAGGTCGCCATCGGCGGTGTGGACGGCGGTACCCGCGCGTTCAACTTCGCACAGCTGGCGGCCGAAGCGGTCAATGGCATCGAGGTCTTCAAGACCAGCCAGGCCAACGTGCCCAGCGGCGGTATCGGCGCCACCATCAACATCCTCACCGGGCGTCCATTCGACCATGAGGGCACGGTTGCCAGCGCCGGGGCCAAGATCGTCTCCGACCAGAGCCAGCCGTTCGACAACGACATCACCCCCGAGCTTTCCGGCATCTTCAGCTACACCAACCCCGACAAGACCTGGGGCGTGGGTGTCAGCGCGAGCTACCAGAAGCGCAAGGGTGGCTCGGTGCAGGCCACCAACAACTACTGGAACATCCAGCCGTGGACCGGCACCATGCCCGGCAACCCGACGGTGACCAATGCGCCGGCGATCGGCGCGCTGTACGGGCGCCCGAACGACCTGCGTTATGCCTTCGCCGACTTCGAACGCGAGCGCATCAATGGCCAGGCGGTGCTGCAGTTCGCACCGACCGATGCAGTGACCCTGACCCTGGATTACACCTACTCGACCAACGAGATCGAAGAGAATCGTGGCGAGCAGGGCATGTGGCTGCAGAACAGCAACTACACCGATGTGGTGTTCGACACCAGCGGCGCGGTGGCCACGCCCATCTACATCCGCGAAATCTCCGGCACCAAGGACTTCGGGCTCGAACAGCAGCGCAGCATGCAGAAGTACAAGCTGGGTTCGCTGGGCTTCAATGCCACCTGGAACGTCACCGACCGCTTCAAGCTGAGCTTCGACGGCCACGACTCCAAGAACGAGAGCCGCCCGAACGATCCGCTCACCGGCGGTGGCTCCATCTTCTCCAGTATCGCCGGTACCAACAACTGCACCACCGGGCCGCAGTGCGGCGGCACCTACGTGCAGGAGATGGTCTGGAACAACGGCCTGCCGGTAGGCACCCAGGTCTGGTACCCGACCGCTGCCGATGCCATCGCCAAGACCAATGGCGTGGTCAATGGCGGGTTCGTGCCGGGCGAGATCGGCACGCAGGTGCTTCGCATCAACTCGCAGACCCAGATCAGCGAGATCAAGCAGGGGCGCGTCGACGGTGAGTGGGCCTTCGATGCGGGCCGCTTCCAGTTCGGCGTGGATTCCAGCAAGCAGACCACCCACCGCATCCAGGCCGCGGAAAACTACAACACCCTGGGCGACTGGGGCGTGGCCAATGTCAACGGCGACGTGGCCAACGGCCTGATGGACCTGCTGCAGCCGGTGAACATCGTCGGCATGTTCGACGACTTCAACGTCAACAGCTTCAGCGCGTGGCGTGGCGACGCGGGTCGGCTGGCGCAGTGGGCGGGGCAGTACTACGGCGCCAACCTCGGCGTCAGTCCGCAGAATGCCGCCGACAACCGGGTGGAAGAGAAGACGAACTCGGCGTACATGCAGATCGAGCTGGACGGCGACCTGGGCGGCCACCGCACCAATACCCGACTGGGCGTGCGCTACGAAACCACCGACGTGGTGTCGACCTCCATCATCGCCATCCCCGAATCCATCCAATGGCAGGCCAACAACGACTTCCGCGTGCTGTTGTCCGATGACAAGCAACCCTTCACCGAGAAGACCAGCTACAGCTACATCCTGCCCAACCTGGACTTCAGCATCGACCTGTTGGACGACCTGAAGGGGCGCATCTCGTTCGGCAAGAGCATCGCGCGTGCGCCGATCGGCAACCTGTATGCCGGCCCGACCGCACAGCAGCCGTTCGGTTCGGTGCTGATCGATCCGTCCTCGCGGGCCAGCGGCACGGCACAGAACCCGCAGCTGAAGCCGCTGGAATCGGACAACCTGGACCTGGCACTGGAGTGGTACTTCGCTGATGCCAGCTACGTGTCGGTGACCTACTGGAACAAGCAGGTCGACAACTTCGTCGGCAACACCATCGTGCAGGAAAACCTGTATGGCCTGCGCGACCCGACCTCCGGGCCGGACGCACAGACCGCGCTGGGCTTCCTGACCAGTGGGGCCTGTATCGCCCAGGTGGGCGCGGCCAACGCAGCGGCCTGCTCGGCCAATGACACCTCGCTGTTCACCGCACTGGCGCTGCTGCGCAACAACCCGGCCGGGCTGGGCGCCTACAACGGCACCGACGCCCAGGTGCTGGCCACCGAGGCGGCGTATGACCTGTATGGCACGGCGGCCGACCCGCTGTACCAGTTCAACGTCAACCGTCCCATCAACCAGAACCAGTCCAAGCTGCATGGCTGGGAACTGGGCGGGCAGTACTTCTTCGGTGACACCGGCTTCGGCGTGCTGGCCAACTACACCATCGTCAACGGCGACGTGGGCTTCAACGACGCAGGCGACCCGAACGTCGACCAGTTCTCGCTCACCGGCCTCAGCGACACCGCCAACGCCATGCTGATGTACGAAAAGTACGGCTGGTCGGTCCGCCTGGCCTGGAACTGGCGCGACCAGTACCTGATCCTGGCCAACCAGGGTGCCAGCCGAAACCCGTACTATGTGGAAGAGTATGACCAGTGGGATCTCAGCGTGGGTTACACGCTCAATGACAACTGGTCGTTCAGCCTCGAGGCCATCAACCTCACCGGCGAGGACGTGCGTTGGCGTTCGCGCACCTCGCAGATGATGGTGAAGCTGGCTGACCAGGATCCGCGTTACATGCTTGGCGTTCGTTACAGGTTCTGAACAGGCCACGGGTGCCGC
The DNA here is from genome assembly GCF_059134105.1 of Stenotrophomonas sp. FBCC-B152. NCBI lineage: Bacteria > Pseudomonadati > Pseudomonadota > Gammaproteobacteria > Lysobacterales > Lysobacteraceae > Stenotrophomonas > Stenotrophomonas sp. FBCC-B152. The sequence continues at coordinate 1,905,609 of NZ_CP101442.1, read as the reverse complement.
TGTTCCGGCAGCGGCACCCGTGCAGGCTCCTGCAGGGATTGGACTACACATGCCGCGTTACGAAATGCTCAACAACATCGCCCACCGGGAGCTGCGTGTAGCAACCGGTTTCGGGCCCGAATTTGGCGACGCGGTCGGCATGGTACCCGCCTACCCGAGCGAGTACGCCGAGCTGCAGCGCGAATACCCGATTTTCCTGCGCAAAGACGCCGCCACCGGGGAGTGGCAATCGGTGGTCCTGCTGGGTTTCGAGCAGCACGAAAACCTGTACCTGGACGACGGCCGTTGGAATGCTTCCTACCTGCCGGGGGCGGCGGCCAAGGGGCCGTTCCTGATCGGGTTCCAGGAAAGCCGCATCGACGGTGAGCTTACCCAGGAGGCGGTGCTGCACGTGGACCTGGACCACCCGCGCGTAAGCAACAGCGCCGGTGAGCCGGTGTTCCTGCCACAGGGGGGCAATACCCCCTACCTGGACCATATCGCCAACGTGCTGCGCGGCATCCACGATGGCCATGCCTTTGGCGCCGAGATGTTCGCCATGCTCGACACCAAAGGCCTGATCCAACCGATCACCCTCGACGTGCAGATCGACCCGCAGAACCGGGTGGGCGTGAACGGCCTGCACGCGATCGACCGCGACCGCCTGGTCCAGCTGGACGGTGCCGCGCTGGCCGAACTCAACCGCGCCGGCTACCTGGAAGGCGCGTACCTGATGCTGGCCTCGCTGCACAACATGCGGCGGTTGATCGCCGAAAAGCAGCGTCGCCTGCGCATGCAGGATGCCGCCGTCGCGACGGGCAGGAACTGAACGATGGGGGAGGGCATTGCCATGCGCACCCTCGAAGGCCTGCAGCCCGATGCGCTGCCGCTGGAGGCATTGGTTGCCGCCGGCGAGCCGGTGGTACTGCGTGGCATCGCGCGCGACTGGGCGCTGGTAAAGGCCGGGCTGCGTTCCACCCAGGAGGCGCTGGCGTACCTGCGCGGCTTCGATGCCGGCCTGCCGGTGCAGTACTCCTACGGCGGCCCCGAGATCGAAGGCCGCCCGTTCTACAACGACGATTTCACCCAGTTGAACTTCGAGGTCCGGCGCGGACTGCTGACGCAGGTGCTGGACGAGATCGCCGACACCTTCGATGCGCCGAAGCCAGCCACCTATTACGTGGCGTCGCTGCTGATCGAGCGTGCGCTGCCCGGGTTTGCGCAGGCCAACGATGCCGGCCTGGCCGGGCAGGGCATCGATGCCTCGGCCAGCATCTGGATCGGCAACCGGGTCACCGCTTCGTGCCATTACGACACCCCGGACAACCTGGCCTGCTCCGCCGTGGGCCGCCGCCGGTTCACCCTGTTTCCGCCGGAGCAGATCGACAACCTCTATCCCGGCCCGCTGGAACCCACCCCGGGTGGACAGGTGGTGAGCGTGGTGGATTTCGACCGCCCGGACTTCGACCGCCATCCCAGGTTCCGTGACGCGCTCGCCAGCGCGCAGACCGCCGTGCTGGAACCGGGCGATGCCATCTTCATTCCCAGCATGTGGTGGCACCACGTGCGCAGCCTCGAGCCGTTCAACGTGCTGGTGAACTACTGGTGGCGCAGTGTGCCCAGCTTCCTGTCCTCGCCGCTGCCGGCGCTGCAGCACGCGATGTGGGCGCTGCGCGACCTGCCGCCGCGCGAGAAACAGGCCTGGGCGAAGATCTTCGAGTACTACGTATTCGGTCCCGGTGAGCGCGCAGGGCAGCACCTGCCCGATGCCGCCCGGGGTGAGCTGGCACCGTTCGACGAGACGCAGGCGCGCCGCACGCGCGCGCAGCTGCTCGGTCGACTCAACCGTTGATGGGGGCATCGCTTTGAACGCTGCGAACACGACAGAAGGGCGGATCCGCAAGGTGGTCATCGCCGGCGGCGGAACGGCAGGCTGGCTGGCCGGTTGTGCGCTGTCCCACCAGTTCCGCGAGCAGCTGGACATCACCCTGGTGGAGTCCGAGCTGATCGGCACCGTGGGCGTGGGCGAATCCACCGTACCGCCGATCCGTACCTTCCACCGCTTCCTGCAGATCGATGAGCAGGAGTTCCTGCAGGCCGTGGCCGGCACCTTCAAGCTCTCGATCTCGTTCGAGAACTGGCGCCGCCCCGGCGAGCGCTTCATCCATCCCTTCGGCACCATCGGGCAGGGCACCTGGGCCACCCCGTTCCATCATTTCTGGCTGGACAGCCTGCGCCGTGGCATGCCCTCGGACCTGGGCGACTTCTGTCTGGAAAGCGTGGCCTCGCGCGGTGACCAGTTCTCGCTGCAGACCCAGCCCCAGGTCAACTACGCCTATCATTTCGACGCCGGGCTGTACGCCAAGTTCCTGCGCCGCCGCGCCGAGGCGCAGGGCCTGCGCCGGGTGGAGGGCAAGATCCGCGAAGTGCGTCAGCACGCCCACGACGGTTCTGTTTCAGCGCTGGTGCTGGAAGACGGGCAGGTGATCGAGGGCGACCTGTTCATCGACTGCACCGGCTTCCGCGGCCTGTTGACCGAGCAGACCCTGCACAGCGGCTACGAAGACTGGAACCAGTGGTTGCCCAGCGACCGCGCCGTGGCCGTGCAGACCGAGTCGGTGAAGCCGCCGGTGCCGTACACCCGCGCCATCGCGCACGAGGCCGGCTGGCGCTGGCACATCGCGCTGCAGCACCGGGTCGGTTGTGGCCTGGTGTTCTCCAGCCGCCATATGTCCGATGACGAGGCGCAGGCCAAGCTGTTGCGTGATGTGGAAGGCCAACCGCTGCGCGATCCGTGGCTGGTGCCGTTCCGCAGCGGGCGCCGCTTGAAGGCCTGGAACAAGAACGTGGTGGCGCTCGGCCTGGCCAGCGGCTTCATCGAGCCGCTGGAATCCACCAGCATCCACCTCACCATCAGCGCGGTGGTGCGGCTGATCCAGCTGTTCCCGTTCGATGGCATCACGCCGACGCTGACCGCGCTGTACAACGACGTGAGCCGCCAGGAAATGGAGCACGTGCGTGACTTCATCATCCTGCATTACCACGCCACCCAGCGCGACGAGCCGATGTGGAAGGCCTGCCGCGAGATGGAGCTGCCCGAATCGCTGGCCGTCCGCCTGCGCGCCTGGCGCGAACGCGCCCACGCGTGGCAGGACCCCGGCGAACTGTTCCGCGTGGACTCCTGGACCAGCGTGCTGATGGGGCAGGGCATCCAGCCGGGGCCGCCGCACCCGCTGGCGCGCGCGATCAGCGATGCCGACCTGCGCACGCTGCTGGCGCGGATCCAACAGCCGGTGCAGCAAGCGGTGTCGACGATGCCCTCGCAGGCGGACTTCATTGAACGCTACTGCAAGGCACCGGCCGAGGTCTGGCCGCGGAGCCTGGCCACCGCCTAGCGGGGCCACGCTTTGCCGAACGAAATTGGTAGCGCTACCTTTCTAGAATCTACGGGGTGCATGGGATGGATCTGGTTGCAGGAATCGATGCAGGTACGCAGAGCCTGAAAGTGCTGGTCTACGACCCGGCCAAGCGCAGCGTGGTGGCCAGCGCCAGCGCGCCGCTCGAACTGGACAGCGCCGCCGATGGCAGCCGCGAACAACGCCCGGCCGATTGGGTGGCGGCGCTGCACACCTGCTTCGCTGCCATTACGCCGTCGGTACGCGCGCGCATCGCCGCAGTGGCGGTGTCGGGCCAGCAGCACGGCTTCGTGCCGCTCGATGCAGCAGGGGAGGTGCTGGCTCCGGCCAAGCTGTGGTGCGACACCAGCACCTCGGCCGAATGCACCCAGATCATGGACGCGGCAGGCGGCACGGCGCAGACCATTGCACTGGCCGGCAACCCGATCCTGACCGGTTACACTGCCTCCAAACTGCCGTGGACGAAGACGCATCGGCCGGACGCGTACGCACGCCTGGCCAGCATCCTGTTGCCGCACGACTACCTCAACTTCGTGCTGACCGGGCAGCGGTTCTGCGAATACGGCGATGCCTCGGGCACCGGCTGGCTGGATGTGCGCACCCGCACCTGGTCGCCCGAGCTGCTGCGCGCGACCGACCCGGACCGCGACCTGAGCGAGTGCCTGCCGCCCATCGCGCCACCGGACGCGTTGTACGACATCGCGCCCGCGGCCGCGAAATCGTTCGGCCTGCCTGCCACGGTAAAAGTAGCGGTCGGCGGCGGCGACAACATGATGGCCGCCATCGGCACCGGCTGCGTGGTGCCTGGTCGGCTGGCCATGAGCCTGGGCACCTCGGGCACGCTGTTTGCCTACTCCGACACGCCCGTGGTCGATCCCGACGGCGCTTGGGCGGCGTTCTGCTCGTCCACCGGCGGCTGGCTGCCGTTGATCTGCACCATGAACTGCACCGTCGTGACCGAGCAGGTGGCCGACGCCTTCGACTTCAGCACCCGCTTCGGCGACGGGCACCTGCGGAACACGCCGCCCGGCGCGGATGGGCTGGTGATGCTGCCGTTCCTCAACGGCGAGCGCACGCCCGACCTGCCGCACGGCAAGGGCGTGCTGGCCGGCCTGGACACCACCAACATGACCCCGGCCCACCTGTACCGCGCGGCCATGGAAGGGGCGACCTACAGCCTGAAGTACGGCTACGACGCCTTCGTCCGCGCCGGCATGCAGTTCGACCGCATCGTGCTCACCGGCGGCGGCAGCAACAGCGCCGCGTGGCGGCAGCTGGTGGCCGATGTGTTCGGCCTGCCGGTGGACGTGCCCACCCAGTCCGAAGGCGCAGCCTTCGGCGCGGCCCTGCAGGCGCTGTGGGCGCTGGGCCATGCGCGTGGCGATGAGGCCAGCATCGCCGATATCGCCGAGCGCCACGTGTCGCTCGACCCGCAGCTGTCGGCGCGCCCGGAACCGTCGCGCACGCCCGCCTATGCCACCGCCTATGCGCGCTTCCTGCGCTACCTCGACGCCGTCACGCCGCTGCAGCGCGGCTGATCCCTCTACGCGACACCCCGCACAACGAAAGGAACTGCACCATGAGCACCCAGCCCTACATTGGCGCCAAGGAATACTTCCCCGGCATCGGCCGCATCGCCTTCGAAGGCCGCGGGTCGGACAACCCGCTCGCGTTCAAGGTCTATGACGCGAACAAGGTGATCGGCGGCAAGACCATGCAGGAGCACCTGCGCTTCGCGGTCTGTTACTGGCACACCTTCTGCAACGCCGGCCACGATCCGTTCGGCCCGGGCACCCGCCATTTCCCGTGGGAAACCGGCTCGCCGCTGGCCACCGCCGAAGCCAAGGTGGATGCCGCGTTTGAATTCTTCACCAAGCTGGGCGTGCCGTACTGGTGCTTCCACGATATCGACCTCTCGCCGGATGCCGACGATGTGGGCGAGTACGAAAAGAACCTCAAGCACATGGTCGGCCTGGCCAAGGAGCGCCAGGACGCCACCGGCATGAAGCTGCTGTGGGGCACCGCCAACCTGTTCTCGCACCCGCGCTACATGAATGGTGCGTCGACCAACCCGGATTTCGCCGTGGTGGCGCGCGCCGCCGTGCAGGTGAAGGCAGCCCTGGAAGCCACCGTGGAACTGGGCGGCGAACATTACGTGTTCTGGGGCGGTCGCGAAGGCTATGCCTCGCTGGTCAACACCCAGATGAAGCGCGAGGTGGACCACTTCGCCCGCTTCCTCACCATGGCGCGCGACTACGGCCGCAGCATCGGCCTGAAGGGCAACTTCCTGATCGAGCCCAAGCCGATGGAGCCGATGAAGCACCAGTACGACTTCGACAGCGCCACCGTGGCGGGCTTCCTCAAAGAGCACGGCCTTGAAAAGGACTTCAAGCTCAACATCGAAGCCAACCATGCCACGCTCTCGGGCCATACCTTCGAACACGACCTGCAGGTCGCCTCCGACCACGGCCTGCTGGGCAGCATCGACGCCAACCGCGGCAACGCCCAGAACGGTTGGGATACCGACCAGTTCCCGAGCGACCTGTACGACACTGTGGGCGCCATGCTGGTGGTGCTGCGCCAGGGCGGGCTGGAAGGCGGCCTGAACTTCGACGCCAAGGTGCGCCGCGAATCCACCGACCTGGACGACCTGTTCATCGCCCACATCGGCGGCATGGACGCGTTCGCCCGCGGCCTGGAAGTGGCCCATGGGCTGTTGAACGACTCGCCGTGGGAACAGTGGCGCAAGGAGCGTTACGCCAGCTTCGACAGCGGCGCCGGCAAGGACTTCGAGCGCGGCGGGCTCAGCCTCGTTGAACTCGCCGCACTGGGCGCGAAGGGCGGCGAGCCGAAGCAGATCAGCGGCAAGCAGGAGCGTTACGAGAACCTGATCAACCAGTACCTTCTGCGTTGAGTCCAACCGCAAGGATGAGCCCCATGACCCACTCACACGCCACACGTCGCACCGGCTTCCTGCTGGCAGCGCTGCTGCTTTCACTGGCTGCCTGCAAGGGCGAAGACAAGCCGGCCGCACCCGCCCAGGCGGAGGCAAAGGCCGATGCCAACCCCTGGCCCCAGGTGACCTGGCCGCTGCCCGACGATCCCGCGATGGAAAAGCGGATCACCGAGTTGATGGCCGGCATGACGGTCGAGGAAAAAGTCGGCCAGCTGGTACAGGGCGACATTGCCAGCATCACACCGGATGACGTGCGAAAGTATCGATTGGGCTCCATCCTTGCCGGCGGCAATTCCGATCCGGGTGGCCGCTACGACGCCAAGCCGGCTGAATGGCTGGCGCTGGCCGATGCGTTCTACGCGGCGTCGATGGACACCTCGACCGGCGGCAAGGCCATCCCGGTGCTGTTCGGCATCGACGCCGTGCATGGCCAGAGCAACATCGTCGGCGCCACCTTGTTCCCGCACAACATCGGGCTGGGCGCGGCCCGCAACCCGGACCTGGTGCGGCGGATCGGCGAGATCACCGCGCTGGAAACCCGTGCCACCGGCATGGAGTGGGCGTTCGCACCCACCGTGGCGGTCCCGCAGGACGACCGCTGGGGGCGCACCTACGAAGGCTATTCCGAATCGCCTGAAGTCGTGGCCAGTTATGCCGGCGCGGTGGTCGAAGGCCTGCAGGGCAAGGTCGGCTCGCCCACCTTCCTGGATGGCCGCCACGTGATCGCCTCGGTCAAGCACTTCCTCGGCGACGGCGGCACCACCGATGGCAAGGACCAGGGTGACACGAACATCAGCGAAGCCGAGCTGGTGCGCATCCATGCCGCCGGCTACCCGACCGCGATCGCGGCCGGCGCGCAGACCGTCATGGCATCGTTCAACAGCGTCAACGGCGAGAAGATGCACGGCCACAAGGCCTACCTCACCGATGCACTGAAGGGCCGCATGAACTTCGGCGGCTTCGTGGTGGGCGACTGGAACGGCCACGGGCAGGTCAAGGGCTGCACCACCACCGATTGCCCGGCCACCATCAATGCCGGCCTGGACATGGCCATGGCCTCGGACAGCTGGAAAGGCTTCTACGAGACCACGTTGGCGGCGGCGAAGGCCGGCACCATCACCCAGGAACGCCTGGACGATGCGGTGCGCCGGATCCTGCGGGTGAAGATGCGGCTCGGGCTGTTCGAAGCGGGCAAGCCGTCGGCGCGCACGGTGGGCGGCCAGTTCGCCCTGATCGGCGCACCGGGGCATCGCGCCGTGGCACGCCAGGCGGTGCGCGAATCGCTGGTGCTGTTGAAGAACCAGGGCGGCGTGCTGCCGTTGGCGCCGAAGCAGCGCATCCTCGTGGCCGGTAATGGCGCGAACGATGTCGGCAAGCAGGCCGGTGGCTGGACGTTGAACTGGCAGGGCACCGGCACCACCCGCAAGGACTTCCCGAACGCGGACACCATCTTTGAAGGCATCGCGCTGCAGGCCAAGGCCGCGGGCGGCGAAGCCGTGTTGGCGGTGGATGGGAAGTACACCGCCAAGCCCGACGTGGCCGTGGTGGTGTTCGGCGAGAACCCCTATGCCGAATTCCAGGGCGACCTGGCGACCCTGGCCTACAAGCCCGGCGACGATTCGGATCTTGAACTGATCAAGCGCCTGAAGGCCGATGGCATCCCGGTGGTGGCGGTGTTCCTGAGCGGCCGCCCGCTGTGGGTCAACCGCGAGATCAACGCGTCCGACGCGTTCGTGGCGGCGTGGCTGCCCGGTTCGGAAGGCGGCGGCATCGCCGACGTGCTGCTGCGCAAGCCCGATGGCAGCGTCCAGCACGACTTCAAGGGCAAGCTCAGCTTCAGCTGGCCGCGCACCGCGATCCAGTACGCCAACAACGTCGGCCAGAAGGACTACGACCCGCAGTTCGCCTTCGGCTTCGGCCTGACCTACGCCGACAAGGGCGACCTGGCCCCGTTGCCGGAAGTGTCCGGCGTGACCGGCAACGAAGGTGCGGCCGGTGTGTTCTTCGCACGCGGTGACGCCGGCTCCGGCATGGCGCTGCGGCTGGATGGCAGCACGGGGCAGGGCGTGACCGTCACCAAGGTGCCGGAATCGCTGGATGGCGACCTGCTCAAGGTCACCGGCGTAGACCATCTGGTGCAGGAAGACGGCCGCCGCCTGGCATGGTCGGGCAAGGGCGAGGCAACCGTTGCCGTGCAGTCGCACGTCCCGCTGGACCTGCAGCGCGAGAGCAATGGCGACCTGATGCTGATCACCACGCTTCGGGTGGACGCTGCCCCCAAGGGCGAGGCCTGGCTGTCGGTCGGATGCGGCGCCGGGTGTACCGCCCGCGTTCCGCTGGCACCTGCGCTGGCCAAGCTGCCGGCGGGCGAATGGAAGCGTGTGGGCGTGCCGCTGAAGTGTCTCTCGGCCGCCGGTGCGGACGTGGGCAAGCTGGATCGGCCCTGGTCGATCGGCACGGCAGGCGCCATGACGCTCTCGGTGTCACGCGTCGCGCTGGGTGCCCTCAACGAAGCGGACGCCACCGTCGCATGCCCAGGCGCGTAACCATGCGCCCGCCGCCATCACCGCTTGGGCGGGTGCGCGACCGAGTCGCGCATCACCAGGCGGTGTGGCAGCACGTGGTCGGTCAGCACGCGGGTGTCGTCGGTGCGGTGGCGGATGGTGCGCAGCAGGATGTCGATGGCCGCATCGGCCATCGCGGCGATGGGCTGATGCAGGGTGGTGAGCTCGGGCCAGACCGTGGTGGCGGCGGAGGTGTCATCGAACCCCACCACGGACAGGTCACGCGGCACGTCGAGGCCCTGGCGGTGCGCCACGGAAATCGCGGCAGCGGCCATGTCGTCGTTGCTGGCGAAGATCGCGGTGGGCGGCTGGGGCTGGGACAGCAGCTTTTCGGCGGCATCCAGGCCCGAACGGTAGGTGTAGTCCCCCTGCTGGACCAGGCTGGGCTCAACCTCCAGCCCGGCCTCGTGCAGGGCGGTGGCGAAGCCATCGTAGCGGCGCGCGCTCGCGCTCAGGTCGTTACGGCCGCGGATGAAGCCAATGCGGGTGTGGCCCTGCTGAATCAGATGTTCGGTCATCTCCTTGCCGGCGTGGAAGTCATCGATGCGCACGCAGGAAACATCGTCACGCAGGTGCCCCGATGCGATGGCCACCACCGGGGTGCCGGCCTTCACCAGCTCGGTCACGGCCACCGGCGATTCGCACAGCGGGGGCGGCAGGATCACGCCGTCCACGCGGCCGGCCAGGGCGCGTGCAGCCTTGCGCTCGGCAACGGGGTCCAGGTTGTCCCAGTAGTGGATGACCAGTTGGATGGCCGCATTGGACGCGCCCCGCAGCAGGCCCACCAGCAGTTCGCGCAGGTAGGCGCCGCTGGGATTGGTGTAGATCAGCGCAATGCGCGTGTGCTGCGCGGCGGCCAGCGTACTCGCCGCCAGGTTGGGGGTGTAGCCCAATGCCTGCACCGCACGCATCACGCGCTCGCGGGTGTCATCGCGCACCTTGCCCTGGTTGATCGCCCGCGACACCGTCATCGGCGACACCCCGGCCAGCGCCGCCACCTCGTCGATCGTCACGCCACTGGTTTTGCGGCGGACCGATTTCTTCGGCTTGTCCAATACGCACTCCCGTTCTTCTTTGTGGCGCTGTGGCGCCCAAAGCACCGCCTGAGCTTACAAGGTTTGCTGCCCACGCTGCGGGGCCGCTGGCGTGTCGAGCGGTGTCATTGGATGCTGGGTATTGCGCTGGCATCGATGGCCTGCAGCGCGGGGGCGCGCGCGGAGGACGGCTACGACCTCTGGCTGCGCTATGTCCCGTTGGATCCTTCGCTTGCTGCAGACTACCGCACACAGCTGGGCGAGGTTGTCGCCCCCGATCAGACACCCACGCAGCGTGCCGCGCGCGAGGAGCTGGTCCGCGGCCTCACGGGCCTGTTGGGCACCGCACCCCGAATCCAGAACGAAACTTCCGCTGGCCACGTGCTTGCGATTGGCACGCCGCAGTCCTCGGCGTTGATCGCACCGTTCCGTGACGAGGTCGAGTCGCTTGGGGAAGAGGGCTATCTGCTCAAGCGCACGCGGCGTGATGGGCGCGACGTGCTGCTGGTGGCCGCGCGCAGCGATATCGGCGTGCTTTACGGCACATTCCATCTGCTTCGGTTGCTGCAGACGGGCACGGCGCTGGATGACCTTGCGGTGCGCGAGTCGCCCAAGGTGCGGCTGCGCATTCTCAACCACTGGGACAACCTCGACGGTCATGTCGAACGCGGGTATGCCGGCCGCTCGCTGTGGGACTGGCAGACGCTGCCGGAATGGCGCGACCCGCGCTACACCGATTACGCACGCGCCAATGCATCACTGGGCATCAATGGCACGGTGCTGAACAACGTGAACGCCAACGCACAGAGCCTTGCGCCGGACTACCTGGCCAAGGCGGCCGCGCTTGCAGACGTGTTCCGGCCCTACGGCATCCGCGTGTACCTGAGCGCGCGCTTCAGCGCCCCCATCGAGCTGGGTGGGCTCAAGACCGCCGATCCGTTTGACCCGGCAGTGCAGCGCTGGTGGCGCGACAAGGCCGCCGAGATCTACCAACGCATCCCTGATTTCGGCGGCTTCCTGGTCAAGGCCAACTCCGAAGGGCAGCCCGGCCCGCAGGACTACGGCCGCAGCCATGCCGACGGCGCCAACCTGCTTGCAGACGCACTGGCACCGCACGGCGGCGTGGTGATGTGGCGCGCGTTTGTCTATGCGCACGACGTGCCCGCCGACCGTGCCACCCAGGCCTACACCGAGTTCGCCGGGCTGGAGGGCGCGTTCCGCCCGAACGTCGTGCTGCAGGTGAAGAACGGACCCATCGACTTCCAGCCGCGTGAGCCGTTCCATCCGCTGTTCGGGGCCATGCCGCGCACGCCGCTGATGATGGAGTTCCAGATCACCAAGGAATACCTGGGCTTCGCCACCCACCTGGTGTACCTGGGGCCGTTGTTCGAGGAAGTGCTGCACGCCGACACCCGCGCAGGCGGCAAGCGCTTCACCGTGGCGCAGTCGCTCAGCGGTATCGCCGGCGTCGCCAACATCGGCACGGACCGCACCTGGAGCGGCTCGCACTTCGATCAGGCCAACTGGTATGCATTCGGTCGCCTTGCCTGGAATTCCGATCAATCGTCCCGTGACATCGCGGCCGACTGGGCGGCGATGACGTTCTCGCCGGACCCCGCGGTGGTGGAGCCGATCGTTGGAATGATGATGGCCTCCCGCGAGGCCGCAGTGAACTACATGACCCCGTTGGGCCTGCACCACCTGATGGCGCGCGGCCATCACTACGGGCCGGGCCCATGGGTGGACGGCGGCCCGCGAGCGGACTGGACCTCGGTGTACTACCACCGCGCCGACCACGACGGCATCGGCTTCGACCGCACCGCGCAGGGCAGCAACGCCGTGGCCCAGTACGCCCCGGAACTGGCCGCGAAGTACGCCGACCTGACGCAGGTACCGGAGGCGCTGCTGTTGTGGTTCCACCACGTGCCCTGGGACCACCGCATGGCCTCCGGCCGGCCGTTGTGGGACGAGCTGGTGGGTCGCTACTCGCTGGGCGTACGCCAGGTCGACGCCATGCAGGCCACCTGGGAGAACCTGCGGGGAAGGGTGGATGCACAACGGCACGAACAGGTCGCCGCCTTCCTCCAGATCCAACGCCGCGAAGCGCAATGGTGGCGCGATGCCAGCGTTGCCTACTTCCAATCGATCAGCGGCAGGCCCTTACCAGCAGGCGAAGCGCCACCACCGCACCCACTGGCGTACTACGAAGCGCTGCAGTTTCCATCGGCACCGGGAGATGGGCGATGAGCGGTAAACCGAGGATGGGATGGATGTTGGGCAGCGTTCTGGCGTGCTTGGCCGCACCGGCCATGGCGCAGGAATCCGAGACGCCACTGCTGCACCCGCTGTTCCAGGACCATGCGGTCCTGCAGCGCGACCAGCCGATTGCGGTCTGGGGCCATGCCGCCCCGGACATCACCGTCTCGGTGAAGTTCGCCCGCCAGACCGCCACTGCACAGTCGGATGCAGAGGGTCGCTGGCGCATCATATTGAAGCCCATCGCTGCGGGCGGCCCCTATGAAATGCGCGTACGGGCAGGGCAGGCAGACCAGACCGTGAGCGACGTGCAGATGGGCGACGTCTGGCTGTGTTCCGGCCAATCCAACATGGAACTGCCGGCACGGCGCGCGCTCAACGCCGACAGCGAAATCGCATCGTCCACGCACCCGGACATCCGTTTGTTCACCGTACCCAAGGCCCCGGCCGTGACGCCCCAGGAGGGGTTCGCCGGACCTGCCTCCTGGCAACCCGCAACACCGGACACCGTGCGCGACTTTTCCGCTGCCTGCTACTACTTCGCGCGCGAACTGCGGAAGACCATCAACGTACCGATGGGGCTCATCCAGTCCGCGTGGGGCGGCTCGCGGATAGAGGCGTGGACCAGCGCCGATGCGCTGCGCTCGCAGGGCGGCATGGACGAAGCCCTGGATGTGCTCGCGTTGCATGCCAGCGACCCTGCGGCGGCAAACGCAGCCTGGGGCACGCACTGGCAGCAGTGGTGGGAGCAGCGCGACGGCGCCACGCCCGGCGATGCCCCCTGGCAGCCCGACGCCGACCGCACAGGGTGGCGCCAGGCCCCAGCCCAGCTCGGCGCTTGGGAGCGCTGGGGCGTACCGGCGCTCTCGGCTTACAACGGCATGGTCTGGTACCGCACGCAGGTGAAGCTGAGCGCCGCACAGGCCGAGCAGGGAGCACGCCTGGAGCTGGCACCTGCCGACGAAACCGACGTGACCTGGGTCAACGGCGTGGCGGTGGGCAGCCAGAACGCCCCGGGGGATGCGCGCTCCTATCCGCTGCCGCCCGGCCTGCTGAAGGCCGGCATCAACAGCGTGGTCGTCAACGTGCTCGACACCTGGGGCGACGGCGGACTGGCCGGCCCCGCGGATGCCCACGCCCTGCAGCTGGCCGATGGCACCCGGATCGTTCTGGAGTCCCCCTGGCTGTACCGCATAGCCCCCGGCAACCAGGCACCGCCACTGGCCCCTTGGCACGCCGCCACCGGCCTTTCCACGCTGTACAACGGCATGATCGCGCCCTTGGGCAGCTATGGCCTGCGCGGCACGCTCTGGTATCAGGGCGAATCCAACACCGGCGATGGTGCTGCCTACGCGGACCGGCTGCGCACGCTGCGCAATGACTGGCGCAGGCAGTTCGGCGCGGAAATGCCGCTGCTCGTAGTGCAGCTGGCCGGCTATGGCCAGCCGCCCGTGGGCCCGGTGGAAAGCGGCTGGGCGCAGGTGCGCGAGGCGCAGCGGCGCGTTGCCGCAGAAGACCCGCATACCGGTCTGGCGCTCGCCATTGACATCGGCGATGCCTACGACATCCACCCGCCGAACAAACAGGAACTGGGCCGGCGTCTGGCGCGGGTGGCACGCCATGTGGTCTATGGCGAACGGGCAGTAGCGGCCACCGGTCCGACCGCAGGCAAGGTTTCCCGCACACGGGTGGAGGTGCGCATCGCGTTCGCCGATGTCACTGGAACGCTGGTCGCAACGGGTGCCAACGGCCCCATCGGCTTCGAACTGTGCGATGCCGAAGCGAAGCACTGCACCTACGCCGACGCCACGCTGGACGGCAACGCGGTAGTGCTGAACAGCCTGCAGGCCGCAACCGCCGCCAGCGTCCGCTACTGCTGGGCAGACGGCCCCATCTGCACGCTGCGCGACAGCAGCGGCGCGCCCGCCGGTCCGTTCGAGCTCGCTCTCACCCCTGCAGGGGAACCCTGATGCGCCTGCTGCTTGCCACGCTCCTGCTGCTGTCCGCCGCGCTTCAGGTGCAGGCAGCCACACCCGCGACCCCGGTCTACTTCGACTGGTTCGAATACGCCGGCAACGACACCGCGTTCGAGCCGCCGCTGCCCGCCGGCCATTACCGCAACCCGATCCTGGCCGGTTTCCACGCGGACCCGAGCATCACAAGCGCCAACGGGAAGTTCTACCTGGTCAATTCCAGCTTCACCTACTTCCCGGGCATCCCGGTGTTCGAGAGCGTGGACCTGGTGCACTGGAAGCAGATCGGCAACGTCATCGACCGCCCCTCGCAGCTGGACTTCGATGGGCTCAGCGTCTCACGCGGCATCTTCGCGCCGGCAATCTCGTTCCACGACGGCGTGTTCTACGTGGTCACCACGGCAGTGGACAGCGGCGGCAACTTCATCGCCACCGCCCGCGATCCGGCCGGCCCCTGGTCCGACCCACACTGGCTGCCGGGCATCGAAGGCATCGACCCGTCCCTGTTCTTCGACGAAGACGGCAAGGTCTACCTGCTCAACAACGATGTGCCGCCCGGCCCACCGCGCTACGAAGGTCACCGCGCCATCTGGATGCAGCAGCTGGATCTGGCGTCCTTCAAGCCGGTAGGCCCACGCAAGGTGCTGATCGACGGCGGCGTGGAACCGGCCAAAAACCCGATCTGGATCGAAGGCCCGCACATCTACAAGCACGAAGGCTGGTACTACCTCTCCGACGCCGAAGGCGGCACCGGCCCGCAGCATTCGCAGGTGGTGCTGCGCAGCCGCGAAGTGTGGGGGCCGTATGTGCCGTACACCGGCAACCCGATTCTCACCCAGCGCGACCTGCCGCAGGACCGGCCGCTGCCGATCACCAACGCCGGCCACGCCGACCTGGTGGAAGGCCCGGACGGCTCCTGGTGGGCCGTATTCCTGGCCAGCCGCAACTACGACACCCGCCATTACAACACCGGGCGTGAAACCTACCTGCTGCCGGTGGAATGGCGTGACGGCTGGCCAGTGATCCTTCCGGCCGGCCAGACCATCCCGTACGCGGCCAAGGCGCCATCGTGGATGCAGGGCGAGGCAAAACAAGCCCCTTCCACCGGCAACTTCGTAGAACGCAACGAGTTCGACACCGCCACGCTCGGCAACGACTGGCTGCGCGTGCGCGTCCCAAAACGGGACTGGGCCGACCTGCGCGAGCGCCCCGGTTCCCTGGCGTTGCACCCGCTGCCGGAGGACCTCGACACGCTACGCAACCCCGCGTTCCTCGGCCGTCGCCAGCAGCACCTCCGCTTCGAGGCCAGCACCCAAATGACGCGGCCAGCAGAAGGCGTAGCGGCAGGATTGGCCGCCTTCCAGAGCGAAGCGTACTGGTACTTCCTCGGCGTCCGCAGCGTTGGCGAAGATCGCGTGGTGATCTTCCTCGAAGCGCGTGACGGCCGCGGCGCAACAAAAACACTCGCATCGCGCGAAGTGGCAGCGTCAGCCCCGCTGCGCCTGCAGATAAAAGGGGACGGAGGACGTTATGCCTTCGCCTTCGACACTGGCGACGGGCACGGCTCGCAGACCCTCGCCGATGACGTGGACGGAACGGTATTGAGTACGGATCGTGCAGGCGGCTTCGTTGGCGCCCTGCTGGGACCATTCGCGCGCGACGAGCGCGCCCTGAGGAGCAAATGATGACGCGCAGGCCCTTGTTCCGCACGCTGGCGCTCTGCGCCGCCATCACCCTGGCCACCGTCGGCCACGCCGCCGCGCCGCAGCCGTGGCTCGACACCTCGGCCAGCTTCGAGACCCGCGCCGCCGCGCTGGTCGCGCAGATGACGCTGGAGGAAAAGGCCGCCCAGATGCAGAACGCCGCGCCCGCCATCGAGCGGCTGGGTGTACCGGCGTACGACTGGTGGAACGAAGGCCTGCACGGCGTGGCCCGGGCAGGGCAGGCCACCGTGTTCCCGCAGGCCATCGGCCTGGCCGCCACCTTCGACGTGCCGTTGATGGGGCAGGTGGCCACCACCATCAGCGACGAAGCCCGCGCCAAGCACCACCAGTTCATCCGCGAGGGCTCGCATGGCCGCTACCAGGGGCTGACCTTCTGGTCGCCCAACATCAACATCTTCCGCGACCCGCGCTGGGGCCGGGGCCAGGAAACCTACGGCGAAGACCCGTACCTCACCGCGCGCATGGGCGTGGCCTTCGTGCACGGCCTGCAGGGCGATGACCCGGTGTACCGCAAGCTCGACGCCACCGCCAAGCACCTGGCCGTACACAGCGGCCCGGAGGCCGACCGCCACCACTTCGACGCCCGGCCCAGCAAGCGCGACCTGTACGACACCTACCTGCCAGCGTTCGAGGCACTGGTGAAGGAAGGCCAGGTGGACGCCGTGATGGGCGCCTACAACCGCGTCTACGGCGAATCCGCCAGCGCCAGCCACTTCCTGCTGCGCGACGTGCTGCACCGCGACTGGGGCTTCAAGGGCTACGTGGTCTCGGACTGCTGGGCCATCGTGGATATCTGGAAGCATCACAAAATCGTGCCCACCCGAGAATCCGCCGCCGCGCTGGCAGTGAAGAACGGCACCGAGCTGGAGTGCGGCCAGGAATACGCCACGCTGCCGGCAGCGGTGAAGCAGGGCCTGATCAGCGAAGCCGAGATCGACCAAGCGGTGACCCAGCTGTTCACCGCGCGGATGCGACTGGGCATGTTCGACCCACCGGAGCGCGTGAAGTGGGCGCAGATTCCCGCAGCGGTGAACCAAGCGCCCGCACACGACGCGCTGGCGCTGAAGGCCGCGCAGGAATCGCTGGTGCTGTTGAAGAACGATGACGTGCTGCCGCTGTCACGCAACCTCAAGCGTATCGCCGTGGTCGGCCCCACCGCCGATGACACCATGGCGCTGCTCGGCAACTACTTCGGCACCCCGGCGGCACCGGTGACGATCCTGCAGGGCATCCGCGATGCGGCGAAAGGTGTCGAAGTACGCTACGCGCGCGGCGTGGACCTGGTGGAAGGGCGCGACGATCCCAGCGCGACCCCGCTGATCGAAGCAGCCTACCTGCGTCCGTCAGCCGATTCCCCGGAGCGTGGCCTGCGCGGCGAGTACTTCCGCACCGCCGATCTTTCCGGCACACCGGCGCTGGTGCGTACCGATGCCCAGATCGGCTTCGGCTGGGACCGCGGCTCGCCCACCGACAACCTGCTGGCCCGTGGTGAAGCGGCGCCGGGGCAGGGCATACCCAACGACAACTTCAGCATCCGCTGGAGCGGCCAGCTGCTGCCGCCAGTATCCGGCCGTTACCGCATCGAGGCCGCCGCCGACGACGGCTTCCGCCTCTACGTGGACGGCAAGCGCGTGCTGGACCACTGGGCCACCAGCGACCGCCTGCACGGTGATGGCGTGGACCTGGACCTGCAGGCCGGCCGGGCCTACGACCTGAAGCTGGAGTACTTTGATGCCGAGCGCGACGCCGGCGTAAGGCTGGGCTGGCGCATGCCCGGTGCAAAACCGCCGTTCGAAGACGCACTGGATGCCGCCCGCAATGCCGATGTGGTGGTGTTCGTCGGCGGCCTCACCGGCGATGTCGAAGGCGAGGAAATGAAGGTCAACTACCCGGGCTTCGCCGGCGGCGACCGTACCGACCTGCGCCTGCCCGCACCGCAGCGCGCCCTGCTGGAGGCGCTGCATGCCACCGGCAAGCCGGTGGTGATGGTGCTCACCGGCGGCTCCGCGATGGCCGTGGAGTGGGCCCAGGCCAACCTTCCCGCGATCCTGATGAGCTGGTACCCCGGGCAACGCGGCGGCACCGCCGTGGGCCAGGCGCTGTTCGGTGACACCAACCCCGGCGGGCGGCTGCCGGTCACGTTCTACAAGGCAGACCAGGCGATGCCGGCCTTCGACGACTACACGATGGAAGGCCGCACCTACCGCTACTTCCGCGGCACGCCGCTGTACCCGTTCGGGCACGGCCTGTCGTACACCACATTCGACTACGGCAATCTCCGCCTGGATGCACCCCGCATCGCCGCTGACGGGCAGCTCAAGGTGCAGGTGGACGTGGCCAACACCGGCAAGCGCGCAGGCGATGAAGTGGTGCAGCTGTATGTGCGGCGGGTGGATGCGGGACCGGGTGATGCGGAGCAGGCGCTGCGCGGCTTCCAGCGTGTCCAGCTGGCGCCGGGTGAGCGGCACACCGTGGCCTTCGATCTGGACGCAACGCAGGCCCTGCGCCAGTACGACGAAGCGCGGGCGGCGTATGTCGTACCGCCCGGTGCATACGAGGTCAGGGTAGGCAGCTCCAGTGCCGACGCCCGCGTGCAGGCCCGCTTCATCGTGGAGGCTGCCCGTGACTGAGCACGTCCTGTCGGTGCGGGAAAAGCTGGGCTACAGCCTGGGCGACCTCGCCGCGAACCTGATCTTCCAGACGCTCATCACCTACCTGGCGTTCTTCTACACCGATGTGTACCGGCTGCCACCGGCCACGGCGGCCACGATCATCTTCGTGATCGGTCTGCTCGGCGCGTTCGTCTTCACCCCGCTGATCGGCATCGCTGCCGACCGCACGGCAACACGGTGGGGCAAGTTCCGGCCGTGGATCCTGTGGACGGCGGTGCCGTTTGGCGTGCTGTCGCTGCTGGCCTTCAGTACCCCGCAGCTCGGCGCACAGGGCAAGATCATCTACGCGCTCGGCACCTATGGCCTGCTGATGCTGGTGTACGCGGCCAACAACCTGCCGTACTCCGCGCTCAGCGGCGTTCTCACCGGCAGCATGGCCCAGCGCAACAGCCTCTCGGCCTACCGCTTCGTGGCGGTGATGATCGCGCAGTTCATCATCCAGGTGCTGCTGTTGCCGCTGGTGCTGATCCTGGGCGACGGCGACCGAGTGCTGGGCTTCGAGCGGGTGATGACCGTGTTCGCGGTGGTGGGCACCGTGTTCTTCCTGATCACCTTCGCCACCACCCGCGAGCGCATCGTACCGGCCAAGGAACAGACCGGCGGGGTGCTGCAGGACCTGTCCGACCTGCTGCGCAACCGCCCGTGGCAGGTGATGCTGGCCCTCACGATCCTGGTCTTCATCAACCTGGCCCTGAAGGGCGGCACCTACATCTACTACTTCCAGTACTACATGAGCGAGCCTGCTCTTGCGGGCTTTCTCGACAACACCGGCTTCAACCGCTTCATCGGCGGATTGAACGCCACGCTCAACGGCATGGGGCTGTCCGGCTTCGCCTGGCCGGAGGACCCGGCAACCTCGGCGTTCAGCCTGTTCAACGCCTGCGGCATCATCTGCATGATCCTCGGTATCGGGGTCTCGCGCCGGCTGGCCGACCGCTTCGGCAAGCGCGATGTGTTTGGTGGGGCGTTGCTGGTCTCCACTGTGTTCCTGCTGGTGTTCTACTTCTTCCCGCCCACCGCCGTGTCCGTGGCGTTCGTGTCGTTCATGCTGCACGGCTTCTTCTACGGCATCACCATTCCGTTGCTGTGGGCGATGATCGCCGACGTCGCCGATTACTCCGAATGGAAGAACAACCGCCGCGCCACCGCCATCATCTTTTCCGCGATGCTGTGCGGGCTCAAGATCGGGCTCAGCATTGGTGGCGCCCTGGTCGCCGGCATCCTGGCGTACTACGGCTACCAGGCCGGCGCGGACCAGCAGCCGGAAGGCGTGGTCAATGGTATCCGGCTGACGGTGAGCGTCTACTGCTCCCTTCCGTTCCTGATCGCCGTGGCGATGCTGTTCCTCTACAAGATCGACAAGCGCATGGAAACCCGTATCGAGCAGGACCTGCAGCAGCGCCGCGAGGGCAACAACCTTGTGCACCTGGCGGCGCATGCCATCTCCCAGCCGCTGGTGACCCACATCTACACGGCCGATCCGTCGGCCCATGTGTTCGAGGGGCGGCTGTACATCTATCCCTCGCACGACATCGACGCCGGCGCGCCGTTCGACGATGAGGGCGGGCACTTCGGCATGGAGGACTACCACGTCCTGCGCATGGACAGCCCCACCGGCGAGGCCACCGACTGCGGCATGGCGCTGCATGTGCGCGACGTGCCTTGGGCGGCAAAGCAGATGTGGGCCCCGGACGCTGCGCACCGCGACGGCCGCTACTACCTCTATTTCCCGGCCAAGGACGGGGAGGGCAGGTTCCGCATCGGCGTCGCCGTGGCCGATCGCCCGGAGGGTCCATTCACCGCAGAACCCGAGCCCATGGCCGGCACGTACTCCATCGACCCGGCCGTATACGCAGACGACGACGGCGCGCATTACCTGTACTTCGGCGGCATCTGGGGCGGCCAGCTGCAGAAGTACCGCGACAACCGCTACGACGAAGCGCACGAAGAACCCACTGGCGATGCGCCTGCGCTCGGCCCACGCGTCGGCCGACTGGACGCAGGCATGACCCAGCTGGCCGAGCCCACTCGGGAAGTAGTCATCCTGGACGAACACGGCCACCCCTTGCGTGCCGATGACCACAAGCGCCGCTTCTTCGAAGGGCCGTGGCTGCACAAGTACCAGGGCAGGTATTACCTGTCGTACTCCACCGGCAACACCCATCTGCTCTGCTACGCCATCGGCGACAGCCCGTACGGTCCGTTCACCTATGGCGGCGTGATCCTCAAGCCCGTAGTGGGCTGGACCACGCACCACTCCATCTGCGAAGTCGAAGGACAGTGGTACCTGTTCTATCACGACGCCCTGTTGTCGGGCGGGGTGACCCACCTGCGTTCGGTCAAGTGCACCCCGCTGCACATGGAAGCGGACGGCAGCATCCGGACCATTGATCCCTATGGCAACTGAAAGCCCGTTGCCCCTCGACGACGCGCAGGCACCACTGCCTGCTGGCCACCTACACTGGTTGCGGGCGGGCAAGCTGGAGGTGGCACTTGCCCCTGAGGCCGGCGGGCGCATTGCTCGTATCCGCTACGACGGCGTGGAGTGGCTGGTCGACGAACAGCAGGCCGGTGCAGCCACCATCGCTTGGGGCTGCTACCCGATGGTGCCGTGGGCAGGGCGTATCCGGCACGGGCGTTTCAACTTTAATGGCAGAGCGTATGCGCTGCCCACGAACTTCGGCGAACACGCCATCCACGGGGTGGGGTTCGCATTGCCCTGGCAGATCGATAACCTGGATGCGGGCACGGCCACGCTCTCACTGCAGCTTCCCGAGGATGGCTACTGGCCCTTCGGCGGTACTGCCTCCCAGGTCATCCACCTGACGCCCGACAGCCTTGAACTGCGCCTCGCAGTGCAGGTTGGCACCCAACTGATGCCGGCGGTACTCGGCTGGCACCCGTGGTTCCGCAAGCCAGATGAATTGCTGTTTGCGCCCAACGCCATGTACCCACGAGACGGGGAGGGCATCGCCAGTCTGCCATTGGTAAGCGCATCCCCCGGCCCATGGGACGACTGCTTCATCAACCAGAAGGACATAACGCTGGTTTACGCCGGTCAGCGTCTGACGCTGCGAGCCAACACCCACCACTGGGTGGTCTACGACGCCGCCCCTCACGCCACCTGCGTAGAACCCCAGACCGGCCCACCCGATGGATTCACCCTCGCCCCAAACCGCCTCAACCCTGGCGAACAACTAGAGCTGACCTTCAATCTCGCCTGGAACCCGGACCGGTAGGGTCGATTCCCAAACGACCGCCGATAACGGTGATCGGCACGGCAACGCATGACCTTGAATCGAAAACGCGCCTCCTCCGTTCGAGGTCATGCCCCAAAGGGATATTCACCACCCCGGCGGTTGATCGGGATGCAACCCTACCAGCGGAATCAACGCCCATTGAAGTGCGAACGCGCGGGGTAGGGTCGCTTCCCAAACGACCGCCGATAACGGTGATCGGCACGGTAACGCATGACCCGAAATCGAAACCGCGCCGCCTGCGTTCGAGGTCATCCCCGGCATGCCTCAGCCCGAAACCCGAAGGTCACTGCCCGGCGTTGCTTGGCGCCACGCGGCCGCGTACCGGAGGTACTTACCGATGAAGATCCCCGTAAAACCGCCCGACAAAAGCAGATAGGCCGCCCGGAAACCAACATCCCCAGCAAGCGTCGGCGACATCGCCAGCGCGGATTCAAACCCGTACTTCACCGCAAACGTCACCAGCAACAGCGGCAGCAGGCTGTAGTCCGCGCTGCGCCACAGCTTCCCGGTTGCCCGGTTCGCGGTCAGCGTCGCACGGCGCAGCATCATCCAGCCGACGCCCGCCCCCGCGCCGATCCCGGCCAGCCACAGTGCCCATGCCTGCCAGGAGGTGCCATAACGCGCACTGATCGACCACAGGCCCCACGCGGTGAACAGCGCAGGCACCACCGCCAGCCGCCCCAGCGTGATCTCACCCGGCTTCATCGCCGCGACGCCGCGCGTGATCAGGAAGATCAGGAGCGCCCAGACCCAGAGCGGGGTGTGCGAAGCGAATTGCTGCAGCATGTTCATGGAGGGTCCTTGGCTTGGGGTGGGGTTCGGGCACTGCAGCGCCGTGCGGGAATGAGCCCATTCTGGGCTTCCGCCGAAGCCGGACAAGTGACAGCTGTCAGGCATCGGGAAGTACACGCTGCAGGTGCTGGCTACAGCGATCGCTTCCCCTTCGCTCACCCTTTTGGGGCAGGCGGGCGGCGGTTGTCGCTACTACATTGGGACCTCACCAGGAGGACATCCGATGA
This sequence comes from Stenotrophomonas sp. FBCC-B152, assembly GCF_059134105.1. Classification (NCBI taxonomy): domain Bacteria; kingdom Pseudomonadati; phylum Pseudomonadota; class Gammaproteobacteria; order Lysobacterales; family Lysobacteraceae; genus Stenotrophomonas; species Stenotrophomonas sp. FBCC-B152. Next base: position 1,882,756 of record NZ_CP101442.1, on the reverse strand, counting down.
ACAATGCCATCCGCAGAACCGCCAGCTTCGGCGTGCCGTGGGAGTCGGCTTATGGGTACGTGCAGGCGTTGCGCGTGAACAACACGATCTATGTGTCTGGCCAGCTGTCGCACACACCCGACGGTGAGCTGGTGGCACCCGCCGCGCTGGGCGCGGACGGGAAGCCGGCAAATTTCCACACCATGGAAGCACAGATGCAGCGCACGTATGAAAATGCGAAGATCCTGCTCGCCGAACTGGGTGGATCCTTGGCCGATGTAGTCGAAGAGACCCTGTTTGTGATTGACGTACCCGCCGCCTTCGCGGCCAGCGGCAAGGTTCGTCCCCAGGCATACGGGCAGCCGGTGCCGCAGGTAGCGAGCAACCTGATTGGCGTTTCGGCCCTGGCGTTCCCAGAACAGTTGATCGAAATCGCGTTCCGGGCTGAAGTACAGCCTTGAGCGTGCCAATACGTTGATTCTCTCATTACGCTGAAACGGAACAGGTGAGACCTGGCGGTCATCGGGAAGCGCAGGTTGGCGGCTACCATAGGCGCCCCTCCAGTACGCTCAAGATGGCCGGATGACGAAGCACGACACGGACGCCACGCAACGATTCGACGCCACAGGGATCGGCTCCACCAGGCGTATCCAGCGCATGGCCCAACCGGCGCTACTGGCGCTCGCCCTCGGCATCGCACCGGCCCGGGCGGAGGCGCCCCAGACATTCGACCTGCAGGCTAGTGGGTTCGACAGCGGCCTGGTCGCCAACGATCAGGGCCACCTGATCCAGGAGTGGCCGGGGCGGCCGCAACAGGTTGCCCCCAATCGCTGGCTCGTCGTGGATTTCGAGAGAAGCAGCAGCGTGTGGTTCGATGACACGGGCCGGGTCTCATTGAAGAGCCCGTATGTCGAGCTCCGATCCGACGCGGCATTCGAACGTCACCCGGACGACCCGGACCTAACCTCTCTGTTCAGTACCTGGTCCAGGGCAGGAACCGGCCTGTTGCGGGCCGATGGAAGCACCTTCATCGACTGGCAGCCAGGCAGCGGCGAGTGGGCCATCACGGCGCACCCGCAACGCTACAGCTGGCGCTCGCGGGAAGCGGGCGAACGCATTTTCGATGCCCGTGGGCAGCTGCGCATGCAGCTGGCCCAAGGCGAACTCCGGGCCGCCGGTCCGTTCCCGGAACGCACGCAATACCTGGTCTGCGACCTAAACCCAGGCACGCCCTGCGCGCTGCGCGATGAGGCAGGAAAGACGCTGTGGACCGAGCACATCGACAACCTGATCCCGCTCAACAACGGCGGCTGGCTGGGACTGCAGGGCAGGGCATGGCGCCGGCTGGATACGGGCGGCCAACTGACCGGTGACCGCACGCGCATCTACGTGGTGGGCTACTCTTCGGCGCGGTCGCGCAGCCCCGCCTCTGAAGACCTGGGCGGCTGGCCGCGCTGGGCAACGGAATACCACGTCATCCGCGAAGACGCAGAAGGCATCTTCGCGGATGAAGCCGACGCCGTGCACGGCCTCATGAACCCGGATGGGCGCTTCCTGGCAATCGCTGGTGCGACTTCCGGCGAGGAGGTCTGCCCAGGCATATGGCGCGCGCGCATGGGCGACGCCGGTGACAAGTTGGTTGATGCGAATGGCCAAATTCTGGGGCCATTCACCGCCTACGCGTGGAAGGGGGTCGAAGGGCGCCCCGAGCTGCGGCAGGCGATAGCGGAAGACGGGCAGGAAACCCTGGTGGACTGCAGGGGAAAGCTGCTGGTCCAGACACCGCCGATTAGCCAACTGAGCGCAGAGGCCACAGGCTTTTTCGGCACGCTGGACGGCGAATCCCAGCCACGGCTCTGGCTCGACGCCGCGCTTGGCCAACACCTGCTGCCGAAGGGCACCTGGATCGATCAGGTCAGTGCTGATGGCGAATTGCTGCTCGCACGCAGCGACGCGGAGGGATCTCGCCTGTATCACGTAAAGCGCGAGCGCTTCGTGGGCGAAGCCATCGAATCTGCGCATGCGCTGCTGCCCGGTGGCGTCGTATTCCTGCGCGATGGCTACTACGGCTTCATCGATGCTGACGGGATCGAGCGGCTGCCAGCTCGCTACACCGCGATCACTCCTTGGGGCGAAGACCGCCTGTGGACATCCCACTACCTCGCCAAAGACGCGCCAGGCATGATCACGACCCTGCATCGCATGGATGGCTCGGTCATCGCCAGCTGGCTCAATGCCTCAATGAACGACAGCCCCATCCTCCGCAGCTTACCCAATCAAGGGTCGCTGACCGAGCTGATCGGCCCAACCATTGAAAGGCCGGACGGGGAGTACCTCGGCCAACAATGGGTAGACCGCAACGGCCGCACCCTGTTCCTGTCACTCCACTGCCAACGCGGCTCAAGGGAGACCGAAGGCGCTGTGATCGAACCACTCATCGGGCCCGCGCGACGCCAAGGCACCGATTGCCCGATCCCGGATGACATCCGCGCCGCAATGGCCGCGACCCGCACCAACTGACACCGACGCGGCGAGCTGGCGCGATTGAATCGCCACTCCCCGAAACGTCCGGGGCAGGGTAGGGTCGGTTCCCAAACGACCGCCGATAACGGTAATCGGCGCGGTAACGCATGACCTCAAACCGAAAAGCGCTACTCGCGTTCGAGGTCATGCCCTAAAGAGTGATCACCCCCCCGGCGGTTGATTGGGATGCAACCCTACCGATGGCCACCTCGCGGTAGATTTGTTTCCAACTACCTATCGCGGCAACACCTTCTCGGCGATATCAAGCAGCGCCCGCAGCCGATCCATGTGCCGAAGATCCTGGTGATACCCCACCCACACGTCCCTGCTTGGCGGCTCCCCGAGCAGCTCAATCCGATGCAGCCCCTGCACGCCCTCAGCCAACGGTCGCGGCAGCACCGCAACACCATGGCCGCGAAGGCACATCTGCGCCTGAACGCTGCGGCTGGTACTGGTGAAGGCGCGTTTTGACTGCGGAAATCGATCCAGCAGCCAGGTGACATCCGGGAAGTGGGCCTGGGCTGAATTCATCAGAATCAGCCGCACCGATTGCGGGTCGTCGCTCACCGCGCGCACGGTCTCCGCCGAGCCATAGAGACCGTAAGGCATGCTCATCAGACGACGCTGGACGATGTCCGGTTCACTGAACGGAACGATGCGGAAGGCAACATCAGCCTCGCGACGGGACAGGTCAAGAAGCCGATAGCTCGCGATGACCTCAGGCACCACGGCAGGGTGAAGCCGCCCGAGTTCAACGAAAACCGGGGCCAGGACGTAGGCGGCGAACCAGTCCGCCGAGGATATCCGCAGGATGCCTTCAAGCCGTTCGTGGTTGCCCGCCAGGCGCCGCTCCATGGAAAGCGCGGATTCCTCCATGGACTCAGCCAGGGAAAGCACCGCGTCCCCGGCGTCCGTAAGCACAAGCCCGTCTTTAGTTCGACGAAAGAGCGGCTGCTCGGCCTCATCCTCGAGCGCCTTGATCCGCCGGCCCACCGTGGGGTGGCTCACGCCAAGGCTGCGGGCAGCCTCGCCGAGTGATTTTCCGCGCACGACCGCGAGAAAGATCCGGATGTCACTCCATTCCACCCCAAGCACGCCCGTTCAAATATGTACGCGGAATATGCAGCAATGCCAGTCCACAAACAATCCTGTTGAAGCGACCATGCCCGCCCTGCAATCAACCCGGGCTGCACAACATGAACAAGCTGAACAACAAGGTCGCACTCGTCACCGGCGCATCCAAAGGTATCGGCGCAGGCATTGCCCGCCGCTTGGCCAGCGACGGGGTGAAGGTGGTGGTCAACTACACCTCCAGCGAACGCGAGGCCGAAGCGCTGGTCACCGAGATCGAGGCCGCCGGCGGAATGGCGATAGCGGTACGCGCCGACGTTCGCAGCAAATCGGAGGTGGATGCCCTCATCCAGTCCACCATCGAACGTTTCGGCACGCTGGACATCGTGGTCAACAATGCAGGCATCTATCAGTTCGCAAGGATCGAGGACACCACCGAAACCCTGTATCGCCAGCAGTTCGACCTGAATGTCCTTGGCCCGCTCCTCGTCGCTGGCGCGGCCGTTCCGCACTTGGGGCAGGGCGGGAGCATCATCAACATCAGCTCTTTCGTTACCCGGGTCCTGCCGGCCGAGAGCGCGATCTACAGCGGCACCAAGGGCGCCATCGACGCCATCACCGGCGTCCTCTCGCGCGAGCTGGGGCCGCGGGGAATCCGCGTCAATTCCGTGAACCCGGGCCTGATCGAGACCGACGGTACCCACGCCAATGGCGTGATGGGCTCGGCGTTCCAGGCGTGGAACGAGCAGCAGACGCCGCTTGGTCGGATCGGCCAGGTCGAAGAAATCGCGTCGATCGTTTCGTTCCTTGCATCCGGCGATGCTGGCTGGGTAACGGGCGAGCACGTCATTGCCTCGGGTGGCATGCGCTGATCGGCGGGCCCGACCATGAAGTCCTTGACCCTCGATCCGGATGCGCGTGCCACGGACCCGCGCCGCTGGCCGGCCCTTGCCGTGCTTCTGACCGGCACGCTGCTACCGCCGCTCGACTTTTTCATTGTCAATGTGACATTGCCGTCGATCCGTGCAGACCTGTACGCATCGGCAGATGTCGCACAGCTGGTGGTGTCCGTGTATGCGATGGCGTACGCCGTCACCCTCATCCTTGGTGGCCGTCTGGGTGACATCTACGGACGTCGCCGCACCTTTGTAGCGGGCATGCTGGGGTTCGGGCTGGCGTCCTGCATCTGTGGCCTTGCCGACTCGGCCGCCGTGCTGGTCATTGGCCGGCTGCTGCAGGGCATCTCGGCCGCTGTAATGGCACCGCAGTCCCTCGCGTCCATCCATGCACTATTCCCCGCGAATGAGAAAGGCCGGGCGCTCAGTCTGTATGCCGCCACATTCGGGTTGGCTGCCGTGGGCGGCCAGCTGCTGGGGGGCGTGCTGGTGTCGACGGATCTCTGGCATACGGGCTGGCGCGGCGTCTTCCTTATCAACCTCCCCGTCATCGTGCTGGCCGTACCTGCCGCACTGATCCTGGTGCGCGAAACAAAAGGGGCGACAGGGGAGGGCATGGATTACCCCGGTGCATTGCTGCTGGCGTTGGGCGTGCTGGCGCTGGTGATTCCGCTGATTGAAGGCCGCGAGCATGGCTGGCCGTGGTGGAGCTTGGTGCTGCTGATGCTGAGCCCCGCGTTCCTCACCGCCTTCTGGCGTTACGAAAAGCACCGGGAACGAACAGGCGTTTCCGCATTGGTGCCTCCCTCGGTCATAACGGCAGCCCCCGGCTTCCGACTTGGCCTGCTGGCAGCGGTGATGTTCTACGCGCTCGCAGCGTTCTTCCTAACCTTCGCGGTCTACCAGCAGGCAGGGCTGGGCCGGAATGCACTGGCAGCGGGGCTCGCAATTCTTCCGCTCGGGATCGGACAGTTGTTGGGGCCCACGTGCGGGCTCAGGCTCTCGCGATGGTTGGGCTCAAACGCTGCTGCATTAGGTATGAGCCTGGAAGTCGCGGGCCTGCTCCTGGCGGCTGGGTTGGCGGCGACGGGCAAGCCGTTCCTGCTCCATCTCCCCCTGTTTCTCATCGGTATCGGCCAGGGCATTGCGCTCCCTGCGCTCGTGCGACTGAACGTTGATCGGGTGGACCCTCGTTGGGCAGGCCTGGCAGCGGGCAGTGTCAGCGCCGCGATGCAACTTGGCGCTGCACTCTCAGTCGCGTTGGTGGGCGGGGTCTTCTTCTCGCTCGCACCTGACGGAGCAAGTGCCGACGAAGTCAGATCAGGCTTCGCGGTCGCCTGCCTGATGATCGGCATGGCGATGGGAACTGCGGCGATTCTCTGCAGCAGGCTTGCCGCTACCGCTCCGGGCCGGGCATGACGCCGGAGGGTAGGGTCGGTTCCCAAGCGACTGCCCATAAAGATCATCGGCACGGTAACGCATGACCCAAATCGAAACCCGATGCCTGCGCTCCAGGTATGCCCTGATGGGTAGCTGGCGAATCTTCAACCGCACCATGCTGTTCCTCATGTGCAACATGTTTTCCGTGCTTACCTTGATGGCACTGCTCGGAGTCCTGCTGAACGACTCGGAAAAGGGAACGTTCACCGGCAGTCCGGCCTGGATGCTTGCCATGGCATGGCTGATGGTACCGCTCCCGCTCGCATGGCTGTACTTCTTTGCCGTATGCGGAGTCAGCCGCTGGTGGCATAGACTCCTCAGCTGACCATCAACACCCGGTAACGCATGACCCCGAACGAAACGTTGTCGGGTAGCTGAGGATCGCAACGATGCGCGGAACACTGGTTGAGTTGCTACTCGAGATCGCCGGCGTACTTGGCCTGATCGGCCTCGCCTATTCGGACTTTCAACCCAGCACAGGGTTGCTGTACGCCGCCTGCGTCGTCGCAGTGGCACTGGCTTTGTGGGCGGTAAAGGCACAGCCCAGACCCGAACAGGTCCACTCGCCGCTTCAAGGCAGGCACAGAAAGGTGCGCTCGGAACTCGCCCCACTATGGATAGTCTTCCCCATGGCACTGGTGGCCGGATGGCTGTTCACGGTCTACGGCGCGGGCATGACCCTGGCCTCCGTGGCGGGCGTCGCGCACACCCGAACCGGTACCGTGGTGTACAGCGCCAGACACCAACCATCAGCCCGCTCGCGCCAACCTGTCTGCACGCTCCTCTCTGTCGTACTGAAGACTGAGCGCGGACCGGTCCGCATCGAGGATTGCGACGCCTCTCTGGGTGGCATTACGATCACTGGCTTCGACGTAACCTACCGCACACGCGAATCAGCGCTTGGGCTGTTCTTCAATCGGGAGCCCGGTGTTCCGCAGCTGGATTCGATACTGGAGATGGTCAGGCGCGACCAAGAGCTGGCGGACCGTGCCGTGGAGCGAGCGACTCTTGCCGAGCAGCAGGCGGCCCGCCCCGAAGGACGTCGCTAGACGCGCTGTCTGGTCAGCATACCTGGCACCGCCACAACGCGGCGCCATGCGGTCCACTGCCTGATGCAGTGAATCCCAGGTGATGCACACCGCCCAAGACTTCACTACGTGGGAACCGTGACGATGCAACGCTCTTGCACCCACATCTTCCCCCACGAAGTGCAGGCTCTCCATGACCAACAAGCAGCTCACGACGATCAATCCACTGACCGAAGAAGTGATTGCCACTTATTCGTACATGTCAGACGACGAAGCCGCAGCCGTAGTCGAATCCAGCCACACCGCCTTCCTGGAATGGCGCCTGCGCTCTCTGGACGAACGGGCTAAGGTGGTTTCCGCCATCGCCAAAGCGCTCCGCGAGCGCAAGGAAGAGTTCGCCCAGCTCATGACCCGCGAGGTCGGCAAGCTCATTGAAGACAGCCGCACCGAGGTGGAACTGTGCGCCGCCATCTGTGACTACAACGCCAAGCAGGGCCCTGCAGTGTTGGCTGACGAAGAGCGCGATGTAGAAGGCGCGACCGGCATAGTGACCCATTCGCCAATCGGCGTCGTGTACGGCATCCAGCCCTGGAACTTCCCGGCCTACCAGGCGATCCGCTACTCCATCGCCAGCCTGATGGCAGGCAACGGCGTGCTGCTCAAGCACGCGGAGAGCTGCACCGGCAGCGGTCTGCTGCTCCGTGATATCTACGAGAGTGCCGGACTGCCCAAGGGCCTGTTCGGCGTGCTGTTGATCACCCATGACCAGTCCAACGCCATCGTGGAGAACGACCTCGTCCGGGCCGTGACCCTGACCGGCAGCGAGACCGCAGGGCGCACCGTGGCAGCCAAGGCGGGCGCCGCGCTCAAGAAGACGGTGCTGGAGCTGGGCTCCAACGACGCCTACCTCGTCCTGGACGATGCCGATCTTGATCTGGCTGTGGAGACCTGCGTCAAAGGACGTCTGTTCAACAATGGCCAGACCTGCGTCAACGCCAAGCGCTTCATCGTGACTCAGAAGAACTACGACGCCTTCGTCAGTGCCTACGCCAGCAAGTTCAAGGCGATCAAGATGGGCGACCCCAACGCCGCCGATACGCAGCTGGGCCCGCTGGTCTCCGAGGCGCAGCGTGACAAGCTGCACGAACAGGTCACAAAAAGTGTCTCGCAAGGCGCCCGCCTGCTGGTGGGCGGCGAGGTGCCAGAGCGCACCGGCTGGTTCTATCCGGCCACCGTACTGGCCGACGTGGCACCGGGGCAGGTGGCGTACGACGATGAGCTGTTCGGCCCTGCGGCGGCCATCATCCGCGCCAAGGACGATGAGGATGCGCTGCGCATTGCCAATGACAGCCGCTATGGCCTCGGCGGCGGCATCTTCAGCCGCGACGTGAAGCGCGCCCGCGAGCTGGCCACCAAGTACTTCGATACCGGGATGGTCTTCATCAACACCTTCGACGTTGCCTCCCCGGCGCTGCCCTTCGGTGGGGTGAAGGCCTCGGGCTACGGCCGCGAGCACGGCCCGGAAGGGTTGAAGGAGTTCGTCAACGTCAAGTCGATCAAGATTCCGGCTGCCGCTTGACAGTTGACCGCGGCGCCAACAACCGGCTCTGCGGCACCGAACGCGCTCACGTGAAGTGACGCGTTCGGCAAGGTGCCAGAAGCGCTTACAATCGTGTGCACCGCGCTCAATGACCGGTGCACGAAGAAGCGTAGTGCCACGCCATGCGTGGCTGCCCCAGGAAGAGAGCATTACAAATTGATCGCAAGCGAATGGTGTAAGTCCCTCGGTCTCATTGGCATGGCACTAGCCCTGGCACCCATGGCGTCAGCGGCAGAACCAGCCCGGCACCCCGCCCCCAATCAGGAACAAATCAACCGCGCCGTAGCCCTCGCGACCTGCAAGGCCGACCGCGCAGCGTTCCGTACATTGGCCTATGAGCTACGCGACGTCGCATCCAGCCGCGAGCCCTCGGCAGGCTGGCAACCGGTGGCCCGCGAAGCGGGGGAATACGGCATGGCGCTGGGCAACATTGCCGGTGTCCTGGCGGAAATGCAGCTCACCGAACCCGTGCTCATTTTCGGCCATCCGACCAGGCGCTTGATACTGTCGCGCAGTTCCGTAGTCGCCACCTTCGATGACCCAGCCATCGGCGCAGACCTCGCCAAGTCCATGGGCATTGAACCGGAGATGAGGCAGGGCGGTCCTGCCCGGATGCGCATTGTTGAGTCAACGCCGGAAGCCGAAGGGGATGGCATCGAGGTGAAGGCATTGATAACCTCGCGTATCGACGCCGATCATGGACCGTCCGCCGTGGCAGGGTGCCTGTACTACACCCAGTAGACGCGAAGCCACCTCGGCACCCCATTCAGCGAGTTCCCGATGCAGTGGATTGATCTGCGCAGCGACACCGTCACCCAACCCACCCCCGCGATGCGCCAGGCCATGGCCACCGCGGAAGTGGGGGATGACGTCTATCAGGACGACCCCACCGTCATCCAGCTTGAGCGCCTGGCCGCCGACATGCTGGGCAAGGACGACGCACTGTTTGTTCCGACCGGGGTATTCGGCAACCAGCTCGCGGTGTTCACCCATTGCCGCCGGGGCGACGAAGTAATCGCCGGCGACGACTCGCATCTGGTCTGGCACGAAAACGGGGCGGCGGCGGTGATCAGTGGCGTCCAGCTGCGCACCATCGCCAGCAACCGGGGCCAGTTGGCGCCCAGCGAGATCGCGGCCCGCATCCGGGTGGGGGAGGACATCCACATTCCCCGCACCGGACTGATCTGCCTGGAAAACGCGCACGGCAACGGCCGCGTGATCCCGCTGGCCACGATGGAAGCCACCGCCGCCATCGCGCGGGAACACGGCGTTCCCATCCACCTGGACGGCGCACGCGTGTTCAATGCCGCCACCTACCTGGGGTGCGACGTGAAAGCGATCACCCAGCATGTGGACACGGTGATGTGCTGCCTCTCCAAGGGCCTGGCCGCACCGGTCGGTTCGATCCTGGCGGGGCCGGCGGCCTTCATCAAGCGTGCCCGATACAACCGCAAGCTGCTGGGAGGAGGGTGGCGCCAAGCCGGGGTGATCGCCGCGCCGGGCCTTCTTGCGCTCACCGAAATGACGCAACGGCTGGATGTGGACCACGACAATGCAATCTACCTGGCTCAGCAATTGGCCGCAGTGCCAGGCATTGACGTGGACATGGAAGACGTCCACATCAACATGGTGTGGTTCGCGCTACCCGAAGGCGTAGACATGCCCGGGCTGATGGAAGCTCTGGAAGCAGCCGGCATACGGGCCAACGGTGCGTACGGCGGCAAGATGCGTCTCGTGACCCATTGGCAGATCGACCGCGAAGCGATTGACAGGACCGTCGCGGTGATCCGGAGCGTGGTGGCTGAGTGATCCAGCGGCTCGCATGTGCAGACTGGAACGGACCCGGCAGGGTCGGTCGCAGGACGACCGCCCTGAAACCTGCAATCGTGAGAACCGAGGATTTCCTTTTTTCCCTGCCGACTGATGGAATGCGCATCAGCGAACGTGCATTGCCGCGACCCTTCCCGTCTACCATGCCCACCTGAGTCCGAGTTTGCCATTCCACGCGGTTTCATTGCCGCTGAAGCTCCAGCTGTAATCGATGTCCGCAAACAGATAGCCGGTTTCAGAGACCTGCCACGTGCCACCCAAGCCAACTTCTGCCCAGCTGCCGCCCATATCCACCGCGAACGGCACGTAGCCGCTGCTGGTTGCAAACTCCGCCCGGGGTTCGCCGCGGAATTCCCGCCAGATGTTGGCGCGCAGCCATGCGTTGTCTGCGCGCAGCTGCCCCTGGCTGCTTTCGCGCTGTCCATTGCGGTTGAGTCGCGCGCCGACGCGCCCCACCAGCGAATCGCCATCGCTGAAGCGTACCTGCGCGTTGCCCACGTCCAGATCATCCACGTCGATCCGCTGCCAGATCACCTGCGCCTGCGGCTCGAGCCGCCAGCGCCCATCCTCGATCGTGCGGCCGTCGCCGTCATTCAGGATGAAAGGCCAGCCCGCTTCCAGTGACAGCGCTAGGCCGTATGCATCGACGAAGCTGTCCTGCATCCACGGCGACTGGATGCGCAGGTCAAACCAGGTGTACTGACCCACGGCACCCAGGTATGCGCCCTTGTCGTTGAATCCTGTCCAGTAGCCACCCACCGAGCCGGCCTTGAAGCGATCGGTGCCGGCGTGGAACTGGTAGTCCAGAAGGTTGTGCCGGACCTCACCCTTGCCCTTGCCGTAGGCCAGGTAGAAGCCGGCGTGCTCGCGGCTGCCATCATCGGTATCGACATGACGGTACAGGTCCACACCGATCTGCAGGGCATCAAAACGATAGTCAAAATCAGGGCCGCGATTGCTGTAGATGCCTTGGCGGCCGCCGTCGTGCTCGCCGTCGTGCCCTAAATAGCGCATCCACGCGCCGTTGAAGCCACGGTGATCGGGATCCAGGTCGGTACGCTGTTGGAGCAGTTGTTCATCGCCCACCCGCTCATGCAGCGTGTCGATGAGGGTGCGTCCATAGACCTGCGCCATCGCCGGCGCGGCAGCAATCAGCGACACCTCTTGGCGGAAGGCCGGCGTGGGCGGGACAGGGGGACTGGGCGGATCAGGGTCAGGGTCCGGTGGCGTAGGGGGCGTAGGGGGCGTGGGCGGGGTCGGGGGATCAGGCGGCACCGGAGGATCGGGCGGTACGGGCGGAGTGGGAGGCGTGGGTGGGGTGGGAGGAGGGGGCGGCGGCGGAGGCGGAGGCGGCGGCGGTGCCGGGCACGGCGGTGAGGGTGCGCCTGCTGCGGCGCAGTCGATCACCGAACGGAGGTACCAGCTGTTCTCGATGTCATTACCTGAGGCTGCAGGACCGCCGCCGCGATAGAGAAAGTACTCATAGGGTCCGGCGACCACCGGTGCCGCGAGTGCGAAGTTGTTTGCCGTCGTTGTGCTGTTGAGCGACTGCACCACCCGGATGCCATCGGCGAGCGTCAGCTCGCCCAACCCACCGGTGTTGCTGACCTCGATCATGCCCGGTCCACTGCTGGTGCCATTGAGGACGACCAGCTGATCCGAAGGCGCACCATCCCCCGCGAGCCAAGTGTTCAGGGCAAGCGTGCCATCGCCGCTGTACCCGGACACCGTCAGGGTCTTGTAGAACGTCGCCAGGGTGGGATCGCCGCTGGGCGGGGTGAACTCGATCCGGCTGGGGTCGTTGACCAGTGTCGTAAGTTTGGAACTGCCGGTCATCCGCCACAGAGACTCCTCCAGCACGAGGTTGGAGACGCTGCCAGCGGCGGTTGAGGCGGATCCCACCAGCGTGCTGCGGGTCGCCGTGATGTCGGCCGCGCCCGGCAGCGACGGGATGGGAGCACCGGGCGGCAGCGGCGGTGGCTCGGTGGGAAGGTTGCCGTCGCCATCCGGAAAATCGGCCGGGCCACGAACGCCCGGCTCGCTCGTCGCCAGCAATGGGAAGTTGGTGAGATCGCTCACCCGAAGCCACTCGGTAGCGCCGCTTGCGCTGGAATCGGTCAGGCGGATGCTGCCGTTGCCCGCGACCCCAACCGTAGGCCCGCTGGCGTTGGTCAACGTGCTGCCGGTGAAGTCCGCCTGCGAAACGGATGTGGGCGTCCCCACCAGAAACAGGGCCATGGCGTCACTTCCGGTGGGAGCCACGGTGGTGGCCGAACCGGTCAACTGCCCCCCGATCAGCGCCACAGCCCCATGTGCCGCCGCGCCCCCAGTGCGCAACGCTACGTTGTTCATCTGTACCTGCGTTGGCATATCACGTGCCAGCGCGCCGTGCGCACCCGCGCCTTCGGTGGAGACGGTGAGGTTTTCTGCGATGACCCGCGCCTGGCCACGGCCGGACGGTGCGGAGCCATAGTCCACCAGCACCGCGCGCAGACCGACCGCGCCGATGCCATGCGTGGTCACCGGCGTGCCGGTGAGGGTGATGGCCGCAAGTTCGGTCGCCAGGTCGTTGCGCGCCTGCGCATTGGCGCCGTGGGCGAGGTCGCCGAACGTTTCCACGATGCCGCCGGTATACGTCACCTGGGCTGGAAACTGCGCCCCCAGCTGTTCGGTGATGGCCAGGATGCCGCTGGCCCCGCTGCCTTCAGTGCGTACGGTCACCGCATCTACCGTGGCGGTGCCGCCGTCGTCCGCCCACACGCCCATCGCGTAGGTGCCATAGGTCTGGGCGGCGGTGCCGCTGGCCAGCAGCAGCCCACCCGGATTGCGTGCCCCAAGCGCATGCGCGAATGACGACTGCCGCACCTGGTTGCCGTAAGTGGTGATCGAGCCGCCCGTCAACGTCACGGTGCCGGCCATGTCGGCCAGCGCGCCCATGGCGTTGTCATTGCCACGGGTGACTATCGTGACGTTGTTGGCGGTGATGCTGGCGCTGCCCGCAGTGAGCGCGGCCGCGTCCACGCCAAGCGTGCTGATGGTGGTGCCGTCCACCGCGATGGTGGAACCGGCCAACGCGCGCACACCGTAGGCGGTGGCGCTTTCGGTGCTCACGCTGCCGCCCTGCAGGGTCACGTTGGCCGCCAGCCCGTCCGCGAGTACCGCCGGCGCCCACGGACCGGTGGCACCGGACGGGCGCATCAGCACCTGGGTATCGACCAGCGATGCGGTTGCCCCTGCCAGCACCGAAACGCCGATGGAACGTGCGCCGCCCACGGTGATCGTTGCATCTTCGATGCGGGCGCTTGAGCCGGCATCCGCAATCAGCAGGCCGGGCGAATACAACGCGCTGGTGGTAAGGGCACTGGTGCCTTCGAGCGTGAACGTACCGCCGCCGGTCACGCGCACGCCTGCTGCGGGATTGAGGACATTGCCCGCGCCGACATGCGAGAGCAGGGTGTCGCTCAGCGCCACCGTGCCGGCGTCCACGCGGACCAGGTTGGCCAGCGTACCGGTGGTGGTCACGACCGCGCCCTGGCCGGTGACCCGGCTGCCCGCGCCGCGCGCCAGAATGGCATGGCTGCCGTCCTGGGTGGTGGTGTTCTGCGCACCCGCCGTACTGATCGTGGTGCCGTTCAAGGTGATCAACCCACCGTCGAGAGCTGCTGCGCCGAATGCGCCGCGCGAATTGGAGCTGATGCTCCCTGAGGTCAAGTTGATCGTGCTGCCGGCGCCGGTCGCCACGACGGCATGGTTGTTGAGCGCGTTGGAGCCGCCGGTGACCTGGATCTGCGCGTTGTCCAGGCGGATCTGCCCTCCCGCCTCGGCGCTCACGCCGCGCAGGTTGGCCGGCGTGCTGGTGCCTGTGGGTGTCATCGTGATGACGGCGCCACTGGAGGTGATGGAGCTGCCCGCGCCGCTTGCGCGCAGCCCGATCTGCCCACTGGCGGCAGCAGCCGTGGATGTGGTTTGCACCGTGCTGGCATTGAAGCTGATCCGGCCACCCGATTGTGCGTAAGCACCCACCGCATTGGCACCGGCGAGGTTTTCGGTGATGCCGTCAGCGATGATGGATCCCGCCGATTGTGCCGAAGCACCGGTGGCATTGGCTGCCACGACAACGACGGTTCCGGTCGGTATGGTGCACTCGCCGCCGGCGGTGACCACGGCGGGCGTAGGGCAGGTCTGCGCGGCAGCGGGTGCTGCCATCGCCACTGCAAAGGCAACGCTGAATGCACACAACTCTTCGGGCCAATACTTCACCCCGCCGGCACGATCCGTATGAACAGGCATGGCAGCACCCCTCGATTGCGGTAGTTCCACGGTGAAGTGCCAAATAGCTGGCGGCAAGGGTAAAAAGCGCGACCGGTCTAAGTAAACATACGCGTCGACGCGTGTCGGGATTGGGACAACAATCGCTACGGGAAGCGCGTTGTAGACGCCAAGCGGTGAGTCACCCGCCACTGGGCCCACCTGCGGACAGAAATCAACCGGGCACGAGTCACGGGCGCCGATTGACGCAGTTGCTCTACCGGAGCAGGGAGGTGACCGGTTGACAAGTAGATTTACTGAAGTCGTCTGCGTAGATCCGCAGAAGTAATGGCGATGCGAATGCTGCAGCATGCATTGGACGACTCTACGCACCACTTCTCGCGTCCGGTCGGCGCCAGGCTTAAGGTTGGGCCCTGCTGCCCAGGAGTTGGGAAATGGATCGGAAATTCCTGGTCATGTCGCTTGCGACGGCTCTCTTGAATCTAGCCACCCAGCAAGCGCAGGCGGCCCCGCCGGCAGATGCACAGTTGCCAGACGCCTATGAGCCGGTCGGCAGCGGGACGATACTCTCGACCGCGCCAGGCGCCCCTGTGGGCTGTTTCGGCATCACTGCTAACCCGCGCGGGCTCGCTCTTTGCGACGGTGGCACCTACAGCTTGCCCGACGCAGTCATCACGCAGACGGTGTGGGACGTGGTGCGCGTGGGCTATGGGACGACGGCGACGTTCACCGACTACCAAACCGTTGCCGAGCGCCCGGCAGGCAGCTACTTCAGCCCGATAACCGTGTTCAGTGGGCCCGCGAGTTATTCACCTGCGAATGCCACCTTCATCAATGCAACGGTGTACATGGCACCCGAGCGCCTTGCCAATGCCGTGGCCACTACGCAGGGCACGTTGAATCTTCGCAATGCCACCATCGCACTCAACCCAGGTACGACCTACGCACCCACACAGACGCTTGCAGCGCTGGCGGCCTTCGGTGGCGGGGTGGTCAATGTGGATGACTCCCTGATCGATATACCCACCACGATTGCCTACGGCTTGCAGGTCATGAATACGGCTCCCGGTGGCGGTCTGCCGGGCCAGAACGGCGCGCTGGCACAGATCAACGCAAACAACACCGTGGTTCGTCTTGGAAGCGGCAGCGGAGGTTCGGCTCGCACCTTCGGCGGGTTCGTAGCGGGCGAATCGGAGCTCAACGTTGCCAACGGAACCTTCGAGCTGGGCAACTACTCGGTTGGCATCTACAACATATTCAGCGCCACCTACAGCTCGCCCGTGCTTGGTTCGCGCACGAACCTGAGCGACAGCTCGCTCACGCTGGGCGACAACAGCGTTGGGTGGTGGGGTACGGGTGCCCTTGCACCCGCGCGCCTGGCTGACACGCGCGGACGCCTTACCGTCGGTGCGCAGAGCTGGGGGCTGTACATGGTTGCGGGAAGCGCTGCGTCACTCACAGACACGGAGGTGCGAACGGGCAGCAACAGTTATGGTGCACTGCTGTACGGCGGGGCGGAACTCACGATGTCGGGCCAGACTGCCATTTCTGCGGCGGGAACGGGGTCGATAGGGATCGAGAACAACGCCAGCCGCGTGTACTTCGATCCAGGCACCTTGACTGTGCTCGGAGGTAGCCAGGGCTTGGTGGGCACCAACGCTGTTTTCGAGATGCGGAACAACAGCAACCTGACGGTGGAGGGCCAGAGTGAGCAGCCTGCCATCCATCTCTATCCAACTTCGCGGCTCACCGGTACGCCCAGCAGCCCACTGACCGTAGTGTCCTCTGGCGGGGGCATAGCTGTGACAGGCGCCTCGGTAGTCCAGCTGCCCGGCAGTGTGAGCGTGACTGCAGAACGCGCCGCCGTGTCCGTGACGGACTCCTATAGTCAAGTAGTCATGTCCGGCGGAGGGACGCTCGTAGGTAGAGGCGTCAATTTTGAACCGGTGGTGTTCACCCAGGCAACGGGGCTCTTCGACGGTACCGGCTTGGTGATCAGCGGCATAGGCACGGAGAATTCGTGGGGACTAGCAGGGCAGGCCGGTGGAGAAGCCAGACTGACGGCTAGCGCCATCAAGACATCTGGCACGTCCAGTCACGGCGCGGTAGCGCAGGGGGGAAGGGTTCTTCTCAACAACGTCGACATCACCGTCGAAGGAGCGCAGTCAGCCGGTATCGGCGCATTCTATGGGGGCTGGCTGAGTGCTTCAGATACAAGTGTACTGGCGAGCGGCCAAGACGCGCCCGGACTGTGGATGACCGGCCAAGCCCCAAGGGTGGACTTCACCGGAGGCCAGATCAGCAACGTGGAGGGTCCCACCATCAACGTTAATGGGACGGACGGCGTCAGGGTCGACCTCACCAATACAAGCGTAGGCGGAAGCGACCAGTGGCTGTATGTGGGCGCAAACCCCGGAGACGATCCCGCAGACGTCTACCTGACAGCCGACCACTCCACAATGAGTGGCTTCGCATCGACCCAACCCGGTAGCGTTTCAACCGTTGTGATGAACGACAGCACCTGGTCGATGGGCGACTCGTCCGTGCTGACCTCGTTGTACCAACAGGGCGGACTGATTGATTTTGCGGCGCCTGCCGCCGACCCTGAGCTGCCTGCCAGCTACATGGCGCTCACCCTCACCAACTATTCGGGAAACGACGGCCTGCTCGCCATGAACACCTGGTTGGGGAGCGACGACTCTCCGTCGGACCGTTTGGTGATCATGGAGGGAGCGGCCACCGGGCAGAGTTGGATCCAGGTGCGGAGTAGCGGTGGCGGCGGGGCAATGACGGTCGCCAACGGTATCCTGCTGGTCCAGGCAGTAAATGCGACAACGTCAGACGGCTCCTTCCGCCTGGCAGCGCCCGTCATAGCCGGCCCGTATGAGTACTTCCTTTACAAGGGCGGCGCGGCCGATGCCATTACCGCCGACACTGCCAATAGCTGGTTCCTGCGATCGCAGATAGATTGCTCGGCACCCGGCGCTCCCTCGCCGCCTTGCCCGTCGCCTCCGCCGCCCCCTCCGCCCCCTCCGCCGCCACCACCACCGCCCCCTCCGCCGCCGGATCCACCGTTGCCGCCGCCGGACCCGCCCGTACCGCCGGAGCCACCGCTGCCGCCGCCTGATCCGCCCGTACCGCCGGATCCACCGTTGCCGCCGCCTGATCCGCCGGTACCGCCGACACCGCCGGTCCCGCCGCCGGACCCGCCTGTGCCGCCGATACCCGCGTACAGGCAGGAGGTGTCGTTGGCTGCGGCGCTGCCCACGATGGCCGCCATTTACGGTCGTGCCGTCGTGGATACGTTGCACGAGCGCGTTGGCGAGGAGCACTTGCTGCGCGAGCGCGACGACGTCTCGTCAATGGGTGCCGGTCTGGGTGGAGCATGGGTTCGTGTGCTCCATCATGACGGTGAACGCGATGGTGGGAACCGCGGCATCTACGGAGACCGTGGGCCCGGCTTCGACTACGCGTTCGATGTCATGCAGGTGGGCGTGGACCTGTACCGGTCGATCGCCGACGACGGCAGCCACCAGCGCATCGGCAGCTACCTGGCTTATGGCAAGGCGCGTGGCCGAGTGCGCCATGATTTCCCGGATTACGACTTCCACGCCGGAACGGATGAGTTCGACGCGCGCACCATAGGGGCGTATTGGACCGCCTTCTCACCGGGCGGCGCCTATGTCGACGCCGTCGGGCAGTACACGTGGTACGACTTTCGCACCAGGTCCACGCGCCTGCCGGACACGTTCACCAACGGCGACGGCGTGCTGGCATCGCTGGAGGCCGGTTGGCCGTGGTTGATTGGCGCAGCGGCCGGGGACAGCCCCCGGCCGAACGGTTGGCGCATCGAGCCACAAGCGCAGCTGATCTGGCAGAAGACACGCTTGGACGATCTGGTCGATTCCGCCGCGCGGGTACGTTATCGCGATGGAGGCTCAGCCGTGGGCAGGCTGGGGCTGCGTCTCAACCGGATCGGTGAGAGGACCAGCCATGCTGGTGTGCGAGCCACAAGCTGGTGGTTCCGTGCCAACGCCTGGCATCAGTTCAGCGGGTCGCCGACCACGGAGTTCTCCAGCGCACGTGGCTACGTACCTTTCACCGCCGACCTGGGTGACAGTTGGGGCGAAGCGGGACTGGGTGGCACATGGCAAATCAGCGCCACCGGCTATCTCTTCGCAGATGCGGATTACACATGGAGTTTCGATGGCGACGAGACATCGTGGAATGGAAAGGTCGGCATGCGCTGGCAATGGTGATCACGGTTAGACCAACCATCAGCACCTAGACAGGCTGCCGGCTGTTCCGTCCACCTTTCGATGTCGTGTGGCGAGAGGCGAACTGCGGCTGACGATTCATCTCGTTACCTTCCACGCTGCACGAGAGAGTCATTTACCTTTTGAAGGAGTTTGAAACCGTGTCCGAAATTGCCAACCCGCATGAGAACATTGCTCAATCGACATCTGACCAGGACATCAGCGATGCTTACATCTATCTCCTCGGCCGCCTGCTGATAGCGCGTCAGCAGCAGGCGGATTTCGACGAAGAAGGCCTGCGGTGGAACACGCTGCTGCATCGCAAGCCGGGGCAGGTCGACTGGCCGAATCCAAACCTGGACGTGGCCTATTCCGAGGCGTGGATAGCACTTGACGATAACGCCTGGCTGCTCGTCACCGTTCCGGAGATCAGGGGGCGGTACTACGTGGTCGAATTTATCGACGGGTGGGGTGAAACCGTCGCGAACATCAATGAACGGGTCTATCCGGACCATCCGTTCGGCCAGTTCGCGGTGTGCCTGACAGGCAGCGACATGAGGATTCCAGAGGGCGTGCAGCGGGTCGAAGTGCCAGCCAAGGTCACCCGGGTCCTGCTGCGCGTAGAGCTGGGTGCAGACTGGAACGAAGCGATCGACCTGCAACGGCAGTTCAGGTTCGAGATGCAGGGAAACCCGACCTTGCCCGAAATTCCACGCACGGTGATGTTCGATATCGCGGAGCTGCCCGGCGTGGAGGCGTTCGAATCGGCCGAGCTGGCATTGCGCGAACCCGACACCAGCGTTCTTGAGCACCTCCAGGCAAAAGTCAGGGCGATTGCCCTGGCGATCCGGGCGCCAGCCGAGCGAGCCCGCGTCGATGCAGTTGTCCGGAGCAAGGCGTTCAAAGATTTCGCCGATGCCGCGCCATATATTGGCCGGGGCACCATCCGCAATGGATGGGCGCGACCTGCCTGTTGCGGCCATTGGGGCAACGACTGGATGAGCCGGACCACGGTCAACTTCGGTGGCATCTGGGCCAACGTGCTCGATGAAGTGCTGTATTACCGCGGCGCCCTGGACAGCGCCGGCGCAGCGCTTGAACCAGATGGCAGCTACACCCTGACATTTCCCGCCGACGCGCTTCCGGACAAGTTTGCCAAGTACTTCTGGTCAGTTATCGCCGTCGACCGCCTGCACCGCAGGGTGCTGCCGAACCCGCTGGAACGCTATCTACTGAACAACCAGTCGGGTCTCGTCAAAGGCGACGACGGCTCGCTCACGCTCTACTTCGCACTGGAGAAGCCGGCGGACGCGCCCGAGCCAAACTGGCTGCCGACCAGCGCCGGCAAGCCATGGAGCTTGACCTTCCGCTTTTATGGCCCACGCGGCGCTGTCGCCGATGGCAGCTACTATCCGCCGCCCCTCATCCGGCGCGCATAGGCCAATCTCACCACTCTTTCGGAGCGCCGTCATGTCCAGCCCGCACACGTCCAGCAGCAAACCCTTGCCCAATCCCGCTCAGGTCAGCGCGTTTTCGCCGGCCCACCCAGACCTTAAAAATGGTGCCGCCGTGCCGGCGCGCGTGGCCAGCCAGCATTACGCCGAGGCGTTGGCACGGGTGGTCTATATCTGGGGTCATCCCCTGGTCAACACGTTTCGACGCACCAGCACTTGGGAACTCATGAAGGGCCACGGGCCCGGCATGGCCATGGGTCTGTTCCCCGGCTCGCCAAAGAACCACATGGGCTATGTGGATGACTACCTGCCCGCCGCCCAACGCAAAATCGTGACGCCGAACAACGATACGATTTACGGCGCCTGCTTCGCCGACCTTGGCGAAGAACCCGTGGTAGTACAGACACCGAAGGATGTTCCCGCAGGTCACTACTGGACAATTCAGATTGTGGATGCGTTCACCAACGTGATCCACCAACTTGGCTCTGCGTCAAAAACGCCAGCCGGCAAATTCCTTCTGGTCGGGCCTAGCTGGCGTGGCGAGACGCCGCAAGGCTTCAGCGGCGTACTGCACTCACCGACGGATGTCGCCGTAGTGATGGCGCGAAGCTTCGCCGCGCGCACGCCCGAGGCCAAGGCACAGGCACGCGCCGTACTTAATCAGATGGGCGCGACGCCGCTCAGCGAGGATCGACCGGGAATGCGACAGTTCGACTGCGAGTCCAGTGCGCGAAACAAGGTATATCCGCCCAATCTCAACGCCGATATCCTCGCAGCCGACCCGGACATCCTGCGCGAGCGCCCTGTGCATGGTGAGACCTTCTGGGACGATCTGAAGCGGGCGTTGGACGCCAATCCGCAAGTCGGCCCGGACGATGCCGTGATGGCCGAACAAGCGCGCGTATTGCTCGCGTTGCGCGAGCATGATCCGGCATGGAAGGCGCTATTGGACCAGACGGTGTTGATCGCCGATGCCGAACTGTTCCAAGGCGCACGCTACGAGCAGGTTGGAACGAACGCCGGGAACGGTTGGCAGCGCCAGGCCAACAGTGGACGCTGGGGTAGCGACTGGCTGAGCAGGGCGCAGGCGGCCGCGATTTATATCTATGTCAATGACTTCGAAGAAGCGGCCTACCTCATCCGCGGCGTCGATGACCAAGGCGCGCTGTTGAATGGTCGTTACCGCTATACGATGCGATTCGAGAAGGATCAACTGCCACCCGTGGATCGTACGCGTGGCGGCTTCTGGTCCCTGACCATGTACGACAAGGACTATTATATGTTGCCGGAGAGCCCCAACAGCCGGCACAACCTGGGCACGGTCAACCTCGACGCCAACGAACTGCATTTCGACCAGGACGGCTCACTCACGCTCGTTTTGTCCAGTGACGAACCCCGGGATGTGGCCGGGAAGGCCAACTGGCTGCCCGCCCCACGCGACGCGTTCGCGCTGATCGTCCGGGCCTACGTACCGGATGCGGCAATTCTCGATGGAATCTACAAGCTGCCTCAAGTCGCGCGACAGAGCTGACGACGGCGGTTTCAACTGGTCAATGCAACAGCTTGTTGATATCGATATCCGCAACACTCCTGCTGCTTGGGCAGCTGTCTGTATTTCATCGAACATATGAAGCCGCCACCCAAAGCGGACACCACGGGCGACGACTCAGCGCCATTTCGTCGGCGATCCGGGTGATTCATCGGCGGCTTCTGTGGCTTGGTCGCAAACGGGTTGCCACGCCCCCACGCGGATGGCAACTTGCAGCGGCGATCACGTCGACCTGGAGCCCCGCATGACCCCCGTTGCCCTGTATTCGCCCGATCCGGCCCGCGGCTGGCTGCCCTGGGCCTGGGTGACGCCGATCCTGATGATCCTGTTCAACGCGGTACCGGTGATCGCGCTGGACGGGTGGATGCAGTCGCAGCATTGGTCGACGCCGAGCGGCGATCCGATCGGCCTCGCTGGCTTGCATGCGCTGCTGTGGATCGGCTTCGCGCCGACGCTGGTGGCCGTGCTCGTCTGGGTACGCTTCGTCGAAGGGCGCTCGCTGGCGAGTATCGGGCTGACCGGTCCGGCGCCGCTGAAAACCTTCCTGCGCGGACTGGCCATTGGATTCGGCACGATCGCGCTGGTCGTAGTTGCGATCTGGATGGCTGGCGGCATGCAGGCGGCGGGCTTGGGGCAGGCTTGGCGGTCGCCCGTCAGTCTGCTGCACATCGGTCTGCTGCTATTGAGTTTCATGTTCCAGGCGAGCGTGGAGGAAGTCATCTTCCGCGGCTGGATGCTGTCGGTGGTGGCGCGCAAGACCAATGTCGCGGTGGCAGTGCTGCTGGTGTCGCTCGTTTTCTGCTTCCTGCATTTCAGTCCCCACCAGCCGTTCCGGGTCATGCTCGGCACGTTCCTGTTCTCGGTGTTCGCCTGCGTCTGGGCGCTGCGGTCCGGCAATATCTGGGGCGTGATGGGCTGGCACGCGGGGTGGAACTGGTTGCTAGCAACCGGCTTCGAACTGCCCGTCACCGGCATCGATGCGCACTTGCCGGCGCTGCTGGTGGCGCTGCGCCGGCAAGGCCTCGACAGCCTGACCGGTGGCGCGGAAGGGCCGGAGGGTAGTTACCTGTGCAGCGTCTTCTTCGTCGCCGCGATCGCGTGGATCCATTGGCGAAAGACGCGCGGAGCTCAGAACTTCGCGCCGACCCGCAGGTAACGCCACTGCCCGGGCGACATCGCCCCGTCCGGGCCCTTGCCGATCCACTGCGACAGACGCGCCAGATCGCTCCACTCATCGCGCGCGGCGCCCCCGAGTTTTCGGCGGCGCGCAGGGCGTACTTGCAAGCTCATCCGGGAGCAACGCGTGCGGATGCTCGGAGCACTGATTGAGTGGCTACTTGTGGTCACCTTGCTTCTGGGCCTGATCGAATTCGCGCACTATGACTTTCGACCCCGCGCATTGCTGTGGGTGCGCGGTGTGGGTTGGGAGCGACAGCGATGCCGGCTGCTTGGCGAACATTTTTTCAGCGCCAGTAGAACCGAAAGTGCGACATGGTACCGTCGCAAATGCGCGCCGGCGCACGGATTCTCACGAAACGATTCGCTCGCCACATCCCGTTTCAAGGTTCCATTGATGCCGTGAACAGCGACCGGACGACGTCGAGTTCCAGTAACCTCACGTCTGTCGCATGGTGTGCTCTGGGTGTCAGAACCCGATAGCTGATTGCATGTTGGTTGCCTTGTGTCGGGAGGGTGGCGAAATAGAACACCCTCGCGGAAATACGCTGCACCGTATCAGCTATCACGGTTCTGAACCTCCCGACTCCCTCGCCATCCCGGCGAGGGAGAACACAGAGGAGAATCATCATGCACGACGACTGGACAAGCTTGACCCCCGAGCAACGCGCCCTTCTCAGGGGATTCTGGCGCGCGCCCAAGAGCGTAATGATCAATGCCCTTCATCACGACGGGCTCAAAACCTATCCCGGCTGCCCAACCATTCCATGCCTGAAGGCGAGGGGGCTATGGATGCGTGGGCTGGGCATTGAGCCTGGCACACGGATGTACCTGGGCGTCGGGCATGAGCTGTTTGTCCTGGCGGTAGATCCGTCGCCGGAGGCGCTGTCCAAGGCGATGGTGCGATTTGAGAAGACTGGGGGTAGTTGGAGGCTTGAGCCGGTCGGGTGACCTGCGCACAGAAATGGGCGGCGGCAGCGCCGCTCCGGGGAGGGGGAGTGTCGGGGAACACCCTATGGAAGTGCTCCCCGATCTCCTGCAGTATCGGTGCGGACGAAAGCAGGAGGTAGCATGGAGGTTCATCTATTAATTCTTACGGCTGGACACGTTGAAGTCGTCGGTTGCGGCTTCAAAGATTCACACGGCGGCGCGTCCTGCACACCCGCCGCAACCAGATGCTAAGAAGCCGGCGAATCAAATGTTAGCAATACCGGTGGCCGAACCGCACCCGTCTGTGAAGCCATACTGCGACCGAATCGACGCTCGAACATCGCAGGTTGAAGCCGGGCGTGCAGGTCGACCGGGGCCAATTGCACCGAAATCCATAGATGGGTCACGCGGCGCTTGGTACCGGACGCGCAGTAAGCCTCATGCCTAACGTGCCGACTCTAAGATACAAGCATCCGGCAGACGTGGATGCGTACCCGCATATCGCTCGCAAGCGCCATTCCGCCTACCCCAATAGACCGGGTAGTAAATCAGCCCCAACCAGCATTGATGTCTCGCGCACTAGCATCTACCAGGAAATATATGAATACCATGAAAACCAAACATGAATCGATTGGGGTCGGAGAGGTATTCGTTGACATGACGGCGCCCTGGAAAGAAATCAGGGGATACAGAGCAACCAAAGTTGGCCCCTGGATCGAGGCTCGACCTTCGAACGACTATCTTGAAACACAAGCGCCAATCACGTTTGCCGACGCGAATGTTTTTGGCTGCCCCTACCACCATGCCCGCGCTACTAGACTGCATTCCGAAGCACTTTCGGCATGGCTTGTCTCGGATCTGGCGAGCAATTTCTTGCGGTCGAAGGTGAGGGTCTCACCCGAAGACCTCATTGCGTCCATCTCTTCTGACCCGCGATGCCAAGGACTAGGGAATAGCTTCGTTGAAGGGTGTTTGCGATGTTGTGTTAGAGGTGGAGTTTTCGAAGTCTGGTTTGATGGCAGGACGCGCGAACAGAACTGCATGCTTCAGTTATCAAAGGGTCAGCTAAAGAGCGAAGAAATCCGACTGTTCGCAGGATCCTTTGCTGACGAACTAT
Source organism: Stenotrophomonas sp. FBCC-B152 (assembly GCF_059134105.1). NCBI lineage: Bacteria > Pseudomonadati > Pseudomonadota > Gammaproteobacteria > Lysobacterales > Lysobacteraceae > Stenotrophomonas > Stenotrophomonas sp. FBCC-B152. Next base: position 1,857,638 of record NZ_CP101442.1, on the reverse strand, counting down.
CTGCACTCAGCGAACGCATCAGGACACTTGTTAAGCACTCCGGGACGGTCGGCACATATCGGGAAGGGCTTTTGCAGTCCCTCCTGCGCCGCCACCTGCCTGAGCGATACCACGTCGCAACCGGATTTATCCTAGGCTGCCCGCGTCAAATTGATGTGCTCGTATACGATCGTATCGAATACGCTCCGATTTTTAGGGAGGGCGATTTGGTAGTAGTTCCGCCCCAAGCGGTACGCGCCGCTATTGAAGTAAAAACCACATTAACATCCGCTGAGCTTGAGAGCAGCCTTGCGCTGATCTCAGAAGTTGCACAAATGGATGACGTAGACCCTCCGTTCTTTAAAGGCATCTTCGCCTTTGGCTCAGATCTAAACCCTCGCCGGATCTTTGATGAAATTGTGACATTCCATCGATACGACGAAGATGAGTTCGATGAGGAGGGGGATATCCAGAACCATCGCCATATTATCACGGAGCCATACAGGCATATAACCTGCGCCTGCGTTCAATCCCTGGCATTCGCCTTCGTAGGCTACCGCAGAGAGGGTGCGGATCGCATACTGACACCAAAGCTAATGGCGAGAACGAGCGTGTCAGGGCTGCCAGCGCAAGCTTCGTATTTTCTGCAGATGCTGCTGAACTACCTTCATCACCACTCTCTAAAGCCTGGCAGTGGGCGCGAACTGCAGGACATGCTCGGCGCAGACACTCAAACCGAGGTTGTTGGCACGCTAACTGATTTCGCCGAATGGGGTCCATACTTCGTTTTGTCCGAAGGCGTACGGAGCACCGGCGCCGAGGAGGTTCAAGAGGCAGAGCGGCGTATCGAGAAAGTGGAGCGATGGCTTGAAGGCGACACTTTCTACAGGCCGCTCAGTAGCTAAATCGAGGAGCGCCCGGCGTGCTTGACCTATCAACTCAAATCTTGCCAGCAGCATTCCATAATAATTCACGGCTCAGCAGGGGAGCCTCTCTCGCCACCAAGGACAACCAATCAATACTTCGTGACGCGAGACCCTCCCGCAGCAACCTCATGCCGAGAAACCCTGGTTCGCAGGACTGAGAGGGGAATCGACGCCGCAAGCCTCCGGCCCCTTGACCGAGACGGAACCCCACTGCATGCTCTAGCTCTGCACAGCCCGGAGTGTAGCCGTTATGCTAGAACTTTCTTACCCCAAGATTCTTGAGTTGTTCGGCGCGCACCTAATACCAGGTCGCACCGAGACTCGCGCTTTCCTAGGCTGGTTCTTGGAGAACTATTACCGCCTTGAAGATACTGACGCGCAGGATGCCATCTGTGATGGGGTAGATGACAAGGGTATCGATGCAATCTACGTCGACAAGAATCTCGAAAGGATAGTTGTTTTTCAGTCGAAGCTAAGGCAAAACATCGACAAATCACTTGGCGACACTGATCTGAAGGAATTTGCTGGATCATTAGATCAGCTGCGATCGAGGGCATCTATAGAGGATCTAGGGAACTCGACCGGGAATCACGAGCTTAAACAGCTTTTGATTGAGTCTGATTTGGCAAGTCTGGTTGAGAAGGGCTTTGAAGTTAGAGGGGTCTTTATTACCAATGTGCTTGCCAACAAGGATGCGAGCAACTACCTAGTTGCTCGCCCTGATGTATCTATTTTTGACGGGGGCGCCCTTAACAGCCTGTGGGTTCCGCCCGGCGACGCCGCTCCCGTTGCAAATGCGGTTGCATTCAGCCTCGACGAGCATACGCCAATCACCTATAAGACCGCAGAGGCCACGGTATACATCGCGCCGTTTCGCGCAACGGACCTTGTTAAAATGACCGGTCTTCAAAGCGGCGAGCTGTTTGCATGGAATGTTCGACAGACTCTTGGAAAAACTAAAGTCAACAAGGCCATTGCTGAGAGTGTTAAAGTTCAGCAAGAACACAAGAATTTTGTTCTCTTCCACAATGGCCTGACCATATTGGCAGAACACGCCGACCTTGCAGACGGCAAGCTTAAAATTGCTGGATACACGGTCGTCAACGGCTGCCAAAGTCTGACCACACTGTTCGAGAACAAGGAAAGCATCAGCGACGAACTCCGGCTTCTTACGCGCATAATTCAGCTTCCTCCAGCTAGCGCATTAGCTGCAAAGATCACTAGACACAGCAATAACCAGAATTCCATCAGCGCCAGGGATCTTCAATCAAATAGCACTATACAGAGAAGGCTGCAGCAGGAATTTCGTGAGAAGCTGGAAGGGAGCTTTGGATACGAGATTAAGCGCGGCGAGGCGATAGATGCTCAGCACGTAGTCACAAATGAACAAGCGGCAAAGATTCTCTTGGCGTTCGACCTGCAACAGCCCTGGGCATGCCATCAGTCCTATAAATTGTTTGACGACCTTCATGGCGAAATTTTCGGTCGCCGAGAGGTTAACGCCCTCAGGATCGCGACACTCAGAGTTGTCTTCGATGCCGTACTTGATGCATCGACTAAAATTCACAATAAGCTTTTTGGAAGCTACACCCTAACCAGGTACTTCCTCCTGTACCTGCTTAGGCAGGCACTTGAAAGCGATGTTGAAGGCAAGAATTTTGTACGCGAGCCGGAGGCTGTTTCCAATGAGATTGGCTTTGACAATACCCACGCTCTGGTTTTGCGCATTCTTGACGACCTTGTGGTCGACCTGAATGCTGAGATTGCGGAGCGTAGCGAGGCAGGAACTCCGTTTGACTATAAGCGCGAGCTAAAAAGCCAGAGTGCTGTCAAAGCTCTAGCTAAGGATATTATCCCGAGCTATCAGAAGGCGATCTCGCGCAATCGTGCAACCTCCTTCAGCCAAGAACTCAGAGCACGATAGAAGAGACATCCGCTCACTCGAAGAGAGAGGTCCTGCAAGTATCATATTGCATTGGAGTACTTGTTCGGCGGCACTGCGCAAGAAGGGGTCGCTGGCCGGCGTGGAGGCGGCGTCGGCTCACGGGTTCCAGTTCGCACCGGATAGCTCGCCGCCAAGGCCAGGCATATTCATGCCACCTTTGATGATTGCGCCGACGGAAGGGGAGGGGGCCGTTGGCCGGTCCGCTAGAGAGATCGATGTATTGAGCGTTGTTTACTTGTTGGCCGCCTAGGAGTGGAACGGCGCTACTTCATCATCCGTGCGAAGCGCGAGACCGTCCACTTCCCACGGACTCCACGGTTCTCACGCCTAGCCACTACTAAGCGACAAGAATCGTCCGGAATTCGCGCCGAAACTAGATCGAGCATTTCCCCAGAGATCAATCCCTCAATGGGCCGCCGCGTAGAGATCTTTATCCCTAGTTGAAACGGGCAGGCCTTCCAATTGGAGCGAAGCGTTCGCTTCGACGAACGCCTGTTGGCGCTGAGAACGAACGCATGTCGACGCTTAGCTTTGCTGGTCATGGATGCGTCCATTCTTTGGCTCAAGTGTAAGAAAATTCAGCTGAGCACCCTGCGGCGAGCCCGCCTCACCTCTCAGAAATTGCCCAGCACCAATACACTGGATGAACCGCAATGTCATAACATACCATGGTAGGCTGGCGACCCTTCCTTCAGGGCGAGCCCGCGTGTCCCTCAACGCTCCCATCATCGACATCAACGGACTGTCGGTTTCCTTCCCCTCGAAGAACGTGCTCTCGAGGCTTGCGCTCAAGGTGCACGCAGGCAGCATCTACGCGTTGCTGGGCGGCAACGGTGCGGGCAAGTCGACCACGCTGTCGGTGCTGCTGGGGTTTACACGGCCGACATCCGTCACCGTGCACGTGGCCGGCATCACCCCGTGGGAAGCCCCGGAGCGGGCACGTTCGCAGCTGGCGTACCTGCCCGAAAACGTGGCGCTGTATGAACACCTGAGCGCAGTGGAAAACGCGGACTACCTGCTTTCGCTGAGCGGGTTGCGGCAACCGAGCGAGGCCATCTGCGAGGCACTGCGCGCCGCTGGCCTGCAGGAAGCTGCCTGGCATCAGCGGCTGGCAGGCTTCTCCAAGGGCATGCGGCAGAAGGTGGCCATTGCCATCGCGTTGATGCGCAAGGTGCCCGTGCTGTTGCTGGACGAGCCCACCTCCGGGCTGGACCCGGGCGCGAGCGCCGATTTCCACGCGCTGCTGGAGCCGGTGCGGGCGCGCGGTACCGCCGTGCTGATGGTGACGCACGACCTGCTGTGCGCTGCGGAAGTGGCTGACCGGATCGGGGTGCTCGATCACGGCCGCATCGTCCATGAGGTGGAACGCCAGGACTTCGACCTCAATGCGTTGCACGCCCACTTCACTGGGCGGGAGCGCCAGGCATGAGGGTGGCGTTGTCGGTGATGAAGAACGAGCTGCGCGGGCTGGTGCGGCAACGCACGGCGCTGGCGGGCATCGTGTTGATGACGCTGCTGACGATCACTGCCACGGTGGTCTCGCTCCACCACATGCAGGCCGCCGCAGAGCACCGCGCACGCCAGCAGGCCGCCGCACAGGACGCGTTCGATGCCCAGCCCGATCGCCACCCGCATCGCGTGGTGCACTACGGGCATTTCGTCTACCGGCTACCGGCCGCGCTGGCCGCGTTCGACCACGGGGTGGATCCCTTCACCGGCAGCAGCATGTTCCTGGAAGGCCACCGGCAGAACACCGCCAACTTCGGCGACGTGATGCAGAACTCCATCCTGACCCGATTCGGCCAGCTCACGCCTGCATTTGCGCTGCAGGTCCTGGCGCCGCTGATGCTGGTGTTCCTCGGGCATGCCACGCTCGCCCAGGAGCGGCAGAGCGGCACTTTGAGGCAGCTAATGCTGCAGGGGGCCAGCCGCCGCAGCATCCTGGGCGGGAAGCTCGCCGCGCTGCTTGCGGTTTCTGCGCTGTTCCTGCTGCCGGCCTTCCTGGGCCTGGCCGCGCTCGCATGGGGCAGCCCCGGAACCCTGGCCGTGGCGCTCACCGTCATGCTGGGCTACACCCTCTACCTTGCCGCCTGGTGCGTGCTGATCACCGCGGTGTCGTCGATGATGAACCAGCGCCGGGACGCGCTGCTGGCCCTGATCGGCGGCTGGGCGGTGATGGCGCTGCTGGTGCCGCGTATTGCGCCGGACGTGGCTTACGCCGCGTTTCCGCTGCCCGACCGCCTGCACAACGAGGTGAGCATCGCGCGTGATCTGCGCGCATTGGGTGATAGCCACGATGCCAACGACCCGTACTTCGCGGCCTTCCGGCAGCGCGTGCTGGACCAGTATGGGGTCACCCGTATCGAGGACCTGCCGGTGAACTACAAGGGCCTTCTGGCAGTGGAGGGCGAGCGGCTGACCTCGTCGCTGTTCAACCGCTATGCGGCCGACGCCGCTGCGATCCAGCACCGCCAGAACCGCCTGGTGGCCGGCTTTGCAGTACTCAGCCCGGTACTGGCGATCCGGCAGCTGTCGATGGCGGCGGCCGCCACCGACCTGCGCGCGCACCTGGGGTTCCTGGACCAGGCCGAGCAGCACCGTTACCAGCTCGTGCAGCAGCTCAACCAGATGCAGGCCGATGAAGTGTCGTACGCCGATGACACCGCCAAGGACAAAGGCGCCGACCAGCGCAAGCGGGTGGACAGCTCCCAATGGGAGAAGATTCCACACTTTGAATTCCGTTCGCAGGGCACCTCCACCGTGCTGGCATCGCTGCTGTCGCCGCTGCTGGTGCTGGCGGGGTGGTTGACTGCGGCGCTGTTGCTGCTCGGCGTCATGTCGCGCCGCCTGGGAGTGATTCGATGAAGCCGTGGTACTACGATCTGCAGCTGCTGCTGCGCTCCAAGGTTGCGGTCGGCTCACTGGTCCTGCTGCTGGTACTGACCACCGCAAGCCTACTTTCCGGCGTGCAGCGCATCGACAGCCAGCGCGAGGCAATTACACGCATCGGCGCGCTGCATGCGGAGGACACAGCGGCCGTCGTGGCGGCCCATGGCGATTCGGTTGATGCAGGCACTGCCGCGTACTACAGCTTCCAGCCAACGTGGAACCCACCGTCGCCGCTGGCATTTGCTGCGGTGGGCATGCGCGATGTGGCGCCCATCATGCTGCGCGTGCGTGCGTTGGGGCTGGAAGCCCAGATCCACGATGGCGATACCTTCAATCCGGAGCTGGCGTTGGCGGGCCGCTTTGACTTCTCGTTCCTGCTGACCTTCCTGCTGCCGTTGTTCGCCATTGCACTGCTGCATGATCTGCGCTCCTCCGAGACAGAATCCGGCCGGGAGCGCATGCTGCGCAGCCTGCCGCTCGGCACCCGCTGGCTTTACCTGCGGCGCACGACAATCCGCGGGCTGGCGCTGTGGTTGTGCGTTGGCGCTCCCTTTGTGGTCGTGGCCATCAACCAGGGCGTGCCGGTGGGCCAGATCCTGGCGGTGCTGGCACTGGCTGCCGCCTACCTGCTGTTCTGGGTGGTGCTGTGCCTGTTGATCTCCCGTCGCGCCTGGAACTCCGGGGTCAATGCGGCGGCGCTCGCCTCATGCTGGGTGGTGCTTGCCTTGGTCGCCCCGGCACTGGCCAATGTGGGGATCGAGCGGACGATTCCGGTAGAGCAGGGGGCCACCATCGCGCGGGCGCAGCGCGAGGCGGTCAACGGCGCCTGGGATATCCCCCGCGACCGGACCCTGCAGCAGTTCTATGCCAGCCATCCGCAATGGCGTGATTCGGCGCCGCTTGGCGATGCGTTCCACTACAAGTGGTACCTGGCCTTCCATCAGAACGGCGATGACCAGGTTGCGCCGTTGGTGGCCGCGTACCGGAATGGCATCGAACGCCGCAACGCCGCCGCCGCGGCAGTGGGCTGGGTACTGCCGTCGGTGGGCCTGCAGGTCGCACTGACCCGCATGGCAGGGACGGACATGCAGGCCCATCTGGCCTACCAGGACGGCATTCGCGGCTATCACGAAAGGCTGCGGCAGTTCTTCTACGGTTACCTGTTCACTGACAAACCGTTCGCGAAGAGGGACTATGATCGGATACCCCCGTTCGAGCCAGCGGAGTGAAGCCCGGCTTCCCACAGGGGATACAATTTCCCTCAATCATGATCCAGGATGGACTACAGCCCTATGCATTTCACTGCAGCAGCCAGTTCGCTTGTCGTTCTACTGTCCATAGCGTCTGCCGTTCCGGTCTCTGCGGGGGAACGTGACATATTCGGCATCACAATAGGGGCACCACTAGCGCTGCCCGCTTGCCAGATATCCTTGCCCGCTCCAGCTGCCCGCAGAAGCAACAGAGGGTCGGGGGCCAGGGCGTTCAACGAGCTGATGAGCCCTCCGCCGGAGCCGCTGAAGGCCACCCCACCGGCAACAGGGTTGTGCGTCGCGCCCGGCACGACAAACATGGCCGTGGGCAATACCGAGTTCGGGGCAGGGGAGTACGGGTACCTGGTCTTCGCCACGGATGAGTTTCCGGCGTGGGTGGCACCGATCGGCATGTCGATGGGTGCAGGCGCAGGTGACGCTTTTTCTCTGGAAGGTGCAGGCGGCCTGGTTCTGCTGCGCAACGGGCGTGTGATCGCCCTGCGCTTCAACACGACTGGGTTCGAGGCGCAGCCGCGCGTAATGGAGTTGCTCAAGCGCAAGTTCGGCTCGCCCAGTGCGCAGAAAGCGGTGGCCTGGAACAACGATCTGGGCGGCAGCCGCGAATCGATTTCCGCGCAATGGCGCAAGCCTGATTTCTTTGCGGATTATTCTTCGGTCGTGCAATCGCAGGCCATGCGAGCACAAGGGCTGTCGGGCGGAATCGGGTTCCTCAGCATCGGCAATGATCTGGGTCAGGAAGTGCTACAGCCTGCTAGCAAGGAAGCGGAGTTCTAGGTCGCGCTTGACCGTGCAACGCCTGCTGGGGTCGCAGGATTGGTGGGCGCGCGCATGGCACCCAAGGCAACAGAATCCATCGGCGAAACCCTGGTCGCGGCGCAGGCGCTGGAGGGGGCAGGGGTTGCCAGAGCCATTGCCGATGCTTAGCATCGCTGCAGCACGATCGACCAGGAACCGCCTGGTTCCGGCAGAAGCTCCAAAGGTTGCGTAGCGTACGTGCGCGGTAGAGCGCGAGTTGGTAAAACGGACAAGGAAGCGCTCATGACACGACCCATCACAAAACTCGCAATCGGCGCGGGCATCATGGCTATCGCGGCGCAAGCCGGGGCCAGCGAGTTTCTGATCGATATGCAGGGCGCAGCCGGAAAGCGTGTCAATGTGTACGCCAATGACGCGACGATCGATCGCACAGCGGTCGATGATGTCACGAATCCTGGCCCACACTGGATCCGTCAGATTGATCTGACAATGGTCTATGAAGCGGTCGACCAACCCCTATGGTTGGAGTATCAACTCCAGTTCAAATGCCCCAAGCCGAGCAAACGCGGCCGTGGCGCGCCCAAGCAGAAGACTGAGTCAACGGGCATGTTGGCCACGCCCGATTCCGTGGAATTCCGGGTCGCCAGCGGCACGAAGTCCATGAAACAGGATCCGGCGATCATTGATCTCCAGCCCACCGATTGGCAAAGTACGAGCAGCCATACGATGCGACAGGCATGGAGTGTGGCCTGCAACAGTGACAGCATTATCGCCGCCAAAGAAGCTGCGTCGGTCAATCGTGTGGTTAAGGCCGAAGCATTGGGGCCGAAACTGGCAGCCCTTGGTTTGGATGGACTAGAGCTGGTCCCGGACGGACTGTCGATGAGTTTGCTTGCCGACTTTACCTGGGAAAAGCTGTGGTCCGATGTACCGAAGCCTGCGATCTACAACGGCCGCAAGCTGACGCCAGAAGAATCGGCGGCGCACAAGGCAAAACTGGCGCAGATGCAACAACAAGTAGCCGAAGCGCGGGGGAGGGTGCAGGGCGATCTGGCGGCGATGAAGACCGATCTGGATTTTGCTCAGACCGCCGCTGAATACCGGGGAAAAAGGCGTTTGTCGCGCAGTGAATCGATCCTGATCCAGGTGTGGATGGGCAAGACTGAGCAGGAGGTCGTCGCCGCGAACGGCAACCCCGCTGTGCGTCAGGCCGGGATCGCACGGACGCTCTCGTATGGGCAGACCTTTGACAATCGCGTCATGTGGCAGAACCTCGCGACCGGCGCGACGTATGACGGCGGCGGTTATAAAAGCTGCAACGTCCGCTATGTACTGATCCCGGACAGCGCCGGGATGCTGAGGGTTGCCGATGTGAATGTCTTCGGTGAAGCAAGTGGCGACACACGAAAGATAGGTGACGCCTGCACCGACATCTTGAACGTGCCAAACGGCTGAAATCAGGGCCTATTTCTGAGCCACGCTCATGCAAGCCGAAAGCTGGCGATACGCCAGCTGCAGCTGGACAACCTTTGAGCGGAACACCTCTTTCCCCTGGAACTGGATGGCGAGCTCGTTACTGTCCGGCTTTTCCTTCACCGATTTCCGCACGTCGATGGTCAGCAACAACGCGCCACTGCTCTGGCCCGGCATGCTCACATGGGCGGCTTGGACGTTCTGCGTGGGGTGGTTGGTATATGACAACGTGATGGGAGCGATCTCGGCCTTGGCCACCGGGGGGATTGCCTCGCTGATGAACCAAACGCCGCCATGACCCTTTCGCGCCATCTCAGCGTCAGCGGGACCGCGAAGCGAGTAGGTGGAAGCTGGCGTGATGAAATTGACCGAGCAGTGGTAACCGGTGTTGACGGGTTCGCGCACGAGCACCCAGTTGCCCTCAACCCCTTTGTAGAAGGATTCGCTGAACATCGGCTTGTCCGGATCCGCGCCGCCGAGCAACTCAGGGGCAATTTGAGCAGCGCAGGGGCTGGTCCATGCCATGGTGACTACTACGCCGATCAGCCAATTCTTCATCTAAAAACGTTCTCCATTCGCTTCTTGTCCTGACCCTATGCAAGCGGCTACGGGCCATAGCTTGGCCTTCCAAGATTGCAGTGTAACGCTTTGCACGTCCCAGCTCTTCGAACAGGCGTTCGGTGAACGCTGGATCTCGGGCCGTAGTGCGCCATCCAGCCTACGGCATAGAAAACATAGCGTTATGACGGCAGCTGATTCTGATTGAGAAAGAAATGATCTTTTGATGAGGACTCGCGTACAGATTGCTGGGAGGCTGAAGCGGCGCTCAGAGCCAAGCAATCCGCGTGCTCTCTAGTCGGGATGGAACCAAGCAGGTATGAGTAGACGTTCTACATATGGAATAGTCGTCGCGGGGGCGATCACAGTAATTTCCTGGTTAGCCTACAACGCCTCTGGCCGCCGCCCAGGGATCGGTCGAAGCCAGACTGATTTTCGCCAAGGATCCGAAAGCTATCATCGGCGACCTGACCGAGGCCCTCAAGGATCCGGAGCGGATACTCAGTTATCGCAAGGACGCGGTCAATTATCTTGATGAGTCGGTATCCCAGGGCAGCATCGACTCGATGGAAGCTCTCGCAGATATTTACGACCGAGGGATCTTCGACCTGGAACTTCCACTCGCCGGCAAGGCGATGGGTGATGGAGCACGTATTCGTGTTACCTCGAAGTCTTTTCATTTCAACAGTCTACAGACGCAGACCTCCAATCCCTAACAAGCTGAATAGGTGAGCGCCCAGGGGTAAATGTGTTACTTGTACGCTAGCTGCAGGTATTTTTGTTACTAGTTCAGCTTGGGGTCTGACAGGACTCTCGGATCGGTTGCACCCCCAGCCTTTCAGGAGTAGCGTCCAGAGCATGTCAGCGATGCTTACTGACGCTGCTTTCGGCAGCGATTCAGGCCCGCGTTGACCATGACGCACCACCGAGACCGAATGCATCTGCGTAGGTGCCCAGACCACTGCCCCCCGCAGAGAGGTCTATTTGGAGCACGCGAATGAGTGTTACGACCAAGGCCAGGCAACGCCGACTAGGTGTGAGGCAAGCTCGGACAAGCAACTCGGCTAACCTCTGGACGCTGCAGTCTCCTATGGCGGAGTGCCAGGTGACGCTGAGTGGTGACCTGAGGATGAAGCTCTTCTTCTATTGCGAAGGCGACGCAAGCGTCCGTGACGCAGAGTATCGCGAGCAACTGATACAGGTGTCTCTAGGCAGCGGCTCAATCTGCCTTGATGCGCTTACTACCCTGACTGATGGCTCTATTCAGGCTCGGATGATCGACGATGGATCGGACAGAGCCAGGCGAGATATCGAAGCACTGGGCACGGAGTTTGGATATTCAGTCTCCGTCTTGAGCACACGTGAGCTGGGTCAGGCCAAGATGAGGATCCGCAACTGGCAGGCGGCAATATCTGCCTTTCACCGGTGCCGCGGTTCGGATCTTACTTCTTTGGCAAAGGAAGTCGAATCGGCGGTTCGGCGACGCGGCAAGTTGACCTTAGGAGAGGTCATACGAGGACTTAACTCAAGGCACCCAGCAGCGGTGGTGGGAGCTGCGGTTCTTGCGCTGCGCGCTCGATCCATCGGCTCGGATATGGATGCACATCCATGGTCTGTGCACACAAGGCTGCTCAGGTGTGAACATGACCGCTCAATCTAAGTTCAACCGGAGAACGCTTCCGGCAAATCTTGCGAACTATCGTGAGTGGCCGGCTTGCGAAACCAATCAGTTGGACCCGGCTGATCTGGCGCTGTTTGAGCAAAGACGGAAAGCCTTAGTTGCGTACTTAGGCGGCGTCCGAACTGCCGAGATTGCCTCGCAATTCGGGATCGAGCGAACTGAAGTCTTGCGGTACCTCAATCGATGCGTGGCGGTCATGGACGATGGCCGCATTGCAGGTTGGGCCGGCCTCATCAAGGGATTTCGCACGCAAGCGCCAACGCGGATCAAGCCCGTAGGCGCGATGCCAAGCCAGTCATTCGGCGGCTATACGGGCGCTCTGTCAGCATTACTTGATTCGCAGCCCAATGTGCACCTCGCCCTGGACAAGTACCTCGCCACTGGCGTCACTCCAGACGGGGAAAAGCGGGGGCGGATCACCAACAAGGAGGCACATCAGATCTTTCTTAACCTCTGTCGTGATGCCGGGCTGGGCAAGAATCAATGGCCGTTCTGTGTCGGCCGGTATGGCAGAGAGGCAATCTGGGTTTACGTGAAGCAATTTTTCAATTCAAACCACGAGAAGGTTGCATCCCTGCAGTACGGCGAAGAGTGCCGGCAGCGCTCAAGGAGGCCGGGCAAACAACCCGAGGGGCCCATTGCCCTGGCGCCATTTGAGATAGTAGAGGCTGACGAGCATACGGCCGACATCATCTTTGCCGTGGGTGTGAATACTCCAAAGGGAATCAAGTACGTTCCCAGCCGTCGTATGACGCTTATCGTCATCGCCGATAGGTTCACCAACTTCATTCTGGGCTGGGACATCGTTGTCCGCCGGACAATTTCCAGCTCCGACTTCCTCAGGTGCATCGATCATGCGTCAGCTGGACAGTGCCTATCGAACCAGCTGCAACACGCACTGGAAGCCACTCTCTCAGTAGAAGCTGGCGATCCAGAATTGCGCCTTGGTTTTGGCAGCCTCTTTGTAGACAACGCGCTCGCGCACCTATCAGACACAGTAGCCGACAGGGTCAGAGCGGAAACTGGCGCTGCGATCTCGTTTGGCGCAATTAGGCGACCGAAACGCCGTTCGCTCGTCGAGCGAGTGTTTGGCTGGATGGCATCGAGTGTTTTTCAGCAATCACCAGCGACCACGGGAAACAGCCCAACGGACCCCCGGCGCAACCAGCCGGAACGTCAAGCGGTCAGGCATAAGGTGACCCTTGAAAAGCTGATGGAAGAAACGGCCAAGGCCGTTGCGCACTGGAACTCAACGCCTGCAGAGGCCAACTACGGCAGCAGTCCCACTGACCAAATGCTTGAGTACTACGCCCCTGGCTCCGGTTGCTTGGCCCCACTGGGGCCGCCGCGTCCCGTGCTGACACCTCCGCTTCGAGTGGATGTGGCCTCAGCCACCGTCAGGGGGTCCCAGAAGAAGGGCAGACTGCCTCGTGTCAGCTACGCGAGCGTCGAGTACGGATCCCCCATCCTGGCCACGCGCTGGGATCTGATTGGGCAGGCGGTCACGCTCCATGCAGATCCCTACGACATCTCACGTGTTCATGCATATGTAGGTGACGGACGGGAGCTTGGTGAGCTCGTGCCACTGAGCGCGCGGTGGCGGTATCCGCACTCCCGAGAGCTCCGAAGACTGCTCAGATCCAAGATCGAAGGCGCTCGGGACGCGCCCTTTGCCGACATCGTTGGCGTGGAGCTTCAAGAATTAGCTCAGAAAGCCTTGGATACTTGCGCAAGAGCGCCCCGTACAACGCACGCGGCGACTGTCCTGGCCGAGGAGAAGAGGAAGGGGTACGCGCCGAGCAAGACGCCTACGAACGCCGGAAAGCGTGTCAATACGCAGACACTGGCGTCCCGTGTTCGCAAGTCTAGAGACATCGACTTCTCCATCATCGGAAAGTGAGGAGGTCAACAATGACGAGCCACGAGAGCATTGCCGCAATCCAGGCAACCTATCCATCATTACGGGATCGGCACCCCTTGCTCATGGCAGCGGCCATTCTTCCCACCGCGCCAGTCAAAGAGGTGGCTCGTCTGGTCTTTGATCGAGCGCAACGGTTTCGCTCCTCAATAGCATTCTGGGCGCACCCGTTGTGCGGCAAGTCCTCCTGCATCTCTGCGCTGGAAAAGCTGGCCCCTACCCAGTACCCGGGAGCGGCTTTTGTGATCTACGAGCCTTCGTCCAAGGACGTGGCCGCTGAGGGTGCTCTGATCGAAGATATGCTCTCCGCAATCGACTTCGAACCACGTGCATTGCGTTCCCTCGCGGGAAAGCGCGATCAGTTGCTGCGAGCCCTCTATGCCATGTCAGTCGCTGGCAGACACCTTTTTCTGGTGATTGACGAAGCGCAGAACCTGCACGTCAAGGACCTGGGCTGGCTCAAGCGCATGGTGAACTGGCTGAACACGCATGAGGTAAAGGTTACTGTCGTACTGTTCGGTCAGAGTCAGTTGTGCACGATGCATCAACGCTTCATGGCCGAGATGCCAGATCTGACCATCAGGTTCATGGCGGAGCTTGTTGAGTTCAGAAGTCTGCAAGATGCAGCAGATCTGCACGTGGTCCTTAAGTCATGTGATGACGAGACTGAGTACCCCCGTGGATCGGGCTGGTCCTATACACAGTACTTGTGGCCAAATGCACATGCCAATGGATTCCGCTTGGCGCGCAGCGCCACAGATTTGTACGACGCGTTTCGCTCTCAGTCCGGAGGTGCAGTTGACCAAGAGGGAATCAGCATGCAATGGGTGGCTGAGGCCCTGATGTTGGTGGGGCAGGATAGTGAGGGCAGCGATGCTGAAGGGATGAATATTTCGCGGGAAGTTTGGGAGCGCGCCATCGTTGACTCAGGCTATCGGAGCAGGACGCCTGCCGTGCTGGCTGCAACGGCAATCGGGAGAGGCCGCGCACGGAGGTCGCCGTGATTGCATGGAGTCGAGCTCTGATCGATGCCTACTGTTCCTCGTGGACCGTCATCCAGACGCTGGAACTATTCAACGGCTTCGATGCCAAGTGGATGAATGGTCGCCAGGACTGGTGCCTTCTGCTTTCGCGCTCCACCGTGTATCTCTCGGAGCAGAGGCTTGACGAGCAGCGCCCGCCCAACTGTTCGGAGCAGCTGCGCGATGTTCAGTCAGTCCTGGGTGAGCGAATCAGATGGTTGGATGCTGAAGCTCTTCGTTACTGTCCAGCTTGCATCCAAGTTGGGAGACACTACCAGTATCAACAAGATGACCGATTTGTTCGCTGCGTCCTGCATCGAGTGAGATTGAAGACCGGCTGTCCGTCCTGTGGAGTTGCTTTGGACACGAAAGGGACTCTGGTGCACGGATTCACATGTAAATCATGCGGGAGCACCTTGCTGGAGTCCGACGTTTCCGGTGAATTGACCGCTCGCAAGGCTGCGTCATACGCGCGAACCCTAGACAAATTGCACCAGTGGCTCAGGACCGCGAATGACTCGCTCGCCGGTTGCCAGAGGGCTCACAGCGGTCTAACGACAATACGCTGGAACGGGAATCACGCTGTGAGCAACGCAGGCAGTTACTGGTACGCACTGATCCAGCTCCCGAACACGATGGTACGCAACGCGCTGTTGCCAACACCAACCTCCTTCACGCAGCGGCCAAAGACCGCACTCTTGCTACCCCTTCCTGCCGATGATCACGAGACTGCCATCAGGCCGTACGAGGAGCTTCTTAGGTGCATTGCACGTCAAATTAGGCGCACCTATCTCAGGGGACACTCCAGCTGCCGAGTCCATGCCATGAGAACAGTAGGCGGCGGCCGCACTCAGCGAAACAGATGGGCTCCAGTGACTCTAAGGCCGCACCTATGCTGTAGAGGCCAGGCATACGCCGTATGGCTACTGCAGCGGCGCGAGGAGCTTCGCGAGATCTCCGAGCGGATGAGCGTGTCTCGCATGGATCGTCTCCTTGGGCATCGACGCTCTGAGGTCCCTATGCGGTTGCCAGATCTGCACGCAACGGCGTCCAGTTACATAAGCTCGTTCGAGGCGTGGATTGCAAACCTTGCCCGTCTACATTCACTGATCGACCGTTCCAACAGGCAATCGGTGCTGTATGAGCAATTCCGCTGTTCTCCGAACTGGGCGCTGCATCAGCCGGGTGCCAGCAAAAGCTGCCCTATTCACCTGCGTCTGGACCAACAGAAGAACCGTGCTTATTGCGACAGGGGCCGCGTTCGACAGGAGGATCTAGCGTATGTCATCGCTCTGGGGCGAGAAAGGGAGCGGATTCTCAAGCGGGTCGATAAGATGCGCGATGACCCCACGGACATCACGCCAGACATCCTTCTCTGAGTGTGCCAGGCGGCCCTGACGCTAGATCGCCGGCGGCTGCATGAAGAACCACGTTGCCGGTCGCGTCGTTCGATACTATCTGACGAGTAGGCGAACTGACTTTGAGATGCTCCAGTACCTCAATCTAAGGGCTGAGGGTCACTGGCAAAACTGACGGGAAACCCGCGCGCATTGCGTTACCACGCCAGCAACAGCGACCAATCCGCAAAACTGCGGCCATCAAGCATTCCTGGCATGCGGGCCTCAACGTCCAGCCAGGCCAAGCGGTGGTGACGCGGACCTCTCGTGAGGGAGGGGGGGGCGTGCGCGTGGCATACTTTTGTACCGCAGGCGCCAGCGTGAGGAATCTACCTCACGCGCCCGATACTTCCCAAACCTGTTGAGTGCCCCCGTTGCTATTCGCGGGGCGTCAACGATCGACCTGCTCAGGTCAGTGGGATTTCATTCCCACGCGGTACGCTTTCAATCGACAACTGGCACAGAGGTTTGCTTGAGCGTGTTTAGCCAATCGTTTTGCAGGCTGGCGTGCGCTGTGCGCGGGGCGTGTTCCTCACTGACGGCGCGAGAGAGCTCCAGCAGCTCCTGCGCGAGCACCGCCGCGGCATCCAATTTGACCTGGGTGTCAAATACCCTGCGCGATCCATCTGGGGTCTGAAGCGTCTTCGCGTAAGCAGGATTGGCGACCAGATACACGAAGTAGTCGGTCGTTGCTGCGAGGATGCTGAGTTCCTTAACGATACCCGCCTGCAGAGTTCCAGCAGCAGCGTTCCACAGTGCAGAGGCAATGTCATAGCTGCTGATTTCAACTTTCTTTCCGTCGCTGATGGCGTCCGCCTTCAGTGTCTTGCAAAGCCTAATGGCCTTTTTAAGCCCGCCCCACGTTTCGTCATCACGTTCGCGCAGGCGTCGCAGATACAGGAAGGGCAGGTTGTGGATCAACTGACGCGCAGGCTTGTCGAGGATGTTGACGCCCCGGAAGTCCTCGGACTGTGTCCGCTGATACTCGGCGGTGTCATTCCATGAAGCTGGCACAACATCAACTTCGCGACGCAGAGATCCACCCGACAGCTGGATGGCCTTGGCACCTGTGCAGTCGACTTCCGCCGCCGGATAGGCGTCCTTCAGCGCCGCCTCCAGTCGGTGACGCAGATCGAGCAATGTATCGACGGCTGACGGCAGGTACGGGTTACGGTAGTGCCCAGCCAGCGCCAAGACCCCCGTCGCATCGTAGTGATGGAACCGCTGCTCCAGAACCAGGAAGTCGACATCACTGACGCCGCGGATATGAATGTTGCCCGGAACGGAGCCCTGCAGACGGAACGTACAGCTCAGCCCATCGCGGTCCAATCGCGTTGCAATTTGCGCTTGCACACGCTCGGCCTCGGCAACACTCAGGGCGGTGTAGCTGGCGGCTACCGCTTGCATGGCGCCCAGTGCATAGCGCGTATGGTACCCACTACTGCGTTTCTGATAGGTCTCGCTCAGGTGCGCGCGTGCCTCAAACCCGGAGGCGGAGTCGAAGATGACTGAGCTCCGATCGAAGCCATGGCGCCGCGCGTCAAGCGCACGCAAACGTTTGGTGATGTCCGCACTCATGGTGTCGTGGTTTCCTTTCGGGTCAGGGTGAGGGTTCCGTAGGTGTAGCGGCCGTGGCCGTTGAAGTACTCACCGGTGGCAGCGGTCAGGTCGGCGCGGAACAGCAGTTCTGCGCAGCCGCGATGCCCC
This sequence comes from Stenotrophomonas sp. FBCC-B152, assembly GCF_059134105.1. Classification (NCBI taxonomy): domain Bacteria; kingdom Pseudomonadati; phylum Pseudomonadota; class Gammaproteobacteria; order Lysobacterales; family Lysobacteraceae; genus Stenotrophomonas; species Stenotrophomonas sp. FBCC-B152. The sequence continues at coordinate 1,840,116 of NZ_CP101442.1, read as the reverse complement.
TTGAGTTCAGGCTCGCCGATGCCCGGGTCGTTGCGATAGTTGTAGAGGACGCGGTAGCCATCTGTGCAGTCATAAATCAGCGCTGCCGACAGGCTTTTGGAGACGGACTGGCGCGTTCTGAGGCGAATCTGGATCTTGTCCCAGCTCTGTGCAATTTCGACCTCGCCTTCCCATGCCAGGAGGGGGCGATCGTCAGAAGCATGCAGGCTTTGCCCGTGGCAGACCCATGTGCCAGAAAGATTGGGAACGCGCAGCCACCTAGAAAGGCGCGGTATCCGCCACATCCACCGGTCAAAGAGCGCGTACAGCAGTAGATAGATCGAGCCGGCGGTGATCGGCCAGAGCACCAGTCGCGGCATTTCCACACCGAAATCCACAACCAATGCCACAACTAGGCCGGCCAAGGCGCTCACTGCCGCGGCCAGCCCGACAGAGGCCCCATTACCCACTTGCCGACATTGGCACGGTTGAAGCCGCCCAAGACAGCGTACTCATGTTCCATAGACCGATCTCCGACGATGAGGGGAGCAGGGCACCGCGATTGCGAGTGCGAGGCGCCCGCACCCAACCGGGTGGGAAACGCCGCGAATGCCCCCCCGGTGCCAGAGCAGAGTCCGCTCAGGTGGCATGGGGGGGGGGGCTGCTATGGCGCAGATTCGAAAGGCTGCCGTCTTAGAACGGATCCGGCCCCAAGCCCGAACGCGCGCTTTCGTTCAGCACGGTGCCGTCGCGCCGCTTGATCGGGGCGCTCGGAGCGAGCTCTTTTAGACGCCGCGCTGCGCGCACCGCGTTGTACTCGCTCGCATACCCTTCCCCGGAGTCCGCAATCTTGCGACCGTTGCTGGCATAGAACGTCCACCGCCATTCGCCGGCGCGGTCCTGGTAAATCTCAATACGCATGAACACTTCTCCTCTTCTGGATGGAACGCGCCACGTCCTTCCCCCGCAGCCCGGAGGCAGCTCAAGGGTGGGTAGCGCGCTTTCGAAGCAGGGCCGCACATCACCCGCATACATACTATCCGTGTAGGTTGTATGCGTGTCAAGTTTCTGTACGGATGCTATCGTTAGACATCCCAAAACCGAGGCGTCCATGTCTTCAGAAACCCATTCGCTGCGTTGGGGGCAAGCGCGGCGTATAGCCTTCATCGATCTTCGATTGCAATACGACGGTCGCTTGAATCGCCGCGATCTCATTGATTTTTTTGGCATATCCGTCCCCCAGGCGTCCTCTGACCTAGCTGAGTACGTCAAGATCGCGCCAGGCAACATGGAGTACGACCCGAGTGCGCGGGCCTACCGTGCGCAGCCAGGCTTTCTGCCGGTCAGCGGCCGCGCGACGTCCAGCCAGTACCTATTCGAGTTGTATGGCCTGGAGCGCGGCCTGCTGACACGAGATGAGAGCTTCATCGGCTATGTGCCGTTGACCGGCATTGTCGGCACCCCTGCGCGCCCGATTGCGGCAACGGAGATCTCCACGTGGGTGCGAGCCATCCGCGACGGCGACAGGTTAGAGGGCCGTTACCAGTCCATGGACGAGGACGCGCCCCTCAGCCTGACCATCTCCCCGCATGCGCTTGGCTACGATGGCCTCAGATGGCACGTCCGGGCTTACTGCCACACCCGCTTAATGTTCCGGGATTTCGCCATCGGGCGCTTCGAGATCCACACGATCCATGCCGACTCCCCCGCAATCGATCCAAGCAACGACATTGGCTGGTTCACGGAGGTCGGGGTTCAGCTAATCCCGCACCCCGCGCTGACGCCCAACCAGCGGGCGGCGGTGGCCCGGGACTATGCGATGCAGGATGACGTGCTGATTCTTCCCTGCCGAAAAGCAATGCTGTTCTACACGCTGCGCCACCTGAATCTCGATTCGCTGGAGATTCACCCCGATGCGGCTCGGCAGCATGTCATCGTGGGGAACCCCGACGAAGTCGCCCAATGGATGCGCGAAGATCGTCAGGGCCTGTCTGTGGGCGGCTGAGCTAGGTCAAGGCATTGGTCAGATGCGTAGGCAAATGGCCTACGACCACCCTGCGATTGAGCTCATCGACGTAGCAGTAGATCCGCAGGCAGCGGAGCGGATCGTGGGCGTTACTACCTGCAACATGCATGTCCATGGTGTAGGTCGACCCGCCTACGATGCCTCGATACTCACCCAAGTGGCGGGCTGCAATAACACCAACGCCGGACAACCGCAGTCGATTCTCTTTCAGGAATTCCTCCCACTCGTCGCGCGCTTGGCGACGACTCGCTTCGTCGTCTGCCCAGCGTGATCGCCAGTAGCTTTCAGACAGTTGTTCCAGACAGGCATATATCAGCGCGGTCTCGCTATGGGCCACGCGGCTGGCAGAGCGGAGCGTTTTTTCCGGGAAGACCACCCGAGGCCGCAGCGAGATTGCCCACTCCGCGAGCCCCTCCAGTGTGGCCGGAGGTGCGGCCCGCTCTGTTGTCGGCTCATCAGTGGGAGCTGCAGATCCCAGCCGCAGTTGTGCGCTGTGCAGGCGCCGCTTGAGCTCGACTATCTCATCGGTCGTTGTTTGCAGATCGTGCAGGGCGGAGTCTCGGTCTGCGACCGCAGCGTTTCGCTCGTCTTCGGCCACTTGCAGCAACTCTTCATAGTCCCTGACTTCCCTGGAAATCAAAGCCCGAATGTCTTCAGCGGTTGGAACTGGCGGAGGAAGAACGGCGTCGTTGAGTGCCGAGTCTTTCCCGTTGCTCAACGCACGCAACCTGGCTTCGGCTATGGCGTTCCGAATGTCTCGAAACGCAGGAACCTCAGGGCGGTGCCGAGCTTGGAGAGTCAACTCACGTAGCTGCTCCAGTCCCTGTCCCTTGCTTATGTCGACGTGTGCCCTGGTACCGCCAGCCTTTTGAAACACATGGACCGTGCTCGGAGCCAGCGCACCGTAATGGGTAGCATATTGGGCCCACATCGCCGGCTCAACGACATACATTCTGGCCAGAGCCTGCAGCGGCTTGATCAGCTCAAAGCGAGCGGCTACTACCCATAGAGGTGCGTCGCGACCGCTGTCTTGGACGGCGGCAAGCAGGCGCGACATACCCTCCTCATCACGGACGAATGTAGGGGCTCCAGCGGGCGCACCAGCGATAGCCAGCCCAGGCGAGCGGGCCCATTCACGGACAATAGCTGGAACCGTCCTAGAGGGTGCCGGAAGGGACACCAGGTCTCGTGCGCTTAGGCGAACGCCCACCATGCCGCCGACGCCCCCCATCCCCGCGAGGACAGTGGCCTCCATCCTCCACCACCGGGTTGGGTGAGTCGTGTCAGGGTGATCCAGCCGGAAAGCAAAGATGCCTTCACCCGATTCCAATTGAAGCGTGACGCCTTGGCGCTCAATCTCGTGTGCCCCTTCTCGCCATGTCTTGGGCAGGCTCAGTCCCATTCGAGCCTCTAGCCAACTGAGAGCCGACGTCACCGCATCGAGATGGGCCGACTCTTTGTCCACCAAGGCCCACTCGGAAGCCAACAGTGCGTGGTCTGACAAATCAAAGCGCAGGACGCGCTGTGAATTGCCAAACTTAACCGCGCCCACCCGTCTGCGAGACTGAGCGTTGCTTGCTCGCGGCACTGCCATGACAGGCGCAGCAGCATTCGCCTCGATCACAAGATCAACCGCTTCAATGCCCTCGATCTCTACCGCTGCACTCGGCGGAGGCGGCCTGTCTCGCGCAATCAAAGGAACGGGGTGCCGCGTCAGCAGCCCATCGATCGTTGCGCGGAAAGCTGCTCGGAGTGGGGCCGCGGGACTTGGAGCCCGCCGCTTCGAAAGCGACGATACCAGTTCAGGAATAGCAGCCGCGACGCGCGATTGCTCCACCTTAGGCAGAGATCGCCAGCACTCTCGGGCGAGCCGTATCCATTTCTGCGCGAGCGCAGGCCGATCATTCGCCCACTGCCTGGCTGCAAAAGCGGCGCCGAAGATCCGCGTTAAAGATCGCTCCAAGCTTGCGTCCGCTTGACCGGAGGGGCCAATATCCGAGGAAGCCAGCCAAAGCGCGATGGGGAGCGGAGATTTGCCGTGACGCGCCGAGTCGGTGACCACTTCCCATAGCCAACCCGGATCGATGGTGTCGTCACCGAAACTCAGGCCACTAGCATGACGGGCGCAAGCCTCGAGATTGTCTAGAAACAAGACATCGACAAATCCCTCTGCCGATTCGACATTGCTGGGGCCCAGCACGACCACTTGAAGGCCGGACTGAACGTCGATCGCCAGTCTGCTGCCGTGACTATCTGCGTACGTTCGCTGGAGCTCAAAATCTCCGTCGGCCTTGGCGATTGAATCGGCGCCGAGCTGCAGCGCACTTTCAAGTGAGCGCGATGTCGCATCTGTGGCAGCTTGCGCTTCCGCCGGCTTACCAGACCATAGCTCGATCTCACCGCTCTCTGCGGGAGGAGGGAGGGCGTCTCCTAAATCGGAGGAGGCCTCGATCTGAGCCTGAATCCAGGCCTCTACCTCAGCAGTTGCGCTCCTGAACATGTGGCCTTCACACATTGCGCGGACGCACCAGGCGAAGGCCGCCGGGCTGGCATAGGCAGTGCCGTTGATGCCACGAAAGTGGGCCGCCAGAATGGAAATGCCATAGCGATTGCCCTTGAGGGCCAATTGCCTGGCGACCTCAAGATGCTCACTAAGTGTTAGGCGAACAGCTTGGCGAGCCGTGACTAAACTGGCCGATGAGGTGCGGTAGACGCGTCCATCCTCTTCGTCGGCGACGAGCACGGTGTGATCACTCAGCGTGCCCAAAACCACTGCAGTTCGCAGCGATCTGCGCAAACCGACATGTCGGCCAGCCCTAGGGTGGGGGCCTTGATGGTAGCCATAGAGCGGGAGAACCAATCCGACCGTCTGTTCGTCCGGCGCGAGCTTCGCCTGTTCCGGCGCGGCTGCAGTCTTGCCACAGCTCTCATCTGCTTCCTGCATATCAGCGCAACCCACACTTCCCCCAAAAATGTGACCGACGCCCCATCATACCTGCCACGACACGGCGCAACACGCTTGGGATCATTGCAATGGCGATGGCAGGACAGTGCATAGCGCCAGAGTTGCCTCAATGGGCCGCCCAGCTACGGCCAGTTAAACGTCGTCCAACAGGCGTGCCGCTGGATTGCATTGCGCTCCACCCGATTGGTAGTAGCCGGTTACGCTCGCAACGGAGCGATGATCGGTCATGGCCATCAGCGCAGGCAGTGCCACGCCCTGCCTGGCGCCCTCGGTAACGAAGCCCGAGCGCAGGCTATGCCCGCCGAAGTCTCCGTCTAGACCGGCCTGCTTAGCGCGGCGCTGGATGATCAGTGCAATGGCGCGATCACTCAGTGCCGGACCCACCCGCGTCCCCCACACGCGACGGAACAGCGCCCCTTCGGTGAGCTTGGCCGCCTCCAGCCAGGCCTGCAATGCCACGGCGGCCGCGCCCACGAGCGGCTTATCGGGGCTGCCGCCGACCTTGGGGCCATCCTGCAGCGTCTTGCCCTGATCCAGCCGATAGACGAATCCGCCCTCGGGCAGCGGGCGCAGGTGCGCCAACGTCGCCGCGGCGACTTCGCTGCGACGGCGGCCGCCGCTGGCAAAGGCAAAGCAGAGCAGGGCGCGGTCACGCTGGCCGGCCAGGTCGTTTCCGCAGGTGGCCAGCAGCGCCTGCAACTCGATCCGGGTAATGGCCGCCTTCTTCTGCGGGCGTTCGCCACGCTTGTGCGCGCTGCGGCGGGCGCTGGCCAGCAGCTGACGCACCTCGGCGCTGTCGATGGGATTGGCCAGTTGCTGCAGTTGGTGGACCTTGCTCAGCACCGAGACGCGATGGGTGAGGGTGGCCAATCGCCAGGGTCCGGGGCGGCTCTTCAATCGGGCCGCCACCAGCGCCTTGTCCAGTGCGGCCGGCAACTCCCAGCGCACGCCCTCAGCGGTGTCGCGGGCCACGTGGTCGACGATGAATTGCACCACCGTTGCCGCCGGCAGCGGCAGCTGCAGCGGCCGGCCGTAACGACCCTGGCACCAACCGGCCCAGTAGCGCAGCGCGGTGCGGTAGCTGCGGGTGGTGTTGGCGCTGCGCGCAGCAGCCAAAATCTGCTCAGCGGCGGTGGCGGCCTGAGCCGACAACCGGGACGGGTCGGGCAGGGTGGGGAGCTGATCGACGGTCAATGAAGTGACGACTTTCATATGTACTATGTAATCCTCACTACAGATTCGGTGTCGTTGTTCCGATAATTCTACATTATCGGAAGTAGCGGCCCCCACCCGCCGTTTCATTGACCGGAGACTCCCATGGCCCGCGGCCTGACCGAACTGGATGTCCATAACGCCGCCGATGACCTCGTCGCCGGCGGCGAGCGCCCCACGGTGGAGCGCATCCGCGCCCACCTGGGCACCGGCTCGCCCAATACCGTGACCCGTCACTTGGACACCTGGTGGTCAAGCGTGGGAACACGCCTGCGCCAACGCGCCCGCGAGGCGGCCCAACCCGACGTGCCGGCCGCGGTGCTGACCCTGGCCCAGCGCTGCTGGGCCGCCGCCCTGGAAGGGGCGGGGGAGCATGCCCGAGCGGCGCTGAGCACGGAGCAGGCGGCGCTCGAAGACGAGCGCGATCGCCTGGCGGCGGAGCGCGCGAGCCGTGCGCAGGAGCAGCAGGACATGCGGGTAGCGCTCGCGGCCGCGACGGCAGCGCAGACCAGCATCGACCTGCTGCGCACCCAGCTCGCCGAGGCCGCCGCGCAGGCGCAGGAGCTGCGCGCCCAGCGCGATGGCGCCCATGCCCGCCAGGAACGGCTGGAAGCGCAGCTGGCCGAGCTGCACCAGGAGAAGGACCAACTGCAAGTGACCCATCAGCGCGAACGGCAGGAGTGGACTGAGCACGCCCGCAGCACCGAAGATCGCCTCAACGCGGAAGTCGACCGCCTGCGGATCAAGGCACGCCAGCTGACCCAGCAGGTGCACAAGCACACGCAACTGGCCCAGCACCTCCGCGAGCGCGAGCAAGTGCAAGAGCAGGAGCGTCGGCAGGAGCAGCAGGCGGCCGCCGCGGCGCTCACCGCCCAGACATTGCGCGCCGAGCAGTCGGCCGCCCAACTGGCACCACTGCGGGAGCTGGTGGCTACCCTCCAGCAGGCGGCACGGCGCCCCGCGACGACCGGCCGCACGCGCAAGCCCAGGGAAACCGGCGCTGTCGCCGCCACCGCGCGGCCGGCTCGCCGCGCGAGGCCCCGGCCATGACCCCGGCCGGCACCGTCCAGCTGGACCTGCCCCGGATCACCGCGACGCTCCAACGCGGAGTCCGACGGGTCGCGGCCTTCATGTCGTTGGGCTTGAATGCCGCCCGCAGCGCCACGCCGGCGTCACTGGAGCTGGCCCCGGCCGACACCCGCTACCATTTCATCCCCACCAACTTGAGCCACGAGGCCGTCGCCCACATTGCCGACGAGTTCCAGCTGTGGATCCTGACCAACGGGGTGCGCGAACTGTGTGCGTTCCTGGAGCGCTACCTGCACGATCTCTACCTGGCCGCGGCGCTGATCAGCCTCAGTCAGGGCGGCCGCCTGCCGCCGGACGCCCCGGTGCCCACGGTCCCCACGGCGTTCGAACACACGGGGATTGGGCGCAAGCTGGAATTGCTGCGGGAGACCTTCGGTATCGATGCCCCCCATAGCGATTGCCTGTCCACCTTCTGGGATGCACGCAACTGCCTGGTCCACCGGCTGGGGCTGGTCGGCCCTAAAGATCTCGTTGGCGGACGTGAGCACCTGTTGGTGAAATGGATTGGCCTCGATCTGTGGCTGCACCCCGTGGGCGGGGAGCCCCAGCTGATGCCGCTGGATCTGGGGGAGGGTATCTTCCTCAGGGACGGCGGCGAGGTGCAGGCGCGGACCGTCGAGCGTCTCCTGACCTTCGAGCTGGGGCACCAGGTGGGCTTCACTGCCCACCAGCTATCGGAGATGCTGGTCACCGCCCTGGGGCAATGCGAGGCACTGATGCAGAGCCTGCACGCATTGGCCGCATCCAAAGGCTTGCTGGACAACCCACCACCAGCCACGTCCGCGTCATCCGACTCCGGCAGCCCCGCCCCGCGCGCCGGTACCACGATCCATGAGGGAGAGCAACGTGAGTAGTGCAGAGACCTCCTCGGCCGCCGATCACGCCGACCCGCCTCCGGGTCCTGCGCCGCCGGCGGCGCGGCGGCGGTCGCTGCTGCAGATGCCCTTCTGCGCCGACTGGCTGGCCGACGGCGCCTGGGAGCAGCTCATCGCCGACGTAGACTGGAGCAGCGATGGATGGCGCTTGGCACAGACCCTGGCGGCCATCGCGCACCAGCAGGAATCCACCGGCGACCGCACCACGGCGGCGCTGCTGCGGCTGCTTGCGTGCCTGGCGTCCATGCACCTGCAGGTGGGCGGCGATGAGCTGCTGACCCCGCGCTACATCACCCCGGAGCGCTGGAGCGCTGGACTGCGCGACATGGACGCCAACGACTGCGCCGCCGTGATGGCAATCGCCCGGACCACCCAGCTGACCTGGATCCGGGCGCGCTGTGCGGAGGTGGTGTTGGCCTCGCCTCATGCCCAAGGGCGCGAACGTCACGCGTTGGCCGCGCTTGGGGCTGACGCCTACCTGCAGCTGGTGCGCGAGGCTGAGGCGACGACCGCGGACGTGGAAATCCACACCGTCACCCACCTGCGCCGGGCCTTGGCCCTGGGCTGGCCGGCAAAGAAGAAGGATGTCGCGTTCCAGCAGCAAGTCTGGCGCTCCTTCATGGCCCTGTTCCGTCGCACTTTGCGCGGCCCCTTCCCGGGCATGGCCGATGGTTACGTGACCGAGCTGCTCGACCGTCCGTCCGATCATGCGCGGGAAGCGGCCGAACTGCTGGAGACGACGGCGCGTGCGACCGCGCCAACCGAGGACATTGATAGCGAGATCCAACACCGGCTGTTCAGCCTGGCGCGGCGGTTGTGGGAGTCGGAGCGCGAACTCGCACGCGCTCGCGCCGCAGGCCGACACGCTGCGGAAGCGCTCGTTGCACGCGCCGGCAACGTCGCAAGTGCCGCCGTGAAGGCGGCCTGGCTTGCCCAGGCCATCGCCGAGCTGAGGCGCTACCACGGCGATGCCGAGCGGGTGCAGCGGCTGCAAAGCGAGCTCGCTGATGTCCGGCTGCGTATCGCCGACGAGGTGGGCGAGATCCAGCTACAGGTCGATGTCAGGCACATTCACGAATGGGCGCAAGAACACGTGGCCTCGGCCGATTACCAACTGGCTCTGCTGAAGATTGCCTTCGCGGCACTGGACCATCCGGACCCCGAACGGGAGCGCCAGCGCGCCATCGCGGAGAAGCGCGGGGAGTTCTTCGGATCCTTCTTTGGCAGCACCCACCTGGATGCGGAGGGAGCCCCCATCCGATCCCAAGGGCCCTTCGACGCAAACGACCCAGTACATGTGGAGGCGGCCGCCATCGAGCGCTTGTGCGACGAGCGCTACCCTCGCGTGCTGGCGCCATTGATCGACATCGCCCTGCGGACGCTGTCCGAGCGGTTCAGCAGCGCGTTCGATGACGTGCTTTCTCTCGTTCGGTACAGTCCGGCGACCCCGCACGGCCACGCCTGGCAGATTGCCCGCGGGCTGTACGCCGGACTACAGTTCCGCTGGATTGATGCGGCAATCAATCTCATTCCGATGGTCGAGGCCTTCGTCCGCGCCGACCTCAAGCGCCACGGCATCGACACGCGGGTCGCGAACGAGCTTGACGGGGAGAACGAGCGGTCATTGACCCTGCTGCTGGAGTTGGATGCTCAGCGCGGCATTCTGCCCGCCGGCATGAACTTCGAGTTGAAAGCCCTGATGACGCATCCCGCCGGTGCCAATCTGCGCAATCGGTATGCTCATGGCTTGATGTCGGATAGAGAGCTGAGCAGCCCTGCGGCCATGGCCGTGTGGTGGCTCATGCTACGGATCGTGCTCAGGCCATTTTGTGAGCTAGCTGAGCCCAAGCAGGCAATGGACGGCGAGGCGGGCGCCACCTAGATGAAGCGCCACAGCAAGGCCGACAATGGGTCGGCGTTCACGAGTCTTCGCTAGAGCCAGCGGCCTGCGGTCTGCTGCTGGAATATCCGCAGTGCAAGCTCATAGTTGATACAGGTCTGCCCGCTGTAGGGTGCGACCTTGACGAACAGTGCCAGTTCTTGCGGCGAGAACGACCAGCTCTCGGGGAGACGCAACTTTCGTTTAGCAGCCCCATCGGCGCTGTTGCAATCACCACAGATCAACGTATCCGGAAAGCGCCCGTCACCATGGCAATGATGCTCCGCCATGGTAATGCTGAATCCCATGCCATACGCATCGCCGAACCTGGCGCGCCACGAGGGCCCACGGATCTCCGTCCAGCGGATCAGCTGCTGCGCGGTCCGACCACAGCAGGGGCAGCGCCAGCCGCTGTCGACGGCGTCGCGGTACTTGCGCGCACAATGCATCCCAGTGAATGCCGCAATGTCATCTGCAGTCGGAATACGCGAGTACTTCGCTGATTTTGTCATTGCGATTACGCCACCATACGATCCAAGGGCAAGGGTACAACGCATCGGCACCCCCCGCGGGCGCACAGGATGATGCGAGGGCTCCGTCGTGGCGACACCGCAAATCGTGGCCTGCTTTGAGTCAAGAAGGCGCTCCCCATTCCAATAGCGTGCCCCAGCGCCTGGCTCCGGCCGCCTTGCCATCTGCCACTCGAGCTCGCGATGACTACCGGCGACTGGCGGGCTCGCGGGCTGGCGGTTGGAATTTGAGATGAAGTATAGACGCGCCGCAGGGAAGAACGAGCCCACCGCGTCCCGGCAGAGCGCATCGATGCTGTGGGAGCCACAGGATATGAGCCGGACATCCTGCGGGTCGTGGAGGAATATCAGAGCCGATCGATGCAGTAGACTGGCGCGCAGGCCCCGCCTGCACGCACATCGCCATACAGACACGGAGGACGATCATGCCCCGCTGGGACCTGACGCGTGAGCTGATTCATTTCACCCAAGGTGACACTCCGGACGCGGCCTGCAGCAGGCTGCGCAGCATCCTAGGCGACGGCTATCTACGGGGCAGCGATCACCGGATCACAGGGGGCTATCGCTGCGTCTGCTTCACCGAGGCGCCTCGGGCGGCGTTGGCGGCAGGGCTGGTCAACCGCTAGAACTACGGACGCTATGCGCCCTTCGGCCTGATCTTCGACAAACGTTGAGGGTCGGCAGGGAATCATTACGTACAGGGCCAAAAGCTGCCTAAGCGACTGAATTTCAAGGTTGATTGCTCGTCTCTCGATCAGGTTCTCCCCATCTATGGGGTCTGTTCAAGCACCTTGGCTGTGTAGCTCAGCGGCGCCACTTCCCTTTCAAGATCCAGGTGGTAGTCGCCGAAGCGATTGATGTGGCTGGTCCGATAAGGCGACAGGCCGGCCAGGATCTCGGGCGTCAGTTCAATCCCCTCCTTCCTCATCTCGGCCAAGGTCCGGCTCATGCCTTCCACGTTGTGGAGGATGATCATGTTGGCCACCAGCTGGCTGTACTTGATGATCTTGCGCTGCTCGTGTTGGACGTTCTCAGCAATGATCCCCTGGCTGCCAAAGAACACCCATTTCACGAAGCCGTTGTATTCCTCGCTCTTGTTGGTGGCAGCATGGATCGTTTTGCGGATCTCATTGTCATCAATGTAGCGCAGCAAGAACAGCGTTCGAACGGCCTTGCCAAGTTCCCGGAAGGCGAAGTACAGCTTGTTCTTCCGGCTGTAGGTGCCCAGCCGGCGCAGGATCGAGGACGCGGTGATCTTGCCCAATCGGATTGAGATCACCACCCGCAGCATGTCGTGGAGATGGGTGGCGATCAGTCGCCAGTCGATGCTGTCCCCGAACAGTGCCTGGATGTTCTTATAAGCCCTACCCGGTTCGGGCCGAAAGAATGTCAGGTCCTTGATGTTCCGGATCCGGGGCATCAGCTGGATGCCCAGCATGTGGGCCAGGCCGAAGACCGGATAGCTTTGGGCCTGCGTGTCGCCATGGACGATCTCAGGCTGGATGTCGGAAGTGTTGGCCAACAGACCGTCGAGGATGTAGATGCCCTCGTGCACGCCACAGGGAATGAAGTGGCTGAACAGCGCTACGTATTTGTCGGACACGTGGTAGTAGCCGATGCCACCGTAGCCGCCGTAGCGGATGTGATACTCCGACAGCAGGTTGTCCTCGTAGACGCTCCACTTCGTGCCATCAGCTGATGCGCTCTTGCCGCTGCCCCAATAGCCAGGCAGGTCGAATTTGTTGTAGGTATTGATGACCTCCACGATGGCCTTCTCAAGCACATCCTCGGTCACGTATTTCAGGTTGAGCCAAGCGACTTGACGCCGGCTGAAGCCCTTGATCGACCGCGCCGTCTGCGTCGGCCCCAGGTTGCAGCCATAGCAGAATGGCGTGGTGATCACACGTCGGGGCAGATCTTCGACCTGGCTCTCGGTGCCGGCGATCGGGCGGAAGAAACGGTGCAGATCCAGCCATTGGCTGGCATCGATCAGGACATCGACGATGCTGGATTCTGGAAGCCGTTCGGCGATGAGGCGATCCACCGTGGTAATCGCGCTGGAGACTTCGGCGCGTTGCCCCTTCCGCAGCACCAGGCGCCCATCCAGGATGTCCGCATGTACGTTCTCCGGGAAACGCGCGTCGACCTCATCGGCCAGGGAGGTCAGTTGTGCACGTAATCCCGCCACGAAAGACTCGGCGTCGGTGGGCAGGCCTGACACCTGGCCGTAGGCTTCCAGTTCCTGGGCCAAGGTGGCTTCATCGACCAGCTGCTCACGGTAGTCATCAAACCGTTCGCTGCTGGGAATGAAGAGATCTCCGGACTTCAGTTCGTCCTTGACCTGCACCAGCACGGCCAGCTCGAAGTACTTACGGTGCATCCAGCCGGCGCCGGCTGCACTGGCCCGCTTGCCGAACACGTGCTGACACCAGAGCTTGGACATCCAGTCAAAGTCCTTTTCCGGGTCCAAACCGAGGGAGGCGACCTCGATCAGCTCACGGCGCTGGTTGCGCAGCGAGAGCACCGCTGCGATCAGCGGCTCCATGCCGGCGTCGTGGCTGGTCGCCCGAAGTTTCATCAGCTCCAGCCCATTGAACAGCAGCGGCCTGACCGCGCCATAGGGCTGCAGCATGAAAGGCAGGTAGTTCTTCCCGGCGTAGGCCATATGTTCTTCGCATTCGGCCAGCAAGGTCGACACTTCCGCTTCCAGGCTGTTGTCGATGGCATCCACGCGCTGACTATCGCTGCCGTCTAGCTGATAGGCCTGCAGGATTTCCTTGAGCTGGCCGATGAGGAAGTCGGCCCGTTTGGCATGTTCGAGCTGGTAGGCCAGCAATTTCTGCTGGGCCGTGTTCTCCAGCCCGCGCACCTGCTTGATGAACAACTCGGCTGCATCATCCAGTGTCTTGGCATGCTGGGCGCGAATGAAGATGGTGGCCAGCGCATAGCGCTTGTCCGGAGCCAGTTCGGCCAGCTCGCTGGCGTCATAGGCCCGAGCCATTGCACGGAACTGCTTGAGCTTGGGCACCGGCACATCGATGGGAGGCAGCTGGTCGGCCAACTGCTGCAGCATGCGGATGTGCTGCAGGTAGAACCGAACTTCCTTGTTGGTGGGCCGGCCGGGCTCGCGCTTGAGTGATTGCCAGCCGGTGAACCTGGACCCTTCCGGTGCGCGCAGCAGTTCGTCGATGAGCGTGCGCGTGGCAGGCGTCAGCGCGTGGCTGATGCTGCGGTAGTAGCCCAGATTGACCCGCTCACGGGCGCCGATGGCGGCCAGCTCCAGAGTGCGGAAACCGGGCAGTTCGTAGCGATGGTGCACCAGCTCTTCGAGCAGGACGTTCACGATGTCCGGGATGGTGTGCTTGGTCTGGGCTGCTCCGGTGGCCACTGTGTCCAGCCAAGCCAAGCCCGATTTATCCAGGGGACGTACCCCGATGAATTGCCGAAGCTGCGGCATATGCCGGCGCTGGCTGCCGGAAGCGTCGTAGCGTTCGAGCTGGTCGGTGTCCAATACGCGCCCGAGTCGGGCGGCCTTGGCGATGTGCTTCCGGATCCGCTCGGGTACGTCGGCCAACAGCGTGAAGTAGCCCAAGCGTTGGAAGAGCTTGAGATGAATCAGTACCGCCAGCTGCGGACCCGGCTGGGTGGTCAGCTGCTTGGCGAATGCAATCTCAGCGGCGGTCGGGGTATAGATCTCCTCCAGTTCCTTGGCGGTGGGATCAGGCTTCAGTCGCGGGTAGGCGGTCTCGTGAAGGGTAGCCATTGGATCCGGAGGGTGTGAGGGGGATCAGTCCCAGTGCCGGCCGTCGTCTGTACTGAGCGACGCTTCCAGGAAGCACTGGTGCGTATCGGCCATGCGGTGCATGTCATCGAGCAACGTGGCCAGGATTTCATCCAGATCCCTTTCGGGATCGGTGGGAGCAGTCAACTGGTACTCGCTGCTGGCGGTGTTCAGGCGCACAGCCTGGAACGGGGCCAAGCAGATCTCTTCAATTCGGCCTCGGGCCTTGGCCGCGCCGCGGCCCGTGCGGGCAAACGGGGTCAGCACCATGCGCAGGCGCAGCTGCAGGGCCGATTTGCCCTCCGGCGCCGGCAGTGCCATCGCCGGTACCGGCACGGTTGGACTGGGCAGGCTTGCTTCAATGCGGTCCCGGGCAAACGGGTCACGCCCGTCCAGGTAACGCATGGCCGACTGCACATCGCGCCAGCCCACGTACTCCATCAAGGCCTTCATGTCCCAGCCTTGGTCGTTGGCCCAGCTGGCAAAGCCGCGGCGCAACGAATGGCTGCTGTGGAGCCCCGCATCGGCAAAGCCGGCACTGGTCAGCAACTCGCGCAGCAGGCGCACCAAGCTGTTGGGATGCAGGCCTTCGGCGCTCACCTGGCCCCATTGGTTGACTGCCCGAAACACCGGCCCTTCTTGCAGGTCGGCCGCCTGCAGCCACGCCTGGGTCGCCTCCACCGGACATAACCGCGACAGCGCCGGCACCTTGTAGGTGACGCCGGCTGCCTGGCGATCACCCTTGCTGCGTGGCAAGAAGCAGGTCATCCCCTGTCCCGGCACCAGCGTGAGATGGGCCACGTCCAGACGCAGCAGTTCATCGCCACGGAATCCCCGCCAGAACCCGAGCAGCACCAGCGCTCGGTCTCGTTGATGGCGCAGCGCCGCCGGCCCATCGCCCCGGGCATGTGCCGCAGCGATCGCCGCGGCCAGCCAGTCATCGAGCTCGACCAGCCGCCGAATCTGGAGCGGCGCGGCTTGCTTGACCTGGCCCGGGTGCAGGGTCTGGATGCCTTTGAGCACCTTGCGCACCAGCGGCGATCGGGTCGGGTCGACAAAGCCGTGGTCGCGGTGCCAAGAGGCGATGGCCGCCAGACGTTGGCGGAGGGTGCTGGTCGCCAAGGTCTGCGCATAAGCGGCCAGGTACCGGGCCACGCTGTCAGGTGTCGCTGGGAGGTGGCCTTGCCATTCAACCTCGAAGTGCCGCAGCGCCGACGCATAGCTGCGCACCGTGTTCTGGCGCGTGGCCGCATCGAGGTAGCGGTCCAGTTCGGTCACTGGCGCGTGGCCTCCACCGAGGTCGTCTGGCGCAGCGTCGACAGGATGGTGCATTCCGCCCGCTGCCCGCCATGGCAACTGGCAATCACCCGTTCCAGCTCGCTGGCCATGCGCTGCAGGTCGGCCATGCGGGCGCGCACGTCGGCCAGATGGCTGCGGGCCAACCGGTCCACGTCCCCGCACGAAAGCTCCTCATCGCCGGCCAGCTGCAGCAGGCTGCGGACCTCCTCCAGGCTGAAGCCCAGGTCCCGGCCACGCGCAATGAAGCGCAGCCGCTCGATGTCGGCCGGGCCATAGACCCGGTAGCCGTTGCCCGTGCGCCCCGGGCGCGGCAGCAACCCGATCCGCTCGTAATAGCGAATCGTCTCCAAGTGGCATCCGCTGGCGTCGGCAGCCTCACTGATTTTCATTCGTAGTACGCTTGACTCCGTAGTAGCTACGGACTTTACGCTGAACCCGTATCCGCCGCCACTCCGGCCGCGGCGCTGCATGTGACGACCATGCCACTGCCCATCGCCTTGATTCGCTACTGCCTGATTGCCTTGCTGATCGGCTGGGTTCTGCCCGCTTCTGCTCAGGCGGAGCCTGCCGCAGCAGACCTGCGCCAAACCTGGCAGATGCTCGATTACATCGCGGTCGACTACCCCGGCGCGGTCCAGGCCGGTCGCGTAATTGCCCCCAACGAATACGCCGAAATGAGCGAGTTTGCCGGCTCCGTGCGCAGTCAGCTGGCAGCATTGCCCGGTGGCCAGAACCAGCAGGAGCTGACGGCCCAGGCCGACCGCCTGGTCCAGGCGGTGGCAGAGAAGGCCGACCCGGCGCAAGTGGCAACGTTGGCGCGCGGGCTCGGCACGACGCTGTTGGCCCGCTACCCGATCGGCGCTGTTCCGGCGAGCGCGCCGAAGACCTCCCAGGCCGCGTCCATCTACAGCCAGCAGTGCGCGGCCTGTCACGGCCCCACAGGTCACGGTGATGGCCCCGCCGCGCAAGCGTTAAGTCCGCCGCCGATCGCGTTCACCGATGCCACTCGCGCCGCGCAGCGAACGCCGCTGTCGTTGTACGAGGTCATTTCCCAGGGTGTGCCGGGTACCGGCATGGTCAGCTTCTCTGGGCTGTCAGAAAGTGATCGCTGGGCGTTGGCATTCTATGTGGGCAGCTTGGGGTACTCCTCGCAAGCCAAGGCTCAAGGTGAGGCGTTATGGCGCACCAGTGCCGAGGCCCATACGCACATTCCCTCGCTCGAAGCGCTGACACGCACGCGAGAGGCCGATCTTGCCACCACGATGCCCGCCGATCAGGCAAACGCGATCATCGCCTACCTGCGTTCGCAGCCACAGGCAGTAAACGAAGCGGTACCAGGAGCCGATCGCTTTGCGGTGGCGCGGCAGCGACTGGCCGCCAGCCAGCGCGCTTACGCTGATGAGGACCTGGCTCAAGCCAAAAAGCTTGCGCTCTCGTCCTATCTGGATGGTGTAGAGCCGCTTGAACCCACGCTGGCCACGCGCAATCCGTCATTGCTGCGAGAGATCGAGACGGCCATGGCAGGCTACCGCGCGCAGCTGGATCAGCATGCGCCCGCGGCTGACGTTGCCGGGCAGGCAGCGCAAATTGCCCAGCTGTTTGATCGCGCGGACGTGGCGCTGCAGGACACCCGAATAGGCGCCAGCACCGCGTTTCTAGGCAGCTTTACCATCTTGGTACGCGAAGGACTGGAAGCGCTGCTGATCGTGATTGGTATCGTGGCGTTCTTGCGTAAAGCCGAGCGGTCTGATGTGTTGCCGTATGTGCATGCGGGTTGGATCTGCGCGTTGTTGGCAGGCGCAGCTACCTGGGCAGTGGCCACTTACTTTGTTGATATCAGCGGTGCGAACCGGGAAGTCACTGAGGGCGTCTCGGCCTTGTTCGCTGCCGCTGTCCTGCTCAGCGTAGGCATCTGGATGCACCAAAAGAGCCTTGCAGGGCGGTGGCAGGAGTACCTGCACGCCAAGCTGACGACTGCGCTGACACGGCGCTCGGCTGTTTTCCTGTTCATGCTGGCCTTTGTCGCGGTGTACCGCGAGGTGTTTGAGACGATCTTGTTCTACATCGCGATGTGGAGCGATCAGGCGTCCACCGCCATCCTCGCAGGCCTGGTGGCGGGAATCGCGGTGTTGGCTGCGGTGGCGTACTGGATGCTGCGCATGAGCAGGCGGCTGCCGATTGGCCGGTTCTTTTCGATCAGCTCGATTCTCATCGCGGTGATGGCGGTCATCCTGATCGGTAAAGGCGTGGCCGCGTTGCAGGAAGCGGGCTGGATCTCTCAAACACCGCTCGCGTTGCCGCGCATCGAGTGGATCGGCCTGTATCCCACCTGGCAGTCGCTGCTGGCGCAGGTATTGGTAGGCACCGCCGCCATCGTGGGGTTCCTCGCCAATGCCCGTTCCGGTGTGCGTAGACAGCCAGGCGCAAACAAGCAATGAAACAACACAGCAGAGGACCAAGACATGAGTGATTGCGGGTGCCACCACGAAGCCAAGAACAAGGAGGAGCGACGCATCCTCTGGATCGCCTTGGTCCTGAATGCAGCGATGGCCGTGATCGGCGGCATTGCCGGCTGGATTGCCCATTCCACCGGGCTGCTGGCTGACGCGCTGGACATGCTGTCTGACGCCACCGCCTATGCCATTGGCCTGGTCGCTATCGGGCGCACGGCGCGCTTCAAGGCCAACGCCGCGTGGGTCAGTGGCAGCGTGCTGCTGGTGCTGGGCGTAGGCGTGCTGGTCGAAGTCGGCCGCCGGGTGATGTACGGAGCCGAGCCGGTCAGCGGTTGGATGATCGGTACCGCTCTGGTCTCGCTGGCCGTGAACCTGAAGGTGCTCCGTATGCTCGCCCCCTTGAAGTCTGGCGAAGTGCATCTGCGAGCGACCTGGCTGTTTACCCGCGCCGATGTGGTGGCCAACGTTGGGGTGATTCTGGCCGGCCTGTTGGTGTGGTGGCTGGCCAGCCCCTACCCGGATTTCGTGATCGGCGCCCTGATCGGCCTGTATGTGATCAAGGAGGCTTTCGAGATCTTGGGTGATGCTCGCCGGGCGCGTGCCGACGCGCGCAAAACGCCTGCATGACAGCGCTTGGCCGGCTGAGCTGTGGCCTGCGCTGGCTGCTGCTGGCGCACTTGGCCGTGGGCCTTGTGACGCAGCCGGTGCTGGCAGTGGTTGGCGAGCTCCATGCTCAAACCCATCTGGCCGCGGCCGACCATGACCCGGCAGTGGCATCACCAGCTTCCGAGCGTGGCGTAGACGCCGCGCTGCACCGGCTACAGCAGCTGGTGCTGTGCTGTAGCCAGGCCGCGCCGGCTCCAGAAATAGTGTTGGCCATTGCTCATATCGGCCGGCATTGGCCGTCGGCGACAGCCCATGCGGACAGATATCGGCATGAGCACCTGCTCGCGCCGTTCCGGCCGCCGATCGCAGGGTGATGCGCGCCGGCGTGCGCCGGATCCCTGTTGGCTATCGAAAATTCTGGAGTACTTCATGCATGTGCGATTGGCGGCCCTGGCCGCGTGGCTACTGTTGAGCGCGGCGGCAACGCCGGCGACAGCAGAAGAGCTGATGACCTTGGACGACGCGTTTGCACGCGTGGCCCAAACCCACCCCGAGCTGCGCCTGGTCGATGCGCGAGCCACGGTGCTCGCTGCCGAGCGCGACCAGGCCGTGCAGCGGCCACCGTGGACGTTGGGGGCGGAGGTTGAAAATGCGCTGGGCACGGGCGCGGCCCGTGGCCTGGACAGCGCGGAGTTGACCTTGAGCCTGAGCTCGGTCCTGGAGCGCGGCGGCAAGCTCGACGCCCGCCGCACCTTGGCCCAAAGCCGGATTGATGCACTGGCCGTGCAGCGCGAGACCGGGCGGCTGGACCTGCTCGCCGAGACGGCGCAGCGCTATTTGGCCGTTGTCGGTGCCGACCGGCAACGCAGCCTGGCGAACATGGATGTCGGCCAGCGCCAGCGGACCGTCGCCGCTGCCCGGCAGCGCCTGCAGGCTGGCGCGTCTCCCGAATCGGTGATGCTCACCGCACAAGCAGCACTGGCGAGAGCAGAATTGACCCGTGATCGGGCCGAGCAGCAGCGCATTGCCGCCCGGCAGCACCTTGCTGCCCTCTGGGGCGAACGTGCTCCGAGCTTCGAGGTGGCCGCGGCGGATCCCATGACCCTGCCGGCGATCGCGTCCATGCAGTCGCTGGCCGAGGAATTGGAGCGCACTCCCGAGTTGGCGCAGTTTGCCGATGCCCGCCGGATCGCGCAGGCACGACTGCAGCTGGCGCGTTCGGCGGCCTCGCCGGACTTGTCGTGGCAGCTGGGCGTGCGCCGCCTGCAGGAGACTGACGACACCGCGCTGGTGGCCAGCCTGTCCATGCCACTGGGCAGCCGCAGCCGCGCGCAGCCGGAGATCCGCGCCGGCGAAGCCGAGCTGGAGGTTCTGACGATCGAGCGCGAGGCCAAGGGCCTGTCGCTGTATTCCACGCTGGTCGAAGCCCATGGTCGCTACACCGTGGCGCAGGCCGAGGTGGCACGGCTGCAAGGCGAGGTGCTGCCGAAGTTGGCCCGGGCTGAGCAGGCCGCCGAGCGCGCCTATCGCGCCGGCGCGATCAGCTACCTGGAATGGGCACAGCTGCAGTCCGAACGCACGGCCATGGCCCAGCAGCAGCTGGACGTGGCGCTCGATGCGCAGCGCGCCCTGATCGAAATTCAACGCCTGACCGGCCAGGCGCTTGTCGCGCCGCCGGCGGCTGCTTCCACCGGAGAGACCCCATGAATCGCTTTTCCTGGACCGCACTGGGCATGGCCCTGATGATGCTGGCCGCCTGCAACGCGTCGGCCCCCAACGAAGCGTCCGAAGGCGGCGCCGCCGCTGAGGGCGAAGAGCACGGCGAGCACGAGGAAGCGCCGCTGGAAACCAAGATTGCCGCCAAAGCTGCGCAGGCAGCGGGTATCCAGGTCGCACCGGCAGGCCCCGGTGAGATTGCTGACGAGCATGAGGTGCAAGGGCTGTTGACCCCGATTGACGGTCGCATCGCGCAGGTCACGGCACGCTTCCCCGGACCGGTCCGCTCCGTGCGTGCGGGCGTGGGTGATCAGGTACGGGCCGGCCAGGCACTGGCCACGGTAGAGAGCAACCTGAGCCTGACCACCTATACCGTCACCGCGCCGATCAGTGGCGTGGTCATGGCGCGCACGGCCGCCGTAGGCATGGCCGCCGCTGAGGGCGCGCCGCTGTTTGAGGTCGCCGACCTGTCCACGCTGTGGGTGGACCTGCACATCTTCGGCGCCGACGCCCAGCACATCGGTGCTGGCGTGCCGGTGACGGTTACCCGCTTGAGCGATGGCGTCACCGCACAGACCACCTTGGAGCGCGTCCTGCCCGGCACCGCCACCGCCAGCCAAAGCACCATTGCGCGCGGCACGGTGGCCAACACCGATGGCCTGTGGCGGCCGGGGTCGGCGGTCAAGGCGCGGGTCACCGTGGATCGCCAATCGGCAGCGTTGGTGGTGCCGATCACGGCGCTGCAGACCGCAGAAGACCAGGACGTGGTCTACGTGCAGCAGGGCGAAACCTACCACACCCGGCCGGTGAAGCTGGGGCGCCGCGACGCCGAACGCGCCGAAGTGCTGGAAGGCCTCAAGGCCGGTGAACAGGTGGTGGTGGCCCAAAGCTTCCTGATCAAGGCCGACATCGAAAAGTCCACCGTGGAAGAAGAATGAGGCCCGCCATGCTCGAACGCCTCATTGGGCTGTCCATCCGCCATCGCTGGCTGACGCTAGTGCTCACCGCTGCGCTGGTTGCGCTGGGCGTGTGGAGCTACCGTCACCTTTCCATTGACGCCACACCCGACATCACCAACGTCCAGGTCCAGATCAACACCCAGGCCCCGGGTTACTCGCCGCTGGAGGCCGAACAACGGGTTACCTTTGCCATCGAAACGGCCATGGCCGGTCTGCCCAAGCTGGACTACAGCCGCTCGCTGTCGCGCTACGGGCTTTCGCAGGTCACCGTCGTCTTCAAGGACGGCACCGACCTGTACTTTGCCCGCCAGCAGGTCGCCGAGCGCCTGCAGCAGATCGCCTCCCAGCTTCCCGAAGGGTTGGACCCGGAAATGGGGCCGATCTCCACCGGGTTGGGCGAGATCTTCATGTACACCGTGGAGGCCGAGCCCAACGCTCGCAAGCCCGACGGCACCCCGTACACGGCCACGGACCTGCGCACCCTGCAGGACTGGGTGATCCGGCCGCAGCTGCGCACCACGCCCGGCGTCACCGAGGTCAACACCATCGGCGGCTTCGAGCGGCAGATCCACATCACTCCCGATCCAGCTCAGTTGGTGGCGCTGGGCTTCACGTTGAACGACGTGGTCGCCGCGGTCATGCGCAACAACCAGAACATCGGCGCCGGCTACATCGAGCGCAACGGACAGCAGTTCCTGGTGCGCGTGCCGGGCCAGCTAGCCAATCTGGAGGCAATCGGCAACATCGTGCTGGACCGGCGCGATGGCGTGCCCATTCGGGTGCGCGACGTCGCTAGCGTGGGCGAAGGCAAGGAGCTGCGCACGGGCGCGGCCACCCAGAATGGCCACGAGGTCGTGGTCGGTACCGCCTTCATGTTGTTCGGCGCCAACAGCCGGGAAGTCTCCCAGGCGGCCGCGGCCAAGCTGGATGCCGCCAACGCCAGCCTGCCTGCCGGCGTCCATGCCAAGGCCGTCTATGACCGCACCGCGCTGGTGGATCGCACCATCGGCACGGTGTCCAAGAACCTGATCGAGGGCGCGCTGCTGGTGGTGGTGGTGCTGTTCCTGCTGCTGGGCAATGTGCGCGCCTCGTTGATCACCGCGGCGGTGATCCCGTTGGCGATGCTGTTCACCATCATCGGCATGGTGCGTGGCGGCGTGTCGGGCAACCTGATGAGCCTGGGCGCGCTGGACTTCGGCCTGATCGTGGACGGGGCGGTGATCATCATCGAGAACTGTCTGCGCCGGTTCGGCGAGGCGCAGCACGCGCTGGGCCGCCAGCTCAACGATGAAGAGCGCTATGACCTGACCGCCTCGGCCACCGCCGAGGTGATCCGTCCCAGCCTGTTTGGCCTGGGCATCATCGCCGCGGTCTACCTGCCGATCTTCGCGCTGTCCGGGGTAGAAGGAAAAATGTTCCACCCGATGGCGATCACGGTGGTGCTGGCCCTGACCGGCGCCATGGTGTTGTCGCTGACCTTCGTGCCGGCGGCGATCGCCAGCTTCCTGCGCGGCCGTGTGGCTGAGCACGACAACCGCCTGATGCGCTGGTCGCGTGCCCGTTATACGCCGCTGCTGGATTGGGCCCTGCGTCGGCGCGTGGTGGTGCTGGCCGGCGCGGCCGTGCTGGTGGTGGGCTGTGGCGTGCTGGCCACCCGCTTGGGTTCGGAGTTCGTGCCGAGCCTGGATGAGGGCGACATCACCTTGCAGCCCATGCGTATTCCCGGCACCAGCTTGGAGCAGTCGGTGGCCATGCAGGAAACGCTGGAGAAGCGCCTGGCCCAGTTCCCGGAGGTGGCCAACATCTTCTCAAAGATCGGCACCGCCGAGGTGGCCACCGATCCTATGCCGCCGTCGATGGCCGACACCTTCCTGATGCTCAAGCCCCGCGACCAGTGGCCCGACCCGCGCAAGCCCAAGGCCGAGCTGGTGGAAGAGCTGGAGGCGGCGGCCAAGGAAATCCCGGGCAGCAACTACGAGTTCACCCAGCCCATCCAGATGCGCACCAACGAGTTGATCTCCGGCGTCCGTTCGGACGTGGCGGTCAAGGTCTACGGCGACAACCTTGACCAGTTGACGCGCCTGGCCAGCCGGGTCGAGCGGGTCATGCGTAGCGTCCCCGGCGCCGAAGACGTCAAGGCCGAGCAGGTCTCCGGCCTGCCGCTGCTGACCATCACGCCAGATCCGGCGGCATTGGCACGGTATGGCCTGAACCCGGGCGATGTGCAGGAAACGGTGGCCACCGCCATTGGGGGCAGTGTTGCCGGCCAGTTGATCGAGGGCGACCGCCGCTTCGACCTGGTCGTGCGCCTGCCCGAAGCGCAGCGCCAAGACCCCGCTGTGCTGGCAGATCTGCCCATTCCGCTGCCGGCAAGCACCAGTGTCGATGAGTCCAGCCGTCTGGCCGCCGGCGCCAATGGGGGGCCTCGCACGGTGCCGCTGCGGGAAGTGGCGAAGATCCAGGTAGAGCGCGGGCCCAATCAGATCAACCGCGAGAACGGCAAGCGCCGCGTGGTGATCACCGCCAACGTGCGCGAGCGCGATCTGGGCGGGTTCGTCGGCGAGTTGCGCACACGCATCGGCCAGGATGTCGCGCTTCCAGAGGGCTACTGGATCGATTACGGCGGCACCTTCGAGCAGCTGATCTCGGCCACCCAACGCCTGGGCGTGGTCGTTCCGGTGACACTGGCGTTGATCTTCGCTCTGCTATTCATGGCCTTCGGCTCGGCCAAGGATGCGGCCATTGTGTTCAGTGGCGTGCCGCTGGCGCTGACCGGCGGTGTGCTGGCACTGGCTCTGCGCGGGATTCCGTTGTCGATCTCTGCCGGCGTGGGCTTCATCGCGCTGTCGGGCGTGGCCGTACTCAACGGGCTGGTCATGATCGCCTTCATCCGCCGTCTGCGCGAACAGGGCGATCCGCTAGACGACGCTGTGCGCGACGGCGCCCTTGGACGCCTGCGACCGGTGTTGATGACCGCCCTGGTAGCCTCGCTGGGCTTCCTACCCATGGCCTTGAATGTCGGTGCTGGCTCGGAAGTGCAGCGGCCGCTGGCCACTGTCGTCATCGGCGGCATCGTCTCATCCACCGCATTGACCTTGTTGGTGCTGCCGGTGCTCTATCGTTGGCTGCATCGCGACCGAGCTCCCCGCGCCGGAAGCACTGCTTTGGAGTCCCCATGAACGAGCTCAACCTGGAACAGGTCCGTGCGGCGATGTTTACCGACCCGGGCGTGAAAGCGGTGGACGACCTGCGCCTGGTCGCCGGTGAGCATGGCCGTGCGATCGCGGCCACCATCACGGTCGCGGCGCCCTCGGTCGACCTGGACCTGGTGCATGCTGTGATTGCCCAGGTCCTGGCCGATCAATTCGGCATCGATCAGATCATGCTGTGTTTCAACGACCCGGGCCCGGTACCGCCGCCGCCCACCGCGGCGCCGTTAAAGAAGATGTGATCGCAGCCCCTGGCTCTATGCGTCTGCGCTGGCAGGCGCATAGAGCTGATGACCCGGCAACGCGCACGCGCCGGCATACACAAAGGCCACGCTTTGCCGCGCCCGGGTGAAGGCCACGTAGTATTTCGGCGGCGCGGTGATACGCGCTGCATCGGCCGTGCGCAGGTACTGCGTCAACGGCCCGTTCGGAAAGATGAGGACCCGACTGTAGGTGCGGCCCTTGCACTGCCCAAAGTTCACCGCCGGCAGTCCGTCGCACGCCTGCCGCCGGTCATGCCGGAGCACGGTGGGGGCGAACTCCTGCATGTACGCGGCCACATCCCCTGGAGCGACGAGGTAGATGCCATCGTGTCCGGTGACCTCGCCATTGCCTGATTGGGTCCGCGGCATCTGCGGATAGAGCGTGTCAGCCATATCGCACAGGGCCTGGACGCAGCGCAGACTGGTGAGGCGGTGATCCAGCCGGCATAAGCCGTCGGCCTCCCAAATCTGAAACAGCGCTGCCAGATTCGGACCACGGTATTGGCTGTACCTTTGCGCATAGTTGGTGGCATACGTGGCTTGGCGCGTATCGCCTACCAACGTGATGGCAATCTCGCTCTTCAACAGCCGTTCGACCAGATCCAGATCAAAGCCGGCCAGATCCTGGACTTCGTCGATGTAGAGCTCGTCGTACATCGCCGCCAATCGCGCCACGACCTGGCCTTGGGTCAGCTCATCGCAGCGCACAGCGAAATCGGCCGCTCGGTCCGAATACATCCGGTTGCCCGCCAGGTAGTGGCGCGCCACCTGGGTGCGTGGGGCGCGGTTGTTGGTGACACCTTCTACGAACAGGATGGTCTCGATGCGAGGCTCAGGGCAAAGCGCAGCCTGGTACGGGCGAATGCACTGGCGCAGCAGAAAGCCATACCAGCTGTGCAAGGTGACATGCGCGGGGACCGCGCCTGCGTGGGCCTCAAACGAGCGCCGGATCTCTTCCAGGTTTTCCAGCGTGTAGGTGACAATCGCGATGCGGCGCCCAGGTCGCTCCAAGGCCTGCCGGACCAGCAACGTGGTCTTGCCCGAGCCGGCTGCCGAGAGCAGGACCCGGTTAGGTGATGGCACGCTGGACATAGTCCGGGAACCTGATCGAGTGCGGGCTATTGAAAATCGCCAAGGCCGTATCGGTCTTATGGCCCTTCATGTACTTGAGCAGCGCCACCTCATCGGCAAAGGCCTTGCCCAGCACGGTATTGAGTTCGGCCAGCGAGTTGGCTTTGATCAGCTGCTCTTCCAGCGAAGGGGCGCTCTCGTCGGAATCGTAATAGATCGCGTTGATGTGCTCGGCATAGCGCTCTTGCACAACTGCGATATCACCGTCGTTGTCGGTGATCACCTTGGCCTGAATCCTCAGTCGATCGGCAATCTGCAAGAAGCGTTTGAATGCCAACGACTTGACCGAAATGATGTCTACGCCGTGAGCCATCGGCGCCACGCCGTGATGGTCACTGTAGGCACGCTGCACGATCAGTTCGTCGGAAGGGCCTTCCACCAGGATCGCCTGCTTGGCCAGGATCAACCGCAGCGTGTCGTGGCCCGGCAGCTTCATGAAATAGTCGTGGGTATCGCTGGGCAGCTGGTCCAGCTTCATCTGGCCTTGCGCGCTGAACAGGATCACGTTGTCCACGCCCAGCTTGTTCAACACGAAGCTGCTGTGGGTGGCGATGATCACCTGCTGGGCGGTGGAGAGGGCCGCAATCTTGTCGATCAGCTGGGTCATGCTGGAATAGGACAGATGGTTCTCCGGCTCCTCGATCAGCAGCACGTGAGCCGCGCCGGCCGCGTGCATCGCCAGCTTCATCTTCACCGCGCTTTGCTCGCCCTTGCCGGCCTGGGTGAACGGGAGCTCATCCAGGTAGGGTGACAGGCTGGTTTCCCACGTTGAGCGCGGCGATGTGTCCACGC
Source organism: Stenotrophomonas sp. FBCC-B152 (assembly GCF_059134105.1). Classification (NCBI taxonomy): domain Bacteria; kingdom Pseudomonadati; phylum Pseudomonadota; class Gammaproteobacteria; order Lysobacterales; family Lysobacteraceae; genus Stenotrophomonas; species Stenotrophomonas sp. FBCC-B152. The sequence goes on along the minus strand of NZ_CP101442.1, from coordinate 1,813,352 downwards.
CTACCGTCAATGCCCTGTGGCTGATGTCCCCGGTGTGCTCGGTCAAGTAGGCATTGATCGCTGCCACATCCGCTTCTTCGGAAAAGCTCTGCCGCATGCGGCGGAAGCTCAGCGACAGCGAGACGCGCTGCGCAGGCGTCAGTGCCTGCTCGATGATGCCAGCGATATAGCGATCGGCACCGGACAAGGTCTTGATGCCGTGCGTGTCGATGATGGTCGAGTCGAACGGAATACTACGGGCGGTGACGCCATTGTTGGCGAAGGAGTACCAGCGCACCGTGTAGTACTCCACCGGCAGGCTGACCGCGCCCTGGTGCTGCTGCAGGTAGGCGTTGAACTCCTCGCGGTAGTCGTCGTTGAGCTCGACCAGCAGCCGGATGCCGGCGGTATCCAGACGCAGGGAGTTGTTGGTGCCGCGTAACGACGCCAGCGCGGCGTCGGCGCCCAGATAGGCTTCGATGGAGATCCGTGGCGGCGAGGCCGGCGTGCCCGTGGCAAGCGCTCCCAAGTACTCCTGCACCGTGGGCTGGTGGAACAGGTAGGGCGTGAGCTCGTAGGCAAGATTGCGCCCATGCAGCTGGCCGGTGACCACCGCGTGGATGGCCTCCAGCAGGGTGGATTTACCGACCTCGTTGTCGCCCACCACCAGGTTCATGTGGGCATTGAGGGGCAGGTCCAGATGGCGAAACGACTTGAAGTTGTCGATGACGATACGTTCGATCGGCATGCACAGTCCTTTGATGGCCAACGGGCTCGGTGGCGGAGCCTGCCTGCACCCTGGCTGGCCTCCTTTCCGCTCTGGGCCATACTACCCAGCGATCGCCGGCCCTGGGCGGTTTCGTACTGCTTGGGACGCCGGGAAGGGTCAGAATCCGCCTTACGCGGGATAATTCCACATTATCCCGCGTAACTAGTCAGCCGTAAATACGGCTTGACTTGATATTATATAGTACGTAAATACGTAGTACGTACTACGGTACGAAATTCTCAGGAGGCGGACATGGCACGCGGCGGGCTCTACAAGTCGGAAATCAAGAAGGCGCGGGACAGCCTGTTGGCGCAAGGCATCAATCCTTCTCTCGATGCGATTCGTATCGCCTTGGGCAACACGGGCTCCAAGACGACCATCCATCGCTACCTCAAGGAATTGGAGGCGGAGGAAGGCCAGGGTGTCGGGGCGACGGTGGCGGTCAGCGATGCGCTGCAGGACCTGATCGGCCGGCTCGCAGCACGCCTGCACGAAGAAGCCGAGACTGCGATTACCGAGGCTCGGGAGCAGTTCCAGGCACAAATGCGGGAGCGCGAAGCCGCGCTGGAGAGCCAACGGCAGGAGGCGGCCGCGCTGAGCACCCAACTGCAACGCACCGAAACCGCCCTGCAGGCCGAAACCGAGGCGCGCGCGCAGGGGCAGCAGGCCCTCACTGAGGCGAACACCACGGTGCGCCAGCTGGAGGAGCGCGTCGCCGGGCTGACGACGCGCGTGGTCGAGCACGAGGCGCACGCCCGCTCGCTGGAGGAGAAGCACCAGCACGCACGCCAGGCGCTGGAGCACTACCGCACCTCCGTCAAGGAGCAGCGCGAACAGGAGCAGCGCCGGCACGAGCAGCAGGTGCAGGAACTGCAAGTCGCATTGCGCCAGGCCAACGAAGCGCTGACCGCCAAGAACCACGAGCTGCTGCAGCTCAATCGCGACAACGGCCAGTGGCTGGAGCGCCACGGGCGTCTGGAGCGCGAACTGGCGCAGGCCAAGCACACCGCGGAGGCACAGCAACGGGAACTGGATGCGTTGCGACTGACCGCGACCGAGCACCAGGCCCTGCAGACACGATGGGCCGAGGACGTACGAACGCTGGACAGCGTACGCATCGAACTCACCGACGCCCGCGCCGAAACCACCCGGGAGCGGGAGCGCCGCGAGCAAGCCGAAGCCAATGCGCTGCGCGCTGGCGTGCGCCAGGAAACGCTGGAACAGTTGCTGGCACAATTCCGCCCCGAGCACGCCAACGACAGCGCGGCCGATGCGATCTCATCCCGTGAGAAGGCCGCCCCTTAGCCTCATCGCGTTGAACGTCCGGAGACTCACATGAGCAAACTTGATGATGCCATCGCGGGGCTGGCGCCGCGCGGGAGGCTTACCACGCCCGTTGTCTTATGGTGTGGCAAGAACTGCAAGCCGCCGAGCCGGCCGCTGCGAAAGTGCCGCACAAGGCCTTCAAGCTTTACGAGCCGGGCTACTTCCATATGGACGTCAAGTACTTGCCGCAGATGGCCGATGAGCGTCGCCGACGCTATCTGTTTGTCGCCATTGATCGGGCCACGCGTTGGGTGTTCGTGGCGATCAAGAGCGACAAGAGCGCCGCCAGTGCCCACAGCTTCTTGCAGGCGCTGCACCAGGCCAGCCCGATCAAGATCGTCAACTGTTGACCGACAACGGCAAGGAGTTCACCGATCGCCTGTTCGCCACGCGCGAGCGTCAGCCCAGTGGCCATCACGAGTTCGACCGGCTGTGCCGGGCCTTGGGCATCGAGCACCGCCTGACCAAGCCCAGGACGCCGAAAACCAATGGCATGGTCGAGCGCTTCAATGGCCGCATCAGCGACGTGCTCAACACCCACCACTTCCATGGCGCCGACGACCTGGAGCACACCCTGTTACGTTACGTGGCCTTGTACAACCACCAGTTGCCGCAGTCCGTGTTGAAAAGCAAGACACCGATCCAGTCCATGAAGGATTGGTACAAGTCCCATCCGATGCTCTTCAACAAACGGCCTTATGATCGTGCGGGATGCGACAAGTAGCATCCTCTCGGGTGATCGTACGGGGTTTGCCGGCGTGCGGGCTATGCGGCACCCTTGGCAGCCAGTACGTCGAGCTTGTGGATTTCCGGGTCCTTCGCGAATAGATCCGGTGCTTGTTCCATCAGGGCTTCGGCGACCTTGCCGGATAAATGGGCGTCTCGACCGGCGTCGTCATCAAAGGTGTCGAAGATGCCAAACGTCGACGCCCCCAATTTTACGGCGTACCAGGTCGCGGTGCCGGGTTCCTGCTGAACCAGTTCAAGGCCGCTGTTGAGAAACGCCTCGACCTCGGCTTCCTTGCCGGGTTTGGCTTCGAGTGGGACCCATAGTGCTTTGCTTACCATGTCGGTTCTCCTTGGGGTTGGATGGACGCGGCCCGGGCAGCTTCAGCACTGACCCGGTCCGGTGCTGCGGTTTCGCTCTTCCTGTGACAATCTGGAACAAGACGCCGAGAATGGCTACTCCGCATACCGCCACCACATCACTTTGCATTGGTTAGACAGCTCAACTCTCGCCGAGAATGCTATGCAGGTACTGCACGGCGATCGAGCCCTCGCCGACGGCCGAAGCCACGCGCTTGACGCTGCCGGAACGCACGTCGCCAACCGCGAAGACCCCAGGCCGGTCGGTCTCCATCAGAAAGGGCCTCCGGTCACGGGCCCAGCCCGCATGGCTCAGATCTTCCGAGGCCAGATCGCCGCCGGTCTTGATAAAGCCTGCGTCGTCGAGCGCCAGGCACCCGCCCAACCACCCCGTATTCGGGGTCGCGCCGATCATCACGAACAGGTGGCGTATAGGCCTCTCCTCGGTCTCACCCGTTTGGTTGTTCCGCCAGAGCAGGCTCTCCAACGCACCATTGCCGATCAGGCCAGCGACCTCCGTATGCCGATGAAGCGTTATGTTGTCTGACGGCTCGATTCGGTTGATCAGATACGACGACATGCTGTCGGCCAATCCTTGCCCGCGCACGAGCATGTGGACGTGCCGGGCACGGTTCGAGAGAAACACCGCCGCCTGACCGGCGGAGTTACCACCGCCCACCACCGCCACCTCCTCATCCTCGCACAGCGAGGCCTCCACATGGGTCGCGCCATAATAGATGCCGGCGCCCTGGCAATCGTGTTCGTTGTCGAGACCGAGGCGCCGGTACTCGGCGCCGCTGGCGATGACGACGGTGCGGGTCTTGATCGCCTCGCCGTCGTCGAGTCCCAGGGTGAACGGTCGCTGGCGGCAATCGAGCGAGCACGCGCTGCGCGGTGTCACCACGTCGGCGCCGAACTTCTGCGCCTGGGTCAGCCCGCGCCCGGCCAGCGCCTGGCCCGATATACCCGTGGGGAAGCCCAGATAATTCTCGATCTTCGAACTGGTGCCCGCTTGGCCGCCCGGCGCGGTGCCCTCGATGACGATCACGCGCACACCTTCCGAGGCGGCATACACCGCGGCCGCCAGGCCAGCCGGCCCGCCACCCACCACGGCCACATCGTAGACCTCCACCGCCTCGCGCGGCTCCGACAGCCCCAGGCAGTCGGCGATCGCGCGCGGCGACGGCCGCTTCATCAGCTCGCCGCGGCAGACGACGGCCGGCAGGTCCGCGCGCGCAATGCCGAGCTCGCGCAGGAACGTCTCGGCGCTCGCGTCGCTGTCCACGTCGACATAGCGATAGGGGTGGCCGTTTCCCGTCAGGAAACTTCTGATGGGCAAGGCGCCGCCCGTGTGGCTTGAGCCGACCACGATGACATTGCCCTGCTGATTTTCGATCAGTGCGGTGCGGCGCAGGATGAACGCGCGCGTTACCACCTCGGCGATATCGGCATGCCGCGCGATCAGCCTCCAGAATCCCTCGCGAGCGATGAACAGCATCTGGCCTGCCTCGATCACGGTCCCGCGCACCAGGCTGCGCCGGTTGGAGAACATATCGATCTCGCCGGAAAACTCACCCGGCCCGTGCGCGGTGATCTCCTGTTCGCCCTCCCAGCCCAAGTGGGAGATGCGCAACTTCCCGCTCAGAACCACAATAAACTCGGCGTGCTGCTCGCCGACATCGAACAACACCTCGTGCGCCTCCACGTCATGCACCGTCCCGAAGGCCCGAACGGCCTCGAGCTGCGCCTGGGTCAGCGTCGGAAACGCTTGCGCGCGGCGGCGGGTCCAAGGGTCGGTCGAGTTGGTCATATGATTGCGCGGGAGGTTTTCCAGCAACGTATGTTAGCTATATGGTCGTGATGAGGTTGAAGCTGGTCGTGAGGTCAGTCAACGTCTTCGTCACTCCAGCGCGGCAGGTCCCACGCGATCGCATGAAACCACTGGGCGGCTCTCCCTCGGTCCAGGCTAGTGCCACTTTCAACGGTCGGCGCCAAGTCGGCCATGAACGCCTGCAGGACCGCTGCCGGGGCAGCGCCGTGGCCTTCACAGTACTCGGCGAAGTCAGGCGGCACCGGGATGGTGAGAAGGGGATAGCGGTCGCGCTCCATGCCAGTCCTGGAACTTATTGCGTACGAGTGAGCATAACAGCGCCCCCAAAATTCGAACGGCAGTCATCGACGATCGATGCGCCGGCGGCGTGCGGATGTGCCAAGTGTTGACACACCTACATATGCGGGCAGTCCGACATGGGTGTCAACACCCCCGAGCACGCCACGGAACGGGTCGTGGTCCTGATGCCCCCCAAGCAAAAGGCCAACGCCAGCCGCCGCGCGAAAGCGGCGCGGCTGTCGCTGGGCGATTTCATCCGCCGGCAGATTTTCGGCGATGAGGAGCTCTTATCGGCTGTGGTGGCTCAACTTGAGGAGTCGACCGCCACAGCAACCGCCGCGCTCGACAGCGCGACGGTTTGTCTGGCCGATGCGCGGGCGCTCCAACCCGAATGCGAGGCGCAGGCACGCGCGAGCGCGCGAGCCGAGTTCGCCGATGTCGACCCCGAGGCGTTCGCCGAGCTGGTCGCCGGCGCGCCGGGATCGCGGGTGCACCCGAGGGCGGGCCAATGAACGCCTTATCGGTGGTGGCATAAACCGAACCCGCATGATTCGTGAAAAGAAGATCCCGGAACCCGAGGGATATCCCTTGTTTGGCTGGACATCGACCACTGTCAAAGCCCATCTGCAGGCGCAGCCGCCGGGAGTAGGTGACGCCATGATCATCTACAACGCGCATGGCGGGTTTCATGCGTACCCGCTGGCGACGGTGGTCAACCCATCCGCCGGCCGGCAAAAGCGCTCGTGCTCTCCAAGGCCGGCAGTTCGGGAGGCACCGCGTTTTACCGCAGCGGAATCAACGCGTTCATGCCCAAAGGTCGCACCTGCATGATCCCGCCCGTGCCCGCGCTTTTGAAACACCTTACCTCGGAGTGCGACGTGGTTCTGGATATGCCGCTCAATGCGCAAGAACCGATTCGATAAGGGAAATCATTTACAGATTCAGCCTGTTAGGTAACTTTTGGCTGTTTTTCGCACGAATCCCTGCCGACCCTCCTATGGGGCGCTCGGCACTTGACCTTGCGGCAGCTTCCAGCATTCGAGCCGCCGGATTCGTTTCGGCCGCACCGGCCTGATAGTAGCCGATGACACTGACCACCGATCGGTGATCGGTCATTGCCATAATGGCTGGCAGGGCAATTCCTTGCCTAGCACCTTCCGTTACGAAACCCGATCGTAGGCTGTGACCGCCAAAGCTCCCCACCAATCCGGCAGCGCGGGCGCGATTCTGGATGATGGTGGCCACCGACTTGGGTGACAAGCCGGCCCCAACTTTCCCGCGTGTCAATTGGCGGAAGAGGGCACCCTCCTGCAGTCCAGCCGCTTCGATCCAGGTGCGAAGCGCTTCGGCCGGTGGACCTAACAAGGGCTTGTCCGGCGAGCCGCCTGCTTTGACGCCCTCCTGAAGCGTTTTGCCGACGTCCAGGTGGTAGAGGTAGCCGCCGTCGATCGGCGCAAGCTTGCTCAAGACGGCATGGGCCGTCTCGCTCCGACGGCGCCCACCACTGGCGAAGGCGAAGTAGAGCAGGGCACGATCACGTTTCCCAACAAGATCGTCCTCACAGGTCGCAATCATCGCCATCAATTCGGTCGCAGTGATCGCCGTCTTCTTGCTCGGCCGCTCGCCGCGCTTATGTGCGGCGCGACGGCCCTTGGCCAGCAGCTGCCGAACCTCGCTGCTTTCGCAGGGATTGGCCAGCTTGAGCAATTGATGGGCGCTGGAGAGCACCGCAACGCGGTGGACGATGGTCGACAGCTTGAGCGGTCCTTGGCGCTGCTTGAATTTGCCTTCCACCAAAAGCGCATCCAGTGTCGGCGGCAGCTCCCAGGTCAGGGCATCGCCTGAGCGCCGGGCCAGATGATCGATGATGAACTGGATCACGCAAGACGCGTCGACCGGCATGGCGATGACCGCTCCGTAGCGGCCTTGGTACCAGGCCGCCCAGTAGCGCAAGGCGGTGGCGTAACTGCGCGTGGTGTTGGCCGAGGCCGCTTCGGCGAAGACTTCGCGCACCGCGTCCGCCGAGGACTGCGAGAGCTGCGCCACAGTCGGATTGGCAGGAGCCGCGGTGGTCAGAGCTGGAAGAAGGTCGCTCATAAGTGGTTGAAAGTAGGGATTAAAAATAGCCTGAGTTCCGATAAATATATCTTATCGGAACCGTATATGTCGCACTTACTAAGATCACGGAGACACGTTCGGTGTCAGTCTCGAAGGATCGAAATGGCCGTCTATGTTGTCACCTGGAATTTGAACCGAGAAGCCAACTACGACGCAAAGAGGACTGCGTTCCTCAAGCACCTGGAGCGCTACCAGAACGTAGCAGATCCTGATCTGGAGTCGGTCCGCTGGGTGTCCGGGGATATGAGCGCTCACGATCTATCTGCCGATCTTCAACAGAAGCTCGATAAGAATGACGGGATTTTTGTATCCCAGCTTGTCCGTGGCGAGTACCAAGGCTACCTCAGCAAGGCGACATGGGAATGGATCAGTCAGCGCCTTGACTGACACCGCCGAAGTCCAAGGGGTTCTGACGTGGTTGGGGCTCGGGGACCGCGACACCGGAGCCAGCAAGTGAATTGTTCGCTTGGACTCTTCAAAATTGGAGGGTCCAAGCCGCTGAGCTAGCTCAGAAATGAAGCCGACGGTCATAGCCGTCTCCCAAATTAGATGCTCTCGAAAGCGCGTGGCTGCAACGCCTTGGCAACATCATTGGAGATGCAACAGATTCGCGACGCACCATTGGTGATGCACCAAGATCACAGCGAGTCATTGGGACTGCACGTAGCTCAGCGCATCAATTGCTACAAGTTGCCGCGCAAGCTGCCCCAAATTCGCAGCGCTCAACACCGGGGCCGGCTGGATGGGCTGGGTCCTTGGCACTGCCCACCGGGCACACCTGCATCTTACATAATATACAGAATATGCGCAGTCGGAGCGCGCAAAGCATTGATTTCACTGGGTTTTGCGTTCGCGACGCCGGGAAGGCTCACGCACACCAGCGCGACCACCGCAGCGGCCGCGCTCACCCTGTCCAAGATCATTCGCCACAGTGCACGCTCCGTTGCAGACGTGGCCCTTTCGGCGTGAATCATCGCCATCCATGTCGCGCCATCGACCTTGCCCAGGGCACATATCTGCGCAATCCGCTCGTCTGACAGCGGGGTATCGCCCTTTCGCCACCGGGAAATCAGCGACCGGGTGACGCCGATCCTTTCGGCCAATGCGATGTCAGAGCCGAGAATTAAGCGGTTTTTCACGTTGTCAAGTAGTTCGTTAACGGCGGACATGGCGGCTCCTGTTGATCGATCAGTTGACACGTGTTTCGCGATCAGTTTACATCGGCCCCGTTGAGCGATCACTCAACACCCGCCAGTCGCTCCCCCTAGGGTGCTGGCGGGCCTTCTAGGGGCTGGGGGCAGGGGTAGGGGATGGACGCATACATGTTCGCTGTCGGCACGCTGGGGTTCCTTTCCGTGTTCGTCGGCCTCGCTCGCCTTGGCGTGTGGCTCATTGCCCGCCGCGAGCGCGACGCCACCTCCGCCATTCGTGACGCATCGTTTGTCGCCCGTGCATCTGCCGAGGTGCGCCGTGGCTGATTCCGCTCGACTGATGCTTGCTTGTCGCCCTTCGAATGAGGGCTTTTCCCCGGTATCGGCCGGTGAAAAGGGGCAGGGAGCAGCGCAGATTGGCCCGGGGAGTAACACGGGCCAAAAGGGTCAGCAAACCGCCATCATCGACTACCTGACCCTTGTGATGCCCGCTTCCTCTCTTGAGGATTTCCGCTGTTCGAACGTTGAAGTCCTGCTGCACAAGCTTTTCGGCTTCCGTGGCGAAGTGGTCGCCGGGGCCATCCGTGAGAAGAACTGGAATTTCTATCCCCTGTCCGCCGTCCTCAAGGACCGCGAAGGCGAGCTGGTTGGTCGCATCGGTATGGGCGGCAACCGCGAAACGGTGTGCGTCAGCATCACCGGCGCTGGCTGCAAATGGGTCAAAGATTGGCGTATCACGTTTAACGCTGCATCGCAGCTCAACGCCAAGATCAGTCGCGTTGACTGCGCGCACGATGACTTTGAAGGCAAGCGCCTGGACGTGCACGCGCTGCGCCAAGTAGCTGCGGAAGGTGGTTTTGCCGAAGGCGGTTGCCCGCCTCGCCACCGCTTCATGTCGGATGAAGGCCACGGCACCGGCAACACGCTGTACGTCGGCGGCAAGGGCCACAAAGAGCTGTGCGTCTACGAGAAGGGCAAGCAGCTCGGTTTGTCTTCCTCGCCGTGGGTGCGCGCAGAGGTTCGGCTTTACGGCAAGCACGTTGAGGTGCCGCTTGAGGTGTTGCTTGACCCCGGCGCCTACCTCCGTGGCGCATATAGCGTCCTGCGCGATCTGATCAAGGGTGTGTGCAGCAGGTTGCGCACCATCCGCAAGCAAGTGGACGTATCGGTCGAAGCCGGTATCGAGTGGGCACACCGACAGGTCGGCCCCTTCCTCAATGTACTTCGTGGCGCGTTCGGTCCTTCGTGGCCCGACGTAGCCGAAGCCCGCATCCTCCGAGACGGTCACCCCGGAAGGTTTCGCGGTATCGCCAAGGGTGACGCACTCCACAAACATGTGAGGGAAGGACTATGCCAATTTGCCGTGTGAAATCCGCCGTTGTCGATGAAGAGCGGAACCAGAAAGCTGGAACCATCATGCGTTCCCAGATGGTCGGCCTCGACCTGGGCAATGGGTTCGAACTGCCGTTCCGTGTGGGCCTCGGGCAGCGCCCGGCTTACACCCCGGGTGAGTACGACATTGATCCCAAGTCGTTCGCTCTTGGCCAGTACGGCGACCTGACGCTCAAGCGTTACGTCGATCTCGTCCCGCTCGGCGGCAAGCCTGCTCCTGCCGCCCCGAAGCTCTGACCATGCGTCTGATGCTGTTCATGGCGCATCCGTACGAGGTCCTCATGTGGGGCTTCGTAATCGGCGCTCTCTCGACAGCATCGGCGCTCCTTCTTTTCATGCACGTCAAGTCCAACGGTAAGCACTGATGAACATGGGACCAACCCTGTACCTCGCCTGCGACGCACAGGACTACGACGTGTCAACCGGGCAGTGCGCCCAACCCTATTACGCCATGCCGCCCAGCTTCGTTCCCTACCTGAGCTTTACGGACGGAGCAATGATTGCCGGTGCCATTGCCGGTATCTGGGCGGTTGGTGTAGTCGCACGTGTGTTGATCCGGACTGCGGATTACGCGCGTTAACCGCTGTATCAAACCACCAACTGAGAGAGAGAAATCCAATGAACAAGAACACCAACACCATCCCGCAGCGCTTCCGTTCCTCCTTCGGCGCTGGCCGCGCCCGCATCGCTGCTGCCGGTACCGCCGTGGCCGGTATGGCCGCGTCGGGCATCGCCTCCGCCCAGGACGGCCTCGGCGCTGCCGCTCTGGCGGAAGTGCAGGGTATCCGTGGCGACGTGGTCGCCGTGCTGTCGGCACTGGTCGTGGTGGTCTTCGCGCTGGTCGCGTGGTCCTACCTGAAGAAGGCTCGCTGAGCCATTCGGGGTGCCTCCGGGCACCCCTTTTTACTGGGGGACACATGGACGGCTACTGGGTGATCATCGCGTTCCTTGGAGCGCTCTGGCTTGGATTCAGCAAGGTATGAACGCCGCCGAGTCAATCTCTCCGCTGGCGTCATGGCGGCTTTCTGTCGCCATGCTTATCGCGCTCCTCATCGGCGTCTTTGCGCTTCCCGAGGCTGCGTCCGCCCAGTCCTATCGCTGCACAAGTAGCAGCCCCCGCGTGTGCGATCAGGGCGAAGCTAACGCAGAGGCATGGTCTTATGCCAGGTCCATCATTCCCTCCAATCCCTCGTACAACGTTCCGTGCGTGAAAGACACCGGCACGAACGAAAAGGCAATTGTTGCCAGCGCCAACATTACAGGCTGCGGCTCAGAGAACCCCAGTCGGGGTACGCGCACGTTCTACTACGGCGCAATGTGTAGTCAGCGCCTCGACGGCGAGGCCGGGATGATCAACGGCACCCTCTATTCCGGTGGCGTCTGCAACAAAGGTTGCAAGATGAATCCAAACCTTGACCCCGGCACCAACTTTACTCTCAGGGAGTCAAGCAACCCGAATTCAATTTCCATCCGTAGCGGTACGTGGAAGGCTTCCGGCGACGTGTGCGACAGCGAACTACCCAAGCAGCCGGACAAGAAGGATGAGTTCTGCCATACGACCAGCGCCGGTCACACAGTGTGCAAGTCAAAAGACAAAACATGCGTCTCCACCGCATCCGGATTCCGTACGTGCGCGAGCGATACCGCAAACAAGACTGGCCACACCGCGACGAATAACGCGCGCACCGAGGGCATCGGCATTGGTTCGCCTAACACTCCGCCGAACCCGCCTTCAAACCGGCCCGGAGAGAACTGGCAGCAGTCAGGCGGCGGCAGCAACATCACGAATAACAACACCAACAACACCACGAACAACAACACCTACAACAACACTGGCAGTCCTAACGGAAATCAGCCTGTTCCCGGCGACGGCTCGGGGCCTGGACAAGGTGGAAGCAACGGTGGTGCAGATGGTGGTGGCGACGGAGAGGGGGAGGGCGATGGCGATGGCGAAGGTCACGGCGAGATCGGCGGTGACGGCCAGTGCGGCGGTTCCTTCACGTGCACAGGTGGTGATCCCGTTCTCTGCTCCATCGCCCAGCAGACGTATCAGGCGCGATGTGAGGCTGAGGGTAGATGGGGTGCGGGCGAGGGCATAGGGTCGTTTCCCGGCGACGGTGACGGCGGTGCCGGCGAAGATCCGGACCCCAAGAAGACCATCACCAACGCAACTCCCAGCCTCAACATGATCGATAAGGGTGGCTTCTTCGGCGGCGGCAGCTGCCCCACGTTCCAAGTTGCCAGCACCAAGTATGGCTCTTTCAATTTCAACGAAAGCGGGTTCTGCGACCTACTGCCCATAGCGCGGGCGTGCTTTCTATTCTTCGGCGCTTTTCTGGCGCTCGGAATCCTGATGGGGTGGGGGACTAAAGACTGATGTTTGAGAAGATCACATCGACGCTGGTGGGCTTTGCCGGGCACCTTCTTGGAGGCCTTAAAGTCGCTGCGAGTTTCATTTTTGCGCGCGTTCTCGCTGCGTGCGGCCTGACCTTCGTCAACTATCAATACGTCCTGCCGTCAATTAAGAGCTGGATCGTTGAGCAGTCTGGCGGCATGCCCACCATGGTGCGCGAGATGGCCGGTGCAATGGGTGTGGACGTGTTTATGACCATGATCGCGTCGGCATTGGTCGCGAAGGTTGGCATGCGCGTGTTCCTTGCTGGCGTCACGCAGCTGCAAGACATGATTACGGACGCCGGGGGCTGACATGTTTTACCAATACACCGGCCAGCCAGGACACGGTAAAACCGTGCTTGCCATCGAGTTCGCGCTCGAAATGAAGGAGAAGGCCGACCGGCTTCATGCTGAGGATCCTTCAAAGCACCCGGTACGCGAGCTGTATGTGTGCAACGTTCGCGACTTCAATCACGGCACCTGCGGTGCATTGGACCTCACGCCCGAAGAGCTGCGGAACTGGCACAGCGATCCGCGTTTCGATCACGCCATCATCTTGGTCGATGAGGCGTATGAGCATGGCATGTTCCCGCGACGCCCCCCGGGTCGCCCTGTCCCTGATCACGTCCAGCTCGTTGCCAAGCATCGGCATCGCGGCATTGATTTCGTGATGATTTGCCAGTCGCCTAAAAAGCAGATGGACGACTTCCTGCATGACCTTATCGAAGAGCACTATCACATTCGCAGGCGCTATGGCATGCCGTTCGTGCATATCAAGCGCTGGGACCGTTACGAGCCGAATCCTGACAAGGCCGACCCACTCACCACCAAGCGCCGTGGCTATCCCAAGCAGATTTTTAAGCTCTACACGTCCACCAAGTACGACACCAGTGAAAAGCGTATTCCGTGGTTCTATTGGGCTGCGCTTGGGCTGGTCCTCGCGTTCTGCGTGGTTGGCCCGCTCGCGTGGAATCGTATCGCCACACGTTTCAGCGGAGACACCCCGGCAGCGAAAGAGCCGGAGCGGATGCGAGCTGATGGAGCGCCAGCGACAGCGGCGAAGCCAGCCGCGCAGGCGACAACGCGTGATCGCGGCACGACGGACGAATACGTGGCAAGTCTGATGCCGCGCGTGCCTGGACAACCATGGTCAGCTCCCATCTATGACGGCCTGAGCGTGCCCGGGGATCCACCGCGCCTTTTCTGCATGGCCACGGCCCCCGGCGATGATGGCGACGGCGTTTTTCGGCAGGCGTCGTGTTCGTGTATTACGGAGCAGGGCACCCGCTACGCGATGCAGTTCGCCGAATGCAACGCCATCGCGCTCAATGGCCAGTATGAGCCATTCCTCAAGCGCGAGCAGAAGGGCATGCAGGGGCAGGGCGCTCAAGCTGCACAGCCGCCGCCGCAGGCTCTGGCCACCCATGGTGAGCGCCTCGGTGGCTCTGTGATAGCCTCATCCGACCGTTCGGTGGGCAGCTTCCCCGAATCGGCGCAGAATCGCATTTCCAACTAGGGTCAGTGGCCATGGAAAAGTTCGCAATGACGCATGACGGTGCAGCGCTGCTGCTGGGCCTAATCGTGGCTGTCGCGGTCTTTGGGATCGTGTCCGCAGAAATCGAAATGGCATGGGAGCGCTGGAAGAAGCGCAGCCGCCCCGGGGTGTAGGGGCATCGCCCCTACGGTCAACGCCTCACACGCGCACGCGAGGCATCTGCCCACATTCCGCCTGGACAGCAGGCGTCGGTGCGGCGCGGGGACCGGGATCACCCACGGCAAGCCGCTTCTCGTATGACCGCCTCATGTAGTCTCTCAGGTTGACCACGGCCGCACGTCGCCCTGCAGGAATCTCGCTTGCGTTAGCCCTAGTGCCGCAAGGCTTTCCATGTCGGTCCTTGGGTGCATAGCCGCGGCGTGTGTCCGCCATCATGGTTCGCCATTCCTGCGCGATCGCGGCTGTGAGCGACAGCCAAGCCAGATCCTCGGGCAGCAGTTCTCGGCCTTCGGGTGTGACCAGTCGGCCACCCTTGAATGAAAAACCGGCCCAAGGGCCGGTCAACTTGCGATCACGCATGGGCGAAGGTCCGTCTCAGCTGGGGAGACTGAGGGACAGGCAAGATCCGGGCCAAGCCCCGCCGCGCCGCCGTGAACATAATATACATTATGCGAAATGTGGTGGTTTGGAAGATGCTGGCCATGAGGCCCCCATTGACGAAGCAGGTAAATCTGTTACCAAGCGCCATGTAAATCTGTTACTTGTTCGGCAATGACTGCTTGTGGCCTGATAAGGCGCTATAGATTGGCCATCTATTAAGGGTCAGTCGTCTGCGTCGTTCCCGGCGTCATATCCCACAAGCTTGCTCTCAGCGTCTCCAGGTCGGCTGCTCGTTGGTCAAGCTCGCGTTCCCTGGCGACCAGCTTCTCTAAAAGGTTGCCGGATCTTTCAAGCACATATCGAAAGAGCTCACCAATGTCTTGGTGAGGATCCGTCTTCAGCTGGGCCGTCATTGCCTCTAGACAAGATGCCACCTCACAGGCGCTCTCCTTCGCCATCAAGCTGGCGGGACCCGCTGAGGCTCTAAGAGACATCGCGGCACGCCCAAATTCTCGGAACCAGGAGTCAATGCCCCGGGATAGAGTTGGCCCAGAGCCCTTCCCGCCAAGCGCCCGCCTGACGTTAGCTTGGGTCGGCGGTAAGCCATCTCTCAAAAGCTGCTCGACAGCCAAATAGACGTCTTCGTTGCTGATAGGTCTAGCCACGATCACACCGTAAGACCGCACTTGAGCCTTGATTCTGCGCCTTTGCTTCTGATCTGCAAGTGTCATTGCGCATTCAGAAGTTCAAGTGTGGGCGGATGGCCCTCCCCGCCCGGCTTGACGCCAGCCTTACGGCCTGAAGAGTTCCCGTCGTTGATGCAGCCATCCCGCCCGCACTTTGCAGCCATAGCGCCCGCACGCCTGATCGGTCGATAGCAATTTTGATCGCCCAGAAAGCGGAAAAATGCGTCAGAATTCGCGCTGGGCTTGTAGACGCAGAGGCGAAGTAAGGCCCGCAGTAGCGCGTGCCGGTGGCTTGCTGCCGCATTCTCCCGCGAGGTATCCAATGAATTTCCTGGAAACGTTGTCCACCTTCCAACAGATGACTCTGTTCGCCGCAATCATCATTGTGTGGGCGGTAGCGATGACCGTGGGCGCTGTCATTGTTGCGCATCGACAGAACTTACGATTTCAGGGGCGCAAACGTCAGAAACGCCGGTTCTCTAATGGGCGCAATTATTGACACTTCGCCCAATCGTGCCTGCGCCTGGTGCGGCAGGAGCATGTGACTACGAGCAATGCAGCCATATCGCCCGCAGTAGTCGCTCATCCCAAATGATGGTGATTCATGGACATCTTGAACTCACTGACACTGTTCCAGCAAATGTCGATAGTTGCATTCATTTTTCTTGCCATTATCGCGTCTACGACAGCGACCGCGCTTTGGATCGCGTACCGTCACAATAGGAAATTTGACGAGATAGCGAGGCGTCGCCGGGCTCTGCGGACAACTCCAAGTAGCGTTCGTCGGGTGTGGGATCCTTCCGGTCTGCGGGCCACTTGGCAACTAGACCATGCCAAGCAATTGCCGGAGGAAACACCTGCATCTGCTGCAGCCCGGGCTGCCCTGTCAGCGAGTTGGCTGGATGCCACCGCGTTTGCGGATCTGCTGAGATTGCATGACCGCAATGGTCAGGCACTTTCCCGGCTGATGGCATCTGGCAGAGTTATCGGAGTCTGGCTCCCAGAGAAGGGAGCGTTTTTCTATCCAGCATGGCAGTTGACGCCTTCTAATGAGCCAGCACCAGTGCTTACTGAACTGCTTTCGCTTCTTCGCGGTCCATATGGAGTGGCAGAAGGCGGGCGGACATCGGGCTGGGAAGAGGTCGAGTGGTTGATGGCACCAGATTCACTACTGGGCGGTCGTTCGCCATCGACGATGCTGGCCACCAGCCCAGACCTTGTTCTTGACGTCGCCAGACAGCACTTCTCGTCTTGGAGTGCTAGCGCACGTTGGTAAGGTTCACGCTCGAAGCGTCCTAGCCCGCATCTGCGGGCCGAAGGATTCTCTCGGTATCTCGACCCGCCTCCCCCGCGTGGGCGATGTGATTGGGGTGAGTCATCCGCACACTGGTCGGATGAATGCCTTGAAGCCTGGGCCGGCAGCAGATTGCTGCTGCCGGATAAGAGCGGTGTGGGAAGTCGATTCTTCCCGGGATGCAGTTAGGACGAACTCAGGCGTTCGGGATGCAGTGCCGTGTCGCCTACCACCGACGAATGAAGCTGTGCTGTTGCGTGCTGCGAATGCAGCCATCGTGCCCGCACACTTCAGATATGTTGCGTCCGCAGCTGCCCTACCCTCATGTACCAGGAGCATCTCCGGGCTGGTTGAGCGAATCGCAATGCCTGGTGGCGGGCAACTCAATTGCGGCTGCTCGAGGTTGATTGCGGGAGCCCTTCAGCTTTGCGAGTTCGATTGCCGTCGAGAATGCGAACAATGTTGCACACATGACGATCAGGTACTGAGCAACACGCCAGGCCTTTTGCCATGCTGATAGGCCGCTCAAGTCGAGCCGATTCCGAAAGTAGACGACTACGCCGCATACCCCCATCCACACGCCGAGCGTAATGCACGTGATCGCGCCGGCCGCGCGAGTCAACGAACCGAGTTCGCTCGCGGCGACCACGTAAGATGCCGTGCACATGCCCGTTCCAAGCGACAGCACCTTCAGTAGTTCGATCTGATCCTTGAAGTTTGCGAAGGCCCGCTCGTTCCGCATTGCTGCATCTTGTGGCGCCCTCGGTTGTTCCGAATTCTGCTTGCTTGCTGCTGGTCCGATCGCCTTCTCTTTGGCCATGAGTGCATCTGCCTCTGATGGTTGAACAGTCACGTATCGGCGGGTGCGTCGTTGACTTGAGGCGGAACTCAACGCGATGGCTAACGTTTCATCCCGGAACGGTCCACGTCGTTTCCCTCGGATGTGATGCATCCCCCGGAGGGCATGCATCGCGACAGGGCAACTAGCGTTTCTGCGGGATCCTTGCCAGGATCTCTTCGGTCGAGTAGATCGCATGAGCATAGGTCGGGCCATTGACCGCGATCGCGTTGTGTTGCGCTTCCAGCGAGTACGCTGCCATTGCATCGGAGACCAGGGTGACATTGAACCCCTGCTCCGCACCGTACTTGCCTGTGGTTTCAATACACGTATTGGCAATCATCCCGATCAGGATGATGTTGCTCAAACCTCGCTGATTGAGTTGCATCGCCAGATCAGTGTTTGCGAACCCGCTCTGGTAGAAATGCTCGCTGACGACCAGATCACCTTCTTGCGGACCAAAGTACGGGTGGAATGTGCCGCCCCATGACCCCTTCGCAAAGAGCTGTTTGTCATTCGCCCTGATCTGGGAGTGAGTCGGGCTCTTCCACTGCCCCATCGTTCTACGCGCCAGCATGATCCGGCCAGACTCGCGACCGTTCGGTCGCCCCTCCCCTACCCCTTTTCGAGGTGGACCACGTGCGCATTGCTCCGCTACTGGATCGTCGCTGCCGCTAGCCGCTGGTTGTGGCGAACATCATGATGCTGTTGGCCATCACCTTGCATGATGCGGATCACATCCGCCAAGCTGCAAACTGGTGTTACACGATTACCGCGACGTTGTGGATCATCAACATCGCGGTCTATCTTCCAAGCCTGGCTGCATTGGCGCTAAGTCTCCGCCATCACCGCTTCGCGCCCCTCGCGACTTCAACCAGTGCACTGCTGATCGCCTTCCTGTTTGCGAAGGTGCACCTCTGGAAGCCGACATTCAACGCCTGGGGCATCTGGAACAAGACCTTCTTTGCGCTTGGGGCGGACTGGATCTCCTGGTCCGTGCTGACGCTGTTGGTCCTTGTTGGCGTGGGTGTGGCGATGACGGGCATGGGCAATGGGGCTGAGCAGTGCGGAGCGCCGGACTCACTGAAGTGGCGGCGCTGCGCTGGATCCAATGCAGCCATCGGTCCCGCAGGATTTAGCCATCTTGCCCGCAATGGCGTTCCAAGGTGACGTGTACTGACTGTTCTGCCCGTATCCTGGTCTGCGGCATTGGATGAGGTACCTGGCAGCGCTGTCGCTGTTTCAGCAGTGCTGTTTCATTCTGGCTGTCGTCGTATTCTCCAAGGGGGCAATTCCGGTAGGTTGCCCGCACAGCCCCGCTGAATTGCCTGCATCCGGCGCCCTGCCATCATCCGTGCTGCCTTTTGCACTTTCCCGACTCACCGAGTCTCTGCCCATAGTTCCGTGCGTTACGCCGCCCTCCTCGGTCTTGCAATGAGTACGCTATGCCCTGCTGGCGCGATGAGGTGAGCGGGCAGGCACAACAGGAGGGTTGATGAGCGAGCCAGGAATCGCGGTCCTGGCCGATTCTTTCGCTGATTATGGCTGGGCGGGTTCGCTACCGCAGGCACGGCTCTCGAATGCTCGTGCATTCGGGAGCTGGCCATTAACGACGCAACGAGGTCAGCGTCCAGCGGTAGTCATCGCGGAGCTGCTCGGCCAACGGCGCGTCCATGATCTGGCTGTACGCAAGAACGCGCCAGTCCTGCTCGACCTCGTGCTCGGCCCGCATGCGCGCCGCCCACGCCCGGTCCGGCACCACTACCCCTGCGCACGACTGATCGAAGTGCAGCTGCTCCGTCTGCAGGCGCCATTCGCGCTCCCAGGTAAAATCGATCGGCGGATCACGGTCCGGCTCATAGGTCATGTGTCGCCAGGCGTGGCTGGCAGGGAGGTCGTGAAATTCGGCGGCCGGCTGATAGATCACCGGGCGTGCGCCCTGTTCGAAAAGCCAACGTGAGGGTTGGCAGGGAATCGTTACGAACACGGCCAGATCTTCGCTAACCGATTGATGGATCGGTGAATTCTACCCTCGGCCGCCCTTGCAGGGTCGGACTGACGGGCCAACTAAGGCTGTACCTCTGCGCCAATTGAGTTTTTGCTTTTCTCTGTTCAATTCCGTCCTTGGCTATGTGATTTCGCTTGCCAGCGTCGTGTTCGTCTTGGCCAAGATGCCTTCCCGTCGCTCCAAATCAGATTCCCAGGCGTGTAGGACTATGAACAGTTGGTCGAGGGTTAGCCCAATTCTCTCAAATGCACTCGGCAGATTTGCAAGAACATTTCCTTGGGCATCTGGCTCCCCCAAGCTCTTAAGAGCTGCAATGACATCAGCAAGAGCCATGTCGGCAACTGAGCTCGGCCGACCTGCCAGCAATGCTGCTCGTTCTGCAAACCACGCGGCTACGAACCGGCTTAGTGTTGGCCCACTGCCGCGGCCTCCTAGGGCTGCGCGGACATTCAAATGATGAGGTGGCTTTCCGTTGGCGAGAAGCGACTCGATCGCTGCAAAAGCCTCGCCTTTCGTGACTGAGTCAGGCATGTGCGGGTACCAAAGGTGGCATGCAGTCCAATTGTGCGCCCCTAAGCCGAGCTAGCAAGCCCTCAGTGCGTATTCAGATGGCTACATGCTGCTCGCCGAGGCTGCAAGAGATGGCAGAGCCCGGGGGTATCACTTGATAGTTCTCCAATGCAGCCATGCTGCCCGCACTTTCTGGCAATCATGCAGTGTGTGGCCAGGCAGTAGGAGGTGCTGGGCCCAACAGCTAGGGTTAGAATTCTTGAAAACACCTCAGGTTGCGACCTGCAGTGAGCTGCGTCGCGCACTGGCTCTGGACCGGCCAGACTTCCGTAGACATTCATGAGCCGCCTTGCGCGTAGCGCCGTTCAAACTCTACAGGGGCCAGGTTGCCAGCGGAACCGTGGCGTCGGATTGGGTTGTAAAACATCTCGATGTAATTGAATACATCCGAGCGCGCCTCGTCCCGGGTCGGGTAGATCCGTCGCTTGATCCGCTCCTTCTTCAGTGCACTGAAAAAGCTCTCAGCCACCGCATTGTCATGGCAGTTTCCACGCCGACTCATGCTTGGAACCATGCCATTCTGCTTCAGCAACGATAGCCAGTCGCTGCTCGTGAACTGGCTGCCTTGGTCAGAGTGGATGATCAGGCCCGCAGCAGGCTTTCGCTTCCACACCGCCGATACCAGTGCCTGCAGCACAAGGTCGGTGGTCATCTGGGACTGCATCGCCCAGCCAACCACTTGCCGTGAGTAAAGGTCGACGATCACTGCCAGGAAAGTCCAGCCCTCGTAGGTGCGGATGTATGTTATGTCAGTGACCCACACCTTGTTTGGTGCAGCGGGCGAAAAGTCGCGATTGACGACGTTTTCAACCATCCCAGGCGGACCGCCTCGATGGCGCGGCTTGGTGCCGTAGCCAATTTCTGCCCTTATGCCCTCTGCCTTCATCAGACGTCGAACACGATGGCGGCTGCAACGTTCACCGGCCTCACGAAGTTCCCGGGTGATCTTGCGGTAGCCGTACACCGTCCCGCTTGCCAACCACGCGTGCTTGATAAGGCCGCGCAGACGATCATCCTCACGACGACGCGGCCTGCCCGAATTGCCCGCCCATGCGTAGTAGCCACTGCGGTTAACCCCAAGCACTCGACACATGGCCGTCAGCCTGAACTCGCCCAAGTGCTCACGCATGAAAGCGTACTTCGCCGTCATCCCTTGGCGAAGTACGCCGCGGCTTTTTTTGGGTATCCGGATTTTAGTGTGGGAAGACCGCACTAGCCCTTCTTGTCTGACAGCTCTCGTTCGGTAGGTTTCTGGTATCGCAAGGCTTACGCGCTTTTAGCCTTCAGTGTGGGCTTTGTCTGGCGCATGTCGGTGCAAGGAAACAATCAGTGGCAGGTCACCTTGCCCCCGGCTCGAACTGGGGTTTGAGGCGCAGTGGAACGGAAAACCGGGTTAAGCCACGCGCCTAGCTCCCGTGCAGAGAATCGATCAGCGGGCACGACACAGTGCCTCGCTGCGCATGGCACTCGTTGACCAACCGTGACAGCACCGCTTCGATTCGCGTCAGGTCCGCCATCTTGGTGCGCACGTCGGTGAGCTGGAGCGCAGCCAGCTCGGCGGCTTCGCTGCAGTGAGTGCCGTCCTCAAGCTGTAGGAGTTGGCCGACTTCGTCCAGGTTGAACCCCAGCCGCTGGGCGGATTTCACGAAACGCACCCGCGCCACGTCCGCCGATCCGTAGCGGCGAATACTGCCGACGGGCCGACCTGGTTCTGGCAATAACCCCTTGCGCTGATAGAACCGGATGGTCTCCACGTTGACCCCAGCGGCCTTGGCGAAAGCCCCGATGGTCAGTGTTTGCGGATCGTTCACCATCGCGCTTGACTCCGTACTTGACTACGGAAGTAACCTTAGCGCATCACGCAACGTCTCGGAAGGAGATCCCTCACATGGCAGACCCCAGCAACGGCCGCGGTGCACTGGCCGCCGGTGGCCTCGCCGCCATCCTCGCCTCGACCTGCTGCCTCGGTCCGCTGGTGCTGATCACGCTGGGTTTCTCCGGCGCCTGGATCGGCAACTTGACCGCGCTGGAACCGTACCGGCCGATCTTCATTGGCGTGGCGCTCGTGGCGCTGTTCTTCGCGTGGCGTCGCATCTTCCGGCCGGCTCGCGCCTGCGCGCCGGACGACGCATGCGCCGTGCCCCAGGTGCGGACGGCCTACAAGGTGATCTTCTGGATCTTCACCGCCCTGGTGCTGATCGCGCTCGTGTTCCCCTACCTCATGCCCCTGTTCTACTGAAAGGAGATTGCCATGAAGAAACTCGTCGCATTGCTCGCTCTGACCGTTGCCCTCAGCGCTCCCGCCTGGGCCGCCACCAAAACCGTCACGCTGTCGGTGCCGAGCATGACCTGCGCCACCTGTCCGATCACGGTCAAGAAGGCGCTGACCAAGGTCGAAGGCGTCATCGAGGCCAAGGTGACCTGGGAGCCCAAGGAGGCGGTGGTAACCTACGACGATGCCAAGACCACTCCGGCCGCGTTGACCAAAGCCACCGAGAACGCCGGCTACCCGTCTACCGTCAAGAAGTGAGCACACGCTCATGACCGAGGCGATCACGCTGCACATCGATGGCATGACCTGCGGGTCGTGCGCCGAGCACGTCAAGCAGACCTTGGAAAAGGTGCCCGGCGTGCGTTCGGCCTCAGTGTCCTACCCACAGCGCCGGGCCGAGATTGAGGCCAGCGTAGGTACCGCCGCGGACGTGACCTCGCTGGTCGCGGCGGTATCCGCACTCGGTTACCGAGCGCAGCTTGCCGATGCGCCGGGGCAACCCAGCGACCTGCTGAACAATGCACAAGAGCGGCTGGGCGGCGAACCAAAGCGCGAGGACGATGAGGCTGCACTGCACGTGGCCGTGATCGGCAGCGGCGGCGCGGCGATGGCGGCGGCGTTGAAGGCCGTCGAGCAAGGGGCGCGTGTGACGCTGATCGAGCGCAGCACTCTCGGCGGCACCTGCGTCAACGTCGGATGTGTGCCGTCCAAGATCATGATCCGCGCTGCCCACATTGCGCATCTGCGTCGCGAGAGTCCGTTCGATGACGGCATTGCCGCCGCCTCGCCGAAGATTCTGCGCAAGCGCTTGCTGGCTCAGCAGCAGGGGCGCGTCGATGAACTGCGCCACGCCAAGTACGAAGGCATCCTGACGAGCACCCCGACCATCACCGTGCTGCGCGGCGATGCCCGATTCAAGGATGCGCACACGCTGACCGTGGCAACCGCTGACGACGGGGTGCGCGAGGTGAGTTTCGACCGCTGCCTCATCGCCACCGGGGCCAGTCCGGCGATTCCACCGATCCCGGGCTTGAAAGACACGCCCTTCTGGACGTCGACCGAAGCGCTGGCCAGCGACACGATCCCCGATCGGCTGGCCGTGATCGGCTCGTCGGTGGTGGCCGTCGAACTCGCGCAGGCCTTTGCCCGGCTGGGCAGCAAGGTGACCATGCTGGCGCGCAGCACACTGTTCTTTCGCGAAGACCCCGCCATTGGCGAGGCCATCACGGCCGTGTTCCGCGCCGAAGGCATCGAAGTGCTGGACCACACCCAGGCCAGCCAGGTCGCCTATGAGGATGGGGAATTCGTGCTCACCACCGAACGCGGCGAACTGCATGCCGACCGGCTGTTGTTCGCCACCGGCCGCACCCCAAACACCCGCACGCTCAACCTCGACGCGGCCGGTGTGGTGGTCAATGCGCAAGGCGCCATCACCATCGACCACGCGATGCGCACTACCGTGCCGCACATCTATGCCGCCGGCGACTGCACTGACCAGCCGCAGTTCGTCTACGTCGCGGCGGCGGCCGGCACCCGCGCTGCAATCAACATGACGGGTGGCAACGCGACGCTGGATCTGACGGCGATGCCGGCGGTGGTGTTCACCGACCCGCAGGTCGCCACCGTGGGCTACAGCGAAGCCGAAGCGCACCACGACGGTATCGAGACCGACAGCCGCACGCTGACGCTCGACAACGTGCCCCGGGCGCTGGTCAACTTCGACACGCGCGGTTTCATCAAGCTGGTTTCGGAGGCCGGTTCGGGACGACTGATCGGCGTGCAAGCGGTAGCCCCGGAAGCAGGCGAGCTGATCCAAACCGCAGTACTGGCGATTCGCAACCGCATGACGGTGCGAGAGTTGGCCGACCAGTTATTCCCCTACCTGACGATGGTCGAGGGGCTGAAACTCGCGGCACAAACCTTCACCAAGGACGTAAAGCAACTGTCCTGTTGCGCGGGGTAGTGGCTGGGCCTCTTACCTATGCTTCATCGGCTGAATCACAAATTCAGGCTGAAGCGCCGCCTCTTGCACAATGGGTTGAGGACTATTCGAAATACCCCTCTTCGAGTAGCCGCGCCAGCGTCGGGAGATAGGGGCCGTACTCGACCACGCGCGTGATCTTCTTCTTGCGCGTTGCCGCCGTGGTCATCCGCTGGAACACGAAGTCCGTGGTCATTGGGTCGTCGTCATCGACCAACACGGTTTCGATAACCGAGCCATCCTTGCGCGCCTTCTTGTCGTAGAGCATGCGCGCCCGAAGCACCTCGAAGCTGTAACCCCTGCCCATGCGGTTCATGTCTTTGGCCACTCGGTTGACTGACTCAGTATAGGCATTGGTAATCGGCTGCTCGAAGTAGGCGAAGATTTCGTCGTGCCAGTTGTGCACGGCGGTGGTCAGGTCCTTGAACGTGGCCGCCAATTCGGTCGGAATATTGGCCTGCCACTTCGCGCAGGCGGCTTCTGCTGCTGGGCGGGTCTTCTGATCCCAGATCGACAGAAATCCTTCCTTGAGCGCGTGGGCTTCGCTTAGGAGCGGGAACTGTTGGAACCATTCCCGCATCCGGTCCATATCTCTCCCTGTCAGGTCGTGCTGCCGCTTGAGCAGCAGGAACCGCTCGTCCTTGAGTTTGAGGCGCTGCCGGGTGGACAAATCCTTGCGAATGCGCTTGCGCAGCTTCTCCAGCGCGTCGTTCGCCATGCGCTGGATATGGAATCGATCGACCACGATCCGGGCCTGTGGCAGCGTGGCGCGCACCACCTGCCGATAAACGTGGTACATGTCCATCGCCACCCACTCGACCGAGTCCTTGTCCCGCAGGTCGCGGAAATAGGGCATCAACTCGGCTTTGGCCCGGCTGGGGCGGATATCGAACACGGTCTTGCGCTCGACGTTGGTGATCATGGCCCGGTACTGGCCGATGATCTTGAGCTCGTCGATACCCAGCACCCGCGGCGTCCGGAACTGGGTCTTGGCCTCGACCTCCTCGATGAAATCGTCGAAGACGTGGCGGACCGTCTTTTCGTCCACGGCTACTTCCCGGGCAAGGGCCGCAAAGGTCTTGGAGAAGGACTGGTCGCGGATATAACGCACCAGACGCGCCGTGGCTTGGCGTTTTCCATCAAGGTCCGCCACAGGCTCAAACAAGGTCTTGGTGCAGCTTGTACAGCGATAGCGACGGCGCTGGATGAAGATCACGACGGGTTTGCCGTGCGTCGGTGTGTCCTGAAACGACTGTTCCTGTGAGCCGTGACCATGCAGGCGTCCGGTCTTGCACAGCGGGCAGGTCACCCACTGATTGACGCCTTCGGCCTTGACGACGTAACTGTCCTCGCTGGTCAGGATTTCAAGCGTCTTCAGGCTTCGCAGCTGGAGAAAGTCCGTCACTCAGCACCTTGGGCGAACCCACACTGAAATCCGACTTTTACTCTAGCACATCCGCTCAGCCGTCCAACACCAAAATCCATTCTTTGAAAGTGATAGCTACAAAGACCCAAGGAGCCAGAACCCACACCAGATTCCGGATACCCCTTTTTTTAGGATGTCGCGCTCCTCAGTCAGGCGTTTCACCTCGGCCTTCAGGCGCCGCACCTCGGCTGAGTCCTTCGGCGTCGGCAACATCGACCCCTCAGGCGTGCCCGCCAAGGCCTCGCTCCTGGACTTGCGGAGCCATTGGTAAAGGCTGTGGGACGAGACCCCCAACCGCTTGGCAACCTCGGCTACCGCAAAGCCTCTTTCGGTAACCTGCTTGACCGCCTCGGCCTTGAACTCATCCGTGTACTGTTTGCTTGCCATTAGACACCTCTCTCGCTTCCATTGATTATGGCTCTGAGATGTCTACGAAATCCTGGCCGGTCCACTCTATCACCAATGGTTGGTTTCTAAGATGAACTTTTTAAACTCGTTGACCCTCTTACAGCAGATGAGCATTGTCGCCGGCGTTGCTGTCTTTTTAGTAGTATCCATAACTGTCGCTGCCGTATGGGTCGCTCACCGTCAGAACAACAAAGGCTGACTTTGGGATTGCGCGACCACCTCGACGGCCCCGCAGAAGTTCCGGTGCCCTACTCCGTTCTTGGCATGCCAAACGTGCGACGTCCCCCCGAGATTGAGTAGCGAAGCGGTTTGGAGTCCAATCCTCAATGACAAGGAGATTGGACGTGAAGAAGCGCTTTTCCGAAGAGCAGATCATCGGCTTCCTACGCGAAGCTGAGTCCGGCATGCCCATCAAGGACCTCTGCCGCCAGCATGGCTTCAGCGAGGCCTCGTACTACCTGTGGCGCAGCAAGTTCGGCGGCATGAGCGTGCCCGACGCCAAGCGGCACAAGGACCTGGAGGCGGAGAACACACGCCTGAAGAAGCTGCTGGCAGAACAGGTCTTCGAGAACGACGTCATCAAGGATGCGTTGCGAAAAAAGTGGTGACCGCGCCGGCGCGCAGGCTGCTGGTGCGGAGCATGGTCGAGAAGGGGTTGAGCGAGCGGCGAGCGCTGACGGTGGTGCGGATGAGCGCTAGCGCGCTGCGCTATGAGCCTCGGCCCGACAACAACGTTGAGCTGCGCGAGCAGATTGCTGCGCTGGCGCATCGGCACAGACGCTACGGGGTGGGCATGATCCATCTGAAGCTGCGGCAGAAAGGACTTGTCGTGAACTACAAGCGAGTGGAGCGGCTCTATCAGGAAGCGGGCCTGCAGGTGCGACGCAGAAAGCGTAAGAAGGTGCCGGTTAGCGAGCGCCAGCCCCTCCTGCGGCCGTCCGCTGCCAATGAGGTGTGGTCGATGGACTTCGTGTTCGAGCGTACCGCAGAAGGCCGGGTGGTCAAGTGCCTGACGATCGTCGACGACGCCACCCACGAGGCTGTGGCCATCGAAGTGGAGCGGGCAATATCCGGGCAAGGCGTGTCCAGGGTACTGGACAGGCTGGCCATGCAGCGCGGCTTGCCACGAGTGATCAGGACAGACAACGGCAAGGAGTTTTGCGGTAAGGCGATGGTGGCTTGGGCTCACGAAAAGGAAGTTGCCCTGCGTCTGATCGAACCGGGCAAGCCGAACCAAAATGCGTACATCGAGTCCTTCAACGGACGGCTGCGCGACGAATGCCTCAACGAGCACTGGTTCCCGACGTTGCTTCATGCCCGCACCAGTATCGAAAGCTGGCGGCGCGACTACAACGAAGAAAGACCAAAAAGAGCGCTTGGCGGTCTAACACCCGCCCAATACGCCGCGCAGTTGGCGGCGAAGAACGATAACATCAGCACCGGACTCTAAACCCGCCCACTACTCAAGCCGGGGGGACGTCGCGTGCGCAATTACATGGGCCGCAAGTGGCTCATGATCGATGCTAGGACTCCCAAGGAGTCACTACCAACTCCGCGAAGCGTGGCAGAGGCAAAGTTGCGCTGTAGCGGTAGCCCGAGGTAGTAGAGCCCCTTGATTGTGGTGGAAACCCCTTGGCTGTGTAGTGCCCGCCTGTCCGGATCCAAGGCTTCCCGTGGCAGGAATGACATGTTCGGCCGGAAGCCCGTCGCGAAGATCACAGCGTCGACCGCTTGTATTTCCGCATTCGGCCACACCACCCCATCGTTGGTAAACGCAGTGAACATCTCTCGACGGGAAATGGCACCCGTACTCAGGGCGTGTCGATAACGTCCATCATCCAGAACGGGCGTGCTCTGATCGCTCAGCCAACGGGAATTGCCCAGGCCGGTCCACTTGAGCCAGTCATGAAAATCGAAGCCGAGGAACCGTTGTGGCATGAACTTCACTGGCTCGCGGGTTGCCAGCACCACGGTGGCAGTGGAGTGCAGTTCGTGCGCGATCTGTAACGCTGAGTTGGCCGCACCGACGACGACGACGCGTTTGCCTTCGAAGCCGGTGGGTGTTCGGTAGGCCGAACTGTGCAGAATCGTCCCTTGGTATAGCTGCCTTCCAGGGATCCCCGGCAGGTGAGGTGTGTTGAAGCCACCGGTTGCCACCACTACTGCCTGGGCGGTAATGACCGCTCCATCGGCAAGTTTGACGCGATGTTGGCTTGCTTCGGAGATGACCTCCACAACCTCGCTGTTGGCGCGCACTGGCAGGTCGAAGGCGGACGCATACTGGCGCAGATACGCGGTGACCTCGTCCCGCTTGGGATAGCGCTTGGCTCCGCCGGGGAACTCGAGGCCAGGCAGCGAGGAATATCCTGCCGGGGAGAACAGGGTCAGGCTGTCGTAGTACGACGGCCAACTGCCACCAGCGGCCGGTTGTCGTTCGAGAATCAGGTGCGACACGCCTGCGTTCTTGAGCCGGTATGACATCGCCAAGCCTGCCTGCCCTGCCCCGATCACGACGACGTCGACATTCAACTTATTCATGCGTGTATGCGCCTATATGCATATATGTGAGTTGCGTTGATGAATCAAGAATTGCCTGCGGTATTACTTCAAATCACCGGGGCAGCAGTAAGGTGCCAGCGCCCTGACCTGCAGCAGGATCTGCTCCAAGCGTGCGACCATCGCGAGGCCATCGACCTGGTAGTACACCTGCCGGCTCACCCGCTCTGCGCGTAGGATCCCAGCATCGTGGAGTCCCTGCAGATGACGTGAGACCACGGATCGCTCCTGTGGAAGGCCGGCGGCAATCTCCGCGATATCTGCCCGTTCCACCTGAAGCACACGCTTGAGCACGGCCAAGCGCGACGGCTCAGCCAGCGCCCGAAAAATGGGGTCTGCCAGCACGCTTACTGCTTGCTCAATGGCGTTTGCCTTGGGGGTGCCCTTGCTCATGCATAAAGCATATATGCACACGCATGCATATTCAAGGGCTCACGCCCTGCGTCTTTGCAGGCAACCAACAGCTTCCAACCAAGGAAACAGTGGCAAGCAGCGCCAATAGGCAGATCAGCCAAACAGGCTCGGTTCGCTCGAGCGCAATGGCTGCAAGCGGCGGTGCTGCCGCCTGTGCCAGTAGCATGGGACGGGCAAGTTGGCCCATGGTCTTGCCGTAGTCCGCCGATCCGATCAACGCCAACGGGAGGGTGCCGCGGGCCACCGTGAGTATCCCGTTGCCGGCACCGTAGATGACGAATGCAATGATCGCTGCCCACGAGTATCCAGTGAGTAGCAGCAGTAGCGCTGCCAATGTCGCTGCAATTCCCACGCGTGCGGACCAGGTCGGATGCACGCCTCGCCCGAAGTACATCTCCAGCAAACGAGCGATGACCTGCGCGGGGCCGATCACCATGCCAGCGAGCAGCGCAACCGATGGCGCCAGCCCGATGGCACCGAGCAGCGCAATCAGATGCACCGATAAGGTCGCCATGATCGCTGCCTGGCAGGTCAGCAACAGGCCAATGAGCACAAGCCAGTGTGCAGGCGGTGCTGCAGCTGAAACGGGTGCTGCAGTGCTGGTGTGGACGGCAGCGACCGCTGAGGGATGCGGACTTGCGCTAATACGGGGCTGATGCTTCGGAATAGCGAGCAAATGGATGGGCAATGCGACCAGCAGGTTGAATGCGGCAGCCACCCACAACGCGCCGCGCCATCCCATGGCCTCGTCAAGGTAGGTCAGCGCTGGCCAGCCGAGCGTGCTTGCAAAGCCGGCCACCAAGGTCAGGCCGGCAATGGATTGCTTCGCGTTTGCCCCGAGCAGCTGTCCCAGTGTCGTGAACGCAGCGTCATACAGGCCCGCAGACATGGCAACGCCCAGTACCACCCAGCCAAGGTAATAGGTAGTTGGGGAGTGTGACGTGGCCAGCGCCGCGAGGCCCATGGCAAACACTACGGAGCTGACCGCCAGTACGGTCCGCCCTCCCCGCCTGTCGATGGTCCGACCGGCCAGAGGAGCGAGTAGTCCGGCTGTGACCAGCCCAGCGGAGAGGCCTCCGACCAACAGCCCCAGCGACCAGCCAGTGCTTCTGGACATGGGAAGCGCCAGAATGGCCAACAGGTAATAGCTGCTGGCCCACGCAATGATCTGGCCCACTCCCAGCGCAACGATCAGCCGGGGCAGCTTTTGCGGCTGCTTGGACGCGCTTTGCATGCTCTCGAACTCTCCCTGCCGCTTAGCAACTCAGCGGACGCGCTTGCCGTCCTGATCGATCACCACTTCGCCATCTTCCTTGGTAAAGGGCTCGTGCACTGCTGGCAGGATGTCCAGAACCACCTCAGAAGGCCGGCACAGGCGCGTGCCCATGGTGGTCTGGACGAAGGGGCGATTGATGAGAATAGGATTGGCCAGCATGGCATCCAGCAGTGCGTCCTCGCTCAACGCGGGATCGTGCAGCCCCAGTTCCAGATAGGGTGTGCCTTTCTGGCGGATTGCACCGCGAACATCCAATCCGGCGGCGGCAATCAGCTCGACAAGCCGCGTTCGGCTGGGTGGGTTGACCAGGTACTCAATGACTTCAGGCTCAATGCCGGCGTGGCGAATTAAAGCCAAGGTGTTCCGCGAGGTGCCGCACTTGGGGTTGTGATAGATGACAGCGTTCATGCGTTCTCCTTTTCATTCAATGCGGTCTCGACGACACCGGCCGCGGCAGTCAGCGCGGCCGCTTCGACAGCCCCCTTTCGTTCGCTGTAGCGATCAACCAGGTAGTCACTGCGTCCACGCACCAGGAGGGTGAACTTGACCAGCTCTTCCATCACATCCACGACGCGATCGTAGTAGGCGGAAGGCTTCATGCGCCCCTCGTCATCGAACTCCTGCCAGGCCTTGGCCACCGAGGACTGGTTCGGAATCGTGACCATCCGCATCCAGCGGCCGAGAACGCGCAACGCGTTGACCACGTTGAAGGACTGGGAGCCACCGCAGACCTGCATCACTGCCAGCGTGCGACCTTGGGTCGGGCGTACGCTGCCCTCTTCCAGCGGTAGCCAGTCAATCTGGTTCTTGAACACGGCAGTCAGCGTCCCGTGCCGCTCCGGGCTGACCCACACGTGCCCCTCGGACCACAACGAGGCTTGGCGCAGCTCCTGCACCTTGGGGTGGGAGGCGGGCACCGAATCGAGCATCGGCAGCTCATGCGGATCAAACACTCGGGTCTCTGCGCCCAGATGTTCCAGCAACCGCTGCGCCTCCAAAGCCAGCTTGCGGCTGAACGACTGCGGGCGCAGGGAACCGTACAAGATCAGGATGCGGGGCCGGTGCGGCGCGGCATTGGGCTCGCTCAGCTTTTCGGCCACCGGAGGGTTCAAGGCGCCCGGGACGACATTGGGAAGGTGTTGCATGGGGGGTTGTCCTGCCTATTCGATTCGACTATTCTAGAATCATGGAACATAAAAACGCAACTCACGCCCTGGCCGCCCTGGGTCACGCCACCCGGCTTTCCATCTTCCGCCTGCTGGTCCAAGCCGGAAGTGGCGGCAAGCTGGCCGGCGATATCGCCCAGTCCCTCTCCCTTCCCGGTGCCACCCTCTCCTTCCATCTGAAGGAGTTGCTGGCCGCTGGCCTGATCACCGCCGAGCAGCGCGGTCGCACCATCTGCTACCGCGCCGAGTTCGAGGCGATGAGCTCGCTGGTTGCCTACCTGACCGAAAACTGCTGCGCCGACGAACAGGCCTGCGAACGTCCTGCTGGCTGCTGACCTCCCCCCCTCCTAGAGATCGCTCAAATGACCCGTCGTGTTCTGTTCTTGTGTACTGGCAACTCCGCCCGCAGCGTGCTTGCCGAATCGACCCTTAAAAAATGGGGCGAAGGCCGCTATCTCTCCTTCAGTGCGGGCAGCCAGCCGGCCGGTCGCGTCAATCCCTTTGCCATTGCCCAGCTGGAGCGCGAAGGCTTCCCCGTCGAGGGCATGCGCAGCAAGTCCTGGGACGAATTTGCCGAAGCCGATGCCGCTGCCATGGATCTGATCGTCACCGTGTGTGACAGCGCGGCCGCCGAGGCGTGCCCGGTGGTGTTTGGTGACTTCGTTCGCGTGCATTGGGGCCTGTTCGACCCGGCCGGCGTGGAAGGTTCGGATGCGCAGAAGGCAGAAGCCTTTGACCGTGCCCATCAGACCATCAAGCGACGCCTGCAGGCCTTCCTGGAGATTCCTGACAGCGCCTGGGACGACCGCGCAGCGCTGAAGGCTCGCCTCGACCCGATCGCGCAGATCGACTAACCGCTTTTCCGAGACCTGCCATGACTACTGATTCCCCCCGCCTGTCCTTCCTGGACCGGTACCTTACGCTCTGGATTTTCTTGGCGATGGCCCTTGGCGTCGGCTTGGGCGCGATGTTCGAAGGCGTCCCCAGCGCGCTTCACAGCCTGTCGATTGGATCGACCAACATCCCGATCGCCATTGGCCTGATCCTAATGATGTATCCGCCGCTGGCCAAGGTGAAGTACGAAGAGCTGCCCAAGGTGTTTGCCGACAAGCGCGTGCTGATGCTCTCGCTGGTGCAGAACTGGATCATCGGTCCGTTCCTGATGTTCGGCCTGGCGGTGCTGTTCCTGCGCGACTACCCTGAGTACATGACTGGCCTGATCCTGATTGGCCTGGCACGCTGTATCGCTATGGTGCTGGTCTGGAATCAGCTCGCCCGCGGTGATGGGCAGTATGTGGCCGGGCTGGTGGCCTTCAACTCGATCTTCCAGATCGCGTTGTTCAGTGTGTACGCGTGGTTCTTCCTGTCGTGGCTGCCGCCGGTGTTCGGCCTGCAGGGCAGCGTGATCGACGTCAGCTTCTGGACCATTGCCGAGGCGGTGCTGATTTATCTGGGCATCCCCTTCCTCGCAGGGTTCCTCACCAGCCGCTGGCTCAAGGCGCGCAAAGGCGTGCGTTGGTATGAAGAGAAGTTCCTGCCAGCGATCAGTCCGATCACGCTGGCGGCGTTGCTGTTCACGATCGTTGCCATGTTCAGCCTGAAGGGGGGCGATGTGCTGCGCATCCCGATGGATGCAGTGCGCATCGCGATCCCGCTGACGCTCTATTTCATCATTCAGTTCGTGCTGAGCTTCTTCATGGGCAAGTTCATTGCGAAGGACTACCCGCGCACGACCGCGATCGCCTTCACTGCTGCTGGCAACAACTTCGAGCTGGCCATCGCCGTCGCCATCGCCGCCTTTGGTCTGGCTTCGCCGGTCGCCTTCGCTGCGGTCATCGGACCGCTGGTGGAGGTGCCGGTGCTGATCCTGTTGGTCCATGTCGCCCTGCGGCTGGGCAAGCGCTACTTTCCTGCCGACGCACGGAGTCATTGAGTTATGAGCACGACCCGACACATCCCGCTGTTGATCCTCGGTTCCGGCCCGGCCGGCTGGACGGCAGCGGTCTACGCCGCCCGCGCCAACCTGAACCCGGTGGTGATCACCGGTCTTCAGCAGGGCGGCCAGCTCATGACCACCACCGAAGTGGACAACTGGCCGGGCGACGCCCACGGCCTGATGGGCCCGGACCTGATGGCGCGCATGCAGGCCCACGCTGAGCGCTTCGAGACCGAAGTGATCTTCGACCACATCCACACCGCGGATGTGACCCAGCGCCCGTTCAAGCTGATCGGCGACAGCGCCGAGTACACCTGCGACGCGCTGATCATTGCCACCGGCGCCACCGCCAAGTACCTGGGCATTCCGACCGAAGAGGAATTCAAGGGCCGCGGCGTCTCCGCCTGCGCCACCTGCGACGGCTTCTTCTACCGTGACCAGGACGTGGTCGTGGTGGGCGGCGGCAACACCGCCGTGGAAGAGGCCCTGTACCTGTCCAACATCGCCCGCAAGGTCTACCTGGTCCACCGCCGCGACACCCTGAAGGCGGAAAAGATCATGCAGGATAAGCTGTTCGCCAAGGTCGCCCACGGCAAGATCGAAACCGTGTGGCACCACCAGGTGGACGAAGTGCTGGGCAATGAAGCCGGCGTCACCGGCGTGCGGGTCAAGTCCACCCTGGACGGCAGCACCCGCGACATCGAGGCACACGGCTTCTTCGTGGCCATCGGCCACCACCCCAACACCAGCCTGTTCGACGGCCAGCTGACCATGAACAACGGCTACCTGGACATCCGCTCGGGCCTGGGCGGCAACGCCACCCAGACCTCGGTGGAAGGTGTGTTCGCCGCCGGCGACGTGGCCGACCAGCACTACCGCCAGGCCATCACCTCGGCCGGCTTCGGCTGCATGGCTGCACTGGATGCGGAGCGCTACCTGGATGCACTCAAGATCTCCGATCAACAGCAGAGAAAGAATGCCGCCTGAGTGAGGCGGCGCGAGGGAGCACAGATGGACAGCGTCGATGTGGTGGTAATCGGAGGTGGCCAATCGGGTCTTTCTGCCGGCTATTTCCTGCGCCGCAGCGGGCTGTCCTATGTAATTCTCGATGCGGAAGCGTCGCCCGGCGGCGCATGGCAGCATGCCTGGCACTCGCTGCATCTGTTTTCCCCGGCGGGCTGGAGCTCCATTCCCGGATGGCCCATGCCCGCCAGCCAAGGCCCCTACCCTGCGCGTGCCGAAGTGCTCGCTTATCTGGCGCAGTACGAACAAAAATATGCGCTGCCCGTTCTTCGCCCTATCCGCGTGCAACGAGTCAGCCACTTTGGCGAGCGTCTGCGGGTGGTGGCCAGGGACGGTCGGCAATGGTTGGCGCGGGCGGTGATCAGCGCCACCGGAACATGGGGGGAAGCCTACACGCCTGAGTACCAAGGGTTGGAGTCATTTGCGGGGATCCAGCTGCACTCCGCTCACTACAGCACCCCTGCGCCGTTCGCCGGAATGCGGGTGGCCATCATCGGTGGTGGCAATTCCGGTGCGCAGATTCTGGCCGAAGTATCGACGGTGGCGGAAACCACCTGGATCACACAGCACGAACCGGCGTTCCTGGCCGATGACGTCGACGGCCGCGTGCTGTTCGAACGCGCGACTGAGCGATGGAAGGCGCAGCAGGAAGGCCGGGAGCCTGACCTGCCACCAGGCGGTTTCGGCGACATCGTCATGGTGCCGCCGGTGCTCGACGCGCGGGCGCGCGGGGTGCTCGCCGCAGTCCCACCGCCGGCCCGCTTCTCCCCCACCGGCATGCAATGGGCCGACGGCACCGAGCGGGCGTTCGATGCAGTGATCTGGTGCACCGGCTTCCGCCCGGCGTTGTCGCACCTGAAGGGCCTGGACCTTGTAACCCCGCAGGGCCAGGTGGAGGTCGACGGCAGCGGCCTGCGCGCGTTGGCGGTGCCCTCGGTTTGGTTATTGGGATACGGGGATTGGAACGGCATGGCCTCTGCCACGCTGATTGGGGTCACGCGTTACGCCCGCGAGGCGGTGAGGCAGGTCACTGCCTATTGCGCAGACCACCAGGACAGGTAGCTGACCCCTGTTGCCAACCGTGCCAGCTTGCTCCCCTCAACGTCCCGCTCCCGCGGGATTTTTTGTGAGCGACGTTGATCGATAACTGAATAGGTGTGTGGCATCACGGTGTCACATAGAGGGCCCACCATTTCGTCATGTCGATATATCTCGACATGTCGACATCTTGTGCAATCGGAGCACCGTGATGGCCCAGCCCCAACGCGTCTTGGATTTTGATTACTTCGAACGGCGCTCACTCAGCGCATCGATGTCGATCGACCATGCGCTGGATGCACTGTCGGCACTGAGCAACGGCGCACGTCTTGTGATCTTCCGCACGCTGGTGAACCACGAGCCGGAAGGACTGACCGCCGGTGTCCTGACCGACATGATGGGAATGCGGCACAACACCTTGTCCAACCATCTGGCCGTGCTGAGCCGAGGCGGATTGATCTGCGGCACCCGCGAAGGCCGCTTCGTGCGCTATCGCGCCTGCCTGGACGGCATGCATGGTTTGCTGGCCTTCCTGCTGGACGATTGCTGCGGCGGTCGTTCCGAGCTCTGTCTGCAGCCTCATCCCACCGATCCCGCCTGCGATTGCGTGGCGGAGGTCCCTGCCCCACCGCGGCCGCTCAAATAGTCGTGTACCGCCCGGCTGGGGAGTCGGGGGGTACCTAACCATCGCACCCATGCTCATCTGAACCTCGGAGACTTACATGTACCTGCGCCTCACTTTGCTTGCCGCCGCAACGCTCAGCATCCTCGCCTGCTCGCCGTCTGGAACACCTGCTACCACTGGCCAGGACAGTGCCGGGGCACCTGCAAAAGCCGGCGAGATCACCGGCATGGTGAGCACGGACGGCTCGTCGACCGTGTTTCCCGTCACCGAAGCGATGGCTGAAGAGTTCCAGAAAGAAAATGCCGGCATCAAAGTAACGGTCGGCATGTCAGGAACCGGTGGCGGCTTCAAGAAGTTCTGCCGCGGCGAAACCGACATCTCCAATGCGTCGCGCCCGATCAAGGGTGAGGAGAAGGAAGCCTGCAAGGCCGCTGGCGTAGAGTACATCGAGCTTCCAGTCGCGATGGACGCTCTGACAGTTGTGGTCAACCCACAGAACACCTGGGCCAATGACCTCACCGTCGACGAACTGAAGGCCATGTGGGTCCCTGAAGCACAGGGCAAGATCACCAACTGGAACCAGATTCGTCCGAGCTTCCCGGACAAGCCGCTGGTCCTCTACGGTGCGGGCACCGATTCGGGCACCTACGACTATTTCACCGCTGCAATCGTTGGCAAGGAGCACTCCAGTCGCGGCGACTACACGGCCTCGGAGGACGACAACGTGCTGGTGCAGGGAGTCTCGGGTGATGCCAATGCACTGGGGTTCTTCGGTTTGGCCTATTACGAAGAGAACGCCGACAAGCTCAAGGCAGTAGGCATCAAGACCAACGCCGCCGCCCAGGCGGTCGCGCCCAGCGTCGAAACCGCGCGCTCCGGCCAGTATCAGCCTCTGTCGCGCCCGATCTTCATCTACGTAAGCAAGAAGGCCGCCGAAACCAAGCCCGAGGTCGCGCGCTTTGTCGAGTTCTATCTGGACTCCAAGCACTCCGAAGGATTGGTGCAGGAGGTGGGCTATGTACCGCTGCCGGAGAACGCATTGGCCGCAATGCGCGAGCGCTTTGCAAAGCGGGAGATTGGCACCGGCTTCACTGGCTCGAAGATTGGCGTTTCCATCGACGAGCTGCTGAAAGAGAAGCTGGTTTACTGACAATCATGGTCGGCGCGCACAGCGATGTGCGCGCTGGCTGAGGCCGTCTGATGAAAAGTAGTGGTTCCTTCCTCGATGTGGGTCCTGTCCCGCTTCAGCCAAGCGACGCATTTCTGCGCCGCCGCCATGCCATCGACACAGGCATTCGCCTGGTACTGTTCGTCGCAGCGGCGCTATCAGTTCTGGTCACCTTCGGCATCCTCTACGTCCTTCTCAGTGAGAGCTTGAAGTTCCTCACTCAGGTGTCCATCGTGGACTTCCTGACCGATACGCATTGGACGCCCGTCTTCGAAGAGAAGCACTTCGGGATCATGACACTACTGTCGGGTACGCTGATGACCACGGCCATTGCCCTGGTTGTTGCCGTGCCTGCCGGCACGATTCTCGCGTTGTATCTCAGCGAGTTCGCCAAGCCCAGGCTCCGTGAAGCGGTAAAGCCGTTCCTTGAGCTCATTGCAGGCGTACCAACGGTCGCTTTCGGGTACTTCGCTCTGCTGTTCTTGACGCCCATCTTTCAATCCTTCATCCCGGGTCTGGCGCGCTTCAACCTGCTCGTGTCTGGGGTGGTCATCGGCATCATGATCTTGCCCTACATCGTATCCATGAGCGAAGATGCCATGCGCGCCGTGCCTGATTCGCTGCGTGAGGGGGCATACGCACTGGGATTCACCCGCCTGCAGACCGGACTGAAGGTGGTGACGCCAGCTGCGCTCTCGGGCGTCACCGCCGCTTACTTGCTCGGAATGTCGCGGGCGGTCGGCGAGACTATGGTAGTGGCTATCGCTGCCGGCCAGCAGGCCAGGATCGCGACCAATCCGCTCGAGGGTGCAGCAACTATCACCTCATACATCGTGCAGTTGAGCATGGGCGATCTTCCACATGAGTCGATTGCCTATCAGACCATCTTCGCCGCCGGATTGACGCTTTTCGCACTTACGTTCAGTTTCAACCTCTTCGCCTTCTGGCTCCGCAAGCGCTACCGGGAGGCCTACTGATGCGCGACCACATCGAGCCCATGGGCCTTGACGATGCTGCAATTACACGGCGCGCAAGAGTTTCAGACTTGTGCTTCACCGTGCTCGGGCTGCTGGTACTGTTCCTGACCCTGACCATTCTGATGGCGCTTGTAGCCGACTTCGTAGTCGACGGCGCGGCCAGACTCACTCCAGACTTTTTCACCAACTTCCCCTCTCGCCGACCTGAGTCTGCCGGTATTCTCTCGGCGTGGATCGGTACTTGCCTTGTCATGCTGGTGACCGGGGTCCTTGCCGTGCCGGTGGGGGTCGCCGCAGGCGTCTATCTTGAGGAATACGCCCCGAAGCACTGGGTCACCGACTTTATTGAGGTCAATGTCACCAACCTTGCTGGCGTTCCTTCGATCATCTTCGGACTGCTGGCACTGGGGCTCTTCGTCCAGATGTTCGGGCTCGGCCAAACGATCCTGGTCGCGGGCATGACGCTTGCTCTGCTGATCCTGCCCATCATCATTGTCGCGACCCGCGAGTCACTGCGTGCCATTCCTCAAGACATCCGCGAGGCTGCTTTCGGGCTGGGGGCAGATCAGTGGCAGACCGTCAGCATCTTTCTGCTTCCGGCCGCGCGTCCGGGAATCCTGACTGGCGCCATCGTGGGCATGTCGCGGGCCATTGGCGAAACCGCGCCGATCATCACCATCGGCGCACTGACCTTCATTGCCTTCCTGCCGCCGTCACCAATCCAGGCATCTGCTCCCTTCATCAGTTTTGAATGGCTCAGCTCCCCCTTCACCGTGATGCCCATCCAGATGTTCAACTGGGTGTCGCGACCGCAGGCTGGCTTTCACGTGAATGCAGCCGCCGCCGGGCTGGTGCTGCTGGGCATGACCCTGCTGATGAACGGCTTTGCAATCTGGCTGCGTTACCGCCTTCGCCGCCGCTTGCGGTGATCCACGGAGACAACATGAATCACTCGACCATCTCAATTCCGGTTCCCGTGGCCGAACGCACCTCAACCCCCGCCCACGATGCGACGGTGCGTGCTGAGGTCCGTGGGCTTGACTTCCATTATGACAAGTTCCACGCGCTGAAGGACATCAACCTGTCGATCGGCAGCAACCAGGTCACTGCGCTGATCGGCCCCTCGGGCTGCGGCAAAAGTACGCTACTGCGCTGCTTCAACCGGATGCATGACCTGTATCCGAATAACCGGTACTCCGGCGCGATTACCCTCATGCCGGAGAACCTGAATATCGTAGGGCCGGATGTGGACCCGATGCGCGTGAGGCTGCGCATTGGCATGGTTTTTCAGAAGCCAAATCCGTTCCCGAAATCGATCTTTGACAACGTGGCCTCAGGGATCATGATTCGCGGTGTGCGCAACAAATCAGTTGTCACTGAGCATGTCGAACGCGCATTGCGCGGAGCGGCCCTCTGGGATGAGGTGAAGGACAGGCTTGGTAAGTCAGCATTCGAGTTGTCCGGCGGTCAGCAGCAGCGTCTGTGCATAGCCAGGGCGCTGGCGCCCAACCCCGAGATAATTCTCTTTGATGAACCCACATCTGCACTCGATCCCATTGCAACTGCGCGGATTGAAGAGCTGATCGACGAGTTGCGTGCGCA
Source organism: Stenotrophomonas sp. FBCC-B152 (assembly GCF_059134105.1). NCBI lineage: Bacteria > Pseudomonadati > Pseudomonadota > Gammaproteobacteria > Lysobacterales > Lysobacteraceae > Stenotrophomonas > Stenotrophomonas sp. FBCC-B152. Next base: position 1,773,668 of record NZ_CP101442.1, on the reverse strand, counting down.
GTACACCATCGTCATTGTTACCCACAACATGCAGCAGGCTGCGCGGATCTCGGACAGGACGGCATTCATGCACATGGGACAGCTCATTGAGAGTGGCCCTACGGCGGAGTTTTTTACCAATCCGAAAGAGCAGAAGACCCACGAGTACATCACCGGCCGTTTCGGCTGAGGAGCAAAGGTCATGACCGACCATATTGTCCAGTCTTTCGATGTCGAGCTGCGGGGGCTTACTTCACACATCCTTGAGCTCGGCATCCTTGCCGAACAGCAGCTTACGGATGCCGTCTGGTCGCTACGGCGTGGCAACGAGCAAATGGCCAAGGAAGTGGCAGAGCGTGAGGAGCGACTGAACCGGCTTGCGGCGCAGATTGATAGCGACGCTGTGAGCATGATCGCGCGTAGACAGCCGCTAGCGATCGACCTTCGCCATGTGATGGCGGCAATCCGAATTAGTTCAAACCTGGAGCGCGTGGGCGATCTTGCTTACAACATTGCCAAACGCTCGATGGCAATGAGCGAGGCTCCGATACCAGCAGAGCTTGCGGAGCCTATGCAGCGTATGGCCGAGCTCACGCTATTGCAGCTGAAATCAGCGCGGGAGTCCTTTGCCACGATGGACATTCATTCGGCTTATCGCGTTTGGGAGGAAGATGCAGTAATTGACGCGATGCACACGATCTTGTTCAAGGATATCGTCCAATGCATGGCCGACGACCGCGCCTCCGCATTTGACTTAGCTCACCTGCTGTTCGTCGTCAAAAATATCGAGCGGGTTGGTGACCACGCAACCAACATAGCCGAGGACGTCGTATACATGGTCAGCGGAGCGTTACCCATCGGCAAACGCCCCAAGATGGATGAAAGCACCCTGCCCAGGGCGGGAAGTGACAACCTCGGCAACAGCTAACAAACCCACTATCCCTGCATATTGGGCCGCTGCGCCCAACGGCGACGAGGTCGGAGAGCCGTTTTGTGACGACGGGACTACCTCCTTCCCCAGATTTCACGTTGCACCATGCAACGGGTTATTTATCGCATGGTGTTGTGGCACCATGGAGTGATGGCGGTGACATATTACTTTCTTGATACCGAGTGGTCCGATGTATTGGGCGCTGAGTTGGTCAGCCTCGCGCTGGTCCGGGAGGATGGGGAGCAGGACTTTTACGCCGAACGTGCCGATCTTTCCGAAACGCCGACCGACTTTGTTCGCCAGGCCGTATACCCGCTGCTGACCCGCGGAAATGCGGCCATGTCGGATGCGGCTTTGACCACGGCGCTTCGTGCCTTTCTGGGGTCGGTTGCGACGCCAGCGGTGATGGCGGACTACCCAAACGACTTGCACCTCTTGCAGTACGCCTTGGATGGCTTTGAACTGCCTGACGAGCAGGCTGCAGCCTGCGGCCCAATTCCCACCCCCATCCTGACGCGCATGCTGAAGGACGGCCTCACGGGAATGCTGGTAGAAGATTGGTTCGCCGCACATCCGGAGCAAAACGCCAAGCGCCATCACGCGCTGGCGGATGCGCAGGCGTTGCGGATGGCGTGGCTGGTCGCTACCGATCGCCTGCCGCCGCCAGCATGGGCCAAGTCGTACCGGCGACTCAGGGTATAGAAGCTCTGCTGGCTTTGATGCATTGAGCGAATTGGGTATGCTTGCGCCATGAGTCACATCTGCCAGCTCGGCCACCGAATACCGGCGTGATCGCATTGATCGATCACGCCCCTGTTGCTCATGTTGGTCAGAGCGCCGGCCTTATACCCCGGTGAGAGCACGCGCCAGATAAGCGCGTACACGTCGGTTCGATTCCGACCGGGGGCACCACCGTCAATGACGGAAGAATGCTTCTACTTGCGCGCCATGGCAGCGCTTGTACTTGCTGCCGCTGCCACACAGGCACGGCGTATGTTCACGCAGTCCCGCACCGAGTGACTGGCCCAAGAAATCCCTGGCCTGTAGAAGGGGCTGGATTTCATTGGCGGGAACGCTCACCTCTCCATATTGGGATGCTCGCTCGCCGCGGTTCATCACCCGGACTATCGCTTCAGACATCTGGATGAAGTGCTTGATGAGCATGTCATCGCGTAACGGCATGCGGACGTTGTCGATGGCCAAGCCCTCGTAGCGTCTGCGCGGATCGGGCACAAAGAGAATGCGTGTCTCACCTTCAGGCTTTGGCGTGATGTCGACCATTTCACCCTCGGGGCTGACCCACACGGCATGGAATTCTGCCTCCACCAGCACGTGCGGCCATTCCCACAGCTGCCAACCGCACCGCATCTGGCCGCCGTCCCGCGTGATCTTCGCTTGCACGTTGGGAAAGCACTCATGCACGATCGCATCGGCTTCCGGCTGCACAGGCAGATAGACGGGCTCTGCGCCGCGCACGACGGAATCGGTCAGGCGCCGCACTGCACGGGTGATTTCCGGGGGTGTGGTCGTTACCACGGTCATAGCAAAGCTCCTTGCGATCGTTGCGCCTAGTGTTCTCAACCTAGGTTATGGCTCCGGCGTCTCTTCCGATGAGATCCGCTTCGAGCCTTTACCGCCGGTACTGGCCGGCTGTAGCTGGGCCAAAAGCGGCTCCAAGGTGCTCAGACGCACCGTGGCGCGCAGGGTCCCCGCCTCGGCGTGCTCGCGTCGTTCGCGCTCCTGGGTCAATTCGGTCCGAGCTTGGGTGAGCTCCTGTCGTACTGCTTCCAAACTCTGGGTATCTTGGCTCCAGCGCACCTGCAGCGCCTGGTGTTCGGCCGCTGTGAGGCGCAGCGTATCGAGCTCGCCTTGTTGTGTCTGGATGGTCTGGCGCAACTGCGCTAACTCCCTTTCCAGCCGAGTGTGGCGTTCCAGCCATTGGCCGTTTTCCCTGTTGAGCTGCACCAGGTCGTGGTTTTTGGTGGTCAACACTTCGTTGGCTTGGCGCAGGGCGACCTGCAGTTCCTGCACCTGGTGCTCATGCCGGCGTTGCTCCTGCTCGCGCTGGTCTTTGACCGAGGTGCGGTAGTGCTCAAGGGCTTCCCTGGCATGCTCGTGCTTCTGTTCCAGGGAGCGCGCATGGCTTTCGTGCTCGGTCAGTCGCGCTGTGAGGCCCGCGATGCGCTCCTCTAGCTGGGCCAGTTCAGTGGTACGGCTGGCCAAGTCGCGCCTAGCCGCTTCGCCGGCCTCGCGCTCTGTCTGCAGCGCCGCCTCGGTGCGCTGAAGCTGCGCACTGAGGCTTCCGGCCTCTTGCCGGGCCTGTTCCAAGGCTTGGGTGCCCGCTTGCAGCTCGGCCTGGAAGCGCTCTTGCGCTTGGGCGATCAGCGCCTCGGCCTCGCCGTGCAGTCGCTCGGCCAGCCGCGCGACCAGGTCCTGCAGGGCATCGCTGACAGCGATCTTGGCGCGTAGGCCTTGCCCTTCCTCCTCTTCCAGCTCCTTCAGGTAGCGATGGATGGTGGTTTTGGACCCAGTGTTGCCCAGCGCCACGCGGACGGCGTCCACCGAGGGGTTCTTACCTTCGGCCCGGAGGATGTCGCGGGCGCGCTGCACATTGTTCGTCGACAGACAATTCTGCCCTGATCAGGCAGAGATTCTGCCCCTTCAGGCAGACAATACTGGCTCGCCGTGAATCCATGCAGAGATTTCTGGCTGTAGATTGGCCCGTTGCACACATCTACCGTTACAGGACCAGTTGAGCTCGCAGTTTAAGGAGCCTCTTACTTCATCGAAGGCCTGTCCGTCCTCATCGAAGCGCTTTCCGCCGGTGCCTGCCGATGGCCCGATCTGTCTGAGTAGACATGATCCGCCACAGGCCAGTTATCGGAGAGAAGAACCCGGCCGGGGTTTCCCTCGCGCCCTGGACGAATCCGCGGAGCATGGCAGTCATCAGATTCATGGTCGTCACCTCGCCCAATGGTGGATCAGATGTATCGGTACTGCACCGTAACACGCGCTGCCGACGGCTAGCTGCGCTTGTGGGCAGCCCTCGGCCTGACTGGTCAGATGGGTTGAGACGTTTCCCCCACAGGTTACCTGAGTGGCGAGCCGTGGCATTCTTGCGGCAAGCAGCTTCTGCAGCAGGCGTCCTATGCACTGGGATCCACCATCGGAAACGACCGCGTCTGCTCAAGCCAGGGTGGATGTCGCGACAGATTGGCTCGATGCGGACACTTTCGAAGCGTTGCTGAGCCCGGATGCCCTCCAAGGCCGGACCCTGAAGCAATGCCTTCAATCTGACAGCGTTTTGGGCGTGTGGATCGCAGAACGGAAGCTCTATCTCTTTCCACAGTGGCAGCTCGACCCTGCTGGGACACCTTGGGCTGGCCTCTCTGCAGTGTTGGCGCTACTGCGTGGGCCATATGGCGTTTCAAGCGGCGAACCTACGTCTGGGTGGGAGGAAGTCGAGTGGCTGGTCGCTCCGCATGCTCTATTGTCCGGCGCGAAGCCATCAGAGGTACTTGCTCTGGATCCGGATCTGGTCCTGGCCGTGGCCAAGCAAGAGTTCTCCTCTTCTAGCGATGATGGCCGCTGGTGAACCCTGATCCTTGCGCTGAACCTTGACCAGGCAATTCGGGACGTTTCCCCCACGCTTTTAGCTCGCCTTTCAGCCGGCCACTAGGCGTGGCCCGGCCGCGCTGGTGATGATGCCCATGCCGTTCGCGCTACGTGTGTCCTGGGCTGCGCCAGGTATTGATGAGGTTGACGACTCGGTGTACTATCGGGACGTACTCAAAAAACACAATAAAATCAATGCGTTACCTCGCATAACGCATCTTATGTTTGTCAGGGCGATGTAAATGTCTATATGGCTTCGGTTTTTGCCGGATGCTGCCGATCTTTCGTCGAGGTGCGGCTTTCCCTGATAGACACTCAGGATTTCCTCTGACAGATTCGCTTGGCCAATCCAAGCGCAGCTAGGGGAACTTGCATGGCAGCTCGATATGTTCTGAGTCGTTCGGGAACGCAGTACCGCTTTGTCCTTAAGGCCGGCAACAACGAGATCATCCTCACCAGTGAATTGTATGCCTCCAAGCAAGGGGCACTGACTGGAATTGCTTCAGTCAAGGCGAACTCTCCTGAAGATTCGCGCTATGAGCGCAAGAACGCGGCAAACGGCCAGCCTATGTTCAACCTCAAGGCCGCTAATGGCGAGCGCATTGGTACCAGTGAGACCTACTCTTCCACCCAGGCCCGCGAGGCAGGAATTCAGGCTGTTAAAAACAACGGGCCAACTGCGCCAGTTGACGACCAGGCTTGAATTCCAAATGGGGAGCATGCCGCTCCCCTCCGCGGGCGTGCCCTATTCGTGAGGCTTGGGACGTTTTCCCCACAGATCGCCCACAATCTTCCGACTTGCTAGACTCGTGTTCTGTGTGGTCTCCATAGTGCGAGGCGGCTGAATGCACTTCGACACCTTTACGCCCGCTCAACGGATCCTCCGAGATGCGGCTGACGCGCGCCAAACACTTGCTGAGCAATGGCTCACTGCAGCACAGGTCAGTCAGGGGCTTGGCTCTCATGCTCCGAACGGTGGCCGCTTGGTCAGCCAGTTGCGCCGCGCTGGCAAGTTGCTGGGGGTCTACGTCACCAATCCGTCGCCCAGTTACCGCTACCCGACATGGCAGTTCCTCCCGAGCGGCCAGCCTGTGGACCACTTGGCCGAGATTCTGGCTGTGCTGCGTGAGTTCGGTCCTTTTGAGCAAGAAGGTCGGCAGGGATTCGTGAGAAAAACAGCCGAATCGTCTCTAACACCATGATTCAACGAGGAAACACCCCTCGACGTCAGGCAGTTCGTGGATTACAGACCTAGGCTTGATTGAACCAGAAGCCGCGTGACACAGGCATTCCTGGAGTACTGCTCAGGCACGCGTGCCCTTCTTGAATATTGGATTCAAGAGTTTCCACGCTCCTGACCCAACGGAAACCTTCAAGAAGGCTCTGACCGTCGCCTGATCCATTGCAGTAGTTCCTCGTGCGGGATCGTACGTCCAGCGTCGACGTCGGCCATACCCTCGCGGGTCCGCCGTTCCTTCTCTTCCTCGGTCAATCCCGGAAGGAGTGCTAGTAGCTTATCTTCAGGGCTCATAGGCCGATGAGCTGTGCTCAAGTTGGCTTGATTCTCGTGAAAAAATATGGGCAGGATCTGGGGATCATCCAAGCCCGCCGGCAAAGGCAGCGATACGTCGTGGACCGCCAAGTCGATGATGACGTCCAAATCTGAGCATAAGGGCTGTATGGCGGTGGTCACCAGACGAGCCGCCCGCTCGGCGAAAGCCAGGTCCACCACCAGCCAGATCAACAGACCGGGAGGCTGTTCGACGCCCCCTGACGAGTGAGTTTCCAGGAGATAGGCCGACGAGACGAAGTCGGCGTGCTCAAGGCTGCCGCTGATGGCCGGAGCGAGCCAAGCCGGCGCGGCCTGGGCAGGTCTCACCGCGAACTCCGCCGGCGCCAGACGTTCCACCCTGGCCAGAAAGCCCGTATCCAACAATGTCGCAACCTCTTCCGGGTACAGGACAACGCCGCCGTAGTTGGGATTGAGCATCAACGTCGCGCCGCGAGTACCGGTTAGCAGCTCACGGCCTGAAACTCCCAGAATTCTGACAGCAGACGAGCTGGCCGCCTGCGCCTTGTCGAGCGAGGTAAAGAAAGGGATCGCATCGAAACCGTCAGGATGGCGGAACTGGACCAGCCGCAGTGTCTGCGCGTCGTCCGAGATGGGCGCATGCACGTACACGATCGCATCCATCAGTCGCTTGAAGAATGCGCGTTCCTCGGCTGCACTGTCGCGGGCCCGTTCAAAGGAAGCCTCCAGCGCTGTCTCCGCAGACGTAGTCCCTCTTCCACGCGGCCTGCTCGGTTGCTTCATGGTCAGATGCGATGAGGGCCAAGCGGGTACCCGGAGAACCAATCCGCCTCGATCTCGCTGCTCAGGTAGGGTCGTACGAAGGCCGACTGGGTCAGCGCTCGCAGCCACTCTTCGTGCTCAGCAATCGCCTCGATGTCGCTGACGGTTGGATAGTGCCGCAGCAGTCGATATGCCTCTTGCCGCACCTCTTTAGGCACGGCTTGGCTGGCCGCTAGCTGCCTGAGGAACGCGCCCGCCTGCAGCACATTGCGGGTGCGCTCAGATGGCATCGTCATGACATCAAGAATGACTAGCACTAAGGAATGCTTAGCTTATCGCGTTTGTGGCCGGCCAGGGCACGGTGCAACTACAGACCTTGCGATTCCTGTATTAATGTAATATAATCAACAACTTAATTCGCATAAGTGAGCGTTATGTCCATGGAGTGAGGGCCAATAGGAACGAGCAGGTAGCCTGAGCCTTCCCATGATGGGAAGGTCAACAACGCGGGACGGATCACCACTCAACTTGCCTGTCGTTTGACCTTCCCACCGTGGGAAGGCTCATCGTCACGCCGTCGGCAAACCGCCGATGCTTTTGGAGGGTTGTCCATGAATCTCGTTGTTGAAGGTATGACCTGTGGTCACTGTGTCCGAACGGTCACCCAAGCCATTCAGGCCCTTGACCCCCACGCCCAGGTGGACGTCGATCTGGGCAGTGGCGTGGTCAAGATCGAGGGCCTGCTTGCCGTAGAACAGGCGGTTGAGGCTATCCAGCGGCAAGGCTATGTGATCGCTGCGGTGCTCCCTTCTGAGGCTGGTACGCCGGCCGCCCCGGCCGCCGCATCCTCCTGCTGCGGCGGATGCCACCGCTGAGTCCGCGCGAGGGCTTGATCCTGATCAATGACAGTCGGCCCCAAGAGGGCTAGACTGGCCATCATGAGAGCTCGCACGTCCCCTGCCCTGATCTGCCCAGCGTCCGCAGGCGCTGCTTCGGGCGTGCGGGAGCTGTCATGGTGAGGCTGCTGAGGCGATGGCGGCGACCCCGTTCTCGTGCCCGACTGGCATGGCTGGGACTGTGGGCGCTGCTGCTGCAGCAACTCGCGCTGGTGGCTTACGCCTGTCCGCTGGAATCGGTGGAAGCTGGACAAGCGACCCTGATGGTCGGTTGCGAAGAGATGTCCACGCCGGATCCCGATGCTCCGGCGTTGTGCGACCAGCATTGCCAGCGCGATCACATCGCCACGGCCGATGCGAAGGCCCCTCAAGTGCCTTACCAGCCCGCGCTGGCCGCCTTCGCGCTGGTGCAGGCTCTGTTGCCACCGGTACACGCGCAGTTCTATCGGGATGTTCCGGTGTGCGTGTCCGATCCGCCTCCCCTGCAGCGCTTCTGTAGCCTGCTGATTTAAGCCCCCTCCTGGATTGACCCGTGCTCGTGCTGCATGCGTTGCAGCGCGCTCGTTGTCGTTTCCCGGAGGTCTTATGGAGATGTCTTTCTTCTTGCGTGCAAGGCGCAAGATGGCGTGTGGGTTCGTGTTTGCCCTGGCGCTCAGTGGTCCTGTGCTGGCGGCATCGCCCGCTATCCCGATCAGCTACACAGAAGCCCTACAACGGGCGCTTGCTAACGCCCCAACCCTGCAGGTGCGCCGATCGCAGATCGATGCCAGTACCGAAGAAGCCGCGCGTGCTGGCGCGCTTCCCGACCCACGTTTGATCGTGGGGCTGGCGAACTGGCCCGTCAGCGGACCCGATGCCTTCAGCTTGCGGGCCGATGAGATGACCACCCAGCAAATCGGTCTGATGCAGGAGTTTCCTGCGCGTGCGAAACGACGTGCCGAGCACGCGTTGGCGCAAGCGACGCTGGCGCAAGCGCGCTCACTGTCGATGGCCGAACAGCAGATGGTGGCCCAAGCGGCCGCGCTGGCCTGGATCGAGCTGTGGAGTACGCAGCAAGCCGTAGATGCGTTGGAAGGTCTGCGCGAGCCGGCCCGTATAGCCGAGCGTGCGGCGCGTGCTCGCTTGGCAGGCGGCACGGCCGGGGCCAGTGATGTGCTTGCCGCCCAGGCCGCCCTACTGCAGTTGGACAATCGCCTGGAGCAGGTACATGCGGAGCACGCCGCCGCGCAGGCCGGCCTGGCGCGGTGGTTGGGTATTGCACCAGAGGCGATCTTGGCCAGTGGTGCGGCACCGGATTTTTCGCAGTTGCCATTGGAGCCCACCCAACTGCTGGCCAAACTGGACCAACACACGCCACTACTGGGCTGGGAGGCACGCGAGAGCTTAGCCCAGGCCCAGGTGGATGCGGCCGTGGCCGAAACCCGCCCGGATTGGAGTGTGGAGCTCACCTACGGACGTCGCGAGCGCGCACCCGACGGCATGGCGCGCAGCGACATGCTCATGGTGGAAGTGGGTGTGGGCCTGCCGCTGTTCCAGAAGAACCGCCAAGCACGAGGCATCGCGGCACGGCGGGCCGAGCTGGAGGCGGTGTCCGCAGAGCGCGATGAGGCCCGGCGCATCCAAGCCGAGTCGGTGCAACGCGCGATAGCGCGATGGCGCGGGTTAACCGGCCAGTTGGAGCGCCAGAACACGCAGAGCCTGCCTTTGGCGCGCGATCGTGCACGCACGGCGTTGGCCGCCTACGGCGCCGGTGCCGACCTGCAGCCGTGGCTGGAAGCGCGGCGCGATGAGATCGAATTGCACCTGGAGAACGCCCGTCTGCTGGGCGAACAGGGCCGTGCCTGGGCGGCACTGGCCTATCTGCTACCCCATGAGGAGAACACGCCATGAGCCCGACCAAGACGCGTCTCACACAGCTCGCCGTGGCCCTCGGGTTGCTGGCGCTCGGCTTTGCCGGCGGCTACGCCTGGATGACTCGAACCTCTGATACCACCCCGCCCCCCGGCACGAGCGTCGCAGATCAAGCACGCAAGGTGCTGTACTGGTACGACCCCATGGCGCCGGAGCAGCGATTCGACAAGCCGGGCAAATCTCCGTTCATGGATATGGAGTTGCTGCCCAAATACGCAGATGAGGCCATAGGGGGCGGAACGCAGATCGATCCGCGCCTGCAGCAGAACGTGGGCATACGCACTCAGGAAGTGACGGTAGAGTTACTAGGGACTGCCGTACGCGTGCCGGGCACACTGACGTGGGATCTGACCCAGGAAAGCGTGATCAGTGCGCGCATGGAAGGCTTGATCACCCACGTGCAGGTAAAGGCGCCGTTTACCGAGGTTCGTCGTGGTCAAACGCTGGCCACCGTGCAGGCCCCGGCATGGAACGCGGCCATCGCCGAAGCACATGCCCTGAGCCAAGCTCAGTCCGCGGGCGCGCGTGAGCTGCAGGGTGCGGCGCAACAACGGTTGCGTTCGTTGGGTGTTCCTTCTGGCGCCTCGGCCAGAAGTGGCGTCGTGCTTAGCGCAGACCACAGTGGTGTCGTGACCGAGATCCTGGCACGCGAGGGACAGACGGTGATGCCCGGTACGCCACTGTTCAAGATCAATGGGCTGGACACGTTGTGGCTGGAGGCCTCGGTACCCCAGGCAGCGCTGGGCACCTTGCGGCCGGGGACCTCAGTGCAGGCCACGGTCAGTGCCTGGCCGGCAGAGCGCTTTGCCGGACAGATCCAGGCGTTGCTTCCCCAGGTCGACATGGCTAGTCGCACGCAGCGGGCGCGAATTGTGCTGCGCAACCCGCAGCGTCGGCTGGTGCCGGGCATGTTCGCCGAGGTTCTGGTGCAGCCCGACGCCGAGCAGGCCCTGCCAGTCGTTCCCACGGAGGCGCTGATCGCCACCGGGCGGGACAGCCGGGTCATCGTGCAGGATCCGGACGGGAGCTTCCGGCCAGTGCGGGTGAGTGTGGGACGTAGCGTGCAAGGGCGCACGCAGATCGTGGCAGGCTTGGCCGGTGGTGAACGCGTGGTCGTCTCGGGTCAGTTCTTGCTCGACTCCGAAGCCAGTCTCTCCGGTGCGTTGGAGCGCCTGGGTGCTGCACAACCGACACGCCCTGCCAGCGCATCAGGTGTGCACGAGCGCCATGACGCCGGGCACGAACCACGCACTGTCGTGCCGTCACCGTCCAGACAGCCGGCGCCTGTCGCGCCAGACACCTCCACCTCTACGCCGCCGCGCTGCCCGGTGCAGTACTGGTATGACCCGATGGTGCCGGAGAAGCATTTCGACAAGCCGGGCAAGTCACCGTTCATGGATATGCAGTTGGTACCCAAGTTCGGCCCCGCCGCAGCCGCTGATTGCCAGGCAAGCGAGGTCATGTCCGAAGCGATGGAGGGCACACCATGATCGCGCGCCTGATCCATGCTTGCATCGCCAATCGCGTGCTGGTGCTGGTTGCCGCCGCGCTGCTGGCGGTGGTCGGTATCTGGTCGGTAAAGAACACGCCGCTGGATGCGCTGCCGGACCTGTCCGATACCCAGGTCATCATCCGCACGCAATGGGCGGGGCAAACCCCGCGCATCATCGAAGACCAGGTCACCTACCCGTTGGCCACCACGATGTTGTCCGTGCCGGGCGTGAAGGCGGTACGCGGCTTCTCCTTCTTCGGTGATTCATTCGTCTACATCCTGTTTGACGATGCCACTGATCTTTACTGGGCGCGCTCTCGAGTGCTCGAGTACTTGAGCCAGGTACGCGATCGACTTCCGCCGAATGTGAATCCGGCGCTGGGTCCTGATGCGACAGGACTGGGCTGGATCTACCAGTACGCCTTGGTGGATCGGACCGGTCAACGTGATGTGGGGCAGCTGCGTGCGTTGCAGGACTGGTTTCTTCGTTATGAGCTAAAAACCGTGCCGGACGTGGCTGAAGTAGCCAGTGTGGGCGGTGCGGTGCGCGCCTGGCAGATCCAGCCGGATCCGCAGGCGTTGGCGGCCCGTGGACTGACGGTGGCCGAGCTCATCGAGGCGGTGGATGCGGCCAACGGCGCTACCGGGGGCTCCGTGATCGAACAAGGCGAAGCCGAACTGATGGTGCGTAGCGAAGGCTACCTGCGCACACAGGAGGCGTTCGAACAGGTGCCGGTAACCGGCAACGACGGCATCCCCGTCTTGCTCGGCGAGGTGGCCACGATCAGTCGCGGGCCGGTCTTCCGTCGTGGTATCGCAGAGTTGGATGGTCAAGGTGAGGTGGCCGGCGGCGTGATCGTCCTGCGGACCGGCAAGGATGCCTTGGGGGCCATTCGGAACGTCAAAGCGCGACTGCAGGCGTTGCAATCCAGCTTGCCCGAAGGCGTGGAAGTGGTGCCGGTGTACGACCGCTCCGAGCTAATCCAGGATGCGGTACGCAACCTCACCCATAAGCTTGGTGAAGAGTTCCTGGTCGTAGCGCTGGTATGCCTGCTGTTCCTGTGGCACCTACGCTCGGCGTTGGTGGCCGTCATCACCCTGCCTTTGGGTATCCTGGCGGCCTTCATCGTGATGCACGCCCAGGGGATCTCCGCCAACTTGCTGTCATTAGGCGGCATCGCCATCGCCATTGGTGCGATGGTCGATGCAGCGGTGGTGATGATCGAAAATGCACACAAGCATCTGGAGCACTGGCGGGAGGCGCACGGCCGGGAACCTCAGGGTGAGGAGCGCTGGCAGCTGATGGCCCGCTCGGCGGCCGAGGTCGGACCGGCCCTGTTCGCCAGCTTGCTGGTCATCACCCTGTCTTTCGTGCCGGTTTTTGCCCTGCAGGCGCAGGAAGGGCGATTGTTCTCGCCTCTGGCCTACACCAAGACCTACGCGATGGCCGCCGCAGCAGGGTTGTCGGTGACCTTGATCCCCGTCTTGATGGGCTACCTGATCCGCGGCCGCATCCGCCCGGAACAGCAGAACCCCATCAATCGCATCCTGATCGCTGGCTATCGGCCCATCCTGCTGTGGGTCCTCAAACATCCCGGTGTCACCTTGCTGCTCAGCGGCCTGCTGCTAGTGCTCACCTTGATCCCCTTTAGCCGGTTGGGCAGTGAGTTCATGCCGCCCTTGGAAGAAGGCAGCCTGTTGTACATGCCCACGGCCCTGCCCGGCCTGTCCGCCGACAAGGCCCGTCAGTTGCTCCAGCTCTCGGGCCGGATGATCAAGACCGTACCGGAGGTTGAGCACGTGTTCGGCAAGGCGGGCCGTGCCGAAAGTGCGACCGATCCGGCACCGATCGAAATGTTTGAGACCACCGTGACCTTCAAGCCGCGGGATCAATGGCGCCCGGGCATGACCCCCCAGAAGCTACGCCAGGAGTTGGACGCAGCGGTCAAGATTCCCGGTCTGACCAACCTATGGGTCCCGCCCATTCGCAATCGCATCGATATGTTGGCCACCGGCATCAAGAGCCCGATTGGGATCAAGGTCTCCGGACCCGATGTGGAGCAGATCGAGCGCCTGAGCCAGCAGATCGAGCAGGTGGCCAAGACTGTGCCCGGCGTGAGTTCGGCACTGGCCGAACGCGTCACGGGTGGGCGCTATGTCGATGTACAGGTGCGCCCGGAAATCGCTGCACGTTACGGATTCACTCAAGGCCAACTCCAGCAACTGATTGCCACGGTCGTTGGCGGTGATCCAATCGGGGAAACGATCGAGGGGCGCGAACGCTATCCCATCGTCTTGCGCTACCCCCGTGGCCAGCGTGACTCGTTGCAGGCCTTGCAGGATCTGCCGCTGATCGCGCCAGGCGGTGTGCAACTGACCTTGAGCCAGGTGGCGGAGCTGTCAATCAGCCCAGGCCCGCCGATGCTCAAGAGCGATAACGGCCGGTTGGTGGGCTACATCTACGTGGATGTGGCCGATCGCGACTTGGGATCGGTGGTCCAGGACCTGCAAGCCGCGGTGCAGACCCAGGTGAGTTTGCCTGCCGGCTATGGTCTGGCGTGGTCGGGGCAGTACGAGTATCTGCAACGGGCTTTGGCACGCCTGCAATGGGTGGTGCCCGCGGCGTTGGCGATCATCTTCCTGGTCATCTGGATGGTGTTTCGCCGGCTTAGCGATGTATCCATCATCCTGCTCAGCTTGCCCTTGGCGTTGGTGGGCGGTTTCTGGTTGATCTGGGGGCTGGGCCATGCGATTTCGGTGGCCAGCATGATCGGATTCATCGCCCTGGGCGGCGTTGCGGCTGAGTTCGGCGTCATCATGCTGCTGTACCTGCGTCATGCCTGGGAGCAGCGCTTGGCCAGCGGTGCGCCGGAAGATGTGTCTACCCTGCAAGAGGCTATCTACGAAGGCGCCGTGCAACGGGTGCGCCCGAAGGCGATGACGGTAGCCGTCATCCTGGCCGGGTTGTTTCCGCTTTTCGTCGGTGCCGGTGCCGGCTCGGAGGTCATGCAACGTATCGCCGCGCCGATGCTGGGTGGCATGCTCACCGCACCGGTGCTCTCTATGGTGGTGATTCCCGCAGCGTTCTATCTAGTGCGGCGACGTGGATTGCGCGCGGCGCGGGGCGACCAATGAGAGACAGACTGAGCACTTGAGGTAAGTCCCCACAAAAAGACGCCAGTCATGGAAGAAGTCATGACTGGCGTCAAAGGGGAGAGTACCGCCTACATGCTTACTTATCAGTGCCCGGCGTGCGGGGAAATCTCAAAGCTCAGCGACGCCCGATCCGACACAAAATCCAAACCCTTTTGTGTAGAGGGCACCATGTGATTGGTGTGGATGTACCAGGTCTTGGCGGTGGTCACCTGGAAACTGGCTTGGCCTTGGGCATCGGTGCGCAGGAGCGTAGCGCTACCGTGCCCACCCTTGACCGGTGCGTCAGCACGATGACCGACGTACACGCGTAGGTTGGGCACTGGCGTGCCCTGCTGCAGCACCTGGAACGACAGCTGTTCGCCGACCTTCACGCTTCCAGGATTGCGGGCCAAGCGGATCTCCAGCGGATAGCCCAGCGAGGCAGCGAAATCGTCGGTCAGTTTTGTGCCCACCTGTCCAATGGCACGAGCATGCTTGGTATAGCTATAGGTGACCCCTTTGGGAAACTTGCTCGCATCATAGGTGGCCAGGGTATCGGGCAAGTCTTCCAACTCCAGGTACTTGCCGAACTCGCTGGCCGTACGCGTGCTGGTGGAGGCCATCGTCGAGACCCCCAGCAGATAGGTGCCCTCGCCCGCCGGATGCACGGTGAGCTGGCTCTGCTTGCCGACCTCTTTCCAACTGGCCAAGTCCGGTGCAGCCTTAGCGCCGCCCTGACTCAGCGAAACGTCCTGTAGACGCGCTCGGGTGACTGCACCTGCACTTTCATCGAAGGTGCCATTGTTCACCAACGCTGTGTTCGCCTCGCCCGCTGCGGTGCCGGGCTTGGAAAACGCGACAAACAGGTCGTGCGCGCCGGCGCTGCCGGCCACCGCGAACAGCAGTAGTGCGGCGGATAGTTGCGTGTTTCTCATGATGTGTAGCTCCTTGGGATCGTGGCTTACCAGTGGTAACCAAAGCGGACATTCCAGCGACGACCCAGCAAGTCGTACGTCATGGTGTCGGTGTTGGCGTTGGGGTTGTTCTGCACGAACGGCGCCTTCTTATCGAGCACGTTTTCAACGCCGGCGGAGATGTCCCATTTCTTCTTGATGCCGTAGCTCAGTTGCAGGTTGTGGTACACCACGCTGGACACATGCGAGCCGATCGTTCCGGGCACGGCGATGATGTCGTCCGCACTGCCGATGTACTGCGCCGAATAGACGCCAGTCCAACGGTTCTTGCCCATGCGCAGTGAGCCCAAGCCACGCCACTGGGTGTAGCTACCCAAGCCGCTGGTGATCTTGCCGGCGTACTCAATGGTGGTGGCACCGGCGAAGGGAGTGACGTCGTAACGCTCCAGATACGAGGCGTCCAGACTCGCGCTGGCCTGCCAGCCGGCCACATCGAACTGATACAGCACGCCGATATCAACACCTTCGGATTCCTCGCTGGCCGCATTGACCTGCTGGGACGAGAGGTAGTTGACCTCACCGGTGACCGAATCACGGGTGAAGTTGGCCGGTGAGCAGAACGGATGGGCCAAGTTCGGTGTGGTGTAGCACGCACGCAGCTTGACCGAGCCTTCAATGCTACGGATCGCATTCTCGATGCGGATACGGTAGTAATCGGCCGTGAGCGTCAGCCCCGGCGCAAACCCTGGGGTCCACACAAAGCCTGCCGTGAAGGTCCGCGCATCTTCAGGCTTGAGGTCGGGATTGCCGCCGGTCGTGGTGAGGATGGTGTTGCCCAACTGACGAAAGTTGGTCGGCACGCCCGCGGCTTGGCAGTTGGCCCGAATGACCGAGTCGGCCGGTAACGTGCTCCAGTTGCTGCACGGATCCAGCGTAGTCAAGCTGCCTTGGCCGATGCCACCGAACAACTCCGGAATGCTGGGGATGCGAAAAGCCGTGGCGTAGTTGAGACGGATCTTGAGAGGTTCGGCCACCTGCCAATCCAACCCCACCTTGTAGTTGGTGTCGCTGCCGAACAGGTCGTAGTCCGAATAGCGGCCGGCCAGGTTCAAGGTGGCGTAGTCCACCAGCGGAATGTCCTGCAACAGCGGGACGGCGAACTCGACAAACGCTTCCTTGGCCGAGTACTCGCCTTCGATCGGATCTTGACGCACGATGTTGGCGCTGCCGTTGACCACCAGCGGGTCCGGATACAGCCAACCGCGTTCCTTGCGAAACTCCACGCCCGAGGCGAAGGCGACGCTGCCGGCGGGCAGATCAAACAGGGCGCCGGAAATGGTGCCGCTAAAGCCCTGCTGGCTGTTGCCACCCGAGCCACGCTGGGTAAACAGAATGTAGTCCAGCACTTCAGGCGTCAGATTGCCGTAGCCCAGATAGTTGCCGCAAGGAATGGCCGCGCCCGGGGTGTTGCTGCACAGGCTGGTATTGAGAGTGTTTTCCACCCGGTCCAGGTTGGCAATGTTGGTCGAGCTGTCGGTGGCCGAATTGCGCCCCCAGTTCAACGCCACATTCCATGCCCAGTTATCGCCCCACTGCCCTTCCAGCCCTAGCACGGTGCGGAACGTATCGACCTCCTGCTCGGTGATGCGCGCCCCGGCTTCTTCGAGACGCCGACGTTCCAGGGTCAGGTTCTGGCCGGTGGGATTGGTGGGATTGGTGGCGGCGATCCGGATGGTGCGATACACCCCCAAGGTGTTGGGCGAAGCGCGCTGATTGGACTGGCGATTGGTCGCCATCAGTTCCGTGAACAGACGGGTGTTCTCGGTCAGGTCGAATTGACCAAAGCCACTCAAGCCCACTCGCTTGATCGGGCTGACCGCATTGAGCAACAAGTTGTAGTTGTAATTGTGCTTGGCCGGATCATAGAGCTCGTAGGAGCGTGGATCCCCGTTGGGGTCCTGGTTGAAGTTGACCACGCGACCATCGGCCAGCCGGGCTCGCCCACCGATGGTGGACGAGTTGCCCACGCACTGCAGGGTGCCGGCCACCACACCCAACGGACACGGTGCCCGCGAAGCCATGGTGATCGTGCCGCTTTCGGCATAGGTCAGGGCACCCGACATTGAGCTGCGCTCGCCGATGGTACCGAAGGCGAGGTTGAAGGAGCCGATCTCGCCATCGCCCTGGAAAGTCTGACCATAGCGGGTGGATAGCTCCACGCCATCCATTTCCTTGCGCGTGATGATGTTCACCACACCGGCCACGGCATCGGCGCCGTAGATCGCCGATGCGCCGTCCTTCAGGATCTCGATGCGATCAACCAGGGCCAAGGGCACCACGTTCAGATCCACCGAATTGTTGGCGCCGGTACCACCGTTGACCACGCGTCGGCCGTTGAGCAGTACCAAGGTGCGGTTGACGCCCAAGCCACGCAGGTTGATCTGGGTGGTGCCGTTACCGTTACCCGTCCAGAAGTTGTTGGATTGCGAGCCGGCTGCACCGGCCGATGCAGGCAAGCGCTGCAGCAGCGTCTCGACCGAGACGGCACCGGAGCTCTGGATGGTCTCGGCATCAATGACCGTGGTGGGGCCCACTCCAGACATCTGGGCGCGTTTGATGTGACTGCCGGTCACCTGGACCGCATCAAAGGTGGTGGGTGAAGCGGCCGACGGCGTTGAGGCGTCGGCGCCGCCGGAGAGGGAGGCGCTATAGGAGGCATCGGGACCGGCTTGCCCTACACCGGAGGTCGGTGCGTTGCGCGTAGGCGTCGGCGTGTTGGCACCTTCTCGCACGATCGCCAGCGCGCCGCTTTGATCGCGCTTGACCGTCAGTCCGGTTCCGGCGAGCAGGCGGTTCAGCGCTGCATCCTGGGACATGTCCCCACGCGCGCCTGCGGTGCGTCGATCACGAACATCTTCGCTCAAGTAGACCAGACGAACACCCGATTGCCGGGCATAGGCTTCCAGCGCGACTTTCAGATCCCCTTCTGGAATATCAAAACTGCTCGTTTGTGCAGCGGCGGAGGCCGCGATGACCAGACCACACATGACAGCCAACGCTGTCCTCGCCACTTTCGTACGTGCCATGCATTTTCCCCAGGTCGGCGCGAATCGGCCTGATATCTGTGACGAGAGGACGGCACGCTTCCGGTATGAAATATTTCAGATTGATGTCTGCTGGCGTCTCAGTGCGGTTGGGACACGCGAATCTGATCACCCTGCGTCTCCACGCGCAGGTTGAAGCCGGTGGCCAGCAGACGTGCGAAGGCATCCACACCTGTGGCATCGAAACTGCCGCCCACACGCATGTGGGCCGTTTCCGGATCCATCAGTACCAACTGCTTATCGTTGTAGCGATTGAACTGGGCCGCCACATCCGCCAACGTGGTTTGATCGAACTCCAGGGTGCCATGGCGCCAGCTCAAGGACCGGCGCACCTTGTCCTGGGCGTTGACCGCCACCAGCGTGCCCGCCGGCTTGCTATACAGCAGCCCCCCGCCCTGCACGATCACCGGCGGCCGTCCCGGTTTGGCCACCAGCGGCTCAACGCGCACCTTGCCTTCCAGCACGGCCACTTCCAGGCGTTCGCGTTCCTGCCTGACCGAGAACTTTGTTCCCAGTACCACGACACGATGCTCGCCGGCGTGGATGACGAACGGGTGCGCGGGATCGGGCTTCACATCAAAAAATGCCTCGCCCTTGTCCAGCCACACGTGGCGCAGCGAGGGGTCCACCTGCGCGCGCAGCTGCGTGTGCGTGTTGAGCTCCAGGCGGGAACCGTCCGACAGGGCGATCACCTCCCGGCCGCCAACCTCGGTGCTGTAGCGCGTGCCAGGGCCCCACCCCGTGAGGGTGAACAGCACCGCCAGCATGGCAACACTGGCGGCAATGGCCCAGCGCATCGGCTCTCGCCAACGGTGTATGCGTGGCGGCTGCACGGCGCGTACCGCCGCCAACCGGTCTGCGCGCGTCCACACCGACTTCAAACGAAGCCAGGCCACACGATGGGCGGTGTCCTGTTCCAGCCAGGCTTGCAGCTGCATCTGGTCCTGTGCAGTCCATTGCGGGGACTCGGCACGGTTGATCCATTGCGCCGCGACCTGTTCGATGTCCTTGTGTGGGCTCATGGCTGCGAACGTTCCTTGTTGAAGCGCCGTGACGGACGCTGGATCTTGCCGGTACCGCCGAGCATGAAGTCGGCCAAGGCCCGCATGCCCAACAGGGTCTGACGCTCCACCGTATCTTCGGCGATCCCTAACCGTCCGGCCACTTCGCGCTGGGATAGGCCGTAGATCTTGCGAAGTTCCACGATCTGTCGACATTTGTGGGGCAGTTTCTGCAAGCCTTGCTGCAAGCGGCGCAGTTCATCACGAGCGCCTAAGTGTCGCTCCGGCGTGACCTCATCGCTTTGCATGACCGCCTGCTCCACATCGGCCATCGCTTCAATGGATACGATGCGAGAGCGGCGAATACGATCGATGAGCAGGTTACGTACGGTGGTCATGACAAAGGGCTTGGTCTGCGCGGGCAAGCCCCGTCGCGCGGCTTCATAGATGCGTGCGTAAGCCTCCTGCCTAAGATCAGGAATCTCGCTGTCCTCATGTCCATGCCGGCGCAGGAAGGCATGGATCAAGCCTTCCAGGGGCAGGACATGGGATATGAACCACTCATCCAGCGCCGTGGTCACCGGGGTACTCGCTGATTCATCAGGCAGGCTCAAGCACGTCCAATCACTGGGACGAGTGCATGGGAAAAATCCGGTACGCCTCACCCCGCCGGCACGTTCGGCCGGCGGGACTGCCTCAGATCTTGAAGTCGTCGAAGGCCACCTGGCTGTCGGGTACACCCAGCCGAGTCAGCAGCTCGCGTGTGGCCTTAAGCATGGCTGGCGGTCCGCACAGGTAGAACTCGCAATCGGCCAAAGCCTGATGAGCCTTGAGCAGGCGGTCATGCGCTACCTCATGCACCAGGCCCCGCAATAGCGCATCGTCGTTCTGCGCTTCATCCGACAGCACCAAGTGCCAGCTGAAGTTGTCGTGCTGTTGGGCCAGGCGCTCCATCTCCTCGATGTAGGGCGCTTCCTTGAGACTGCGCGCCCCATACCAGAAGTGGATCCGCTCAACGCCCTGCCCCGCCAACAGCGTCCGAATCATCGCGCGCAGCGGGGCCATGCCAGCGCCGCCGCCGATGAACACTTTCTCCCGTCCGTGAGGCTTGAGCGCAAAGTCGCCGAAGGGGCCGCTGAAGCAGACCCGATCCCCGGGCGAGAGCGTATACAGGTAGGTCGAGCCCCTGCCAGGAGGATGGCGTTTCTTGTCCGATCGTCCAGGACTGAAGCGGGCCAGCAAGGTCAGTCGCCCCTGTGCCTGATCGACAGGCAAAGCAAGCGAATACGCCCGACGGACCGGTTCGCGGTTGACCAACTTCTCGGGCAGGTCCACGCCCGCCCACTCCTGATGGTGGTGCTCGGGCCGCACGAGCTTGTTCACCGGTACCTCGTAGTTGGGCACATGCACCTGCAAATAAGCGCCAAGTTGATATTCAGGACCGGGGGCCTCGTCGGGCTTGAGCACGATCTCGCGCAGGAAAGGCGTCACCGCCGTGACCTGTTCCACGGTGGCGCCATACTCGGTCCACAGGCTGGCCCCGCCAGCCACCTCGACATCGGTATCTTCCGTCACGGCCAAGTTGCAGGCCAGGCGATAGCCCATCTTGACCTTGCTGGCACCCAAGTGGGCGCGATCGGCCGCGGTAGCTTTGGGCGCCACGCCGCGGAAGCGCACCTCGCACAGACCACAGCTCTGCCCTCCTCCACAGTTGGAAGGCAGTTGCACGCCCTCGCGTGCCAGCGAGACGTAGACGTTGTCGCCTGCCGACGCTCGTACGGTGCGCAGCCGTGTCCCATCCGGACCGAATACCGACAACTCGCGGGCCGGACGCCAGCGGCGCGGCACGAACTCGCTCCAATGGAAGCTGGCAAACAGCAGCCAGATGCCGGTCAGGGCCAACCACAGACCGCCGATTGCGGCCGTGACCACCAGCGGGTTGTTGAAGTTCTTGCGCCCGGTGTAGTCCATGATGTGCAACATCCAGAACACATCGAACAGACGCCAGGTCTTGTTGCGGTGGTAGAGCACTTCGCCCGTCTGGGCAGACAGGTACACCGTGGTGTCCTGACCATCGTCGGTATCCACGCGCCACAGCCGCCCTTCGTGATCGCGCACCTCACCACTCCACTCCAACAGGCGCGGCGCTTTCAGGGTCCCAGGTCCGGTGTAGGAAGCTTGGGCCAGGCGCGTGGCCCAGGCCGAATCCAAGGAGATCGGCTGGCCCGTAACGGCGTTGGCCAAGGTGATACCTTGCGCATCGGCCAATTGGTACACCGGCGTGTCCAACAGCCAGCCCGAACTCACGCGGCTGATTTTCTTGTTGCCACCCAGAAAGCTGGCCGGCGAGCGGGCATTGGCAGGCCACTCATGGGCCGCATGCTCGTGGGCCTGGAACTCATGGCCCTGTACCTGATCGTGGTCCAGCCAGCTCATCATCACGCCACTGGCCATCCAAAGCAGCAACTGCAGGCCGATGATCAAGCCGACCCATTTGTGCAGCGTTCTCATCCAGGGCGTCATGCTGCGGCCCTCCTGCGAAAGCTGTAGAACAGCAACCAAGCACCACTGAGCACGAACACCAAGCCAACCGCCGAGGCCACGCGCAACAAGGTGTTGTTGACGTCCGAACGGGCCTCGTAGTCCATGATGTGGAACATCCACAGGAAATCGAACCAGCGCCACAGGCTGTGCCGCCGCGCCAGTAACTCGCCGCTGTAGGGCGAGAAATACAGGGTGGTTTCACCGGCATCGGCGTAGTGCACCGCCCACATGGGAACCGGGCGGGTGGCCACTTCTTGCGGCGCCTGGGTAACCCACTCGACCCGAGCTACGGGTGCCTGGCCTTGATAGACATCTTTTGCCAAGGCGATCGCCATCTGCTGATCACCTGGGGAGAGCACCTCCCCCGTCGTGGCGTCCAGCAAGTACACCTGATCGCGGGCATGGATCTCATAGACATCCCGCTCTAGCAGGCGCTTGAGCTTGACCTGGGTCATGCCCGGGTAGCGGCGTTGCAGTTCCTCACCTGACAAGTGTGTGGGTGCTACCAGCGGTTGCTGATGCGCATGGGCCAGGTGATCGCCATGGATGATGTCCAGGGAAATGACCGTCATGTAAACGCCGCTGATCATCCACAGCAGCGCTTGCACGCCGATGATCAGGCCAATCCATTTGTGGGCCTTACGCGCCCAGAAAGCCGATTTCATAGTGATCTCGTTCGACAGGAAGACGACACCTGCCCCCGTCACACGGACGGGGACAGGTGAAGCGGGCCTTACCAGTGGTAACCCACGCGTGCATACCAACGACGACCCAGCAGGTCATACGTCATCGTGTCGGTATTGGCGTCGGTGTAGCTCTGGATGAACGGGGCTTTCTTGTCGTACAGGTTGTCGATGCCGAAGGACACATCGAAGGTCTTGTTCGGTGCGTACTTGAGCTGGACATTGTGGTAGGTCACGCTGGGGGCATGATCGCCAATGTCGCCGGGGCTGGCGTTGATGTCATCCGCCTTGCCGATGTACTGCAAGCTGTATGAGCCGGACCAGGCTTCGCGCTCCATCGTCAGCGAGGTCAAGGCGCGCCAGTGAGTGAAGCTGCCACGGCCACCGGTGATCTTGCCGGCGTACTCGATCACCTCCGCGCCCGGGAACGGCCGCACGTCGTACTGGTCCAGGTAGGACACATCCACACTCAGAGTCGAATCGAACCCAGCGACCGCGAACTCGTACAGACCGCCCAGGTCGATGCCCCGTACCCGCTCATTGGCGGCATTGACCGGCTGTGACGACAGGAAGTCCACTTCACCGGTGATCGGGTTGCGGGTGAAGTTGTCATTGCCGCAGAACGGATGCGCCAAGCCCGGGGTGTTGTAGCAGATCGACAGCTTGGTTGAGCCATCGATGCGCTGGATGGCGTTGTCGATCTTGATGTTGAAGTAGTCCACCGTCAGCGTCAGTCCCGGCAGGAAGCTCGGGGTCCAGACCGCACCCACGGTCAGGGACTTGGCATCTTCCGGCTCCAGGTTAGGATTGCCGCCAGAGGTGGTGAGGATCGTGTTGCCCGGCTGCACGTAACCTGCCGGCACACCGTACGACTGGCAGTTTTGACGCACTACCGAATCAGCCGGCAAGCTACTCCAGCCGCTACAGGGATCGGTCGTGGTCAGGTTGCCTTCGGCCACGCCGCCAAACAACTCGGGGATGTTGGGGATGCGGAAAGCCGTGGCGTAGTTGGCGCGCACTTTCAAGGACGGCACGATCTGCCAATCCAGGCCTACCTTGTAGTTCACGTCTTCCCCGAACAGGTCGTAGTCGGAGTAGCGCACGGCGGCATTGAGCGTCAGGCTCTCGGCGATCACGCTGTCCTGCAGCAGCGGCACGGCAAACTCGGCGAAGGCTTCCTTGGCCGTGTACTCACCGGCGATCGGATCCTGTTGATTCGTGTTGGCAATGCCCAGCACCGTCAGCGGATCGGGATCACGCCAACCACGCTCCTTGCGGACCTCGATGCCCGAGGCAAAGCCCACCCAGCCGGCCGGCATCTCGAAGAGCTGGCCGCTGATGTTGGCCGTGAAGCTCTTCTGGTCGTTGCCGCCGTTGTCGCGCGTCCTGAAAAGGATGTAGTTGAGGACCTCGGGGGTCAGATCGCCGTAGCCGAGGTAGTCACCGCACGGAATCGCGGCACCGGGGGTGTTGCTGCACAGCGCGGTGTTGAGCGTGTCATCCACCCGGTCCAGATTGGCCACATTGGTCGAGCCATCCACACCGGTGTTGCGGCCCCAGTTCAGCGCGGCCGACCAGTCCCAGTTCATGCCGAGTTGGCCTTCGATGCCCGCGACCACGCGGAAGGTATTGGTCTCCTGGAAGAACTCGCGCGGACCGGCCTCTTCCAGACGGCGGCGCTGCAGCAGCAGGTCCTGTCCGGTCGGATTGGTCGGGTGACTGGCCGCAATGTTGATCGGGCGATAGACACCCAAGCTGCCGGGCGTGGCCAACTGGTCGGACTGGCGGTTGGTGAACATCAACTCGGTGAACACGCGCGTGGTTTCATTCACCGTGCTGTCGCCGAATAGGCTGAAGCTCAAACGCTTGATCGGATTGACGGCATTGAGATAGGGATTGCCGTTGTAGTTATGTTTGGCTGCCGAATACGGTTCATAGAAATCCCCGTCACCATTGGGATCCTGATTGAAGTTCACGCGCGAGCCGTCGGCTAGCAATGCGCGACCACCGATGGTGGCCGAGCTGCCCACACATTCTAGTTGCCCGTCGACCTCACCCAAGCCGCACGGTGCGCGTGAGGCCATGTTGACCGTGCCGGTCTCCGAGTAGTTGATGCCGGCCATCAACGAGCCGCGGTCTGACGTAATGCCCCAGGCGAAATCGAACGACTTTTCTTCGCCATCACTTTCGAAGGTCTGTCCATAACGCACTGCCGCCTCGGCACCGTCGTAATTCTTCTTGGTGATGATGTTCACCACGCCCGCCACGGCATCGGCACCGTAGATGGCTGAGGCACCATCCTTGAGGACCTCGATCCGCTCGATCAGCGCTACCGGGATGATGTTCAGGTCCACCGAGCTGTTGGCACCGGTGCCACCATTGACCACACGACGACCATTGAGCAGAACCAGCGTGCGGTTAATGCCCAGGCCGCGCAGATTGACCTGAGTAGTGCCGTAGCCGTTCTCGGCCCAGTAGGCGTTGGACTGGCTGCCGGCAAAGCCGGCCGACGCCGGCAGGCCCTGCAGCAGCGTCTCCACCGAAGTGGCGCCGGAGCGCTCGATGGCTTCGGCATCAACCACGCTGACCGGACCAACACCGGAGAGCTGCAGTCGCTTGATGTGGCTGCCGGTGACCTGGACGGTGTCCAGCGTCTTGGCCGACTCGCTCGTCGCGCCCTGTTCAGCCTGCTGAGCCAGAGCCACCGTGGAAAAACCGGCGCACAGAAGGGCACCGACGGATACCGCCAAAGGATTGCGCTTGAAGTACATGGGTTCTCTCTCCCCCAAAAGGGCAATGCATGCGTATGACCCTGGTGCCCCAGACGTGGGGGGCTATGCGACATCAGGGCGTGCGTAGACGTCGCCAATCAATGGCGATCAAGCAGCATTAGCCGATGGGAGGTCGGAACAGCCGGGATACCTGTCGTCGCAGCGGCGGCAACTCAGGCGTAGGTAGGTAGGTGCTCGTCAGGGCGTGCTGGGCGGCAAAGATGACCGGCACACGCCCGGCGAAGAAGGTGAGCACACAGCTGCAGTCGCAGGAGGTGGTGCTGCAGTCGCACTGATGATCGTTCTGATCACCCTGCCCGGCTTGCTTGCCACCGGGACGAATTTTGTTGCAATCGTTACTAATCTTGGCGCGTTCATTGACACGCGCGCCGCCGTGCACCGAGTGGGTGCCATTCACCGCACCTGGGGGAGGAATATGCCGCACGGCCATCCGCGTGGTGGCCTGCGCGCTCAGGATCCCATCCGCGCAGAGCGCGAGGATCAGGAACATACGCAGTAGCACGCGAAGCGAAGGCATGAGCGTGTGGCGAACCCGCAGGTTGTCTATACCACAGCAATAGCACGAGGAAATTCTTAGTGTCAACTGCTTGTGCAGCACAGCATCGAAAGTGGTTGGACTGGTTGTATAGACATGTAATGCTTGGGCCATGGACGAACCCAAGCCGCACTACCAGAAGCTCAAGCATTTCATCCTGCGTCACATCACCAACGGCGACTGGCCCGCGCGCAGTCGCGTCCCCAGCGAGAACGAACTGACGGCCAAGTTCGGCTTGTCTCGCATGACAGTGAATCGAGCGCTGCGCGAGTTGACCGACGCCGGCGTGCTGACCCGAGTGCAAGGCGTGGGCACGTTCGTCGCCGGACCCAAGGCCGAATCGGCGATGTTCGAGGTGCGCAACATTCGCGAAGAGATTCAGTCCCGAGGCCAGACACACTCGGTCCAGGTGTTGATCTGCGAGACGGTCGAGGCACGCTCCAGTGTGACGACCAACTTCGGCCTGACACCGGGCACGGAGCTGTTCCACAGCCGCCTGCTCCACCACAGCGATGATAAGCCCGTGCAGTTGGAGGATCGCTTTGTGCAACCCAGCGTGGCGCCGGATTACCTGGACATCGATTTCCACACCGAGATTCCACATCAGTACTTGATGCGCGTTGCGCCGCTGGAGCGCGCCGAACATGTGATTGAAGCCGAGACGGCCAGCAAGCGTCTGGCAGCGCAACTGAAGATCAACGAAGGCGATCCGTTGCTGGTGCTGACCCGACGTACGTGGTCGCGCGGACAGGTGGCCAGCTTTGTGCGGTTGATTCACCCGGCATCTCGTTACCGCTTTGTGGGCACCTTCCAGGTTGGCGCCCCCCTGACCCCTTGAGGATTTGATGGATACCTTGGAACGCTCCGCTTCCCCTGCGCGCACCGTTCACGCTCCGATCGGCACCCAGCTGCACTGCAAGAGCTGGCTGACTGAAGCGGCCTACCGCATGATCCAGAACAATCTGGACCCCGATGTTGCCGAGCGCCCGGAAGACCTGGTGGTCTACGGCGGCATCGGTCGTGCTGCGCGCGACTGGAAAAGCTTTGACCGCATCTTGGAAACGTTGCGATCACTTGAGAACGATGAGTCGCTGCTTGTCCAGTCGGGCAAGCCCGTCGGCGTTTTCCGCACACACCCCGATGCGCCACGCGTGCTGATCGCAAACTCCAACCTCGTCCCCCATTGGGCGACGTGGGAGCACTTCAACGAGCTCGATAAGAAGGGCTTGATGATGTACGGCCAGATGACGGCCGGCAGTTGGATCTACATCGGCAGCCAGGGCATCGTCCAGGGCACGTACGAGACCTTCGTGGAGTTGGGGCGCCAGCACTACGGTGGCAACTGGCAGAACAAGTGGATCCTTACCGCCGGCTTGGGCGGTATGGGTGGTGCGCAGGCGTTGGCGGCGACCTTGGCCGGGGCCAGCAGCATCGTGATCGAGTGCCAGGAGTCCCGAATCGATTTTCGCATTCGCACGCGCTATGTCGATCACAAGGCAACCTCCATCGAGCAGGCCTTGCAGATCATTGAAAGTAGTCGGGGTCGCCTCAGAAAACGGAAAATAAAGCACGCTAAGCCGGTTGCAACGGTCGTAGCGGCCTGAACTTGCCCGCGCCGATCTTGGCGCTGCTGCGCCAGAGGTAATCGCCGGTCAGGTTGATGTGTTCCCAGCCGAGCGGCGACAGGTATTGCAATAGCGCGTCATCGACAGCATGCCCGTTGCCACGCAACGCATGTGCTGCGCGCTCCAGATAGACCGTGTTCCACAACACGACGGCCGCCGTCACCAGGTTGAGGCCGCTGGCCCGGTAGCGCTGCTGCTCGAAGCTGCGGTCGCGGATTTCGCCCAGACGGTTGAAGAATACGGCGCGGGCCAGCGCGTTGCGCGCTTCGCCCTTGTTCAGTCCAGCGTGGACGCGGCGGCGCAGCTCCACGCTTTGCAACCAGTCCAGGATGAACAGCGTGCGTTCGATGCGCCCCAGCTCGCGCAGGGCGATGGCTAAGCCGTTCTGGCGCGGATAGCTGCCGAGTTTCCGAAGCATCAGCGAGGCTGTCACCGTGCCCTGCTTGATCGAGGTCGCCAGCCGCAGAATTTCATCCCAGTGGGCACGAATAGCCTTGATGTTCAGCCTGTCGCTGCTAATCATCGGTTTGAGCGCGTCATAGGCGGTATCCCCCTTGGGGATGAACAGCTTGGTGTCGCCCAGGTCACGGATGCGCGGCGCAAAGCGGAAGCCCAGGAGATGCATCAGGGCAAAGACGTGATCGGTGAAGCCTGCCGTGTCGGTGTAGTGTTCCTCGATGCGCAGGTCGGACTCGTGGTACAGCAGGCCGTCAAGTACATAGGTCGAGTCGCGCACGCCGACATTGACCACCTTGGTGTGGAACGGCGCGTACTGGTCGGATATATGGGTGTAGAAGGTTCGCCCAGGGCTGCTGCCATATTTCGGGTTGATGTGACCGGTACTCTCGGCCTTGCTCCCGGTTCGGCAGTTCTGGCCGTCCGACGATGACGTGGTGCCGTCGCCCCAGTGTTCGGCGAAGGGATGCCGGAATTGGGCGTTCACCAACTCGGCCAGCGCTGTCGAATAGGTTTCGTCGCGGGTATGCCAGGCTTGTAGCCAGGCGAGCTTGGCGTAGGTCGTGCCGGGGCAGGACTCGGCCATCTTGGTCAGGCCCAGGTTGATCGCGTCGGCCAGGATGGTGGTCAACAGCAGATTTTTGTCCTTGGCCAGATCGCCCGATTTCAGGTGCGTGAAGTGGCGGGTGAAGCCCGTCCACTCATCGACTTCGAGCAGCAGTTCGGTGATCTTGACGTGTGGCAGGATCATGGCTGTCTGGTCGATCAGCGCCTGCGCGGTGTCGGGTACCGCCGCATCCAGCGGCGTGATCTTCAGGCCCGACTCGGTGATGATCGCATTCGGTAGGTCGTTGGCCGCTGCCATGCGGTTGACCGTGGCAAGCTGCGCTTCAAGCAGCGTCAGGCGGTCGTGCAGGTACTGGTCGCAGTCGGTGGCCACGGCCAGCGGCAATGCGCTGGACTGCTTGAGGCTGGCGAACTTCGCGGGCGGCACCAGGTAGTCCTCGAAGTCCTTGAACTGGCGCGATCCCTGCACCCAGATGTCGCCCGAGCGCAGCGAGTTCTTCAGCTCGGACAGCGCGCACAGCTCGTAGTAGCGCCGGTCGATACCCGCGTCAGTCATCACCAGCTTCTGCCAGCGCGGCTTGATGAAGTCGGTCGGGGCATCGGCAGGCACTTTGCGGGCGTTGTCGGTGTTCATGCCACGCAGTACCTCGATGGCATCGAGCACGTTCTTGGCGGCGGGTGCGGCCCGCAGCTTGAGCACGGCAAGGAATTCCGGCGCGTAGCGGCGCAAGGTGGCGTAACTTTCGCCGATGCGGTGCAGGAAATCGAAGTCATCGGGCTGAGCGAGCTTCTGCGCCTCGGTGACGCTTTCGGCGAAGGCATCCCAGGACATGACGGCCTCGATGGCGGCGAACGGATCGCGGCCAGCTTGCTTGGCCTCGATCAGCGCCTGGCCGATGCGCCCGAACAGCCGCACCTTGGCGTTGATCGCCTTGCCGGATGCCTGAAACTGCTGCTGATGCTTGTTCTTGGCGGCGTTGAACAGCTTGCCCAGGATGCGGTCGTGCAAGTCGATGATTTCGTCGGTGACCGTGGCCATGCCCTCGATGGCCAGCGCCACGAGGGTGGCGTAGCGCCGTTGCGGCTCGAACTTGGCTAAGTCGGCGGGCGTCATCTGGCCACCCTCACGGGCGATCTTGAGCAGGCGGTTCTGGTGCACCGACCGCTCGATACCGGAAGGCAGATCGAGCGCCTGCCACGCCTTGAGGCGTTCGATGTGTTCCAGCATGTGCCGCGAGTTCGGTTTAACCGGCGACTGGCGCAGCCAGGCCAGCCAGGTCGTCTTGCCGTTGTCCCGGCGCCTGAGCAGATCGTCGAGGCGGCGGCGATGCGTGTCCGACAGTGGTTCGGCCAAGGCGTCATAGATGCGCCGGTTGGCGCGAGTGATGGCCTCGGCGCTAGCGCGCTCGATGGCGTTGAGCGCGGGCAGGATGATCGACTGTCGCCGCAGATGCTCAACCAAGGTGCTAGCCAGCACGATGCCTTTGTCGGTTTGCATGGCCAGGTCGGTCAGCGTGTGCACGGCCTGCCGGTAGTGGCTCATGGTGAACGGCTGGAAGCCAAACACCGTTTGCAGCTCGACCAGGTGCTCGCGCCGGGTCTGCTCCCGCTGCCCGTAGTCGTCCCAGCTTTCGACGCCGACCTTGAGCTGGTCGGCGACCAGTTTCAGTAGGGGCAAAGACGGCGCCTGATCGACACCAAGGAAGATTCCGGGAAAGCGCAGGTAGCAGAGCTGCACGGCAAAGCCCAAGCGATTCGCAGGCCCGCGCCGCTGGCGGATGATGGAGAGATCGGTATCGCTGAACGTGTAATGTCGAATTAGGTCGTCCTTGGTGTCCGGCAACGCCAACAGGCTTTCCCGCTCGGCGGCGGACAGTATGGAACGACGAGGCATATTTATTGATCCAATTTCAAGTATTGATACAGGGTCTCCCGGCTGACACCAAATTCACGGGCCAGCTTCGCTTTTTGCTCGCCCGCCGTGACGCGCCGTTTCAGTTCAGCAATCTGTTCACCGCTCAGAGACTTCTTTCGGCCTCGGTAGGCTCCGCGTTGCTTAGCGAGCGCGATGCCTTCGCGCTGCCGCTCACGGATCAAGGCCCGCTCGAATTCGGCGAATGCCCCCATGACCGACAGCATCAGGTTCGCCATCGGTGAATCCTCGCCGGTGAAGGTCAGGCTTTCCTTGACGAACTCGATGCGCACGCCGCGCTTGGTCAGCTTTTGTACGAGGCGGCGCAAGTCATCGAGGTTGCGCGCCAAGCGATCCATGCTGTGAACCACCACGGTGTCGCCTTCGCGCACGAAGGCCAGCAGCGAATCAAGCTCGGGCCGCTGGGTGTCCTTGCCCGACGCCTTGTCGGTGAACACCCTGCCGACTTCGACATGCTCCAGTTGCCGCTCCGGGTTCTGGTCGAAGCTGCTGACCCGGACGTAGCCGATGCGTTGACCCTGCAAGATACCTCCAAATACGAAAGTGTCGGGAAGAAATCCATGACCTTTCGCCGCAGGTGTCAAGAAACACAAAAGTTAACTCTATTCTGACGTTGCTGGGTGGCTTCTCCTGACATCAGGATAGGGTATGCCTCAGTCTGACAGTGATGAGTCGCAGGCGTTCGGATCGGCATCGGTTTCGCTCCCGGTCTTGGCGCGCGCCTGGAAGCGCTGATAGCACTCCAGCCCGCAGAAGTGCTCGACGTATTCCGCGCCTTCCGGGGTGAAGGCGGCATCGAGCGGGATTTCCTTGCAGCACACGCAGCAACTGGTGGCAGTCGGATCATTTGCATTCATGGTGGCACCCCTCCATTGACTGACGAAGACGGCGAATGCCGCCGCCGGCATCGGCTTGGCGAACAGGAAGCCTTGTCCTGTGTCGCAGTCCGCTTGTCGCAACAAATCAAGACTCGCCGATGTTTCCACGCCTTCGGCCACTACTTCCATGCCAAGCCCATGCGCAAGCTGAATCACGGTGCGCACGATGGTCTGGTCGCGGTGGTCGTTGGCGAGTCCGGCGACAAACGATTGGTCGATCTTGAGCGTGCTGATGGGGCAGCATTTCAGGTGTTGCAGGCAGGAATAGCCGGTGCCGAAGTCGTCGGCGGCGAAGCGCACACCGATCTGTCGCAAAGCTTCCAGGGCGGGGAAGATCGCCGGATCACCGAACGCAACCGATTCGGTCAGCTCAATTTCAAGATACGCGGCGGGCAACCCGGCATCGGCCAGCACGCCCTTTACCCACTTGTCGAAATCTGGCCCCACTTGGCTCGCCGAAACATTGACGGCCAGCCGGAACGGTTGCCATGCCAGCACCCGCCAGTCGCGCATTTGACGGCAGGCTGCGCCCAGCACCCATGCGCCGATTTCCGGCATCAGGCCGGACGATTCGATCACGGGCAGGAACTGGCCCGGCGGCAACAGTCCGAGCGTCGGATGACGCCAGCGCAACAGGGCTTCCGCGCCGACAATCTGCTCACTGCGCAAATCGACAATCGGCTGGTAGTGCAGCTCAAGCTGCCCGCGCTCGACCGCCTGCGCCAGTTGCGCCACTGTCCATTCAATTGGCTGGGAAGCGCTCATGATCGACCTCTGAAGGCCCGCAGCAGCCGCGTCACAGACAGGACAAACAAGCCGGTCAGCGTGAGGGCTGCAATACCCCAGTGCTCGCCGATGAACGCGCCGGCCGTCGTGCCGGCCAGCACAATGGCGAGAATCGGCAAATGACAGGGACAGGTGAGCACCGCCAGCGCACCCCACAGGTAGCCGGTGAACGGCTTGTGTGTCTCGGTCGGCAAGCGCTCGGGGCTGTTCATGGCAGACTCTCCGCTTGCTGGGCCGGCGCGGTCGGCATCGCGGCCAACTGCACTTCCAGATCGGCCAACGCTTCGCGTCGGCGTTCGACGAACTGACTCAGCACGGCAAGCTGTGCGGCTGTTTCATCGCAGTCCGCCGCATCCAGCGCCCGGCACAACCGCGCCAATGCGTCCAGGCCGATGCCCGCCTCAAAAGCGGCCCGCACAAAGCACAGCCGCTGCAAGGCGGCGTCATCGAACAAGCCGTAGCCGCCCGTGGTGCAGGCGACTGGCCGCAGCAATCCGCGCAGCAGGTAGTCGCGCACGATATGCACGCTCACCCCGGCCTCAAGGGCCAGTCGGGACACTGTGTAGGCGTTCATCGAACACCTCCTTTTCCTTATCCGGCGCAGCAGGACAGTTGCTTCACGTCCTTGCTGAAGGTCTGCGCCTCGAGCTTCAAGCCCTCGACCATCGTTAGGTAGGGGAACAACTGGTCGGCTAGTTCCTGCACCGTCATGCGGTTGCGAATGGCGAGAACAGCCGTCTGGATCAGTTCGCCCGCTTCCGGGGCCACCACCTGTACGCCAATCAGCCGTCCGCTGCCTTCCTCGATGACCAGCTTGATGAAGCCGCGGGTATCGAAGTTGGCGAGCGCACGCGGCACGTTGTCGAGCGTCAGCGTGCGGCTGTCGGTTTCGATGCCATCGTGGTGCGCTTCCGCCTCGCTGTAGCCCACGGTCGCCACTTGCGGGTCGGTGAACACCACGGCCGGCATCGCGGTCAGATTGATGGCGGCGTCGCCGCCGGTCATGTTAATGGCCGCACGAGTGCCGGCCGCTGCCGCCACATAGACGAACTGCGGCTGGTCGGTGCAGTCGCCGGCCGCGTAGATGTTCGGGCTACTGGTGCGCATGCCCTTGTCGATGACGATGGCCCCCTGCGCATTGACGGCTACCCCCGCCGCTTCCAATGCCAGGCTGCGCGTGTTCGGTGTCCGGCCGGTGGCGACCAGCAGCTTGTCGGCGCGCACTTCGCCCTGTCCAGTGGTCAGCACGAATTCGCCGTCCACATGGGCGACTTGGCTGGCTTGCGTATGTTCCAGTACCTTGATTCCTTCGGCACGGAAGGCGGCTGTGACGGCCTCGCCGATGGCAGGGTCTTCGCGGAAGAACAGCGTGCTGCGCGCAAGGATCGTGACCTGGCTACCCAGCCGGGCGAAGGCTTGCGCCAGTTCCAGCGCCACCACCGACGAGCCGATGACGGCCAGGCGTTCGGGAATGGTGTCGCTGACCAAGGCCTCGGTCGAAGTCCAGTAGGGTGACTCTTTCAGGCCCGGAATCGGCGGCATGGCCGGACTGGCACCCGTGGCGACCAGGCAGCGGTCGAACATCACGACGCGCTCACCACCCTCGTTCAAACTAACGATAAGGCTCTGGTCGTCCTTGAAACGCGCTTCACCGTGCAGAACGGTGATGGCTGAATTGCCGTCCAGGATGCCTTCGTACTTGGCATGACGGAGTTCTTCGACACGGGCCTGCTGCTGGGCCAGCAGCCGCTCGCGCAAGATCGTCGGCGGTGTGGGTGGCATGCCGCCGTCGAATGGGCTTTCCCGGCGCAGATGGGCGATGTGGGCGGCGCGGATCATGATCTTGGACGGCACACAACCGACGTTGACGCAGGTGCCGCCGATGGTGCCGCGCTCAATCAGGGTGACCTGCGCGCCTTGCTCGACGGCCTTCAGTGCTGCCGCCATCGCGGCTCCACCGCTGCCGATCACGGCGACTTGCAACGGGCGCTCGCCGCCGCTGCCCTTGTCGGCGGCACCCATCCAGCCGCGCACCTTGTCGAACAGCCCAGTGCGGTTGTCGGTCGGCGGGGCATCGGCGAGCATCGCTTTGTAGCCCAGGCCAGCCACGGCGGCGGTCAGTGCGTCCGGCGCTGTGCCTGGATCAAGGGCGAGCTGGGCCGCGCCCTTGGCATAGGACACTATGGCAGATTGGACGCCGGGTACTTTTTCCAGCGCTTCCTTGACGTGCGCCGCGCACGAGTCGCAGGTCATGCCGGTGATTTTTAGATGGGTCATGCGACAGATCCTTTTTCGTTTGTGGTAGCAGACAAGGGCGTCAGATGTGCTGCGCTGCCGTTTTCAGTGCCTCACTTCTTGACGCTGGACGGATAGCCTGCGTCTTCGGTGGCCTTGGTCAGCTTCTGCACGCTGGTCTTGGCATCATCGAAGGTGACAACCGCTTCGCGTGTCTCGAAGGTCACGTTAACTTTGCTGACGCCTTCGACCTTGGAAATCGCCTTCTTGACGGTGATCGGACAAGCGGAGCAGGTCATGCCCGGGACGGACAGCGTGACGGTCTGGGTGGCGGCCCACACGGGGGCAACAACGGCAGCGATGGCGAGAGAGGGTCTGGGCGGCGGCCACGAGATCGGCTATGCCAGCTACGCCGCACTGCGTGGTCACCTGGGGGCATTCAAGGCTCGCATCGGCATCTTCAACTTCGATGCACACTTTGATCTGCGCGAGCAAGGCAGTGCAAGCTCGGGCACGCCCTTCCTGCAGGCACTGGAGCATGCCCGCAGCACTAGCTCCCCGCTGCAGTATCACTGCATTGGTGTAAGTCGATCCAGCAACACGCCGCGTCTATTCGCCACGGCCAACCGCGAAGGCGCCCATTACCTCACCGATGACGTGCTGTGCACCTGGAATTGGCAAGCACAGGCTGAGATTCTGCGTGCGTGGTGTGATGCGGTTGACGTGATCTACCTGACGCTGTGCCTGGACGTGCTGCCACAGGCGGTGGCCCCGGGCGTGAGCGCCCCCAACCCACGCGGGGTGAGTCTGGAGGTCCTGGAAGCCCTGCTGGATCTGGTCATGGCCTCGGGCAAGGTACGTGTGGTCGACGTGGCGGAACTGTGTCCGCCCCTGGATCCGGATCAGGCCACCGCACGTGTGGCCGCTCGCTTGATCCACCGCATGGTCAGCGCGCAGGCTCAGTGGGGTGATACCGGCTGGCAAAAGGCAGTGAGCTAGCGGGAGCGCTCAGCCAGAAGTTGTTTCATCTGGGCGATCTCCTGTGTCTGCGAGGCGATGATGTCCTGGCAGAGCTTGACCAGCTCGGGATCCTTCAGGCGGTTTTCCTCGCACATCAGAATGGCGCCGGCATGATGGGGAATCATGGAGCGGATGAACTGCCGATCTGTCACCGCGGCCTGCGTGCGGATTCCCCACCAGCAGAACAGCATGAACGCCACGGTCACACCGGCCAGGATCAGATTACGCCGACGATCGGGGTACATGCTGGACATGAGCCAAAGCTCGATCAACAGCATCGGCGCGGCCATCAGGCCCGCCATGTAGAACTGGTTGACGTTGTGATAGACGTTGGCCCACTGATCGACCATGGCATACATCAGGGCGTACATGGCCACGAACGACAAGGCCATCATCAGCAGCAGGCGACCGTAGTGGCCCTGATGCGTCTGACCGGAACTTCCGTGCGAGGCGTGTTGCTCTGAATGCTGCGCGTGCGTGCTTTCGTGCTTATCGTGCGAAGAAGACATGTCGATCTCCGTGGGAATGGCAGAACATCGCCGAATCCCGGGGGCCAAGGAACCAGCCCCCGGGGAGATAGCAGTTACATACCCTTGCCGGCAGCGAATTCCTGCGGGCTCAGCTTGCCGTCCTTGTTGCCATCAAGCATGCCGAAGTGCGGCGCGAGCTTGTGCTTGGCCAGTTCTTCCTTGGACAGCGCGCCATCCTTGTTGGTATCGAGCTTGGTGAAATCGGCATCGGCCGCGGCCGGCTTGTGCTGACCATGCTCCTGCTTCTTGTGGTCCATCGGCTTGTGCTGACCGTGGTCGGTGGTGGGCGTGGTGGTCTGGCCGCCGGCGAAGGCCGCGCCTGCCATCAGAAACAGGGCCATCATCGAGAGGGAGGCATAACGCTTCATTGCAGTACTCCTTGTGGGATATGAGCCATCAGTGACAGGAATGGCCGCGCGCAGGCTCATCGGCGCGGTCAGGGTGGGGGGTGGCAACAACGGTGGAGCCGGACAAACGCAAGGCATTGGTGACCACCGAAACCGAGCTCAGGCTCATGGCCAGGGCCGCCATCATCGGACTGAGCAAAAGGCCGAAGCTGGGATACAGCAGGCCGGCGGCGATAGGCACGCCGATGGCGTTGTAGACGAAGGCGAAGCCCAGGTTCTGCTTCATGTTGGCCACCGTCGAAGACGAGATGGCACGGGCTTGCACGATGCGCCTCAGATCACCCTTGACCAGGGTGAGCTGGGCGCTGGACATGGCCACATCCGTGCCCGTCCCCATCGCGATGCCCACATCGGCTGCCGCCAGGGCCGGCGCATCGTTGATGCCGTCGCCAGCCATGGCCACACGACGACCCTGGGCTTTGAGTTGCTGGACCAGTTCGGCCTTGTCCTGCGGCTTGACGCCGCCACGCACATCCTCGATGCCCAGCGTGCGCCCCACGGCCTCGGCCGTCGCCTGTGCGTCACCGGAGGCCATCACCACGTGCAGGCCATCGGCACGTAGCAGGTTCAAGGCAGGCAAGGTCGTGGCTTTGATGGGATCTGCTACCGCAATGGCGCCGGCCAATCGTCCATTGACCGCCAGGAACATCACGCTGGCACCTTCCTTGCGCAGACGCTCGGCGCTGCTCTGCAAGGGCGCAACATCAGCCCCTACTGATGCCATCAAGCTTTGGTTGCCAAGCACCAGATCCTGATCGGACACGCGCCCGCGAACGCCTTGACCGGTGAGCGAATCAAAATCTTGGGCGGCCACCAGGTTCAAGCCACGTCGCTGGGCTTCAGCCACGATGGCCTCGGCCAAGGGGTGCTCACTGCCCTGCTCCAAGCTGCCGGCCAAACAAAGGATCTGATCGGCGTCGAAGCCGGCGTTGGAGAGCGTGTCGCGAAAGGCTGGACGCCCCTCGGTCAACGTACCGGTCTTGTCCACGATCAACGTGTCGATCAGACGTAGCTGCTCGATCGCCTGAGCATCGCGGAACAGGACCCCGACCTGCGCAGCGCGGCCAGTGGCGACCATGATCGACATGGGGGTAGCCAAACCCAAGGCACACGGGCAAGCAATGATCAGAACCGATACGGCATTGAGGACGGCAAAGGTCCAGGACGGTTCGGGTCCAAACAGACCCCATCCGAAGAACGTGAGCACCGCCGTGGCCAGCACGGCCAGGACAAACCAGTACGCCACCTTGTCCGCCATACGCTGCATCGGCGCGCGGGAGCGCTGGGCTTGGGCTACCAACTGCACAATCTGCGCCAGTACCGTCCCGGATCCGACTTTGTCCGCCCGGATGACTAAGGCGCCCGTCCCGTTGAGCGTGGCGCCTATAACGTGATCACCGACAGCCTTCTCCACCGGAATGGGTTCACCGGTCAGCATCGACTCATCGACACTGGCGCGGCCTTCGATGACTTCCCCATCGACCGGCACCTTCTCGCCCGGTCGTACGCGAAGCAGATCACCCACGTGCACGTGATCCAGCGCAACGTCCTCTTCGCCCCCATCGGGTTTGACGCGGCGAGCCGTCTTGGGCGCCAATCCCAGCAGGGACTTGATGGCCGCCGAGGTTTTGGAACGCGCCCGCAGTTCCAGCAGCTGTCCGAGCAGGGTGAGCGAGACGATGACCGCTGCCGCCTCGAAGTAGACCCCTACCCGTCCATGCTCGCGGAAAGAGTCCGGAAACAGGTCCGGTGCCACGGTGGCCACCACGCTGTAGCCAAACGCGGCGGCCACGCCGATGCCGATCAGCGTCCACATGTTGGGGCTGCGATTGCCGATGGACTGTAGGCAGCGCTCAAAGAAAGGCCACCCCGCCCAGAGCACCACCGGGGCGCTCAGCACGAGCTCAATCCAGGTGCGCGCCTGCGTGGACAAGCCGGGCAGACGGTGTCCCAGCATGGCCAAGACCAGGACGATCAACGTCAAAGGCAACGTCCACCAGAACCTTCGGGTGAAATCGCGTAACTCTGGATTGTCGTCCTCCTCCAGCGAGGGCATCTCCGGCTCCAGCGCCATGCCGCAGATCGGACAGGTGCCGGGACCTGGCTGACGAATCTGCGGATGCATCGGGCAGGTGTAGACCGTGGCGTGGGTACCGCTGGGTTGGGCCACCGCTGCTGGGGCGGTCACTTCAACTTGCTGGGGAGCATCGTCCGTATAGCGGACGGGATTGGTGATGACCCGTCCATCCGCAGCCTCGACAGGGGCTGCGCCTGCAGAATGGTGATGGTCATGGGACGACGGTGAGTTCATGCCGATGCTCGCTTTAGTGGGGATGGACTGCCAAGGCAGTGTGCCATTGCGGGTTACACAGCTATTCGGGGCTGAGCGTCCCGAGCACTGAAACAACAATCAGGATCAAGATGGCCAGCGCGGCCTCAGCCGTAACACTCTGCCGCAAAGCCCGCACCTCCTGCGCGGGATCTCCGCTGGTCAGCGCTCGTTCCAAGCGCGGCACCAGCGTCCATCGGTGCAGCGCTCCCAAACCCAGCATTCCAGCGAACAGGGCCAGTTTGAAAAGCAGCAACTTCCCGTAGGTGCTCTGGAACAGGGCCGAAAACGACCACGCGGTGAGATCCCCGTAGTGCGCGATGCCGGACACGATGAGCGCACCAACGAAGATCGTTCCCAGCGTCGAAAAACCATGCAGAAAGTCATGCGTTGATCGCAGACGCCCGCTGCCGTTCGTCTCTTTGCCGCGCAGCAGCATGGCAAGGAACATCAGGACCGCTGCGATCCAGCCGCCTGCCGCGAGAAGATGGACGATGCCTGCAGCAAGCCGGACCGCGCCTGCCAAGCCCTCGCCAGCGGCGGCGTGGCCGTTCCATGCCAGCGAAGCGAGTGCGCCGCCCGCCAGCATCGCCCCCAGCGGGAAGGCGGTCTCCACCTTCCCGCGGCGACGATGCCATCCGAGCACGAACATCAGGGCGACCAGCAGCGCGCCTCTCGCCATGGCTGCCCGGCCCGCGGACGTCTCGAGCAGATACCAGCCAAGCGATGCGCGATCAACCTCGGCAAGCGGCATTCCCATGATGCCCGCGGTCTTGAAGACGACATCGAGCCCGGTGAGCACGAGACCGGCTACGGCACCCGCCAATAGAACACCCATGAGTGACCACCCGGCCAAGGCGTCGGCGAGTGCCGATCGACGCGACCCGTACCAACCGAAGAGTGGAACCCCGAAAAGAACCATGATGACAAGGTATTCCAAGAATCTCAGTGCATAAGCCGACAGGTCGAACATTCGCGACTCCTCAGCGCACCGTGAAGCTGAAGCTGCCCGGCATGGGGTGGTTGTCACCACCGACGGCGCGGTATTCCACGGTATAGACGCCCGGAGCCAGCGGTCCAGGCAACTTGGCACGCAGGGTCTTGCCGTTGTTGACGATCTCGGTCGTGAAATTCTCGATCGGCATGGTGGAACTGCCGTGCTTCATGAGCAACTTGAGACGCGACGCCCGCGGAATCAATGTCTCGTTGAACACGAGATCGATCTGGCCTGGCGAGGCCACCACCGCATTTGCCGCCGGTGTGGACTGCTGCAGCGCGGCGTGGGCGTGCGCGACCTGCAGCGAAAACTGCCCGGCCGCGATTGCGAGGACGAGCGCGAAGGAGCGAATGACGTTGGACGACTTCATATGGATAAATCCTCATTGGAATGTGATGCAAAGCCCGTTCGGGAGGGGCCGCGCTGTGTTCGATGCGACAAGCGTTAGATGTCGGACTGTCACTGAAACCACGATTTGTCGGATTTTCTTGATACTTCCGCTTTCGCGAGACGAGGATCCCACCGGCTCAGGCGGGATCCTCGACGCATTACGCTGCCATGGCGCT
Source organism: Stenotrophomonas sp. FBCC-B152 (assembly GCF_059134105.1). Classification (NCBI taxonomy): domain Bacteria; kingdom Pseudomonadati; phylum Pseudomonadota; class Gammaproteobacteria; order Lysobacterales; family Lysobacteraceae; genus Stenotrophomonas; species Stenotrophomonas sp. FBCC-B152. The sequence continues at coordinate 1,733,514 of NZ_CP101442.1, read as the reverse complement.
GCAGCTTTCCGCGCAGCGGCGACAAACTTCGGCGCAGCGCGTCATCTCAGGGTCGTTCATGGCGTCGCATGCATCGGCGCACTGGCGGCAGATCTCCGCGCAGGCACCGCAAACCACGTCGTGAACGCTGGCACCGCGCAGCATCGCGTCGGCACTGGTTGCGCAGGTATCGGCACACGTCGCCAACAGGGCGATGTGCTCCGGGGCCGCGTGAACACCTCCTTTGGTCAGGCAGTAGTTGATGGTCTCCAGGCAGATCGCATGGCATTGCGTGCAGTTGTCGATGCACTCGTTCATGGCCTGGGGCCGGTGTGCTGCGGAATGGTGAGTCATGTAGTTCTCCTTCTTCCTCGCGGGCGAGAATCGGCGCGCCCGCAACACCGTCCCCTGTTGCTGCGACGGATCAGTGCTGTGCGAACGGTTCAGTGGTTCCGTCGCGATGGATCAGCTCGACCGTGAACGGCTGCTGGCGTCCCTCCGGGACCTCCATGCCCGGAGAACCAAGCGGCATCCCTGGGAGGACCAGGCCGCGTGCGTTCGGCTTTTCTTCGAGGAGACGCTTGATGTCCGCGGCCGGAACGTGGCCTTCGATGACGTATCCGCCGATCTCGGCCGTGTGGCAGGAGCCCTTTGCATAGGGGACACCCAACCGCTCCTTGACCAGACCCAGGTCATCCATGTCGTGCACATCCACGGTGAATCCCGCCTTCTGCACGTGGTCGATCCAGACACCGCAGCACCCGCAGGTCGGGGTCTTGTGGACGGTCATGCGTGGCAGGGCTGCTGGAGTCGCGTCGGCTGATTGGACGACAACCTGTGCGGAGGGCGAGGTTGTGGGTTGCGCGGATGAAGCATCCTGGGTGCAAGCACCCAGACCAGCCACGGCAAGGACCACAAAAGTCAGACGGTGCAATGTGAGCGTAGTCATTTCAATCTCTCGACTCAGCGCTTGGTCCGCGAGGACCAGTGGATGTGGACGATCCGCCAGCCGTCCGCGGTCTCCTTCAGCACCATCGTCTCGGCGCTCTGGACGGTCAGTGGCTGGCCGTCCTTCTGGGCATGCAACTCTCTTTCGGTTCCGACCCACGCGAACTCGCCAGCGGCTCGTGCGCGCTGACGGAGCAGCTGGCGATGGGCGCCCTTGAGGAACGCCGCATCGCTGACTGCGTGATGGCCCATGTATTCCTCGCGGCTGCGTTCGGCGCCCCCGGACTCGAGGATGAGAACGTCGGCAGCGAGCAGGGCTTCGACCGTGGCCAGATCGCCGCTAGACAGGGCCCTGTTGAAACGCTCCGCTACGGCGACCGCGGCCTCTGCAGTGACTGGGACGTCGACGTCCGCAGATGCCGCGGCAGCGGGGTGATGTGCGTGCGGCTGTGTCGCCTGCGCCATTGCGGGGGACACGACGGCCAGTGCCAGTGCGAGGGTGAACGAGATTGCTGTTGCGTTCATTGCGTGGGCTCCAAGGAGATCAATGGGTGTGCGCATGGCCGTCATCGGCCACGGGCGTGTGTGGTGCAGGGTGCGACTCCACCTTGCCGTCGGGATGGCCGTGGCTCACCAACCCGACTTCCGTGTCGCTGGGTGTCGGGCCGTGGTGATCGTCGTCCACGCCCGGCGGGTGCGCATGCGGCATGGAGTTGTTGCCCGGCTCGAATAAGGCAGGGTGATCCTCGGCCTTTTCGTCGTCATGGTGGCCTTGCGTCTCGCCGCCGCCATGCGAATGGCCCTCGCTGCTGTCGACAAGTTCCTTGTACGCAGTCGCGTCCAGCGTGGGCAACTTCTGCAGGAAGGCCGACATGTTCCATATGAACTCATCGTCCATGCTGCCGCCCCAAGCGGGCATGCCGCTGGCCTTGATGCCGTGCTTGATCACCCAGAACGCCTCAGCTGGAGCGACCGGCTGTTTGCTTAGGTTCGGTGGCGCGGGGTACAGGCCCTTGCTCATCTCGGTGGCCGCCGCGTCTGGTGAAAGATGGCAGGTCACGCACATGGCGTTGTAGTTGCCCGCACCCTGGCGGATACGCTCAGGATCATCAAGGTTCGTGGGTAGCTGAAGCTTGGCGGCGCGCACCTCAATGGAACGCTCGCGCGCCGTTTCAAGTAGCGCATACACCGGGCGACTATGCGGATCGTCGGCGGCCACGTTGTACACGCCCAGAGAGACCGTGGCGGTTGCGACCACCGCAACCAATGCCACGCCGGCACCGAGCCATACCCACATCTTTTTGTTGGATTTCATTGTCAGTTCCCCTTAGAACCAGGTACGAAGGCCGATGACCAAGCGCGTGTCTTCAAAGGACTCGCCATGCTCGCGTCGCATGTCTGCGGTATTGCCAAACGCGCGCTCGTACACCACGCCGATGTAGGGAGCGAACTTTCGGGTGAACTCATAGCGAAGTCGTAGCCCCGCCTCAGCGGCACTCAGACCCGAACCTATCCCGCGCAATGGATCGTTCTTGCCATAGGCGGTGACTTCCACCAGCGGCTGCAAGATCAGCCGGTTGGTTAGCAGCAATTCGTACTCGGCCTCGACATTGGCGGCAGTCTGGCCCCCTTCGCCGAGATAGGCTGTGGCGGACACTTCGAACTTCATCGGCGCCAAGCCCTGTACACCGATAGCGGCGAAGTTCTGCGATGCCCCAGGCTTGAAGTCATGACGCACACCGGCCACCACATCCCACCACGTGGAGATACTGCGGCCGTAAAGCACTTCCAGATCAGCCGACTCGGTCTGACCATCCGTGCGTTCGCCTTCACTGCGGAGCCAGACGCGATTGAGGTCCGTACCGATCCAGCCCTGGCCCTCCCAGCCCAGCCCGGTGCCCGGATCGGCATCCCAGGTTTCCAGGCGATTGAGCAGCACGTAGCTCTTGATCGAGTTGTCATGCACCGGATGCGCGTGTTCCGGCGCGATGGCCGCCTTGCGATCCGCGTCCGTCACCGCGGGAATCGGGGTGCGCGGCTGCGTTGGCGCTGCAGGCCCGTGTCCCATCTGACTGTGGTCCATGCCCTCCATCGATTGCATTCCCGCTTCTGGTGTAGCGGGCGCGGGCGAATCATGGCCCATCTGCGAATGGTCCATCCCCTGCATCGCAGGCGTGGCCGTGCCGGAGGTGTCGGCTGCAGCGGGCTGTGCCATCTGACTGTGATCCATGCCCTGCATCGACTGCGCCTGCGCTGTGGGCGCCGCAGGTGTGCTCGCGGGCGAGCCGTGCCCCATCTGCGAATGGTCCATGCCCTGCATGGCAGGCTCGGCTGCGTTAGCCTGCGGCTCGGCGTGGCCCATCGCCGCATGATCGATCGTCGCTTCGCTCGTCTTGGCCGGTGTTGCAGGCTTTTGGGCTGGCGCAGGTTTTGATGTCGGCGCCTGATGTGCAGAGTGATCCTGAGTCTGGGTCTGCGCGCCCTGCTCCATCTGCATGGAGCCGTGCTGCATAGATTGGGCGCTGGCCGCATTGGCCAGGGCCAGCGAGATAGCCGTCAGCGCAGTCAGGGTGGTATCGCGTCTATTGATGTTCATTCGTCGACCCTCACCGTGCGCATCATTCCGGCTTCCATGTGATAAAGCAGGTGGCAATGGAACGCCCAGCTGCCCAACGCATCGGCACGCACGCGATACGTGCGTCGGCTACCTGGCGGCATATCCACCGTGTGCTTGCGCACCATGAAGTTGCCGTTGTCGTCCTCCACGTCACTCCACATGCCGTGCAAATGGATGGGATGGGTCATCATCGTGTCGTTAACCAATACGATGCGCATACGCTCGCCGTAGTTCAGCCGCAGCGGCTCGACATCGGAAAACTTCTGACCGTTGAAGCCCCAGGAGAATTTCTCCATGTGTCCGGTCAGATGCAGCTCGATCTCGCGACCGGGGTCGCGTCCGTCAGGGTCTTCAAAGGTGCTCTTGAGCATGGAATACGTCAGCACATGACGGCCGTTATCGCGCAGGCCATTGCCCGGATCATCCAAGCGCGAACTCACGCTCATGGCTTGGTTGTCCAACAGGGGATTGTTGGTCTCGCTAGCAGGGTGTGATTGCATGCCCCCGTGCTGCATGCCTGCCATGGCACCATCGCCGGCGGCGGGCATCGCATGGCCTGCATGGGCCGAGGTCGCGTTACCGCTGACAGGTGGGGTCATGCCAGGCATGCCCATGGCCGCACCACAGCCGCCTTCCATGCCCTTGCTGCCGCCAGACATATCCATCGACCCATGATCCATGCCCATGTCTGCCATCGTCAGCAGCGGCCGGGGATCCACAGACGGAACGGGCGCGCGTAATCCTTCGCGCACAGCGAGCGTGCCGCTGATGTAGCCGGTGCGACCGGAGTCTTGGGCAAAGATGGTGAATGCGTCCTGCCCGGAGGGCTCCACGATCACATCGAAGGTTTCTGCTACCGCGATGCGGAACTCGTCGACGGAAACCGGATGGACATACAAGCCATCTGCCGCCACCACGGTCATCTTCAGCCCCGGAATACGCACATCGAAGTACGTCATGGCAGAGCCATTGATGAAACGCAGGCGCACCTTCTCGCCACTGCGGAACAAACCGGTCCAGTTGCCCAGTGAGGTCGTGCCGTTCATCAGGTAGGTGTAGGTGTTGGCGTTGACGTCGGACAGGTCCGTGGGCGTCATCCGCATCACGCCCCACATCTTGCGATCTTCCAACGTGGCCGACAGGCCGTTGCGCTTCACATCGCGCGCAAAATCGCCGACCGTGCGCTTGTAGTAATTGTCATGGCCCGGCATCTTCTTCAAACGATCGAACAGGGCCGTCGGGTCCAGGTCTGTCCAATCGCTCAGCATCACGACGTAGTCGCGATCGAAACTGAAGGGCTCCGGCTCCAATGGGTCGATGACGATCGGGCCATAGAGCCCGGCTTGTTCCTGGAACCCTGAGTGGCTGTGGTACCAGTAGGTTCCGCCCTGATGCAGGGTGAACCGGTAGTGGTAGGTCTCACCACGTCCGATACCGTCAAAGCTCAGACCCGGCACGCCGTCCATGTTGGCCGGCAAAATGATGCCGTGCCAATGGATGGAGGTGTCCGCGCCATGGATGGAGTTAGCGGGCAATGCATTAGAGACGCGCAAGTTGACCGTGGTGCCTTCCCGCCACCGCAGCAACGGCGCCGGAACGGACCCGTTGACCGTGATCGCGGTGCGGGTCTTGCCGGTGAAGTTCATCGGCGTCTCGCCAATGGTCAGGTCAAACTCAGTGCCCGATAGTACGTTGGGTTGTCCCGGCCCCTTGAGCGCCCAACTGGCTTTGGGCCAGAAACCTAATCCTGCGACTGCGCCTCCCAAGGCCAAGCCTTGGACAAATCGCCGCCGCGAAGGCAGCAGCGGTCCACCGCGTGGACCACGAAAATCATCATGCGACATGAAAATGCTCCAAGCGTCGTGTTGCCACCGGCGGGCGGTGGTACAGAGCGGGCGGCTGGCCTAAACAGGCATGCAAGCCACACCAACGGCGCCATTGCGGCGCCTAGGGACGCTTAGCCGATCGGTGGTCGGATCAGATGAGGCAAGGCAGGTGCCGCATGCCCTAGGGGCAGCGGCATGACATCCAGGCCCAAGGCCAGTTGCACCGAAACATGCAGGCGCGCAGGAAGTGCGCTCGCGCAAGCGTGTACGCAGGCGCACCGGCACGCAGAAGACTTGCAACAGTCGGGACCGGCATGGTCGCCATGCCCAGTGCCAGCCTTTTCAATCGATGTGGCATCGGGATGATGCTCAGCACTGTGATGGGCGAAGCAGTCTTCGTCGACTTGCACCGCGGCAGCCACTTCGCTGGCCTGCTCTTCCATGACCGGGTTCATACTGACGGACGCAAACGCCGACCACGCGCCGTTAAGCACGAGCATGGCGATCAAGAACAGTCGCAGTAGAAGTGAGGAGGCTGACACGGGCGACATGGTATATCACTTTAGACAAGGCGCGTGTGTATCGGTCGTGAACAAAATCTCAAGTAAGCCTGAGATGTCGCGACTTGTCAGTCGCACTAGCCGCGGACACTGCAGCTCCCTCCAGAAGCGCCCAAAGGGCGGGTTGAGGCGAAGAGTTGCCCATAGGGCGAGCGCTTGTTCGGTTTACTTCTCGGGCGTGGCCTCGATCAGCTTCACCAACTCGCGCTTCTGCTGCTTGCTTAGCGAGCCCCAGCGCAGGAGCAACTTGGCCAGCAGATCATCGTCGGTGTAAAGGAAGGCGGCGGGGATCCCCAACGCTTGGGCCAACCGCTCAGCAATCTCCAGCATGGGCTCGTGCTTGCCACGCTCGTACTGGTTGATTCGGGGGCTGGCCACGTGAGGATCCAGACCGGCCCGGATGCCCAACTCCTTCTGCGACAAACCCGTGTGCAGGCGGGCTTGTTTGAGGCGTCGAGCGAAGGTCGGTGTTGAGTCGACGGACAAAGTCACGCGCGTACCCCATGGAGACCCCATAAGGATGGCGGATGTACCCTGCCTTGCATACTAAGATATTCTTAGCTTTGAGGCAACCGGCGACACCGGTAGCGCCGCCCCCCCCCCCCAGGAGCCACGCCGCTCCCTCATCCCCGGAAACCGCATGCCCGGAACCTCGTCAATGACGCCATCTGGGGTCGCCAGCATCGAGGAGTTGGGCCTTCGTGGCACCCTTTTCCTAGCCGCACTGTTAGCCGCGCAGCTACGACGCATACCGGTGGCGCCCACACGCCGCTCCACCTTGCTGGTGCTGGACACGCTGCGAGACTTGGCCTTGATCCAAGTTCCCTGGCCAGCGGATCGATGGCAGATCCGCCCCGATGCCGAGGTCACGCCCATCGAAGATCTGCAATGGGCTTTCGCCTGGTCTACCCACGAGCGCAGGCACCTGCTCCCGGTGCTGGAAGACCAACTCGGCGATATGGCACACGATGTAGACTTGGCGGACGCGAAACTGGAGCTGTGGGATGAACTTGCACTCTGGGAGACCGAGCAGTTTCTGGAGCAGCAATTGCTCAAACATCACTTCGACCCAGGCTGGGCACGTGATGTGGGGTTCGTCTTTCAATCCGGACCGCGGGGCTTGCCGATCGCGCGGTGGCGTTACTGCTGCTGGGCGGCGGTACGCCAAGGTGCCTCGGTGGCGATGCGTCTTGGCGTGCACGACAGCGCCCATGTGCGGGAAGCCATCTTTCAGGAGGTCCAGAAGCGCCTGCGCTACCTGATGACCAGTTCGCCCGAGCAAGGCATGTTCAAGCCCTATCATTTGGCACCGGAGTCCTCAGTAGCCAAACTGTTTGTAGATTGGGTCGTCCCTATGGAATGGGCGTACTGGACAGGTGAGCGCCACCCCAGCCGCTAGCAGACAAACGAGCAGCCTCGTCAGTCGGCTCCCCCATCTTGCGCATGGCCGCGCCGAGTTTTCTTCACCGCATTTTGTGCTGGCGTCAGTTGATTCAGTAGAGGCTCTAGCGCTTCAAGACGTGCATTGGCACGCAACGCATCGGCTTCAGCGCTCTCGCGGCGCTCACGCTCCCGCGCAAGGGTGTCTTGAACTTGAGCTAGCTCGTTGCGCATGGTATCCAAGGTCTTGGCGTCAGTCTTCCAGCGCTCCTGCAGTGCCAAATAGTCCGTCGCGGTCTGGCGCAACGCCACGACCTCGCTGTGTTGGCCTTCGTGGGCCTGTCGTAGCTGGGCAAGCTCACGCTCAATCCGCCCGTGGCGCTCCAGCCATTGACCATTGTCGCGGTTCAGCACCAACAGCTCCTGATTCTTCGCGCCCAAGGCTTCATTGGCCTGACGTAAGGCTACTTGCAGCTCTTGGACCTGATGCTCGTGACGGCGAAGCTCTTGCTCACGCTGCTCTTTGGTTGAAGTGCGGTAGTGCTCAAGCGCTTCCCGGGCATGGGCATGCTTGTCCTCCAGAGAACGCGTATGCGCCTCATGATCAGCCAGCCGCACCGTCATGCCAGCGATGCGCTCGTTCAACTGGGCGATTTCCGCGATCCTGTCACCTAGATTCTGTTGAAGGAGGGCGTGAGCAGCTTGCTCTTGGTGCAGGCTTGCTTCGGTGCGCTGCAGCCGACTGCTCAAGGCGGCAGCCTCCTCTTGGGCACCGGAAAGCGCCTGTTGCCGACTGTGGAGCTCAGCCTGATGGCGCTCACGCTCCTGGGTGAGGATGGCCTCTGCTTCCTCCTGGAGCCGCGAGGCCAAGCGCGCAACCAAGTCCTGCAAAGCATCACTAACGGCTACCGTCCTCGCCGGACCGCCGCCTTCCTCTCCTTCCAGTTCACGCAAGTAGCGGTGGATCGTGGTCTTGGAGCCCGTGTTGCCCAAGGCCACTCGCACCGCGTCGACTGACGGCTTCTTGCCTTGGGCCAGCAGCGCGTCGCGCGCCTTCTGGACGTCACTCTTATAGAGTCCTGCGCGCGCCATCGTGCCACCCCACTTTATTTCGTAATGTATTACATACCATGTAATTACATACTATTAAAGCAGGTAGACGACCGCTCGTCGGCGAAAATAGTTATACGGGATAATGTGGAATTATCCCGCCTTAGCCCCAAAACTGGGGTAGAGTCGGCCCGAAGCGGTACGAAACCCTCAGCGCAGGCGATTCGTCGTCGGTCCGCAGCGATGGCAAGCGGGGAGCACCCACCATGAGCACGGTCGAGCAGTACCTGGATGCGGCCACCCGCGCCAACACCGAGCGCGCGTACGCCGGCGCGACCCGTCACTTCGAGGTCGACTGGGGCGGTCATCTGCCGGCGACCGCCGATCAGGTGGCCCGCTACCTGGCCGCCTACGCGGGGCAACTCGCACTCAACACGCTCAAGCACCGGCTCGCAGCCTTGGCCCAGTGGCATCACGCGCACGGCTTTGCCGACCCCACGCGGGCCCCGATCGTGCGCAAGGTGCTCAAGGGCATCCAGACCTTGCACCCGAGCCAAGAGAAGCGCGCCACACCGCTGCAGCTCACGCAACTGGGCCAGGTGGTGGATTGGCTCGACGGCGCCGCGGCCGCGGCCGGCACGCGCGGCGATCCGGCCGGCCGGCTCCGGCACCTGCGCGATCGCGCCCTGGTGCTGCTGGGCTTCTGGCGCGGCTTCCGCGGCGACGAACTGGTTCGTCTGCAGGTGCAGGACCTGCGCCTGGTGCCCGGCGAAGGCATGACCTGCTTCCTGTCGCACAGCAAGGGCGACCGCCAGCACACCGGCCGGACCTACAAGGTGCCGGCGCTGTCGCGCTGGTGTCCGGTCGCGGCGACCTCGGCCTGGATCGCGGCGGCCGACCTCCACGAGGGCCCGCTGTTCCGCGCGGTCGACCAGTGGGCGGGGATCGCCGCCACGCCGCTGCATCCCAACAGCCTGGTGCGCCTGCTGCGGCGGATCTTCCGCGAGGCCGGCCTGGCCTCGCCCGACGACTACAGCAGCCACTCGCTGCGCCGGGGTTTCGCCGGCTGGGCCAACGCCAACGGCTGGGACGTGAAGGCGCTGATGGAGTACGTCGGCTGGCGCGACGTAAATTCGGCGATGCGCTACCTCGATGGCGCCGATCCGTTCGCCCGTGAGCGCATCGAAGCCAGTCTGCCGCCGATCGCGCCCCCGCGCCTGGCGCTGCCGGCGCCGGCTGTCGCGCCGGTGCCGAGCACGACAGTGGAGGCGACCATCACGCTGACCCGGCTCACCCCGCGCGTGCGCGGCCTGGCCAAGGCCCATCGGCTGATCGAGCAGATCTGCCTGCACCCCCACCAGGCGCAGCGGCTCGATGCCGATGGCACTCGCTACCGCCTGGCGATCGCCGCATCTGACGACGCGGCGCTGGAAGAAACCATCGCGATGCTGCTCGACGAGATGCACCGCATCGCCGACAACCACCAGTGCTTCCTCGCCGTCGCCTTGCGCGATGAAGCGGGCGGCCGCCATTGGGACTGAGCTGCGCATGACGACGCTGCACGAAACCGCCTACCCACGCCTCAAGCCCGATCCCACCGCCAAAGAACTGCAGGACATCTACACGCCCAGCGAGGCGGAACTTCAGTGCGTCCGAAGCATCACCAGCGGCCCGGCCACGCGTCTGGCCCTGTTGCTGCATCTGAAGCTGTTTCAGCGGTTGGGTTATTTCACGACACTGGACGAGGTGCCCCAACGCATCGCGCAGCACGTCGCCCAGGCCGTGGGGATGCGGCGCGTACCGGCCGACCGGTTGGCGAGCTACGACACGTCCGGTGGCAAGCGTGGGCACCTGGCCCAGCTGCGGGCGTTCCTCAATGTCCGCCCGCTCGATAGCGCCGGGCGTGACTGGCTTGGCACGGTTGCTGAAACGGCGGCTCAGACCAAACACATCGTGCCCGACATCGTGAACGTGATGCTCGAAGAGCTGGTGCACCACCGCTTTGAGCTGCCGGCGTTCAGCACGCTCGAACGTCTCGCGATCGCCGCCCGCGAACAGGTCCACGACGCGCACTACCGCCAGATTACGGACGCGCTGACGCCGGCGATGCGGGCGCTGATCGACGAGCTGCTGCTGACGCCGCCGGGCAGCCATCACAGCGGCTGGCACGCGCTCAAGCGCGAGCCCAAGCGGCCGACCAACAAGGAAGTGCGCCATTACCTGCAGCACATCCAGCGCCTGCGTACCTTGGCCGAGCAACTGCCGCCGATTGATGTCTCGGTGCCCAAGCTCAAGCAATTCCGCGCGATGGCCCGCGCGCTCGATGCCAGCGAACTGGCCGAACTGGTCCCGGTCAAGCGCTATGCGCTGGCCGCGATCTTCATCCGTTCGCAGTACCGCAAGACGCTCGACGATGCGGCCGACCTGTTCATCCGGCTGATTCAGAACCTGGAGAACACCGCGCAGCAGAAGCTGATCGCCTACCAGCTCGAACACAGCAAGCGCGCCGACGCGCTGATCGGCCAGCTCCGGGAGATCCTGCAGGCCTACCAGGTCGAGGGCACCGATACCCAGCGCGTGGATGCGATCGAGGGCGTGCTGGTCGCCGACATCAGCCTGCTGATGGCCGAATGCGATGAGCACATGGCCTACGCCGGCCGCAACTACCTGCCGTTCCTGCTGGCGCCGTACGGGACATTGCGCCCGCTGCTGTTCAACTGTCTGGAGATCATGGGCCTGCGGGCCGCCAGCCAGGATCCCAGCATGGAGCACATGATCGGCGCCGTACTCGCGCTGCGCAGCCAGCGTCGCGAGGCGGTCGACGCGGCCGGGCTGGGGCTGGAGGTGACCACCGACCTGACTTGGCTGTCGGCCGCCTGGCGAAAGCACGTGCTGCCCAAGGCCTTGGCTGCTGCCAGCCCCGGCTGGATCCACCGCAAGTATTTCGAGCTGGCGGTGCTGGCGCAGGTCAAGGACGAACTCAAATCCGGCGACTTGTACATCCCGCACGGCGAGCGCTACGACGACTACCGCGAGCAGCTGGTCGACGAGGCGACGTTCGCGCAGGAGCTGGACGCCTACGGCGAGGTATCGGGGATCGCCACCGACGCGGCCGACTTTGTGCAGGGCTTGCGCACCGAGCTGACGACATTGGCCGATGCCGTCGATGCCCGGTTTCCGGACAACCTGCACGCCAGCGTGGTCGACGGGCGATTGGTGCTCAGGCGCCTGCAGGGCGCCCAGGTAACGCAGGCGATCGCCGCGGTGGATAGCGCGATCACTGAACGCCTGCCACCGACCAGCATCGTCGATGTCCTGGTTGACACCACCCGCTGGCTGGATCTGCACGTGCACTTCCGTCCGATCGCCGGCACCGACGCGCGGGTCGACGATCTGCTGCGGCGGGTGATCACCACGCTGTTCTGCTACGGCTGCAATCTTGGGCCGACCCAGACCGCGCGCTCGGTCAAGGGTTTCAGCCGGCGTCAGATCTCCTGGTTGAACCTGAAATACGTCACCGACGAGACCCTCGACAAGGCGATCGTCGAGGTGATCAACCTGTACAACAAGTTCGAGCTGCCCGGTTATTGGGGCAGCGGCAAGAGCGCCTCGGCCGACGGCACCAAGTGGAGCGTGTACGAGCAGAACCTGTTGTCGGAGTACCACATCCGGTACGGCGGCTATGGCGGCATCGGCTATTACCACGTGTCCGACAAGTACATCGCGTTGTTCAGCCACTTCATCCCGTGCGGCGTGCACGAGGCGGTCTACATCCTCGACGGGCTGCTGGCCAACCGCTCCGACATCCAGCCCGACACGGTGCACGGCGACACCCAGGCGCAGAGCTTCCCGGTGTTCGGGCTGGCGCATCTGCTAGGCATCAACCTGATGCCTCGCATCCGCAACATCAAGGATCTGGTGTTCTCCCGGCCGGAGCCGGGGCGGACGTACGAGAACATCCAGGCACTGTTCGGCGACAGCATCGACTGGAAGCTGATCGAGACCCACCTGCACGACATGCTGCGGGTCGCGATTTCCATCAAAGTGGGCAAGATTACCGCCTCGACCATCCTGCGCCGGCTCGGCACCTACAGCCGGAAGAACAAGCTGTACTGGGCGTTTCGCGAACTGGGCAAGGCCGTGCGCACGTTGTTCCTGCTGCGCTACATCGACGATGTCGAAGTGCGCAAAACCATCCACGCCGCCACCAACAAAAGCGAGGAGTTCAACGGCTTCGTCAAATGGGCGTTCTTCGGCGGCGAGGGCATCATTGCCGAGAACGTCCAGCACGAGCAGCGCAAGATCGTGCGTTACAACCAGCTGGTGGCCAACCTGGTCATCCTGCACAACGTGGAGCAGATGACCCGGGTGCTGGCGGAGCTGCGGCAAGATGGCGCTAACATCAGCCCGGAAGTGCTTGCTGGGTTGTCGCCATACCGGACCAGCCACATCAACCGGTTCGGCGACTACACGCTGGACCTCAAGCGCGAAGTCGAGCCGATCGATTTCTCCAGGCGCATTCTTGAGTTCACGGCAGGTCACACAGCATGAAAGCCATCCTGCTCGTGGGTCTCGGAGGGTTCATTGGCGCGGTCGCTCGCTACAAGCTTGGCGGCGTCGTCCTACACCTGACCGCACAAGAGCGCTTTCCGTACAGCACGTTCGCCGTCAACGTGCTGGGATGTCTCGTTGTGGGCATTCTTGCCGGCCTCGCCGAGCGGTTCGAGCTGTTTGGCCCAAGCACAAGATTGTTCCTCTTCACCGGCCTACTCGGCGGGTTTACCACGTTTTCTGCATTCGGCCTTGAAGCAACCCACCTGTTGCGGCGTGGCGAGCTGTGGGTTGCCGTGCTGTACGCGGGCGCAAGTGTTGTACTCGGCATCGCCGCAGTCTGGCTGGGCATTAAGGCAACGCTGATCAAGTAGCTGCACAGCGATTGCACTGATCAAGATGAATTCGATGAAGCGATTTTTGTCCCTACATGGACTTTTGTAGCTTGAACCTTGCAGCGGTCGGGGATTTTCACCCCCATCGCTGCCCACCAAGGGCATCTATCCCGCCACACGGGCACGCGCCAAGTACAGGTTGGCCAGCCCCAACACCACGAAGCTGCGATTGGCATTCTTCTCCAGCCCTCGGTAGCGCACCTTGCTGAAGCCCCACAGCCGCTTCACCACCGCGAACACGTGTTCCACCCGTGCCCGGATCCTGGACTTGTTGCGGTTGCGCTCGGCTTCATCCACTTCGCCGCCCTTGCGCACCCGCTGGTTGGTGAAGTCCTTGGCATGCGGCGCATGCTCGCCAATCAGGGCCTTCTGGCTGGCATAGGCACTGTCGCCATAGACCCGCCGCTCCTCCCCGTGCAGCAGGTCCTCCAGCAAGTGCTTGTCGTGTACGTTGGCTGCGGTCACCGCCGCGCTGTGCGCCAGCCCCGTGCGGCTGTCCACGCCAATGTGCAGCTTCATCCCGTAATACCACTGCTGGCCTTTGCGCGTCTGGTGCATGTCAGGATCGCGGGCCTTGTCGGCGTTCTTGGTCGAACTCGGTGCTGCGATTATCGTGGCATCCACGATCGTGCCGGTGCCCACCTTCAGGCCGCGGTCCTCAAGCACGTCTCCCACTTGGGCGAACAACGCTGCGCCCAACTCGTGGTGCTCCAGCAAGCGGCGGAACTTCAGCAGCGTGGTGGCGTCGGGCACCCGCTCGCGGCCCAGGTCGATCCCCACGAACCGCCGCAGCGCCGGACTATCGAGCAGTGCTTCCTCGCATGCCTGGTCGGCCAGGTTGAACCAGTGCTGCACGAAATACATCCGCAGCATCCGCTCCAGCCCCACCGGCGGACGACCGTTGCCAGGCTTGGGGTAGTGCGGCTCGATCACCGCGCACAGCGCCGACCACGGCACGATCTGCTCCATCGTCGAAAGAAACACATCCCGGCGCGTGGGCCGACGGTACTGCTCGAACCCAACTTCCTGATCCGCCGCCATCGCCAAGGTCTGCTGCTTCATCGCTCGATTCCCGCTATCCAATACATGAGACTATTTTCTCAGGTTTTTGAGACTTGATCAGCGTTGCCTTAGACAAATTCGCGGCACCTGGCGTTACTTGCGGAGCGGTTGCCTCATGAATCCAGCAGGCGTTTCAGGTCAATCGATGGCGCTTCAGTGGCAAGCACGATTGTCGGTCATCGAGAAAAACCCCCAGGGCCGGACGAAGCCGGTTTCACCCACGGATCACATCGTCTTGCCGCGATGCATACGCGCCGATCGCTAAGCTCGCTTCAACACCCTTACCGCACAACAACAACGCTGCGACAGCGCGTCGGCACCCGGCGTCACTCTCGCTCAAGGAATTCCCCATGAAAGCCCTCGTCTATAACGGCCCGCGAGATGTCAGCGTGGTCGATGTCCCCGATGCGAAAGTCGAAAAATCCACCGATGCCCTGGTGCGCATCACCACCACCAATATCTGCGGCTCCGATCTGCACATGTACGAAGGTCGCACCGACATGCAGGCCGGGCGCATCCTCGGCCACGAGAACCTGGGCGAGGTGATCGAAGTCGGCGATGCGGTGGATCGGGTCAAGGTCGGCGACCGCGTGTGCCTGCCCTTCAACATCGGCTGTGGTTTCTGCGCCAACTGCGAACGCGGCAAGACTGGGTATTGCCTGACGGTGAACCCGGGCAACGCCGGCGGCGCCTACGGATTCGCCGGCATGGGACCGTACGAAGGTGGCCAGGCCGAGTATCTGCGCGTGCCGTATGCCGACTTCAACTGCCTGGTGTTGCCGCCGGATGCGCAGGAGAAGGAGAACGACTACGTGATGCTTTCCGATATCTTTCCCACCGGTTATCACGCCACCGAACTGGCCGGCGTGCAGCCTGGCGAAACGGTGGTGATCTACGGCGCCGGGCCAGTGGGACTGATGGCGGCGTATTCGGCGATGATCAAGGGCGCCAGCAAGGTCATGGTGGTCGACATGCAGAAGGACCGCCTGGCACTGGCCGAAAAAATCGGTGCAATCGCGATCCACGACGTGGAAGGCAGCGGCGTCGAGCAGGTGCTCGAACTCACAGAAGGCAACGGCGCCGATCGCGGCTGCGAATGCGTCGGTTATCAATGTTTCAACTGCAAGGGCCATGAAGTGCCCAACCTGACCATGAACAACCTGGTCAAGACGGTGAAGCCGACCGGCGGGATAGGCGTCGTGGGCGTGTTCATTCCCGAGGACCCGGGTGCCGAGGACAAGCTGGCCAAGCAAGGCCACCTGGCTTTCAACTTCGGTGAGTTCTGGTTCAAGGGCCAGCAGATCCGCACCGGCCAGGCCAACGTCAAGGCGTACAACCGCCAACTCTGCAACCTGATCCAGGCAGGCAAGGCCAAGCCTTCATTCCTGATCTCGCATGAGTTGCCACTGGCGCAGGCGCCCGAGGGTTACAAACGTTTCGATGCGCGCGAAGACGGCTGGACCAAGGTGGTTTTGAAGCCCGGTGGCTGAGTGCGGGCAATCACTAGCTTCACAAACCTGCCTGCAGTCAGATTTTCCTGTGGGAGCGACGTCAGTCGCGATGAGGCATTACCGGTAAAGCTTCATCGCGACTGACGTCGCTCTCACAGGATCAGCAGGTCGGAAGAGGCTGTATGTCCGTTTCTTTTTGTCGACGCGCATACTGGCCGGCACCCTCACTGCAGGTTCCCCCAATGAAACAAGCCATCTGGAACGACACCACCCTGGCCAGCAGCGACGCTACGGTCGTAGTCGAAAACAACCACTATTTCCCCTTGGCGTCGCTCCCGCGCGAATACTTCCGCGAATCCAGCCACACTACGGTATGTCCGTGGAAAGGCACGGCGCACTACTACGACGTGGTGGTCGGAGATGCGGTCAACGCCAATGCGGCCTGGTACTACCCGGAGCCGAAGGACGCCGCCAAACAGATTCGCGGGCATGTTGCGTTCTGGAAGGGTGTGCAGGGGACGTAGAAGGGGCGTCGCTTCGTACGCAGCGGCCACCCTGCTTTTGTGGGAGCGACGTGAGTCGTGATGAAGCTTTACCGGTAATGCCTCATCGCGACTCACGTCGCTCCCACAGTAGTTGCACCAACCATTGCCGCCGCACGAGGACGCCGCAGCTTCGCGATCGCGACGAGCTTTGACGAGGTTGGCTCGCACGTCATCGATGGCCAAACCCCGCGTGGGATCGGCTTTGAGTGCGTCGTAGGCCACGGCGACCTCGGTGCGCAGCCAATGCTCGCACTCAGCAGCGAGAGGGGGATAGCGGTCGCGCTCCATGCCTCACTCTAGGCGTCGGCTCTGGGAGCAGCATAGCAACCCGGGGCTTGCAGTGGCACAGTCGTCGCTGGAAACTTTAACCATGCCAATGACTTAACTCGCTTTTAGCTGTTTTTTACACGAATCCCTGCCGACCCTCCATAGGGCGGTATGGAGACACGACGAGCGCTGAGTCCTAGGCAATCGTGCGGTCAAACTAGTAGAAGTATCCTTTGATCGTCGCGGCTTCGCTGCGATCTATCACTGTCGGTCTCTGATGATCTCCCGTCGCAGTCGGCCCTCACGTCACGGAGATCGGGTGATCTGTGCCCGATGCTTGAGTCGGCCGTCTCCAGTAAATCGCGCGCGGCTACACCAAAGATCCTGCGATGCTTGGCGGTGCGAAAGGCAATGGCCACTCGACCCTGCCGTCCGATTTGCCGCTCTCGCATGGCAAGAAGAATCCCGTTTATGCGGTCATGGTCGAAGGTCCGGACGGCACCAGATTGCAAGCAGAAGCGGAGCTTCGTCTCGACCACTTTCGACCTGGCGGCTACAAACTGATTGCCTATCTCCCTAGACTCGATAAAGCTGATGTGCCCGTGATTAGCAAAGTCTGGAAGGTGTAAGTCGAGCCTCCGTTTCGGGCCGACAGCTGCCATGCTTCACCCCCGATAATTCCCCCTGCCCCCCCCTTTGTTCCGTTGATGTCCGCCTGCGGCCACATGCGTCCGATCAGCTCCTACGGACAAATGTCAGCCATGGGCTGAACAGCCGTTCTCGCGTCCGTGCGAGTGACCGATGTGATCGACGACGGATATACTTCGATTCACAATGCCGCTCGATGCGGCGACGGCATACCCGCTGGTGCTCGACGCCCCCGGGTTATGCTGGAGCGGCTCCCTTTTCTCAGGTTCGCACCCACTACCCAATCCATATTTATGGCCTCGAAAGCGCCCAAAAATTCGCAGCCATCCGCTGCTACAGCTCCCGCAACGGCACCGGCGGAGGGCGAACGCCGAGCGCTTCGTGGATACGTCGGCCAGTACGAGCGCGCGGGCGCTGCCATCTATGCCGCGCTTGAGCGCGACGAGCTGCTTTGGATTGGCGTCGCTGACCGCAACGCGGGCATTGCGGACGACCTGGTACTAGGATTCGATGGATTGGTGGTCGGTCACCAGTTCAAGACGTCCAAGTTCCCAGGCACTTTCACTGTTGAGACGCTGTTTACTGGTGCCAATGGTCTCTTGAAGCCCCTAGTTCAAGCTTGGCAGTGCCTGTCCAAGGACAACCCAGGAAGTCGCGTCGAGATTCACTTGGTCGTCAACGACTTTCCATCGGTTACCGACAAGCCAGGCGACGGCAGGCTACGGCACAGCGCTGCATTTCTCGAGGAGTTCCAACAGCATCCAAATCGGTCGCTGTCGGATTGGTCCGCGCGAGGATGGAGCCGACTGATCGACCACCTGCGCCGCGAAGCCGGCTTAAATGATGACGACTTCGAACAGTTCATGCATGCCCTGCGCGTGGTGTGCGGAGCTGCAGCGAACTTCATCCAGTCGCACAAGCTGAATGCGGAGCAGGCGAGACAGGCATGCGAGATTGCCAGCGTGCTGCCCAAGCTAGTCGCCGATGAACGCGACAAGGACAGGTGGACGCGTGACGAGCTGCTTCATGAGCTTGGATGGCGCGATCCCGCCAAGACTTTGCTCATCCATCGGTTCCCGGTCGGCGCCTATGTCCAGCGCAATCGGGACACTGAGGTCAAGCTACTAGCAGCGCTTCATGCCTCCAATCACGGCTACGTCTCACTCATAGGACCACCTGGCTCCGGAAAATCCACTCTCCTGCAGGTTGCGCTGGCCACTGAAGCAAGTGTCCGGCTCGTTCGTTACTTAGCGTACGTGCCGGGCGCGGCTCAAGGCGTGGGTCGTGGGGAGGCCGACAACTTCCTGACCGACGTAGGTACGCAGCTGCGGAACAGCGGTTTAGTTGGGCTTCGTCTTCGCGATGACTCGCTATCTGAGCGCCGCGAACAGTTCGGCGTCCTGCTACGGCAGGCTGGTGAGCGCTTCACTCGCGAAGGGATCCGTACAATCATCGTTGTCGACGGGCTAGACCATGTGCCACGCGAAGAACGGCCGACCAATTCGTTTCTGGGAGAGCTGCCTCTTCCCGCGGCAATCCCAAATGGGGTCGTGTTCGTGCTCGGCACGCAACGGTTGGATCTCGCTAATCTGAAGCCCGCCGTAAGAGCGCAAGCGGAGAAGAGCGAGCGACAGGTTCTCATGGGGCCTCTCGGTCGCGAGGAACTCACCTGGATGGCGGATGCGCTAGGCTTGCCTGCCGAGATTCCAAGATTGGATCTCAGCAATCTCACGCATGGCCACCCGCTGGCAACGCGCTACTTGATTCAGGCACTGCTGCACGCTGACGAAGCTGGTCGCAAGCACCTTCTTAGCGGCGGGATGCCGTTCGACGGCGATATTGAGACTGTATATTCAGCTGCTTGGCGCGAGATCGCAAACGATGTCGATGCCATGGATGTGCTGGGCTTCATCGCTCGGGCTGAGGCACCCATGGACCTGCGACTGCTGGCCACGATGGTCAAGGAGTCCTCGATTGAACGCGCCCTGGTCATTGCGCAGCACCTGCTCCGCAGTTCATCCCGGGGATGGAGCGTCTTCCACAACAGCTTTAGGCTGTTCGTCATCGCTCAACCGCGAACCCGCCTCGGGAGCGTCGACGCTGAATACTCGCAGCGCGTATACCGCAACCTTGCCCAGTTGGCGAAGAGCGCGCCACCTGAATCGGCACAGTACTGGCTTGAGCTGCGCTACCGCGCGCGTGCCGGCGACGGTGCCGATGTACTGGCATTGGCGATGCCCGCTCGCTTCAGGCAGCAGCTGGCTGACGGGCGTTCTATCGCCGAGATTCACGCCGACATCCGCCTCGCCCTGCTGGCAGTGCGTGAAACGCACGACGCGACCGCCTTTACACGACTGCTGCTGTGTCGTGACGAAGTGGATCGGCGCAAATCAGCCCTTGAGTACGCCAACCAACTCCCGCTGGCTATGCTGGCGGTGGGGAACATTGAAGCAGCTGTCTCCCTCGTGCAGGACTTCCCCAGCCAGGGCTACGAGGTCGTCGACGCCCTACTAGCGCGAGGCGACTTCGACCGCGCGAAGGAGCTGTTTGAAAGCCTCGAACCACTATCGCAGCTCCATAC
The DNA here is from genome assembly GCF_059134105.1 of Stenotrophomonas sp. FBCC-B152. NCBI lineage: Bacteria > Pseudomonadati > Pseudomonadota > Gammaproteobacteria > Lysobacterales > Lysobacteraceae > Stenotrophomonas > Stenotrophomonas sp. FBCC-B152. The sequence continues at coordinate 1,713,654 of NZ_CP101442.1, read as the reverse complement.
GCCCAAGTTCAGAAACTACGGGCACCAGCACAACATCAAGGAATTCGAAAGATGGGCAATGCGCGCCGTCCACTTCCGAGACACCGAGCAGATCCAGATAGCGATTGATCATCTCGCCGCAGAGGGTCTAAGGGAGCCGGAAACGGTGGATCCGCAATCTGCCGTAGCGCTGCGGCTGCATCTTAGGAGGGAAGCCGCAAAGGCGATGCTAGGTCAGAAGGTTGGCTCCGATCCTCAAGAACTATGTAGCAAGCTCGGAGTAGCCAACGAAGATAAGCCGTCGGTGATGGTTCACGCAGGGCTTGCGGCCAGTCGACGTGGCGACGTTGGGCAAGCGCTTGCGCTGTTTGATAGTGCCGTCGCTCTTCCCCGGTTCGGGGAGGTACCAAACGGCTACCGTCAACGGATGGCGCTGATCGCATTCGAAGCTGGCCGTCGTGACCTAGCCGAGGCCCTGTTCGACAAGCTGGTCGCACCGATGATCTCCATGTGCGACGACAAGACGGACCTGGCTGGGCTGGGCAATCTGGTCGGCGCAGTGATGCATCACGCGAGGCTTTGCACGCTGCTCAAGAGGCCACTGCCAAGCGTGACACCGTCGAAGCACACCTTCCTTCATCCACTCCAACAGCACGCTTCGACGATAGGTGTGCTTCTAGCTCGCGCTGCCGGCGTCAACGGGTCCTTATCGGCAGGCGGCATCCAAGGCATAGCCCGCACGTCCCTTGGGTATGTCCTACGTCTCGCATCAGAAGGCGGCAGCGAGTCATACCGTATCCAGCAGTCTTTGAAAGCGATCCCCACGCTCGTGCAAGCGCTGCTGAGGCTCGGCGCCGAGCGCGGTGAGACTGAGTATCGCGCGGTACTTCGGGAGGTTGACTCAGCCATCGCTTCATCGGCGTCGAAGGGAACTGCTTACCTGCGACGCAGATTGGCTGTCGATGCATATCGCGTTGACGGTGATCGTGCGGCGGCGGCGGATCGGCTTAATGCCCTCGTGGCGGAGCTTAAAGAAAGTACACCAAGCGAGCAGATCGACGGGCTAGCGAATCTAGCCATCGGGTTGGCTGCGGTCGGGGAGTTAGAGCGGGCGAATCAGTTGCTGGCGACGGTTCCTGAGCAATGCCTTGGCTATGCCTTGGCTCCCAAGAAAGACCCGCAGTACGCGATCTGGCGAAACACTCTAGCTCTCGCGAACGCGGCTGACCCGGAAAACCGTGTCAAGCGGGTCTCAGACCTGATGCGTCAGGTCGGTGGCATGACCAAAACGGAAGGGTCGTCGGCCGCGCGTCGCCTTACCATGGCACTGATTAAGGAAGCGATGCAGGTTGGACCTCGCTTCGGCTTCGAGGTGTCAAAGACACTGGCGGATTGGCATCTAATCGGCTGGCCGAATCGTGTCGACCTGCTCATGACGGGGATGGTCAGGCGAAACCCTGAACTCGTCTTGGCATGCGCGACCGTCTGGTGCGGTCTCTGCCTGCCATTCTATATGGAACCGCACTACCGGGATCCGTCCCATGTTGGTGACTTCATCGACGCCTCCGCGGACGCAGCCGGCCCTGACCAGATTGAACCGCTCGCTCTGATGCTGCTTGGGGCGGTCGAGGTAGCCAGCAGAGCGCACGAGAGAATCACGCTGCTCCAGCGCATTCACAAGGCTTCCGGAAAGCATGGATTCTCGTCGCCTGAGCTCGAAGCCGCCATCGCCCGGTGGACGCCAGAAGCGCCGGAGCCTCGACACTCGTATACGTCTAACAAGTACGCCTCGGAAGCTACTCTCGCGGATCTTGAACTCGCGTTTGAAGCAGATAGCGACGAGCTGAACCACAACGCCCCGGACCGTTTCGAAGAGCTGGCAGACACAGCTCCGATTCATCTGGCGCGAAGGGTCTTTGAGCGCTGGCAGGTATTGCAGGACAACGCACGCTGCCGTTTCCTGATGGTGAAGCGGTTTGCTGCAGCCGATGAGGTCGATTACGCCAAGAAGCTTATGCAAGGCTACGAGACAAGCAACGACCCCTGGAGTTCCTGGAGCCAAGGGATGGGTGGCGGCAAGTTCTTCTACTTTAAGGCGAAGAAGCTTCTGCACGGATCATCCACATGCCCTGCGGCCTTCGAGAACATAGTCGATTCAGTGACAACGGGCCAGGAGAATACCCAGGCACTGCTCACAGAGCTGGATTCGATACTGCCGGTCATCAGCTTGACGCCAGATTGGCCGGCTATCTGGTCGCTGATTGAGGAGCAGATGACCTGCACTCGCGAGTTCCAGTTGGGGCGACCCTTCCAGTCGAGCGAGCTACCACTCAGCGACACGGACCTTTTGGAGGAGTTGCTGCACTTTGCCTATCGACTTCCCATTGCAGAGGTTCAGCGGCACGCGCGCAATTGCGCCCTGAGCTTGGCAAGGCAAGTCGGACAGGGTCAATCTTTGTTCACATCCCTTATCCGGCGACTTATGGACGGTGACTTGGACGCCCCCTTGCAGGCACTCGGAACGCTGCTCGCTGCCGACAGCGCGAACCTCGAGCCCGTATTGGGCCGCGCCGTAGCTGCAATGGTCAGTCACCGTGACATTGCAGTAGCCGAGTCAGCCACGCTCTTGTCGCATCGGTGGGGGCTGGCTGTCTCTTTTGACGCGACGCCACTGCCGCTCTTCTATCTCCTCGAATTCAGTGACCTGCCAGAGAGCGACCAGGCATTCACGGACGAGAGAACTGGTGCAATGCGCGTCGAATCGCCGCTTGGCTGGACTCGTATGTTGCGCTCGACGGCACGTCACATTGCAAAGGCGGCAGACATCGAGGAGATGACAGTTCGCCGTCGCGCGGCGATGTTCATCCAGGATTGGGGTGGACTTGAGGCCTTCGGGCCCTCTGGTGTCAAAGAGCTTGAGGCTCAGCTTCGTGTCCTTGATATGCAGATCACTTACATGAAGCCACACGCCTACATCGCCATTGCTGCCCTTCGCCACGTCGCAGGGGAGCTGCGCCTGGCCGGCAAGTTGGAGAGCCGGGACAGTCCGATGCTGTTGGAGAGATTGGGCTACCCGCTTCCGCCTCGGCCATTGATGCTCCCGCGAGTTCGTCCCGAGTGGATTCGAAGGCCGCTGATTGACCGAAGTGCCGGTTGGTCCGAGCGAGAGCAGAAGTGGATTGACGAGGTTGACGGCGATGTTGCCCCTTTCCTGGCGCACTGCGACGGCCAAGTCGTGGCCGAGGTGTCTCGCTTCCATATCCACAAGGCACGACTGTCAGAGCACCGCTTCTACCGCTTTAGAGCACCTTGGGCAGAGACTGATAGTGAAGAGTTCGACGATTGTTACGCCAAGCTGCCCATCGCTGTTTGGCTAGGCCAGTACGTCCCACTCGACAATGATCTGGCACCAACGCTGGTAAGGCGAGTTGTCTGCTCCGTGGACATGGGCTTTGACACAGCGGCCAATCCGTTTGCATTATGCCCAAACTGGGTTGAGGGGCTTCGCTGGCGCGCTCATGACGAGACACCGAGCGTATTCTTCGATGCGAGCGGAACGGTGGTCGCAGAGCTTCACTGGTGGCGTGACGCTGGCCCGGTTGGAATCGATGCGGATTCTCTGTGGGGCGAGGGTTGCTACCTCGTTGTGACGCCGGCTGGCCTGGAACAACTCACCGCCGCTTATGGGAAAGAGTCCTTAGCCGTTAATGTGTTCGCAAGCAGGCATATAGAGCAGCCGAGTAATTGCGGGCAAACTCTCCTAAGAACGGCGAAGGGCGGATACTCGGTCTAAGGCCATCCATACTCCGCTTCGATCCTAGACGCTAAACTACAGGCTGTTATCGCTGACGCAGCCCTTCTGGCGTAAGAACTGGAACGACCGCTATGCGTCGGAAGCAGCCATTGCCCTACCACGATAGACACCCCGAATCCATGTTTGGCCTTGAGCCTGCTTCGGTCCATCGCTGTTGGAGCCAAGGCTGAACCTAAAGCCCATCCTTCCTGGGCGCATCGGATAAATCGGGAGAGACTTCAATATCTTCTAGCCGGTCACTCCCAGGATTCGCGCGGAGCCTGGAAAAGAGGCAGAGTCGAATCTTGGCGCTAGTCGAAGTGACACCATTGGTCCAGATCTCTCCTAGATCTTTGAGCGCAGCCTGCACCCACGCTGCCCCGCTGCCCGTTGAGGTAGCCGGCCTGCATACGCCCACGGCCCAGCAGATCCGACTGGGCCATGTTAGGCGTCACAACCTGGAGCGGCTCACCTGGCGATGCCAGCTGGCCCCATATCGGCTGGACCACGCAAAGCGCCGTCTGTCACCACAGGGATACGCCGAAGAACAGCGTTCATCCGGCGGTTCTTCGGCGACCTGCTACCAAGGACTTACTGGGTCCCAAGCTGCTTGAGTGACAGTCCCGCCTGAGTTGCCGCCCTGTTGCTGTTCGGCCACAGCTGATTGTGCCCGCGTAGAACCAATCAGTGTGCACAGGGTCCTTTCATCTATGTACATCGAATTCACAATGAGCCAACAGGACCGAGTATCTATGCGGGGCGCAACACCAAGATGACTAGCCGGCTCCATCTCACCCATACGCATCATTCAAAGCGCTGTTCCCGTCGACTGTGATCTTCCGCCTCCCTCTGTCGCTCTCTTCGCACTGTGAGCTCGATCCGTTCAAGCCTCTCCGCCACAAGATTCCTAACTTCGGCCAATGGATGCTCCAGCAGCTCAGCAAAAGCTTTGGCCCGAATTTCTATGATGTCAGCCAACGAGCTAGACCAACTCATGGGCTGGATTCCGGCAAACATCACATCGACGATGCATTGCTTGTCCACTGCGGCTTCCAGCAAGCCTTTGATGGACGCACTGAGGACAACGCGTTTGGGATGTTCTAGTGGTATATCGGTTGCCTCTACAGTTGAGTAGGCGCAGGTCGCTGCGGCAACACCCACGATCCGATCTTGATCACCTCGACACCAGGTAATCAACCGATCCACCGGCATACTATTGAGTGACGGCGAAGCACCTCCGAAACGACACTTGAAAACGCGATCAATCAAACGACGCTCCCTATCGTCGCCCGTGAAGATCTCTCCAAGGACAATCTCCGGGAAGTTGCGGAATAGCGTTGTCATGAGGACTTCGAAATCAGAGCTGCGAATTCTAAGATCATCCAACCCTTCGCAAAGCAACCTCACGATCTCCTCGACTTCCTGTTCTGGAGCAGACTCAGATAGGCACTGCTGGGCGATCCGCTTGGTCCCTCGGATGCGATTCAATTCAGTCTGTCCGCGCTTCCCCCCGAGTAGAGCGCGAATGGCGTCGCGCCCTGTCGAAAGGAGATCTTCACTCGGCACGTAGTTTCCGCCCCTCCCCGCGAAGAATCGCATTTCTAGCACACTAAGCGTGGTGTAGAAGCCATCATGGCGCTGGTTCAATATGGTGAACAGTTCCGCGAGCTCGCTGTCGGTAAGGGACTCGTGCATGCGGCCATAGGCAAGCTGTCCAAACCGCCACGCTTCGAACTCTTCCCCTCGAGCCAACTCAATCAGCATATTGAACCCCCATGGGCCAATCTTGATGGCGCTGAGCAGGTAGATGAAGAAGGTCCGCAACAAGGGATGATCTAGCACCCGCTCCAACATCACCATGGCCAAGCGGGGGTCGATATCGTTTGCAGCGCTGATATAGCCTTGAAGCACCTGTGGATTGAGCTTCGCAGGCGCCTGCAGTTGCACCAGGCTCAAAAGACGCTCATAAGTGGCAATTAGGTCGACGCTGCCTTGCGCCAGCCCAATGCCGAAAGGATGCAGTGCATCGAACTCGCCCGACCAAAGCCCTGGACCCAATCGCTCTAAGCAACCTAGCTCTGCTGCGGCCATCTCACCAAGAGAGATGACCTTCTCTTTGATCATCTCGTCACTGAAGGCTACTTGCCCCCCCCTACTCTCGATGTGATCCCAAGTATTGGACAGCACATAGGCCTCGATCTCAGAATAGAGGTCGGATGGTGCCGCAACGCGCGAAAGTGACTCCAGCCGAGCCAGTAGATCAGGATGAGCTGAGTCGCCATCGAAGCCAAGCGTCTTCTTTACCGAGACCCACATCTGCGGCCATTCCCCTTTCGAAGCATGACTTCTGACTATCTCCTCGAGATCATCAAAACAGCCCGCAAACGTCCATAGTTCCCGGAAATGACCTGCCAGAAGTGAGCGCGCCCAGTCGCGAAGAGTCAAGTCATCACATGTCAGCACCGGTCGCAGCAAGTTCAAGAAGCCGATATACCACTCGAGCTCTTCGGCACGCGTTCGCGGCTGCCAGCCAGCATCACGTCTACGTGCACCGAAGTCGAACGCAGAGAAAGACGTCCAGTGCGTCGCTTCGAACGCAGCATGGAACAGCTCGGCTGCGATCTCGCGATGCCTCTCGGTGCCCGACTCGAGTAGCTTGCTGACAAACGCACACCGCCGTTCTGGTCGCGCCAGCGTACCTGACAGGTGCAACGAGAACAGATGCCGCATCTGTCCAACTATGCTGTCCCTGTTCTCACCTGACTTCTCGCCCTCGGAGAACTTCAGCATGACCGTCGCAGCACGATCAAACTTATCGTCGTCGTAAGCTAGCTGGTGCAGCAGGCGCACGAACAACCTGAAGTTTCGGTTCTCGCGCGAGGCAAAGCCTGGCTTGGTTGCGGCGTTCTCGATCAGCTGCAGCACGGTCTCCGGGAATACCGGCGCTATGTATAGCAATGCAGACAGCGTGCCTTCGTTACACGATCCAATATCATGCAGCGGTCCGCCGGGGCTCACCCAACTATTTGCCATCCGAACCGCAGGCTCGAAATCGTGCAGGTATCCCAGTCGATGCGCACATGAGACGAAAAGTCGGAGGTTCTCTGGCTTTAGCAGCTCGGCATTGATTGCATCGACAGGGATGTTCTCCAGCGCACGCTTCGCCAAACGATTGGCAAGTGCATGAGGAAGAACTGCTCTCCACTCACCACGACTCTGCGCGAGCTGACGACGCATCAACTCAGCCTGAGCCCGATGCAGACCACGACGATCGAGGCCAACGATGGCACTTAGGACGCCAAGCTCATCATTGAACTCGGACGAGGAGACATTGAAGGAATAGACGAGCGATAGCGCTTCAGCGCATTCCAGAAGTTCATTGGACGCTCCTTTTCGTTGACTGAACAACCTATGGAAAAGGTCCTCGTCGGAGAAGTTTGTCAACGTCTCATCTGCATCTACCCGGCTGGCCAGCGCGATCGCGATGCGCGAATTGCCGCCGGAAAATTCGGCGATTTTGCCCGCGTTCAACTTCCCGATGTCTGGGTGCCGCCGCTGGATCAGCATCGAGACCGTCTCCTCGCTGCACGGCTCGAGGTGGATCACTTCGGTTTCCTCAGGACGATCGTCCGAGATGTCGTACTCGATTGTCAGAAGGCTGAGCATCGCGCTACTTGCGGAGACCTGCTTCTGCAACTGCCGATGCACGTCTGGCGGGCAGTTGTCCAGCACCAATTGAACCGCATGATCGTTAGCAACGATGTATGAAACTAGCTCGGATGCCGTCGGTGTCAAGTTCTCACCCAGGTCGGCGTAGATTGCGCTAGCTGGTGACAAGGCCTCCTCACCAACGTTCGCCTCAAACAGGGCCTGCGCGAATCGCGTCTTCCCCACTCCGGAGAGGCCGGTGATGCGCACCGCACTACCGCGGCGGCGCAACCGTTCTCGAGCTAGATGTATACCCTCAGAAACAGGCATAGGAGTCTTTGCGCTCGAGTTCGCGTCAATCACGCAGGGGTGGTCATCAACAAGGAATGCGTCGTTCTGGGCTGGGGGAGTAGCTGCCCACCTCCCGAAAGGCCTCCAGCCGGACAAGGGGCGGCCGAGGCGCGCACGAACCCACAGCGCAACGCTTGGATGCCGCCGTAGCCAAGTCGCCAATCGATCTCGACCATAAAAGTCAACGCGCAGAGACGCTTTTCCAGGAAGGGTCTCCGCGACCGCCTCCATCGCCCGCACTCGACTCGCCAACATGCTGTCTGAACAATCGTCCTTGCCACTAACGATAATGTAGGCACCATTTCGATCGGCAAGATCTGCAAGTACGAGCTTTGGGGTGCCACCCTCCAACATCTCGTCCCTGCATGCCGCCGCACCCATAGCATGCTTCTTGACCTGGAAACCGCAGATCCCACGAGGAACAAAGCCGTCGTTGGACGGCAAGTCCATAGCCTCAATACGGACATCCAAACCGCCATCAGGTGCCTCCTGCGCACCTCCCCACATAACGCTCTTCGGCCGACGCCCCTGCTGGATTACCTCCGCTTCGCAAAGACGGGCAACCAATTCACGCAGATCGCCAGCACTGAGCGCTGTGATATCTACAGCATCAAGTTCAAAAAATCTCATGATTCCCTTCCCGCAATGATCGGGGCACGCGCATCAAGGCATTAAAGACGGCGCAAAGCAATTTGTCGCCTAGGTCAGACTGCCCAGAATTCTAGGAGCCTGGAAACTGTGGAAGGAGAACCTCCTGCTCCAGCGTCCCCGGATGCGTTTCCACATGAATGGCCAAGTCATTCCACCCGATGGATCGACAAGTTCGAGATATTGCGCTAGACACCGATTCAGCCGTTGGCTTGAGAGCGTAACCGAGACCAATGAGCTCCCTGGGATCCATCAACCACGGCTTCAGGGTGAACCCCGCCTCGGCGGCAGATCCTGCGATGACGGCGCCAATTCTCATCCCCCCCTCATCCAAGTCGCCGAAATGAAACGCCTGAGTTGTCTGGCAAGGAAGTGATTTCAAGATCAGCATGTAGACCTGTCTCCAGGATGGGGACGGCATACCACCGGTATAGAGCAGCACGAGGCCGACTTGATCAGATGCAGCTTCAGCAAACTCATGGAATGTCTGTCGATTCTCTATGGTGAGAACACGCCAACTCAACACGGCTGGATTCGGCACGAATCCAGTGATGTGGGCAGGAGCGAAGCCGAGATATGGATGAACCACTCCCACCACCGTAGTCGACGTAACAACCGTAAGCGGACCTGAGATCAGTACGGGCAATGGTTCCTTGTGCAGGCCTATGGCCGAGAAGACCTCGCTACTATCAAGTCCAGATGGTGCAATAGAGTTGAACCAAAGCAAATCGATCCATTTCACGATGCCCTCCACTCGCTTGCTGTCACCAAACATCATGGCCGAAACCCGGCGCAACAGTTCGTCCCTGACGACACCTCGCCTTGCTGAAATGAGTCTGATTGCATCCAGTATTTGCGCTACAGAAGCATCGGTAGCCTCTTGCCCGCGAACCTTATGGCCCAGCGACCAGCGCTCAATGACCTCGGTCAGTACGGGGAAAAGGCCGGTGTGAGTGTCCAGCATGGAACGGGCCTCTGATACGGAATCACGACGAAGTCGTGCGCCCAAGAAGTTCGCCAGCTTTGCGAGGTTCAGTACGGCAACGCCCGCAACATCTAGAGGCGGCTGCACCATCACCTTGGCCTTGATTTCGATGGCTCCAGAGCGCTCAGCCAGTTCAAGTTCGGAACGAAACGCTCTTGCATCCTCGATGCTGCGCAGGCTGAAGAACTCTGGGCATGATGACTCCGTCAGCCTGAGAGCTATTCGCTCATCCTTGCCACGACTCACTGCATTCTGGGAGCGATTGAAAATTGACGTAAGGAAGGCCCGGGCTATAGTCATGCAACGACCCCTTCCCCATGGGGCATTCGACTTGCTTCAACACGCTTGAGCTCCTCCTCGAAAAGCTCGGGATGCTTGCGCCAGTTATCGGAATCCAGAATTACATGACCATCGTCATCAATGCGTACGTGTTTGATGGAGATAAGATCGTCGTCACGGTACATCTCGATGTAGGTATCCACCGATTCGTTGATCTTACCCAAGGCATCGTCCGGTGCCGCGACGATGGGCTGAAGGCCCAATGCCTTCAGGTACTCAAAGACGGCACGGGTATTCACTGAGTCAATCTTGTCACCCAACTCATCGAAAATTATCAGCGACATGCCGCCTTGATCACCGCGCAACTTTCCCAATGCGCGCGCCATCGACGCTGCAGCAACGATGAAAAGAGGCGCGCGGTGCTCGCCCCCGGAACCCTTGTCCATGCGCTTTGAGAAGTCGGTCACCGTCACACCATTGCTGCGAACGTCAATCTCGAAGTTGAAGAAATTGCGATAGTCCTCCAGAAGCCTGTTGGCCTCTGCATCCTTTCCCTCAAGCATCGCCCTGAACTCAGGAGGAGCATCCACCTGTCCAGAGAAGATATCCCCCTCCGGTCCCGCACCAGCCACCTTCAGTATGAATTTGTACAGCGACTCATGATCTTTATTGAGATTGGTGACGAAGTGATACTTCTCGTTGTTCGAGAATGGCGGCAAGCGCTCCATCGTACTGTTCAGCTCATTGAGCGTGCTGCGCATGCTGGCGAAGTGGTCGCTCAGGCGGGCGGCGATCTGCACCTTGAACGTTTGCTCTGCCGCTTCTGCAGCTTCCGCGGAAAGCACTTGGTAGTGATGGAGCTCGGATTCCTCTAGCCGTTGCTTCTCCTGAGCCATCGTCTCGCACATGGCACCCAAGTCGCCCACCGCGATATCCATCTGCGGATCGAATTGGTTTGCGTATGTAGACATGTCACTTGCCAAGGCCTGCACCTGGGAAGACAGCTGATTGCCACTTCTAACCGTAGCGTCACTAATCTTCGCCACAATCGTATGCAGCGATAGGCCGGAACCATCAAACTCATCGCGTTTTGTTTCGAACCACTCATCACCCACGTATTCATTGCGGCGACTGAGAGCCGCCTTTGAGCAGATTCCGTTGGTTCTATCCGCAAGCTCGTCTAGCCGTCTCTGTGCTTGCCGGAAAGCCTCACCATGAGTTCCGACGTCTCTGCTGCTTTCTTCCAGCTTCGACTGTGCTGCCAGGGCAGCTCGCCTTGCCTCTGTGATGAGCAGCTGACGAGCAAGGAGATCAGGTGCGCTTGCGATCTCTTGCATCGCCGCCTTTGCATCAAGCGCGGATTGCTCCTGAATGTGCGAGTTCAGCCATCTTTCAATGTCCTGGATACGTCCTTCAAGTCCCACCAACTTCTCAAGGGCTTCAACCAACTGGCGCGACCGGTTCGCCTCCTGCTCGCATTCGGCTGCGTTCTGCCCCAAAGTGCTGCGCTGCTGCCGAAGCACCGCCAGGCGATGGCTCGCATCTTGGCGTCCCAACACCAGTTCCGTTGCAGACAAGGGGCGTCGACGGCCGAAATCAGCACGTCCAGCCTGCTCGCCAGTACGGGTGAAGCCCTCTGGGCTATCCGTGGTGACGCGCTCCAATCGCTCCAGCCGGCCGAGTCGAAGACGGATATAGTCCACCGCCACTTGATTGTCACCCGCGATCAGGTGCGCGAGACCCATTGGCGGAACCACACCCATATCCGCCTTCGACTTCACCGGGTTCACCAACAGTACTGAATCCGGCTTTGTATCCCACGGAATCTTGTTGAAAACGGACAAGGCATCCTCAAACTTGCCGCTACGGACAACCAGGGCAGTGCGCGAACGACCAAGGAATCCCTCGATTACGGGTGCCCAGTCGGCATCTGTGACTGTAACCAAATCGCAGACGGGCGTGCACAGAAGTCCTTTGTCTCCAAGTATGTTCACAACTGCTTGGACGGCCGGCGGGAGTTCCGCTTTGCCTTCCTGGATGCGTTTGATCTGCTCGTTAGCGATCCTAAGTTCATTTCCAAGCTTGGACAGCCTCTGCTCGTCATGGTCTAGCTGACGCCGTGCCGACTGGATGATCGGAGCAACCCGCATGCTGGACTCGCGCAATGCTGCCGAGGCCTGCGAAACGTCAAGCACAAGCGCATCGGATACGGATGTACTGGAAACCGCATCAAGAAGCTCAACCCACGGCATCGCCAGATGCTGCCAGCCTCCGAGATCGGGTTTCACGCGGTTGGCCTTCTCGAAGCCCGCCACCACCTCGCGAATGGCCTGGGCCACGTTGGTTTTGATAGGTCTAAGTGATCTCTCTCGTTCGCTGGCCAGGTCACGGGCGGCACTGATCGCCGGATCTGCTGCTGATTGAAGCTCTAGTTCGATGTACACGCCGTTGAGTCGATCATGCTCCGCCTTGGCGCTGTCGACTGCATTCTGCGCTGCCTGATGCCTGTCCCGCGCTTCATGCAGCGTAGTTTGTGCCGCATCAACAGCATCCATGTGTTGTTCACGCTCATAGTCATCCAACAGCGCCCTATAGGTCGCTGCGTGCATCCGAGTCTGAGTAGCCTTATGACCGGCTGCGATCAAGCTTTTGACGTTCTCAAGCCTGTCCAGTGTTTCCAGAACCTTGGCTTGAAGCGAGCGCAGATTGTCGAGCTGGGAGCGGAAGTTCTTGAGCTCGATAGGATAGGCATCGACAATGTAATTTCGAACAAAGCTGCTGGTGTCAGGAACTTTCTGCAGATTAAGCGCATTCTTCATCGCTCGCCGAAAAGCTCTCGGGTCGATGCTGCCCCCTCCTTTGGGGCGCAAGGCGAACAACATTGCTTCAACCTGCTTCTCCGCCGACGGAGGCACTGCGAGCCTACCATTCACGCGACTGACTGCGTCCTCCATCAGCTTATTGAACGTTCCCCAGGCCAACGGCAAAAGTTCCGCCTCGGCGTTCGCTTCAAGATGATCATCTAACGCGAGCGCAACCCCTTGGACCACATAGCGCCCGTAGACGTGCAGCTTTGGGTCGCCCACTGACGCGCCCAGGGCCAGGCCAACCGAAACCGGCGGCAATTCGCCCTCAGTGTCGCGAAACACCATGGTCAAATAGGACGTCGCATTCTCACGAATATGCTCGTCACCGCGATAGTAGCCGAGGCAGTATTCGCGCACTGAACGCCCTCGAGTGCCTGATACCCCCCCTGACTGCGCATTGAGATCGATTTGATTCTGATCCCCTCCGTACAAGACGATCTGCATCGCATCCAGAATCGCAGATTTTCCAGATCCGTTAGGCGCCACAATGCCTGTTGCAGGGCTAAAGCTCAGGGTTTCGGCACGGAATAGGAAAAACTGTACCAAGTGAAATTTCTCAAGCAGATACATCGCCATCCTCCGTGACTTCATTCATTGCGTCGAAAGTAGCCGCATCCCCCTCACCTGCCACTTCCTTACGGAAGGATTCCAGATGGCTCAAGTATTCCTTCCGCAGCAGATCTCCGATCGCGGGATGGATGCGAACCTTCGCGAGCTGATTCCGTACATCGTCCTTGTCCTCAAAGGCAGCAATCCCCCAGCGCTTGAACTTGGTCATCAAAGAGCGGAAGTCCCCAGGCGAGGGAAAGTCCCTGCCCGTTTCCTTCTCGTAGTGCTCTTGCAAGTCAGGCAAATCGACGAAAGTTTCGCCATTTGGCTCTTCGCGCCCCTCGAAACGGACGCGATGATGAACGCCGGCGAGCACCAACAGCAGCAGGGTTTCGTCCTTGCTGGCTCGCTGTTGGGTCAGTACGTGCACGGGCCGCGCCACGATGTACTGGTAGTTGGTGTCGTGCAACAGCTCGATGCCAAGGGGACGAACTGCCTGCTCAAAGTCATTGATATTTCGGCTGACAATGCCGTAATCCTTCCGGGTCGCCCGGTCAGAGGCGGACAAGACCTGATGGGTTACTAGCCGATAGGCCGCCTGCTCGTAGTCCTGCTCTTCGTACATAGTGTCGCGGCTAAGCGCCTTTTCCCAGTGGCGTGCCATGTCATTTCACCTTGGTGATGTAGAAGTCCGGCATGTCCAAATACGGCCCGGCAATTCGTTCATCACCGGCGCTTTGGAAGCGATATCCAGGTAGTCGCTTTGAAATTCCTTCATGGTGCTTCTTTCCGAGGCCTGTCATTGCTTCCTGTGCGTAGGTGGACAGCGTCTGCACCATTCGAAATTGCTTGATACCGGTGATGGGAAGCTGAGACGCCCGGATCTGCCTACCTCCTCCCATGACACCCTGCAAGTACACCCTCACCTCTGTTGGCATGGCGGTACGCGCATCACGCGCACGCCTGTGCAGGTTCATCCGCGCCTCCTGCTCGGCTGTCATCTGCCGCGGAGAATCCGCGGTCCTGGGAATGGGCGGACGGGCGATGCGTGGTTGAAACAGGAGTTCACCGGAAAGCAATGCTCCGGGCCCAACGGGCATGGAGGCGTCGAAGTTCTCCGCAGCATTGACTCCGGCGATAGCCTTTTTGATCCGTCTCTCGAGCTGGCCCGGCGCGCGAAGCTGGTACTCGATCATGGCCAGCATGCGACGCTCGATATGGCGCTGATCCTGGCCCAAGCGATCGAAGTAGTCTTGCAGACGATAGACATTGCTCAATCGCCTGATCGCCTTCTCATAGACAGCCTCAGCCGTGCCTTTATCACCTTTGTAGCGTCGCTCGGCCAACCACACGATGATCCGTTCCCGATGATCCCCGTAATGGATTTCCTGAGTTAGGCTCAACACCTGCGCCTTTCGTGCGAGGGGGTGATCGGCGCCAGCCAAGTCCGCATAGTCAGCCATGACGTGCTTGGAAATGTAGTCTTCAAACAACCGACGGATAGCCGCCCCGGGGGTCGCGGACTTGAATATCTCGCGCTGCAGGGTACGCACGTTCAGACTCATGGCGGCAATCCCGGACAGAAGCGCATGGGCGCTGTCGCCGGCGTTTACGAAGTCGTCACCGTAGACATTGCTTGCAGGATCAAGCACCCGACGTAATGTGTCTTCAATGGAACGCATCTTCGCGCCCACCATCGCCGGCGTGTCTTCTGTGAAGACCTGCAAGGTGGCAAGGAAACGGCTTACCACAGCAGTCATGGACAGAGTGCGCGTGAGTCCCACCTGCTCTTCTTCGAACCAGCCATTCTCCGTGAGATGGCTCAAGTACATGTTGGCGCGAATGTTGAGCGGAGTGAGCTGGCCTACCCCCTCTTCTGCCTGCCAAGCGTCATCGTGTTCGAGGTAGTTCTCGATGAACTGCGTCAACTGCCGCCGTTCCCAGCCGGTCGCCGGGGGAACCTCAGCCTCTGGCCCGAAGAATTCTTCGTACAGACCCAAGAGCAGCCGCCAGTAGTTCTCCCGATTTGCCGAGGCCAATGGGCGAAAGAGTTGCGATGGCAGTACCTCAAACAGAGAGCTGGACACTGTGCAACTCCACAGAAGTTGGGCTATCTACTTCACATTAGCATAAACGCTAACATATCATAAACGCTAACTTAGCATCAATGCTAAGCTGCGTGTCATCTGACCCCGGCCCAGCCCCATGCCCCGCCCCCGCCCCAATCCAAACAAAAGTCCGGAAACACTTCGAGCCATCGAAACGCTGCTCCTCTGGGAGGGGCAAGTCACCAATGAGCGAGTACGCCAAGTGTTTGATCTGCATATCACCACGGTAAGTCGATTGCTAACCCAATATGCTGAACTCAATGGAGGCGGCCTTGAGTACCGAAGCCATGTGCGCGGATACGTGGCGATGTCTGGCTTCAGACCCCTCCTAACCGAAGGGCTGATCGAAGAGTACCTTGCGTTTGAGCGCCCCCAGGAAGCTACAGGCTTTATCGAGAGCTCCCAGCTTATCCTCGGCGGCGTTGAACGACGCCACTTCGCACTGCTTAATCGTGCCTGCAGAGAGGGCAAGGGGCTCGTTGGCGAGCACCGGTCCATGCGCAACCCAGCACCTCGCACCAAACGACTGTTCCCTCATGCGCTGGTGCAGGCAGGCAGGCGCTGGCATGTTCGCGCATTTGTCATCGCCGAGGACGAGGCGGAAGCCGGACGCTTCCTGGACCTGTCTATAAATCGGCTGAGCGGCTTGAAACAGCTGGCTGATCCTCGGCCAGAGCGGGCCGAGCCTAGCCAGGACGCCGCCTGGCAGACACAGGTAGAGCTGTCGATCGTCCCCCATCCGCATCTGACACCAGATCAGAAGGATATGGTGCGTATCGAGTATTTCGGAGGTAAGGCAGCCTACAGGTTAAGAACCCGTGCCGCACTACTCCAATACCGACTACATGAACTGCGCTGCGCCACCGATGCAGAGAAGGAGCCGCCGAACGAATTTCACCTCTGCGTCGACGATCCAACCGCGATCCAACCGTGGCTATTTGGCGAGCTGAATTAGCGGATGGCATGATCGTAGCCAAACTTGAGGCCCGGCACGGATACCGCGCTACCCCTGCCTGGGTAGCTACCCTACATAGGAACCGTATCAGATGGACGCCATTGGCATTCAAAGCCAATTCTCCGTCTGTACCTCAATGATCAGGTCGATGAGCCGTGCCCTCGTGTCCCTATCGATCGAGCGCCAAATGCAAACTACCGCCCCAGCTGCGGCATGGTCCGGGGCATTCAACTCTAGCCCTTCGCTTACTCGGCATTGAGGTGACCAATCCCTACCTAGGCGATTACTGATTGCCCACTTCATAAACTCATGGCACTCTGGGTTGGCATCATTCTGGTCACAGGGGGCCAGGTATGGGCAGTCTGCATCAAATCCACAGTCGCAACGGCCGTATCGGTGCCGGAACCGATACGAAGCCAGAGGATATCGACGCTATCGTCACGGCGCTTCGTAAGGACGGGCGTGGTCATTTGCTGCTTTACTTTCACGGGGGCCTGGTCGACAAGGCCGCGGGTATCGGTATTGCCCAGCGACTTGAGGGGCGCTTTTCTCAATCGGCCTATCCGGTTTTTTCCGTGTGGGAGTCGGGTTTCGTTGAAACGATCCGCAACAACCTGCGCGAGCTGCCGGATGAGCCGGTATTCAAGAATCTGGTGCGCAAGGCGCTAGAGTACGCGCTCCGCCGCTTGGGAGGTAGCAACGGCGCCCGGACCATCACGCCGGGCAACGTCGATGCAGGGAAGGTCCGCCAGGCAGTTGATACATATTGGAGCGATCCCAGTCGCAATCACGTGCCCTACCGTGATTTCAAACCTGTAGTGGGGCCCTCAGGTGCGCGTGCGGCGAGTGCGCTGATCGACGACGCCGAGATCGAAGCCGACTTGCAAACCGACAGCGAGTTTGTGGTCGCCATGCAAACCCTGCCAACCGCGTTAGACGAAGCACGCGATGCATTCATCGGGGGCGGAGCGAGCGTTCGAGATACCCCGTTCTCGCAGGCGGTATCAACGCAGGTCGCCGGGGTCGAGGGAGGCCGCGGGTTGATCGTCTGGTTCAAAGTTTCCCTTCTGGTGAAGCGCATCCTGCAGGGTGTTCTGCGTCGGTACGCGGATCAACGCGATCACGGCCTGTATGCAACGGTCGTAGAGGAAGTGTTGCGTGGTGTTCATTTTGGTGGCAGTGGACTCAATGAATGGGGCAAGGCACTCCAGTGGAACCGCATGAAGCAGGACTCACTCGATGCGTTCGGCGACGGCTCCGACCTGTATGCCGGAACTGCGCTGCTGGAGCGGCTGCGTGCCGCCCATGCCTCTGAAGGGCTGCTATCGAGGATCACTCTAGTCGGCCACAGCACTGGCGCCGTCTACATCGCCAATTGGCTTGACAAGGCATCAGAGCTTCTGCCGGCCGAGATTGCATTCGACGTCGTGTTCCTGGCGCCCGCCATCACCTACGAGCGCTTTGCCGCCACGATCACCCAACATGGCGATCGCATCCGTCACTTCCGCTTGTTTGGCATGCGCGATGAATTCGAACGGGACGATCAGGTCGTCGGAGACGACTCTAAATTTCCCAATGGGCAGGACTGGAAGCGCTTCATCTATCCCAGCTCCCTCCTCTATCTGGTGTCGGGTGTCCTCGAATCGCGCCCAAATTCCGACGGAACGCTCGTCGACGAACCGGACATGCCGCTGCTGGGCATGGAACGCTTCTTCGCTTGGCACCACATCTACTCAGATAGCAAGTTTCCCGAAATAGGTGCAGTCCGCGCGTGGCTCGGAGCTGCACCGAACCGTACGATCTGGTCCAAGTCCCAAGGACAGACAGCAGGCTTGAACAGCACAAGCATTGATCACGGAGCTTTCGACGACGACGAAGATACGCTGCTCAGCGTTGAGAGCCTCCTCGGCGGATGGTGACATCTTCGAGAGCACGCCAAAGGTGCCCTTGTGTACGCAACAGGGAGAGATGTGGACATGCCGCGAGATGATCACTACGCGATCGTGCTGACAATTAACCGTTATCCCGGCCTGAGTGACCTCCATGGACCTGAGAACGATGGCGAAGAGTTCCGGCAATGGCTCCTCGATCCGGAGTACGGCGACCTGGACACCCGACGTATCCAAGTCATACGGTCGCAGGATTATGGCGTGGCAGCGACCCCGGACGACGCAAACCCGACCGAGAAGGAGCTCAAGAAGGCGCTTAATCTATGGCTGCGCACCCCGAACGGATGGCATGACCGCATTGGACAGCGCTTGTATCTGTTCTTCGCCGGACACGGGTTCACAGCCGGTTCGGCGATTCACGACCCGGCACTATTCTCGGCCGTCGCGCAAAACGGCGACACGGCGCATATCGCCGTCCTGCGTTATGCGTCGAAAATCGCCAACGCGGGTTTCTTTGATGAAATCATCCTGGTAACGGACTGCTGCCAGGACGTACTCAAGGCGAGCCAGGTGCTCGAGCCGACTTGGACCCCGCCGGACCGGCAACGAACGGCACACGTCCGATTGTTCCAGGCGTATGGAGCGCCGCGGGGACGTCAGTCCTTTGAGCGCAACATTGGCCCGGCCGGGCAGTCTCGCGGCCTGTTCACTAGCGTCCTACTGGACGCGCTGCGCAGCGCACCGCCTGACGCCGACGGATGGGTGACGGATCGCGCCGTCGCGGACTACTTCCAGGTGCTATGGGCCGATCGCTACGAACAGGAAACCGGATACACGCCACCACTGACTCCCGCAACGAAGCGGATTCGAATATATCAGCGCCCGGCGTCGGCGCCAGCTTCCGCGCTCCCACGCCGGGTTGCCGTCGACCTGAGCCGCATCATTGCTAAATTCGCGGCCATCGACCGGCAACCGGATCCTGACATCTCACCTTACCCACCCGCGCCGCCCACCGACATGACGCCAAATGGGCAGCTACGCAGTAGCCAGCTTCGCCAGCTCGAGCATCCCATCGTGGAGCTGACCCCGGGTCTGCATCTCGTCGTTACACCAGGGAATCTACCCGACGTCGCCTTCGAGGTTCCCTACCCGGTGCTGCCAGCTGCAGGCAACACCCCTCCCGTTGCTGCACCTATCGACATGCCCGCTTTGCGAACCGACGAGGTTGCAGCGCAGCCGGTGGTGTTGAGGACGGACAATCCCAACGCGCAGATCACGGTGCTCGATGCTAGCTACGCTCGTGTCAGCATCGGTACGGGAGTGGTCTCGCTGTCCTTAGCTCCGGGACTCTACAAAGCCCTGGTGCACGTCGGGGCCGAATCGGCGCAATCGCTGTTCGTTGTTGCGGATGCGCCCCTCGACCAGCGGTTGCCCGGGCCCGAATTTTCCGCGGCTGCGCCCGTCATCGGCACGTCAACCACGCACCAAAATCAGTCCCTTCATGCCGCTGAATACTCGATGATTCCGACGGAGCCAAGCCGCGATCTCAGCGAAATCGGTGAGGTCTTTGTCTTCGCGCGCGACTCCAGTTTCAGTCCCGACGGCTCTCTAAACCCCGCGCCACCGTGGCGGCAGTGGCACCTCAGTTCCCTTGTAGGGGCAACCTTGGAGGAGCGCCTCATCCACAGTGGTACGGACGACAGGCTCGGCTACGCCTACCTCAAATTAGCAGCAACAGCTGGCAGCCTCGCACTGCGAACGGCCAGCCCTTGGGACGAGTCGAATGAAGACGGACTGGTCGTCCCGGTGATTAAGGGGTGGCGTACCGAGATCTACCTTGACTGTACCTCAGCTCCGCCAACCCCTCCGATGGTGGACACTCAGGGCGCACGAATGCTCGACTTGGCGACTGCCTCCATCCATCTGGTCCGGATGGGAAGTGCGTCACTGCTGTTCGATCCGATCGGGCTTGCGACGGAGGCGGCGCGAGCGCAGCTTACAGTCGGCCGGGAGGTGGCGGTGCCATCAACCGAGCAAGCAATGGCCAGCCCGATGTGGGCCTTGTACGCGGCCCTCGCTGCCTTCCAGCGGGGCGGGCAGCACATCGATACCGTTGGACAATGCGTTGCAGCCGTTCCTAAGGAAATCAGGGAGGGTCTATCCGATTTTGCGGTGCTCGCGCAATGGCTAGGCCTATCGAACGTGGCCCATCCGCTCCGTAACCCACCCGCGCTGGCGGCCTCATGGAGCCTTGCCTCAAAGCTGGAGGCGCGAGGCGGACTGGCCTCCGAACTGTTCGAGGAGATCGGCCAATGGCGGTCCGGTGGGAGTCTATGGACTCTCTGGCAGCGTTCAGTTGATGACCGCTGGTTGTTGCGAAATCGGCTTTCTGACCAGGCTATGGGCACTCTGAAGGGTAATGCACAGGGGATTGACGACGCGGCAACCCCGCAAGTGCTCGCCCCCGCCTGGTCACTGGACACCTGGGTTCCGGTCGAAGACGGCCTGAGGTGTCCTAATCCCACCCATAGCCCCTTCCAGCAAGCACTCCGTCGGCGTCTTCTGGATGCGCTGGCTGAGCGCCACACCGATGCCGACAGCGGCGCCTTCACCACTGTGTCGCTGCCACCCGAGTCCGATGTCTTCGCCTTGGCAGCGGAGCTCATGCTGTCGCCGATATACGCCATGGCCGCCTATAGCAAGCTGTATGCGGAAGCCCGCCGCCAATCCGACCTGGGCCCTCTCATCGAGTGGGTAACGGTGAACGGAGATGAACCCGACCCAGACTCGACAGCCACCAAGTCGAAGCGCAGCACTCACCTGCAATCAATGGACGACTACTGAGAGGCGAATCGTAAGCGCGGCCTTCACGCGAACCCCATCCAAGTATTCTTAGCGGTGTCTAGGCAAAGTTGTCCCAAGTCACTGCCGACCTGCGTTGCCAGCCCGAAGCGGTTATAGGTCAAGAATCTAGATGAGGTGCGACGCCCGGCCTACAGGATGACATCCTCCCGCGTGTTAGGCGGCTCTCAAGTAGCGCCATTTCTTGGTGGTCCTTGTGCCTTCGCTGTGGCAGTTTGCGATTCGGACCTCACACTACTCACATAGAATGCTGAAATGCCGGTAAGCGCCAATCTCGCCTACGACCTTCTCAAGACCGTGAGCAAACTGGAATTCCAGCTCCGACGGCACGGGGACTTCTTCCGGAAAGACCGGACGGGGCAACCGACGTCCGACGTGGCTTGGCGCAAGGTGCAAGAGCGCGTCCGAAAGTTGGGCGACGATTTCGCGTCAGAGGTTCCTGAGTCGGCGCGTGCGCGCCTTCTCTGTCAACGCGATGAGCGCCCCATGAAGCAGATGATTATTGAAGAGAACGGGAACTTGGTGGCCCGCTTTTGCCCCTGCCCATTGGATGCCGAATCGGATGCGGTCGC
This sequence comes from Stenotrophomonas sp. FBCC-B152, assembly GCF_059134105.1. Classification (NCBI taxonomy): domain Bacteria; kingdom Pseudomonadati; phylum Pseudomonadota; class Gammaproteobacteria; order Lysobacterales; family Lysobacteraceae; genus Stenotrophomonas; species Stenotrophomonas sp. FBCC-B152. The sequence continues at coordinate 1,692,169 of NZ_CP101442.1, read as the reverse complement.
GCTGGTGGAAGCCATGCGGCAAGTCCGCAACAACCTCTTCCATGGTGGCAAAGAAGATTCGGAAGTGGATCCGTACGAAGAAGACAACGATTGGGTCTACGCCGCGACGCAGGTTGCGATTGCTCTCCAGCATGCGTTGTCTAACGGACGGCTCGACAATCGCGAATGAAACCACCTCACGAAACTCTCGGGACGGCCCTAGGCCGTTGACGAGCGTGCAGCAAGGGGCGACGCGGCGATTGGCATAGCGCTAGCTAAGGCGAGGGGTGCCGACTAAACGCAGCATTGGCCGGGGGCATTCATGGTAGGTCGGTCACATCAGATCCGTAATTCTGAGATCATCTGGGTCCGATCTTCTGAACCAGGCACGCTTGCGCGCCAAAGGCCGATGCTCGAATGATCGCGCACCTCGTCGAACTATCTCTCGCCCAAGGAGCTCAATAGCTGACTGCTTCCATGATCCTCTGGATGTAGTGACTAGTACGACCTTTTTCCCAGGGAACATGTTGCTCCTAACAAACTCCCAAGCCGGCGGCGCTGGGCAACCACGCCAGATGGGTGTTCCCAAATAGATAGCGTCATAGGGAGCTAGATCCATCCACGCGGGATTTATCCACGCGTCATCAAGACCCCCATCAGCCATAGCATTCACCCACCCGGCCAAGCCCAATGAGTAGTCAAATGCTTCGACAGCACGCAGATCGGCGTGTAACTGGTTCGCCAGATAACTAGAGGCTAAGGCGGTGTGCCCAGAGCGAGAGTAGTAGACCACCAGGGCATCGGGTAAAGGAGATCTCGATGGGGCCGGCGCCTTTAGCTTCTGAAGTTTCTCCAGCCTTCGTCGCGCTGCCCACACGACACAGCAATCAATCACCTTGATCCCAGCGGCAAGCGCGACGATGACTACGACGAGCTTGGTGATTAGCATCATTCAGTACTCTCCATCATGCACTCCCGCGTTACTTCTGTAGTCGCTCTGCGAGGTACTGCACTCAAGGACATTGCATGGTCGAACACCCGCGATCGTCGCCACCTACTATAGCGAGCGGCTAATAGTGAAGCTTCCGAACACCGGCGACTGGCGCTGGCCATAGAACTCCCGGGTGCTGTGGTAACGCGCCATTGCGAATCTCCAGCGCCCGCGCATCACCGCGATGCCGTAGCCGCCTTGGGCGACCACGTGGCGCTTGTCCACGCTGTGGCTGTTGCGGAAGGTATTGCCGTCCAGAGTGATGTCGCGGATTACCCATGCCGCGTCGGTGGTCGCAAACAAGTGCCAGGACCAGCCGCTGAGGCGGCCACCACGGGTCGGCGCGGTGTTCTCGCCGGCCGGGCGCAGCGGCGTGCTGCCGAAGTCGTCGGGCAGCTTCCAGCCGAAGCGCACTTCGCCACCGGCGTTGGCCTTGGTTTCCAGGTTGCCGATCGCACCGCCATAGTGACTGATCGCATCCCAGCCCCAGCCGCCGGCATTGACACTGGCATCGGCCGGCCAGCGGCGCATGCGCTCGTGGGTCAGCATGAACACCGGCTCGTTGTGCAGCTGGTTGTCCCAACCCTTGAACTTCTCGTCCCCTAGCGCGTCGTGCACGGCGTTCTGCACCTGCCTGCCCTGGGCCCAGGGCCCGACCACGCCCACGGCCAGCTGGGTGGTCTGCAGGCGGTCGCCGCTGCGTGCGTTGAAGCCGAAGCTGGCCAGCAGCACGCCGGCATACGGCCGGTCATCCTCGATCAGGTCGCGGCGGGTCGGGTCGGTGGGGGTGAAGATGGCCTGGCCGATGCTGAAGATCATGTTCTGCTGCTCGAACCTGCCGGGGTGCAGGCCTTCCAGGTACTGGTTCACCCAGCGCGCCATGCGCGGCAGGCACGGGTCGGCGGTGTAGTCGACCAGGTTCGGCGAGACCAGGGTCAGCTGCGCGCCGTTGGTATAGCCCTGGTCTTGGTGGCGGCCACCGAACAGGTCGTTGTCGACGCGGAAGCTGATCTGCGGCGGGTGATCGCGCATCGCGTCCGGGCCACATTGTTCGGCCGCCTGGGCCACCGGGGCTCGGGCAGCGGCCAGGAACACGAGTGCCGCCATCACAGACAACCGACTAAGCGCCAGTCTTTTCATGGGCTTGCTGCCATTTGACTCAATGTGAGGTTCAATTGAAGATCTAATGCGCTGTCGCAGTAGACCCGGAGGAAGGGGTTTGAGCCATACACCAGGCCATCAGCCGGCCGCACGCCAATTGCTTTCAAAGGCGGCGCATCCCTGCAGCAGTATCTAGCGCTCTTGGGCTCGCCAAGACGTTCGCCTGAGCAAGAGATCGTCCAGGCCCTCCCCTAGTGCCGCAACAGCCGGCGCCCCAGGTACTGACCTAGACTGAAGGGCACGTCACCTCGCTGCGAAGCAACGTCAGCCGCTCAAGATGGACGTTTCAGAATCACAGTCAGTTTGTTGATCTCTGACTGAGAGAATGGCCACCCCGCCAGCAACTCCGCATCATGTGAGGTGGGGCATATGCGCTCAGCGGGCTCGCCAGATGCGTCCAGGAATGACTCCGGTCGCAGCGAGTTTTGTGGAAGGCTCCCAATCGCAGGGCTAGCCTCCGTGCTGAGCACGGAGGCACCACCGCACTAGCTACTTACGCCGACCTATCCACGCCGAAATGGAGCTACGAAGCAATCTAATGGCCCAGACTGCGACAACCGACGCTCCGATGAGGCCTGTGACTGAGTCCAGCCACGTCACGTCCCAGATCATCCCCACGACAAGTGCAGTAATTGCGAGTGCCGTTACAGCGGTGTCCGTAGCGACGTGAAGATAGGCCGCACGAAGATTGGGACTCCTGCGCGCATCGGCCCCCTTCTCGTCAGCATGGCGCTCATGCGGAACGTGGCAGTGATCAACCGCAGCACCTTCGCGATGGTAGGCAGAATGTAGCCACCGCGCTGAGAATATATTTGTAATCAAACCCGCAACGGCGATGGCAAGCGCTTCTGAGTACTGAACAGCCTCTGGCGCATGGAGACGCTCCGTCGATTCATAGGCCATCGAAGCGGCAATCCAAAGCATGATCATCGCGCTTACGCTCGCCGCGATGAGCTCAACCGCTAGCACCCGAGCCGCGCGCTCTGGGCGGCTCTGATTCCGCTCAGCGTACCAAGCGATAGAAAGTGCGAACAGGAGTACCAGCACGTGAGAGCTCATGTGCCAGCCATCTGCGAGAAGAGCCATCGAGTTGAAGGCCCATCCTCCAGCAATTTCGACGGACATCATGACCGCAGTGAGAGTCGCGGCCTTCGTAATTGCCCGTGCGTTGCCGGTGCTCTGTACGCCCTGCAGAGTCCGCTCGTGCATTGCGTTGGGGGGAAGCAAGGACATGGTCGAAGACTCCAGGCTCTGAGCGAAAATGTATACGCCGGTGGCGTACTGTCAGGAAGTACCGCCCCTTGCATGCAAGGGGCGGCATTTACACTGCTTAGGAGAGAACGCCGCTGAGTCGTGCAGCATGCGCGGACAGCGCATCCATGAGCGGCGGGTTCAACACGTCGTACGGCTCCAGGGACAGAGCCTTCAGGCGGCTACGGACGCCGTCCATCTGTTCCGGCCTTGCGCCGCCGCCTTCGATGATCGAAGACACGAATGCGGCGAAGCGCGGTTCTTCCCAGCCCTTCTGTTCGGACAGTTCAACGTGAATGAAGTCCAGGCCGTAGAAGGCATGGGACTTGTTCTCGATGCGGCCAAACATGTGGACACCGCAGTCCTTGCACGCGTGGCGCTGGATGGTCGCAGCCGGATCGACAATCGCCAGCTTGTCGGCATTCGCCGTGATCGAAACGGTATCGCGGGGAACGACACCGACCACGGAGAAGATGGCGCCTTCCGGCTTCCAGCACTTGGTGCAACCACAGGCATGGTTGTGGGCCACATTGCTTGCGACGGAGATCTCAACCGGCTTGTCAGAGCACAGGCACTTCAGCGTGCCGCCCTTGAAGCCGGCGGTTCCGGCAACGACGCCGGAATCGACCGAGGGATGGATAGTTTGGTGTTGCATGGACTTAAACTCCTATTGTTGGAAGTGCAGCACCGGTTGCCCGGTGCTGCGGTGCATCAGTAGTTGATGACAGTACGAATGGACTTGCCTTCGTGCATGAGTTCGAAGGCTTCGTTGATTGCTTCCAGGCCCATCGTATGGGTCACGAACGGAGCCAGATCGATCTCACCCCGCATGGCGTCTTCGACCATGCCAGGCAGCTGGCTACGGCCCTTCACACCACCGAAGGCGCTGCCAATCCAGCGACGACCGGTCACGAGCTGGAACGGACGGGTGGAGATCTCCTGACCAGCACCGGCCACACCGATGACAACGCTCTGGCCCCAGCCGCGGTGTGCACACTCCAGCGCCGAACGCATCACATTGACGTTGCCGATGCACTCGAAGCTGTGATCGACGCCCCAGCCGGTCATCTCAACGATGACTTCTTGAACCGGACGGTCGTAATCCTTCGGGTTCACGAATTCGGTTGCGCCGAACTGCTTGGCCAACTCGAACTTGGACGGGTTGGTGTCCACTGCGATGATGCGACCAGCCTTCGCCTGACGAGCACCCTGGATCACCGCCAGGCCGATGCCACCGAGGCCGAACACGGCCACGCTGTCACCTTCCTGCACCTTGGCCGTGTTGTGCACCGCACCAATGCCAGTGGTGACACCGCAACCGAGCAGGCAGACGTGCTCCGGATTCGCTTCCGGATTGATCTTGGCCAGAGAGACTTCGGCCACGACGGTGTACTCGCTGAAGGTCGAGCAGCCCATGTAGTGATACAGCGGCTGGCCGTTGTAGCTGAAGCGGCTGGTGCCATCAGGCATCACACCCTTACCCTGGGTGGCGCGTACGGCAACGCACAGGTTGGTCTTGCCGCTCTTGCAGAACAGACACTCACCGCATTCTGCGGTGTACAGCGGGATGACGTGATCGCCGGGCTTCACACTGGTCACGCCCTCGCCCACTTCGACAACGATGCCGGCGCCTTCATGGCCCAGCACCACCGGGAACAGGCCTTCAGGGTCATTGCCCGACAGGGTGAATGCGTCGGTATGGCAGACACCAGTGCTGGTGATCTTCACCAGTACTTCGCCCTTCTTCGGCGGAGCAACATCGATTTCGACGATCTCGAGCGGTTGACCGGGACCGAATGCAACGGCTGCACGGGATTTCATGTGAGTTCTCCTTGGGTGTAACGAGATAAGTGCGACAACGGTCTTTGGGGCGAGCTTGATCAGTGGTACATCGGGCGCGCCGCCCCTGGCGCCGGCTCTAGAACGCGTTTCAATCAGGTCGAATGCGCCTACAGCATTCTTCTTGGCGAGCTGTTGGGACCAAGTATTGGACTTCGATGGATTGCTGTATATGGAACAGATTGGATTTCATAATTCCTTGCGTTGGAATTGTTGACTCGCAGCTCCGCCCCTCAGCTCGCCCGCATCAATGCAACTTGAGGCGAGGCTCCGTACTCCGTCCCAATGCGTCTGCCAGCATGCGCGCAACCACCCGGCGTGTACCGAACAGGCTCCTCTGGTGCATGCGATACAGTGAGATGTAGAACATCCTGGCCAGCCAGCCCTCGACCTTGAATGACCCCATGAGGTTACCCATCAGCGTGCCAACGGCGCCCTCCCTCGACAGGGACACCAGCGATCCATAGTCTCGATAGGTGAAGCTGGGCAGCGGGCGTCCCTCGATACGGCGGGTAATCGCCTGCGCAAGGAAGTGAGCCTGCTGATGAGCGGCCTGTGCCCTGGGGGGAACGTTTGTACCGCTGTGTCCATTCGGGCAGGCTGCACAATCCCCGAATGCGAAGATGTTCGGATCCTGCGTTGTCTGCAGCGTTTCAGATACCTCGAGCTGGTTGATGCGATTGGTCTTTAGGTTCCCGAGGGATGCAAGGAAGACGGGAGCACGGATGCCCGCCGCCCATACCTTCAGCCTCGCAGCAACCTTGATGCCATTGGCGAGTTGCAGGCCCTCTTCATCCACTAGGGTCACAGCCGAGCCACACATGACACGAACGCCTTCATGTACAAGTCGCTCGGCGACCGGCAGGCTCACGCGCTCTGGCAGAGCTGGCAGCACTCGCGGACCAGCCTCGATAAGCGTGATTTTCAGATTCTCGGGAGAGATCTTGTCCAGCCCATAAGCGCTAAATTGCCTTGCAGCATCACGCAGCTCGGCCGCCAGCTCGACACCGGTGGCGCCGGCGCCGACGATCGCAACCTCCAGTGTTTCTGACTTGCCGCGCGCTTGCGCGCCCATGTACTCGCTCAGCAGCCGCTTCTGGAAAGCAATGGCGGCATCGGGATCGTCCAGGAACAGGCAATGATCCGCTGCACCGGGAGTTCCAAAGTCGTTCGTTCCGCTACCCACGCTGATCACCAGGGTGTCGTAGGAGATCGAGCGACGGGGCGCAATAACGTTGCCCTCCTCATCGTACAGTGGGGCAAGCTCGATCTTTCTGGACTTCTGATCCAAACCCGTCATCCGCCCCAACTGAAACTGGAAGTGATTCCAGCTAGCCTGGGCGAGATAGTTGAGCTCACTTTCTGCGGCATCCAACGCGCCTGAGGCAACCTCGTGAAGAAGTGGCTTCCACAGATGCGTCATCCGAGCATCGACAAGAGTGACTTTTGCTCGCCCTGAGCGCCCGAGCTTCCGGCCCAGCTGCGTAGCCAGCTCCAGCCCTCCGGCCCCACCACCAACAATGACAATACGATGCATTTTGATTCCCCAGGTATTTGAGTTGCCAGCGACGCCCACGAGCACTTCATGGCCCAGGCATCTAGACGTTGGTTAGTTCAGGACCTCAACGGAATGGAAGCGGAGCTGACCATCCCAATCCTTGTCGACGGCTACCTGCGCTCGTGCACGGCTTGCTTCGAGCGCTGCGAAGTCAATGTCAGCAATCGCCCACTCCTGATCGTCGGAGGTCGCTGCGAGCACGCCGTCACTGGGGAAGCCATGGTCCATCGGTGAGAGGATCATTGCCTCACCGGTGTTGACATCAAGCGCTTCACTCCAGTCGGCGACGCCAGCGGTGACCGCCTTTGCCACGAACATCCGATTCTCAAGCGCTCGCGCTCGGCACCCAACATCGACACGGGTGGCACCGGCGTCGGTGTCGGTGCAACTTGGCACCAACAGCAAGCGCACCCCTGCCTCCTGCTGGAGGCGAACAGGAAGCGGAAATTCGCTGTCATAGCAAACCGCAATCCCGACACGCTTTCCGTCCTGCTCAAACGCCGCGATGCGATCGCCAGGCTCGATGACAACTGCCTGCTTCTCGAAGCCAGTAAGCTGAAGCTTGTCCTGCCATCCGCTGCGACCATCAGCTGTGAACCACCAGGCACGGTTGCGATACATCCCATGGGATGTTGCGGTGAGGAACGTTCCTGCCTGGATGGTCATTCCCAGTTCGACAGCCAAGGTGCTATAGAGCTCACACCATGCGCTCTGATAGATCTGGAGCGACTCCAGGGTGGACCTCAGGCTAAGCTGAAGAGCTTCTGGAAGAGTCGAACCCAGTTCCAGCGACAGGTATTCCGGAAGTACTGCAAGCTCAACTCCTTGTTCCCGTGCGTCATTCAGAATTCGGCGCTGGCGCGCAGCGAACTCGGCAAAGGTCTTCGGACGACCGATCACGTACTTAGCTGCTGCAATCTTCATGTAACGTCCTCCAAGGAACGGAGCCAAAGTGAAAGTGTCTGCTCGGTTTCGTGCGTGGCCCCATGCTGCCGCCAAGGAAGAGCGACCTTCATCGCGCTCTGTTGTGCATACCCACGGCGAGTCCAGAAGCCTTCATTGCTTCGATATCCAGGTGGCCTAAGCGGATCAGTCTCCGACCGAACCACCGACGCGAAAGAAGACCACTTGAAGCCCTTTCGTCGGGCTTGCTCCTCTCTTCGATCAAAGAAGACGTGGCCCAAGCCAGCTCCTCTGTACTCCGGCCTCAGTACGGACTCCCCGCAGTAGAAGACTTCTTCTGGCCGGGGACCGTGCTCCTGGAAGGGACGAATGAAAGCGGCATCGGCGCTCAACAAAGGAAGGCCAGTCGATGCACCTACAACGTCCCTTCCATCCCTGGCCAGGACAACGATGCCCCCGTCAGACGTCGCATAATTGCGGAGGTAGTGACGCTCATAGTCCATGTCTCCTTCGTACAGGTAGGGATAGCTACTGAATATCTCGATCCGCAACTGAGCGACGCGATCGAGCCAGTCCTCGATTTCGGTGCCGACCAGTACCTCTACTCGCACGTTGGTAGCCATTTCAGGGCGCCTTGTGGACCTGGGAAATCCAGTCCTCCAGGTTGTAGTAGTTGGTGACGCGCGCAATCTTTCCATCACGGATGTCAAAGAACGCGCCACCGGGAAGAACATAGATCTGCCCTGCCGCTGCAGGGAGACCTTCGTCCGTGTGGTGGTAGAGTCCGTGCACCACGTACTCCGCGCCGGCACGCGCACCATCGCTGCTGTACATCACCACGATGTCGTGAAGCTGCTCGCTGTAGCAGGAATCCATGCGGCTCAGGAACGCGCGGAATGCGTCGATCCCTACTTCGCGACTCCCCTGATTTAGATCGTGCACAACGTCATCAGTGAGCATCGAGAGCATCGCGTCGCGATCACCGCGGTTGAATGCCTGGTAGTACTCTTCGATGTAGTTGAACTTGCTCATCAGGTTCTCCGGTCAGGTGAGGGTGTGGAGGAATTCTGGAGACCTGAAGAATTGTTGTATATGGAATTGATAGGATTTCATAATTCCCTGAAATGGAATAATATGAGCCCAACGACCATGGGGGCCTTGAGATGAACAGCGAGCTGGATCTTCTAAAGACGTTTAGGGCCGCGGCTGAGGCGCCGAGCTTTCGTGAGGCCGCTGTTCGACTGGGAAGCTCTCCTCAGGCCATCACCCGAGCGATACAGGCCCTTGAAAGTCATTACGGGGAGCTGTTGTTCCACCGAAGCACACGCCAGGTTCGCATCACGGCCTTTGGGGAGGATCTCTTACATCAGCTGCGGCCGGCGCTTGAGGGCTTAGACAAGCTGTGGCGCCCGCGAACCAAGGCGACGGCCTCACAGATTGTGGGCACAGTCCGAATTAGTGCCCCTCACAGCATGGGCTCCAGGGCAGTTCTTGCCGCCTTGGATACAGTGACCCAAAGTCACCCGGGAATTGTCTTGGACGTTCGCTTAAGCGATCGGGTTGCAGACGCTGTCGATGAAGGGATCGATGTCGGAATCCGCGTCGGCTTCATGCGTGATAGCAGATTCATTGCGAAGAAGGCAGGAGAGATGCGACTGCACATCGTTGGCTCCCCCGCACTTGTAGAGAGAATCGGAGCACCAGCGGAGACTAGCGAGCTCTCGCGGTTTCCACTGGTTGCATCGGTGGACATCAATACAGGCAGGCCCTGGCCCTGGTACCTGGCTGGAGGCGTACAGGTGGCGCCGACAGCACCGGTCTTCATTGCAGACAATGCCGACATGGAGATGGCAGGGGTCATTGCGGGCTTGGGGTTTGCCCAACTTGCTGATTACATGGCTGCCCCACTCATTCAGTCAGGTGTTCTGCAGCGTGTGATGGAAGAATTCGATCCTGCGCCGTGGGGCTTGTACGTCTATCGGCCTCAACGCGGCCCAGTCTCACCTCGCGTCAGAGTAGTTTTCGATGCACTCCATTCCGCCGTCGGAGCACTACCAAGCCTTACGCAGATGGCGCCCTCCCCCACCTCGGCCCTAACGCCATCCAAAGCAGGGAAGCGCTAATGCCGAGTCGCTTGGCCGCTCTCTGATACGGGATCTGGCCGCCATGAGCGCCAGGGACGCTCATGGTGGCCAAAAGAGCGTCGGGTCAACCCGCGCGGGCGAGTTCCTCAGCCAAGAAGGGGGCGGTACGGCTTCTCTTCACGCGAGCGACCTGTTTTGGAGTTCCTGCCGCCACGATCTGCCCGCCCGCATCACCGGCACCTGGACCCACGTCGATTACCCAATCCGCCTGAGCAACGGCACGCATGTCGTGCTCAATCATGACCACCGTATTGCCGGCATCAACGAGCCGCTGGAGCTGCACAAGCAGCCTATCCGCGTCCGAGGCATGGAGGCCCGTAGTGGGTTCATCCAGGACATACAGTGTCCGCCCGCGCTGGCTTCGTTGAAGCTCTGTGGCCAGCTTGATGCGCTGCGCTTCACCACCCGATAGCTCGGTAGCCGGCTGGCCCAGTCGAAGGTATCCAAGGCCAATCTCCTTCAGCAACTGAAGTGGGCGAGCGATCGCGTCCTCATCGCCAAAGAATTCACGTGCATCCTCGACAGTCATCCGCAGAACGTCTGCAATGTTCTTACCGTTCCAAAGCACCTTCAGCGTAGCTTCGTTGTATCGCGCACCGTGGCACGTTGGGCACGGTGCATAGACGCTAGGCATAAACAGCAGCTCGACGCTCACGAACCCCTCCCCTTCGCACGTCTCACAACGTCCCTTGGCCACGTTGAAGGAGAATCGACCTGCGTCGTAACGTCGACGCCGCGCATCTGGTGTTGCGGCAAACAGCTTTCGAACATGATCGAAAAGGCCGGTGTAAGTCGCGAGATTCGATCGCGGCGTCCGTCCGATTGGCTTCTGATCAACCTGGACGAGACGCTGAATAGCATCGACATCTCCGCCGAGGTGTCCCCCTGTCGTCTCGATGACGGTTGGCCCGTCTGCTGCCCCCGTTTCCACCGCGTCGTCTTCAGGCTCGTGTCCAAGTTGAAGCATCATCAGCTCCGGCAACGCTTGGGCGACGAGGCTGGACTTGCCCGATCCCGAAATCCCGGTCACCGCGGTGAGGATGCCCAGAGGTATCTTCGCATCAATGCGCTTCAGGTTGTGACGCTGGATGCCCTGAAGTTCCAGCCAACCACTCGCTTGACGCTCTTGGCCACTAGGGGGCGGGACCTTGTCAAAGAGGTACAACGCGGTACGTGACTCGTCGATGTCACGAAGACCATCCGGCTCTCCGCTGTAGAGCACTTTGCCGCCCCGCTCTCCCGCCTCAGGCCCAACATCCACCAACCACTGGGCACGGCGCATCAGCTCCAGATCGTGCTCCACAACAAATACGGAATTACCACCGTCGCGGAGGCGGTCCAAGGCGTCATAGAGAGCCTGGCTGTCGGAGGGATGAAGACCTGCCGACGGCTCGTCCAACACGTACACCACGCCAAAGAGCAGCGAGCTCAACTGCGTGGCGAGTCTCAATCGCTGCAGCTCGCCAGCGGACAATGTCGGCGTAGCGCGATCCAAAGTTAGATAGCCAAGCCCAAGGCCACGCAACTGACTGATTCGGCTCATCACTCCACTAGCGAGGCGCTGCGCGGCCAGGCGCTTCTCCTCCGACAGCGCTGAGGTGCGGCGGACGTCAGGAGACACCGCGTGGACCGCCCGCCCACTGGCCGCCCTATCGGCGCGATCACGACGGGTGGCTTCCTTGTTCGCCTTGCCCCCGCCAGCATGAGCACTGAAGTCTCCTTGAGAAATGGGCTCGAGCAGGGAAGCCAGTTGGTCAAGAGGCATCTGCATGAATTGACCAATGCCCACACCCGCAAATGTCACTGACAGCGACTCTGCCTTAAGGCGCTTGCCATGGCAGGTGGGACAAAGCTTACCCTCCATGTATCGCGATACGCGGCGCCTCATCAGGGCACTTTGCGTGTTAGCAAACGTGTGCAGGACATACCTACGGGCGCCAGTGAAGGTTCCCATGTAGCTCGGCTCAGTTTTACGCTTCAGGGCCGCACGCGTCTCCGCCGGCGTGAACCCAGCATAGACCGGCACAGTGGGCGACTCCTCGGTAAACAGAATCCAATCGCGGTCTTTCTTGGGAAGGTCCTTCCAAGGCCTATCAATGTCGTAGCCCAGCGTCACCAGAATGTCGCGAAGGTTCTGCCCGTGCCATGCAGGTGGCCACGAAGCAATGGCACGCTCACGGATGCTCAGCTTTGGATCCGGCACCATGAGGGCCTCTGTCACCTCGTACACATGGCCAAGGCCATGGCAGGTCGCGCATGCGCCCTGGGGAGTATTGGGTGAGAAGTCCTCGGCATAAAGCATAGGCTGATCAGCCGGATATGCTCCCGCGCGGGAATACATCATACGAATGAGGCTGGATAGCGTGGTGACGCTACCCACCGAAGATCGCGCATTGCTGGCACCACGCTGCTGCTGCAGCGCTACTGCCGGCGGGAGTCCATCGATGGAGTCAACATCAGGGACGCCTGCCTGATCGATTAGGCGTCGAGCATAGGGAGCAACGGACTCAAAGTACCTCCTTTGAGCTTCCGCATAGATTGTCCCGAATGCAAGAGATGACTTCCCGGAACCGGATACACCGGAAAAGACGACCAGTGCGTTGCGAGGAATTGAGACATCAACGTCTCTAAGGTTGTTCTCACGCGCACCGCGCACCTCTACAAGGCCGCTTGCTGCGACACTGCAGGAAGCTTCACCGAATGTGGCGTTTGGCATGTGCATGTCTCTGTAGGTTGTAGACGTTAAGTTCAGCTGGATCACTGGCCCGAAGAGGGATCGGCTTCGGTTTGCGATGCCTCTTCATCCAAGGCTCGCTGCCATGCCTGTCTCTCAGCCAAGGCGCGCTCAGCTCCCCGATCAGTGGGCCGATACCAGTTCGGCCTCTCCACACCCTCCGGCAGGTACGTCTGTCCAGCTGCGTAGCCGTCTGGCTCATGATGCGCGTAGCGATATGCTTGTCGATACCCCATCTGCCTCATAAGCTTCGCTGGAGCATTCCGAAGATGCATGGGAACTGGTAATGATCCGTGCTCCTTGACGAAGGCCCTTGCTAGATCCCAAGCCGCATAGGACGCATTCGACTTGGGGGAGAGCGCCAGATAGGTCGCAGCCTGGGCCAAGACAATTTCACCTTCAGGAGAGCCAAGTCGCTCATACGCCTGCGCAGCGTGGATGGCCAAGTGCAGAGCGCCCGGATCAGCATTTCCGATATCTTCGCTTGCCATAACAATCATTCGACGTGTGACCTGGCTCACGTCCCCGCCCCCATCCAGAATGCGCGCTAGCCAGTAGAGGGAGGCGTCGGGATCAGAGCCACGCAGTGATTTGTGAAACGCGGAGAGCTGCCAATAGAACTCGTCCCCGCCCTTATCGAATCGACGCAGTGACGGGCTGGTGGAGCGCTTGGCAAACTCAAGATCCACCTCTTCCACCCGCTTCTCAGAGGCCGCAGTTGAGACCTGCTCGAGAAGATTCAGGAATCTGCGGCCATCACCATCAGCGAAGCCCTTCAGCAGCTGCAATGCGGGATCGGAGAGGTCAACGCCTCGCAAGTGAGGTCTGGCGCGTTCGTAGAGCTTCTCAAGATCTGCGTCAGACAGAGGCTCAAGTGTGTACACCTGCGCGCGCGAAAGCAGCGCCGAGTTAACGGCCAGTCCTGGATGCTCTGTGGTGCCGCCCACCAGCGTGAGTAGCCCTGATTCAACGTGAGGTAGCAGCGCATCCTGCTGGGCCTTGTTGAACCGGTGAATTTCGTCGACGAAAAGTACCGTGGAGCGACCGCGGACGTCGAGTTCGGCCCGCGCATCATCAATGGCCTGCCTGATGTCCTTTACCCCGGCGAGTACGGCGGAGATCGCAATGAAGTGACTGTCAGTCACCATCGCTGCGAGGCGCCCCAGGGTGGTCTTACCGACGCCCGGGGGCCCCCACATGATGAAGGAGTGCAGACTTCTTGCTTCAAAGGCAAGACGCAAAGGCTTCCCCGGCCCCAGCAGGTGTTGCTGCCCAACGAACTCGTCGAGAGACTTCGGTCGTAGCAGTTCGGCCAGTGGTGCCCTTGGTTTCGCTGTGAATAGATCTGCCAAGGTGTTCTCCTTCGGGAAGTCAGTTGCGAGTGTGCATTCAGAGCGTCTTGGCCCCTATTTCAGCTTCCCATCCAATGAGCCGCTTGTGGCATTGCTTGCTTTTTCACGGAGGATGATGCGAGCCCCTCTGTATCCAACGCTGTGATTCCATACCCAGCTCATTGCGACGCTCAGGCGATTTCGCACTCCGATAAGGAAGTAGATGTGAGCGAGCTTCCAGATCCACCATGCGATTCCTCCGCTCAGCTTTAGCTTCCCCATATCGATTACTGCAAGGCTGCGTCCAATCGTGGCGAGGTTGCCCTGGTGCCGGTACTTGAATGCAGCGGTCCTCCGCGCCCCTGTTATCAGCCCTTCAATCTGGCCCGCGACGTACTTGCCTTGCTGCTTGGCCGCCGGCGCGATTCCAGGAACGGTCTTTCCGTCCGCAGTGGCTGATGAAGCAGTGTCCCCGATCACGAAAATGTTGGGGGAACCAGGCACCGTTAGATCAGGGCCGACGATTGCGCGCCCCGCCCGATCTGATTCGGTGTCGAGCCAACGTGCGGCTGGAGACGCCTGAACTCCCGCTGCCCAGACGATTGTGGATGCCGCCAGCTTCTTGCCATTGAGCATCACCCCATCAGAGGCGCACTCGGTGACAGGGGCCCCCAACAAAACGGATACCCCAAGCTTCTCGAGGGCGCGCCTCGTGTACTCGGAGAGCTTTTCAGGAAAGACGGGGAGCAGCCGCGGACCCGCCTCAATGAGAAATACCCGGGTTTTGCTGGGATCAACTGACCGAAAGTCATCCTGCAGCGTGCCACGCGCCAGCTCCGCGATGGTTCCGGCAAGCTCGACACCTGTAGGCCCACCACCAATGATCACAAAGGTTTGAAGGGCCTCTCGAACCTCGGGATCATTGCAGAGCTCCGCTTGCTCGAACGCGCTCAAGATCCTGCCTCGAATGGTTGTTGCATCCTCCAGGCTCTTCAGGCCTGGAGCGTACTTCGACCATTCGTCATGCCCAAAGTAGGCATGTGTTGCTCCCGTAGCGAGCACAAGGGTGTCGTAAGGGTATCGAGTGCCGTCCTGAAGGATCACTTGGCGGGCAGCTTTATCCACACCCTCGACCTCCGCCATGAGGGTTCTGACCTCCGGGCGGTCACGGAACAGATAGCGGATCGGCCATGCGATCTCCGACGGTGACAGTGACGCACCAGCCACCTGGTAGAGCAGCGGCTGGAACAAGTGATAGTTCCGCCGGTCAATGATTGTTACATCGACATCCACTCCTTCAAGGTGCGTGGCGGCCTCCAGTCCGCCGAAGCCCGCCCCAACGATCACAACTTGATGACGATTTCTGGAGGTCTTGATCACGGCAGCACTCCTTGGTTAGGTGTTCAGCGCCGATGCGTGGTGCTTGAGATGATCGGCAATGAAGCTGGAGATGAAGTAGTAGCTATGGTCGTAACCATCGCGAAGGTTCAGCGAAAGCGGATGATTCACCTTGGCGCATGCATCTTGAAGCAGTTCGGGGCGGAGCTGATTCTGCAAGAAATCATCGCTGAGCCCTTGATCCACGAGCAGGGGCAGGCGCTCCTTTGCATCTGCAATCAGCTCCACGGCGTCATACTGCCGCCACTGCTCCTGATCTCCCCCCAAGTAGGCCGAAAACGCCTTCTGGCCCCAAGGAGCCTGGGTGGGTGCCACGATCGGAGAGAAGGCGGATACGCTGCGATAGCGACCTGGATTTCGCAAAGCGATGACCAAGGCACCGTGGCCGCCCATTGAGTGGCCGCTAATTGAGCGAGCCTGGCTAACAGGGAAGTTCTTCTCAACGAGAGCAGGCAGCTCACTTACAACGTAGTCATACATGCGGTAGTGGTCGGACCACGGTGCCTCGGTGGCATTGACGTAGAACCCCGCACCTTGGCCGAGATCGTAAGCTGGATCATCCGCGACGGACTCTCCGCGCGGACTTGTATCCGGAGCAACGATGGCAATGCCATGCTCAGCAGCGAGCTGCTGCACTGCAGACTTGGTGATGAAGTTCTGCTCTGTGCACGTCAGGCCAGAGAGCCAGTAGAGAACAGGTACCGGGCCGCTGGACGCCTGCGGAGGGAGATAGACTCCAAACTTCATGGTGCAACCAAGGCTGGATGATTCATGCTGGTAGACGTCCTGCCATCCACCGAAGCTTGCGTGACGCTCAATGCGTTCCATTGTTCTTTCCTCTGAGTTGAATTTGATAGGCCATCTATCGCGAATCGAATGTGGCCTTAAGCGAGGCTTTAGGCCTTGTCCTCGACTGCCGAGTCACCGTGTGCATGCCTGATCCTTCGGACAATCCACCAAATCAGCAGCAATACAGCGGGAACCAAGATCGCAGTGACGGTTGCTGCGATGTCATGCGTCCCAGGCAAACCCTTGAGCAGGTATGCGAGAAGACTCACGACGTAGTACGAGATGGCGGCCACCGACAAACCTTCCACCGTCTGCTGCAGGCGCAGCTGAACCTTCGCCCGTTCATTCATGGACGCCAGTAGGTCGCGGTTCTGCCGCTCGAGCTCAACATCAATCCACGACCGGAGGAGCGAGATCGAGCGCGTCAACTTGTCTGAGAGCTTCCCCTGTCGCTCCTTCACTGACTGGCAAGTTCGCATGGCCGGTGCAATCCTTCGATACAAGAAGTCCGCCCAGGTGCTATAGCCGGCAACTTGATCCTCCGCCAACGCATCCAGTCGCTCTTCAACAATTTCGTAGTAAGCCCGACTTGCACCAAACCTATAGAGATTTGCCGCGGCGTCCGCCTCCAACTCTGCAGCCAGGCTGGTCAAATCCGAGAGGAGCACGTCACTGTCACGACGTCCGCCGGAGGCCCTGCGCATCTCTTCAGTAATTGCAGCCAGACGCGCCTCCATGCGACGAAGATTCGACGTCATGGAACGAGTCAGCGGTAGCGCTAGGAGGGCAAGCGTTCGGTATGTCTCGACCTCGAGCAGTCGTTGCGCCAGCGCTCCTGCCCGCGCCGGAGTCAGGTCGCGATCAAGGATGAGCATGTGGGTTAGCCCTTCCTCGTCTTGACGGAAGTCGGTCACAATGGCCGCGGCACCGTTCTCAACCAGCGAGTAGCAGCGGCTGACGGGATCAAAGCAATCTATTTCCTTCTCCGCCTCCGCGGTCCAAGGCAAAAGCCTGACGCTAACAGCCGAGATCACGGGTCCTGGCGGCTTGAATCCCTGTCTAAACGGGTTGTCCCCACAAGGCTCACCTGTTTCTGAGCTCAGTGGTGCGCTCCAGAGGTAGGAAGAGAACTCAGTGTGCTTCTCGCAGTGCAGATCACCCTCATTCCACGTAAGCGCGTGATGAGGTGTGGTGTGATCCTCGACTGCAGCCCCCATACGACCTGAAAGATCGTCGATCGCGGCACGATCTCGACTCATGTCCCCTTCTGTCATGAAGGAGAGCTGGAGAAGGCTTCGCGGAGACTGGGTGAGAAGGTGCGGTCGCGCATGGACTTCCTCAACGGCGGCGCGGCGGTCCGCGTGCGCCGGCATCCCATATACGTAGCCTTCTGCTGGCGTGCCTGCAGCTTGGCTCAGGCCGGATGGGTCATTCATACATAGCCTCAAGAATGGATGATCTTCTAAACACCGCTCACGGGAGGTCTATCACTTGCTTGTGCGATAGCTCAGCGAAAGGTCGTGTGGTGGAGCCGGCTCTGGTGTAGGGCGGTAGTGGGAACCACAACAAGCTGGGAGGACAGCACCGCATAGATCGCAGGCCCTTGCTCTCCCACCTTCCAGCCAGGCGCGGACCGCATGGGAGTCGCAACGAGGCTGGAAGCTCACTTCAAAGGGCCTCCCATGACTCAGTCAGATGCCGAAGGCAACGATGCCGACAGAGATTGCCCGCTCCAAGAAATACAGACAGGCGCAACTCGACTGACATCATCCAGCATGCCTTGGAGCCTCCTGGAAAGGCCTCAACGTCCTAGTCGTGACGCCCTAACCCACGAAGGGGTTAGGAATGGCGGGTTCTACTTGGAAATGAAGTAGTTCGGACACCCATAGATTGCCTCCTCTACTTAGTACTAGCGCCATCAAGCAATGTCGCGAACTGACTAACGGAGATAGGAGCGGACAATAGAGATGGTCTCGTCAATCGACTTCCTTTGAGAGTCGGTGTGGGTGTCGCTATGCGGGAACTCTTCACGCAGATAGCTCTCCAGAACCGTCGCCATCAAACCATTGACCGCCCCGCGCACAGCAGCAAGCTGCTGAAGTACTGCAGCACATTCCGCCCCGCTCTCCAGAGCCTGCTCCAATGCAGCCACCTGTCCGCTGATCCGACGTACGCGGGTAAGGGCCTGCTTTTTCTCCCGAGGGCTGTGAGGCATTGCGCACCTGTCCGTATCACATGAGGGAACGATACTATACTCCCCGATAGTATGCAAGCTAGCAATCTGCGAGGGTCTTTAACTCCGTCAACTGAGTCTGCGCCTGATTTCGAGCCGCCGCCAGAGGCCAGTGACAGACCCCTCCCGCCCCACCCCCACACCACAAAAGGCGGGCTCCTGTAGGAGCCACGCCCCACCACTCGAAAGAGTGGTTACATGTAGATGAATTGGCGGTATAGCTTGTCTAGCTCCAGCCTGACGAACTCGATCTCCTCCTCGTCCCCGGCATCAGAGAGCTCCAGAAGCTGTCGCTCCTTTGATGTAATTCGATCACAGAGGTCTTTTAGGTTGGCGCAGAACTCCGCTGAATGGGCTTGCGACCGGTCAGGTCGAGCCTCTGTTGATCCCAACATTCCGCGAGACGTTGACGGGGTGATGCCGAACTCCTCATTGAACGCGATCTGATGCTGTCGCCTGTCATCAGTCTCAGAAATGGCCTGCCGCATCGCACTAGTGATCGTATCGGCATACATGATCGCCTTACCGCGCGAGTTTCTTGCGGCTCGTCCAATCATCTGAATGAGGGCCTGGCTCGACCGAAGGAAGCCCGCCTGGTCCGCATCAACGATAGCGACCAGAGAGGCCTCAGGAATATCGAGCCCCTCTCTCAGCAGGCTGATACCCACTAGCACATCGAACTCGCCGGCCCTCAGCCCATTGATGATCTCAACTCGATCCTCTGCCTTGATATCCGAGTGCATGTACTTCGCACGCACCCCTTGATCCTCGAGGAACTCGCACAGCTCCTCAGCAGACACCTTTGTCAGCGTGGTCACCAAGACCCTGTCGCCCTCTCGTACACAACGGGCGATCTCTGACAGAAGATCGTGCCTGTAGCCCTCCCTCGGCCTCACCTCTACCAGCGGATCGAGCAAGCCAGTGGGCCTGATGAGCTGGTCAATCAATCTTCCCTTGGATCTCCCAATCTCATAGGCGCCAGGCGTAGCCGAAACGAAGATCGTCTGGGGCTTGATGGCTTCAAACTCAGAGAAGCTAAGCGGTCTGTTGTTCATCGCCGAAGGTAGACGGAACCCGTACTCGATTAGAGTATCCTTCCTGCTCTGATCGCTCCTGAACATCGCCTCGATCTGAGGAACCATGACGTGCGACTCATCAACAAATAGCAGGCCATCCTTCGGGAGGTAGTCCATGAGTGTCGTCGGCCTAGCTCCTGAAGGCTTCGAGTTCAGGTAACTGGAGTAGTTCTCCATGCCAGAGCAATATCCCAGCTCCCTCATCATCTCCACGTCGTTCGTGATCTTCTCGTAAAGCCTATTTGCCTCAACGATTCGACCAGATGCGTTGAGCTCCGTCACCCTGGCCTCCAAATCCTTGAGGATGGCCTTCGTAGCCTCATTGATTTCTGTTTTGGGGCTTGCGAAGAGTGTCTTTGGAGAAACGAGGTAGCGCGTCTCATCGCCAAGCTTCTTCCCTGTAACCGCATCAATCCAGGTGAGCGACTGCACTCTCCCCTCGTCCGTGAGCTCTACTCTAATTGCCTTGTACTCAGAGTCGGCGGGAAAAATATCGACCACATCGCCAGACACACGGAACGTGCCACGCTTCAGGGTCCGCTCAGTCCTGTCGTACTGAAGCGATGCAAGCCGACGCAGGAAGTCCCTCTGATCCAGTTCGATTCCAAGCGCAAGCTCAACCTGCAGATCCCGGTAGCTCTGTGGGTCTCCCAGTCCATAGATTGAGGACACCGAAGCGACAACAATCACGTCTCTACGCTCAATCAGAGACTTCGTAGTCGATAGTCGAAGCCTCTCAAGGTGATCATTGATGGCTGAGTCTTTCTGGATGTAACGATCGCTACCTGGGATATAGACCTCTGGCTGGAAGAAGTCGTAGTAGGAAACGAAATACTCCACGGCGTTCTCGGGGAACAGCGCCTTCATCTCCCCGTAGAGCTGAGCAGTCAACGTCTTGTTTGGCGCAAGAATGAGCGTGGGTCGCTTCAGCCGATGGATCACATTGGCCATCGTGAAGGTCTTCCCTGACCCTGTAATTCCCTTCAAGGTCTGATGTGTTGCTCCCTCCTCGATGCCAGCAATTAGCCTGGCAATCGCTTCGGGTTGATCCCCGGCCGGCGTATGATCCGAATGCATTACGAACATATCTGTTGACATCACTTACGCTCCTACTGGCTCATTCTTGATCGTTAGAGGAACTATTCCCGTCTCACAGACTCCATCCCATATGTGCGAGCGGAACCAAGGGGGCTGTACGAATGCTATCTTTGGGCGAGTTCCTTTCAGGTGAGCCTGGCAACCCATGCCTGACTAGCGCTAGGGCGTGAGCTGGCATGTCCTTACATGCCGGAGCGGCCTCAGAAGTGCACCCGCCGCCCTCCGCTCACGCCTCACTCCTCCCTACCTGGCTGCTGTACCGACTCCTGATCGACCGCAGTCAGAGCCAGCGTTGACATTAGCTCTGTCTCGATCGTCCTCTGCATTGAGTAGATCGGGAGCGCGTTCGGCGCGGAACTGAATGGCTCCTCCAGCTGACGGCCCAGCGCATCGAGACCAAAAAACGTGTACGCCACAATGAGCACCGGTAAAAAGGTCCACCACCCCAATGTTCCTGCCAGCGCAAAAGGAAGTGTTGTGCAGAATACGATCGCAGTCCGGTGAAGCAGCAGCGAATACGAGAATGGAATCGGAGTATTGAGTATCCTCTCGCACCCCCCCTGGATACGAGCCAAGTTGGCAAGCTGCTTATCCATCACCGAGTACTGAATCGAGTCGATCCTTCCCTCATGAGCCAGATGGGCAAGCTTCAAGCCAATGCCCTGGAGCACAGCGTCCGTCGGATTCGGGCCTTGTGATGCCTTGCCAATATCCCACCAAGGTGCGATCGCATGGGCTTCGTCGGCCCGGCGCAGTCGAGAATAGAGGCCAGCACTGAAGCCACACAGGCCTCGCAGGATCTGTGCTCGGCTGTTTGGATCCAGCAGGGACGTCTGCCTGGCTATTGAGCGACACGCTATGACCAGGTCACCCCAAAGGTGCCTCGCCTCCCACCATCTGGAGTAGCAAGCGTTGTTTCGAAAGCTCATGAATACGGAAAGTGCGATACCAATGAGCGTGAACGGAACGGCACTGAAGCGAGCAAAGATTCCTGGATGCTCCGTTGATGCGAGCACCGCTCCTGCGGTCACAATGCTAATCAGTAGTAGATGCAATGCGATCCTGGGCAGGATGGTACCCCTGACGGCAAACGCAACGTCCCACAACGTCGGCTGCCTTCGCATTCTCGTTTCAACATCTGGGAGACGGTGTGTCATGCCAACCTCTGATTCATTGATCGACTGCTGGCGTCGATACGCCTAGGCAACAAATTCCTTCCACTTGAGTTCGAAATGCGAATGACATCACGCCGTTCGCATGACACTGCTACAGCAGGTCTAAAGCAGTTCATCGTCGGCAGCCTCGGGCATCCATAGTTCAATGACCGTCCCTGTCAGGCCGGTTCTCACTACCGACAGGCTGCCACCGTGGCGGTTGGCAAGCATCTGACTGATGGAAAGACCCAGCCCAGTACCTTGACGATGTTTGGTCGTAAAGAATGGCTCAAAAATTCGGACCAGAATGTCCTGAGGAATGCCGCTTCCAGTATCTGAGACTCGCAAAGCGACGCCAGGGTGACCATGAACGTCGTCAACGTCCAACGTCGCCAATCCCAGCGTTCCGCCCTTCTGCATGACATAGATTGCATTGATCAGGAGGTTCACAAGAATTTGCTGCAGCTCGCCCCGATTGCCCGTTACGAGCCGTGTGGACAGGAAGTTCTTCTCTATCTTCACGGGATGGCGCTTGATGAGGTGTTGAATCAGGGGCAGCGTCTCCAACATCAGCGTGGCAGGCTCTAACAGCTCACTATGACCGGAGTACTCACTGGGCTTGGAGAACTGCAGCAACTTGGAAACAATGGTGCTGATACGCCCAATTTGATCCTCAATGAGGTCAATCTCTTCTCCAAACCCTTGACCCGCGGGCTCCCTGATCGAGTCACGCAGAAGCTCGAGGTTCCCCTGCATGACGGCAAGCGGATTGTTGATCTCGTGCGCTATTCCTGCTGCGATCTCGCCAATTGTTGCCAGCTTCTCAGTGACAATCAGGTGCTGGGTCGTCTCTTCCAACCGTCTATTGGCTAGTGCGAGACCAGCAGTTCGCTCCTCTACCCTGGAATTGAGCTCCTCGTTCCAGGCGACCAGCTGCCGTTCCTTCTCTTCCAGCTGACAGAGCAGCTGGTCCAAGTGCGAAGCGACACGTCCGATTTCATCATTGGATGCCCCTGCTCCGGAGCGAGCACTGCGGTCGCCCGCCTTGACCCGTCCAATTGCCTGATCCATCCGCTCAAGTGGCTTGAACACGCCGCGAGCGATGTACAGAAAAAGGGGTACGGTGATGACTGCAACAAGGAGGCAACCGAACACGATCGCTCCGATGGAATTTCGACGGGCGGTGGTGAATGGCTCCTCCAGAAAGCCCACGAAGAGCATACCAATAGGTACGCCCCGGCCATTGAGAATGGGCATATAGCCGGCAATGTACCAATCATTGACTACGTAGGCTCTCGCCTGCCAGGTCTTTCCCTGGCCCAGCACGGCCTCGGCCACTTCAGAAGACACCCGTGTCCCCGACGCTGGGTTCCCTCCCGCCAACAACGCGTTGGTGCTGATGCGGGTATCACCAAGGAAGATGGAGGCTATCCCTGTTGCGCCAGTACGCAGGGCCTTATCTCGGTAGACAAGATCAGTGATCTGCTTGATGAACTCGGTGTTGTGGTTCAGCAGAGTACCCGCAATCAAGACGCCAACCTGATTGTTTGGAAGTGCAACCGGCGTTGCAGCTTGAATCATTAGGCCCCGCTTCTCACTCTGGGCCGAATCGACAGGATTCCTTGCGTTATGCGGACGAATGACCTCGGCCCGTGCGGCGAGCTTTGGGGAGATCTCCATCAGATCGTCCCGGCTTACCACCCCCACCTCCACGCTGGACGCTCCCTTCAGGGCCTTTTCGATGACTGACCAGTCCAAGTCAAGCTCAGCTGGCGAGGCCGGCTCACTACTAGCCAACAAGCGACCGTTTGAATCCAACAGTGCGATGAAGTCTAGTGAACCACCTTGGGCTTTCGACGCTAGTAGGCTGCCAAGCTCTGCATTCTTGTTGACCCCCTGGCTAATGACGCCATGGAAGCTCTGCGAATCAGCAATCGCAGCCAGCGTCGCGCGGTCGTTGACGAGCAGCTGGTTCATGTACTGTCCCGCAACTTTCAGGTCCCCGCCAACCTTCGAGGCGAGCAGTCGGTCGAAGCGCAAATCCCATTGGTAGATGAGTCCGCCGACGATAGCCGGCAGGATCACAAACATTGGAAGGATCGCGATTAGAAGCAGGCGGAAGCGAACTGAGCGCGCTCGGTTCATTGCAGATTCCTAGGCTGATACATTCCAACTGGAGCACTTACGATCAATCGTCTTTCGCGATATGCCCAAGATCGTGGCCGCTCTTTCGCGATCTCCGCCAGTCTCACGAAGCACTGCAAGGATGTGCCTGCGCTCGACCTCCGAGAGCAGCCGGCTTCGTGGGTCAGAGAGTGACTCCAACCGCTCAAGCTGAGTCGGAAAGTGTCCGAGTATCAGGCTACGCTCAACGTAGTTGTGAAGCTCGCGGACGTTCCCGGGCCACGAGTAGCTCTGAAGATATGCCCGGATCCTTTCGTCGATCGGAATCGGTTGAAGGCCAAGCTGCAGCCCCAGCTCACGCATGAAGCCCGCCGCCAGCTCCAACACATCAGCGCCGCGGTCATGAAGGCGAGGAAGCGACACCTCGAGAACGTTGATGCGATAGTAGAGATCCGACCGGAATGTTCCATTCTTCACTTCCGCAACCAAATTCTTGTTGGTTGAGAAGATGAATCTGACATCGATCGGAATCTCCCGATCTGCGCCAACTGGTCGTATCCGTCTATCTTCAAGCATCCTTAGCAGCTTTCCTTGGAGAGCCAAGGGAAGATCAGCGACTTCGTCAAACAGCAATGTTCCGCCTTCTGCATAGGCGACCAGTCCTTGGCGAGACGAGTTCGCTCCACTGAACGTTCCTTTGAGACTCCCGAACAGTTCAACGTCAATCAACTCGCTGGGAACAGCTGCACAATTTATTGGAATGAAAGGATGAGATGCCCGTGCGGACAACGCGTGCAGCGATCTTGCGGCAACCTCCTTTCCAGAGCCGGATTCTCCAGTGAACAGCACGCTACTGGGCAGTGGTGCGACCTTCGCGATCAGATCCTTGGTGGCCTGAATCGCACGCGAGCTACCTGTGAGCCTGTCTCGAAGCGCAGCTGGTGCACCGGAGCCATGTAGCTCGTGACGGAGAATGGCATTCTCCCGCCGTAGGCGACCGCGTTCCAGGCAGCGCGATATAGCGGCCAGCAACTGATTGGTTCTGAAAGGCTTGAGAAGAAAATCAGCCGCTCCCGCGCGGATAGCGCCGATAGCGGAATCCAAGTCTGCGTACGCAGTAATCAGAATGAAGTCGGCCAAGACCCCTCCCCTGCGCTGGTCCTCCAGCCACGCGATGCCACTCTTCCCTGGCAACACGTTGTCCACAATCACGATGTCAAAGTGGCGCTCCGTCAGATGCTGCTCCGCTTCAATGGTGTCAGCTGCAGCTTCCACAACTTTGCATCGCGGTCGCAAGGCACGAACCAAGAAGCTACGCATGCCAGGTTCGTCGTCAACGATCAGTATCGATGAGCGCGCAAGGTCCGGCCATGCAAGATCGCCGTTTGCGCGCTCTTCGGAAGATTGGTTGGCGCTCTTTGGCGTCATGTTTCCCTCAGTACAATTGAAGCGTGGCTAGTTCCGTCGATTCGTGTTCGAGTTCATTTCGATCTTTCGACCGCTAGATGACGGGTGACATATCGAACAAAACACCCCCTCTCACGACGTAGGACGTTGTGCACCAAAGGCCAGTCTGAGACGTTCAATGCTGTCGACCTCAGTCATATGCCAATCCGGAACTCTTGCCCTACGAGCCTAGTATCGACCTCTTGGTGGCCAAACGGACCGGGGGCTCCTCGCCATATTGCCCAGAGCGCCAATGGCCTCCGTGCCCCTCCAAGCCCCTCGGCGGTCGGTCGCCACGGGAGGCTGGAGAAGTCTCGCTCCCTTCGAGCGGATCATTACGCCAATTCGGCCATATGGGAAGCGCTGGGTGCGCGTTGTCCCCGCCTCGGCCGGAGCCACGCAGCGCGGCCAAGCGCGGGCGAGTCGATCCGCCTTGCAAGAAGGTCCAGGCCCTACCGCTCGCCTACCGGCATAGAGATGCCTATGCACCAGGGTCGTCTCCCATTTGCGCGGCTCGCGGGCAGATGTATCGTGGCTTTGGACTCTCTGAGTCTCCGACTGACTGATGGTTGCTCTTCCCCTCAAGACCCGGGCTTGTTGGGGAGCCGACTAAGGATGGTAGAAGGCGGGGCTGACGGGTCGGCCTCTGACGCGAGCCGGGAGGAGAGATCAGTCGCCCATTTTCGATGCAGGCGATCTGGCCCCCAAATATCTCAATGTCGTTGGGATCATGGCTGATCAGCAGCAGTGGAATACCGGCCCCGTCCAGCACGGCCTCCAGCTCCTGCCGCAAGTGCTGGCGAAGATCCTGGTCCAGCGCGGAGAACGGTTCATCCAGCAGCAGCGCCTGCGGCTGCGTCACCAAGGCGCGTGCCAAGGCGGTACGCTGGCGCTGGCCGCCGGACACCTGCGAGGGCAGCAGATCACCCACCGTATCGATGCGGAATGCGTGCAACCACTGCTCCACCGCATCGAAGCGCTGGCCGACCCGCGGATTCAACCAGCCCTTCTGCAGACCGAACGCCACGTTCTGGCGCACGCTCAGGTGTGGGAACAGCGCGTAATCCTGGAACACGTAGCCCAGCCGGCGGTGCTGCGGCGGCAGATCCACACCGGTGGCCGCATCGAACAGGGTCTGCCCCTGTAGGCGCACATGACCCTGGCCCGGCCTCAGCAGCCCGGCCACCGCCTTCAGGGTCAGGCTCTTGCCCGCGCCCGAGGGCCCGAACAGCACCACCTGCCGCTGCGTGCACTGCAGCGACACGTCCAATACGAAATCCTGGCCGGCCGCCTGCAGGCGACGCTGCACCTGCAGGTCAAGCCACATCACGCAGCTCCCGGCGACGTCCGCCCACCAGCCGCGCGGCCAGCAGCAGGATCACGATGCACACCACCGAGGTCAGGATCACCAGCGCATTGGCCTTGCCGTCCTGGCCGGCCTGCACCGCTTCGTAGATGGCGATCGACAGCGTCTGCGTGCGGCCGGGAATGCTGCCCGCCACCATCAGCGTCGCGCCGAACTCGCCCATCGCGCGTGCAAACGCCAGCAGCAGGCCGGCGAGGATGCCGCGCCACGCCAGCGGCAGCGTGATGCGGAAGAACACCGCTGCTTCGGACACACCGAGCGTGCGTGCGGCCTGCTCCAACTGTCCATCCACTTCCTCGAACGCCGCGCGTGCCGGCTTGAACACCAGCGGCAGCGAGGCCACCGCCGCAGCGATCACCGCCGCCTGCCAGGTGAACACCAGGTTGATGCCGAACCACGACTGCAGCCACGCGCCGATCGGGCCGTTGCGGCCGATCAGCACCAGCAGGTAATACCCCAGCACGGTCGGCGGCAGCACCATCGGCAGGGTCAGCAGCGAATCCAGCAGCTCACGGCCAGGAAATCGCCGACGTGCCAGCAGCGCGCCCAGTGCCACGCCCAGCACCAGATTGATCGCGGTGGCCCAGCCGGCCACCTTCAGCGACAACCACAGTGCGCTCCAGTCGAGATCCATGCCTCAGGGCTTGCCGAACCCATGCTTGGCCAGGATCGCCTGGCCCTGTGCCGAACGCACGAAGGTGGTGAAGCGCTTGGCTTCAACCGGTTGCGCACTGGCCTTGGTCACCGCCAACGGATAGGCAATGCGCCCCGCCACCGGCACCGCGAAGGCACGGCGCACCCGATCAGGCATCGCCTGCGCATCGGTGGCATAGACGAAGCCGGCATCCACTTCACCGCGCGCCACGTAGTCCAGCGACTGGCGAACGTTCTGCGTGGTGATGGTCTTGCCCTGCACCGACGGCCACAGGCCCGCCGCTTCCAGCGCGCCCTTGGCATAGCGGCCGACCGGCACGCTGTCCGGGTTGCCCAGTGCGATGCGCTGCACACCGGCACCGGCCAGGTCCTTCAAGGTACGCGGCGCAGCCTTGGCCTGCGGCGGCACCACCACCCACAGCGCGTTCACCGCGAACACCTCGCGGGTGCCGGCCGCCAGCAGGTCCTGCTGCTGGGCCTGGTCCATCGTGGTTTCATCGGCCGACGCGAACACATCCACCGGCGCGCCGCGGCTGATCTGCTGCAGCAGCACGCCGGACGCGGCGAAGTTGAAATCGACCTTGGTTCCCGGGTGTGCCTTCTCATAGGCGGTGCCCAGTTCGCGGAAGCTCTCGGTCAAGCTCGATGCCGCCGACACCGTCAGGTCGGCCGCCAAGGCCGGCACCGTGGCCAGCAGTCCCAGCAACAACAGTCCAACTCGTTTCATCATTGGTTTCCCCGTTTGGTTGGGTTTAGATCGGTTTCACCGCCTATCCTTGGCATCGCAGGCGCTACATAGCTGGCCCGCCCAGAGCTAGGTAGAGGGTGCACGACGGTGCGGACCTCGTTGGCGCAGGCTGTCTCGTACATCCACATCGAATTGAAGCTGCAGCGAGATGTCATCATCCAGCGCAATGCCAAAACCCAGACCATCACGACAGGGCAAACGTAATGCCAAGGACTGAACCGCTTCGCGAGGAAGCATCAACCGGCAGTACTCGCTCCCCTCCAGAAGCACCGCCTGTTGCCCTGCATGCAGTGATAGCACCATGCCCCAGCCGCGATCGCCGCCGAACCGCGTCAGGTTCTCCACCGATTCGCCGGCCAGCAACTGCGCTAGCTCCTCTTCATCAACGCGCAGACGAACTGCCTGCCGCTGTAGCTGGACTTTCATGATGCAATGAACTCGAGCTCGGTTGAGGTGTTGCAGTTGAGTAGCTGGTCGTATTCGCTATCCGCCAGTGGCAGCTCGATTGCGCCCAAGCGTTCTCGCAGGGCGTGTAGCGAGCGGTGCGCCGCCGGATTCTCGATCAATTCCCGCAACACATGCCGGCAATGGTCATCAATCTGCAACCGCATCGGCAGGGGTTCTTCCGCAAACAGCACACAGGCAGCCGAAGGCGCATCACGTAACCGTTGTAGTAACGCCGGGGTCACATTGGGCGTATCCACCGGAAGCACCAGAGCGGCAGCGTCCGGCATGCACATGGCCACACTGTAGAGCCCGCCCAACGGGCCGCAGCGTGCCACGCGATCAGGAATGCCACCGAAGGCCGGGTAGTTGCCACTCACCCATACCCTTTCCGCACCTGCCTGTCGCAGCAGGCCACGCATGTGCTCTAGCAGGGTTCGCCCGTGCCACGGTAGCAGCGCCTTGTCACGGCCCATCCGGCTGGAAAGACCACCGGCCAGCACGATGCCGTCAGTGGGAATGTTCGTGATCGTGTGCACATTCATGGGCATTGTCATGAGCTTGCGTGGGTTCGTTATCCGCATGGCAGAGACTGCAGCCTTCGGTCCACTCGCTGTCGCCGTCCTCGTAATGCTCCTGCTTCCAGATCGGGCACTGGTGCTTGACCACCTCGATCAACTGCCGGCAGGCCCGGAATGCCTCGTCTCGATGCGGGCTGCCGGCGGCCACCACCACCGCCACATCGCCAATGCCCAACCGGCCCTTGGCGTGGGCCACATACAGCTTCAGCTTCGGACCGAACGTCGCCTCGACCTCTGCCGCCAGGCGCTTGAACTCGTTCAGCACCAAAGGTTCGAACAGGTCGTACGTGATCCCGGTCACCGGCCGGCCGATGTTGACGTCGCGCACCTTGCCGATGAACACGTCGATGCCGCCGAAGCCCGGATCAGATACCGCCGCGATGCCTTCGGCCGGATCGATCGCCGCCTGCGCGCGGTCCACCACCGTCGCGATGATCTTCTCGCTCATCGCTCAGCCCCCGCTCACTGGTGGCAGGATCGCCACGCGGCCATCGTCGGGCAGCGCCTCGTGGTCGCGCAGCACGCGTTGCTGGTCGGCAAACGCCGAGTAGTCCAGCAGGCCCGCGCGGAAACCCGGCCAACGCACCGGCAGCAGCTCGCGCAGCGCCTGGCGCAGATCGGCCACGGTGCCACCGGCCACATCGACGGCGATTTCGCGGCTGGCATCCAGATCGGAAAACGCACCGAACAACTGCAGATTCACCTGTTTCATCATGACTCCTGGCTCACCAGCTGCACCGGTTCGTGGTGACCCCAGCCCTGCACGCGCACGAAGGTGCCAGCGCTGGCCAGGTCTCCCTCGGCCTCCAGCACCACCCAGGCGTTGGCCTGCAGCATGGACATCAAACGGAACGACTCCTGCCCGGACAGTACGCGCGCACTCAGGCGCCCCTGCCCGTCCATTTCCACCCGCGCCCGCGCGTGGAAGCGCAGACCGGGCGGCTTGCGCACGTCGGCCTGCAGCGGCAGCCGCAACACCGGTTCCGGTGCAAGCCCCAGCAGGCGGCGCAGTACCGGCTCGACGAAGAAGCGCTGGCCCACGGCAGCCGAAACCGGGTTGCCGGGCAGGCCGAAGTACAGCGCGCCATTGGGCAACACCGCGAACAACAACGGCTTGCCGGGGCGGATCGCCACCTTATGGAAGACGATGCGCGCACCACGGCCACGCAGCGCATCGGGAACGAAGTCGTAGCGGCCGGCCGACACCGCGCCGGTACTGATCAGCAGCTGCGCGCCAGCGGCCAGCGCTTCATCCAGCACCGCATTGAACGCGGCCACGTCGTCGCCCACCGTGCCCTGCCAGACCACCTCGGCACCGGCCGCCTGCAGGCGGCCCACCAGGTAGGGGCGATTGCTGTCACGGATCTGGCCCGATTCCAGCGCCTGCGCCGCCTCGGTCACCAGTTCCTTGCCGGTGGCGATCACCGCCGCCCTCGGCCGCGCCACCACCGCCACCTCACCCACGCCCAGGGCGTGCAGCAGGGTGCGGGCATTGATATCCAGCACCTGGCCGGCGCACAGCACGCGCTCACCCTCGCGCACGTCCTGGCCGCGCAGGCGCACGTTCTGGCCCGGCTTCACCGTCGCGGTCAGCGCGATGCGGGTCGGGCGGCCGTCCTCGCTGGCGAGGATCTCCACGTTCTCGACCGGCACCACCGTATCCAGGCCAACCGGCATGCGCGCTCCGGTCATGATTTCCCAGGCACCCTCGCCGCCTTCGGCGCCGGCATCGCCGGCTGCCTGCCAGCCCTGCACCGCGAATTCGGTACCGGCCTCGAACGTCGCGCCGTTGGCGCGCAGCGCAAAGCCGTCCATCGCCGAATTGTCGAACGGCGGCAACGACTGCCCGCTGTGGATGTCACTGGCCAGGGTACGGCCGCCGGCTTCATGCAGCGGCACGCGCTCGGCCGGCAGCGGCGTGGCCGCGTCCAGCAGGTGCTGCAAGGCTTCGCAATAGGGAATCATGAGTGGCCATCCCCCTCGACCATCGCCAGGGCGTGGCCCAGTACCGGCGCCAGGATATCCAGGCACTGCGCCGCCGCCTTCGGGCTGCCGGGCAGCGCGAACACCAGCATGTTGCCCAGCTGCACCACCTCGGCGCGGCTCAGCCAGGCCATCGGCGTGTGCTGTGCACTCAGCGCGCGCACCATCTGCGCCAGGCCATGTACCGGCCGCGCGTTCAGGGAACGGAGCGCCTCCGGGGTCAGGTCACGCGGGCCCAGTCCGGTACCACCGGTACACAGGCACAGGCGCACGCCCTCGGCGGCCAAGGCCTGCAGGCGACCCGCCAATGGCTCGATGCCATCGGGCAACACCTCAGCGGCCACCACCTCGCCGCCCAGCTTTTTCAGGCCGGTCACCAGGGTCGGGCCAGAGATATCCTCATAGGTGCCGTCGCTGGCGCGATCGCTCAGCGTGATCACCGCGCAGGCCGCGCCCTCCAGGCCCTTCGGCGCACGCGGCTTGAAACGCGTGCGCTCGGCATCGTCCATGCCGTCGGGGTGCAGCCAGACACCGCGCTTGCCGCCTTCCTTGAACAGCAGGCGGATACCTTCGATGCGCAGGGCCGGTTCCACCGGCTTGCTCAGGTCGTACAGGGTAAGCAGCGCCGCGTTGACGCCGGCCAGTGCCTCCATCTCCACGCCGGTGCGCGCCTCGCTGGCGCACTCGCACCACACGCGGATCGCCTGCCGTTCCGGTACCGGCGCGCAGAACACCTGCACCAGTTCCAGCGGCAGCGGGTGGCACAGTGGCATCAGCATCGAGGCCATCTTGGCGCCCTGCAGGCCGGCAATCTCGGCCATCACCAGCGCATCGCCCTTGGGCAGGCGGCGCTCGACGATCAGCGGATAGGCCACTGGACCGGCATGCAGCTCGCCCACCGCCACCGCACGTCGGCGGGTGATGCGCTTGTCGCGGACATCGGCCATATGGAAGGCCGCATTCAATTCCCCACTCATCGTGTTGCTCATCCTCCGATGGAGGCCAGGTGCGGGGTCAGCCCGGTCTGGCCCTGGTGCAGTCCATGCCCGGCCGCTTTCAGGCCAAGCTGCGTGGTAATGCGTGCCAGCAGCGCGTCATGGTCATCGTCGCTCTGCAGCAGCGGGCGCAGCGGCACGCCGAACTCGCCGAACAGGCACAGCCGCAGGTCACCCTTGGCGGTCACCCGCAGGCGGTTGCAGCCCTTGCAGAAGTCACGCGAATACGGGGCGATGATGCCCACCGTGCCGCGATGGTCCGGGTGGCTGTACTCACGCGCCGGGCCGGCATCGGCGGCGCGCGGCCGTTCGTGCCAGCCAGCCGCCAGCAGCTGCTCGATCACCACGTCGGCGCGCAGGTGGTGGCGCTGGAAATAGGCTTCGTTGTCGCCGGTGCGCATCAGTTCGATGAAGCGCACGCTGAAGGGGCGGTCACGCAGGTAGTCCATCCACTGCGGCAGCTCGTCGTCGTTCAGGCCACGCAGCAGCACCGCATTGAGCTTGATCGCCGGCAGGCCCAGCGCCTGCGCCAGGGCCAGGCCCTGTTCGATCTCCGGCAGGCGGTCATGCCCGGTGATGGTCTTGAAACGTTCGCGCTGCAGGCTGTCCATGCTCACGTTCAGCGCGGTCAGGCCGGCGCGGTGCCAGCCCGGCAGGCGCCGCGGTAGCAACGTGCCATTGGTGGTGATGGCCACCTTGCGGATGCCCGGCACCGCCGCCACGGTGGCGATGATCTCATCCAGGTCCTTGCGCAGGCTGGGCTCGCCGCCGGTCAGGCGGATCTTGCTCATGCCCAGCGCGGCAAACGCACGCACCAGGCGCGCGATTTCTTCCACCTGCAGGAAGCGCGGGCGGCCATCGGCCTGGTAGCCGTCGGGCAGGCAGTAGCTGCAACGGAAGTTGCAGGCTTCGGTCAACGAAAGGCGCAGGTACGGAAAGCTGCGTCCGAAACCGTCGGTGAGTTGGCGGGGATGATCTGCCAGTGCGCCCTCACCTACCGGCTCTGGCGCCCGAATGAGCTCGGCTGACATTCTTAGTCCTCCCTACGACATGCCGGCGCAATCACTGTGAAATGACCACCCTGACCGGGATCGACTTCGCCGCGGGGGTACCACTGATGCGATCGAAGTAATCCAGAGGTAGCAGTGGATTGAGTTCAGGGTAGTAGCCCGCAATCGCGCCACGCGGCATCGGATAGTCAAGCACAGTCAACCCATCGACCCGCCGGCAGACGCCATCACTGGAGATCGTCTCGAGGCTCACCTGTTCCTCCTTCCCAATCCCTCGTGCTACTCGATCTTCCAGGTTCATGAAGAGGATCATTCGATCGTTATACACACCGCGATAGCGATCGTTGTAGCTGTAGATTGTCGTGTTGTACTGGTCATGGGAGCGAACCGTGGCCAGCCGAAGCATAGTGGGATCCTCGACCAGGTCGTTCACTTCAAGACCCGGCAACACCAGAATATTGGCCTTCCCGTTAGGTGTCGGCCACTCACGGCGGCGCGGCGGAATGTCCAAGTGGAAGCCACGCGGCGCCTGGATCCGTTCATTGAAGTCTGCGTAGATGCTGGGATAGACCGCCGCGATCAGCTCACGAACATGGTTGTAATCGTGCATGCAAGCTGCCCAGTCGACCTTGCTGTCCGGCAGTGTTGCCATTGCCATGCGGCACACGATCTCAACTTCCGGAAGAACATGTTCACTCACAGGCTCCAGTACTCCACGGGATGCGGTGACATTCGACATGGCATCCTCAATGGTGACAAACTGCTCACCCAGCGGGGTATGGATCCACTCCGAGCGCGCCACCACCGGTAGGATCAGCGCCTCCTTGCCATGCACTAGGTGGCCACGGTTGAGTTTGGTGGCGATGCCAACCGTAAGCTCAAGACCACGCATTGCCCTGTAGGCAATTTCGGTATCAGGAACAGCATGGATGAAGTTCCCGCCCATGCCGATGAAGACCTTGGCGGTTCCAGCCAGCATCGCCTCAATAGACTCAACCACATGGTGCCCATGTTCGCGCGGCGGTTCGAACCCGAACACGTCGCGAACTTGGTCCAGGTAGCGTTGCGTCGGCTTCTCATCAATGCCGACGGTACGGTCGCCTTGCACGTTGGAATGGCCGCGAATAGGAGCAATGCCCGCCCCGGGCTTTCCGAAGTTGCCGCGCAGCATCAGCAGATTGGCAACCTGCTGCAAAAGGCGAGATCCTTGCTGGTGCTGGGTCAGGCCCATGCCATAGCAGATAATGGTCGCACGGGAACGGATGTAGATCTCTGCACAACGCAGAATCTGCTCCTTCTTGATCCCGGACACTTGGACGATCTGGCTCCACTCCAGGGACATCACTTCTTCACGCAATGCCTCCAGCCCGACGGTGTGCTCGGTCAGGAATTCGTGATCGAGAACAGACTCGCCGGCCGCTTCCCGCTCGAACATAGCCTTCATGATGCCCTTGATCAGGGCCAGGTCACCGCCGATGCGAATGTGTACAAATTCACTGGAAATCTCGGTGGAGCCAAACGTGGCCATCTGCACGACGTCCTGGGGCTCGGCAAAGCGAATCAGCGCACGTTCCGGCATAGGATTGACCGCGACAATTGGAGCATTACGCTTCCGCGCCTCCACCAAGTTGGACATCATTCGTGGTGAGTTGGTGCCTGTGTTCTGGCCGATGACGAAGATGGCCTCAGCATGCTCAAAGTCATCGAGCACGATAGTGCCCTTGCCGACACCAATTGCCGGCGGCAACCCCCGGCTGGTCGGCTCGTGGCACATGTTCGAGCAGTCCGGGAAGTTGTTGGTTCCGAACTCGCGCACGAAGATCGAGTACAGGAACGCGGCTTCGTTCGGCGTCCTCCCCGAGGTGTAGAACTCAGCCTCATGCGGGCTGGACAGGGCCTGCAGGTGTCGCCCGATCAGCGCGAAGGCCTCATCCCAGCTACAAGGAACGTAATGGTCGGATACCGGGTCATATCGCATCGGCTCGGTCAATCGACCCTGCATCTCCAGCCAATAGTCGGACTGCGCCATCAGCTCCTGGACAGTGTGCTCCGCGAAGAACTCACGCGTGGCGCGATGCTTGGTTGCCTCCCATGCCAAGGCCTTCGCACCGTTTTCGCAGAACTCCAGCTTCTTGGTGTGATCTGCATCCGGGAAAGCGCAACTGGGGCACTTGAATCCCCCAGGCTGATTCATCGACAAAAGCGCTTTAGATCCCTTGGCAATGACGCTCTGCTGCATCAGAACCTTGGCGGTTGCACCGGCGGCACCCCAACCACCGGCAGGATGGTCGTAGGCTTTGTAACGGGGGATCTTCTGCTCTGACATGACAGGCACTCGCAGCATGCAATTGGGAGTGGGAAAAGTTAAGCACGCGACGGCCTCCCCTTCCACGGGCAGTATGTCCACCCTGCCCAGACAAGACGTCCGGCGTACACGCCGGGGATCGAATCGAGGCACTGGTGTCCGATACGAGTGCCTCAACGGACCCGAAGCGCTCATCCTGGCCCTCACCACGAACAGGTCTTCACGCCACCCGCCATCGATTGTAACTATCTAATTTATCGGGCGTTTTCTAGCTACAGGCACATGTAGCGGACAGGCGGGCCACAGCCCCTCGAACAGAATGTCGGATCAACTCAGCCAAACTGTCCATCTGCGAACATTTGTAAATTTTGACCGCAGCGGGGTGTACGCCTTGGGATACTCTCCGCACTGTCAAACCACTAAGAAGTCCCCGACCCGAGGGACCCTGCACGCCCAGATCATCGTTACCGGCTTCCCTCCCCGCCAGGCCTCATCTCCATGCAAGCGCCCAGCCCAGTACCTGCCAACGAGCCCTGCGGCATCGCATATCGAAGAACCCTTCGGTGGCGTGGTGGCGAGCGCGGCTCAATCATGGACAGCGTTGCCGAAGAAGTGCCTGTCGCGATGCTCTACAACGACAGTCCTTTCTCGGTGATGATGGCCAGCCCAACGGATCTGGAAGACTTTGCGCTGGGCTTTTCCATGACGGAGGGAACAATTTCTGATCCCTCCCAACTTCTCCGGATTGAAGTGAGGCCATCGCTGGAAGGCATTGAGCTGGCGATGGAAGTCACAGATAGTGCGCCCATCGTGTCAATGCCCAACGACGCCACCCGCAACCTACCCGGGCGTAGCGGTTGCGGGCTATGTGGAGCTAGTCGACTGGAGCAAGTGCTCAGAATGCCTTTGCCAATCGACCGACCCACCACCTACTCCGCCTTGGCGCTACGCGTAGCACTGTCCTCGCTAAAAGGGCTACAGCCAATGAACGAGGCTGCCGGCTCAACCCACGCAGCAGCATGGGTTCTCCCGGACGGAGCTATCGAAGTGGTACGCGAAGACGTGGGCAGGCACAACGCACTAGATAAGCTCATTGGTGCAATGAGGCGCTCATCGACTTCAACCAACGAAGGTCTCGTGCTTCTATCTAGCCGTGCTAGCTACGAAATGGTGAGTAAGGCCGCCTATGCAGGCATGGCGATCGTTGCAGCGGTATCGGCACCCACAGCCTTAGCCATAGATCTCGCAAAGGCCGCAGGGATCTGTCTTGTCGGTTTCGCGCGCTCGGATGGCTTCAACATCTATTCACACCCCCAGCGCCTACTCGATTTGGAAGCTGCACACCTAGCAGCCGTATGACGCCAGATGACGCCTGCCGTGCAATGAGCAAGGATCTCCGCCGATGAAATTGCTAGGCACCATCGGAACTTGAGCCGCTAGCCACCACCCACCCCCTATTGGGATCGTTATGGACGCCCTCCTCCTTTCCCGAATTCAGTTCGGCTTTCTCATCAGCTTCCATGTGCTCTTCCCTGCCTTCACCATTGGCTTGGCCAGTTGGCTTGGTTTCGTGGAATGGCGCTGGCTTCGAACCCGCAACCCGGTGTGGCGGGATCTGTTCTTCTTCTGGCAGAAGATCTTTGCCGTGTCCTTCGGCATGGGCGTGGTAAGCGGTATCGTCATGGCGTTCCAGTTCGGCACAAACTGGCCTCGTTTGAGCCAGATCGCCGGAACCGTAATCGGCCCCCTACTGACTTACGAGGTCCTGACAGCCTTCTTCCTGGAGGCAAGTTTCCTCGGAGTGATGATGTTCGGCTGGGGGCGAGTATCACCACGCCTGCACTTCTTTTCCACATGCATGGTCGCACTTGGAACGCTCTTTTCAACGTTCTGGATTCTTGCCTCCAACAGCTGGTTGCATACGCCTGCGGGCTACGAAATGATCAACGGAGTGGTCCATCCGGTTGACTGGTTCGAGGTTGTGTTCAATCCATCGTTCCCCTATCGACTGGCCCATATGGCAATAGGGTCATTCATAACAACCTGCTTCGTGGTGGGTGGTGTTGGCGCCTGGTACCTGCGGCGTAAGGAGCACGTCGAAGCCGGCCGCAAGATGCTTGGGGCGGCTGTGATATTTGCGGCCATTACCGTTCCTGTTCAGATTTTCGTGGGTGACATGCATGGTCTGAACACCCTCAAGCACCAGCCGATGAAGATCGCAGCGGTAGAGGCTCACTGGCATCAGGGCCAAGAAGGTGAAGGAGTTCCGCTGGTCGTCTTCGCTGTACCAAATGAGAAGGAAGAGCGGAACGATCTTGAGATCGCGATTCCGCGTGTTGGCAGCCTCATCCTGACTCACTCCATGGATGGAACCTTCGCACCGCTGACATCCGTACCGGCGAGCGAACGACCTCCGGTCACGCCTGTGTTCTTCGCATTCCGGATCATGGTTGGGATAGGCACCCTCATGCTACTGCTCGCCTGGCTTTCTGCTTTCACCCTGGCCCGCCGTAAGCTGTTCGATTCCGGGGCCCTGCTGCGCGCTTGGAACTGGATGCTTCCAAGTGGGTTCGTTGCTTTGGTGGCCGGCTGGTTTGTCACCGAGATGGGGCGCCAGCCTTGGATTGTCTATGGCGTTTTGCGAACGGCTGATGCCGTGGGACCGCAAACGGCCTGGATGACAGCGATCTCACTCGCGGTCTATGTCGCTGGATATGCGTTCGTATTTGGTTGGGGCATCTGGTATCTGGTCAAGATCCTCCGACATGGCCCACATGCCCAAGACGGAAGTCCGTCGCTAGAGGGTGGTGATCGCACACCTGCACGGCCTATCTCGGCCGCTGATCAATCTCTCTGAGGAACGCTGACATGGACTCGATGACCTGGTTGCCCATCGCCTGGTTCGCCGTCATCAGCTTCGGCGTCCTGATGTACGTCGTCCTCGACGGCTTCGTACTCGGTATTGGCATTCTCGCGCCCTTTGCCGAGGATGAAGAGCAGCTCGATGTGATGATGAACACCGCTGCCCCAATATGGGATGGCAACGAAACCTGGCTGGTGCTCGGCGGAGCCGGATTGCTAGCAGCGTTTCCAACAGCCTATGCAGCGCTTCTTTCGGCCCTGTACCTTCCAGTACTTCTGCTGCTTGTATCATTGGTTTTCCGGGGGGTCGCCTTTGAGTTCAGGTTCAAAGCCCATCGCTCCAAGAGGCTTTGGAGCGTGGCTTTCGGCCTTGGCTCGCTTCTGGCCGCGTTCTC
Organism: Stenotrophomonas sp. FBCC-B152; assembly: GCF_059134105.1. Taxonomy (NCBI): domain Bacteria; kingdom Pseudomonadati; phylum Pseudomonadota; class Gammaproteobacteria; order Lysobacterales; family Lysobacteraceae; genus Stenotrophomonas; species Stenotrophomonas sp. FBCC-B152. The sequence goes on along the minus strand of NZ_CP101442.1, from coordinate 1,653,617 downwards.
TCAAGGAGTGATTCTTGGCACGGTGGTGCAAGGCGTGCCAATGACTGGTGACACCTACGCTGGCGGGCCATTCCTATGGTTCAGCCCCTTTGCCATGCTTACCGGAGCAGCCTTGGTTGCCGGCTACGCCTTGCTTGGAGGCACCTGGCTAATCTTGAAGACCGAGGGGCGAACCCACGCACTTGCCAGGCGCCTGACCCGCCCCCTGGTGGTCGCCGTGATCGTGGCCATGGGGCTCGTGAGCAGCTGGCTGCCGTTCCTTGATCTGCGACTAATGACTCGCTGGTTCAGTGACGGGAATTTCTGGTGGCTGTCCCCCGTCCCCCTTCTTACGCTCGCCGTGGCAGTGGCGCTGTGGCGCGCGGAGAAACGCCCCACTCATGATCTTGCCCCTTTCCTACTGAGCCTGTCGTTGTTTGTCCTGGGTTACCTAGGCCTCGTACTCGGCATGTGGCCGTACCTGCTCCCCCCGGCATTGACGATCTGGGATGCAGCAGCGCCAGTGTCGTCGCTTGGCTTCAGCCTGGTCGGCTTGGCGGTCATGCTTCCTGTCATCCTGGGCTACACCGCCTGGTCATACCGCGTTTTCCGCGGCAAGGTGAGTGCGAGCACGAGCTATCATTGAGCGTGATATGCCGCCCATTCGCCTGAAGTGGAGAATGGGCTCAACTAAAGCCCGGAAAGGGCGAGTGGGTTCGGTGGCGGCCGACTCATGAACTGAATGTCACTGGACTATCTTCAGCTAAGCCGAAGGTCAAATGCCACCGCCTCTGGCCCTCGACTTGACTCAATCAGTTAGCCAATACGCCCGGCCTCCCAGAATCGTGTATCGCCCTAAGACACACAGGATGTGATGAGTGGGGCCTTCAGCCGACCCTGAATCGTATGCCTTCGGATCGAACTGACTTGAAGGAAAGTCGATGATTCACGGTGAGGTGGTAGAAGAACGCCTCACACCAACGAAGTCGCCTAGAAAGAAGGACTACATCATGTATGGGGCCGCTACGAGATAGCCACCTGACAAGAGTGAGTGGGTCCCTTCCCGACAGCATGGGGCTAAGTAGCTCAACAGTAGAGCCTCTGGCCAACGTGCAAACCCACGGCCGTACGGATCTTAACCATAGGTGGAAGCCCTCCCGCTCAAGCCTACGCCTTTCAGCAAGCTCCGCTCTGAGCTGACGCCGGCGAACTTGGCGGGCTATCTCCAAGTGTGGCGAGTACTCCCCCTTGCCATGATAGGCAACCTTCAGGACGTAGCCCCGGGCCCTGGTAGGAATCGGTGAGTACGAAGCTCGAACACGCGCAAAGAAGTACCCCGCGAAAACGGCAGTTGCGACGAGAACAACATGAAGTTCGCTCGGGGCGATACGGTATCCACTCGCGGTGAAGAACTGGACGCAAACAAGTCCATCACAACCCGTAGGAATCAACGTTCGATACAACGTCGTCCCGGGAACATACAAGAGAAAAATGAAGCCATAGGCGCACCATTTCCAGCAATGAACTCGCTGATCCAGCACCGGCTCCCAACTGAGCTCTCTTTTGGGGCGGCGCAGAACGTAAGCGCCAATGAAGAGCAGCGAAGGAACGCCCAATAGCAGCAGCAGGTCGATGATCTTCTGAATTGAGTACATGGCAGGGTACTTAGAACGTCGCTCCGGAGCTCCTGGGCAAACGGGATGCCATCGACTGGATTCGTGGCCGGGACGACCCGCCAGGAGTCTGGACAGGGCTGTATCGGCCGCGCGACATGGAACTTGAACCACTGATTCGTCCATGCTCAATGGCCTACTCGCGCTCCTCGGCATAGCACGGCTCCCCAAAGAACCTAGAACACCGCTGGAGGAAGCGACGGGACTTTCACTCACAACTCCAGCGCAGCCACGGACAGCAGTGTGGCGATATCTGAAGATCAGATAGACGCGGACTCGCCTCGCTGCTATGCTGGTGAGCTAGGCGAGCGATCTGAGAGACAAGTGGCCTATGTTGTCACCCAACCGACCCTCATTTCGCATTGGCCAGAGTTGGACGATTTCGTTCGTTCAATCGGCCCGTTCTTAGCCTGCGCCTGGTGCGCACTGGAGCGCTCAAGGACCGTAAGCGGGCCTGTTGCCGCCGAGGGCTTGGCCTCAGCCGCACTCGATACGCTTGCCTCACTTCGCGTACTGCAGCGCATTCCCATCGCAGCCCCCAATTCCGGGGCGAGGTCCTTGTATGAGCCTCTGGCATGGACCTATCAGGCCGCTTGGTCACGTCAGGACGTGAGTCTGGAGGCCAGGTTGACCAGTACGCTTACCCGATGGGCTGCCGAATGCCCGTCCACTGCCAAACGGACCTTGGGAACCTCGCTCGCAGAGAGCGAAGCCCGTGCATACCTGGCCAACCTGCTACGCAAGTATCGGCTATCTCCCACGCTGGGCAATGGCCTGAGATCGACCCAGCTCCCGGAGTGGAATGCACTGAGCTTGGGACGCAAGAGGTATGTACTGTGGGCCGGCATGCGCAACGTTGCGTCGGAGTTCCTGAAAGCTGATCTGGACGAGGAGGCCGCCCGTCGGGTACTTGATCGAGAGATCAGCAGGAGATGCACTTGGCTCGTTAGCCGAGTTCAATCGGGAGCACTTGGCCCGACTGACTTTTGCTTCGTGCCAGGCCATGGCTGGCGTCAGCCGTTGATCTTGGACGTGGCAATGGAGACGTTTATCCCTCTGGGCAGACAGTACTGGCTGCAGCCAAGTAGCGACTGGAGGCTTTAGCGGATACTCTCCGCGCCGCGTCCACTAGTGGGCGCGCGACCCAGCGAATCCGGTGTCAGCGGTCGACTAGATCGCGTAGGTATCGGTGGCGCCAATAGCCAGGGCTGGCCTTGAACGACTGATGAGCTCGCCACGCGTTTGATCTGGAAGGGCAACTACGAGCGCAGTCCCTGTGCCCATTGCTGCAGGAAATCCTCCTGGACAGCGGTCTCGATGGCACCCGGCCTGACACGTCGCACCGAGCCAATGGCAGCCTGCGCTGTTCGCTCAGCCCCTGACTGCAGTAGAAGCATCGCTGCGACAGTGCCGGCTCGCCCCAGCCCACCCTTGCAGTGGACCACAATGCGCAGGCCCGAATGCAAACTCCGAACGAGCATTGACCCCAGTACTGGCCATCGTTCGAGCAACCTCTGGTCAGGTGCTGCGCCATCCGTGATTGGAAGGCCATGCCATGAGATGCCCTGCCCTTCAACCACTTGAGGCAAGCACTCGATCCGCAACTCACTGAACTCCCACGGCTCGAGTAGCGTGATCAGGTGGCTGGCTCCCCAACACTGAATCACAGAGACATCCACATCGATGTCTCTCGCCCATGCCCCCGTCATCGCAACTTCTTGGTACTTACCTGGCGCGAAGGTCACACCAATTGCCCCTCCCCTTTCGCCAACCGGGAGTTCCGCGATAGCTAAAGGGTGGGTCAAACTTGTTCGAATCATGTCGGATCTCCTGAACGACAGCCCATTCCTATGCAGCAACCGGCGCTGCTGGCTGGAAGAGCTGCACCCGCCAACCCACTCACTAAGCACACCAACTACAACGGAACAACCAATCGTTCCTTCAGCATCTCAAGGGCCACTTCCAGGCCGGCGTCATCCGCGTCATATGGAGCGCCGAACAAAGAGACCTCAATCCAATAGCGCTCCTGCCCCGGATGGATGTAGTCCGCGTGATCGTCCAGCAACAGCGCTGCACCCAGGATCGGAGACACATACCGGAGGTCCTTCGTTGCCCCTCCCCAGAATGTATATGGCAACTCAGCGAACCAGCCTGGCGCGCTCCCTTCCTCGACCAGCAGCCGCGAAATCCTGCGGAAAGCTGCCTCAGGGACCGTGGTGTAGATGACCAGATGCTCGAAGAGTTCATGAGCGACCTCAAGGAACTGATAAAGCCCTGGGCGTGGAATCTGGCTGACAGCATTTGAGATCAGCGTCCCCTCGAGATCGAGAGCAAGGATGGTCGGTCGCATTGAGCGCTAGGATCCTCATCAGCAGTTGGACACTTGGATCTGGAGCGTTCCGCGCTGCGCTTGGTCATCGGACGCAGTTGCGGAACGCCAATGAGTCAGATATCTGAGAACTTCTCGGCTTGCTTAAGCTGATTCTCCAGAGACTGGATCTTTTCCCTATAGTTGGCAGCTATGTAGGGCTTGTCATTGAAGTCCAAAGCCGTCTGAGGAATTAGTTCGAGCTCGACTCGCGTTGAAGACGCTTGTCGAATTGCCAGTGTCGACCACGCATCATCACCTTTTACGAAGCCAACATTGAAGCGCGCCGTGACGCCGCGGCTCGGCTTGAGGCCATCAATCGATCGGAAGTCGCTGTGCACCCGCGACTTTGCCGTGGGCTGAGCTTCGCCATTGATGTAGAGCGTCGCCGCCCAGCTGGCCTGGCTGAGCGCCAAAGTTGAGCTATTCGCAATTCGCGCCTCAATGACCGGCTTCGGGCCAAAGAAGCTGTCCTCGATCCGTAACGTTGCGCCACTCGCACGCACTCTTTCTAGTTCGGTGATCGTCGGCCGCTGCGCGTTGGCCTGCTCCTGCAGAGCAAGAATTTCTTTTGGATGGGCATCCCTAATCTGCTTGATGTGCCCCCTAACCACCTGTCTTATAGATGCATTCGGGTAGGCCTTGTTCAGCTCAGCCAGATCAAGGCCGGCAACGGCCCAGTTGAAGGCATCCCGCTCATGGGCACTCAGCTCGGCGTCAATTGCGTCAATCGACGCTCTGTATTGCTCCTGCGTGCCGTCAGTGACCAACTTCCTGTCTACTGGACCGCTGCAGGCGGCAACTAGGACCGTCAGAGCAAGCAGCAAGCCCTGCCTGCCCCAGCCAGCTGCGTCGCGTCGACGTTGTTCTTTGATCATGCCCTTCCCCTGTCAATGAGAAGCACAGGATATCTGGTTTTTAGATATCGGAGAACTGGATATAGCTTCTGAAGCCGCTCAACCAGGGTGCGGCCGTGGCCAAGACAATCCATCGCAAGGAATACGCCGCCCTGATTGAGACCGTCAGAGACGCGCGCTTGGCTGCTGGCCTTACCCAAGTACAAGTGTCCAGCAAGCTGGGGCGCAGCCAGTCGTTCATTAGCGATGTTGAGACAGGGAAGCGCAGGGTTGACGTCGTGGAGCTTAGGGACATAGCGCGCCTGACAGGCCTATCCCTGGGCAAGCTCATTGCCGACTTTGAGAAGCGACTCAAAGACTGACTTTACTGAGCTAAGGCTCAGTCTTCTTCAGATGCGTACCACTAGGCTCACGCCTAGTGCCCACCCCACTATCCCGCTCAACGAGCATGCGACCACTTTGAGCAAATGGCTTCTTGCCAGTTCTGGCTACACAGGACTGGCTGGTCAAGTGGTGGCCTCCAGCGCACCATCCGAGCTAGAAGGGAAAGCATTCATAAGCCCTGTCGGCGCGCTTGACTGACGATTCCTTCGCAATAAGAGGTTCAGCGCTTCAAGGAAATCCCTTTGGGGCGACCTCTTCGTACTGACCATAGCTTAAAAGGCTCGGCATGCATTGCAGAACCAGCATGCGCATCTCCCCGCAAGAACAGTGACCTCCACCGCGCGGCTAGCGTTGATACCTCTCCCTTGTTGACGCCACTTCAAGGTAACGAAAGATCCTGGAGGCGCATCTCACGGCTCATCAACCATGGGATGCGGATGCTCAACGTCAACCAGCATGTCGACAGAACGCATGAACTTCAGAAGCACTGCGCCCAGAGGCTTGATGCGGGTGTAAGGCGAGCTTCCGATGCTAGAAGTGGGCAGGACTTCCGCCACGCATGCCGCTACCGGACTGATTGGCGCAAACTGCTTGAGAGTTGCAACCTCGCCGTGACAAACATCCTCCGGCACGTCCAGCAGCCCAAGAAACAGGTCGTCAATTGCATCTTGAGTCGGCAAAGATCCGCCGAGCTCAGTCCCAGCCAGCTGCGCGAATGCTCCTTGCCTTGTCAGATCATTCACGAAAGCAAGATAGTGCGAGTGAAACCGGGCGAAGAATGTATCCACCCCACCTGTGCGAGGAGTCACCGGAAGCATGCACGGATAGTCATCTGCGAAGAATACCCCCTTCGCCGAATTGCTACTAAACGCGCTGGAATCCGTATTGCCAAGTGGAAACCCAACATCCTTTGGCAACAGCGATCCCCTACGAAGCCTGACCACCCGCTGCTCCATCAACAGCTGGATTGCCGTGCATGCGTCGGGGCGCAATCCCCAAACAGCACAAAAACGAATAATTGCCCAGCGTAGTGCATCCCGGACATCTACTGCAGTCTCGAGCCTACCGCTGTCTATAGCTAACAGATAGTTACACGCACACAGGCCTATCGCGTCCAAGGAGCCACCTTCGGCCACGTTGAACATGGACTCCAAGGCATCTACCCGACTTGGCGCATAGCTGCTGAGGCCAGGGAGATTGTGATGAGAAGCCACCAGGCGTTCGGTGATGGACGGCATCAGTAGCCCAAGACGCTCCATTAGTGATCGACGTACGCCCCGCAATTGCTCCGCAGTGGGAGCCTCTGTGCTGCAGATCATCCAGATCGGATGCTCGAAGGCCTCCTTTGCAGCCGCGAACGCTGGATCCCCATGCACCGAGTCAATCAAGTATCCACCAGGACCGCGTAGCTTCCCTGGATGATGCCCCTTGCTGAAGAACCGGTAGAAGGATCGGGGACGACCGTTGGCCGCTTGCGCGTGTATATCGAGCCCAACTCTAGGCAAGAGCAACTGATCAAGATCATCCCAGGTCAGTCGATCGCCATGCAGCCTTCGCACAACGCAGGCCCACACGCTATTGCGGACGACCAGCGCCACGTCTGTTGGAATCTTGCCACGAGGCATACTTATGGATCTTCTGAAGCGGGACTAAAGAATCCCCTAGAACTGGCTGCAATTGTGCATGATGGGGTCCAACGGTAGCTAGGAGTTGCGTCATGCCTATCCAGAATCCAGAAGCAGCAGTCTCCACCGAACTCAGTCGCGAGCTGCTAGAGCGGCATGGGGAGCTCATGGGCGGCAGCGACCTCCAGCGGAACCTTGGCTTTCCAAACGGCCGCACCTTCGGCCGAGCCGTCCAGCGTGAACTTTTGCCGGTTCGCACCTTTCCGCTGCCAGGTCGGCGGGGGTTGTTCGCCAAAACGCGAGATGTCGCTGAGTGGCTGAACTCGCTGTAATTCCTGAGCACGCGAGCTGAGGCCGAAGCCAAAAGGCCCGCACCACTTCTGATCTGCTGAAACTCACCTAGGCGCACAGTGCGCCCCTGAACGGCTTGACGCCAAAACTCCAGCTTCAAAGGAGGCATTTAGCCCCCCAGTTCATCAAATCTCCGACCCCGGAAATGAAATCGCCCCCGCAGCAACGGGGGCGATAGCCTCTCGCCGGAGCGAGAGGGGGTGAAGCTCTACGATAACGTATGTAGGCTCCCGCAATTCCGACTTCGTGTCAAGCGGCAAAGCTGCTTGAGCGGGCATCTGCGCGCTCCGACTGCCATCGTATGGCAATCGGCACGGCACCCCATGCCCGAAATCCCCAATGACCCTGCTGGCCATTGCCGCCAGTACCGAGCCTCATTCTCCGAGGCCAACCGGGAAGTCGATCGATGAAGATCCAACACTCAGCTGACCATGCATTGAGTCATCCCTCAATCGCGATTGCGCAGCGCCACTCCTCGACCATGCGAACTGCAGTCATCCACAAGGAGGCAGCATGAGCAACCACGCGACCAATCCCGTGAGCCCGTTCCAAGGCGTAGCGTCTGCACGCGCCTCCGACCCGCTCCACAATGGGAAGGATCGACCGCTGGCCCCCCGTGAACTAACCGCTGGCCAGATCAAGAGGGGGGACATCTTCACCTTCTTTAGCCCGAAAGAGAACCGGACGGTTACCGTACACGGCCCCCTGCAACTCGCGCTTCGACTGCAATTGGAGTTTGATCCATCAGTGGCGGCCGTGACCGAGAGGCCTCGGTCCATCCCGGTAGGACTTGACAGCATGGAACTCCATTTCTGGTTTCAGAGGCGCGGAGGCCAGGAGATCTATGCAAACGTCATTCCGAATTCGCAGACAGTACCCGGCGTGGATGGCAAGCGTCGTCCTCGCGAGCTGGACCGGCTTCGTTCAGCAGCCAAGGATGCAGGCATCTCTTTGTGGCTAATCACGGAGGACGAACTCAAGGCGCCCGGCGGCAGGAATGAGCTCTGCTACCAACTGCTCGGGTTCTGCCAGTCAGCCAAGGATCTGGGGAGCAGCCTGGCGTTGCGACAGGAAATCGCCGCGACCATCGAGCGAAGCGGCAGCATCAGTGCAGATGAACTCATCCATGAGCTCAGGCACCACCCTCGAACTCACATTCAGGGGGTCGTGGCTGAGTTGCTTCACGTCGGATTTCTGGCGACCGATGCATTTCCTCGAATGACGGGGCGATCAAGGATCTGGAGGGCCGACCCATGAGTTCCAAGTTCAATGCCGTCGACCTCGAGTCGATCCGGGCAACTCCAAGGCCAAATGGGATCGTACTTCCAGCTGATCAACAGTCGGAATTTCAAGCCCGCCTGTCAGCACTCACCAGCGTCCTTGATGGGGCAACCTTGGTCGACGCAGCCCTTCGATGGGGCGTGCCGCGAAATACCCTCTCTCGAATGATCCGGACCGCACTGCTCTTCGACGAGAGCGGTCATCGAGTCGGATACCGAGCCTGCATTCCCTATGCGCGATTCAGCGTGTCAGATCGCAACAACTCGGTCGTCCCCGATAGTTCACATCCGTTCGCCATAGATGCTGTCCTGCAAGCGATCCCCGAACTCGGCGATGCAGTCGCAAGATTCAAGGGCGCCTTGCCAACACAGTCCAAAAGGAGCCCCGCGTTCGACAGGCTGCATTCCCAGTTCGTGAAGGTGCTGACTGGGAAGGGCTTTCAGGCCATGTATCCGCTCAACATCCGTGACAAGGGAAGACGAGCACTGACCTCCCTCATAAAGCGCATCCGAGGCACAAAGAGCGAAAATGAGATGCTCTTGGCTGCGGATGAGCCTACTTCCACCCGAATCGAGAACCTACTCAGCATTCGGCCATTTGATCGAGTTGAGTACGACGAGCATTCCGTCGACATCGACGCATGGCTGGCCATGCCGATGGCGGACGGCTCATTCCGGCTAGAGAAGATTAGTCGGATCTGGCTACTGGCAGTTGTTGATGTCGGGAGTGGCGCCATCCTTGGTTGGGAAATGGTGCTTGGCCGGAAGTACGAGCAACACGATGTAGTCAGCCTGTTCGCGAAGATCATGAGCCCCTGGCAACCAAGGGATCTGAGCACGTCGAACTTGAGCTACTCGACTAGTGCATGGATGCCGTCGATCTACCTAGTGGATGAGGTAGTGATGAGAAGCGCAATGATCGCAATGGACAACGACTCATCCCATCACGCCAAGATGACAGTCCGAAATCTCATTGATCATCACAAGGGAATCCTGCACTTTGGACGATCCGGGATGGGCGAAGGTCGCCCCTACATCGAGGCTCTATTCAAGAAGATTGAGAATGGCCTGCTGCGCCACATCGCCGGCGGCTTTGCTCCCGCAACGCAAGTGAATGAGCGTCAAGTCACTACAAAGCTTGACGGGAAAGACCACCCCATTCTCCTGGAGGTCTTGAAAGACCTCATTGACACCTATGTTACCTCGCACAATGTGACGAGCCGGTCCACTCGCGAACCCAGGTCGCCCAAGCGAATCATTGATGAGCATCTGGCATCTGGGGAGTGGGTGTGGCATGCACCTGGCACCGAAGATGACGTGAGAAACATGACCGTTAGGCGGATGAAGGTGACCATCAGAGGCTCCAGAAGGAGTGGTGTACCTCCCCTCGTCTATCTCGACCACGCTAGGTACAGGTCACCAACACTGTCTGGACAGTGGCACCTGATTGGGCAGTCATTTGACGCAACCTACGAAGACTGGCGAGACATTCGCAAGCTGACCCTCTGGAGAGGCGGTAAGCGTGTACTCACACTTCACGCTCTCGCCCCATATGCGAGCGTGGCCCACACGCTGTCGATCAGGAAGCGCGCGGCACGCTGGGCGAAGAGCGACGCGTCACGGGAGCCCGGTAACTACTGTTTAGCCGACAACATTGAGGCCTATCACGCAGCCGTCCGATCGGCGGCCGCTGGCGTCAGGGACAGCGCCTCGCTCATGGCAGCTGGCGATGTGCCCAAGCCACCTTCCACGACCAACAGTCAGGGGCAAGGCTCTCCACTGATGGGAATCCGCAGGGCCACGTTCAACACGAGGCTCCGCTGATGAAGGCCCCGGCGAGCCTTGAGAACCACCCAATGCACGCGCGACATCGCCCCAATATCCAGACTCTCCCCTTACTGCGAATGGCATCTGGATTCGCCACGTGCCTGGAGTATGGGCGGCCGAGCCTGAGGATCATTGGCGATGGCCGGTGTGGGAAGTCAACTGCCACGCGAATACTTGAAACCACCACTTCTTGGCGACCATTTCCTATTGGATTCCTCCGGATGGTCGTCGGAAAACCGACTACCCCTAGCGAAGGCAACTTCTTCCGCGAGGTCATCCTTGGACTGGGCATGAGGGCAACAACCGTAGCCAGCCCACAGGATCTCCTCCTCAGGATCATCCGGGCAATTGAGCAGGAAGCCGCTAGAGCATCGGCCGACGTGGTCGTGATTGCGATCGATACGGCTGAGCAGCTCACGCTCAAGGACTACGCCCACCTTGCAAAGCTTCAGAACCACTTCCTCGGATCATCAGTGCAACCGTTCTTTCTCTTCATCCACCAGAGCAACAGCGTGATTGGAGGCGCAGACGATCTTAGTCAGCTGGCGCCGCCACATCTGTATGGCCGATTCTTTGTCGACAGCCATCCTTTTACCGGGCTTCTCTGGGACATCCCGACGGAGGACGCTGACGTGCAGGACGCATGTGATGTCGCCTTGGCATTTCGCCAGCTTGACCAAGTTATGAGGTGGCCGGACGAGGGAGGAAAGACCTACACCGAAGCATTCGCACCCTATGCTTACAGCGTTGGCTGGCGCCTTGAGAAGGAGACCGAAGCGATACGCGAACGAATTGAGAACCTTGCCAATCAAGGCAACTATCCCGTTCCCAAGGATTGGCTCATGGCCTCCTTCAACCAGTTTGTCTACCACCTACTCACCAAGATCGCTGCTGGGCGCAACGATTTCGAAGGGCTTACTACCCAGCACATTGATGAAGCTCTCCTGCGCAGCGCATACGCCGGCTTCGAAAGCTCAAGAAATAGGGCCGTAGGCAAATGAGGAGCGGCGCTCAGCTGGTCGGCGGCAACCTCCGACTTGTTCCATACCAATCGGCTTTTGGCTGCGTCGCGAGGCTATCGCGACTGAACCAGGCCAGGCGGGTCACGGAGTACTCACAACTCCTCGGAATCAAGCCAAACAGAAACATCAACCTGCTCTTGAGCCTGACGACCTCGCAAGTACAACAAGAGGCACTCTCTACAACCCTTGGGATCGAGACTCCGCCCGAGTGGGACTTGGCGGCGTGGTATCCGTTCATGACGGACGACCCGAGACTGCCCTCCCATCTCAGGTTGAGGTACTGCCTTCCTTGCATCAGACTCGGGTATCACACCACACTGCATCAGCTGCCCTGGATTTCCACGTGTCCCTGGCATGGCGTTCGCCTGCGCCAGAGTTGCCCACGATGCAATGGATTTCCGGTGACAGTCGCTGGCACGCCCACGAAGTTGCTCACCTGTGCGTGCGGCTTTGACCTTATGAATGAGTCGGCTTCCGCCTTGCAGAGACACCCCCACCCCAATGCCACGGCGTATCTACAGGCCTACCTCAACTGGTGTGCGGAGCAAAGGCGTACAAGTCGGCTGATCGTAACTCCAGGGGTACACGTTGATCCCAGCAGGATTTCCAGCCTTGTGGACCTTCCTCCTGGCCTGGCGCTACGCCAGGCCAGGAGGGTCTGCAACGCTAAAAGGTACAGGCTCACGACACACCCAGATCAACAATCACCACCAGCAGGCGCAGATACAGCACTACGTGCAAACCATACGGGCTCTGAGGACGACTCAGGCCCAATCCTCCGTTACATTGACCAGAATGCAGCCAGAGGTTCCCGACGAGGTCGATCAGATCAGGCCTTTAGCCCTCAAGGCGAGCGAGTCGCCGGAGCTCGGGATCAACCGGCTCCGGATGGATGGAGCAGCTACGCCGCGACCAGGCCAGGCGGGCGCTATCGAGTGATTCACCCCAACTATTTGAACTTCGTAGATGAGCTCCTGGGCAAATTCAGCCATTCCAGCCCGCAGCGGGTGAGCAACTCGGGATTGGGACTACGAGTGAGACTAGCGGTGCTCGCCCAGGGCTACGCGGACGGCATCCTCCTCTCGGAGCATGAGGGCAACTTGAGCGCGCTTCCGGAGCGTTATAGATCGCCCAGTCCCATTGCGCTTTTGGATACGAGCCATCCACACGAATTGCGCGTGGCGTTCGGATAACGCAACCCTAAGCAAAGGCATCGATCGCCCCACCCTAAACTTCTGACGCACAACTCAGCTGCCGAGATAGAGAAGCCGCCTGTTTGCACCTGGAAATGGGCGGCACCCATTTATTCGTAGCATTTGCCAACAACAGCAATCGAATCCACGCCAGGGCCAGGCGCCTTCAATCCGTGATGCTGATGCACCAGTCAATGCCAGATGGCGCCATCGGGCAGAGACTCTGGCTGGTCTACCATCAGTAGATAGTCAGGAGCAAGATGACGCTGAGGGTTCGGCGCCGCGCGATAGGCCTGAATGACGTACTGGACCAGCGGGACTTCCACCCCAAACCGAAGACCTTAGGTGCCCCGCATGTACTCCTCGCGCACCATCTGCCGTTGTGCGCCAGTCAGTTGCGGATACTGCCCACCGCTAGGATCACCGATGACGCGCTGTCCTGCCGCGTGCGGGCACCCGGGTTGACTTGGCGATAGGCGCCCCACACCACCGCCGTGGTCATCCAGCACCGCGCCGCACTCGCCGGCCTGGAGGGGACTTCGGCGGACACAACCTGCGCTCGGGCTTCATCACCGAAGGGGCGCACCAAGGCTTGGCGCTGCCCGCCCTGATGGCGAATACCGATCACCGCTCGGTGGCCAGCGCGGCTGGCTACTTCCAGCAGGGCGGCGCCCAGCACAACCCGGCCGCACGGCTGCTCGACGCGGATTGAGCCCGTCCCAGGCGCGCCGCGTCCCGGCACCCACCCACGCCCTTGAAACTGTGAAAGCCATCCCAATGTTGATCGGGAGCTATCAGCTTTCCGGCCCGTGATCGGGGAAGAGTCGCAGTTCCTGCGACAACGAGCCGGCAAGTTGGCAGCGGGGAAGTCGCAGTACCACCTCACCTATCCGCCGGTCGGCACGCGCCCGGCTTGGAGATCGATGCATGGGAACGCAGCACGTAGGCCATAGGGAGCTTGTCAATTTTGCCGACGATCGGGTCAATCTGCCACGCGATAAAGCCAATGAGCTACGCGCGCAGGCGCGTGGACTGAGAGAGCGTCTGGAGACCTACCTAGGGCAGCACCCGGATTTCACCCTTCGAAAGATGATCCTTTCGGGAAGTCTGGCAAAAGGCACCGCATTGCGGTCGCTCAACGACATTGACGTGGCCTGTTACATCAGTGGGGCAGACGCCCCCAAGGACATTGGGAGGCTGCTGGAGTACTTGGCAGAGCGGCTTCGAAAGGCTTATCCAAATTTCAAGCCCGAACAAGTCAAGCCCCAGACTTACTCCGTAACAGTCTCGTTCCAAGGTTCTGGGCTGGATGTGGACGTGGTGCCGATCCTCTATGACGGCGATCCTGACTGGTATGGCAACCTAGTCAGTCAGGATGATGGCTCGTTCTTGAGAACCAGCATTCCCCGGCACCTAGAGTTTGCCAAGCGGCGTAAACAATTGCAGCCTTCGGATTTTGTGCAGGTGGTGCGCTTGGTCAAGTTCTGGGCAAGGCGCATGAAGACGGAAGTTCCCGGCTTTCGTTTCAAGTCCTTCATGATCGAGATGATCCTGGCAAAGCTGTGCGATGAGGGGCGTGATTTCTCCAACTACCCCGAAGCGCTCCAGCACTTCTTCACCTACGTGGCGCAGAGCGGCCTTCGCGAACAAATCGCATTCCAGGATTACTACCCTACCGCCATTATCGCCGCCTTCTCCGAGCCTATGCAGATCATTGATCCGGTGAACGAGAAGAACAACGTGGCCAAATTGTACGGTCACGCGCAGGTCGATGCCATTGTCGAGGCGGCATTGGATGCCGGCGACGCGATTGATGCGGCACTGGCTGCACCGACCAAGCAGGAGACCGTGCGCTACTGGCAAAAGGTCTTCGGCTCTTCCTTCCAAGCGTGAGGGCCCTATGACTGGCAGCTACACACAATCAAGCACCAGCACCTTTACGATCACTCATGCCCGCCACATGGCAGCGAAATTGGCCGCCGACCTCAAGCGTATGCAGCGCTTCTATGGGGCGCCCAGCGATGACAGAATCGCCGCTTATGAGACCGAAGTGGTTGAATTGTTGAAGGCCGGCTATCTGGACACAGTCACCTACGGTTTCAAGCGGGGTGATAACTGGATCGAGCCCACACTGCGCTACACCGCAAAAGATCTTGCAGGCATGTCCGGAATCGATGACGATCCCGGCAAGCTCCGCCCAGGCGCAGATGTATCCGGGGCGAGCTTCTACAACTACCTGACGTATTCCTCTGCCTGGTTCACGCTGTCGGCTCCTCAGCGGGAGTCATTTGAAAAGTCGCTTCCATTTCAGCGTACCGGGGCAGCCGAGCCTGGTATCAGCGGAAGCCTGGTGTCTGACCGCAGCTACTCTGCGGGTGGCAAGGCACTCGACCGCCTCAGTGTCAGGAGCTACTAATGCACTCAAAGCCAACCCTTGACGAGTTGTTTGATCAACGTCGCATCTATCCGGACATCGACGCCCGCACCCGATTGGATCGGCTGATTGGCGTGGACGATCAGAAGGCTCGCTTGTCGAAGATTCTCGGCCTGCTAGTCCACCCAGCTGGCCTGGAATTGTGGGCCAAGCGCCATCACCCAGGTGCCGCAACGCTGCTTGATTCCGTACTGCGCCGACCTCCTTTGGTCATTCTTTCCGGTGACGTCGGCTCTGGCAAAACCGAATTGGCAGAGACTATCGGTGATGCCGTGGCGCGACAGGAGAAGATTGATATCACCTTGTTCCCGCTCAGCCTGGCCACCCGAGGCAAGGGACAGGTTGGCGAGATGACCCAGCTACTCACCACAGCGTTCGACTACGCGCTGGCAGAAGCGACCAAATTGCAAGGTCGCGGAAAAAGCACCGGAGGGGTCATCTTGCTGGTGGATGAGGCCGATGCGCTGACCCAGTCTCGGGAATCGGCGCAGATGCACCATGAGGATCGAGCAGGGGTCAATGCCTTCATCAGGGGTATCGATCGTCTGGCGCAGACGAAGGTGCCCGCCGCCGTGATCATGTGCACCAATCGCCTCAACGCGCTGGATCCGGCCGTACGCCGTCGCGCCGCTGACATTTTGACCTTCAACCGTCCTGATTCAGCTCAGCGACGCTACGTCCTGGAACACCAGTTGCGACCGCTGGGTCTATCCTCCGTGCAGATCGAAGGGCTGGTAGAGGCCACTGGAGCGAAGGATGGACAAGAGGTCGGCTTCACCTACTCTGACATCACACAGCGGTTGATCCCCTCGATCGTACTAGATGCTTATCCAGACCGATCGATTGAGAGCAAACGCGCGCTTGAGATTGCTCGCCCAATGCAGCCAACGCCGGCGTTTCAGGATCATGGCTGAGATGCCTTCCCAGCACGCGCCGGGGCGCCGCTGACACTGTTTCGTGTGGCACAGCTGGCTGCCCCACCCCAGTCGCTGCTATTTCACATTGTTGACCAGGCAAGCGCCTGCTGCTGAGTGTATGGAGGTCCCAAGATGTCCCAATGGTCACTTTCACAGCTGCTTTCTTCATTGCATGAGGATGTTCAGCTGCGCCTTGCCACTGTCCGGAAGACGTTCAATCACCCAGGGTCCAAGGGGGATGCCAGTGAGAACGTGTGGATCAGCTTGCTGGATACCTACCTACCAAAGCGCTATCAAGCTGCGAAGGCACACGTGGTGGATAGTCAAGGAAATTTCAGCCAGCAGATTGATGTGGTGATTTTCGATCGGCAGTATTCACCGTTTATTTTCACCTACGAGGGTGAAATCATTGTTCCTGCCGAGAGCGTCTATGCGGTGTTCGAAGCCAAGCAGACAGCGAATGCAGAGCTGGTGGCGTACGCCCAGCAGAAGGTGGCAAGCGTTCGACAGTTGCAGCGCACTAGCCTGCCAATCCCGCACGCGGGTGGGGTCTATCCGCCAAAGGCCTTGATGCCAATTCTTGGCGGGCTGCTGACCTTTGAAAGTGACTGGAGTCCAGCGCTTGGGCCCTCCCTGGAAAGGGCACTGACCGCCAATCCCGGCGACGGGCGCTTGGACCTTGGCTGCGTTGCTGCGCATGGTCACTTCTTCTTTGACCATTCCAAGGATCGCTATCTCTTTGTGAATGAGAACAAGCCCGCGACGGCGTTCCTCTTCAAACTCATCGCCCAACTTCAGTTCAGTGGGACCGTACCGATGATTGATGTTGAGGCTTACGGCCAGTGGCTGACGAAGTGATGGCTTGGTCATGGCAGCTGTTGGGCGCGACATGAGGCATGCCTGCCCGGGTACTCCGCGCTGTTTAGCGAGGAAGCTTGCCTGAGGGAGACGCCTCTAGGCTTCACGCGCTTCGTGCCCAGCTCGAGGTGCACCGAGTGAGGTCGCTGCCTTCCGGCCCGGAGCACGGATGTTTCAACTTGGGGCGTCGCGCGATTAGCTTGTGCACAATCAGCGTCAGCGGGCCAGCGCGAGGCTGGCTGAATCTCTAGCGATGCCGCGACTATCCCTTCCTCCGAGTCCGAGTCCGAGCCCCACCTCGACCACGTGGCGGGGCCGACCTAAAGGAAGAGGTTCGCAACCTCCAATGGCCACCTCGACTGCTGCGAGAGCGGCTCGGCCACAATCATCGATAGCCTGCCGGACAAGAGCATTCCAGTCCCCACAGCATTGATTACGCTCGTTTGAACTACGCCGCCGGGCACAGCCGCTCCATTGGCTTTGCCTCAAATTAGAAGCCGTGCATTGGCGCCGCACCAAATTCATGCACTAGCGTTGTGCAATGTCCAACTACACAGCATTGGCGCGCGCGCGATTGTGGTGCAACACCGCATCGATCCATTGATTAATCAATGAGATACAGAATCATAGTTTTGCGCGTGCAACACCCGGCTCTGGCCCTACCCAACGGGATCCTTGGCGTCAGCTCCCGGCAGCTCCAATTCTGAGGCGGTCTGCCAGGCTTTCCCACCCAGATCTGGCCAGCGTCACCGCAGTCCTGGAACCGGGCAACATTGGAAGCATCCTTCGCGCCCGATCCGAGGGAACGTGGCCAGCACCACATCAACCGGAACCCAAGCAGCGCACACACGGTTCAACCCATGCGGCCGTGACGCGTCACGCAAATAGGCTGCCGACCACCGGGACCCGTGCCTCCGCCCATCGCTTATCCTTTGAAATCTGCCAGCAAGGATGCCCGCATGACCGACAGAATTCATTCTGATCACACCCACGACAGCGCGCCCGGTCTCAGCTTCGTCCACATGGACAAGCTGATGGACCAATTCGCGGCCACGACCCGCGGATCGCAAGCCAGCAAGCTCGAACGCGTAGCCATGGCCGTCGGTGTAGCTGGCGCCGTAGCCGGCATCCTGCTGGGGTGGCTGTTGCCCAAACCGCTCGATCTGTATGGCGCGGTCATAGGCCTGGCTCTCGAGTGCCTGGGATTCGCCGTTGGCATGTTTCTGTCCTTCAAGCGTGATTGGCGGTCGCTTCGCCACGCGCGCCGGGAGATGGCCGAATCCCTGGACTCAGACTTTGTGAAGTACCAGGAATACGTCCAGCAGCTTCGCCAGTTCCCCGCACGGGAACGCGCTCGCCGGCACCGGTACATCCGCGATCGCAGCACCCGCATGATGAGCCGCACGCGGCTTTTCACTGGCGGCATGGAGCGCCTCGGCGTCTTTCCATTGCTACTCGCGCTGTACATCCAGCTCAAGGATTGGAAGCTTGGCGACTGGGCCGCCCTGAACAACGTCACCTTTGTCCAAGGTGCGCTGATCTTCGCACTGATGCTCGCTTACCTCATGTTCCTGCATCTGATGCACATCCACAGCCGTATCGAGGCCATTGAGGTACTTCTCAACGAGTCCGCAGAGCGTGATCGTGAAGAGGCATCTGCAGAGCCGATGCAAGTGCGAACAGTAGAGGTACGCCCGATAGCAGTGACGGGTTGAGGATCGCAACTGGCCCTGCCCTTCAGGGCTTCACCGCCTCCAGCTCGGCGCCGATCTGCTTCAGCGCCGCCGTTTTGTCCATGGTCGCCGGCAGGTTACGCACCAGGTTGCGCAGCAATCGCAGGTCCTGCAATGCGCCCAGCCTGTCGCTCACCTTGTGCAGCGCCTTCGCTTTACGCGCGACCGCACCGTTCCCATGTGCATGCCCATGCACCGCACCGAGCGCATGGGCGGCATCCAGCTGCATGCGCAGTCGACGCGCGCGTCGCCGCCAGCGATGCACGGCTTCATCGTCGCCGTCATGCGCCGCACGCGCGGCAGCCTTGACCACGCGGCGCTCGCTGCGTGCCAGTGCGGCACGGACACGCGAACGCCGAATCCGCTCCCAAGGCTGCTGCTGCACGTGTGACAGCACCTGCTCCACGACACTACGCCGGCGGGCAAAGTCCGGGTCGCTGGCCAGTGCCCGCCGCAGGATGTGTTCGCGGCGGGCGGCCAACGCGGTGATGATCGCATTCCAGTCGTCTGCGCCATCCGCCTTCTGCAATCGGGCGGCGGCCTCTACCACCACGTGGGCATCGCGCATGTCCGACAGCCCCTTGCCGAGCCGACGCAGGGCCAGGTCGTCGCGCGCAAGGGCGAAATCGTCCTCATCCAGCAGCGCCAGCAGGGCGCGCATGCGCCGGATCGCTTTCCGCGCCGAGTGGATGGCATCGTGCGGGTCGACGGTGGCGGCCAGCGCCTCGAGCACCAGCTGGCAATCCCGCCCCAGCAGGTCCCTGGCTACCTCCCCCGGCGCATCAGACGACATCGAACACCCCGTGCCACGTCGATGGGCAGAGTGTATCGAATGTTAGCCGCCCTGCTCCGCCTCGCCGTCCAGCACCCGCTCCACGAAGGCCACGGCGTTGCTCAGCACCTCATCGAAGTCTGCGGCCTCGGCCACGTCCGGCTGGATCCAGCGGCGATCCTTCAGTGCCACCACGAACACGAAGGCCGGCTTTCCCTCGGGCTGCCAGGCCGTCACATGGAAATCCTGCCCCCGGTAGGAGGCATCGAGGGTAGCGCTGGCCACCTTGGTTCGGGTGTCCTGGCGCGAGGCATCGCCAAAAACATCGGTTGCCTGCGTTCCGGAAGGCAGATCCAATACCTTGGCGCCAAAGCGCACCACGCGCGCGGCCGGAAGGCGACTGTACGTGGCCGAGTAAACATCTGAGATCCCGCACAGGCTGCTGGGCCGCTCGACCTGCCGCGGCCCCGTTCGCGACACTTTGCGATTGGAAGTAAGTCTGGTCATCTGCCTGGCCCCGGTGGCGATCCACGGGTTCAGTCTGGCGACGTGTCCAATGGCGCGCATCAGTAAAGACGCGCGCCCGGCATCGGTAGTCTTACTGAGAGCCCTGCGCCGTCCACGCCGCCTTAATGGCGCCGGGGCAACCCTGTCCACAGCCCGACATCCGCGCCGGAGGGACGTCCACCATGCTGCCTGCCCCGCTCCATCGCCTCGCTACCCAGCTTTTCGACAACGGCGTTCTGCGCCTGATCTTCGAGAACACCCGCAACATGGCGGTGTCCTCGCTGATCACCGCAGCCGGCCTGGAGGTCGTCCGCGCCGGGCCCAACGACCTGGACCTGATCCCCCCAACCCTGGCTGGCTACGTGGTCGTGGCAATTGGCGTCAGCCTGCTGCTGTTGAACCTGTTCGATGGCCTATGGCGGCTGAGCCGCATGAAATCCCACCTGATCCTGCAGATCCTGATGTGCGGTGCCTATGCCTTCATCTTCTTCCGGGTGGTGCACCTGGTGCTTTACTTCAAGGCCGGAGGTGGTGGCTCCATGAATGTCGGGGGCTGAGCTGCAGGCGCTCTCCGCCGTCGGATAGACTTGCCGCACAGTCGCCATCCGGCACGGAAATGATAGGGAATGTCATGTCACTCAGGATCTTCGGGATCTCGCTGTTGCTGTTCTGCGCCCTCTTCTGCCTTCCCCTGCAAGCCTCCATGCAGGACGATCCGCCTGCGATCACCGCGCAGGTCAACACCCTGATTGCAGCGGACGATTATGCGGGCCTGGACGCCCTCGCCCGCAAATACCGCAATCCGCGCGAACGCACCAGCGACGGGCAGTGGAAGCTGGCTGTGTTCTACCGCGCATTCTTTGACCATTTCTCGTTCACCCAAACCGATCCTGCGGTATGGGACACGAAGATGGCCTGGGCAACGGCATGGACCACTGCGCGCCCAAAGTCAGCCGCCGCTCACAATGTGATGGGGCGCGCACTCCTGTCACGGGGGCTGAGCTACCGGGGCCAGGTCGCCTCCAGAGAGGTGCCGGAAGAGAACTGGGCGCCATACCTGCGTTATGCAGGGGAATTGCTGGAGTACCTGCTTGCGCACAAGAGCGTAGCCAGCGTTGACCCTTACTACTACGCGACGCTTGCCAATGCAGCGCACCGGAACGACTGGAGCGTCGACGCCTTCATGGCGGTATTCGATGAAGGTGCCGCGCGGCACCCGCAGTACCTGCCGCTCTACATCGTCCCTGTGAACACCTACTTTGCGCGGCAGTATGGCGGCACGCCTGAACTGGTGGAAGCATTCGCACGCCATGCGCTTACCAAAGTGCCGGCAAAGGACCGCGCCAGCCTGTATGCCAGCATCTACATGGAGTCGTGGAAATTCAGCGGCGAAGGCCCCCGGAACCAACCACTCGTCGAGTGGCCACTGGTCACCAGCGGCATGGACGACATCCTGGCCAGGTACCCCAGCCAGAACAACTTCCAGACCTTTGCCCATCTGTCATGCATGGCGCAGGACCGGGACAAGTCGGTGGCGCTGCAGAAGCACATCACCACGCCGCCGGACCTGCAGATCTGGGGTCACGCTGAGGTCTACAGGCTCTGCGGGCTGCCCATTCTTCCCGGGCCACAGGTCAGCGCTCGTCCTTGAATATCCTGCCATCCTTCATGATCACGTTGAAGTTGGCGTCCGGGTTGGTGATGACGTTGATGTCGGCCAGCGGGTCACCATTCACCAGCAGCAGGTCCGCCAGGGCGCCCTCCTCCACCACGCCCACGCGCCCGGCATAGGGGCTGCGCTTGCCTGACAGCGCCAACAGCTCGGCGTTGGTGCCAGTGGCCATGACCAGGGTTTCAGCGGGCGTGTACCAACGGGTCAGGCTGGCCAGGATGCGGTTCTGCTGCGAGGCCAGCGCGCTGGAGAACAGCACGTCGGTGCCGAAGGCGGTCTTGAGCTTGTACTTGATGGCGAAGCGGTAGGTCTGGTCGGTGCCGGCGAACACCTCCTGCGCCTTCTGCCATTGCTCCGAGCCCTTCGGGAAGGCGTTGGCCAGCTCCGGCGGGAAGGGCTGGGTGCTGAGCCAGGTGCCGGTATCGCGCATGCGCCGCGCGGTGGCGTCGTCCATCAGGCTGGCGTGTTCGATGCATTTCACCCCAGCACGGATGGAGCGCTGGATGGCTTCCGGGGTGTAGGCATGCACGGTGACATAGGTGCCCCAGTCGGTGGCCGCTTCCACTGCAGCGCGAACCTCAGGCTCCGTGAAGGTCACCACATCCAGCGGGCTGTGCGGTGAGGAGACGCCGCCGCCGGCGGTGAGTTTGATCTGGCTGGCGCCGCGCATCAGCTGCTCACGCACGCGCACCCGAAGCTCGTCGGGCGTATCGGCGATGGCGCTGTCGCCGATCACATCGTGGCGCGATCCGGGCTGGCCGACGGTGCGCGGCAGGTCTGAGGCCTCACGAAAATCACCATGCCCGCTGGTGACGGTGATCATGGCGCCGGACGGCCAGATGCGCGGGCCCTCGGCATGCCCAGCGTCGATGGCGGCCTTCAGGCCCCACACCGCGCCACCGACATCGCGCACGGTGGTGAACCCGCGCAGCAGGGTCTTGCGCGATTCGGCACCGGCCACGATGTTGATGTAGCCGGTATCGGCGGTCATCAGCGTCTGGATGGGGATGCCGGCGAACATGCTGTGCCAGTGCATGTCGATCAGCCCGGGCATGAGGGTGCGGCCGCGGCCATCGATGCGGCGGGCCCCGGGCGCGTCGATGGCGCCGGCGGAGATGCGCGCGATGGTGTTGCCCTGCACCAGCACGTTGCTGGGGGCGGACAGGCGGCCGTGGGTGCCGTCGAAGATGCGTACGTTGGTGAACAGCGTGGCGCTCGGTGCGCCGGCCGTTTCAGGCGCCGCCATCGCGCCCTCCGGCTCCTGCTGCATCACCGGATGCGCGCCCACCGAAGATGCCAGGCCAATGCAGACCAGGGCACTGAGAATCCGGACAGTCAGTCGCTGCGACATGGCACTGCGCCCCCATTACGTTGATTGCGCTGGTATAGGAGTGGGCACGTTAGTGCCATGTGTTTGCGGGAAATACTGGCTTTGGTTTCACCGCTGCATAACGACGCCGGGTGGGTAATTGAATGGTCTTCCCAGGAATGGCCTGTCATGACCGTGTTCTCCCGACTTGGCAAGGATCCCGGCTCCATCGGTGTTGCAATGAAGTCCAGCTGGCAACGCCTGCTCATCGTGGGTGTGCTGCTGCTGGTGCTGGGAGCGTTCGGCATCTATGCGTCCTCCTTCATGGTGCGCACCATGACAGTGCTGGTGGCCGGCCTGCTGGTGATCGCCGGTGCGTTGCAGCTCACCGAAGCGTTCCTGCTGCACGGCCTGCCCAGTTTCGCCATGACCGTGCTGTTGGGCGCGGCGCAGATCATCGGCGGCATCGCCATCTACACCCATCCGGAGTGGGCCGCCTACGCGGTGGCCACCACGGTGGCCGCCGTGCTGGTGGTACAGGCGATTGCGCAGATCAGCCTGGCGTTTCGTTTCCAGCCCGGAGGAAAGCGCTGGATCTCGCTGGTGTCCGGGCTGGTGGCGCTGGCGGCGGCGGTGGTGTGCGTGAGCGGCGTGGCCTGGGCCGGGCGCGCGTCGGCATCGTGGGGCGTGGGTCTTGCGCTGCTGGCGATGGGCGCAGCGTACATCGCCATCGCCCTGCTGTTCCGCCAGGACCGTGATCAGAACGCCCCTTCCAGGTAGGTGTAGATGTAGTTGGAGCCGCCGTCGACGGTGCCCAGCATCTGCGCCGAGCCGAAGATGCCGGAACGGTGCGAGACCCCGAACCCGAAGTACAGCTCATGCCAGCGCTCGCTGCCGAAGATGTCGCCCAGGCTGACATCGATGCTGGGGTCCAGGTAGTTGAGCACCTTGGAGGTGTTGCGCTCGCGCCGCGCCTGCGACTGCACTTCGGCATAGGGCACGCGCTCGGCATAGGACACGCCGAAGCCGAAGCCGATCCGGGTCTTGACCCGGTGCGACCACGGGAAGCCGTAGTAGAACGCCTTCATGTACGCATCGATCTGCCACGCATCGGGCTGGTGGCCCTTCTCGTCGTGGCGCAGGATGCCCACGTAGCCCACCAGGTCCAGCGGCCAGCCATTGAGCCCCGACACGAACGGGCGGCCCACGTGCACGCCCCAGATGTCGGTGGGGTCGTCGTCGTTCAAGCTGACGCAGCTGAAGGTCATGATCTTGACCAGGTGGCAGCCGTCGTCCGAATCGCGGCCGTAGAACACCTTCACGTAAGTGGGGGTGTCTTCCTTGTCCCAGCGCACCTGGCCGTTGCCAAAATCGTAGGCGGCGCCAAGCATGGCGCCCCACTGCATGTCGCTGTCCACCAGCGGGCTGTTGCGGATGGTGCTGGCATAGCGCTTGGCGAACACGCCGCCGACCAGGCTCCAGTTCTGCAGGATGCGGTAGCGGCCGTACAGGCCGGCGGTAATGTCCACCCCGCTGCCGGCGGAGTATTCGGTGCGCTCCGGCGTCACCTCATGGGACTCCACGCCGAAGTAGTAGTCGTTGAGCTTGGCGCTGCGCCAGCCCAGGGTGAGCACCGGCTGCAGCGCCCAGCGGTCGCCGCGTATCGTATAGCCGTAGCCGGCACGCACTTCGGTGCCGTTGGAATTGTTGGAGATGTCCTGGCGGACGGTGAAATCAAGCGCGTGGTTGTCGTGCTTGAAGTAGTACCGCGCGCCAATGTCGGCCTCGCTGTTGCGGGTCTCCATGCCCTCGAGGATGTCGGGGGTTTCGTCTTCCGGGTAGCCTTCCAGCCGCCGTTCGACGAACAGTTCCAGGCCCTGGTCCTCGCGCGGGGTGAAGCGCACGCCGGCCGCGTTGGAGCGCAGGAAGAAGCGCTCCCCCTCGTACAGGTACAGCGGCATGATGTCGACCCGATCGTCGGCGCCCTTGTAGGGCGACGATTCGATCCGGCCCAGGAAGCCCAGCCCGGCACTGCCGGGTTCTTCGAGGATGGTGCCGAGCATGGCGTCCTGCGCGGCCACCGGGGCGGCCGCCGCCAATGCGCTGACCAGCAGCAGTCGTCGTAGTCTGCGCGTTGCCATGACGCCTCCTATTTCACGAAGTCGTACTTGAGTGCGGTCTGCAGGCGGAACACATCGCCACTGGCCCCGCTCTGATCCTGCAGCTTGCCGTACAGCAACTCCGCGCCCCAGCTCCAGCTGGGCGCCGGCTGCCAGATGATGTTGGCGGCGGCGTAATCGCTGCGGCGGAACTCGGACGGATCCAGCAGCTGGTCGCGTTCCAGGTAGAGCCGACTGTAGGTCAGTGTCGAGCGCCAGCGCTGCGTCCAATGGTGGGTGTAGCCCAGCCAGCCCCCGTATTGCTGCAGCACCTGCAGGTCGCCCTGCGGGTCGACCACGCCGTCCACGTCCAGGCCGCCCAGGTCGCCGATGAAGGCGCCGATGCCCTGCCCGCCCACGGCACCGAACACCATGTAGTTGCCGTTGTCGCCCCAGCCCCAGGTGCCGCTCAGGGCCAGGCCACCGGCGGTGGCGCTGTCACTGCCTTCGTTGCTGTCCTGCGCCGAATCGTAGGCCAGGTAGCGCAGCAGGCCCGACGCCTGCAGGCTGCCCCAGTCCGCCTCGTGGCGGGCGGCCAGCACCAGGTTGGGTGCCGCCGTGCGCGAGCGCTGGGTAACACCGGAGAACTGCAGTTCCGGCGCGCGATGTTCGGCGGCCAGGATCAGCTGGTTGCCATTGCCCAGCGGGAAGTACTGGCGGACGCTGGCCAGCCGCGCGAACGGCGAGGCCGGCGGGCCGGCAAAGTCCAGCGTGTCCGGGCCGGAATCCAGGTCCATGAAGGCCGACCAGCCAAAGCCCACGTAGGTGTTGCCGAGCTGTCCCCATGCATGGCGCAGGCGGTAGCCGTAGCTGCCACCGGAGCCGAAGAAGTCGTTCTGGATCAGGAACCGCAGCTGGCCGGCGTCGGTGTTGCGGCGCCCTTCGAAGGTGAGCCGGGTCTGCCGGGCGTGCATGTTGAAGCGCGAGCTGTCACGGCCGCCATCGACGGGAATGGATGAGGGCACGAACTCGTCGGTGACCCCGGCATCGCCGCTGTCGAACATCGCATCCAGCTTGGCGTAGCCGCCCAGCCGCAGCCAGGTTTCGGTGCCGGGAATGACGAAGAAGCCTTCCAGGTCATCGCCGGGCGGCACTTCGTTGTCCGCGCGGGCGGTGGCCTGGTCGTCCTCATCGAAGGTATCGCGTGCCGGCAGTGGCGATGGCTTGACCTTCATCGCGTCCGGCGAGGCCACTTCAACAGCCTGCAGCGGGGCGCCGACCGTGCCCGGGGCGGTCGCCACGGCGGTGGCCGGTTGCACCGGGCTGGTGGGCGCCGACTGGGCCGTGCTGGCCTGCCCGGACTCAAGCGCCTGGATGCGCGCGGTGAGCATCTCCACGGTCTGGCGCAGGCGCTGGATCTCGGCATCCTGGGTAGCGTCGCGGGTCTGGGCGGCGACGGCGCCTGGCAGCAGCACGGCGGCCAGGCAGAGGGATCGGGTGGGAATGCGCATGGAAGGCGGCCCTCGCTGGGAAGTCGAAAACGCGGAACGGATCAATCGACGGGAATCACGCGCTCGCCCTGCCCGCCACCCAATGCGGCGTACAGGTTCACGGCGTCCTGCAAGGCGGCTGCACGCAGCTGCAGCAGGTTCTGTTCGGCGGCAAAGTGGTTGCGCTCGGCATCGAGCACTTCCAGATAGGGGGTCAGGCCGACGTCGTAGCGGTCGTGGGCGGTGACGACCAGCGCCTGCTGCACTTCCACTGCACGGATCTGCGCCTTGATCTGCAGGTCGTTCTGTTCGGCGGCCACCAGCCCGCTGGCCACTTCGCGGAAGGCGTTCTGCACGGTGGACTGGTAGGCCACCTCGCGTTCGTCGCGGGCGGCGTTGGCCGCATCCACGCGGGCGCGGCGCGCGCCCCAGTCCAGCAACGGCAATACCGCGCCGGCGCCGAACGACCACACCCGGTTGCTGTCCGAGACCAGCCCGGACAGCTCGCTGGAGGCGTAGCCGCCAGCACCGGTCAACGCGATGATCGGGAAGTACAGCGCCCGCGCCGCGCCGATGTTGGCGTTGGCCGCGCGCAGCTGGTGCTCGGCCAGGCGCACGTCCGGGCGCGCTTCCAGCAGCGCCGACGGCAGCCCGGGATCGAGCCGGGTCAGCTGCGCGTCGGGATCCAGCGGCAGCCCGGCAGGCAGCGCCGGCGGCAGCGGCGCACCGACCAGGAACTGCAGCAGCTGCAGCGCCTGGCCTTGGGTGCGGCGCAGCTGCGCCAACTGCAGTTCGGTCTGGGTGACCAGTGCATAGGACTGGTTGAAATCGATGGATGAAGTGAGCCCGGCATCCATGCGCAGCTGCGCCAGTTCGAGGGTTTCGTTGCGGCTGGCCAGCGAGCGTTCGGCCAGCACGATGCCTTCGTCGCTGGCGCGCACCGCGTAGTAGCTGGCGGCGACGTTGGCCACAAGCGAGAGCTCGGCGGTATTGCGCGCCTCTTCAGTGGCCAGGTACTGCCGGCGCGCCACTTCGCTCAGGTTGGCCACACGGCCGCAGAAATCCAGCTCGAACGAGGGAATGCCCACCTGCACCGCATAGCTGTCCACGGTGACGCGGGGCGCGCCATCGGCCGCGCTGAGCGGCGTGCGCAGGCGCTGCCCCGATGCACTGGCATCCAGCCCGGGCAGGCGCTGGCTGCGCTGGATGCGGAACTGGGCGCGGGCCTGTTCGATGCGTGCGGCCGCACCGGCGAGGTCACGGTTGTACAGCAAGGCCTGGCCGATCAGGTCGCGCAGCACCGGGTCGTGGAAGAAGCGCTGCCACGGAATGCCCGGCGCCAGCGCCCCTTCTGCAGCGGACGGCGGAAACCGGTCCGGCACCGGTGCATCGGGCCGCACGTAAGTGGGTGCCAGGTTGCAGCCGCACAGCTGGCAGACCGCCAGCACCGCGCCCATCCGCCAGAGCATGCCGTTACGCATCGGCATCTTCCTTGGGTGTGGTTGCGGGGGGCTCAACAGTGCGCGGGCGCGCGCGGCGGCGCAGCAGGAAGTAGAACAGCGGGGTGAAGAAGATGCCGAACAAGGTGGCGCTGAGCATGCTGCCCAGCACGCCGGTACCCACCGCCTGGCGGCTGGCGGCGCCGGCACCGGTGGCGATCACCAGCGGCACCATGCCCACGATGAAAGTGAGGCTGGTCATCAGGATCGGGCGCAGGCGCTGCTGCGCGGCCTGAAGGATCGCATCGCGTACCGGCACCCCACGCGCTTCCTCATCCAACCCGAACTGCACGATCAGGATCGCGTTCTTGGCGGCCAGGCCGATGATGGTGACCAGGCCCACGGTGAAGTACACATCGGCCGACATGCCGCGTGCGGCGGTGAACACCACCGCGCCCAGGATGCCCAGCGGCACCACCAGCAGCACGATCACCGGGGTGACCCAGCTTTCATACAGCGCGGCCAGCAGCAGGAACGCCACCACGAAGGCCAACCCGAGCAGCATGCCCACCTGCCCCGAGGCTTCGCGCTCCTCGCGCGCGGTACCGGTCCACTCATGCCGCATGCCCGGCGGCAGCACCTCGTCGGCGATGCGCTCCATTTCCACCAGCGCCGCGCCGCTGGACACGCCGGGGGCGCCCTGCCCCGACACCGTGGCCGACAGGAAGCCGTTGTAGCGCTCCACCTGCTGCTCGCCCACGGTCCAGCGGGTGGTGGCAAATGCGGAGAACGGCACCGACTGGCCGTTGTTGCCGATCACCCGCAGGTCGGACACATCCTCGGCGCGCATGCGCTGTTCGGCGTCGCCCTGGATGAACACCCGCAGCACGTTGCCCTGGCGCACGAAATCGTTGACGTAGGCCGAGCCGAACATGATGCCCAGCGCCTGGTTGACCTGCGACAGCTGCACGCCCAGTGCGCGTGCCTGGGTGCGGTCGATGTCCACGAACAGCTGAGGCGCGCGTGGCATGCCCTCGGGGCGTACGCCGGTCAGCCGGTCGTTGGCGGCCGCGCGGGCGGCGATGCCCATGGCCGCCGCGCTCAGGCCGGTGCCGCCCACCCCGCTGCGGTCTTCGATCTTCATGCTGAAGCCGGAGGCGTTGCCCAGCGACTGGATCGCCGGCGGGTTGAGCGCGAACACCTGCGCCTGCGGAATACGGGTGAACGCCGCGCTCATGCGCGCGGCCAGTGACATGGCACTGCGTTCGCTGCCGCTGCGCTCGGCCCACGGGTGCAGGTCGACGAACGACATGCCCACCGCCTGGCCCTGGCCGAAGAAGCTGAAGCCGATCACCGTGGCCACGTTGCGCACCTCCGGCTGCTGGCGCAGGATCGCCTCGGCCTGCTCGGCGGCGGCGCGTGTGCGTTCCATGGTGGCGCCGGGCGCGGCGTTGTAGGCCACGAAGATGTAGCCCTGGTCTTCGGTGGGCAGGAAGCCGCCCGGCAGGCGCGCATACAGCAGGCCGGTGACCAGCGTGACCACTACGAATACCCCGATCCACAGCCACGGGCGCAGCAGCATGCTGCCCACCCAGCCGGCATAGCTGCGGCTGCTCTTGTCCAGGCCGGTGTTGATGGCGCTGAACAAACGCCGCCCAGGGCCGCCTTTCCCCACCTGCTCCTTGGCCGGGCGCAGCATCGCGCCACAGATGGCCGGGGCCAGCGTCAACGACAGGATGGTCGACACCACCAGCGAGACGCTCAGGGTGACCGCGAACTGCCGGTAGATGCCGCCGGCCGAACCGGGAAAGAACCCCATCGGAATGAACACCGCCAGCAGCACCAGCGTGGTGGCGATGATGGCGCCGGAAAGCTGGCCCATCGCTTTGGCGGTGGCCTCGCGCGGTGGCAGGTCCTCTTCGCGCATGATCCGTTCGACGCTTTCCACGATCACGATGGCGTCGTCGTTGAGGATGCCGATCGCCACCACCATCGCAAACAGCGACAGCAGGTTGATCGAGACCCCGAACGCCAGCAGGCCCAGGCACGCCCCGAGCAGCGAGACCGGCACCACGATGGTGGGCAGGAACACCGCGCGCCAGCTCTGCAGGAACAGCAGCACCACGATGGAGACCAGCACCAGCGACTGGATCATGGTGACGGCCACGCCGTTGACCGATTCGGTGATGAATGGCGTGGTGTCAAACGGGGTGGTCCACTGCATGCCATCCGGGAAGCTGGCCTCCAGGTCCTGCATGCGCTGGCGCACGGCGGTGGCGGTGGACAGCGCGTTGGCGCCGGTGGCCAGCGATACCGCCAGGCCGGCGGTTTCCTGCCCGTTCAAGCGCAGGTTGAAGGCGTAGTTGTCGTTGCCCAGTTCCACCCGCGCCACATCCCCCAGCCGCACGGTGGCCGCGCCTGGGGTGGCGCGGATGATCACCTGGCGGAACTGTTCGGGCGTGCTGAAGCGCCCGCGCATGACGATCTGCGCGGTGGTTTCGGTGGACGGCGTGGTTGGCTGCAGGCCAAGGCCACCGCCGGCGGTCTGCGCGTTCTGCTCGCGCACCGCGGCCATCACCTCGCCGGGCGAGATGCCGTAGCTCACCAGCTTCTCGCGGTCCAGCCAGATCCGCATCGCGTAGCTGGAGCCGAACAGGGTGACATCGCCCACGCCATGCACGCGGCGCAGTTCGTCGGCGATGTTGCTGTTGGCGTAGTCGCCCAGTTCCAGCGCCGAGTAGCGGCCCTTGTCGGACTGCAGCGAGATCAGCATCAGGAAGCCGTTGCTGGCCTGGGTGACCCGCACGCCCATCTGCCGCACTTCATCAGGCAGCCGCGGCTCCACCCGGGCCAGCCGGTCCTGTACCTGTGAGCGCGCGATATCCAGGTCGGTGCCGCTGCGGAAGGTCACCCGGATCTGTGCGGTGCCGTTGGCACGGCTGGTGGAGGTCATGAACAGGAAATCATCCACGCCGCTGAGCTCGTTCTCGATCACCGAGGTCACGGTGCGGTCCAGTGTCTGCGCGTCGGCGCCGACGAAGGTGGCCGAAATGCTCAGCGACGGCGGGGCCACGTCCGGGTACTGCTCCACCGGCAGGCTGACCAGGGCGATGCCACCGAACAGGATGGCGAACAGCGCGATCACCCACGCCAGCACCGGCCGGTAGACGAAATAGCCACTCATGGGGCTTTGGCCTTCGCCTTCGGGTCGGCTTCGGGCTGGATCGCCACGGGCTGGCCGGGCTGGATCTTGTGCCAGCCGTCGACGATCACCTTGTCGCCGGGGGTGAGGCCGGACTGCACCACCCAGCGCCCGCCGGCCTGCCCGGCCAGCGTGACCGCGCGGCGCACGGCGACGTTCTCGTCATTGACCAGCATCACCGTCGCTTCGTCCTCGCCCACCTGGATGGCGCGCTCGGGCAGGCTGGTGCCGTTGCGGATGCTGCCGATGGCGAGGATGCCGCGCACGAACTGGCCCGGCAGCAGCCGGCCATCGGGGTTGGCGAACCGCGCGCGCAGGGTGCGGCTGCCCGTGGCCGGGTCGATCGCGGTTTCGCTGAAGTCCACCACGCCGGTTTCGGGCAGGCGCACCCCGCCCTCGAGCAGGATGGTCACCTGCACGCGGTGATCGTCGCCCACGTCGATGCGGCCATCGGCCACCCCGCGCTCCAGCTCGTTCATGGCGATGTTGGAGGGATTGAAGATCACGAAGGCCGGGTCGACCTGGTCGATCCGGGTCAACAGCGTGGCGGCTGCGGCACTCACCAACGCGCCTTCGCTGACCTGCGCGCGCCCGGTGCGGCCCTTGATCGGGGCACGCACGGTGGCGTGGTCCAGCTGCAGCGTGGCGCGGTCCACCGCCGCCTGCGCTTCCATCAGCGCGGCATCGGCCTGGCGGAACGAGGCCTGGGCCGATTCGTATTCCTGCACGCTCACCGCCTTGCGCTGCACCAGCGTGGAAAGCCGGGCGCGCAGCGCGGAGGTCTGCGCCTTGGCCGCACGCGCCGACGCCAACGAGGCACGCGCCTGCTGCAGGCGTGCCTGCAGGTCGCGCGGATCAATCTGGAACAACGGTGCGTTGGCCTCTACTTCGGTGCCATCCACATACAGCTGGCGCTCGACGATGCCATCGGCGCGCGCCCGTACTTCCGCCGACCGGCTGGCTTCCACCCGCCCCGGCAGTTCCACCAGGTTGGGCACCACCTGCGCGGTGACCACTTCCACGGCCACCAGCGTGGGCGGCCGCTGTGCACCGTCCGGCCCGCCACCGCGCCCACACCCTGCCACCAGCGCAACCGCCGCCAACAGCCATGCACGCGCCATCCACCCAGGGGATTGCATCCTTCCGGCCTCCGCGGTTCGCACGGCGCCGGCACCCGGCCGGCCGCCGTGACGGGAAATGTCGGCGCAGCGCCTAGAAGGCCACCGCGTCGCGGATCAACGGACAGGTCATGCAATGGCCGCCACCGCGGCCGCGCCCCAGCTCGGCCCCGACGATGCTGATCACTTCAATGCCCTGCTTGCGCAGGTCGGTATTGGTCTGGGTACTGCGGTCATACGCCACCACCACGCCCGGTGCCATCGCCACCAGGTTGTTGCCGCTGTCCCATTGCGAGCGCTCGGCCGCATAGCGGTCGCCGCCGGATTCGACGATGCGCAGCTGCTTGAAGCCCAGCGCCTCGGCCACCACGTCGTTGAAGTGTTTCTTCTCGAACACGATCTCGAAGCCCGGTGCCTTGTCGCTGGGATGCAGCGACACGGTGTGTATCTGGTCGACGATGCCCGGGAACACGGTCACCACGTCGCGGTCGGCGAAGGTGAACACGGTATCCAGGTGCATGGCCGAGCGCAGCTTGGGCATCACCGCCACGATCACCCGCTTGGCCGCGCCGTTCTTGAACAGCGACTGGGCCAGCTGGGTGATGGCGGTGCGCGAAGTGCGCTCGCTCATGCCGATCAGCACGATGCCGTTGCCCGGAATCAGCACGTCGCCGCCTTCCAGCGTGGCGTTGCCGTGGTCCACGGTGGGGTCGCCGAACCAGATCGGGAACTTGGCCTTGGTGAAATCCGGATGGAACTTGTAGATCGCGGTGGTGAGGATGGTTTCTTCATGCCGCGCCGGCCAGTACAGCGGGTTGAGGGTCACGCCCTGGTAGATCCAGCAGGTGGTATCGCGGGTGTACAGCGTGTTGGGCAGCGGCGGCAGCAGGTAGCCGACGATGTCGGGCTGGGCGCGTGCGGCCTGCAGCGTGGGGCCGGCGAAGTCGTCCGGCAGGTCGAACACGCTCAGGCCGCCGATCAATGTTTCCGCCAGCTGGCGGGCTGGCAGCGACTGCAGGTAGGCGCGCACTTCGGCCATGAACTCCACGCCCACTTCGTTGGCGTTGATCTGGTGGTCCAGGATCCAGTTGCGGGCCTCATCAAGCTCCAGCGTCTCGGTGAGCAGGTCGTGCATCTCCACCACGTCCACGCCGCGGGCGCGCATCTTGGACATGAAGTCGAAGTGGTCGCGCTTGGCGTTGTCCACCCAGATCACGTCATCGAACAGCAGGTCGTCCTTGTTGCGGGGGGTCAGCCGGCTGTGCGCCATGCCGGGGGCACAGACCATCACCTTCTTTAGGACGCCGACTTCGGAATGAACGCCGTAGACAGTTGCACTGGACATTGCGGGCCTCTCCAATTCGCGAAAATAAACAGGGAAAGCGAAGCCTCCGCCTGTCGTCGCGGCGGCCACGGGATGCGTTTTCGTCAGGTGCAGAACTAGTCCCGAAAAGGTAAAGCGCACGTGAGCGTCGGAATATGGATAGTGGGCAAAAAGCGCTGGAAATGCGGGATGTGTTGCGCTGGTTGACGCAACGGTTTCTTTCACGTCGCCGTTACCGGTGGCGTAGTTAATCGCTGCTCCATGGAGCACATTCCAAGGCCAGGACGGCTGGCCACTTCGCAGTCCCGCGCATTCATTTGATGGAGACACACGATGAAACTTTCCCAAACAGGCGCCGCGACGGCGCTGTTGGCATCGGCCCTGTTCATGACCGCCTGCGCCACCCACACCACGCCCAGCACCTTCAACCGCTCCGAGGTCGGGCGCGCCCAGGACGTGCAGATGGGCACGGTGCAGTCGATCCGGGCGGTACAGATCCAGAATGACTCGCGTGGCGTGGCCACCATCGTCGGCGCCGGCATCGGCGGCGTGGCCGGCAGCTCCATCGGTGGCGGCAGCCGTGCCAATACCATCGGCGCCATTGCAGGTGCCGCTGCAGGCGGCGCCGCGGGCAATGCACTGGCCCGCAGTGCACGCAACGGCGTGGAGATCACCGTGCAGCTGGAGAACGGCCGAACCGTCGCCGTGGTCCAGGATGGCAACCCAAACGACTACCGCGTAGGCGACCGCGTGCGCGTTTCCAGCGACGGCACCACCACCCGCGTCACCCGCTGACACGAAGGAATCGTCATGCGCCACCTGCTGATGACACTGCTCGCCGTGGCCACCCTCAGCGGGTGCGCCACCACGCCCACGATGACCACCCAGGAACGCTTCAACCTGTACGTGCAGCATGCCGGGCCACCTGTGCAGTCGTTCCAGCTGGCCCGCTTCGTCCGCCAGACCCAGTGGACGCCGCTGGGTGACCGGGCGCTGGCGGTATGGACCAGCTCCAGCCGGGGGCACCTGCTGGAGCTGCGCGGCCGCTGTACCGGGCTGTCCATCGCCCACACGGTGCAGATCACCAATTCGTTCGGCACCGTCAACGCCCGCTGGGACAGCGTGATCCCGCGTACCGCGAGCGTGGCCATGCCGCAGTCCTGCCGCATCATCCGGATCCGCCCGCTGGATGGCACCGCGATCCGCGATGCGCGCCGCGAGATGCGCAATACGCTCTACGGTGACCGCCCGGCAGACCTGGTGGAGGACACCGGTCCGGACGTATCCGATCGGTTCGAAGACTGAGGGCGCGGCGCCATGCCCATCGAGCGCCTGCGCGGGCTGTTCCGCCGCAACGTATCGCGCAGTCTGTTCGATGCGCGATGGATCATGGCGCCGTTCTACTTCGGGCTGGTGGTCGCCCTGCTGTTGCTGCTGTTCGTGTTCCTGCGCCAGCTGGCCACTTACGTGCTGAACATCGCCAACATCGGGCCCTCCGACGCGGTATTGTTGGCGTTGTCGCTGATCGACATGTCACTGGTGGCCAATCTGCTGCTGATCGTCACCCTGGCCGGGTACGAGAACTTCGTGACCCGGATCGATTCCGGCCAGGAGCGGCGGCCCGCGTGGATGGGTACGGTCGATTTCGGCGCGATGAAGACCAAGCTGATGGGGTCGATCATCGCGATCTCGGCCATCGCGCTGCTGCGGATCTTCATGAAGCTGGAAGAAGGGCTGGTGGTGGAGCCGGAGGTGTTGCGCTGGATGTCGGTGATCCACGGCATGCTGCTGCTGTCGGCCCTGATCCTGGCGATCATCGAACGCCTGTCCCAGCAGACCCGCATGCCGCACCCACCCCGCGAGCCCTGAGCGCCGCTCAGCCGCCGGCGGCGCTGCGCCGCTGTTCGATCTGCTGGCGACGGCGCGGGTCCAGCAATGCCTGCAGCCGGCGGGTGTCAACCGCGCTCCAGTCCGGCGTGCCCAGCACCGCCTGCCAGCCGGCGATGTAGTGCGCAGGCGCAAACACATGGCCGTAGCCCATCGGCGTGCGGTCGGCCAGCAGCATGTCCAGCGCCAGCTGCAGCATGCTCACCAGCGGGTACCAGCGCACGGCCGGTGATACGTCCGGTGCACGGGGTTCGGCCATCCAGTCCGGCTGCCGCCACGCGTCGTAGGGCGTGAAAAAGGTGATCGGATCACTGGCGTACTGCAGGTACACCACCCGCATCCGTCCCCAGGGCGCGTCTGCCGGTACCGGGCTGCCGCCCTGGTTCATGAAGCGCACCGAGCGGCTGTCACGGAACACCGGCAGCCATTCGGGCGAGCCGGCATTGCGCTGGTTGGTGGTCTGCCGCCACGTGCGGGTGGCGAACGGCGGCCCACTCCACAGCGCGCCGTCGATGGGCGTATCGATCATGTCGAACAGGTTCACCGAACGCTCGGAGTTCATCGCGCCCAGGCTCAACCCGTGCACGAACAGCCGGGGGCGTGTCTCCACCGGCAAGGTACGCCAGTACGCATACACCTCGGCGAACAGCAGCCGCGAGGTCTCCTCGCCGTACTCGGGCTCGACCATCAGCGACAGCGGGCTGGAGAGATAGGAGTACTGCACCGCCACGCTGGCCACGTTGCCGTGCAGCAGGTATTCCAGGCTGTCGGCCGCCGCCGGGTCGACCCAGCCGGTGCCGGTCGGGGTGATCACCACCAGGTTGGCGCGCTCGAAGCCGCCCTGCCGCTGCAGTTCACGCAATGCCAGCCGCGCACGGGCGCGGGCATCCCCGGCCGCCGGCAACCCGGCGTACACCCGGATCGGCTGCAGCGCGGGCCTGCCCGTGAACGCGGCGATGTCCGCCGCAGCGGGGCCGGCGGTCACGTAATCGCGCCCCGCCCTTCCCATCTGCTCCCACGCTACCAGCGAGCCCGGGCCACCCGTCGCCCCCGGGCGTGTGGGTGAGATGGCATCGGGCGGGATCAGCGCATCGGCCTTGCGGAAGGAGGCGTCGGCGGCATGCAGCGCACCACGCAGCAGCACGCCGTTGGCGATGTTGAAGAACAGCACCGCGGCCACCACGATGCCCAGCAGGCGCGCCACCGGCGCCGGCATCACCCGCCGCGACAACGCCCCGACCCGGCGCGCCACCCAGGCGAACGCACGGCCCAGCACCAGCAGCACGGCGAACACCGCCAGTGCGATCAGCAGCAGCCGCAGCGAGAAGCTTTCGTGCATCGGCGGAAGGCCCATTACCGTGCGTACCGAATCCTGCCAGGGACGCACCCACCACACCGTGAGCGCACAGGCCAGCAGGCTCACCCACGGCAGCCAGCGCAGCACCTGCTGCAACCGTCCACGGCCCAGCTCCGGCAGCATCAGGCGCCGCCACAGGGCGGCCAGCGCCACACCGATGAAATACCCAAGGCCGAAGCAGACACCCGACAACAGCCCCTGCGCCACGTAACCGCGTGGCACCAGGCTGGGGGTCAACGATGCAATGAAGAAAAGTGCGCCGAGCACCTGCCCGGTACGACATAGCGGGCCACGATACGGCGCGCTCACGCGCGCCAGCAAAGCACGAAACGGCCTGGCCGGTGGCCCGGTCACAGGCGCAGCCAGCCGCTGGCCAGACCGACAATTGCCGCCACCGCCATCGCGCACAGCAGTAACAGAACCCCCATTTCTACTGGCCGGAAGGCAATGCCCCGGTGGCGCTGCCAGGCCCAGAACAGGAGCGACCCGGGCACGTACAACAGGCTGGACAGCAGCAGGTAGCGGCTTCCGCCCGCCAGCAGCATGGATGCGGCGTAGACCGTGGCGATGCCGGCAATCCAGCGCATCCTCGCGTGCGCAGGCGCATCAATGCCGCCCTCGCCGCCCAGCGACAGCTTCAGCTGGTAGGCAGCCACCAGCAGGTACGGCACCAGCGTCATCGCGCTGATCATCTTCAGCGCCAGGGTGAAGGCGTAGTCGGCAAACCAGCTGACCAGCAGGAAGGTCTGGATCACGCCGTTGGTCAACCACAGCGCGGCATCCGGTACCCCGGCACGGTTCTCGCGCGCAAGCGCGCGTGGCATCGCATCGTTGAGCGCGGCCGAGTGCAGCACTTCGGCGGCCAGCAACGACCAGGACAGGTAATTGCCCAGCACCGAGATCAACAGCCCGATGCTGATGAACAACGCGCCCCAGCGGCCGGCGATGGCTTCCATCACCCCGGCCATGGACGGGGTGCGCAGCGCCGCCAGGTCCGGGCGCAGCAGGATGCCGTAGGACAGGATGGTGACCATCACCAGCAGGCACAGCACGCCCAGGAAGCCGGCCACGGTGGCGATGCCCACGTCTTCGCGGCGGCGCGCATGGCGTGAGTACACGCTGGCGCCTTCGATGCCCACGAACACGAACACGGTCAGCAGCAGCGTGCCCCTTGTCTGTTCCCACAGCGTGCCCGCCCCCGGTGGCTCGCCACCCCACAGGTTCAGCGCGAACACATCCGCGCGGAAGCCCAGCACCAGGAACACGATGAACACCGCCAATGGCACCAGCTTGGCCACCGTGGCAATGGTGTTGATCAGCGCCGCTTCCTTGATGCCGCGCAGGATCAGGAAGTGGAAGCCCCACAGCAGCAGCGAGGCGGAAAGGATCGCCACCACCGTGGTGCCATCGCCGAACACCGGGAAGAACTGGCCCAGGGTGGCCTTGATCAGGATCAGGCAGGCCACGTCGGCCAGGCAGCAGCCCAGCCAGTACCCCACCGCAGAGAGCAGGCCGGCGTAATCGCCGAACCCAGCCTTCGCATATGCGTAGATACCGGTATCCAGTTCCGGCTTCAGCCGCGACAGCGACTGGAACACGAAGGCCAGCATCAGCATGCCGGTGCCTGCGATCGCCCAGGCCAGCAGCGCGCCGTTCACCCCGGTGTTGGCCGCGAACGCGGCGGGCAGCGCGAAGATGCCCGAACCGATCATCGAGCCGACCACCAGCGCGGTCAGCTCCAGCAGCGACAGCTTGCGGCTACCCACGGCGGGGCTCATCGCGGCGTGGTCCTTAGATTTGGATGTAACCCGTTGCGATCCAGTACACGCCCACGATGGCGGCGATCACCGCCACCGCCAGGATGATGAAATCCGACGCCTTGGTGAAGATCTTCTCGCCCTGCTCGCGCCGGGCCCAGAAGTACAGCAGGCTGCCAGGCGCATACAGCACCGCCGAGAGCACGATGAACTTGATGCCGCCGGCGTACAGCAGGAACGCGGTGTAGATCGTGGCCAGGATCGCCAGGGTCAGGTCGCGCCCGCGTTCGTTGGGCCGTTCGTTGTAGGTCTCGCCGCGCCGGGTGATCTTCAGCCCGTAGGCAGCCACCAGCAGGAACGGGATCAGCGACATCGCGCTGGTCAGATTGAGCATCAGCGAGAACGCATCGCGCGACCAGTAGGTGGTGATCACGATCAGCTGGATGATGATGTTGGTGGCCCACAGCGCCGCCGAGGGCACCCCGTTGGCGTTTTCGCGGGCGAAGATGGCCGGCATGTCCTTGGTGCGTGCCGCCGCCGACAGCACCTCGGCGCAGATCAGCGACCAGGCCAGGTAAGCACCCAGCACCGACACCATCAACCCGACGCTGACGAACACCGCGCCCCAGTGGCCCACCACCGCTTCCAGCACGGTGGCCATGGACGGCTGGCGCATGCCGGCGATGTCGGCCCGCTCCAGCACCGCGAACGGCAGAAGGGTCACCAGCACCATCAGCGTGGTGACCACCAGGAACCCGGTGATGGTGGCCGCGCCGACGTCCTTGCGTTCTTTGGCGTAGCGCGAGTAGACGCTGGCGCCTTCGATGCCGAGGAATACGAACACGGTAACCAGCATCGTCGCGCGGACCTGTTCGAAGATGCCACCCTCCAGGTCGCCGCCATAGAAATTGAACTGGAACACGTCCATCTTCATGGCAAAGGCCATGATGACCAGGAACACCACGATCGGGATGACCTTGGCGATGGTGACGATCTTGTTGATCGCCGCGGCCTGCTGAACGCCGCGCAGGATCATGAAATGGAACAGCCAGATACCGGCCGAGGCCACCAGGATCGCCACCACGGTGTTGCCGTCGCCGAAGATCGGGAAGAACGCGCCCAGGGTGGATTTGATCAGCACCCAGTACGATACGTTGCCGATGCAGCTGCCGATCCAGTAACCGAATGCAGACAGGAACCCGGGGTAGTTGCCGAAGCCCTCCTTTGCATAGGCAAACACGCCAGCGTCCAGGTCAGGCTTGCGTTCGGCCAGCAACTGGAACACGCGGGCCAGGGTGTACATGCCCAGGCCCGCGATCAGCCAGGCCACCACCGCCCCCAACGGGCCGGTGGCACCGGCAAAGGTTCGCGGGAGGGAGAAAATACCTGCGCCGATCATGCCGCCGACCACCATGGCGGTCAGTTGCGTGCGCGTCATCTTCACAACGTTCGAGGACATGGCAGGCGTCCACTTGCAGGCTGGAGCATTCAGGATGGAGAGCAAATCGTCAATTCGACGTGAGTGCATTTCCACTATCCGGAATCCGTCATCCCTGCGTGTTTTCTGCTGTATTCAGGGGCGTTTTACCTGTCCGTCCGCCAGCTCCACAACCTGGTGCCCGAACATCGCCACGTCTACCGGGTCGTGGCTGATCAGCAGCAGCGGAATGTCGGTGGCATCCAGCACAGCCTGCAGTTCCTGGCGAAGGTGATCGCGCAGCGCGTGGTCCAGCGCGGCGAAGGGTTCGTCCAGCAGCAGCGCCTGCGGCCGGGTCACCAGCGCCCGCGCCAACGCCGTGCGCTGGCGCTGCCCACCCGATAGCTGTCCCGGCAGCATCTGGGCCAGGTGCTCGATGCGCAGCGCCGCCATCCAGCGCTCCACCTCCAAGTCCGCTGCGCGACGCCGGGGATTCAACCAGCCGCGATGCAGGCCGAACGCGATGTTCTGGCGCACGGTCAGGTGCGGGAACAAGGCGTAGTCCTGGAACACGTACCCCAACTGGCGTTGCTGCGGCGGCAGGTGAAGGCCCTGCGCGGCGTCGAACAGCGTTGAACCGCCCAGCCGGACGTGGCCATCGTGCGGACGCAGCAGCCCGGCAATGGCCTTCAGGGTCAGGCTCTTGCCGGCACCGGACGGGCCGAACAGCACGACCTGCCGTTGCGTGCATTGCAGCTGCACGTCCAGCATGAACCGCTGACCGGGTGCCTCCATCGTGCGGCGGATGTGCAGATCAAGCCACATCGCGGGGCTCCCGCCGGCGCCCGCCGACCAGCCTGGCCGCCGCCAGCAGGATGATGATGCACACCACCGAGGTGAGGATCACCAGGCCATTGGCCGTGTCGTCCTGCCCGGCCTGCACCGCTTCATAGATCGCGATGGAGAGGGTCTGGGTGCGCTCGGGAATGCTGCCGGCCACCATCAAGGTCGCGCCGAACTCGCCCATGGAGCGCGCGAATGCCAGCAACAGGCCGGCGAGGATGCCGCGCCAGGCCAACGGAAGGCTGACCCGCAGGAACAGCGCGAACTCGGAGACGCCGAGCGTTCGTGCCGCCTGCTCCAGCTGTCCATCCACGTCTTCGAACGCGGCGCGTGCAGGCTTGAACACCAGCGGCAGCGAAGCCACCGCGGCGGCAATCACGGCGGCCTGCCAGGTAAACACCAGGTTGATGCCGAAGCTGGACTGCAGCCATGCACCGAGTGGTCCGTTACGCCCGATCACCACCAGCAGGTAGTAGCCCAGCACGGTGGGCGGCAGCACCATCGGCAGGGTCAGCAGCGTGTCCAGCAGCTCGCGCCCGGGAAAGCGTCGCCGCGCCAGCAGCGCGCCCAACGCCACGCCCAGCACCAGGTTAATCGCGGTGGCCCAGCCGGCCACCTTCAGCGACAACCACAACGCGGACCAGTCCAGCGCCATCGATCAGGGTGCGCCGAAACCGTGGCGGCGCAGGATTGCCTGGCCCTGCGGCGACACCACGAACGCCACGAAGCGGCGCGCCTCCACCGCACGGGCACTGCCCTTGATCACCGACACCGGATAGGTGATCGGCGTCTTCAGCGGCACATCGAAGGCACGCACCACGCGGCCGGGCGTGGCCTGGTAATCGCTGGCGTAGACAAAACCGGCATCCACTTCGCCGCGCGCCACGTAGTCGAGGGACTGGCGCACGTTCTGGGTGGTGATGGTCCTGGCGGTGATCGCATCCCACAACCCGGCGTCCTGCAGCGCGGTGCGCGCGTAGCGGCCCACCGGCACGCTGTCCGGGTTACCGATCGCCACCCGCTGCACGCCCTTCCCCACCAGCGCCGCCAACGTTCCGGGAGCATCCTTGCGGCCCGGTGGCACCACCACCACCAGCCGGTTGGTGGCGAAGGTCTGGCGCGAATCCGTTTCCAGCAGCCCGCCCTTGGCCGCCTGGGCCATCGTTTCCATGTCGGCGGTGGCCAGCACATCCACCGGGGCGCCGCGCGAGATCTGCTGCAGCAGCACCCCCGACGCGGCGAAGTTCAGGTCGACCTTGGTGCCCGGATGCGCCGCCTCGTAGGCACTGGCGATGTCACGGAAACTTTCGGTGAGGCTGGATGCAGCCGACACCGTCAGTTCGGCGGCGGTGGCCGGCAACGCGGCCACCATCAGCAACAGGCAGAGCAGTCGTTTCATCGGTCAGGTCCCGGGAGGTTGCCCCGATGATAGCCACGGCGGGATGCCCGCCGCGCGAAGACCGTTACCGTGCCTGCAAGGCGAAGTCCAAACCGGCACGCACGGCGGCCACCTGTGCATCGTTGCATTGCGCCGGTGTGGTCCGCGGGCTGTCCGGGTACACCTCGGTGGTGGTGGCGAAGCGCGCGTCGGTGAAACCGGCGCAGGCGCCGATCGAACGCGATTCGCCCCAGACCACGCCGGGCGACTGCAGCGGCAGCCCGACCAGGTTGCCGTGCGCATCGGCGGGCGCGATGTGGGTGATCGGGGCTACGGCGGTGATCAGGGCACGCTGGAAGGCCGGCTCCGGGTTCTCGCTGTTGCCGATCACATAGAAGCCATCCGGAACGGTTTCCGGGGTCCACGGCTTGCCATCGCGCGAGGCCAGCGCCGGGTCGAACTCATGCGCGTCGCTGTCGGTGGTTTCGTGCAGGTCCAGGTGGACCAGCAGGTCGTCGTTGCGGGCGGCGATCCAGTTCATCAGCGAGGCCGATTCGACGATGCGGCCACCGTCACGGAAACTGCGATTGGGATCGATCGCATCGCGGTTCCAGCGCTGGATGCGCTCGTAGCCCCAGGGGCACACGCAGGGGGCGACGATCAGGTTGATGCGGCCGGCGTACTCGTGCGCGTGGTCGCGCAGGAACTGCAGCGCGCCGTGCACGCCGCTGGTTTCGTAACCGTGCACGCCGCCGGTGACCAGCGCGGCAGGCAGGGCCGGGTCCCAGTTGCGGGTCTTGGCCAGCAACAGCGGGTAGGTATCGGTGATGGATTCGAGTTGGCCGTACTGCACGATTTCCAGTGCATCGGGCAACGCGTTCAACGCGGCGACCACGTCGTCCGCGTAGTCGCGCTGCACGATCTGGCGCGCGCGCCATGCCGCACGTTCGGTATCGCCCCAGGGCTGGCCGGGGGTACCGACGGGGTAGAAATGGGGGGTGGTCATGGGGCACTCCGGAAACGGTTGCGTCCATTGTACGTGCGCAGGGTCATGACGTTGACACGCATGGCTCCTTTACGTGCGCAGGGTCATGGCTTTGACACGCATGGCGTGTCACTACGATCCTTGGTCGCTCGGGATTGGGGTCGGGCGTTGATGGTTGGTTGCGCCCTTCGCGTAGGGACACGCCATGCGTGTCCAGGGGGCCGACACTGCCGGCCCCCGCCCATTTCCCAACCCTATGCGGCTTGTACCTCTTCGTAGCCGTTGAAGCGCATGTCGCTGGATGCGCGGCCCTGGGTGAGCGAGCGCAGCGAGGTGGTGTAGCCGGACAGCTGCGCCAGTGGCGCGTAGCCCAGCACTTCCGCACGTCCACCCTGGTCTTCGATGGAGGCGATGCGGCCACTGCGTCGGTTGAGGTCGCCCACCACGTCACCGACATTCACCGACGGCACGTGGATGGCCACTTCCATCACCGGCTCCAGCAGCGTGGTTCCGGCCTGCAGCAGCGCGGCCTTCACCGCTTCGGCACCGGCCCGATGGAACGCCATGTCGGACGAATCCTTGGCATGTGTCTGCCCGTCGACCAGCGCCACCTCGATGCCCACCACCGGATGGCCGCGCGGACCTTCCGACAGCGCGCTGCGCACGCCCTTCTCCACCGCCGCCACGAAACCGCGCGGAATCACGCCGCCCACGGTACGGTCGACGAAATGCACCTCGCCGTCCTCACGCGGGCTCACATCCAGCACCACCCGGGCGTACTGGCCC
The DNA here is from genome assembly GCF_059134105.1 of Stenotrophomonas sp. FBCC-B152. Taxonomy (NCBI): domain Bacteria; kingdom Pseudomonadati; phylum Pseudomonadota; class Gammaproteobacteria; order Lysobacterales; family Lysobacteraceae; genus Stenotrophomonas; species Stenotrophomonas sp. FBCC-B152. The sequence goes on along the minus strand of NZ_CP101442.1, from coordinate 1,609,774 downwards.
TGGCCGCCGGTCTGCTTGACCACCTTGCCTTCCACGCCGCGCAGCGCCTGCTTCAGCGTTTCCTGGTAGGCCACGCGCGGCGCGCCGGTGCGGACATTGACGTTCCACTCGGTGCGCAGCCGTTCCACCATCACTTCCAGGTGCAGCTCGCCCATGCCCCAGACCAGGGTTTCACCGCTGTCCGCTTCGGTTTCGACGCGGAACGACGGGTCTTCCTGGGCCAGGCTGGACAGGCCCTGCGCGATGCGGATCAGGTCGGCCGCCTTTTCCGCGGTCAACCGCCACGCCAGCACCGCGTGCTGCGCCTGGATGGTGTCCAGCAGCAGCGGGCGCGACGGTGCACTGAGCGTTTCACCGCTCACCGCATCCTTCCAGCCCAGCACCGCCACGATGTCACCGGCCACGGCCTGCTTGATGTCGTGGGTCTGGTCGGCCTGCACCCGCACCAGCCGGCTCACCCGGCGTCCCTGCGCATGCTGCGAACTGGCCAACGCATCGCCCACCTTCAGCGTGCCCGAATACACCCGCACGAAGCTCAACGCGCCATGGTGCTGGTGCGTGATCTTGAACAGCAGCGCCGCCAGCGGACCATTCGGATCCGGCGGCAGGCTGACCTCGCCCGCCTCCTCCGTGGCCACCACGGCCGGCCGGTCTTCCGGCGCGGGCAGGTAGTCCACGATGGCATCGAGCAGGGTTTCAATGCCCTTGCTCTTGAACGCCGCGCCCGCCAGCACCGGCACACCGGCACCGGCCAGCGTGGCCCGGCGCAGCGCAGCGCGCAGCGCGGCGGGGTCAACCGCACTACCGTCCAGCCAGGCTTCGGCCAGCTCTTCGTCGTGGTCGGCCACCGCTTCCACCAGTTCCGCACGCCGCGGCTCCCACTCGCTGTGCTCAGCGGTGGTCCACGCGGTGCGGGTCGGCGTGCCGGCGTCGTCCCACTGCACGGTGCTGCGGTCGACCAGGTCGACCCAACCGTGGAAGGCGTTCTCCGCGCCCAACGGCCAGCCGAGCGCCCACGGCCGCGCCTGCAGCTTGTCCTCCAGCTGCGCCAGCACGCGCTCGAACGAGGCGCCGATACGGTCCATCTTGTTGACGAACGCGATCAGCGGCACGCCATGGCGACGGGCCTGGTGCCACACGGTTTCCGATTGCGGCTGCACGCCGTCCACGGCGGAGAACACCGCCACCGCACCGTCGAGCACGCGCAGCGAACGTTCGACTTCAATGGCGAAGTCGATATGTCCGGGCGTATCGATCAGGGTCAGGTGGTGGGTGGGTTCGCCACGCGGCGCCCAATGCGCCTGCACGGCGGCCGCGCCGATGGTGATGCCGCGCTCGCGCTCGATCGCCGAAAAGTCGGTGGTGGCCGCGCCATCGTGGACTTCACCGACGCGATGGATCTCGCCGGTTTTCCACAGCAGGCGCTCGGTGAGCGTGGTCTTGCCGGCGTCGATGTGGGCAATGATGCCGAGGTTGCGCCGGAGGTTCTGGGTCTGGGTGTTCATGAAAGGGGTCTCGCTGCTGCCAACATCAGGGAGCCGCACGCCGCCGTTGGCTAACGGGCGTGCGGCCAGGTTTGGGGCTCGGCGATCTGGTGCATGGCACGTTCTCCTTCATGCGTGGATGTTGCGAAACACTGAAACGAAAAAAGCGCCCAATGGGCGCTCTGTCTGGGGTCCTGCGGTGATCGGATCCGATCAGCCGCCAGAGGAGCCGCGAGGCAGACGCGCCCGTCCCGCGAAAGCGCGGGTGCGAGTAAAAAACGTCAGGAGCGGCATCGAGTTCATGGCGGTGGTTGAGAGGATCTGCGGCGAATTCTAGACCTCTGGGAATGGGTTGCAAGCGATTTTTATCTCCACAGGTAGAACACTGACGACTGTGCCGAGCGGATTATCACGCGGCCGGGGCTTAACTCCCTCCGTTCCCGTTGTTACATGCGAATAGGTCGCAATTGCATTGCCAGCGAAAGTCCTTAAAATGGCGAGTCAACGTCGCGCTGCGACGACCCTGACGCTGGCAGTACATGACCCCCTCCCCTGTTTCCTTCCGCCGGTTGCGTCCCAACCTGCTCGCCCTCGCCTGCTGCTTCGCCAGCGCCGCCGCACCTGCCGCCCTCGCGCAGAACGCCACCGACCTGGATGCGGTGCAGGTCAACGCCTACCGCGCGGCCAACAGCACCAGCGGCGCCACCAAGACCAGTACCAGCATTGCCGAGACGCCGCAGTCCGTTGCCGTCATCGAGCGCGCCGAGCTGGATGCGCGCGGCGTGCAGTCGCTGAACGATGCGATGCGCTACGTGGCCGGCGTGAGCCTGGAAAGCAGCGGCATCGACAACCGCGTGGACGACTTCCGCATCCGCGGCTTCGATGCCGGCAGCTGGGCAAACAACGTAACGCTCGATGGCATGCGCGCCCCCCAGGGCAGCCAGTGGAACCGCAGCATGTTCGACAGCTGGAACCTGGAGCGCGTGGAAGTACTCAAGGGCCCTTCTGCCGTGATTTATGGCCAGGTCGCCCCCGGCGGCATGGTCAACCAGGTCAGCAAGACGCCCACCCCGGACCAGCAGCAGCTTCTGCGCCTGGGCGTGGATGCCAACGGCCAGTACAACGCGGCCTTCGATGTTGGCACCGGCACTGACGACAACGCGCATCTTGTGCGCCTGGTCGGCCTGTACCGCGATGGCGACACCCAGATCAAGCACACCGCGCAGGAGCACTGGTTCCTGGCGCCCAGCTACACCTGGCAGATCGCCGAGCGTACCCGCCTCACCCTGCTCGGCATGTACCAGAAGGACGACGGCGGCTCCACCTACCAGTTCCTGCCGATGGCCGGCACGCTCAACGCCACGCCCTACGGCCACATGAAGAACAGCACCTTCATCGGCCAGCCCGACTGGAACACGTTCGACCGCACGCTGTGGACGGCCGGCTGGATGTTCGAGCACCAGTTCAACGACCACCTCACCCTGACCCAGAACGCACGCCGCACGCACGTGGATTCGCTGTATCGCGGCGTGGTCACCTTCGGCGCGCTCAATGCCGACGGCCGCACCCAGAACCGGCGCGGCGTGCAGGGCACCGGCGATTCCGACGGCGATACCTTTGACACCCGGTTGCAGGCGCGCTTCAGCACCGGCGCGGTCGACCACACCGTGCTGCTCGGCTGGGACTGGCAACGCGCGGATTGGGAAGGCGTGCGCAGCGCGATGAGCAACCCGCGCGCGATCGACATCTTCGATCCCGTTTACTACCCCTATCAGCCCACCGTCACCACCGAAACGCCCACCGCCGGCATCAACCGCCAGAGCGGCGCGTACCTGCAGGACCAGCTGGCCGCCGGCAACTGGCGCCTGACCCTGGGCGGTCGCTACGACTGGACGAAAGATGACACGCTGAGCGCCACCCGCAACATCGCCACCGGCATCTCCCAGCCGGGCACGCACAACGTGATCAAGAACGAAGCGTTCACCGGCCGTGCCGGCGTGCTGTATGTGTTCGAGAACGGGCTGACCCCGTACGTCAGCTACGCCGAATCGTTCCAGCCGTCCACCAAGTCGCCGTTGGACAGCTTCACCCAGACCGCCTTCGACCCGGTCACCGGTTCGCAGTGGGAAGCCGGCCTGAAGTACCAGCCGGCGCACGTGGATGGGCTGGTCACCCTGGCCGTGTATGACCTGCGCCAGGAGAACATGATTGTCGATGACCCCGTGGCCAGCCACCGCAACTGCGGGGCTACCGGCACGGCAGTCTGTTCGATCCAGGGCGATGAAGGCCGCGTGCGCGGCATTGAACTCGAAGGGCGCATCACGCCCATCGCCGGCCTGAGCCTGATCGGTGCCGCCTCGCGGATGGAGTCGGAAATGCTGCGTTCATCGGCGTACCGCGGCAGGCAGCTGGCAATGGTGCCGGACCTGTCCGCCTCGTTCTGGGCCGATTACACCTTCCAGGCCGGGGCGCTGCGTGGGCTGAGCCTGGCGGCCGGAGCACGCTACAACGGGGTGAGCTATGGCGACAGCGCCAACCTGTACCGCATTCCGTCGTACACCCTGTTTGATGCGGCCCTCCGCTATGACGTGGGCCAGTTCGGCAACACGTCGGTCAAGCTTGCGCTCAACGCCAGCAACCTGGCCGACAAGCGCTACGTGTCCACCTGTACCGGTGTCTCGTCGTGCTACTACGGCAGCGGCCGCACGGTAACGGCCACCGCCACCATCGGATGGTAAAACTCCGACGCTCCGCAGCATGCGGAACGCCGGAGTCGTGTTGCCGTTACAGGTAGATCACGTTCAGCGTGGCGCTGCCGTTGATCGGTGCATCCTCGGTGAGGGTCAGGCCATTGGTCGGCATGATCTTCGCCACCACGTGCACGACGCCCTGCAACGCTTCAATCGGCGACGGTCCGGTGGTGACCGACTGTTCCGTGGTGAAGCCAAGGATGTGATCCTGCATCAGCGGCGGGTGGGTGTAGGTGGAGTCGCTGCTGGTCCAGGTCAGGCCGCTGTCCTGGGACGCCGTCCAGAACGCGTCCGCACCATCTGCGGTGACGGCACCGACGCGGATCTCGGCACCGCCGATCTTCTCGTCGGCCGGGGTCATGCCGAGGCCGTAATGGCCTGCCACTGCACTGCTGGCAGCGGCGTTGTCGACGCCTTCAAAGGCGAAGCGAACCGCCGATTCGCAGGCCACGGCCAACGAAATCTCGACCGGCTCGAACACCGTCATGCTGTCGGTGTTCAGCGAGTCGGCGCGGATGTCGCCCAGGTCGGCGATGCCACCACCGCCGAGGTCCACGGTGCAGGCGCCCGGAAAGATTTTCCCGGCAATGGAGAGGTCGGCCGTCTGTGCGAAGGCGGCCGGAGCGAAGGCGGCCGAGGACGCAATGGCCAGGGAAAGCAGGGTCGTGGTGAACTTCATGGTGATTCCTTGTGGAGTGGGTTACAGCGATTGACGTGGTCAATAGCAACCACCTGGTTGATTGACCCTATGGAACGCTGCAAAGGTTACGGGCCGATCACGCCACCACACATGCAACTTTGTTCAAAACCAGGTGCAAATAGTTGTATTTGAGTCGTTTCCAGCACGGCTAGAGATAGACCATCTCGATGGTCACCGCGCCATCAAGCAGCACCTCCTCACCCGCCCCCAACGCGGTGGTGGGGGCCAGCTGCACGTCCACGTGCAGCGTGGCGCCCAGGTTGTCCACCGCTGCAGGCATGACGTGTCCCGGCATGGCGAAGGCGTACACCGCGCTCTGCGCATCGAAGCGCTGCAGCGGTGCGCCCTCTTCGTGCGCGCTCCAGGTGCTGGCGCGCTCGCCATTGCCGCGCAGCACCTGCAGGGCCTGTCCGTCGGCGATCACGGCACCCATCGACAGCACATAGAGCCCTGCGATGCCGCCTCGACCTGTGCCCAGCGCAAAACGCGCTGGACCGGGCACGGCGGCCGCCCAGCCAGCCGCTGACCCGCCGCCGGCACGGTTGTCCAGCAGCTTCAGGGCCAGCAGCGTCGGCCCGTTGCAATTCAACTGCAGCTGCACCGAACGCCGTGCCAACGCGGTGGCTGCCTCCGGATCCAGGCTGCTGCGCGGCACGGTGCCCAGCTCGAGCGTGGCCGGCGTCAACCGTGGCGTACAGGAGCGCGGCATGGCCTCCGCGCGCAGGTCCAGTGCGGCGAACTCGCGGGCGTCCTCGGCGTTGAGCAGGCCCTGCGTTTCCCACACCTGCGCGTCGCGTACCGCGCCCAGGTCGGCGGTCAGCCAGGTCTGCACGTCGATCTGCGCCGAGAGCCGGCTGCCCGATATCTGGTGGCCGGCACGTACCGGCACCCATGCATGCTCGGGCGACCACTCCATCACCTCGGCAATGCGGCTGGGCGGCTCGCCGGGCACGGTTACCAGCCCGATATCCGCTGGCAGTTCGTCCACCCGCACGTCATGCACGCGCAGGGTGTAGCCACCGGCCCCGCCAAAATCGAACTGGTACGGGTCGCGCGAGTGTGCATGGAACAGCATGGTCAGGTTGATCGGTTGCGGGCACACCAGGTTGAGGAACAGCGTGCGCGTGGGCAGCGCCATTCCGGCCGGGCGGGTCAGGCCCGGCCGTCGCGCCAGCCCGAGCGGCAGCGTGGTGGCCTGCAGCGGAACCAGCTGCCCGTAGTCGATCAACGCCGGTGACAGCGTCATGGTGCAGCGCTTGAGCGGGTCGATCCGCGCCTGCGCGGTTGCCGCCGTGGTCAGCAGCAGCGTGCACAGCAGCATCCGCATCGCCAGGCCGGTCGCCCTCATGGTGAAGGCTCCGCCGCGCCAGGCATGCACGGCACCGTTGCAGAGGGCATCGTCACGTTTTCATCCTCGTGATCGTCCAGCCGGTAGCTGAGCGTACACACGCGTTCGTCAGGTAGGTGCAGCTCCAGGGTTTCGCCATCCACCGCATCGCGTACGAACAAGGAGCCACTGGCGGTGACCATCCCCACCAGGTCGTCGTTGCTGCGGAACGCGGTGGTGCCGCGCGGCAGCGCGGAGCCGTCGGGCTGTTTCGGCAGCAACTGGATGCGCCGGCTGAAGCGCGTTTCCAGCTCGAGCTGCGCCACCGCGCCGCGCCCGGCTTCCAGCGAGAGCACCCCGTTGCCCAGGATCATGTTGCGCGGCAGGCTGTTGGGGTCCACCTCCACGAGGCTGGTCGTGTAGGGCGTGAGCTGTGCCACCACCGCCCTGCCCCAGGGGTCGGTCCAGACCGGCCCATACGGGGTGCCGATCTCTACCCCGGCGATCCTGTCGCTGAGCGCGACGATGCCGAAGGTGTCCTGGATCGGGTACGGCGACACGGTCACGCCGCGCCCGTGCACCGCCACCCCGCCACTGAGCAGCACCGAGCCTGAGGAGCTGCCGAGGCTGGAACGCGTGTACGACACACTGGCCTGCAGGTAGCGCGGCAACCACGCCGCCGATGCACTGGTGTCGGTGCGGCCGGTCCACGAATCGCGGTCGACCCCGAGCCGGTAGCTCAAGGTGTTGCTGGGCGAATCGCTGTAGGAAACGCCGATGCGTTCGCCGGAACGATCGTGCTGCACGTTGGTGCGTGCCCGGCGGCGCTCGCCCAGTGGAACGCTCACGCTGAGGTACACCCGGTAGGCGTCGCCCTCTACGGTGTCCCGCCTGCCGTCAGGTACATCATTCTGTGCCAGGTCATGCTCGGCGTTGAGCGACACCGAGGCCCAGCGGAAGTTGCGCCCCCATGACAGCGACGCCCGCGAGATCGGGCGGCCGTCGAACACGGTGGCGCGCGAATACCCCGCACTGATCGAGCCCAGCCAGCGCGTGGACCAGCTGAGCGATACGTTGGCCTGCTCCCGGTAGCGTGCGCGGCTGGCGCCATCGGCAGTGACCGACAGCACATCGAGCAGCTCACGATAGTCGCGGGACTGCAGCGCAACGCCTGCATTGAAGGAGAGCTGGCTGCCCAGGGTCTGCTGCAGGCCCAGGCCGGCATGCCACCCGCCGTGCGTGCCGTCGGCATCCCTTGCCTGCGAGAGCAGCACATAGGGATTGATCGAGGTTCCCTGCCGCCAGCCGACGAACGCGCTGCTGCCGACCGCGGTGTAGTCCTGCGCCGCCATCGCCGCCACGCTGCCGGTGCCCCAACCGCCCAGGGCACCGCTCCAGCTGGCGCTGGCCACCCACGGTTGCCGCCCCGGGGCCAGCTCCACGTTGCGTACCTGCCCCAGCGCAACGGTGTAGCCGCTCTGCGGCCGCACCAACCCGGCCAGCGCCACGGCCGGCACGGTGAAGCCATGCTCGCGGCCGTCAGCCTCGATCACCTTCACCTCCACGTCGGTCAACGCCGACAGTGCCGGCAGCCCGGTCAGGCTGAAGCGCCCGGCTTCCACCACCGTGGCGTACAGCAGCACGCCGCGCTGGCGCACTTCCACCCGCGCGTTGGAGTCGGCCATGCCGCTGATCACCGGGCCATCGGCCACCTGCAGCGCCGCTTCGGGCAGCAGCTGCACGCCGGTGATCGAGGTACCGGGCAGCACCGGGCTGAGCATGTCCAGTTCGCCCAGCTGGGCCACCGCTTTCCAGCGGGCGAAGGTGCGCTGCGCGTAACTCTGGGTGATGTCCAGCGTGGATTCGTCCTTCGAGCGCGTATAGCTCTGGCGGCTTCGGAAGATCCAGTCACCGGCGTTGAAACCCGCCTCTGTGATGGCCGCCACGTAGGTACTGGCGCCGCTGCTGCCATCGCTGCGGGTGGTCATCACGCTGTAGTTGAACAGGCCCGCTGCCCCGCCCTGCACGAACCCGCCCACGCCTTCCCGGCCCGGCAGCCGGCTCTCGCCGGGCACCAGCAGGGTCACGGTACGCATGGCCGGGTCCTTGTCGACCGTGGTTGCCGGGTAAGCCTGCCTGAAATCGTCACAGGCCAAGGTGCCATCGGGCCCGGTTGCCTTGGGTGGCTTCAGCCCGGCGCGCCCCAACAGCGCCTGGTCGAAGCACAGTCTGCCCTCCTCGTCGAAGACAACCACCGTCTCCCCGATACGCTGGTTGTTGACCATCAACGTGACGGTCTGCCTGCCAGGGGTAAAGCGGGCGCCGCGACTCAGGTACTCGCCGAGCTTGGGATCCAGGCCGCGCTGGCGCAGCAGGTCGGCGTCGAACTCCAGCTCTTCGTCTTCGTCAGGTGACGTCGGATCGGCGGGCGCATCCTGCCCCCGCACAGGCGCTGCAAGCAGGGTGCCGCACAGCAGCAGGCCGCTCATCCATCGCGCCGATTGAACCGTGCATCTCCGGCCCATCACCCCGTACCTGCTGCCTGGAATCCCCCGATTCACCAGCAACCGCAACCACGCTTCCGTCAGTTACGGCATTACCGCGCCCTACAGGTAGATCACATTGAGGGTGACGCTGCCACTGATCGACACCTCATCGGTAAGGCGGATCGCCTCAAGCGGTTGGATCCGGGTGCCCACGTAGAGGTTGCCCTGCAACGAAGTGGTTGCTGCCGGGCCGGTGGTGACGCCCTGCTCCTTGGCGAACCCGCGCAGCTGGTTCGGCTGCAGGTCGCTCAAGGAAGCGCCGCTGGACGCATCCCAGCTGGCGCCACTGTCCGACGACGCGGTGCCGTAGGCCGGCGCGGCATCGGCGGTGACGTTGCCGAGCATGAGTTCAGCGCCGCCGATGCGCTCGGACTCCGGCGTCAAACCCAGCCCATACATCCGCGTGTACGCTGAGCTCTCGTTGCGGTTGTCGATGCCTTCCAGTGCAAATCGCATCGGAGACTCGCATGCCACCGCCAATGTCAGCATCACCGGTTCCAGGTCGGTGGGCACAGTGGCGTTGAGCTGGGCCGCATTGATGAGGCCCAGATCGGCAACCCCGCCACTGCCCAGCTGGATGTCGCACGAACCCGGGAAGATCCGGCCGGTGATGGACACGTCGGTCGACTGTGCCGAAGCACGCGGCGCGGCCGCAACAAGAGCGAGGGCAAGCAGGGTCATGGCAAGCTTCATGGCGGCGTCCTCTTCCAGCAAGATTGGTTTACAGGTACATCACGTTGATGGTGGCACTGCCATTGATCGGCACGTCACCCGTAATGGTCATGCCGCTGGTCGGCGCGATGGACGCCTTGACCTCCAGCGTACCCTGCAGGCTTTCAATGCCCGTAGGACCGGTGGTGACGCCCTGCTCCGCCGCGAAACCGACCATGCCGTCCGTCGGGATGAGGGCCGGATTGCCGGCGACACTGTTGGACCAGGTCGCGCCGCCGTCGTAGGAGGTGGTTGCAAAGCCATTTGCACTGTCGATGCTGATGCCCTTCAACCCAATGGTGGCACTGCCGATCTTCTCGTCGTCGGCAGTGCGGCCCAGCCCGTAGCGGAATGCGGTGTACGCGCTGTCGCCGGTATTGTCCACGCCCTGCAGCGCGAAACGGACGGCAGAGTCGCACGACACGCTCACGGTCAGGTCGACCGGGTCCAGCTCGGTCATCTTCTCGGCATCAAGCGAGGTTGAACGGATGTCGCCGAGCTCGGCAACGCCGCCGTTGCCCAGGTCGATCACGCAGGCGCCCGGCAGGATCTTGTCGGTAATGGACAGGTCAGCCGACTGCGCAAAGGCGTTCGGGGCGACGGCGGCCGAAGAAGCGATGGCCAGGGCCATCAGCGTGTGGGTGAGCTTCATGGTGAATTCCTCGTGGCTGGGTTCGCAGGCAATGGGATCGGTCAATCGTGGGCAAATGTTTGATTGATCCGATGGATCGCCGCACACGATACGGGTCGATTACGCCACGCCATATGCAACTCGTTTCAAATCGAGGTGCAAAACGTTGTATTCGCGCCGCTAGTTGCCGCGGCTCACTGGTGCTTCGAAATGATCGGTCTGGAAACCGAACACCGTGGCCGGATGGATGCGCACGCGCGCATCGCTGGCAGCACCGGGAGGCAACTTGATGGTGAGGCGCTGGTTGGGCAACACGTACGAGCGGGACAATCCCATGACCGTATTGGACGGCAGCGATTCAAATTCCTGTGACAGCCGCACGACGTACTTGCTGTCGTTGCTGACCGTGAGGTTGCCATCGGCTACGGTCCACTTGAGGAACTTCCATGGATCCCTGACCAGCTCCAGTCCTGCGGGATGGATGATCAGCGGCAGGTTCTGGCGTACGGTCACGCCCACTTCGTTGCGCTTCTGCGCGCGCTTGGGCTTGCCCTTTGCCCCCTCGAACACCACGCGGCGCAGGCGCTGCACGTCCGTTTTCCGGATCTCATCGAGCAGGGTGAACGTCACCTTCTGCTGCTGCCCCGGCTTGACCGAGGTCGTGCCCGATGCCGGATCGATGGATGCCACTTCGATCGTGTCTTCGTCGATGGGCAGGATTTCCACCAGCAGCATGTCGGTGGTCTGGCCGGTGTTCTTGACCAGGATGGAGGTGGATGCCTTGTCGGTCGGAAGAATCACGATCGAACTTTCCGGCGTCATGCCGTCGGCGCGGGCAATCTGCGCGCTGCCCAGCACAGCCAGGCCCGCAACCAGGGCGGGAACAGCGAATCGTGCAATAGCCATGGGACCAGCTCCTCAAGGGTGTCCTGGCTGCTACTGCCCGCGCGATGAGGTGAAGCAGTGCGCAGCCGATGAATCCCCCGATTCACAAGCCCCCCGGCCTGGTGCCGGGGTGGTGCTGTTGCCTTGCTGGCGCATTCATGCGCCCACGGCCGTGAAATGATGGTGAAGGGCCGACGCACCGGCCACGCGGTGCGTCGGCGCTGGGGCAGCACTTACAGGTAGGTCAGGTTGATGGTGGCGCTGCCCTGGACCGGCACGTCCTCGGTAACAGTCAGCTCGCTGGTCGGCGCAATGGTGGCGCGGACCTTCACCGTGCCCTGCAGGTTCTTGATCGCGGTCGGGCCGTTTTCGATCGGACCGACGCCGAAACCAAGCAGCTCACCCTTCGGGATCGTGGCACTCCCGGGGAACAGGTCAATGACCCAGTTGTCGCCGCCATCGTTGGAGCGCATCGTCTTGGCCGGCTCGCTATCAGCGGTGACATCCACGACAACCAGGCGTGCACTGCCGATCTTCTCGTCGGACGCAGTGAAGCCAAGGCCGTACTGGGACGGCGAGATCGAGCTGTCATGATTGTTGTCCACGCCGTCCAGCGCGAAGCGGACGGCAGATTCGCAGGCCACGGTCATGTTCATGTCCACATCGCCGAGCACGGTGTTGATGTCGGCCTGCAGCGAATCCAGGCGGATGTCGCCCAGATCGGCCACACCGCCGTTGCCGAGTTCGACAACGCAGGCGCCGGGGAAGATCCGGCCGGTGATGGACAGGTCAGCCGACTGCGCGAAGGCGGTCGGGGCGATGGCGGCCGAAGAAGCGATGGCCAGGGCGATCAGAGTGCTGCGGAACTTCATGGGAGTTTTCCTCGTGGTGGGTTGTCAAACAATCGAGCTGGTCAATCGCGAGCGAATGCTTGATTGACCCTGTGGAACGCAAAGATTACGGGTCGATTCCGCCACCACACATGCAACTATCTTCAAATGACGCTGCAAATAGTTGCATTCGCGTCAAATGCGTCAGGACGCCCCTCCGCCCGTCCAAAGCCCGCTATTGGCGTGTTTACAGCTGACAACACGCACGCCGATGCCGCGCGGGAGCACCGTCTCTCCCACGGGGATGCAGCGTTGTGCTAGAGCGCCGCGCTTCGGCGGCAAGCGTGCAGAATCCGACGTCAGCTCACGACGACAAGCGGTACATTCCGCAGTGGATGCCGCAACACCACAACGGGCTGCTGGTACACCCGTTCGATGTGCTCACGCGTCAGCACCTGGTCGGGCGTGCCATCCGCCGCCACCCTGCCCTGCTCCAGCAGGACGATGCGATCGGCATAACCGGCCGCCAGGTTCAGATCGTGCAGGACCACGATCACGCACGCGCCTGCGTCGGCCAACGCGCGCACCGCGCGCAGCGTGCGCTCCTGGTGGCGAAGGTCCAGCGCCGCGGTCGGCTCATCGAGCAGCAACAACGGCGTGTCCTGGGTCAGTACCCGCGCGAAGGTGGCGCGCGCCGCTTCGCCACCGGACAGCGCCTGCACCTCGCGCTGGCGTAGCCCCGCCATTTCCGCCTGGCCGAGCGCCTGTTCCACCAACGCCGCATCGCGCAGCGCATCGGCCGGATGCGGCAACCGCCCCATCGCCACCACTTCCTCCACCGTGAATGCGAACCGCACCGCGTGGTCCTGCGGCATCACCGCGCGCTCGCGCGCCAGCGCCATCGCCTTCCACTGCGCGATGGGCTTGTCGTGCAGGATCACCTTCCCGGCATCGGCGTCCACGTCGCCGCTGGCGACCGCCAGCAGGGTCGACTTGCCCGCCCCGTTCGGACCGACCAGCGCGGTCAGCGTGCCCGGCACGAAACCCAGGTGGATGTCATGCAGGATGGTGCGCTCCCCGAAGCGCACGCTGACCCCGTCCAGCTGCAGGAACGGCGCCGTCATACCGTGCCGCTCCGGCGCTGGTGCAGCACCAGCCACAGGAAGAACGGCGCGCCCAGCGCGGCCGAGAACAACCCCAACGGAATCTCCGCCGGCGGATCCAGCGTGCGTGCGGCCGTATCGGCCACCACGATCAGCAGCGCACCGGTCACCGCCGACACCGGCAGCAGCCAGCGGTGTCCCGGGCCGACCAGCATGCGAACGACGTGCGGCACCACCAGGCCGACGAAACCGATGGAACCGGCGAACGCCACCGCCGCACCCACCAGCAGCGCACTGAACGCGATCAGCTTCAGCCGCGTGCGCTTCACGTCCAGTCCCAGGTGCTGCGCCTGGCGCTCCCCCAGCGCCAGCATGTCCAACGGCGTGGACAGCCGCAGCAGCGCGAACGTGCCCAGCACGAACACCGGCAGCGCCGCGGCCACGTCGGCCCAGTCGGCCTGGGCCAGCGAGCCCATCTGCCAGAACACCAGCGACTGCAGTTCGCTTTCGCTGGCGATATAGGTCAGGAAACCAATTGCCGCAGAGCAGAACGCCGCCATCGCGATCCCCACCAGCAGCAGCGTGGCGGTGCCGCTGTTGCGCCCCGGCCGCGCCAGCGCATAGGTCAGGCTGATCGCCGCCGCACCGCCGGCGAACGCCGCCAGCGGCAGCGTCCAGCCGCCCACGCTACCCGCCCCCAGCACGATGGCTGCCACTGCGCCGAGCGCCGCGCCCTGGGTCACCCCCACGATACCCGGGTCGGCGAGCGGATTACCGAACAGCCCCTGCAGGCTGGCCCCGGCCATCGCCAGCGATGCGCCCACCAGCGCGCCCAGCAGCGCACGCGGAATGCGCAGGTTCCAGACCACCGCCATGTCGCGCTGGCTCACCTGCGAAGCGTCGAGCATGCCCAGCTTGACCGCCACCGCCTGCACCACCTCCAACGGGGGCAAGCGCAACGGCCCGACCGCGAACGAGGCCAGGATCGCGCCCAGCAGGGCGAGCGCCATCATCGCCAGCACCCAGCCGCCTGCCCGTCGACCCCTGCTCACGGCGACGGCAGCGCCGCCAGTGCCTTGGCCAACGCCAGCGCACCGCTGCCCGAGCCCACGCTGGCCGCCTTCAACTGAACGTCCGGCATCACCCATACCCGGTTGGCCGCGCCGGCCGGCGTCTGCTTCAGCGTCGGGTAGGCCTTCCACAGGCCCGCTTCACCGCCGAACAGCTGCAGATCGTTTTCGGTCACCAGGATCACCTCCGGTGCCGCTGCCACCACGCCTTCATTGCTCAGCGCGGAGTAGTTGGCCACACCCGCTTCAGTACCGATATTCACGCCACCGGCCAGCGCGATCAGCTTGCCCGAGGCGCTGTCCGCACCGGCCACGGTAGGCGCGCCGCCTGCACCGGTGGCCGACAGATGGATCACCCGCGGGTGTACCTTGCTGGCCGCGGCAATGCGCGCGGCCTCATCCAGCTGCGCCTGAACTTGGGCGGCCAACGCGTCGCCCGCCGCTGCCACGCCCAGTGCGGCGGCCACCTTGCGCAGCTTGTCCGGGGCCGGCTGCAGGTCATCAATCACCACGGCCGCCTCGCCCGCGCCACGCAGCTTCTTGGCCAGCTCGGTGTGCCGGCGCAGGCTGTTGCCGAGGAACAGCGTGCCTTCCAGACTGAGCACGCCTTCCACCCCGGTGGTGCGGTTGAACAGGAACTGCTTGGGCGCCTTGCGCCCGGCCTCGGTGGCCGAACGCAGCGGCGCGGCATACACCTGCGCCCCCATTCCCAGCGCTTCGATCACGGCGATGACATCGTCGCCGCCGGCCACGATGCGCGAGGCGTCTTTCACCGTCACCTGTTCGCCGTCATCGGAAACCACCGTCACCGGCAGCACCGGGGTCAGGTTGGCGCTGGAGGGCACATCGGTGCCTGCCAGGTGCTGCCAGCCATCCGGCAACGCGGAAGGCGAGGACGCGTTCGCTGCGTCGGCCGCCTGCGGCGCGGCGGCGGGCGCAGCGGTTTCCGCAGGTTTGCCGCCGCAGGCCGTGAGCGCGGCCGCCAGGGCCAGCACCAGCAGGTTGCGGCGCGCGGTCAGGGAATTGGACATGTCATTACTCCATCAGGTGCGCGCAAGGCCGTGGCCCCGCGCGCGGGGTGCATCAGCGGCGGGCCGGGGTGATGCGGGTGATGCGGTCGCCCTTCGGGTCTTCCGCGCCGCGCGACTTGTTGACCGCGAACACGTTGCCCTTGCCGTCTTCGCGCACGTGGTTCGGGAAGGTGCCGCCGTCCAGGTTGCCCACCACCTTGCCGTCGCTATCCACCACGGTCACCGTGCCGGCGCCGCGGTTGGTGACATAGGCCAGGCCGGACACCGGTTCGAACGCCACGTTCAGCGCGCCCGCGCCCACCGGCACGTCGTGCAGGACCTTGCCGCTGGCCACGTCGACGATGAGCAGGTTGTCGGTGCCCTGCGAGGCCACGAACAGGCGGTTGCGCTTCGCGTCGAAGGCGACGCCGGAGGCGCTGATCGAATTGCCCAGGTCGATCACCTTCTCGACCTTGCCGCTGGCCACGTCGATCACCGCCGCCTCGGGCGTGCCGATGCTCACCGTGAACAGCTTGCCGCTGGCTTCATCCAGCACCAGGCTCATCGGCACGAACTTCTCGTCGTCCACGCCGGATGCCAGCGTGATCGGCTCCAGTGCCTTGAAGGTCTTGGCATCGAACACGGACAGGTGATCCTCGCCCGCCGCCGACGCGAACACCTTGCCGCGCTTGGCATCCACCACCACGTCGCGCGCATGCGGCACCGCGCCCACCGGGAACTGGTGCACCAGCGACAGATCCGACTGGCGGTACACCGCCACGGTATCCTGGCGGGTGTTGCTGACCCACACGTTGCCGTTGGCATCATCCACGCCCACGCCATACACGGCGAACACGCTGCCGCCCTTGGCATCGGGCACCTGCGCCGGGGTGATCGCCTTGACCACCTTCAGGGTCTTCGGGTCCACCTTCAGCAGCTGCGACTGGGTCACCGGCGGGCGGCCCACCGCCGACGTCACGAACAGCGCATTGCTGCCCGCGCTGTAGGCGCTCTGGTACAGGCCCTGCACCAGCTTGCCCGAGCTCAGCTGGAACGCCTGCTGGCCACTCAGCGGCAGGTTCGGCGATACCCGCAAGGCAACCACGGTCGCGGCGGCCGGCTGGCTGGCGCGCACCACCACCGGGTGCTGGCCGGGCACGGCGTCGGCCGGGATCTGCACGCTGGCCTTGAAGTTGCCCTGTTCGTCCACCACCACCGGGGTGGCGTTGAGCACGGTCTCGCCGCGCAGCAGGGTCACCTGCTGGCCGGGCACGAACGCGCGGCCGGTGACTTCGGCGGTACTGCCCGGAATCACGTTTTCATTGCGGGCACTGACCGTGCCGCGGAAGCCGTTGGCGGGCGCATCGAACACCGGCTGTGCGGACACCGCACCGGTAACCAGCGACAAGGCAAAGGCCAATGCGGCAACGCGCGGGAGGGAAACCAATCGGGACATAGCAGACTCCTTCTGTAGGGGCGCGCCAGCGGCGCGTGTCACAAGGGTTGCCTTGGCAGGGCCGAAACGGCGCAGCCTGGGTAAGGGAAAACTCAATCGGCGCTCTTGTCGGCCACGCCATACAGCGCAGCCAGCGTGGCCTTAAGCGAGGCCGGCAGCATCGGGCCGTGGCCCAGACCGCGAAATTCGCGGTAGGTGACCTGCACGCCCGGCACATCCGCCAGGCGCCCGCTCAGCGCATGCGCGGCATCGGGCGTGGCGCCCGCAATGCGGCGCAGATGGGCGACCACGCGCGGGTTGCTCATGTCACGCACGCCGCGGTTGCCGCTGCGTTCGTCACCGCCAAGCATCAGCCACACCTTCGCCGGCGCGGGATGGGCGATGAAGCCCTGCTCCATCGCGCCCTGCGGCGCGCCCTGGCTCCACCACAACGAAGGGCTGGCGCTCACGTACTGCTGGAAGGCGGTCGGCGCGGTGTACAGCGTGCTGAGCACGAACAGCCCGCCCAGCGAATGGCCCCACAGCGATTGCTGCTGGGTATCCACGCGGGCGCGACGCTCAACCTCGGGCTTGATCTTCTGCTGGATCACGTCCAGGAACGCCTTGGCGCCGCCGCCGCTGGACTGCGACGTGCCGTTCCCATCGTCGGCCGTGTCCACCCAAGCGGTGTAGTCAAGAGTGCGCGCGGCCGAATCGATGCGCAGGTCGTTGTCATAGCCAATGAACACCAGCACCGGCGCAGCATGTGCGGCCAGGTCGCTCAGCAAGGCTTGGTCGAACACCATGGCCGCTGCGTTGCCATCCAGCATGTACAGCACCGGCGCCGGAGCGCTGGACTTGCGCGTGGGGACACCGATGTTCACGCGCCAACGCCGTGCGGGCTCGCCGCTTTCAATCACGAAACGTTCGAAGCGATAGCTCTGCGCCGGCTGGTCCAGCACGGTCTCGCCGACGGTCTGCAGGGGATTGCGCTGCTGGGCGGCGGCCGGCGCCATCGCGACCACGCCCAGTGCCGCAGCAGCGCCAACGTTGCGCAACCACGGTGAGAGAACAGCAATCAGACTGGAAAGCACGGCAGGCACGACTCAGGGCAAGGCGATCACCCCAGTGTACCGCAAATGCGAATGGGTATCACTTGCCTCGTGAACACTCCGCAACGGTCACACGACCGCTGGTCCTTCCCCGCGACGGTAACTCCCGACCGCTGGTCCTTCCCTGCACCGGTAGGTCACGACCGTTGGTCGTGAACCAACAAACAGAAAGTCCGGCCAAAAGGCCGGACTCCCGTCATTCCGTTTGTGCAGCAGCTTATTCTTCTTCTTCCTGCTGGCCGCCCTGCTGGTTGCGCTCGCCCTTCTGGTTCTGGTCCTGCTGTTGCTGCTGGCCCTGGCGCTGCTGGTCTTTCTGGTTCTGCTGGTTCTGCTGGCCCTGCTGCGGATTCTGTTGGTTGCCCATCATGCTTCTCCGGTAGACGGCGTCGAAAGCGATGCCGGTGAGCCAACACTAGGCATCGCCGCGTTACCGCCGTGTGCGGTGGAAAGCCCGCGCGTCAACGCATCACGCATGTACGTAAACAGTTCAGAACTGAGTGCGTTCTTCGTCACGCTGTTGTCGCACAGCAGATGACTCAAGGATCTGCATCGAAGATCACGGTCACGTCACCGCGATAGTGGCTGCCGGGGTGGTCCAGCATCTTGTTGACCGGCTCTCCATTGACCGCAAAGTGAAGCCGCGAGGGCCGACGGATCACCAGCGACTGGGTGGTGAAGATCGGCGGTGCCATGGTGGTCGTCAGCGGCAGGCCCACCGCGTCTTCCCCAGTGGATGCCACACGGAAGCCCGGCAATGTCAGCTGGATGTCCAGCGGTGCATCCTCCGCAGTCTGGGTCAAGTTGCGGATCGCGCAACGGCCATCCGGCAGCGGGTACTGGCACTGCAGCGATACACTGAACTGGCCGGAGCTGCTGAGCGTGAACGGCAACTCCCGCTCAAGCAGCTTCGGCACGATGCCGTGGTCGCTCCACTGCGTCCAGCCGCCCTTCGGCGCGAGCACGGCACGATCGCTTCCCGGCGGAAGCTCCAGTTCAAAAGGATGATGCACGTCCAGCTCGAAGTGGACGTTCACCACGTTGTCCTCCAGCACTACGCCGTTGCCCAGGTCAAAGTCGGCCCCCTCCCCGGTGCCGCCTACGCGGAAGGTCGTCATCCCCCGGTACACACCGCTGGGCATACCAAGTGGCTGCGGGGTGGTCAGCTTGTAGGTGAAATCAAACTCCGTCACCTCGTAGTTGTTCGAAGACACCCAATGCAGCGCGCATGCAACCGCCCCTTCACCTCCATCACGGCGCAGGAACATCCGCATGATGCTGTGGTTTCCGGCATGCGTGTTCTTCAACCCCAGGTTGCAGTTGTTGGGATTACCGGCCGAAGCGGGCTCCTTCGGACCATCGCCCTCCCGATCCCATAGTCGCATCGCCGCTCCGATGATGTTGAAGCCAAGATCGAAACTGTGCTCTCCATCATCCGATGTCACGTTCACAGTGCGCGCCGGTGGCATGCCGATGTAGAACCCATTCGGCCCATAGTTGGCCTGGTAGACGCCCTGCTTTGTGCCGCGAATCTTGGTGTCGATGCTCCACCAGTTGTTGTCGATGCAGGTCTGCAGGTGCGTGCTGTTGCATACCCCGGACCAAGGCGTGGTGTTGACAAACTCGCGCTTGTCCGGATTCAGCGTGCTTGGCTTGAACTCGGCCGTGATGTAAATTTCGGCCGCATGCGCGCTACCTGCGCCAACGAGCAGCGCCAGCGCGCAAAGCGCCCGGCGCAGTCGCGGGGACACCGTGCTTGGGAGGATGTTGCGAGTCATGGCATTGCTCCAGCAGCCGATGCGCTTGCACCGGACTGCGCCTGGGTGAGGTCGGATGGCGGGCACTGCAGGATGCCCGCCAGCCAGGTATCGCCGTCGGGGCGCGTGGTTTGGCCGTCGAGCTGAAAACTGCAACTGGTCACTTTTGAATGGCGCACTTCCAGCGTTGGCGTCCTGGCGCTCATTTCCAGCGCGAAGAACCCGTCGGCCTCGGCGACACTGCGCCCGGCATGGTTGATGACGTGGGCGCCGGCCAGCGGTTGGCCGGCGGCATCCTTGAGATGACCCATCACGGTGAACGTACTCATCACCTCCACCTTGCCGTAGGCCACCCCTCCCTTGTTGAGGTGATAGTCCAGCGTGGCCGGCTGGATGCTGGCCGCCGGTGCGGCGCGCCCTTGGAAATCGATCTGCAGGGCGCCGGTACGGTAGGCGGTGACCGGCAGGAAGTTGCGACCCGGGTGCAGCACGTACGAACCACCGCGACTGTCGTGCGCGCGCAGCTCCACATCAGGCAGCTCCGAGCTCACGTCCACGATCATGCCGGTATCGACGCTGCTGACCTGGCCCGCACCGGCGATGGCGAGCTTGCCGCCGCCAATGGCCATGGTGCTTTCCAGGTTGAGACCGCCACTGAGGTTGCCGCCCAGCGACGAGCGCTGCGCATGCACGTCGCCGCGCAGTGCAGGATGCTCGAACTGCGCGTTGCTGCTGAGGCCCAGTCCATCGCTGTCCAGCGTGGCCTGGCCGGCGACACTGCGAAGCAGTCCCGCATCGTAGCTCTGCTGGACGCCGGCGCTGGCGTAGAGGCTGCGTCCGCCATCGGTAGCGGTGCGGCTGCCGAGGCTGCCGGTGTAGCGGCGCCCCTCCTGGCCGAGCGCGATGTTCAGGGTGAAGTCGATCCCGCGGTTGCGCCGCGTGCCGCTGCTGATGCTGGCGGGGCGGTCGAACACCGCCGCGCGCCAGGTGGCATCGCTGCCGAACAGGGTCTGGCGACGGCTGAACGACAGATCCAGACCCACGCCATTGCTGGTGCCGCTGTGATGCGACACGCGTGCGGCCATGTGGCTGCTGTCGCCGAGGCGATGGTTCATGCTCAGCGCGCTGGTCTGCAGCCAGCCCGAGCGGGTCTGCGGCGCCTCCGTGCCCGGCGGCAGCGGCGGGTAGGCATCATCGCCGGGACGGCGACGCTCCTGCCAGCTGCGGTTGTGCGAGGCAATCACGGTGCCCTTGCCGTAGCGCCACATGCCCTGCAGGTCCACGCCACTGCCGTGGTCGCCGCTGTAAGCGTTGGTGTAGAGGTTGGCGCGGTCGTTGATCTGCCAGTCCAGCGAACCGGCGAAGGCATTCTCGCCGTCCAGGTGCTGGGCAGACAGACCGACGATCGCGCGCGGATGGGCCAGATAGTTGACGATGCCGCCCGCGGCGAACGCACCGGCATTCGGATCCTCCAGGCTGTCCAACAGGCTGTGCTGGACACCGGCGAACGCGCTGTAGCGCCAGCGGCGGCTCGGGTCGCGCCAGTTGCCGGGCTTGTGGATCACCGTGGTTTCGCTGGAGCTTTCACGCCCGTCCTCGATGACCCGCAGTTCGACCTCGTAGATGCCGCCCGGAAGGCGGCGGGTGTCGAGTTCCTGCAGGCCCGGCTGCAACGGCTGGGTCAGGATCAGGCTGCCGTCGCGGAACACCTCCACGGTGCCCTCGCGATTGGCGGTGACATACACCGGGTACAGGCTGGGCGCGCGCGAATCGATGGCCAGGCTGTCCGACGAGCCGGCCATCATGCCCACCGTGGTGTGGCTGAGCGAGCCCGGCGCACGCGGCTGGCGGGTGACGCCCTGGAAATTGGGCAGGAAGTAGCCCACGCGCAGGAAGTTGTCGCGGAACTCGCGCTGCGCGTACAGGCTCTGCACCGAATGGCGCAGCGCACTTTCTTCGTCGCCACTGCGGTCCACCTGGTAGTTGCCCACCAGCGTCCACTGGCCCAGGCTGCCCTGCGCGTCCACGGCATAGCGGCCGGCGGCATCCACGCCCTCCCCCGCATAGGCGTTGAGCTGGTGGCGAAGGATCAGGCCACGGCTGCCGCCTTCGGGCAGCGCAAGGTGGCGCACCTGCTCCGCCGCGCGGCCACCCGCTTCGGTGGCAAGGGAGAGCAGCGAGCTCTCCAGGCTGTAATGCAGCCGCACCAGGCCATCGGTACAGGCCTGCTCGCACGCACCCAGCGAACGCGGCGCGGCCAGCACCTTCAACCAGCGCTCGCGTTCGGCGGCCGGTTCGGTGCTGTCGTGGCTGTCGGTGAATTCCAACAGCGACAAGGTATTTTCGCGGGTCAGCAGCGCCCGGGCATCGCCCAGGTACTGTCCATCGCGTTCGACGCGTACCACCAGGGGTACGTCGAAGAAGTGGTCACGGAAGTCATCGGGCAGGCCCCCTGCCTGATCGAGCAGAGTGAGGCTTTCCAGCGCCGCAGGCGCAGCCTGCACTGCTGCAGCACTGCAATAGAGCATGACGGCGGTGGCAAGGGGAAGCAGACGCGGGGACATGGCCATTCCTGTGGGTAAGAAAGAGGGGCGCGGGAGCGCCCCTCCTGTGACAGCCGGGGCTGCCGGGGTGATGCATGCGCGAACGCGCGATTACGGGGTGCCGCTTTCGAACATCATGAAAACGTTGCCCTGGTAGGTGCCATGCACGTAGCTTTCGCCCGTGGGGGCAGCAGCAGTGATGGCAACCGCAGCGCGCTTGCTGGCAGCGGCTTCGGTCGGGGTGGCCACTTCCACCGCGTTGGCGGCGCCAACCTGCAGGTCCTGGCCGGCGACGGCCACGGTCAGGTCGATGGCGTTGCCGGCGCTGGTCAGCATGGCTTCGGTGGTCAGGTACGCGTTGATGGCGCCCAGGCCGCTCTTCATGTCGACCTGCTGATGGATCGGATCCAGGCGCTGGGTCGCGATGTTCCAGCGCATGTTCTGGGTCTGGCCAGCCCAGTCGCCGACCGGCGAAATCTGCAGGCCGGTGGCCGACGGCACGGTGGCTTCAACAGTCACCTGGATCGGGAACTGCTCGGTGGCGGCCATGGCGGCAGCCGGGGTCAGGATCAGGGCAGCCGCGGCGGCCAGGACGGTGGTCTTGAGGTTCATTGCTTTACATCTCCAAAGGGAAGGTGTCGCCTGGAGTCCGGCGACGGGACGGCGGTTCCGGGCGGAACCTAGGGGTTGAGCAGGACATCCTTGCGGGTGTCCCCCTCAACGATCTGGAAGCGGTGCAGGTGCCCGGCACTGCGCGTGAAGCGCTCGGTGCGCTCGGGCAGCAGGTGCACCTTGCGCGACGGCGAGCACTTGGCCGCCTTGTCCTGCGCACTGCACTGGCGGATGTCGTCGAGTACCACGGTGGTGTTGCCGGCGTTGCGCAGCTGCACGTAGGCGTCCTGCGTTTCGGTCTGCACGTCGTAGCGGGCCTGGTCGGGATGCACGATCACGAACACGCCGTAGCCGGTGAGCACGTTGACGCCGGCCGACAGCTCTTTCCGGTAGTCATCACGCTGCGCATCGGTCAGCGCGAACTCGTCTTCGGACTGCGGCAGCACCGGCACGAAGCGCACGCGGTAATAGCGTTCAACGCTGCGGTCGCCCTGCACCAGCAGGCGCGTGGCCTGCTGGCCCTGTGCCGGCACGATCATCCGCGACGGGCTGGCGATCAGCCCGGCGGCGGCACCGGTGCCCGACGTGTCCACCGGGATCTCCTGGTGGGTGCCGTCCGCGGCGTAGCGCACTTCGCTGATCTGCACGCGGACAAACGCCGTGGCATCACCGGTGTTGCGCACCCGCTTGAGCAGCGCGCCCTTGCCCGGCTCTGCATATTCATACATCGCGCCCACGTGGATGTTGGGTGCGGCGGCCTGTGCCGAATGAGGCGATGCCGACATCGCCACGCTCATAGCTACCGCGAGCGCGGTCATCAGACGCTTCATCGAAGGGACTCCTGTTATTGACGGGTCGATCACGAAAGCCGGTTGTCATAACCGTCTCGAATCGAGGGCGAAGAATAGGCAGCCGCCTCCTGTCGCCATATGCAACTTTTTGCAAGACGCACTGCAATAAGTTGCAACTGCGATTGGAATGACTAACAGATACGTGCGAATGCATCGCCGCGTTGAATGGGGAGCAGCGTAAAGTTCTGCTGCAGCGCGTCACATTCAATATTCCTCAATGCGCCGCTGCAATAAGTTGCAGTGGCGCCCAAACGAAAACGCCCCACTGATGAGCGGGGCGTTTGTTCCTTTTATTGATTGTGCTGCGGACAGATCGCTACTGGGCAGCGTCCTGTTGCCACTTCGCAACCTTGGCACGCGTCTGTGCCAACAGTGCGTCCAGCGCCTTGCGGTCATAGACATGGCCACGCAGCACCACCGTGTTGATCGCGCGCGTGGCCTGGATGTCCTGCAGCGGGTTGGCATCCAGCAGCACCAGGTCGGCGGCCTTGCCTTGAGCGATGCCACCGTAGCGGTCCAACGTACCGAACCAGGACGGACCTGCACGGGTGGCCGATGACAGCGCCTGCGCGGGGGTCAGGCCTTCCTTGACGAACAGGCTCAGCTCATCGTGCAGGCCGATGCCCGGATAATTGAAGGAGTTCAGGAAGCCCGCGTCGGTGCCGGCCATGACGGTCACCCCGGCTTCCTGCAGCATCGGCAGCACGGCCGCTACCTGGTGGTACTGCTGGTGGCGGTCGGCAATCTGTGCCGGGCTGGCCTTGGCTGCGCGTTCCACCCGCCACTGGTAGGTGGCCTGCAGCTTCGGGCCGATGTACGCCAGGTACGGATCGTTGGCGTGGTTGTCCTGGTCGAGGAAGTCGAGGATTCGTCCGCCGTTGAGCGTGGGCGTGACATACACACCCTTGGCTGCAAAGCCGCGATACGCGGCCATGGCGGTCTCTCGATCAAAGCCTTCATCAAGCCGGCGATTGGCTTCGGCGCGGTCAATGCGCTTGGCGGCGAAATCGGCGGCAATGGCGGCCTCGTCCTTGACCCCGGCCTTGTACGCGTAATCAAGGTGCTCGATCGAGCTGATGCCGGCATCCACCGCCTGCTGCACGGTCAGCGCCATCGGGATGTGGCCGGACGCACGCAGGCCGTTTTCGCGCGCGCCACTTACCGCAGCCAGGAACAACGGCGGGGTCAGGGTGCTGTCGGTGATCTTGACGAAGTCCACGCGGTCGCGCTTGAGCTGGGCCAGCGCAGCGTCCAGATCGGCCTGGCTGCCCACTTCCAGCGTGCCCTTCCAGACCGGCTTGATGCCTTCGATCTTGGCGCCGGAGCTGAACAGCTGCGGCCCTTCCAGGCTGCCGTCGGCAATCTCTCCACGCCACTGCAGCACCTGCGTGGGCAGGTCACCGGAGCAGTCGCGGATGGTGGTGATGCCGTGGGCAATGTACAGCGGCAGCAGCGCCTTGTTCTCTTCGATCAGCTCCGGTCCGCCGCCGAAATGCACGTGCATGTCCCACAGGCCGGGAATCAGGAAGCGGCCCTTGCCATCGATGCGCTGCGCTGCCTTCCAGGCCTTGGCAATGGTGCGGTCGTCGCCCACCGCCACGATGTCCTTGCCGCGCACCACCACCGCCTGGTCGGCGTGGGTGGTGGCGCGTTCGACATCGACCACGGTGGCGTGGCGGATGATCAGGTCGGCCTGCTCGGCGGCCAATGCAGCGGGAGCCAGGGCAAGCAGCAACGGGAACGCGGACAGCACTTTCAGGTTCATGGCGGGCGCACTACAGGGAAGACCTCCGCACCATACGGTGCGGAGGTAGGCATTCACCAGTTAACTTTTCACATGCCCAGCATTTGATTCCCGAATGCGAGCATCAGACCTCACCCTGCATCGCCGGGCGCTGCTGCAGCCGGGCCAGCCATGCCGCCACGGCAGGATGGTCGGCCACGCCGGCCCCGACATAGGTGCCGTATCCCACCACCTGCCCGACCACCAGGTCGACCAGCGAGTACTCCGCACCCAGCATCCACTGCCGGCCCGCCAGGCGCGCCTCGAGGACGTCCAGCAGCTGGGTCGCCTCCGCCGCGGCCGCTGCGGCATGGCGGGGATCGCGCAGCGCATCGTCGCTGGTGGCCAGCCGCAGGCGGCCCACCACGGCCATGTAGGTCACATACGCCCACGCACACCAGGACAACGCCTGCAGCCGTTCGGGCGTGTCGGCCGCCGGCCACAGCCCGCGCGCGACGCCGAAGCGGTCGCCCAGCCACAGATGGATGGCCAGGCCTTCGAAGATCGGCGTGCCATCCACCACCAGGCACGGCACCTTGCCGTTGGGGTTGATCGCCAGGTACTCCGGTGTGCGCTGCTCGCCATTGCGGATGTCGATCCGCACCCGGTCATGGGCGACCCCCAGTTCGGCAAGGGCGCAGGCAATGGGGGTGGCGCTGGACATGGGGTGCCAATAGAAGACGACGGACATGCGGAACTCCTTGTGGGTTGTCGGTGTGGAAAGGTGCGCCGCCAGGGGCCTTGCACCGTGGCCACAGGCTAGCCACCATTGCGGACAGATCCTGTCCTCGACAGGCGCGATGCTGCCGCCCATGCTCACCACCTCTGCTCGACTGCTGCGCCTGCTCTCGCTGCTGCAATCCCGGCCGCACTGGCCGGGCAACACGCTGGCCGCGGATATCGGCGTGCATCCACGCACGCTGCGCCGCGACATCGACCGCCTGCGCGAACTGGGCTACCCGATCCAGGCCAGCAGTGGCGTGGCCGGCGGCTATGCGTTCCGCGCCGGCCGCGCACTACCGCCGTTGCTGCTCGACGATGAAGAGGCGCTGGCCGCCGCGCTGGCCCTGCGCACGGCAGTGACCGGGACCATCAGCGGCATCGAGCAGACCGCCATCACCGCACTGGTGAAACTTGAACAGGTGATGCCGTCCCGCCTGCGCCGCCGGCTGGATGCGTTGCGTACCGCGATCCTGCCGATCGACCAGGCCGGGCCAATGGTCGACGCCGGGCTGCTGGCCACCCTGGCCGGCGCCTGCCGCGACCAGCTGCAGCTGCGCTTCGACTACGCCGACCGCCAGGGACAGCCCAGCCAGCGGCTGGTGGAACCGCAGGGCGTGGTGCATGCCGAACGGCGCTGGTACCTGGTGGCCTGGGACACGCTGCGCGTGGATTGGCGCACGTTCCGCATCGACCGCATGACCAGCGCCGCCGAGGTGGGCGCGCACTTCCGCCCGCGCCCCTCGCCCGCCAACGGCGACCTGCGCGGGTTCGTGAGCCAGTCGCTGTCACTGGGGCCGTACGGGGATGAGGCGCGGGTGATCCTGCATGCCCCCATCGAACAGGTACGCGAGCGCATGCCTGCTTCGGCGGGCATGCTTGAACCGGTGGATGCACAGCGGTGCCTGCTGCGGTGTGGCGCGCACCCGCAGGGCGCGGTGGTGTACTGGCTGCTGGCGCTGGAGCTCGAATTCGAGGTACTGGGCCCACCGGCGCTGCAAGCGATGATGCGCGCCGCCGGCGACCGCGTGGCACGCAGCCTTGCGCGCACCGGTACCGACGCCAACGGATGAGCGGGCGTAACTGGCCTGCCCGCCGGGTGCATGCTAGAACATCACCATTCGCTTTCTGGATACCGCCATGCCGCCCAGTGCACAATCGCATCGAACCCTGTTCGAACTGGACCTGCTGCGCGCCATGGTGATGGTGGCCGACTGCGGCAGTTTCACCACCGCCGCCACGCGCCTGCATTCCACCCAATCCACCATCAGCCAGAAGATCCGTCGGCTGGAACAGCTGGCCGGGCACCCGCTGCTGGTGCGCGGCAACCGCGACGTGCACCCCACCGATGCCGGGCAGACGCTGCTGGGCATCGCACGCCAGATGCTGGCCCTCAACGACCAGATGGGCGAAGCCCTGGCCGGCGCCACGGTGGCGGTGACGGTCCGGCTGGGCGTGCCTGAAGACTTCGTCAGCGCCCGCACCACCGCCCTGCTGGGCCGCTTCACCCGCCGCCACCGCCAGGTGAAGCTGGAAGTCACCAGCGGGCTCAGCCGCGACCTGGCCAATGCCTACGACCACGGCGAGCTGGACCTGGTGCTGGTCAAGCAGCGCCGCAACAGCCGCCAAGGCGTGGCCTGCTGGCATGAGCCGATGCGCTGGGTGGACAGTGTGCGCAGCCCCTGCATCGGCATGGACCCGATTCCACTGGTGACGTTTCCGCCGCGCGGGCTGTATCGCGATGAGTTGATCGCCGCCGTGGAAGGCATCGGCCGGCGCTGGCGGATCGGCTTCACCAGTTCCAGCCTCAGCGGCATCCAGGGCGCCGTGGCCGACGGCATGGGCATCAGCCTGTTGCCGGCGCGCGCGGTGACCCGTGAACACCGCACGCTTACCGCGCGACAGGGCCTGGCGCCGATGGACGGCATCGAGATCGCGATGCTGCACCGTGACAATGCCGATCCACTGGTGCTGGACCTGGCGTCGCAGTTCGCGCGACTGCTCGATCGCGAAAAGCGCTGAATCGGATGCGCGCAGAGAGTGACGCATCTCTCGTACCGCGCATAGGAATAGTCCTAATCTGACATCAGACTATCTCCGCAGCGCGTTGAAGCGGTAAGAATGGCGCAAATCCCACGATTGCGTGCCTCCTTTGTCTCGACGCCATCCAGGCCCCGCATATGGACCGCTGCTGCCGTCCGTACTCAACATCGCCCTGCTTGATGACCACGATGTCGTCCGGCATGGCAGCTACGTGCACCTGTCCACCGACCCGCGCTTCCACGTGGTCGGCAACCACGCCCACACCCGATCGTTGATCAACACGTTGCAGCGCCACCTGGTGGACGTGGCTGTGGTGGACTACACGCTGGCCGAAGGCGACCTGCAGGGCATGGAACTGCTGCGCATGCTGCGGCGCCGGTTCCCGCGCGTGCGGGTGTTGATGTTCTCGGCCAACGTGCACCACGTCATGATCTCCAACACCATGGCCGCGGGCGCGGCCGGCGTGGTGTCCAAGGGCGAGACCCTGGAAGCGCTGGCGCGCGCGGTGATGCGCGTGGCCGCCGGGCACACCCACGTGCCGGTCAACTACCGCGACGAACATGCCGAACACCGGTTGTCGCAGAGCGAGCGCGAAGTGCTGCAGCTGTGCCTGAGCGGCATGACCGTGACCGACATCGCCCTGCAGCGCAACCGCAGCATCAAGACCATCAGCACCCAGAAGCACGCGGCGTTCCGCAAGCTTGGCCTGCGCACCGACCGCGACCTGTTCACCCTTCGCCACCAGCTGGCGGTGTGGTGAGCGGCGACTGGACCTGGACCGGCGCCTTGACCGGGGTGCTGGTCGGCCTGCTGCTGCCTGTCACCCCGGGCAGCAGCGCCGAACCCCGGCTGGTCCGGGTGGCGGCCGACCCTTCCCAGCACGGCCTGCTGGCCAATGACAGCCGCGCCGCGCGCGACAGCAACCTGATCACCGGCTATGCGCAGCTGGTGGCCGAACAGGCCGGACTGGAGTTCCGCGAGCAGCCGGTGGAATCGGCCACCGCCGCGCTGCAGGCACTGTGCGACGGGCGCGCCGACCTGATGATGCTGCTGGGGCCATTGGACAACGCCCCCTGCACCGCGCTGGCCGCCTCGCCGGCGTACTACCGCGGCCAGACCCTGATGGCCAGCCGCCACGCCCAGGCGCACCCGCCGGAATTCGCGCACCTGCGCCGGGTGGCGGTGGTGCGCGGCACCCGCCTGGCCGAATGGCTGGAGGCTTACCACCCCCACCTGCAGGTGGTCGACCTGCCCAGCCTGCGCGAAGCGCTGTCCGCCGTGGAAGCGGGCGTGGTGGACGCGGCGCTGGACCTGGATGTGGCGATGCGCCCCGTGGTGCGCCGCGAGTTCGGCAACAGCCTGCTCCTGCACGGCGGGCCTTCCACCCTGCCGGGCAGCCTGCACCTGGTGGTGCGCCACCGCGACCGCGCCCTGCTCGACCAGATCCACCAGGCGATGCGCTCGATCAGCCCGCAGGAACACGCCATGCTGATGCAGCGCTGGACCAAGGCCACCTACCTGAGCGGGCCATCGCTGCAGGTGATGTCGCAGCACGTCCGCTGGGAACTGCTCGCGGGCGGGCTGATCCTGCTGGCCCTGCTCACCGCCGGGGTGTGGATGCGCGTGGCACAGCAGTCGGCGCGGCGCAGCGAACGCCAGCAGGCGCGCTTCATCGCCGTGATGAGCCACGAGGTGCGCAACGCCGCGCAGGCGCTGGTCACCTCGGTGGATCTGCTGCACCAGTCGGGCCTGGACCAGGGCCAACGGCAGCTGGTGAACGCCGCACGCAACGCCGGGGCCGGGCTGCGCCACCTGCTCGGCCATGCGCTGGACTACTCGCGCCTGGCCACCGTCGAGTACCACCCTACCCCAGGCTGGCACGACATCCGCCAGCTGGCCCGCGACTGCGTGGCGGTGGCACGCCCCGGCGCCGAGGCCAAGGGCCTGTCGATCACCCTGCTGCAGGACATCGACCCGCTGCCGCGCATGTGGCTCGACGGCGACGCGCTGCGCCAGGTACTCAGCAACCTGCTGGGCAACGCGGTGAAGTTCACCGACGTGGGGCATGTGGAGGTGACCTTGTCGCTGCAGCTTGACCAGGACAGCGCGCACCTGTGGCTGGCGGTCCGCGACACCGGGATCGGCATTCCGGCGGACCAGCACGAGCGTGTGTTCAAGGCATTCGCGCAGGCCCATGACGACCATTCACGGCAGATGGGCGGGGCCGGTCTCGGCCTGTCCATCTGCCAGGACCTGGTGCGCGGCATGGGCGGGACGGTGCAGCTGGGCAGCGCGCCGGGCGCCGGCAGCCGCTTCGACGTGCGCCTGCCGGTGGTACTGGAAGCAACCAGCCTCTGCGCGGGGGAGCATCCCTTGGCGGGACGCACCCTGCTGCTGGTGGAAGACCATGCGTTGAACCGGACGGTGGTGTGCCGCCAGCTGGAAGCACTGGGCGCGTCGGTGAGCAGCTGCGCCGACGGCGCCAGCGCCCTGCAGAGCCAGGCTGCCGAGCCCTGCGGCGTGGTGCTGCTGGATTGCGTGCTTGGCGACATGAGCGGCTACGAGCTGGCCGTGCAGCTGCGCCAGCTGGAACGCCGCCACGGGCGCACACCGGCGGTGCTGGTGGCGTTGTCGGCCAATGATTCGCCGTCCCACGCTGAGCGCTGCCTGGCCTGCGGAATGGATGCGGTGCTGTGCAAGCCGCTGGAGATCCGCAGCCTGTTGCGGGCATTGCGGGTGGAGGAGCCGGCGAGCAAGCCGCCCCTGTCCGCAGACCCGGGTGCGGTCATCGACCCGATCTGGGTCGAGATCCTGCAATCGCTGCAGGAAGAGCAAAACGCGCTGCACTACGCACTCCGCGAACAGTCCGGAACGGCCCTGCGACACCACGCGCATCGCCTGGCCGGTGTCCTGCAGATGCTGGGGCAGCCGGACCTGGCCGCGATTGCCGGCGACCTGCACGAGCTGGACCTGGAGCAGCCGGCCGACTGGCGGGAAGCCGAGCGACTGCTCGGTTACCTGCGCCCAGCGGTCACTGCGCTGGTGGGCGGAGCGATCACTTCAACTGCAGGGGATAGCGCTGCCACAACACGTGCACCAGGAACCCGGTGAGCTCGGCATCCTTGGCGCTGATCGCCGCGCGGATCTTGTCCAGCAGCACCATGTCGCTGCAGGTGCGCACGTCAGCATGGTCGGCCTGCCCGGCACGGCGGGCCCGGTAGCGGGCCGCCCGTTGGGCATCGGTCATGGCGTAGCCGAACGTGGGCGGACGGCCGCGCTTGCGCGGCAGCATCAGCTCCAGGGTGCCGGGATCTTCTTCATCACGCATGACGGACGGGCGATACAAACGGGGGCCGGAACAATATCGTGAGAGTTCACGGAAATCCAGCAGAAATGCGCGAAATCGATCAACGCGCGGCGGCGGACTCCGCCAACCGCGCACCGAGCCACACCAGCGCAAAGCCGGCGACGAGACTGATGCCCAGATACGTCGGCATCACCCAGCCGCGTCCGTTGCGGACCAGCAGCACCGCCTCCAGCATCATCGACGAAAACGTGGTGAGCCCGCCGATGATCCCCACGATGGCGAAGGCGCGCCAATACAGCGCGGCGCTGCCGCGGGTCTGCAGCCACACCACCACGTAGCCGACCGCGAAGGCGCCCACCAGGTTCACCGTGAGCGTGCCCCAGGGGAAGCCGTTGCCGAACTGGCGCAGCATGGCGTCGCCGATGATGAAACGCAGCGCCGCGCCCAGCGCGCCACCGGCCATCACCAGCCCCAGCTGCTGCCACCACGCCCCGAAGCCACCCATCATTCGTTCCCCTTGCGCGCCCGCGCCTGTTCGCGCTCTGCACGCAGGCGGTCGAGCTTTTCCTTCAGCTTGATTTCCAGTCCGCGCGCCACCGGCTGGTAATACACCCGCTCGCCCATCGCATCTGGGAAGCCGGTCTGGTCCAGCGCGATGCCACCTTCTGCATCGTGGTCGTACTGGTAGGTCTTGCCGTAACCCAGCTCTTTCATCAGCTTGGTCGGCGCATTGCGCAGGTGCAGCGGCACTTCCTGGGTGCCGGTCTCGCGCACTTCCTGCTTGGCCAGGTTGAAGGCGGCGTAGCCGGCGTTGGACTTGGCGGTGCTGGCCAGGTACAGGACCAGCTGGGCGAAGGCCAGCTCGCCTTCCGGGCTGCCCAGCCGCTCGTAGATGTCCCAGGCTTCCAGCGCCATCGACTGCGCGCGGGGGTCGGCCAGGCCGATATCCTCGATCGCCATGCGGGTCAGGCGCCGGGCCAGGTAGGACGGATCGCAGCCACCGTCCAGCATGCGCGTCAGCCAGTACAGCGCCGCATCCGGGTTGGAGCTGCGCACCGACTTATGCAGCGCCGAGATCTGGTCGTAGAACTGCTCACCGCCCTTGTCGAAACGACGGGTGCGGTCGGCCAGCACCTGCACCAGCATCTCCGGGCTGATCCGCCCGCCTTCACCACCGGCCAGTTCGGCGGCGATCTCCAGCAGGGTCAGCCCGCGCCGCACATCACCATCGGCGGCGGTGGCGATCTCCAGCAGGGCGTCGGGCGTGACCTGCAGCGCTTCGGCACCGAGCCCGCGCTCCTTGTCCAGCAGCGCCCGCTCCAGCGCCTCGACGATGTCGGCCGGCGACACCGCTTCCAGCACGTGCACGCGGCAGCGCGACAGCAGTGCCGAATTGAGCTCGAACGAGGGATTTTCCGTGGTCGCACCGACGAACACGATGGTGCCGCGTTCGATGTGCGGCAGGAACGCATCCTGCTGGGCCTTGTTGAAGCGGTGCACTTCGTCCACGAACAGCACCGTGCGGCGGCCTTCGGCGAAGCGCTGGGCGGCTTCGGCCAGCACCACCCGGACCTCGGGAAGGCCCGACAGCACGGCGGAGATGGCACGGAATTCGGCGTCGGCGTAGTGCGCCAGCAGCAGCGAGAGCGTGGTCTTGCCGCAGCCTGGCGGCCCCCACAGGATCATCGAGTGCACATGCCCGGACTCGACCGCCCGGCGCAGCGCGCTGCCCGGGGCCAGCAGGCGCTTCTGCCCCACCATCTCATCGAGGGTCTGCGGGCGCATGCGCTCGGCAAGCGGGCGCATGCTGTCCCGATCCACCGTCAGCAGATCGGGTTCATTGAATGTCGTTCGGTTTCTGGCCACGCCACTATTGTATGACCGAATGACGTAGCGCCGGGCCGTGCCCGGCTACCCTCAATTGCCGATGACGTCGGTGCCCTTCGGCGGCGTGAACGTGAAGGTGGTCTTCGGGAACGTCGGGTTCCGCTTCCAGTCCTTGAAAGAGATCACCGTGCGCTGGTTCACCGCATCGGTCACTTCCATGCGGGCCAGGCCCTGCGCGTTGAAGCCCAGCGCGGCGTACTGGAACGAGGTCTCGGTTTCCCGCTTCGGGGTCAGCGACAGCCACTGCAGGCCATCACGCGGGGCGGCTTCCTCACTGACGTCGTACTGCTTTTCCAGCAGCGCCGGGGTGATCAGCGCGATCAGCGGGCTGTTCTGTTCCTCGGCGCCCTGCACTCGCTTGGTCGCCTGCTGCAGGTCCGGCTCGTATACCCACACGTTCCTGCCATCGGCAATGATCAGCTGCTCGTGCGGGACCTTGTACTCCCAACGGAACTGGTTCGGCACGGACAGCGCCACGCTGCCGCTGGTGGTTTCCTTCACCTTGCCCTTGCTGTCGAACACCTTCTGCTCGAACGTGCCGTCCAGGCCCTTAAGGCCCTTGGTGAACGTGGTCAGCTCATCGCGGGCGCCGGCCCAGGCAGACACCGACCCGACACTGGCGCAGACCAGCGTGGCGGCGACGAGACAGCGGCGGAAGGTGCTCTGCATACGGATATCCAATGAACGTAGGAAGGATGGCCGGCAGTGTGCCGAGGTCATCCTGAATGGGGGATCAGGGGACGGATTGCACGGTGCGCAGGTCGCCGTAGACCACCTGCCCGCGGAAGCCGCGCCGCACCTGCTGGTACAGCTCGCGGAACGCAGCATAGTCGCCCGGCTGGCACAGCGCATCCGCCCCGCGCACCGCGTTCTGGTGCAGGCGGTGGCGGGCAACGATGGCCTGGCCCTCGCGGGTCCACTGCAGCGTGTACTCGCCGGCGGCATTGCGGAACTGCTGGTTGCGCGGCATCGCCACGATCGGCACCCCCGCCGGGAACGCCAGACGGTAGGTTTCCTCGCGCAGGTTGTCGTTGCAGTAGAACGGGGTGGCGTTGTCCGGCGCCGAGGTGGTGGCGTAGATGTCACGGAACGACTCACCCCCGGGCGGGTCCGGCAGCACCATGCCACCGACCACGCCGAAGTCCACGTAATCGCGTGCGTGGAAGTCGTAGCGGTAGTTGAACGGCCGGGTCAGGTCCTGCGGGTCGCCCAGCAGGGTCAGCGTGCCGCTGCCATCGAAGCCGGACGAGGCCATGATGGATTCCTCCACCCGCGCGCGGTTCTGCGCGTTGAGCCGGGCGAACGAGCCACGCATGCCGATCTCGCCCACTTCGCGCGGCTGGGGGTTCGTCTGCCCCTGCAGGTTGCCGTCCTTATCGAACTGGAACGTGACCTCGAACCCGCTGCCATTGCGTGCAGCATCGTTGGCCGGCGTGCGCGCCACGTTGGCCTGCCGGGTATGCAACACCGGCGCACCCAGGTCGCCGTCGGGCAGCTGGCCGAAGCGCGCATACGCGCTGGTCGAATCCAGGTACAGGTCGAACTCGGGAATGTAGGTGATGGCGTGGTTGAAGCGGCCCAGCAGCGGAATGTCCGGCAGGGTCGGGCCGCCGCCGGCGCCGATCAGCACCGGTGTGCTGTCGATGCCGCGCGCGGCCAGCAGCGCCTCCAGAATCACCACATGGTCCTTGCAGTCGCCGTAGTGGTTGTCGAGGATGCTCTGCGCCGGGTTAGGCTCCAGCCCGCCGTTGCCCAGGTACACCGCCACGTAGCGGATGTTCTGCGACACCCAGCGGTACAGCGCGGCGGCCTGCTCACGGCGGTCCACGATGCCGCGGGTGACCTCGTCGGCCAGCGCCTGGATGCCCGGGGTCACCCGTGCCGCTTCGCCGCCCTTGAGCTGGTAGGCCTGCGCCACCTGCGCCCAGTCGCGGTACGTACTGGCCATGATGGTCGGGCTGAATTCCCACGGCGCGGCGGTCCAGATCTGCACCGGCATCGGGTCCGGGCGGCGGTAGCGCCAGGCCCAGGTCGCCTGCCCGTTCCGGATCACGGGTTTCTGGCTGCCCTGCACGCCCCGCTGCTGCACATACATCGGCAGGGAGGCCGGCGCGCTCAGGGTGACCTGCGCATCGTCGTACTGGGAGAACCCGCTGAAGGTTTCCCACAGGCTGAAGTAGCCCGGGAAGTACGGCAGGTTCTGGGTGCGGCGGGTCTGGTAGACCACCCGGGTGCCCGGCGCCAGGTTGGGGAACACCACCACCCGCACCTTGCGGTCGGCGTACATGGCCGCCGCGGCGCTGGAGTAGCTTTCCTGGGTGTAGATGCGGTCGGCCGGCACGTCGCGGCGCTGGCCGTCGGCGGTCAGGGTGTAGGCCGACAGCACCTCCAGCGTTTCCATCTTCTCGCTGTAGCTCAGCCGCACCTGGCTGAACTGTTCCACCGCTGCCTTGGTCTTGAGCAGGATGTCATAGGACTCGGTCTGCACGTTGCCGGCATCAGGCCGCACCACGTAATCGGCGCGATAGCTGACGAAGCTGAAGTTGTTGCTGGCCTGGGTATCGCTGGCGGCGGCCGGCGGGGCCGGTGCCGGTGCCGGCGCCATTGCAGGCGCCGGCACCTGGGCCGGGGCGACCGCCTGGGCCGA
Organism: Stenotrophomonas sp. FBCC-B152; assembly: GCF_059134105.1. Classification (NCBI taxonomy): domain Bacteria; kingdom Pseudomonadati; phylum Pseudomonadota; class Gammaproteobacteria; order Lysobacterales; family Lysobacteraceae; genus Stenotrophomonas; species Stenotrophomonas sp. FBCC-B152. The sequence goes on along the minus strand of NZ_CP101442.1, from coordinate 1,574,033 downwards.
CACCAGCAAAGGCGCCAACGCCAGCGCGAACGCGGTCATCCATGTCATGCGGATCATTGCGGTTCCGGCGTTATTTCGGCGGGGGCGGCGCAAGGACGCTGCGGTCGCCATTGTGTTCGGGTGGGGTGACCACGCCGGCCATCTCCATGGCTTCGATCAGGCGCGCGGCGCGGTTGTAGCCGATCTTCAGCCGGCGCTGCACGCCGGAAATCGAGGCGCGCCGGGTTTCGGTCACGATCCGCACCGCTTCGTCGTACAACGGGTCCGATTCGTCCCCTGCCCCGCCACTGGACTCGGGCAGGCCACCGGCGCCGACCACCACGCCATCGCCCATCATCTGCACTTCGTCGAGCACGCCGCTGATGTAGTCGGCCGGGCCGCTGGCCTTGAGGTGCTCCACCACGCGGTGCACTTCCTCATCGGAAACGAACGCACCGTGTACACGGTCGGGCAACGCGGTGCCGGGCGGCAGGTACAGCATGTCGCCGTGGCCCAGCAGCGTTTCGGCGCCGGACTGGTCCAGGATGGTGCGCGAATCGATCTTGGAACTGACCTGGAAACCGATGCGGGTCGGGATGTTGGCCTTGATCAGGCCGGTGATCACATCCACCGACGGGCGCTGGGTGGCCAGGATCAGGTGGATGCCGGCCGCACGCGCCTTCTGCGCCAGGCGCGCGATCAGTTCTTCGACCTTCTTGCCGACGATCATCATCATGTCGGCGAATTCGTCGATGAAGATGACGATGAAGGGCAGCGTTTCCAGCGGACGCGGGGCTTCGCCCAGCTCCGGGTTCGGCTTGAACAGCGGGTCCATCAGCGGCTGGCCGGCGTCTTCGGCGTCCTTGACCTTCTTGTTGAAGCCGGCCAGGTTGCGCACGCCCACCGCGCTCATCAGCTTGTAGCGCCGCTCCATTTCAGCCACGCACCAGCGCAGGCCGTTGGCGGCTTCCTTCATGTCGGTGACCACCGGCGCCAGCAGGTGCGGGATGCCCTGGTAGACGCTCAGCTCGAGCATCTTCGGGTCGATCATCAGCATCCGCAGGTCTTTCGGCGAGGCCTTGTACAGCAGGCTGAGCACCATGGCGTTGACCGCCACCGACTTGCCCGAGCCGGTGGTACCGGCCACCAGCAGGTGCGGCATGCGCGCCAGGTCGGCCACGGTCGGGCGGCCGGCGATGTCCTTGCCCAGGGCAAGGGTGAGCGGGCTGGCCGACTTGTCGTACTCCTTGGAGCGCAGCAGTTCGGACAGGTAGATCATTTCGCGGGTGACGTTGGGGATCTCAAGACCCACCACCGACTTGCCCGGAATCACGTCCACCACGCGCACCGACTTGACCGACAGGCCGCGGGCGATGTCCTTGTCCAGCGAGCTGATCTGGCTGACCTTGATGCCCGGCGCCGGCTCGATCTCGAAACGGGTGATCACCGGGCCCGGGTACGCGCCGACGACCTGCGCATCGATGCGGAAGTCCTTGAGCTTGAACTCGATCTGGCGCGACAGCGTTTCCAGCGTCTCTTCGTCGTAGCCCTTGGGCTGCGGTTTGGGATCATCCAGCAGCGCCAGCGGCGGCAGGTCCGAGCCATCGCCATTGACGCCGCGGAACATCGGAATCTGGGTTTCGCGCTTGGCCCGGTCGCTCTTTTCCAGCACCGGCTCCGGGCGTGGCTCGATCTTGACCGGCTCGCGCTTGGCGCGCACTTCCGCGTCCACCTTGCGCACTTCCTGGCGTTCCTCGCGCATGGCGCGGGTCTGCTGCCATTCGGTGGCCTGTTCCTTCTTCTTGCTGAGCAGCGGCGGCAGCGCCAGCACCGCCCGGCCGATCTTCTCCATCACCACGAACCACGAAATGCCGGTGGCCAGGGTGATCGAGGCCAGCAGCAGCACCAGCACGAACAGGTTCGCGCCCAGTGCGCCGAACCCGGCGCTGAGCGAATTGCCGACCAACCGGCCGAGGATGCCGCCGGCATGGCCCACATCGCCACTGAACAGCCGCAGGTGCAGGAAGCCGGTGCCGGCAATCAGGAAGCCGACCAGCCCGACCAGCCGCAGTGCGGGATCCAGGTCGTGTTCGCCCTTGCTCTCGCGCTTGAGCCCGAACATGGCAAACCACGCCAGCGCGCCCAGCACCACCGGCAGCAGGAAGGCCATGTAGCCGAACAGCTGCAGCAGTACGTCGGCCACCCAGGCGCCTACCCGCCCGCCCATGTTGTGGATGGGCGCCACCACGCTGCCGGTGTGCGACCAGCCCGGATCGCTCGCCGAATAGGTGAACAGGCTGGCGACCAGATACAGCAGCGCCGGCGCGATCGCGATCAGGCCGAGGTCGCGCCACAGGCGCTGCCGACGGGGATTTTCGACCGGTGCCGCAGCCGCAGCACGGCGCGACGCCGCTTTGCCGACGGGAGACTTGGATCGTTCCGGGACCTGTTTCGCCACCTTAGACCAGACCTTGGGAATGCACTGTTAGTGCTTGATAATAAACGACTGACGGCACGCCAACCACCACCGGCTGGGTTGCGCCGTTCCACCGCTCGCCTTGAATCGGGCGACCCCTGCCGCCACTCTATGACCTGTCTTGGACGCCGGGCAATCTTTCGCCAGCGCCCCGCCCCATCATCTCTTTGCGAGTCTACATGAGCAATTCCAAGCCTTCCCGCCACCAGAAGCTCGTCATCCTCGGTTCCGGCCCGGCCGGCTGGACGGCAGCGGTCTACGCCGCCCGCGCCAACCTGAACCCGGTGGTGATCACCGGCCTGCAGCAGGGTGGCCAGCTCATGACCACCACCGAAGTGGACAACTGGCCGGGCGACGCCCACGGCCTGATGGGCCCGGACCTGATGGCGCGCATGCAGGCCCACGCCGAGCGCTTCGAGACCGAAGTGATCTTCGACCACATCCACACCGCCGATGTGACCCAGCGCCCGTTCAAGCTGATCGGCGACAGCGCCGAATACACCTGCGACGCGCTGATCATCGCCACCGGCGCCACCGCCAAGTACCTGGGCATTCCGACCGAAGAGGCCTTCAAGGGCCGCGGCGTGTCGGCCTGCGCCACCTGCGACGGCTTCTTCTACCGTGACCAGGACGTGGTCGTGGTGGGCGGCGGCAACACCGCCGTGGAAGAGGCGCTGTACCTGTCCAACATCGCCCGCAAGGTCTACCTGGTCCACCGCCGCGACACCCTGAAGGCGGAAAAGATCATGCAGGACAAGCTGTTCGCCAAGGTCGCCTCGGGCAAGATCGAAACCGTGTGGCACCACCAGGTGGACGAAGTACTGGGCAATGAAGCCGGCGTCACCGGCGTGCGCGTGAAGTCCACCCTGGACGGCAGCACCCGCGACATCGACGCCCACGGCTTCTTCGTGGCCATCGGCCACCACCCCAACACCAGCTTGTTCGAGGGCCAGCTGACCATGAACAACGGCTACCTGGACATCCGCTCGGGCCTGGGCGGCAACGCCACCCAGACCTCGGTGGAAGGTGTGTTCGCCGCCGGCGACGTGGCCGACCAGCACTACCGCCAGGCCATCACCTCGGCCGGCTTCGGCTGCATGGCTGCACTGGATGCGGAGCGCTACCTGGACGCGAAGGGCGAGCTGAGCTGATCGGCGGCACCTGAAACACCCCAGAAGGCCGGCGCCCAGCGCCGGCCTTTTTCGTTTCGAGATCGCGGGACGTGGGGAGATAGACATAATGTAGCCCGTAGGCTACACTTTTTCGATGGAGCTACAGCGAACCGACCAATTCGCAGCGTGGATGGATGCCCTCAAGGACGTCGCAGGTCGCGCAAGGATCCTCGCCCGCATTCGCCGACTTGCCGATGGCAATCCCGGGGACCACCGCAATCTAAGCGGCGGAATAGCTGAGCTTCGCGTAGATGCAGGTCCCGGCTATCGCGTCTACTACACACAACGAGGCAACCGGATCATTATTCTTCTGGTTGGCGGCGATAAGAGCTCCCAGCAGCAAGATATTGAAAAGGCAAAGGAACTGGCTCGCAATTTATGACGCCATACGAAAGAAGAAGAGCACCGCGCAACGAAACTACCGGAGCTACAGCGACATGACAGCCAAGAAGAAGACAAAGGTAGAAAAGTTTGACGTTGCGGAGCACCTGCGCACCCCGGAGGAAATGGCCGCGTACCTGGATGCCTGCATCATGGAAAGTGACGGCGACTCCGCATTCATCGCCAAGGCGCTCGGTGATATTGCCCGCGCCCAAGGCATGAGCAAGGTCGCGCGCGACGCGGGCGTTTCACGTGAGAGCCTGTACCGAGCCCTCTCCGGCGAGCGCAGCCCGGATTTCGCCACGATCCTGAAGGTGACGCGCGCCCTCGGCGTGCAGTTGCATGCCACCGCTGCCTAAACTTCATTCTGTCTCCGAAGGCCGGCGCAATGCGCCGGCCTATACCTTTGCACCCAACCTTCCTTATGCGCCGGCCGATCAACCACCGCCCTGGCATGTCATCCAGTGCTCGACGGGGCCGGATGTGACGCCATCGGCATCGCGCATTACCGTGCTCCAGTTGACCATGCCATAGCCGCTCCCTTCGCAGGACATCTGCACCTTGATGGGAGAGGCGGATGCTTCCGCAACCGTCTTCTCTTCCGCCCTGCAGGCCCCGGGCTGGGTGCAGTAAACAGGCGTGAAGCTGAGGGTTATCGGGAACTGTGGATGGCCGTCGAAACGAACGTTGGTCTCTGCCGCGCCGTTCGCAGGAACGGTAACGCGATCAATCTTTGACAACGCCAGCGGCGTACAGTCCTTGCCATCACGGAACAGGCGGTAGCCCTTCTCAACCCCCTTCATGGAAGCCGCACGGAACACCGGGTCCAATAGTGCCGCCGCATCTTCCGGATGCGTATGAAATGCCGTCTCGACAATGATCGATGGCATAGCGGCAAGCCTGTTCTCGCCCTTGTCTGCGGCATGGGGCGCCGATGCGACAATGAAGTCACCATAACCCGCGGCACTCCGGATCAGCTCTTTCATCGCGCACAGCACGCTGGCCCCCAGCGCCGCATCTACGGACCGCCCTGGCTGGACAATGACGCGGGCGCCGCGAGCTGCACCCGTGTCGTCCGCATTGCTGTGCATGTGTATGGCAACCTCTGCACCCAGGTGATTGGCGAGCAGTGGGCGACTGTTGATGTCCTCCTTGTATTCACGATCATGGGCCGCACTCCCTGCGTGGGTATTCCATATATCGGGATGACCCGGGTACTGCGCCGCCACTGCGTAGCGCGCGGCCATCCGCCACCACTCCCGCCCGCTTTCGGGGTGTGCCTCGGCACCACCCTGGACGCGAGGTCGGTACACCGGCATCTGAGAGCGGGATTCGAGAGCACTCTTGAGTTCGGCGGCATAGGACGGCGTGAGCATCCCCTCCATAATCCCGTTATGCTCTTCTCGCTGCGTCTTCCATACGCGGTCCTTGTGATCAAGGTAGTACCCGTGGCCGGCCGCCACGAATGCCACGCCTGAACCTGTCACAATCCCGATCCTCTGTCGCTCCTGCTTTTCACGACGGATGCGCTCGCCCGCCTCTCGAGCCTTGTCGTCCTCCTGCTTAACCTCTGGAAAGTAGTGGTAAATATCGAAACCACCGTAAAGGTACTTGACCTGCGAAACATGCAGGTATGGCTCCGTCACAGTCAGCAACGCGTTATCAATAAGACTACGCTGGTCTTCAAATGCTGGACCATAGTCACGGGGCAGGAACGCGCGATCCAGGCGCACAGTGATGACGCCTCGCGCAAGGTCAACAGAGGCACTGGCACGACTGCTCCGCACCTGCCCTTCAAGCAGTTTGATTCGCCCGGTCAGGTCCCGGGCTGTACGTGTCAGGAGCAGATCGAGCTCCGTATCAATTTCCGTGCCCGCAACCGAAGAAGCGTGAAGCACAGCGGGGACGACGACACAGCATGCGCCGACAGCAAGCATTGATGTGGAAAGAACGCAGCGGAAACGGTTTCGTTTGATCATGGTAAAACTCCTTGAGTGGGCTGAAGGTTGCGCCGCCTGCTCGGCGTGCCACTTGAAATCTGCTCCCATTGGGCTTGCCGATTTGGGCGCTCAAGCACCTTTCGTCCACCATCTCGAAAAACGTTTCAATCGAAGATTGGAAACCGATCGACCCCGCCTAAAACACCCCATCTCTTATCGGCCCACCCAATCCTTTTCCCCCGATCGATCTACGTTTCTTTGTGGAGGCACCGCAAGATCCTCGGGGAAGTAGTACTTGAGCGGCTTTCCCTGGAACCGGAAGTCCACATCAACGATGGGAAGCCCAGCCTTCTCTGCGTATAGACGAAGCGTCACAGCGAGTTCATGCAGAAACATCTCTGCATATCCCTCGCCAGTTCCCGGAAGAAAGCCCTGGCCAAAGTCTGCCAGCACCTGCTTCTTGCTCATGTCGATGGTGACCTTCACATCAACCGTTCGCAGCACATCCCTGCTCTGCAGGTAGGTCGAAACGCCTCTGGACGCTTCCTTCTCCATCAGGTGGATCAGCTCGGCATCGACGTACCAGGTCGTCTGCGTAGCCTCATCTTTCGATTCGATGGGGTGGCCATTGCCGCCAGGCACGGGCGCAGCCTGTGAATCAACGACACCCGCAGCAAGCAGAATCCCGCACCCCACCGCGAACAAATGTAGGCCTTTACTTACCATTTCCGTTTCTCCTTGAAGGTAGTTGACGCATCTCCGGATGCGCCAGCGAAATCTCCTCCCTTCAGGGCCACACGAACGCGCCCCAACGCACGCTTCCCGGCCGCTACTGAACGACTTTCCTATCGGTTACCGCAAGCCGATCAACGCCGCCTAAAACACCCCGTTTTCCATCGGCCTGCCCTATCCTTCAGCCATGCCCGATATACGCTTCCTACATCGCCTCACCGACCTGTCCGCCGCCGACTGGGATGCGCTGCACGACGGCCGCAACCCGTTCGTCAGTTACGCGTTCCTGCAGGGGCTGGAAGAACACGGCTGCCTGCGTGCGGAATGGGGTTGGCGGCCGCGCCACTTCACCTTGTGGGACGGCGACCAGTTGATCGGGGCGGTACCGGGTTACCTGAAGGACAACTCGCATGGCGAGTTCGTGTTCGATCACGCCTGGGCCAATGCGTATGCCCGCCACGGGCTGGCGTACTTCCCGAAGTGGCTGGGCGCGGTGCCGTATTCGCCGGTGAGCGGGCCGCGGCTGCTGGCCAGGGATGCAGGAACCGCGCGCACGCTGGTGGAGACCCTGCGCGCCGAAGTGGCCCGCATGGGCTGGTCGTCGGCGCACGTGAACTTCCACCTGGCCGATGACGACGCCGCGTTCGGCCCGGACTGGCTGCTGCGCAAGGACATCCAGTTCCAGTGGCACAACCCGGGCGACTGGACCGACTTCAGCAGCTTCCTGGCCGCCATGGACCACAAGCACCGCAAGAACATCCGCCAGGAGCGCGCCAAGCTGGCCCGCACCGGGGTGAGCTACCGGATCGTGCACGGCGATGAAGCCACCGACGCCGACCTGCAGGCCATGCACGACTTCTACCTGCAGACCTTCAGCGAATACGGCAATTCGCCGGCACTGACCCTGCCGTTCGTGCAGCACCTGGCCACGACGATGCCGCGCCAGCTGGTGATCTTCCTGGCCATGCTGGAGGGCCAGCCGGTGGCCGGCGCGCTGTGCCTGCGCGGCGGCGATACCCTGTACGGCCGTTATTGGGGCGGCGCCACCCTGCCCGGCCTGCATTTTGAAACCTGTTACTACCAGGGCATCGAGTACTGCCTGCGCGAAGGGCTCACCCGCTTCGAGCCCGGCGCGCAGGGCGAGCACAAGCTGGCGCGCGGCTTCCTGCCGCACCCGGTACGCAGCAGGCACTGGCTGGCCGAGCCGGCATTTGCCGGCGCGCTGGCCGGCTGGTGCGAACAGGAGCGCGAGGAAGTGCAGCGCTACGCGCAGCTGCTGGCGGAGCACACCCCCTTCAAGTCGATCGAATCCACATGACGCGGCACCTGCCCTGGCGGCTGGACGACCGTCCGGATGCGCCCTTCCCGCCTGCCGAAACCGCGCTGCGGGACCCGGATGGCCTGCTGGCGCTCGGTGGCGACCTCTCGCCGGTGCGCCTGCTCAATGCCTACGCCGGCGGCATCTTCCCGTGGTTCTCGGAGGGCCAGCCGCTGCTGTGGTGGTCACCGGACCCGCGCATGGTGTTCCGCACCGATGGGGTGCACCTGTCCTCGCGTTTCCGCCGCAGCCTGCGCGCCAGCGGCTGGGTAGTGCGTGCCGATACCCGCTTCCGCGAGGTGATCGAGGCCTGCGCGGCCAGCCCCCGCCCGGGGCAGGACGGCACCTGGATCACCCGGGACATGGTCGAGGCCTATGTGGCGCTGCATGCCCTGGGGTTCGCCCACTCGGTCGAGGTGTTGGACGGCGACCGACTGGTGGGCGGGATCTACGGGGTGGCCATCGGCCGGATGTTCTTCGGCGAGAGCATGTTCAGCGCGGCCAGCGGCGGCTCCAAGGTGGCACTGGCCGGGTTGGCCCATCGGCTGTCGTCGTGGGGCTGGCCATTGATCGATGCGCAGGTGGAGAACGAGCACCTGCTGCGGATGGGGGCCGAGCATTGGCCGCGTGAACGGTTCCTGGGCATTGTCCGGGCGCAGGTGGCTACCGATGAGGCGCCTGGAGCGTGGACCGCGCGGTTTGGGGAGATTCCAGCCGCCTCACTGGCCTGAGGCAGGCGGTTAACGCAATCTTTGCATCCCGGAGGAGATGCGCGTAAAATGCCCGCTCTTAAGGCCAGCTCGGCCGTTTATAGAACTGCACAGGACTACATGTCGAAAGACGACTCCATCGAGTTCGAAGGCACCGTCAGCGAGACGCTGCCGAACACCACTTTCCGCGTTCGACTGGAAAATGGGCATGAAATCATCGCCCACATCTCCGGCCGCATGCGCAAGAACTACATCCGCATCCTGACGGGCGACCGTGTCAAGGTTGAAATGACGCCCTACGACCTGACCAAGGGTCGCATAACCTACCGCATGAAGTAAGCGGAAGGGCGGCTTCTCCGGAAGACGCGATCAAAGGCCGGCCCTGCGCTGGCCTTTTTGCGTGGGCGCCATTCAGCTGCGCCCACCATGCCGGCAGTCACCCTGCCCCACGGCACCCTGACATCAGTCAGCCTGCCTTGATGCAGATTCGCCACCGGCCAAAGGTGGGCACTGTGGTCTACGGTCCACTCCGGACCGTGACCTACTGGCCCCCGCCATGAAGACCCTGATTGCGCTTTGCCTGTTGGTTGTTTCCAGCGCTGCCGGTTCGGCGTCCGCGCAGAGCGCGCCCGCTGCCGCGGCCGGCTCCGATTGCATCACCCTGTCCAGCGACCAGCAGCTGGTCCGCAAGGGCGCCGATCGCAGCATCCTGCTGCGCAACGGCACCGATCACTACATCGTCCACTTCGAGACCAGCTGTAGCCAGGCGGGTTTCTCGCGCAAGCTGGAGTTCACCACCCCGAACAATGACGGCCAGCTGTGTGGCGCAAGTGCCAGCAAGCTGCGCACCGACACCGGCAGCTGTGTCGTCAAAGAGCTCGAGCCGATCAGCGCTGAGTCGTTCGCATCCCGCGCGCGGCGTTGATTGACCGCCAAAGAAAACGCCCCGCGAGGGGCGTTTTTGGTTACTCGACCGTTGCGGGTAGCAGCCGCTCCGGTTCGGCCTGCGCTTCGACGAACAGTTCGTCGTCGCGCACGTCGATGCTGACCCGGCCACCATTGACCAGCTTGCCGAACAGCAGCTCGTCGGCCAGCGGGCGCTTGACCTTGTCCTGGATCACGCGGGCCATCGGGCGCGCGCCCATCAGCGGGTCGAAGCCGTGGCGGGCCAGCCAGTCGCGCGCCGTCGGCGTGGCCGACAGGCTGACGTGCTTTTCCTGCAACAGCATTTCCAGCTCGATCAGGAACTTGTCCACCACGCGCAGGATGTGCTCGAAGCCCAGCGGCTGGAACTGCACCACCGCATCTAAGCGGTTGCGGAATTCCGGCGTGAAGCTCTTGCGGATGATCTCCATCGCGTCGGTGGCGTGGTCCTGGCGGGTGAAGCCGATCGAACGCCGCGAGGCCTGGGCCGCACCGGCATTGGTGGTCATCACCAGCACCACGTTCTTGAAGTTCGCTTCGCGCCCGTTGGTGTCGGTGAGCACGCCACGGTCCATGACCTGCAGCAGGATGTTGAAGATGTCCGGGTGGGCTTTTTCCACCTCGTCCAGCAGCAGCACGCAGTGCGGGGTCTTGACGATCTTTTCGGTGAGCAGGCCACCCTGGTCGAAGCCGACATAACCCGGGGGCGCACCGATCAGGCGGCTGATTGAGTGCGGCTCCATGTATTCGCTCATGTCAAAGCGCACCAGCTCGATGCCCAGCTGCAGCGCCAGCTGCTTGGTCACCTCGGTCTTGCCCACGCCGGTGGGGCCGGCGAACAGGAAGTTGCCGATCGGCTTTTCCGGGTTGGCCAGGCCCGAACGGGCCAGCTTGATCGCCGAGGACAGCGTCTCGATGGCCGGGTCCTGGCCGAAGATCACCATCTTCAGGTTGCGCTCCAGGTGCTGCAGCACGTCCTTGTCGGTGGCGCTGACCTGCTTGGCCGGAATGCGCGCCATCTTGGCCACGATCGTTTCAATTTCCTCGATATCGATCAGCTCCTTGCGCTCACCCTCGGGCAGCAGGCGCTGGCGGGCACCGGCCTCATCGATCACGTCGATGGCCTTGTCCGGCAGCAGGCGGTCGCCGATGTGCTTCACCGACAGGTCCACCGCCGCCTGGAGCGCGTCATCGGCGTAGGTCACGCCGTGGTGCGCTTCGTACTTGGGCTTGAGGCCCTGCAGGATCTCGTAGGTTTCGCCCACGGTGGGCTCGACGATGTCGATCTTCTGGAAGCGGCGTGCCAGCGCACGGTCCTTCTCGAAGATGCCGCGGTATTCCTGGAAGGTGGTGGAGCCAATACAGCGCAGCTCACCGGAGGCCAGCGCCGGCTTGATCAGGTTGGAGGCGTCCATGGTGCCGCCCGACGCCGACCCGGCACCGATGATGGTGTGGATCTCGTCGATGAACAGCACCGCGTTTGGCATCTTCTTCAGCGCGGTGAGCACGCCCTTCAGGCGCTTCTCGAAATCGCCGCGGTACTTGGTGCCGGCCACCAGCGCGCCCAGGTCGAGCGAATAAATCACCGCGTCGGCCAGTACGTCGGGCACCGAGCCTTCCACGATGCGCTTGGCCAGGCCCTCGGCGATGGCGGTCTTGCCCACGCCAGCCTCGCCCACGTAGAGCGGGTTGTTCTTGCGCCGGCGGCACAGGACCTGGATGGTGCGCTCGATTTCGTCGCGGCGGCCCACCAGCGGATCGATACGGCCGTTGCGGGCCGCCTCGTTGAGGTTGCTGGCGAACTCGGCCAGGGCATCGCCCTTGCCTTCGCCATCGCCACCTTCGGCGCGCCCTTCGGCATCCGACGACGGCGGCACTTCGCCCTCCTCGCCCAGCTTGGCGATGCCATGGGAGAGGTAATTGACGATATCCAGCCGGGTCACGTCCTGCTGGTTGAGGTAATAGACCGCGTGGGAGTCCTTTTCGCCGAAGATCGCCACCAGCACGTTGGCGCCGGTGACCTCCTTCTTGCCCGAGGACTGCACGTGGTACACGGCCCGCTGCAGCACACGCTGGAAGCCCAGGGTGGGCTGGGTGTCGCGGCCGTCATCTTCGGCCAGGCGCGAGACGGAGGCCTCGATGGCCTGCTCCAGCTCCTGGCGCAGGCGGTCGGCGTCGGCCCCGCATGCCTTGAGCACGGCCTGGGCGGACGGGTTGTCGAGCAGTGCCAGCAGCAGGTGTTCCACCGTCATGAACTCATGGCGGGCCTCACGGGCGCGCTTGTAGCACTGACCGATGGTGTGTTCGAGGTCTTTACTGAACATGTTCTACTCCGGCGGCAGTTGAGAACAATATGCGGCCTACCTGCACAATTTCCATCACCCTACTGGATCGGTGCGTTCAGATGGCGTTATCACTTGCGCGATCATGCCCCAGACACCGCCAGCATTGGCTGCCCACCCGTGATGGGGACGTCATCGACCGATTGCAGGCGCCCCGCCCCCTTGGCGGTCCCCGGCGCTCTTTCCCTCATGGACGGGCATAGGGGCCGGGAACGGCCACCGGCCGGCTGTGCCGTCGAACGGGGTGTTACCCCGCCTTCTCCATCGTGCACAGCAGCGGATGCTGGTTCATGCGCGAGAACTCGTTGACCTGGGCGACCTTGGATTCGGCCACCTCGCGGGTGAACACACCGCACACGCCACGGCCACGGGTGTGCACGTTGAGCATCACCTGGGTGGCTTTTTCCAGATCCATCGAGAAGAAGTGCTGCAGCACGGTCACCACGAAATCCATCGGGGTGTAGTCGTCGTTCAGCAGCATCACCTGGTAGAACGGCGGCGGCGCGACCTCCGGCCGGGCCGGCTCCAGCGCTACGCCGTGGTCGTGGTGGGGTTCTTGGGAGGGCTCGCGGGGCATCCGGACATTATAGACGCCGCACCGGCCGGATTGGACGTTGGCCCCCTGCCCCCGTCACAATCCACTCATGGACACATACTTTCACAGGGATTTCATGAAAAGGATCGCCACCGCGCTGCTGCTGACCGCCACCGTGTTCGGGGCCCAGGCCGCAACGCCTGACAAGGCCGTCGGCCGCGTGCTGGACACGTTGAAGTACCCCTATGAGATCGACGAGGACGGCGACTACAAGCTGGTGTTCGATGTCGAAGGCGACCGCACCCAGCTGGTGTTCGTGCGCTCGGCCGTGGAAGAGTACGGCAAGCACCGCATCCGCGAGATCTGGTCGCCGGGCTACAACGCGCCGGGCAAGCAGTTCTCCGCCGCGGTGGCCAACCGCCTGCTGGAAGACTCCCAGGACGCCAAGCTGGGCGGCTGGGTCAAGCAGGAGCAGCTGGCCATGTTCGTGGTGAAGGTGGATGCCAACGCCAGCGCCGATGCGCTGAGCGAGGCCATCGAGGCGGCGATGAACACCGCCGATGCGATGGAACTTGAATTGACTGGAACGGACGAATACTGACGTGAACGAAGTGCAGGACCTGCGCTGGGCGCCGCATGTGACCGTGGCCACCGTGGTGGTGCGGGACGGGCGCCTGTTGCTGGTGGAAGAAGCCATCGACGGCCGCGCGGTGCTGAACCAGCCGGCCGGACACCTGGAGCCGGGCGAAAGCCTGGCCGCCGCCGCCGTGCGCGAGACCCTGGAAGAATCGGGCTGGACCGTCCGCCTGACCGCCTTCATCGGCACCTACCAGTGGACCGCGCCCGACGGCACGCCGTTCCTGCGCTTCGCCTACGCGGCCGAGCCGATCTCGCATGACCCGGCCCGCCCCCTGGACACCGGCATCCTGCGCGCGCTGTGGCTGGACCCGGCCCAGCTGCAGGCCGAGCCGTCCCGGCTGCGCAGTCCACTGGTCTGGGAGGTCGTTGCCGACTTCCTGGCCGGCCAGCGCCATCCGCTGTCGATCGTGAAGGAGGTTGCATGAGCACCCCGCGCATCATGGTCGGCGTCTCCGGCGGCGTGGATTCGTCCGTGGCCGCCTGGCGGCTGGTCCAGCAGGGCGAGCCGGTGGCCGGGCTGTTCATGCAGAACTGGGCCGACGACGGCAGCGGCGATTGCCGTGCCGAAGACGACCGCCGCGATGCGGTGGCCGTGTGCGGCCTGCTCGACATCCCGTTCCACTTCCGCGACTTCTCCAGCGAGTACTGGCAGGGCGTGTTCGAACACTTCCTGGCCGAATACGCAGCCGGACGCACCCCCAACCCGGACGTGCTGTGCAACCGCGAAGTGAAGTTCAAGCACTTCCTGGATGCGGCCCGCGAGCTGGGTGCAGAGCGGATCGCCACCGGCCATTACGCCCGCATCGCCCAGGTGGGCGGGCGCTGGGCGCTGCTGCGCGGCGCCGACCGCAGCAAGGACCAGAGCTACTTCCTGCACCAGCTGGGCCAGGCCCAGCTGGCCGCCACCCTGTTCCCGATCGGCGACCTGCAGAAGAACGACCTGCGCCGCATCGCCCGCGATGCGCGACTGCCGACCCACGCCAAGAAGGACTCGACCGGGATCTGCTTCATCGGCGAACGCGATTTCCGCGAGTTCCTGGGCCGTTACCTGCCGGCGCGTACCGGCGAGATCCAGGACCCGGACGGCAACCGCATCGCCGAGCACCCCGGGGTGTTCTATTTCACCCTGGGCCAGCGCGAGGGCCTGAACATCGGCGGCGTGCGTGGCCGCCCGGCGGCCCCGTGGTACGTGGTGGGCAAGGACGTGGCCAGCAACGTGCTGTACGTGGACCAGGACCGTGAAAGCCCCTGGCTGCAGTCGACCCGGCTGCATTCGGAAACCGCCCACTGGATCGCCGGGTCACCGCCTGCCCGGCAGTTCGAGTGCACCGCACAGACCCGCTACCGCCAGCCGGACGAGCCCTGCACGGTGCGGGTGCGCGACGATGGCAGCGTGGACGTGCGTTTCGCGCGGACGCAGCGTGCCGTCACCCCCGGGCAATCCCTGGTGTTGTATGACGACGAGGTATGCCTGGGTGGCGCGGTGATCGCCGCCACCGATGCGCCGCTGGAGCAGCGCCTGCGCACCGCCCCTTCCCCCTTCGAGGTATCTGCTGCATGAGTTTTTCCATCGACGACCGCGTCCTTGCCCTGGCTGGCATCGCCCAGGCGCTGCAGCAGGTGCGCCGCATCGCCGAAACCGGCCATTCCGAGGCCAGCGTGGTCCGCACCGCCATCGACAGCGTGTTCCGGATCGACGCCGACAGCCCGCAGGCCATCTACGGCAGCGCCGCCAACCTGGCCCCGGGCCTGCGCCTGCTGCACAACTATTTCCGCAGCCAGGGCCAGGACGAGATCCTGCCGCGGCTGGCCCTGGCCGTGCTGCAGCTGGAGCGCCGCTTCGTGCGCGAGCATGCGGTGGTCGAGCAGGTCAGCCAGGGCATCGCCCGCGCCCAGCGCCAGGCCGCCGAGCTGAACGACAGCGCCCACCCGGACGTGCTGTCCAGCTTGGGCGGGCTGTATGCCGACACCATCAGCCACCTCAAGCCGCGGGTGATGGTCCAGGGCAATCCGCACTACCTGGCCCAGGCCGGGGTGGTGGCCGAGATCCGCGCGCTGCTGCTGGCGGCGGTGCGTTCGGCGGTGTTGTGGCGCCAGACCGGCGGCCAGTACTGGGATTTCCTGATCTCGCGCAAGGCGATGATCGAAGCGGTTGACCGTCAGCTTCGCTGACGGAAAGGAGTGACGACCAACGGTCGTCACCCACCGGCGCACAAAAAAGTGCGCCGTGGCTAAAGCAAACGGGGGTACGGCCGATACATCCTCCGTGCACCTCCCCGAGAACGTCCATGTACTCACGCCTCTTCACTAGTCTGGCCGCCCCCCTGGTCCTGACCCTGCTGCTTCCCTTCGCCATCGGCTTTGAATGGCCGGCCGCCCTGCGCTGGGCGATCCTGACCACGATGACGCTCAGCTGGCTGGGGTTCGCGTGGTGGACCGCCCGCGCCCAGACCCAGCGCTCGCCCGAGCATGCCCGCATGATGCGGGAACAGGACCAGCTGCTGACCGAGCTGCGCTCGTTCGTCGGCAACGAAATCGACGGCTCGCGTGGCGAGATCGAACGCGCCCGTGACCTGATCCGCCAGGCCGTGGCCGGCCTGGGTGGCAGCTTCGATGCCATGAACCGCAAGTCCCGCCAGCAGAGCCAGGCACTGGCCCGCATCGTCGACCGCGCCGGTGAAGACGGTGGCGCCGGCGTCGACGTGGCCCGTTTCGCCCAGCACGCCAGCCACCGCATGGAACAGCTGGTGGAAGCGCTGGAACAGGTCAGCGGCCAGAGCAGCAATACCGTGCAGCACATCGACCAGATGGCGCAGCACCTGGATGGCATCTTCGCGCTGCTGGAAGACGTCAAGTCCATCGCGGACCAGACCAACCTGCTGGCGCTGAACGCGGCCATCGAAGCGGCGCGTGCCGGTGAAGCCGGTCGCGGCTTCGCGGTGGTCGCCGACGAGGTGCGCAACCTCTCCGAGCGCTCCACCACCTTCAACGAGCAGATCCGCAAGCTGGCGCACAGCTCCAAGGATGCGATCGCCAAGGTCCGCGAGACGGTCTCCAACATGGCCTCGCGCGACATGGACCGCTCCCGCGAAGCGCGTCACGAAGCCGCCGCCATGCTCGACAACGTGGCCCAGATCAACGCCTCGCTGGGCGAAGGCATGCGCGAGATCTCCGAGTGCGGCCGTGCCATCGACAGCAGCGTGGCCGAAGCCGTGCGCGCCCTGCAGTTCGAGGACATCGCTACCCAGGCCCTGGGCGGCGTGCACACCCACCTGGACCGCCTGACCTCGATCAACCGCGAAGCGGTGGGCCTGCAGGAACTGCTGCACCGTAACGGCGGCGTGTTCGATGCCGAAGTGGCCACCGCGCTGCAGCGTACCGGCAACCGCCTGCGCGAAATGCGCAGCGAATGGGAACGCCCGCCGCACAAGCCGGTGAGCCAGCAGAGCATGGCAGCCGGTGCGGTTGAACTGTTCTGATCCGTGACTGGTGCCGGCAACGTCATTCCTCGAAGGCCCCGGCATTGCCGGGGCTTTCGTGCGTGTAGCACCCTGACCCCACTGTTGAAGACTGCCGCATGCTGTTGAACGCTGCCCCCAGCCCACTGATACCTGCCGGAAACGGCGCGTCGCCCGACGCCGTGGGCGAGGTCATCCACCCTGCCCCGGTGCCCGTGCCACCGAAGAGCGGCCGTGCGCTGTTGGCGGTACTGGAACAGCAGGCGCAATGGGAACTGGCTGGGATGATGGCAACGGCCCCGACGGCAGCGCCGCTGGATCCCGCGTTGGCGGGACTGGCCTGGGACCTGGGATTGAGCGGGACCGCGCTGGACGCGTCCGCATCTACCGACGCCACATAGCAAAAAGCAGGTCCGGTTGATGACCGGACCTGCTGATGCTCCAGCGCGTGCAACGCCCGCGGGCGGTTACGGCGCGACCGGAACCCGGGGCGATTCGCCGACCACTGCCGGTAGTGCCTGCAGCTGTCCGCCACCGAGCTTCAGCCACTGCGCCAGGTCACGCGGGGTAAGCGGGCGCGAGTACAGGTAGCCCTGGATCTCATCGCAGCCCTGGCGGCGCAGCATCGCTTCTTCCTGCTCGGTTTCCACGCCTTCGGCCACCACCTTCATGCCCAGGGCGTGGCCCAGGTGCACGATGGCCTGGGTGACCTCGGCGGTGCCGGCATCGTGGAGCATGCCCTGCACGAAGCTGCGGTCGATCTTCAGGCGGCCCACCGGGAAACGGTTGAGGTAGTGCAGGTTGGAGAAGCCGGTGCCGAAATCGTCCACCGCCAGCGGCACGCCGTGCCGCTCCAGCACATCGAAGCAGTGGCGCAGCACGTCGGTGTCACGGATCAGGGCCGATTCGGTCAGCTCCAGCTCCAGCCGCTGCGGCGCCCAGCCATGGGCGTGGCAGATGTCGATCACCCGTTCGGCGAAGCCGTGGTCGCGCAGCTGCACGGCCGACACGTTCACCGCGATCCGGTCGAACTTCAGCCCGGCCCGGTCCCACACCGCCGCCTGGCGGCAGGCCTCGGCCAGCACCCAGTCACCGATGCGCACGATCTCGCCGCACTTCTCGGCAATGGGAATGAACTCGGCAGGACTGCAGTAGCCGATGCCCGGGCGGTGCCAACGCAGCAGCGCCTCGATGGCCGGTGGCTGGTCCTGCGCGGCATGCAGCAGCGGCTGGTAGGCCAGGCTGAACTCTTCGCGCTCGATGGCGCCCAGCAGCGCGTGCTCGATCTCCAGCTTGCGCTGGATGCGCAGCAGCGCGTCCTGGCTGTAGTACTGGTAGGTATTGCGCCCGGCTTCCTTGGCGGCATACATGGCCGCATCGGCCGCGCGCAGCAGCGAATCGAAATCCGTGCGACCTTCGTCGAGCATCGCAATGCCCACGCTGGCGCCCACCTTCAAGGTGGTGTCACCGCGCTGCAGCGGCTCGGCCAGCGAGGCGATCAGCTTGCGCGCCACGTGCCCGGCATCTTCCGGGTCGGCCAGGTCGCGCAGCACCACGATGAATTCATCGCCGCTGAAACGCCCGAACAGGTCGGCGTTGCGCAGGTTCTGGTGCAGCCGCGCCGCCGCTGCCTTGAGCAGCGCATCGCCGGTGGCGTGGCCGAAGGTGTCGTTGATGGTCTTGAAGCCATCCAGGTCGATGAACAGCATCGCCAACGGTGCGCCGCGATCGCGCGCTTCCTCGATGGCGTCGGCGGTCTGCTCGCGCAGCAGCATGCGGTTGGGCAGGCCGGTGAGCAGGTCGTAATGGGCCAGCAGCTCGATCCGCTCGTTGGCTTCGCGTTCGCGGGTGATGTCACGGAACAGCACCACGAAGCGGGTCGGCAGGCCATCGCGATGGTCCAGCTCGATCAGCACCTGCACCCAGATGCGCAGCCCGGACTGGCGATAGAAGCACAGGTCCAGCTGTTCCGGCAGGCCGCCGGCGGCAATGCGCGCCAATGCGGCCTCGAAGGCGTCGCGCGAATCCTGCGTGTACAGCGCCAGCGCCTGGTCCAGGCTGATCGGTTCCTTGCGCAGGCCGTGGATGCGGTAGCACTCCTCGGTCCACTGCATGTGGCGGGTGGCCACGTCGATCTCGCAACCGCCGATGCGGCCCAGCGCCGAGACCCGGTTGAGCAGCTCGGTACGCCAGCGGATCAGCGCATCGGTCTGGTGTTGTTCGGTGATGTTCTGGACCTGGCCGAGCAGGCGCTGGATGCGCCCGTCCGGGCCCAGCAGCGGCTGCATCCACAACCGCAGGTGCAGCGCGCCGTCGTTTCCGCGCGGCAGCTCCAGCGCCAGCGTGCTGGGCTTGCCATCGCGCAGCATGCGCCGCCAGGCCTGCCGCAGCAGGCCGCGCGAACGCGGTTCGAGCAGGCGCAGCCAGTGCCGCCGGCTGCTCAACGGGGCGTCGCCCACGCCGAGCAGGGCCCGGAACTCGGGCGACCACCAGAACTGGCGGCTGTCCGGGTCCCACGACCAGCTGCCCATGCTGGCGATGCGCTGCGCCTCGCGCAGGTGCACCTGCTGCTCCAGCAGCAGCGCTTCCATCTGTTTCTGTGCCTGGATGTCGGTGTGGGTGCCGACCATGCGCAGCGGCTGTCCGTCAACGGTACGGGCCACCACGCGGCCGCGGTCCAGCACCCAGCGCCAGTCCCCTTCGGGGTGGCGCAGGCGGTACTGGGCCGTGTACACCTCCCCCTCGCCGCGCAGGTGCGCGTCCAGCGCCGCGCGCACCGCCGCCTGGTCGTCGGGATGCACCGGGGCCAGCAGGGCCTGCCCGGCGTCGGCCGACGCGTGTTCGTCCGCGCCGGCAGGCGCGTCATGCCAGCGCTGCGAACGGCTCACCGCGTCGCTGGGCAGGTCCCAGTCCCACAGGCCATGGCCGGCATGGTCCAGCGCTACTTCCCAGCGGCTGCCCGCGTAGGGGGCCACCGGTTCGGGCACGCTCAGGGTGAAGGCCAGCAGGTTGCCGTCGGCATCGTGCACGGCGCGCATCCAGCCATCGAAGCGCCCACGCGGCCCGCCCGGCAGCTGGCACGGCACCAGCCCGCCATCGGCGGCCAGCAGCCGCAGGTCTTCCAGCAGCTCGCCGTAGGCCGCCACGGTTGCCGGCAACCCATGTTCGCGCGCGGCCGGGTTGGCGGCGAGCGGACGCCCGGTCCGGTCCAGGATGACCAGGGCCGAGGCCAGGGGGTGCTGCAGCAGACTCGCGATGATGCCTTGGTCCACGCGGTATGACTCCGATAACGCACCCGACAGCCGGGAACGCAATCGTTAGCGGCTGTTCTGGTCGATAGTTGAGCCTTGCGTGCGCCCGGGGTGTCCCAGCCACTACTATGGACCGCCTACCCAACCCCATCCCGTCGCGACCCATGCCCGTCGTCCCGCCCGGCCCGCCCGCACCGCACCGTCGTGACCACCCGCTCGCCCAGGCCCTGCGCCGCGACCGCTGGCGGGTGGTGCTCGGCTATCTGATGCTGGCGCTGGTATGGATCCTGTGCAGCGATGCCGCCGTGCAGGTGCTCACCGCCGACCTGGCCACGGCCGCGCGCTGGCAGACGGCAAAGGGGGCATTCTTCGTCATCCTCAGCGGCGCGGTGATCTACCTGCTGCTGCGTCCCCTGGCCCAGCACGTGCTGCAGACCCATGTGCGGCTGGAGCACTCCGAACAGCGGCACCGGCAGCTGTTCGAAGGCAACCCCGGCCCGATCCTGGTCTACGACCTGGACACCCTGGAGATCCTGGACGTGAACCCGGCCGCCAGCAGCCTGTTCGGCTGGAGCCGCGACGAGTTCACCGCGATGTCGATGACCGCGCTGTGGCCGCCCGGGGATGAAGCCGCGCTGGCGGCCAAGCTGGAGGAGATCCGCGCGCAACCGGACCAGCTGTGCGTGATCACCGCCGATCTGGTGCTCAAGGACGGCACGCCCCGGCGCATGGAGATGCGCAGCAACTACCTGGATTACGCCGGGCGCCCGGCGCGCCTGCTGATCGCCATCGACCGCACCCGCGAAGACCAGGCGCTGCGGCGCCGCGACCAGGCGCTGACCCGTGTCGAGGAAGCGCACGAAATGGCGCGGATCGGCGCCTGGGAAGTCGACCCGTCCACCGGGCTGGGTCGTTACTCCAACCAGGTCTACCACCTGCTGGGCCGGCGCCCGCCCGAAGCACGGCGCTGGCACCGCTTCGAGGAGCTGCTGGTCCCCGCCGACCCGACCACCGCCGCACTGACCGAACAGCTGCTGCAGGACATGCGCGGCGACCGGGTACAGATCGACCTGCTGCTGCCGCTGCTGGCCATGGACGGGCGGGCGCTGATGGTGCACCTGCGCGCCGAGAGCGGCACCGATGATGCCGGCCGGCCGCGCGTGCTGGGCACGTTGCAGGACGTGACCGAGCGCGAGCAGTCACGCCGGCTGCTGCGCGAACGCGAGGAACAGTTCCGGGAGCTGGTGCGGGTGCTGCCCGACGGCGTAGTGATCCTGTCGGACGAACACGTGCTGTATGCCAACGCGTGCGCTGCCGCGCAGTTCGGCTACGGCCAGCACACCCTGCTCGGCGAGCCACTGTCGGCGCTGGTGGTGGCCACCGACCTGGCCCGGGTACGCGCGCAGCTGTTTGCCAGCATTCCGCTGCCCAGCAGCGGCAGCGAAGTGATCGGCATGCGCCGCCAGGGCGGCGAGCGCTTCCAGGCCGGGCTTGCGGTCGGCGAGGTGCGCTATGGCGGCCGCAACTGCAAGCTGCTGATCGTGCGCGACCTGAGCGAGCCGGAGCGTATCCGCGAGGCACTGGAAACCAGCAACCGCGAGCTGCAGGCGATGGCCGGGCGGCTGTTCTCGCTGCAGGAAGACGAGCGCCGTGCGATCTCGCGCGACCTGCACGACGACATCGGTCAGGCCATCACCGCCATGAAGCTGTCGGCGTATGCGGCGCAGGATGAGGCCGATCCGCAGCGGCGCGGCGAGGACCTGGAGCAGATCATCCACCTGGCCGACGCCACCGTAGGCAAGCTGCGCGACATCTCCACCCTGCTGCGCCCGCCGCAGCTGGATGCACTGGGCTTGGAGGCGGCGTTGCGCTGGCAGGCCGGGGTGCTGTTCCGTTCCTCGCCGATCGAGCTGCTGGCCGACATCGCGGCGCTGCCGCGGCGCCCGCAGGGTGAGATCGAGCAGGCCTGTTTCCGCATCGCCCAGGAAAGCCTGACCAACGTGCTGCGCCATGCGCGCGCCAGCCAGGTGCACCTCACGCTGCAGGATGTGCAGGACCATGGCCTGCACCTGCAGGTGCGCGATGACGGCGAAGGGTTCGACCCCGATGGCCCCCGCGGGCTGGGCCTGATCGTGATGCGCGAACGCGCGCAGAGCGCCGGCGGCACCCTCAAGATCGAGTCGGCGCATGGCGCCGGCACCCTGGTCGACCTGTTCCTGCCTTACCGCAGCGACGGCGTGGCCACCCCCGATACATTGGAATACTGAGTCATGTGGAACCCTTCCCTGCCCCTGGTCAGCATCGAGGACGCGCCGCCCCGGCTGGGCGCCGGCAATCCCGCGCTGCAGGCGATGGTGGCCGAGGCCGCCTCCGGTGGCACGCCGTTGATGCTGATGCACGTGGATATCGACCATTTCGCATCGGTCAACGAGAACATGAGCGCCGAGGTCGGCGACCAGGCACTGGTGCTGGTAGCGCAGCGCCTGCAGCACCACCTGCGTGGCCGCGGCAAGCTGTGGCGGCATGGCAGCGATGAGTTCCTGATCGCGGTACCGCGCACCGCCGACCTGCCGCTGCCGGACGACCTGGCCGAAGAGATCCGCCAGCAACTGGAGCTGCCGCTCTCGGTCCTGCCGTACACGTTGTTCATGACCGGCAAGCTCGGCGTCAGCCTGTGCCCGGAACATGCAACCGAGACCTCACGCCTGCTCGACCATGCCGAGGATGCGCTGTACCAGGCCGCCCGCGAAGGCGGCAATGCGGTGCGCATCCACGCGGTCAACACGCCGTCCAGTGCGCACAGCGAGAGCATCATCGCGCGCCAGATCGTGGACGCCATTCCCAATGGCGAACTGAAGCTGCGCTACCAGCCGCTGGTGAGCGCCCGCGATGGCCACGTGGTGGGCATGGAAGCGCTGCTGCGCTGGCAGTCGCCGACGCTGGGCATGCTGGTGCCGGAACGCTTCATGCGCACGGCCGAGCGGCTGGGCATCATCGTGCAGATCGGCACGTGGGTGCTGGAGGGCGCGCTGAAGCAGGCCAAGCTGTGGCGCGACCTGGGCTTCGATGACTTCACCATCGCGGTGAACGTGTCGACGCTGCAGCTGCTGCGGCCGAACTTCTTCGCGGAGGTGATGGCGCTGATGCAGACCGCGGGGGTGCCGGCGCACATGCTCACGCTGGAGATCAACGAAAGTGCGCTGACCAACAACGTCAATTTCGTGCACGAAACGCTGGTGAACCTGCGCAATGAGGGCATCAGCCTGAGCCTGGACAACTTCGGTACCGGCGATTCGAGCCTGAGCGCGCTGGTGCGCTATCCGGTGGACAAGCTGAAGATCGACCGCAGCTTCATCAAGAGCGCGCCGGCCGGCAACCGCGAGGCGGCGATCGCGCGCGCGATCATCGCCATGGGCCATCAGCTGGGCATGACGGTGATCGCCAACGGGGTGGAGTCGCAGGCCCAGCTGGGCTTCCTGCGCCGCAACGACTGCGATGTGTTCCAGGGCTATCTGTTTGGCGAGCCGATGTCGGCCGACGCGGCGGGCATGACGCTGCGCCGGCGCTACCTGCGCCCGGAGGCGTTCGCTGAAACCCGCCCGGACCGCACGCTGCTGCTGCTGGACGACGAGGAGAACGTGCTGCGTTCGTTGGTGCGGCTGTTCCGCCGCGATGGCTACCGGATCCTGGCGGCGGGCAACGTGCGCGATGCGTTCGACCTGCTGGCGATCAACGATGTGCAGGTGATCCTGTCGGACCAGCGCATGAGCGACATGAGCGGCACGGAGTTCCTGGGCCGGGTGAAGATGCTGTACCCGGACACGATCCGGCTGGTGCTGTCGGGCTACACGGACCTCAACACGGTCACCGACGCGATCAACCGGGGCGCGATCTACCGCTTCCTGACCAAGCCGTGGAACGACGACGAGCTGCGCAAGCACATCCACCAGGCGTTCCGCACCCACGAAGAACAACGCCGCGCCAATACTGCCCAGCCGGTTGCTGTTCCTTCGCCGGAGAGTGAGTAAAAAGCAGCGTTTCGGTTGCTACGTGCTGGGGAGGGCGACGGGCAGCCCACTACGGGACACGCCGTAAACCCATCCATGGGGGCTTGGCAAAAACATCCATGTTTTTGACAGTCCCTCCGTGGGCTACCCGCCGCCCTCCCCCGATGGTTGGTCGCGGGCGGAAGCAAACGGCGGACACCTGCGCTTTAACGCGGCTGCTTGATCGGCAACACCAGCCGGAATCGCGAACCCACGCCCGGGGTGCTGTCCAGGTCGATGCGCCCGTGGTGTTTGTTGATGATGCTGTAGGAAATCGACAGCCCCAACCCGGTGCCGCTGCCCACCGGCTTGGTGGTGAAGAACGGGTCGAAGATGCGCTGGCGCAGGTCCGGGGAGATGCCGCCGCCGGTGTCTTCGAACTCCACCCATGCGTAGTCGCCATCTACACCGGTACGCACGGTGATGGTGCCGCGTTCGGCAATGGCGTGGCCGGCGTTGAGCAGCAGGTTCATGTACACCTGGTTGAGCTCGGAGGGCAGGCATTCCACCAGCGGGAGCTGGCCGAACTCGCGCTTCAGGTCGACCTTGTACTTGAGCTCGTTCCAGATGATGTTGATGGTCGATTCCAGCCCCGAGTGCAGGTCGACCAGCTTCCACGACTCGTCGCGGCCGGAATAGGAGAAGTCCTTCAGGTCGCGCACGATCCGGGTGACGCGCTCGATGCCTTCGCGCGATTCGGCCATCAGCTGCGGCAGGTCGCGGCTGATGAAGTCGATGTCGAAGCGGTTGCGGATATCGTCGATTTCGGGAATCAGGGCCTTCGGGTCCGGCGCGCGCAGTGCGCGTTCGTAGGCTTCGATCACGGTGAACAGGCTGCGCAGGTATTCCTGCAGGCTGCCCAGGTTGGAGTGCACGTAACCGATGGGGTTGTTGATCTCGTGCGCCACGCCGGCGGCGAGCTGGCCGATGGACGCCATCTTTTCCGACTGCAGCAGTTTTTCCTGGGTGCCGTTGAGGCGCAGGTAGGCCTGGCGCAGCTCGGCATGGCGCTGCTGCAGCTCGCGCTCGTAGTCTTCCTGGCCTTCGATGCGGCGGAACAGGGCCAGATAGTGGCGCTTGCCGGCATCTTCCTGCTGGTAGACGTGGGCGATGACCATGCGTTCGCCCACCGGCAGGCTGCCGTTCCAGTGGCCGTGCAGGCGGGCGTGCTCCAGGGCATCGGGCGGCAGCAGCTGGCGCAGCCATTGCGCGGGATCCACGCCGGCGTCGATCTCGGCCTGGCCAAGCATGCCGCGCACGGCGGCATTGGCCACGGCGACGCTGCCGTCATCACGGAACAGGAGCACGCCTTCGTTGATGCGCTCGAACAGCGCAAGCAGAACCGGCTGCGGCGGCAGCGGTGCGGTGACAAAAGTGGTGGGCACGGTCACGGTCACATCGGGGCAGTTGAAACAGGTGCCCACTATATCCGTGTTGGAGCGCGATCCGGGGTGGCGCTCAGGCGACGGCCAGCGGCCGCCGCGTATGCAGGGTGTTGGCCTGGCCCTTGGCGTCGTACGCCGAGGAGGCTTCGCTGCGGCCCAGCTGGCGCAGCGCCCAGTTGACCTCGCGGCGGCGGCGCGCCAGCAGCACGCCGTTGGCGCGGTTGCGCTCGGCCAGTTCCTGCAGGCGTTCGTTCTGCCCCACCGGCAACACCTGCTCCAGCGCACGCAGCGCATCGAGCTTGGCGCTGGTGGCGCGGATCAGGGACTGGACGTCATGCTCCACCAATGCCTGGCGTTCGACGTCCAGGGCATCGCTGAGGCGCTGCAATGGCTCGCTCATGGCCAGCTTCATTTCTGCAGCTGCTGGTCCAGCTCAAGCATGCGCGAGGCGATCGCGTCCGGGTTGATCTTGTAGGTGCCGTTCTGCAGCGACTCGCGCACGGCCTGCACGCGACCGGCATCGATCGCCGGGGCGGTGCTCAGTTCGCGCTGCAGCGCCTGCAGGCTGGTGGCCTCGCCGGTCAGCTTCAGGCTGTCGGCCGCTTCCACCGGCCGCGCCGGGGCATCGGTGCTAACGCTGGGCTTGTTACCCGGCGCAATGCTGCGCAGATGGGCGGTCGCCTGCAGGTTGCCGTCGATTTTCTGGCTCATGGGTTGTCCTGGGAGTTACGGTTCACAAGGGATAACGGCACGGGGGCCGGCATCTTTAGGAGATTTTGCGTGCTGGAGTGGTCAGCGCGTCACAAAAACGTCGCCACTGGCCGCCACCGTGCCCTGGACCACCTTGCGTGACGACAGATTTTCCACGGATACGCGTTCATTTTCACCTGCATCGGCCAGTGCCTTGCCCGCCACCCGGACTTCGACCCCGCCAAAACGGGAGACCAGTGCGACGCTGTCGCCGCGGCGGATGAGACGCTGGGCGACCAGGTCGTTGGCCGACAGCAGGCTGCCGGCACTCAGCGTACGCCGCGCCACCCGCCCCACCGCCACGGCCGGATCGGCCAGGGCGGCACCGGCAATGCGGGCCACGTCACGCTGTGCTGTGGTGATATCGGCCATGCCGATCGTTTCTCCAGCGGCAATGCCACGATTGAGGATCAGCACGGTCTGGTTGCGGCGCACCTTCACCGGTACGAACAGGCGCCAGCCGCCCGCGTCGGGGCAGCTGACCTCCACGGTGCTGGTGCCGGTGGGCTGGGCGCGCAGGTCCTGGCCGCAGGCCGGCAGGCGCAGCGCCGAATCCAGGGTGGTGTCGCCTTCGCTGCCGGCCGGCAACGTGGACAGCGCGGCGGCGCGGATGCTGTCTACCGGCTGCCAGCCGCCGGCGGCCCGGGCGTGCGGGGACGCACCTGCCAAGGCGATCAGCGTGGCAACTATAAGAAGGATACGCATGGCGGCTCCGGGGGCATGGCACATGCGCAGCACCATGCAAGCGCCGTGCCGTTCACGGGCTCATCTGCCCGCTCAAGGGAACGCGGTTGGCGCCGATACCACTCCCATGTCACATGACCTGCTCAACCGCATCGACCAGCGCACGCGCCTGGCTGGCCACAACCGCCTGGCCCTGCTGCTGTTCCGCCTTGGCGGACGTCAGCTTTTTGGCGTCAACGTGTTCAAGGTGCAGGAAGTCCTGCGCCGGCCGGACCTGTTCCAGGTGCCCGGGCTGCCCAGCCAGTTCGCCGGCGTGGCCGACGTGCGCGGCCGCTCGGTGCCGGTGCTGGACCTGGGCCTGGCAATCGGCCACCCCGAGCGCGAGCCGGACGCCGACAAGGCGCCGGGCTACCTGGTGGTGACCGAATTCAACCGTTCGATCCAGGGCTTCCTGGTCAGCGGCGTGGAGCGCATCGTCAACATCGCCGTGGAAGACATCCATCCGCCGCCGGAGCTGGGCGCCGAATCGAGCTACCTGACCGCCGTCACCCGCTTCCAGGGTGAGCTGATCCAGGTGATCGACGTGGAAAGCGTGCTGGCCGACATCGCCCAGGTGCGTGGCGAGGCCGTGCTGGACCCGTCGATGGCGCTGCCGGCCGACGCCCCGCAGCTGCAGGTGCTGGTGGTGGACGACTCGCGCGTGGCCCGCCAGCAGATCCGCAGCGTGCTGGACCAGCTGGGCGTGGGCGCCACCCTGCTCTCGGACGGCAAGCAGGCCCTGGACCACCTGCTGCAGATCCACGCCGCCGGCGAAAACCCGGCCGAGCGTTACGCCATGGTCATTTCGGACATCGAAATGCCGGCCATGGACGGCTACACCCTGACGACGGAAATCCGTCGCCACCCGGGCCTGGCCGGCCTGTACGTGCTGCTGCACACCTCCCTCTCGGGCGTATTCAACAACGCCATGGTCGAACGGGTCGGCGCCAACGCCTTCGTGGCCAAGTATTCCCCGCACGAACTGGCCGATTTCATGCTCGATTGCCTCCGGAAGGTCGCCCTCGCGGCGTGAGGCGCTAAAAGCAGCGGCACGTTATCGCTTGCAGGGCCGGGGCGGAGGGGGTTGCGGGACACGCCGTGAAC
Source organism: Stenotrophomonas sp. FBCC-B152 (assembly GCF_059134105.1). Lineage (NCBI taxonomy): Bacteria > Pseudomonadati > Pseudomonadota > Gammaproteobacteria > Lysobacterales > Lysobacteraceae > Stenotrophomonas > Stenotrophomonas sp. FBCC-B152. The sequence goes on along the minus strand of NZ_CP101442.1, from coordinate 1,546,168 downwards.
CCATCCATGGGGGCTCGTTCGCGCCATCCATGGCGCTCTACGGTCCCGCAACCCCCTCCGCCCCGGCCCTCGATACATGGCTGGCGCCTGCCTATCCCGGGCAACCATGAACAATGCAGCCGGGCGAAGCCCGGCTCTACCCCTCCGACTGTTCAAGGCTTGCCCTGCGGCGAGGCGATGTCGGTTGGCGGGGGTCGGCAGGGCCTGACGGGACTGTCAAAAACATGGATGTTTTTGACAAGCCCCCATGGATGGGTTCACGGCGTGTCCCGGCAGGTCCTGCCGACCCCCGCCCTCCCACGCAATGAATCGCTGCTTTTTGGCATGCCGCTTGCACCACTCCCCACATCGTCCCGTGGGAGAGCGCCATGCCCAACCTGATTTCCGACTATCTGGGTGTCCATGCCCAGGCCATGCCGTTGCGCGAGCAGCGGATGAAGCTGATTGCCAGCAACCTGAGCAATGCCGATACCCCCGGGTACAAGGCCCAGGACCTGGACTTCGATGCCGCCCTGCGCAACGCGCAGGGTGCCGACAGCAACGGCCTCATGCGGACCACCAATGAGCAGCACTTCACCATCGGTGGTGGGCTCAACCCGTTCCAGATCACCAAGGAAGGCGTGCAGCCGAGCATCGACGGCAACACCGTCGATCCCGATGCCGAGCGCGCCGCCTATGGCCGCGCTGCGCTGGAATACCGCGCCTCGCTGAGCTTCGTCGAATCCAAGGTGCGCTCCATGCTCACCGCGATCACGGGGCAATAAGCCATGAGCAACCTGCCCATTTTCGATATCGCCGGCTCCGCGCTGCAGGCCCAGTCCGTGCGCATGAGCACGCTGGCCTCCAACCTGTCCAACGCCGACACCATCGCCGGCTCGGCCGATGCCGTCTACAAGCCGCTGGAACCCATCTTCCAGTCGGTCACCAGCCGCACCGACCCGAACATCACCACCGTCCAGGTCAAGGAAATCAGCCAGAGCAACGCCGCGCCGATCAAGCGCTACGAGCCCGGCCACCCGCTGGCCGATGGCGATGGCTACATCTACCAGCCCGATGTCGACCCCGTTGCCCAGATGGTCAACCTGATCTCGACCTCGCGCAATTACCAGGCCGGCGTGGAGATGCTCACCACTGCCAAGGAACTGGCGCTGGCCACCCTGACCATGGGTCGCTGACCCTTCTTATTGCAGGACATACCGTCATGAGCAGCACCAGCGGCGTCGGCAACACCGACATCTACAGCGCCTTGGGCCTGAACGCACCCAACAGCAGCACCACCAAGAAGAAGGACACCCTGGACCAGGCCGACTTCCTGCGCCTGATGACCGAGCAGCTGCAGCACCAGGATCCGCTCAAGCCCATGGACAACACCCAGATGGTGGCGCAGATGGCGCAACTGTCGCAGGTGCAGGGCATCAACGACCTCAACAGTACCGTCAAGGGCTTCCAGGAATCGATGGCCGGCGACCAGGTGCTGCGCGGCGCCGCGCTGGTCGGCCACGACGTACTGGTGCCCTCCACCAAGTGGCAGCTGGAGGCCGAAGGCGATACCAGCGGCATGGTCGCCGCGCCCGGCGCCGGCTACGTCACGGTGGACATCACCGACGCCAACGGCGTGAAGGTCACCCAGCTCAGCGTGGAAGCCAAGGAAGCCGGCGAAGTGACCTTCGACTGGGATGGCAAGGATGCCAACGGCAACCGCATGGCCGCCGGCAGCTACACCATCGCCGCCACCCACACCGACAGTGCCGGCACCCAGACCAAGATCAATACCTACGTCGAAGCGCCGGTGGAAAGCGTCACCGTCGGCTCGGACGGCCTGTACCTCAACCTCAAGGGCCTGGGCACGGCCCCGATCGACTACGTGCTGCGCGTCAGCTGAGTCCCTTCGTCACGCATCCAAGGAGAACCCCATGGGCTTCAACATTTCGCTTTCCGGCATCAATGCCGCCAATGCCGACCTGAACGTCACCGCGAACAACATCGCCAACGTCAACACCACCGGCTTCAAGGAATCGCGCGCCGAGTTCGCCGACCTGTTCTCGGCCACCAGCTACGGCCTGTCCAAGAACGCGGTCGGCTCGGGCGTGCGCCTGACCAACGTGGCCCAGCAGTTCTCGCAGGGCAACAACGAACAGACCGGGCGCAGCCTGGACATGGCGATCTCCGGTGAGGGCTTCTTCACCATGAACATGAACGGCGCCCGCGTGTATTCGCGCGCCGGCAACTTCCAGACCGACCAGGCCGGCTACGTGACCAACCCGCAGGGTGCACGCCTGCAGGTGTTCGCGCCCAATGCCGACGGCACCAGCTTCGACAGCGGCCGCCTCACCGACCTGCAGCTGCTCACCACCGACAGCCCGCCCAAGCAGACCGGCAAGGTCAACGTGGCCTTCACCCTGCCGGCCAACGCCAAGCAGCCGACCCTGGCGACCTTCGACCCGACCGATTCCAACAGCTACAACCAGTCCACCGGCGGCATCACCGTGTACGACTCGCTGGGCGTGAGCCACACCCAGACCTCGTACTTCGTCAAGACCGCCACCGCCAACGAATGGCAGGTCCATAACTACGTCGATGGCCAGGCAGTGGGCACCCCGACCACGCTGAGCTTCAACGATGCCGGCGCGCTGACCAACCCGGCCAACGGCCAGATCGTGATGGACCCGTTCACCCCGACCACCGGCGCCGGCACCCTGGCGATGACCCTGGATGTCACCGGGTCGACCCAGTACGGCGAGAAGTTCGCGCTGCGCAACACCCAGCAGGACGGCTACGCGGCCGGCAAGCTCAATGAGATCACCGTGTCCGAAACCGGCGTCGTCTACGCCCGCTACACCAACGGCGACGACAAGCCGCTGGGCCAGGTCGCGCTGACCACCTTCAACAACTCGCAGGGCCTGGAAGCCAAGGGCAACAACCTGTGGGTGGAAACCTTCAGCTCCGGCACCCCGCGTACCGGCGCACCCGACAGCTCCAACCTGGGCAAGGTCCAGGCCGGTTCGCTGGAGTCCTCCACGGTCGACCTGACCGAGCAGCTGGTCAACATGATCACCGCCCAGCGCAACTTCCAGGCCAACTCGCAGATGGTCTCCACGATGGACCAGATCACCCAGACCATCATCAACATCCGTTGATGAGCCACTGATCGCAGCAGCACGGGAATACAACGATGGACAAGGCGCTCTACGTCGCGATGACCGGTGCACGTGCGTCCCTGCAGGCGCAGGGCACGCTGTCGCACAACCTGGCCAACACCGATACCCCCGGATTCAAGGAAGCCCTCGCCAACACCGAGGCCTTCCCGATCAAGGGTGCCGGCTACGCCTCGCGCGTGGACGCGCTGCACGTGGATGCCGGCTTCAACCGGCGCCAGGGTGCCCAGCACATCACCGGCAACGCGCTGGACCTGTCGCTGGACGCCGGCAACTGGCTGGCCGTGCAGGCGCCCACCGGCGGCGGTGAGGCCTATACCCGCGGTGCATCGCTGTCGATCACGCCCAATGGCCAGCTGGTGACCGCCGGCGGCCATCCGGTGCTGGACGAGAACGGCGCCCCGATCGCGATTCCGCCGCACCAGGCGATGGACATCGGCAACGACGGCACCATCTCGATCATCCCGCAGGGGGAAGGCCCGCAGACCATGGCGGTGATCGGCCGCCTGCGCGTGGTCGCCGCCGAGGATGCGCGGCTGGAGCGCGGGCTGGACGGCCTGATGCGCAACACCGACCCGCAGCAGCCGTTCGTGCAGGCCCAGGGCAAGTCGCTGGACAGCGGCCAGCTGGAAGGCAGCAACGTGGATGCCGCCGGCGCGCTGGTGCAGATGATCCAGCTGCAGCGGCAGTACGAAATGCAGGTGAAGGTGATCAAGCACGGCGACGAAAACGCCCGCAGCGCCAATTCCCTGCTGCGCCTGGGCAGCTGACCGGCGGCCCCGACGTAATTCCGGCGCGGTTGTGGCACGCGCCATGCATCAGCCAGGACAACGGCCACCCCGCGTGGCCACCCGCATCAACACAGGAACAAGGCCATGAACCAGGCATTGTGGATCGCCAAGACCGGACTGGATGCGCAGCAGACGCGCATGTCGGTGGTTTCCAACAACCTCGCCAACACCAATACCACCGGCTTCAAGCAGGACCGTGCCAGCTTCGAAGACCTGCTGTACCAGCAGGTGCGCCAGCCCGGCGGTTCCTCTTCGGCCCAGACGCAGCTGCCGACCGGCCTGCAGCTGGGTACCGGCGTGCGCGTGGTGGCTACCTCGAAGAACTTCGAACAGGGCAGCCAGCAGCAGACCGGTCGCGCGCTGGACGTGATGGTCAACGGCCGCGGCTTCTTCGAAGTGCAGATGCCCGATGGTTCGTCGGCTTACACCCGTGACGGCTCGTTCCAGCGCAACCAGCAGGGCGAACTGGTCACCAACAGCGGCTACCCGGTGCAGCCGGGCATCCAGATTCCCGAAGGCGCGCAGTCGCTCACCATCGGCACCGACGGCACCATCAGCGTGAAGATGGCCGACGACGCCGCCTCGGTGGAAATCGGCGCGCTGACCCTGACCGACTTCGTCAATCCGGCCGGCCTGCAGGCACGCGGTGAAAACCTTTTCCTGGAAACCACCGCCTCCGGCCCCGCACAGAACGGCAACCCCGGCCTGAACGGCCTGGGCAGCGTGGTGCAGGGTGCGCTGGAAGGCAGCAACGTCAACGTGGTCGAAGAGCTGGTGTCGATGATCGAAACCCAGCGCGCCTACGAAATGAACGCCAAGGCGATCTCCACCACCGACTCCATGCTCGGCTACCTCAACAACAACGTCTGATCGGTTGAACCGGGAACCTGCCATGTCGCCTCTGCGCCCTACCCTTCGCCTGCTGCTCGCCAACGCCGTAACCGCCCTGCTCGGCGGCTGCGTCATCGCGGGCGATGTGCGCCCCTATCCGGCAATGGCGCCGGTCGTGCCCGTGGTCGCGCCCAGCGCACCGGCCACCGCCGGGGCGATCTACGCCTCGGGCCCCGGCCTGCAGCTGTATTCCGACCGCCGCGCACGCGATGTCGGCGACCTGCTGACCATCACCCTGACCGAAAGCACCACCGCGCAGACCACGGCCAACACCAGCACCGACAAGGAATCCAACCTCGCGCTGGGCACGCCCACGCTGTTCGGTGCGCCGGTGACCCTCGGCGGCAAGGACATCCTGGGTGCCAGCGCAACCGGCTCGCGCGACTTCACCGGCAAGGGCACCAGCGCGCAGAGCAACCGCCTGCAGGGCAGCGTGACCGTGACCGTGATGCAGCGCCTGCCCAACGGCAACCTGGTCGTGCAGGGGGCCAAGAACCTGCGGCTGAACCAGGGGGATGAGCTGGTGCAGGTGCAGGGCATCGTGCGCGCGGCGGACATCTTCCCGGACAACACCATTCCCTCCAGCCGCGTGGCCGATGCGCGCATCGTCTACGGCGGCCGCGGCCCGGTTGCCCAGTCCAATGCGATGGGCTGGTTGAGTCGTTTCTTCAACTCGGCGCTGGTGCCGTTCTGAGGCTGATATGAAGAGCTTGCTTTCGATGATTTCCGCGAATCCACGCAGGGCGTGGATCTACGTCATTGCTACGTCCCTGCTCTGCATCTCCTCTGCTTCGGCTGAGCGGATCAAGGACCTGGCCCAGGTCGGCGGCGTGCGCGGCAATGCGCTGGTCGGTTACGGCCTGGTGGTCGGCCTGGATGGCAGCGGTGACCGCACCAGCCAGGCCCCCTTCACCGTGCAGAGCCTGAAGAACCTGCTGGGCGAGCTGGGCGTGAACGTGCCGGCCAACGTCAACCCGCAGCTGAAGAACGTGGCCGCCGTGGCGATCCACGCCGAGCTGCCGCCGTTCGCCAAGCCGGGCCAGCCGATCGACATCACCGTGTCGTCGATCGGCAACGCGGTGTCGCTGCGTGGCGGTTCGTTGCTGATGGCGCCGCTGCGCGGCGCCGATGGCCAGGTCTACGCCATCGCCCAGGGCAACCTGGTGGTGGGTGGCTTCGGCGCACAGGGCAAGGATGGCTCGCGGGTGTCGGTCAACGTGCCCAGCGTCGGCCGCATTCCGAACGGCGCCACCGTCGAACGTGCCCTGCCCGACGTGTTCAGCGCCGGCGGCGAGATCACGCTCAACCTGCACAAGAACGACTTCACCACCGTGTCGCGCATGGTTGCGGCGTTGAACAACGCCTTCGGCGATGGCGCCGCGCGCGCCGTGGATGGCGTCACCGTGGCGGTGCAGTCGCCCCAGGACCCCGGCGCACGCATCGGCCTGCTGGCCCGCATCGAGAACCTCGAACTCACCCCCGGCACCGCGCCGGCCAAGGTGGTGGTCAACTCGCGTACCGGCACCGTGGTGATCGGTTCGCAGGTTCGGGTCGGCGCCGCCGCCATCTCGCACGGTTCGCTGACCGTGACGATCAACGAAAATACCAACGTCAGCCAGCCCAATGCCTTCGCCGGCGGCCAGACCGTGGCCACGCCGCAGTCCACCATCACCGCCACCAACGACGGCAGCCGCATGTTCAAGTTCAACGGCGGCAGCACCCTCGATGAGATCGTGCACGCGGTCAATGCCGTGGGCGCCGCCCCGGGCGACCTGATCGCGATCCTAGAGGCGCTCAAGCAGGCCGGCGCGCTGAGTGCCGAACTCGAGGTGATCTGATGCGCATCCAACCGTCACTGGAGCTCAATCCGGCCCAGGCCAACAGCCCGGCCAAGGTCGACAAGGTCGCGCGCCAGCTGGAAGGCCAGTTCGCGCAGATGCTGGTCAAGAGCATGCGCGATGCCAGTTTCGGCGATTCGCTGCTGCCCGGCGAAAACCAGATGTTCCGCGACATGTACGACCAGAAGATCGCCGAAGCGATGACCAAGGGCCGCGGCCTCGGGTTGTCGGCGATGATCTCGCGCCAGCTCGGCGGCGGCGAAACCGAGGCCACCAAGCCCACCGATACGCGCCTCGATCCGGCCGCGGCGCTGCGCGCCTATCGGCTCAACGCGCCGGCCGCAGCACCCATGACCCTGCCCGCGTCCGGTGCAGCGCCGTCCGCGCCAAGCGAAGTGGAGCTGCTGCAGCAGCTCGGCGGGCAGGCGCCGTTGGCGGTGCTGCAGCCGATGGAACGCGCCCTGGACCTGATTGCCGGCCGCGAAAGCAGCCAGATGCATGAAGCGATCGGCCGCAGCGATCCGTATGGGGCCGCGCCCGCCACCGATCCGTCCAGCGACAACTGGGCCATGGCCGACGACCGCTGGCGCGATGTCGGCACCACCGCCGCCACCCGCACCGGCCCCAGTGCCGTGGACACGCTGGCCGGCAGCACCGCTGCCGCCCAGCTGGGCGCGCATACCCCCGAAGGCTTCGTGGCCAGCATCTGGGGCCACGCGCAGCAGGCCGCGCGCGAACTGGGCGTGGATGCCAAGGCGCTGGTCGCCCAGGCCGCGCTGGAAACCGGCTGGGGCCGCAAGCTGGTGCAGCGCAATGGCGGCGGCAGCTCGCACAACCTGTTCGGGATCAAGGCCAGCGGCTGGAGTGGCGAGCGCGCCACCAGCGGCACGCACGAATACGTGGATGGCGTGCGCCGCAACGAAACCGCCAGCTTCCGTGCCTACACCTCGGTCGGCGACAGCTTTGCCGACTACGTGAAACTGCTCAAGAACAGCCCGCGCTACCAGAACGCGCTGCAGGCCGGTGGCGATGTCCGCGGCTTCGCCCAGGGCCTGCAGAAGGCCGGCTACGCCACCGACCCCAGCTACGCGGCCAAGATCGCCGCGATCGCCGGCGGCCCGACCATCGAGCGCGCCATCGCCGCCGTGGGCGATGCCAGCCAGCGCCTGGGTCGCACCTTTGCCAGCACCGCCAGCCCCGCCGGGCTGGGGGCAATCCGTCGTTGAGGTAAACCATGTCCGTACTTTCCACCGGCACCAGCGCCCTGCTCGCCTTCCAGCGCGCACTGGCCACCACCAGCCATAACGTCGCCAACATCAACACGCCCGGCTACAGCCGGCAGAAGGTGGACTTCGCCACCGCCAGCCCGCAGAACCTGGGCTATGGCGATATCGGCAACGGCACCCGCATCACCGACGTGCGCCGCGTGGCCGACCAGCTGGCGATCTCGCGCCTGCTCGACAGCAGCGGCGAACTGGCGCGGCTGAAGCAGCTGTCCACCCTGGCCGACCGCGTGGATTCGCTGTTCTCCGATACCGCCACCAATGTGTCCGGCGTGTGGTCGAACTTCTTCGATACGGTCAGCGGCCTGTCCTCGAATGCCTCGGGCACCGCCGACCGCCAGAACGTGCTGGACAACGCCGGCACCCTGGCCAGCCGTTTCAAGCAGCTCAACGAAAGCCTCAACTCGCTCAATGGCGAGGTCAACAACGGCCTGATCGCCGGCGCCTCCGAGGTCAACCGGCTGGCAGCGGAGATCGCCCAGCTCAATGGCGCCATCGGCAGCAACGCCAACACCGCCGCACCAGACCTGCTCGACCGCCGCGACCAGCTGGTGGCCAACCTGATCGGCTACACCGGTGGCACTGCGGTGATGCAGGACGGCGGCTTCATGAACGTCTATACCGCCGGCGGCCAGGCCGTGGTGGTGGGCACCACCGCCAGCAAGGTCACCACGGTTACCGATCCTTACCAGCCTGAGCGCCTGCAGCTGGCAATGGAAACCCAGGGCCAGAAGATCACCCTGGACCCGAAGAGCCTGGGCGGCCAGATCGGCGGCCTGCTCGAGTTCCGCGATTCAGTGCTCACCCCCACCCAGGCCGAGCTGGGCAAGCTTGCCGTGGGCCTGGCCAGCAACTTCAACGACACCCACCACCAGGGCGTCGACCTGTACGGCAACATGGGCGGCGATTTCTTCAACTACGGCAGCCCGCGCGTTACCGGCAACACCGGCAATACCGGCACCGCCAGCTTCAGCGCCAGCTTCGGCGACCTGTCCAAGCTGGACGGCCAGAACATCGTGCTGAAGTTCGACGGCGGTGCCTGGCAGGCCACGCGTGCCGATACCGGTGCTGCCGTGCCGATGACCGGCACCGGCACCGCGGCCGACCCGCTGGTGCTCAACGGCGTGGAAATGGTGATGTCCGGCACCCCGGCGCAGAACGACCGCTTCCTGCTGCAACCCACCGCCGGCGTGGCCGGCACCCTGTCAGTGGCCATCACCGACACCTCGCGCATTGCCGCCGCCGCGCCGATCAAGGCCGCCGCCGGCCTGGGCAACACCGGCACCGGCAAGGTCAGCGGCGTGGCCGTGGGCGACTACACCAACGCGAACCTGCGCAACCCGGCCGCGATCGTATTCACCAGCGCCACCGAATACACCATCGATGGCACCGGCCCGTTCACCTACACCGCCGGCCAGACCATCAGCGCCAACGGCTGGAGCTTCGTGCTGGACGGTGCGCCCAAGGTCGGCGACAGCTTCAACATCAGCCCCACCCCGGCCGGGTCCAGCGACAACACCAACGCCCTGCTGCTGGCCAAGGTGGAAGACGCCAAGACCTTCAATGCCGGCACGGTCACCCTGAACGGCGCGCTCGGCGGCCTGACCACCCTGGTCGGTTCGGCCGCGCGCGCAGCCGACTACTCGCTGCAGGCCCAGCAGGTCATCACCGACCAGGCACAGGCCTCGCGCGACTCGGTCTCCGGCGTCAACCTGGACGAAGAAGCCGCCGACATGCTCCGGCTGCAGCAGGCCTACCAGGCCGCCTCGCAGCTGATTTCCACTGCCGACACCATGTTCCAGACCATCCTGGGAGCCGTTTCGCGATGAACAACCGAATCTCCACCGGGATGATGTTCAACCAGTCCATCTCGATGATGATGGCCAAGCAGAGCAAGATGAACCACCTGGAGCAGCAGCTGGCCACCGGCAAGAAGCTGGTCAGCGCCAAGGACGACCCGGTCGCCGCCGGCACCGCGGTCGGCCTGGACCGCGCCGTGGCCGAACTGGACCGCTTCGCCCGCAATGGCGACGTGGTGGAAAACCGCCTGGGGCTGCAGGAAAACGCGCTGGCCCAGGCCGGCGAGATGATGGCCCACATCACCGAACTTACCATCCAGGCCAACAACCCGGCGCTGTCGGCGGCCGACCTGAAGTCGATCGCCTCGGAACTGAAGAGCGTGCGCGACGGCCTGCTGTCGCTGGCCAATTCCACCGACGGCACCGGCCGCTACCTGTTCGGCGGCACCGACGACGCCGATGCACCGTTCAAGCTCAGCAACGGCGTGGTCACCTACAACGGCGACCAGACCCAGCGCCAGGTGGAAGTGGCGCCGGACACCTTCGTCAAGGACGCCCTGCCCGGCAGCGAGATCTTCCTGCGCATCCGCACCGGCGATGGCACCCTGGACGGCAGTGCCGACGGCACCAACACCGGCACCGGCGTGCTCACCACCTTCGGCCGCGACCCGGCCTCGGGCAGCTGGGATGGTGCCAGCTACACCCTGCGCTTCACCGGCCCGGACGCCTATGAAGTGGTCGATGCGACCAACACCGTGGTCAAGACCGGCGCTTTCAAGGCCGGCGAAGACATCACGTTCGAAGGCGTTTCCATGCGGATCGAAGGCGAACCCAAGGCGGGCGACAGCTTCGGGATCGGCGCTGCCGATGCCCGCGACATCTTCTCCACCCTGGACGGCATGATCAACGCCCTGGACAACGCCGCCGACGACCCGACCGCCGTGGCCCGCCAGCAGAACATCCTGCAGGCCGGCATCCGTGACGTCGCCCGTGCCTCGGAGAAGTTCATCGACGCCCGCGCCGCCGGCGGTGCCCAGCTGAAGGCCATCGACGATGCCGGCGCCCTGCGCGAGGCCAACGGCGTGACCCTGAAGACCACCCTGTCGGCCATGCGCGACCTGGATTACGCCGAAGCCATCGGCCAGTACCAGCTGGAACAGATTTCCCTGCAGGCCGCGCAGACCATTTTCACCCAGATGCAGCAGATGTCGCTGTTCAACGCGATCCGCTGACATAGCGCGCACGCCGGGCGCCAAACGCCCCGCGCTGCAGGCTTTCGCGCGTGTTCCGGCCGCTGCCGGACGCGCGCGACCACCGACCATCACCCCACCCGGGTGATGTTTTCCGCGTATTTTTTCTCAAGGCTTCGCGCCAACCGCCGTTATCTCTCCTGCAACAGCTGCATCCGCCACGGGTGCGGACTCTGCGTCAACTCCGGGTGCACGCCGCGGCCGGAACTTGCCCACAGGAAAGAGATAAATGGCACAAGTAATCAATACCAACGTGATGTCGCTGAACGCACAGCGCAATCTGTCGACCAGCGGTTCCAGCCTGGCCACCACGATCCAGCGCCTGTCCTCGGGCCTGCGCATCAACAGCGCCAAGGACGACGCGGCCGGCCTCGCCATCTCCGAGCGTTTCAGCACCCAGATCCGCGGCCTGGACGTGGCCGTGCGCAATGCCAACGACGGCATTTCGCTGGCCCAGACCGCCGAAGGCGCGATGGTCGAAATCGGCAACAACCTGCAGCGCATCCGTGAACTGTCGGTGCAGTCGGCCAACGCCACCAACTCCGACAGCGACCGCGAAGCGCTGAACGCCGAAGTGAAGCAGCTGACCTCGGAAATCGACCGCGTTTCCCGCCAGACCAACTTCAACGGCACCAAGCTGCTGGATGGTTCGTTCTCCGGCGCGCTGTTCCAGATCGGCGCCGATTCGGGCCAGACCATCGGCATCAACAGCATCGTTGACGCCAGCACCGCCAACCTGGGCAATGGCCTGTATGCCGCCGCCCAGACCTCAGATGACCCGATCCTGGCCGGTACCGCCACCGCCGCAGGCAAGGTCGGCGGCATGGTCATCAACGGCAAGACCATCGATGATGTGGCTGTCGCCGTAGGCGACAAGGCCGCAGACGTCAGCAAGAAGGTGGTCAATGCGATCAACGACAAGATGGACCAGACCGGCGTTTATGCGTCGCTGAGCTCCACCGGTGAGATGACCCTGACCTCGCTCAAGTCCGGCAAGGACCTGACCTTCACCGCCGGCGCCAGCACCGCCGCCGGCCTCACCGAAGCGTTCGATGGCATTGCAGCAGCGACCGCCACCGCCCGCGACACCGTCGGCGGCGTGGACATCTCCTCGGTTGCCGGTGCCCAGAAAGCCCTGTCGATCGTCGATGACGCACTGAAGGCAGTGAACTCCTCGCGCGCCGACATGGGTGCGATCCAGAACCGCTTCACCTCCACCATCGCCAACCTGAACACCACCTCCGAAAACCTGTCGGCCTCGCGCAGCCGTATCCGCGACACCGACTACGCCAAGGAAACCGCCGAACTGACCCGCACGCAGATCCTGCAGCAGGCCGGTACCGCAATGCTGGCCCAGGCCAACCAGTCGCCTTCCAGCGTGATGAGCCTGCTGAACGGCTGATCATTCAGCATCTGATGTAACAAAAACCCCGCCCCGGCGGGGTTTTTTGTTGACAAGCGCAAAAATCACCCTGTCGACCCTAAAGGTTCCCGGCGGGGTGTCGTTAATGATTTCAACCAGGGCACATCGCCCACTGCCTCCCCCGGGGCACCCCAAAAAACCGCAATACCTTCGTATCCAGGAGCACGGAAATGGCACAAGTCATCAACACCAATGTGATGTCGCTGAACGCACAGCGCAATCTGTCGACCAGCGGTTCCAGCCTGGCTACCACGATCCAGCGCCTGTCCTCGGGCCTGCGCATCAACAGCGCCAAGGACGATGCCGCCGGCCTGGCCATCTCCGAGCGTTTCAGCACCCAGATCCGCGGCCTGGACGTTGCCGTGCGCAACGCCAACGACGGCATCTCGCTGGCCCAGACCGCCGAAGGCGCGATGGTCGAAATCGGCAACAACCTGCAGCGCATCCGTGAACTGTCGGTGCAGTCGTCCAACGCCACCAACTCCGACAGCGACCGTGAAGCGCTGAACGCCGAAGTGAAGCAGCTGGTCTCGGAAATCGACCGCGTTTCGCGCCAGACCAACTTCAACGGCACCAAGTTGCTGGACGGCTCGTTCTCCGGCGCCCTGTTCCAGGTCGGCGCCGATTCGGGCCAGACCATCGGCATCAACAGCATCGTCAACGCCAGCGCCAGCGCGCTGGGCGGCGCCAAGTTCGATACCGGCACGTTCACCCTTGCCCAGGGCGCGACGAACGGTGACGTCAAGATCACCGGCATGGAAATCAAGGGCGCCGACGGCAATTCCTACAAGCTGTCGGACATCGAAGTGAAGGCCGGCGTCGACCTGGCCGCCACCCAGAAGGCCGCCACCGCCGCCGTCGCCGCCGCCATCAACGAGAAGATGGACCAGACCGGCGTGTACGCCGAGGCCGGCGCCTCCGGTGCGGTCAAGCTGACCTCGGTGCAGAACAACGTGGATGACAAGGGCGTGTTCAACGCCATCGACGTGACCTTCGGCAGCGTCGGCACCACCACCGGTGTTGCCCTGCCGGGTACCGCCTACGCACCGACCAACGCCGCCGCGCAGGCCCTGCTCAAGACCAACTACGCCTCCGACCTGGACATCTCCAAGGTCGCCGGCGCCCAGCAGGCCCTGTCGATCGTCGACAAGGCGCTGACCGCGGTGAACTCCTCGCGTGCCGACATGGGTGCGATCCAGAACCGCTTCACCTCCACCATCGCCAACCTCGGCACCACCTCGGAAAACCTGTCCGCTTCGCGCAGCCGAATCCGCGACACCGACTACGCCAAGGAAACCGCCGAACTGACCCGCACGCAGATCCTGCAGCAGGCCGGTACCGCGATGCTGGCCCAGGCCAACCAGTCGCCCTCGAGCGTGATGAGCCTGCTGCAGGGCTGATCCCTGCACGGCATCCGCTCCACGAAAGACCCCGCCCCGGCGGGGTTTTTTCGTTCCAGCCATTGACACCCGAACATTTTCTGCCGTGGACCCCTAAAGGTTCCCCTTGGCGTGTCGTTATTGATCTCAAGCAGGGCACATCGCCCGCTGCCCCTCACGGCAGCCCAACCAACCCGCATCACCCAGGAGCACGGAAATGGCACAAGTCATCAACACCAATGTGATGTCGCTGAACGCACAGCGCAATCTGTCGACCAGCGGTTCCAGCCTGGCCACCACGATCCAGCGCCTGTCCTCGGGCCTGCGCATCAACAGCGCCAAGGACGATGCCGCCGGCTTGGCCATCTCCGAGCGCTTCAGCACCCAGATCCGCGGCCTGGACGTTGCCGTGCGCAATGCCAACGACGGCATCTCGCTGGCCCAGACCGCCGAAGGCGCGATGGTCGAAATCGGCAACAACCTGCAGCGTATCCGTGAACTGTCGGTGCAGTCGGCCAACGCCACCAACTCCGACAGCGACCGTGAGGCGCTGAATGCCGAAGTGAAGCAGCTGGTCTCGGAAATCGACCGCGTCTCGCGCCAGACCAACTTCAACGGCACCAAGCTGCTGGACGGCTCGTTCTCCGGCGCCCTGTTCCAGGTCGGCGCCGATTCGGGCCAGACCATCGGCATCAACAGCATCGTCAACGCCAGCAGCTCCTCGCTGGGCGGCTCGCAGTTCGACAAGAACTCCCTCACCGTCGGCGCAGCCGGCGTGACCGCCGGCCTGGGCCTGACCATCACCGGCATGAAGGTGACCGGCTCGGACGGCAAGGCCATCGATCTGGACACGATCAACGTCAAGGCCACCGGCACCACCGCCGCCGACATGCAGGGCGCCGCCGCCAAGGCCGTGGCCGCCGCGCTGAATGAAAAGATGGACCAGTCCGGCGTCTACGCCGAAGTCGACAAGGCCGACCCCACCAAGGTCAACCTGACCGCGATCAAGGACAGCACCGACTCGGCCGGCGCCTTCAAGGCCTTCGTGGTCACCGCAGGCACCTGGACCGACACTGCCGCCACCCCGGCCACCAAGACCGCGCCGACCTTCACCACTTCCACCGCCGCGCCGACCACCAAGAGCTTCGCGGCCGGCCTGGACATCTCCAAGGTGGTGGGCGCCCAGCAGGCCATCGACGTGGTCGACAAGGCCCTGAAGGCGGTCAACTCCTCGCGTGCCGACATGGGCGCGATCCAGAACCGCTTCACCTCCACCATCGCCAACCTCGGCACCACCTCGGAAAACCTGTCGGCCTCGCGCAGCCGTATCCGCGACACCGACTACGCCAAGGAAACCGCCGAACTGACCCGCACGCAGATCCTGCAGCAGGCCGGTACCGCGATGCTGGCCCAGGCCAACCAGTCGCCCTCGAGCGTGATGAGCCTGCTGCAGGGCTGATCCCTGCACGTGGTGCGCACTGCGAAAAACCCCGCTTCGGCGGGGTTTTTCGTTGTCGATTTTTCCGCGATTTTTCGCATCTATTGATTAAAGCTTGTTGACAAAGTGTCGCTAATGATTTCAGCCATGGCATGACCTAACGCGTGGCCTCCCCCGCAAGGGGAAAACACCTCTACCACCGGCGACATCATCGCCACCAGGAGCAAGAAAATGGCACAAGTCATCAATACCAACGTGATGTCGCTGAACGCCCAGCGCAACCTGTCCACCAGCGGTTCCAGCCTGGCCACCACGATCCAGCGCCTGTCCTCGGGCCTGCGCATCAACAGCGCCAAGGACGATGCCGCCGGCCTCGCCATCTCCGAGCGTTTCAGCACCCAGATCCGCGGCCTGGACGTGGCCGTGCGCAATGCCAACGACGGCATTTCGCTGGCGCAGACCGCCGAAGGCGCGATGGTTGAAATCGGCAACAACCTGCAGCGTATCCGTGAACTGTCGGTGCAGTCGGCCAACGCCACCAACTCCGACAGCGACCGTGAAGCGCTGAACGCCGAAGTCAAGCAGCTGACCTCGGAAATCGACCGCGTTTCGCGGCAGACCAACTTCAACGGCACCAAGCTGCTGGACGGCTCGTTCTCCGGCGCCCTGTTCCAGGTCGGCGCGGATTCGGGCCAGACCATCGGCATCAACAGCATCGTCGACTCCAGCACCAGCAAGCTCGGCAGCGGGTTCTTCGCCGGCGACTACGTCGGCACCAGCCTGGCTGCCGCCGATGCCGCCACCGCCGACACCAAGTTCAGCGGCCTGCAGATCTCCTACACCCCCAAGGGTGGCACCGCGCAGACCGTCACCATCGCCGACTTCAACGTGAAGGCCGGCCAGTCGATCACCGCTGCCACCGCCGCCGCGATCAACGAAAAGATGGACACCACCGGCGTCTACGCCTCGGTCAAGAGCGGCGTGATCACCCTGGGCGGGATCAAGGACGGCCAGGCCTTCGACGTCGCCTACGGCGGCACCGTCACCGCTGGCGCCACCGCCGTCACTGCCGCCAACGTCGGCCTGACCGAGACCAGCACCGCTGCCAACAGCGGCACCGTGTCGACCACCAAGACCTCGGTCGGCGACCTGAACATCAGCTCCGTGGCCGGTGCCCAGCGCTCGCTGGCGATCGTCGACAACGCCCTGAAGGCCGTGAACTCCTCGCGTGCCGACATGGGTGCGATCCAGAACCGCTTCACCTCCACCATCGCCAACCTGAACACCACCTCGGAAAACCTGTCGGCATCGCGCAGCCGTATCCGCGACACCGACTACGCCAAGGAAACCGCCGAACTGACCCGCACGCAGATCCTGCAGCAGGCCGGCACCGCGATGCTGGCCCAGGCCAACCAGTCGCCCTCGAGCGTCATGAGCCTGCTGCAGGGCTGATGCCTGCAGAGGGTGCGTAACAGGAAACCCCGCTTCGGCGGGGTTTTTTGTGGACCTGCCCGCTCTGGCATGTCTCTTGCACCTGCTTTGGCATCAGCGCGCCCGCCGGTTGGCGGTGGCGCTCAAGCCTCCCCGTTCCGGGCCGATACCACCTGCAGGAAGCGCAGGCGGTTGCGTGCCCACTTTTCAAGACAGGACTGCAGACATGGCGATTGGCACCATTGGTACCGGCCTCGATATTCCCACCCTGGTGGCCCAGCTGGTCGCCAAGGAGCGCGAGCCCCAGGAGAACCAGATCAATTCCGCCGGCACTGCCGCCAGTGCCAAGTTGTCGGCACTGGCCACCCTCACCAGTGGCATGACCAACCTGCAGACCACCCTGGCCAGCCTGATCAAGAACGCCGACAAACCGTCGTTCAAGACCAGCACCATCACCGATTCCAACTTCACCGCCAGCATCGACACCTCCGACGGCGCCGCCTCGGCCTCGGCCGGTACCCACCAGGTCGAAGTCAAATCACTGGCGCAGGGCCAGAAGCTCAGCTCCGGCGCCTATGGCAAGGATGCGGTCGTGGGTGATGGCACCCTGACCGTGGCCTATGGCGACAAGACCTTCGATGTCGTCGTCAACGAAGACAGCAAGCTCACCGACATCGCCGCCGCCATCAACAAGGCGGCCGGTGGCAAGGGCGTCACCGCCAGCGTCATCAGCGCCGACGACGGCCAGCACCTCGTGCTCAGCGCCGTCGATACCGGCCTGGCCGGCGCCGTCAAGATCACCGCCAGCGGCGGCAACGGTGGCCTCAGCGGCCTGACCTACGACGGCACCGCCGGCTCGGGCATGACCCAGACCGTCGACCCCAAGGACGCCGTGGTGGTCGTGGACGGCTTCACCCGCACCTCCAGCTCCAACACGATCAGCGACATCGTCCCGGGCGTGAACCTGACCCTGACCAAGGCCGGTACCGAGGCGGGCAAGACCCAGACGCTGACCATCACCCGCGACAACACCTCGGTCAAGGCGGACATGGCCACCTTCGTCGCCGCCTACAACGCGATGAACACCGCGCTGAAGTCCACCAGCGCCTACAACGCCACCAGCAAGACCGCCGCTGCCCTGACCGGCGATGCCATGGTGCGTGGCCTGCAGCAGCAGCTGCGCAGCCAATTCAGCACCAACATCAACGGCCTCAAGGACATGGGCGTCACCATGGCCGCCGACGGCAGCCTGACCCTGGACACCGGCAAGATGGAAACCGCCATCGGCAAGGACCCGGACGCCGTCGCGCGCCTGTTCGGCAAGGAAGGCGCCATCGCCAAGCCCTTGGACACGCTCATCAAGAGCAACCTGGACAAGGAAACCGGCACCCTCACCCAGCGCACCAATTCGCTGAACAAGCAGATCAAGGACCTGGAAAGCCGCCTGGACGCGCTCGATGCGCGCATGGAGAAGGTTTCCGACCGCTACACCAAGCAGTTCACCGCCATGGAAACCCTGGTCACCCAGATGCAGACCACCAGCGACAGCCTGACCCAGGCGCTGGCCAAGAAGACCAGCAGCTGATCCGTCGCGGGCAGCGCTCAAGTTTCCGCACCGCACCGCCGATATTCATGGCAGCACCCACCACCTGATGTCTGGCGTGGGTCCCAGAGGAGAAATTTCCAATGTACGGTTCCAGCCGTCAGTACGCAGAGCAGTACCGCAAGGTCGGCGTTTCCAGCGCCGTCAACGATGCCGACCCGCATAAACTGGTCGCCATGCTGCTGACCGGTGCCTGCGAGCGCATCCGCCTGGCCGAAGCCTGCCTTGAGCGCAATGACCAGGCCCGCAAGGGCAAGGCGATCGGCGAGGCCTGTGCCATCGTCGGCCACCTCAATGGCTCGCTCGACCACGAAGCCGGCGGCGACATCGCCGGCAACCTGTCGGCCCTGTACGACTACGTCATGCAGCGCCTGACCGATGCCAACCTGCACAACGACGGCGCCGCCCTGCAGGAAGCCCTGCAGCTGCTGACCGAGATCGATGCTGCGTGGAATGCCATCCCGCACGACCAGCGCCAGCCCGCTGCGGCAGGCGCCTGATGCACGCCGCACTCGCCACCGACGTACTGCAACCCCTGCACGACGCGCTGGACGAGTTGTCGCGCGCCGTCGAAGGTGAAGACCACGACCTCACCCAGCGCCTGATGGACGCCTACGACCAGCAGGTCCGGGCGTACCTGGACGAACACGATGCCCGCATTGACGCCGGCTCCCTGCGCGGGCTGATCGCCCGCCAGCAGCAGGTCAGCATCCGCATGGCCGCCCGCCGCGACGAAGCGGGCACCCACATCACCGCCGACCGACGCGCCGTTCGCGCGTCCCTCGCCTACCTCCGGGCAGAATCCCTGACATGAGCGACCTTCGCCCCAGCGACATCCATCATCCGGCCGAAAGCGAGCTGTTCGATGAAACGCTGAGCTGCGATGTCGCCCTGCCCGCCGAATTCCGCCTGGGCAGCAGCGTGATCCGCCCGGGCAGCGCCGAAACCCTGCTGCGCAGCGTGGCCCTGGTCGAAGATTCCCGGGGCGATGACGGTCATGACGACCGCGGCGAGTCCAGCACCCAGCTGCAGCGCCTGGAAGCCAAGCTGGACCTGACCATGGTCCTGCTCGGTCGCCTGGTGCGGCAGAGCGCGCAGGACCTGGACCTGCGCCCGCTGCGCTGGTCGCGCCGGGGCATCCGCCTGGAACTGGGTGCCCGCACCGGGGCGCCGGCCGGCAGCCTGGGCGTGATCCGCCTGCAGCCCTGCGACTGGCTGCCCGACCATATCGACCTGCCCGTGGCCGTGCTGGCCGAAGCGGCCACCGGTTCCGGCTCCTGTTTCCTCTGGCTGCGCTTCGAGCCCATGAGCGACGGGCTGGAAATGGCCCTGGAACGGCACCTGTTCCGCCTGCACCGGCGGCAGGTGGCGGATTCCCGGCGGCGCGGTCTTTAATAAAGCCCCGCGCTAGGATAATGTGAAGAACTTCCTTTCTTCACATCCCCTCTCCCGTGCGCGTTCTCATCGTCGACGATCACACCCTGGTCCGCGCCGGCCTCAGCCGCCTGCTCCAGGGCTTTGCCGACGTGGAGGTCGCCGCAGAGGCCAGCAATGCGCAGCAGGCGCTGGAAATGGCGCTGCTGCATTCGCCCGATGTGATCCTGATGGACCTGTCCCTGCCCGGCCGTACCGGGCTGGAAGCGCTGAGCGACATCCTGGTCCGCGCGCCCGGCACCCGCGTGGTGATGATGACCATGCACGACGACGCGGTGCACGTGCGCGACGCGCTGGACCGCGGTGCGGTTGGCTTCGTGGTCAAGGATGCCGCCCCCCAGGAGCTGGACCTGGCCCTGCGTGCGGCCCATGCCGGCCAGGTGTTCCTGAGCCCGCAGATCTCGGCCAAGATGCTGGCGCCCATGCTGGGCAAGGAAAAGCCGGTCGGCGTTGCCGCGCTCTCGCCGCGCCAGCGCGAGATCCTGCGCCAGATCGGCAAGGGCGAAAGCAACAAGGAAATCGCCGCCGACCTGGGCATCAGCGTCAAGACGGTGGAAACCCACCGTGCGCGCATGATGGAATCCCTCGGCTGCCGCCGCGCCAACGACCTGCTGCTGTTGGCCGCACGCCACCAGCACGAGCTGGAGTAACCGGCGTCGATTCCCCGACGCCCGCTGGCCGCGCCGGCGATTGCCGTCGGATTTTTGAACCGGACACACCCGCACGGGCCCCGGAAACAGCGACCCCGCCGCGCGCAGCGTCAAATAACCAGACATACCGTCAGGAATCTCCCCACACGCTGTCGGGAACCTGACGACCCCGCTAGGGAACCCCCTGATTTCGCCCCCACGAGATCACAAGCAAGATGTGTTCCATAACGCACCGGGGACTCGGGGCGACGGGGATACACCGCATGAAGCCGATGATGTCGACCCAGATGGGTCAGCAGCTGCACCTCACGCCGCAATTGCTGCAGTCGATCCGACTGCTGCAGCTGGACGGCATGCAGCTGGAGCTGGAAATCCGCCGCGCACTGGAGACCAACCCGCTGCTGGAGCTGGAAGAAGCGCCCGCGCCCGACACCGCCGAGACCGGCGAAGCCGGCACCACGGTGGAAGTGGCCGCCTTCGACGAACTGCCCGAGCCGGCGATGTGGGACGTGGCCGGGGCCAGCTGGCACGACGGCGACGACGACCGCCTGCAGCGCATCGCCGCCGACGAATCCAGCGACCCGCAGCTGCGCGCCCTGCAGCGCCTGTCGCTGGAACTGGATGCGCGCGAACTGGCCGTTGCCCGTTTCTGGCTCGAGCACTGCGACGATGCCGGCTACCTGGACGCGCCGCTGGAGCAGCTGACCCTGCTGGCCAGCGCCCACTGCGATGTTGACGCGGCCGGCGTGGAAGCGGTGCGCCAGCAGATCCTGCACGGCGACCCGGCCGGCCTGGCCGCCCGCGACCTGCACGAATGCCTGTCGGTCCAGCTGCGCGCCCTGCACGGCCGCGTGCCGGCCCGCCACCTGGCCCTGCGCGTGCTGGACCACGGCCTGGAAGCCCTGGCCGCGCACGACTACCCGGCCCTGGCCCGCCAGCTGGACGCCGAAGTGGCCGACATCCACGAAGCGGTGCGCCTGATCCTGTCGCTGCAGCCGCGCCCCGGCGACAGCCTGCTGCCGGACACGGCCGGTGCGGTCATCCCCGATGTGGTGGCCTGGCACGCCGACGGCCAGTGGCGCGTGGCCCTGAACCCGGCCACCAGCCGCCGCCTGAGCATCAACGCCACCTACGAAAGTGCCCTGGCCGATGCCGGCGACAGCGCCCAGCCGCTGCGCGACATGCTGCAGGAAGCCCGCTGGCTGACCCGCGGCCTGTCCATGCGCTACGACACCCTGCTGCGCACCACCCGGGTCATCATCGAGCGCCAGGCCGGCTTCCTTACCCGCGGCGAAGAGGCGATGGCGCCGCTGACCCTGAAGGAAGTGGCCGATGCGATCGGCATGCACGAGTCCACCGTCTCGCGCATCACCACCGGCAAGTACCTTCAGACCCCGCGCGGCACCCTGGAGCTGAAGCACTTCTTCGCCGTGCGCCTGGAAGGCGCCAGCGTCTCCGGCCAGGCCGTGAAGGCCATGGTCCGGCGCCTGATCGATGCCGAACCGGCCGGTCGTCCGCTGGCTGATGAGGCCATTGCGGGACTTCTGTCACGTCAGGGTGTGAACATTGCACGCCGAACCGTTGCAAAATACCGCGAACAACTGGACATCGCCCCGGCCCAGGAACGCCGCCGGCACAATGCCCGCACCCCGCTACTGGCCCGGGTGGGCTGAAGGAAGTACACGACATGAACAAGCTCACCGTCCTGCTGGTCGATGACCACGAAGGTTTCATCAACGCCGCCATGCGCCACTTCCGAAAGGTCGAGTGGCTGGATGTGGTCGGCAGCGCCGCCAATGGCCTGGAAGCCATCGAGCGCTCCGAAGCACTGCGCCCGCAGGTCGTGCTGATGGACCTGGCCATGCCCGAAATGGGCGGGCTGCAGGCCACCCGCCTGATCAAGTCGCAGGATGATGCCCCGTACATCGTCATTGCCAGCCACTTCGACGACGTCGAGCACCGCGAGCACTCGTTGCGCGCCGGCGCCGACAACTTCGTCAGCAAGCTGTCCTACATCCAGGAGGTCATGCCGATCCTGGAGGGCTTGAAGGAGCCGACGCCATGAGCGAGTCGCGCATCCTGGTGCTGGACAACGACGCCGTGCGCGCCGAGCGCACCGTTGGCCTGCTGGAATTCATGGACTTCAACCCGCGCTGGATTGCCGACGCGGCCGATTTCGATACCACCCGCCACCGCGCCACCGACTGGATGGCCGTGATCATCGGCGGGCTGGAGCCGGGCGCGCGCAGCGAAGCGCTGTTTGCCTGGGCCGGCCAGGGCGCGCTGCCGCCGCCGGTGATGCTGATTGACGGCGATGCCGCCGCGTTCGCCCAGCGCCACGGCCTGCATGAAGCCAACGTATGGCCGCTGGAAGCGCCGCTGCGGCATGCGCAGATGGAAGCGCTGCTGCGCCGTGCCAGCCTGAAGCGGCTGGATGCCGAACACCAGGCCGGCGCCGTGCAGGACCAGGGCCCGACCGGCGACGGCGCGGCGGTCAGCGCGCTGCGCCAGATGATCGAGCAGGTGGCCGCCTTCGACACCACCGTGCTGGTGCTGGGCGAATCGGGTACCGGCAAGGAAGTGGTGTCGCGTTCCATCCACCAGCGCTCACCGCGCCGCGATGGCCCGTTCGTGGCGATCAACTGCGGCGCGATCCCGGCCGACCTGCTGGAAAGCGAACTGTTCGGTCACGAAAAGGGCGCCTTCACCGGCGCGCTCAGTGCCCGCAAGGGCCGTTTCGAGATGGCCGAAGGCGGCACCCTGCTGCTGGATGAAATCGGCGACATGAGCCTGCCGATGCAGGTGAAGCTGCTGCGCGTGCTGCAGGAACGCAGCTTCGAGCGCGTGGGCGGCAACCAGACCATCCGCTGCAACGTGCGGGTAATCGCCGCAACCCACCGCGACCTGGAATCGCGCATTGCCGATGGCAAGTTCCGCGAGGACCTGTTCTACCGGCTCAACGTGTTCCCGATCGACGTGCCGGCCCTGCGCGAGCGCAGTGAAGACCTGCCGGCGCTGGTGGCCACCATTGCCGGCCAGCTGGCCCGCACCGGGCGCGGCGAAGTGCGTTTCAGCCCCGAAGCACTGCAGGCGCTGGCCAGTTATGAATGGCCGGGCAATGTGCGCGAGCTGACCAACCTGGTGGAGCGCCTGGCGGTGCTGCATCCAGGCGGCAACGTGCGCGTGCAGGACCTGCCGGCACGCTATCGCGGTGATTTCGCGGTGGCAGCACCGGTTGCGGTGGCCGCGCCGGCACCGGCCGGCGATGACCGCCTGGACCTGCGCAGCTTCTCGTTCCACGCCCCGGCGGCGGAAGCGGACGCCGCGGCGAACGGTACTGCGGTCAATGGCAAGGCACCTGCCCTCCCCGACGCCGGCCTGGACCTGCGCAACCACATGGCCAACATCGAGTTGAACCTGATCAACGAGGCGTTGGAGCGCACGCAGGGCGTGGTCGCGCACGCGGCCCAGCTGCTGGGCCTGCGCCGCACCACGCTGGTGGAGAAGTTGCGCAAGTACGGCATCGAGCGCGACCAGGCCGAACTGGCCGGTTGATGTCCGTTGGACGCAGATCGGCGTAGGGACACGCCATGCGTGTCTGCTCTCCGTCCGGCACCGCGAAGCCGAGCAGGGCGTGGCTCTACCGCCTTCACCTCGCCATGACGGGCACGGGCATAGCGTCGCCAACAGCCGCGTGCAGGGGCTTCCAACACGCTCCGGCTCACGGGGAATCGGGGGATTCACGCAGTTCGCTCGACCGGAAGAACCGGCCGGGTGCGCTGTCACCCGAGGATCTCCGCCATGGATCGTTCCTGGTATCGCATTGCTTTGCGTGGTGTTTCGCGCGCTCCCCTCGCCCGTTCCCTCTTCATCATCGGCGCAGCGCTGGGCGTGTTCCTGTCAACGAGCTCACCCGTTCTTGCCCAATCGGTCTGCAACCAGACCGGCGGCACCGCGCCTACCGCCACAGGCGGTAGTGCATTCGCCTGCGGTGACGGTGCGACGGCCGCAGGTGGCCTGGGAACCGCATTCGGCACCGACAGCGCCGCTAGCGGAGGCAACTCTGTAGCGGTAGGCGGTGTCGCCAACGCGTCAGGTGACTTCAGCAGTGCCCTGGGCCGCAGCGCGGCGGCGACCGCCACCGCGGCTACCGCGGTCGGTTTCAACAGTGCGGCATCGGGCGAGAACTCCATGTCGTTCGGCGCCAATTCCGCTGCAAGCGCGGCCAACGCACATGCCTTCGGCACCGGCAGCGTGGCGTCCGGCGCCGACAGCACCGCGATCGGCAATGCGGCCAGCGCCACGGCTGCAAACTCCGTTGCGCTGGGTGCCGGTTCGGTCGCTGGTGAAGCCAACACGGTGTCCATCGGCGCCGCCGGCGCCGAGCGCAAGATCACCAACATGGCCGCCGGCGTTGCTGACACTGATGGGGTCAATGTCAGCCAGCTGAAGGATTCCGCGGCAACGACGCTGGCTGCCGCGAACACTTATACCGACGAGCAGGCCGATGCCACATTGACCGAAGCCAACACGTACACCGACACGGTGGCCGGCGATACGTTGACGGCGGCCAACACCTACACCGACCAGCAGATCAACCAGGTCGGGGGTTTGGCCAACAGCGCTGCTGCCGACCTGGCGCAGTTCAAGGCGGAGGCCAATGACCGCTTTGCCGGTATCGATGGCAGGCTCAACGGCATGGAAGACAGCCTGCGCAACATGGATCGGAGGATCAGCCGCCAAGGGGCGATGGCCATGGCATCCACACACGCACTGGTCACGCCGGAAGCGGAAGGCTTGAGCGCCCTCGGTGTAGGTGTCGGCCATTCGGAGGGTGAGAACGCGTTCGCCATCGGTTTCCGCCACCGCTTCACGCAGAAGCTCTCCCTGTCGCTCAGCGGGTCCAGGAGCAGCAAGGAAAGCGCCGTCGGCGGCGGCCTCAACGTTATCTGGTAGGGGTTGCAGCTCGGAGCAACCGACCGGCGGCGGCCCCTGGGTCGCCGCCGTTTTTCATGGCGACGGTTTCCCGACGCCGGGGTTCCGTCACCCAACCTGCGTCGCCTTGACGCAGCGGCATTCCGTCGCGCCGGCGATGTAACCGGTTGCGCCGCAGGCCTTCACAGGGCGCCATCACCACAACGCTGAACCACTCAGCCGTTTCGGCACGGGGCTTGCAACGTCATCACTCGAAACCCCCAAACAGCCGGAACGTTCCAGATGTCACACTCCGTCACCTCGATTCTTTCCCAGATCCGCACCTACCAGACCCAGGTAGGCCAGTCCGTCGAGACCCCCCAGACCAACGCCCTGCAAGGGCTGCCGGGGACGCAAGGGCTGGTGGCACCGCAGGACGTGCAGGGCCCGAGCTTCACCGAAACCCTGCGCGGCGCGATCGCCGGCGTCAACGAGGCGCAGCAGAAATCCGGCGCCCTTGCCCGCGCCTTCGAACTGGGTGAACCCGGCGCCGACCTGGCCAAGGTGATGGTCGCCTCGCAGCAGTCCCAGATCGCCTTCCGCGCCACCGTGGAAGTCCGCAACCGTCTCGTCCAGGCTTACCAGGACGTGATGAACATGCCGCTGTAAGGATAGAAACGCATGGCCCTGTCGCTCACCAAGGAATCCCTGAACGCCGAAAAGGCGGGCCAGTGGTTCGACCGGCTGCAAAGCCTGCAGATCACCCGTCGGCTTGGCCTGATGGCGATGATCGCCGTGGCCGTTGCGGCAGGCCTGTTCGTGTTCTTCTGGTCGCAGAAGCCGGGGATGGTGCCGCTGTACACCGGCCTGGACCAGAAGGCCACTGCTGAAGCCACCGACCTGCTGCGTGCGGCGCAGATTCCGTTCGAACTGGATGCCGCCACCGGCGGCATTACCGTGCCGGAAAAGAACCTGCACGATGCGCGCCTGAAGCTGGCCGGTTCCGGCCTGACCGACAGCGGCCGCCTGGGCTTCGAGCTGATGGAGCGCGACCCCGGCTTCGGCGTCAGCCAGTTCATGGAAAACGCCCGCTACCAGCACTCGCTGGAAACCGAGCTGTCGCGCACCATCAACACCCTGCGCCCGGTGCGCGATTCGCGCGTGCACCTGGCCATTCCCAAGCCCAGCGCCTTCACCCGCCAACGCGACGTGGCCAGCGCCTCGGTGGTGCTGGAACTGCGCGGTGGCCAGCAGCTGGAACGCGGCCAGATCGATGCCATCGTGCACATGGTCGCCGCCAGCATTCCCGACCTGGCCGCCGAGCGCGTCACCGTGGTCGACCAGAGCGGCCGCATGCTCAGCGTGTCCGACCCCAACAGCGAAGCGGCGGTCAATGCCGCCCAGTTCGACCAGGTGCGCCGCCAGGAAACCTCGTTCAACCAGCGCATCCGTGAACTGCTCGAGCCGATGACCGGCCCGGGCCGGGTCAACCCGGAAGTCAGCGTGGACATGGACTTCTCGGTCACCGAAGAAGCCCGTGAGCTGTACAACGGCGAGCCGCAGAAGCTGCGCAGCGAACAGACCAGCGAAAACAGCACCAGCACCCCCGGCCCGCAGGGCGTACCGGGTGCCGCCAGCAACACCCCGCCCGGCCCGGCTGCCGCGCCGGCTACTGCCGCCACGCCGACCGAAACCGCGCGCAACGCCACCCGCAACTACGAGCTGGACCGCACCCTGCAGCACACCCGCCAGCCGGCCGGCCGCATCAAGCGCGTGTCGGTGGCGGTACTGCTGGACAACGTGCCGCGCCCCGGCGCCAACGGCAAGACCACCGAACAGCCGTTGTCGGCGGCCGAGCTCACCCGCGTCGAAGCGCTGGTGAAGCAGGCGGTGGGCTTCGACGCCGAGCGAGGCGACACCGTGTCGGTGATGAACGCCCCGTTCGTGCGTGAAGTCACCCCGGTCGAAGGGCCGAAGTGGTGGGAACTGCCGCAGGTGCAGGACGGCCTGCGCCTGCTGCTCGGCGCCATCGTGGTGCTGGCGCTGGTGTTCGGCGTGCTGCGCCCGGCGCTGCGCTCGATCACCGGCACGCCGAAGAAGCTCGGCAAGGACGACAGCCTGGAACCGCACAGCGCCGACGTGCAGCTGGTGGACGATGGCGAAGGCCTGCCCCAGCTCGGTTCGGACCGGGTACACCTTTCAGGCCAAGAGCCGCTGGCGTTGCCGGTGGACTCCTACGAGGAACGACTGCGCATGGCGCGTGAAGCTGTAAAGACCGATTCCAAGCGCGTGGCCCAGGTGGTCAAGGGCTGGGTGGCCAATGATTGATCCCGCCGCCCCCCCGGCCCCGCTCAGCGGCGTCCAGCGCGCCGCCGTGCTGCTGCTGTCCCTGGGTGAAGTGGAAGCGGCCGACGTGCTGCGCCACATGGAACCCAAGGAAGTGCAGAAGATCGGCATCGCCATGGCGACCATGAGCGATATCACCCGCGAGCAGGTCGAACGCGTGATGGACCAGTTCAGCACCGAACTGGGTTCCAAGACCTCGCTCGGCGTCGGCTCGGACGACTACATCCGCAACATGCTGGTGCAGGCGCTGGGCACTGAAAAAGCCGGCAACCTGATCGACCGCATCCTGCTTGGCCGCAACACCACCGGCCTGGACGCGCTGAAGTGGATGGACCCGCGTGCGGTGGCCGACCTGGTCCGCAACGAGCACCCGCAGATCATCGCCATCGTGATGGCCCACCTGGAAACCGACCAGGCCGCCGACGCGCTCAAGCTGCTGCCCGAACGCACCCGGGTCGACGTGCTGCTGCGCATCGCCACCCTGGACGGCATTCCGCCAAACGCGCTGAACGAGCTCAACGAAATCATGGAGCGCCAGTTCGCCGGCAACCAGAACCTGAAGTCGTCCAACATCGGCGGCGTGCAGTGCGCGGCCAACATCCTCAACTTCATGGACAGCGGCCAGGACCAGGCCATCCTGGGCGAAATTTCCCGTATAGATGCGCCACTGAGCGCGCGCATCCAGGAAAAGATGTTCGTGTTCGACGACCTGATCGACCTGGAAGACCGCGAACTGCAGCTGGTGCTGCGCGAAGTCAGCGGCGAACGCCTGGGCCTGGCCCTGCGCGGCGCCGACATCAAGGTGCGCGACAAGATCACCCGCAACATGTCCCAGCGCGCCGCCGAAATCCTGCTGGAAGACATGGAAGCACGCGGTCCGGTGCGCCTGTCGGACGTGGAAACCGCGCAGCGCGAAATCCTGGCCATCGTCAAGCGCATGGCCGATGAAGGCACCGTCACCATCGGCGGCAACGCGGAGGCCATGCTGTGAACCACGCCGTGCGCTGGCTTGCCCCGGACCTGCTGGCAGCCCCTGCCGCCCCGCAGGACGACCATTACGACCTCGACGAACCGGTCGCCGAACACGAGCCCGAACCGCTGCTGCAGCTGCCCACCCTGGAGGAAATCCAGGCGATCCAGGACGCCGCGGAAAAGGACGGCTTCGAACAGGGCCATGCCGACGGCCAGGCCCAGGGCCAGGCCGAAGTGCGCCGCCTGGTGGCCCAGATCGAAGGCATCCTCGACAATTTCGGCCGCCCGTTGGCGCGGCTGGAAAACGAAGTGGTGGCCGCGCTTGGCGAACTGGCCGTGCGCATTGCCGGCACCCTGGTCGGCCGCGCCTACGAGGCCGACCCGGCCCTGCTCGCGCAGCTGGTCGGCGAAGCGGTTGACGCAGTGGGCGGTGCCAACCGCGAGGTCGAAGTGCGCCTGCACCCTGACGACATCGCCGCGCTTGCTCCGCTGCTGCAGCTCTCGCCCACCCAGCGCCTCACCGCCGACCTCACCCTGAGCCGTGGCGACCTGCGCGTGCACGCCGAAGCCGTGCGCATCGACGGCACCCTCGAAGCGCGCCTGCGCGGCGCGCTGGATGCGGTGCTGCGCAAATCCGGAGCCAGCGCATGAACACCGAACCCCTGCCCCCGCCGGCGGCGGACTGGTCGGCCGCACGCAACCTGCGCCTGGCCGCGCGCCTGGACGGCATCCAACCGGATGGCGCACACGGCCGTGGCCTGATCCGCGAAGGCGTACTGCGCCGCGCGGTCGGCCTGACCCTGGAAGCGGTTGGCTGCGAATCGCCGATGGGCGCCAGCTGCAAGGTTGAAGTCGCCGACGGCGGCTGGGTCGATGCCGAAGTAGTCGGCTTCGCCGGCGAGCGTACCTACCTGATGCCCAGCGCCGAACTGCACGGCCTGCTGCCCAACGCCCGCGTGGTGCCCTCGCTGGGCCGTGGCGGCGTGGAAGTCGGCGAAGGCCTGCTCGGCCGCGTCATCGACAGCGACGGCGTGCCGCTGGACGGCAAGGGCCCGATCCGCGCCGAAGGCACCGTCGGCATGGCCGGCGTCTCGATCAATCCGCTCGCCCGCGAACCGATCACCCAGCCGCTCGACGTCGGCGTGCGCGCCATCAACGCCCTGCTGCCGATCGGCCGTGGCCAGCGCGTGGGCCTGTTCGCCGGTTCCGGCGTCGGCAAGTCCACCCTGCTCGGCATGATGACCCGCTACACCGCCGCCGACGTGATCGTGGTCGGCCTGATCGGCGAACGTGGCCGCGAAGTGCGCGACTTCGTCGAAAGCACCCTCGGCGAAGAAGGCCTGCGCCGCGCCGTGGTGGTGGCCAGCCCGGCCGACCGCCCGCCGCTGGCCCGCCTGCACGGCGCCTACCGCGCCACCGCCATTGCCGAATGGTTCCGCGACCAGGGCCTGAACGTGCTGCTGCTGATGGATTCGCTGACCCGCTTTGCCCAGGCCCAGCGCGAAATCGGCCTGTCGGTCGGCGAACCGCCGACCACCCGCGGCTACCCGCCCTCGGTGTTCGCCAAGCTGCCCGCCCTGGTCGAACGCGCCGGCAACGGCGCCAAGGGCCGCGGCTCGATCACCGCCTTCTACACCGTCCTGACCGAAGGCGACGACCCACAGGACCCGATCGCCGACGCCGCCCGCGCCATCCTCGACGGCCACATCCTGCTCTCGCGCCGCGTGGCCGACAGCGGCCTGTACCCCGCCATCGACGTCGAATCCTCGGTCAGCCGCGTCGTCACCGAAATTGCCGACGAACCCTGGCGCCTGCGCATCCGCAAGCTCAAGCGCCTGGTCTCCGCGTATTCGAGCAACCGCGACCTGATCGCCATCGGCGCCTACCAGCGCGGCAACGATCCGGCCACCGACGAAGCACTGGAACGCTGGTCGGACATCGTCGATTTCCTCGGCCAGGACGTCGGCAAAGCCGCCGACCTGCCGCACAGCCAGGCCGCGCTCAAGCGCCTGGTGGAACCTGAGGGCTAAACCATGCAATCCAAGCGCATCGACCCCCTGCTCAAGCGGGCCCAGGACCACGAAGACGAAGTCGCCCGCGACCTCGCCGAACGCCAGCGCATGCTCGACACCCATCTCTCGCGCCTGGACGAACTGCGCCGCTATGCCGAGGAATACGCCAACGCGCAGATGGCCGCCACCAGCCCGGCCCAGCTGCTCAACCGCCGCGCCTTCCTCGACCGCCTCGACACCGCCGTCGCCCAGCAGCGCCAGACCGTCGACAGCAACCGCGAAAAAGTCGAGGCCGAACGCGCCCGCCTGATCCTGGCCAGCCGCGACAAAGCCGTGCTCGAACAGCTTGCCGCCAGCTACCGCGCCCAGGAAAAAGTGCTGGTCGACCGCCGCGACCAGCGCGAAATGGACGACCTCGGCGCCCGCCGCAGCCGCCTGGCCCGCGCCGAAGACACCGACAGCGGAGACACCCCGTGATGCCCCCCAGCCTGCTCGGCAGCAGCGCCGGCCCCACCGCCAGCAGCAGCGCCACCCTAAACACCTCCAGCGCGCGCAGCACCAGCGGCAGCGACCGACGGGACTTTGACGCCCTGCTCAAGCCCGACAGCGGCAGCCAGGACACCCCCACCAAAGCCACCCCCAACAAGCCCGGCACCGCCGACACCGGCGGCAACGCCTCGGGCGACGCCAAGCGCCGCCCGGCCACTGACGAACCCACCGACGCCGCCGACCCAGCGGCCGCAACCGCAACGGCCGCCACCGAGAAAACCGCGACCACCGAGCCCACCGACGACACCGACGCCGCCCCCTGGCCCCCGCTCGGCCTCGCCGGCCTGGCCCTGGCCGGCCTCGAACCGGTCACCGTCATGGCAGCCCCCGCCGCCAACGCAGACGCCGCCGCACTGGCCAAGGCAGATCCCGCCCTGCCCACCCTGCCGACCGCCGCGACCACCCCGGCAACGCCAGCGTTGCCAGGCGCACCCGCAGCCGCCGACAGCAACCCCGCCCCCATCGCCCTGCCGCTGGACGCCGAGGTTGCCGAAGACACCGCCCTGCCCAAGGCCCTCACCGACGCCATTGCCAACGCCGGCGGCGACACCGACGCCCCCACCACCCCGCTCCTGCACGCCCTGCACGCCGCCGCCGAACTCAAGGCCGCCGCCACCGCCAGCACCCCGTTCCAGGGCGACCCCACCGCCACCCCGCACGTGGGCAGCGACGACTTCGACGACGCCATCAGCGCCCGCATCGGCTGGCTGGCCGACCAGAAAATCGGCCACGCCACCATCAAAGTCACCCCGCACGACCTTGGCCAGATCGAAGTCCGCCTCCAGATGGACGGCGACAAGGTCCACGCCAGCTTCAGCAGCGCCCACGCCGACGTCCGCCACGCCCTCGAATCCAGCATCCCGCGCCTGCGCGAAATGCTGAACGAACAAGGCTTCCAGCTAGGCAACGCCGACGTCGGACACCAACAGACCGCACAGGACGGCAAGGCAAACGGCGGCCAGGCAGGTCACGGAACCACCGACGGCGACCCGGCATTGGTCGAAACGACGATTTCCCCATCGCAATTGATGCGCCAGCGCGGATTGTTGGACGCATACGCGTAAAGCCGGCCCGACCAACGGTCGGGCCCTACCGGAAGGCACATCAATCGAGATACCCCGGGAGCGGCGCCCCGGTTTTGCATTGGTTTTCCCCACCGTCAATGGGACACCGACAAAGGTGGGTCGGGGCCGGTTTGCGGGGGTGTGAGCGGCATGGATGCCGCGACCAAGCCCCCATGGATGGGTTCACGGCGCCCCCCGCAAACCGGCACCGACCCGCCAAGCCCTCAGACAGCGCACAGCCGACGCCTTTGACGTTGACGTTGACGTTCAACCGTCAAATTCCCGACAACGAAACACCGGCGCATTACGGCACGCCCTTTGCATGTAGCCAGGAAGCAATCCTATGGAGCTTCCCCTCGTGGCCGCAGCCGCTGACAAAACCAAGAAATCCACCGACAAGGACAAGGCCGCCAAGCCGCGCAGCCCCCTCCTCGTCACCGCCCTGATCGCCGTCGTCGCCGCTGGCGCCGCCGGTGGCGGCGTGTGGTACTTCACCCAGTCCCACGACGAGAAGACCCCCGCCAAGGCCGCCGCCGCCAAAACGGCCGTGCCCGCCCCCGCCCAGTACTTCGGCCTCGAACCGCCGTTCGTCGTCAACCTCAGCAGCAGCTTCGACGGCCCCCGCTACCTCCAGGTCGAAGTCCAGCTCATGACCCGCGACCCGGCCGCGCTTGAAGCCATCAAGCTTCACGCCCCCGCCATCCGCGCCAAACTGCTCATGCTCTTCTCCCAGGTCGAACCGGCCCAGATCGCCGACCGCGCCGGCAAAGAACGCCTGCAGGCCGACTCCCTGGCCGAAGTGCAGAAACTGCTCAAAGCCGAAACCGGCAACAAGGGCGTCGACGAACTGCTGTTCACCAGCTTCGTCACCCAGTAAGGGCATCCCATGAATGACCTGCTTTCCCAGGACGAAATCGATGCCCTGCTGCATGGCGTCGATTCCGGCGCCGTCGAAACCGAAGTCGACGCCATCGCCCCCGGCGAAGCGCGCAACTACGATTTTGCCAGCCAGGACCGCATCATCCGGGGCCGCATGCCGACCCTGGAGATGGTCAACGAACGCTTCGCCCGCCTCTGGCGCATCGGCCTGTTCAACCTGATCCGCCGCTCCGCCGAACTGTCCGTGCGCGGCATCGAGTTGATCAAGTTCAACGACTACATGCACTCCCTGTATGTACCGACCAACCTCAACCTGATCCGCTTCAAGCCCCTGCGCGGCACCGGCCTGATCGTCTTCGAGCCCACCCTCGTGTTCGCCATCGTCGACAACTTCTTCGGCGGCGACGGGCGCTACCCCACCCGCATCGAAGGCCGCGAATTCACCGCCACCGAAATGCGCGTCATCCACCTCCTGCTCAAGCAGACCTTCGCCGACCTGCGCGAAGCCTGGGCGCCGGTGATGGATGTCGAGCTTGAATACATCAACTCCGAGATCAACCCCCACTTCGCCAACATCGTCACCCCGCGCGAATACGTCGTGGTCTGCCGCCTGCATGTCGAACTCGACGGCGGTGGCGGCGACATCCACGTCACGTTGCCTTACTCGATGCTCGAACCGATCCGCGAACTGCTCGACGCCGGCATCCAGAGCGACCGCAACGACCGCGACGAAAGCTGGGGCACCATGCTGCGCGAACAGCTCAACATCGCCGAAGTCACCCTCTCCAGCGTGCTGGCCACCAAGCGCATGAGCCTGCGTGACCTGACCCAGCTGAAGATCGGCGACATCCTGCCCATCGACCTGCCCCCGCAGGTGCCCCTGTGCGTGGAGAACATTCCCGTGTTCACCGGCCAGTTCGGCGTCGCCAACGGCATGAACGCCGTCAAGATCACCGCCACCCACCCCCCGGGCACCCGCCCGCGCGCTCCCGTTATCCAGGAAGACCCGCAATGAACGACGACATCGAAACCAACGAACCGGCACCGGCGCAGTTCACCACCCTGCACTCCGACGAGACTGGCGGCGGCCCGGATCTGAACCTCGACGTGATCCTCGACGTACCGGTCACCCTGTCGCTGGAAGTCGGTCGCGCCCGCCTGCCGATCCGAAACCTGCTGCAGCTCAACCAGGGCTCGGTGGTCGAGCTGGAACGTGGCGCCGGCGAATCGCTCGACGTGTTCGTCAACGGCACCCTCATCGCCCACGGCGAAGTCGTGGTCATCAACGACCGCTTCGGCGTGCGCCTGACCGACGTCGTCAGCCCCAGCGAACGGATCCGGAGACTGCGTTGATTTCCCTGGCACTCATTGCCGCCGGTGCACCGGCGGCCAAGGTTGGCCAGCACGCCGCCGCGGCCCCCAGCATGTTCGGCGCCGTGCTCGCACTGCTGGCCGTGCTGGCGTTGATCGTCGGCCTGGGCTGGGTGCTCAAGCGCATGCCCGGCAGCGGCTTCAAGCCCGCCGACGGCCTGCGCGTGGTGGCCAGCCTCAACGTGGGTGCCAAGGAACGCGTCGTCGTCGTCGACATCAACGGCGAACAGCTGCTGCTCGGCGTCACCGCCGGTGGCATCAACACCCTGCACCGCCTGCCCGAACCGCTGCCCACCCCGGAACCGGCGCGCCTGCCGGATTTCAAGAACCTGCCGAATTTCGCCCAGCTCCTGCAACAGCGGCTGCGCAAGGAAAAATGATCATGCGTGGCCCCCGTGCATCCTGGACCCGTTACCTGCCGTTGCTGCTGACCCTGCTGCTGTGCGCGTTGCCCGCGCTGGCCATGGCCGCGCCCGGCCTGCCCGGCAGCCCCGCGCTGCCGGACGTGAATGTCGGCAAGATCGGCGGCCAGCCGGTCAGCCTGCCGCTGCAGACCCTGCTGCTGATGACCGCGATCACCCTGATCCCGTCGATGCTGCTGGTGCTCACTGCCTTCACCCGCATCATCATCGTGCTCGGCCTGCTGCGCCAGGCACTGGGTACCGGCCAGACCCCGTCCAACCAGGTGCTGCTCGGCCTGGCCCTGTTCCTGACCGCCATGGTGATGCTGCCGGTATGGCAGAAGGCCTGGGGCAGCGGCATGGCGCCCTACCTCAACGGCGAGATCGATTTCCAGACCGCCTGGACCCTGACCACCCAGCCGCTGCGCGCCTTCATGCTGGCCCAGATCCGCGAAACCGACCTGATGACCTTCGCCGGCATGGCCGGGCATGGCACCTACGCCAGCCCCGATGCCATTCCGTTCCCGGTGCTGGTCGCCTCGTTCGTCACCAGCGAACTGAAGACCGCCTTTGAGATCGGCTTCCTGATCTTCATCCCGTTCGTGATCATCGACCTGGTCGTGGCCAGCGTGCTGATGTCGATGGGCATGATGATGCTCTCGCCGATGCTGGTCTCGGCGCCCTTCAAGATCCTGCTGTTCGTGCTGGTCGACGGCTGGGTGCTGGTGGTCGGCACGCTCGCCGCCAGCTTCAACGCCGTCTGAGGTCGCCATGACGCCCGAACTTGCCCTGACCGAACTGCGCGGTGGCCTGATCACCGTGCTGTGGGTGGCCGGCCCGCTGCTGTTGACCGTGCTGATCGTCGGTGTGGTGGTCGGCGTGGTGCAGGCGGCCACCCAGCTCAACGAACCCACCATCGCCTTCGTGGCCAAGGCCGCCGCGCTCACCGCCGTGTTGTTCGCGCTGGGCAGCCTGCTGATCGGCCACCTGGTCGAGTACACCACGCTGCTGTTCCAGCGCATACCGCACCTGATCGGGTAGCCGCGCGATGGATTCGGCAACCCAGATGGCCGCCGATGGGCTCAATGCCTTCGGCATGATCGGCACCGTGCTGTGGACCATGCTGCGCATCGGCGCCATGATCATGGCCATGCCGCTGGTCGGCAGCCGCGCGGTGCCGAACCGGGTGCGCGTGATGCTCTCCGGCGCACTGGCCATCGCGTTGTCGCCGATGCTGCCGCCGGTCCCGGCGTGGACCGGGTTTGATGCCGCCACCGTGCTCAGCATCGCGCGCGAACTGGCCATCGGCGTGTCCATCGGCTTCCTGCTGCGGCTGGTGTTCGAAGCCGGCGCCATGGCCGGTGAACTGGTCTCGCAGGGTACCGGCCTGGCCTTCGCGCAGATGAGCGATCCCATGCGCGGCGGCACCTCGGGCGTGATTGGTCAGTGGTTCTATCTTCTGTTCGGCCTGCTGTTCTTTGCCGCCAACGGGCATCTCGCGCTGATCTCACTGGTGATGGACAGCTACAAGGCGGTGCCGATCGGCGCGTCGCTGCCCGACATCGATGCGTTCATCAGCGCCGCGCCCACCTTCCTGCTGCAGGTGCTGCGCGGTGCGTTGACGCTGTCGCTGCCGATCACCGTCGCCATGCTGGCGGTGAACCTGGCGTTCGGCGTACTGGCGCGTGCTGCACCCGCCCTCAATCCGATCCAGCTGGGCCTGCCGGTTGCCCTGCTGCTGGGCCTGTTCCTGCTCACCGTGCTGGCCGGTGAAATGGGTCCCCCGGTGCAGCGCCTGTTCGACGCCGCGTTCCAGGCCGCCGACGGCCTTACCCGCTAGCGCCGGCCCTTTCGCGTACGCGCCCGTATGCAGAACGGGTGACGGTCACGTGATGGCCGCATGAAATTTGGCCAGATTTGCGCTTGCTTTCGCCCCCACCTGTGTCGTTACCATGCGCTTACGGCAGGGGGAACGTGCCTGAGCAGTCCGCGCAGAAGCGCGGTCCAGTCTTTTTAGATTGCAGCTGTGTACGCCAGGGAGAGTCATGATGCTCGTCGGCAGCTACACCCCATGGTTGGTCGTGGTTTCGCTGCTGGTCGCCATCATGGCGTCCTTCACTGCGCTGGACATGGCCAACCGGGTCACCACCGCGCCCTCGCCCAGGATCAGCGTGCTGTGGCTGCTGGGCGGCGGCTGCGCCATGGGCCTGGGTATCTGGTCCATGCACTTCATCGGCATGCTGGCCTTCAAGCTGCCCATCCCACTGGGCTACGACCTTGAACTGACCGCCGTGTCGTTGTTGGCCGCGATGGCCTCCTCGATCTTCGCGCTGTGGCTGGTCTCACGCGCCACGCTGCCGCATTCGCGGCTGGCGCTGGGCGCGTTGCTGATGGGCAGTGGCATCGCAACCATGCATTACCTGGGCATGGCCGCCATGCTCATGCGCCCCGGCATCGAATACCATCCGGGCTGGTTCACGCTGTCGCTGATCATCGCGGTGGCCGCATCGTGGGTCGCGCTGTACGTTGCCTTCCGCCTGCGCCACAACGAAACCCGGCTGCAACATCGCGTGGCACCGGCGGTGGTGCTGGGCGCGGCCATCGTCGGCATGCACTACACCGGCATGGCCGCGGCACGGTTCCCGGCCGACAGCATCTGTGGCGCCGCCGCCGGCACCGGCCTGCAGACCCAGTGGTTGGCCGCGCTGGTGATGGTGCTCACCATCGCCATCTTGGCCGTGGTGCTGCTGGTGTCCTGGCTGGACCAGCGCCAGCAGGCGCAGCTGCTGCGCCTGCGCAACCAGCACTTGCGCAGTTCGCTGGACGATGCGCACGCCGAGCTCAGCCAGGCCGCACTGCATGATCCGCTGACCCACCTGCCCAACCGCCTGCTGCTGCAGCAGCGCATCGAACAGGCCCTGGTGGATGCCGAACAGCGCGGCGGGCGCTTCGCGGTGATGTTCATGGACCTGGACGGCTTCAAGCAGGTCAACGATGCCTACGGCCACCAGACCGGCGATGCCCTGCTGGTCGCCGTGGCCACGCGCACCCGCCAGCTGTTGCGCGCCGCCGATGTGATGGCGCGCCTGGGCGGCGACGAATTCGTGCTGGTGGTGGGCATCGACAACGACGAGGACGTGTCCACCCTGGCCGGCCGCATCATCCAGGCCGTGGGTACCGGCAACCTGTTGCCCGGGCATGAGCTGCAGGTCACCGCCAGCATCGGCATCGCCATCTGCCCCGACCACGCCACCACCGAACGCCAGTTGATGGGGTATGCCGACGCGGCGATGTACCAGGCCAAGGAGGCCGGACGCAACGCGTTCGTGGTGTTCGCCGAGTGGATGAGCGACAGCGCTGAACAGCAGTTCCGGCTGTTGGCCGACCTGCGCCGCGCGATCCAGGCCAACCAGCTGTTCCTGCACTACCAGCCCAAGGTGCGGGTGAGCACCCACCAGGTCTGCGGTGCCGAGGCGTTGATCCGCTGGAACCACCCCGAGCACGGCCTGATACCGCCGGATCGCTTCATCCGCCTGGCCGAGCGCAGCGGCGTGATCCACGAGATCGGGCGGTGGGTGCTCAACGAAGCCTGCCGCCAGCTGCGGCGCTGGCACGATGCCGGCCATGACGGCTGGTCGGTATCGGTGAACCTCTCGCCGCTGCAGTTCGGCTCCCCGAACCTGCTCAACGAGATCAGCGATGCGCTGAAACTGCACCGGGTGGAGCGGAGGCGGCTGGTGCTGGAGATCACCGAAAGTGCGGTGATGCGCGATACCGAAACCAGCCTGCGCCTGCTGCAGGCACTGGCGCGGCTGGGCGTGGGCATTTCCATCGACGATTTCGGCACCGGTTATTCCAGCCTGCTGTACCTCAAGCGCCTGCCGGCCACCGAGATCAAGATCGACCATGCCTTCGTACGCGACCTGGAAAACAGCTCCGAAGACGTGGTGATCGTCTCGGCCATCGTGGCGCTGGGGCATGCGCTGGACATGGACATCGTGGCCGAAGGCGTGGAAACCGCTGGCCAGCGTTCCTGCCTGGAGCGGCTGGGCTGTGACTTCCTGCAGGGCTACCTGCTCGGCCGCCCGGTCGACGCCGAACGCTTCCTGCAGCTGCACGACCTGCCGCGCCCCAGGATGGTGGTATCCCAGGACCACAAAGCCTCGCAGGGCGGGCATTTCCTGGATTAGCCGCACACGCAGCCACGCAGGGCGTGGCTCTACCGGCTGGCGCCTGTAACGGAACGGTTCTTGCACCACCCCGGGTAATCCCCGCGGTGCCCTGCTCCCGATGTCCGACGAAGAACAAGCCGGCGAAAAAACCGAACAACCTACCGAAAAACGCCTGCGCGACGCCCGTGAACAGGGCAACATCCCGCGTTCGCGCGAGCTGGCCACCGCCGCCGTGTTCGGCGCCTCGGTGCTGGCGCTGATGGCGTTTTCCGGCGGCATGGCCAGCAGCGCCAAGGACTGGATGAAGCTGGCCCTGACCCCGGAACCGGGCCTGCGCTTCGAGCCGCTGGGGTTGTTCAACCATTTCGGGCACCTGTTCCTGCAGCTGATGCTGGCCCTGTGGCCGCTGCTGCTGGTCTGCCTGCTGGCCAGCTTCCTGGCCCCGGTGGCCATGGGCGGGCTGCGCTGGTCGAACAAATCGCTGATGCCGCAGTTCAGCCGGCTCAGCCCGATGGCCGGCATGAAGCGCCTGTATGGCGCCGAGGCCATCGGCGAATTCACCAAATCCCTGCTGCGCATCGTGTTCGTCGGCACCGCCGCCGGGCTGGTGGTATGGCACGGCATCCGCGGGCTGCGCGACCTGGTCCACCAGCCGCTGGAAGCGGCCATGGTCCACGGCTTGGGCTTCACCCTGAAGCTGATGCTGGCCACCGGCGGGGCCATGATGCTGCTGGCCGCCATCGATGCCCCGTACCAGCGCTGGAACTGGATGCGCAAGCTGAAGATGACCCGCGAAGAGCTGCGCCGGGAAATGAAGGAAAGCGAGGGCAGCCCGGAAGTGAAGGGCCGCATCCGCCAGCTGCAGCAGCAGATGTCCAACCGCCGGATGATGGAAGCGGTGCCCACCGCCGACGTGGTGGTGGTCAACCCCACCCACTACGCCGTGGCCCTCAAATACGACGGCGGCAAGATGGGCGCCCCCACCGTGGTGGCCCTGGGCGTGGACGAAACCGCCCTGCGCATCCGCCAGGTGGCCGACGGCAACAAGGTCGCCATCGTCTCGGCCCCGCCTTTGGCACGCGCCTTGTATCGGGAAGGTCAACTTGGAAAGGAAATTCCCGTGAGACTGTATTCGGCCGTTGCCCAGGTGCTGTCCTACGTCTACCAGCTGCGTACCTGGCGGGGTGGCCCGATGCCGGCCGCGCCCAGCATCGACGTGGATGAGTTCGGCAAGGGAGGCCGCGCATGAGCGCCCAGCCCGCCGGCATGAACACCCGCCGCGCCCTGGACATGATCCGCCAGGGTCTTGGCGCCCCGCTGATCGTGCTGGCCCTGCTGGCCATGGTGGTGGTGCCGCTGGCCGCCCCGGTGCTGGACGCGCTGTTCACCTTCAACATCGCCATCTCGCTGATGGTGCTGCTGGCGGTGGTGTACGTGAAGCGCCCGCTGGATTTCACCATCTTCCCGATCGTGCTGCTGATCACCACCATGCTGCGGCTGGCGCTGAACGTGGCCTCCACCCGCGTGATCCTGCTCAACGGCCAGAACGGCCATGAGGCGGCCGGCAAGGTGATCGCCGCGTTCGGCGAATTCGTGATCGGCGGCAACTACGCCGTGGGCATCGTGGTCTTCGCGATCCTGACCATCATCAACTTCGTGGTGATCACCAAGGGCGCCGGCCGCGTGTCCGAAGTGACCGCGCGCTTCATCCTGGACGCCATGCCCGGCAAGCAGATGGCGATCGACGCCGACCTCAACGCCGGTTTGCTGACGCGTGAGGAAGCCAAGCTGCGCCGTGAAGAAGTCCGCGAGGAAGCCGACTTCTACGGCGCCATGGACGGTGCCAGCAAGTTCATCCGCGGCGATGCCATCGCCGGCATCCTGATCCTGTTCATCAACATGATCGGCGGCCTGGCGGTCGGCGTGCTCCAGCACGGCATGCCGTTCGGCGAAGCGGCGGCTACCTACACCCTGCTGTCGATCGGTGACGGCCTGGTGGCGCAGCTGCCGGCGCTGCTGGTGTCTTCGGCGGTGGCCATGCTGGTCACCCGCGCCTCGCGTTCACAGGACATGGCCCAGGCCATGATGGGCCAGGTGTTCGGCCAGCACCGCGCACTGACCATCGCCGCGGCGATCCTGGGACTGGTCGGCCTGGTCCCGGGCATGCCCAACGTCGCCTTCTTGACGCTGTCGGCGATCCTCGGCTTCATCGCCTGGAGGCTGTGGAAGAAGAGCGTGGCCGCCGAACGCGCCGCCGCCGCGCCGGCCGCCGGCCCGACCAATGCGCTGGGCCTGCCCGGCGCCAGCAGCCCCTCGCCCACCGCCGAACTGACCTGGGACGAACTGCGCCCGGTCGATCCGCTCGGCCTGGAAGTGGGCTACCGGCTGATTCCGCTGGTGGACAAGAACCAGGGCGGCGAACTGATGGCGCGCATCAAGGGCGTGCGCCGCAAGCTCACCCACGACATCGGCTTCCTGATCCCGTCGGTGCACATCCGCGACAACCTGGAACTGGGCGCCAGCGCCTACCGGCTGCTCATCCATGGCGTGCCGGTGGCCACCGCCGAGATCCACCCCGACCGCGAACTGGCGCTGGACCCGGGCAGCGCGCTCGGCGCGCTGGAAGGCATTGCCGGCAAGGACCCCGCGTTCGGGCTGGATGCCACCTGGATCCAGCCACACCAGCGGGCGCACGCCGAATCGATGGGCTACACCGTGGTCGACCCGGCCACCGTGGTCGCCACCCACCTCTCGCACCTGATCCGCGAACACGCCCCGGAACTGCTGGGCCACGAGGAAGTTCAGCAGTTGCTGGCCAACCTGGCCAAGAGCGCGCCCAAGCTGGTTGAAGACCTCACCCCCAAGGCGCTGCCGCTGTCGGTGGTGGTGCGGGTGCTGCAGAACCTGTTGA
This sequence comes from Stenotrophomonas sp. FBCC-B152, assembly GCF_059134105.1. Taxonomy (NCBI): domain Bacteria; kingdom Pseudomonadati; phylum Pseudomonadota; class Gammaproteobacteria; order Lysobacterales; family Lysobacteraceae; genus Stenotrophomonas; species Stenotrophomonas sp. FBCC-B152. The sequence continues at coordinate 1,504,212 of NZ_CP101442.1, read as the reverse complement.
TCGAACGGATCCCGGTGCGCCAGCTGCGCAAGATCGCCGAATCGCTGGTCGAGAACGCGCCGATGAGCCAGGACCCCGGCGTGCTCACCGCCGCCGTGCGCAACGCGCTGGGCCGTTTCATCGTCCAGGAGATCGCCGGCATGTCCGCCGAGCTGCCGGTGTTCACCCTCAACCCGCAACTGGAACGCGTCTTGCAGGAGTCCACCCAAGGGAACGGCGCCGCGCTGGAACCCGGACTCGCTGAGCGACTGCACCAGAGCCTGGCCGAATGTGTCAGCAAGCAGGAAGCGAAGAACGAGCCTGCGGTGGTGTTGGTACCCGGTCCGGTACGTGCCGCGCTGGCCCGGCTGGTACGCCACAGCGTTCCGTCGCTGTCCGTGCTGGCCTACAGCGAGGTACCCGAGGACAAGCGGTTGAAGCTGGTCGGCACGATCAGCTGAGCCGGAACTCCGACAGCAACGCGTCAGAAAACAGACACCCCCATTTCGCAATCACCGCAGCAGGACAAGAAGGGAACCCCGGACCGTGCAGACCACCGACAACCAGCGCTTCCCTTCCACCCCCCAGCCGCCCCAGTCCCGGTACCACAGCATGAAAATCAAACGCTTCGTCGCTCCCGATATGCGCTCTGCCATGAACCTGGTGCGCAAGGAACACGGTCCGGATGCCGTGATCCTGTCCAATCGCCGGATCGAGGAAGGCGTGGAAATCGTGGCCGCGGCGAACTATGACGAAGGCGCGGTGCAGCGTGCACTGGAAGCGGCGCGCAAGGACGTGGCCCCGCCGCCGCCGGCCCCGCGCCCGCGCAATGCCGCCGATGCGGTGATCGCCGCCGTGACCCGCCGCAAGGCACCGGCCACCGCGCCGGAACCGGTGGCGGCCACCACCTCGGCCGTGGCCGCCCTGGCCCGCGCCGCCGTGGGCGCCACCGGCCGCACCCTGGACAGCGCCAACGAAATCGTGCCGCCGCCGGGCAGCAGCGGCTTTGCCGCCACCCTGGCCCGTGCCAACGTGCAGCCGGCCAACCCGCTGCCGGAACAGATCTTCGCCCCGTTCAATGTCGAACAGGCTGCCGCCGCCGAACGCGCCGTGACTGCGCCGGTCGCCGAAGCCGCGCCGGTGGCAGTGGAAGCACCGGTCCGCGCCGCTGCGCCGGCCCCGGCCAACCGCGCCCGCTTCATCATCGACCCGCCGCTGGACGAAGCACCGCTGTTTGAGATGCACGCCCCGGCCGGCCGCACCAGCGTGCCGCCGCAGCTGCCGCAGATGCCGGCGCAGCAGATGCAGCGCGCTCCGCTCGAAACCCCGGCCGCCCCGCTGTGGGAAACCGTGCCGGTGGTCCCGGCCGCCGCCAGCCCGGCCATCCAGATCGACGATTCGGCGGTGTTTGCCGCACCCGCTCCGGTGGCTGTGGAGGACTTCGCCGCGCCGGTCGCTGCGATGACGGTTGCTGCCCCGGTCGAGCCGTCGCTGCAGGCCGCCAACGAACCGACGGTGCCCGCCGAGGTCATCACCGCCCCGGTGGCTGCCGTCGCCGCCCCGGTGACCTTGGTCCGCGACGACGAGGAACTGCGCCAGCTGCGCCATGAAGTGGCCGGCATGCGCACCGTCATCGAGCGCGAAATGAACCGCTTCACCGACGAGCGCCTGCGCGGTTCGGCGGTGCGTGCCGCCGCGCTGGACCTGATGGACGAATACGGCTTCGACGCCGGCATCTGCCGCGACGTGGCCCTGCAGATCCCGCTGGACACCGAAGCCCACCGCGGCCGCGGCCTGATGCTGGGCCTGCTGTCCAAGAAGCTGCCGATCGCCCCGGTCGACCCGCTCGAGGCCGGCGGCGTGATCGCCCTGGTCGGCCCCACCGGTGCCGGCAAGACCACCACCATCGCCAAGCTCGCGTCGCGCTTCGCCGAAGCCCACGCCGCCCGCGACGTGGCCCTGGTCACCACCGATACCGCCCGCATCGGCGCCCGCGAGCAGCTGTACGGCTTCGGCCGCCAGCTTGGCATCGCCGTGCATGAAGCCAACAGCGGCAGCGACCTGGCCCAGCTGCTGGAGCGCCTGAAGGACTACAAGCTGGTGCTGATCGACACCGCCGGCCTGGGCCCGCGTGACCGCGCCCTGGCCGCCCAGCTGCAGTGGCTGCGCGCCGCGCCGCAGATCCGCACCCTGCTGGTGCTGCCGGCCAACACCAGCTTCGGCGACATGGACGAGGTGGTCCGCCGCTTCAGCGGCGCCAACCCGCAGGGCGTGGTGCTGAGCAAGCTGGACGAGACCGGCCGCTTCGGCACCGCCCTGTCGGTGGCCGTCGACCACCGCCTGCCGATCACCTGGGTCACCGATGGCCAGGACGTTCCCGAAGACCTGCACCGGGCCAGTGCTGCCAATCTTGTACTTCGCCTTGAAGATTTGCGCCGCGCGGCCGATATGCCCTGCAACCCGGAGTTGAACCATGCCGTCGCGTGAGTATGAAAACCTGACCAGGACCTTCCCGTTGTCGGCCACCCGCAGCCAGCCGCTGGGCCCGGTCCGCACCATCGCCGTCACCGGCGGCAAGGGCGGCGTGGGCAAGACCAACGTGTCGGCCAACCTGGCCGTGGCGCTGGCCGACATGGGCAAGCGCACGCTGCTGCTGGATGCCGACCTGGGCCTGGCCAACATCGATGTGATCCTGGGCCTGCAGCCCAAGCTGACCCTGGCCGACCTGGTCGCCGGGCGCTGCACGCTGGATGAAGTGATCCTGGAAGGCCCCGGCGGCGTGCTGGTGGTGCCGGCCGCGTCCGGCCGCCGCCACATGGCCGAACTGCAGCCGGCCGAACACGTGGGCCTGGTCAACGTGTTCTCCGAACTGGAACGCGACCTGGACTTCATGGTGGTCGACACCGCCGCCGGCATCACCGACGGCGTGCTCACCTTCTGCCAGGCCGCCCAGGACACCGTGGTGGTGGTCTGCGACGAGCCGGCCTCGATCACCGACGCCTATGCCCTGATCAAGGTGCTCTCGCGCGAACGTGGCGTGGACCGCATCCAGGTGGTGGCCAACATGGTGCGCGACCCCAACGAAGGCCGCGTGCTGTATGAAAAGCTGAGCCGGGTCTGCGACAAGTTCCTGGCCGATGTCTCGCTGAACTACCTGGGCTGCGTGCCGCAGGACGACTGGCTGCGCCTGTCGGTGCAGCGCCAGCAGCCGGTGGTGAAGGCCTACCCGTCCAGCCCGTCGGCGCAGGCGATCGCCGAGATCGCCCGCCGCACCGCGCGCTGGCAGGCCCCGACCGAGCCGCGCGGCGGCGTTGAATTCTTCCTGGAACGCATCCTCAAGCAACGCGGGGTGACCGCATGAAAGGCGCCGCACAATACAAAGAGGTGCAGCGCGCCGCAGCCAACGAGTGCATTGCCCAGCACTCGGACCTGGTCCGGCGCATCGCCCACCACCTGGCCGCACGCCTGCCGGCCAGCGTTGAAGTCGACGACCTGATCCAGGCCGGCATGATGGGCCTGATCGAGGCCTCGCGCAGCTACGACGCCGACCAGGGCGCCTCGTTCGAAACCTATGCTTCGATCCGCATCCGCGGCTCGATGATCGACGAGATCCGCCGGGGCGACTGGGTGCCGCGTTCGGTGCACCGCCGTGCCCGTGACGCCGCCTCTACCATCCGCCGGCTGGAGCAGAGCACCGGCCGTGCCGCCAGCGCCACCGAAGTGGCCGCCGCGATGGACATGCCGCTGCCCGATTACCTGCGCCTGATGGAAGACGCCGCGCGTGGCCAGGTGCTGAGCCTGGAATCGCGGATCGAAGACCAGGGCGAGCTGGATACCGTCGCCCAGGGCGGCCCGACCCCGCAGCAGGTGCTGGAGCGCGGTGAGTTCGGCCGCGAACTGGGCAATGCGATCGGCCTGCTGCCCGAACGCGAACAGCTGGTGCTGTCGCTGTACTACGAGCAGGAACTGAACCTGAAAGAGATCGGCGCGGTGCTCGGCGTCAGCGAGTCGCGCGTCTGCCAGATCCATGGCCAGGCAGTGCTGCGCCTGCGTGGCCGACTGAAGATCTTCGAGGCGGCCGACGCCGGCCTCGAGAACACTTGATACCGAGGAAAGTGCTTTGAACAAGAACATGCGTATCCTGATCGTCGACGACTTCTCGACCATGCGTCGTATCGTCAAGAACCTGCTGGGCGATCTGGGCTTCACCAATACGGCCGAAGCCGAGGACGGGCATGCCGCGCTGGCCCTGCTGCAGAGCCAGCCGTTCGATTTCGTGGTCACCGACTGGAACATGCCGGTCATGACCGGTATCGACCTGCTCAAGGCGATCCGCGCCGACGCCAAGCTCAAGACCCTGCCTGTGCTGATGGTCACCGCAGAAGCCAAGCGTGAGCAGATCATCGAAGCCGCCCAGTCCGGCGTGAACGGCTACATCATCAAGCCGTTCACGGCTGCGACCCTGGAAGAGAAGCTCGGCAAGATCTTCGAGCGCCTGGCGGCCAGCGCCTGATGGAAACCCTTCGCGACAAATCGGCGCTGGTGCAGCGCCTGCAGGATGCCCTGGCCGCGCTGGAAAGCGGTGACGAAGCCGGTTGGCGCCGGGAAATCGACGCCCTGGCCGCGCTGCGCACCCAGCCGATGATGGCCGGGCTGAACCGGCTCGCCCGCGAGCTGGGCCAGGCGCTGGGCGAACTGCCCACCCTGCCCAGCGAAGCCGGCGAGCTGGACGATGCCTGCGCGCGCCTGGACCACGTGGTGGCGATGACCGAACAGGCCACCCACCGCACCCTGGACCTGGCCGAGGAATGCCGCGCGCTCACCGAGCAGCTGCGCGCCAACGGGCTGAGCCCGGACCAGGACCAGCAGCTGGACCGCATCCGCCACAACCTCACCGAGATCGCGCTCACCCAGAGCTACCAGGATCTCACCGGGCAGATCATCCGCCGCGTGGTGGGCATCGTGCGCCGCGTGCACGAAGGCTTCGGCGCGCTCGGCCTGCCGCCGCCGGACGACAGCACCCACAAGCGCGACAACGGCCTGGCCGGTCCGGCCGTGAGCGGCCTGGACCGCCATCAGGTGTCGCAGGTGGACGCCGACGACCTGCTTTCCGATTTGGGGCTTTGAAACCATGAGTGCTGTTCCAGACGACATTGCTGCAGACTTCATCCTCGAGGCCCAGGAGATCCTGGATCGCCTCGGCGAACAGCTGGTGTCGCTGGAGCAGTCGCCCCAGGACAGCGACCAGCTCAACGCGGTGTTCCGCGGGTTCCACACGCTCAAGGGCGGTGCCGGCTTCCTGGGCATCCAGGCCATGGTCGAGCTGTGCCACGCCGCCGAAGAAACCCTGGGCATGGCCCGTTCGGGCCAGGCCGTGCTGCAGGCCCACCACTTCGACGCCGGCCAGCAATCGCTGGATTACCTGCAGTCCATGCTCGATTCGGTGGCCGCCGGCACCGAGCCGGGCTATGCCCCGCCGGAGCTGATCGCGCAGTTCGACGTCAACGGACCGGCCACGCCGGCCCCGGTCGCGGCGGCCGCCGCCTCCAGCGGCGAGCTGATCACCGACGATGAGTTCGAGGCCCTGCTGGATACGCTGCACGGCGGCGCGGCACCGACCGCCGTGACGAAAAAGAAAGACGACGGCCTGATCGGCGAAGATGAATTCGAAGCGCTGCTCGACCAGCTGCATGGCGGCGCCGCCCCCGGCGCGCAGCCAGTGGCTGCCCCCGCACCCGCCCCGGCCATCGCACCGCGCCCGGTCGCCGCTCCGGCACCGGCCAAGCCGGCCGCCAACAAGCCGGTGGCCGAAGCCGAGCACACCGTGCGCGTGGATACCAAGCGCCTGGATGCCATCGTCAACCTGATCGGCGAACTGGTGCTGTCGCGCAACCGGCTCAAGACCCTGCGCGCGCGCCTGCACGACGAAGAACTGGACCGCGCCGTGTCCACCCTGGACATCGCCACCGCACGCCTGCAGTCGGCGGTGATGCGCACCCGCATGCAGCCGGTCGGCAAGGTGTTCTCGCGCTTCCCCAAGGTCGCCCGCGACGTGGCCCGCAACCTGAAGAAGGAAGTGGAGCTGGAACTGATCGGCGCGGAAACCGAACTGGACCGCAACCTGGTCGAGGCCCTGGCCGACCCGCTGGTGCACCTGGTGCGCAACGCGATCGACCACGGCATTGAAATGCCGGAGCTGCGCGAAGCCCAGGGCAAGAGCCGCAGCGGCAACGTGCGCCTGTCCGCACAGCAGGAAGGCGACTACGTCAGCATTGAAGTGCAGGATGACGGCGCCGGCATCGATCCCGAACGCCTGCGTGCCAAGGCACGCGAAAAGGGCCTGATCGATCCCGAAGCCGCCGCCCGCCTGACCAGCGAGGAATGCCTGCACCTGGTGTTCCTGCCCGGTTTCTCGACCAAGCAGGAAGTCACGGATATCTCCGGCCGTGGCGTGGGCATGGACGTGGTGCAGTCGCGCATCCGCGAACTCAGCGGCCAGATCCAGATCCAGTCCGAACTTGGCCGTGGCAGCCGCTTCATGATCCGCGTGCCGCTCACCCTGGCGATCCTGCCGACCCTGCTGGTGCAGGCCGGCGAGGATGTCTACGCGCTGCCGCTGGCGCGTGTGATGGAAGTGCTGCACGCACCCAACACCTCGCTGGGCTGGTTCGACGGCCGCGCCGTGCTCGACCGCAAGACCCACACCCTGCCGCTGGTGGACCTGCGCCACTGGCTGGACGTGGATCCGGCGCCCTCCCCGCTGCTCACCATCGTGGTGCTGCAGGCCGGTGAAGCACGCTTCGGGCTGGTGGTGGACCAGGTGCGTGGCCGCGAGGAAGTGGTGATCAAGCCGCTGCCCAAGGCCCTGCGCGGCCTGCGCGGCTACGCCGGCGCCACCCTGATCGGCGACGGCCGCATGTCCCTCATCCTCGACGTGGACGGCCTGCGCACCCCCCACGATTGAACCAGGGCACCGAATCGCCAAGGCCCCCCCCGCGTAGAGCCACGCCCTGCGTGGCTGAACCCCCGATAGCCCCGCAACTCAAGTACCCCCCACGCAAGCCGATATCGGACAAATGGACAGACTCAGCCTCATTGGACTTTTCCTCGCCCTGGCCTCGCTGGTCGGCGGCAGCATCCTCAAGGGTGCCGGGCTGGCCTCGCTGTGGTCCCCTGCCGCCTTCGTGATCGTCATCGTCGGTACCCTCGCCGCCATCCTGCTGCACACCTCGCCGGCCGTGTTCAAGCACGCCTTCAAGATCGTGCGCTGGGTCGTGCGCCCGCCGGCCAGCGACCGCGCCGAGCTGATCCGCCAGATCGTGGAATGGAGCAACATCGCCCGCCGCCAGGGCCTGCTCGGCCTGGAAGCCCAGGTCGATGCCCAGGACGACCCGTTCCTGCGCAAGGGCCTGCAGCTGCTGGTGGACGGCGTGGAGCCGGAAACCATCCGGCACATGATGGAAATCGAACTGGGCAGCCAAGAAAGCCAGGACCTGGCCGCGTCCAAGGTGTTCGAAGGCATGGGCATCTACGCGCCTACGCTGGGCATCATCGGCGCCGTGCTGGGCCTGATCGCGGTGATGAAGAACCTGGCCGACCCCAGCAAGCTCGGCCACGGCATCGCCGCCGCGTTCACCGCCACCATCTACGGCATCGCCTCGGCCAACCTGCTGTTCCTGCCGGTGTCGGCCAAGCTCAAGAGCGTGATCCACCACAACAGCCGCGACCGCGAAATGATCATCGAAGGCCTGATCTCGATTGCCCAGGGCGAGAACCCGCGCAACATCGAGACCAACCTGTCGGGGTTCCTGCACTGACATGGCCCGCCGCAAAGCCCACGAAGAGCATGCCAACCATGAGGCCTGGGCGATTCCCTACGCCGACCTCATGACGCTGCTGCTTGCCTTCTTCGTGGTCATGTACGCCATCTCCTCGCTCAACGAAGGCAAGTACCGGGTCATGGCCGACGCGCTGACCACTGCATTCGGCGGCGCGCCGCGCACCATCAACCCGGTGCAGGTCGGCAACCAGCAGGTGCAGGGCGGCGGTTGGGACAGCCCGTCGGTGATCAAGGCCGGCAACCGCGTCGGCCCTTCCGCACCGTCGCCCAGCAACGACCCCACCCTGCTGCCGGCGATGGCCTCGCAGATGCGCATGCCGGTATCGGTGCACAACCAGCAACAGCTGCAGGCCGCCGAGCGCCAGCTCAACAGCATCGCCGACCGCCTGACCGCTACGCTGGCACCGCTGATCGACCGCGGCATGATCACCGTGCGCCGCACCGAGCTGTGGATCGAAGTGGAGATCAACAGCGACATCCTGTTCACCACCGGCTCGGCCACGCTCGACGTGCACGCACGCGACACCCTGTCCTCGCTGGCGCAAGTGCTGCACGACGCGCCCAACGGCGTGCGCGTGGAAGGCCACACCGATGACGTGCCGATCGCCACCGCGCTGTTCCCGTCCAACTGGGAACTGTCGGCCGCGCGTGCGGCCAGCGTGGTGCACCTGTTCGCCGACCAGGGCGTGCAGCCGGCGCGGCTGGCGATGGTCGGCTACGGCCAGTTCCGCCCGCGCGAAGACAACACCAGCGTGCAGGGCCGCAACCGCAACCGCCGGGTGATGGTCATCATCCTGGCCGACACCGCGCAGGGCGTGGACCCGCTGGGCCCGCAGCTCACCGCCGAAACCGGCACCGCGCCGGCACCGGCCACGCCCTCCCCCGTTTCCCCCCTCGCGCCGGTGCAGCTGCCACCGGTGCCGGCCGGCAGCCGCGTTGGCGCCGCCGTTCCCCCCGCAATGAAGGAGTAAGCCGATGCGTATCTGGGCAATCGCCAACCAGAAGGGCGGCGTGGGCAAGACCACCACCACCCTCGCGCTCGGCCGCGGCCTGGCCGCCCTGGGCCACCGCGTGCTGCTGATCGACCTCGATCCGCATTCCTCGCTGACCCGCGCCTTCGGCGTGCCGCTGGATCCGCCGCCGGCCGGCGTGCTGGAGCTGTTCGGCACCCCGCCGGCCGAACTGGGCAGCCTGGCCCACCACAGCCAGGTGCCCGGGCTGGACTTCATCTGCGCGCAGGCCGCGCTGGCCACGCTGGAACGGCGCAGCGCCAACCAGCCCGGCCTCGGCCTGGCCCTGCAGCACGCGATGGCGCGCCACCAGGGCCAGCACGACTACATCCTGCTCGACTGCGCGCCCACCCTGGGCCTGCTGATGATCAACGCATTGGCTGCGGCCGACCGCCTGATCATTCCGACCCAGGCCGAGCCGCTGGCCCTGCACGGCCTGGATGGCATGGTGCGTACCGGCGAGATGGTCGAGCGTTCGCGCCGCCGTCCGCTGCCGATGTCGATCCTGCCCACCCTGTTCGACCGCCGCACCCGCGCCGGCAACGAAACGCTCAAGCAGATGCAGGACCGCCACGGCCACCGCGTCTGGGAAGACGCGATCCCGGTGGATACCCGCATCTGCAACGCCGCCAGCCTGACCGTGCCGGCGACCTCCGATGACTACCCCGGCCGTGGCCTGGCCGCGTACCGGCGTGCGCTGGAATGGATCCTGGCCGACGACGCGCTGCAGATGGAGCGCGCGGCATGAACAGCACCGGCGTACTCGACGACTATCTCGAGGAACTGCTCGGCGATGCCGTGCCCGTGACTGCCGTGGCGATCGCCGACACCGAAGACGCCAGCGACGTGGCCGAAGCGATCCGCGCGGAATTCACCGCTGACAACGACGCACCCGCCTTCGACACCCCGACCTCACCGGGCGCACCGGCCGCCATGGCGCTGCTGGACGAGTTGATGAACGATCCGGCGCTGGGGCCCGTGGTGGAGGCTGCTCCTGCGGCTGCGGTGTTCGATACGCCCACCTCGCCGGGCGCGCCTGCCGCGCTGGCGCTGCTGGACGAGCTGCTCAACGACCCAGCGCTGGGCCCCGTCGCGGCTGCGCCGGCGTTCGAAACGCCCACCTCACCCGGCGCACCGGCCAACCTTGCGTTGCTGGACGAACTGCTCAACGACCCGGCCCTGGGCCCGGTCGAGGTCGCCGCGACGCCGGACGCCTCGCGCCCCAGCTGGGACGACCTGCCGGCCGAAGCGCTCCACGACACCCTGCCGGTGGCCGTGGCCGCTCCTGTGCGCGCGGCGGTCCCGGCCGCCGTCCCCGCACCGGTCGCACGTGCTGCACCGCCGCCGGCACCCGTGGCCGCACCGCGCCCGGCGCCTCCCGCTCCCGCTCCCGCCTCCTCTGGTCGCCCGAGCAGCTGGCAGGAACTGCAGGCACAGGCCCGCAACCCCGCCTCCAGCCCCCGTGGTGACCGCCGCGCCAGCGAGCGCACCTCGCGCTGGCTGCGCCTTCGCTGCGGCCCACAGGCCTACGCGCTGGAGCTGTTGAAGGTGCAGGAGGTGGTGCTGCCGGTACCGCTGCTGCCGCTGCGCGGCACTCCGTCGGCCATGCTGGGCATCATGAACCTGCGCGGCCAGGTGGTGCCGGTGATGGACCTGGGCATCCACCTGGGCACCGGCCCCGCCCGCGACGACGCCAACACCCGCATCGTGGTGCTGGAAGAGGACGGCGAAACCATGGGCCTGCGCGTATCGGCCGTGGAAGACGTGGCCAACCTCACCGATTCGCAGATCGAACCGCCCGACACCGCGCGCATCTGCCAGATCTCCAACGATCTGTTCCGTGGCGTGGCGCGGGTAACCGCCCAGCCGATGATCCTGCTGGATGCCACGCAGTTGTTGAATTGATTGGATGTGTCCGTGGCTACGTGGGACACGCATGGCGTGTCGCTACGGCGGCGTAGGGACACGCCATGCGTGTCCGCGGGATGCCCGGCGGCTTCGGAACAACCCCCGCCCTAAAGGTTTCCAGAAATACGCCGTTATAGACCTCGGAACCGTTTGTCCGGAGCAACGATGAGCACTGTGGCCCTGGGTGATGATCTCGGAATCGAGACCAGCACCGAGCTCAAAACACGCCTGGCCCCCTTGGTGGACCAGGGCGGCGACCTGACGCTGGATGCCAGCCAGGTGGGCCGTATCCATACCGCGTCGGTGCAGGTCCTGTGCGCGTTCGTCGAGGCCCGCCGCCAGGCCGGCCACCCGACCGCGTTCGACGGCTGCACGGCCACCTTCCGCGATGCCGCGCGCCTGCTCGGTGTCACCCAGGCCCTGGGCCTGGACGCAACCCATGACAACCTGAAATCTGTGGAGAACGCGGCATGAGCGCACGTATCTTGGTGGTGGACGATTCGGCGTCAATGCGCCAGATGGTTTCCTTCGCCCTCACCTCGGCCGGCTTTTCCGTCGAGGAAGCCGAAGACGGCGCCGTCGCACTGGGTCGGGCCAAGGGCCAGCGCTTCAACGCGGTGGTGACCGACGTGAACATGCCGAACATGGACGGCATCTCGCTGATCCGCGAGCTGCGCCAGCTGCCGGACTACAAGTTCACCCCGATGCTGATGCTCACCACCGAATCGGCTGCCGACAAGAAGTCCGAAGGCAAGGCGGCCGGTGCCACCGGCTGGCTGGTCAAGCCGTTCAACCCGGAACAGCTGGTCGCGACCGTCCAGAAAGTCCTGGGCTGATCCCCACCCGCCTTCCCCTCCCCCTTTGGTAACCGGACCCGAACGCCCATGAGCATGGACCTGCAACGCTTCCACGCCACCTTCTTCGAGGAAAGCCGCGAGGGCCTGGACGCGATGGAAGCGGGCCTGCTGGCACTTGAATCGGGCCAGCAGGATCCGGAAATCATCAACTCGGTGTTCCGCGCTGCGCACTCCATCAAGGGCGGCGCCGGCACCTTCGGCTTCGACGCCATCGCCGCGCTGACCCACGTACTCGAAACGCTGCTGGACGAACTGCGCGCCGGCAAGCGCGCGCTGGAAGCGGCGGCCGTGGATGCCATGCTGTCCTCGGTGGACGTGCTGCGCGCCCTGCTGCGCGAAGCGGAACACGGCCAGCCGGCCGATCCGCAGGCCGTGGCCGCGGTCAAGGCACGCCTGGAAGCGGTGCTGTCCGGCCAGGCGCCGAGCGCCGCCGCGCCGGTTGCCGCCAAGGTCGATGACACCCCCGAAGCGTGGCAGATCGGTTTCGTACCGGCGCCGTCGCTGTTCATGAGCGGCAACGATCCGCTGCGCATCATCCGCGAACTGGAACACCTGGGTTCGCTGCAGGTGGCCGCGCGACTGGACCGTTTGCCCGGCTTCGACCAGCTCGACCCGCTCGAAGCCCACCTGGCGTGGGACCTGGGCCTGGTCGGCAAGGTGCCGCGCAGCAAGATCGAAGACACCTTCGCCTGGGTCGTGGACGACTGCGAACTGGACATCCGTCCGGCCGCACCGCCGAGCCTGGCCACCAGCGCCCCGGCAGCCGCCGCGCCTGCCGCAGCCGTGGCCGCCGCACCGGCAGCACCTGCGGCAGCAGCCGCACCTGCGGCCACCAGCGAAGCAGAAACCTCCATCCGCGTCGCCGTGGAAAAGGTCGACGCGCTGATCAACCTGGTCGGCGAACTGGTCATCACCCAGGCCATGCTCAAGCAGGTCTCGCACGCGCTGGACCCGGTGCATGCCGAACAGCTGTTTGCTGGCCTGGACCTGCTGGAACGCAACACCCGCGACCTGCAGGAAGCGGTGATCGGCGTGCGCATGCTGCCGGTGGACGCGGTGTTCCGCCGCTTCCCGCGACTGGTCCGCGACCTCTCCTCGCGCCTGGGCAAGCACGTGCGCCTGCGCACCATTGGCGAAGGCACCGAGCTGGACAAGGGCCTGATCGAAAAGATCGCCGATCCGCTGGTCCACCTGGTCCGCAACTCGATCGACCACGGCCTGGAAATGCCCGACGTCCGCCGCGACGCCGGCAAGGACGAAACCGGCACGATTACCCTGGCCGCATCGCACCAGGGCGGCCATATCGTGATCGAAGTCAGCGACGACGGCCGCGGCCTGAACCGCGACAAGATCCTGGCCAAGGCCCTCGAACGCGGCTTGGCCGTGCCCGACAACCCCACCGATGCGCAGGTCTGGGACCTGATCTTCCAGCCCGGGTTCTCCACCGCCGATGCCGTCACGGATCTGTCCGGTCGTGGCGTGGGCATGGACGTGGTCCGCCGCAACATCCAGGCGCTGGGTGGCGAAGTGCAGCTGGAAAGCAGGGCCGGCAATGGCACCCGCGTGCTGATCCGCCTGCCGCTGACCCTGGCCATCCTCGACGGCATGACCGTGGCGGTGGCGGGCGAAACCGTGATCCTGCCGCTGGCATATGTGCTGGAAGCACTGCAGCCGCAGCCGGAAGACGTGCGTTCGATGGCCGGCGAAGGCCGTGTGCTGCGCGTGCGCGGTGAATACCTGCCGATCCTGTCGCTGAGCGAGTACTACGGCTTCGGCCGCCGCACCCACGATGATTCGCTGGTGGTGGTGGTGGAAGGCGATGGCCAGAAGATCGCGCTGGAAGTGGACGAACTGGTCGGCCAGCAGCAGGTGGTGGTCAAGAACATCGAGAACAACTACCGGCGTATCAGCGGTGTGTCCGGTGCGACCATCCTGGGCGACGGCCGCGTTGCGTTGATCGTGGATATCGGCGGCCTGGTGCGTTCGCTGCGGGTGCCGCAGGCGGCGTAAGCGCCACGGGCCCTGCCCGCTCGAAACGCCCCCGCTTGATGACGGGGGCGTTTTTTGTTCTGCACGCATGATGGGCGGCTTCGGTTCGCTCTAAACGTTGGACCCGTTGTGGCAACCGTTCGCGCGTCGGCTTCGGACGCTTGGGCCGCGCTGCGCGCGGTGTCCACGCAGGGCGTGGACCTACGAACTGTTACGTGCGCAGGACGATCACGTAATCAACGTCAAAAACGGGCGCGACGCCTTTGCGCCCTGCGCGACCGATGTAACCGAATGCGTAGATCCACGCCCTGCGTGGATGCTCTTCGTTCCGGCGCCATGAACGCCTGGTTGCAAACCGTGATGTCGGTCGGGGCCGATACGGTCGCGTATCGGTGACCCATTCGCCACCGCATGGCGAAACCATTGGTATTGCTTGCTTTCGCAACCATCGGCCGGAATCCGCGCCGCTGCGTGGGCCGCGAAAAAATGTGACATCGCGCACTCAAGAAACCGCCATGCGCCGCCGTTATCCGCAATAGCGATGAGACGTTCATTGCCCGCCTGACGCCCCACCGCCTTGCTGCTTCGACCTTTCGCCCAGCACCCCACGGCTGTGCGCCCCCGCCCTGCCCGGAGTTTCCCGCATGAAGTGGTTCCATGATCTGCCCATCAGCCGCAAGCTCGCGGTCGGGTTTGCCCTCACCACCCTGATGACGATCGCGCTGGGCGTGTTTGCCCTGGTGCGCCTGAACAGCGTGAATGCCGAACTCGCCGAAATGGCGAGCAATGACATTCCCTCCGTCCAGCACCTGGGCGAAGTGCGCGCGCAGCTCGGTGAATTCCGCACCTTCGAACTGGCCCAGCTGACCATGCTGGACCAGGCCGACAAGGTGGCCGACTACAACAAGCGCATGGACACCACGGCCAAGGCCGTGCGCGACGAGCTGCAGGCCTACGCCGCGCTGCCGGCCGGTGACCAGGAGAAGGCGCTGTACAAGAAGGTCGCCGCCGACCTGGAGGTCTACTTCGCCGCCAATGCCGAAATGCGTACAGCCGTGGCCGCCGCCGATGGCGTGCTGGCCCAGCAGATCTCCGATGAGAAGTCGCGCCCGGCGCGCCGCAAGATGTTCGACGACCTCAAGGAACTCGGCGCCTTCAGCAGCAACCTGATGCAGGCCAAGATCGCCGACGCCAACGCCACCCACCGCACCAGCGTGGTGGCCATCCTGGTCACCATCGGCCTGCTCTCGCTGCTGGCCATTGCCATGGGCGTGGTGATTTCGCGCGCCATCACCGGCCCGATCCGCCAGGCCATGCACGCCATCCAGTCGGTGGCCCGCGGCGACCTGTCGGTGAACATCGCCTCCAGCACCACCGCCGATGAAGCCGGCCGCATGCTGGCGGCCACCCGCGACATGACCCTGATGCTGCGCCGCTTCTCCAGCGAAACCCAGCAGATGGTGGAAATGCACGCCGGCCCGGACATCAGCCACCGCATCCCGGAAGACTTCCCGGGTGTGTACGGCCAGCTGGCCGTGGGCGTGAACACGGTGATCTTCGAGCACCTGGATTCGATCAAGGACGCCATCAACGTGCTCAACCAGTACGCGGCCGGCGACCTGTCGCAGAACGCGCGCCGCCTGCCCGGCACCCGCGCGATCCTGCACGAATCGATGGACGCGGCAAAGGCCAGCCTGCTGGCGATCAACACCCAGATCCAGAGCCTGGCCCAGGCCGCGGCCGCCGGCGACTTCAGCCAGCGCGGCGACGCACTGCGCTTCGACCACGACTTCCGGGTCATGATCGAGCACCTCAACACGATGATGGAAGTGGCCGACGGCAACCTGTCGCAGCTGTCGCACCTGCTGCAGGCCATCGCCAACGGCGACCTTACCGCGCGCATGCAGGGCCAGTTCCACGGCGTGTTCGCCAGCATGCGCGACGATGCCAACACCACCGTGGCCCAGCTGACCCAGATCGTCAGCCGCATCCAGCACGCCTCGGGCAGCATCAGCACCGCCGCCGGCGAAATCGCATCGGGCAACAACGACCTGTCGCGCCGCACCGAACAGCAGGCCGCCAACCTGGAAGAAACCGCCGCCTCGATGGAGGAACTGACCTCCACCGTGCGCCAGAACGCCGAACATGCCCGCCAGGCCAACCAGCTGGCCATCGGCGCGCACTCGGTGGCTTCGCAGGGGGGTGAAGTGGTCGGCAAGGTGGTCAGCACCATGCACGAGATCGACGCGTCCTCGCGCCGCATCGCCGACATCATCACCGTCATCGACGGCATCGCCTTCCAGACCAACATCCTGGCCCTGAACGCGGCCGTCGAAGCGGCCCGCGCGGGTGAACAGGGCCGTGGCTTCGCCGTGGTCGCCTCCGAAGTGCGCACCCTGGCCCAGCGTTCGGCCAGCGCGGCCAAGGAGATCAAGGGCCTGATCGACGAGTCGGTCGGCAAGGTCGCCGAAGGCTCGGCGCTGGTCAACCAGGCCGGTGCGACCATGGGCGAAATCGTCGCCTCGGTCCAGCGCGTGACCGACATCATGGCCGAGATCTCGGCGGCCTCGCAGGAGCAGTCGGCCGGCATCGAGCAGGTCAACCAGACCGTGATGCAGATGGACGAAACCACCCAGCAGAACGCGGCGCTGGTGGAGGAAGCCACGGCGGCGGCCCGTTCGATGGAAGAACAGGCCGGCCACCTCACCGATGCGGTGTCGCTGTTCAAGCTCGAGGGCCAGGCCGCCCCGGTCGTCGCCGCCGCACCGGCAGCGCGCCACGCCGCCCCGGCCCGCCCGCGTGCACCGGCCGCCCCGGTCCGTCGCGCGGCGGTGCGCGAGCCGGTACTGGCCAACGAAGGCGACTGGCAGGAGTTCTGATCCTCGCCACCGTCCGCCCCTGACACCACCCCGCTCCGGCGGGGTGGTTTTTTTCGGCGATCGCACCGCTACACACATTGGCCCTACATTATTGTGAACTGCTGCCGATAAACGGACAGAGACCTGATATCGCACGATATCCGTACCCGCCCAACGCAGCAGAGTCCATGTCCGAAGGCAGCCTTGACCCCCATGACGCATCCCATGCCGCCCACGAAGACGGCACGGACGATCGTTACCTGGTCCGCAACCCCCGGCAGATCCGCCAGCTGCTGCAGGCGCTGATCGACCAGCGCTCGCTGATCAACGCGCACCTGGGCGGTCGCGACCAGTCGTTCCCGACCGCGATCCTGGAACTGGACGAGGACGACGACTGGCTGCTGCTCGACGGCAGCCCGTCCGAGCCGGCCAACCGCGCCGCCGAAGACGCCGGCCACCTTCTCTGCTTCGCGCAGCTGGACCGGGTGATGGTCCGCTTCCGCCTGGACCACCTGGAACGCACCGGCGGCCACCGCCACGTCGCCTTCCGCGTGCCCTTCCCGACCGAACTGGTGCACCTGCAGCGCCGCGAACTCTATCGGCTGGAAACCCCGTTCACCGACTCCCCTCACCTGCTGTTCCCGATCAACGAAGACCGCAGCGAAGCCCTGCACCTGCGCGTGGTGGACATCAGCGGCGGCGGCCTGGCCGTGACCGTGCCGGTGGACTGCAACGTCTTCAGCATCCAGAAGCGTTACGACGCCCGCCTGGACATGCCCGAAAGCGGCCCGCTGCAGATCTCGCTGATCGTCTGCAACCAGCTGGCGGTCAAGCTGCCCAGCGGTGTGGAGATGAAGCGCATCGGCATGCGTTTCGATGGCCTCCCGCGCGGCGGCGACAGCGCCATCCAGCGCTACATCTTCCGCATCGACCGCCAACGCAGCGCCCGCAAGAACGGCGAGTAGCTGAGGCAACAGCAACAGCAAGAGCCGCGGTGAGCTGATCGCTTCCGGGCCGGTGGCGGTAGGCCCGCGGGGGGCGCCGTAAACCCATCCATGAGGGCTTGGTCGCGGCATCCATGCCGCTCACACCCCCGCAAACCTACCGCCACCAACCCGCCGACCCTCGGCCGGCGCCTCAAAGAGAGCAAGAGCGGTACCAACCAACGGTTGGTACCTACCGCTTTTCCTGTGTGCACCGACACAGCGTCAAAGGGTTGGCGGGGGTGGGTTGGCGGGACCGTAGAGCGCCATGGATGGCGCGAACGAGCCTACACGGACGTACTTGCGGCGTGTCCCGCCAACCCACCCCCGCCAGCCCAAGCCAGGGACACCCGCAGACCAGACGCTCTTGCTCTACGCCCTGCGCCTCTAAAGTCGCGACATCCCAGGCCGATATCCAGCGTGACGCCCCGGTTTTCCGACCGCCACGCCCGACCCAGGATTCCTTCCATGAACGACAGCAACCCCAACGCCGCCAGCAGCGGTGGCGAGTACCTCAGCTTCACCCTCGGCGCCGAGCACTACGGCGTGGACATCCTCAAGGTGCAGGAAATCCGCGGTTACGACTCCGTCACCCGCGTGCCCGATGCCCCCGATTACATCAAGGGCGTGATCAACCTGCGCGGCACCATCGTTCCCGTCATCGACCTGCGCCTCAAGCTGCGCCTGGATGAAGCACGCTACGACGCCTTCACCGTCATGATCGTCCTCAACGTCGACAACCGCGTGGTCGGCATCGTCGTGGACAGCGTCTCCGACGTGATCCCGCTCAACGCCGACCAGATCCGCCCCACCCCCGAGTTCGGCGCCGCCGTCGATACCCGCTTCATCTCCGGCATCGGCACCCAGGACGATCGCATGCTGATCCTGCTCGATATCGAAACCCTGCTCGACAGCGCCGACATGGGCCAGCCGGCCGTTGTCGAAGACGCTGCCGCCTGATCCGGCCCCTGCGACAGACCGGAACGACTTTCGTTCAACAAAGTCCTTAAGTTGTGTCGCAACTGGCCGATAGCTGGATTCAGGAACCGGACGCGCGGCCCCGCCACGCCCCGGACCACTTATCCATATCCCCCGGAGAATCTCCCGATGAAGTCCCTGCTTGCACTGCTTTCGGTCGCTGTCCTCGCCACGTCCGCCTCGTCCGCTTTCGCCCAGTCGGCTGAAATGATCCCGCCGGAGCTGGCCGCGCGCGCCGTTGGCAAGGATGGCATGGTCTGCGGCAAGGTCGAAAAGGCCCGCTACGCCGAAGGTTCCGAAGGCCAGCCGACCTTCCTGTACATGGGCGGCGCCTTCCCGCGCCACACCTTCTCGGCCCGCATCGCCGGCGAGAACCGCGGCAAGTTCAGCTTCCCGCTGGAAACCCTGGAAGGCAAGACCGTCTGCGTGATCGGCAAGATCGCCCGCGACGCCTCGCGCGCTGAAATCGAAGTCAGCTCGCCGGCTGGCCTGAAGCTGGCCAACATCAAGTAATCGCCCCACGCCCCGCCACGCCGGCACAGGCCGGCGTGGCCGCTGCAACCGGGCGCCACGCCCGGACGCGTCTGCCACCGGAGAGTGCACCACCATGCAATGGATCAACAACCTCAAACTGATGCCGAAGTTGATGCTGACTTTCGGTGTAATCCTGCTGGTGATGCTGCTGCAGGGCGTGGTCGCCTACCGCGGCCTGCACTCCCTCAACAACGTGACCACCGAACTGGCCGGCAACCGGATGGAAAGCATCCGCATGGCCGGCGAAATGCGTGGCATGCTCGGTGAATACCGCAACTCGGCCTACCAGGGCCTGATCCGCGCCAGCGACGACGTCAAGGCCGAAGCCAAGACCCGCGCCGCCGACCTGCGCACCAAGATCGACGCCTCGATCAAGAAGTACCCCGCCCTGATCGACAGCCCGCAGCAGAAGAAGCTGTTCGACGCCTTCGCCAAGGATTGGACCGATTCGCTGGCCTCCTACGATTCGGTCACCGAAATGCTGGAGCTGGACCTGCCGGACGATGCCATCGATACCTTCGTTGGTGAAACCCGCACCAAGCACCTCAAGGCCGCCACTGCCCTTGAAACCCTGATCGCCGAAGACAACCGCCTTGCCCGCGCCTCGCGCGAAGAGGCTGAATCCACCTACGCCACCTCCGCCACCCTGACCATCATCGCCCTGCTCGGCGGCGCCGCCATGGGCCTGGTGCTGGTGTACCTGTTCGCCCGCTCGCTGGTCGGCAGCGTCCGCGGCGCCGTGTCGGTGGCCAATGAAGTGGCCGGCGGCAAGCTGGACGGCCATATCGACGTCACCCGCAAGGATGAAGTCGGCGACCTGATGCAGGCCATGCAGCGCATGCAGCGCGACCTGCGCGACCGCACCGAAACCGAACAGGCCGTGGCACGCGAAAACCTGCGCATCCGTACCGCGCTGGATTACAGCTCCACCGGCGTGTACCTGACCGACAACAACCTCAACATCGTCTACGCCAACCGCGCGCTGGAACAGACCCTGTCCCAGTACCAGGACGACCTGCGCCGCAACCTGCCGGACTTCGACGCCTCCGTTTCGCTGGTCGGCCGCCCGCTGACCGTGCTCGAGCACCGCGGCGAGATGGACGCCAGCCTGCTGGCCAACCTCAAGCAGCACGGCGTGGCCCGCCGCGCCATGCAGTTCGGCGATGCCCAGTTCGCCCAGGTCGTCTCCACCATCCGCAACGAAGAAGGCGAGAGCGTCGGCCACGTGGTCGAATGGCGTGACCGTACCCCCGAAGCGCTGGTCGAAGCCGAAGTAGCGCGCGTCATCGCCCAGGCCGCCGCCGGCGACCTGTCCGGCCGCATCAGCGCCGAAGGCAAGGATGGTTTCTTCCTGCAGCTGGCCCAGCAGATCAACGGCCTGCTCGACGCCAACGCCTCCAGCATCGAACAGATCTCCGGCCTGCTCACCGCACTGTCGCAGGGCGACCTGACCGTGCGCATGCACGGCGAGTTCGAAGGCGTGTTCGCCACCATGCGCGATGACGCCAACGCCACCGCCGAACAGCTCAGCGGCATCGTTACCCGCATCAAGCAGTCCAGCCAGGCCATCAGCTCGGCCGCCAGCGAAATCGCCACCGGCAACAGCGACCTGTCGCGCCGTACCGAACAGCAGGCGGCCAACCTGGAAGAAACCGCCGCCTCGATGGAGGAACTGACCTCCACCGTGCGCCAGAACGCCGAACACGCCCGCCAGGCCAACCAGCTGGCCATCGGCGCGCACACCGTCGCCTCGCAGGGCGGTGACGTGGTCGGCCAGGTGGTGACCACCATGAGCGCGATCCAGACCTCGTCCAAGAAGATCGCCGAGATCATCTCGGTGATCGACGGCATCGCGTTCCAGACCAACATCCTGGCGCTGAACGCCGCGGTGGAAGCCGCACGTGCCGGTGAACAGGGCCGCGGCTTCGCCGTGGTCGCCTCCGAAGTGCGCACCCTGGCCCAGCGTTCGGCCGGTGCCGCCAAGGAAATCAAGGGCCTGATCGACGACTCGGTCGGCAAGGTCAACGACGGTTCGGCGCTGGTGCACAAGGCCGGGGCCACCATGGGCGAGATCGTCGCCTCGGTGCAGCGCGTGACCGACATCATGGCCGAGATCTCGGCGGCCTCGCAGGAACAGTCGGCCGGCATCGAACAGGTCAACCAGACCGTCGTGCAGATGGACGAAACCACCCAGCAGAACGCCGCGCTGGTGGAAGAAGCCACCGCCGCCGCCCGCTCGATGGAAGAACAGGCCGGCCACCTCAGCGATGCCGTGTCGATCTTCCGCCTGGATGAGCAGGAAGTGGCGCCCGCCGCACCGGTGTTCGCACCGGCACCGCGTGCGGTCAGCCGCCCGGCCGCCGCGCCGGCACCGGCGCGCAAGCCGGCCAGCCGTGCGGTCGCTGCCGAGGTCGCCGAGGGTGACTGGCAGGAGTTCTAAGCCGCCCCGCGCATCCGCGCAGCGGTGAAACACACAGGCCCCGATGCTCCGGCATCGGGGCCTTTTCATGTCTGAAGCTGAATGCGCTCAGCTCGCGCCGCTAAATCGGCGCCGGTTTCTGCCGATAACTCCATTGCCTCGACACGTTCGTCGACGTCGGCTTGCGCTGTACGCCCCCGCTAGAGAAGGCCCCCCCGCCCATGAATCTTTCCAGTCGCTTCTCCAACCTGTCCGTGCGCGGCAAGTTGAACCTGCTTACCGCCCTGATCGCCATCGGCGTGGTCGCCCTGGCCATCATCGCCGCGCGCATCCAGTACCTGGACCTGGCCGAGACCCGCAAGGATGCCCTCAAGACCCAAGTCGAACTGACCTACGGCATCCTGGATCACTACAAGCGACTGGCCGGTACCGGCGAACTCACCGAAGAGGCGGCCAAGGCGGCGGCACTGCAGGCGCTGCACAGCATGCGCGCCGACGGCGAGAGCGCGTACTACAACGTGCTGGCCACCGACTACACCCTGCTCATGCACCCGTTCGCCCCGGACCGGGTCGGCAAGGTGCAGAAGGACTACCTGTCCAAGGACGGCGTGCCGCTGTACCTGCAGCAGGTGGACATGGCCAAGACCGGCGGTGGCTACACCTATTACTCGACCACCAAGCCCGGCGCGGGCGAGAAGCTGATCGAGAAGTCCACCTATGCCGGCATGTATGCGCCGTGGCAGTGGGTGGTCACCAGTGGCGTGTACATGGACGATGTGCAGTCCGACGCGCTGGCCTTCACCGGCATCATGGCCGCCACCGGCGGCGCGCTGGTGCTGGTGGTGCTGGCCCTGAGCTGGCTGATCGGCAACCGCATCACCGGGCCGCTGCGCCAGGCCACCGGCGTGGCCGACAGCATCGCGCGCGGCAAGCTCGACACCCGCATCGGCGCGCAGGCGCAGGACGAACCGGGCCGCCTGCTGGAAAGCATGGGCCGCATGCAGCAGCAGCTGCACGCGGTGATCGGCGCCCAGCGTGAAATGGCCAGCCAGCACGATGCCGGCCAGACCAGCTTCCGCATGGACGAATCCGCGTTCCCGGGCGAATACGGCCTGATGGTGCATGAAACCAACACCCTGGTCGGCGCGCACGTGCAGACCATGCAGGACGTGCTGGCCGTGGTGCAGCGCTACGCCGTGGGCGACCTGAGCGCCGACATCGCCCGCTATCCGGGCGACAAGGCCGCCATCAGCACCACCGTGGACACCGTCAAGCAGAACCTGGCCAGCATCAACGCCGAGATCAAGCGCCTGGGCGCTGCCGCGGCAGCGGGTGATTTCACCCAGCGCGGCGACGCGGCCCGCTTCGACCACGATTTCGGCCAGATGATCGCCAGCCTCAACGCGATGATGCAGGTCAGCGACGACAACCTGGGCAAGCTCTCGCAGCTGCTCTCGGCCATTGCCGAAGGCGACCTCACCGCGCGCATGCACGGCGAGTACCAGGGCGTGTTCGCCACCATGCGCGACGACGCCAACGCCACCGTGACCCAGCTGACCCAGATCGTCGGCCAGATCCAGGAAGCGGCCGGCAACATCAACCTGGCCGCCGGCGAAATCGCCACCGGCAACAGCGACCTGTCGCGCCGTACCGAACAGCAGGCCGCCAACCTGGAAGAAACCGCCGCCTCGATGGAGGAACTGACCTCCACCGTGCGCCAGAACGCCGAACACGCCCGCCAGGCCAACCAGCTGGCGATCGGCGCACACGGCGTGGCCTCGCAGGGCGGCGACGTCGTCGGCCAGGTGGTCACCACCATGAGCGCCATCGAAGCCAGCTCCAAGCGCATCGCCGAGATCATCTCGGTGATCGACGGCATCGCCTTCCAGACCAACATCCTGGCGCTGAACGCCGCGGTGGAAGCGGCGCGCGCCGGCGAACAGGGCCGCGGCTTCGCCGTGGTCGCCTCCGAAGTGCGCACCCTGGCCCAGCGCTCTGCTGCCGCCGCCAAGGAGATCAAGGGCCTGATCGACGATTCGGTCGCCAGCGTGTCCGATGGCTCGGCCCTGGTGCACAAGGCCGGTACCACCATGGGTGAGATCGTCGCCTCGGTGCAGCGCGTGACCGACATCATGGCCGAGATCTCGGCCGCCTCGCAGGAACAGTCGGCCGGCATCGAACAGGTCAACCAGACCGTGGTGCAGATGGACGAAACCACCCAGCAGAACGCCGCGCTGGTGGAAGAAGCCACCGCCGCCGCCCGCGCCATGGAAGAACAGGCCACCCAGCTGGCCGATGCGGTGTCGATCTTCCGCCTCGACAACCAGGTGGCTGCCGCCGTCAGTGCCGTCACCGCGCGCATCGCCACCCCGGCGCCGCAGCGCGCCGTGACGCCTGCGGCCGCGCCGAAGGCAGTCGCCCGCAAGCCGGCCCCGGCGGCGCGCGCACCGCGCACCACCGCCGACGATGGCAACTGGCAAGAGTTCTGAGCGCACGCGGCGGCCGCACGGCCGCCGCCTTCTCCCTTTGATCGAGTTCGCCCGTGACCACGCCCACCGCACCTGCCTCTGCTGCATCTACGACCGGCCGCGAATTCGAGTTCGCCGACCGCGACTTCCGCCGCATCTGCGACCTGATCTACCAGCGCGTCGGCATCTCGCTGGCGCCGGCCAAGCGCGACATGGTCTACGGCCGGCTCTCGCGCCGGCTGCGCACGCTCGGCCTGCGCAGTTTCCAGGAGTACCTGGACCAGCTGGAAAGCCACGGCGGCGATGAGTGGCAGGCGTTCACCAACGCGCTGACCACCAACCTCACCGCGTTCTTCCGCGAACCGCACCATTTCGAGAAGCTCGACACCGAGCTGCGCGCGCGTGCCGGCCACGGCACCCTGCAGCTGTGGTCGTGCGCGGCCTCCACCGGCGAAGAGCCCTACTCCATGGCGATCACCGCCTGCGAAGCGTTCGGCACGCTGAAGCCGCCGGTGCGCATCCTCGCCACCGATGTGGACACCCAGGTGCTGGCCACCGCCAGCCGTGGCGTGTATGCCATCGACCGCGTATCGGGCCTGGACCCGGCGATCAAGAAGCGGTACTTCCAGCGTGGCAGCGGCCCCAATGAAGGCCAGTGCCGCGTGCATCCGGCGCTGCGCGAGCTGATCGACTTCCGCCCGCTCAACCTGCTGGCCCCCCGCTACGACGTGGGCGGCCCGTTCGACGCGCTGTTCTGCCGCAACGTCATGATCTATTTCGACAAGCCCACCCAGCGCGGCATCCTGTCGCGGCTGATCCAGCACATGGGCGACGATGGCCTGCTCTACACCGGCCACTCGGAGAACTACCTGCACGCCGCCGACCTGATCCAGCCGTGTGGTCGCACCCTGTACAAGCGCGCGCCCGGAGCCCCGGCATGAACCTGGCCGCCCGCCCCGACGATGTGATGCGTTACTTCGACAGCCGCTTCAAGGTCACCGCCGCCAAGCTGCTGCCCACCCAGTACCTGGTGGTGGACGACGACACCGCGCTGACCACCACCCTGGGCTCGTGCGTGGCCGCGTGCCTGCGCGACCCGGTGCTGAAGATTGGCGGCATGAACCATTTCCTGCTGCCCGAGGGCAACGTCGGCGATGGTGCCCCGGCGCGCTACGGCAGCTACGCCATGGAACTGCTGATCAACGACCTGCTCAAGCGTGGTGCGCACCGCAAGCGCCTGGAGGCCAAGGTGTTCGGCGGCGCCAACGTGCTCAAGGGCTTCACCAGCAACCCGGTGGGTACCCGCAACGCCGAGTTCGTGCGCCAGTACCTGCAGGCCGAACATATTCCCGTGCTGGCCGAAGACCTGTGCGGCATCCACCCGCGCAAGGTGTGGTTCTTCGCCGACACCGGCCGCGTAGTGGTGCAGCGCCTGCCGCACGCCCACGAAGCTGAAGTGGCCGCGACCGAATCGGCCGTGCGTGCCCGCCTGTCCAAGGCCCCGGTCACCGGTGGCGTGGAGCTGTTCGAATGATCAACGGTTCACCCTGCAGGGTTTTGATCGTCGACGATTCGGCGGTGGTGCGGCAGATGCTGAGCGAGATCCTCGCCAGCGACCCCGGCATCGAAGTGGTCGGCACCGCGGCCGATCCGCTGCTGGCGCGCGAGAAGATCAAGCGCCTGGCCCCGGACGTGATCACGCTGGATGTGGAAATGCCGCGCATGGACGGGCTGGCATTCCTGGAAAACCTGATGCGCCTGCACCCGCTGCCGGTGGTGATGATCTCGTCGCTGACCGAGCGCGGCGCGGACACCACCCTGCAGGCGCTGGCGCTGGGCGCGGTGGATTTCATCTCCAAGCCCAAGTTCGACGTGGCGCGAGGCCTGCAGGGCTATGCCGAAGAGATCATCGGCAAGGTCAAGATGGCGGCGCGATCGCGCGTGCGCACCCTGGCCCGCCCGATCACCCCGCGCATCACCCTGGACGCCGTGGCGCCCTCGCCCGCGCGGTCGATCCAGTTCCGTACCACCGACCGCCTGATCGCCATCGGCGCCTCGGCCGGCGGTACCGAGGCGCTGCGCGTGGTGCTCGAAGGCCTCCCGGCCGATGCCCCGGCGGTGGTGCTCACCCAGCACCTGCCCGCCACCTTCAGCACCGCCTTTGCCGAACGCCTGGACCGCCACTCGGCGATGTCCGTGCGCGAAGCCAGCGACGGCGAAGCGGTGCTGCCTGGCCACGCTTACCTGCCACCCGGCGGCAAGCACCTGCGGGTGATCCGTGACGGTGCGCGCTGGCGCTGCCGGGTGGATGACGGCCCGGCCGTGAACCGGCACAAGCCGGCGGTGGACGTACTGTTCCGTTCGGTGGCCGAAAGTGCCGGTGCCAACGCCATCGGCGCGATCCTCACCGGCATGGGCGACGACGGCGCGCGTGGCCTGCTGGAACTGAAGAACGTCGGCGCACCCACCCTGGTCCAGGACGAAGCCACCAGCGTGGTCTGGGGCATGCCGGGCGCCGCCTTCAAACTCGGCGCCACCGACGAGCAGGTCCCGCTCGAGCGGATCGCCGAACGCCTGATGGCACTCGCGCGGGGTTGATCCCGCGCTTACGCCCAGTACAACCGCATAGGGTTGTCCACCAGCAGTTTCTGCTGCTGGTCGGCGGTCACCGCAATCCGTGGAATGAAGTCCACCAGCTTGCCGTCATCGGGCATGTGCGACTTCAGGTTCGGGTGCGGCCAATCGGTGCCCCACAACACCCGGTCCGGGAACTGCTCCACCAGGTGCCGGGCGAACGGCACCACATCGTCGTAATTCGGTGGGCCCGACTGCGACAGCCGCTCCGGGCAGCTCACCTTGCTCCACACGTTCGGATGCTCGCGCATCAAACGTACGAAACGCTGGAACTCCGGCCCGTCCACCGGCTGGGTCACGTCCGGCCGGCCCATGTGGTCCACCACCACCGTGGTCGGCAGCGAAGTAAAGAAATCCCAACGCTCGGCCAGGTCGGCCGCCTCGAAATACACCACCACATGCCAGCCCAGCGGCGCGATCCGCTCGATGATGGCGTGGTAGTACGCATCCGGCTTCGGGTCCACCAGCCGCTTCACGAAATTGAAGCGCACCCCGCGTACACCGGCCTCATGCAGCTCGCGCAGTTCGTCGTCGGTGACCGTATCGCGCACCGTGGCCACGCCGCGCGCGCGGCCGTCGGCACTGCGCAGCGCATCCACCAGGGCCCGGTTGTCGGCACCGTGGCAGGTCGCCTGCACGATCACGTTGCGCTCAAAGCCCAGATGGTCGCGCAACGCGAACAATTGCGCCTTGCCCGCATCGCAGGGCGTGTACTTGCGCTCAGGCGCATACGGAAACTGGTCCCCCGGGCCGAACACGTGGCAATGCGCATCCACCGCGCCCGGCGGCGGCACGAATACCGGCCGGCTCGGGTCCGGGCAGAAATCCAGCCAATCGGCATCTTTCACGAAATCCGCCATTACAGCCCCCTCGCCTTCAGCTGCGCATCCAGCCGCGGGTACACCCGGCGCGCGTTGCCCGACAGCACCTTGCTGCGATCCGCCGCCGACAGCCCCAGTGCTTCCACATAGCGCAGGGTGTCGTCGAAAAACTGCCCGGTTTCCGGGTCGATGCCACGCACCGCGCCGACCATTTCCGAGCCGAACAGGATGTTGTCGATGTCGATCACCTTGAACAGCAGGTCAATACCCGGCTGATGGTAAACGCAGGTGTCGAAGAACACATTCTTCATCACATGCTCGTTCAGCGGCGGCTTGCCCAACATGTCGGCCAGGCCACGGAAGCGACCCCAGTGATAGGGCACCGCGCCGCCGCCGTGTGGAATGATGAAGCGCAGTTCCGGGAAGTCACGGAACAGGTCGCCCTGCAGGAACTGCATGAACGCGGTGGTGTCGGCATTGAGGTAGTGCGCGCCGGTGGCGTGGAAATTGGCATTGCAGCTGCCCGAGACATGCACCATGGCCGGCACGTCCAGCTCCACCATCTTCTCGAAGAACGGGTACCAGGCGCGGTCGGTCAGCGGCAGCCCGTTCCAGTGGCCGCCAGAAGGGTCCGGATTGAGGTTGCAGCCGACAAAGCCCAGCTCGTTGACGCAGCGCTCCAGTTCGGCGATCGAGTTGGCGATGGGCACGCCGGGCGACTGCGGCAGCTGGCACACGCCGATGAAGGTCTCCGGGTACAGCGCCACCACCCGCGCGATCAGGTCGTTGCAGCGCCGGGTCCATTCCGCGCTCACTGCTTCATCGCCGATGTGGTGGGCCATGGTGCTGGCGCGCGGCGAGAAGATCGTCATGTCCGCGCCGCGCTCGCGCAGCAGGCGCAGCTGGTTGCCTTCCACGCTCTCGCGCAGTTCGTCGTCGCTGATCACCGGGTATACCGGCGCCGGCAGCGAGGGGTCGTTGAAATGGGCCACCTGCGCCTTGCGGAACGCATCGTGGCTGGCGGGGGCGGTCGTGTAGTGACCGTGGCAATCGATGATCATCAGGGGCCTCGTGGGGGAGGAATCACCAGCCGAACAGCTGGGCAAAATGCACATCCACGCGCAGCCCGACGATCAGCGCGTCGGGAATGTCGGTGGTACGGGTCGGCGCGTAGATCGGGTCGGGGTTGATCACATACTGCAGGTTGGGCATCAGCCGGATGCCCTTGTGCACCGCCCAGCCATAGCTGAGCTCGGCGATGATCTCGTCGGCATTCGGCGCACCGCTGCCGCCATTGCGTGCGCGGCGGTCGCGCAGGAAGGCGATCTGCTCATCGCTGAAGTGGGTGTTGGAGACGAACATCGCCAAGGTGTCCTGGTCGCGGCCGGCGAAGGTGCCGGTCTTGACGAAGCCGACCGCGGCGAACTGGTCCACCGGCGCTTCATTGCCGGTGTTCACGTAGGCGCGGGCGAACAGCGCCAGGTTGCGCTTGCCCTCGCCGCGCCACACGGTCTGGTCGGCCATTGCGTACCAGCCCGCGCGTGCGCCCTCCTGCATCACCGTGGGCTTGCCGGTCAGCGCGGCCGAGTTGCCGTTGGCGTCGAAGTAGGAGCTCTTGCCGCCATCGGTGTTGCGGTACATGCCCACGCGGTAGGTGCGCGGCAGCCGGTCGTTGGCGAAGCTGGTCTGGTAGCCGGCCTCATAGGCGGTGATGGTGCCGGTGCCCTCGCCCACCGAGAAGTCCAGGCCGTTCTTGCCGGCCTTGTTCAGCTCGTTGTTGTAGTCGAACGCCCCGCCCTGCACATACCAGCGATCATTCACGTCGTAGCGCAGGATGCCGGCCCAGGACGAGTTCGGGAATGCGGTGATGCCCAGGTCGGTGATCGCGCCATACGGAGTGAGGCACATCGCATTGCTCATGAACACGCAGTTGAGCGCGGAGTTGTTGAAGTAGCTGTTTACCGGCGCACGGCCGGCGGTGATGCTCAGCCCGTTGTCGAAGCGGTGGCGCACGGTCAGCCGGGTCAGGCGGCCACCGGCCACCGGCCGCCAGGTCTGCTGCGCGCTGATCGAGTTGCCGATCTTCTCGCGCGCCAGGTTGCGCCCCGCAAACCAGGCCCACTGCGCGTCCACGTCGGTGTTGTGCACGCCGAACAACGCGTCCAGGTCGAACTTCGACTGGGCCATGATCCAGTACGAGCCTTCGGTGCCCTGCTCCACCCCGCCCACGGGGTTGGAGGCAACGTTGCCGACAAAATCCAGGGTCAGGTCGACGCCCTTGGGCAGGGTGCCTTCGGCGGCGGCCGGGGCGGCCAGTGCAGCGCTGAGCAGCAGCGCCAGCGGGGTGTGGCGGAAGATGGACATGAAAACTCCCTCCCCGCTGCCGTGGGCAGCGGGTTCAATGCATTCGGGGGGGCGCCGCGGGCAGCCCGCGGCGCGTCGGTCAGGCTTCGCGCACGCCGAGGTGGCGCAGGCGGGCGCGGCGGGTGCCGATCTGCGCGGCCATCACCTTCTCGTCCAGCTTGCCTTCCCACTTGGCGATCACCAGCACCGCAATCGCGTTGCCGACCAGGTTCACGAAGGTCAGGCCTTCAGCCAGGATGCGGTGGATGCCCAGGATCAGCGCGATGCTGGCCACCGGGATGGTGCCGGTGGTGCCCAGCGTCGCTGCCAGCACCACGAACGCTGCACCGGCCACGCCGGCGGCGCCCTTGGACGTAAGCAGCAGTACCGCGATCAGCCCCAGCTGGTGCCACACGGTCAGCTCGGTGTTGGTCGCCTGGGCCAGGAACAGCGCCACCGTGGTCAGGTACAGGCAGGTGCCATCCAGGTTGAACGAGTAGCCGGCCGGAATCACGAAGCCGACGACGCCTTCTTCGCAGCCCAGCTTCTTCATCTTCTCGATCAGGCGCGGCAGCACCGTTTCGGTGGAGGTGGTGGCCGCCACGATCACGATTTCATCGCGCAGGTAAGCCAGCAGCCGCCACAGGCTGGCGCCGGTCCACCAGCACACCGCGCCGAGCACGAACACCGTGAACGCCGCGCAGACCACGAAGAACTCGATGATCAGCTCGCCCAGCGACAGCAGTGACCCCGCGCCGAACTGGCCCACGGTGAAGGCGATGGCGCCGAACGCGCCAATCGGCGCGAAGTACATGACGTAGCCGATGATCTTGAACAGTGCCGACGAGGTGCCTTCGATCACCTTCATCACCGGCGCGCCGCGCTCACCGATCGAGGCCAGCGCCACGCCGAACAGCACCGCCACGAACAGCACCTGCAGCACGTGCGCCTCGGTGAACGCACTGACCAGCGTGTTGGGAATGATCGCCATGATGTAGGACACGATCGACTGGTCGTGCGCGGTATGCACGTAACCCTGGATGCTGGCCATGTCGATGGTGGCCGGGTCGATGTTCATGCCGGCGCCGGGCTGCCAGAGATCGACCGCAACCAGCCCGACGATCAGCGCCAGGATGGTGATCACCTCGAAATAGATCAGCGATTTCAGCGCGAGCCGGCCCACGCTGCTCATGTCGCGCATGCCGGCGATGCCGTGCACCACCGTCACGAAGATGATCGGGCCGATCATCATGCGGATCAGCTTGATGAAGGCATCGCCGAACGGCTTCATCGCCGAACCCCAATCCGGCTGCAGCCAACCCAGTACGACGCCGATGATGGTGCCGGCCAGCACCTGGAACCACAACTGGCCAAAGACGCCGAAGCGGCCCTGCCGCTTCTCAACAACAGTCATAACAACCCTCCCAGGTCACAAGAATAGAGACGTCGTGCGTATTCAGTCGAACAGCACGCCGTCGAACAGCTTTCGGGCGGTGCGCAGGATGGCCGCAGCGGCCACCTGCCCGTGCGCGTCGCGCTCCAGCACGCAGCCGGTGCTGCCGCTGGGGTGTTCAATGTCCAGCTGCAGGCGGCTGCCGTCGGGCACCACCGCGAGCGCATGGGCCGGCGATCCGGGCAGCAGGCAGGCCGTGGCCACGGTGACCGCGCCCAGCACCCCGATGGAGGCGTGGCAGCGGTGCGGGATGAACGAACGCACGCAAATCGCGCCGCCGTCGCGCGGGGCCGCCACCAGCATCATCTTGGGCACCGACTGCGCGCTGACATCGCCGAGGTTCATCAACGGCCCCGCCTGCAGGCGGATCGCCTCCAGGCGCGCCTTCAACGCATCGTCGGCATCCAGCGTGGCGCGGTCCTCGTACCCGCTCACGCCTACATCGCTGGCGCGCAGCACCACGCAGGGCATGCCGTTGTCGATCAGGGTGAGCTCCATCCCCCCGATCACATCCACCGCGTTGCCGGTCGGCAGCAACGCGCCGCAGCTGGAGCCGGCGATGTCAGCAAAGGTCAGCGGAATCGGCGCCGCCGTGCCCGGCACACCGTCGATCCGCGCCGAACCGTCGTAGCGCACCTGGCCGCCGGGGGTCTGTACGTTGGCGGTGGCCACCTTGCCGGTGTTCACCATGAAGATGCGCACATCGGTGCTTTCGCCGGTGGGTTGCACCAGCCCGCGTTCAAGGGCGAACGGCCCGACCCCGGCCAGCAGGTTGCCGCAGTTCTGCGCATCGCTCACCACGGCCTGGTCGACGAACACCTGCAGGAACAGGTAATCCACGTCCGCGCCGGGGTGGCGGGAGGGCGGGAGGGCGATACCACCGCGACCTTGGAGGTCAGCGGGTCGGCGCCGCCCATGCCATCGATCTGGCGCGGGTCCGGCGAGCCATACGCGCGCAACAGGAACGCATCGCGCGCGGCCGCATCGGCCGGCAGGTCGGTGGCCAGGAAGTAGCCGCCCTTGGAGGTGCCACCGCGCATCCACATGGCCGGCACACCCTTACTCATAGCGCAGGCCCTTGGCCGCCAGGCGTTCGCGCATGGCGTAGATGTCCAGGCCCAGCTCGCCCTTGGCCAGGCGTTCACGCTTCTCCGCCTCGCGCGCTTCGCGCGCCTGCGATTCGGCCGCCACCCGCACCGCATCGGCGCGCGGCACGATCACCACGCCGTCATCGTCGGCGATCACCACGTCGCCGGGGTGGACCAGCGCACCGCCGCAGACCACCGGCACGTTCACCGAGCCCAGCGTCTCCTTGACCGTACCCTGCGCATGGATCGCCCGGCTCCAGACCGGGAAGCCCATTGCGGTCAGGTCGCGCACATCGCGTACGCCGGCATCGATCACCAGCCCCAGGCAGCCACGCACCTGCGCGGAGGTGGCCAGCAGGTCGCCGAAGTAGCCGTCGGTGCAGTCGCTGGTCGGCGCCACCACCAGCACATCGCCTTCGCGCAGCTGCTCGATGGCCACGTGCATCATCCAGTTGTCGCCGGGCGGCACCGACACGGTGATGGCGCTGCCGGCAATGCGGGCGCCGCTGTAGATCGGGCGCAGCCGCGGGTGCAGCAGGCCACTTCGGCCCTGCGACTCATGCGCGGTGGCCACGCCTGCCTGGGCCAGGACCTGGAGTGCGCCGGCAGCGGCGCGTTCGACACGGGTGACGACGCGGGACATCCATCCATCCTTCAATGACGATGATGCAGTCTTGTCCGCCAGCGCCCACCCCTCAAGATCGATTTCCGCAACAGCCATTGGGTTTGGTTATAGTTGATCCATGAACCGGCCCTTCGAGCTGAACCTGAAGCATCTGCATGCGCTGGTCGCGGTGCACCACCACGGCGGCATCAGCGCCGCCGCGCCACACGTGAATCTCTCCCAGCCGGCACTGACCCAAGCCATCGCGCGGTTGGAGAGCCAACTGGACGCACCCCTGTTCGACCGCCAGCCCGGCGGCATGGCACCCACGGAAGCAGCGGAACTGCTGGTGCCCCGCATCGAGCGCGCACTGGGTTACATCGCCGATGGCGTGCGGGTGGCACGGCGTGCACAGCGCCTGCCTGCGTTGCCTGCCGTTGAGCGACGCGTCACGCTCGGGCAGCTGCGCGCGCTCGTGGCGGTGGACGACGCCGGCAGCTTCACCCTGGCCGCAGCGCGCGCCGGCATCTCCCAGCCGGCGATCTACCGCGCCGTGCACGAGCTGGGCACCGCCATTGAAACGCCGTTGACCGAGCGTCACGGCAAGACCGTGCAGACCACCCCGGCCGCCACACGCATGCTGCGGCTGGTGCGGCTGGCGCTGTCCGAACTGGCAGCGGGCCTGGACGAAGTTACCCTGCTGCGCTCCGAGCAGGGCGGCAAAGTCACGCTCGGCGTGATGCCGCTTGCCCGCGCGATCCTGCTGCCACAGGTGCTGGCGCGCTTTGCCCGCGCCCACCCGGGCGCATCGGTCAATGTGATCGAAGGCCCTTACGCGGAACTGCTGGGCGATCTTCGCGCCGGAAGCCTGGACCTGTTGAACGGTGCGATGCGCGACACCCTGCCCGTGCGCGATGTCGCGCAGGAAGGCCTGTTCGACGATGACCCGGTGATCGTCGCGCGCAGCGGGCACCCGCTGGCCGGCAGCGGCCCGCTCGACTTCGACCGGCTGCTGGCGTTTCCCTGGGTGATCGCCGCCACCGGCGCGCCTGTGCGCGCCCGTTGGGAACGCATGTTCCGCCAGCATGGCCATGAACCGCCGCGCCTGCGCATCGAATGCGGCTCGGTGCTGATCACCCGCGGCCTGCTGCTGGAAGACGACTGGCTCACCCTGATGTCACGCGATCAGTTCGTGATCGAACGCCGCGCGGGCCTGCTCAGCGAAATCGGCAGCGCCGGCGACGACCTGCGCCGCCGCATCGGCCTCACCACCCGCGCCGACTGGCACCCCACCCGCCTGCAGCAGGCGTTCGTGGAAACCTTCCGCGCCGTCTGCGCCGAACGCAGCAACGACGCCACCAACGCCTGGCCGTTCCGCTATCCACGACGCTGACAAACAAAAACCCCCGGTTCTCACCGGGGGTTTTCGTTCAACACATCAGCCGATCAGGCTCAGGCGGCAACCGTCTTGGCCACGTCCTGGTAGTCCTCGATCTGGTCGAAGTTCATGTAGCGGTAGATGTCCTTGCTGCTGGCATCCAGCACGCCGATGTCGGCCATGTACTCTTCCTTGGTCGGGATGCGACCCAGGCGCGAGCAGATCGCGGCCAGCTCGGCCGAACCCAGGTATACGTTGGAGTTGCGGCCCAGGCGGTTCGGGAAGTTGCGGGTCGAGGTCGAGAACACCGTCGCACCTTCGCGCACCTGTGCCTGGTTGCCCATGCACAGCGAGCAGCCCGGCATTTCCATGCGTGCACCGGCGGTGCCGAAGGTGCCGTAATGGCCTTCCTTGGTCAGCTCCGAGGCATCCATCTTGGTCGGCGGGGCCACCCACAGCTTGGTCGGGATGTCGCGCTTGCCT
This sequence comes from Stenotrophomonas sp. FBCC-B152, assembly GCF_059134105.1. NCBI lineage: Bacteria > Pseudomonadati > Pseudomonadota > Gammaproteobacteria > Lysobacterales > Lysobacteraceae > Stenotrophomonas > Stenotrophomonas sp. FBCC-B152. Next base: position 1,469,585 of record NZ_CP101442.1, on the reverse strand, counting down.
TCCAGCAGCTTCGCAGCCGCACGGAAGTGGCCGATGTTGGTCATGCACGAACCGATGAAGACTTCATCGATGGCCGCACCAGCCACGTCCGACAGCGTCTTGACGTCGTCCGGATCGTTCGGGCAGGCCACGATCGGCTCGTGGATGTCGGCCAGGTCGATCTCGATGACGGCGGCGTACTCGGCGTCGGCATCCGGCTGCAGCAGCTCCGGGTTGGCCAGCCAGGCTTCCATCTTCTCGATGCGGCGCGCCAGCGAACGGGCGTCCTGGTAACCCTCGGCGATCATCCACTTCAGCAGCGTGATGTTGCTGGTGAGGTATTCGATGATCGGCTCCTTGTTCAGGTGCACCGAGCAACCGGCGGCCGAACGTTCGGCCGAGGCATCGGACAGTTCGAACGCCTGCTCGACCTTCAGGTCCGGCAGGCCTTCGATTTCCAGGATGCGACCGGAGAAGATGTTCTTCTTGCCGGCCTTGGCCACGGTCAGCAGGCCGGACTTGATCGCGTACAGCGGAATCGCGTTGACCAGGTCACGCAGGGTCACGCCCGGCTGCATCGTGCCCTTGAAGCGCACCAGCACCGATTCGGGCATGTCCAGCGGCATCACGCCGGTGGCCGCCGCGAAGGCAACCAGGCCCGAGCCGGCCGGGAACGAAATGCCCACCGGGAAACGGGTGTGCGAATCGCCGCCGGTGCCGACGGTGTCGGGCAGCAGCATGCGGTTGAGCCAGCTGTGGATCACGCCATCGCCCGGGCGCAGCGAGACGCCGCCACGGGTGGAGATGAACTCCGGCAGCGTGTGGTGGGTCTTGACGTCCACCGGCTTCGGGTAGGCAGCGGTGTGGCAGAACGACTGCATCACCAGGTCGGCCGAGAAGCCCAGGCAGGCCAGGTCCTTCAGCTCGTCGCGGGTCATCGGGCCGGTGGTGTCCTGCGAGCCCACCGAGGTCATCTTCGGTTCGCAGTAGGTGCCCGGGCGCATGCCCTGGCCTTCCGGCAGGCCACAGGCGCGGCCGACCATCTTCTGCGCCAGCGAGAAGCCCTTGCCGGTATCCGGCGGGTCCATCGGCAGGCGGAACAGGTTGGTCGGGGCCAGGCCCAGCGCTTCGCGCGCCTTGGCGGTCAGGCCACGGCCGATGATCAGCGGAATGCGGCCACCGGCGCGCACTTCGTCGAACAGCACGTCGGACTTCACCTGGAACTCGGCGATGACCTGGCCATCCTTCAGGGCCTTGCCGTCATAGGGACGCAGCTCGACCACGTCGCCCATGTTCATCTGCGACACGTCCAGCTCGATCGGCAGCGCGCCGGCGTCTTCCATGGTGTTGTAGAAGATCGGGGCGATCTTCGAACCCAGGCACACGCCACCGAAACGCTTGTTCGGAATGAACGGAATGTCTTCGCCGGTGAACCACAGCACCGAGTTGGTGGCCGACTTGCGGCTCGAACCGGTACCCACCACGTCGCCCACGTAGGCCACCAGGTGGCCCTTGTCCTTCAGCGATTCAATGAACTTGACCGGGCCGCGCTTGCCGTCTTCTTCCGGCTCGATGCCATCGCGCTTGTTCTTCAGCATCGCCAGGGCGTGCAGCGGGATGTCCGGGCGGGTGGTCGCATCGGGGGCCGGCGAGAGGTCGTCGGTGTTGGTTTCGCCGGTCACCTTGAGCACGGTGATGGTCAGGCTCTGCGGCACTTCCGGGCGGCTGGTGAACCACTCGGCATCGGCCCAGCTCTGCAGCACGCCCTGGGCGTTGGCATTGCCGGCCTTGGCCTTTTCCTGCACGTCGTGGAAGGCATCGAACACCAGCAGGGTGTTCTTCAGCGCGGTGGCGGCGATCGCGCCGACGGCGGCATCGTCCAGCAGCTGCACCAGCGGCGCGACGTTGTAGCCGCCCAGCATGGTGCCCAACAGTTCGGTGGCGCGCTCGCGCGGGATCAGCGCGTTGGTTTCGCTGCCGAAGGCAATGGCGGCCAGGTACGAGGCCTTGACCTTGGCGGCATCATCGACGCCGGCCGGCACGCGGTGGGTGAGCAGGTCGAGCAGGAACTCGGCCTCGCCCGCCGGCGGGTTCTTCAGCAGCTCAATGACGTCGGCCGTCTGCTGGGCGCTCAGCGGCAGCGGCGGGATGCCAAGCGCGGCGCGCTCGGCTACGTGGTGGCGGTAGGCTTCCAACATGACAACTCCCGGGAAATTCTTTGAAAAGACTTCGGTTGAATACGGCGGTTGAGTAACGGGCTCAGGCGTGCGGCACGATCAGCTTCAGGCCCTTGAAGTAGTCGCGGTAAAATGTGTCGTTCCAGGTGATCAGGCCGTCGCACTGCAGCAGCGCGTGCGCGCCGACCATGAAATCGTCGATGCCCCGCCTGCCGGTCCCGCGCTGGCGGTGGCGGCGGTGCATCTCGCCGGCACGCAGCGCCGACTTGGCTTCCAGCGGGCTGAAGCGGACGCCCATCTCTTCCAGTGCTTCCTGCACCTCGGCGCCGCCGCGCAGCGCGGCGCAGATCTCGGCCAGCACCACCCCGCAGATCACCACGCGGCCGCCGACAAGGCTCTGGCGCAGGCAGGCTTCCACCGCATCGGCCTGGGGGCCGTTGCTGAGCAGCTCGATGAGGACCGGGGAATCAACGGCGATCATGCAGCGCTCATTCCTCGTCGCGCACGGCGAGCACGGCCGCCTCGGCCGACTCGAAGCCATCCAGCGCGAACTTGCCGCGGGCACGCGAAATGGCATCGTCCACGCTCTTGCGCAGGATGATGCGGCTGCCGTCGAGCTCCACCTTCAACTGGGTGCCCTTGGTCAGGCCGAGCGCGTCGCGGACCGCCTTGGGCAAGGTGATCTGTCCGCGTTCTGCAACGGTGGCTTCCATCGGTAGGCCCTCCAAAGTATGCACAAATTATACATACTTCCCCGGGCATACTTCCACTGCCATACCCATGACACCGGCGATACATATTCATAGGTAGCCTGAGAGCCTGCCGCAGACCGCCGCCCGGCTGAATCGTTCATACTGACGCCGACTGCCGGGCCGTCGGGACACCGGCAACCGCAAGCAGGCCCCCACGGGCCACTGCAAGCCATCCGCAAGAGGAGTCACCCCGCATGAGCGATTCGTTCTCCACCCGCAGCCAGCTGGACGTCGGCGGCACCACCTACGACTACTTCAGCCTGCCCAGGCTCGGACAGCAGTTCGACATTTCCCACCTGCCCTATTCGATGAAGATCCTGCTGGAGAACCTGCTCCGGCACGAGGACGGCGGGGTCACCGTCGGCAAGGACCACATCGAAGCGGTGGCGCGCTGGGATCCCAAGGCCGAGCCGGACATCGAAATCGCCTTCATGCCCGCCCGCGTGGTCCTGCAGGACTTCACCGGCGTGCCCTGCGTGGTCGACCTGGCCGCCATGCGCGATGCGGTGGTCAAGCTGGGCGGTCGCCCGGAGCAGATCAACCCGCAGATTCCCTCCGAACTGGTCATCGACCACTCGGTGCAGGTCGATGTGTTCGGCACCCCCGACGCGCTGGACCTGAACGGCAAGATCGAGTTCCAGCGCAACCAGGAGCGCTACGGCTTCCTGCGCTGGGGCCAGAAGGCGTTCGACAACTTCAAGGTGGTGCCGCCCAACACCGGCATCGTCCACCAGGTGAACCTGGAAAACCTCGCCCGCGTCGTCATGACCGCCGAGAAGGGCGGCAAGCAGGTGGCCTACCCCGATACGGTATTCGGCACCGACAGCCACACCACCATGATCAATGGCATCGGCGTGCTGGGCTGGGGCGTGGGCGGCATCGAGGCCGAGGCGGCCATGCTGGGCCAGCCCTCCTCCATGCTGATCCCGCAGGTGGTCGGCTTCAAGCTCACCGGGCGCCTGCCCGAAGGCGCCACCGCCACCGACCTGGTGCTCACCGTCACCCAGATGCTGCGCAAGCACGGCGTGGTGGGCAAGTTCGTCGAGTTCTTCGGTGAAGGCCTGCAGCACCTCCCGCTGGCCGACCGCGCCACCATCGGCAACATGGCCCCCGAATACGGCGCCACCTGCGGCATCTTCCCGATCGACAACGAATCGCTGACCTACCTGCGCCTGTCCGGCCGCAGCGAGGAACAGATCGCACTGGTGGAAGCCTACGCCAAGGCCCAGGGCCTGTGGCACGACGCCAACACCGCCCACGCCAGCTACAGCGCCACGCTGGAACTGGACATGGGCGAGGTCAAGCCGTCGCTGGCCGGCCCCAAGCGTCCGCAGGACCGCGTGCTGCTGGAAGACGTCAAGCAGAACTACCGCGACAACCTGGGCGGGCTGACCACCAACCGCGACAAGCGCAACGAAGATATCGCCACGTTCGTCAACGAAGGCGGCGGCGCGGCGGTCGGCAACGAGCAGCTGGCCAAGGGCTATGCCGATGTCGAGCATGACGGCACCCGCTACCGGCTCAAGGACGGCGCGGTGGTCATCGCCGCCATCACCTCCTGCACCAACACCTCCAATCCGGCGGTGATGATCGGTGCCGGCCTGCTGGCCCGCAATGCGGCGGCCAAGGGGCTGGACCGCAAGCCGTGGGTGAAGACCTCGCTCGGCCCAGGCTCGCGCGTGGTCACCGACTACCTTGAGAAGGCCGGTGTGCTCACCGAGCTGGAAAAGGTCGGCTTCTACGTGGTCGGCTACGGCTGCACCACCTGCATCGGCAATTCCGGCCCGCTGCCCACCGAAGTGAGCGCCGCCATCGCCAGTGGCGACCTGGTGGTCACCTCGGTGCTCTCGGGCAACCGCAACTTCGAGGGCCGCGTGCACCCCGAAGTGAAGATGAACTACCTGGCCAGCCCGCCGCTGGTGGTGGCCTATGCCATTGCCGGCACCACCGACATCGACCTGACCACCGAGCCGCTGGGCACCGGCAGCGATGGCCAGCCGGTGTACCTGCGCGACATCTGGCCGAGCAACAAGGAAATCGGCGATGTCATCGCGGCCACCATCGGCCCGGAGATGTTCAAGCAGAACTACGCCGACGTGTTCAAGGGCGACAGCCGCTGGAACACCATCCAGTCGCCCGATGGCGACCTGTACGAATGGGATGGCAGCTCCACCTACATCAAGAACCCGCCCTACTTCGACGGCATGACCATGCAGGTCGGCCATATCGAGGACGTGCACGGGGCGCGGGTGATGGGCCTGTTCGGCGATTCGATCACCACCGACCACATCTCCCCGGCCGGCAACATCAAGAAGGATTCACCGGCAGGCCGCTTCCTGCAGGAGCGCGGCGTGCAGCCGGCCGACTTCAACAGCTACGGCAGCCGCCGCGGCAACGACGATGTGATGGTGCGCGGCACCTTCGCCAACATCCGCATCAAGAACCTCATGTTCGGCGGCGAGGAAGGCGGCAACACCCTGTACTTCCCCAAGGCGGGCGGCGAGCCGCAGAAGCTGGCCATCTACGATGCGGCCATGCAGTACAAGGCCGAGGGCGTACCGCTGGTGGTCTTCGCCGGCAAGGAGTACGGCACCGGCTCCTCGCGCGACTGGGCGGCCAAGGGCACCAACCTGCTGGGCGTGAAGGCGGTGATGGCCGAAAGCTTCGAGCGCATCCACCGCTCCAACCTGGTCGGCATGGGCGTGCTGCCGCTGCAGTTCCAGGCCGGCGAAAACGCCCAGAGCCTGGGCCTGGACGGCTCGGAAACGGTCGACATCACCGGCCTGGCCGATGGCGCCAGCAAGACCGCCACCGTCACCGCCACCAAGGCCGACGGCACCGCAAAGACCTTCCAGGCCCACGTGATGCTGCTCACCCCGAAGGAAGTGGAGTACTTCAAGCACGGCGGCCTGCTGCAGTACGTGCTGCGCCAGCTGGCGGCCCGCTGAGCCGGCCCCGGCCCCTCCCCCATGCGGGGGGCGTTTCGACGCCCCCTGCACGCGATGTTCACAGGTTCTTCGCGTTTTCCATTCGGACCGGTATGCTGCCGGGGACCGAAACGACGGATACTCTCCGTCAGCATCACACCATCAACGTTTCCTGGAGGGGGAATAATGAGTCTGGAACGTCCCTGGCTGCAGAGCTATCCCAACGGCGTGCCCGCCGAAATCGACGTCAACGAGTTCCATTCGGTGTCGGCCGTGTTCGATACGTCGGTGGCCAAGTTCCGCGACCGTCCCGCCTACTCCAGCTTCGGCAAGGTCCTCACCTACGGTGAAACCGATGCCCTGGTCGAGCAGTTCGCCGCCTACCTGCTGGGCGAGCTGAAGCTCAAGAAGGGCGACCGCGTCGCCCTGATGATGCCCAACTGCCTGCAGTACCCGGTGGCCACCTTCGGCGTGCTGCGCGCCGGCCTGACCGTGGTCAACGTCAACCCGCTGTACACCGCCCGCGAGCTCAAGCACCAGCTGGTCGATTCCGGCGCCGCCGTGCTGGTGGTGGTGGACAACTTCGGCGACACCGTGCAGCAGGTCATCGCCGATACGCAGGTCAAGCAGGTCATCACCACCGGCCTGGGCGACATGCTCGGCCTGAAGGGCGTGGTGGTGAACTTCGTGCTGAAGTACATCAAGAAGATGGTGCCCAACTACACCCTGCGCGGTGCGATCCGCTTCAACCAGGCACTGAAGCTGGGCAGCGGCCACACCCTGCCGAAGGTGGAGCTGGACCACGACGACGTGGCCTTCCTGCAGTACACCGGCGGCACCACCGGCGTGGCCAAGGGCGCCATGCTGACCAACCGCAACCTGGTGGCCAACATGCAGCAGGCCTCGGCGTGGATCTCCGCGTCGGGCATCGAGATGGGCAAGGAGTGGATCATCACCGCCCTGCCGCTGTACCACATCTTCGCGTTGACGGCGAACGGCCTGGTCTTCATGAAGTTCGGTGGCTGCAACCACCTGATCACCAACCCGCGCGACATGAAGGGCTTCGTCAAGGAGCTCAAGTCCACCCGCTTCACCGCCATCACCGGCGTCAACACGCTGTTCAACGGCCTGCTCAACACCCCCGGCTTCGACGAGGTGGATTTCTCCTCGCTCAAGGTCACCCTGGGCGGCGGCATGGCGGTGCAGCGTGCCGTGGCCGAGCGCTGGAAGAAGACCACCGGCATCACCCTGGTCGAGGCCTACGGCCTGACCGAGACCTCGCCGGCGGCCTGCATCAACCCGCTCAACCTGGCCGAGTACAACGGCGCGATCGGCCTGCCGATCCCGTCCACCGACGCCTGCGTGAAGGACGACAACGGCGTCACCCTGCCGGCCGGCGACGTCGGCGAGCTGTGCATCCGTGGCCCGCAGGTGATGAAGGGTTACTGGCAGCGCCCGGAAGAAACCGCCAAGGCGATCGACGCCGAGGGCTGGCTGCACACCGGCGACATGGCACGCATGGACGAGCACGGCTTCTTCTACATCGTGGACCGCAAGAAGGACATGATCCTGGTGTCCGGCTTCAACGTGTACCCGAACGAAGTCGAAGACGTCATCGCGATGATGCCCGGCGTGCTGGAAGTGGCCGCCGTGGGCGTGCCGGATGAAAAGTCCGGTGAGATCGTCAAGGTGGTCATCGTCAAGAAGGACCCGAACCTGACCGCCGAAATGGTCAAGGAACACGCCCGCGCCAACCTGACCGGCTACAAGCACCCGCGCATCGTCGAGTTCCGCAAGGAACTGCCGAAGACCAACGTCGGCAAGATCCTGCGCCGCGAACTGCGCGACGCACCCGCCGCGTAACTGCCGGCATCAAGCACCACCAGAACGCCCGCCTCGCGGGCGTTCTGCTTTCTGCCTGCCGCGCTCACTGATACCCCAACTCACCCGTCACCCGCGAGCACGTCAGGTCCGTGTCCACATGGAACGACTCGGCGCCACCTGCAGGCAGCCGCGCGCTCATCTCCGCCAGCAACAGGACAGAGAAGCCGCGCCCCGAACCTCCAACGTCCTCGGCATCGACCACGTATGCGGTCGCATCCCACCCGCGCGTCTTCTTTACGTGTTCCTGGACCACTTGCAGGCACTTCACGGAAACCGGCGGCGATGTCTGGCCGTACCCGTTCGACGTCCGGGCACCTGCGGTGCCTATTGCCAGGACCAGCATCACCATCATTCCGACGGCAGCGTTCATTTGGAAATCCTCCAGTCCCGCCAGAAATTGAAGTGAGTTACTGCAGCCACGCAGGGCGTGGTGCTGGATATTCGTCGAATTCCTATATTGACCCGTCACCATCACCTGCGGCCACGCAGCGCGATGTGAATCGCTGGATTCCCTTGCGGCATAAGGCTGAACGAGATTCTGGCCGGTATTCCGGGCGGCCGCGGACATTATGCAGGGCGTTTGCATTCCGGCCCGGGTTGGCGGTGTAGGATCGCGGCGTGTGGACCCGTCCGGCCTGCCGCCCACCGTCCTCCCTGCAGGCCAACCCCGCCGAGGCAATCACCATGCAATCCATCGAAAAGCTTCCGTATTCCCGCGGCTACGCGACCATCCGCACCGAGTCGACCCCCGACGACGCCGCCCACTGGCTCTTCATGCACGCCGATGCCGCCACCGGCATCCGTCCCTGCTGCCGCAAGGACATGCTCGATGAAATGTGGAGCGTCATGAGTCAGATCACGCTGTCCCCGGCCGAGCGCAACAGCGGCCGCCTGCGCCACTTCGTGCTGGCCTCCGATGCCACTGCCTACAACCTGGGCGGCGACCTGGCCCTGTTCGCCCAGCTGATCCGCGAAGGCAACCGCGACCGCCTGCTCGCCTATGCCCAGCGCTGCGTGGAAGGCGTGCACCACCTGCACACCGGCTTCGGTGGCGACGTGCGCTCGATCGCGCTGATCCAGGGCGATGCACTGGGCGGCGGCCTGGAAATGGCGCTGGCCTGCCACACCATCATTGCCGAGGAAGGCTGTGGCATGGGCCTGCCCGAAGTGCTGTTCGGGCTGTTCCCGGGCATGGGCGCGTACTCGTTCCTGTGCCGCCGCGTGGCCCCGCAGCTGGCCGAGAAGATCATCCTGGAAGGCCGCGTCTACTCGTCCGAAGAGATGTACGCCATGGGCGTGGTCGACGTGCTGGTGCCCAAGGGCCAGGGCATCAAGGCCGCCGAAGACCTGATCCGCCAGCAGCAGCGCACCCCGCGCACCTACCTGGCGATGAACGCTGCACGCAACCTGGCCCAGGCGGTGGGCTATGACGAACTGCTGGAAATCACCAAGATCTGGGTGGATTCGGCACTGGCCCTGGAAGACAAGTCGCTGCGCACCATGGATCGGTTGATCAAGGCGCAGACCCGTCGTGCCCAGTCCGATGCCGCGTAACTGCGCCATCGCAAGCAGGGGGTTCCAGTAAAAAAGCCCGGTAGGAACCGGGCTTTTTTTCAACGCATGTCGATGCCGCCGTCGTCCGTGGAGGAAGCACCCGGGCGCCTGCGTTCTTCCAGCGCCTGCTTGCCTTCCTTCACCGCCGTGCGGATCAGCTTCATCCGCTCGCGCCACTCGCTCTTGAGCTGCCAGTCGGCCATGTGCATCACCTCGCCGGCACGGTAAGCCACCCGCACAAGGCCCAGGTTGCTGGCCACGCCCTTGATGGCGTGCGCCTGCTCGCGTAGGTGCACCCAGTCGCCACGTTCGCCCGCTTCCATGGCCACGCCCACGCACTGCGTGGCGTCGGCCAGGCACTGGCGGATGAACTCCTGCTCGAAGCCCTCGCCCATGCCCAGCGCGGCAAGTTCATCGAGCACGCCGGTATCGAGCACGCCCACTGCCACCGGCGTGGACGGCACCACGGCGGTACGGGCTTTCAGGCCATCGTTGGCGGCAATCTCGGCCAGCGTGTCCAGCAGCTTCACCGGCACCACCGGCTTGCCGAAGAAGGTGTGCGCACCGGCCTGGGTGCACTGCTGGATCGATTCGGGGGTGACATCGGCGCTGAGCACCAGCACCGGCGTGCGCGGGGCGCCACCGGCCTGCAGCACGCGCAGCTCCTTGAGCATGTCCAGCCCGCTCATGCCCGGCATGTGCAGGTCGACGATGGCCACGTCGTAGTCGCTCTCGGCCATCGCATCGAGCACGGCTTCACCGCCGTTGACGCAGACCACCTTGTGCCCTGCCTTCTGCAGCAGCCGCTGCAGCACCAGCCGGTTGGCCTGGTGATCATCGGCCACCAGCACCTTCATGCTGCGCACGCGGGCGCGATGGCGCAGGAACGGGTCGGCGAAAGCGATTACATTGTCCTGCGCACCCTGCAGGCCGTTGCCGAGCACGGCCGGGGTGAACTCGCCAGCCACGACCGGTGGCAATGCGAACGGCAGTTCGAACCAGAAGCAGCTGCCCTGCGGCGGGTTCTCGGCATAGCCGATCTGCCCCCCCATCGCTTCCACCAGCCCGCGCGAGATCGAGGTGCCCAGCCCGCTGCCTTCGTGGCGGCGGCCCAGGCTGACGTCGGCCTGCTCGAAGGCCTGGAACAGGCGCGAACGCATTTCCGGACCCACGCCAATACCGGTGTCGAGGATGTCGAAGCGCAGCCGGACCTGGCCATGGCCTTCCTCGCCCACCTGCGACACCCGGATCTCGATCCTGCCGTGTTCGGTGAACTTGACCGCGTTGCCCGCCAGGTTGAGCAGGATCTGGCGCAGGTGGCCCAGGTCACCGCGCAGCAGGCGCGGCACGCCAACGGCCACCTTCACCTGGTAATCGAGCCGCTTCAGGCGCGCCTGTGGCATCAGGATCAGGCCGATCGACTGCACCACGTCGTCCAGAGAGAAGTCTTCGGCCACCACCCGCAGCTTGCCCGCTTCGATGGCCGAGATGTCCAGCACCTCTTCCACCAGCGCCAGCAGGCTGCGCGAAGAGGCCTGGATGGTGTTGACGCACTCGCGCTGCTCTTCATCCAGCGTGGTGGTGGCCAGCACCTCGGTCATGCCCGACAGGCCATTGAGCGGGGTGCGGAACTCGTGGCTCATGTTGGCCAGGAAACGGCTCTTGGCCTCGCTGGCGCGGCGCGCCTCGTCCATGGCATGGGTCAACTGGCGCAGCAGCGTGGCGAAGTACAGCGGCACCGCCGCCAGCCCCAGCCACAGGCCGAAGCCCAGCCGCGCGTTGGCCTGCCAGTAGCCGGTGGCCAGCACCGTCACGCCGAAGCTGACCAGCGCCATGCCCACCGCGGTGTACAGGTACTTGTTGCCGTAGCGCATGCCGTTGCCGACAGTGACCCACATCACCACGATGTAGACCCACGACAGCGGCTCGCCCATCTGCACCATGCCGGCCGCGATCAGTCCGTAATCGGCCAGCATGCCGGCCACCCGGCGCGGGTCCGAACGGCCGGGGCGCGCCAGCAGCCACGAGAACAGCAGCACCGACAGCGTCAGCCCGGTCAGCACGATGCCCAGCACCACCTGGTACTGGTGGTGCGGCAGATCGTTGCGCACCCCCGGCATCAGCACGTAGCCCAGGATCAGCACGATCAGCACGATGCGTACGATCGCCTGGCCATGCTCACTGTCGGGGCGGTTGCCCAGCTGGCGCCTGAGCAGCGCCAGGCCCGGGAGCGCGCCAAACCGCTGCTTCAACACCTGGAACAGACCGGCCATGTCACATCCCCGGGCGGGAGGACGCAACGGAATGCTGCGCGCAGATATCGTCCAGCTGCACGCGGCCGCGCAGCAGCGCGTCCACGCAGCGCGGGTCGAACAGGCGTCCGCGTTGTGCGTACAGATAGGCCAGGGTGGCTTCCATCGTCCATGCTTCCTTGTATGGGCGCGGCGAGATCAGGGCATCGAAGACATCGGCAACGGCCACGATCCGCGCTTCCAGCGGGATGGCTTCACCGACCAGACCGTCGGGATACCCGCTGCCGTCGTAACGTTCGTGGTGGCGCAGCGCGATCAACGCGCCGACCTGGATGAAACGGTTCTGGCTGCCACTGAGCAGCTCGTAACCGATACGCGGGTGCCGGCGCATGATGGCCAGCTCCTCGTCGTTGAGTTTCCCCTGCTTGAGCAGCACGGCATCGGGAATGGCGATCTTGCCCATGTCGTGCAGGGGCGCCGCCATCTCGATCAGTTTGACTTCTTCTTCCGGCAGCCCGAGCTGCTCGGCAATCAGCCCCGCTACGTGCGCCATGCGCTCGAGATAGGCACTGGTACCGGCATCACGGAACTCGATCGCGCGGGCCAGCCGCGACAGCGTCTCGCGCTCGCGTTCCTCGACCTCGTGCATGCTGGCCAGCAGCCGCTGTTCCAGCGACAGCGCGCGTTGCTTCACGTTTTCCGACTGCTGGCGCAGCTGCAGCAGGTTGTAGCAGCGCGCGCGCAGCTCGCGCGGGCGGATCGGCTTGACCAGGAAATCGATGACACCCGCTTCCAGCGCCGCCTGCCGGATCGGCTCGTCGCCAACCACGGTGATCAGGATCACGGGAATGTCGCGGTGCTTGGGCAGGCGGCGGAAACGCCGGGCGAATTCCAGCCCGTCCATTTCCGGCATGCGGTAATCGAGCAGCAGCAGGTCCACCCCGTGCGATTCGCACCAGGCAAGGGCGGTGAGCGGGTCGCCGAAATCATGCACGCTCAATTCCGGCGCGATGTCCTCGATGACATGCCGCAGCATGGTGCGCGCGGACGTCTGATCGTCAACGATGACAATATTCAAGGCTGATTCCGTCGTCTTCCTGGACCACACTGGCACATGCTGCGGTAAGGATACCCCGCCGCTCTGCATACCGGCACCTTGCATGGGACCACCTCCGGTCACGATTCCCCAGTTCATGATCGTGGTCACAGTGTGATGCGCGTGTCACGCATGCCCCGTCCCATCCTCATGCTCCATGGCCGGCGCGCATTGCGCCATCTAGGGCCACGGGGAAACCATACGCGTCCGGCCACCGCAGCGGAAGCCCGCCGGGACGGCCCCCGAGGGGCCATCCGGACCTACGTCTCAGTTTTCGGGACGCATGTAGGGGAACAGCAGCACATCGCGGATCGAGCTGCTGCCGGTCAGCAGCATCACCAGGCGGTCGATGCCGATGCCCAGGCCGCCGGTCGGGGCCATACCGTACTCCAGCGCACGGATGTAATCGGCGTCGTAATGCATGGCTTCGTCGTCGCCGCCTTCCTTGGCCGTGACCTGGGCCTGGAAGCGGGCCGCCTGGTCTTCCGGGTCGTTCAGCTCGGAGAAGCCGTTGGCGAGCTCCTTGCCGTTGATGAACAGCTCGAAGCGGTCGGTGTAGCCGGGCTGGTCGTCGTTGGCGCGGGCCAGCGGGGACACCTCGACCGGGTGGTCGGTGATGAAGGTCGGCTGCACCAGGGTGTGCTCGACGGTGGCTTCGAAGATCTCCAGCAGCAGCTTGCCCCAGCCGTAGGACGGCTTGACCCGGATCTTCAGGCGCTCGCAATGGCGCAGCAGCGCCTCGCGGTCGGTGCAGTCGGCCAGGCTGATCTCCGGGTTGTGGTGGCGCACCGCTTCATCCATGCGCCAGCGGCGGAACGCCGGGGCCAGGTCGATGGTGGCGCCATCCCACTCCACCGTGGTGGTGCCCAGCACCTTGCTGGCCACGTCACGGATCACGCCTTCGGTCAGGTCCATCACTTCGTTGTACGTGGCGTAGGCCTCGTACAGCTCCATCATGGTGAATTCTGGGTTGTGCCGGGTGCTGACGCCTTCGTTGCGGAAGTTGCGGTTGATCTCGTACACGCGCTCCAAGCCACCCACGACCAGGCGCTTGAGGTACAGCTCCGGGGCCACGCGCAGGTACAGGTCCAGGTCCAGCGCGTTGTGGTGGGTGGTGAACGGCTTGGCCGTGGCGCCGCCGGGAATGTAATGCATCATCGGCGTTTCGACTTCCAGGAAGTCGCGGTTGTCCAGCCAGGCCCGCATGGCGCGGATGATCCGCGAGCGCTTGATGAACACCTCGCGCGACTCCGGGGTCACGATCAGGTCCACGTAGCGCTGGCGGTAGCGCTGCTCCACGTCGGCCAGGCCGTGCCACTTGTCCGGCAGCGGGCGCAGCGACTTGGTGAGCAGGCGGATGCTGGTGGCCTTGACCGACAGCTCGCCGGTCTTGGTCCGGGTCAGCCCGCCTTCCACGGCAATGATGTCGCCCACGTCCCAGCCCTTGAAGGCGGTGTAGGCATCGCCCAGGGTGCTGCCCTGCAGGAACAGCTGGATGCGGCCGGATTCGTCCTGGATCTGGGCGAAGCTGGCCTTGCCCATCACCCGCTTGGCCATCAGCCGGCCGGCCATCTTCACCTGGCGGTCGGTGGCTTCCAGCGCTTCGGCGGTCCACTGCTCGGCGTCGGCGAACTCATCCTGCAGCTTGCCGGCGAAGTCTTCACGACGGAAATCGTTCGGGTAGGCAATGCCCTGCCCGCGCAGCGCGGTCAGTTTCGCGCGGCGCTCGGCGATGAGGCTGTTCTCGTCGACGGGGGGCTGCGGCGCGGGGATCTGATCGTTCATGGCGTGGGTCTATGTCTGGGGGGATATGGACGGGGAGTACGAAACCCGGGGCGTGCCGGGGTGGAGCGGATCGGGCCGCACGTGGCGGCCCGACCGTCAGGCGTCGAGGCGTTTGGAACCGACTTCCAGGCCCGACTTCAGACTGGCTTCGACGAACTCGTCGAGGTCGCCATCGAGCACCTTCTGGGTGTCCGAACGCTCAATGCCGGTACGCAGGTCCTTGATGCGGCTCTGGTCGAGCACGTAGTTGCGGATCTGGCTGCCCCAGCCGATGTCGGACTTGGTCGCTTCCACCGCATCGCGCTCGGCGTTGCGCTTCTGGATTTCCAGCTCGTACAGCTTGGCGGCCAGCATCTTCATCGCGTTGTCGCGGTTCTGGTGCTGGCTGCGGCCGGTCTGGCAGGCCACGACCGTATTGGTCGGGATGTGCGTGATGCGCACCGCCGATTCGGTCTTGTTGACGTGCTGGCCACCGGCGCCGGACGAACGGTACACGTCGGTACGCAGGTCGGCCGGGTTGATGTCGATCTCAATGTTGTTGTCGACTTCCGGCGACACGAACACCGAGGTGAAGCTGGTGTGGCGGCGGTTGTCCGAATCGAACGGCGACTTGCGCACCAGGCGGTGCACGCCGGTTTCGGTCTTCAGCCAGCCGTAGGCATAGTCGCCTTCCACGCGCAGCGTGGCCGACTTGATGCCGGCAACATCGCCACCGGACACTTCCATCAGTTCGGTCTTCCAGCCGCGCGATTCGCACCAGCGCAGGTACATGCGCAGCAGGATTTCGGCCCAGTCCTGGGCTTCGGTACCACCGGCACCGGCCTGGATGTCGACGAACGCCGGGGCGTTGTCCATCTTGCCGGAGAACATGCGCTGGAATTCCAGCTGTTCCACGTGCTTCTGGTACTTGTCCAGGTCGGCGACCACGGCCAGGGCGGTATCTTCGTCCTGTTCGCTTTCAGCCAGTTCCAGCAGTTCGCCGGATTCGGCCAGGCCATCCAGGATGGTGGCGATGCCGCCCACGGTCTTTTCCAGGCTGGAACGCTCGCGGCCCAGGGTCTGGGCATATTCGGCGTTGTTCCAGATATCGGGGTTTTCCAGTTCCCGGGTTACTTCTTCCAGACGCTCTTTCTTGGCGTCGTAGTCAAAGATACCCCCTGAGCGAGAGCACGCGATCGGTGAGATCGGTGATTCGCTGGCGCACGGGATTGAGCTCGATCATATCGGCGGTAATGAAGGCTTGGGACAAGACCGGAATTGTAGCCCAGAGCGCTTGTTCATGTTGCTGTCGGCGTCGCGGCAGGCTCGGCCGGTGCGGGCCCCTGCCCCAGTGCGGCGCGCAGCACCGGCAGCTGGCGGCGGCTGCACGGCAGCATGCTGCCATCCTTCAGGTGGGCCCGGGCCTCCCCGCTGTCCAGCGGCTCGATGGAGACCAGGAAGCCCAGGTTGAGCACGTAGCTGCGGTGGATGCGCACGAACCGGGCCGGGTCCAGCTGTGCCTCCAGGGCCGCCATCGTGCTGCGCAGCGGGTACTCATGGCCGCGCACGTGCAGGTTCATGTAGTTGCCGGCGGCCTGGGCGTACTCGATGTCGGCGGTGGCCACCAGGAAATCCCGGCCCAGCTTGCGCACCAGGAAGCGCTGCGGGCGCTCGACCGGCTCCTCCGGCGGGGCATCGTCGGGCGCGGCCAGCAGGTGCGCCTCGCCCTGCCGGCGGCGGCCGAACCAGCTGAAGAAGTGCTCCAGCGCCACGAAGCTGAAGAACGCGCGCACGTCCTTGAGGTACTCGTACAGGATCCGGGTCGGCCAGGCCGAGCCGTCCACGTAGCGCTCGCCCACGCTGGCATAGGCCAGGTGGCGCAGCAGCATCATCCCGGCCACGTGCAGCAGCGACCAGCCCACGCTGGCCAGCAGGTACAGCGGCAGCCGCCGCTTCCAGGTATCGGCATGCAGCGGCCAGCGCTGGCAGCCCCACCACAGCAGCGGCAGGGTCAGCAGGATCATGCCGGCGCTGCTCAGCTCCCACGTCATCGGCTCCCACAGCGCCAGCGCCTCACCCCGGCGCTGGGCATCCATCACCTCGACCACGGCATTGGCCACGCCGCTGCCGAGCAGGATGGCGGCCCAGACCAGCAGGCGGCTGGTGGGCCGCCAGCGCGGGGAACTTCGGTGGGGCACGTTCGGGTCCATGCATCGGGCGCCGGGGAATCAGCGCCCGATTCTACGGGCTGCGGCTCAGCGCACGTCGAACTCGCCCACCAGCACGGTGTCGGCACTGTCCTTCAGGCGCATGGTCACCTGCTGGTCCTGCTGGCGGCGGCTGCCCCAGTGCGTGCTCAGGCGCAGGGTCAGCGTGGTGGCCCCGGTCACCAGCTGCTCGCGGCTGCCGAAGTAGTTCGCCTCCACCTTGTAGCGGCCGGGCTTGGCCTGGCGCAGCGAGAACTGTTCCGGACCGTAGCCACCGGTGAAGTCGCGCGACATCTGGCCGCCCTGCCAGGTCAGCCGGTTGCCGTAGTAGGCGCGCTCGCCGTTGGGGTCGGTCACCCACAGGTCCATGTCGCTGTTGTCGCTGTCCCAGCTGAGTACCACGCGCAGGTCCAGCGGCATCGGCCGGCGCAGCCGCGGGTCCACCGCGCGGGCATCCACCCCGGTGCGCGCCACCAGCGTGGTCAGCTCATCCAGCGCGATCAGCGAGATGCCGTCGAAGCGTTCGTCCCACGGCCGCACCACCACCTCGTTGAACGCGGCCAGCGCCGCCTGCGGCTGGTTGTCCGCTTCCAGCGCCAGGGCCAGGTCGCGGAAGCTCTGCGGCTCCTCCTCGCCCAATGCCAGCACGTCACGGAACACCGGCACCGCCAGTGCCGGTGCCTTGGCCTGCATCAGCCGGTAGCCCAGCACGCGCAGCACGTGGCGGTTTTCCAGCTGCATCTCGGCCAGGTTGGACAGCACCCGCAGCGCCAGGTCGCGCTGGCCGTGGGCGAACAGGATGTCGGCCACGTCGAGGTAGAAGGCGCTGCTGTCGGCGTGCTGTTCGCGCTCCTGCAGGTACAGCGCATACACCGCCTCCGGCCGTGCCGCGCGCAACCGGCGTGCGTACGCCGAGTCCGGTGCCCAGGCGGCGACGGTGATGCGCAGCGCGCCCTGGTTCGCCCGGTCATCGGCATCGGTTTCCACCGCCATATCGGCTGCAGCATCGGCCTGCGTGCGCCGGGACGCGGTGAGCTCCACGCGATCCAGCGTGGTGGAAGCCGCCTCCGCCCGCTCGCGCTGCGCGCTTTCGGCGGCCAGCATCATGGCCGGCGCGGGCGGTGCCGGTGCGGCGGCCGGCATCGGTGCCATCAACTGCTTGCTCGACGCCGCCGCCGGAGGTGCGCCTTTCGGCCAGGCCCGGTTCCACCATTGTTCGCGCTCGGCGAACTGCAGGGCCAGCTTGTCCAGGCGCGCGCGGCGGGCGCCGGCCTCGTCATCCAGCGTCACCGCGTGCAGGCGGTCGTAGTCCTGCTGCAGCGGTCCAGCCGGGCGGATGCCATAGCGCAGGTAGTCGTCCAGCGTTTCCAGCACCAGCAGCGAGGTATCGGCGCCGACCAGGCCAAAGCGCTGCGACAGCGCCTGGATCGCGCCACGGTTGCCCACGGGATCTGCGGCCAGTTCGCGGCGCCGGGCCTCCGCCCAGGCATGGGCGACCAATGCACCGCCGGTATCGCGTGCCTGCGCCAGCGGAATCGTCAGCGCCTGCCGCGTGCCGTCTGCAGCCGGCAGGTGCACCCGCAGTACGCCGTCTGCGTGCTGCATCCGGGCCAGCACGCGCACCCAGCCCTGGTCGGCGCGTTCGGCATCCACGATCAGGTCGGCCAGCCCATCGCCTTCGGCCTGCACGTTGCCCGGGTTGTCGCGCAGCAGGCGTGCCGTCATGGACGCCACATCCTGGCTGCCGTTCACCACCAGCAGCTGCCCCTGCCCTGCACGCGCCCACGCACGCAGCCGGTCGCCGTCGGTGCGTGCACCGGCACCACTGAGCGCATACAGGCGCTGGTTCGCACGCAATGCGGGGCGGTCGCGCCTGCCATAGTTGGCCAGCCCATCGCTGACCAGCAGGTACTCGTCGATGTCGGCTTGCGCGGTCCAGTCACCCAGCGCACTCGCGCCGTCGTAGGCCAACGCCTCCAGGTGCCGGCGCAGTGCGCTCCAGTCACCGTTGCGGATGGCGAAGCGACGGATCGGCTCGGCGCGGTCACGCAGTACGGTCAGCTGCACCTCGCCGTTGCCGATGGCGCCGAAGTAGCGCTCCAGCACCGCAAGCTCCGCTGCAGTATCGCGATTCCGCCCGGAGCCGGATGCATCCCAGAGCAGGCCCACACGATGGGGCAAGGCGCGTTGGCGGGTCTGCACCGGCACAGGCACCTGCACCATCACATAGCGCTCGCCATCGAAGCCGCCCCGCACTGCATCCACCCCGCGCGGCAGCGGCAGGGTCCAGCCCAGTTGATCCGGCAGCTGCCCACCGCTGCCCTGCCACTCGGCGCGCCAGGCACCGTCGCGCAGCGCCAGGGCCAGCGTCGGCGGTCCGTGAATCACCGGCACACCGGTAGCCATCGCGTCCAGGCGCAGCTGTACCGACCTGGCCTGCCCCACGAACTGCAACGGCAGGGTCCAGCGCAGGCCCTCCCTGCTCACCGGCAGCGCCTCACGCACCGTCAATGCCACCCGACGCGTGCCCAGCGCAGGAATGGGGTAGATCCGCAGGCGGAACTGGTTGCCCGCCGTCTGCTCCAACAGGCCCGGATCAACACGGCGCCGCTCGATCGCCTCGAACACCTGGCGTCCCTGCGCCTTGGGCACGGGCACCGCATCGCGCAGCACGCCATCGATATCCAGGGAGAAGGCGGTTACCTGCTGGCCGTCGGCCAACGGGAATTCCAGCGCGCCTTCCAGCACGCGCCGGTTCGGGTTGCGGAACACCAGTTCGATACGGGTTTCGGCCAGGCCGGCCGCCACATGGCTGTCGATGCGCGCCTGTTCCAGCTGCACCGGCTGTTCCGCACCGGCTACCTTCAGCAGCGGCTCGACCAGGCGCTGCGCTGCCGCCGTCGGCATGCCCGCTCCCCCACCCACCCACAGCAACAACCCCAAGCCGATACCACGCAGCACGCTGTCCATGTGACGCTCCTGATCCGATGACGAAGGGTTGAACGCACCAGCACCGGAAAAGGGGTTGGACAGCACGCCCCCCGCTGGTCCACGATCCCTCCCCATGCGCCCTTCCCTGATCCCCCTGCTGCTCGCCGGCCTGTTCCCGGCCGCGCACGCTGCACCGGCCAGCGCGATTACTCCCGGCGTGGCATTCAGCCATGAGGACTGGACGCTGGCCTGCGACAACACCCGCACCTGCCGGGCCGCCGGCTACCAGGACGAGGACGCTGGCGGCGACCCCGTCTCCGTCCTGCTCACCCGACGTGGCGGCCCGGACCAGCCGATCGGGGCCGAGCTGATGCTGGGCGATTACGAGGAAAGCGACCTGCCGGCCGCCGTCACCCTGCGCATCAACGGCACCGCGCTGGGCACCGTGGCGGACACCACCCGGTTCTCTGCGGCGCAGGTGACGGCACTCCTCAAGGCCCTGGTGAAGGACAGCCGCATCGAGCTGATCGGCGACAACGGCCGCCAGTGGACCCTGTCCGACCGCGGTGCATCGGCGGTGCTGCTGAAGATGGACGAGTTCCAGGGTCGGCTCGGCACGCCGGGCGCGATCCTGCGCAAAGGCAGCCACGCCGAAGCCAGCGTGCCGGCCTCGCTGCCGGTACCGGTGGTGACCCTGCCTCGGCGCGTGGCCACGCGCCCGGCCGACGAAGCCCTGGCCAACGCCCCGACGCTCCGTGCCGCGCTGGCCGCCGCGACCTCGCAGGACAACTGCGAAGCACTGCACCCCAGCGAGGGCACCTATGCGGACGAAGACCCCCAGGCAATCGAGGTCAAGCGCCTGGACAGCCGCCGGCTGCTGGTGTCCATGACCTGCTGGCGCGGCGCCTACAACGCGGGCAGCGGCTACTGGGTAGTCAACGACCGCGCGCCCTACCAGCCCGCTTACATCACCAACCTGGGCGTGGACGATGACGCACTGACCATCTCGTCCTCGCACAAGGGCCGCGGCCTGGGCGACTGCTGGTCCAGCGCCAGCTGGGCGTGGAACGGCACCACTTACGTCCAGACATCAGACAGCACCACCGGCCTGTGCCGGCTGGTCGCCGCAGGCGGTGCCTGGGACCTGCCGACACTGGTGACTGAGGTGAAGGAAGCTCCTTGAGCCGCCCGCAGGCTCAGAACGGAAACACGGCCGAGGATGCCTGCGCGGCGTTGAACAGCTTCTGCAGCAATCGATAGTCACCCTCGGCACTGTCGTTGGTGACAAAGCGATGGGCCTGCTGATCCGCTCCACCGCGATAGAACACCATGAACTGGTTGGCTTCCAGGTTCCGGTTGAAGTCATGCCGCACCGTCATGCTGAACTCCGGTGTTCCCACCGAGACATCGTCGCCCTCCGCATCGAACAGCCACGCCAGCTCGCCCGCCTCGGTCTTGAGCAGGACTTTCTCCAGGAACGTCAATAGACAGGTCGGCAACATCATTCCTCTACTCCTCTTCGTTCCAGCGTCTCCACGCTTGATTTGATCCTGACCAGATAGTCACTGAGCGTGTGGCGGGCCTCCCGGCTCATCGTCGCGCTTGAAGTGTTATGGATCGCCTTCAGGATGATCATTTCCGCATCGTTCAACAGGGGCGTGAGCGAAGGGTGCTGGGTGAGGTCCTTCGCGTACCGCGCATCCAGCCGCGCCAGGAAGCGGCGCGCCATCTGCAGGGCCCTCAAGGCCGCACTATAGTCTTTTCGCTGAACCTTCGAGCTCACGTCATCTATCAAAGAGATGACTTCGATAGCCAGAACCTTTGCTTGCTGGTGTGCGGCACGCGCGAAGGCCTTCCTTACTGCATTTCCAGCGGTTCCGGCATGCACGATCTCACCGATGGCAACGACCAGCGCAACCAATGTTGCGCCTCCGCACCAGTAATTGAAGAGGTTGATGCTGTCGGAAGTGCCCCAGTCGCCTTTCAGATGGACGAGCGCTGCGCAGACCAGCAGCGTGGCAACCAGGTAGGTCCAGCGAACATGCGACATGTCTTTCGCCACTCCCCAAGCCAACATGGCGGGCAATGGCGTGACACTACGTGCCTCGATCCGGCGCCACAGTAGGCGCAGTCCCAATCACGCGTCGGCGCAGTGCTCGATGATCAGCTGGATCGCACCACCGCCCCGGTAATCGTCACTGACCAGGCGATAGGCGATATGCACGTTGTTGGCCGGCGCGTTGCCGCGCCAGCCACTGAAGTGGATGGCGTTGATCGGTTCGGTGCGGCCGGGCACGCGCAGGCTGAGCTTGAGATGCTTTTCCTTCAGCACCTGCCAGCGCGCCACCTGGAAATGGCCATCGAACAGCGGCTCCGGGAAGCCCTGCCCCCAAGGCCCGGCCAGGCGCAGCGCTTCGGCGTGCTGGAAATCCAGCTCGGCCGGGGCAAGTTCGCCATCGCTCATCAGCAGCTGCTGCAACGCGGCCGGATCCATGCTGGCCTCGACCACGGCCACGAAGGCGTGCTGGAACTCCTGCAGCCGCGCGTGTGGCAGGCTCAGGCCGGCGGCCATCGCGTGGCCGCCGAACTTGTCGATCAGGCCCGGGTGGGCGGCGTTGACCAGCGCCAGCGCGTCACGGATGTGGAAGCCAGCAATCGAGCGCGCCGAACCCCGCAGCGAATCGCTGCCGGGTTCGGACGGCGCAAACGCAATCACCGGCCGGTGCAGGCGGTCCTTCATCTTCGATGCCACCAGGCCCACCACGCCCGGGTGCCATTCGGCATCGAACAGGCAGGCCGCAATCGGGCGCTCGCCTTCGGCGGTCAGCACCGCGCGGGACACGGCAAGCTCTGCGTCATCGGTCATCAGCTGCTGCACGGCACGCCGCTCGGCGTTGATCTGCTCCAGCGTCTGCGCGATCTCGCGGGCCTGGCTGCGGTCTTCGGTGAGCAGCAGTTCGATACCCAGTGCCATGTCTTCCAGCCGGCCGGCCGCGTTCAGGCGTGGGCCAAGGGCGAAGCCGATATCGGTGGCACTCAGCCGCGCCGCATCGCGGCCACTGGCTTCAATCAGCGCCTGCAGGCCCACGCAGCCGTGGCCGGCACGCAGCCGGCGCAGGCCGGCCGACACCAGCGCCCGGTTGTTCGCATCCAGGGCGACCAGGTCGGCCACGGTGCCAACCGCGACCAGGTCCAGCAGGGTCAGCAGGTCGGGCTCGGCACCCGCGGCGAACGCGCCCTGCACGCGCAGGTGCCGGCGCAGGGCCATCAGCACATAGAAGATCACGCCGACCCCGGCCAGCGCCTTGCTCGGGAACGCATCGCCGTTGATGTTGGGATCGACGATCGCATCGGCCGGCGGAAGCTGTTCGCCCGGCAGGTGGTGGTCGGTGACCAGCACCTTCCAACCGAGCGCCTTGGCCGCGGTCACGCCGGCATGGCAGGCAATGCCGTGGTCGACCGTGACCAGCAGCCCGGGCTGCAGCGGCGCCAGCTCGGCCACCAGCGACGGCGACAGGCCGTAGCCGTGCAGCATGCGGTTGGGTACCGCATGCACGACGTCGCGCGCGCCGAGCATGCGCAGGCCACGCACGCCGACCGCGCAGGCGGTGGCGCCATCACAATCGAAATCGCCTACGACCAGGATGCGCTCATCGGCCGCAATCGCCGCTGCAAGCAGGTCCACGGCCGCCTGCATGCTGCCCATCAGCTCCGGCGCGTGCAGCTGGGCCAGCTTCGGCTGCGCCTGCGCCGCATCGGTAACCCCGCGCGCCGCGTACAGGCGCTGCAGCAGCGGCAGCATGTCGCCCGGCCACTCGCCGAGGGCGGCAACGGGACGACGTTGGATCTGGAGCGAATCAGGAGAAGTCAAAGCGGGCTCGATAAACAGCGCGAACGCCGATGGCCACCATGATACGCGGCATCAATCGTGCAGCTGTACCGGCTTCTTCCAGAACCGCCAGCGCTGGGCCTTGTCCAGCTCGAACCGGGCGCCATCTTCGAAATCCAGCACCAGCCGGCGCAGTTCGCCGCGCTGCAGCGCCGACAGCAAGGGCCGGATCGCGTCATTGCCCAGCTGTTCCAGCGAACGCAGCTGGCGCAGGTCCACCAGCGCGTCCACCTGCTGGTCACCATCGGCCTGCACGCCCGCCGCCTTGGCCAACGCCTGCAGCAGCGCATCGCGGCTGCGCACCTGCGCGTGCGCCGTTCGCACCGCCCCGGGCAGTTCACCACCGCCCCAGAACCACAGCGAATTGACCGCCCGCTTGCCGGCCGCCAGGCGCTGCACATTCCACGGATGCTGGTGCAGCACCACCTGGGCTTCGGTCAACAACGCCCGCCAGCGACGCCCGGCGTCGCCTTCGGGCAGGTGCGCGAACAGGTCATCGCCCAGCACGTCATCGGGTGCGGCGAACGCCGGCAGCGTGGTGCCCGGCGGCAGGCGCAGGTACCAACGCGACGGCGTCGGCGCATCCAGGGTGAATCCATACCCGGCGAACAGTGGCTGCAGCGCCGGCAGCAACGCCGCCACGTCGTCGGCCTCAAGCCGCAGCGTGTCGCCGTGGCCCATCATCCGCGCGCCGTGCATGTCCGGCACCACGTTGGCCGGGTCCGCACGCAGCCACACGCCGTCGTGGGCATCGCCCACGTCGAGCTGGCGGGTCAGGGCCGCCACCGGCCAATCGGCCGGCTGCAGCTGGAAATGCCGCTGCAGCTGGGCCCGTTCGCCGGCATCGACCCGGCTGCGCTCGGCACGGCCGAGCGCCTTGGCCACGTCATCAGGCAACGCCGCCGCCGGGAAGCGGCTGCGCGCCGGCAGCAACAGGGTTGCCGTGGCCATGGTCAGGTCAGTCCAGGTACTGGACGCTGACGATTTCGTACTCGCGCTGCCCGGCCGGAGCGTCGATCACGATGCTGTCGCCCTCGTTCTTGCCGATCATGGCACGCGCCACCGGCGAGGAAATCGCGATCAGGCCGAGTTTGATGTCGGCCTCCAGGTCGCCCACGATCTGGTAGCGCTTCTCTTCATCGCTTTCCACATCGGCCAGTTCGACGGTAGCGCCGAACACGACCTTGCTGCCGGCGTTGAGCTTGGTGATGTCGATGATCTCGGCATGCGACAGCTCGCCTTCCAGCTGCTTGATGCGGCCTTCGATGAAGCCCTGCTCTTCGCGCGCGGCGTGGTACTCGGCGTTCTCCTTGAGATCGCCGTGTTCACGTGCCTCGGCAATGGCCGCGATGACCTTGGGGCGCTTGACCGACTTCAGGTGGTCAAGCTCTTCGCGCAGACGCTGCGCGCCCTTCAGGGTGATCGGTGCTCTCATGCGTTCAACTCCTTGTGCAGCTCCTGCAGCGACCAGACCGGGCCGGTACCGCGGAATTCCAGTGATTGCACCAGCGCCTTGGCGCCGGCAATGGTGGTCGAATAGGTGACGCGGTGCTGCAGCGCCTCGCGACGGATCGAGAACGAGTCGTTGATCGCCGCACGTCCTTCGGTCGTGTTGACGATATACACGATCTCGCCGTTCTTGATCGAATCGACGATGTGCGGGCGGCCTTCGACAACCTTGTTGACGATCTCGCACTGCATGCCGTGCTCCTGCAGCCACGCCGCGGTGCCACGGGTGGCCACCAGGCTGTAACCGCGCTCGAGCAGTGCCTGTGCGACCGGCAGCACGCGCTTCTTGTCCGGGTCACGGACCGACACGAAGGCCTTGCCCAGCGGCGGTGCCTTGATGCCACTGGCTTCCTGCGCACGCGCGAAGGCGGCGCTGAAGCTGCGGCCCACGCCCATCACCTCACCGGTGGAGCGCATTTCCGGCCCGAGGATCGGGTCGACGCCCTGGAACTTGGCGAACGGGAAGATCGCTTCCTTGACCGAGTAGTAGTCCGGCACGATTTCCTTGGTCGCGCCCTGCTCGGCCAGGGTCTTGCCGGCCATGCAGCGTGCGGCGATCTTGGCCAGCGGCATGCCGGTGGCCTTGGACACGAACGGCACGGTGCGCGAGGCACGCGGGTTCACTTCCAGCAGGTACACGATGTCCTCGCCGTTCTCGCCGGCCTGGATCGCGAACTGGGTGTTCATCAGGCCGACCACGTTCAGGGCCTTGGCCAGCTCCACCACCTGGCGGCGCAGCTCGGCCTGGGTCTCGGCCGACAGCGAGTACGGCGGCAGCGAGCAGGACGAATCGCCCGAATGCACGCCGGCTTCCTCGATGTGCTCCATCACGCCGCCGATCAGCACGTTGCCATCCTTGTCGGCAATGATGTCCACGTCCACTTCCACGGCGTTGTCCAGGAAGCGGTCCAGCAGCACCGGCGAATCGTTGGAGACCTTGACCGCATCGCGCACGTAGCGCGCCAGGTCTGACTCACCGTAGACGATTTCCATCGCACGGCCGCCCAGCACGTAACTCGGGCGCACCACCAGCGGGTAGCCGATCTCGCGGGCCAGCAGCAGGGCTTCCTGGTCGTTGCGGGCGATGCGGTTCGGCGGCTGCTTCAGGCCCAGCGTGTCCACCAGCTGCTGGAAGCGCTCGCGGTCTTCGGCCAGGTCGATGGAGTCCGGCGAGGTGCCGATCACCGGCACGCCGTTGGCTTCCAGCGCACGCGCCAGCTTCAGCGGGGTCTGGCCGCCGTACTGCACGATCACGCCCTTGGGCTGTTCCAGCTCGACGATTTCCAGCACGTCTTCCAGCGTCAGCGGCTCGAAGTACAGGCGGTCGGAGGTGTCGTAGTCGGTCGAGACGGTTTCCGGGTTGCAGTTGACCATGATGGTTTCGAACCCATCATCGCGCAGCGCCAGCGCCGCGTGCACGCAGCAGTAGTCGAACTCGATGCCCTGGCCGATGCGGTTCGGACCGCCGCCCAGGATCATGATCTTGTCGCGGTTGCTCGGCGCCGCTTCGCACTCGTCCTCATAGGTCGAATACAGGTAGGCGGTGCTGGTGGAGAACTCGGCGGCGCAGGAATCCACGCGCTTGTACACCGGGCGCACCTTGAGCGCACGGCGCAGCGCGCGCACGCCCGCTTCGTTGGTGCCGGTCAGCTCGGCCAGGCGCGCATCGGAGAAACCAGCACGCTTGAGCTTGCGCAGGCGGGCGGCGTCGAGTGCATCCAGGCCATCGGCGGCCAGCTGGGTTTCGGCCTGGATGATCTCTTCGATCTGGTCCAGGAACCACGGGTCGATGTGCGACAGCGCGAACACGTCTTCCACGCTGAAGCCGGCGCGGAATGCATCACCCACGAAGAACAGGCGCTCCGGGCCCGGGGCCTTGAGTTCGCGCTTCAGGGTGGTGATGTCGTCTTCGTTGGCCAGGTCCAGGCCGGTCGGGTCGAGGCCGATCTTGCCGGTTTCCAGGCCACGCAGTGCCTTCTGCAGCGATTCCTGGAAGGTGCGGCCCATCGCCATCACCTCGCCCACCGACTTCATCTGGGTGGTCAGGCGGGCATCGGCGGCCGGGAACTTCTCGAAGGCGAAGCGCGGGATCTTGGTGACGACGTAATCGATCGACGGTTCGAACGAGGCCGGGGTCAGGCCGCCGGTGATTTCGTTCTTCAATTCGTCCAGGGTGTAACCGACCGCCAGCTTGGCGGCGACCTTGGCGATCGGGAAGCCGGTGGCCTTGGAGGCCAGCGCCGACGAACGCGACACGCGCGGGTTCATTTCGATGACAACGACGCGGCCGGTGGTCGGGCTGATGCCGAACTGCACGTTCGAACCGCCGGTATCCACGCCGATCTTGCGCAGCACGGCGATGGAGGCATCGCGCAGGCGCTGGTATTCCTTGTCGGTCAGGGTCTGGGCCGGGGCCACGGTGATCGAGTCACCGGTGTGCACGCCCATCGGGTCCAGGTTCTCGATCGAGCAGACGATGATGCAGTTGTCGGCGGTGTCGCGCACCACCTCCATCTCGAATTCCTTCCAGCCCAGCACCGATTCTTCCACCAGCACTTCGGTGGTCGGCGACAGTTCCAGGCCGCGGGTCACGATATCGACCAGCTCTTCGCGGTTGTAGGCGATGCCGCCACCGCTGCCGCCCAGGGTAAAACTGGGGCGGATGATGGTCGGGTAGCCGACGCGGGTCTGGATCTCGATGGCTTCTTCAAGCGTGTGCGCCACGGCCGCGCTCGGGCATTCCAGGCCGATTTCGCCCATGGCCACGCGGAACAGCTCGCGGTCTTCGGCCATGCGGATCGCTTCGCGCTTGGCGCCGATCAGCTCGACGTTGTACTTCTCCAGCACGCCGTTGTCGGCCAGGTCCAGGGCGCAGTTCAGCGCGGTCTGGCCACCCATGGTCGGCAGCAGGGCGTCGGGCTTTTCCTTGGCGATGATCTTCTCGACCGTCTGCCAGTTGATCGGCTCGATGTAGACGGCGTCGGCCATCTCCGGGTCGGTCATGATGGTGGCCGGATTGCTGTTGACCAGCACCACGCGGTACCCCTCGTCACGCAGGGCCTTGCAGGCCTGGGCGCCGGAGTAATCGAACTCACAGGCCTGGCCGATGACGATCGGGCCGGCACCGATGATGAGGATGGTCTTTAGGTCAGTGCGCTTGGGCATTGTCTTCTCTAAGTCAGTACAGCGTGTCAGGGGTCGCAGCGCCGCGCCGAAGGCAGCGGCGTCTCGAATCAGGCCTTGGCCTGCGCCATCAGGGTGATGAAGCGGTCGAACAGCGGGCTGACGTCGTGTGGGCCCGGCGAGGCTTCGGGGTGGCCCTGGAAGGAGAACGCCGGCACGTCGGTGCGGGCGATGCCCTGGTTGGTGCCGTCGAACAGCGAGCGGTGGGTGACGCGCAGGGTGGCCGGCAGCGTGGCTTCATCCACCGCGAAACCGTGGTTCTGCGAGGTGATCATCACGCGGCCGTCGTCCAGGTCCTGCACCGGGTGGTTGGCACCGTGGTGGCCGTGGCCCATCTTGACGGTCTTGGCGCCGGAGGCCAGCGCCAGCAGCTGGTGGCCCAGGCAGATGCCGAACACCGGCACCTTCTTGTCCAGGAACACCTTGATCGCTTCAATGGCGTAGTCGCACGGTTCCGGGTCGCCCGGGCCGTTGGACAGGAACACGCCGTCCGGGTTCATCGCCAGCACTTCGGCGGCCGGGGTCTGGGCCGGCACCACGGTGATGTCGCAGCCACGTTCGGCCAGCATGCGCAGGATGTTGAGCTTGGCGCCGAAGTCATAGGCCACCACCTTGTACTGCGGGGCGGCGCTGACGAACGTGTTGGAATCCAGGTCGAGCTGGCCCTCGTTCCAGCCGTAGGCCTTGTCGGTGCTGGTCACCTTGGCCAGGTCCATGCCCTTCAGGCCGGGGAACTTGCGTGCCGCTTCCAGGGCAACGTCGACGTTGATGTCGTCACCGGCCATCAGCGCGCCGTTCTGCGCGCCGCGCTCGCGCAGGATGCGGGTGAGCTTGCGGGTGTCGATGCCGGAAATGGCGACCACGCCACGCTGCAGCAGCCAGTCCTGCAGCGAGACCTGGCTGCGCCAGTTGCTGGGACGGCGCGGCACGTCGCGCACGATCAGGCCGGCCGACCACACTTTGTGGGCTTCGTCGTCCTGGTCGGTGAGGCCGGTATTGCCGATATGCGGGTAGGTCAGCGTGACCATCTGCCGGGCGTAGGAGGGATCAGTCAGCACTTCCTGGTAACCGGTCATGGCGGTGTTGAACACCACCTCACCGACGGACAGGCCGGGCGCGCCTACGGATTCGCCCTCGAATACGGTGCCGTCTTCGAGGACGAGGATTGCGGCTTGGGTCACGGGAATCTCACTTTGGCTACCGAGGGGTCACCGAAGTCACGCCACGCTTCACGGAAAAGCGGTTGCAAAAAAGCGCGGACTGCGGTGCGGGACCGGTCCGGCTGTCGTGATTCGGCGAGCGGGAATTGTAAAGGCAACCCCCCTCCAACGCCAGCGTTTGCTTGCAATCGTCAGCGTACGGGAGCGTCCGGCCACCCTGGGGTTCAGGCGTGGCCGGTGCGCGTGTTCAGGTTGTGCTGGCGGCGAGCAGGTCGCGGACGCGGTAGCTGGCGGGGGCGCGCCCGTTCAGCTGCACGGCGGCGAACAGGGCGCCACGGGCGAAGATGTCGCGGTTGGTGGCACGGTGGGTCAGTTCGATGCGCTCGCCAAGGCCGGTGAACTGGACGAGGTGTTCGCCGACGATGTCGCCGGCGCGCAGGCTGGCGTAGTGCGGCTGGGCGCCCCCCTTCTGGGCGGCGGCGCCGAGGGTGAGCGCGGTGCCGGACGGGGCGTCCTGTTTGTGGACGTGGTGGGATTCGACGATGTCGCAGTCCCAGCCGGCCAGGGCGGCGGCGGCGCGCTCGACGAGCTCATCGAGCACGGCCACGCCGAGGCTGAAGTTGGACGCCCACACGAGCGGGATCCTGGTGGCGGCCTGGATCAGGGCCTGGCGCTGGGTTTCGCTGATGCCGGTGGTGCCGGATACGAGCCCTGCACCGCGCTCGACGCACAGGGCCAGCACGGGGTCGAAGCCTTCAGGCAGGCTGAAGTCGATGGCGACGTCGAACTGGGGCGCGCCGTGGAGTTCACTGGCGGCGAAATGCGGGACGCCGTCGACCACGCGCTGGGCGGGCGAGCGGCGGGTGACGGCGGCAACGACCTGCAGGTCGTCGCGCTCGGCAGCCAGGCGCAGCAGGGCCTGGCCCATGCGGCCGGAGGCGCCGTGGATGAGCAAACGGATCGGGGGAGTAGTCATGCCCGCAGGCTAGCGAATGGGCTTGGTTTGGGCAACGTCAACGTCAATGCTGCTTGGGCGGCGTTGGGCCGCAGCTGTCGCAACCGCCACAAGCACTGCCACCGCCGGTGGCCGGTGGTGCGATCTTTCGGCCTAGTGCCTGCAGCCAGTTGGCGCGCTCGGGCCTGATCAGCCCCAGCGCTATTGCGCCGCGCGCTTTGCGCACGGTGCCGGGGAACTGCTTTTTCAGCACTACCCAGGCGCTGATCAGGACGATCAGCGCGACCACGATGTACTGCATGAGCAGGCCGGTGCTCATCAGCCGCCGCCCAGGGCCACGGTCACCTGGTAGGTGACCAGTGCGGCGAGGTAGGCGGCCGCGAACAGGTAGAAGGTGGCAAAGCCGACCTGCTTCCAGGAGTTGGTTTCGCGCTTGATGGTGGCCAGGGTGGAAATGCACATCGGGGCGTAGATGAACCACACCAGCAGGGACAGGCCGGTGGCCAGCGACCAGCCGTTGGCGACCACCGGGGTCAGGGCCTGGATGGCGGCGTCATCGTCGGCGGCGGACAGGGCGTAGATGGTGGCCAGGGAGGAGACGGCCACTTCGCGGGCGCCCATGCCGGGGATCAGGGCGATGCAGATCTGCCAGTTGAAGCCCAGCGGGGCGAAGAACACGGCCATGGCGTGGCCGATCTGGCCGGCGAAGCTGTAGTCGATGGCGGGGTTGGTGGCGTTTTCGGGGGCGCCCGGGAACGACAGCAGCACCCACAGCAGGATGGTCAGCGAGAGGATGATGCCGCCCACGCGCTTGAGGAAGATCATGCCGCGCTCGTACAGGCCCACGGCCAGGTCGCGCGGGTGCGGGATGCGGTAGGACGGCAGTTCGAGCATGAGCGGGTGCTCGCTCTTGTCGCGGCGCCACTTCTTCATCACCCACGACATCGCCAGGGCGCTGAAGATACCTGCCGCATACAGGGCGAACAGGATCAGGCCCTGCTGGCTGACGAAGCCCCACAGGGTCTTCTGGGGGATGAACGCGCCGATCAGCAGGGCGTACACCGGCAGGCGCGCCGAGCAGGTCATCAGCGGGGCCACCAGGATGGTGGCGAGGCGGTCGCGCGGGTCCTGGATGCTGCGGGTGGCCATGATGCCGGGCACCGCGCAGGCGAAGCTGGACAGCAGCGGGATGAACGAACGGCCCGAGAGGCCGGCCGAGGCCATCATGCGGTCGAGCAGGAACGCGGCGCGCGGCAGGTAGCCGGATTCTTCCAGGGCCAGGATGAAGGCGAACAGGATCAGGATCTGCGGCAGGAATACCACCACCCCGCCGACGCCGGCGATGATGCCGTCGGTGAGCAGGCTGGTCAGCGGGCCGGGCGGCAGGTTGGCGCCTACCACTTCGCCGAGCCAGCCGAAGCCGGCCTCGATGCCGTCCATCATCGGGGTGGCCCAGGCGAACACCGCCTGGAAGATCAGGAACATGACCACGATCAGGGTCATCAAGCCGAATACCGGGTGCAGCAGCCAGCGGTCCAGTGCGTCGTCGATCTTCGCGGTGCGGGTGGGCATGCTGACCGCTGCGGCAAGGATGCCGCGTACCTGGGCGTGGTAGTCCGTCTCACCTGCGGGGGCGGCGACGGGCGCATCCAGGTGCGGCACCATCGCGTCCAGCCGTTCGACCAACGCGTGGGCACCGTTGCGGCGCACGGCCACGGTTTCCACCACCGGCACGCCCAGCGCCTGTTCCAGCGCCGGCACGTCGATCTTGATGCCACGGCGCTCGGCCGCGTCCACCATGTTCAGCGCCACGATCATCGGCTTGCCCAGCTCGCGCAGTTCCAGCGCGAAGCGCAGGTGCAGGCGCAGGTTGGTGGCGTCGATCACGCACAGCAGCACGTCGGGGGCGGCCTCGCCCGGGTAGAAACCCCGGCACAGGTCGCGGGTGATCGCTTCGTCCAGGCTGGCCGGCTGCAGGCTGTAGGCGCCCGGCAGGTCGAGAACGGCGAATTCACGCCCGGACGGCGCGCGCAGGCGGCCTTCCTTGCGCTCCACGGTCACGCCGGTGTAGTTGGCGACCTTCTGGCGGCTGCCGGTGAGCTGGTTGAACAGCGCGGTCTTGCCGCTGTTGGGGTTGCCGACCAGGGCAACGCGCAGGGTGGCGGCGGCGCTCATGCGGCCGCTCCGTCTGCAACCGCGGTGATGTCGATGCGCTTGGCTTCGGAAATCCGCAGGGCGAAACGGGTGAACCCGACCTGCACCAGCAGCGGCTCGCCGCCGATGGGACCGCGGGCTACCAGACGCACATCTTCACCCTTGACGAAACCCAGTTCCCTGAGCCGCCGGGCGATGGCGTCGTTTGCATGGAGGTCGCGCACCGACTCCACCAGAGCGGAGCCGTGCAGCGGCAGATCGGACAACGTCACAGGTCGCCTTCGGTCGATAAGAATGGTTATCAATATTAGCATCGCCGCGCCGCGTCATGGCCCGGGGCCCATGGGCCGCTATGATCCATACATGTATGGAGCAGGCGCAGGCCCCCGATGAGTGACGCTTTACGAATTGAACGCAGCGCGGCCGTGCTGACCTTGTGGCTGAACCGCCCTACCCTGCACAACGCCTTCGACGCCGGGCTGATCGCCCAGCTCACCGCCGCGCTGGAAGCGGCCGGCCGCGACGAGCAGGTCCGCGCGGTGGTGCTGGCCGCCACCGGCGCCTCGTTCTCGGCCGGTGCCGACATGCAGTGGATGCGCGGCATGGCCGCCGCCAGCGAGGAAGACAACCGCCAGGATTCGCTGGCGCTGGCCCGGCTGATGCGCACGCTGGATGAACTGCCCAAGCCCACCATCGCCCGGGTGCACGGGGCGGCGTTCGGCGGCGGCGTGGGCCTGGTGGCCTGCTGCGACATCGCCATTGCCAGCACCACCGCCCGTTTCGGCCTGACCGAAAGCCGGCTGGGCCTGCTGCCGGCCGTGATCTCCCCCTATGTGATCGATGCGATCGGCCCGCGCCAGGCGCGGCGCTGGTTCGCCACCGGCGAGCATTTCGACGCCGACACCGCCCTGCGCATCGGCCTGGTGCACCAGCTGATCGAACCTGAACGGATTGATGAGGCGGTCCAGCGCCAGCTGGGCCTGCTCGACAAGGCCGGCCCGATCGCTTCGTCCTCGGCCAAGGAACTGGTGCGCCGGGTGACGATCGGACGCGACCGCGACGCAACCGACCGCGACAATGCCGCCCTGATCGCCCGCCTGCGGGTTTCCGAGGAAGGCCAGGAGGGCCTCGGCGCTTTCCTGGACAAGCGCGCTCCCCATTGGGTTACCCAGGACTGAGGGAGGTCCCCATGCTCGACCATATCGGTATCCGCTGCAGCGATTTCGCGCGCAGCCTGGCGTTCTACCAGCAGGCGCTGGCCCCGCTCGGCATCCGCGTGGTGATGGAAGTCAGCGCTGAACAGACCGGTGCGGACGCCCACGCCGGGTTCGGCCGCACCGGCAAGCCGGATTTCTGGATCAGCAGCACGCCCGGCGCCCACGGCGGCGTGCACGTGGCCTTCAGCGCCGGCAGCCGCGACGAGGTGGAGGCGTTCCATCGCGCCGCGCTGGCCGCTGGCGGCCGCGACAATGGCTTACCCGGCATCCGTGAGCACTACCACCCCGACTACTACGGGGCGTTCGTGCTGGATCCGGATGGCAACAATGTCGAAGCGGTCTGCCACCGCCCCGCCTGACCCGCGCTGGCCGCTTTGCCGCCCATCCCGCGTATCCCCCTTTCATGGCCCACAGGGAAACCTGGGTCGCTCCACTTCGCCAGGAACTTTCGTGACCCCATCCCCCACCCGTCCACTGCAGGCTGTGCGTCTTCCCTTCCATGGGGAGCATCGGCATGGATGATTTCGTACGCATCGTCGAAGTCGGTCCGCGCGACGGACTGCAGAACGAAGCCCAGCCGGTGGCCACCGCCGACAAGATCGAGCTGATCCGCCAGCTCTCGCTGACCGGCCTGCGCACCATCGAAGCCACCAGTTTCGTCAGCCCGCGCTGGGTACCGCAGCTGGCCGATGCCGCCGAGGTCTATGCCGGCATCGAACGCCGCCCGGGTATCGCTTACCCGGTGCTGGTACCCAACGAACAGGGCTACGACCGTGCCCGCGCGGTGGGCGTGGAGGAAGTGGCGGTGTTCACTGCCGCCTCGGAAACGTTCAACCGCACCAACACCAACGCCGGCATCGATGAATCGCTGGCCCGCTTCGCACCGATCCTCGAGCGCGCCCGCGTCGACGGGGTGAAAGTGCGTGGCTATGTGTCCACGGTGCTCGGCTGCCCCTACCAGGGCGAGGTCACCGTCAGCGAGGTGGTGCGCGTCGCACGCGCGCTGCACGAGATGGGCTGTTACGAAATCTCGCTGGGCGACACCATCGGCGTGGGCACGCCTCGCAAGGCCCGCGCCATGCTGCGCGCGGTGGCCAGCGAAGTGCCGATGCCCGCCCTGGCCGTGCATTTCCACGATACCTACGGCCAGGCGCTGGCCAACATCGATGCGTGCCTGGACGAAGGCGTGCGCGTCGTCGATTCGGCCGTGTCCGGCGCTGGCGGTTGTCCGTATGCCAAGGGCGCCAGCGGCAACGTGGCCAGCGAAGACGTGGTGTACCTGCTGCATGGCATCGGCATGCGCACCGGCATCGACCTGCCGGCGCTGGCCGCCACCGGCCGCTGGCTGGCCGCGCGGCTCGGCCGCGACACCGGAAGCAAGGCCGGCAGGGCCCTGGCCGCGACATGAGCCGACGCCGCCCGCGCACGGATGCTGCGGTCGGTGATCACCTCACCGGGCACGTCGACGCGTTGGCGGCCCTGGAACAGGCGCTGGCGCAACCGCCCGGCGACGACCTGCACGCCCTGCTGCGCGATGTGCAGCAGGCCCTCCAGGAAGCCATGGACGAGCGCCAGCTGGCGCTGCGCCGATACGCGGCACTGTTCGATGCGGTACCCGATCCGGTCAGCATCCTCAGCGAATCCGGCGTGGTGCTGGACCTCAACAAGGCCGGCATACGCGCGTATGGCCGTGCCCGCGAAGACATCATCGGCCAGCCGATCGAGCTGCTCAATCCGGACCTGCCCAACGATCACCTCGATCCGGTCTGGGAAGCGCTGCGCCGGGGCGAAACCTACGTCATCGAAGTCACCAACATGCGCGGTGACGGCAGCCGCTTCCCGGTGGAAGTGCATTCGGCCGGCTTCGAGCACCAGGGCGAGCACTGCATCGTGGCGGTGGCGCGCGACCTGAGCAGCCGCTGGCAGGCCGAATCGCGCTACCGGCTGCTGATGGAATCGATCGACAAGGGCGTGATCCTGTTCGACCGCGACCTGCATGTGATCTCGGCGAACCCGGCCGCGCACCGCATCCTGGGCACGCAGGGCAATGGCGGCAGCCTGGCCGCCATGCTGAGCCCGGACGACTGGATCAGTGTGGACGAACACGGCCATCCACTCACCCGCGACCAATGGCCGGCAGCGGAAGCGCTGCTGCGCGGGCGCATCGTCCGCAGCACCATCGTCGGCCTGTACCACCGCCCACGTGGGCGCATGATCTGGATTTCCACCACCAACGTGCCGATGTACGGCAATGGACGCGACTGCCCCGACCACGTGTTCGGGCTGTTCAGCGACATCACCGAACTCAAGCGCAACAACACCCTGTTCGACCGCGCGCAGTCGCTGGCGCACATCGGCGGCTGGGAGTGGGACCGCGGCCTGCAGCGCCTGTACCTCACCGATGAAGCCGCGCGCATCCTCGGCCAGGAGCTGCCGCTGCAGGACATGGCACACCTGATGGACTGCCTGCGCCTGGACGACCGCTCGCAGCTGCAGCAGGCGCTGCTGGACGTGATCGACCGCCAGGTGCCGTTCGAACTGGAACTGCAGGGCCAGCGCGGCGATGGGCATTCGTTCTGGGTGCGCATGATCGGCGAGACCGAGGCCGGCGACGTCAACGCCGCGCGCATCGCCGGCACCGTGCAGGACATCACCTCGCGCAAGCACGCCGAGGAAACCCTGCGCATCCAGGCCCGTACCGACCCGCTCACCGGCATCATGAACCGCGATGCGGTGCTCACCGACCTGGCCACCCGCATGGGCAGCCCCACCCACTGCAAGGTGGGCGTGCTGTACATCGACCTGGACCGCTTCAAGACCGTCAACGACCTGCTCGGCCACAACGCCGGTGATGAACTGCTGATCGATGCAACGCGCCGCATTTCCACCGCGATCGGCACCGAAGGGCTGGTGGCGCGGTTTGGCGGCGACGAGTTCCTGGTGGTCTGCGATACCCGCGACCAGCCCGACCAGCCCGAGCGCCTGGCCGAGGCGATCACCCGCGCCTTCTCCACCCCGTTCCGGTTCGGCAGCGACGAGTTCTCGGTCACCACCAGCATCGGCATCGCCCGAGCGCCGCAGGACGGGCTGCGCCCGCAGCAGCTGATCCAGAACGCGGACATCGCCATGTACGATTGCAAGCGGCGCACCCGCAACGGCTGGCAGGTGTTTTCGCCGGAGCTGGCGCAGCGCCAGCACGACCGCCTGCAGATCGAAAGCCGCCTGCACCGCGCGCTGGACGATGACGAATTCCACCTGGTCTACCAGCCACAGGTGAACCTGCATACCGGCCAGCTGGTGGCGGCCGAAGCGCTGATCCGCTGGCGCAACTCGCAGCTGGGGGAACTTCGCCCGGACATCTTCATCGGCCACGCCGAAAGCACCGGCGACATCGTGCGGATCGGGCTGTGGGTGCTCAACGAGGCCTGCCGCCAGGTGCGCCAGTGGCAGGACGACGGGCTGGGCATCGTGCGGGTGGCGGTGAACGTGTCCTACCGCCAGTTCGTCGGCGAGGACCTGGCCCGCAACGTGCGCCAGGCGCTGGACCAGTACAGCCTGCCCGGCAGCGCGCTGGAGCTGGAATTCACCGAGCGGGTGCTGATCGAGGACGCGCCCGACACCTTGCAGACCTTCGCCCGCCTGCGCGAGATGGGGGTGCTGCTGACCATCGACGACTTCGGCGAAGGCTACAGCGCGCTCAACTACCTGCGCCGCCTGCCCATCCACGGGCTCAAGCTCAGCCAGATGTTCGTCGAAGGCGTGC
The DNA here is from genome assembly GCF_059134105.1 of Stenotrophomonas sp. FBCC-B152. Taxonomy (NCBI): domain Bacteria; kingdom Pseudomonadati; phylum Pseudomonadota; class Gammaproteobacteria; order Lysobacterales; family Lysobacteraceae; genus Stenotrophomonas; species Stenotrophomonas sp. FBCC-B152. The sequence continues at coordinate 1,432,232 of NZ_CP101442.1, read as the reverse complement.
CCGGCAACCGCTCGGACGTGGCCGTGTGCGAGGCCGTGTGCGGCATCGCCCGCAGCTTGGGGCTGGGCCTGGTCGCCGAAGGCATCGAGTCGGAGGAGCAGCGCCGGTTCCTGCACGACATGGGGGTGACCGTCGGCCAGGGCTTCCTGTTCGCGCCCGGACTGTCCCCGGACGAATTCGCCCGCCGCCTGCCGCCGCGCCGCTGAGCGCCCGCCTGCGCTGCACAACGGCGAACGGGCCGGCATCCGCTAGAATCGGCGGCTCTTGAACCTGCGGGATCGTGCAATGCAGCTGTCTTCCGTCCGCGCCGTCGTTACCGGCGGTGTTTCCGGCCTCGGCCTCTCGGTGGCCCAGCACCTGGTCGCCCACGGCGCCAAGGTGGCCCTGTTCGACCTCAATGACGACAAGGGCGCCGTCGCCGTGGCCGAGTTGGGCGCCGCCAACGCCCGCTACTTCAGCACCAATGTCAGCGACGAAGCCGCCGTGGCCGCGCAGATCGACGCCGCGCACGCGTTCCTGGGCGGCCTGAACGCCGTGGTCAGCTGCGCCGGCATCCTCGGCGCCGGTCGCGTGCTCGGCAAAGAGGCGCCGATGCCGCTGGCCACCTTCCAGAACACCGTCATGGTCAACCTGGTGGGCAGCTTCAACGTGGCCAAGGCCGCGGCCAACCGCATGCAGCACAACACCGCCGGCGACGATGGCGAGCGCGGCGTGATCATCAACACCGCCAGCGTGGCCGCCTATGAAGGCCAGATCGGCCAGGCCGCCTATGCCGCCTCGAAGGGTGGCGTGGTCGGCATGACCCTGCCGATGGCGCGCGAGCTGTCGCGCTTCGGCATCCGCGTGATGACCATCGCCCCGGGCATCTTCTGGACCCCGATGGTCGATGGCATGCCGCCGGCCGTGCAGGAATCGCTGGCCGCCTCCATCCCGTTCCCGCCGCGGCTGGGCAAGCCGGAAGATTTCGCCGGCCTGGTCGGCCACATCCTGACCAACACCTACCTCAACGGCGAGACCATCCGCCTTGACGGTGCGGTGCGCCTGGCACCCAAGTAAGCAAGCACCATTACCTCCCACGAACCGACCTTCATTACATGAAAGCCAACGACATCAAGAAAGGCAACGTCGTCGAATACAACGGCGGCGTTTACCAGATCCGCGACATCGAGCGCAGCTCGCCGCAGGGTCGCGGCGGCAACGTCCGCTTCCGTTTCATCATGTACAGCGTGCCGGGTGGCAACAAGCTGGACGCCAGCTTCGACGCCGACGACAACCTGCCGGAAGTCGAACTGCTGCGCCGCCAGTCCACCTATTCGTACAAGGACGGCGATGCGTTCGTGTTCATGGATGACGAGGACTACACCCCGTACACCCTCGATGCCGATGTCATCGGCGACGACGCCGGTTACATCACCGACGGCCTGACCGGCATCTACGTGCAGGTCATCGATGACCAGCCGGTGGCCGTGCAGCTGCCGAGCAGCGTGGTACTGGAAGTGGTGGAGACCCCGCCGGAACTGAAGGGCGGCACCGCCACCAAGCGCCCGAAGCCGGCCAAGCTCAGCACCGGCATTGAAATCATGGTGCCGGAGTACATCTCCAACGGCGAGCGCGTGCTGGTCAACACCGCGACCGGCGAATTCGCCGGCCGCGCGGACTGAAAACCTGCACCGATTCGGCGACCGGGCACTGACCCGGTCCGCTGAACCGTAGAGCCACGCCCTGCGTGGCTGCGATGTCGGACGGAAACCGCAGCCACGCAGGGCGTGGCTCTACCCGAATCGTTACGTCGTCAGGGGCGCTCGGAAAGCGCCGGCGCCCCGGCGAAATCACCACAGCCGTGGTACTGGCGCGCGCCCACCGTGAGCATCACGGTGGCGCCGAATGCCTGCCCGCTCATGTCGTCATGGCAGACCGTGCGCTGGAAGCTGACCTTGATGTCGGTGCCATCGGCGGCCTTGCCCGACCAGCCATCCTTGCCCTGGGTCGGCGCGACCACTTCAAATTTATGCTCGCCGTAACCGGTCTCCACGCGCAGCACCGGGTTTTCGCCGGCGCTGACCTGGGCCAGCCAGCCCGGCTCGTTGCCGGTGGCACGGAACTCGGGCGGCGCTGCCGCACTCGCGGCGGCGGCAGCAATCTCGCCTTCCTTGCCCGATCCGGTGCAGCTGCGGTCCGGCTCGCCCTTCAGGGTCAGCGTGCCTTCGGTGGTGCCCTTGGTCCAGAACCCGTTGCCCTGCCCGTCGCTGAACTTCGCGCCCGAGGCGGCGGTGTCCGAGGCCATCACGAAGGTGCGCCCGCCGACCACCACCGTGGCCGAATCCTGGCCGCGATAGGTCGCCTGCACCGGCAGGTCGCCGCACTGGAAGGCATATACGCGTTCATCCGAGGTCGGTGCGGCCGCTGGCGGCGGGGTTTCGTTGCCGGCCGCGACGGGGCCGGAGGTCGCGCTGTCGGCCTGCTGCGCCGGCTGGCACGCGGCCAGGCCGGTGGCGATGGCCAGGCTGAGAATGAGGGGAGATGCGCGCATGTTCGACTCCTTGCCGATGTTCTGGTTCAACCGGGGATCGTAGCCCTGCCCGCGTGACCGGCGGTGAAATACGCCCGCTCGCGCGCCAATTGACGCATGCGGCTTCCCAATCGGGCCAGCGTGTCATCGATCGTGGCCAGCTCCTGCTGCTGCGCCGCCGGCAACCGCGCACGCATCTGCGCCTGCAACGCCGTCCATGCCGGCACCCCGCGTGCACTGATCTGGTTTGCAGCCTCGGCCGCAATGGTGGGTTCCTCCATGGTCGGCAAGCCATACCCGTCACCGCCCACCAACCCGGCTGGATTCACCAGCTGCCCGGCATCGTCCAGCAGCGCGAGCAACGCCGCGTGCGCTTCATCGCCGCCTGCATCCGCACCCCCCAGCGCCCGCTTCAGCCCATCGCGCGCGCGCAGCTCTTCCCGGTACCGCGCCGCCTGCTCCAGCAACAACAACGCGGAGGTCGCACGCAATCCGCCACGGTCCGCCCATTGCGCACGCTGCGCCGCCGGCAATTCCAACCACGCGGTCACTTTCTCCGTCGGCAATGCCAGTTCCGCACGCGCCACATCGAACAACTGCTGGTAATGCGCCTGCGCCGACGGGAAGTAGTAACCCAACCGCATCGCCTCGCGGCGGTCGTCCAGCACCGCGCCATCGGCACGGCCCTGCCGCTCGAGTCGACGCAGCAGGCCACCGGGGCTGAGGCGGTTCAGGCCAGGGTCGGCCCAGCGCGGCACGCCTTCCTGCAGCAGCTTGCCGGTTTCCACCGCGCAGTTGTTGCTGACAAAGCGGTAGCGCCCGTCATAGCTCCAATGCACCTGGCCCACCCGTTCCAGCAGGCTGGCGATGTCGCTTTCATCAAGCGCCAGCGGCACCGACTGCAACCCGCGCAGCTCCAGCTGGGTGTACTCGTTGATCACCTGGTTGAGCGGCAGCACGAACAGCCGCGACGGATACGCGCCGGTCAGCCCGCGCCAGCTGGAAATCTGCACATCGCCGACGAACGCGCGGAACGACAGCACCCGGTGCTGGGCCAGATCCAACCGGCAATCCGGGCCGCGCGGGCGCCCCGGCGCGCAGATCACCAGCCGCAGCATGCTGTGGCCCCAGCGGCTCATCAGCTGGTCGTTGCCCTCGGCCAACAGGTAATCGACTGCATACACCCGCTGCGGATCCAGCTCCAGCAGCGAGGCTTCGCCGGTGACATCGCCGGCCTGCACCAGCGCAACGCGCGGGTCGCATGCGGCCTGCGGCCCGGGGCCAATGTGGTCTGCGAACCACGCCGCCAGCGCCGGGCGGCGGCACGCGAAATCGGCATCGAGCAGGTAATGCTCGGCATTCACCGCCAGGTATTCGGCCGGGCTGTGGCGCTCGTACGGGTCGGGACTGCGTTCGGTGAACGCGTTGTCGCCGCGTCCCCATCGCCACGGGTGCTGCTGCCAGCCGGCCAGGTCACGCCAGCGGGCGGTGTTGGACCAGCGGCCATCAACGGCGCGGTCCAGCACGTGGGTCAATTCATGGATCAGCGCCGCCTGCACCGCGCGCGGCAGCGGCTGGCCGGGCTGCACCTCATCCAGCAGGGTGCGCCGCAGGGTGATCGCGTTCCTGCGCGCACGGCCATGCACAGAATCGGGTAGCCGGTCCGACCAGGAAATGGTCACTGGGGCGGCGAAGCGCGCCTGCCATGCCGCGGGCAGCAGCGCAGGTGCCTGCTGCAGCACCTGCTCGGCGTTCGCGCGTTGGCCAGGATCAAGCCCGTCCGCCTGCAGCTGAAGCTGCAGGCCGGCCTGGGCGGTCGGGACGGCCAGCAACGCCGCCAGGACCGCCGCGCATCGGCGCAGGGCCCGGCGGCGCAGTTGCATCAGCGGGCCAGCAGGGCCTGGGCCAGCTGCATGTCGCTGGCGTCGCGCTGGGCGGCGCCGGTTTCGCGCAGGTGCAGCAGGGCCGCTTCGAGGCGGGCGCCACGGATGGCACCGTCGGTGGCCACGAACGCCGCCGCGTCTTCGCGGGCGTCGACCACCACCTTGTCGTCGTCCGAACTGGACGAGCCGGCCGAAGACGCGCCGGAAGCGGAACCGGCCGAGGAACCAGCGAAGCTGGAGGCGAAGGCCGACAGCGGCAGGGCGAGCACGGCAAGGAGCAGGATCGATCGCATCATGTTCGGGTCATTCAAGACAGGAAAGCGCAGAGCGTATCGGCTGCGTGAAATTCTGTCGCCTGCTACAGGTCAAATACCTTGCCCGGATTCAGCAACCCTTGGGGATCAAACGCACGTTTGACCGCCTTCATCAGCGCGATTTCCGCCTCGCCCCGGGTGCTGTCCAGGTAGCCCTTCTTGACCAGGCCGATGCCATGTTCGGCCGAAATGCTGCCATCGAAGTCCTTCAGCACCTGCGCCAGCAGCTTGGTCACGTGCTCGCACTGCTGCAGGAACTGCGCATCATCGGTGGCATCGGGCTTGAGCACGTTGATGTGCAGGTTGCCGTCGCCGATATGCCCGAACCAGACCACATCGAAGTGCGGGTAGGCCTCGCCGATCAGCGCCTGGGTGCGCGCCATGAACGCCGGCATGGCCGAAATGCGCACCGACACATCGTTCTTGTAGGGCTTGTAGCGCGCCACCGCCTCGGTGATGCCTTCGCGCAGGCGCCACAGCTGGGCGGCCTGCGCATCGCTCTGGCTGACCACGCCATCGCTCACCCAGCCCTGCTCCATGCAGGCCTCGAACGCGGCCATCGCCGCAGCCTCCTGCACCTCATCGCCGGCGGCGAACTCGGTGACCACATAGAACGGATGCACCTCGGCGAACGGCGCCTGCGCGCCATGCGCCAGCACGTGTTCCAGCGCCCGGTCGGTGAAGAATTCGAAGGCCTGCAGCTGCATGCGCTCGCGGAAGGCGGCAAACACCTGCATCAGCACCTCGAACGACGGCAGCGCCAGCAGCATCACGTTGCTGGCCGGCGGCGGATCGGTGAGCTTGAGCGTGGCTTCCACGATCACGCCCAGGGTGCCCTCGGAGGCGATGAGCAGCTGGCGGAAATCGTAGCCGCTGGAGTTCTTGATCAGCCCCTTGTTCAGCTCGAGCAGTTCGCCGTTGGCGGTGACCACCTTCAGGCCGGCAATCCACTCGCGGGTGTTGCCGTAGCGGATCACCCGGATGCCGCCGGCATTGGTGGCGATGTTGCCGCCAATCGAGCAGGAGCCGCGTGCGGCGAAGTCGACCGGGTAGATCAGGCCGTGTTCAAGCGCCGCGTTGTGTACCGCCTCCAGCGCCATGCCGGCCTGCACGGTCAGCGTGCGGTCGACCGCATCGAAGGCCAGCGGCTTGTTCATCCGCTCCAGGCTGAGCACCAGCTCGCCATTGGCCGCGACCGCGCCGCCGCTCAGGCCGGTACGGCCACCGGAAGGCACCACCGCTACGCCCTGGGCACTGGCCCAGCGCAGGATGGCCTGCACCTGTTCCACGCTGCCCGGCAGCGCGATGGCCAGCGGGGCCGGCGTCCAGCGCCGGGTCCAGTCGCGTCCGTAATGCTCCAGCTCGGCCGGCTCGGTGGTGAGCCGCAGCCCGGGGCAGTCCTGCAACAGCAATTCAAGGCGCGGATCGGTCATGGCAACAAGGAAGGCGGACAATCCCAAAGGGTATCGCACGCTCGTTGGCCACGCGACCGCTGGTAGTGCACGACCGTTGGTCGTGCGCCCCACCCCCGATTGGTCGCATCTGAAACCGTCAAACCACCCCATGGCGCACCGCACCATCCCTGCCCCGATCTGGCATAGTGGGCAGCTCCCGCCCAACATGCTGCCGCTTGCCCATGTCGCCGAAGAAGACCTCATTCCCGAAGCAGGATATCCGCGTGCTGTTGCTGGAGGGGGTGAGCCAGACGGCCATCGACGTGTTCAGTGCGGCCGGCTATTCGCAGATCGAACTGCACAGCAAGGCCCTGCCCGAAGACGAACTCAAGGCGCGCATCGCCGAAGCGCACATCGTGGGCATCCGCTCGCGCACCCAGCTTAGCGCCGAGGTATTGGCCCACGCCAAGCGCCTGATGGCGGTGGGCTGCTTCTGCATCGGCACGAACCAGGTGGACCTGGAAGCGGCCGAGCTGGCCGGCATTCCGGTGTTCAACGCGCCCTACTCCAATACCCGCAGCGTGGCCGAACTGGTCATTGCCGAAGCGATCATGCTCACCCGCGGCATTCCGCAGAAGAATGCCGAATGCCATCGCGGCGGCTGGTCCAAGTCGGCCGCCGGCAGCCACGAAGTGCGCGGCAAGACCCTGGGCATCATCGGTTACGGCCATATCGGCACCCAGGTCGGCGTGATGGCCGAGGCCATGGGCATGCAGGTGATCTTCCACGACATCGAAACCAAGCTGTCGCTGGGCAATGCCCGCGCCGCCATCGACCTGGACGACCTGCTCGCCCGCGCCGATATCGTCACCGTGCACGTGCCCGAAACCCCGGCCACCCAGTGGTTGATCAGCGCGCCACAACTGGCGCGCATGCGCCCGGGCGCACACCTGATCAATGCCGCACGCGGCACCGTGGTCGACATCGATGCGCTGGATGCAGCACTGCGTTCGGGCCATATCGGCGGCGCGGCACTGGACGTGTTCCCGGTGGAGCCCAAGGGCAATGGCGATGCCTTCGTGTCGCCGCTCACCGCGCACGACAACGTCATCCTCACCCCGCACGTGGGCGGCAGCACCCTGGAAGCGCAGGACAACATCGGCGTGGAAGTGGCGGCCAAGCTGGTGCGTTACAGCGACAACGGCAGCACGCTGTCGGCGGTCAATTTCCCGGAAGTGACCCTGCCCGAGCATGCCGACAGCCTGCGCCTGCTGCACATCCACCAGAACGTGCCGGGCGTGCTGTCCAAGGTCAACGAGATCTTCTCGCGCCACAACGTCAACATCGACGGCCAGTTCCTGCGCACCGACTCGAAGGTGGGCTACGTGGTGATCGATATCACCGCCAGCGAAGCCCAGGCCGCGGCCGTGCGCGAAGAGCTGGCCGCGATTCCGGGCACGCTGCGCACGCGCGTTCTGTATTGAGGCAGTAGCCGGCCCACGGGTAGAGTCGCATCCCAATCGACGACGTGCATGGATGCACAAGTGGTGCGGCCGCAGGATGCGGAGGAGCATCCGCTGCCGATAATGGTGATCGGCGCGATGGCGGCATGACCTCTGGGCGGAACGCGCTTCTTCGCCAAATGGTCATGCCCTACCGAACGTGGAAACACGGCCGGTGGTCGATCGGGATGCGACCCTACCGGCGCACTGCGTCCTGGTCGATCACGTTCGGCGAGTCATTGGTAGGGTCGCATCCCTATCGACCGCCGATAACGGTGATCGGCGCGACGAAGGCATGACCTCCGAACGAAACGCGTTTTTTCCGCCAACGGTCATGCAACAACCGGACGTTCGAACACGGTCGGCGGTCGATCGGGATGCGACCCTACCGGGTCAACGTGCGAGCCAGCGCTTGGCCATTCGCGGCAACGAATCGTCGCCGTCCGGCGTCTCGATCGCGGCATTGGCCACGTCGGTGACCTCACGCCATGCCAGCGCCAGCGATTCCTCGCTGATCGCGAAGGCTTCGCTGCCCACCGCCCGCACCACGTAGCGGGCGTCGTAGTGCCAATGGCCGGGCACGTCATGCCGTTCCGGAATCCAGTGCTTGTCGATATCGAACAGCACCGCCCCGTCCTCCAGCACCAGCCCGGCCAGGCCGGATTCCTCCTCCGCCTCGGTCAGCGCCACCTTGGCCAGGTCGCGCACGCCATCGGCATGCCCGCCCAGCTGCAGCCAGCGGTTCAACTTCCGGTGGTGGGTCAGCAGCACCCGCGCCCCATCGGCGCTGACCAGCCAGGCGCTGCCGGTGAAATGGCCGGCCAGCCGGTCACGCAGGAAAGGGTTTTCCGGGTCGTCCAGCAATGTGCTGAATTCGTCAGCCAAGGCGGCGTGTTCGGGGTGCCGGCGGGCGTAATCGGCCAGTTGGCCGCGCAGGGCGGCGTCAAGTGCTACAACGGATTCAGGGTTTGACGACATGGCAACCGGGCAATCAGGCGGATTTGGCAGATTATCGCCCGGCATGCTGCATTTGCGCTTGTGCGCAGGCTTCAGCTTTGGCTAAGGTACAGCGGGCCGTTCCTTTGGGGCGGCCGGTCACCAATCAAGTGCGCGGCAACGTATCGCCCACTTACCTTTTTATTTCGCGGGGCCTGCCCCGCACCAACGTCCACCTGGGAAGCACTGCATGCTGAAGTCTCTGTTGAGGGTCAAACCGGTCGAGCCGGCCGGGCACGTCGATGCCGGCGAACCGATTGAAGGCAGCCTGGACGGCGAAGCCTCGCTGAAAAGGACCCTCACGGCGAAACATCTCATCATGCTGGGTATCGGCGCCGTGATCGGCGCGGGTATCTTCGTGCTGACCGGCCAGGCGGCCGCCAACCACGCCGGCCCGGCCGTCATGCTGTCGTTCGTGATCGCCGGCTTCGCCTGCGCCCTGGCGGGCCTGTGCTACGCCGAGTTCGCGGCGATGATGCCGGTCTCGGGCAGCGCCTACTCCTACTCCTACGCCACCCTGGGCGAAGGCATGGCCTGGTTCATCGGCTGGTGCCTGGTGCTGGAATACCTGTTCGCCTCGGCCTCGGTCGCAGTGGGCTGGTCGGCGTACCTCATCAGCTTCATCACCACCACGCTGCACATGCCGTTCCCGGACGCGCTCAGCGCGGCGCCGATCAGCTGGACCGGGCAGGAGTTCATCTCCTCCGGCAAGCTGTTCAACCTGCCGGCGGTGCTGATCGTGGCGGCGGTGTCGGGCCTGCTGTACGTGGGCGTGACCCAGTCGGCGTTCGTCAACGCGATCATCGTGGCCATCAAGGTCACCGTAATCTGCCTGTTCATCGGCTTTGGCGCGCACCACATCGATGTCGCCAACTGGACCCCCTTCATCCCGGAGAACACCGGCGTGTCGGGCGAGTTCGGCTGGAGCGGCGTGTTCCGCGCGGCCACCATCGTGTTCTTCGCCTACATCGGCTTCGATGCGGTTTCCACCGCGGCCGGTGAAACCAAGGACCCGCAGCGCAACATGCCGATCGGCCTGCTCGGCTCGCTGGCGGTGTGCACCATCGTGTACATCATCGTGTGCGCGATACTCACCGGCATGATGCCGTACAACCTGCTGGGCACCGACAAGCCGGTGGCCACCGCGCTGGAACCGTACGCCAGCCTGTCCTGGCTGAAGACCGCCGTGGAGATCGGCGCCATCGCCGGCCTGTCCTCGGTGGTGCTGGTGATGATGATGGGCCAGACCCGCATCGCCTACACGATCTCGCGCGATGGCCTGATTCCCAAGCTGTTCGGCAAGGTCCACCCGCGCTTCCGCACCCCGTACTGGGCCACGATCGTGGTGGGCGTGCTGGCGGCTGCGCTGGCCGGCCTGATGCCGCTGAACGTGCTGGGCGAGCTGGTCTCGATGGGCACCCTGCTGGCCTTTGCCACGGTCTGCATCGGCGTGCTGGTGCTGCGCTACACGCGCCCGGAACTGACCCGTCCGTTCCGGGTGCCGCTGGTGTGGGTGATCTGCCCGGTGGGCGCGCTGTCGTGCCTGTTCCTGTTCTGGCAGGCGTTCGTGGTGCATTGGCACCTGTTCGTGGGCTGGACGGTACTGGGCCTGCTGATCTATTTCGGCTACGGCATCCGCCACAGCAAGCTCAACAAGGTGTCGTGATCCCATGCTGAAGCAACTGTGGGCCACCAAGCACCCGCACGCCGCCCATGAAGACGCCAACGGGCTGAGCCTGAAGCGCACCCTGGGCCCCTGGGGCCTGACCGCGCTGGGTATCGGCGCGGTGATCGGCGGCGGCATTTTCGTCATCACCGGGCAGGCGGCGGCCAACCATGCGGGGCCGGCGATCATGCTGAGCTTCGTGCTGGCGGCGATCTGCTGTGCGTTCTGCGCGTTGGCGTATGCGGAATTCGCGTCGATGGTGCCGGTTTCGGGCAGCGCCTATACCTATACCTATGCGACCTTCGGGGAGCTGGCGGCGTGGTTCATCGGCTGGATGCTGGTGCTGGAATACGGGGTGTCGGCGTCGGCGGTGGCGGTCAGCTGGACCGGCTACTTCCTGAGCCTGCTCAGTCATTTCGACATCTACCTGCCATCGGCGCTGGTCAGCGCGCCGCTGGATGGGCAGCTGCGCCCCACCGGGGCGATCGCGAACCTGCCGGCGGCGATCCTGGTGCTGCTGCTGACGTGGCTGTGCTACGTGGGCATCAGCAAGTCGTCGGCAATGAACATGGCGATGGTGGTACTGAAGACGGGCCTGATCATCCTGGTGATCGTGGTCGGCTGGAAGTATGTGGACCCGGCCAACTGGACGCCGTTCATCCCGGCCAACGAGGGCCCGGGCAAGTTCGGGTTCGAGGGGGTGCTGCGCGGTGCGGCGATGGTCTTCTTCGCCTACATCGGCTTCGAGGCGGTGTCGGTGGCGGCGCAGGAATCGCACCGGCCGCAGCGGGACATGCCGATCGGGATGCTGCTGTCGCTGGTGATCTGCACGATCCTGTACATCGCGATGGCGGCGGTGATGACGGGGCTGGTGCCGTACACGCTGCTGGGCACGGACGAGCCGGTGGTGACGGCGGTGGCGGCGCACCCGACGCTGGGCTGGCTGCGGGTGGTGGTGGAGATCGGCGCGTTGATCGGGCTGTCGTCGGTGGTGCTGGTAATGGTGATCGCGCAACCCCGCATCTTCATGATCATGGCCAACGATGGTCTGCTGCCGAAGGTGTTCACGACGATCCACCCGAAGTACCGCACGCCGCACATCAATACGGTGATCACGGGTATCGGCATTGCGCTGCTGGCGGCGCTGTTCCCGCTGGACGTGCTGGGCGAGCTGACGTCGATGGGCACGCTGATCGCGTTCGCGGCGGTCTGCGCGGGCGTGCTGATCCTGCGCCGCACGCAACCGGACCTGCCGCGCCCGTTCCGCATTCCGGCGGCCTGGCTGATCTGCAGCCTGGGCGTGCTGAGCTGCCTGGCGCTGCTGTCGGCGATGACGATGCACAACTGGATGCTGATGGGCATCTGGACGGTGATCGGATTCGCCATCTACTTCGGTTACAGCTTCAAGCACAGCCGCCTGCGCGGCTGAACGGCAACAGCGTCGGCTCTGCCGTTACCGTCGGTTTGGGCGGGTCGGGTTGGGTTTGCGGGGGACGCCGTAAACCCATCCTTGGGGGCTTGGTCGCCGCATCCATGCGGCTCACACCCCCGCAAACCCAACCCGCCCCACCCTTTGACGCGCCACAGGTGACGGTGCCGAAGGCAAAAAACACCGCAAACCGGTAGGTGACGACCGTTGGTCGTCACCCGGCCCACCTCGGGAACCTGCTTTTAACGCGCTACGCCGTTAAAATGCCCGCCATGAACGACACCCCCTATGACACGGCCCGGCTCAGCGAACTGGCCCAGGTGCTGATCGACAACATCCGCGAACTGGCCCAGGCCGGGTGGACGCCGGCGACCAGCAGCAATTTCTCGCACCGGCTGGATGACCGGCATGCGGCGATCACGGTGTCCGGCAAGGACAAAGGCCGCCTGATCGAGGACGACATCATGGTGGTGGACTTCGACGGCAAGGCCGTGGGCCGGCCGCTGCGTCCGTCCGCCGAGACGCTGCTGCATACGCAGCTGTATCGCCGGTTCCCGGAGATTGGCTGCGTGCTGCATACCCATTCGCCGGTGCAGACCATTGCGTCGCGGCTGTATGCGGCCAATGGGCATATCCGGTTGGAGGGGTATGAGCTGCTGAAGGCCTTCCATGGCAACAGCACCCATGAGACGGCGGTGGACGTGCCGGTGTTTGCCAATACCCAGGACATGGACGAGCTGGCCGCCAAGGTCGAGGCCAAGCTGGATGAAGGCTGCATGTGGGGCTACCTGATCGACGGGCATGGCCTGTACGCGTGGGGCCGGGACATGGCCGAGGCGCGCCGGCACTTGGAGGCGTTCGAGTTCCTGCTGCATTGCGAGCTGGAGCTGCGCAAGCTGCGCGGGCCCTGAGCTACATGCCGCAACGTCATCAGGTCGCGCCCCCATTCAGGGCCGGCCGCTGATACTCTTTCAGGTCCCCCTCGCCGTTCAAGCTGCCGCCATGAGCCGACTGCGCATTTACGATCACGATGTTCCCGATGCCCCGCTGCTGGATACCCAGGACGGCGCGCTGATTGCCACCGAGCTGGAGAAGATCGGGGTGACCTTCGAACGCTGGCAGGCGGCCCATGAGGTGGCGCCGGGTGCGAGCCAGGACGAGGTGTTCGCCGCCTACCGCAGCGACATCGACCGGCTGGTGGCCCAGCACGGCTTCAAGAGCGTGGACGTGGCCTCGATCGCGCCGGACAACCCCAACCGCGCCGAACTGCGCAAGAAGTTCCTGGACGAGCACTTCCACAAGGAAGATGAGGTCCGCTTCTTCGTGGCCGGGTCGGGGCTGTTCACGCTGCACGTGGACGACAAGGTCTACGAGATCGAGTGTGTGAAGAACGACCTGATCGCGGTGCCGGATGGCACCACGCACTGGTTCGACATGGGCGATGAGCCCAGCTTCGTGGCGATCCGCTTCTTCACCGAGCCGGATGGCTGGGTCGGGCACTTCACCGGCACCGACATCGCACAGAAATTCCCCCGCTACATTCCGACCAAGGCGTCCTGATCCATGCCCCACCCCACCGTCATCCTCACCGACATCGAGGGCACCACCAGCAGCATTTCGTTCGTGAAGAACGTGCTGTTTCCGTATGCGCGCAAGGCGCTGCCGGCGTTCGTCGCCGCGCATGGCCAGCAGCCGGAGGTGCGTCGCTGGCTGGATGTGGTGGCGGTGGAGATCGGCGGTGCCTGCCAGGACAGCCTGATCGTGGAAACGCTGCAGGGCTGGATCGACCAGGACCGCAAGCACACGGCGCTGAAGGCGCTGCAGGGAATGATCTGGGAAGACGGCTACCGTAACGGCGAGTACAAGGCGCACTTCTATCCGGAGGTAGCAGCTGTGCTTAGCGCGTGGCATGCGGAAGGCAAGCCGTTGTACGTGTACTCGTCCGGCTCGGTGCCGGCGCAGAAGCAGTTCTTCGGCTTCAGCGAAGCCGGTGACCTGACCGGGCTGGTGTCGGGCTGGTTCGATACCGAGATCGGCGGCAAGCGCGAGGCGGAAAGCTACCGCAACATCGTCAAGGCCATCGGCGTGCCGGCCGGGCAGATCGTGTTCCTGTCGGACGTGGTGGAAGAGCTGGATGCGGCCCGTGAAGCGGGCCTGCAGACCCGCCTGCTGGACCGCCTGGACGATTACCCGCTGCCGCGCACCGGCGAAGCCACGCACGGCCATGACCGCGTGGAAAATTTCCAGCAGATCACGCTGTAAGCCGTGCGGCCGTTGATGGCCGCACCGGCAATCATTACCGAGTGGCCATCGCGTCCGCTACGGAGCGGATCCGCAGCGCCTTGCGCAGCATTTCGAGTTCGGCATCTGCCTTCACCTTGATCCGCACCGGTTCGCCGGGCAGCAGGTCGATGGCGTTGTCGTCCAGGGTGGCGTCCATCCCGTCGAATTCGACCCATACCCCGCGTGCCAGCTGCGGCGCGCGCAGCTCCAGCACGATGTCATCGCCGTCCTGCGTCCATCGTCTGTCGATCTGCACCTTCGGCAGCTGCATGTCCTTGGCCGCCGCGAAGTAGACCACCTGGCGCGACAGCACACGCTTGCCCTCCAGCAGTTCCACCACCGCGACGGTACGCGCGGGGTCGGCATTGCCGAGTAGCTCGGCATCAGCGAAGCGACCGACTTCCAATGCCGACAGCGCGGGCACAGTGATCGCGTGTTGCTGTTGCGAAACCTGGCGCCCATCAACATCCATCACCCGCAACCGCCACTGCGCCTTCAGCGGCTGCTGCAGGTCATTGAGCATGCTGACCCGGGTGACGCCTTCGTCACGCAATGCCGCCACCGCATGGTCCGCAAAGAACCGCTTCGCATGGAAATGCAGCGCCTTCCAACGCCCGGCGTAATCGATACTGGACCAGGACGCGCCCGGCCACACGTCATTGAGCTGCCAGTACAGCGAACCCATCGTGTACGGCCGCGACGCGCGGTGGTGCAGCGCGGCCAGCGCGATGCCTTCTGCCTGCATCACCTGGCTCAGGTAGACGAAGTCGGGGAAATCGCGCGGCGTGCCGAACTCGCGCTCCACGTACTGCAGCAGGCGCTGGTTGCCCTCGCCGGCCATGAACTTCTGGTGCGCGCGCACGGTATCGCTGTCCACGCGCAGCTCGCCTGCCGGGATGATGCCCTCCAGCGTGCGCAGCACCGGCCACGCCTGCAGGCCGTATTCGGACATGAAACGCGGCGTCTCACGCAGGTAGGCCTGCACCGGCAGCGCCGGGTTGCCCCACACCTGCCAGTAATGCTTGTCGCCGCGGGTGGAGTCGTTGGCCACCGTGTCCAGGTCGTTGCTCGGCGAGCTGGACCAGTACGGCACGCCCAGCCCTTCCTCGGCCACCACCTTGCGCAGGTCGTTGCCGAACAGGTCCACATAGCCCTGCCAGACGCGTTCGGCAAACGCCGGATCGGCCGCCTTCAGGTCGCGGCCGTGGCCCCAGTCCTTCCACGCGGTTTCTTCTTCGTTGTTGCCACACCACAGCACCACGCTGGGGTGCTCCCGCAGCCGGCGCACGTTGTCGCGCGCTTCGGCCACCACGTTGGCGCGGAACGCCGGATCGTACCCAGGCTGCATGCCGCCACCGAACATGAAGTCCTGCCAGACCAGTAGGCCCAGCTCATCGGCGATGTCGTAGAACGCGTGGTCCTCGTAGTAGCCACCGCCCCAGTTGCGCAGCATGTTCATGTTGGCGTCGCGCGCGGCGGTCAGCTCGCGGCGGATCCGCGCCGGATCGACCCGGGCCGGGAACATGTCGAACGGAATCACGTTGGCGCCCTTGGCGAAGATCGGCACGCCGTTGATGACGAAGGCGAAGCCCTGCCCGCCCTTGGCGTCATTCTCGCGCCGCAGCTCCACGGTGCGCAGCCCGGTGCGCATGGCGTACCCCATTTCATCCGGGGTACCCGCCGCGGCAACCACGCGCACGGTGTAGCGCGCCTGCTCGCCATGGCCAACCGGCCACCAGCGGCGCGGGTGGTCCAGCGTAACCGGCACCGATATCACCTGTTGGCCCGCTTGCAGCGCCGCCGTCTGTTCCACCGTGGCGGCCACGCGCCCGTCCGGATCGATCACGGAGATGCTGAGCGGCACGCTGCCGGCTGCGGCGCTGTCCACGTCCACCTCGACCTTCAGATCGGCGCGGCGCGCATCCAGCGCCAGCGTCTGCACGGCAACGTCGGTGATCCGCTGCGCGTTCCAGCTTTCCAGCTGCACCGGGCGCCAGATCCCGGCCGTCACATAACGCGGGCCCCAGTCCCAGCCGAAGTGGTACCCGGGCTTGCGCACGAAGTTGCCCACCATCGCATCGCGCGGTTCATCGCCATACGGCGAGGGGTAATTGCCGGCGATCTTGTGCGGCATCGCCTGCACGCCGGGCAGCAGCGTGGTGATCGGCGAACGGAATACGATGCGCAGCACGTTGCCGCTGGCCCGCAGCTGTCCGTCCACCCGCGCCCGCCAGGTGCGGTGGCTGTTGTCGGCGCGCAGCAGCGCCCGACCGTTGAGGCTCACGTCCGCGAACGTATCCAGGCCTTCAAAGGCCAGTTCGGCATGCGCGTCGGCCAGGGTGGCGGCGTCCACGTCGAAGCGCGCCTGGTATTCCCAGTCGGCCAATCCGATCCACTGCAGCCCGGCTTCGGGCGCGCCGGCATACGGGTCCGGAATGAGTCTGTGCGCCAGCAGGTCGGTATGCACCGACCCCGGCACCGACGCGGGCCGCCACTGGCCCGCCTCGGGATGCGCCTTGAGCTGCGCGTTGCCCGGCAGCAGCCGGAACGACCACTGCGCCCGCAGCTGCGCTGCGCCCGCGGGGAGCGCATGAAGCGCAAGCAACAGAACCAGACCTACGCTCCACGCCCAACGCTTCATGCATCACCTCACTGTAAGGTCAACTCAACGCACCACGTTGAGTACTTCGTAGCACGCGCCCATGGTGTGGTAGTCGGTCTTGCCGGCCGGGCTCTTTTCGTTGCTGTACTTGCGGTTATCCGCATCCAGGATGCGGTACCACGCGCCGTACTGGTGGTCGATCATGTGCTGCCAGGCGTACGCCCAGAGCTTGTCGTACCAGTCCCAGTAGACCGGGTCACCGGTACGCGCGGCCAGCAGCGCGGCGGTGGCCAGCGATTCGGCCTGCACCCAGAAGTACTTGTCGTCGTCGCACACCGTGCCATCCGGCGCGAAGCCGTAGTACAGGCCGCCACGTTCCTCGTCCCAGCTGCGTGCCACGGCGGTATCGAACAGGTGGCGCGCGGTCGGTACCAGCCAGTCGGCCTGCACATGGCGGTCCAGGATCAGCAGCAGCTTTGCCCACTCGGTCTGGTGGCCGGGCTGGAATCCCCACGGGCGGAACAGGTGCTTGGGGTTGTCGAGGTTGTAGTTCCAATCGATCTGCCACTGCGGGTCGTAGTGCTCCCACACCAGCCCCTCGCCCTGCGCGGCCTGGCGGCGGGTCATGTGGTCGGCCAGCAGCAGCGCGCGGTCGCGGTAGCGGGCTTCGCCACTGGCCTCGAACGCGGCCAGCATCGCTTCGCACATGTGCATGTTGGCGTTCTGGCCGCGGTAATCGCTGAAGTTCCAGTCGGCGTCCGCTTCGTCCTTGTACAGGCCGAATTCCGGTTCCCAGAAGCGCGCTTCCAGCAGCGCCCAGGTTTCATCCATCCACGCGCGTGCTTCGCCGATGCCGGCCTTCAGCGCGCAGCTATAGGCCAGCAGCACGAAGGCCACGCCGTAGCAGTGGTTGGTGGCATCTTCGACCACGCCGTCGCGCAGGGTCCACGCGTAGCCGCCGGTGGCCGGGTTGCGGTGCACTTCGCGAAGGAAGCGGATGCCGTGCTCGACCGCTTTGAGGTCGTCCGGCTTGCCGAATTCACGGTAGGCCATGGCGTGGTTGAACACGAAGCGGGTGCTGCTCACCAGGTGGCGGTGGCCGGCGTCGTAGACCGTGCCATCGTCCAGGTAGTAATGGAAGAAGCCGCCGTTGGGGTCGATCTCGTGCGGCTGGTAGAACGCCATGCTCTGCGCGATGTGCGCGCGCAGGAATTCCGGCGAACGGAAATCAGGCTGGGCGGGAATGGCGGTGGTCATGCGGCGGTTTCCTGTTGTTGCTGCAGCAGTGTCTGGACATCGGCCAAGCTCGGCATCGCGGCGAACGCGCCCTTGCGGGTCACGGCCAGCGCGCCGACGGCAGCGCCGAAACGAATGGCGTCCTGCAGCCCTGCCGCGTCGCGGCAGAAGTCGACGAATGCATCGCCATCGGCACCGCGCTCACCGAGCGCGAACAGCAGCCCGCCCACGAACGCATCGCCTGCGGCGGTGGTGTCCACGGTAGGCACCTGGAAGCCGGTGACCACGCCATTGCCGTGGCGGGTGTGCCAACGCATCGGGGCGGCGCCATCGGTGACCACCACGGCCTGCGCATGGGCCGCCAGCAGGCGCTGGATGACCACGGTATTGCCGTCGGCGCCCAGCGGCGCGGCCAGGTATTCAAGTTCTTCGCGCGAGAGCTTGACCAGGTCGGCCAGCACCAGTGCTTCCCACAGCTGAGCGGTCGGGTCGACATCAGCTGGCCACAGCGCCGGGCGCAGGTTGAGGTCCAGGCTGACCATGGCGCCGGCGGCGCGGGCGCGCTGCATGCCGTCGAGCGTGGCCTGGGCGATGGCCGCCTCGGTCAGGCTGTTGGAGCACACGTGGAAGCTGCGGGTGCCGTCGAAACACGCCGGGCTGAAGTGCTCGGCGCGGAACAGCAGGTCCGCGGCCGGCGGCCGGTAGAAGCTGAAACTGCGCTCGCCGTGCGCGTCCAGCGCCACGAACGCCAGCGCGGTCTTGGCCGCGTCGGTGCGCACGATGCAGTCGGTGGCGACCCCGGCACTGGCCAGGCTCTCGGCAAGGAAGTCGCCGAACATGTCCTGGCCGAGCATGCCGGCGAAATGGGTGTCCGCCCCCAGCCGCGCGGCGGCCACGGCGACGTTGGCCGGGGCACCGCCGGCGTACTGCAGGAACGCGCGCGGCGTGTCCGGCGTGGCCGGCGGCTGCGCAAGTAGATCGATCAAAATTTCGCCGAAACAAACAATCTTGGTCATGACGCGCTCAGCCCCCCTGGCTGAAACCGGCGCTCGGGCGCGAACCCGAGAGGCCGTAGAAAATGATGTAGCCGTAGCAGACCAGCGGCAGGATGAAGGACGGCTGCAGCCCGATATGGTCGGCCAGCACGCCCTGCAGGTACGGCACCACGGCGCCGCCGACGATGGCCATGATCAGCAGGCTCGACGCCTTGTTGGTCAGCGGGCCGAGGCGCTCGATGCTGAGCGCGAAGATGGTCGGGAACATGATCGAGTTGAACAGGCCCACCGCCACCACCGAATACAGCGACACCTGGCCGGAACCGAGCATGGTCAGGCCCAGCAGCACCACGTTGGCGATTGCGAACATCGTCAGCAGCAGGCGCGGCGAGAACCGGGTCATGATCGCCGAACCGGCAAAGCGGCCGATCATCGCCAGCGTCCAGTACGCCGAGACGTAATGGGTTGCCTGCTGCTCGGTGAAGCCACCGATGTTGGGCATCGACAGGTAGTTGACCAGGAAGCTGCCGATCGACACCTCGGCACCCACGTAGAAGAAGATCGCCAGCACGCCGAACAGCACATGCTTGTGGCGCAGCGCGTCGAGCAGCGTATGCCGGCCGCTGTCGGCCTGTTCGGTGGTTTCGGTCAGCGCCGGCAGGCGGAACAGGTACACAAACACCGCCAGCAGCGCCAGCGCGATCGCCAGGCCCACGTACGGGCCCTGCACGGACTGCGCTTCCTGCACGCGGTAGGCGACCTGTTCGGCAGCGGGCAACGCCGCCAGCTGGTCAGCACTCTTGACCGTGTTGCCGAGGATCAGCAGGCCACCGAAGATCGGTGCGATCGCCGTGCCCAGCGAGTTCAACGCCTGCGCCAGGGTCAGGCGGCTCGAAGCGGTCTGCTCCGGGCCCAGCAGCGCCACGTACGGATTGGCGGCGACCTGCAGCACGGTGATGCCGGTGGCCAGCACGAACAGCGCGCCAAGGAAGGCTTCATACACGCGCAGTTCGGCGGCCGGCCAGAAGCCCAGCGCGCCTACGGCGGCGATGGCCAGGCCGGCCACGATGCCCTTCTTGTAGCCCAGGTGCGCCACCAGCCGGCCGGCCGGCAGCGACATCAGGAAGTAGGTGCCGAAGAAGGTGAACTGCACCAGCATCGCCTTGGCGTAGTTCAGTTCGAACACCGCCTTCAGGTGCGGAATCAGGATGTCGTTGAGGCAGGTCAGGAAGCCCCACATGAAGAAGATCGTGGTGGCCACCGCCAACGCCATGCGCGTGTTGACCACGGGTGCGGTGGATGACGATGTGGGCAGGCGATGCGTTGGAGAGATGGGCATGCGTAACGCGCCTCAGTGTGCGGGCAGGTGAAAGGGAACGGAATCAGCTGACGGCGGGGCCGCTGCTGTCACGGATACGGAGCTGCACCGGTGCCACGGTATGGCGCGGTGCAGCGGTGGGATCGTCCAGCCGCTGCAGCAGCAGTTCGGCTGCCTGGCGGCCGCGCTCGCGCGGATTGACGGTAAGCGTGGTCAGCGGCGGCAATGCCACCGCGGCTTCGGAGATGTCATCGAACCCGGTCACCGCGAAATCGCGGCCCGGCTGCACGCCGCGCGAGGCCAGGCCGAGCATCAAGCCCAGGGCCACGGTGTCGTTGTAGCAGACCGCCGCGGTGGGCACTTCGCCGGCGAACAGCTCGCCCGACCGCGCCGCGGCTTCCAACCGGTTGGGCGCCGATTCGATCAGCCAGTCCTGCTGCACCGACAACCCCGCTTCGGCCAGTGCCTGCGCATAGCCGGTGCGGCGCTGGTGGCAGGAGCTGGACTCGGCATGGCCGCCGAAGAAGGCGATGCGGCGGTGGCCCTGCTCGATCAAGTGGCGGGTGGCCAGGTAAGCGCCCTGCTCGTTGTCCAGGGTGAGGAAATCCCAGTCGCCGCCCTTGAGCTCGCGGTTGAACAGCAGCACGTTGGCATAGCCCACGGCCTGGCGCACTTCGGTGGCATCGCTGCCTTCGGCCGGCGACAGGATCAGGCCGGCCGGGGTGTGTTCCATCAGCGTGGTCAACACCGCCTGCTGGCGCACCGGCGATTCACCGGTGCTGCCCAGCAGGGTCACGTAGCCCTTCGCGCCCAGGGCCTCGTCGACGCCGGACGCGAATTCGGCGAAGAACGGGTTGGACAGGTCGTTGATGACCAGTGCCACGCTGGTCGAGGTCCTGCGGCGCAGGTTGGCCGCGCCGCGGTTGTACACATAGCGCTGCCGGCGCAGTTCGGCCTCCACCCGCGCGCGGGTGTCCACATTGACCAGCGGGCTGCCCCGCAGCACCAGCGACACCGTGGCGCGCGACACGCCGATGGCATCGGCGATGTCGGTCACGGTGACCGCACGTGCGGCACCGGCACGGGGCGTGCTGGCGCGGGTCCCCTTGGCAGCGGAAGTGTCCTTTTTCATCGTGGCGTCGGCGTCCTCATGGTCCTGCAAGCCTAAACGATCACATCGGTCAACGGATCGCGGCCGGCGGGCTCATTCCAGCGCGGCCCCCGGGGTGGCGCAGTACGACACCGGCAGGGCGTCGACCTGGGTACCCCAGCCGGTTTCCGGCGCCGTGTCGCCCAGGGTGTAGGCGATGGTGCCGCCCTGCTGCAGGCGGTTCCAGTCCAGCCAGACCGGGGCATGCGCCTGGCCATCGACCTGCACGCCCTGCACGTACTGCAGCTTGCGGCCGTCGGCACCGGGTGCCTGCAGGCGCAGCGTGCGGCCCTGGCCGAGGTCGACCTCGACCTTGGCGAAGCGCGGGGTGTGCAGCAGGAACTCGCCGCTGCCGGGCACCGCCGGGTACAGGCCCAGCGCGCTGAACAGGTACCAGGCCGACATGGTGCCCAGGTCATCGTTGCCGGTGACGCCATTGGGCGCATTGGTGAACAGCTGCTGCGCGGCGCGCACCACCGTGGCGGTCTTCCACGGCTGGCCGATCAGCGTGTACATCCACGGGGTGTGCAGGTCCGGCTCGTTGTTGGGGTTGTAGCGGTACTGGTTGTAGTAGCTGTACGGGCCCACCACCCATTCCTTGCGGGCAGCCTGCAACGGCGACTGCAGCAGCGCGTCATAGGCGAAGAACGCATCCAGGCGCTTGCCGGCGTTCTCGCGACCATGCATCGCCTGGACCAGGCCCGGGATGTCCTGCTGGGCCAGCCACTGGTACTGCCACGCGGTGCCTTCATGGAACCCATGGTGCGAGCGCGGGCTGTAGTGCCCGTCGGCCGGCAGGTACCACTTGCCATCGTCCATGCGCGGGCGCGGGAAGCCGCTCATGCCGGTGTCCTCGTCACGCACGCTCGGGTCCCACACCTTCTGCCAGTTTCGGCCGCGCTGGCGCAGCACGCCGGCATCGTCGGCATGGCCCAGGCCATCGGCCATCTGCGCCAGCGCGCAGTCGGCCAGGGCGTATTCCAGGGTGGCCGAGCCGCCGTGGTGCGGATCGACATCCATGCCCTTGGAGGGGAAGGCGCGGTCGTAGGCGACGTAGCCGTTCTCCACGTAGCCCGGATTGCCCGAGCGGCCGGCATGCCGCGAGTTCATCGGCGGCAGTTCGAACGCATTGCGGCGCAGTGCGGTGTAGGCCTCGCCTTCGCGCCCGGCCAGCGCGCCGAAGCGCCACAGGTCGACCATGAAGGGGGTGACCGGGTCGCCGGTCATGATGTTGGTTTCGAAGTTCGCGTAGCCCCAGCGCGGCAGCCAACCGCCCTGCTCGTTGATGGCCAGCAGGCTGCGGCCGATATCCCGGGTCACCTGCGGGCGGGTCAGCGCCAGCCACTGGTTCTGCGCACGGTAGGTATCCCACAGCGAGAAATACTCGTAGTAGGTCCAGCCCTCGGCGCGGTGGATGTTGTCGTCGTAGCCACGGTAGCGGCCGTCGGCATCGCTGCCGGTCAACGGCTGCAGCAGCGCGTGGTACAGCGCGGTGTAGAGCACGGTGCGGTCGTCGGCATGCTTGCTGTCCACGCGCACGGTGGACAGTTCCTTGCGCCACTGCTGCTGCGACAGGCTGCGCATGCGCTCGAAGCCGAGCAGGCGGCCGTCCTGCATGCCATCGCTGCGCAGGTTGGCGCGCGCGCCTTCGGCATCCACGTGCGAAATGGCGCTGACTGCGGTCACTGCACGGCCCTTGGACACATCGAAGCTCAGCCAGGCACCGCTGGGCTTGAGCTCGCCTTCCATGCCGTGGCGGGCGCCGGGCAGGCCACCGCCCTCGCCCCAGGTGCCGTATGCCTTGAACGGACGGTCGAATTCGATGCGGAACCAGGTGGTGTACTGGTGGCCACCGCAGAAGCTCTTGGTGACCAGCTTGCCTTCCACGACGCGGTCGCCGACCACGTCGACCACGCTGCCGATCACCGAATGGCGCTCGTTGGCCTGGCCCACGTTGACCAGCACGTGGCCGGTACCGGCGTCGGCCGGGAAGGTGTAGCGCTCGGCGGCGGCGCGGGTGCGCGCGGTGGCTTCGGCATCAATGCCGCCGTAGCTGGTCAGGCGCACCTTGTAGTAGCCGGCCTGGCCGACTTCGCCTTCGTGGGTGTAACCGGAGGCGTAGGCCTTGTGGTCGAAGCTCTTGGCGTTGTCGGTATCGAAATCCCCGCCCGGGCCGATGGTGCCGGTCACCGGCAGTACGGAGACCTGGCCGCCCTGCTCCCAGCAGCCGGCGCCGGACAGGAAGGAATGGCCGAAACCGCGGATCTTCGGATCGTCGTAGCGCCAGCCGGCATAGTGTTCACCGATCGGGCTGACCTGGATCAGGCCGAACGGGGCCGAGGCGCCCGGGAACGTATTGCCGTCATCCTTGCTGCCGATGAAGGTGTTGACCTCCCGCTCGAGCGCGGCCGGGGCGGCCTGCAGCATCGGGGTGAAGGCCAGCACGGCCAGGCAGGCCAGGCCCGCCAGCGGGCGGCGCAGGGGCGGAAGGGCAAGGCGGGACGGCAATCGGCGCATGCAGTGGGTCCTATGGTTTGGATCGCTCCAAAGTCACGACGACGTGAATTTAGATCGATTTAAGTAAACCATGGACAAATTGCGGGATGCATTCTGCGGCGCAACATAAGCACCCGCCCGCCAGGGGCCATAGGCACATCTGCCCCCTCCCCGTCCATATTGCGCAGCAGCATGCTTCCCGCGCCCGGCCGTGTTAAAAATTCGCCGCCAACGGTTTAGATCGATCCAACTCCAAACCGTCACACAACCGGCCACGGCGGGCGTGGGACACACAGAACCCACGCCGATTCGGCCTCCGAATTTAGATCGATTCAACGTGTCAGCCATACGTTTCAATCCAAGGGAGAGAGTGGAATGAACCAGATGTCCCGCAAACACGGCCGCGACGCGTTGTCGGCCGCCATCACCTTCGCATTGGCCGCCGCCGCTTTCGTGCCGGCCGCCGCGTTCGCCCAGCAGGCGGCCACCCCGTCCGAGGCCCCCTCGGCGACCACGCTCGACAGCGTGCAGGTCACCGGCTACCGCTACGCGATCGAAAAGAGCCTGCAGCAGAAGCGCGACGCCAACGCCGTGGTCGAAGTGATCACCGCCGAAGACGTGGGCAAGTTCCCCGACAAGAACGTCGCCGATTCGCTGCAGCGCGTGCCGGGCGTGGTGATCACCCGTGACGGCGGCGAAGGCAAGAGCGTAAGCGTGCGCGGCCTGGACCCGGACCTGACCCTGACCCAGTTGAACGGCAACTACATCGCCACCTCGGAAACCAACGACGAGGCGAGCCGTTCGTTCAACTACACCCTGCTTCCGTCGAACATGCTGTCCAGCGCCGAGCTGTTCAAGTCGCCGGAAGCGCGCATCGACGAAGGCGGCATCGGCGGCACGGTCATCCTGCACACCCGCCGCCCGCTGGAGATGGAAGCCAATTCCGGCTACGTGACCCTGGAAGGCACTTCCTCGGACACCAGCCACGACGTGGATCCGCAGGCATCGGCGCTGTACTCGTGGCACAGCGAGGACGAGCGCTTCGGCGTGCTGGTCGGCGTGACCCAGCAGAAGCGCACCAGCCGCACCATGGAAGCCACCACCGAGAACTACCAGTGGTACGGCACCGACACCACCGCCCGTGATGTCAACGGCAACCCGATGAACCAGGGCGGCGTGAACTACTGGTGGGGCAACTCCGGTTTCAACGACCAGAACGGCCGCAACTACACCGATTTCTTCATGCCCACCTCGGTGAACTTCGCGGTGAAGGAAGAAGAACGCGAGCGCAAGGGTGGCCAGTTCACCTTCCAGTTCAAGCCGACCGACAACGTCACGCTGACCGCGAACTACTTCCGCTTCGAGCTGGAGGGTGATTACACCCAGAACATGCTGAAGATTCCGGAATGGAACATGGCGCGCTACAACCAGGACGGCAACTGGGCCGGTGGCCGCCTGTTGAACGGCCTGACCATGGACCCGAGCGGCAGCATCGTCACCGGCGCGCAGTTCGAGAAGATTCCCGGCAAGGCGTACTACTGCAGCGAAGACGAGGCCGCAGCGGCCGGCCTGCCGCCGGGTGGCTGGGGTCCGGACGACTGCACCATCCCCACCCCGCAGCTGACCGGCGGCTACAGCCGCGAAAAGGCGCTGTCGCAGACGGCCGACCTGAGCATCGACTGGGACATCAGCCCGCTGTGGAAGGCGTCCTTCGGCGGCGGCCGCACGTGGTCTGAAGGCGGCCCGTCGATGAACTTCCGCATGTCGGCCAAGCCGCGCCGCCGCGTGGATGGCGTGTGGGAGACCGGCAACCAGTACTCGGCATGGGACCTGACCGGCACCCCGTCGGCCACGTTCTCGCCCGACCTGCAGCAGCAGCTGATGAACGGCATCGCGGAAGTGGACACCGGCTCGACCGATTCGTCCTGGATGCAGACCGAGGTCAAGCAGAACCACTTCCAGGCCGACTTCACCAAGCTGTTTGAAACCGGCTGGCTGGATTCGTTCCAGTTCGGCGCCAAGTACAGCGATGGCAAGGTCCACCGCAATACGGGCAACACGTACTGGGTCTGCCAGGGCACCGATCCGGCCGACTACGACAACAACCGCTACCAGGCGGGCTGTGACAACACGGCGGGCATCGCGCAGCCGGGCTTCTTCCTGTCCAATCCGATCACCGGCATCCGTGGTGGTTTCGACGCCAACGTGTTCCCGGGCATCGATTACCCGGCGTACATCAACTACCTCAACGATCGCTACGGCGGTTCGCACAACCGCACCGAAGACGACTTCGTCTACAACGTGAACGAGAAGGTCTACGCCGGTTACTTCCAGGCCAACTTCCGTACCGAGCGCCTGCGCGGTAACGTGGGCGTGCGCGTGGTGCGTACCGAGCAGTTCGCGCAGTCCAGCGATTCGATCGAGCGCTTCAACGATTACTTCCTGGACAACGCCTCGGGCGCGCCGATGTCGTGCAACGACCCGGCGGCAGCGGCATTCCCGAACTACGGCTGCGAGAGTGGCTTCGTGCGCCTGCCGGACAGCCTGGCACGCCAGAAGTCGTTCGAGCTGATCGGCACGGACAAGACCTATACCGACTTCCTGCCGAGCTTCAACATCGCCTGGGACATCACCGACAACCTGGTGCTGCGTGGTGCGGCGTCGAAGGTCATTGCCCGCCCGAGCTACACCAGCATCGCGGCACCGGGCGCGCTGAGCTACTACAGCGCCGAGTACGTGAATGACCGCCGCGTGGCCGGTGGTGCGCCGCAGGAAGGCTGGCAGGGCCACGGCAGCAACAAGGACCTGGAGCCGTTCGAGGCGACGCAGTTCGACGTGGGCCTGGAGTGGTACTTCCAGCCGGGCGCGGTGGCGGGTATCGGCCTGTTCCGCAAGAACGTGGACAACTTCACGGTGCCGGTGGTGCGTGACGTGCAGATGGTGGTCGGCGGCGAGTCGGTCACGGTGCAGGATTACGAGACGCAGGCCAACGGTCGCGATGGCGTGTCGCAGGGTGTGGAGCTGTACGGTCAGTACACGTTCGACATGGGCTTCGGTGTGCAGGCGAACTACACCTACAACGACACCAACCTGGCCTCGATCGTGCTCGACGGTGAAAGCATCGGTTCGTCGCCGCTGGTCGGCAGCGCCAAGAACCAGGCCAACGTGACGGTGTTCTACGAGAACGAGAAGTTCCTGGCGCGCGCGTCGTACAACCGCCGCGGCGAAGTGGTCGGCGGCCTGAACGGCGGCATGACCGAGTACACCGAGCCGTATGCACAGCTCGATCTGAACGTGGCCTACAACTTCACCGATGCGCTGACCTTCACCGCCTCTGTGTTGAATGCCACCAAGGAAGAGCAGCGCGTCCACCTGGGCAACGATACCGATGCCCGCCTGATCTCCAGCCTGTACTCGGGCCGCCAGCTGTACTTCGGCGCTACCTACAAGTTCTAAGCGTCAACCCTACCCCGCCTTCGGGCGGGGGAAACGCTCCTCCACGGCAACCGCGCTTTCATAGGCGGTTGTCGTTTTTTTTGGGTTTGGTAGGTACCGACCGTTGGTCGGTACGCAACGCAAAAGCCACCATTTGCCGATCCTTCGTGCAGGGCCGGCGGGTGTGGGGGTACGGGGGGCGCCGTAAATACATCCGTGTAGGCTCTTGCGAAACATCCATGTTTCGCAAAGCCCCCGTACCCCCACACCCGCCGACCCTCTGACAGTGTGTTGGTGGCCAAGGGAGATCAAATTCGGCTTCGATCATTCTCATGCGCTATCGGGCGCGGTGTATTTCACGGCAGTCGTTTGGGAACCGACCCTACCGGTGGCGTGCACGCCGCATTGGCCCGATTCAACCGCAATGCGCGATTGCCCATGCGTAGAGCCACGCCCTGCGTGGCTGCTTTTCCCAACCGCGCACGCAATCCGTCGGGGAGGCAGGCGGGCAGCCCCTGTAGGGACTGTCAAAAACATGGATGTTTTTGCCAAGCCCCCATGGATGGGTTTACGGCGTGTCCCGTAAGGGGCTGCCCGACTGCCTCCCTGCTCGTAGCATTGGAGACGCTGCTGTTGCTGTTGCTGTTGCCTTACGAGACGAAACCGTCCATCGCAGCGCGCAACCCAGCCACGGTGTTGGCATCCGTCTGCGTCCAGTCGTTGTCCAGGCCACGTAGGTCGGCATTGCGATAACGCATGCCCGAGGCGCGTACCGCCTTGGCCGACGCATGCAGTTCGCGGCACCCGGTCGTTGTGGCGATGCTGGCGATGTTGCCCGGCCCGATACCTGCGCCAGCCATCACCGACAGGCGATCGCCTGCCTGCGCGACCAGCCTGGCCAGCATGTCACTGCCCGCTTCCGCGCTGGCCTTGCCACCGGAACTCAGCACCCGCTGGCAGCCCAGTGCGATCACCTGCTCCAACGCCGCCGGCAGATCGCGTGCGGCGTCGAAGGCGCGGTGGAAGGTGATGCCCATGGGGCCGGCGGCCGCGATCAGCTCGCGGCACAGCGTGGTGTCGATGTCGCCGTCCGCGTCCAGTGCGCCGATCACCACGCCGTCGCAGCCCAGCTGCCGGCACTGCGCGATGTCACGCAGCATGATGTCGGTTTCCAGGGCGTCGTAGCGGAAGTCGCCCGGGCGCGGGCGGATCAGCACGAACAGCGGAATCCGCAAGCGGTCCCTCGCCACTGCGATGCTGCCGTGGGAGGGCGTGGTGCCACCCTCGGCCAGGTTGTCGAAGAGCTCGATGCGGTCAGCACCGCCCTGCTGCGCCGCCAGGGCCGATGCAACGGAGTTCGACGCGATCTCAAGGGTGCGCCGCTGCATGCTCAGGTCTGCTCGCTGGTGTACACCGAGGCCGAATCGCGCAGGTCTTCCTGGCGGTCCTTGTCGCATACTGCGTAGACAAAACCGCGATGCAGCGCGTACGCGCCGACCTCGCCATTGCGGTCCAGGGCCAGGAAACAGACCTGCAGCGTCTTGCTGGCTTCGGGGCGCTTGCGTACCACCCGTGCGATGGCTTCGCGGCAGGCTTCTGCCGGCGAGCGGCCCTGGCGCATCAGTTCCACCACCAGGAACGACGCCGCGTTGCGGATCATTTCCTCGCCCACGCCCGATGCGGTTGCCGCGCCTACCTCGTTGTCCACGTACAGGCCGGCACCGATGATCGGGCTGTCACCTACCCGCCCATGCAGCTTCCACGCCATGCCGCTGGTGGTGCAGGCACCGGCCAGCTGGCCCTGCGTGTCCATGGCGAGGATACCCAGCGTGTCATGGTTGCTGCTGTCGCCCGGCCGCGTGCGCCGTTCGGCGTTGATCTCGGGGGTGTACTGCGCGGTCTTCAACCATTCGCGCCAGGCCTTTTCGGCCGCCGGCGTGAGCAGTTTTTCGCGCTTGAAGCCCTGCTGCACCGCGAACTGCTGAGCGCCCTCGCCCACCAGCATCACGTGCGGGGTCTGCTCCATCACTTTGCGGGCAACCGATACCGGGTGCAGGATCTCGCTCAGCGCCGCCACCGAACCACAGCGGCCGTCGCCGGCCATGATGCTGGCATCCAGGCTCAGCACGCCGTCGCGGTCGGGGTTGCCGCAGCGCCCCACCGTGGGATTGCACAGCTCGCTTTCCGCCCAGCGCGCCCCGGTTTCCACCGCGTCCAGCGCACTGCCGCCGGTGGACAATACCTTCCACGCGGCCTGGTTGGCCCCTACGCCGAAATCCCAGGTGGAGACCACGCGCGCGCGTCCGCTGGCCTGGGCCTGCACGCGCGGAAATGCCATGACACCTGCGGCCAATGCACCGGCCTGGAGGAATTGCCTGCGATCAGTCACTCGTTGCTCTCCCTACGCCATGCTCATGCGGCCGCGCAGCGGTGTTCGGCATGCCAGACGGCTGCGCCGACCACGCCGAGTTCGCCGTGCTCTACCCGCCATACCGGCACCTGCTCCAGCACCCGGCGCATCACGCCTTTTGCCAGGAAACGGGTGCGGAAGTGGCCGTCGTCCAGGAAGCGCGCCACGTGGCTGGAGATGCCGCCGGCCAGGTACACCGAGCGCGCCCCGAAGGTCACCGCCAAGTCACCGGCCAGGCTGCCCAGCCAGCCGCAGAATACGTCCATCGTCTCCACCGCCAGCGCGTCGTCGCCCGCATGCGCGGCGGCGATCAATGCTTCCGGCGTGGTCCACTGTGGTTCCACCCCGCGGATGCCGCACAGGCACGGGTACAGGTTCATCAGGCCGCTGCCGGACAGGATGCGCTCGTTGTCCACGTGCTCCCAGCGTTCCAGCATCTGCTGCAGCACCTGCAGTTCCAGTGCGTTGCCCGCGCCGAGCGCGGCATGCCCAGCCTCGCTGGCAAGCACGGCGCGTGCACCGGCTTCGAAACGCAGTGCGCCACCCAGCCCCGTGCCCGGGCCCAGCACCAAGGCCGGCCAGCGGCTGCCGTCGGCCGGTTCGCCATTCAATGCCACCAGGGTTTCCGGTGCCACGTGCGGAATCGCATAGGCAACGGCTTCGAAATCGTTGATCAGGTCGAGCGTGGCGAGCCCGGCATCGCGCCGCGTGGCCGCCACGGAGACCGGCCACGGCAGGTTGGTGTTGACCAGATGGTCGCCTTCCAGCAATCCGGCAATAGCCACCACGGCGGTGGCCGGCGCCAGGTGCTGCGAGGCCCGGAACGCGGCGAGGATGGCGGCCAGGCTGGGGAATTCGGCGCAGGCAAAGCGACGCAGGTTGCGGATGCGTGGCGCCTGGCCGGGCACCACGTCGGCCAGCGCCAGCCGCGCATAGGTGCCGCCGACATCGGCGACGATCAACGTGTCGCCTTGGGAACCCGGGCGCGGGTGGACCGGATGCGCGTCCGGGAACGCGGTTACAACGCTCACGCGCAGGCCTTGGGTGGATTCGATGTCATTGCCGGGATTTTCGGTGATCGTGTTGGCTTTGCAAAGCTGCGGTTTGCCATACTTTGGCGTATTGCAGAATGCGTCCTGGAGCGGGACCGCCTGGTTGCCAGGCAGGGCCTGGCACTACGGGACCCTTACGGGTTGGCCACCTGGAGGCGGTAGGTGGTGCTGGCCGTTGCCGTTGGGCCGTCTGCGTGGACGGCGCGGACTTCCACCTTGTGGGCACCGGCGGACAGATCGGTCGGCAGCGCGCCGCGCCAGAGGTGCGGTGAAGGCGTGGCTTCGGGCGAGCGGTCGAAACCGCGCAGGCGTTCGGCGGTGTCGTCGGCGACGTTTTCGACCATCAGGCGCGGGTCCAGCTGCTCGACGCGCTTCATGCTCTGCCATGCGCCATCGTCGACGCGGTACTCCACCAGCGTGTCGGCCTGGCCCATGAACACGTTGGCGTACACGCCCCACGCCGGGTAGGCGCCCTTGCGCAGCACCTTGGGTGCGTGCAGGGCGATCTGGTAGTCATCCGGGGCGCGCGCCACGTAGTAGCGCAGGCCGTATTCGCCGCCGGGCTTCACCGACAGCACCGCGTACCCGTTCGGAGTGCCATCGCTCATGGTGGCATCGGGAATGCCGCTGCTGTCTTTCACGCCCGACCAGAACGCACCGCAGGCCGCGCCCACGTTGTACTCATGCAGCGGCTTGCTGCCCTGCCAGCCCTCGGCCGCGCCGTGGTAGTAGTGCTGCTGGGTGTGGCTGTGCCCGCTGAGCACCAGCACGTTCGGGAAATCCTTGAGCAGTGCGAACAGGCGCGTGCGGTCGGCGTGGCGGAAGGTCTCGCGGCCGGGCGCGGCATCGAACAGCGGAATGTGCATGCCCAGCACCAGCAGGCGGTCGCGCGGCACGCTCTTGAGGTAGTTGGCCAGGAAGGTGAACTGGTCCGGGCGCAGGCCGCCAACGTACTTCGGCTTGGCGGTCGGGTCGTAGACCACGTCGTCCAGGAACACGAAGCTGGCGCCGCCCTCCTCCACCGCGTAGGTATCCGGGCCATAGACCGCGCGCCAGCTGTCCAGCGAATGGCGGTCGTCGCCGGCATCCATGTCCAGGTCGTGGTTGCCCGGCACATGGAACCACGGCACCTGCAGCTGTGCGGTGGCCTTGTTGATCTGCGGGTACAGCGACAGGTCGTCGTTGACGATATCGCCCAGCGTGGTGCCCAGCCGTGCCGGATGCTTGCCGATGATCGGTTCGACGATGGCGCGCTGGTAGTAGCCCACGTCCTGGCGGCTGGCGGTCTGCGAATCGGTGAACACCAGCATCTCGAAGCCGGCGCGTGCGGCGTCGGCGTCCTTGACCGGCTCCAGCGCGAAATCCCAGTTGCGCACATTGCCGCCGGTGGCGGCGATGCCGTCGTACTTCAGCCGCGGCGACCCCTGCGGGGCGTAGTGCCGCCAGTAGCTGGGCATGCCGTTGGCGGCGGCCGGGAAGCGGAATTCGTCGGGCTTGATCACGAACACGGTCTGGCCATCGCGGACCGGCAGGCTGTAGCTGCCATCGGCGGCGGTGCGCACGATCTGCTCACCGTTGGAGACCTGCACCCCCGCCAGCGCCGGGTCGGTCGGACCGCGGCCGGGCTTGCCGTCGCGCTCCTGGTAGACCTTGCCGGTCACGGTGGCCTCGCTGGCCCAGGCAGGTGCGGACATCAACAGCAGGCAGGCCAGCCAGGCAGCAGTGCGGGTCATCGAGGCGTTCCGTTGGAGGTGGGCGATTGTAAAGCCGCACATGATCGCCTGTGGCCCGTTTCAACGACGTTAAATGGCGCGCCGTCCGCTCAACCGGCGTGGCGGGCCACCAGCACCCCCACCGCGTCCTGCAGCGACAGCCCACGGGCGCGCAGGAGCAAGGTGAGGTGGAACAGCAGGTCGGCCGATTCGCCGAGCAAGGCCCCATCGTCCTGCACCACACCAGCCAGTGCCGTCTCCACGCCCTCTTCGCCCACCTTCTGCGCGATCCGGCGCAGGCCCTGCTCGAACAGGCTGGTGGTGTAGCTGTTGGCCGGGCGCTGCTGTTCGCGTTCGCGCACCAGCGCGTCGAGACGACCGAGGAAATTGCCCGGCGCCTGGGCGAAGCAGCTTTCGCTGCCGGTATGGCAGGTCGGGCCGGCCGGGCGCGCGCTCACCAGCAGGGTGTCGCGGTCGCAGTCGACGCGCACGGCGACCACCGCCAGCACGTTGCCGGACGATTCGCCCTTGGTCCACAGCCGCTGCCTGCTGCGGCTGTAGAAGGTCATCTGCCCGGTTTCCAGGGTCAGCGCCAGCGATTCGGCGTTGGCATACCCCAGCATCAGCACCGCAAGCGTGTCGGCGTCCTGCACCACCACCGGCAACAGCCCATCGCCCTTGGCCCAGTCCAGCTGTTCCAGCGACTCACGGGACGGCAATACTTCAATAGACATCACGAACCTCGATCTGCTGCTCGCGCAGGAACTGCTTGAGCGCGGGAATGGCAATGGCGCCACTGTGGAACACGCTGGCGGCCAAGGCGCCGTCAACATCGGCCTGGTCGAACACATCGGCGAAGTGCTGCATGTCGCCGGCACCGCCGGAAGCGATCAGCGGCACGCTGCACAGCGCCCGCGCCTGGCGCAGCTGGGCCACGTCGTAGCCGCGGCGCACGCCGTCGCTGTCCATGCAGTTGAGCACGATCTCGCCGGCGCCACGGCGCTGGGCTTCCACCAGCCAGTCCAGCGTCCGCACCGGCACCGCCTGGGTCTTGTCGGGGTCACCGCTGAAGCGGCGCACACGCCACTCGCCATCGGGCTCGCGCACCGAATCGATGCCGACCACCACGCACTGCACGCCGAAGGCATCGGCCAGCTCTTCGATCAGCGCGGGGCGGCCCAGTGCGGGCGAGTTGATCGAGATCTTGTCCGCGCCGGCGTACAGCACGCGACGGGCGGTCTCCACGTCGCTGATGCCGCCCGCCACGCAGAACGGAATGTC
Source organism: Stenotrophomonas sp. FBCC-B152 (assembly GCF_059134105.1). Taxonomy (NCBI): domain Bacteria; kingdom Pseudomonadati; phylum Pseudomonadota; class Gammaproteobacteria; order Lysobacterales; family Lysobacteraceae; genus Stenotrophomonas; species Stenotrophomonas sp. FBCC-B152. The sequence continues at coordinate 1,398,569 of NZ_CP101442.1, read as the reverse complement.
GATCAGCCGCGCGATGCGCTCGATCCAGCCCACGTCCACCGCGCGCCCTTCCGGGCTGGCGCCGATGTCGTAGAACACCAGCTCGTCGGCGCCCTGGTCACGGTAGCGCAGCGCCAGTTCGGCAATGTCGCCCATGTCCACGTGGTCGCGGAAGCGCACGCCCTTGACGACGCGGCCATCGCGTACGTCCAGGCACGGAATCAGCCGGCGGCTCAACATGCAAGCGCCTCCTGCAGGGTCATGCGGCCTTCCAGCAGCGCCTTGCCCAGGATCGCCCCGCCGCAGCCGACGGCCTTGGCTTCGGCGACGTCAGCGGCGCTGCGCACCCCGCCGGAGGCCTGCACCGCGACACCGGGGAGCAGCGCGGACAGGTGCCGGTACAGGTCGATGTTGGGGCCGGACAACATGCCGTCGCGGGCGATATCGGTGCACAACAGGTGGCGCATGCCGGCCTGCGCATAGCGCTGGGCCAGCACGTCCAGGGTAACGTCGGCGGTTTCGGTCCAGCCATGTACCGGCAGCAGCCAGCGGCCGTCGTCGGCCTGGCGCGCGTCGAGGGCAATGGTGAGGCGTTCGGCGCCGAACTCCTGCAGCCAGCCGATCACGGTGTCCGGCTCGCGTACCGACACCGAGCCCACCACCACGCGCGCCGCGCCGGCGTCCAGCAGCCGCGCCACGTCGTCGCGGCGACGGATGCCGCCACCGGTCTGCACGCTCAGGCCGCTTTCGCGGGCAATCGCGCTGAGCAGCGGGGCCAGGGTGTAGCCACCGGCACGCGCGGCGTCCAGGTCGACCAGGTGCATCCAGCGTGCGCCGGCTGCGGCGAAGGCGTTCGCGCGTGGCAGCGGATCGTCGCCGTAGGTGGTCTGCTGGGCGTAGTCGCCCTGCAGCAGGCGCACTACGCGCCCCTCGCGGATGTCCAGCGCGGGATAGACGGTGAAACTCATGCGGGTTCGTTCTCGAGGAAGTTGCGCAGGATCCGCGCGCCGGTGGCGGCGGAACGCTCGGGGTGGAACTGCGCGCCGCTGTGGCCGCCGCGCTGCACCACCGCCGCGAACAGGCCGCCGTGGTCGCAGGCGGCCACGGTGTGTTCGTTCAAGGGGGCGGCATAGCTGTGCACGAAGTAGGCGCTGGCGCGGTCGGCCACGCCGTCCATCAACGCGGCCTGGCGCAGCGGGAGCAGCCGGTTCCAGCCCATGTGCGGGACGCGGATGCCGGTGGCCGGGTGCAGGTGGCGGACCACGCCGGGCAGCAGGCCCAAGCATTCCACGTTGCCCTCTTCGGAGTGTTCGAACAGCAGTTGCATGCCCAGGCAGATGCCCAGCAGCGGCACCTGCAGCTCACGCAACGGCTGCACCAGGTCCTGCGCATGCAGGCGGGCCATGCCGTGTGGGGCAGCGCCCACCCCCGGCAGGATCACCCGCGATGCGCCACGCAGGCCCGCCGCATCGCGCACCAGCTGCACGCGCGCACCCAGCCGTTCCAGTGCGTAGCGCACCGAGCCGAGATTGGCGCCGCCGGCATCGATGAGGGCAACGTCGGTCACAGCGCCCCCTTGGTGCTGGGCAGCGCGGTGCCCTGGCGCGGCAGGGCCTGGCGCAGTGCGCGGGCCAGGGCCTTGAAGCAGGCTTCGACCTTGTGGTGGTCGTTGTCGCCGCGCACGCTCAGGTGCAGGTTCAGGCCAGAGGCATCGCACAGCGAGCGGAAGAAGTGCGGCACCAGCTCGGTCGGCATGTCGCCCACGCGCTCGCGCTTGAACTCGCCTTCGAACACGAAGTACGGGCGGCCGCTGAAGTCCAGCGCGGCGCTGGCCAGGGTCTCGTCCATCGGCAGGGTGAAGCCGTAGCGGCCGATCCCGCGCTTGTCGCCCAGCGCTTCGCGCAGGGCTTGGCCCAGCGCCAGGCCGGTGTCTTCGATGGTGTGGTGTTCGTCGATGTGCAGGTCGCCTTCGGCCTGCACGCTGAGCGCGAAGCCGCCGTGCTTGCCGATCTGCTCCAGCATGTGGTCGAAGAACGGCAGCCCGGTGTGGGTCTGCGGTTCGGCGCTGCGGTCCAGGTCGACCTCGACGCGGATGCGGGTTTCCCTGGTGTTGCGCTGCACGGTCGCGCGGCGTGGCGCATCGGCCAGTTCATGGGCGATGCCGTTCCAGTCCCACTCGCCGCCGAACTGGTCGGTGCGCAGCTGGAAGCCGCGGATGTTCATGTTCTGCGCGAACTGGATGTCGGTCGGGCGGTCGCCGACCATGCCCGAGCGCGCCCAGTCGATGCTGCGGTCCTGCAGGTACGGCAGCATCATGCCGATTCCCGGCTTGCGCGTGGGCGCGTTGTCGTGCGGCCAGGTGCCGTCGATGAGCACGTCACGGAAGACGATGCCCTGGCTGGCGAAGATCTGCAGCATCAGGTCGTTGGGGCCATCGAAGGACGCCTGCGGGTAGCCTTCGCTGCCCAGCCCATCCTGGTTGCTGACAATCACGAACTGGTAGCCGGCATCACGCAGCTTGAGCATCGCCGGGATCACATCGCGCACGAAGCGGATCTTCTCGTACGCGTCGATCTGGAAGTCGGCGGGCTCTTCGATCAGGGTGCCGTCGCGGTCGACGAACAGGATGGGGGTCATGCGGCGGCCCTCCGGGCGCTGAGTACCTGGAGCACGCGGTCGTTCTCCTCCGGGCTGCCAATGGTGATGCGCAGCGCATCGTGCAGTTGCGGGGCAGTGCGCTGGTCGCGCACCACCACGCCAGCGGCGAGCAGCGCGTCGAACGCGGCCTGGGCGTCGCTGAAGCGGACCAGCAGGTAATTGCCCTGCGAGGGGTAGACGCGGACCACGCCGGGTGCCTGCTGCAGGGCCGCCGCCAGGCGGGTACGCTCGGTCTTGACCTGGGCCACGCGCGACGCGGTGATTTCAAGCGCTGCCGGTTCCAGCGCGGCCAGGGCCAGTGCCGTACACGGCGCGGGCACCGGGTACGGCGCCTGGCAACGCCGCAGCGTCTGGATCAACGCGGGGGCGGCGATCAGGCTGCCGATCCGTGCCGCGGCCAGGGCGTGGGCCTTGGACAGGGTGCGCAGCACCGCCACGTTGTCACGGTGCGCCAGCAAGCTGGTGGCCGACGCCTGCTCGGCGTACTCGCCGTAGGCCTCATCCACCACCACCAGCGCCCTGCCCTGCAGCGCCCGGGCAACGCGTTCGATGTCGTCCAGCGAGATCGTGCTGCCGGCGGGGTTCGACGGCGTGCACAGGAACACCAGCTTGGCGTTACCCGCCAGGGCGGCGGCGATGATGGCGTCGATATCCGCCTCCAGCGCAGTGCCCACATCACGCAGCGGCACTTCCAGCAGCGGTGCATTCTGCAGGCGCGCGCACACCGCGTACATGCCGAACACCGGCGGAGTTACCAGCACGCCATCGCGGCCGGGTTCGCACAGTGCACGCACCAGCAGGTCGATGGCTTCATCACTGCCGCGTCCGATCAGCAGCTGGTCGGGGGAGCAGCCATACAGTGCCGCCAGCCGCGTACGCAGCGCTTCCGGTTGCGGTTCGGGATAGCGGCGGGCAATGCCCTGCGCGTCGGCCGGATTGGTCCACGCGGATTCATTGGCGTTGAGCCACACCTCGCCCACCAGCGCGCTGCTGCGTGCCGAGGAGTACCCGGCGAACGCGCGCAGGTCGCTGCGGACCAGATCGAGCACGGTACCGGCGCTCATGCGGCGGTCTCCATGCGCAGTGCCACCGCGTTCTCATGCGCATCCAGCCCTTCGGCACGCGCCAGCACGCGCGCGCAGTTGCCGATGGCGGCGATGCCCTGCGCGGTGGCGGCCTGCACGCTGATCATGTTCTGGAAGCTGGCCACGCTTACGCCACTGTAAGCGCGCGCGGCACCGGCGGTAGGCAGCACGTGGTTGGTGCCGCTGCAGTAGTCGCCCAGCGCTTCGGGGGTGTAGTCGCCAAGGAACACCGACCCGGCCGCTTCCACCTGCGCCAGCCAGTCGCGCGGTTCGCGCAGCGCCAGGATCAGGTGTTCGGGTGCATAGCGGTTGCTGATCTGGAACGCCTGCACCAGCGAATCGACCAGGATCAGGCGCGAGGACTGCAGCGCCTGCGCGGCGATGTCGGCGCGCGAAAGCTGCGCCAGCTGCGCCTGCACCTGCGCCTCGACCTTCGCCAGCATGCCGGCATCATCGGTGAGCAGCAGCACCTGCGAATCGGGGCCGTGTTCGGCCTGCGAAAGCAGATCAGCGGCGACGAAGGCGGGGTTGGCGCCGGCATCGGCGATCACCAGGACTTCGGACGGGCCGGCCGGCATGTCGATCGCCGCCGCGCCATCCTGGGCGACCTGCTGCTTGGCTTCGGTCACGTAGCTGTTGCCCGGGCCATACAGTTTGTCGCACGCCGGTACGCTGGCGGTGCCATAGGCCATCGCGGCAATGGCCTGCGCGCCGCCCAGCTTGAACACGCGGTGCACGCCGGTCAGCCGCGCGGCCACCAGCACCGCCGGATCGGCGCTGCCATCGCGGCGCGGCGGCGTGCACAGCACCACTTCACGGCAGCCGGCCAGCTGCGCCGGCACGCCGAGCATCAATGCGGTGGACGGCAATGGCGCGCTCCCCGCCGGCACGTACAGGCCCACCCGGCCAATCGGCCGCACCATGCGTTCGCAGCGCACGCCGGGCGCGGTGTCCACCGCATAGCCCTGGCTCATGCCCGCTTTATGGAACAGGCGGATGCGGTCGGCGGCCTCGGTCATCGCCTGGCGCAGCTCGCCCGGTACCGTGCGCTCGGCGGCGGCGAATTCTTCGTCATTCACTTCGAACGAGGCCGGGGCCACGCCATCGAAGCGCAGGCTGATCTCACGCAACGCGGCATCGCCATCGTCGCGCACCGCCGCGATCAACGCGGCCACCGATTCGCGGGTACGCGCGGCCACCGCCTGCACCGGGCGCTGCAGCGCCTGTGCCTGCTCGGCGTCGCTCAACTGGGACCATTGCAGACGATTCATGCCAGCGACCGCTCCACGCTCAACACCATCAACCCCTGGGCGCCTGCGCGCTCCAGCTCTTCCAACCGCTGCCAGGTCAACGCACCGTGGCACATGGTCTGCAAACGCAGGCTGCCGCCATCATCGGGCAGCTGCACCAGCGGGTCGGCATCGGGCAGCAGGCGCGTCAGTTCGGAGACGCGGTCCAGTTCGGCGCGGAACATCAGCAGCTTGCTGTCCTGCAGCTTCACCACGCCGTCAAGGCGGCGCAGCAGCATGGCCATCAGGCCGGCGCGGGCATCGTCGGGGGTCTTCACCGGGCCGGCCAGCACCGCTTCGCTTTCCAGCAGGGTTTCCACCGGCTTGAGCTGGTTGGCGGCCAGGGTGGCACCGCTGGAGACCAGGTCGCAGATGAGGTCGGCGGTGCCGAGTCGGGGCGCGATTTCCACCGAACCGGACAACTCCACCACCTGGGCATCCACGCCGCGCTCGGCCAGCCAGTCGGCCAGGATCGCCGGATAGCTGGTGGCGATGCGCTTGCCGGCCAGCTGCTGCACGCCCTGCCAATCCCATTCCTCGGGCACGGCCAGCATCAGCCGGCACTGGCCGAAGTTCAGCCCGCGCAAGGCTTGGTAGGCATCCGGCAGGCCGATGCGGCGGCGCGCTGCGCCCTGCTCGTCCAGTTCATTGCGGCCGACGATGCCGAAATCGCAGACGCCATCGGCGATCAGGCCGGGGATGTCGTCATCGCGCACCAGCAGCAGGTCCACCGGCAGCGATTCGCCGTAGCAGAACAGCTTGTCGCGGCTCTGCCGCCAGCTCAGCCCACAGGCGGTAAGCAGGCTGCGCGCCGGTTCGGCCAGGCGCCCGCTCTTCTGGATGGCAATACGCAGCCGGTCACGTGCCGGGGCGGTCTGGGTTGCACTCATGGGGGAGGTCTCTACTCGGATTCTGGGGATGCAGGCGTGGCGGTCGCGGCAATGGCGGCGGCATAGCCGCCGTGGCCATGGTCCAGCGAGCGCGCCACGCGCCCGGTGGTGGTCACGCTGACACCGGTCAATTCATGGATTTCGCGATACGGCACGCCCTGCCGCAGCAGCGGCACCACCTTCCAGCGGTCGGACAGCGCCTCCAGCTCGGCCGGGGTGCACAGGTCGCGCAGGAACGCAGTGACCTGCTCGGCGCTGGACAGGCCGGCAAAGGCGCCGGCAAGGCTGTCCAGGTCGGCCTGGGGGTCTTTTTCACGGGGGACAGGGCGGATTTTCATCGTATCAATGTAATAGCGTGCTATTACATTAGCGCAAAAGCGGGCTGAAGCCAAATCCACCTGAGGTCTCTGATCCCTCCGTTCAGGTTCAGGCCTTTGTTCACGCGGGGATCCCGCATCGCGGTCTGTCGCCGGGCGCCGCCCGGCTGGCGATGGATCTGGACGAACAGCCGGCGGCCTTCGCATGGCCTGAACTGGGCCGGCGGGTGCGGGTTTACGGGACACGCCGTAAACCCATCCATGGGGGCTCGTTCGCACCATCCATGGCGCTCTACGGTCCCGCAAACCCGCCCCCGCCGACCCTCGACGGTCTGTTGGTGGCCATGGGAGATCAAAGGCCGGGCTCGATGGTTTTCAGGCGTTACCGGGCGCTGCATTGGCCAGTGCAGTCGTCTGGCGACCGACCCTACCGCTGCCAGCCATAACGCCCGAAGCACAGCGGTAGGGTCGGTCGCCAGACGACTGCCCGGAAACCCTCCACACGCGGTAACGCATGACCCCAAAACGAAGGCGCTTTCGCTTCTCTCCCTGGCCACCAACCACCTGTCGAAGGTGGGACGGGGCGGGTTTGCGGGACCGTAGAGCGCCATGGATGGCGCGAACGAGCTTACATGGATGTACTTGCAGCGTGTCCCGCAAACCCGCACCGTCCCGCCAAACCAGGGATGGGGTGATAACAGGCTTTCCGCACGAATGCATGAAGCACCCGGCAACGCCGGGTGCAGAGTGAAACCAAGCAATTAGACCCCCAAAAACAACAACGGCACCCAAAGGTGCCGTGGTTGCCTGCAGAAGGAAGCGAAGACTCACGCCATCGCGCGCGTCTGCTCCAGCTCCACCTGCAACGCACTCGCCAGCTCATCGCGGGCAACGTCGAACTGCTGCTCGCGCAGCAGATCCTTCACCGCCACCACGCCACGCGCCAGCTCGTCTTCACCAGCCAGCACCACGAAGCGGATGCCTGCCTTGGCCGCGTACTGGAACTGCTTGCCGATCTTCTTCGGCTCCATCTGCACTTCGGCGTTGATGCCGCCCACGCGCAGGCGACGGGCGATATCCAGCGAATCGGCCAGGCCGTTGTCGTCCATCAACGCCACCAGCGCGTGCACGCTGCTGTCTTCGATGCCTGCAATCAGGCCCGCCTCGCGCAGCTGCCAGAACAGGCGGGTCAGGCCGATGGAGATGCCCACGCCCGGCAGCTTGGACTTGCTGTAGTGGCTGGCCAGGTCCTCGTAACGGCCGCCCGAACAGATCGAACCGATCTGCGGATGGTCCGTCAGCGTGGTTTCGTACACCGTGCCGGTGTAGTAATCCAGGCCACGCGCGATCGAGAAGTTCAGGCAGTACGCCGTTTCCGGCACGCCCAGCGCCTTCACCAGCTGCAGCACTTCGCGCAGCTCGGCCACGCCCAGCTTCAGCGTCTCGCTGGCAGCGCCATCGGCCACCAGCGCATCCAGCTGCGCCAGCGCATCGGCATGGCTGCTCGAACGCACCGCCACGAACGCCAGGATCCGGTCCACCTGCTCGGCCGGAATCGCGAAGCCTTCGCCGGTCAGCGTTTCACGCACGTAATCCGGGCCGCGCTTGTCCAGCTTGTCGACCTCGCGCAGCACCGCCATCTGGCGCTCGCCGTCGGCCACGCCCAGGCTTTCGAAGAAACCGCGCATCAGCTTGCGGTTGTTCAGCTGCACCGAGAAATCGCCGATGCGCAGCTCCGCGAACACCGCATGGATGACCGCCAGCACTTCCGCGTCATAACGCGTGCTCAGGCTGTCCTTGCCGATCACGTCGATGTCGCACTGGTAGAACTCGCGGAAACGGCCGCGCTGGGCGCGCTCGCCGCGGTACACCCGCTGCATCTGGTAACGACGGAATGGGAAGGTCAGGTCGTGTTCGTGCTCGGCCACGTAGCGCGCCAGCGGCACCGTCAGGTCGAAGCGCAGCGCCAGCTCCGGCAGGCTCTTGTCACCCGCCTCGGCCGCATTGGCCAGCGCACCGGTCGACTGCACGAAATACACCTGGCGCTCGGTCTCGCCACCGGACTTGGTCAGCAGCACGTCGGACAGCTCGAACACCGGGGTTTCCACCGGCAGGAACCCGAACCGCTCGTAATTGCGGCGGATGACGTCCAGCATGCGCTGGAACGCGATCTGCTCGCGCGGCAGCAATTCCATGATGCCGGGCGGCGTACGGGGCTTGATCACTTGCGGGACTCCTGCGGGGAACTGGGGAAGAGCGAGCTGCATATTCTAGCCGCAGCCGGGCCGCGCGGCCGTCATCGGCCGCGCCGAACCGGGCCAACCGCCGCATGACGTATCATAGGCAGGCCCCGCTCCCTGGTTAGACATGACCCGGCCCCACTCCGGAACCGCTGTTGCCGCTGTAGAAGATCCCGCACCGGGCTGCTCGCCGCTGCGTGACTGCCTGCACTGCTCGGTGCGCCACCTGGCCGTGTGTTCGGCGCTGTCGCCTGATGAGGTCCAGGCCCTGGAACGGGTCACGGTGTCGCAGCCGCTGCCGCTGGGGGCCACCCTGGCCCGCGCCGGCGAGGCCCGCCAACATGTCTATACCTTGACCGAAGGTGCGCTGCGGCTGGTCCGCACCCTGGCCGATGGCCGCCGCCAGATCAGCGGGTTCGTGCTGCCCGGCGACTATCTCGGCCTGACCGGCAGCGACAACCACCGCTACGACATCGAAGCCATTGCCGACAGCCGGGTCTGCCGCGTGGGCCTGGCCCCGATGAAGGACCTGCGCGCACGCTATCCGCACCTGGAGCGCAAGCTGCTGCAGCGCGCCTGCCAGGCACTGGACGAAGCGGCCGATGCCGCGCTGGCGCTGGGCCGCCTGCAGCCAGCCGAAAAGCTGGCCGATTTCCTGCTGCGGCTGGCCGCGCGCGAAGCGCGGCTGGGCGGGAATGGGTTGCGGGTGACCCTGCCGATGGGGCGCAGTGATATTGCCGACCATCTTGGATTGACGATGGAAACGGTGAGCCGGACATTCACCAAGCTGCGCCAGCAGGGCCTGATTGCCCTGCCCCATCTGAACACCGTCGAGATCCTCGACGAAGCCGGCCTGCAGATCCTCTGCGGCGCGTAGCGCCGCGCCCTGCCCGGCCGCACATCCATCACGCCTCAAGGAATTCCCTCAGCGCCGCGTAATGCGGTGGGCAGGGTTCGGCATGCGCGGGGCGTTCCAGCAGCGCCGCTAGCGCCGGGGGCACCTCGAGGGGGCGGCCGATCAGCGGTTCGACCACCGATTCGAATTTGGCCGGGTGCGCGGTTGCGGCCACTGCCCAATGGCCCTGCACGCCTTCGGCACGCAGCTGTTCAAGCACCTTCACCGCCGTAGCGGTGTGCGGGCAGAAGACCTCGCCCGCTGCCGCATGGCGCCGTGCAATCAGTTCGCGGATCGCGGCATCGTCCACCGCCTCGACACGGAACGCTGCGCGCAGTGCGTCGTCGTCTTCTTCATACAGCCAGCGCAGCCGCTCGAAGTTGCTGGGTGCGCCGACGTCCATCGCGTTGGCCAAGGTGGCCACACTGTGCAGCGGCCGGTATTCGCCGCCGTGGAAGAAGCGCGGCAGCACGTCATTGGCGTTGGTGGCCAGTGCGATCTGGCCCAGCGGCAGGCCCATCGCGCGTGCCAGCACCGCCGCCATCGCGTTGCCGAGGTTGCCGGTGGGCACCACCAGGTTCAGCACCTCGCCGGTCGCCTCATGGTGGGTCAGCGCCGCGTCGGCGTAATAGCTCATCTGCGGCAGCCAGCGGCCCAGGCTGATGCTGTTGGCCGAGCTCAAGGGCACTTCTGCCTGCAGCTCACGGTCGCTCAGGGCCTGCTTCACCATCGCCTGGCAATCGTCGAACGAACCGGCGACGCGCAGCGCGTGGATGTTGTCGCCAAAGCAGCCCAGCTGGTGCGCCTGGCGCGGCGAGACACGGCCATCGGGATACAGCACCACTACGCGGATGCCGGGCTGGCCATGGAACGCCGCCGCGACGGCCGCGCCGGTGTCGCCCGAGGTGGCCACTACAATCGTCAGCGGGCGGGCACGGTCACGCTGGAGCTGGGCCAGGCTGGCCGCCAGGAAACGTGCGCCAAAGTCCTTGAACGCGGCGGTCGGCCCATGGAACAGCTCCAGCACGTGGTCGCCCGGGGTGGACAGCGCACGCAGCGGCGCCGGGAAGTTGAACGCCTCCTCGCACAGGGTGGACAGGTGCGGGGCGAGCGCGTCGCCGGCGAAGAACGGCGCCAGCACCGCTTCGGCGTTGCGCGCCAGGCTGCCCTGCGCCTGCCAGCGCTGCGGCTGCGGTCGTTGTTGCGGGACATACAGCCCGCCATCGGGGGCAAGACCGGCGGCGATGGCGGCACTGAGGGTGGCCGCGGGTGCGGCGTGGCGGGTCGAAACGAATTCCATGGACGATCCTGGCAGAAGAGTGGAAGCGGCGCTCACAGCAGCTGTGCCCCGGGCGCGTTCAACGGCGATACCCAGCCCTGGCTGTCGAAGCCCGCGTCGGCGAAGGCATCCTGCACGGCGCGCTGTGCCGCCTGCGCGGCCGCCTGGTTGTCGAACCACGCGAACACGCTGGGGCCGGCCCCGGAAATGCTGGCACCCAGTGCACCTGCACCCAGTGCGGCCTCGCGCGCGGCGGAGAATCCCTCGATGAGGCCGGCACGGCGCGGTTCCACCAGCACGTCACGCAGGCCGGCGCGCACCAGCTCGGCATCACTGCGGAAGCAACCGCTCAGCACCAGCGCCAGGCTCGCGCTTTGCGTGACGAACTCGGAGAGCGCGTAGCTGCCCTGCAGGGCAGCGCGCGCGCGACGCGTTTCCAGCACGGCGTCCGGATGCACCAACAGGCTGTGCCACCCGGCGGGCACCGGAATGCTCACCAGCCGATCCGCCGTGCTGAGCACCAACCCGCCCAGCAGCATCGGCCCGAGGTTGTCGCCGTGCCGGCCACCGCTGGCCACCGCCTCGCCGGTCAGCGCGAACGGATACAGCGCTTCGCGCGACAACGGCGCATCCAGCAGTGCATTGGCCGCCACCAGCGCGGCCACGCACGACGCCGCCGAGCCGCCCATGCCCGAGCCAAGCGCGATGCCCTTGTCGATCTCCAGTTCGAAGCCGAACGGCAACGCCAGCGCGTCGATCATTGCCAGCAGCGCTGCACCTGCGGTGTTGTCGGCCGCTTCCAGCGGCAGATCCACCGTGGTGCCCCGGATCGCCAGGATCCGCACGCCCGGCGCGTCACTGCGGCGCACGGTCACGGTGTCGCCCACGCCCGCGATGACATGCCCCAGGATGTCGAACCCTACGGCGACATTGCCCACCGATGCCGGTGAGAACGCGCGTGCTTCCCGCACCTGGTCTGGACTCACAGGCGCGCTCCTTCACCCGCCGCGACCCGCAGCACATCGGCGAACACACCCGCAGCGGTCACTTCCGGACCGGCACCCGGGCCCTGCACCACCAAGGGGTTCTCGCAGTAGCGGCGCGTGGTGAACTGCACCACGTTGTCGGTCAGGCGCAGGTTGGCAAACGCGTGGCCGAGCGGCAGCTCCACCAGCCCCACCTCCGCGGCATCCGCTGACAACCGCGCCACGTAGCGCAGCACCGCACCGCGTGCGCGCGCCTGCTCCAGCCGTTCGGCGAACGCGCCATCCACCGATGCCAACCCGCTCATGAAGTCGTCCACGCTGGCCTGGCGCAACGCCTCGGGCACCAGGCTTTCCACGCTGACCTGTTCCAGGCTCAGTTCACGGCCGGCCTCGCGCGCCAGGATGACCAGCTTGCGCGCGACATCCACGCCGGACAGATCGTCGCGCGGGTCCGGCTCGGTGTAGCCCATGCCGCGCGCCTGCGCGACCAGCTCGGAGAACGGCACCTGGCCGTCGTACTTGTTGAACAGCCAGGCCAGCGTGCCGGAGAAGATGCCATCGACCGCCAGCACTTCATCCCCGGTATCGACCAGGTCGCGCAGCGTGGTGATCACCGGAAGGCCCGCGCCTACCGTCGCCTCATAGCGGAAGCGCGCGCCGGTAGCGGCGGCGGCCTCGCGGATGGCGTGGTAGCGCTGCAACGGACCCGCGCCAGCCTGCTTGTTGGGGGTGACCACATGGATGCCGGCCGCCAGCCAGCCGGCATAGCGGTCGGCGACATCGGCGCTGCCGCTGCAGTCGACGATCAATGCGTGCGGCAGGTGCGCCGACAGCAGGTGCTCGGTGAACTGGTCCAGGTCGGTCGCCTGCGCCTGCCCGGCCAAGGCGGCGCGCCAGTCGCCCTGCACGCCACGCGCATCCAGGTGCATGCGGCTGCGCGATGCCACCGCCCGCACCCGCAGGTCCACGTTGGCCCGGGTCAGCAGCGTGGGCTGCGCGACCAGCAACTGGTCCAGCAGCGCCGCGCCGACGTTGCCAGGACCGATCACGCCGACCGAGAAGGTCTGCGGCGACAGCCAGAATCCGGCGTGTGCCGCGCGCAGCGCCTTGGTCGCGTGGCGGCTGTCCACGGCCACCGAGATGTTGCGTTCGGACGAGCCCTGCGCGATGGCCAGGATGTTCACCTGCGCACGTCCCAGCGATTCGAACAGGCGCGCGGCCACGCCCGGCTGCCCGGCCATGCCATCGCCCACCGCTGCCAGCACGCTGACATTGTCGGTGAGCTGCACGCGCTGCACCTGGCCCAGGCTGAGTTCGTGCGCGAACGCATGCAGCAGCGCATCACGCGCCCGCTGCGCCTCGGCCTGGCGTACCACGCAGCAGATCGAATGTTCCGACGAACCCTGCGAGATCATCACCACCGATACGTGCGCATTGCGCAGCGCGGCGAACACGCGTTCGGCCGTGCCCGGCACGCCGATCAGGCCGGTGCCTTCCAGGTTGAGCAGCGCCAGCTCCGGGCTCAGGGTGAGTCCCTTGATCGGGCCCGAGCTGGTGCGTTCGGCGGTGATCCGGGTCCCGGGGTGATCCGGATGGAAGGTATTGCGGATGATGATCGGCAGGCCGCGCTCGATGGCGGGCGACATGGTCTGCGGGTGCACCACCTTCGCGCCGAAATACGCAAGCTCGCAGGCCTCGTCGTAGCTGAGCGCCTCCAGCTGCACGGCTTCGGGCACCACCCGCGGGTCGGCCGAGAGCACGCCGTCCACGTCGGTCCAGATGTGCAGCTCGTCGGCATTGAACAGCGCCGCGAAGATCGCGCCGGAATAGTCGCTGCCGTTGCGCCCCAGCGTGGTCACCCGGTCACGGCGGTCGCGCGCCACGAACCCGGTGGCCACCACGCGCGCGGCCGCATGTGCGTCGCGCCAAACCGCCAGGCGCTGCGCGCTCTGCACCCAGTCCACGTCCACGCCCAGTTCGCCGCGGTCCACCACCAGCACCTCGCGCGCATCCAGCACCGCGCAGTCCTCGCCGATGCTGCGCAGGTAGTGGCCCAGCAGGTGCGCCGAATACACCTCGCCCAGGCCCTGCACGCGGTCGAGCACCTCGTTGGGCAGCTCACCGATCACCGCCAGCGCGCCCAGCACTTCGGCCAGGTGGTCGAAGCGCGCATCCAGCCATTCCACCGTGTCGCCCGCGTGCTCGCCCAACAGGGCCACCGCGGCACCGCGATGGCGCGCGCGCAGTGCATGCCAGTCGTCGCGCCATTGCGGCGCGTTGTCCGCAGCGGCACCGGCCAGCGCGATCAGCGCGTCGGTCACGCCCTTCATGGCCGACACCACGGTGACCTGCACCGCTTCGTCGCGGGCCAGCAGCAGCTGGGCGACGTGGCGGTAGCGGTCGGCATCGGCCACGGAGGTGCCGCCGAACTTGTGCACGACCGTCGAGGTGGCCGCACGCAGCGGTGCGGAGGATGCAGGCGATGCAACGGCATCGGGTGAAGCGGCGACAGAAGACATGCTGACCTCGATTCGAGGCCCCGCGTCATTCAGGCTGAAGGAGATCCCCCGCAACCTGATCTGGTGCGGGGCCGTTGTTTTCGGTAGTTACGCGAAGACGACGGGCCGCACCAGGCGAGTGGTGACGGTGGTAATGGTGGTGGTACCGGTGGCCAGGGCAACGCTGCGCATGCCGCCGGTAAGGGCGGTGGAGCGAAGCGTGACGGTGGCGGCGGCAAGGACCATGGACCAAGAAAACTACGCCGACCGGGTGCTTGTCAAGTGTTGCAGCGCAAAAATTCAAACGCGACGAACAGCAGGCAATGTCGGCCAAAAAGTTGCGAATGTGACCATCCAGGCCCCACAACGGAATCAGCCGGCGTGCTCGGCCACCATCCGCGGCGGGCGGTGTGCATGCGCGCACAACAGCACGCCGGAGACCAGGCAGACGATCGCCACCGCTTCCATCAGGGTCGGCCAGCGCCGCTGCCAGCCGAAGCCGTACAGCAGCGCGAACAGCGTCTCGAATACGATCATCTGCCCGGTCAGGGTCAGCGGAAGGTTGCGGCTGGCCCGGTTCCAGCAGGCGTTGCCAAATACCGAGGCGACCACCGCCACACCGGCGCTGATGACCCAGAACCACATCCAGTCGACCGGCGCGTGCGACGGGCCTGAGACGACAAACGCGCTGGGCACCAGCAGCAGCGCCAGCGCACCGGTGGCCACGCCGGTCAGCAGCGACCAGTCGTGGCCGGAAATGTCCGAGCGCCGCGCCAGCCAGCGGCTGTTGCCGATGGAGTACAGCGCCCACGAAAACAACGCACCGAACGCGCACAGCAGGCCCAGCAGGCGCTGGTTGGCCGAGCCCTGCGCATGCTCGGACTGCAGCGCCTCATAGCCCACCAGCCCTACCCCGAACAGGCACAGGGTCAATGCAGGCGCGAGCTGGCGCAGCGGCACTGCGCCTTCCTCGCGCACGCCGGCCACCGTCACCACCACGGGAATCAGCCCGACAATCAGCGACGCCGCCGCCCCGCCCGCCCACTGCACCGCATGGGCCAGCAGCACGAAATACACCAGGTTGCCCGCCAGGCTCAGCCACAGCAGGCCGCGCCATTCGGCCATGCCGATCCGCTCGCGCAGCTCGCGCCAGCGCGGCGCCAGCAGCACCACGGCGATCAGCCCATAAATCAGGTAACGGCCGGCTGACAGCTGCACGGCGCTGAAATGACTCAGCACCGCCGGTGCCAGGAACACCACGCCCCACGGCGCGCCGGCAGCGACGCCATTGGCGATACCCACGCCCATCGAACGATTCATCAGCAACCACATGCCCGGCAACAGAAAGTCCGCGCCAGTGTAGGCGCCGTGCGGTGGACGATCTTGACCGAGACTACTGCGCGGGACGGTAGCGGCGGCGGTAGTCGGCCGGGGTCATGCCCCACTCCCGGCGCAGTGCGCGGGTCAGCGCGCTCTGCTCGGAATAGCCGGCGTGCTGGGCGATGTCGGCAATGGACGCATCGCTGGCCGCCAGCCGCCCCCGGGCCCAGCGCAACCGGCTGGCGCTCAGCCAGGCCTGCGGGCTGAGCCCGAACGCCTGGCGGAACAGCGCGTGCAGGCGGCTGCCGCTCACCCCGACCTCACTGGCGATGCGCTCCACCGGCCAGGCCTGGCCGGGTGCGCACTCGATCCGCGCACACACCGCCTGCAGGCGAGTGGCACTGCCCGCCAGCGAGAATGCCTGCAGCAGTCCGGGCAGCTCGCAGCGAACCGTATCGTCATTCACGCGTTCGTTGGGCGTTCCCCCGACCCGCTGTGCCATGGCGCGAACCTGTGCCGGAAGCGCCAATACGGGCTGGCGATGCAGGCGTTCGAGCGTGTCGTCGTCGAACATCTCCGCCGGGCAGTCCACGATCAGGAAGCGGTCGTCTTCACCGGCGGTCTGCGCATGCCCGGCCATGGGCGCCACGAAAGCGCCCTGCAGCGCATCCAGGCGCGCGCCCCGCCCCTCCAGCTCGAACGCCAGTTCGCCACGCACCGGCACCACCCACTGGGCGAACGCGTGGTGGTCCACGCTCGACGAGCGGCCATAGCGGCGAAGGTTGAAGGCGGGTGAAGACATCGTGAGCACAGGCGTGACCGAAGTTCCAAGTCTGCGCGCGGTTCTCAAAACCTGCAACGCGTCACGGCAAGGGCCCAATACCCCGGTGGTATAACGGGGGTGTAGTCATGGGAAGTACCGTCGCGCCGTACAGGGAGTACCCGATGCCGTTTCTGACCCTGAGCCATGCCCCGCACCTGTTGCCCGTTGTTGCACGCTGGTATTTCGACACCTGGGGACACCGCGTGCCCGGCTGGACGCTGGAAGACGAACAGCAGCGGCTGGAAGTGTTCCTGCACGACAACGAGCTGCCCGTGCTGCTGATGGCCACGGACAACGACGTGCCCGTTGCCGCCGCACAGCTCAAATTCCACGAACGTACTGAGCGCCCCGAACGGCTGCATTGGCTGGGTGGCGTTTACGTAAGCCCGTCGCACCGTGGGCATGCGCTCGCCAGCGACTTGATAGCGGCACTGATGCAGAAAGCGCAGGGCTACGGCGTGCGCGAAGTGTTCCTGCAGACCGAGCACGATGATGGCGGCCTCTATGCGCAGCTCGGCTGGGAGCCACTGGAGCGGCAGACACATCGCACGGGCGTGCCAGTGCGCATCATGCGCCGGGTACTGCCCCTCTCTCGCCAGGCAAGGTAGCCTGGCTTAGCGGAAGCGCACCGGCTGCGGCGCCGGGCGATCTGCCAGGGAGCCCATCGTGAAGGTGTAACCCGCCTTCTCCAGCAGCTCGCGCATGCGCAGCTCGGCCCGCTTCGGATACGCAAGCGACGTCGGCGCATGCAGCGCATAGGCCGTCGATCGGCCGTCGGTATCGCGGGTCACCGACGACTGGTTCGTCTCGCACGCGTTGGACCATAGTTCCTTGAGAACCAATGGCCCGATGGACTGGTTGTTGCCAAGACGAAGCGTGAGCCAACGCATGTGTTCCATGAGCAATCCCAACGGTACCTGTGATCGAGTATGCACCATATCCAGAACACCCGTACGGCGGGGTCCGGAATCGCGCAGGCCCCTGATACGCAGACGCCCCGGGCGGAGCCGGGGCGTCTGCTGGCGGTTGCTGGCGGTCTGGAACCGCCGCAGCCGCTTACTGCTTCATGGCGTGCTTGCGGGTACGCATGACCTGGTGGGTTTCCTCGACGATCGGCAGCAGGCTGGTAACTTCCTGGCGCGCGGCAGGCGGCGTATCGCTGTCATTCGCTGCGTCCCTGAAGGCCTTCAGCAGGCGATCTTCGGATTCTTCCAGTTCGGCGACATAGCCATACTGGGTATCGCCCAGGGTGGCGCGGACCTTGCCGTAGAACTGCTGCATGGTGCCCACCACGGTGCCATGTTCGGCCGGCTTTTCGCCGGTCGCCCGCACGGTGCTGCTCAGTCGGGTGACGATGTCGGCCTTGACGCCGGCAATGCGGGTGAACAGCGCGGACAGCTCGGCATCTTTCACCTTGGTGGCGGCTTCGGTGTAGAAGTCCTTGCCATCACGGGCGATCTCGATGAGGTCATTGAGGGTGTGCGCGGTCTTGGATTCGGTGCTCACTGATTTCTACTCCTGAAGAGAATTTCGTGTTGACCCGTGTCGGGGTGAATCCACTTTTTCGCATTCGCAATGAAGTTGTCGTGAGCTTGAAATTGCAGTGTTAAGTGATGTCTGCGCAGCGCAAACGCGGTGTTGTCGATCAGTGTTTGGCATGCGACGCGACCGTCACATGCGATGTACTCCGGAAAACGAAAACGCCGCGCAGTGCGCGGCGTGTTTGATTCATTCCTGCTGCGAAGGCTGCGGCGCCTCCAAGGGAGGTTGCTCGGCGGGAGGATCACGTTCCGGTGGAATTTCGCTGGGAGGATCCTGTGCGGGCGGATCCTGCGCCGGAGGCGACTCCACGGGCGGCGACGGTGCCTCGGGGGATGGACCGGGCGCGGGCACCTGCGCTGTTGGCTGCCACGGAAACTCGAGGCGATGTTCAATGGACATGGGGGAGTTCCTGCGCAGTGGCGTTGCAGGCACCCTGACAGGCAACTCGTCAATGCACGGCGATGGCAGCGTGCAGGCCCCGTCGGTTCGTCATCCGCGAAAGTGGGCGATGGTGACCCCGGCCCGATTCGAACGGGCGACCTTCCCCTTAGGAGGGGGACGCTCTATCCAGCTGAGCTACGGGGCCATGTGCGGGCCAGGCGAGCGTGCCTGGCCGCAGGCTGCGCGCACATTGCGTGCGTGCAGCGGTGAAGGATACCCACATTCAGCGACAGGACCAAGGCCGATGGCGCCGCGCGGGTACGCCGGGGTCAGCGGATTTCCAGCTCCGCGAAGCCCTTGACCAGCTCGTCCACGGCCTTGATCTGGGCCAGGAACGGTTCCAGCGCGCTCAGCGGCAGGGCGCTGGGGCCGTCGCAACGGGCGTGGTCCGGGTCGCGGTGCGCTTCCAGGAACAGGCCGGCCAGGCCCAGCGCCATGCCCGAACGGGCCAGTTCGGCCACCTGGCGGCGGCGGCCACCGGAGGCTTCGCTGCCGGCATCGCGGCGCTGCAGGCTGTGGGTGACGTCGAAGATCGCCGGCAGCCCGCCGGTGGATTCGATCATTTCGCGGAAGCCCAGCATGTCCACGACCAGATTGTCGTAGCCGAACTGCGAACCGCGCTCGCACAGGATGATGTTCTCGTTGCCCGCTTCGCGGATCTTGGACACGATGTGCTTGATCTGCGTGGGGCTGAGGAACTGCGGCTTCTTGATGTTCACGGCACGGCCGGTCTGGGCGATGGCCACCACCAGATCGGTCTGGCGGGCCAGGAACGCCGGGATCTGCAGCACGTCGACCACTTCGGCTACAGGGGCGGCCTGGGCCACTTCATGCACGTCGGTGATCACCGGCACGCCGAGCTGGCGCTTCACTTCCTCGAAGATGCGCAGCCCTTCATCCAGGCCCACGCCACGGAAGGAATGGATCGAAGAGCGGTTGGCCTTGTCGAACGAGGCCTTGAAGACGTACGGGATGCCCAGCTTGGCCGTGACCTTGGTGAAGTGTTCGGCCGCGTGCAGGGTCGAATCGAGGTCTTCGAGCACATTCAGGCCGCCAAACAGCACGAACGGGAGACGGTTCCCAACGACCACGCCTTCTGCAACGGTAACGTTCATTCAGATTCCTGGGGGCGAACAATGGTGTCCATTCTAGCGGTCGGCGCGACCCGGCGGGCAGCGCCGTGTGGCGTTGCGGCAATGCCGGCTGGGCGCTCCTGATAGAATGACGGGTCTGCACGCCGCACCCCCACCCTGCCAGCGGCTGCGCCCTTTTTCGATCCGCAACAGGAGTTTGCATGTCCTCTGACCTGCTCAAGGCGCTCGGCCTCGACGCGACCAACGCTGGCACCTACCTTGGCAACGGCGAGTGGTCGTCGGCCACCAGCGCGGGCGTGATCACCTCGGTCAACCCGACCACCGGCGAGGCCATCGCCCAGGTGCACGCCACCACCGACGCCGACTACGAAACCATCGTGGCCCGTGCCCAGGAAGCCTTCAAGGTGTGGCGCACCACCCCGGCCCCGCGCCGTGGCGAGGCCGTGCGCCTGTGTGGCGAAGCACTGCGCGCCAACAAGGATGCGCTGGGTTCGCTGGTGGCGCTGGAAATGGGCAAGAGCAAGCCCGAAGGTGACGGTGAAGTGCAGGAGATGATCGACATCGCCGACTTCGCCGTGGGCCAGAGCCGCATGCTGTACGGCTACACCATGCATTCCGAGCGCCCCGGCCACCGCATGTACGAGCAGTACCAGCCGCTGGGCCTGGTCGGCATCATCAGTGCGTTCAATTTCCCGGTGGCGGTGTGGGCCTGGAACTCGTTCCTGGCCGCGATCTGCGGTGACGTGTGCCTGTGGAAGCCGTCCAACAAGACCCCGCTGACCGCCATCGCGTCCATGCGCATCTGCAATGAAGCGCTGCGTGGCGCCGGGTTCCCGGACATCTTCTTCCTGGTCAACGACGCCGGCACCGAGCTGTCGCAGAAGCTGGTGGCCGACAAGCGCGTGCCGCTGATCAGCTTCACCGGTTCGACCCAGGTCGGCCGCCAGGTCGCCGAGAAGGTGGCCCACCGCCTGGGCCGCTGCCTGCTGGAACTGGGCGGCAACAACGCCATCATCCTGGATGAAAGCGCGGACCTGAAGCTGGCCATCCCGGGCATCGTGTTCGGTGCGGTCGGCACCGCCGGCCAGCGCTGCACCACCACGCGCCGCCTGATCGTGCACGAATCGATCCATGACAACGTGCTGGCCACGCTGGTCAAGGCGTACAAGCAGGTGGAAGGCAAGATCGGCGATCCGACCGATGCGGCCAACCTGATGGGCCCGCTCAACAGCGACAGCGCCGTTCAGCAGTTCCTGGCCTCGATCGAAAAGGCCAAGGCCAGCGGCGGCACCATCGAAACCGGCGGTACCCGCATCGACCGCGCCGGCAACTTCGTGCTGCCGGCCATTGTCACCGGGCTGAAGAACAGCGACGAAGTGGTGCAGCACGAAACCTTCGCGCCGATCCTGTACGTGATGAAGTACAGCACGCTGGACGAAGCCATCGACATGCAGAACGGCGTGCCGCAGGGCCTGTCCTCGTCGATCTTCACCCAGAACCTGAAGGTGGCCGAGCGCTTCCTGTCGGCCGCCGGTTCGGACTGCGGCATCGCCAACGTCAACATCGGCACCTCCGGTGCGGAAATCGGCGGTGCGTTCGGCGGCGAGAAGGACACCGGCGGTGGCCGTGAGTCCGGTTCGGATGCATGGAAGGTCTACATGCGCCGCCAGACCAACACCATCAACTACTCCGATTCGTTGCCGCTGGCCCAGGGCATCAAGTTCGACCTGTGATGGTTGAACGCCCCAGCCTGGATTACACCGGCCGCCGCATACTGGTGGCCGGTGGCAGCAAAGGCATCGGCCGTGCGATGGCACTGGCCTTTGCCGCTGCGGGTGCCCGTGTATCGGTGTGCGCCCGCGGCGAAGCCGGCCTGGTCGCACTGCGCGATGACGCCGCTGCCCAGGGGCTGTCGCTGCATACCGCTGTCGCCGACCTCTCGCGCCTGGCCGATATCGAGCACTGGCTGGCCAGTGCGGCAGACGCGCTCGGCGGTATCGATGTGCTGATCAACAACGCCACCGGCTACGGCATGACCGACGACGAGGCCGGCTGGGAAGCCAGCCTGGGCGTCGACCTGATGTCGGCGGTGCGCGCCTCCCGCCTCGCCCTGCCCTGGCTGAAGCAGTCGGCCGATGCCTGCATCCTCAACCTGGCCTCGATCGCCGCCCAGCAGCCACGCCCCGGCGCCGCCCCGTACGGCGCCGCCAAGGCCGCGCTGATGCACTACACCACCTCGCAGGCGCTGGCGCTGGCCCCGCACCGGATCCGGGTGAACGCCATTGCCCCCGGCTCGATCGAGTTCGAGGATGGGCTGTGGGCACGCCGGCGCGAGCAGGACCCGGACCTCTATCACGGCACCCTGGCCAAAATCCCGTTCGGCCGCTTCGGCCAGCCACGGGAAATCGCCGATGCCGCCCTGTTCCTGTGCTCGCCGATGGCGCGCTGGATCACCGGGCATACCTTGAATGTCGACGGCGGCCAGGTCCTGATGGGATAAACCCCTCGCTGGCCCTATGATTCCCTTGTCCCACCTTCCCCCAGGAGCCGCATGAGCCTCCCGCCCCGCCAAACCAGCGCCATGGCCCTGATCAGCCTGATCGCCGGCATCCTGGGTTGGACCGCGCTGCCGTTCCTGGGCAGCGTGGCGGCCATCATCACCGGCCACCTGGCCCGCGCCGAGATCCGCCGCCGCCCGCTGGAGCTGGAAGGGGACGGCATGGCGCTGGCCGGCCTGATCCTGGGCTATGTGATGGTGGTGACCAGCTTCCTCGCGGTCCTGCTGTTCATTCTGTTCCTGGGTGGACTGACCCTGCTGATCCCCCAATTCTCCTGAGGTGCGCATGAGCCCATCGGACGCAACCGAGCGTTTCAGCAACCGCGTGGCGGACTATGTGCGCTACCGGCCCGACTACCCCCCGGCCCTGCTGGACTGGCTGCACCACGAAATCGGCGTGCCCACCGAAACCCTGGTCGCCGACATCGGCGCCGGCACCGGCATCTCCACGCGCCTGTTCCTGGCCACCGGGCATCCGGTGATCGCGGTGGAACCCAACGCGGCCATGCGCGAGGCGGCCGAAGCGCTGCTGGCCAAAGAGTACCTGCGCCTGAAGCTGGTGGACGGCACCGCCGAAGCCACCACGCTGGTCGACGACAGCGTCGGCCTGGTTGCGGCGGCACAAGCCTTCCACTGGTTCGACACCGACGCGGTGCGCACCGAATGGAAGCGCATCCTGCACCCGGAAGGCCTGGCGCTGGTGTTCTGGAACTCGCGCCTGCTAGACGCCTCGCCGTTCCTGGTGGGCTATGAGCAGCTGCTGCTGGAGTTCGGCACCGATTACACGCAGGTGGCCGAGCGCTACCAGGACGACGATGCCATGCGCGCGTGGTTCGGCCCGGGCCTGCGCGGCATCGCCCGGTTCCCGAACGCGCAGTACATGGACGCCGATGGCCTGCGCGGCCGCCTGCTGTCGTCATCGTATGCCCCGCCGCCGGGCCACCCGCGCCACGCCCCGATGCTGGAGGCGCTGCAGCAGCTGTTCGATGCGCACGCGGTCGATGGCAAAATTGCTTTTGAATACCAAACCCGTGCCTTCGTCGGCACGCTGGACTGACTGGACGCCATGTACTCGCTTGCCCGACCCTTCCTGTTTTCCCTGGACGCCGAACGCGCCCATGGCCTGGGCCTGAGTGCGCTTGAGCTCGCCTACCGTACCGGCACCACGCCGCTGGTGGCACGCCGCCCTGCCCCGTTGCCGACCAACGTGTTCGGGCTGAGCTTCCCCAACCCGGTCGGCCTGGGTGCCGGCCTGGACAAGAATGGCGAGCACATCGACGCGCTGTTCGCGCTGGGGTTCGGGTTCGTGGAGATCGGCACCATCACGCCGCGGCCACAGGAAGGCAATCCCAGACCGCGCCTGTTCCGGCTGCCTGCCCACCACGCGATCATCAACCGCATGGGCTTCAACAACCTTGGCGTGGATGCGCTGGTGCGCAATGTCGAACGTTCGCGGCGCCAGGGCGGCCTGCTTGGCATCAACATCGGCAAGAACAAGGACACCCCCAACGAGCAGGCGTTCGACGATTACCAGCACTGCCTGCAGAAGGTGTACCCGCTGGCCGATTACATCACCGTCAACATCTCCTCGCCCAATACCGCCGGCCTGCGCGAACTGCAGGAAGAAACCGCGCTGCGCCAGCTGGTATCGCAGCTGCGCGAAAGCCAGGAAGCACTGGCCGCCAAGCATGGCAAGCGGGTCCCGATGCTGGTCAAGGTCGCCCCGGACCTGAGCGACCGCGACATCGATGCCGCAGCGCGCGTGCTGGGCGAACTGAAGGTGGACGGCGTGATCGCCACCAACACCACCGTCGACCGCAGCGCGGTGGCCGGTGACCGTAACGCCAGCGAAGCCGGCGGCCTGTCCGGCGCGCCGCTGCTGGGCCAGTCCACCCTGGTGCTGCGCCGCCTGCGCGCGCGCCTGCCCGAATCCACCCCGTTGATCGGCGTCGGCGGCATCCTGTCCGGTGCCGATGCCGTGGCCAAGATGGCCGCAGGTGCTGCCCTGGTGCAGTGCTACAGCGGCCTGATCTTCCGCGGCCCGGCGCTGGTGCACGACTGCGTCGAAGCGATCCGCCGACGCCGCGAAGCCCCCAGCCGTGGCGCGGTGGCCCCCCTATGAGTACTGCAATGCCTGCCTGGTCGCTGACCGAAAACGCCTCACTGAAGGCCCTCAACACCTTCCACGTCGACGCGGTCGCAGAACAGCTGCTGGAGCTGCACGACGCCACCCTGCTGCCGGATGTGCTGGCCCTGCCGCAGGTGGCCGGCCACCCGCTGCTGGTGCTCGGCAGCGGCAGCAACGTGCTGATCGCCGACGACGTGCCCGGCACCGTGCTGGTGTTCGCCAACCGCTCCATCGAAGTGCTGGAACACCGTGCCGACCACACCGTGGTGCGTGCCGGCGCCGGCGTGAACTGGCACGGGCTGGTGATGTGGTCGCTGCAGAACGGCCTGTCCGGGCTGGAGAACCTGGCGCTGATTCCCGGCACGGCCGGCGCGGCGCCGATCCAGAACATCGGCGCCTATGGCGTGCAGGTTGATGAGTTCATCCAGGCGGTGGACGCCTGGGACCGCCAGAACAACGAATGGGTGCGGCTTGACGCCGACGCCTGTGCCTTCAGCTACCGCGACAGTGTCTTCAAGCACGATGCGGACCGCTACCTGATCAGCGCCATCGAGCTGCGCCTGCCGCTGCTGCATGACCTGCGCCTGGGCTATGCGGGCATTGCCGAAGAGATGCAGGCGATGGGCGTGGAGTTGCCGGTGGCCGCCGACGTGGCCAATGCGGTGATCGCAATCCGCCGGCGCAAGCTGCCCGACCCGGACGTGCTCGGCAATGCCGGCAGTTTCTTCAAGAACCCGGTGCTGCCGCTGGAACAGGTGGAGGTGCTGCTGCAGCACTTCCCCGGCCTGCCGGTGTACCCGGCCGACCAGGACGACCGGCGCAAGCTCTCGGCGGCCTGGATGATCGAAGCCTGCGGCTGGAAGGGCTTCCGCGAGGGCGATGCCGGCGTGGCGCCCCAGCACGCACTGGTGCTGGTCAACCACGGCAACGCCACCGGTGCCGAACTGCTCGCGCTGGCGCGGCGCATTTCCGCCTCGGTGCTGGAGACGTTCGGCGTACCCATCGAACCGGAGCCGCGCCTGATCGGCGCACAGTGGTGACCGTCCAGCTCGCCCTTCCAGCGCCGACACCAATGCGTGCGGCGCTGCTGATGCTGGGCAGCACCATGGCATTCGGGTTGATGGCCGTGGCGATCCGCTATGCCACCCGCTATGTGCCCACCCAGGAAGTGGCGTTCTTCCGCAATGCGTTCGGCCTGCTGGCGCTGCTGCCGTTCCTGTTGCGCCCGGGCAGTTCGCCGTTCCGCACGACCCAGCTGCCCCGCTATTTCGTGCGCAGCCTGATCGGGCTGGCTTCGATGCTCTGCGCGTTCTGGGCGATCGGCCACCTGCCGATGTCGCAGGCGATCTCGCTGTCGTACTCCACGCCCCTGTTCGTCACGATTGCCGCGGTGCTGTTCCTTGGCGAGAAGGTACGCGCGCGCCGCTGGGCCGCCGTGGTCTGTGGCTTCATCGGGGTGCTGATCATCGTTCGCCCCGGCGCCGACACGTTCAGCCCGGGCGTGCTGGTGGCGGTGCTGGCCGCCGTGCTCAGTTCGCTGGTGGCCATCCAGATCAAGCAGCTGACCCGCGTGGACGGGGCCGACACCGTGGTGTTCTACACCTACGTGTTCTGGGTACCGCTGTCGCTGGTGCCCGCCCTGTTCGGCTGGGTCTGGCCCAGCGGCATTGCGTGGGTCTGGCTGGCCGCTACCGGCGTGCTGGGCACGCTGGGCCAGCTGTTGTGGACCCGCGCGTTGCGCTTGGGCGAAGTCTCGGCGCTGACCCCGATCAGCTTCATGCAGTTGCCACTGGTCAGCCTGCTGGGCTGGCTGCTGTTCAATGAAACGCTGGACCGCTGGACCGTCATCGGGGCGGGCATCATTCTGGCCGCCAACGCCTACATCGCCCATCGCGAGGCAGTACTGGTGCGGCGCGCGGCATCGAAAGCCGCTACGGCCGGCGCCAAGCCTGGCGAGTAAGCGTCACTGGACGGCTGTCCAGCTACGCGCAGCCGCGTCTATCACGTTACCCGGCGCGAACTGCTCCTCCATGAAACGCAACGCCTGCCGGCGCTGGCTGGGCGGACGCGATGCCGCGCCCGGTTCGAGCAGCAGGTCGTGGAACTCCTGCAGGTCGTGCAGGATCCGCCAGTGGCGGTAATACGCCAGCCGGACCGGGTCCAGGGCGATCGCGCCGTACCCTTCATGGAACCGCGGCGGATCATCGCGCCCCCAGCGACCGCCTACGCCGGCGCCAACGAACATCAGGTCGCGTTCGCGTGGTGCCAGCACCATGTCGTCCCAGTCGATCAGGTGCAGCCCGCCATCGGCGCGCAGCAACAGGTTGCCCGCGTGCAGGTCGCCATGGCACAGCCCGCGCGACCAGCGCTGCCCGGCCAGGCGCTCACGCAGCGCAACGCAGTGCTGCCAGACCTCGGCCACCCGCGCCTGCCGTTGCCGCCAGGCACGCCGGTATTCCTCGGCCAGGGCATCGGGAATGGGCCAGCGCTCATCGCCGCGCTGCAGCCACGAACCCACCCGCTCCACCGCCGTGTCATCGTCGAATCCCGGTTGTGCCAGACCAGACGCCAACCGGGCCGGCAAGGTCGTGTCATGCACCTGGCGCAACACCTGGCCCAGCCGGTGCCACTGCGCCTGCGACAGGGCCACTTCGAACCCCGACTCGCCCTCCACATAGGCAAACAGGGTCCACTGCAGGCCCTCGGCGTGCGTGGCCGGGGCGCCATCAAGCGCAGGCTGCGGGGCCACCACTTCGTCCAGGCCGAGCGCGCCGCGCAGGTGCTGCACGACCTCCCACACGGCATCGGCCACGGCATAGCGGCGGCACTTCAACCACCACCGCGTGCCGTCATCGGAGGTGACCTGGTACACCGTGGCGCCCGCATCGGCCCCCGCCGGCCGCTGCATGACATGGCTGACGTGCAGGCCATAGGCCTGCGCCAGCACGGCGCCAATCTGCGAAGAAGACAATTCCTGTGGATGCAGCATTACTCCGCCGTGGCGCACGAACATCACACCACTATCCCAGAATCGCGTCGATACACACAGGGAATTGCGTCACGAAGAGACGCAATTTCTCATTCGTTATCCTGACACCGGAGTCAAACCGCCGCGCCCGCCGCCAGCGCCTGCAGTTCGCGCTGCAGCAGCGCTTGGACTTCCTCGCGCTGGAACTGGGTAACGAACACCGGCACCGCAAACACGTACGGCAACCCATCGGCCTCGCGGCGAACGACATACGCCAGCTGCAACCGGGCCAGCGCGTGGCGGACCTGCTCCGGATCGACCCGCGCACCCGCCGCATCGAAGGCAGCCAGCAGTTCCACCAGGGTGATGCCACGCTCGCCGCTCCCGACCAGCTGCGCACCCGCTACCTGGTACACCACGATCCGGTCGATGCGGCACGCCAGGGGATCGGGACTCAGCCGCGCCCACCCGGCCAGTGCATCGAACATCGGCTCGCTGACCAGCGCCGCATGTACCTGCGTGGCATCCAGCACGCGCTGGCCCCGGTCCAGCTGGCCCAGCAGCTGCTGGCAGGCAATGGCGACCAGGTTGGCGCGGCGACCGCACGCCGCCACCAGCCGCTGCGGCAGGTCCGGGCTGGCGAAGTGCACGCCCAGGCGCGCCATCGGTTCGGTGGCCAGCGCCAGGCAGGCGTCCTGTTCCAGCCCACCGATATGGATCACTTCGCCGAAGTTGCGCAGCGGTGAGGCGAAATCCAGGGTGACCGCTTCGTACAGATCCCAGAACCCGGCCAGCATGAAGTGGCAGCGCCCCTCTTCGCTCAGCGCGCGCAGCGCCGCCAGTTGCGGGTAACCGTGTGCCGCTTCAGCGCGCAGGAACAGATCGGTCTCGTCGATCAGCAGCAGCAGGCCACGCCCCTGCGCGCGCGAAGACAGCTCGGCGACCAGCGCATCGATCCCGGTGTCCTCGGCCAGGCCCAGTTCCAGCGCCAACCGCATCGTCAGCCGATGGTCGCGCAGCGACAGGTACACGCAGTGCACGCGCGGGTGGCCGACAAAGCGCCGCTCGATCGCCTTCATCAAACTGGTCTTGCCCAGCTGCCGGCCGCCCACCAGCAGGTAGTTGCCGGGCTCGCGGTTGAGCACCCGCGCCAGCAGCGACTCGCGCCCAAAGAAGGCCGCCGGGCGGGTGATGCCGCCATGGGTCTGGTAGGGCGAGATGCGGGTGACCCGGAGCTGCCGGGCCAGCAGCCCTGCCAGCGCATCGAGCGCGCCCGGCTGCAGCAGCCAGCGGGTCTGTGCGGCCTGGCCAAGGCATACGCACAGGTTGGCCGGATCGTCGGCGTAGGCAGCTAGTTCGGCCTCGACCGCCAGCGACGGGCTCACCACCATCACCACGTCCTGGCCATTGGGCATGGCGCGCAACTGCTGCACGATGGCATCGGCCGCCAGCGCCGGATCGGGCTGGTACAGCCACAACCGTTCCAGGGCCAGCGGCAGCTTGTCCGGCAGGGTCCATTCGCGGACCAGGCCGGTCAGCGCCCAGCCCGGTGCCGGCGCGTCGATCGCACCGATGCGCGCTGCCAGTTGCAGTGCACGTGTCATTGGCGTGGCCTGCAGGTGCCGCAGCGCGTCGCGCCAGCGCACCGTGGCAATCCCGGCACCGGCCAGGACGCGATCCTTGAGCCGCAACCATCCCAGCTGGCGGTCGATGACGGGCAGCGCCTGCAGCGGCTGGGCAAGCAGCCGCTGTGGCTCGCGCACGATGTCGGCCACCGCCGGCCGCACCCAGTACCAGAGCATGCCAAGCCCGGCCAGGCCCAGTACGGACAATCCCAGCACCACCGACAGCCACTGCACGATGCCCCACGGCGCCTGCGCGTGGCAGTTGGCCGGCAACCAGCGCGACGGTGGCGCAGGATCACCTGGGCGACAACGCCAGTACTGGGTGCGCGGCTCCAGCGTCTGCTCGATGGCCGCACCGCGCAGCCCGCTGTTGGCCGGGAAGCGGTCGGTGAAGCGCAGGCGCAGCACGAACGGCTGCGGCAGTTCGGCAACCACCAGGGTTTCTTCCGGATCATGCACGCCCGGCACGTCCACCTGCTGCGGCCAGGTTTCGTGCTGCAGCCAATACGACAACGCCTCTTCGCGCAGGAACATCATGTCGATGTTGGCCTGCTGCATGAGCATCATGCTTTCGCGGTCGCGCTGCATGCGCAGCAGCTGCACCGGGTTCAGCCACGGCACGAACAGGTAGCTGCCGACGAACCAGGTCAGGCCGGCCACCAGCAGCAGCCACCACCAGCGCAGTACCGGCTGCCCGCGCGGTGGCCTGCTCATGCGGTCTGCACCTGCATGCCGTCGATGACCTGTCGCACTGCGCGGCGGATCGCCTCGCAGCGCCATTCCAGGCATTGCCCTTGCGGGTGCGGGCGCGCGGCCAGCAGGTTGTTCCAGTACAGGTGGCGCAGCAGCGGATCGGCCAGGTACGGCCGCGCCGGTGCCACCACCTGGTGTGTCAGCCATCCCTGCACCGCGATACGCGCAGCGTCATCGCGCAACAGAGGTACCAGTGCCTCCCACAGGCGTGGATGGCTGGACAACGTGTCGGTGACCGCTTCGTCGTCGAGAGCGGTGTCAACGAGCAACGTCAGCGCGGCCTGCGCCAACAGCGGGTGCCCGCCGGACAACCGCAGCGCGCGCGCAAGCGTGTCGTCGCCAATGCCGGGGGCACTGCGCCGCAGGTCCTCGATTCCCAGCTCCGGCCAGCTCTCGCTGGCGGCAATGTTGAGCAGCGAAAGATCGCCGCCCTGGTACTTCAGGTCGGCCAACGCGGCCCCGCCACAGATCAGCAGGTGCAGCTTGCCGCTGTACATCTCGCTGAGGCTGCGCAGGATCCCGGCCAGCACATCGCGCGGCCCGGATGCCCCCTGCTCGAAGCGGCTGACCAGGCAGAACAGCGCACCGGGCTGCTGCAGCCGGCGCGCCAGCGCCATTTCGAAACTGGCGTCCGATCCAACGCCCTCCAGCCCGCACTGTGCGGCCAGCAAGGCAAAGTAGTCCTGGTCGCCCTCGCCAGACCGGAACGGTGGCTGCAGGTGCAGCACGCGCTCCTGCCCATAGCGCGCCGCTGCTTCAACAAGGATCGCGGCGCGCTCGGGCGGCTGCCCCCAATGGGCCTGGGTCAACAGCAGGCTCACCGGGTACGGGCGCAGCGACTGCAGGCGGTCGAACAGCCGGGTGACGGTGGGCGGCACGGAAACGCCGGGGTCGCCCTGCTCATCCCTTTCCGACACCGCCTCCACCGGGAACTCCGGCTCAAACCCCACCGACTGCAGCAACGCATTGCATTCGGTTTCGGTCAGGCGCAGGTAGTTGGCGCAGGCCAGTACCCGGTCGCGGTGACGCCGGCTGGGCCGCGAGGTACCGGCGCGCCAGTTGTTGACCGCCTCGCGGCTGATGCCGATCTCGGCGGCCACCCCGCCGGCACTGGCCCGGATCCGCCGCATGTGTCGAGACAGCAGGTCCGCGAACTCAGGGGCAGGCATGGGAAACGACCAGAACGGGAGGGAGTCGCACACCCTACCGTGACCGTATGGACTGTCAACCATGGCTCAGGCCGCAGGAACCGCAGCGCCCTGCCGCACGAACAGCTTGCGGGTCACCAGCAGGTGCACCACGAAGGCCAGGATCGCCAGCATGCCCAGCGCCACGATCACCCGGCCCAGCACCGACCCCAGCCCCTTCTGGCCTTCAAGGCGATCAAGCCGATCAAACTGCGCGGGGTTGCTGCGTGCGTAAGCCACGTCGACCTGCGGCGCTTCGCCCAGGTACGGCGTTGCGTTGTCTTCGGAGGTGGAAAAGTGGCCGGTATATTCAACGCCATCGACGTTGAAGTCGTAGCGGAAGTGGTACTGGTAGGACACCCGCCCCTTGCGGCGTTTTTCCTCGATGTGGTCGACCTGTACCGGTGCCTGCACGGTCACCGCATCCTTGAGGATGGCTTCGGCCTGGCGATGCCCGCTCAGGGCCGACCAGGCAAAGAACACCGCAAGCGCGGCATAGCCGATGCAGCACAGCCAGCGGGAGACGCGGGACAGGCGGGCGTGGGAGGTGTCTGAAACTGGAATGCTGATCATCTGGTTTTCCCCGTAAGTGGTCGTTTGCGTCATCAGCCAGGTCGCCGTGACTTCGGGATCCAGTGTGGGTGGCTGCGCCTCGTTGCTGAACGGGCAGCCTGTCAAGTCGGGGCCTGCGGCACCTGACAATCCGTCAACCGGGCGTTCCGGGGCGCATCCGGGGAACGCCATACTGCAATGCGTCATGTAACCGGTTACAACCACTGCTAGGGTTGGCCCGCCTCACTGGCGAGGCCGTAGCAGGAGGGTTGTTTTGATGGGGGTGTATGTACGTCGGCGCATGGTGCTGCTTCCCGTGCTTGGCCTCGCGTTTGCTTCAGCCTGTTTCGCCCAGGACGTGCCTGACCGCAGCCAATGGCGCGCCGGCAGCTCCTCCCAGCAGGTGCCCGCCATGGCGGTGAGTCACCTCATCGACGGCGATCCAAAGACCGTCACCGGTGGCGCCTTCAGCCCCGGCCACTGGTTCCAGATCGATCTGGGCAAGCCCAGCACCCTGAGCGGCGCACGCCTGACCTGGGATGTGTCCAATCCGGAGGGCTACAGCCTGCAGACCTCGCTGGACGGCAGGCAGTGGCAGACCGCCTACACCATGCGCGATTCGCTGGGCGGTATCGAGACGCTCTACTTCGCGCCGCGCCAGGCCCGCTACCTGCGCCTGGCCAGTCCGGAGCGCACCTCGGACTGGGGCGTGTCGATCTTCGAACTCGAACCACTGGACCGGCGCGCAACGGCCCGCATTTCCGGGCTGGATGCCACACAAGCCGCGACGCTGTGGCAAGGCGGCAGCGCGGTGGCCATTCCTGCGGACAAGGACGGCAGCCATGTGTTGAACATCGCCCTGCCAAAGGCCCTCTCTACCACCGGCCTGGCAGTGGACTGGGCGGGCGCGCACGGCAGCGCACGGCTGCAGGTACAGGACGCACAGGGGCGCTGGACCGACCTGGCGCATGACCCACAGGCCGGCAGCCGCCAGCAGAGCTGGCTGGCCGGCACCGCGCCGGTCAACGCACATGCGCTGCGTCTGCTGGTGGAGGGCGAGGCACCGAAGATCGCACGGCTGCGCCTGCTCGGGCCGGCCGCGGTGATGACGCCGATGAAGCGCTACCAGACCGCCGCCAGTGGCGCGCAGCGCGCCCTGTTCCCGGCCTCCCTGCACATGCAGCAGACCTACTGGACGGCCGTGGGCGTGCACGGTGGCCTGCAGAAATCGATCTTTGACGAGTTCGGCAACATCGAGGCGTTCAAGGGCGCACCGCTGGTACAGCCGATCTGGCGCAATGCCGATGGCAGCGCCGCCGGCGCCGCCGACCAACCGGTGCAGCATGCGCTGCGCGACGGTTGGAAACCGATGCCGTCGGTCACGTGGCAGCCGCAGCCTGGCCTGGAACTGAAGAGCGAGGCATTTGCGGTGGAACTCGGCGGCCAGCCGGTCACGCTGGTGCGCCACCGTCTGCACAACGTTGGCACGACCCCCATCGCCGGCACTCTGTCGCTGGTGACGCGTCCAATGCAGATGAATCCGCCGTGGCAGAACGGCGGCCTCTCGCCGATCCGTTCGGTGGCCATCGATGGCACCACGGTGCGGGTCAACGGGCGCTCACTGCTGCATTCGCTGACGCCGGTGGATGCATCGGGGGTGGCGCCGTTCGGCCCCGATGGCCGTACCGAGATCACCACCGCGGTGGCGCAGGGCGAACTGCCCAATGCGCAACAGGCCGATGATCCGGATGGCCTGGCAGCGGCCGCCCTCGCCTACCGCATCGAGCTCGCCCCGGGTGCCACCCAGTCGATCGTGGTCGCGTTCCCGCTGGGTACTGCGGCTGCCAACGGTGACGGCGCGCTTCCGGAGCCGCCAGCGATAGCCTTCGGCACGAAAACGCAGGATCCGGATGCGATCTTCGACGCCCTCGCTACCCGCGTTTCCAACGACTGGCAGGCGCGCCTGGGCCAGGTCGGCCTGCGCCTGCCCGACCCCTCCCTGGTGGACATGCTGCGCGCCCAGGCGGCCTACATGCTGATCAACCAGACCGGCCCGGCGATGCAACCCGGCCCACGCAACTACAACCGCTCCTTCATCCGCGACGGCATGGCCACCTCGGCGGTACTGCTGCGCATGGGCGAATCGCGCATCGCGCGCGACTACCTGGCCTGGTACACCGGGCACGGCGTGCACGCCAACGGCCTGGTGTCGCCGATCCTCAACAACGACGGCAGCGTCAACACCGGGTTCGGCTCGGATATCGAGTACGACAGCCAGGGCCAGTATGTTGCGCTGGTGGCCGATGTTGCGCGGCTGGATGGCGGCCCGGAATCGGTACGCGCCTACCTGCCGAAGGTGAAGGCCGCGCTGCGTTTCCTGCAGGAGCTGCGCGAGCGCACGCTGGTGCCCGGTTACATGGCCGGCCAGCCCGCGCCGGAGCGGTTCGCCGGCATCCTGGCACCGTCGATCAGTCACGAAGGCTATCCTTCGCCGACCCACAGTTACTGGGACGACTACTGGGGCCTGAAGGGCTGGCACGACGGCGCGTGGCTGGCCGAATCGCTGGGTGATCACGAGACCGCCGCGTGGGCGCGCGAACAGTACCGCCTGCTGCACGATGCGCTGGCCGCTTCGATCCGCGCCACCATGGCGTGGAAGGGCATCGACTTCATTCCCTCCTCCGCCGACCTGGGCGATGGCGACCCCACCGGCGTGTCGATCGCGCTGGACCCCACCGGGGCGCAGGACGTACTGCCCGAGCAGGCCCTGCGCACCACCTTCGCGCGCTACCTGGATGACGTGCGCAAGCGCAACCAGCCGGACGCGCTGTACGCCTACACGCCGTATGAAATCCGCAACGTGCTCAGCTACGTGCACCTGGACCAGCCCGAAGCCGCCGATGAGCTGCTGCAGGGCCTGCTGCGCGACCGCCGCCCGCTGGAATGGCAGGTACTGGCCGAAGTGGTGCACTCGCGGCTGCGCTTCCCGCGCTACCTGGGCGACATGCCACATACGTGGATCGGCGCCGAGTATGGGCGCACGTTGTTCGGCATGTTGATGCGCGAGGACGATGATGCGCTGTCGCTGCTGCCGGGTACGCCGCCGTCGTGGCTGGTGGGCGACGGGTTGGCGGTGGAGCGGCTGCCCACCGCGTTCGGCACGCTGCAGATGGACGCGGTGCAGCGTGGCGATACGCTGAAGGTGACCCTGGGCAAGGGGCTGCGGAAAGACGCTGCGGTCCGGGTGTGGTGGCCTTCGCGTACGCGGCCCAAGCAGGTGCGGGTGGATGGGCGGGTTGTGCAGGACTTTGATGGGAAGAGCGTGTTGATCAGCAAGCCGTTCCGGACGCTTGAAGCGGTGTGGTGATTGCGCTTGAACCGGTTGGTGCAGCCACGCAGGGCGTGGCTCTACGCGGGTGCGTCACAAGGTGCGTAAACCTGGTGGATTGGTTTCCGAGCGCGCTACCGCTTCTTCGCCTACGTTCCAGCGCTTCAGCGCCTGGGCGTAGGTGCCGGAGTCGATCTGCGTGTTGAGGGCCTGGGTGATGGCGGTGGCCAGGCCACTACCCTTGCGCGTGGTCACCGAGATGGCCGCCGCGTCCGGCCAACCGCCGGGGAACAGGCCGATGCGCCGCACCTTGCCATCGCGCGCGGAGTACGCGCCGGTGGCATTGGGTTCAAACGACACATCCGCGCGCCCGGTGATCACCGCCAACCGGCCCACCACCGCATCGTCGAAGTACTGGTACTCCACCGGCTTCAGACCGGCGGCGATGTTCTGCCTGTCCCACTGGCGCAGGATCTGGTCCTGGTTGGTGCTGGCGCCCAGCACCACCTTCAACCCTGCCACGTCGGCGGGCCGCTCGATCTTCTGCAGCGGTCCATCGGTGCGGGTATAGATACCCAGCAGGTCGAAACGGTAGCTCGAGAAATCGAACTTCTTCTTGCGCTCTTCAGTGACCGTCACGTTGGACAGCACCGCGTCGTACTTGCCCGACTCCAGCCCCAGCGGCCAATCCGCCCAGGCGACCGGCACCAGGACCAGCTTCAGCCCCAACCCATCGGCGATGAGCTTGGCGATGTCCGGCTCGACCCCGATGATTTGCCTGCTGTCGGCACCATAGTCGGCGAGCGGCAGCTGCCCGGGATGGGTGGCCACGGTGAGCGTACCCGGGGTGACGAATGCGTAGCCGGCCGGAATCAACGCCTGTGCCTTGGGATCGGGCGTACCGACCAGTGCGGCCAAGTCGGCCTGTCGCGATGCAGCCGCTGCGGTCGGTTCCGGAGCGCCGGTCACGCGCGAATAGACGATCGCGCCGACACCGGCAATCAATGCAGTGGCGATGACGACGGTGCTGACGGGAAGACGGCGGGTTCGCGTGCTGCT
Source organism: Stenotrophomonas sp. FBCC-B152 (assembly GCF_059134105.1). NCBI lineage: Bacteria > Pseudomonadati > Pseudomonadota > Gammaproteobacteria > Lysobacterales > Lysobacteraceae > Stenotrophomonas > Stenotrophomonas sp. FBCC-B152. The sequence goes on along the minus strand of NZ_CP101442.1, from coordinate 1,363,076 downwards.
CATGGGGATTCCTCGAAGGTGGCGGTCATAGCGTCTTGGCAAGGAACTCGGCGGTACGTTGCTGGCGCGGCCGGTCGAACACCTGCTCCGGCGGTCCCTGCTCGATCACCCGTCCCTGGTCCATCATCACCACGTGGTCGGCCACCCGCCGCGCGAAGCCCAGCTCATGGGTGACGATGACCAGCGTGGTGCCCGACTGCGACAGTTCTTCGATCACCCCGAGCACTTCGGCGACCAGCTCCGGGTCCAGCGCCGAGGTCGGCTCGTCGAACAACAGCACCTTCGGCTGCAGCGCCAGCGCACGGGCAATGGCCACGCGCTGCTGCTGCCCGCCGGAGAGCTCGCGCGGGTAGGCGTTCGCCTTCTCCGACAGCCCCACCCGATCCAGCAGGTCATGGGCCTGCTGTTCGGCCTTCGCACGCGGGATGCCACGCACCGCAATGGGCGCTTCGATGATGTTCTCCAGCACGGTCAGGTGCGGGAACAGGTTGAACGCTTGGAACACCATGCCCACCTCCGCACGACGGCGGCGGATTTCGGCTTCGGGCAGCTCGTACAGCGTGTCCCCATCACGGCGGTAGCCCACCAGTTGCCCACCGACGGTGATGACGCCGCCGTCAGCGCGCTCCAGGTGGTTGATCAGCCGCAGCAGGGTGGACTTGCCGGCACCCGACGGCCCCACCAGCACGGTGACGCTGCCCGCCTTCAGTTCCAGCCGCACGTCGTCCAGCACCGTGGTCTCAGCAAAGTGTTTGCTCACGCCCTGCACCGACACGGCCGCGCCCTGCCCGGCCGCCACCGGGACGGAATGCTCCCGCCGCGTGGCGACACCCGGCGTGGCCGCTGGCGTGCTGCGCGGTCGTGACACCACCCGCGAAACGCTGCGCTCACGCTGCAGTTGTCCGCGCGCGAAGCGCCGCTCGATGCGGTGCTGGGCCAGCGACAGCGCGGTCAGTATCACCAGGTACCAGATCGTGGCCACCATCAGCAGCGGCACCACTTCCAGGTTGCGCCGGTAGATCACCTGCACGGTGTAGAACAGCTCGGGAAGGGCCAGCACATAGACCACCGAGGTGCTCTTGGCCAAGCCGATCACATCGTTGAACGCCGCCGGCAGGATCGAGCGCATTGCCTGCGGCAGGATGATGCGGCGGATCTGGCGCGCGCGGGGCAGCCCCAGTGCGGCGGCCGCCTCGTACTGGCCGTGATCCACCGACAGGATGCCGCCGCGGATGACCTCGGCGGAAAACGCGGCCTGGTTGAGGGTCAAGCCGAGCACCGCGGCGGTGAACACCCCGATCAACTGCGTGGTGGGATAGGAGAACAAGGTGATCGCGGTAAACGGCACCTCCAGCGCGATGGTGCTGTACAGGTACCCCAGGTTGTTGAGCAGCAACAGCAGCACCAGCAACGGAATCGAGCGGAACAGCCACACATAGCCCCACGACACCGCCGCCAGCAGCGGCGAACCGGAGACCCTGGCCAGCGCCAGCAGGGTGCCCAGCGCGAAGCCGAATGCGGTACCCAGGGCGGTCAACCACAGCGTGCGCGCCAGGCCTTCCAACACCGGCCGTGCAAAGAACCATTCCGCGAACGTGCCCCAGCCCCAGCGCGGGTTGCCCAGCACCGACTGCACCGCAAGCAGGATCAGCGACAGCGCCAGCAGCGTGCCGAACAGCTGCAGCGGGTGCCGCGCGGGCACGATGCGCAATGCCGACGGGGTCGCCGTTGCCACCCCGCCCAACGCAGACGAAGGAGTGCTCATGCGTGTGCCGCAAGCTCGAGCGCCTGCGCAACGGCGGCAACCGGCTGCGCCTTGCCCAGATGCTTCTCGAAGGGAAGATGCGCCACCGTCTCCGGGTCCGCCTGCAGGTCGAACAACGCGGTGTAGCCGTGGGTCAGGTACAGACCCACCGCTTCTGGCTGGCGGAAGCCGGTGGTCAGGAACACGCGCCGGTAGCCCTGTCGCAGTGCCTGGTCCTCCAGCTCCTGCAGCACCCGGCGCGCGATACCCTGGCGGCGCAGGCCGGGCAGCGTCCAGATCCGCTTGAACTCGGCGGTATCCGGGTCGCGGTGCGGCATGAACGCACCACCGGAGATGGCCTGGCCATCGCGGAGCAGCAGCACGAAGGCGCCCACCGGCGCGGCGAAGGCCTCGGCCGGATAGCGCTGCAGTTCCTCGCGGGCGGTGCCGCCGATCCGGCGCTGCACGTCGGCGTAGCGGGTCTCGTACTCGTGCTCCAGCCCGTCGAACAGCGGCTGCGCCAGCGGGTCGTTCACCGAGGTGTACAGGAAGCGCTCGCTCATGTCGTGGACTCCACCAGGTAGTGTTCGGCCAGCCGCGCCCACAGGCTGGCCGCTGGCGCTATCGCCGCGTCGTTGAACACGTAGCGCGGGCTGTGCAGGGGCGCGCTGTCGCCGTTGCCGACGAACACGAAGCTGCCCGGCCGTGCCTGCAGCAGGAATGCGAAGTCCTCGCTCGCGGTGCGCGGCGCGAAGTCCTCCACCACCTGCCCGCGCCCGAACGCGGCGTGTGCCACGTCGCGGACCAGCGCGGTCTGCTCAGGATGGTTGATGACGCTGGGGAAGCCACGCGGGAAGGAAATCTCCGCACGCGCACCAAACGCGGCAGCGGTCTGCTCGGCGATGTCGATCACCCGCCGGCGCAGCGTGTCGCGCACCTCGGGCAGGTAGGCGCGCACGGTAAGGGTCAGCTCCACCACGTCGGGAATAACGTTGGCGGCCTTGCCGCCATGGATCGAGCCCACCGTCACCACGCCCATCTGGCGCGGATCCACGTTGCGCGACACCACGCTCTGCAGGGCGGTGACGATGTGCGCGGCCGCCAGGATCGGATCCACCGCATGCTGCGGCTCGGCACCATGCCCGCCATTGCCCACCACCCGCAGCTGCGCCCAGTCCACCGACGCCATTGCCGGTCCATCCACGAAGCCGAAGTGCCCGGCCGGCACGCCGGGCCAGTTGTGCAGGCCGTAGATCGCATCCACCGGAAAGCGCTCGAACAGGCCGTCGTCGATCATCTTCGTGGCGCCGGAACCGGTCTCTTCCGCCGGCTGGAACACCAGCTGCAGGGTGCCTTCGAAGCGTCCGTGCCGTGCCAGGTAGTGGGCAGCCGACAGCAGGATGGCGGTGTGCCCGTCGTGGCCGCAGGCGTGCATCAAGCCGTCGCGCTGGCTGGCATAGGCCAGCCCGGAGTCTTCGTGGATGGGCAGCGCATCGATGTCCGCACGCAGGCCCAGGCGGCGCGTACCCTGCCCGCGCTGCAGCGTGCCGACCACGCCGGTGCCACCGAGTCCCGTGGTGACCTGGTAGCCCCACTGCTGCAACAGCTCGGCCACGCGTGAACTGGTGCGGTGTTCCTCGAAGGCCAGCTCCGGGTGCTGGTGCAGATCGTGGCGGATGGCGATGGCATCATCGATGCGTGCCGCGATCTGCGGCAGGACGCCAACGGTCGTTGCGGAAAGATCCAACGGGGGCCGGTGCAGGACGGTCATTGCGCTCTCCTCAACCGGCCTTGCGCGCGGGCACGGCATCGGCCGCGTAGCGGCTGGCCTTGCGCGGCAGGCCCAGGTGATCGCGCAGCGTGGCGCCTTCCAGCGTGCCACGGTGGTAACCGCGCGCAGCCAGGATCGGCAGCACCAGGCCGACGAAATCATCCAGGCCCTCGCGCTGCACGGAGAAGCCCAGAATGAAACCATCGCTGGCCCCGGCCTCGAACCAGCGGATCAGTTCATCGGCCACCTGCTCCGGCGTACCGATGAAGTTCGGCCGCGGGCTCACCACCTGCAGCGCCACCTGGCGCAGGGTGAGTCCCTGCTCGCGCGCATCCTGCTTGATCTTGTCGGTGGTGGAGCGGAATGAATTGCTGCCGATGTCGCCCAGCGCCGGGAACGGCGCATCCGGTGCGTACTGGGTGAAATCGTGGTGGTCGAAGAAGCGGCCCAGGTAGGCCAGCGCGTCATCCAGGGTGGCCAGTGCCGCAATGGCCTGGTATTTCGCTTCGGCTTCTTCCGCGGTGCGGCCCACGATGGGGCCGATGCCGGGGAATATCTTCACATCGGCCGCGCTGCGGCCATGCGCGATTGCCGCGTTCTTCACCTTCTGGGTGAACGCACGCGTTTCCTCCAGCGACGGCGCATGGGTGAACACCGCATCGGCGTACTTGCCGGCCAGTGCGATGCCATCATCGGAGGCGCCGGCCTGGAAGATCACCGGCTGGCCCTGCGGCGAACGCTGGATGTTGAGCGGGCCTTCGACCTGGAAGAACTTTCCCTTGTGGTCGAGACAGCGGAACTTACCTGGATCGAAGAACGTGCCGCTGTCGCGGTCGCGCACGAAGGTATCGTCGTCCCACGAATCCCACAGGCCCTGCACCACCTCAAGGTACTCATCGGCGATCTGGTAGCGCAGCGCGTGCTCGGGGTGCGCGCGCCCATAGTTGCGGCCGGAGCCTTCCAGTGGCGAGGTCACCACGTTCCAACCGGCGCGCCCGCCGCTGATCAGGTCCAGCGACGCGAACTGGCGCGCCACGGTGAACGGGTCGCTGTAGGAGGTGGACAGCGTGCCGGCCAGGCCGATCTTCGAGGTGGCCGTGGCCAGCGCCGACAGCAGCGTGATCGGCTCGAAGCGGTTGAGGAAGTGCGGAATGGATTTCTCGTTGATGTACAGCCCATCGGCCACGAAGCCAAAGGCGATGCCGTGGTTCTCGGCGGTGCGCGCCACGTCGATGTAGTACTCGAGATTGACGCTGGCATCGACCACGTTGGAGGGGTGCTTCCAGGCATGCATGTGGCTGCCGGGGCCCTGCAGCATGATGCCGAAGGGAATGGGACGCGGGGTCCTGCTCATGGCGACGCTCCTGGGGGTCAGGCCACCGCCGCGCGCGGCGCGGGCGACAGCAGTTCAAGGGAAGTGAGGCGTGCATCGACGTCGGCCACTGGCGCATCCAGGATGAATTCGCCGACACCGAAACGCTGGTGCAGCTCGTCCAGTGCACGGCGCACCTGGTGGCCATCGCCGGACAGCACGCTGGGATGGGTTTCCTCGATGCGGTAGTCGACCACGCCGACCTGGCGGGCGTACTCGGCCGCCGCTTCGGCGCTGGGCAGGTTCACGCTCTGCCCCGGCCCGAGGTGCAGCTTGTAGATGCGCAGCGCGCCCAGCTGCGCGGCCGCGGCATCGGCACTGCGCGCGGCGAAGGCCACCGTGGCCAGCAGCGGTGCCTGGGATGACACCTCGCGATAGGCATTGAAGGCGGTCTCGATGCTGCGCGGATCGCCATCGAAATGCGCCGCGTACACGAAGCCCCAGCCCAGCTCCCCGGCCAGCCGCGCACTCTGCGCGCTGGCCCCGAGCAGGAACCGCGCCGGCCCGGTCTGCGGCAGCGGCCGCGCCTGCGCGTTGGCATGCGGGTGATCGACCGCCAGCGTGCCCGACAGGAAGCCTTCCAGATCGTGCAGCTGCTGTTCGAACGGCCCCACCGGCGGGCGTCCCGCGGCCAGTGCCGCCGTGGACGCGGGAAGCCCACCCGGTGCCTTGCCCACGCCCAGATCCACCCGCCCCGGTGCCAGGCTGGCCAGCAGGTTGAAGGTTTCGGCCACCTTGTACGGCGCGTAGTGGCGCAGCATCACGCCACCGGTACCGACGCGGATCCGCCGCGTCTGCGCCAGTACCCAGGCCGCCAGCACTTCCGGTGCGGGGCTGGCCAGCTGTGGCGCGGCATGGTGCTCGGCAAACCAGTAGCGGTGGTAGCCCAGGTGCTCGGCATGCAACGCCAGGCGCAGGCTGTCGCGCAGCGCCTGCTCGGCGGTGCCGCCTTCCCGCACGGGGCTCTTGTCGAGCACGCTGATCAGGTAGCTCATCGCATCGTCCTCAGGGGTGGGCCACGGGAATGCCGAGCAGGCCGTTGAGCGCGGCCAGGATCGGCTCGGCGCCGGACACCACCTGGCGGTCGTGGTGGGTGCCGGTGGCATGCGTCGACTGCACGCCCTGCGGCAGCACCAGCTTGGGCAGCGACTGGTCCTGCTCGCCGATCTCGGCGATCACTTCGCGGCGCGGCCGGGCAAAGCCAATGCGGCGCACATCCAGCTGGGTATCCAGGCCATCAATGCTCGACAGCGCCCCCTCCAGCAGCAGGCTGTGCCGACAGAAGAAGCGCTGCCCGGGCAGCTGGCCGTCTTCGAACTCACGATCCAGCAGGAACAGGATCGGCTTGTGGGTGGGCTGTGCAGACACGAAACGCTCCTCGATCTGGCCGGCACTGCGGTGCCGTTGGACTATCGATGCTAGAGAAGGACCGGCGCGGGGCTGCGCCGCAATTCGACAATCGGCGGTCGGATCCGGCCACGCAAATGCGCGTTGGCCATAACCAGACTGCTGGCGGTTATGGCGTTGCCTAGGCAATCCGCCGCAGCAGCACCGGCGGTGCGGCCTGCAGGTGGCTGGCCGCACGTTCGGCGGCCAGCTCGATGCGTGCCTGCAGCGCGACACTGCGAATCTCGACGTCGTCGAAATCAGCCGGCGTGGCATACACCCCGATCGGAAGTGTGTGCGCCTGCAGGAAACTGAACAGCGGCCGCAGCTGGTGGTCGATGACCAGCGCGTGGCGTTCGCTGCCGCCGGTGGCGGCCAGCAGCACGGGGGTATCCACCAGCGCATCCAGTCCGATGAAATCAACCAGGTGCTTGAACAGCCCGGGGTACGAGCCGCGATACACAGGCGCGGCGGCGATCAGCAGGTCGGCCGCTTCGATCCGCGCAAGCGCCTGCTCGATGCGCGGCTCCACTTCGTCACGGGTAAGCGCCTGGCCCAGTGACCGCGCGATGGGCGCCAGTTCGATCAGCTGCACGTCCATGTGCAACCGAAGCCGAAGCTGGTCAAGCAGGTGGCGCACCAGCAACAGCGTGCGCGAGGTGGTCGAGGAGGTCGGCGAACCGACCAGGGCAACAACGTTCAAGGCGGTGGACATGCAGCTCTCCCTCAGAAGCGGTAATGGACGCGGCCGTACCAGAACGCGCCGATGGTGCTCAGCACATCGCCGGTGTCCCAGGTGGTTTCGATGCTGGCCACGTCGGTGGCGCTGCGCGCGTACTCGGGCACCTTGCGGGTGCGTTCATCGAACAGGTTGTTGATGCCCAGCGTCGCGCTCCAGCCGCCGCCCAGTTCGACCCCGCCGGACAGGTTGGTGACCAGCACCGGCGGCTGCCGGTACTCCACCCCGTTGTTGAGCCGCTTGATCGGGCCGTAGTAGGTGAAATCCAGGTTCGAGCGCCAGCGCCCCTGCTGCCAGCCCAACCCCGCCACCTGCGTGTAGGACGGCGTGCGGAAGCGCAGCGCGTACTCGCTCGACCTGGTCAGCAGGTTGATGTTGGGCAGGCCCTGCAGCACCACCGGGATGTCACGCACCTTCTGGATCGTGGTGCGGCCGACGTTGGCGGCATAGCTCCAGCGCAGCTTGCCCCAGCCGGTTTCCTGGTTCGCTTCGAGGGTCAGTTCCAGGCCGCGTGTGCGGGTGTCGCCGACGTTGGTGAAGTAGCTGGCGTAGAACGCGTCGCCCGGCAGGATGCTGATGCCGGCGCTGGCCAGCAGCGTATCGATCGTCTGTATCTGCGCGGGCGTAAGTACCGTGCCGCTGTTGTCGGTGATGCGGCTGGGGTCCTGCGCGTTGTAGCCGATCTGGCTGGACTGGCCGAGCTGGCCCCGGATGTCGATCTGGTACGCATCCAGCGCCAAGTGGAAGGCCGGGTTCGGGTCCCAGGTCACGCCGAGGCTGTAGTTGTTCGCCTTTTCCGGCTGCAGCGGCGTGGCACCCAGCGCGATGGCAGCGGGCGATGACACCTGCGCCACCAGCGTGGTGCCGCACGGGCAGCTGCCGGTAGCCTGGTAGTACTGCGCACCCAGGCTCGGCGCATGGAAGCCGTTGCTCACCGTCGCGCGCACGCCGAACGCATCGGTGAAGTCGAAGCGCGTGGTGAGGCGCCCGGTCGACACGCTGCCGAAGTCGGAGTGGTCCTCCCAGCGCGCCGCCGCATCCAGGTACCAGCGCGAGGTGACGTTGGTGGCCGCGCCGGCGTACACCGCCTTGCTGTTGCGGGTCGCCTCCACCGCATCGGCGGTGGAATAACCGACGAAGGCGGCTGCGCCAAAGCCCGTGTACGACTCCCACTGCCCTGCCCCGCGCTCGTACTTCTCGTGCTGGTACTCGGCACCGGCGCTGACCTGGAGCGGCGAGGCAAACGCGGCGACATCGAACCCGCGGCGCAGGTCGAGGTTGGCGATGCGCTGCTGATAGTCCAGGCGCCCCACGTAGAAGTCGGTGGGTGCACCGGGATAGATCAGTGAGAAGTTGGCCGAATCGCGGGTGTAGGTGCGCACCGTGCTGCGGTTGGCGGTCAGGCTGGTGTCGTACTCCCATCCTGCCCAGCTGCCCTTCACCCCGGCGGTGCCGGTGGTCTGCTTTTCCTTGGTCTGCAGGATCGGCAGGAAGCCATCCGGCCAGACGTTCAACACCGTGGGCGCCTTGTAGGTGCCGAAGATCGTCGCCGGCAGACGGAAGTTCTGGATCGCCTGCGCGGTGCGGTCGCTGGCCGTGGCGGTGGCGTAAAACTGCGCGTTCTCACCCAGGCCATGGCCGACATTGGCCGCCAGTGCCTTGAGTGTGTACGACGGCGAACTCAGGATGGTGTTGGCCTCCGGGTTGCGCGTGGCCTCGGCAGGGTTCTCCGTCGTGTTGGGCGGCAGCCGGTTGTTCGGGCGCAGCGCCACCAGGTTGCCGTTGGCATCGATGGCCGGATAGCTCAGATAGTCGTCGACGTAACGGCGCGGCCGGATCGCATGGTGCTGGCGGGTGTATTCGCCGGACAGGTTCACGAAGCCATCCGCGCCCCACGGCAGGCCGATGTTGGCGCGCACGCTGGTGCGGGTGCCATCGCCATCGATGCTCTGCCCGCTTTCCACAGAGACATCGCCGCCCTGCGCCTGTGACTTCAGGATCACGTTGATCACCCCGGTGATCGCGTCGGAGCCATACAGCGCCGACGCGCCATCGCGCAGCACTTCGATGTGGTCCACGGCGGCGACCGGAATCAGCGCCAGGTCGGTCCACGCGTGGCCCGGGAAACCGCCGCCGTTGGCGCCACTGACATAAGCGCTGGCATTGCGGCGCTTCCCGTTGACCAGCACCAGCGTGTAGCCCGGCGACAGGTTGCGCAGCTGGTAGCCGCGAATGAGGCTTTCCTGGTCGCTCTGGTAGCCACCGATCTGGCTCAGCGACGGCAGGCTGCGCTGCAGTGCTTCGAGCAGGTTGGCCTGCCCGGTGGCCACCAGGTCCTCGGCCGACACCACATCGATCGGCGTCGAGCTGTTCTTCACCGTGCGGTTGCTGGTGCGCGAGCCGGTCACCACCACCGCATCCAGCGTGGAAGCGGCAGCCACTGACGCGCTGGCCAAGGCCTCGGGCGGAGTATCGGGACCGGCGGCCATGGCAGGGGCGGCAAGGACGAAGGCGATCATCACGGAAAGCGGACGCAGCAGCATGTCGGGACCTGATCGAGGACAGGCCCCCATTCAACAAACAGCGCTCATCCGGCAACAGCCACCAACACGCCACCCGCACCCCACATCCCGCCACCCACATGACCACAGGGAATAACGAGGTAGCGACACGCCATGCGTGTCCCACGTAGAGCTGGATAGCATCACCTCATGCCAGCCCCCCAAGCGCCCCCCACCATCGCCATCGTCGCCGCCCACGGCCAAGGCCTCTTCGAATTCGGCTGCGCAGTAGGCCTGTTCGCCCCGATCCGCCCCGAACTCGACGTCCCCTGGTACACCACCCAGCTCTGCGCCGCAGAACCCGGCGCCCTGCGCATGCTCGGCAGCACCCAGGTACAGCTCCCACACGGACTGGAAGCGCTCGACCATGCCGACACCATCATCGTGCCGGGCTGGCGCGACCCCAGCGAACGCCCGCCGCAGCCGCTGCTCGATGCACTGATCCGCGCGCACAGACGCGGCGCACGCATCGCCTCGATCTGCTCCGGCGCATTCGTACTCGCCTGGGCCGGCCTGCTCGACGGCCGCAGCGCTACCACCCATTGGCGCCTGACCGAAACCCTCGCCCGCGAATTCCCCGCCATCACCGTGCGCGAGGATGTGCTGTACGTCGACACCGGCACGGTCATCACCTCCGCAGGCTCGGCCACCGGCATGGACATGATGCTGCACCTGGTGCGCAAGGATTACGGCGCGCACGTGGCCAATCGGGTGGCCGAACGGCTGGTGCTGGCACCGTGGCGCGATGCCGAACGCAGCCAGCGCGTGGTGCGTTCGATTCCCAACGGCGAGCCCACGCGGCTGGCCCGCCTGATGGAATGGATCCGCCGCAACCTGCGCGAAGAGCACTCGCTGCGCAGCCTCTCCGAACATGCCTCGCTCAGCCAGCGCACGCTGCAGCGGCAGTTCCTGGAAGCCACCGGGCTGTCACCGATCGACTGGTTGATCCGCGAGCGCGTGGCCTTCGCGCGCGAACTTCTCGAAACCACCGACCGCCCGTTGCACTGGGTGGCCGAACAGGCGGGGTTTGGCTCACAGGAGTCGTTCCGCCGGCATTTCCGTGGGCAGACCGAACTCAGCCCCACCACGTATCGCGAGCAGCACCGCGGCAGCACCAACGCCTATGCGTTGACAGGCTGCTGACGGCGTCAGCGCTGCGCGCGTTTACTGCGCGCATGGATCATCCAGCCCTGTGCGGTGATGCCGATGAGGAACACGACAAAGCAACCCAGCAGGGTCTGCAGCACTACCGGCGCCATCGGTGCGGCGGCAAGCGGATGCGACACCGGCAGTCGGGTCAGCGATTCATTGACGGCAGGCACCAACCCGAGCAGGAAGCTGAAGGACAGTGCGAACGCGGACAGGTAAGGCCGCAGGCGCCCCAGGAAGCGCAGTTTGTTCACCAGCACCCCGCCGAACGCCACCAGCAGCACCACGATGCCGAAGGCGTGGCCGGGATTGAGGCCACCGGTGCTGGAGACGGTGATCGAGGTCGCCACAGCAAGCACCAGGCCGATCAGATAGAGCTTGCCGGCCCCGGTGGCGGGGTCGATCTTCCGGTGGCGCACGAAGCCGTACAGACCGGCAAAGACGGGAATGAGGCTGATGGCGGTGTGCAGTACACCGAGTGCCGAGAGCGGATGTGTCATTGGAGGGTCCTCAAGTAAACCTACTAGTAGGTAGGCGCGATGGCCATGAAAAAACCCGCGCGAGGCGGGCTTACGAAATACGGTTCAACGCTGCGCAGTCACCCGCGCAACCGACAGCCGCGCCAGGGCTGCGAACGTCTGCGCATCACCCAACCCACGCGCGGCCAGCATCGCCCCGTGCACGGAGGCCATGAAGGCCTTGGCCTCGTCCGACGGTGCGCCCTGCAGCTGGAACTGCCCCTGCGCCACGCCCTTCTCCAGCGTGGCGGTCAACCAGCCGCTGAGATCCTCGAAGTGCCCGCGCACTTCTTCGGCGATTTCCGGCGGGATCATCGGCGACTCCGCCGCCAGCATCGCGCAGATGCAGAACGAGGCCGTGCCCCCTGCGATGCAGCTGGACCAGTAGTCGACGTAGGCGTTGAGCTCCTTCAGCGGATCACTCAACTGCCGGTCCAGCATGGCCAGCCCTTCACGGGCCTCGGCGCGGTACAGCGCCACCACCGTACGAACCAGCTCGGCCTTGCTGGGAAAATGATGATGGATGCTGGCCTTGCTGATGTTCACCCTGGCCGAGATATCGGCATAGCTGAAACCGTTGTAGCCGCCCGCCTCCAGCAACGTGCGGGCGTGGGCGACGATTTCAGCGGCTTTGGGGGAGAGGACGGGATCCATTAACCAATCCTACTAGTAGGTAGACCAAGAGGTCAAGCGACGGGGCAGCGCGTATCGACCAACGGTCGATACCTACCCGGTTCCCCAATAAAGAAAGGCGCCTTGCGGCGCCCTTCTTTCAGCTCATTCCCACTCAATCGTCGCCGGCGGCTTGCCGGAGATGTCATACACCACCCGCGACACCCCGCGCAGCTCATTGATGATCCGGTTGCTCACCGTGCCCAGGAAGTCATACGGCAGGTGCGCCCAGTGCGCGGTCATGAAGTCGATGGTTTCCACCGCGCGCAGCGCGATCACCCACTCATACGCGCGGGCATCACCGACCACGCCCACCGACTTCACCGGCAGGAACACCGCGAAGGCCTGGCTGGTCTTGTCGTACAGGTCGGCCTTGCGCAGTTCGTCGATGAAGATCGCATCGGCCTTGGCCAGCAGCTCGGCGTATTCGCGCTTCACTTCGCCCAGGATGCGCACGCCCAGGCCCGGGCCCGGGAACGGATGGCGGTAGACCATGCTGCGCGGCAGGCCGAGTTCGACGCCGAGGCGGCGCACTTCGTCCTTGAACAGTTCGCGCAGCGGTTCCACCAGGCCCAGCTTCATGTGCTCCGGCAGGCCGCCCACGTTGTGATGGCTCTTGATCACGTGGGCCTTGCCGGTCTTGCTGCCGGCCGACTCGATCACGTCGGGGTAGATGGTGCCCTGCGCCAGCCACTTGGCGTTGCTCAGCTTGTTGGACTCTTCATCGAAGATGTCCACGAACAGGTTGCCGATGATCTTGCGCTTGGCTTCCGGGTCGCTCACGCCTTCGAGCTTGCTGAAGTAGCGGTCCGCCGCGTTCACGCGGATCACCTTGACGCCCATGTGCTCGGCGAACATCGCCATCACCTGGTCGCCTTCCTGCCAGCGCAGCAGGCCGGTGTCGACGAACACGCAGGTCAGCTTGTCGCCGATCGCCTTGTGCAGCAGCGCGGCCACCACCGACGAATCGACGCCGCCGGACAGGCCCAGGATCACTTCGTCATCGCCCACCAGTTCGCGCACGCGGGCGATCTGGTCGTCGATGATGTTGGCCGCCGTCCACAGCGTCTGGCAGCCGCACACGTCCACCACGAAGCGGCGCAGCAGCGCCTGGCCCTGCAGGGTGTGGGTCACTTCCGGGTGGAACTGCACGCCGTACCAGCGCTTTTCTTCGTTGGCCATCGCGGCCACCGGAATGCGGTCGGTGGTGGCGGTGATGGTGAAGCCCGGCGGTGCCACCGACACGTGGTCGCCGTGGCTCATCCACACGTTCAAGCGCGGCTCGCCGCCGTGGTCGCTCAGGCCCTTGAACAGCGCATCGGGGTGCACCACGTTGACTTCGGCATGGCCGAATTCGCGCTGGTCGGCCGCTTCGGTGGCGCCGCCCAGCTGCGCGGCCAGGGTCTGCATGCCGTAGCAGATGCCGAAGATCGGCAGGCCGCTGTCGAACACTTCCTGCGGCGCGGCGGGCGCATCCGGCAGCGTGGTGGATTCCGGGCCACCGGACAGGATGATGCCCTTGGCGCCGAACGCGGCGATCTCGGCCGGGTTGTGGTCCCACGCCCAGATTTCGCAGTACACGCCGAGCTCGCGGATGCGGCGCGCGATCAGCTGGGTGTACTGCGCGCCGAAATCGAGGATGAGGATCTTGTCGTTATGGATGTTGGTCATGGCGCCCGGAAATGCAGGTTGAAAACGGAGAGACGGAATTCAGAACGGAGGGCAGATAGAGAAAGAGGAACGGGAATCAGCTTCCTCGTTCCTCTTTGCTCACCGGCCCATCAAGCCCGGTAGTTCGGCGGTTCCTTGGTGATCTGCACGTCATGGACGTGGCTCTCACGTTGGCCGGCGCCGCTGATCTTGACGAACTTCGGCTTGCTGCGCATGTCTTCGATGGTGCCGCACCCCACGTAGCCCATGGTGGCGCGCAGGCCGCCCATCAGCTGGTGGATGATGCCGCCGACCGGGCCGCGATACGGCACGCGGCCTTCGATGCCTTCGGGCACCAGCTTGTCGGCGCTGGACGCGTCCTGGAAATAGCGGTCCTTGGACCCCTTCTCCATCGCCGCCAGCGAACCCATGCCGCGGTAGCTCTTGTACGAACGGCCCTGGAACAGCTCGGTTTCACCGGGCGATTCCTCGGTACCGGCCAGCAGGCCGCCGATCATGATGGTCGATGCACCGGCGGCCAGCGCCTTGCCGATATCGCCGGAGTAGCGGATGCCACCGTCGGCGATGAGCGGGATGCGGTCCTGCAGCGCTTCGGCCACCAGGTCGATCGCGGTGATCTGCGGCACGCCCACACCGGCCACCACGCGGGTGGTGCAGATCGAGCCCGGGCCGATACCGACCTTGACCGCGTCCGCGCCGCTGTCCAGCAGCGCCAGTGCGGCTTCGCCGGTGCAGATGTTGCCACCGACCACCTGCACCTGCGGGAAGTGCTTCTTGACCCAGCTGACGCGGTCCAGCACGCCCTGCGAGTGGCCGTGCGCGGTGTCCACCACCAGCACGTCCACGCCGGCAGCGACCAGCGCTTCGACGCGGCGATCGGTATCGCCACCCACGCCCACCGCGGCACCCACCAGCAGGCGCGTGGCGATGTCCTTGGCGGCGTTGGGGTAATCGGTGTTCTTCTGGATATCCTTGACGGTGATCAGGCCACGCAGGGCGAAATCATCGTTGACCACCAGGATCTTTTCGATGCGGTTGCGATGCAGCAGCTGCAGCACTTCCTCGGACGCGGCGCCTTCCTTGACCGTGATCAGGCGATCCTTCTTGGTCATGATGTGGCGGACCGGATCGTCCAGCTCGGTTTCAAAGCGCATGTCGCGGTGGGTCACGATGCCCACCAGCTGGCCGCCATCGACCACCGGCACGCCGGAGATGTTGCGCGCCTGGGTCAGCGCCAGCACGTCGCGGATGGTGGTTTCCGGACCGACCGTGATCGGGTCGCGGATGACACCCGCTTCGAACTTCTTGACCTTGGCCACTTCGGCGGCCTGCTGGTCCACGCTCAGGTTCTTGTGGATGATGCCCATGCCGCCGAGCTGGGCCATGGCGATGGCCAGGCGTGCTTCGGTGACGGTATCCATGGCAGCCGACAGGATCGGAAGCTTCAGCCGCAGGTCGCGCGTCAGGCGCGTTTCCAGGGTGACATCCTTGGGCAGGATGATGGAATGGGCGGGGACGAGCGAGACGTCGTCGTAAGTCAGTGCTTCAGCCTGGATGCGCAGCATCGGCATACCCGAGATGTGGGGAAGCGCGACATTTTACCCTGATTTCGCCCCGTTGGGCAGGGGGCGGATGCGACGCTGTGTCGCGCCCGCGCGGCGCGTTCATGCAGCGGTTCGGCGGCCCGGCCGCACGACCAACGGTCGTGCGCTACCGCCTCCGGTCAATGCGGTGGCCGGCCGGTAGGTGACGACCGTTGGTCGTCACAGCGGGCCTGCGTCAAGACGCTTCAGCCGCCTCGATGGTGTTCTGCATGAGGGTCGCGACCGTCATCGGCCCTACCCCACCCGGGACCGGGGTGATCCAGCTGGCCCGTTCGGCCGCCGCCTCGAAGCCCACGTCGCCGACCAGGCGGCCGTCGTCCAGGCGGTTGATGCCCACGTCGATCACCACCGCACCCGGCTTGACCCATTCGCCCGGCACGATGCCCGGGCGGCCTACCGCCACCACCAGGATGTCGGCGTTGCGCACCGACTGCTCCAGCACGTCCTTGGGGGTGAACTTGTGGCAGCTGGTCACGGTGCAGCCGGCGATCAGCAGTTCCAGGCCCATCGGCCGGCCCACGTGGTTGCTCACGCCCACGATGGTGGCGTTGCGGCCGCGCACCGGCTGGTCGGTGTGGCCCAGCAGCGTGGTGATGCCACGCGGGGTGCACGGGCGCAGGCCGAACTCGCGCAGGGCCAGGTGGCCGACGTTCTCCGGGTGGAAGCCGTCCACGTCCTTGCGCGGGTCGATCCGGTGGATCAGGCGGCTGGCGTCGGGGATGCCCGGCAGCGGCAGCTGGACCAGGATGCCGTGGATCTTGGGGTCCGCATTGAGCTGGTCGATCAGGGTCAGCAGCTCGGCTTCGCCGGTGCCGGCCGGCAGGTCGTAATCGAACGCCTCGATCCCGACCTTCTCGGCGGCACGGCGCTTGTTGCGCACATACACGGTCGAGGCCGGGTCGCCGCCCACCAGCACCACGGCCAGCCCCGGCCGGCTGCCACCGGCGGCCAGGCGGGCGTCAACGCGCACCTTCAGGCTGTCCAGCAGGTCTTCGGCGATGCGGCGTCCGTCCAGGATGCGGGCGGAATGACGGGGGGCGGAATCGTTCATCGAATGCGGGGCGTGGGGCGGCGGAAGGGTATTGTCCCCGATTAACGTGCCGCCGAACACCATCGCAGCCGGGCATGGCCCGGCCCTACGCTGCGGTCGCGCTCACCCGCGTCATTCCTCTTCCGGCACTTCATCCGCGTTGAGGGTGCGCGCCTTGCGCTTGGGTGCGGTGAACGGGGTCGGCGTGGGCACGCCGGGCAGCGCGGTACCGAACACCATGTGGGCGCCGGCACGCAGGTCGCCGCCGGCCATCTCCAGCTCGAAACGCTCGGCGTCGCGCTCGCGGATCTGCTCGGCGATGTCGCGTGCGTCGTCTTCCTCCGCCCCCAGTTCCACCAGCGCGGCCTGGCCGAACAGCAGCGCCGACTCGAAGGTTTCGCGGATCTGGAAATCCACGCCCGCATGGATCAGGCGCAGCGAATGTTCGCGGTCGAACGAACGCACCAGCAGCTTGGCCTGCGGGAACTCATGCGCGACCAGCTCGACGATGCGGTCGGCATCCTGCGCGTTGTTGACGCACACCGCGATGGCCCGCGCGGTGGCCGCGCCCGACGCATGCAGCACGTCCAGCCGGGTGCCGTCGCCGTAGTAGATCTTGAAGCCGAAACGCTCGGCGTTGTGGATCATGTCCACGTCGTTGTCGATGATGGTCACGTCCACGTCGCGCGCCAGCAGCGACTGGCTGGCCACCTGGCCGAAGCGGCCGAAGCCGATCATCAGCACGCTGCCGGACATGCCCTCGGCGGTGTCCACGCCTTCCAGCGAGACCTCGCGCGCCGGCATCAGCTTGTCGTGCAGCAGCACGAACAGCGGGGTGAGCGCCATCGACAGCACCACGATGGCGGTCAGGTTGGCGTTGACCTCGATGCCGATCACCCCGGCGGTGGCCGCGGCCGAGAACAGCACGAAGGCGAATTCGCCGCCCTGTGCCATCACCACGCCGCGATCCAGCGCCTGGCGATGGTCGCTGCCCAGGATGCGTGCCACGACATAGATGCACACCGCCTTGGCCAGCATCAGGGCCAGCACGCCCGACACGATCAGCGGCCAGTTGTTGGCCACCACGGTGAGGTCCAGGGCCATGCCCACGCTGAGGAAGAACAGCCCGAGCAGGATGCCGCGGAACGGTTCGATGTCGGCTTCGATCTGGTGGCGGAAGGTGGACTCGCTCAGCAGCACGCCGGCCAGGAACGCGCCCATCGCCATCGACAGCCCGCCCAGCTGCATCAGCAGCGCTGCGCCCAGCACCACCAGCAATGCGGCGGCGGTCATCACCTCGCGCGCCTTGGCGGCAGCCAGGATGCGGAACAGCGGGTTGAGCAGGAAGCGGCCGACCAGCACCAGCCCGATGATCGCGCCGGCGGCGATGGCCACGCTGATCCAGCGCGAGCCGGTACCGGCATCGGCCTGCACCGGCGCCATGAAGGCGACCACCGCCAGCAGCGGCACGATCAGCAGATCTTCGAACAACAGGATCGAGACGATCTTCTGCCCGGACGGCAGCGCGATATCGCCGCGCTCGGCCAGCAGCTGCATCACCACTGCGGTGGACGTCAGCACGAAACCGGCCGCACCGATGAAGGCCACCGGCAGCGGGAACCCGAACAGCATGCACACCCCGGTGAGCACGGCACCGCAGACCACGATCTGCAGCGTGCCCAGCCCGAAGATTTCCCTGCGCAGGCTCCACAGGTGCGAAGGCCGCATTTCCAGTCCGATCACGAACAGGAACATCACCACGCCCAGTTCGGCCGTATGCAGGATCGCCTGCGGATCGGAGAACCAGCCGAAGCCGAACGGACCGATCGCCAACCCGGCCGCGAAGTAGCCCAGCACCGAGCCCAATCCCAGCCGGCGGAACAACGGCACCATCACCACTGCCGCACCCAGCAGGGCGACTACTTTCACCAGTTCACTGGCACCTGCTTCCACCGCCATGCGGTCTGTTCCTTGCAACTACGATCAGCCATCACGATAGGACAAGTTGACGCAGGGACATAGCACGCAGGTGCGCATGATCGTGCCGGGAATGGAACGATCGGTCAGTAAATCACCATATCGTCCTACGGACCCGCACAGAACGCGGCGTAGTCGATGTAACCCGGGAAGCCCTGGCCGGGCGCACACAGTGGGCAGGCGGGATCCGGCCCGAGGCGGATCTCACGGAACCGCATGCCCAGCGCGTCGAAGGTCAGCAGCCGCCCCACCAGCGGCTCACCAATCCCCAGCAGCAGCTTGAGCACTTCGGTGGCCTGCAGCAGGCCGACCATGCCCGGCAGCACGCCCAGCACCCCGGCCTCGGCGCAGTTGGGCGCGAACTCGGGTGGTGGCGGTTCCGGGAACAGGCAGCGGTAGCATGGCGCCTCACCGCGATGGCGGCCGGCGTCGAACACCGACACCTGGCCGGTGAAACGCTCCACCGCGCCGTAGACCAGCGGGATCGCGTGCTGGATGCAGGCATCGTTGAGCAGGTAGCGCAGCGGGAAGTTGTCCGACCCGTCCAGCACCACGTCCACGCCGTCGAGCAGCGCATCGATGTTGTCCGAGGTCACCCGCGCCTGCACCGCTTCGACGTCCAGCCCGGGATTGAGCGCCAGCAGCCGTTCGCGGGCCGAATGCACCTTGGGCTCGCCGATACTGGCCTCGGTATGCAGGATCTGCCGCTGCAGGTTGCTGCGGTCCACCACGTCGTCATCGGCGATGCGGAGGTGCCCTACCCCGGCGGCGGCCAGGTAGAAGGCGGCCGGTGAACCAAGGCCGCCAGCGCCCAGCAGCAGCACCCGGGCGCCGAGCAGCGCCTGCTGGCCGGCAACCCCGACCTGCGGCAGCAGCAGGTGGCGTGAGTAGCGTTCGTTGAAATCGCGCTCGTCGTCGCTCTGCAGCGGCTGCACGAGCGGCAGCCCCGCAGCACGCCAGGCGGTGGTGCCGCCGTGGACGGAGGCGATGTGGGTGTAGCCGAGCTCGAACAGCGCCTGCGCGGCTTCCAGGGAGCGCTTGCCGCTCTGGCAGATCAGGATCAGCTCGCGGTCGTTTGACGGAAGGTGGGCAGACGGATCTGCCTGGAGCTCGCCTTTCGCGATGCCCAGTGCGCCCTCGGCCATGCCGGTGGCGCGCTCGTGCGCTTCACGCACATCGATCAACAAGGCGCCGTGGGTGACGCGCTGGCGCGCCTGGTCGGGAGATATCTCAGGGATGGGGCTCATTGCCCCATTATCGCGCGCCCGCCGCGTAGAGCCACGCCCTGCGTGGCTGCGCTTCGTTCCGGCGCCGCGAAGCCACGCAGGGCGTGGCTCTACGGGCTCGCCGCCAGGATGGCGGCGAGTGGGATCAACGACCCTTTACGTGCTTGATCAGGCGCTTCTTCTTGGCAATCTGCCGTTCGCTCAGCACGTTCTTCTTGCCCTCGTAAGGGTTGGCACCCTCGCGGAAGATGAACTGCACCGGCGTGCCGATCAGCTTGAAACGCTTGCGGAAGAAGTTTTCCAGGTAGCGCTTGTACGACTCCGGCAGTTCCTTCAGGCGCGTGCCATGCACGATGAAGGTCGGCGGGTTGGAGCCGCCCGGGTGCACGTAGCGCAGCTTGGAGACGTGACCACGGATCGCCGGCGGCGGGTTGGTCTCGTAGGCGATTTCCAGCGCCTTGTTGACTTCGCTGGTGCTGAATTCGTGGGTCGCCGAGGCATGCGCCTGGTGGATCGCACGGAACAGCTCGCGCAGGCCCGAGCCGTGCTTGGCCGAGATGCGCACCGTTTCCGCCCACGGCACGAAGCCCAGCTTGCGCGAGACCAGCGCTTCGGCCTGTTCGCGCTGGTAGTCGGTCAGGCCATCCCACTTGTTGATGGCCACCACCAACGCACGCCCGGCATCCAGCACGGCGCCCAGCACGGTAGCGTCCTGGTCGGTCACGCCTTCGGTGGCGTCCAGCATCAGCACGGCCACCTGGCACTGCTCGATGGCCTGCAGGGTCTTGATGACGCTGAACTTTTCCACCACCTCTTCGACCCTGCCCCGGCGACGCAGGCCGGCGGTGTCGATCAGGCGGTATTCGCGGCCGTCACGCTCCAGGTCCACCGCGATCGAGTCGCGGGTGGTTCCGGGCACTTCCGAGGCGATCATCCGTTCTTCGCCGAGAATGCGGTTGACCAGGGTCGACTTGCCCACGTTGGGGCGGCCGACGAAGGCAATGCGCATCCGGTTCGGATCGTTGTCCATCTCCTCGCCGCTGCCCTCTTCAGGCAGGCGCTGGACCACTTCTTCAAGCAGGTCGTCCAGGCCCTGGCGGTGGGCCGCGGACACGGTCAGCATTTCACTGAACCCGTAGCGGGCGAACTCCGCGCGCACGGTGTCTTCGTTGGTGCCGTCGATCTTGTTGATCAACAGCAGGGTCGGCCGCGACAGCTTGCGCAGCCACGACAGGATCTCGTCATCCAGCGCGGAGGTGCCGTCACGGGCATCCACCACGAACAGGATCAGATCGGCTTCGCCGGCGGCAGCACGCGCCTGGTCGGCGGTTGCGCCGGCCAGGCCTTCGTCATCCTCCGAGATACCGCCCGTGTCGACGACGAGGAAATGGTTGTCCTCGTCCAGACGGCAAACACCATAGTTGCGGTCCCGGGTGACGCCGGGCTGGTCATGGACCAGGGCGTCACGGGTACGGGTCAGCGCATTGAAAATGGTGGACTTGCCGACGTTCGGCCGTCCAACCAGGGCGACCAAGGGCAGCATCGCGGTAACTCCTTATTGTGCCAACCGGAATGCGGTCAGCTTTCCATCAACGTTCTGCACCAGCAGAATCCCATCGGCGACCACCGGCTGCGCCAGCAGGGCATCGCCGCCACTCTTGGCGCGCGCGGCCAGTTCACCATTGTCCGTCCGCAACCAGTGCAGATAACCCTTGTAGTCACCGACCACAACGTAATCGCCGTGGATGACCGGCCCGGTCAGCGAACGCCGGGCCAGGCCCGTCTGCGACCACATGGCGCTGCCGCTGGCCTTGTCCAGGCCGAACACGCCGCCCTTGTTGTCGGTGACGATCACATTGCCCGAGGTCAGGGCCACGCCACCGGCGCCGCCATGATCACGCGCCCACAGCGGGCGGCCGGTCGGGCCTTCGATCGCCATGGTCTGGTTCTTGAAGCTGCTCACGAACAGGGTGTTGCCTTCCAGCACCGGGGCGCCGTCCACGTCGGACATGCGGTCCAGCTCGGTGCGGCCTTCGCCGTTGGCGACCATCTGGTCCCACACGGTGCGGCCGTCCTGCATGCCCAGTGCGGAGACGCTGCCGTCATCGTTGCCGATGAACAGCACGCCCGGGCCGGCCACCACCGGCGCGTTGCCGCGCACGGTCAGCATGGGCAGCTCACGCGGGTTGAACCACTTCTGGGTGCCGTTGCCGGCATCCAGGGCGGTCACCCGGCCATCATTGCTGCGCACGAACACGATGCCCTGGGCGATCGCCGGCGCGGCGATCACTTCGCCCGGCACCTTGGCGCGCCACTTTTCGCTGCCGTCGTTGGCGTCCAGCGCGATGACCTGGCCATCCAGCGTACCGATCACCACCAGGCCTTCGCCGACGCCCGGGCCACCGGACAGGCGCAGCTTGGGCTGCTTCTTGACCTTGGCCGGTTCGTAGGTCCATACCGTCTTTCCGGTCTGCAGGTCCAGCGCATGCACGCCGCCGGTGATGGCAGCCGCGTACACGCGGCCATCCGCCACGACCGGGCCCTGGCGCACGCCGATGCGCTTCTCGCCCTTGCCCAGGCCGGTGCTCCAGATCCGGTCGACCTTCGCGGTCGGCTCGAACTTGACCAGCTCGGCCGGTTCCAGCGCCTTCTTGGCCTCCGCGTCCTTGCCGGCGAACCAGCCCTTGACGGTGGTGCAGCCGGACAATGCCACGCCCATCAACACCAGGGTGGCTACGCGCTTGATCATGACCATCTGCTTCATTACACCGACTCCGCAGGCTCGGTGACGGTGCCACCGGCATCCATCACTTTGGTTTCCAGCACGCGCCGCTGGGGCGCTGCCACATCCAGCGTCTTGAGCGCCTTCTCATACTGCCCGCGGGCTTCGTCACGCTTGCCCAGCGCCATCAAGGCGTCGCCATGGATTTCCAGGCTCGCACTGTCGGTGGCACCGCCCAGCAGCGCGATGGCTTCATCGTGCTTGCCGGTGGCGATCAACAGGCGCGCAATGCGCTGGTCGATCGCAGCCTTGTATTCCGGGTCGGCCTTGATGGCACGAAGGGTGGCCAGGGCCTCCTCGTTCTTGCCTGCATCGACCTGCGCCTTGGCCAGCTGCAGCGCTGCCAGGTCGCCATAGACCTGGACCTTGCCGCCTTCCAGCGTCTTCACGCCCTTGGCCGCTTCGTCCAGCTTCTTGTCCTGCAGCTGCTTGAGCACCACCTGGTACTCGCCGTGGGCGCCCGCCAGGTGGCTGCCCTGCTCTTTCTGCCACCACTGCCAGCCGGCGATGCCGCCGATGGCAATCGCCACGCCGGCGATGATGCTGACACCATTCTTCCGCAGCCAGCTGCGGACGCGTTCACTTTGTTCGTGCTCGTCGAGCAGGTCGTCGATCGCCATGCGTACTCTCGCCCCTGCCCGTCAGGAGGGACTGTTTGAATTGGATTGTCGAAATGAATCGGGAAACGCGGCTCAGTGTGAAACCGGAGCCACGGAGCCGTCAGAGGATACCGTAAAGCGTGCCACGTTGGCTCGCTGGTAGGGCGAAAGGTCGACGATAGTGCCGGCCTGCTGAACCTCCACCGCCGACGCATTGCCGAGCACCATGCGGGCGACCTGGCCCGGGCTGAAGGTGCGGGTTTCGCCCGACTTGATCAGGGCCTTCTCGACGGTACTGCCATCGGGCGCGGCGATATCCACCCAGCTGTCGCCCTTGAACTGCAGGCTGAGCGCACCGGCCGGCGCCGGCGCGGCGGCCGTGGGCCGGGGCACCGGGGTCAACGAGGCCAGGTAGGGGGCCGACGGCGCCGTCGACGGCGCCGGCGTCGCCACCGGCGCCGCCTGGGCAGCCGGCGCGGTGCCTGCCACCGGTACGGCGGCGGGAATCACATCCAGCGACGCGGTATTGGGGGTGGTCGAGGCACTGTCGAAATGGCCGCGGGTGGCGAACCACACCGGCACGGCCAGCACGGCGGTGATGCCGACATACAGGGCACGGCGGCCGAGGCTCTCGGCGATTCGGCGGGCCCGCGGGGTATGGGTGTGGCTGACCAGCTGCGGCGGCACCACCGGCCCGATGTGGGCCTGGTCCAGCACGTCGCCCAGGTCGACCTTGAGCAGGCGCGCATAGCTTTTGAGCTGGCCGCGGACGAACACCGGCGCACCGAGGCGATCCCACTGCTCGGCTTCCAGTGACTTCACCACCTGCACCGGCATGCGCAACTGCTGCCCCACTGCTTCGAGCGTCAGTCCTGCCGCTTCCCGCGCCTGCCGGAGACGCGCTCCACAGCCGGCCGCAGTATCAAAAGCGTTCACAGTCTGGTCATCAATCACAATGCTTCAACCCCGGGAATTAGGAGCCGCATCCTGCGGAAATTCGTCGCGAATTCGCTGCAGATAACGACCGGATGCCACTGTGTCGCCAAGCTGCGCCTCGATTTGAGAGGCAAGTTGTAACACGGAACGTGTGGCCGGTGCAGCCGCAAGACGCCGTTGCACGAAGGCCCGGGCCTCGAAAAAGCGGCCCTGGGCATGCTCGTTGCGGGCCATGGCCTCCAGCGCATAGGGGTTGGCCGGATCCAGCGCCAGCGCCCGGCGCAGGTCACGCACGGCGCGCTCGGGCTGGCCGGCATCAAGCGCACAGCCGCCTGCGTTGGCCAGCGCCGCGGCCGGCGTGCGGTAACCCGGCGCTGCAACGGCCCGGTCGAACAGCGGCAGCGCTTCGGTGGCGCGGCCATGACCACATAACCACGCGCCATAGTTGTTGAGCACTTCGCCGCTGTCCGGCGCCAACTCGGCCGCCTTCTGGAACAGCGGACCGGCTGCGGCATCATCACCGCGCCGGTTGGCCAGCGCCGCCAGCATGATGTAGGCATCCGGCCGGCCCGCATCCAGCTTGAGTGCGCTCCTGGCGCGCTTCTCGGAGACGTCCATCGCCCCGGCGCGGAATGCCTCGGCCGACAATGTCATCTGGTCCTGGTAGCTGACCCGGCGACGGGTGTCAGCGTTGTCCCGCGCCACGTATTCGGGCGCGACGCCCAAGGGTGCGGTCGGAGGTTTGACGCCTTTGTTGCCACACCCGGCGAGTGCCAGCGCGACGAAAAGAACGGCTGGCAATCGGCGGTCAGGCAGCGGCATCCCGGTTTTTCCCGTCCTGGAGCGTTTTGTTGAACTCGGCCTGGCGGCGGGTACGATCCATCACCTGGCCCTTGAGCTGGCCACAGGCGGCATCGATGTCGTCGCCACGGGTGCGCCGCACCATCGTCAGCACCTGCTGGTCCAGCAGGATCTTCTGGAAGGCGCGGATCTCCGCATCACCGGAGCGCTCATAGCGGGTACCGGGGAACGGATTGAACGGAATCAGGTTGACCTTGCCCGAATGCGAGGCCTGCACGGCATTGTCGAACTGGCGCATCAGCCGCGCCAGCTGGCGGGCGTGCTCGGGCTGGTCGTTGATGCCCTTCATCAGGGTGTATTCGAAGGTGACCGATTCGCGGCGCTTGTTGGCACGCAGGTAGCGCGCGCACGAGGCCATCAGCTCCACGATCGGGTACTTCTTGTTGAGCGGCACCAGGGTCTCGCGCAGCGCGTCATTGGGCGCATGCAGCGACACCGCCAGCGACACATCGCTTTCGGCGGACAGGCGGTCGATCTGCGGCACCAGGCCGGAGGTCGACAGGGTCACGCGCTTGTTGGCCAGGCCGTAGCCCAGGTCGTCGCGCATCACGCTCATGGCGCGCACGACGTTGTCGAAATTCATCAACGGCTCGCCCATGCCCATCATCACCACGTTGGTGAGGCGACGCTGCTTGTGCGGGATGTTGCCCAGGTGGCGCGCCGCCACCCACACCTGGCCGATGATTTCGGCGGTGGAGAGGTTGCGGTTGAAGCCCTGGGTGGCGGTGGAGCAGAACGTGCAGTTCAGCGCGCAGCCCACCTGCGACGACACGCACAGCGTGCCGCGGTTCTTATCCGGGATGTAGACCGCTTCGATCGCGTTCTTGCCATCGGTGCCCATGGCCAGCAGCCACTTGTGGGTACCGTCGGCCGACGGCTTGTCGAACACGATGTTCGGCACGCGGACTTCGGCATGCTGCTGCAGCTTGCTGCGCAGCGCCTTGCCCAGGTCGGTCATCTGGTCGAAATCGGTGACGTAGTGGTGGTGGATCCACTTCATCACTTGGTGGGCACGGTAGCGCGCTTCGCCGAGTGTCTCGGCGAAGAAGCGCTCCAATCCCTCGCGATCGAGGTCGAGCAGGTTCTGCTTGGCCACCGGCGCGCCCTGGGCGAGCACGATGGGGATGGCGTTGGGCTGTACGACCTCGTTCACGGCATTACTCTCAGCGCGAGACCACTTCGGTCGCGGCGAAGAAGTACGCGATTTCAATCGCGGCATTCTCGACCGAGTCCGAGCCGTGGGCGGCATTGGCATCGATGGAATCGGCGAAGTCGGCGCGGATGGTGCCCGGCGCAGCGTCCTTCGGATTGGTGGCGCCCAGCAGGTCGCGGTGGGCCAGCACGGCGTTGTCGCCTTCCAGCGCCTGGATCATCACCGGGCCGGAGATCATGAACTCGACCAGCGCGTTGAAGAACGGACGCTCCTTGTGCACGGCGTAGAAGCCTTCGGCTTCACGGCGCGACAGCTGCTTGTACTTGGCAGCCACGACCTTCAGGCCAGCCTTTTCGAAGCGGGCGTAGATTTCACCGATGACGTTCTTGGCGACGGCGTCCGGCTTGATGATGGAAAGGGTGCGCTCCAGCGCCATGGGAATTCTCCGTTGGGCGGGCCACTGATCAGCCCGAGAGTAACATGAAAAAAACCCGCGTCGAAACGCGGGCTTAGCCTATATACGTGGCGTGATTCTACAACCTCTGGTTACGTCTTGCCACGCCCTGCGTCACAGCCCCGCGCCGTGCAGGACATCCCGCCGTTCAGGTTGGCAGGCATGAACGGGCAGCAAACTCTTGTGCGCCGCAGCATGCCAGCGGCGATGCCGAGGTCTAATATCAAACAATCGTTTGATTGAACCCCTGCCCCGCCCATGGCCAAACCTGCCCACTTTTCCACCAAGGACCGCATTCTCGGCGCTGCCGAGGAGCTGTTCGCCCTGCACGGGTTCGCCGGGACGTCGCTGCGCCAGGTGACCAGCCAGGCCGATGTGAACATCGCCGCGGTGAACTACCACTTCGGCTCCAAGGAAAACCTGGTCAACGAAGTGTTCCGCCGGCGCATGGACGAAATGACCGCCGCCCGCCTCGCGCAGCTGGACAACGCCCGGCGCGACCACCCGGGGCAACTGCGCCCGGTGCTTGCGGCGTTCGTCGAACCGGCGCTGGCCATGGCCCAGGACCGCCAGACCGGGGGCGCGTTCGTCCGCGTCATCGCCCGCGCCTACGCGGAAAAGAACGACAACCTGCGCAAGTTCCTCTCCGACCACTACGGCCACGTCCTGCGCGAGTTCGGCAAGGCAATCGCCGCCAGCGTGCCGGGCCTGAGCAAGGAAGAGCTGTATTGGCGATTGGACTTCCTGGCCGGCGCGCTGACCTACGCCATGGCCGACTTCGGGCTGATCAAGCGACCCGCCGGTGTCACCGAAGCGGCGCATCGTGCCCATGCGGCCCAGGAACTCATCCATTTCGCCGAAGCCGGTTTCCGCGCCAGCGCGGCCACCACCGCTGCGGCGACGCCCCTTGCCACCCCGTAACGCCGGGCCCCATATCACCCCCGTAGAGCCGGGCCCTGCCCGGCTTCCAGACCAACAAAGGCTTATCGACATGTCCAATTCCCTGCTAGTCCGCCGCGCCGCCGTGCTGGGTGCCGGCGTCATGGGTGCCCAGATCGCGGCCCACCTGACCAATGCCGGCGTCGACACCGTGCTGTTCGACCTTCCCGCCAAGGAAGGTCCTGCCGACGGCATCGTGCTCAAGGCCATCGCCAACCTGGGCAAGCTCAGCCCCGCCCCGCTCGCCAGCAAGTCCTACGCCGAAGCGATCACCCCGGCCAACTATGAAACCGGCCTGGAGCAGCTGCGCGACTGCGACCTGATCATCGAAGCCATCGCCGAACGGATGGACTGGAAGCAGGACCTGTACAAGAAGATCGCCCCGTTCGTGGCCGATCATGCCGTGCTGGCCTCCAACACCTCCGGCCTGGGCATCAACAAGCTCGCCGATGTGCTGCCCGAACAGCTGCGCCACCGCTTCTGCGGCGTGCACTTCTTCAACCCGCCGCGCTACATGCACCTGGCCGAGCTGATCCCGGCCACCACCACCGACGCCGCCGTGCTGGAAGGCCTGGAAAGCTTCCTGGTCACCACCCTGGGAAAGGGCGTGGTGTACGCCAAGGACACCCCGAACTTCATCGGCAACCGCATCGGCGTGTTCTCGATCCTGTCCACCATCTTCCACACCCAGCAGTTCGGCCTGGGCTTCGATGAAGTCGATGGCCTGACCGGCCCGCTGGTCGGCCGCCCGAAGTCGGCCACCTACCGCACCTCCGACGTGGTCGGCCTGGACACCATGGCCCACGTCATCAAGACCATGGGCGACACCCTGCCGAACGACCCGTGGCACCAGTACTTCGCCTCGCCGAAGTGGCTGGACGCGCTGATCGCCAAGGGTGCACTGGGCCAGAAGACCGGCGCCGGCATCTTCCGCAAGGTCGGCAAGGACATCGTGGTGCTGGACCTGGAAAAGCAGGACTACCGTCCGGCTGACCGCACCGCCGCGCCGGAAGTGGTCGAGATCCTGAAGATCAGGAACCCGGCCGAGAAGTTCGCCAAGCTGCGCGAAAGCCAGCACCCGCAGGCGCAGTTCCTGTGGGCGACCTTCCGCGACCTGTTCCATTACAGCGCCTACCACCTGGCCGACATCGCCGAAACCGCGCGCGACGTCGACTTGGCCATCCGCTGGGGCTACGGCTGGTCGCTGGGCCCGTTCGAAACCTGGCAGGCCGCCGGCTGGAAGCAGGTCGCGCAGTGGATCGCCGATGACATCGTGGCAGGCAAGAGCATGAGCAACGCCCCGCTGCCGGATTGGGTGTTCGATGGCCGCGACGGCGTGCACGCCGCCGAAGGCAGCTACAGCCCGACCCGCAACGCCAAGCTGCCGCGTTCGGCGCTGCCGGTGTACCAGCGCCAGCGCTTCCCGGATCCGCTGCTGGGCGAAACCTTCAGCCCGGGCGAAACCGTGTTCGAGAACGACGGCGTGCGCATGTGGCACGACGGCGACGGCATCGCCGTGGTCAGCTTCAAGACCAAGATGAACACCGTCTCCGACCACGTGCTCAACGGCCTGCAGGAAGCGATCAAGCGCGCCGAGCAGGGCTTCAAGGGCCTGGTGATCTGGCAGCAGAAGGAACCCTTCTCCGCCGGTGCCGACCTGGCCGGCGCGCTCGGCCTGCTGCAGGCCGGCAAGGTCGACCAGTTCGAAGAAATGGTGCACAACTTCCAGCGCACCAGCCAGGCGATCAAGTACGCGCTGGTGCCGGTGGTGACCGCCGTGCGCGGGCTGGCCCTGGGTGGCGGCTGCGAATTCCAGATGCACAGCGCCAAGAGCGTGGCCGCCCTGGAAAGCTACATCGGCCTGGTGGAAGCCGGCGTCGGCCTGCTGCCCGCCGGTGGTGGCCTGAAGGAACTGGCGGTGCGCGCCTCCCAGGCCGCCGGCCCGGGCGGTGATGTGTTCGCCGAACTGAAGAAGACCTTCGAAACCGTGGCCATGGCCAAGGTCTCCAACTCGGCGGTCAACGCCAAGGAACTGGGCCTGATGCGCGCCACCGACAAGGTGGTGTTCAACAGCTTCGAAGCGCTGCACATCGCCAAGGCCGAAGTGCAGGCGCTGGCCGAAGGCGGCTACCGTCCGCCGATGCCGGCCCGCCGCATCCAGGTCGCCGGTGACGTGGGCATCGCCACCTTCAAGATGATGCTGGTGAACATGCTCGAGGGCCGCTTCATCAGCCCGTACGACTACGAAATCGCCGTGCGCATCGCCACCGTGCTGTGTGGTGGCGAAGTGGACCGCGGCACGCTGGTGGACGAAGAGTGGCTGCTGACCCTGGAGCGCAAGCACTTCGTCGAGCTGGCCCAGCAGGAAAAGACCCAGGCCCGCATCGCGCACATGCTCAAGACCGGCAAGCCGCTGCGTAACTGATCGGCCCGAACCACATTCAAGAGATCGCCACAATGACCAAGCAGATCCAGGACGCCTACATCGTCGCCGCCACCCGCACCCCGGTTGGCAAGGCGCCCAAGGGCGTGTTCCGCAATACCCGTCCCGACGACATGCTCGCGCACGTGCTCAAATCCGTGGTCGCGCAGGCCCCGGGCATCGACGTCAACCGCATCGATGACGCCATCATCGGCTGCGCCATGCCCGAAGCCGAGCAGGGCATGAACGTGGCGCGCATCGGCGTGCTGCTGGCCGGCCTGCCGGACACCATCGCCGCCCAGACCGTCAACCGCTTCTGCTCGTCCGGCCTGCAGGCCGTGGCGATGGCGGCCGACCAGATCCGCCTGGGCAATGCCGACCTGATGCTGGCCGGCGGCACCGAATCGATGTCGATGGTGCCGATGATGGGCAACAAGATCGCAATGGCGCCGAGCGTGTTCGACAACGACCACGTGGCCATCGCCTACGGCATGGGCATCACCGCCGAGAAGGTCGCCGAGGAATGGAAGGTGTCCCGCGAAGAGCAGGATGCGTTCGCGCTGGCCTCGCACCAGAAGGCCATCGCCGCGATCCAGAACGGCGACTTCAAGGATGAGATCAGCCCGTACGATGTGCGCACCCGCCAGCCGGACCTGGCCGACGGCCGCCGCATCATCACCCGCGACCGTATCGTCGATACCGACGAAGGCCCGCGCCTGGACTCGTCCGCCGAAGGCCTGGCCAAGCTGCGCCCGGTGTTCCGCAACGGCCAGTTCGGCGGCACGGTGACCGCCGGCAACTCCTCGCAGATGAGCGATGGTGCCGGTGCGGTGCTGCTGGCATCGGAACAGGCGGTCAAGGACTACGGCCTGAAGCCGCTGGCCCGCTTCGTCAGCTTCTCGGTCGCCGGCGTGCGCCCGGAAGTGATGGGCATCGGCCCGATCGCGGCCATTCCCAAGGCGCTCAAGCAGGCCGGCCTGACCCAGGACCAGCTGGACTGGATCGAGCTCAATGAAGCCTTCGCCGCGCAGTCGCTGGCGGTGATCCGCGATTGCGGCCTGGACCCGTCCAAGGTCAACCCGCTGGGCGGCGCCATCGCCCTGGGCCACCCGCTGGGCGCCACCGGCGCGATCCGTACCGCCACCCTGCTGCACGGCCTGCGCCGTCGCCAGCAGAAGTACGGCATGGTCACCATGTGCATCGGCACCGGCATGGGCGCAGCGGGTATTTTCGAGTCGTTGTAATGCAGTGCGAGGGAACCGGTCCAGGCCGGTTCCCGTCGGCAATAAAAAAGGCGACCCGTTGGGGTCGCCTTTTTCATGCGCGTGCATTGGACGGGAGGGTCAGCCCTCGTCTTCAGCCAGCATCTGTGCCAGCTTCTCTCGCGCCGGCTTGCCCAGCTTGTGGCTTTCCAGCGCGAAGCGGATGGTGGCTTCCACCAAGCCCAGGTGGGTACCGCAATCGAAGCGGGTGCCTTCGAACCGGTACGCGTTGACCTCATCGGTTTTCAGCAGCTCGGCGATGGCGTCGGTCAGCTGGATCTCACCGCCCGCGCCCTTGCCGGTGGCTTCGAGCAGGTCGAAGATCTTCGGGCTGAGCACGTAGCGGCCGACCACGGCCAGGTCGCTCGGCGCGTCCTCGGGCTTGGGTTTTTCCACGATCTGCGCGATGCGGCCCTTGCGGCCGTCGAAGGCCTCGGTCGCCACGATGCCGTAGCTGGCGGTGTTCTCGTGCGGCACGTCTTCAACGGCGATCACGCTGGCGCCGGTGGCCTGGTTCAGATCGGCCATCTGCTTCAGCGCGCCGTCGCCGCGGTTCCAGATCAGGTCGTCCGGCAGCAGCACCGCGAACGGCTCGTCGCCCACCACGGACTTGGCGCACAGCACCGCATGGCCCAGGCCCAGCGCTTCGGCCTGGGTCACGAACACCGCGCGCACGCCTTCCGGCAGCACGTTGCGCACCAGTTCCAGCAGCTCGGTCTTGCCCGCGCGCTCGAGCTTCTGCTCGAGCTCATAGGCCTTGTCGAAGTAGTCGGCCACCGCGTGCTTGTAGCGATTGGTGACGAAGATCAGGGTGTCGCAGCCTGCTTCGATCGCCTCATCCACGGCGTACTGGATCAGCGGCCGGTCGATGATCGGCAGCATTTCCTTGGGAACCGTCTTGGTTGCGGGAAGAAACCGGGTGCCCAGTCCCGCCACCGGGAAAACCGCCTTGCGAATACGCTTGTTCGTCACAGCCTGTTGGCCTCTCGTGCCGGAAAGGGAAGCACCTTAGCCGACTCGACGTGAGATTCCTGTTGCAACGGCGCAAATTCCGGCATGGTCGCGAACAGGATGCTGTTGATGGCATCGGTATCGTAATTGGCGATCGCCTCGCGCAGCCGCGGCACGTTGCCCAGCACCTGCTCGCGGGCAAAGGTGCGCACGCCCGCCTCCAGGATCTTGGGATGCGCGGTCGGGCGGTAGTCCTCGTCCGAATAGAACAGGGTCTCGTGCAGCTTCTCGCCAGGACGAAGACCGGTATAGATGATCGCGATGTCCTTGTACGGCTGCTTGCCGGCCAGGCGGATCATCTGCTCGGCCAGCACCCGGATCGGCACCGGCTCGCCCATGTCGAGCGTATAGATCGCCCCGTGCGAGGCCGACGCCGCCGCCTGCAGGATCAGCTGGCAGGCTTCGGGAATGGTCATGAAGTAGCGGGTCACTTCCGGGTCGGTGACCGTGACCGGCCCGCCCTTGAGGATCTGTTCGCGGAACACCGGCACCACGCTGCCGGCCGAGGCCAGCACGTTGCCGAAGCGCACGGTGACGAAGCGGGTGTGGCTGGTCTTCTGGTCCAGGCTCTGGCAGATCATCTCGGCGTAGCGCTTGCTGGCACCCAGCGCATTGACCGGGTCGACCGCCTTGTCGGTGGAGATGAACACGAAATGTTCGATCCGCGCTTCCACGCAGGCCCGCGCCACCGTTTCGGTGGACAGGATGTTGTTGCGGACCGCTTCGCGCAGCTGCCGCTCCAGCACGGGCACCTGCTTGTAGGCCGCCGCATGGAACACCGCATCCACCTGCGACAGCGACAAGGCGTGGCGGATCACCGCCGGGTCGCCGCAGTCACCCAGCACCGCCTCCACCAACAGGTCTGGGAAGCTGCGCTTGAGTTCGGCTTCGATGGTGAGCAGCAGCAGCTCGCTCATCTCCAGCAGTACGACCCGCCCTGCCCCGTGGCGCGCGCACTGGCGGCACAGTTCCGAGCCGATCGAACCACCGGCGCCGGTCACCAGCACGGTGCGCCCGCCCAGCCAGCCGCGGATCAGCGACCAGTCCGGCAGGATCGGCTTGCGCCCCAGCAGGTCCTCGATCGCCACTTCCTTCAGCTCACCGGGCAGCGAGTGGCCCAGCAGTACGTCGTTGAGCTTGGGCACCATGCGGAACGGCACCCCGGTGCTTTCGCAGATGGCCACTACCCGCTGCATGCCGGCGGCATCCAGCGAGGGGATGGCGATCACCAGCAGCTTGGCCGCCGTTTCGCGTACCACCGAGGCGGCATCGTCCAGCGTGCCCAGGATCGGCAGGCCCTGCAGCTTGGCCCCCTGCAGGTGCGGCGCATCGTCGAGCAGGCCGACCGGTTCGAAATCGCCCGACCGGCGCAGGTCACGCACCAGCGCTTCGGCGGCCTGGCCGGCGCCCAGGATGAGCACCCGGCGCGCCGTCGCATCCGACTGCAGCGCCTGGTAGTCCTTCCATGCCCGGTACAGCAGGCGCGGCGCGCCCAGCAGGGCCGACAGCGCGAACGGATAGATCACCAGCACCGACATCGGCACGCCATTGAAGCGCTTGTAGGCCAGCACCACCACGATGGCCAGCAACCCGATGAAGCTGGATTTGAAGATGTGCAGCAGGTCGGCCACGCTGGCGAACCGCCACAGGCCGCGGTACAGGCCCACGCGCCAGAACACGATGGCCTGGATCACCAGCACCAGCGAGGTGTCGATGTTCCACAGCGGCAACGAGGGGGCATCGGCCAGCATCGAATAGCGGCCGGCATGCAGCAACTGCCAGCACGCCCAGACCATGAAGAGGTCGTGGGCCACGATGGCGGCACGGGGAAGCAGACTCGTGAAACGGTCCTGCCAAGGCGTCATAAACCAAACAATCCTTCTAGTGGCGCATTCCCTTGCGCAGGAGTAGCCAAAGACCGCTGGCGCAGAATATCCACGCTAGGGCCACGGCAGCCTCCCACCTCGGCTGCAAGTACGTGCAAGCATTAAACACTGTAATACTGAACAGACCAAAAACAAAATACGACCCGGTAACCGAAGTGTGCGTTGCACCACTTTTGACGGCACGCTGATAAAGATGCTGGGTGTGGGGCTCCATCCATCTTTGCCCCGACAGCATGCGCGAAAGCAGTGTGAAGCCTGCGTCCACGAGGAACGCGGTCAGGGGCAACAGCAGCAGCAGCCAGGATATGTCGGTGGCCACGCTGGCCAGGCAGACCAACGCTGCGACGGCATAGCCTAGCGCCCCGCTGCCCACGTCGCCCATGAAGATTCTTGCACGCGGAAAATTGAACGGCAGGAAGCCCAGGCAGGCCAACGCCAGGACAATACCGGCCAAGGCCAGGGGTCCCGGCAGGACAAGCGCGAACGCGGCACCGGCCAGGATGGCCTGGCTGGTCGCGATCCCGTTGATCCCATCCATGAAATTCCAGATGTTGATCAGGGATGTCGTGAAGAGCAGCGCCAACAGGGCTTGCCAGGGGTTGCCTGTCGCGTCCCAGACCAGCCCCGCCAGCAGGCTGGCGGCCAGCAGGTGGACCAGCAACCGGCGCACGGCCGGCAGCGGCCGATGGTCGTCCCACCAGCCGATCCCGGCCACCAGCACCAGGCCCAGCCCCGACACCAGCAACGGCATCCGGGCGGTCGGCCAGGCGACCGCCGCCACGGCCAAGGCCAGCAGCAGGGTCACCACGATGGCGATGCCACCCCCGCGCGGGGTCGCCACCACATGGCTGCGGCGCTCCCCCGGCTGGTCGAACAGCTTGCGCCGCAGCGCGTACCGGCGGGCGCACCAGGTGAGCGCCGCCGCCACTGCCAGCACGGCCGGCAGTCCCATCCACCACACCGCCGGCATGGCTCAGAGCACCGCGTAGTTCAGCAGTGGCTTGACCGTGCCCCACTCCTTGCAGCTGGGGCATTGCCAGTGGTGGGTGCGCGCACCGAAGCCGCAGCGCGTGCAGCGGTAGGCCGGATTGCGGACCAGCAACTGGTCGGTGATGTGCTTGAGGTCATGCAGGGTGGCGGTGGAATCGGCACCCTCGGCCAGGGTCAGGTCGATCAACGCCGACTCGCCGCGCACCGACGGGCGATCCTTCAGCTGCCGGCCCAGGTAGGCGCGCGCCGGGGCCACGCCCTCCTGCTCTTCCATCAGCTGGGTCAGGGCCAGCACCGGGGCGATGCCGCGATAGTGCTCGGTCATTTCCGACAGGAACGCACGCGCCCCGCCCAGGTCGCCCACCTTGCGGTAGTTCTGCATCAACGGCTGCAGCACCTCGGGCAGGTATTCGGGGTCGTTGCGGGCGGCACGCTCGAACGCACGCACGGCCGCTTCGGCATTGCCGGCATCGGTTTCCAGGCGTCCTTCGATGATGCCGGCACGCACCGACATCGCATCGGCCTGGTAGGCGCGGGCAATGGCCGCGCGGGCTTCATCGATCTTGCCGGCACCCCGGAAGCGCTCGGCCAGTTCGCACTCGAACTGCCCCACCAGCTTGCCCATCGGCTCGCCGGTGACTTCTTCGTAGCGGGTGGCGTTGTCGATCGCCTTTTCCCAGTCGCGTTCGGCCTGGTAGATGCCGATCAGGTGCTTGAGCGCCTGCGGGGCGCGCTGGTCGATCTGGGCCAGCTCGGTAAAGACCGTTTCAGCACGGTCGAGCAGGCCGGACTTCATGTAGTCCTCGCCCAGCGCCAGCAGGGCCTGCACGCGCTGTGCATCGCTCAGGTCGGTACGGTTGACCAGCCCCTGGTGCAGGCGGATGGCGCGGTCAACCTCGCCACGGCGGCGGAACAGGTGGCCCAACGCGACCTGGGTCTCGAAGGTTTCCTTGTCCAGCTCGGCAATGTGCAGGAACAGTTCGATGGCTTTGTCGGGCTGCTCGTTGAGCAGGTAGTTCAGGCCACGGAAGTAGGTGCTGGAAAGATGGCTGACCTGGTTGTCACCATGGCGCTGGCCACCGCGCCGGCCGATCACCCAGCCGGACACCGCTGCCAGCGGCAGGAACAGGAAAAACCAGAACCACTCGGATACAAATTCCATCGGCGCTCAACGTCCGTCGAAAGGTGAAGAAGAAGATGCCACGGGGGCGGCGGCCGGAGCCGCTTTCTGCGCCTTGCGCAGTCGGGAATACAACGGAACCACCAGGCCCACCAGGACCAGCCCGGCGCCGATGATCGCACCGGTCAACAGGGCCACGGTAATGGCCAGGCCGGTACTCGAATGGATGGCAGTGAACCCCAGGTTGAGGGTCATGTCCTGCGAATTGAGGGCACCGATGACGAGCCCGGCCACCAGGACGGCCAGCAGGATCAACAGGCGTGCGACTTTCATTGTGGTAGCTCCCATTCCCTCAGGGGTCAAGAGTACCTCAGGCCGGATCGCTTTCCAGCGGTACCACGGCGCTTACGCGCTCACGGAGTTCCTTGCCCGGTTTGAAATGCGGGACATGCTTGCCCGGCAGTGCGACCGATTCCCCGGTCTTGGGGTTGCGCCCCAGCCGCGGCGGCCGGTAGTGCAACGAAAAACTGCCGAACCCGCGGATCTCGATGCGATCCCCGCCGGCCAGCGCCCCGCCCATCATTTCCAGCAACGACTTCACCGCCAGATCGACATCGTCCGACTTCAGATGCGCCTGTCGGCGCGCCAGGATTTCGATCAACTCGGATTTGGTCATTGCGGACTCGCGTCGAGGGTCTCAAACCCTGAAACGGCCCGGACAATTGTCCGGGCCGTCCAGGAAACTACTGCTACGGGTAAGGCCGATTACTCGGACTTGTTGCCGTTCAGCTGGGCGCGCAGCAGCGCGCCGAGCTGGGTGGTGCCGCTGGAAGCCGAAGAGGACTGGTATTCCTCCAGCACTTCGCGCATTTCCGCGTCGTCCTTGGCCTTGATCGACAGCTGCAGGGTACGACCCTTGCGATCCATGCCCACGAACTTCGCTTCAACCTTGTCGCCGACCTTCAGGAACTGGGTCGCGTCGTCGACGCGCTCGTTGGCAACGTCACGAGCCGAGACGTAACCTTCGATGCCGTCAGCCAGTTCGATGGTAGCGCCCTTGGCGTCCACTTCCTTGACCACGCCTTCGACCTTCGAACCCTTCGGGTTGGCAGCCATGTACTGACCGAACGGATCCTGCTCCAGCTGCTTGACGCCCAGGCTGATGCGCTCGCGCTCCGGATCGACGGCCAGGACGACGGCGTCCAGGTTGTCGCCCTTCTTGAAGTTGCGGACCACGTCTTCGCCGGTGGTGTTCCAGCTGATGTCGGACA
Organism: Stenotrophomonas sp. FBCC-B152; assembly: GCF_059134105.1. Taxonomy (NCBI): domain Bacteria; kingdom Pseudomonadati; phylum Pseudomonadota; class Gammaproteobacteria; order Lysobacterales; family Lysobacteraceae; genus Stenotrophomonas; species Stenotrophomonas sp. FBCC-B152. Next base: position 1,325,970 of record NZ_CP101442.1, on the reverse strand, counting down.
GGTGCACCAGGCCGTCGATACCGCCGTCCAGGCCGATGAAGATGCCGAAGTCGGTGATCGACTTGATCTGGCCCGACACCTTGTCGCCCTTCTTGTGGATGGCAGCGAAGGTTTCCCACGGATTGGCGGCAACCTGCTTCATGCCCAGCGAGATGCGGCGACGCTCCTCGTCGACGTCCAGGACCATGACTTCAACTTCGTCACCGACCTGCACCACCTTGGACGGGTTGACGTTCTTGTTGGTCCAATCCATCTCGGAGACGTGCACCAGGCCTTCGACGCCCGGCTCGATCTCGACGAACGCGCCGTAATCGGTGACGTTGGAGACCTTGCCGAAGACGCGGCTGTTGGCCGGGTAACGACGGGCGATGTTGTCCCACGGATCCTCGCCCAGCTGCTTCAGGCCGAGCGAAACGCGGTTGCGCTCGCGGTCGAACTTCAGCACGCGCACGTCCAGCTCGTCGCCGACGTTCACGACTTCGGACGGATGGCGCACGCGCTTCCAGGCCATGTCGGTGATGTGCAGCAGGCCGTCGATGCCGCCCAGGTCCACGAATGCGCCGTAATCGGTCAGGTTCTTGACGACACCCTTCAGGATCGCGCCTTCCTGCAGCTTGTCCATCAGCTGCTCGCGCTCTTCCGAGTGCTCGCTTTCGACGACAGCGCGGCGCGAGACCACGACGTTGTTACGCTTGCGGTCCAGCTTGATGAGCTTGAATTCCAGCTCCTTGCCTTCCAGGTAGGCCGGGTCGCGCACCGGGCGCACATCCACCAGCGAACCGGGCAGGAACGCGCGGACATCCTTGATGTCCACGGTGAAACCACCCTTGACCTTGCCGCTGATGCGGCCGGTGATGGTTTCGTTCTTTTCCAGGGCTTCTTCCAGCTCGTCCCACACCATGGCGCGCTTGGCTTTCTCGCGCGACAGGACGGTTTCACCGAAGCCGTTCTCGATCGAGTCGAGGGCGACCTTGACGACATCGCCTTCGGCGACGTCGATTTCGCCGGCGTCGTTACGGAACTGTTCGATCGGCACGATGCCTTCGGACTTCAGGCCGGCGTTGATCACCACGACGTCGCCGCGGACTTCAACGACAACACCGCTGACGATGGCGCCCGGCTTCAGCTTGGCCAGATTGGCCTGGCTGGCTTCAAACAGTTCGGCAAATGATTCGGTCATTAGATTTACTCTGTTGGACACATGGGCATTGGTCCCCGCGAGGGTTCCGTTTACTGCCCGCCTGTTGGTCGACCCCGGAAACGCAGGTCGTGTGTGAAGTAGGAAAACCGCCACGCATCATTGCGGGACGGAGCTTTTACTGCATTGCGCTGGTGCGACTACCGCCGATGGAATGGCGGCCTCCTTGCAACGGATCAGGCACCCGAAACCGGAAGCAGATCCAGTACCTTGGCGACGACTTCGTCGATGCCGATACCACTGGTGTCGATGACGACGGCATCGTCTGCCGGCTTCAGGGGCGCCACTGTGCGCTGTGCATCACGGGCGTCGCGGGCCATGATCTCGCGCAGGAGGTCATCAAAGTTAACAGAAACCCCCTTGTCTTTCAACTGGTTATGCCGGCGCTCGGCGCGCTCTTCGGCACTGGCCGTCAGGAAGACCTTGAATGGGGCATCGGGGAAGATCACGGTCCCCATGTCGCGGCCGTCGGCCACCAGGCCGGGGAGAACCCTGAATGCGCGTTGACGCTCCTTCAGGGCAGCCCGGACCTCGGGAATGGCGGCAATGGCCGAGGCCAGGGCACCGGTGGTTTCCAGTCGCAGCTCGTCGGTGGCATCAGTCTCATTGACGATGACACGCAGGCTGCCGTCGTCGGCCTCGACGAAGCGGACATGGGTGTCGAAGGTGCAGCGGACCAGCGCCGAGGCGTCGGAGGTGTCGATATCGGCCCAGCTGGCGGCCACGCCCACGGCGCGGTACAGGGCGCCCGAATCCAGGTAATGCCAGCCCAGCCGGCGTGCGACAATGCGGCTGACGGTCCCCTTGCCGGCCCCGGACGGGCCGTCGATGGTGAGCACGGGAGAAGGCTGGTTCATGGGGTTCCCTGTGGATTTGACCCCCCATTCTAGCCCCTGCCCGGCCCCGTCCAAGACATTTTTAGTGCAAGCACTTGAAAGGATGGAAAAAAGCCCGGTAGAATGGCGGGCTTGAACGGGCGTCACCTGCCGATTGTCATCTGCATATCGCGGCCGCGCTCCAACCGAATCCACGTTTACGCCGAGGTATGCAATGAAAGTCCTGTCTTCCCTGAAGTCGGCCAAGTCCCGTCACCGTGACTGCAAGGTCGTCCGTCGTCGCGGCAAGATCTTCGTGATCTGCAAGTCGAACCCGCGTTTCAAGGCTCGCCAGCGCTGAGCCTTAGGGCGTCACGGCCACCGGTCGCGACCTGCCTGAATAAAAAGCCGCCTCCGGGCGGTTTTTTATTGCCAATTTTGTTGTAATCGCCGGGTAGGCCACGACCGTCGGTCGTGGGTGATTTGCCGGTAGGTCACGACCGTTGGTCGTGACCCCATTCTTGATAACTGGGGAGTAGATCGAGATGAAGCGTTACCTGACCACACTGCCGTTGCTTGCCCTGCTGGCCTGCGCCAGCGCCCACGCCGACACCCTGCTGATCGACCGCACCAAGGAACAGGTCGCGCCGGTGGTGCCGGTCCGCGGCCAGACCGCCAGCCAGGTGCTCAGCACCTTCGGCGAACCGAGCGAGAAGCTGGAACCGCGCGGCGGCCAGAAGCGCCAGTGGCCGACCATCAACCGCTGGGTCTACCCGATGTTCACCGTCTACTTCGAGAAGCAGAAGGTGATCGACGTGGTGGCCAACAAGGCCGACGCCAACGAAGTCGGCCCGAAGCCGCCGATCCGCTGATCCACCAGAACGCCCGCCGCCCGGCGGGCCATCGCACCGAGACCATGAACGACACGCTCCGCTTTCCGGCCGAATGGGAATCCCAGTCCGCCATCCTGATCGCCTGGCCCCACGCCGACACCGACTGGGCCGACCGCCTGGGTGACGTCGAGGACACCTACATCGCGCTGGTCGCGGCCATCACCCGCTTCCAGCCGGTGGTGATCATCGTGGCCGACGACGACCTGGAGGCGTACGCCGACGCGCGCCTGCGCTCCAACCGCATCGACACGGACCGCGTGCGGTTCGTCACCGCGCCGTACGACGACACCTGGCTGCGCGATTCGGGCCCGATCACGCTGCGCCGCGCCGACGGCGGCTTCCGCCTGCTGGACTTCCGCTTCACCGGCTGGGGCGGCAAGTTCGAGGCCAGCCTGGACGACCAGCTGGTCGGCGTGCTGCATGCCGCCAACCTGTTCGCCGACGCGGAACTGCAGAGCATTCCGTTCGCGCTGGAAGGCGGCGCCATCGAGACCGATGGCGCGGGCACCCTGCTCACCACCTGGAAGTGCCTGCACGAACGCCACCCGGACCGGGATCGGGCGTCGCTGAGCGCGGACATGGCGAGCTGGCTGGCGCAGGACCGGGTGCTGTGGCTGGACCACGGCTACCTGGAAGGCGACGACACCGACGCGCACATCGACACGCTGGCGCGCTTCGCCTCGGTGGACAGCATCGTCTACCAGGCCTGCGATGACGCCACCGATTCGCACCATGCCGAGCTGCAGGCGATGGGCAACGAACTGGCCGCGCTGCGCACCGCCGACGGCCAGCCGTACCGCCTGTTCCCGCTGCCTTGGGCACGCCCGGTGATCGACGAAGGCCGCCGCCTGGCCGCGTCCTACGCCAATTATCTGATCCTCAACGGCGCAGTCCTGATGCCGGCCTACGGCGACGTGGCCGACGACGCGGCACGCGACGTGCTGGCCCAGGCCTACCCGGACCACGAGATCGTGCAGGTACCCTGCCGCTCGCTGATCTGGCAGAACGGCAGCCTGCATTGCATCACCATGCAGTTGCCTTCCGGACTGTTGGCTGCGTAAAGCACGTCGGCATTCGATGGTTTCCTTGGCGCCGGGCTTTTTGCCCGGCGCTTTTTGGTTTTGGGCGAACAGCCGGTGGCCATCGCTTGGTCTGAGCTGGGCCGGCGGGTGCGGGGGTACGGGGGGCGCCGTGAACCCATCCCTGGGGGCTCTTGCGAAACATCCATGTTTCGCAAAGCCCCCGTACCCCCGCCCCCGCCGACCCCCGACAGTGCGTCGGTGGCCACGGAGATCAACGGCGGCGCCGATCTTTGTCATGAATAATTGGTGGAAGCCGCGTAGAGCCACGCCCTGCGTAGCTGCCCTTCCATCCGCGCGCGACCCACTGTGGGGGACGGCCGGCGGGCAGCCCACGTAGGGACTGTCAAAAACATGGATGTTTTTGCCAAGCCCCCAAGGATGGGTTTACGGCGTGTCCCGTAGTGGGCTGCCCGCCGGCTGGCCCAGCCCGTAAAGGTGAACAGCTGCTCTTGGCGACCAACCAAGCACCCCATTTATCACCCAGCACGCCGCACACACCCATCCGCGATAAACTGCGTCTTTCCCCCTGCAGGACCCGCCCCGGATGAGCTCACGCCACACCCTTTCCGTCGCCCTGATCCAGGAGCGCAACCACGGTGACGCGGCCGCCAACCTGGCCGTGATCGAAACGCGCGTGGCTGAAGCGGCTGCCCAGGGTGCCAAGCTGGTCCTGCTGCAGGAACTGCACAACGGCGCGTACTTCTGCCAGCACGAATCGGTGGATGAGTTCGACCTGGCCGAACCGATCCCCGGGCCGAGCACCGAGCGTCTCGGCGCGCTGGCGAAGAAGCATGGCGTGGTGATCGTCGGCTCGCTGTTCGAGCGCCGCGCCGCCGGCCTGTACCACAACACCGCCGTGGTGTTCGAGAAGGACGGCACCCTGCTGGGCAAGTACCGCAAGATGCACATCCCGGACGATCCCGGCTTCTATGAGAAGTTCTACTTCACCCCCGGCGACATCGGCTTCAAGCCGATTGATACCTCGGTGGGCCGCCTTGGCGTGCTCGTCTGCTGGGACCAGTGGTACCCCGAAGCCGCGCGCCTGATGGCGCTGGCGGGTGCCGAACTGCTGCTCTACCCCACCGCCATCGGCTGGGATCCGGACGACCAGAAGGACGAACAGGGCCGCCAGCGCGATGCCTGGGTGCTCAGCCACCGTGGCCACGCCGTGGCCAACGGCGTGCCCGTGCTGAGCTGCAACCGCGTCGGCCATGAGCCCTCGCCGATCGGCGCCTCCGGCATCCAGTTCTGGGGCAACAGCCACGTGCTGGGCCCGCAGGGTGAGTTCATCGCCGAAGCCGGTGGCGAACCCACCGTGCTGGTCTGCGATGTCGACCTGCAGCGCAGCGAACACGTGCGCCGCATCTGGCCGTTCCTGCGCGACCGCCGCATCGACGCCTACGGCGACCTGCTCAAGCGCTACATCGACTGATTTCCCCACAGGAACCCTGCCCCGTGACCGTGCTGCTGCGCGACGCCACCGATGCCGACATTGCGGCCATCACCGCGATCTATGCGGTGGAAGTAACCGACTTCGTCAACACCTATGAGTACGACGTTCCGGATGCGGCCGAGATGCAGCGGCGCATGCACGACATCGTCGCACGCGGCTTTCCGTACATCGTGGCCGAGGTCGATGGCCACGTGGCCGGCTACGCCTATGCCAACACCTACCGTGGCCGCATCGCCTACCAGTGGACGGTCGAAAACTCCGTCTACGTCGATGCCGCGTTCCAGGGCAAGGGCGTCGGCACCGCACTGATGCAGGGCCTGATCGACGCCTGCGTCGCGCGTGGCTACCGGCAGATGGTGGCGGTGATCGGCGAACCGACCAACACCGCATCGATCAAGCTGCACGAACGCTTCGGCTTCCACCTGGTCGGCATTTTCCGTGGCCTGGGCCGCAAGCATGGGCGCTGGCTGGATACGGTGCAGATGCAGCGCGCGCTCGGCGACGGTGTCGACAGCGCCCCTTCGAATGAATGATGAAATGACTGAAAACCTGATGGACGACAACGGCGACACCCTGTTCGCCGGCCAGCCCGTGCGCGTGGTCGAGCGCGACGGCGTGCGCTACACCCTGCTGGGCACCGCGCACGTCTCGCAGGCCAGCGTGGAGGTGGTGGAACGGGCCATCAACAGCGGCCGCTTCGATGCCGTCGCGGTGGAGCTGGATCCGCAGCGCCTGCAGGCGCTGACCAATCCCGATGCACTGGCCAAGCTGGACCTGGTCGAAGTGATCCGCAAGGGCCGCGTGGCGCTGTTCGCCGCCAACCTCGCCCTGGCCGCCTACCAGCGGCGGCTGGCCGAACAGCTGGGCATCGAGCCCGGCGCTGAGCTCAAACGCGCGGTCGGCCTGGCCAACGCGCACAACCTGCCGGTGCACCTGATCGACCGCGAAGTGGGCCTGACCTTCAAGCGCGCCTCGCAGCGGCTGGGCTTCTTCGGCAAGATCAAGCTGGTCATGGGCCTGGGTGCCGGCCTGTTCGCCTCCGAAGACGTCGGCGAAGACGAGATCGAGAAGCTCAAGCAGGGTGACATGCTGGAAGCGAGCTTCGGCGAGTTCGCCAGCGAAAGCCCGGCGCTGTACGAAACCATCATCGGCGAGCGTGACCGCTACATGGCCACCCGCCTGCGCGAAGTGCATGATCCGGCGCAGCGCGAAGTGCTGGCCGTGGTCGGTGCCGGCCACCTGGCCGGGCTGGCGAAGTACCTGGAATCGGACACCGAAGCGCCCGGCCCGCTGCGCGCATCGCTGGAAGACGTGCCGAAAAAGCGCAACATTCCGTGGATCACGCTGACCATCCTGGCGGTGGTGCTGGCAGGTATTGCCGTGGGTTTCTATCGCGGTGGGCTGGGCGTGGGCACCGAGCTGCTGGCGGTGTGGGCGATGTACACCGGTGGCCTGGCCGGGTTGGGTTGCCTGCTGGCCGGCAGCCATCCGCTGAGCATCCTCACCGCGATCGTGGTGGCGCCGTTCAAGCCGTTCCGCCTGAGCATCCCGACCGGCGCGTTTGCCGCGCTGGTCGAGGCGCGCCTGCGCAAGCCGGCGTACGAGGATTTCCTCAAGCTGCGCGATGACGCGCAGAGCGTGCGCGGCTGGTACCGCAACCGCGTCACCCGGGTGGTGCTGACCTTCATGCTGACCAACCTGGGCAGCATGCTGGGCTTGTGGCTGACCGGCTTCCAGGTGTGGAACAAGGTCGGCGGCTGATAACGCCCAACCGATGTCTGTTGTGAAGAGGGCCACGCATTGCGTGGCCCTTTTCGTTCATGCCGGTTCGATCACCGCATTGCTGCCCTTGGGCGGCAGCCCCCTCGCCCGCCGCACGATGCGGGCCACGTTGATGCTCATGTCGTCGAGCATGGCGTAGATGGTCGGTAGGAACAGCAGGCTGACCACGGTGGAGAACGCCAGGCCGCCGGCAATGGCACGCGCCATCGGGTAGTACGGCGGCCCATCGCCCAGCAGCTGGGTGTCGGTGAGCGAGATCGGGACCATCGCCAGGATCGCCGTGCCCATCGTCATCATGATCGGGCGCAGGCGCTCGCGTGAGCCTTCCACCAGCGCCTGGGTGCGGGCCAGGCCGCGCCGGCGCAGGTTGTTGATGTGCTCGATCATCACGATGCCGTTGTTCACCACCACCCCCATCAGCACCAGGATGCCGATGAAGGACATGATCCCGAACGAGGTACCGGTGAGCCAGAACAACCAGAACACCCCGAAGATCGAGAACAGCACCCCGCTCATGATCGCCGCCGGGAACAGCAGCGATTCGAACACCGCCGCCATCACCACGTAGATCATCACCAGCGCGATGATCAGGTTGAACAGCATCTGCTGCATGGCCTCGTTGTCGTCACCGAAGTCGCCACCGTCGAAGGTGAAGGTGTAGCCGGCCGGGAAGCTCATCGGCTTGAGCGTTTCCTCCATCGCCTTGCGACCTTCCGGCGCGGTCACCTTCTCGGCCAGGTTGGCCTTGATGGTCAACGTGGTCTGGCGGTTGGTACGGCCCACGCGGGTGGCGGACGGCTTGATGCTGACGTCGACCAGGCTCAGCAGCGGCACCGAACGTCCGTCGCCGGTGCGCACGGTAAAGCTGGCCAGGTCTTCCGGACTGCTCTGTTCGGCGCCGGCGAAGCGCACCCACACCGGCACTTCGCTGTCACCGCGGCGGAACTCGCGCAGCGGTGCACCGCGCAGCGCCAGGCCGACGAAGCTGGCGACCTGCTCGGCATTGAAGCCGAACGCGGCGGCCCGTTCGCGGTCGACGTGGATGGACAGCTCGCTGCCCTTCTCGCCATTGTCGATGCGCACATCGCGCAGTTCCTTGCGCTGGGCCAGCAACGGCACCACGTCTTCGCCGATCTCCTGCAGCATCTGGGTCGAATCACCGACCAGCTGCACCTCCACGCCCTTGCTGCCACCGCCACCGCCGCCATCGCCGCCCTGGTTGCCAACGATGTAGTCGGCCCGCGCCGAACGCGGCAGCCCCTTGCGCAGCGACTCCTGCACGGCGGCCATGTTGCCCGCGTGCTTGGCGTCCAGGGTCACGATGGTGCTGCTGCCTTCCTGTTCGCTGTACCAGGAATACACCTGGGTGATGTGCAGCTTCTCGCGGTTCTGGTCCAGGTACTGTTCAACGCGCAGGATCTCGTCGGACATCTGCGCGCGGGTGAAGGCGCCCTTCCAGTTGTAGCCGATGAACACATCGGTTCCGCCTTCGCCGCCGAACATGTCGATCTTGGTCAGCTTCATCGGCACCAGGCTGACCAGCACCACCATGATGATGCCGAACACGCTCCAGCCACGGTGTTCCAGCGTCCATTGCAGCAGCTGGGCGTAACGGCGCTGCAGGCGCGCGATCACCCCGGTCTGCGAGTGCACCAGCTTGGGCGTCTGCATGCGCGCGGACAGCATCGGGATCAGGCTCACCGCCACCAGCCACGAGGCCATCAGCGAGACCGAGATGGTGATCGCGATCTGCGCCATGAAGATGCTGATGTTGTTGGTTTCGCCGAACAGGTTGGGCACGAACACGATGCAGTGGCACAGGGTGCCGGCGCTGAGCGCGATGGCCACGTTGCGGGTGCCGATGATCGAGGCCTGCACCGGCTGGTCGGGCATGCGCTCGCGTTCCTGGTAGATGCTCTCCACCACCACCACCGCGTTGTCCACCAGCATGCCCACCGCCAGCAGCAGGCCCATCATGGTCAGGATGTTGAGGGTCACGCCGACGAAGTACATGAAACCCAGGGTGATCACGAAACAGATCGGGATCGCCAGGGTCACCATCAGCGTCGACGGCCAGTGGCGCAGGAAGAAGAACAGCACCGTCACCGACAGCAGCAGGCCGACCGCACCGGCTTCGGCCAGCTCCAGCAGCGACGACGTCACCGTCTTGCCCTGGTTGTCGATCACCTTGATGTTCACATCGCGCATCGACGGCTGCCGGCGGATGGCTTCCACCTCGGCCAGTGCGCCACGCGAGACTTCCACCAGGTTGGCGCTGCGCTCCTTGTAGATGTCCAGGCCCACCGCCGGATTGCCATCCAGGCGGCGGCCATAGTTCATGCGCGCGGCCTTGAGCCGGACATCGGCGATGTCGCCCAGGCGCAGGCCCTTGGTATCGATGACCAGGTCGCGCAGCTCCTGCAGGTCGGTGATCTCGCCGACCGGCTGGATCCGCACCCGCTGGCCGTTGTCGTCGATCTGCCCGGCCGAGATCGAGAAGTTGAGCGTGCGCAGGCGGTCGCTGAGCTCGTTGATGCTCAGGTTGTGCGCGGTCAGGCGATCGGCATCGATCGCGATTTCCACTTCATTCGGTGGCGCACCGGAGATCTCCACCCGGGCCACGCCGGGAATGCGCTCGATCCGCCGCTTGAACTCGCGGTCCAGCATGTCATACGCACCGGTCAGGTCCGACGCACTGGCCAGGCGCACCTTCAGCACCGGCTCGTCGGTGCTGGACCACTTGAACACGTTGTAGCGCTGCAGGTCATCGGGCAGGTCGCTGCGGATCGCGTCGATGCGCTCGCGCGCATCCGAGGCGGCAATGGCGATGTCGCGGTCCCAGTCGGTGAACTCGATGAAGATGCTGGCGCCTTCGGCGGTGGCCTGGGAGCGCATGCGCTTGATCCCGGTCATCGTGGCCAGCGCTTCCTCGCTCGGCCGGATGATGGTGCGCTCCACTTCTTCGGGCGTGGAGCCGGTGTACGGCACCTGCACGAACAGGAACGGCGCGGAGATGTCCGGCAGCGCCTCCAGCGGCAGCCGGAACGAGGCGATCAGGCCCACCACCACCAGTGAGACGAAGCACATGATGGTGGTGATGGGGCGGCGGATGGAAAACTCGGCAATGCTCATGCCGGCTCCTGTGCCGCACCGCCGGCGGTGTGGGCATCGGAAGTGCCGCGATGGTGATGGCGGCCGCGCTCGCGGTAATAGGCATCGCCACGGCGATCGAGCAGGTCGTACACCACCGGGATCACCAGCAGGGTGAGCAGCGTGGACACCAGCAGGCCGCCGATCACGGTGATCGCCATCGGGGCGCGCACTTCGGCACCCTCGCCCATCGCCACCGCCAGCGGCAGGAAGCCGAACAGCGTGCACAGGGTGGTCATGATGATCGGGCGCAGGCGCGAGCGTGCGCCTTCCACCAGCGCCTCATGCTTGGCCACGCCGGCCTCGCGCAGCTGGTTGACCTTGTCGATCAGGATGATCGCGTTCTTGGTCACCAGCCCCACCAGCAGGATCAGGCCGATGAACACCACCACCGAGATCGGCTTGCCGGTGAGCATCAGCGCCAGGATCGCGCCGACCAGCGCCAGCGGAATGGTGAACAGGATGACGAACGGATGCAGCAGCGATTCGAACTGCGAGGCCATCACCAGGTAGACCAGGAAGATCGCCAGGCCGAAGGCGAAGATCAGCGAGCGCGCCGATTCGGCCAGCTCCTCGCCCTGCCCGCCGATGTGCATGCTGACGCCGGCACCCAGCGGATCGTTGGCCACCATGTCCTGCACTTCGCGCACCGCACCGCCCAGGTCGATGTCGCGCAGGTTGGCCGACACCACCGCCACGCGGGTCTGGTCGGCACGGTGGATCTCGCTGGGGCCATTGGTGGCCACCACGTCGGCCACCGCGTCCAGCGTCACCGGGCGCGTGCTGCCCGGGTTGACGATCAACCGGCGGATGCTCTCCACGCTGGCGCGGTCGCCTTCCTGGGCGCGCACCAGCACGTCGATCTTGCGGTCACGGAAGCTGTAGCGCGTGGCCACGTCGCCACGCACTTTCTTGACCACCACGTCGGCGATCTGCCGCGTGGTCAGGCCCAGCGCACCGGCGCGTTCCTGGTCGAAGCGGATCTGGATTTCCGGGAAACCCTCTTCCACGGTCGACTTCACATCGGCGTAGTGCGGGTTGCTGCGCAACCGGGCGGCCAGCGCCTGGCCGGCACGTTCCAGGGTGGCCATGTCCTGGCCGCGCAGCTCCACTTCCAGCGGCGTGGAGAAGCTGAACAATGCCGGCCGCGCGAAGTCGACCTGCACGCCCGGGTGGCCCTGCATCGAACCGCGCAGGCGCTCGGTGATCGCCGCCTCGGTGCGGGCGCTGCCGCCATCGGCCATCACCACGGTGAGCTTGCCGATGTTCTCGCCGCTTTCGGTCGGGCTGGCATCCAGCCGCGTGCCGCTGCCGCTCACCCCGTACAGGGAGGTGATGCTGTCGTCCTTGGCGTGGGCCAGCTGCAGTTCGCGCACCAGCGCATCGGTCTGCTTCAGCGGCGTGCCGGCCGGCAGCTTGGCGGTCATTTCAAAGCGGTCCTGGGCCAGCTGCGGAATGAGGTCCGCGCCCAGCATCGGCACCAGGGCCAGCGTGGCCACGAAGGCCAGTGCCGCCATGCCCAGCACTTTGCCCGGGTGGGCCAGCGCGTTCGGCAGCAGGCGCAGGTAACCGCGCTCGGCGCCGGCATACGGCTTCATGGCCAGGTCGCTGGCCTTGCGCATCACCGGGCCGATCACCGCCACCAGCAGGCGCCACACGCGCACGATGGCCCACGCGATGCCGAACACGGTCCAGCGCACCAGCGCGCCGAAGCCGCGACGGCCCCCGGCAACCGGCTTGAGCCAGCGGCGCTGCGGCTGCCACGCGGCATGCGCGGGCTCTTCCGGGAACGCCAGCGGCGGGCGGCCCTTGAGCGAGCTCAGCATCGGGATCAGGGTCATCGCCACCAGCAGCGAGATCGCGATGGCGATCGCCACGGTCAGCGCCTGGTCGCGGAACAGCTGGCCGGCGATGCCATCGACGAACACCAGCGGCAGGAACACCGCGATGGTGGTCAGGGTCGACGCCACCACGGCCATGCTCACTTCGCGGGTACCGGTGATGGCCGCCTGCAGGATGCCCAGGCCGCGCTCGCGCGCCTTGGCAATGCTTTCCAGCACCACGATGGAATCGTCCACCACCAGGCCGGTGGCAAGCGCCAGCCCGCCCAGCGACATCACGTTCAAGCTCAGCCCAAGCTGGCCCATGAAGAAGAACGTGGTGATGATCGAGACCGGCAGCGACAGGCTGATCACGAACGTGCTCCAGCCATCGCGCAGGAACAGGAAGATGATCAGGATGGCCAGCAGGCCGCCGATCACTGCGTCTTTCTTGACGTCGCTGATGGCGTGCTCGATGAAGCGCGACTGGTCTTCGATGGTGGTCAGTTCGGCATCACCGGGAATCTGCGCCTTGATCTGCTCCAGCTTGGCGCGCAGTGCTTCGGCGGTGGCCACCGTGTTGGCATCGCCTTCCTTGTAGATGGCCAGTTCCACCGCTTCGCGGCCGCCCAGGCGGATGATCGCTTCGCGTTCCTTGAAGCCCTGGCGCACCGTGGCCACGTCCTTCAGCCGCACCGGCACGCCGTTGGCCACGGTGGTGGAGCTGCTGCTGGAGGCGCTCTGCGCGGCCGACGCGGCGGCGACCGCAGCATCCGAACCGGTCGAGGCGGCGATGGCGAACATCTGCTGCATGGCCGCGTCGGCAGCGCTGCCGTTGCTGCCCTGGGTGGTCACCAGCAGGTTGCGGATGTCTTCCAGGTCGGCGAACTGGTTGACGGTGCGCACCAGGAAGCGCTGCGAGCCTTCCTCCAGGCGCCCACCGGAAATGTTGATGTTCTCTTCCTTCAACCGCTTGATGACGGTATCGATCGGCAGGTTGAGCTGGGCCAGCTTCTGCTGGTCGATGTCGACCTGGATTTCATCTTCCAGGCCACCGCCCACCTTCACCGCCGCCACCCCGGCCACCGGTTCGAGCTTCTTCTTCAGGTCTTCATCGGCATAGCGGCGCAGCGCGGTGAGCTGGCGCACGGCGTCGGCATCGCTGGCCGGGTCGTCCTTGGCCGCGATCACCAGGCGCATGATCGGCGCGGTGGACGGATTGAAGCGCAGCAGCACCGGGGCCTTGGCCTCCAGTGGCAGGTTCAGCGCTTCCATCTTGTCGCGCACCTCCAGGCTGGCCTGGTCCATGTTGGTGCCCCAGGCGAACTCCAGCACCACGTCGCTCTGCCCGGTGCGCGAGATCGACTTGAGCTTGCGCAGGTTCTTGACCACGCCCACGGCCTCTTCGACCGGTTCGGTGATCAGCGTTTCGATCTCGGTCGGTGCCGCGCCGGTGTATTCGGTGCGCACGGTCAACGTCGGATAGCTCAGGTCCGGCAGCAGGTTGACCTTGAGGTTGCCCAGCGCGATCAGGCCGAACAGCACCAGGGTGATCATGAACATGAAGATGGTGACGCGGCGGCGGGTGGCGAATTCCACCAGGCCGCCGCCAGGCGCCGCCGGGCCTTCGCCCGGCCGCGGTTCGTTGCCGTGGTCGTGGCCGGCCGAACTCATTGACGGGTCTCCGCCTTGGCCGGGGCGGCCTTGCTGGCCACCGCGGTGGCCGGCTTGTCGCCGATCACCTGCACGGCGGTGCCATCGCGCAGGGCGACCTTGCCGGCCGTCACCACCTTGTCGCCCACCGCCAGGCCATCGCGGATTTCCACCCACGGGCCTTCGGCGTAGCCCAGCTTGACCGGCACGCGGGCGACCTTGCCGCCACGCACGCGGAACACGGCCGGGTCGCCGTCGTCGAGCAGCGCCAGGCGCGGCACCACCAGCGCGTCGGCGCGCTGGTCGTAGTCGATGCGGATACGCCCGAACATACCCGGCTGCAGGCCGGCGGCATCTTCGCCGAAGCCGCTGACCACGCGGAAGGTGCCGCTGCCGGCATCGACCACCGGGGAAATACGGTCCACCGTGCCGGGGAAGGATTTACCCGGCAGCGCATCGGCCACCAGGGTCACCGGCTGGCCGGGACGCAGCGTGGCCAGTTCACGCTCCGGTACGTTGAGCGTGGCTTCCAGCCGCGAGTTGTCGACGATGCGGAAGATCGGCGTGTTGATCTGCACGAAGTTGCCGGTCTTGATCGAGCGCGATGCGATCACGCCGGAGATCGGTGCCACCACGGTGGTGTAGGACAGTTCGAGGGTCGCCAGGCGGTATTGCGCGCGGGCGTTTTCCAGGTCGAAGCGCAACTGGTCGACGTCGGCGGCGCTGACCATCTGCTGGCCCACCAGCTTCTGGGCGCGCTGGAAGCTGTTTTCCAGCTTGCGCATCTGCGCTTCGCTCTGGGCCACGGCCAGCCGTGCGCGATCCGGGTCCAGCCGCACCAGCGGCTGCCCGGCGCGGACCTGCTGGCCTTCTTCGACCATCACCGCCAGGGCCACGCCTGACGTCTTTGCCACCACCTGCGATTCGGCGCGCGCTTCCAGCGCGGCGGTGCCGGTGTAACTGGCGGCAACCGCACGGCGGCTGGCCGCCACCGCCTCCACCGGGACGGCGTCGGGGGCTTTTTCGGCCTTGGGATCCTTTTCGGCCGCCGCGGCATCGCCGGCGGGGCCACCCGCGCCGCAACCGCCCAGCAGCAGGGTCGTAGTGATCAGCAGCGCCGCGGCGCAGGTTCCGGTGCGGCCGGGCAGAAGAGAGATTCGCAACATCGTCGTGTCCCTGAAGGATGCGTGGGCAGGTGTGGTAGCAAAGTAATGCACCACGTCACGACTACACCATATCCCAAAGGTCATGGTGACCTGCGGCCGCCCGTCGGCCGGCCCCGGTTTCAGCTAGATGAAAACGCAGGCTATACTCGGGTCAGTTCCGTACCCCACGCCGGAACGACCAGAACCCGTATACCGGAAACGACATCATGCGCCCGCAGCCGCTCGCCGCTTGTCTTGCTCTGGCCGTCCTCCTGCCCTTCGGGGTTGCCGCCCAGGCCGCACCTGCTCCTGCCGTACCCGCGTCACCCGCCGCTGCCCCGGCAGCCGCGCCCGCCGCCCCGCCTGCCCTGACCGGCAGCTTCGACAATGGCCGCGTACTGGCCTACACCTGCCAGGGGTGCCACGGCATCACCGGGTACAAGAACGCGTATCCCAGCTATCGGGTGCCCAAGATCGGTGGGCAGACCCAGCAGTACCTCAGCCAGGCGCTGAGCGAGTACCGCCACGGCAAGCGCCGGCATCCGACGATGCAGGCGCAGTCCATGAGTTTCTCTGAACAGGAGATCGCCGATCTCGCTGTTTACCTGTCCACCGTCAAATAAGCGCGCTCATGACGAAAGCCACGCCCTTCAAGCGTCACGCCATCGCCCTGTCCGTTGCCCTGCTGCTGGCTGCCTGTTCGCAGTCGCAGGTGGAAAACAGCGCAGATTCCGCCGCCGACCCGGGCCACGCCAGTGGCGAGCACGGGTCAGGCTCCTCCGCCGGCCTGCCGGCGGGCCGCATCGCCGCCGGTGAGGCGCGGGCCAAGGTCAAAGGCAAAGCGACCGGGCAGAGCTGCATCGACTGCCACGGTGCCGACGGCAACCAGCCGATCGACCCGACCTACCCGAAACTGGGTGGGCAGTACGGCGATTACCTGGCCCACGCCCTGCAGGCCTACCGCGCCGGCGACCGCCAGCATCCTCTGATGACCGCACAGGCCACCGACCTGAGCGACCAGGATATTGCCGACCTGGCCGCGTATTTCGGCAGCCGGCCGAGCCAGTTGCGGGACCTGCACGGGGTGAAATGATGGTTGCACGCTGTGCGTGATCCCACGCGTTACGTGGGACACGCATGGCGTGTCGCTACGCGAAAAACACCATCGTCCTGCGCACGTAAGAGTTCGTAGGGACACGCCATGCGTGTCAACCGCGCGCAGCGCGGCACATCCATCCGAAGGCATTCCAACGCCGACCCCAACAATGGGGCCGACGTTTAACCCATCCGAAGCCAAAATCAGGCGTCCAGCTCTTCCCATCGCGCGTAGGCGGCATCCAGTTCGGCCTGCACCGCACCCAGCTTCTGGGTGTGTGCGGCCATGTCGGCCGCGCTGCGCTGGTAGAACGCCGGGTCGTTCATCGCGGCGGTCAGGCCCTCGACGTCCTTCTCCAGCGTTTCGATCTTCAGCGGCAGCTGTTCCAGCTCGCGCGCGTCCTTGTAGCTGAGCTTGCGCTTGGGCGCGGCGGGTTCGGCGCTGGCCACCGGTGCCGGTGCCGTAGCGGCGCGCGGCGTGGCAACCGCTGCCGGCGCGGCGGCAGCAGCCGCTTCCACGCGCGCCACATGGCGCTGCCAGTCGGTGTAGCCGCCGACGTACTCGCCGACCACGCCGTCGCCTTCCATCACCATCGTGGAGGTCACCACGTTGTCGAGGAAGTCACGGTCATGGCTGACCAGCAGCAGCGTGCCGGTGTAATCGCCGAGCAGCTCTTCGAGCAGTTCCAGCGTTTCCACATCGAGATCGTTGGTCGGTTCGTCCATCACCAGCAGGTTGGACGGCTGCGCGAACAGCTTGGCCAGCAGCAGGCGGTTGCGCTCGCCACCGGACAGGCGGGTGATCGGCGCGCGCGCACGTTCCGGCGTGAACAGGAAATCCTGCAGGTATGCATGCACGTGCTTGCGCTTGCCGTTGACCTCGAGGAAATCGCGGCCTTCGGCCACGTTCTCGATCGCGGTCCAGTCTTCGCGCAGGACCGAACGGTACTGGTCGAAGTACGCGATCTGCAGGTTGGTGCCGGCGCGCACTTCGCCGCTGTCCGGCGCCAGGTCACCCAGCAGCAGCTTGAGCAGCGTGGTCTTGCCGCTGCCGTTGGGGCCGATCAGGCCGATCCGGTCGCCGCGCAGGATGGTGGTGCTGAAGTCCTTGACCATCACCCGATCGCCGAAGGCGAACGAGATGTCCTTGACGTCGATGACCTTCTTGCCGGAATTCTCCGCCTGCGAGGCTTCCATGCGCACGTTGCCACCGAGTTCACGGCGCTGCGAACGTTCGCTGCGCATCGCCTTCAGGCGGCGCACGCGGCCTTCGTCGCGGGTGCGGCGGGCCTTGATGCCCTGGCGGATCCAGACTTCTTCCTGCGCCAGCATCTTGTCGAAGCGCGCGTTTTCCTGCGCCTGCGCATTCAAGCGCTCTTCGCGGCGGCGTTCGTAGTTGGCCCAGTCGCCCGGCCAGCTGGTGACCTGGCCGCGGTCGATCTCGACGATGCGGGTGGCCAGCGCACGCAGGAAGCGGCGGTCATGGGTGACGAACACCACGCTGCCGTTCCAGTTCTTGAGGAACATTTCCAGCCAGTCGATGGCTTCGATGTCGAGGTGGTTGGTCGGTTCGTCGAGCAGCAGCAGGTCCGGCGCGGACACCAGCGCGCGGCCGAGCAGCACGCGGCGCTTCATGCCGCCGGACAGGCGCGCGAACTCGGCATCGCCGTCCAGGTCGAGCTTGGTCAGCGTTTCGCTCACGCGCTGGTCCAGGCCCCAGCCGTTGGCGGCATCGATCTTGGCCTGCACCGCCGACAGCGCATCGCCATCGAACTCGTCGGCCACGCTCAGGTGGTGGAATTCCGCCAGCCACTGGCCCAGCTCGCCCAGGCCATCGGCGACCACGTCGAACACGCTGCCGGCCGCGCCGTGCGGCACTTCCTGCTCCAGCCGGGTGATGCGCACCCCCTGCTGTACGCGCACTTCTCCGTCGTCGGGCTTGTGGTCGCCGGACAGCAACTTGAGCAGGGTGGATTTGCCGGCGCCGTTGCGGCCGATCAGGGCGATGCGTTCGCCCGGCTCGATCGACAGTTCGGCTTTTTCCAGCAACAGCGGGCCGCCGACGCTGAAGTCGACGTTTTGCAGAGTAATCAGAGGCATCCCGCCATTGTACGGGCTGGCGGCCTGCGGCGTCGCTCAGCCGGACGCAAAAGCGGATGCCGGCAGCTCCAGCAGTACGGCCAGTTCCGCCGGCACCCGCTTGCCCGGGTGGTGGACCACCCAGAGCTGGCGCGACAGGGGCGGCAGTGGGGTCTGCAGGATCCGCAGGCTGCCCAGCGCGACCAGGTCGGCCACCGCGTGCCTGGACAGGCAGGCCAGGCCCAACCCCGCCGCCGCCGCCTGTTTGATTGCCTCGGTGCTGCCCAGCTGCATGGCGCGCCCGAAGTGGTGCAGGTGCGGCAGCAGGGCCTGTTCAACGGCCTCGCGGGTGCCCGAACCGGGTTCGCGCAGCAGCCAGCGCGCCGCGGCCAGGGCAGCCACGTCCACCGTATCGGGCAACGGCGAGGCCGCAGCCGCCACGATCACCAGGGCATCGCGCTGCCACGGCAACACCTCCAGGCCACTTTCGTGGCATGGGCCCTCGATCAGGCCCAGGTCGACCTCCAGCCGCTGCACGGCCGCCACCACGTCGGCGCTGTTGCCGATCCGCAGGTCCACCTGGGCCTGCGGGTTGGCCGCCAGCAGGGAGGCCACCCGGGTGGGCAGCAGGTAATTGCCGATGGTGGTGCTGGCGCCTATCCGCAACTGCAGGGGCAGTGTGCCGGCCGCGTGCGCCTGCCCTGCCCCGGCCTGCCGTTCCAACTCCATCGCCGCCACCAGCAGCGCACGCGCCGGGTCAAGCAGTGCACGCCCGGTGGCGTTGAGTACCAGCCGGCGCCCGATCCGGTCGAACAGCGGTGCGGGCAACTGCCCTTCCAGTTCGTTGAGGGCGGCGCTGGTGGCCGACTGCGACAGCTGGAGCTGGGCGCCCGCCGCAGCGGTGGAACCGGCATCGGCCACGCTCACGAACACCTGCCATTGGCGGAGCGTCAGGCGCATCGGGCATTAACCACCTTTATAGGTTGATCCAACGATGAGAATGCGTTTTACCAGTTGATCGGTCAAGCGCACGCTGTCGTCCTGTTTCGACGAGAACGCGCCGTGACTCCTTCCCCTGCAAGCCTGCCCATCCCGGGCGCCCTCCAACGCTGGCGCGGTCGCGCGCCCGGCCTGCTGCTGACCGCCGGCCTGGCGACGGCGGCCATCGCTCTGTCGTCCGTGCCGTGGCTGCAGGCGCACGGCATCAGCGCGCTGACCCTGGCGATCGTGCTGGGCATCGCCGTGGGCAACACCGTTTACCCGCACCTGGCGGCCTCGTCGGCAGAGGGCGTGGGCGTCGCCAAGCACTGGCTGCTGCGGGCCGGCATCGTCCTGTACGGCATGCGCCTGACCTTCCAGGACATCGGCCAGGTCGGTGCCGGCGGCATCCTGATCGACGCACTGGTGCTGGCCAGCACCTTCGGGCTGGCGTGGTGGGCCGGCACCCGCTGGTTCGGGATCGACCGCGATACCGCGATGTTGATCGGCGCCGGCAGCGCGATCTGCGGGGCAGCCGCAGTGATGGCCGCCGAACCGGTGGTGCGGGGTCGCGCCGAGCAGGCCACCGTGGCGGTGTCCACTGTGGTGGTGTTCGGCACGCTGGCGATGTTCCTGTATCCGGCGCTGTACCAGCTCAACCTGGAGCACGCCTGGCTGCCGCTGGGGGAACAGGCCTATGGGGTGTTCACCGGCTCGACCGTGCATGAAGTAGCCCAGGTGGTGGCGGCCGGGCGCGCGGTCAGCGAAGGCGCCGCCGATACCGCCGTGATCGCCAAGATGGTGCGGGTGATGATGCTGGCCCCGTTCCTGGTGGCGCTGTCGCTGCTGCTGGCCCGTGGCCGTGCGGCGCAGCCCGGCGTGGCACGGGCGAAGATCGTGGTGCCGTGGTTTGCGTTCGGGTTCGTGGCGGTGGCGGGCATCAACTCACTGCACCTGCTGCCGCCCGCCGTGGTCGGGGCGGCCATCGAGGTGGATACCGTGCTGCTGGCCATGGCCATGGCCGCGCTGGGCCTGACCACCCACGTCTCCGCCCTGCGCCGGGCCGGGCCGAAGCCATTGCTGCTGGCGCTGCTGCTGTTTGGCTGGCTGCTGGGCGGTGGGTTGGCGATCAACCTCGGGGTTCACCGGCTGATCGGCTAGGCACGACCAACGGTCGTGCCCTACCCCGACGGCTGGAATGACGCAGATACCATCGACAGTGGCGGGGGCGATCCCGGGCAATCCGGTAGGCCACGACCGTTGGTCGTGGCGGCGGCGATACCGAGCAATCCGGTAGGCCACGACCGTTGGTCGTGGCGGCGGCGGCGGGCCGGCGCAACGGGTAGAATGTGGCATGAACGAATTCTCCGAACTGCCCCTGTCGGCCTCGCTGGCGGCGGGCATCGACGCGCTGGGCTATACCCAGATGACTCCCGTGCAGGCGCAGGCGCTGCCGGCCATCCTCGCCCGTCGCGACCTGATCGCCCAGGCGCCCACCGGCAGCGGCAAGACCGCCGCGTTCGGGCTCGGCCTGCTGCAGGCCCTGGACCCGGCGGTGATCCGCGCGCAGGCGCTGGTGCTGTGCCCCACCCGCGAACTGGCCGACCAGGTCGGCAAGCAGATCCGCAAGCTGGCCACCGGCATTCCCAACCTCAAGCTGGTGGTGCTGACCGGCGGCATGCCGCTGGCGCCGCAGCTGGCGTCGCTGGAAGCGCACGACCCGCACGTGGTGGTGGGCACGCCCGGACGCATCCAGGAACTGGGCCGCAAGCGCGCCCTGAAGCTGGGCGGGGTGACCACGCTGGTGCTGGACGAAGCCGACCGCATGCTCGACATGGGCTTTGAAGAACCGATCCGCGAAATTGCCGGGCGCACCAGCAAGGACCGCCAGACGCTGCTGTTCTCGGCCACCTACCCCGACGAGATCCGCGAGATCGCGCGCGTGCTGCTGCGCGATCCGGTGGAAGTGACCGTGGAAGGCGCCGACCACGCCCCGGCGATCCGCCACCTGTTCTGCGAAGTGGACCTGGCCAGCAAGCAGAAGGCGCTGGCCGGCCTGCTGCTGAAGTACACGCCGGAATCGACCGTGGTGTTCTGCAACACCCGCCGCGACGTGGATGACGTAGCCGTGTCGCTGCAGCAGTTCGGCTTCTCCGCACTGCCGCTGCATGGCGAGATGGAACAGCGCGACCGTGATGAAGTGCTGGTGCGCTTCGCCAACCGCAGCTGCAACGTGCTGGTGGCCAGCGACGTGGCCGCGCGCGGGCTGGACGTGCAGGACCTGGCGGCGGTAATTAATTACGAGCTGCCCACCGACATTGAAACCTACGAGCACCGCGTGGGCCGCACCGGCCGCGCCGGCGCCACCGGCCTGGCGATCAGCCTGGTGACCCACCGCGAGCGCAACCGCGCCGACGCGCTGGAAGCGGCCCAAGGCAAGCCGCTGGACTGGCAGAAGACCCCGCTGGCCACCGCGCGCCCGGCGGTCCTGCCGCAGGCGGCGATGGAGACGCTGCGCATCGACGGCGGCAAGACCGACAAGCTGCGTCCGGGCGACATCCTGGGTGCATTGACCGGCGATGCCGGGCTGTCGGCCAAGGTGATCGGCAAGATCGACATCTACGCCACCCGTTCCTACGTGGCGATCGCCCGCGAACACGTGGGCAAGGCGATCGCCCGCCTGGAAGCCGGCAAGATCAAGGGCCGGCGTTTCCGCGTACGCAGGATGTAATGGCAGGGACACGCCATGCGTGTCCTGCGTGGTCAATACACCAGGTTCGCGACCAGCGGCACATCGCTGGTCCAGCGTTCGCGGCCGCCCAGGCCGGCCAGTTCGACCAGCACGGCGGCGCCGAGCACCTCGACCTGCAGCTGCCTGGCCAGCGACAGCGCTGCCAGCAGCGTGCCACCGGTGGCGAGCACGTCATCCACCACCAGTACACGCGCGCCGGCGGGCAATGCATCGGCATGCACTTCGATGCTGTCGGTGCGGTATTCCAGCGTGTAGTCCTGTTTCAGCGTGCGGCCGGGCAGCTTGCCCGGCTTGCGCACGGGCACGAAGCCCACGCCCAGCACGCGGGCCATCGCCGCGCCAAGGATGAAGCCGCGCGACTCGATGCCCATCACCGCATCCAGCCGTGCCTCACGCCACGGCGCGACCATCGCATCGATGGCGGCGGCGAAATCATCGCCGTTGGCCAGCAGCGGCATGATGTCCTTGAACAGGATGCCCGGCTTGGGGAAATCAGCGACGTCGCGCAGGCGGCCGGCCCAGGCGGGCGTGGCGGGAAGATCGGTCATGGCGGGAGACAGCGAATGGGTGGCATAGGGTAACCCGGCCTCATGAACTGCAGGACAGCATCGAGCAGCCGGCCTTGTCGCGCGCCCACTCCGGCCGCTTGGCGGCGTAGTGTTCACGACCGGGCTGCGCCTCATACGGACGACGCAGGACCTCCTGCAGCGTGTGCACGCCACTGAGGTCGCCCTGCTCCGCCAGCTCGATGGCTTCCTGCGCCAGCCAGTTGCGCAGCACGTACAGCGGATTGGCCGCGGCCATCCGCTGCCGGCGCTGCACCGGTTCGAGCGTATCGGCCTGCAGCCTGGCCGCGTACCGTTGCAGCCACTGCTCGAGCGCGGGCAGCACGGCGTCACGCCGTGCCTCGCTGTAGAACGCCGCTTCCAGCACGGCGAGCCGGGGCGCCTGCGGATCGAGTTCCATCAGGCCACGGAACGCGAGCGTCATGTCCATCTCGCCGTCGTGCAGGAGCGTCAGCCAGTCGGCCATCAACGCCAGGTCCGCATCCCGGCACTGGTCGAGGCCCAGCTTGGCGGCGATGTCATCACGCTCGCAACGCGCATGCACGGACTGGAAACGCGCCAGGCCATCGTGCAGCGGGGTGACGTCCTCGAACAGCGGCGACAGCGCCTGCGCCAGCCGGGTCAGGTTCCAGTACGCCACCTGCGGCTGGGTGCCGAAGCGGTAACGCCGGCCCTGCGCATCGGTGGTGTTGGGGGTCCAGTCGGGATCGTAGTCGTCCACCCAGCCATACGGACCGTAATCGATGGTGAGGCCGAGGATGGAGAGGTTGTCGGTGTTCATCACCCCATGCACGAAACCGACCCGCATCCAGTGCGCCATCAGTACCGCCGTGCGCTCGCAGACCTGCGCGAACCAGGCGGCGTACCGTTGTTCGCCGGCATCGACCAGTTCGGGAAAATCGCGCGCGATGCACAGGTCGACCAACTGCCGCAGCAACGTCACGTCACCGCGCGACGCCGGCAGTTCGAAGCTGCCAAAGCGCAGGAACGAGGGCGCAACCCGGCACACCACCGCGCCCGGTTCCGCTTCAGGATGGCCGTCGTAGAACATGTCGCGCACCACGCTGTCACCCGTGGCCACCAGGCTGAGCGCGCGCGTGGTCGGCACCCCGAGGTGATGCATCGCCTCGCTGCACAGGAATTCGCGGATCGACGAGCGCAGCACGGCACGGCCATCAGCCCCGCGCGAGTAAGGTGTGCGCCCCGCCCCTTTCAGTTGCAGCTCCCAGCGCGCCCCCTCCGGCGCCACCAGCTCGCCCAGCGAGATGGCGCGACCGTCGCCGAGCTGGCCGGCCCAGTGCCCGAACTGGTGGCCACCGTAGTTGGCGGCCCAGGGCTGCATGCCTTCATACAGGGCGTTGCCGCCGAACACGCGGGGGAAATCCGGGCTGTCCAGCAGCGCCTGATCCAGTCCAAGCTGCGCGGCCAGTCCAGGCGAGTACGCCAGCAGCGTAGGCGCGGCCACGGGCGTCGGCATCACCGCCGACCACGCCGCGCCGCGCACTTCGCGCACGCGGGGGCCGGTTTCGTCGTCGCCGGGCAGGTCGCGGATGAATCGGTTATCGAAGCGCAGCGGTTCAGTGCTCATCACGACAAGGTGGGGGCGCCGGCACGCCCCTGCAAGCTCAGGCCGCGCCTGCCCCAAGGTCGAGCGGACCACCGCGCTCCACGGCACGCTGGAACGCGGGTCGCTGCGCGATCCGGGCCAGGAAGGCCTGCAGTTTCGGGTAGCGCTCCATGCTGCCCGCGCGCGAGGCAGCGGCCTGGATCGGGAAGCTCATCTGGATGTCGGCGGCCGTGAAGCGCTCGCCGGCGAACCAGGGCGAGCCGCCCAGTTCGCGCTCCATCCAGTCCAGGTGCAGCTTCAACTGCGGGCCTACGAAGCCCTTCATCACCTTGTCGGCAATCCCGCGCGCGATCGGCTTGGCGAAAAACGGCATCGGCGCCTTGCGTACGCGCGCGAACACCAGGCTCATCAGCAAGGGCGGCATCGCCGATCCTTCGGCGTAATGCATCCAGTAGCGGTAGCGCACGCGCTCGGCGGCCTGCGCCGGCATCGGCTCGGGCGACAACTGGCGGCCACTGTCGTAGCGGTCGGCGAGGTATTCCAGGATCGCGCCGGATTCGGCCAGGACCAGGGCATCGTCCTGCAGCACGGGCGATTTGCCCAGCGGATGGATGTCGCGCAGCGCCTGCGGCGCCAGCCAGGTCTTCGGGTCGCGCTGGTAGGTAACCAGCTGGTACGGCAGGTTCAGCTCTTCAAGCATCCACAGCACGCGCTGGGAGCGCGAGTGGTCCAGATGGTGCACCTTGATCATCGACAGGTCCGCAGGGGGCAAACGCCCATGCTACCCCCAATAAAAAACGCCGGAAGCTTTCGCTTCCGGCGTTCCTGGCACCTTGCGGTGGCAGGCGCCTATTAGGCGGCCTGCACCTGGTCAGCCTGCATGCCCTTCTGGCCCTGCACGGCGACGAAGGTCACCTTCTGGCCTTCCTGCAGCGACTTGAAGCCGGTGCCCTGGATGGCACGGAAGTGCACGAACAGGTCCGGGCCGCTTTCCGGGGTGATGAAGCCGAAGCCCTTGGCATCGTTGAACCACTTGACGGTACCGCTCTGACGATCAGACATGTAACTAACTCCTGAAACATAAGTTGAAATAATCGCGACCACCGGATTTCCGGAGCCGAGACTGAGTTGCAGGCGTTGGTAAAGCGGATCGATGAGCGGATCGTGAGATCAACCGCATCAGGCCACGATTCACGGTGACCCTAGCAAACACAGTGTGGGGGACGATACGCGTCTTTTACCGAAAAAGCGATAGCTGGGTTATTCAGCCACCTCCCCCCTCCCGCCTGACAGGACAAGGGATTGGGGAATGCTACACGAATTCCTACGGCCTATTCATGTATTTTCCGCCTTAATTGCAGCCAAACGGCAGGCAGGCAGAGGCTAAGGAACGGGGCAGATCTGCCGTAGAGCCACGCCCTGCGTGGCTGCCCCTCGTTCCGGCGCCACCACCCACGCAGGGCGTGGCTCTACCGCCCAAGCGCCAGCTGGCTTCTGAATTGTCTGGATTCTCCCGTCAGCGGGTCTTCGAACGCCAGGGCCTTCGCCAGCAGCTGAAGCGCCGGTGCCGCATCGCCCTGCCCGGCCGTATTCAGCTCCGGATACAGGTCATCCCCCCGGATCGGCGCCCCCAGCGCGGCCATATGCACGCGCAGCTGGTGCTTGCGGCCGGTTTCGGGGTGCAGCCGATAGCGCCACCACGGCCCCTCTCCGTCGATCACCTCGATCCGGGTCCGCGCATTCGGCTCGCCCGGGGCCTCGGCCATGCGGAAGAACGGCTCGCCCGGCACCAGGCGGCTGTGCCGCTCCAGCGGGAAGGCCTGTCCGGGCAGCGCCGGCGCAATGGCCTCATAGGCCTTCACGATGCGCCGCTCACGAAACAGCCGCTGGTACGCATCGCGCGTCCCAGGCCGCGTAGAGAACAGCACCAGCCCCGCCGTCAGCCGGTCCAGCCGATGCAGGGGCACCAGGTCGGGATTGCCGGTCCGCGCCACCAGCCGGGCCAGCAGGGTCTGCTGCACGTACCCGCCGGCCGGGGTCACCGGCAGGAAGTGCGGCTTGTCGGCCACCAGCAGGTGCGCGTCCACATGCAGGATCGCCTCCTGGAACGGGATCACCAGCTCGTCGACTACTTCACGGAAGTAGTGGATCTCCAGCCCCACCTGCCAGGGGTGGTCGGCCGCCAGCGCCCTGCCCTGCGCATCTCGCACCCGGCCGCGCGCGAACCGGTCCTGCCATTGGCCGCGGTCGATGCGCGGGAACCGCGCGCACAGCCCCTCCAACAGGCAGCTCCAGTCGCCCGGGGGCAACTGCAGGCGGCTGGCGGCAACGTGGCCGGTAATCGGATCGGACGGGTGCATACCCCACGCATTATCATGGCGCTCTTTGTTTACGGTACCCCCATGGCCCTCACCGCCACCATCCGCAAGGCCGAACTTCAGATCAGCGACATGGATCGCGGCTACTACGCCACCCATAACCTGACCCTGGCCCAGCACCCGTCCGAGAACGACGAGCGCCTGATGGTGCGGCTGCTGGCCTTCGCGCTGAACGCCGACGAGCGCCTGGAGTTCGGCCGCGGATTGAGCGTGGACGACGAGCCCGACCTGTGGCGCCGCGACTACACCGGCGAGATCGAGCAGTGGATCGAAGTGGGGCAACCCGACGAATCGCGCCTGCGCAAGGCCAGTGGCCGCGCCCGCGCAGTGCAGCTGGTGATGTTTGGCAGCAGCAATCTCACCGACACCTGGTGGAAGCGCAATGGCGCAGCGCTGAACAAGCTGTCGTCGCTTGAGGTCATGGACCTGCCGGGTGACTTCGTCACCGAGTGGGGCAAGCTGATCGAGCGCACCATGACCTGGAGCGTGATCATCGAAGACGGGGAAGTCCAGCTGATGTCCGACAAGGCACACCTGACGGTCACCCCGACCTGGCGCAAGCGCAAGCCGCAGGCCTGATCGCGCGCCGATGAGTACGATCCGCTGCGATGTCCTGGTGATCGGTGCCGGCGCTGCCGGGCTGATGTGCGCGCTCACCGCCGGCCGGCGCGGGCGCATGGTGCAGGTGATCGACCACGCCAACAAGGTCGGCAAGAAGATCCTGATGTCCGGCGGTGGCCGCTGCAACTTCACCAACACCGGCACCACCCCGGCCAACTTCCTGTCGGCCAACCCGCACTTCTGCAAGTCCGCGCTGGCGCGCTACACGCCGTGGGACTTCATCGACATGGTCGAGCGGCACGGCATCGCGTACCACGAAAAGGAACTGGGCCAGCTGTTCTGCGACATCTCGTCCAAGCAGATCGTGCGCATGCTGGTGGACGAATGCACCGCCGCCGGCGCGCAGATCCGCACCGACTGCGCGGTGGAGAAGGTCGAGCGCGGCGCGGACGGCTTCCACGTGCAGACCGCGCAGGGCCGCTTCCATGCCGCCTCGCTGGTGGTCGCCACCGGCGGGCTGTCCATTCCCAGCCTGGGCGCCACCGGCTTCGGCTATGAGCTGGCCCGCCAGTTCGGCCACGAGGTGCTGCCGACCCGCGCCGGGCTGGTGCCGCTGACCCTGAGCGGCAAGCACCAGGAGCGCTTCCACGACCTCAGCGGGGTCGCGCTGCCGATCGCGGCGCGTTGCAACGACGTGGAGTTCCGCAACTCGATGCTGATCACCCATCGCGGCATCAGCGGTCCGGCGATCCTGCAGATTTCCTCGTTCTGGCAGCCCGGCGACGACCTGCGCCTGGACCTGCTGCCAGGCCAGGACGCCGAAGACTGGCTGCGCACGATGAAACGCGACCGGGGTGCGGCCGAGCTGCGCACGGTACTGTCCGAGGTCCTGCCGCGCCGGCTGGCGCTGCGCCTGTGCGAACACTGGCTGCCGGACCGCCCGGTGCGCCAGATCGACGAGCGCGAGCTGCGCCAGGCCGCCGCCCTGCTGCAGGATTTCCCACTGGTGGCCAGCGGCACCGAAGGGTACCGTACCGCCGAGGTCACGCTGGGGGGCGTGGATACCCGCAAGGTGTCGTCCAGTACCTTTGAATCGCAACGGGTGCCGGGCCTGCACTTCGTCGGCGAAGTGCTGGATGTCACCGGCTGGCTGGGGGGATACAACTTCCAGTGGGCCTGGGCCAGCGGCCATGCCGCCGGCCAGGTCGTGTAGCCGTCCTTTCATTCCGTGATCGGCGCCCGCCGCCGGCATGGACGAAGTCACATGCATCGTGTATCAAGTTTGCAGTCCGGGGAGTAGTGAATGCAGAACGCGAATGACATCACCGTCCGCCTGCTGATCGTGGATGACAGCGGCGAGAACGCCGAAACCATCGTCAGCATGCTGCGCAACAGCGGCATTGCCGTGCGCCCGGCGCGCCCGCAGAACGCCGAGGAGCTGGGCCAGATCATCGGCGGCCAGCCGATCGACCTGGTGCTGGCCGCGCCAGCGCAGAGCATCCCGCTGCTGCAGGTGACCCAGCAGATCGCGGCCAGCGGCAAGGACATTCCGATGATCCTGCTGGCCGAGACCATCAACGAATCCGAATGGGTGGAAGCCAGTGCCAACGGCATCCGTGCGGTGGCCCTGCGCAGCCGCCCCGAGCACCTGCTGGCGGTGGTGCGCAACGAGTGGACCGACCTGCACGCACGCCGTGGCCTGCGCCGCATCGAGGCGCAGATGCGCGAGAC
Organism: Stenotrophomonas sp. FBCC-B152; assembly: GCF_059134105.1. Lineage (NCBI taxonomy): Bacteria > Pseudomonadati > Pseudomonadota > Gammaproteobacteria > Lysobacterales > Lysobacteraceae > Stenotrophomonas > Stenotrophomonas sp. FBCC-B152. The sequence goes on along the minus strand of NZ_CP101442.1, from coordinate 1,297,272 downwards.
CGAGCGCCGCTGCGACGCGCTGATCTCCTCCTCGCGCGACCCGATCGCCTACGTCCATGAAGGCATGCACATCCGCGCCAATGAGGCGTACCTGGAGATGTTCGGGTTCGAATCGTTCGACGACGTGGAAGGCATTTCGCTGCTGGACATGGTCGCCCCGCAGCACGTGGACGGCTTCAAGCAGCTGCTCAAGTCGCTCAGCAAGGGCGAGGCGCCGCCGCCGCAGTACCAGGTGGACGCGCGCAACCAGGACGGGGCGGTATTCGCCGCCACGATGGAATTCACCCCGGCCACTTATGAGGGCGAAAGCTGCCTGCAGGTGGTGTTCCGCCGCCGCATGGAATTCGACCCGGAGCTGGCCCGCGAGGTCGAGGACCTGCGCCAGCGCGACCAGGTCACCGGCCTGCTCAACCGCCAGACCTTCATGCTGCACGTGGAAAACGCGGTGGCCCAGGCCGGCCGCAGCGAGGGCCGGTTCGGCCTGCTGCTGGTCGAACCGGACCACTACGCACGCCTGCTGCCGGATATCGGGCTGGACTCGGCCGATGCGTTGATCGCGGCGCTGGCACGGGTGCTGGCCGACACGGTCGGCGACACCGCGCAGGTGGCCCGCTTCGGCGAACACAGCCTGGCAGTGCTGACCGAAGGTGCGTTCGCGCACACCGAGGCACTGGCGGACCGGATCCGCGAGGCCTTCGCGGCGCAGGTGTTCAGCATCGGCGAGCGTTCGGCCACCGTCACGGTGAGCATCGGCGGCGTGCAGGTGGGCGAGAAGATCGCGAGCATCGGCCAGGTGCTGGCGCGCGCCACCGAATGCCAGCAGGCCGCATCGGAGCTGGGCAACACCAGCCGCATCTTCGATCCGGCGGCAGTGGACCGCGTGGAAGAGGAACGCATCCAGCGCTGGGTGGCCCGGATCAACGAGGCACTGGCCGGCGACGGCTTCCAGCTGCACTACCAGCCGGTGCTGAACCTGGGCGGCGAGGCGCTGGAGCTGTACGAGGCGTACCTGCGCCTGGACAACAACGGCGAGCTGCTCAGCCCGACCGCCTTCCTGGGCATCGCCGAGGAGCACGGGCTGCTGGCGGACATCAACCGCTGGGTGGTGGCGCACGCGATCAGCGTGCTGGGCGAGCGCGAGCGCGCCGGCCATGCCACGCACATGATGGTGAAGATCACGCCGGAGTCGTTCAACGACCCGCAGATGGTGGCCACCATCCGCCGCGAGCTGCAGGCGCACGGGGTACCGGGCGAGCGGCTGTGGCTGCACGCGCCGGAAGCGAAGGTGTTCACCCACCTGCGCAACGCGCAGCAGTTCCTGGCCGACGTGGCGCCGCTGGGCTGCCGGATCGGGCTGGAGCAGTTCGGTTCGGGCCTGGATTCGTTCCAGCTGCTGGCGCACTTCCAGCCGCAGTTCCTCAAGCTGGACCGCGACTTCACCAGCGATTTCGCCCGCACCCGCGAGAACAGCGAGAAGATCGCCGAAATCACCACCCGCGCGCAGGAAGCCAACATCCGCACGATCGCCGAGTTCGTGGCAGACAACGGCTCGATGAGCCTGCTGTTCAGTGCCGGCGTTGATTACGTGCAGGGTGAGTTCGTGGGGCCGGCCGCGCCTGCGATGAACTTTGATTTTGGTTGATTGCTGACGTCAAAGGCGGGGGCCTGCGGTTTCACTGTATTGGGCCGGCGGGTGTGGGTTTGCGGGGGGCGCCGTAAACCCATCCATGGGGGCTTGGTCGCCGCATCCATGCGGCTCACACCCCCGCAAACCCACCCCCGCCGACCCATTGACGGTTGGTCGGTGGCCAAGAGCGGAGCCGTAGAGCGACGCCCTGCGTCGCTGCTCCTGATCTTGATCTCCCAACCGCATGCGGCCATCTGTCGGGGGCGGTTGGCGGGCAGCCCTCGTAGGGACTGTCAAAAACATGGATGTTTTTGCCAAGCCCCCATGGATGGGTTTACGGCGTGTCCCGTAGAGGGCTGCCCGCCAGCCGACCCACTCGCAGGGATCGAGACGCTGCTCTACGCGGAACCCACAAACGAAAATGCCGCCCAGACCGGGCGGCATTTCGCTTTTCAGCCTTTCAGCAGACCGAACTCAGGTCAGATCAACCAGGTTCGGAATGGCCACATCGGTAGCGACGTCCGCTTCGTAATCCACGCCGTCCACGCCGAAGCCGAACAGGCGCAGGAAGTCGGCCTTGTAACCGGCCAGGTCGCTGATCTCGTACAGGTTCTCGTTGGTGACCTGCGGCCACAGCGCAACCACTTCGGACTGCACGTCCGGCGCCATTTCCTTGTAGTCCGCACGCAGGCGGCCGGCTTCGTCGACCAGCTCCACCGTGCGGCCATCGGCCAGCAGCTGGTGGCGCAGGCGTTCGACCGCAGCGCCGCTGTCCTTGCCGCCGTAGATGATGTCGTACAGCGTGTCGAGCTGCTCGATGCAGCCCTCGTGCGTGCCGCGCTCCTTCATCACCTTGAACAGCAGCGACAGGTACAGCGGCATGGTCGGAATGGCCGAACTGGCCTGGGTCACCACCGCCTTGAGCACCGACACGCGCGCGTCACCGTTGATCGGCGCCAGCTTGGCACGGATGCCCACGACCTTCTCGTCCAGGTCCTTCTTGGCCGCACCGATCGAACCGTTCCAGTAGATCGCCTGGGTGATCTCTTCGCCCACATAGGTGAAGGCCGTGGTGGTGGCGCCATCGGCCAGCACACCGGCTTCCAGCAGCGCGTCGATCCACATCTGCCAGTCTTCGCCGCCCATCACCGCCACCGTGCCCGCGATCTCTTCCGGTGTGGCCGGCTCGATCGTGGTTTCGGTGATCACTTCCTTGTCCGTATCCAGCCCGCGCAGCGTGATCGGCGCGCCGATCGGCTTGAGCGTGGAACTGATCACCTCACCGGTCTTCGGGTGCTTGCGGCGCGGCGCCGCCAGGCTGTACACCACCTGGTCGACCTGGCCCAGGTCCTGCTTGATCAGCTCGATGACCTTGGCCTTGACCTCGTCCGAGAACGCATCGCCGTTCACGCTGCGCGCGTACAGGCCCGCCTGCTCGGCGTACTTCTGGAACGCGGCCGAGTTGTACCAGCCTGCCGTGCCCGGCTTGGTTTCGGTGCCCGGCCGTTCGAAGAACACACCCAGCGTGGCCGCACCACTGCCGAACGCCGCGGTGATGCGCGCGGCCAGGCCGTAACCGGTGGACGCACCCAGCACCAGCACCCGCTTGGGACCGTTCGGCACCTTCGGCTGGGCCTGGATGTAATCGATCTGCTGCTTGACGGCTGCGTCGCAGCCGACCGGATGGGTGGTGACGCAGATGAAGCCGCGCACACGCGGTTTGATGACCATGATGACCTCGATGGGAATGGTGGGCCTCGGGAACGGCCGCACGCAACCCGGGAATCGTAGTGCGCACGGCCAGACAGCACAACCGACGCCCCGGTACGGTGGAAACGAAAACGCCGCGCAGGGCGCGGCGTCTTCGCTGGTGTAGTGCCGGGGCTCTGCCCGGCACTCCATCAAGGACGGCGTTCCAGGGCTTCGACGTCCTTGGCCTTGGGCAGCAGGTCCTGCTTGCTCACGCGCAGGAAGCCGATGGTCAGCATCGGCACGGCCACCAGGATCGAGGACAGCACCACGATCACCGCACCCACCATGTGGGTCTCGGCCAGGCCTTCCAGCGAGGCGCCGCCGTACATGTACAGGGCGAGTGCCGACAGGAAGAACATCACCGCGGTGATCACTGTACGTGACAGCGTCTGGTTGATCGAGCGGTTCAGCACTTCCAGCGGGTCGGCACGCAGGCTGCGGAAGTTTTCGCGGACACGGTCGAACACCACGATGATGTCGTTGATCGCAAAGCCCATCACCGACAACAGGCCGGCCAGCAGGTTCAGGTCGAACTCGCGGCCCATCAGCGACATGTAGGCCAGCGTCACCAGCAGATCGAACAACGCCACGATGCTCGCGGTGACCGCGAACTTCCATTCGAAGCGGAAGCCGATGTAGATCAGGAAGCCGGCCAGCATGAAGATCGTCGCGTACAGACCGTTCAACGCCAGGTCCTTGCCGATCTGCGGGCCCACGAACTCGTTGCGCAGGATCGTGGCCGGATTCTCGCTGGTGGTGATCGCCTTGAGGACCGCGTCGCCGGTGGCCTTGTCTTCGGCGCTGGCCGCACCGGTACCCGGTGCATGTTCGCCGTGCGGGGCCAGGCGGATCAGCACGTCGGTGTTGCCACCGAAGCTCTGCACCTGGGTGCCCTCGAAGCCATTGGCTTCCAGGCGCGAGCGGACCTCCTCGACGTCCATCTGGCGATCGAAGCGCGCTTCGATCAGGGTGCCGCCGGTGAAGTCGAGTGCGAAGGTGAAGCCCTTGATGCCGATGATGGCAACCGAGGCCAGGAACAACGCGATCGTTACCGCCATGGCGACATGGCGCCAACGCATGAAGTCGATCTTGGTGTCGTTCGGGAGGATGTGCAGCGGAAACAGTTTCATTGTGCGTGTCGTCCCGTCAGATGGCCACGTTCTGGAGCTTCTTGCGACGGCCGTAGATCAGCGTCGCAAGTGCGCGCGATACGGTGATCGCGGTGAACATCGAGGCGAAGATGCCGATGATCATCGTCAGGGCGAAGCCCTTCAGCGGACCGGTGCCGAAGGCGAACAGCGCCACACCGACGATCAGGCCAGTCAGGTTGGCGTCGAGGATGGTGCCGCTGGCGCGTTCATAACCGGTCACGATTGCGGTCTTGCCCGGCATGCCCGCACGCAGTTCCTCGCGGATGCGCTCGTTGATCAGCACGTTGGCGTCGACCGACAGGCCCACCGACAACGCCAGGCCGGCAAAGCCCGGCAAGGTCATGGTGGCACCGAACAGCGACATCACCGCCACCACGATCAGCAGGTTGAACAGCATCGCCACCGAGGTGATCAGGCCGAACATGCGGTAGTAGATGGTGAAGAAGACCAGGGTGAACATGAAGGCGTAGACCACTGCGGTAATGCCACGCTCCACGTTCTCCGCACCCAGGCTCGGGCCGACCACGCGCTCTTCGACGAAGTCCATCGGCGCGGCCAGCGAGCCGGACTTCAGCAGCTTGGCCAGGTCTTCGGATTCCTTCTTTTCCAGGCCGGTGGTCTGGAAGTTCTTGCCGAACACGCCGTTGATGTTGGCCACCGAGATCACTTCCTCGTTGACCCGGAAGCTGCGCACTTCCTTGCCATCGACCATGGTCACGGTCGGCACGCGCTCGGTGTACACCACCGCCATCGGCTTGCCGACATTGGCGCTGGTGAAATCGAACATGCGCTGGCCGCCGACGCTGTTGAGCGTCACGCTGACCGACGGGGTACCGGTGGTCTGGTCGGTCACGGCCTGCGCGGCCACCATCTGGTCACCGGTGACGATCACGCGCTTGTTCAGCAGGATCGGGACGCCGCTGTCGCGACGCTTGTAGACCTTGGCTTCCGGCGGAATGCGGCCGGTGTCGATCGCATCCTGCGCGTTGCCATCGACCACCGCGCGGTACTCCAGCGTCGCGGTCGCGCCGATCATGCGCTTGGCTTCGGCGGTGTCCTGCACGCCCGGCAGCTGCACGACCACGCGGTCGGCACCCTGGCGCTGGATGATCGGTTCGGCCACGCCCAGCTGGTTTACGCGGTTGCGCAGCGTGTTGATGTTCTGCTCGATCGCACCGTTGGTGATCTGGCTCAGCTCGGCGTCCGGCACGGTCACGGTGAGGCGCTTGCCCGAGACGTCATAGCCCAGGGTGGGCTGCGCCTTGACCAGCGCCAGGCGGGCACGCTCGGCGGCGGCATCATCAGCCGACGGGCTCAGCGTGGCGACGATCGAATTGTCCGGACGACGCTCCACCGACTGGAACGGAACGCGCGCTTCGCGCAGCGTGCCGCGCACGTCTTCGGCGTAGGCATCCATGCGCTTGTCGATGGCCGCCTTCTGGTCCACCTGCAGCACGAAGTGCACGCCACCCTGCAGGTCCAGACCCAGCACCATCGGGCGACCGCCCAGGCGCTGCAGCCAGTCCGGCACGGTCGAGGCCAGGTTCAGGGCCACCGTGTAGTTCTCGCCCACGCTGTCGCGCAGCTTGGCACTGGCCGCGGCCTGCGTCTGCAGGTCCGGCAGGCGCACGATCAGGCTCTCGCCTTCCTTCTCCGCGCCGATGGTGTTGATCCCGGCCTGCTTCAGGTCGGCCAGCACGCGCGTGCGAAGGGCGTCATCGACCTGGCCGCCACGGTTGGCGGTGATCTGGACGGCGGGGTCCTTCTGGTAGATGTTGGGCAGCGCGTACAGCGCGCTGAGCGCCAGTACGATCAGGATGACGACGTACTTCCAGCGTGGAAATTCAAGCATTGCCAGGTTCCTGCGCGGCGCCAGTCCCGGCGCCGCGGTTGTGCTTCGGAAAGGGAGTGGCTTAGTTGGCCGACTTCAGGGTGCCGGTCGGCAGCACGTTGCCCACGGCGCCCTTCTGCACGCGGATGTTCACGTTGTCGGACACTTCGATGGTGACGAAGTTGTCGCCGATGGCCTTGACGGTGCCGGCGATGCCGCCGTTGGTCAGCACTTCGTCGCCGATCTTGATCTTCTCCAGCATCGCCTTGTGTTCCTTCTGGCGCTTCATCTGCGGGCGGATCATCAGGAAGTACATGATCGCGATCAGGATGATCGGGAACAGCAGCGTGGTCAGGCCCATGCCCTGCGGCTGGCCACCAGCGGCTTGGGCGTGGGCGGCGGGAATCAGGAAGGCGATCAGGTTCATGGTGTGTCCTTGGGTTGGGAGGCGCCCTACCCTTATGGGGTCGGGTGTCGCCGCGAAACAGGGGTCAGCCGCGAAGTATGCCACGGCCCCGGGAGTTCGTCCTTGGGCCGTTTGGCAGGGTCCGCGCGCCGGATCGGGGTCGGGCCGGCCGCTTACAGCGGCGGCGTGGCCATGCCCCGGGCCGCATAGAAGGACTCGCGGAAGGCCTCGAAGGTTCCCGCCGCGATGGCCGCGCGCATGTCGGCCATCAGCTTCTCGTAGTAATACAGGTTGTGGATGGTGCCCAGCATCGGTGCCAGCATCTCGTTGCAGCGGTCCAGGTGGCGCAGGTACGAGCGGGTGTAGCCGCTGGTGCAGGCGTGGCAGCCGCAGCCCGGCTCGATCGTGTCCATGTCGCGTTCATAACGGGCGTTGCGGATGCGCACGGTGCCGAACGAGGTGAAGTAGTGGCCGTTGCGCGCGTTGCGGGTGGGCATCACGCAATCGAACATGTCCACGCCGCGGGCGACGCCTTCGACCAGGTCTTCCGGCCGGCCCACGCCCATCAGGTAGCGCGGGCGGTCGGCCGGCAGGATCGGGTGCATATGGTCGAGCATCGCGTTGCGCTCGTGCTCGGGCTCGCCCACGGCCAGGCCGCCGATGGCGTAGCCGTCGAAGCCGATCTGCTGCAGGCCTTCGGCCGAGCGGCTGCGCAGGTCGTGGTGGACCCCGCCCTGGACGATGCCGAACAGCGCCGCGTCATTGCCCAGTGCGTCGTGCGCGTTGCGGCTGCGCTGGGCCCAGCGCAGGCTCAGCTCCATCGAGGTGCGTGCCACAGGCTCGGTGGCCGGGTACGGAGTGCACTCGTCGAAGATCATCACGATGTCCGAATCGAGCACCTTCTGGATCTTCATGCTCTCTTCCGGGCCTAGGAACACCCGGGCGCCGTCGGTCGGCGAGGCGAAGGTGACGCCCTGCTCGGTGATCTTGCGGCGGTGGGCCAGCGAGAACACCTGGAAACCACCGGAATCGGTCAGGATCGGACCGTTCCAGCGCGCGAAGCCGTGCAGGCCGCCATGGTCGGCGATCACGTCCAGGCCCGGGCGGAGGTACAGGTGGAAGGTGTTGCCCAGGATGATCTCGGCGCCCAGGGCGCGGATCTGCTCCGGCAGGATGCCCTTGACCGACCCATAGGTACCCACCGGCATGAAGGCCGGGGTTTCCACCGTCCCGCGCGGGAAGGTCAGGCGGCCACGGCGGGCGCGCCCGTCGGTGGTCTGGAGCTGGAACTGGAGTCGGGACATGGAGCGGGCATTCGGGCAAATAATTGCCGATTATCGCCGAAAACCGCCGCCGACGCGCTCAATCCCCCTGCGGGAACAACAACATGGCGTCGCCATAGCTGAAGAACCGGTACTTTTCCTCGATCGCGGCGCGGTAGGCCTCGAACACCCGCGCCTGCCCGGCGAAGGCGGAAATCATCATCAGCAGGGTGCTTTCAGGCAGGTGGAAGTTGGTGACCATCGCGTCCACGCTGCGGATCCGGTAGCCCGGGGTGATGAAGATCTGGGTCTCGCCGGCATACGGCAGCAGCTCGCCGTCGCGCATCGCGCTCTCCAGCGCGCGCACCACGGTGGTGCCCACGCCGATCACGCGGCCGCCCGCGGCGCGGGTGCGGCGCACCTGCTGGACCAGTTCCGGGCCCACGTTGAGCCATTCGCGGTGCATCACGTGGTCCTTCAGGTCGTCGGCACGGACGGGCTGGAAGGTCCCCGCGCCCACATGCAGGGTGACGTGGCCGAAGCCCACGCCCTGCGCGGCCAGCGCCGCCAGCAGCCCTTCGTCGAAGTGCAGGCCGGCGGTCGGCGCAGCCACCGCGCCCACTTCGCGGGCGAACACGGTCTGGTAGCGCTCGCGGTCGTCCAGCCCCGGCTCGCGCTGGATGTACGGCGGCAGCGGCAGCCGCCCGGCGTGCAGCAGCCACTGTTCCAGCGGCTCGGGCACATGGAACTCCAGCACGTAGAACTCGCCATCGCGGCCCAGCACCTCGGCCTCGCCGCCGGCGTCGAGCGCGATCCGGCTGCCCGGCTTCGGCGATTTGCTGGCGCCCACCTGGGCCCGGGCCTGCTGCGCACCGAGCAGGCGTTCGATCAGGATTTCCACGCGGCCGCCGCTGGCCTTCTGGCCGAACAGGCGGGCCGGGATCACCCGGGTATCGTTGAATACCAGCAGGTCGCCGGCCTGCAGCAGCGCCGGCAGGTCGCGCACCTGGCGGTGTTCGAACGCCGCCGGGGCCTGCGGCACCACCATCAGGCGGCTGGCCGAGCGCTCGGCGAGCGGGGCCTGGGCGATCAGTTCAGCGGGAAGGTCGTAATGGAAGTCGGACTTCTTCAAGGGAGCGCACGGCAACGTGTAGACAATGTCGGGCATTGTACGACTGGCCCCCGGTGGCAACGCGAGAAGCGCTGAACGTCGCGCAAAATGCTGCTTTGCAACAGTTTTTTGCGGGGTTATCGCGCGAAAAACCGCGTGATAGCATCGAACCGGAAGTCTGATGCATGAGCCGCATTGCCCCAGGCGCGCGCCCCCGGTCGCGCGTTTTGCATTTGCGCCATGCCGCCAATCGTTTCAGGAGATCTGCAATGAGCTTCATCGAACGCCTCGCCCCCCTTCGCGCCCAGCCCGGCACCCGGCTCACCGCCGGCCTGGATGACGCCACCCTTGAACGCCTGGCTGCCGGCCACCCGCAGCTGGTGGCGGCCGTTGAAGCCGCCGCCGCCGAATTCGAGCGGGTCCGCGCCGACTTGTCCGACGTGCTGGCCCTTGATGAGCGCGCCCAGATCGATGCGATGCAGGACGGCTTCGTCAATTTCTACGCCGATGATGCCGTGACCCCGTACGTCGCCCTCGCCGCCCGCGGCGCCTGGGTGGTGACCCTGAAGGGTGCGGTGCTGTACGACGCCGGCGGCTACGGCATGCTCGGCTTCGGGCATACCCCGGAAGCGGTGCTGGAGGCGATGGCGGCCCCGCAGGTGATGGCCAACGTGATGACGCCCAGCCTGTCGCAGCAGCGCTTCATCAAGGCGCTGCGCGCCGAGATCGGGCACCGCCGTGGCGGCTGCCCGTATGCACGGTTCATGTGCCTGAATTCCGGCTCCGAAGCGGTCGGCCTGGCCGCCCGCATCGCCGACGTCAACGCCAAGCTGCAGACCGACCCGGGTGCCCGCCACGCCGGCGCGAAGATCAAGCGGGTGGTGGTCAAGGGCAGCTTCCACGGCCGTACCGACCGCCCCGGCCTGTACTCCGATTCCAGCCGCAAGACCTACATGCAGCACCTGGCCAGCTACCGCGGCGAGGACACCGTGATTGCCATCGCGCCGTATGACGAGGAGGCCCTGAAGCGGGTCTTCGCCGAGGCCGAGCAGAACCACTGGTTCATCGAGGCGATCTTCCTGGAACCGGTGATGGGCGAAGGCGACCCCGGCCGTGCGGTGCCGCCGTCGTTCTATGCGCTGGCCCGTGAACTGACCCGCCAGCACGGCAGCCTGCTGCTGCTGGACTCGATCCAGGCCGGCCTGCGCGCGCACGGCGTGCTGTCGATCGTGGATTACCCCGGCTTCGAAGGCCTGGACGTACCGGACATGGAGACCTATTCCAAGGCCCTGAACGCGGCGCAGTTCCCGCTGTCGGTGCTGGCCGTGACCGAGCATGCCGCGCAGCTGTACCGCAAGGGCATCTACGGCAACACCATGACCAGCAACCCGCGCGCGCTGGACGTGGCCTGCGCCACGCTGTCGCTGCTGACCCCGCAGGTGCGCGACAACATCCGCCAGCGCGGCGAAGAAGCCGTGCGCAAGCTGGAGCAGCTCAAGGCCGAGCTGGGCGGGCTGATCACCAAGGTGCAGGGCACCGGCCTGCTGTTCTCCTGCGAGCTGGCCCCGCAGTTCAAGTGCTACGGCACCCATTCCACCGAGGAGTGGCTGCGCAACCATGGCATCAACGTGATCCATGGCGGCGAAAACTCGCTGCGCTTCACCCCGCACTTCGGCATGGACAGCGACGAACTGGACCTGCTCGTGAACCTGGTCGGCCGCGCCCTTAAAGAAGGTCCCCAGCGGCAACAGACCCAAGCGGCCTGACGTATCCGGATCATCCTGCGCACGTAGCAATTCGTAGTGCCACGCCATGCGTGGCAACCGCGCAACGCGCGGCACAAGGGTCCGAAGGCGACCGGAACGATGGCGCCGGCCCGGCGCCCGGCGTTTAACATTTCCGAAGACGTCGGCCGTGCGAGAATGGGAGGTTTCCAGCGGAAACCTCCCATGAAGTCCATCTGCGTCTACTGCGGCTCCAACGCCGGCAGCAAGCCCATCTACACCGAACGTGCCATTGCACTGGGCGACCGCATCGCCCGCGACGGCCTGCGCCTGGTCTACGGCGGCGGCAACGTCGGCCTGATGGGCACCGTGGCCAATGCGGTGCTGGCCGGCGGCGGCGAAGTGACCGGCGTGATCCCGCAGCAGCTGGCAGACTGGGAAGTGGCCCATCGCGGCCTGACCGAACTGGAAATCGTCGGCTCCATGCATGAGCGCAAGTCGCGCATGTTCGAGCTGTCCGACGCGTTCGTGGCCCTGCCCGGCGGTTTCGGCACCATGGAAGAAATCTTCGAGATGCTCACCTGGCGCCAGCTCGGCATCGGCAACAAGCCGTGCGCCTTCCTCGACGTGGACGGCTTCTACGCGCCCCTGATCGGCATGATCGACCGCATGGTCGAAGAGCGCTTCCTGCACCCGGACCAGCGCGCGGACCTCTGGTACGGCTCGGACATCGACGCCATGCTCGACTGGATGCGCGCCTATGAGCCGGCCCAGGCCTCGAAGTGGATCGACGAGAAGCGCCGCACCGCGCTGATCAGCCCGTAACGAACGTATCCATCGGCGCGGGGCGACCAAGCAGGTAGCCCTGGCCGTAATCACAGCCCAGCTGCAGCAGGGTCTGCCGCTGGGCCATGTTCTCGATGCCCTCGCCTACCGTTTCAATGCCCAGCGTGCGCGCCAGCGACAGCACGCCCTGCACCAGCGCGTAGGTGCTCTGCAGGTCCTGGCCATGCAGGCCGGCGATGAAGCTCTGGTCGATCTTGAGCGTGGAGATCGGGAAGCGGTGCAGGTAGGACAGCGCCGAGAAGCCGGTCCCGAAATCATCCAGCTGCACCAGCACGCCGCGTTCGCGCAGCGTCTGCAGGATCCGCAGCGTGCGTGGGCCATCGTCGAGCAGCGCCACTTCGGTGATCTCCAGCCGCAACCGGTGCGGATCGGCACCGGCCGCTTCGATCAGGCCGAACAGGCGTGAACTGAAATCGGCCGAACGGAAATGCCGCGGCGACACGTTCACCGACAGGTAGCCTTCGCCCCCCCGGGCGAGCTGGCCGATCACTTCTTCGTAGAGCAGCCAGTCGACCTGCTCGATCAGCCCGCTTTCCTCGCCCAGGTCCAGGAACGCGCTGGGCAGCAGCAGGCCGCGGCGTTCGTGGCGCCAGCGCAGCAGCGCTTCGTAGCCCACCACCTGGCCATCGGTCAGGCGCACGATCGGCTGGTAATACGGCAGGAAATCACGGTTGTTGATCGCCCGGCGCAGGTCCGCTTCCAGGTCCAGGCTGCGCAGCGCCTCTTCGCGCATGGCTTCGTCGAACACCGCGCAGCGGTCCTTGCCCTGGGCCTTGGCCCGGTACATCGCCGCGTCGGCGTCGCGCACCATCTCCTCGCCATTGCGGTAGCGGGGGCTCCACATCGCGATGCCCAGGCTGCCGGACGGGAACAGCTCGCGGCCCTGCACCCACATCGATTCTTCCAGCGCCACCAGCATGCGCTGCGAGAACTCGCGCGCCGAGGCCAGCCCCTGCTCGCATTCGAGCAGGATCGCGAATTCATCGCCACCCAGCCGCGCCACCACGTCATCGCCGCCCACCATCGAGACGATGCGCTTGGCCACCTCCACCAGCATCTGGTCGCCGGCGGCGTGGCCGATGCTGTCGTTGACCAGCTTGAAGCGGTCCAGGTCCAGGAACAGCACGGCAAAGCGCAGCCCGTCGCGCGAACGCGCACGCGCGATGGCATCTTCCAGCCGGTCCAGCAGGTGCGCGCGGTTGGGCAACCCGGTCAGCGCGTCATGCAGCGCCTGGTGGGTGAGCCGTTGCTCGGCGCGCAGGCGCTCGCCGATCTGGCCCAGCAGCTTGCCGTTGACTTCGGCCAGCTCGCGGGTGCGCTCTTCAACACGCTTTTCCAGCTCGGCATGCGCGTTGCGCAGGCGCTCCTGGTCGCGCTGGCGGGCCAGCCCGTTGCCGATGTTCTGGGCCACGAAGGTGAGCAGGCGCTGGTCGTGCGCGGTGAAACTGATCTCCGGCGAATAGCTCTGCACCACGATCACGCCGACCACATCGTCATCGCTCAGCAGCGGCACGCCCAGCCAGCAGTGCGAGCGCGCGCCGAACTCGTTCACGCTGCCCGAGGCACGCAGTGCGTCGATGTGTTCGCGCGAGGCCAGCAGCGGCTGGCGGTTGCGCACGATGTATTCGGTAAGGCCCTTGCTGAACGGTCGTGGCGCACGCGCCGGGTTGTACTCGTCCACCGAGTAGACGAATTCCAGGCCTTCGCCGGATTCATCGACCAGGGCGATGTAGAAATTGCGCGCATCCAGCAGCGTGCCCACCACCCCGTGCACCTGCACGTAGAACTGGGCCAGGCTTTCGGCACTCATCGCCATCTCGGCGATGTTGAACAGGGCCAGCTGCAGCTTCTCGGCGCGGCGGCGTTCGATCACCTCGTCCTGCAGGCTGTGGTTGGCCCGCTGCAGTTCCAGCGTGCGCCGCTCCACCTGGCGCTCCAGCTGCACCTGCGCCTGGCGGCGGTCCATCGCGGTGAGGATGTGCTGGGCCACATAGCCCAGCAGCGTGCGGTCGGCTTCGTTGTAGCGCACCCGGTGTTCGTAGCTCTGCACCACGATCGCACCGCAGACCCGGCCCTCGCGCAGCATCGGGACGCCCAGCCAGTCCAGGCTTTCCGGCCCGCGGCTGGGGTCGTATTCGTCGCTCATCGCCGCCAGCAGTTCGTTGGACGGCCCGCTCAGCGGCTGCCCATGGCGCAGCAGGGCGAAGGTCAGGCTGCGCGGCATTTCGTGTTCTTCGTAGCTGCGGTCCGGATCGGCCACGAAGCTGTCGCGCTGGTCGGCGAAGTACAGGAAGCGGATCCGCCGGCGCACGTCGTCGTACTCGACGATGTAGCAGTTCTGCGCGTACATCAGCGAATTGAGCACGCGATGGAAGTGCCGCAGCATCTCGGCCATTTCCAGGTCGGCACCGGCCAGGTCGGCGATCTCGTAAAGCGCCTGCTGCAGCCGCTTTGAATTTTCCAGCGACCGGATCTGTTCACGCTGCCGGGCCAGCGCCAGGGCGTCCTGAAGACCGGTACGCGCCGCCGCCCACCAGGCGTCATGGGGTGCCGTCCCGTCGGGCAGTGCCACGCGGATGGCGAGGTCGCCGCCCTGGTGCTGCCAGCGGTACAGCGCTCCGGTGTCCGGCGCCGGCGGCGGGCCCAGCAGGGCGTCCAGCACCACATGCCCGGGCTGGGTGGACGGCGGGTGGCTGATGCAGCCGTCGCCGAGCGCGGCGTCGGACCAGCCCAATGCGAGCTGCGCGCCCTCGGGCAGCAACGCGCACAGCGTCCGCGCAAGCGCGGTGGATACCACCGCGCCACGGTCCGGATGCCCCGAGGTCGTCACTGCCTGGCTGGACAACATGTTCATCTCTTCTGGCGCCGGAGAACCGGCACCTCCCCTGTACCCCGAGCATAACGCGCCCCCCGGGGGGCAATGGAAGCCCTTGACCCCATTGCCTGCCCTGGGCCGTTGTTCGCTGTGTCTTCCCGCTGGGTCCACCCTTGTGATTTCCGCCGCAGCTCCTGTCCCGCGCCGCTATGCGCAGGCCCATTCAGCGCTTACTCTGTGCGCCGTGGATGCCGCTGCCCTGCCAACCGACGAATCGCTGATGCTGGCCTGGGCCGGGGGTGACCTGCGCGCGTTCGAGGCCCTGTACGCCCGCCACCGCAACCGCCTGTACAGCTTCCTGCTGCGCCAGCTGCGCGATGCCGCGCTGGCCGACGAGATGTTCCAGGACGTCTGGCAGCGGGTGATCGCCGCGCGCGAGGGCTGGCAGCCCGAGGCGGCCTTCACCACCTGGCTGTTCCGCATTGCCCATAATCGGCTCAACGATCATTGGCGGGCGTCACGCCATCGGCCCACGGCGCCAACCGATGCCGACGAGCGGGTGGCGCGGATGAGCGACACCCGCACCCCGGAGAGCCAGCTCTCCGATTTCGAGCAGCGCCGCCGCCTGCAGCTGGCCATGGAGCAGCTTCCCGATGACCAGCGTACGGTGCTGCAGCTGCGGCTGGAACAGGAACTGAGCCTGGAGGAGATCGCGCAGATCACCGGCGTGGGCCGTGAAACGGTCAAATCGCGGCTGCGCTATGCGATGGACAAGCTGCGCGCGGAGTTGAGCCCATGAACCGCCCTGATCCACTGACGCCGGAAGAACGCGAGCTGGCCCGCCTGCTCGGTCGCCCCGCGCCGGCCGCGCCGCCTGCGGCCGTGGACGAGGCGGTGCTGGCCGCTGCGCGTGCGGCGGTACAGCCTGGTGCCGTCGCTGACGCCCCCCCGGCAGCTGCGGCCCCGGTCCGCGGCACGACCCGCCCGCGCTCCCGCCTGCCGGCGGTGTTCGGCCTGGCGGCATCGCTGGTGTTCGCGGTGGGTATCGCCTGGCAGCTCAAACCCGAGTCACCGCCGCCGGCCGCGCCGGTACCGGCGGCGGCGGAACCCACTGCGGATGCGGCGGCCGATGCCCCGGCTGCTGCCGACGCAGACGCCGCTGCTGCAGCCACGGCCGACGCCGCCGCGCCAGTGAGCGCGGAGCCCGCAACGCCCGCTGCCGCGACCAGACCACAGGCCGCGCGTGCTGCGTCGGCGCCGAAGACCGCGCCAGCCCCCTTGCCGCCGCCTCCGCCGGCACCCGCCCCCATGGCGGCGCCGATGGCAGCACCCAGCCCGCCCGATGCCGTGGTGCAGGCCGATGAGGCCAGCGCACTCGACCGCGTGGTGACAACCAGCAGCCGCATCAACGAATCACGTGAACGCACCCAGGCCAAAGGCGCTCCTGGTGTGATGCGTCGTGCCGCACCTGCAACTGCCCCTGCGCCTGCTGCGGCGTCGGCCTACGGCACGTTGTCGGCCACTGCGATCACCGTGGCGGTGGATGCCGACGCCGCGCTGCCCCGCCGGCAATGGCTCAAGCGCATCCGCGAACGTCGCGACGACGGCGACGTGGATACCGCGCGCGCCAGCCTGGAACGCTACCTGCAGCACTACCCGGAAGCGCGCATTCCGCAGGATCTGCGCGAGCTGCTCGACCCCCACTAGAATGGCGGGGATGCCCGATACACTCGCCACCGCCGTCAGCCACAGCCTGGAAATCAAACACAGCCGTTTCGTCGCGCATGCCGCGCCGATCGGGTCTGCCGAGGACGCGTTGGCGTTCCTGCAGCAGGTGGTCGTGCCCGATGCCACCCACAACTGCTGGGCGTACCGCCACGGCAACGAGTACCGCTCCAGCGATGACGGCGAACCGGCCGGCACCGCCGGCCGCCCGATCCTGGCGGCCATCGACGGCCAAGGTTTCGATCGCGTCATGGTGGTGGTGATCCGCTGGTATGGCGGGATCAAGCTGGGCGCGGGCGGGCTGGTACGGGCCTATGGCGGCACCGCCGCCGAGTGCCTGCGCACCGCGCCACGGCTGCCGCTGGTGGCGCTGACCGAGCTGACCGTGCAGGCCGCATTCGAGGACCTGGGTGCTTTGCATGCCGCATTGGCGGCGCACCTGGCCGAAAAACTGGACGAAACGTTCACCGCCTCGGGCGTGGAACTGCACGTCCGCCTTCCCGCCGATCAGGCCGACCCGTTGAAAACCCGCCTGCGCGACGCCACCCGTGATCGTATCCGCGTGCATTCGCGCACCGAACCAGGCCTTGTCCATGACTGAACCCACTTCCGCACCGGAACCCGCGCTGCGCCGCCTTGGCAGCCTGGGCACGCTGTGGCCGTTCGTGCGCCGGCACGGCGGGCTGTTCACGGCCTGGCTGGTAGCGCTGGCGGTCTCCTCGACCGCCACGCTGAGCCTGCCGCCGGCGGTGAAGCTGATGATCGACCACGGCTTCAGCGGCAACGGGCAGATCAACCGCGCGTTCGCCCTGCTGTTGCTGGTGGCGGTGGTGCTGGGGCTGGCCACGGCGGCGCGCTTCTTCTTCGTCTCGCTGCTGGGCGAGAAGGTGGTGGCCGACCTGCGCAGCGGCCTGTATGCCCACCTGATCTCACTGGGCGCGGGCTTCCACGACCGCAGTCGCAGCGGCGAGCTTGTGTCGCGCTTGACCGCCGACAGCGAACTGCTGCGCAGCGTGATCGGCTCCACGATGTCGGTGGCATTGCGCAGCAGCGTCACGGTGGTGGGCAGCCTGGTGATGCTGTTCGTGACCAGCCCGCGCCTGGCCGCATGGTCGCTGGTCGGCATTCCGCTGGCGGTGCTGCCGATCGTGATCGGGGCGCGGCGCGTGCGCGGCATTTCGCGCGCCAGCCAGGACCGCATCGCCGATGCCAACAGCCTGGCCGCCGAAACGCTGGGCGCGGTGCGCACGGTGCAGGCGCACGCGCGCGAACCGTATGAACGCAACCGCTTCAACGAAGCACTGGCCGAATCGATCCGCGCCGCGCGGCGCCGCATCGGCGCGCAGTCGCTGGTGACGGCCACCGCCATCGTGCTGGTGTTCGGTGCCATCGTGGGCGTGCTGTGGCTGGGTGCGCATGACGTCAACGACGGCCGCATGACCGCCGGCACCCTGGGCCAGTTCGTGCTGTACGCGCTGATCGGCGGTGGCTCGGTCGGTGCGCTGGCCGAAGTGTGGAATGAACTGCAGCGCGCGTCCGGCGGCATGGGCCGCATCGCCGAGCTGCTGCACGAAGACATCGAAATCACCGCGCCGCGTGATCCGTCGCCATTGCCGCACCCGCTGCGCGGCGAGATCCGCTTCCAGGACGTGGTCTTCCATTACCCACAGCGCCCTGACACCGCAGCATTGGCACACTTCGACCTGCATGTGCGCCCGGGCGAAACCGTGGCGCTGGTAGGGCCCTCCGGCGCCGGCAAGAGCACGGTGCTGTCGATGCTGCTGCGCTTCCATGATCCTGCCGCTGGCAGCGTGCTGGTGGATGGCGTGGACGTGCGCAGGGTCGATCCGGCGCAGCTGCGCGCACAGATGGCACTGGTGCCGCAGCAGCCCACGCTGTTTGCCAGCAGCGCGCTGGAGAACATCCGCTACGGCCGCCTGGAAGCCAGCAACGAAGAGGTGCAGCGTGCTGCGGAAGCCGCCGAGGCCGACGAGTTCCTGCAGGCACTGCCCGATGGCTACCTGAGCGAACTGGGCGAGCGCGGTGCGCGCCTGTCCGGTGGCCAGCAGCAGCGCATCGCGATCGCGCGTGCGCTGCTCAAGGACGCGCCGATCCTGCTGCTGGACGAGGCCACCAGCGCACTGGACGCGCAAAGCGAACGTGCGGTGCAGCAGGCGCTGGAGCGCCTGATGGCCGGGCGCACCACGCTGGTGATCGCGCACCGGCTGGCCACCGTGCTGAAGGCCGACCGCATCGTGGTGATGGACCACGGGCGGATCGTCGCGCAGGGCACCCACGCCGAGCTGCTGGCCGAAGGTGGGCTGTACGCTGAACTTGCCAAGCTGCAGTTCATCGATTGATGACGCACCGATAACGCGGCAGGTTGCATGGTGGCAGCGCCCCATGAACCTGCTGCAGGAGGTGTTTGATGTCGTTCCGTCAGTTTCCCGCGACCGATGCCAATGGCGAAGACCATGTGGTCATCGAATTCAAGGACGAGGCCGGCGATACCGCCGCCGACCCGCATGTCCGTTACGAATTGGCCGATGGCCGTCATCTGGTCCGTGAGGGTCGGATTTACCGGACCAGCGGTGGCGAGCTCACCCTGACCACCTGACTGGTCAATTAATCGCCACCCATCTTGACAGCGTTGCCCCACGGGGGCTGCGCACGGTTATCCACATGCTTGTCCGCATTTCATCCACACCCCCTGTGGATGAATGCGACAGGCTGTCAGCGCGGCAGCACCCGCCCGATGCCGGTGGCGTCGATTTCCACCGCCGCCCGCTGCAGCGCGTCCAGGTCACTGCCGGCCACGAAGCCCATCCGGAAATGCACTTCGCCACCCGGGGTGCGCGAAGAATGGATGGAGGCCAGGCTGACCCCGTGCCGCTCGAACACATGCAGCAGCTCACGCAGTGAACCCGGGCGATCCTCCGGCAGGTGCACGCTGATCGCGTTGCGCTCGGTCAGGTCGGCCAACAGGTAGCCCACCCGTTCAAAGGTGTAATTGCCCGCTTCCAGCAGCGCCTTGCCCTGGTGCTCGCGGTTATCCAGCAGCAGCCGCTCACGGAACGCAGCGCGCGCGGCATCATCGCCCTGCTCCACCTGCCGGCGCAGCGCGTGCAGCTGGCCCAGCAGGCGGTCCAGCATCGGCGCCACGTGCGGGTTGCCGAACTGGATGTCCTCGTAGATGGCCGGGTTGAGCGAGAGGATGCGGGCAATGATCGCCGTATCCAGTTCGAACGAGGCCGAGCGGTACGGCATCAGCTCCGACAGCGGGCCCAGCAGCGGCGCGTACTCGCGCAGCACCCCCGCCTGGGCCAGGTGGGTGGCATGCACCATGGCCTGCACCAGCGCCATCACCTGGTCGTGGTGCTCGGGCGTGGCGCGCACGCACTCCGCTTCCAGCGCCGCGCACAGCTCGTTCACCCATGGCTGCCAGTGCGACAGGCGCGCTTCGCACACCACCATCACCCGGCCCTTCAGCGTGGGCGCCTTGGGCGGTGCGGTCATCGGATGCAGGCCGACCACCTCGGCCTGCGAGGCCAGCATCGCAGCCACCGGCTCGCTCTTCACCGAGGTCACATCCAGCCACAGCCGGCCAGCTTCGCGACCGGCCGAACGGGTCACGTAATCGGCGATCAAGGCAGGCGTGTGCCGGATCGGCGCGGAGAACACCAGCACGTCCGCGCGCTCCAGCAGTGTTTCCGGATCGTCCGACTGCGGATCGGCCGGATCATGCCCGATCACTTCCAGCCCCAGGCGCTGCGCCAGGAACGTGCGCAGCCAGCGCCCATAGGCGCCGGCGCTGCCGACGATGCCGACAACCGGGCGCAGGCTCACGCCAGCCGCTCGGCGCGGAAGCGGTGCGGCTGCGCCAACGCGGCCGGTGCGGCGGCCAGCACGTCGAATTCTTCGTGGTCGTTGGCCAGGGTGGCCTCCAGCGCGGCATGCACGCCGGAGATCGACCGCGACAGCGCCTGCTCGAAGCGCTCACCACGCAGCAGGAACGCGACCAGCAGCGACATCAGCACATCGCCGGTACCGGCCACGTCGACCGGCAGGTGCGGCGAAGACCAGCGCCAGATCGCCTCGCGGCTGACCGCCAGCGTGACCAGCTCGCCCGGGTCGCCACCCACGCTGTGCGCCAGCACCCATTCCGGCCCGCGCGCCAGCAGTGCCTTCGCGGCGGCGATGGCATCGGCTTCGGCCAGGCTCGGCATGCCGGTCAGCCGGCCCAGCTCGAACGCATTCGGCGTGACCAGCCAGGCATGCGGCAGCAGGCGCTCGGCGAAGATGGTTTCCAGGCCCGGCTCCACGTAGGGACCGGTGTGGGTATCGCCGATCACCGGGTCCAGGCAGTAGCGCAGCTGCGGCGACGCGGGCAGCACCGTGTCCAGCCAGTCGGCGAACGCCGCGCCATTGCCGACGCTGCCGAAGTAGCCGGAAACGAGCATTTTCGCGCGCGCCGGCAGGCCGCGCTCGCTGGCGCCCTGCAGCAGGTCGGCGAACCAGTCGGCCGGCAGCACGCGGCCGCGCGTGGTGGGATAGAACGGCGCATTGCTCAGCAGCGTGGTCGGCACTTCGGCCACGCGCACGCCCAGCGCGCGCAGCGGCGGAACTGCCGCGCTGTTGCCGGCGTGGCCATAGACCAGCTGCGATTGAACCGAGATGACGTCGACCGGCGACGGAACGTCCGGGCGCTGGCGGCGCCCATGGACCAGATGGCTTTCGAGGGTATCGTTCATGGCCCATTTTAGAGCGTACCGACCAACGGTCGGTACCTGCCGGCTGAATCGCAGCCACGAAAAAGCCGGGACGTGCCCGGTGTTTTCGTTACTGATGGAACCAACCGCTTACGAGGTCATGCGATCCCAGAAACCCTTCACGCCATCGATGAAGGTCGCCGACTTCGGCGAATGCTTGCGCGCTTCTTCGCCGGTGAAGGTGGTTTCGAACTGCTCCAGCAGCTTGCGCTGCTCGGTGGTCAGGTTGACCGGGGTTTCCACCACCACGCGGCAGTACAGGTCACCTTCGCTGCGGCTGCGCACCGAACGCACGCCCTTGCCGCGCAGGCGGAACAGCTTGCCGGTCTGGGTTTCGGCCGGAATGCGGATTTCCGCATAGCCGCCCAGGGTGGCCACGCGCACGGTATCGCCCAGCGCGGCCTGCGAGATGCGGATCGGCACTTCGCAGTGCAGGTCGTCGCCATCGCGCTGGAAGATGGCGTGCTCGCGCACCCGCACTTCCACGTACAGGTCGCCCGGCGGCGTGCCGGCCGGACCGGCCTCACCCTCGCCCGCCAGGCGGATGCGGTCGCCGGTGTCGACGCCCGCAGGCACCTTGACCGACAACACCTTGTCTTCCTCTACCCGGCCATTGCCGTGGCAGGTCTTGCAGGGGTTCTGGATGATCTGGCCGCGGCCGTTGCAGTTGTGGCAGGCCTGCTGCATGGCGAAGATGCCACGCTGGATACGCACCTGGCCCTGCCCACGGCACACGCTGCAGGTTTCCACCTTGCCGTCGTCCGAACCGCTGCCGTGGCAGTCGTCGCACTCGGCCAGGGTCGGAATCTCGATGCGGCGCTCGATGCCACGCACCGCTTCTTCCAGGTCCAGCTCCATCACGTAGCCGATGTCGGCACCGCGACGCGCCTGGCGCGGACCACCGCCAGCACCACCGAAGATGTTGCCGAAGATGTCGCCGAAGATGTCGCCCATGTCCGGGCCACCCGGGCCGCCACCGCCGCCCATGCCGTGCTCGAAGGCCGCGTGGCCGTGCGCATCGTACATGCGGCGCTTGTTGGCGTCGGACAGGGTTTCGTAGGCTTCCTTGCACTCCTTGAAGGCCGCTTCGGCGGCGCTGTCGCCGGGGTTGCGGTCAGGGTGGTGCTTCATCGCGCAACGGCGATAGGCCTTCTTCAGTTCTTCTTCGGTCGCCGTGCGGGTAACACCCAGCACTTCGTAATAATCGCGCTTGCTCATGGTTTGAATCGGGTTCCGGCGGTCGGGATTCATCCCCGACATGCCGCGGCACGGCTGTCAGGATCTAATGGAAACGACAACGGGACGTTGCCTGCGCAACGTCCCGTCTGGCGTCCGGATCAGGACTTCTTGTCGTCCTTTACTTCGGTGAACTCGGCGTCCACCACGTCGTCCTGCGCGCCGCCGTTGTTGCCGGCACCGGCATCGGCACCCGGGGCGCCGCCGCCCTGCTCGGCCGCAGCCGAGGCCGCGAACAGCGACTGGCCGGCTTCTTCCAGCACCTTCGACTTGGCTTCGATCTGGGCCTTGTCGTCACCCTTCATCGCGGTTTCCAGGTCGGCCAGGGCCGATTCGACCTTGCCGATCACTTCGCCACCGACCTTGCTGCCGTGTTCGTTGATCGCGGTACGGGTACCGTGGATCAGCGCGTCAGCCTGGTTGCGGGCCTGGACCAGCTCGTGGAACTTCTTGTCTTCTTCGCGGTTGGCTTCCGCGTCGGCGACCATGCGCGCGATCTCGTCCTCGGACAGACCCGAACCGGCCTTGATCTCGACCTTCTGTTCCTTGTTGGTCTTCTTGTCCTTGGCCGACACGTGCAGGATGCCGTTGGCGTCGATGTCGAAGGACACTTCCACCTGCGGCAGGCCGCGCGGGGCCGGCTCGATGCCGGAGAGGTCGAACTTGGCCAGCGACTTGTTGTAACGGGCCTGTTCGCGCTCACCCTGCAGCACGTGCACGGTCACGGCCGACTGGTTGTCTTCGGCGGTGGAGAACACCTGCGAAGCCTTGGTCGGGATGGTGGTGTTCTTCTCGATGATCTTGGTGAACACACCGCCCATGGTTTCGATGCCCAGCGACAGCGGGGTCACGTCCAGCAGCAGCACGTCCTTGACGTCGCCGCCGAGCACGCCGCCCTGGATCGCCGCACCCAGTGCCACGGCTTCGTCCGGGTTGACGTCCTTGCGCGGTTCCTTGCCGAAGAACTCGGTCACGGCCTGCTGCACCTTCGGCATGCGGGTCTGGCCGCCGACCAGGATCACTTCGCTGATGTCGCTCGAACGCAGGCCGGCATCGTTCAGGGCGATGCGGCACGGCTCGATCGACTTCTTGATCAGGTCTTCCACCAGCGCTTCCAGCTTGGCGCGGGTCAGCTTGATGTTCAGGTGCTTCGGACCGGATGCATCGGCGGTGACGTACGGCAGGTTCACTTCGGTCTGCTGGCTGGTCGACAGCTCGATCTTGGCGCGCTCGGCCGCATCCTTCAGGCGCTGCAGGGCGAGCGGATCCTTGCGCAGGTCGATGCCCTGGTCCTTGTTGAACTCGTCCACCAGGTATTCGATGACGCGGTTGTCGAAGTCTTCGCCGCCCAGGAAGGTGTCGCCGTTGGTGGCCAGCACTTCGAACTGCTTCTCACCGTCGACGTTGGCGATTTCGATGATCGACACGTCGAAGGTGCCGCCGCCCAGGTCGTACACGACGATCTTGCGGTCCTTGCCGTCACCCTTGTCCAGGCCATAGGCCAGGGCAGCAGCGGTCGGCTCGTTGATGATGCGCTTGACTTCCAGGCCCGCGATGCGGCCGGCGTCCTTGGTCGCCTGGCGCTGGCTGTCGTTGAAGTAGGCCGGCACGGTGATGACCGCTTCGGTGACGGTCTCGCCCAGGAAGGCTTCGGCCGTCTTCTTCATCTTTTCCAGCACGCGCGCGGAGATTTCCTGCGGCGCCATCTTCTTGGCATCGCTGGTCTGCACCCAGGCATCGCCGTTGTCGTGGGCCAGGATGCCGTAAGGCACGTGCGCGATGTCCTTCTGGACTTCAGCGTCGGTGAACTTGCGGCCGATCAGGCGCTTGACGGCGTAGAAGGTGTTCTTCGGATTGGTGACGGCCTGGCGCTTGGCCGAGGCACCCACCAGCACTTCGCCATCCTTGGTGTAGGCGACGATGGACGGCGTGGTGCGGTCGCCTTCCGAGTTTTCGATGACGCGGGCCTTGCCGCCGTCCATGATCGCCACACACGAGTTGGTGGTGCCGAGGTCGATACCAATGATCTTGCCCATGGGGAGACTCCTGAAATATTTGGGAACATCCGGCAGCTGCCGGGTTATGAATGGGATGTGTGGGACGCTGATGACACTTTCAACCCATCCATCGAACGCTGTGTCCGATGGCGGCCAAACGCGTTCAGGTCAGTCCCGCGCCACTACGACCAGGGCCGGCCGCAGCAGGCGGTCGTTGAGCAGGTAGCCCTTCTGGAACACCTGGACCACGCTGCCCGGCGCCGCGCCGGGCGCGTCGACCTGGCTGATGGCCTGGTGGTGTTCGGGGTTGAAGGTCTGGCCGGTGGGGTCCAGCAGGGTCAGGCCGTTGTCGGCGGCGACCTTGAGCAGCTGCTTGTAGGTCAGCTCCAGGCCTTCGCGCAGCGGGCTGGGTTCGGCGCCGGCGGCATTGAGCCCGGCGTCCAGGCTGTCGAACACCGGCAGCAGCTCGCCCAGCAGCTTTTCGTTGGCGAAGCGGCGCGCCTGTTCGACGTCGCGGGCCACGCGCTTGCGCTGGTTGTCCAGGTCGGCGCGCTCACGCAGCGACTCGGACCGGAGCAGGGCCACTTCGTTGTGCAGGCTGTCCAGCTGCTGCTGCAGGGAATCGCCCGTGGCGGCGTCGCCGGCCGGGGTCTGGGATGCGATATCAGGCTGATCTTGGTTCATTTCCGGATCCTTGGCGGTGACTCTCCGCCTCCACCCACCCCAATGTGGGCGGCCGGACCCGATTCAAGAGCTGCGGGCGTGTTTAGGTGCGATCCCGGGACAATCCGCCCCCAGCGGGGGCATCCAGGGCCGCGCCGAGCACCTGGGCGGTGGCCTCCACCAGCGGAATCATGCGGTCGTAGGCCATCCGCTTGGGCCCGATCACCCCCAGCACGCCCAGCACCTGGCCGCCGGCCGAGTACGGGGCGGTGACCAGCGAGATGTTCTCCAGCGGCATCACGCCGGTCTCCTCGCCGATGAAGATGCGCACGCCCGGGGCCTGGATGGTGCGCTCGAGCAGCTGCAGGATCTCACGCTTGCTGGCGAACAGGTCGAACAGCTCGCGCAGGCGGTCCAGGTCGGACAGGTCCTGCACCCCCATCAGCCGGGTCTGCCCGGCCAGCACCATGTCGTCGGCCGGCGGCGCCATCGCCTGTTCGGCCAGCTCCACGCTGTGCGCCAGCAACTGCTCCATTTCCGTGCGCGCCTGGCGCAGTTCGACCAGCAGGGTGGCGCGGATCTCGGCCAGCGGGCGGCCGGCGCAATGGGCGTTGAGGTAGTTGGCCACCTTCTCCAGCTCGGCCGGCTCCCAGCTGCGCTTGGGCTCGATCACCCGGTTCTGCACTTCATTGTCGGCAAACACCAGGATGGCCAGCACCCGGCGTGCGTCCAGCGCCACGAAATCGATGTGGCGGAACGCGAACTGTTCGCGCCGTGGCGCGCCGACCACGCCGACGAAATGGCTCATCGCCGAGAGCAGCTCCGAGGCACTGCCGAGCAGCGCCTGGGTGCCGGCGCCACTGGACAGCTCGCTGCGCAGGCGGCTCAGCTCGCTTTCGCCAGGCGGCTGCATCTTGACCAGGCTGTCGACGAACACCCGGTAGCCGTGCGCGGTGGGCACCCGGCCGGCCGAGACGTGCGCCGAGCTGAGCAGGCCCAGGTCTTCCAGGTCACCCAGGATGTTGCGGATCGTGGCCGGGCTGACATCCAGCCCGGCCAACCGCGCCAGGGTCTGCGAACCGACCGGCTCGCCATCCTGGATGTGGCGCGCGATCAGCGTCCGCAGCAGGTGGCGGGCACGCGGTGCAAGATGGGGCGCGGAAGGGTGCATGGAATCAACCTGTGAGACGCAACGTTGGATAATGGCAGGAACACTGCCTGCCCCACCCATGCTAGCGTTGCGCGGCTCAAGAACCCAAGACCATGCTTAAACATCTATCGATCAAGGATTTCGCCGTTGTCCGTGCCACCGAACTGGAGTTCGGCGCGGGCATGACCGTGGTTTCCGGCGAGACCGGCGCAGGCAAGTCGCTGATGGTCGACGCGCTGGGCTTCCTGTCCGGGCTGCGCGCCGACAGCGGCGTGGTCCGCCACGGCGCGGCGCGCGCCGAGCTGTCGGCCGAATTCGCGCCGGGCGAACAGGCCCCGGCCCGGCAATGGCTGCGCGACAACGAACTGGATGACGAGGAACAGTGCCAACTGCGCCGCATCATCCGGGCCGACGGCGGCTCGCGCGCCTGGATCAACGGGCGCCCGGTGACCCTGTCCCAGCTCACCGAGCTGGCCGGCATGCTGGTCGAGATCCACGGCCAGCACGAACAGCAGGCGCTGCTGGCGCGGCCCTCGCAGCTGGCGCTGCTGGACGCCTACGCCCGCAACGAGGCCGAACGCGTCCAGGTCCGCCAGGCCGCCGGCCGTTGGCAGGCGCTGGTCGACGAGGCCGAGTCGCTGTCGCGCCAGGGCGATGTCAGCGACCGCATCGGCTTCCTGGAACACCAGCTGGGCGAGCTGCAGCGCGAAGACCTCGAGCCGGCCTCGATCGCCGCGCTGGGCAGCAGCCACCGCCGCCAGGCCCATGCCGGGGCGCTGGTCAGCGCCTGCGACGTGGCCGCCGCCCGGCTCAACGGCGACGATGAGGTGTCGGTACTGCAGCTGCTGCAGCAGACCCGGCATGACCTGGCCCGCGTGGCCGAACACGACGCCCGGCTGGGCGAGGTGGACGCGCTGCTGGACAGCGCGGTCATCCAGCTGCACGAAGCGCTGGCCCTGCTCGACCGGGTCCACGACGACCTCGATGCCGACCCGGAGCAGTTCGAGGACATCGAACGCCGCCTCGGCCGCCTGCACGACCTGGCGCGCAAGCACCGCGTGCCGATGGAAGGCCTGGCCGAACACCGCGATGCGATGGAAGCCGAAGTCGAGCAGCTGCGCGGCGCCGATACCCGCCTGCAGGCGCTGGCCGGCGAGATCGACCGCGCGGCCGCGCAGTGGCAGGCCGTCGCCACCACGCTCAGTGCCAGCCGCGCCAGCGCGGCCAAGGCGCTGTCGGAGACCACAACCACGCTGATCGGCGAACTGGGCATGGGCGGCGGCCAGTTCCTGATCGAGATCGAGCCGCACGCGGCCGCCAAGCCGGACCCGAACGGTGCCGAGCGCGTGGAATTCCTGGTGGCCGCCAACGCCGGCCAGCCGCCGCGCGCGCTGCGCAAGGTGGCCTCCGGTGGTGAGCTGTCGCGCATCTCGCTGGCCATTGAAGTGGCTGCGCTGGGCCTGGATGCGGTGCCGACCATGGTGTTCGACGAAGTCGATTCCGGCATCGGCGGCGCGGTGGCCGATATCGTCGGCCAGAAGCTGCGCGCGCTGGGCGAGAAACGCCAGGTGTTGTGCGTCACACACCTGCCGCAGGTCGCCTCCAAGGGCCACGCCCATTACCGGGTCAGCAAGGCACCGGTGGAGGGCATGACCCAGAGCGCGGTGGAGAAGCTGGATGCCAAGGCGCGCGAGGAAGAACTCGCGCGCATGCTCGGCGGGGTGGAAGTCAGTAAAGAAGCCCGCGCGGCCGCGCGCAAGCTGCTGCAGGAAACCTGAGGGCCGTACCCACCCACGGTGGGTACCTACCGTCAGATCAGCGGTTTGCGCAGATCTACGTGTTCCACCAGGAAATCCAGGAACGCGCGCACCCGCAGGGGCAGGTAGCCGCCCTGCCCCACGAACACCGCATGCACGTCTTCCAGGTCACCCGGGTTGGCCTGCTCCAGTACCGGCAGCAGCCGCCCGGCGGCGATATCGGCCTGCACCTGGAACGCCGCCAGCCGTGCGATGCCCGCGCCGCCCAGCACCAGCCGCCGCAACGCCTCGCCATCGCTGGCGCGTGCGTTGCCGCCGGTCGGCACCATCTGCACCTGTCCCTGTTCGCGCACCGGCCAGCCGGCCTGCGCTCGTGCATGACCGATGTCCAGGCGGTTGTGTGCCAGCAGCGCTTCCGCATCGCCCGGCAACCCGTGCCGGGCCGCGTATGCCGGCGCCGCCACGATCATCATCCGGGTACTGCCCAGCCGCCGCGCGACCAGGCTGGAGCTCTTCAACGGGCCGGCCCGCACCGCCACGTCGGTACGCTGCTCCAGCAGGTCGATCACCTCATCGGTCAGCATCAGGTCCACCCCCACCTGCGGGTGCCGGTCCAGGAAGGCCGGCAGCAGTGGCAACAGGAAGTGGTGGGCGAACGGCACGTTGCTGTTCACCCGCAGCCGCCCGCGCGGTTCGGCATGGGCGCTGGCGCAGCGCTCGGCCTCGTCCAGGTCGGCCAGCACGCGCAGGCCACGCTCATAGAAGGCGCAGCCTTCCGGGGTCAGCTGCAACTGGCGGGTGGAACGCTGCAGCAGGCGCGTGCCCAGCCGGTGCTCCAGTCGCGCCACCAGCTTGCTGACCGCCGACGGGCTCATGTCCAGCGCGCGGGCCGCCGCAGAGAAACTGCCGGCCTCGATCACCCGCACGAAGATTTCCAGCTGGCCGGAACGATTGATGTCGGGCGTCGGCATTGGATGAATGCAATTCACAGATGATTGTCCGCAGGCAGTCTAGTTCACAGATAGCCCGCCGCGCACGATGGCCGCCTCTTCCACCGGATGGCCCACATGAACCCCCTGATCCGCCTTGCCACTGGCACCCTGCTGACGCTGTCGGCCGCTGCCGCCTCCCTCGCCACCGCTGCGGAAGGTCCCGCGCCGCCGCACTGGGTCACCAGCTGGCAGGCCAGCCCGCAACCGGTCTGGGGCGCCGACTTTCTGTTTCCGACCGGTATCCCGCAGGTGCTGGACGACCAGACCTTCCGCCAGACCGCCCGGATCAGCCTGGGCGGCCCGCGGTTGCGCGTGCGTTTGAGCAATGCGTTCGGCACCACGCCCTTGCGGATCGGTGCGGCCAGCGTGTCCGGGAGCGCCGGAGCGGCTCCGGTGGCGCTGTCCTTTGACGGCCAGGCGGGCACCACCATCGCGCCCGGCCAGGACCGCGTGAGCGACCCGCTGGCCCTGCCCGTTGGCAACCAGCAGGCTGTGCAGGTCAACGTGTACGTTCCCGGCCCCACGCCACTGCAGACCTTCCACTGGGAGGGACGCCAGACCAGCGCGATCGCCCCGGGCGACCAGGCCGGCAGCGTTGCGCTGCGCGACAGCAGCCCCACCACCGCGCGGCTGTTCCTGACCGGGATCGAGGTGGAGGCCCCGGCGGCGGCGCGCACCGTGGTGGTGATCGGCGATTCGATCACCGACGGCGCCACCGCCAGCCTGGACCGCGACCAGCGCTGGACCGACCACCTGGCTGCCCGGCTGGCGCCGCAAGGTGTGGCGGTAGTCAATGCCGGCATCTCCGGCGGGCGGCTGCTGCGCGACGGCATGGGCGAAGCGGCGCTGGCCCGGTTCCAGCGCGATGTGCTGGACGTACCGGGCGTGGCCAGCGTGGTGGTGCTGGTGGGGATCAATGACATCAGCTGGCCGGGCACCGCCTTCGCCCGCGACCAGCCGCGACCGTCGCTGGCCGAACTCCAGGCCGGCTACCGCCAGCTGGTCGAGCGCGCGCATGCCCACGGCGTGCGGATCATCGGCGCCACCCTGACCCCGTTTGCCGGCGCATTGCCCGGTACCCCGCTGGAGGACTATTACAGCCCGGACAAGGACGCCCTGCGCCAACAGCTCAATGCCTGGCTGCGCGAGCAGGCCCCGTTCGATGCCGTGATCGACCTGGACGCCGCCCTTCGCGACCCGGCCGACCCGGCCCGGCTGGCGCCGGCGTTCGACTCCGGCGACCACCTGCACCCGGGCGATGCCGGCAACCGGGCGATGGCCGAGGCGGTGGATTTGGCGGTGCTCGGGCAATAAAAAACCCGGGCGCGGCCCGGGTTTCCGTATCAACAGCGTCCTGACCAACGGTCAGGACCTACCGTAACGGCTGCGCCGTTACTTCCTTTTCTTGCGCACGTAGAGCACCAGCGAGTGCTCTTCCAGCTCGTAGCCGTGGTCGGCAGCGATCTTGCGCTGAAGTTCTTCGATCTCGTGGCTTTCGAACTCGATGATCTTGCCCGAGTCCACATCCACCATGTGGTCGTGGTGGCCGCCCCGGTCCAGTTCGTAAACGGCCTGGCCGCCTTCGAAATTGTGCTTCAGCACCAGGCCGGCGGCCTCGAACTGGGTCAGCACGCGGTACACCGTGGCCAGGCCGATCTCGTCACCGTGCTCCAGGAGCTGGCGGTAGATGTCTTCGGCCGTCATGTGGTGCTGGTGCTTCTGGGCGTCGCGCTGCTCGAGCAGGGCAAGGATCCGCATACGCGGATGGGTCACCTTCAGGCCAACTTTGCGCAGGTCGTGGGTTTCCATAAGTCTCCGTTCATTGGCGATTTAGCGCCAGCTGCCTCGGATTGGGTCGCGGCGACACGTTCGGAGTGTATCATCGACTGGATTTCCCCAAACGCCATTCCCGATGCGCAATCTCCTGCTGGTCGCCGCCGTTGCCCTGTCCACCACGGGCTGCGGCATCATCTATAAGCAACCCATCTATCAGGGCAACCTGATCCGGGAGCAGGCCGTCGGTCAGCTGCAGGTGGGCCAGAGCAAGCAGCAGGTCAACGCGCTGCTCGGCACCCCCTCCATCGACGACCCCTTCCACGCCCAGCGCTGGGACTACACCGCCAGCCAGCGGCTGGACCGCCTCGGCCGCACCGAAGTGAAGAACTTCGTGGTCTTCTTCGAAGGCGACCAGGTCACCCGTTGGGAAGGCGACTACTTCCCGAACAACGATGCCCAGCTGGCCCGGGACCAGGTGCGCCAGTTCGGCCGCAACCTGGCCAAGGACAAGAAGAAGCAGCGCGGCCGCTGATCCGGCGCACCGCCCGGTGATTCATTTACCGGGCGCGTGGCGACGCGTTCATCAACGCCATGCGACAGGTGCACCTTGGCGCGGCCCTGCCCGGCTGGCACCATCAGCGAGCGCGAGCCCGTTTACGCCGGTTGTCCTTCGGATCCGCCACCAGGGGCCGCAGCAGTTCCACGCGGTCCCCGTCGTTGAGCACCTGGCTGGCCTTGGCCAGCAGCCCATGCACGGCCACGGCCGGGCAGTTTTCGCTACCCTCGATCGCCGCGGCGGCAATGGCGTCGGCCACGGTGGCGCCGTCGGCCAGTTGCAGGGGGCGCGCATCGGCCCGGTCGGGCCAAGCCAACACCACTTCCACCCGGATCACGGCTCAGTCCTGCTCGTCGGCGACGCGGACGAAGTCATTGACCATGCGGTCGGCCAGGCCCTGGAAGCCCAGTGCCAGTGCCGGTCCCAGCAGGCGTGAGTTGGGTTCGAACTCCAGGGTGAGGCTGACCTTGCAGGCATCTTCGGCCAGCGCATGGAATTCCCAGCGGCCGTGCAGGCGCTTGAACGGCCCATCGCGCAGCTGCATGTCGATGTGGTGCGGGCGCTGGAGGGTGTTTTCGGTCATGAACCAAGTCGAAAACGACCCCAGCCCCAGGTCCAGCCGCGCCACCAGCCGGTCCGGGCCGGATTCCAGGATCTGCGCGGCCGAGCACCACCGGAAGCGGCGCGGGTAGGCATCAATATCATTGACCAGGTCGAACATGCGGGCAGCCGAATGTTCAACCAGGGCACTACGTCGGATAGTTGGCATGCGAAGGCTTGGCTGGCGAATCGACCACGGAGGCCCGAATCGGAGACAATACGGAAATGAGCAAGAACAGCGGCAAGGATAAAGCAAAGAACGCGACGGCCAACAAAACCATCGCGCTCAACAAGCGTGCCCGCCACGAATACACCCTTGAGGACCGTTTCGAGGCCGGCCTGGCCCTGCAGGGCTGGGAAGTGAAATCGATCCGCGCCGGGCGCGGCAACATCATCGACGCCTACGCCTACGTCAAAAGCGGCGAGATCTTCCTGATCGGCGCCCAGATCACCCCGTTGATCCAGGCCTCCACCCACGTGGTGGCCAACGACCGCCGCGAACGCAAGCTGCTGCTCCACCGCAGCGAGATCGACAAGCTGGTCGGCAAGGTCGAACGTGACGGCTACACCATCGTCCCCACGGCGATGTACTGGAGCAAGAACAAGATCAAGCTGGAAGTGGCGCTGGCCAAGGGCAAGCAGACCCACGACAAGCGCGACGCCGAAAAGGACCGCGACTGGGCCCGCGAAAAGCAGCGCACCATGCGCCGCCACAACCGCGACGCCTGACCCCCCGGCGGACACCGTACCGCCTGGCGCATCATTACCACCATCGTAGAGCCGGGCCCTGCCCGGCTGCCCTACCCGCCCCAACTGTCCGGAGCACCGCGTGACCCAGGAAATCCCCCAGGAGACCGCCCCGAGCGCGGACCCCATCGCCACGCTCCAGGCCGACGTCGCCGCCTACGAGACCATCTTCGGCGAGCTGGCCCGCGCCATGGACCCGGCCGCCCTGCTCAAGGTGCTCACCTACACCCTGCGCAACGCCAAGCGCGTGGCCTCGGAGGCCCAGAGCTACGACTCGCTCGAGCACCGCCGCCTGGTCGCGCGGATCGAGGCCCTGATGGCCCGGGCCGAACCCGAAGCCCGCAAGCAGGCCATGACCCAGCGCAACGCCCAGAACCATGACCGCAAGGTCCGGGCCAAGCACCAGGCCGACAGCAAGCGCCAGCGCGAAGGCAGGTAAGCCCAAACCGGGGTGGGTGCGCCTTTCAGGTGACTGTTCAGCTGAATTGGAGTAGCATCAGCCCCGTCAAGTAGCGTCTGGTCGCAGACGGCTTGCAGTTCTTGAAGAAACCGGGGGTGCATTGGTTTCGACGGGGGTTGTGAAGTTACTTGGTGCATGCCGAGGGGGCAGCTTTCCTCGTTAATCCAGCAGCAAACTTCTAGTTGCCAACGACGACAACTACGGTTCGAACGACTTCGCAATCGCTGCCTAAAAAACAGCTTTAGCGTTTAGTTCTACAGCCGCCTAAGGCGAACCCCCGAACCTACTTGTGCCCGTGCTCGTAGATGTAGGGTCATTATCACGGAACCGGCTGTGATGGCTGCCTGTCAGTCACGGCTTAACTAAAGCAGGCTGGTCCTGGGGTGCGCTTTGCACACCGTGCTGCCACAGGGCGAGATTCAACGGTGAGCTAAGCATGTAGTACCGGGGATGGAGTGCCTTCGGACGGCGGTTCAATTCCGCCCACCTCCACCATAAGACGGTCCGCAAGGACCCGAAGAGCCGGGACCTCCTTTAAACGGGGTCCCGGCTTTTTTATTGCCCCCCGCGTGCGGCTGCAGGTTCAAGTTTGACTGAGCGTAGCACTCAGTGCTACCTTTCCAGCATGGGCCGCACGTTCAAGACGAGTTGGTTCGCCAAGAAGGCGAGGAAGATCGGCATCAGCGACGCTGAGTTATGCAGGGCTGTGAAACAGGTCCGGCTGGGCCAAGCGGAAGATCTCGGCGGAGGGGTTTTCAAAAAACGCCTCCATAACAATGATTACCGCAGCATCATCCTGGCGAAAGGCGGGAAATACTGGATCTTCAACTTCATCTTTTCCAAGCAGGGCAAGAAGAGCCTGGACGATGACGAGCTGGAAAACTTCCGAACGCTTGCCAAAGCCTACGGAAGGCTGGGCGAGATGCAGCTGACCGTTCTACTGAAGGACAAAGACTTGCTGGAGATCTGCCATGAATACAAAGACGAAATATAAGAGCGATATGTCTGAAGCCCTTCACTCATCGGCCTCGGCCCTGATGAAGGTTGGTGCAATCAACAAAGCCACCATGCGCGATTTCGACGCGCGCCACTTGATCAAGGCACCCGACTTCAAACCTGAAGAAATCGTGCGGATCCGGTCGGCCAACAACGTAAGCCAGCCAGTTTTCGCTCTGTATTTGAGCACAAGCGAAAGCACGGTCCAGAAGTGGGAAACGGGCGCAAAGAAGCCCAGCGGCATGGCGATGCGTCTGTTGGATGTCGTGAAAAAGCATGGCCTTGAAGTACTAGCCTGAGCCAAGTAGGGGTAAGAGACAACGGCCAAGCCGTTCTATCCGCCCCCCACAGTGCGCGGCTGTATTTGAACCCTGTCGGTAACTGAGGCGGCTCTCCTGCCTCAGGGCAGCGTGAACTTCCGCGCCATGCGGGTCGGCCACACCGAGGTGAACTGTGCGCCGCCTTCCAGCCGGTAGGCGGCCGACACGCTGTGCAGCACGCCCAGCCGTTCCAGCACGTCCTTGGCACGGCGGAAGGCCGGGCGCGGGTCGGCGGTGAACATGAAGAGGTTGATCTCCTTGGCGCTGACGTCGTAGCCGTCCAGCTTGGCTGCGCTGCCCAGGGCGGTGCCCAGTTCGGCCTCCAGCGTCGCCAGGAAGGCTTCGTCGTCCAGTGACTTTCTCCAGAATTTGATGATCAGCTGGTATTCCATGCGGCGGGCCCGGGGTTGGCGATGGGGGACTGCCCAGAGTACCCCTGTTCCCGTGCCCGGGTATTACTGTCCGAAAACAGCGAGCACCGGTCTGGCAACCGGCGCAGACTCCGGGTTTCCGCCAAGAAGCCACCGCCATGAGCACCCTCCACCCGCGCTTCGAGCAACTGCACCGCTCCCCCGCCCTGTTCGTGCTTCCCAATGTCTGGGACGCCGGTGGCGCGGCCCTCGCCCAGCAGCTCGGCGCCAGTGCGGTGGGCACCACCAGTGCGGCCATGGCGTGGTCATGCGGCTATCCCGACGGCGGCGCCCTGCCCGAGGTGGCGCTGCTGCAACGCGTTGCGGAAATCGTGCGGGTCACCTCGCTCCCGGTGACCGTGGATATGGAAGATGGCTACAGTGACGATCCGCAGGAGGTGGCACTGCGTGTGGCCAGGCTCGTCGAACTGGGCGTGGTCGGCATCAACATCGAAGATGGCGCGAACAGCCCTGCGCTGCTCGAAGCGAAGCTGCAGGCGATCCGACACCAGCTGGGCGCACGACCGCTGTTCATCAACGCAAGGACCGATGTCTACCTGCGTGGCATGGCAAAAGGCGAGCAGGCGGTGGCAATGAGCATCGAACGCCTGCAGGGGTACGCGCGTGCCGGTGCGGACGGCGGCTTCGTCCCCGGCATCTCCGACCTGGGCGGGATGGCGCACATCGCAGGTGGGCAGCCACTGCCACTCAACGTCATGTGGCTGCCCGGCATGGCCGCGCACGATGCATTGGCAACGGCCGGCGTGCGTCGCCTGAGCGCGGGACCGGCGCTTTCCACCCTCGCCTGGAAGGCGATGACCGATGGCATGCAGGCACTGCTGGGCGACACGATAGCGCTGCCCACCGATGCACCGGGCTACGCGCAGTTGAATGCGATGTTCGCCGCATCGATATAGGTCGAAAGATCGATACAACAATTCCGATACCGACACTGCCACGCGGTGGCGGTCAGACCAAGGTGGCATGCCGGGATCCCGCGCCCTGCAACGAATTCCGAGCACAGCTTGAATGGTTTAGTCAGGTTCGATTGATGTAGTCGATTGCAGCGGCACACCCCGTGCGTAGGATCGGCGCCCTTCCGCGCCCCTGCGCCTGCCGCGACGCCCTGCCTGTGCCGACGAAGTCTCCCTCCCCCGCCCTCCCGACCACTTCGCGTGCCGTGGCACGCGTGCCAGCCATCCCGTCGCCGCCAACGCGCGCGCCCAGCCCGCACCAGGTGCACAACCGGGTGGTGACGGGGTCTGCAATGAGGTTGCCGCTGCGCGGGGTACCCCGCGCCCAATTGGATGCGCTGGCCGACCGTCTGGCTGCGGCGCCGATCGACACCACCCTGTTGCGCGCGCTGACTACGGGTGGATTTCCGGGAACACCACTCGGGGATGCCATGGCCGAGTGGCTTGCAGAGCGCTGCATCCTGCCCGCATGCGGGAACCAGGAGGTGCTGGCGTGGCGATGCGTACTGCTGCATGCGCTGCGCCTCCCGTCTGCCCAGTGGGAGATTGAATGCATCAGCGAACGGCAGCGCCTGACCGCAGCCACCGCTGCTGCCGATCCCCTGCTGCAGCGACTGCGCGATGCGCTGTATCGCCCCATGGACGTCACGCCTGCGGCATGGCGCGCGCTGCTGATCGCACGGCACGACCGGGACGCGAAGACAGATGCGCGCGACGTGGCACTGGATCTTCAGAAGAACCACCTTGATGGTCACGCTGACCACCTCCGCTGGGCGTGGGCACTCAGCCAGCTTCAGGCGCTGGCGCCAGAGGCGTCACCTGGATCGTTGCAACGGGCACTCAAACACGTACGGCAGCAGCGCGATGCCGGCCTGGTCGAGCCGCGCGCAGGCCTGCCGAAGGTGTTCGAAGCACTGGATGTGGCTTCGATCAAAGCGGTTTACGCGCGCTTGGCCGCGCGTCATGGTGGTGCACCCGATGACGGCCAGGGCGCGTCCGCATGCGTCACCGCGCCCACGTTAGCCGCGGAACTGCTTGCGGTTGCCCATCAAGCCAGCATTGACGTCCCGGCAGCGGTTCAGCCGCTGGGTCGCTACGACACCGCCGCGCGGGCGCTGGTCAGCGTGTTGAGCGCGCCATGGCAGTTGCCGCAGATGGTGGGGGCCGGCTTCGACATGGCCTATGCCGGTGCAGTGGGTACGCGGCTGCTGGGCCACACTGCACTGCCGGCACCGGAGACGATCGCCGAGGTCGCACAGCCGCATGCCCGCGATGCGGCGTGGATGCGTCCGCTGCAGACCGTGGCCTGTACACCGGCGCGCGGCAATGCTGCTCCAGTACAGCACAGCGATGCGCTGCTCGGTCGGCAGCGCCCGGGCACGGCGCTGGCGCAGCCCGGGCAGTGCTGGGAAGAACGGCGTACCGTGCCGGGCCTGCTGCGCGCGCAGGCGGCAGCGATGGGTGCGCTGCTGGCCCGCCAGGGGCAACCGGCTGCGACTGCGCAGCGGACGTCGACGCATGCGCTGGCACCCGCGGCAAAGGCGGGCGTTGGGCATCACCCCACGGTGAGGCCACGGGCACTGGCCGGCGCACTCACCGATATGGGGGTGCCGGCGTTCGCCCCGTCCGCCACTGCGCCGCTGTTCGGCGGCGCGGCCGCACAGGCCATGGTGCCGATGCAGGGCGCCTTGCCGCTGGCGGCGCTGGCGCCGTTGATGGACCGCATCCCGCCGCGCGACTGGTGGAGCGCGCTGGACTGGCAGGTGCCGCGCACGCCGGCCGGGCTGCACACCGCGGTGACCGATGCCTTTGCTACTGCCGGGCTGGACCTGCAGCAGCGCGCGCCGACGCCGGCCGCATTGGCCGCCTTCTTCGATGCCGCCCCAGCGCGCGCGTGGTACGCCGCGCTGCAGGAGTTCGCGTGGCTGCCCGAAGGCACCCGGCGCGCGCTTGCAGGCGGCGAGAGCCATGTTGCCCGCGCCTATGCCTTTACCCGCATGCTGGACGTGCTGACCCATGGCCCGCATGACGACGAAGAGGCGAGCACACTGCACGGATTGGCCCGCATCGGCAGTGCTGCAATCGAGTACCTGCAGGCACAGGCCGATGTCCCGCTCGCTGCGGCGCATGCGTACTTCGATGCACTGGCCTGGCAGACCGATACCGTTGCCGGGCGCTTGGCGCCGCCGATGACCGCGCCTCAACTGGACGCCCACCGCAGCCGCATGCGCCAGGCGTACGGCATGCCGCTGCCGCATGCCGATGACCCGGCGCAGAGCCGGCGCTGGCTGGTCGAGGCACAGCCCGCGTTGCTGGATGCAACCGGATTCGAGGTGCTGGATGCCGCCGACGCGCTGCTGGCCGACCTGCTGGTCAGCCTGCGCGGCACGGTCGATCCGCTGCGGTTCGACGAAGGCTGGGACTGGCGCGGCAGTGCGCCCACCGCAGCCGACTGGCGGGATCATCTTGAACGCCGCGCGGCGCACGCACTGGGCCACCGAGCTGGGCGCGCTGTTCCATCACATTGCCGCGTCGCTGGCACGCTACGACGACCTGGAACCGGCGCTGCAGTCGGTCATCGACCCGCGCCGCAGCGACCTGCGCGTGCTCACGCGGGACCTGATTGCACCGGTCGTGCAGCTGTATGCCGGATTGGACCTGCCGATGGATCAGGCCGACCCCTGGTACCCGGTGGCGTACTCCACCTGCGCGGCGTTCCTTGCCTGGGTGGGCGACACCCGATCCTCCCCGGCCCTGGACCTGTTGGAGCGCATGGACCTGGGCGGCAACCCGATGCCGCTGCGCCGCCTGCTGCCGCCGATAAGCATCGGCCGGCCACTGGCGGGCGCAACCCTTCGGCTTCTGCTGGGCAGCGAGCGCTACCCGGCCGCGCCGGCGGAGCAGGAGCGCGCCCTGCTGCGCCTGATGCGCGGTGATGAAAGCCGCCAGCTGATCGCCTGGACGCTGGGCATTGCCAGCGAAGCGGTCGTGCCGGAGCTTGCACACGGCTTCTTCCGCACGCTGGCCGCATTGCCCGGCGGCGAAGATCTCGGCGCGTGGCGTACTGCATTCGAGCGCGGTTCGACCTGGCATCTGTCACCGGCCGAATGGTTGACGCTGCAACCGGCCGGCGCGCTGGCCGCGTTATGGCGTGGCCCGGACGCCTACGACAGCCGGCGAGGGCTGGTGGATGCGGTGAACCGCGCGAGCGACGCGCGCGTGGCGACGCGCCAGGCGCAGGGCGTGCCAGCGCTGTGGACGCGGATCATGGAGGGGCCCGCTGCGCTGGATGACTGGTGCGGCAGTGACGATGCACGCCACACGGTCTGGCGCCACCTGCTGCGCCCGCTGCCGGGCGGCACCGCGCCGTCGCGACTGGACCACGCCGCGCCGCTGACGGCACCCACCTGTGCCGCGCTGCTGGCCGCCTCGGCGCAGGCCCAGCTCCCAGTGCCAGGCGAACTGGCCGCAGGAAGCGAGCCCTCGCTTGCCGACGATGGGGCACCGGTGCTGTCGTTGGCGATCGCGCTGCGTACACGCTATCCGGCATTGAGCACCGATGAGGCCATCGCCTTCAGTACCGCGCTGCTGCCGCCGGGCGCGCGTGCAGCGACCGGGCCGAACGCAGCTGTGCAGTTCCCCCTGCTGGCACCGCGCCGCGAATTGCCCGCACCCCGCGATGCCTTCGACGCGGCGCTGCCAGAGTACGCACTGCGCGCAGCACCGGAAGATGCAACCCCGCCACCCGGGCCCGACCCGTCCCGCCTGCCGGAACTGGATGCCCTGTTCGACCGCTTCGGACTTTCACTGTTGCACCCGCACAGTGACCGCGACAGCGATGCGGCGCCGCTGGCTGCCGTGGACGCCTGGGACCTGATGAGCCGCACCCGCCAGTTCGCCGAGTTCTGCCGGCCGCTGCTGGCCGAGGCAGGCTGGTACGGCGGAAGTGATGGCGAAACGGCGTCGTCGCGCGGCGCGCAGACACTGCTGGCACGGCTGATGCTGGAACGCTACGTGGGCCGTGACCGCATCGACGCCCTGCGTGATCGATTCGCGTCGCCTGCCGTGGTCGATGCGCGCTTTACCGAGCTCGCCCGCGAACTGCGCGATGACGTGCTGCAGACCAACCCCGATGCATCGCCGGCAGCACTGGAGATCGTGTTCTGGATGCTGGCCAGCGAGCTGGACCAGCCCGCGCTGCTGGTCAGCGACATTCCCGAGTGGCTGGGCTACGCGAACTCGCCGATGAGCGTGGCGCTGCTGCACGCGTCGACGTTGGCGCATGCCATGCAGCCCGGTGCCTGCAGCCGGCTTGGCTTCGACGCGATTACCGCCCTGCCTGCGCAGCTGGCAGGGCCCACGCATGCCGCAGGCGAGCACGATGCCCTGCATGAGGCGTGGGCCCGCACGCTGGTGCCGGCGGCGGTGGCCTACGCGAGCGCGCACGGCGCGATCCCGAATACCACGCGACTGGATGCGGTGAGCGGGCAGCAGATCAGCGACGCGCTGGCCTTCCTGCAGGCGCAGCAGGGCCAGCACGCATTGCATGTGGCGCAATTGGGCAGCTCCGCACCACGACGCATGGACGTGGCTGCGCAGACGCTGCGCGAGGCGGGCGTCCCGCCGGCGCTGTGGTCGCAGCGGCCGGCTGACATCGGCGAGGACTACCTGGCCCAGCACGGCATCGTGCCTTCAAAGCTGATCGCGTTCGAATCGCATCTCTATGCGCTGGGCAAACCCTCGGCCGCAGGCGGTGATCCGCCCGACGATCCACGGCAACGGGCCCTGGTCACCAACGATGATTCGCTGCAGGCGCTGCTGGTGGCCGATGCCTGGCTCTCGACCTCGGGGCCGACCACCGCAGACCGCTACGCTGCCGAGTTCGACGCCTACCAGCGCCGGGTGGAAGCCGGGCTGGCCGGCCTGGCCACCACGGCGCTGGAAGGCCTTCCGGCGGAAGACCGGCAGCTGCTGCAGGAGGGCACCTGCAGCACGCTGCGGGTGAGCTGCGATGGCCGCCAGGCCGACCAGGGCCTGCTGGTGAGCTGCGACCCGGACGGTAGCGACGACGCACCGGTGTATTACGAAATCGTGCCGCAGGCCGGCATGGCACGCCGCGCGTGGCCGGACCCGGCACTCGGCCCGCTGATCGATTTCGAAGGGCTGGTCAGCGGTGCGGTGCAGCGCAGCCGCGATGGCAACGACCTCAACCCGCTGTCCGGCCTTTCACTCGACTCGTCCGGTGTGGCCATCCGCGGCAGCGACGCGCAGAAGCTGCCGGGGATAGCAAGACTGGTTGCCACGCATCTGTGGCAGCCGGTGCTGGAGCGCGTCCGTGCCGAGGAACTGGCCCACCTGACCGGGCTGGAACAGCGCTGGCAGCGCGAGCGCAACATGCTCAACCAGCTGGCCGAATTCGCCGTGCCTGGCTACAGCTGCGCCGAGAAGCTGCAGGAGGGTGATCTGTCACTGGGCACGCTCGCCAAGTGCGCGATGGATGCACCGGTGCTGGAAGTGGGTGGATTCGTCGCACGCACCGTGCGCATCGCGGAAACGGCGGGCGAACGCACCATCCAGTCGATTGCCACCGAAGCCGGCAGCGCGCTGCTCACGCTGGGCAAGGACGTCGCACGCAAGGGCGGTCTGGGCACGATCGAAACGGCGGCAAAGGGCGCGCTGTGGGCGGGCAGCCGTGCCTGGAACAGCGCACTGGAAGGCGCCGGCTGGCTGCGCCGTGCCCTGCGCAGCGGAACCGCGCTGGACGGCTCGGCGCTGAGCCTTGAGCGCGCTGTTGCGCAAGGCATTGCTCCGGCGGAGGCGGTGCAGGCCCTGAAGACCCGCACGCCGTCACTGGCCGAGGCGCGGCTGGCCGACGGCAGCGTGGCGCTGATCGTGCCGCAGGGAACGTCGTGGCATCGCTTCGACCTGATCACGGGCAACGCCTATGGGCCGCCGCTGGAGGAGTTCACGTTCGAACACGACCTGCCGTCCACCATTCCGGCGCAGCGCACGGAGAATGGCCTGCAGGTGTCGGTGGGTGATACGCCCGTGCAGTTCCTCGCAGATGGAGAGGACGAGTGGGATGTACTGCTCCAAGGCCAGCGCTATCGGCTCAACGCCGATGGCGACGCGCTGGAAGCGCAATCCGATGCTGCCTGGCCCAACGAGCCCGGTCACTGGCAGCTGCTGCCGGCCAGCTGCCGCCCGCGCCGTTCGCTGGAGGTGCTGCCGTGTGCGCGGCAGTCACGGCTGCGCTTCGTCCCCGATGCGGCGGCCGACCTGGATACGAACGCCCTACCCCCTGAGCGCCTGGACGCACTCGCCGCCACTACCCGCGAGTTCACCTTGGACCTGGCGCATGTCTCGCCCGACACCGGCGAAACGCTGCGCCTGATGGTGCACAAGGGCGGGATCTGCACGTGGACCCCATCGGCGAAGGGAGCCCCCCCGACTTTGTCCCCGCTGCCAGCGGCGCAGCGCGATGCGCTCGGCCTGCCCGCCAGCGTGAGCTATCCCGACACGCTGCGCGGCACGCTGGTGGATGTACCCGACTTCGGTCTCGGCGCGGCGCCGCAGGAAGCAGATCTGGCACGCCTGCAGCACACGCTGCCCGTGGTCGACGTCGGCGCGCTGGTGCCCGGCATAAAGGATGCGCGCCGCCTGCGTGCGATCCGGGTGGAATCGCCGTTCCTGCGCGGATTGTGCATTGAGCCGGACGATGGCGTGTTTTACCAGGCCGCGCTGCCGGATACCCTCGATGCCGGCGCCGAACTGCAGTTCACCCGCCTGCAGAACGAGCGCGATGCTGCGGCGATCCATGCCTACCTGCGCACCTCCGAAGGTTACCGGATGAACCTCCTACGCCCGTACCTGGAACAGGACCGGGAGAACATCGCGCGACTGGCTTACAGCTTCATCCGTCCCGGCCTGGGCGAGGACCAGCTGGCACAGTTCCCCACCTACGAAGCGTACGTGGACTACTTCGCCGCGCGCGGGCGCCCGGATGTGCTCAAGCGCTACGCCGACCGCGTGCTGACCGGTGAGCGGGAGCAGCTTGGCTTCGTCCATATCGCGCGTCGCCGCATCCCGGACTGGAAGGCGATGGCCAGCGCCACGGAAGAAGAACGCGGCCAGGTTGCCGACGTCCTCAATGCGCTGCTGCCGGCCACCGGCGGCAAGGGCAGCTGGCAGGCCGTGGACGCGGCCGCGCTGGCCTTGCCTGATGCCGGTCGGGCGATCCTGGCGCACCTCAAAGGGGCCAACCTGGCGTTCGCCGAGGTCATCGACGATGACGGGCAGCGGACCATCTACTACGCGCTCTCCGGCGGAAAGCGGGGCCGCAACGTCCAGTTGCGGCAAGACGCGTCGCTCGGTGACGGCACCCGCTTCATCGACGCCCGCAAGGCGATGCAGGGCGTAGCACCCCTGCAGACCATCACCAGCCTGCCGGTGGTGCGCAACCTCGACAATCTCGAAGCGCGCCCGTTCGGCCGTGAGGTGGATTCGGAGCGGCTGATCGCCAGCGCCATGGAGGACCACCCCCGCGCGATCTCGCTCAAGCTGTGGACGCTGCAGGACACCTGCCGCTCCTGCGGCGGAGTGGTGATGCAGCAGCTCCGCAACCGGTTCCCGGATGCCGACCCCTTCTCGGTGCGCTACATGGTGGACTATGGATCCCCCGCGCGCGTGCCCGAGCCACTGCCCGCCGCTGCGGAGCGGCTGGCGCCCGACGCCGGACTGGTTACCTATTTCGACCAGTGGCGGCAGGACGCTGGCATGCGATAGCTCCCTGGGCCATGCTGGTACCGGCGGCGCCGCGTCCTGCGGCGTCGCGCCCTGCCCCGCGCCGGAGGTCTGGATGGATTTCCTCAAGCTGCTGCGTTCGCTCGAAGAGTTCCTGTACGAGCTGTGCACCTGGTTCCTGTTCTTCCCGCGCACGCTATACCGGGTGGTGGTGCATCCCCGGCGGATGGCGCAGTACGTCAACACCGAGCTGAAGGAAAAGCTGGAACGCCAGTTCGACGATGCGATCAGCCCGCCGATGTTCCTGATGCTGGCGGTGCTGGTCGCGCACGGGGTGGAGCTGCTGATGCACCAGACCGTGGTCGGCACCAGCGAGCTGTCGCGCACGGTGATGGGCAATGAGGAAAGCCTGCTGCTGTATCGCTCGATCACCTTTGCGATCTGGCCGCTGGTGGCCACGGTGCACCTGCTGCGCCGCAAGCGCATCCCGATGACCCGCGAATCGCTGCGTCGGCCGTTTTTCATGCAGTGCTACCTGACCGCGCCCTTCGCGGTGGCGTTGTCCACCAGCATGGTGTTCGTGCGCCTGCCCGGGCAGCTGTCCACCAACATCGGCATTGCCACCGCCCTGCTGTCAGGGGCCTGGTTCGTGGTGGTGCAGGCCGGCTGGCTGAAGGTGGCGCTGCAGCGTTCGTGGCTGAATACGATCCTCTCCACCTTCTGGGTACTCGCGCTCGGTGCGGCAATCAACATGACCATCGGGGTGCTGCTGCTGGCCAGCTGAGCCGTTGCGGCCGCTGCCGCCAAGCTGTGCATATCCACGCCCGGCCCTTCCATGCGACCCTCTGCAAACGATTTCACGGAATGGAGGGATTCCCATGTTGTCTCGTTTTCGTCGTCCGGCCCTGCTGGCCCTGATCGCGCTGGCGCTGCCGCTCGGCTCCGCCCTGGCCAAGGCTCCCGAGCCGCTGCGGGTGATGTCATTCAATGTCCGCACCCCGGTGGACACCGAACCCAACAAGCGCTGGGAGGACCGTCGCGATGCGATGGTGGCGCTGTTGCGCGAGCAGCACCCGGTGGTGTTCGGCACCCAGGAGCTCAAGACCAACCAGGCCGATTACCTGGTGCAGCACCTGCCCGGCTACCGGTGGTTCGGCGAGGCGCGCGGCCCCGGCGACAATGAAGAGCACATGGGCGTGTTCTACGACAGCGCCGC
Organism: Stenotrophomonas sp. FBCC-B152; assembly: GCF_059134105.1. Classification (NCBI taxonomy): domain Bacteria; kingdom Pseudomonadati; phylum Pseudomonadota; class Gammaproteobacteria; order Lysobacterales; family Lysobacteraceae; genus Stenotrophomonas; species Stenotrophomonas sp. FBCC-B152. The sequence goes on along the minus strand of NZ_CP101442.1, from coordinate 1,252,660 downwards.
ATTGAAGTTGGTCGAATCGGGCAATTTCTGGCTGTCCGATACGCCGGAAGTGGCAGGCAGCATCACCTGGGGCAACCTGATGCCGCGCATGGTGACCTGGGCGCTGTTCGAGCGCGCCACCGACGGCAAGCGCTTCTACCTGTACAACACCCACCTGCCCTACCGCGATGAAGACGAACCGCGCCGGGTACTGGGCGCCAAGCTGATCAGCCAGCGGCTGGCCGCGCTGCCGAAGGACATTCCCGTGGTGGTCACCGGTGATTTCAACAGCGAACCGGGCAGCACCACGTATGCGGCGTTCACCACGGGGCTGGCCGATGCCCGCAAGCTGGCACGCAAGGTCAAAGGCCCGCGCCTGACCTTCCAGAATTTCAGCGACACGCCCACCGCCGAGATCGACTGGATCCTGGTGCGCGGCTTCGGCGTGAACCGATTCGCCACGCTGGACCAGAAGCCGGGCGGCGTGGTGCCGTCGGACCACTATCCGGTGCTGGCCGAGCTGGTGTTCCCGGCCGCGTCCACGCGCTGACCCACACCGCGCGACCAATCACTGGCCCTGATTCAACCGCGCGGTAACCGGCGCATTCCTTCCAGCGCCCTGCACAGGGCCTGGTGTTGTTCGCGTGCCTGGCAGATGCGGGCGCTGATGGCCAGGAACACCCCGACCCCGACCACGCCGATGCCAAGCAGGCTGTCAGGCAACCGCGCAAACCCCAGGCTGACGGTCAATGCAGCCACCACGAGCAGGACGACCACGCTCGCTGACAGGCCCGAGGACGTCGAAACGTGCTCGTCCTTTGCTCCGTCTCCTGGCGGTCTCCAGCACTTCCGTTGCATCACGCATCTCCCGGGCAGGCGGTGTTTTTAGCACCGCCTCCGGCCGACCCGTGAGAGGCAAAGCCGTCAGCGCGGGGTTCTCCGGTACGCCATTGCGGCGAACCATTACAAAGTGTGCAGGGGGCGACTCTTGCCGCCCCCCGCGTTCCTTCACCGCATCGTGCCGGCCACCGCCGGCGGAGTTGCGTCCTGCTGCTGGCCCCAACCGCCCAGCGCCTTGTACACACCCACCACGCTGACGTTGACGGTCGACTCGGCCGCGGCCAACGCATCGTCGGCGGCCAGCTGGGTACGCTGCGCATCGAGCAGGGTCAGGAAGTCTTCCGACCCTTCGCGATAGCGGATCTGCGCCAGCTGTTCGGCACGCCGCGCGGCCTGGGCCTGCTCGGCGACGATCGCCAGGCGGGCCTGCTGCTTGGCATAGCGGGTCAACGCGTTTTCGGTGTCTTCCAGCGCCAGCAGCACCGCCTTCTCATACTCGGCAGCCGCGCCATCGGCCTGGGCCTTGCTGGCCCTCAGGCGCGCCTTCACGGTACCGAAGTCGAACGCGGCCCAGCTGATCGACGGGGTCACCGACCACGCCTTGTTGTTGCCGTTGACCAGCCCGCTGGCATCGCCGGACAGGAAGCCGACGAACCCGCTCAGGCTGATCCGGGGGAACAGATCGGCGGTGGCCACGCCAACCCGCGCGGTGGCGGCGGCCAGGCGACGCTCGGCCACGCGTACATCGGCACGCTGGCGCAGCAGGTCGGTGGTATCGCCGAGCGGCAATGCTTTCGCATACGGCGCGACATCACGCGGTTCCAGCAGCGTGTCCAGTGCATCCGGGCGCTGGCCCAGCAGCACCGCCAGGCGATGCCGCGACTGCACTTCGGCCACTTCCAGCAGCGGAATGTCGGCCTCGATCGCCTTCAACCGCGCGCGGCTGCTCTGCACGTCCAGCTCGCTGCCCGCGCCCAGGTCCCAACGGGTTTCGGTCAGCTTCTGGGTGTCGCGCAGGTTCACCAGCGTGCGCTTGGCGACTTCGATGCGCTTCTGGGTGCCGCGCAGTTCGAAGTAGTTGCGCGCCACTTCAGCCGCCACCGTCACCTGCGCATCGGCCAGGTTGTCCTGCTCTGCGCCCAGGTCCGCACGCGCCGCTTCGGCGGCACGGCGCTGGCGGCCGAACAGGTCCAGCTCCCAGCCGGCATCGAAGCCGAGCTGGTAGGTTTCGCTGAAGACGCGCTCACCACCGGCGGTAAGATCCGGCGCCTTGCGGCGGTCGTAGCTGCCGCCACTGGTCACGTGCGGCAGCTGGTCCAGTCGCTGCTCGACGAACACCGCACGTGCTTCACGTACGCGCGCCATCGCAATGCGCAGGTCCAGGTTGTCGCCCAGCGCATCGTGCACCAGCTGTTCCAGCACCGGGTCATCGAACTGCGCCCACCAGCTGGCCACCGGCGAGGTGGTGCTGAACACCGGCGCGGCCGCGCCCTGCAGGACCACCGGCTGTGCCGGCGGTGCCTGGTAGTTGGGGCCGACGCTGACGCAGCCGGCCAGCAGCGCGCTGGCAACGGCGGCGGTCAACACACGGATCACCATGGCAGCACCTCACCCAGGTAGGTGAAGCTGCCGTTGGGGCCGTCGGCACCGATCAGTGCCATGCCCACGCTGGAGCGTGCGCCATCGGCGATTTCCAGCTCGCCCTCGCCGCTGTTCATGTCGGTCTTCACGTAACCGGGGTGCACGGTGTTGACCTTGGTGGTGCTCTCGCGCAGCTCATAGGCCAGCTGCACGGTCCAGGCATTCACCGCGCTCTTGGAGGCGTTGTAGGCCGGCACCGCGAAGCCGTAGATCGGCGAACCGGGCTGGCTATGCAGGGTCAGCGAGCCCAGGATGCTGGACACGTTGACGATGCGGCCGGCCGGCGACTGGTTGAGCAGCGGCAGGAACGCCTGGGTCACGGCGATCACCGCGAACAGGTTGGTGTCGAAGGTGCTGCGCCAGGTGTCCAGGGTCTGCGCCGAGGGGGCCAGCGCCGGGTTGTCGAGCAGGATGCCGGCGTTGTTGACCAGGATGTCGAGGCGACCATGGCGGTCGCTGATCTCCTGCACGGCGGCGGCGATGCTGGCGGCGTCGACCACGTCGAGCTGGATCGCTTCCACCGGCAGGCCTTCGGCCTGCAGCTTCAGCGCTTCGGCCACGGCGGTGTCGCGCTTGCGCCCGGCCAGCAGCGTGTGCACGCCGGCCTGGGCCAGCTGGCGGACGGTTTCCAGGCCGATGCCACGGGTGGCACCGGTGACCAGGGCGATCTTGGAAGTAGCGGTATTCATGCGTGATTCCTTGTAGGGGTCAGGATCAATGGTGGAGAGTGGATTCGCCGTGGGCGACCAGCTTGCCGCCGCCGTTGCGGCTGACGAACTTGCGCAGGGCCACGTAGAACACCGGGGTCAGGAACAGGCCGAACAGGGTCACACCGAGCATGCCGGCGAACACGGTGATACCGGTCACCGAGCGCACCTCCGCACCGGCGCCGTGCGAGAGCACCAGCGGGATGGTGCCGGCGATGAACGCGATGGAGGTCATCACGATCGGGCGCAGACGCAGGCGGCAGGCTTCCAGCGCGGCTTCCACGATCCCCTTGCCGCCCATTTCCAGTTCGCGGGCGAATTCGACGATCAGGATCGCGTTCTTGCACGCCAGGCCCATCAGCACCACCAGGCCGACCTGCACGAACACGTTGTTGTCACCGCCGGTCAACCATACGCCGAACAGGGCCGACAGCAGCGTCATCGGCACGATCAGGATCACCGCCAGCGGCAGCGACCAGCTCTCATACAGCGCGGCCAGCACCAGGAACGCCAGCAGGATCGCCACCGGGAACACGATGAAGGCGGCCTTGCCCTGGGTGGCCTGCTGGTAGCTCAGGTCGGTCCATTCGGTGGTCATGCCGACCGGCAGCACCTTGGCGGCGATTTCGGTCAGGTTGTTCATCGCTTCGGCCGACGACAGCAGGCGCGGGTCGGCTTCACCGGCCAGGTCCGCGGCGGGGTAGCCGTTGAAGCGCAGCACCGGGTCCGGGCCGTAGGTTTCCTTGATGGTCACCATCGAACCGATCGGCACCATCTCGCCACGGTCGTTGCGGGTACGCAGCTTGCCGATGTCTTCCACGCTGTTGCGGAACTGGCCGTCGGCCTGCGCGATCACCTGCCAGGTACGCCCGAACTCGTTGAAGTCGTTGACGTAGGACGAACCCAGGTAGGTCTGCAGGGTGTCGAACAGCTCGGTGAGCTGCACGCCCTGGGCCTTGGCCTTGACCCGGTCCACTTCAGCATCCAGCTGCGGCACGTTGGCCTGGTAGCTGGTGATCGGGAAGGCCATGCCCGGGGTCTGCGCCACCGCACCCTGCATCTGGCTCACCGCCGTCTGCAACGCACCGTAGCCCAGGTTGCCGCGGTCTTCGATGAACATCTGGTAGCCGTTGCCGTTGCCCAGGCCCAGGATCGGCGGCGGCATCATCGCGAAGGCGAAGCCTTCCTGCAGCCCGGCGATCTTCTGGTTGATCTCGGCGTTGATCTGCGCGGCAGTGCGACCATGGCGCTCGTTGAACGGCTTGAGCGGAATGAACGCCACGCCGGTGTTGGGCGTGTTGGTGAACTGCAGCGCGTTCAGGCCCGGGAACGAAATGGTGTGCGCCACGCCCTCGGTTTCCTGGGCGATCTTTGCGACCTTGCGCAGCATTTCATCGGTACGGGCAATGGACGAGCCTTCCGGCAGCTTCACACCGGCGATCAGGTACAGCTTGTCCTGGGTCGGGATGAAGCCCGGCGGCACCACCTTGAAGATGAAACCGGTGGCGACCAGCAGCACCGCGTACACCACGAACACCGCGCCACGACGACCGAGGATCTTGGACACGCCGCGCTCGTACTTTTCCGAGCTGGACTTGAAGAAGCGGTTGAACGGACGGAACACCCAGCCGAACAGGCGGTCGATGATCCGGGTCGGCGCATCCTTGGCCGCGTCGTGCGGCTTGAGCAGGCGGGCCGCCAGCGCCGGCGACAGGGTCAGCGAGTTGATCGCCGAGATCACCGTGGAGATGGCGATGGTGACGGCGAACTGCTTGTAGAACTGGCCGGTCACCCCGGACAGGAACGCCATCGGCACGAACACCGCACACAGCACCAGCGCGATCGCGATGATCGGCCCGGACACTTCCTTCATGGCCTGGTGCGCCGCGGCAAGCGGAGTCAGGCCTTCTTCGATGTTGCGCTCAACATTCTCCACCACCACGATCGCGTCATCGACCACGATGCCGATCGCCAGCACCAGCCCGAACAGGCTCAGCGTGTTGATGGAGAAGCCCAGCACGTACAGCGCGGCAAACGTACCCACGATGGACACCGGCACGGCGATCAGCGGAATGATCGAGGCACGCCAGGTCTGCAGGAACAGGATCACCACCAGCACCACCAGCGCGATGGCTTCCAGCAGCGTGGAGACCACCGCCTTGATCGAGTCGCGCACGAAGATGGTGGTGTCGTACACCGCTTCGTACTTGACGTCGTCCGGGAAGGTCTTCTGCATCTCGTCCATCGTGCCGATCACCGCATCGCGGATCTCCAGCGCGTTGGCACCCGGGGCCTGGAAGATACCGATGCCCACCGCGTTCTTGCCATCCAGCTGCGAACGCAGGGTGTAATCGCCGGCGCCCAGTTCCACACGGGCCACATCGGACAGGCGCACCACTTCACCATCGACACCGGCCTTGAGCACGATGTCGCCGAACTCCTGCTCGCTGCGCAGGCGGCCTTGGGCGTTGATCAGGGTCAGGAACTGGCTGTTGGGCATCGGCTCGGCGCCGAGCTGGCCGGCCGAGACCTGCACGTTCTGCTCGCGCATGGCGCGCACCACGTCGCTCGCGGTCAGGCCGCGCGCGGCGACCTTGTCCGGGTCCAGCCAGGCGCGCATGGCGTAATCGCCGCCACCGAAGATCTGCGCATCACCCACGCCCTGGATGCGCGCCAGCGCGTCCTTGACATGCAGGCGGGCGTAGTTGCGCAGGTACAGGGTGTCGTACTTGCCCTTCGGCGAGGTCAGGTGCACCACCATCAGGAAGGTGGGCGACTGCTTCTGGGTGGTCACACCCTGCCGCCGCACATCTTCCGGCAGGCGCGCCTGCGCCTGGGCGACGCGGTTCTGCACCTTCACCGCCGCATCGTCCGGGTCGGTGCCCGGGCGGAAGGTGATGGTCATCTGCAGCACGCCATCCGAACCGGCCACCGACTTGAGGTACATCATGCCCTCAACGCCGTTGATCGCCTCTTCCAGCGGGGTGGCCACGGTTTCGGCGATCACCTTCGGGTTCGCACCCGGGTACACGGTGCGCACCACCACCGACGGCGGCACCACTTCGGGGTACTCGCCGATCGGCAGCATCGGTATGGAGATCAGGCCGGCGGCGAAGATCACGATCGACAGCACCGCCGCGAAAATCGGCCTGTCGATGAAGAAACGGGAAAAGTCCATTAGGGGATTCCTGGGTTTTCACCAACGCCGGCGTGCAGCACCCCTGCCGCTGTCGAGGACGACAGCGGGAGCGGTGCCCCACGGGGCGTTGAAAGACACGGTAGAGCCGACCGTTGGCCGGCTGCTCTTTAGTTCAATGCAACAGGTGCGGCCGCCGCAGCCGGCTGCATCGCAACCGCCTTGGCCTGCACCGGCATCCCCGGCATGAAGACCTTCTGCACGCCATCGATGATCACCCGGTCGCCGGCGGCCAGACCCTGCTGCACGATGCGCAGGCCTTCGGCGGTACGGCCCAGCTGGATGTCGCGGCGCTGCGCCTTGCCTTCCTTGTCGACCACGTACACGTACTTGCGGTCCTGGTCGGTGAGCACGGCCTTGTCGTCGATCAGCATGGCCTGGAACTCGCCGCTGCCCAGCAGCTGCACGCGGGCGAACAGGCCCGGGGTGAAGGCGCGGTCGGCGTTGTCCAGCAATGCACGCACGCGGATGGTGCCGGTGCTGCGGGTGACCTGGTTGTCCAGGAAGTCGACGTTGCCCGCGTGCGGGAAGCCTTCTTCACCGGACAGGCCGACCTTCACCGGCAGCTCGCTGTCGCGCTCGCTCGGGCGTTCGCCCTTGCGTGCCATCTGCGCGTACCGCAGGAAAGTGCCCTCGTCGGCATCGAAGTACACGAACACCGTGTCCAGCGACACCAGCGTGGTCAGCACGCTGGCGCTGTCACCGGCGGTGACCAGGTTGCCGGCGGTGACCATCGCGCGGCCGGCACGGCCGTCGATCGGCGCACGCACCTTGGTGAATTCCAGGTTCAGGGCCGCTGCATCCAACGCCGCCTGCGCGGCCTGCACGTTGGCACCGGCCTGGTCGGCGGCGGCACGGCGCTGCTCCCAGGATTCGGTGGAGATGGCCTGCTGCTCGGACAGCTTTTTGGCGCGCTCGGACTCGCTGCGGGCGACGGTGGCCTGGGTGCGCGCGCGGGTGAGTTCGGCACGGGCGCGGTCGTACTCGGCCTGGTAGCTGCGCGCGTCGATGGTGAAGAGCACATCGCCCTTCTTCACTTCATCGCCTTCGACGTAGTTGACCTTGTCGATGTAGCCGGACACGCGCGGGCGCAGTTCGACGCTCTGCACCGCCTCGACGCGGCCGCTGAAGTCGTCCCACTGGCTGACCGGCTTGACCAGCACCGGCGCGGCGCTGACCTGCGGCGGCGGCGGGCCGGCGGTTTCGGCCTGGCTGCCGCTGCATGCGGTCAGCACGGCGGCCGCCAGGATCGACACGCCGGCCATGGCCAGCCGTCGGGAGAAGCGATGCGGAGTGGAATTGGAGGAAGTCATGGAATGCATCCGTACGTAGGGGTGGTCAAAGAAAAACAAAATCGCGTTGTACTGCGTGGGGGCGGCAGCTTGGGACCTGAACCTAGGTAAAGGTCAAGCGACACCTGCAATGTCGCGCCAGGCGGGAGGCCGGTCCAGTTGCAGCAGTCCACGCGGAAGTTCCGCATCGCGGGTGTCGCAGCGCACGATGGCGCGGTTGTCGACGCAGTTGTCGAGCAGGGAAACCACGCGGCGGCCAACCAGCAGCGCGCTCGGCCATTCGATGCACGCGTTGGCGGCGTTGGTGGGCGTGCACACCGGGTTGCACACTTCCAGCATCTGCGCGCGCACGCCCAGCGCCTGCGCTTCCTGGTGCAGCACCTGCGCGTACATGCGTGTGGCGGCGCCGGTGATGGAGCTTTCGCCATAGCCGGCCCACGGCTTGAAGCCGGCCGGGCTGCCCACCAGCACATAACGGCGCGGGTGGCCTTCACTCTGCAGCAGCGGCAGCAGGCGGCGCCCGGCGTGCACGTGCGGCATCATGTCGGCCTGCAGCGCCTGCAGCAGCGCATCGCCGCTGCGGTCGATGACCCGGCCGCGGTTGTAAGGGCCGCCCATTGCATCGATGACTGCGGCCAGCGTGCGCGGCCGCTGCGCGATGCGCTCGGCCAGCGCCTGCGCCGAACCATCGTCGGCGAGCGAGCCCAACAGCGTTTCCAGCCCCGGCTCATCGGCGAACTGCTCGCGCAGCGCCTCAAGCCGGCCCGGGTCGCGGCCGACCACCAGGACCGGGCTGCCGGCCTCCAGCAGCGCAGCCACGATGCCCTGCCCGACGCTGCCGGTGCCGCCAAGCACCAGCACTTCGGGGGCCAGTGTCCCGTTCATGGGACTTTAACTCCCGTCGCCGGGATAATCCCAATTCGGCCCAGTCGGCCGCCGTTGCGGGCGCCCAAGCGCAGGCTGCCGCCGCGCTGCAGGTTGGCGGGCGGGGTGAACTCGCGGAAAGCCTTGCCGGAGAAGGCCGAGGGGCGCTTTTCAACGGTCAGGGCCAGGTCCAGCGAGGGCGTGCGGCCGCCGATGACGCGGCCTAGAATGTTCTGCAACCACATGGTTGGCGTCCTCCAATTCGGGAATGGCGCCAGATTAGTCCTCGAACTCCCCCTTGATTAGTCCGAATTAAGGGGAATAATCGTCCCGTACCCGGCACAATCTTTCGGGCACCCTACCCATCCCCCGATATGGACTCCGTCATGGCCCACGATCTCAACGACACGCTGATCTTCGTCAAGGTGGTCGAGCAAGGCAGCTTCATTGCCGCTGCCAATGCGCTCGGCCTGCCCAAGACCACCGTCAGCCGCAAGGTCCAGGAACTGGAAACGCGGCTGGGCGCACGCCTGCTGCACCGGACCACGCGCCGGCTGGGCCTGACCGAGGCAGGCTCGGTGTACCACGAGCATTGCCAGCGCATCGCGCGCGAGCTGGAAGAAGCCGAAGGCGCGGTCAACCAGCTGCAGTCCGGCCCACGCGGCTGGCTGCGTTTCACCGTGCCCTATTCGATCGGCATCACCTGGATCGCACCGCTGCTGGGGCAGTTCCACGCCCAGTACCCGGAGATCCAGCTGGACATGCACCTGGGCAACGAAAAGCTGGACCTGATCGCGGGCGAAGCGGACCTCGCGCTGCGCGTGGGTGCCCTGCCCGATTCCAACCTGGTGGCGCGCAAGCTGGGCAGCCTGCGCACGCAGGTGTTCGCCAGCCCGGCCTACATCGAACGCTACGGCGAGCCGCTGCACCCGGACGAACTGCAGTTCCACCGCATCCTGGCGATGCGCAAGGCACGCAACCTCAACAACAACCGGTTCTTCTGGCAGCTGGGCGAGAACGGCGGCGACCTGCGCGATTTCCCGGTCAATCCGCTGCTGGTGGCCAATGATCCGTCGGCGTTGAACGGTGCGCTGGTCTGCGGCGAGGGACTGCTGCTCACCGGCGATGTGATGGCCAAGCCGTTCATCGAATCGGGCATGGTGCGCCGCGTGCTGGCGGGCTGGACCGGCCCGGAAGTGGATTTCAACGCGGTGTTTGCCGGCGGCCGGCTGGTGTCGCCGAAGGTGCGCGCGTTCGTGGATTTCCTGGTCGAAAAGCTCAACTTCGACGCCAACTACATGCTGGCGCAGTGCCCGGCGGCGAAGCTGGCCAAGCAGCAGCAGAAGGAAGCCGAAGCGGAGCTGCAGGAGACCGGGAAGCGGATCCTGGAGACGGTGACGGCGGGTTGATCCAACCCGTCCGCGCAATGAAAAATGCCGCCTTTCCAGGCGGCATTTTTTTATCGCGAAAGTGCGCGGTGCTTCCGTTACTGGGTGAGCGGGATCACGCGGATCTCCACGCGGCGGTTCTTGGCGCGGCCGGCATCGGTGCTGTTGTCGGCGATGGGATAGGCCTTGCCGGCACCCAGCGTCTCCATGCGCACGCGATCCACGCCCTGCCCGGCCAGGTAGGCAGCCACCGAATCGGCGCGCTCCTTGGACAACTTGTTGTTCACCGCATCGCTGCCGATGCTGTCGGTGTGGCCGACCACTTCGATCATGGTCTGGTTGTATTCGGTAAGCGTCGCGGCCACGCCGTTGAGCGCACCGTAGAACTGCGGCTTCAGCGCGGACTTGCCGAAGTCGAAGGTCACGCCATCGGGCAGGCTCAGCACGATGTTGTCGCCCTGGCGCTGCACGTCGATGCCGGTATTGGCAGTACGCTCGCGCAGCTGCCGTTCCTGCTTGTTCTGATACGCACCCACGCCGGCGCCGGCCAGTGCACCGATACCTGCACCCACCATCGCGTGCTGGCGACGCTCGGTCGCGCTGTCACCGGTCAGCAGGCCGGCGGCCACGCCGATGGCGGTACCGATCAGCGCATTGCGGCCGGTGCGGCTCTGCTGCTCGGTCGGGTTGCCGTACTGGTCACTCTGCACGTAGGAGCCACCGGTGGCGCAGGCCGACAGGGCGGCAGCGGTCATCAGGGCCAGGGCCACGTTGCGGGGTGCGGATCGAATCATGGTGTTCTCCTTGGATGCCGTCTGACGGCGTGCGGACGGCCAGAAGGATAAACACGCAGATGCGATGCCGGCATGATGAACACGCACGGATTCGGCATTTCGTTCAGGTTTCGGGCATCAGCCGGTGTGCCGATACGCGGCCAACGCCGCCTCGCGGCCGGCCGCCAGATCCACCAGTGGCACCGCCGGATAGCCCGGTGCCAGCTCGGCCAACAACGACGGCGACTGCCACGGTGCGAAGCGCGCCTTCACCGGCAGCGGCGCCAGCTCGGGCACCCAGCGGGTGATGTAACGCGCATGCGGATCGAATTTCTGCGACTGCGTGACCGGGTTGAAGATGCGGAAATACGGCGCCGCATCCGCACCGGTACCGGCGACCCACTGCCAGCCCATGGTGTTGTTGGCCAGGTCCGCATCCACCAGCGTGTCCCAGAACCAGCGGGCGCCGTGCAGCCAGTGCTGGCGCATGTGCTTGCACAGGAAGCTGGCCACGATCATCCGCACGCGGTTGTGCATGTAGCCGGTGGCCCACAGTTCGCGCAGCCCCGCGTCTACGATCGGCACGCCGGTCCGCCCCTGCTGCCAGGCCTGCATCTGCGTCGCATTCGGCTCGGCCCAGCGGAAGTTCGCGAAACGCGGGTTGAGGTTCTGTTCCGGGGTCTGCGGGAAGTGGTGCAGCAGGTGGTAAGAGAACTCACGCCAGCCCAGCTCGCGGATGTAGCCATCGATATCGGCATCGCGGCTGGCGCTGCGCTCCGCTTCCAGCCGTCGCACGATCTGCCACGGCGAGACTTCGCCGAAGTGCAGGTGCGGCGACAGCAGCGACGTGCCTACCCGGTCCGGCAGGTCGCGCTGCTGGCGGTAACCGTTCAATGCACCGTCAATGAACACCGACAGCGCTTCCTGCGCGCCAGCTTCGCCGGGCTGCCAGTGCTCCCAGAACTGCTTGTCCCAGTCCAGCGTCGGCGCCAGTCCCAAGGTGTCCAGTGCCACGCCTGTCGCAGCGTGCGCCGGCAGGGTCTGCGGCAGCCGGGCGGCCGCCGGAATGTTCATGCGGGTCAGCGCGTTGCGCCAGAACGGGGTGAATACCTTGTACGGCCCGCCCTGCAGCGTGGCGATGTCCCATGGCTCGAACATCAGGCTGCCGTTGCAGCTGTTTGCATCGATGCCCTGCCCGCGCAGCTCGCGCTTGATCCGGGCGTCGCGCGGTTGCGTGGCCGGTTCGTACTTGCGGTTCCAGTACACCGCCTCGGCGCCGGTTTCTTCGATCAGCGCCTGCAGCTGCGCCTGGCTGTCACCCTGGCGCAGCACCAGCGCCGACCCGCGCGCGCGCAGGTCCGCATCCAGCGCGGCCAACGAGCGGTGCAGCCACGCGTTCGACGCACCGCCCGGCGCCCATGCGCCCTCCTCGTCCGGCGCGTGGATGTAGACCGGCACCGGGAGATGCCCCGCCTCCAGCGCGGCCTGCAGCGCCGGGTTGTCCTGAAGACGCAGATCACGGCGGAACCAGACCAGAGCTACCGACACAAGCACCGCCTACGCTGAAAGAGAGCCACATGATAGCGATGCCGGGTGAAGGCGCTGCACGCGCCCTTCGCATCGCCGCGATGCTGTCTGCACCGCCCCTGCACGGGTCACGCGGGAAGGTGGCCCCTCTTCCTGCGGATGTCATCGCCATGCCTGCGCTCCTCCCTGCTGTTGCCTACTCGGTCAACGTTGAACATGCCGACGCGGACGAACAGGCCACCATCGCCGAACTGGCCAAGGTGTTCACCGACATGGCCCAGGTGGTGGCCAACCACGAAGGCCACGCGCACCGCGCGGTGCATGCCAAGGGGCACGCGCTGCTGCGCGGGCGTTTCCGCGTGCTGGAGGGGCTGTCGCCCGAGCTGAGCCAGGGCCTGTTTGCCGCACCCGGTGAGTACGACGCCCTGGTGCGGTTGTCCTCGCCACCGGCCGAACAGCTGCCCGATACCGTCTCCACGCCGCGCGCGATGGCCGTCAAGATCATCGACGTCCCGGGTGCGCGCGTGGAGGGCGGCGACGAACTGCACAGCCAGGACTTCCTGATGGTGAATGGACCGGCGTTCAACACGCCCGGCATCAGCGGTTTCCTCCGCTCGGCGAAGCTGCTGGCTGCCACCACCGAGCGCATGCCGCGCACCAAGCAGGTGCTGTCGGCCACGCTGCGCGGCACCGAGGCAGCGCTGGAAGCCGTCGGCGGGCAAAGCGCCACGCTCAAGGCGCTGGGCGGCGAACCGCAGCATCACCCGTTGGGTGAGACCTTCTTTACCCAGGTGCCATTCCGCTATGGCGCGTACATCGCCAAGTTCTCCTGGGTGCCGGTATCCCCGGCGTTGAAGGCGCTGACCGGCGAGCCGCTGGAATCGGCTCCGGACACGCAACGCGAGGCGGTTGCTACGTTCTTCGCCCAGCCGGGTGCCGTGGCCGAATGGGAGCTGCGGGTGCAGCTGTGCCGCGACCTGGAGAAGATGCCGATTGAAGACGCGTCGGTGGTGTGGCCTGAAGCGCTCAGCCCGTACCTGCCCGTCGGTCGTCTGTTGGTCGAAGCCCAGGCCTCCTGGAGTGCAGACGCCGAATCGAGCGAAGACCAGCTGGCCTTCGCCCCGTGGCATGCCCTGGCGGCGCATCGGCCGCTGGGCAACCTCAACCGCGCACGTCGCGTGGTAATGGCGGCCTCGCGTGAATTCCGTTCAACGTTCAACCGTTGCCCGATCCACGAACCGACGTAGAGCCACGCCCCGCGTGGCTGGGCGTTTCCCGCAGAACGCGCAGTTCGTCCAGCCCCTGTTGGCGCGTGATCACGTCGCGATATCCCAGCTCCTGGCGCGCCTTCCTGGTCTCCAGGGTCACCTCGACCGCGGAGGCAGCGAACTGCTGGCGGGTCAGCGGCCCGCGCAGGCGACCACCACTGACCGCCGCCAGTCCATCGCCTGCGTTGGCCAGCAACCACAGCAACGGGCGCGGAGCACTGCGTTCGGGCACTGCCATGCCCTGGGTGTCCAGCAGCGCCGTGATGAAGCTGCGGAACTGGACGGGCTGCTGGTCGGCGATGAAGTACACCTCTCCCGGCCGCGCGTGCGTGAGGGCGGCAAGTACCGCTTCGCACAGGTTGGCGATGTGCGTGGTGGAGGTCAGGTAGTGGCCGCCGGAAATCCAGGCGAACTGGCCTGACCGCACCGCTTCGCACAGTTGCGGAAGCGCAGTGGTGTCGTCGCGTCCCCATACGAAGCGGGGGCGCAGCACGCTGACCGAGAGTCGCTCGCCGTTGGCGGCCAGCGCGATCTGCTCCGCCGCAGCCTTGGAGCGTGAGTACCCACCAATGGCCCTGCGCGGCAGTGGCGCGCGCTCATCCACCGCGACCAGCGCGCGCCCCGTGGCCAGCACCGATTCGGTGCTGAGCAGCAGCAACCGGGTGACGCCGGCCTGCTGCGCCGCCCGCACCACCTGCCGGGTACCGTCGACATTGATCCGGCGCTGCCGTTCGCCGCCCGCCACGTGATCGGTGTCCGCGGCGGCGTGGACGACCACATCGCACCCCTGCATGCCGGCTGCCAGCGCTTCGTCGAGCAGCTCTCCGCGGTATGCGCGTGCGCCACGCTGTTCAACCACGCCTGCCGCCGCATCACTGCGGGCAAGCGCAACCACTTCGCAGCCGCGACGGGTGAAGGCCTCGATCAGGTTTCGACCGACGTAGCCGCTGCCGCCGGTGAGGAAAATACGCTGGGATACAGACATGGGGACTCCTACGGCCGTGGCTGCGCCGCATGCGGGCGCTGCTCCACCAGCCAGGCGATATCGCTCAGCAGCTGTGCGCGCTGCTGTTCGGGGAAACGGTGGTAGTCAAGCGATTCGAGCAGCTTCAGGCCTTCCAGCGCCAGGTATGCCAGCATCGCGCCACGCGGCTGCTGCGCGCTCGATTCGATCGCGTCAATGACCTCGCGTTGATGCGCCTGGAAGGGCGCACGCAGGCTGGAATCGCTGGCCATGGCCGCCACCAGGCTCAGCGCCACGGGACGGAAGGGTTCGGGCAACGGCTGCGCCGCCGCCAACAGGCGCCCCCGGATCACCGGGCTGTCGTCGCCATCCAGCGCGTCGATGGCAGCCTGGTTGTGGGCGCTGTCGCGCTGCAGCGCGCGCATCACCACCGCTTGCACCAGTGCCGCCTTGTTGCGGTAGTCGTAGAGCACGCTGCCCTTGCTGATGCCGGCTTCCACGGCCACTGCATCAAGCGTCAGCCCGGGCACGCCAAGGCGCGCCACAACGCGCTCGGCGGCATCCAGCAATTGATTGGGATCGATGGTGCGGGGTCGAGCCATGCTGCCGTCCATTAATATCCGTCCGGTCGGATATTAATTCAGGTCCCGCACGCGATCAAGCGGTACCGTGCTCCTCTGTTCCTGCCTGAACGCTGTGGCGCGGGCTGTGCCCGAAGCAGCGCAGGTATTCCCGACTGAACTGCGACAGGCTTTCATAGCCCACGCTGAGCGCTGCACCGGTGAAATTCACCTCGTCGTTTTCCAGCAGGCGCTTTGCCTCCAGCAGCCTCAGCTGCTTCTGGAACTGCAACGGCGACAACGCAGTTACCGCGCGGAACTGGCGGTAGAACAACGACACCGACATGCTGCTTGCCGCCGCCAGCGCCTCGACCTGCAGCGGCTCGCGGAAATGGCGGCGCAGGTAAACAACAGCATCGGCAACGCGATGCAGTGCCCCTTCCGGGCGTGCCATGGCCGCCACATCCGCCGCGGTCGCGCCGGTAAGCAACCAATAGTTCAGCTCGCGCAGGAGGGTGGGCAACAGCACGTCCGCCTGCGCCAACGACGCCGCTTCAACAATCCGCGCCACGCAGTCCAGCACCGGTGGCGGCAAGACGTGCACGCACAGGCCTGGAAGCGCCCCTTTGGCAGACGGCATCGGATCGAGCCGGGCCAGGGTCTCCTGCAGCAACACCGGATCAAGTTCGATGGAAACGCCCATGAACGGTGCCGCCTTGCTGGCAACGAGCACCCTGCCACTTGCCGGCAGGGCGATCCGGGTCACCAGTGCCTCACCTGCGCGGTAATCGAGGCGTTGTTTCCCCACCAGCACCTGCTTGGCACCCTGCACCACCACGCCAAGCGCGGGCCGGTACAGCGCATGGCTGGGCATGCGCGCGTGAGGGGTGCTGGATACGATCACGCCTGGCAGCGGCGTGAGCACCTGGCCGCCTGTAGCCGGCGTTGCACGCAGCAGGGCTGCTACCGCCTTGTACAATCGCGCGATCATGCGCGGCCGTTCCGCGCATCTGCACGATCAGGCAAGAACGCTGCAGGAACCTGCAAGACCTGCGCATCGCCGGGGTCGATCATGCCGCCTCCTTCCTCGCAACAGGTTGTCTCATGCACAGGCATTCTCCCGATAGCGGCGCCCGCGTTGCGCTGGTCACCGGTGGCAACAAGGGAATCGGCCGCAGCATCGCGCAGCACCTGGCAGCACAGGGCTGGGATGTGATCTTAACGTACCGCACCGATCCCGATGCAGCACATGCCGCCCTCGCGGAGATCACCCGCATGGGCCAACGGGCGCTGGCGCTTGAATTGGATCTCACCGACAGCGCCAGCTTCCCTGCGTTCCAGGAAGTGGTGACTGCCTGGCTGCAGGAACGTGGAGGCAGGCGGCTGGAAGCGCTGGTCAACAATGCAGGCGCACATGCGCCGGCCCTGTTCGGCAGCATCCGCGCTGATGACATCGACCACCTGCATGCGCTCCATTTCAAAGGTCCGCTGCTGCTGAGCCAGACCCTGGCCCCGCACCTGGAAGATGGAGCCCGCATCGTCAATATCTCCACCAGCCTTACCCGGCATACAGCGCCAGGCAGCCTGGTGTATGCCTCCATGAAGGGCGCGATGGAGGTGATGACGCGCTACCTGGCACTGGAACTGGGTCCGCGCGGCATCACCGTCAATACGGTAGCGCCCGGGGCAACCGAGACCGACTTCTTCGGCGGCGCGGTGCGCGACAACCCGGACGTCAACCGCTATGTGAGCGACCACACCGCGCTGGGACGGCCCGGTCGCGCCGACGACATCGGCGCGATGGTCGCGGCGCTGGTGGGAACCGGCAATCACTGGGTCACCGCGCAGCGCATCGAGGTGGGCGGCGGGATGCTGTTGTAAGGCGCAGCCACGCACACAGGTTTGGAGGCGCGGCGTGGCGCTACGGAGCGTCGCGCTGGTGGATGATCCGGCCGTCGGCGATGGTCATGCGCACGTCGGCCAGCGCTTCCGGTGATTCTTGCGGGTCGCTGCCCAGCACCACCAGGTCGGCGGCGTAACCTTCCGCGATCCGTCCGCGCCCGGACGCCTGGCCGAAACGCTGCGCCGGGGCGGTGGTGAGGCTGGTGAGGATCTGCCGCCAGTCCATGCCGGCGCCGGCCATCAGGCGATATTCCAGCCGGGTGTCGTACACCTCGGTATAGCCAGCATCGGTGCCGAACAGCACCTGGCCACCCCCGGCGACCATGGCCTTGACCTGCTGCTGGGCGTTGCCGACGAAGCGCTGCACCACCGCGTCCGGCACCCCTTCCTGGCGCAGGTGGGCATCGAACAGCGACAGCGTCGGCACCAGCGCCACATCGTCCGCCTTCAGCCGTGCCACCAGCTCCGGCGCCCAGGGACCGGCGTCGGGCGCGGTGTGTGCGAGCACGTCCACGCCACTGGCCAACGCCACCTCCAGCCCCGCCATGTTGGTCGGGTGCGCGAAGGCAGGTTTTCCATGCGCATGCGCCGAGGCCACGGCTGCGCTGGCCACGTCCAACCGCATCGGCAGCACCCCCTGCTCGCCGCCGACGATGGCGCCGGTGAAGACCTTGACCCCATCGGCACCTGCGCTGATCTGCGCTTCTGCACGCTGGCGCGCTTCGTCCGGCGAAGCGACTTCCGCGCTGCGCGTACGGGTCTGCTCCCACAGGTCGCGCACGTAGATCGGCGTGCCATGTTCGGGATAGAACGGCATGTCCACGGTCAGCAGGCGCGGGCCGTGGACCTCGCCGCGCGCCATGCGTGCGCGCAGCGCGATGACGTCACCGGGCAATGAGCCGATATCGAACAACGTGGTGAAGCCCCATTGCCCGAAGCGCTGACGCAGCGCGGTTTCCAGCGCCCCGGCCTCCTGCCCTCCGGGCTGGTGGAACGGCGGCGACATCAGGTGCACATGGCTGTTCCAGAAGCCCGCGGTCACGGTGCTGCCGCGGGCGTCGATGACCTGCACGCCTTTCGGCAACGTCACCTTGTCGCGCGGGCCTACGGCGGCAATGCGTCCGTCACGGATCCAGACCGTGGCATCGTCGATGGCGGCCGCATCCGGCGAGGAAACCACCCGTGCGCCCACGATGGCGAGGTCCTGTGCGGCACATGTGCCCGACAACAGCAGGAGCGCGGCCGCAAGCGTGCGGGGGTTGAACGGCATCGATGACATAGCGTGCTCTCCTTGGCAGTGCCACCATCGTCGATGCCGGCGGCATTACCAAGAAGGGCCGGAAGTCAGGGTGCCCCCCGTCCGGGGCGTTCAGTCGCCCTTGGCGCGGCGCTGCTGGGCGTCGAAGCGCTCCATCGATTCGCGGATCAGCGCCTTCGCTTCGGCCGCGTTGCCCCAGCCGTTGAACTGCACCGGGTTGCGGCCTTCGGGCAGGTCCTTGTAGACGCGGAAGAACGCTTCGATGCGCTGGCGCTCGATCAGCGGCAGGTCCTGCAGGTCGCGGATGTTGGCGTAGGTCGGGTCGATCTTGTCAGTGGGCACGCCGATGACCTTCTCGTCGTGCTCGCCCTTGTCGACCATCTTCAGGTAGCCGATCGGCCGGAAGCGCACGATCACGCCCGGATGCAGCGGCTCGCGGGTCAACACCAGTGCATCCAGCGGGTCGTTGTCGCCGGCCAGGGTGCGCGGCATCGAGCCGTAGTTGGCCGGGTACGCGACCGGCATGGACTGGAAGCGGTCGACGTGGACAAGGCCGTCTTCCTTGATTTCGTACTTGGTGAAGCTTCCGGCCGGGATTTCCACGGCCAGATTGGCTTCCTCCGGCGCTTCCTTCGGCTGGGCGGCCAGGAAGGGGTGCAACACCGCGTTGCTGGCCAGGCTGGCGCCGGTGAGCAGCAGCAGCGCGGCGGCCAGGGCGATCAGGGGAAGCTTGGGTTTCGGGTTCATGGCAGTCCTTATTCCCAGCAGCGGTCGGCGCGACCCTTCAGGGTCTGGGTGCGCGTGCAGTCGCGCGGGGCGATGCGGCCCTCGGTGAGTTCGGTCTTGCGCTTGCTTCCATCGGCTTCCCGGTTGAGTTCGAAGCCGTCGTACAGGCGGCCGGTGACCGTGCGTGCTTCATAGCGCAGGTGCCGTGGATCGATCGTGAGCACCTGGTACAGCTGGGTGTCCTCACCGACCGGCGCCATCGTCGCGCGCGCTTCGTCGGACAGCCGGTACTGCTTCGGGCCGGCCACCGTGACCACGTACTGCGGGGTGGCCGCCTGCCCTTCGCCACGACGCCCGTAGGTGTGGTCGTGGCCCTGCAGCACCAGGTCCACGTTGTGGCGGCGCACCACCGGCAGCAGCACGTCACGCAGCTCGGCGTTCTCGCGGCCCTCGCGCGGCGAATAGAACGGCTGGTGCAGCAGCACGATGCTCCACGGCTGCGGGTTGTCCGCCAGCACCTTGTCCAGCCACGCCGCCTGCGCCTGGGCCGTGCCCAGGTCCAGCGCCGAGGTGCCGTCCAGCACGGCGATGCGAACGCCCTGGTAGTCGAACCAGTAGGTGCTGGTGGACGCGGCATCCACGCCGTTGCGCGGCAGGGCGAAGGTCACCGGCCAGTGCCGGCCCAGCACGCGGCGCTCCTGCGGGGTGTCCTCGAATTCCTCGAAGTACTCATGGTTGCCGATCGCCGGTGCCACTGCGGTTTCCTGCGGCAGCCAGCCGGCGGCAGCGAACCACTCGCCCCACTCGCTGTCGTCCACACCATCACCGCCACTCACCAGGTCACCGGCAAACAGCGTCAATCGCGCGTCCGGTGCGGCCTTGATGCCGGCACGCAGCACACGCGAGACGTGGCTGACGTTCTTGTTCTGGGTGTCGCCGAAGTACAGCAGGGTCAATGGCTGGTCGGCCCGCCCGGCGGTGCGCAGCTGGTTCCAGGCGCTCCAGGTCCCGTTACCCTGCACCCGCCACAGGTACAGCGTATCCGGCGCCAGGCCAGCGACGTCGGCACGGTGATGGTGCGAGGGGCCCAGTTCGGTGTCCAGCGTCGCGGTCACGGCGGTGACGCGCCTGGGCGTGCCGACATCGGGCGAGTCGCCTGCTACCACCCATTCCAGCAGCGGCGTGCTGACGCTGGTATCGGTACGCCACGCCACGGCGAAGCCGCGCGATGCGTCCTGCGCCGGCGATGCCACGATGCGGTCCGGGAAGCCGGTCGCCGCGTAATGCCGGTTGCCGATCGGCACCTGGGTGTTCGGTTCGGCCTTGCCCTCCGGCTTGGCCCAGCTGGACGCGCTGCCCAGCAGCAGCACTACCGCGAGCGCGCGGGCGCATGCATGGATACCGCTCACTTTGCACACTCCAGCGGCAGCGACAGCTGTCTGGCCACGCTGGCCCAGTCGAAGGCGACCACGCCCTGGTCGTCATGCACGGCGTACAGTGCGCCATGCGGGAAGCGCGGCGAGGCGGCCGTGCTCAGCCAGATGCCATCGGTATTGGCCACGGTATTGCCCTGGAACGCGCCGACATGTTTCAGCGTGTGGCGGTCGAACAGATGGAACACGCTGCGATCCTTGCCCTGTTCGGTGGTGATCCACCAGCCGTCCTTGCCGCAGGTGCGCAGCATCACGCCTTCGGCCTGGGCCTTGAACGCATCGCGGCCAAAGGTGGTGCCGCTGAACCTGCCTTCCAGCGTGTACACCTTGAATTCACTGGCGTAGGTCTCGTCTTCTTCGGCGATCAGCAGGCGGTCATTGGCCGGGTCGCCCCAGATCGATTCGACCACACGCAGCGCGCCGGCCTCGGAGGTGTCGCCGATGCTGGAGGTCAACGTCGCCTGCACCGTGCCGTCCTGCACCTGCACCGCATAGCGCCGCACGCGCTTGTCCAGCTCGGCCAGCGGCGGCAGCACGTCGTTGCCCTGCGCGTCTTCACCGGCGTCGTAGGAATCGGTCACGTACACGTCGTAACCGTTGGCCTGCTTGTTGACCCACAGCCCGTACGGCTTGCGCAGGTCGTCGGCGGCGAACGTGCCCAGCGGCGTGAACGACGGCAGCTGCAACACCTGCACGCGGTGGTTGTCGCGCTCCACGATCAGCACCAGGTCATCGACCACGGCGATGCCGTTGGGGCGGACGAACTGGCCCGGCGCGGTGCCGGTGCTGCCCACGTCGCGCAGGTGCGCGCCGGTCTGGCCGTCATAGACCACCAGCTTGTCGGTGGCCTTGGCGGTGGCGATCAGCCACACCTGCCCTTCCGGGCTGGTCCAGCTGGCCGGCGAGTCGATGTTGTCGGCAGGCGTCATCGGCGTGAGGAAGGCCTCGGCCACGGTCGCCACGTTACGGCCGGTGGTGGCTGCGGCGGCGTCCACGGCGGGCGCGGTCGGCGCGGGGGCGGCAGCCGGCTTGCAGCCGGCCAGCAGCGCCAGCGCAAGCAGGCCCAGTGCGGGGCGTGCGCGCATCACAGGGCCACCTTCAGGCCCAGCGCGTAGGTGCGGCCGTACTCTTCGTTCTGGAGCGTGCGCGAACGCACGCCCTGGTACAGCTCCAGCGGCTTGTCGAGCAGGTTCTGCGCTTCGAAGTACACGCTCACGTTGGACGTGATCTTGTAGTCCAGGCTGAAATCGAGCTGGGTATTGGGCGCCACGAAGATGTCGTAGGCGCGGCTGTCGCCCAGCGTATCCAGGTACTCGCTGCGGTAGACGGCGGCGATGCGGGTGCTGAAGCCGGCCTTCTCGTAACCCAGGTGTGCGCTGTACACGTGTTTGGAGGCACGCGGCAGGGTGAAGTCCTCGTCGGCACGGCCGTCCAGGCCCGGGTCGAAATCGGTCTCCAGCCAGGTGCCGCTGGCACCGACCAGCAAGCCATCCCAACCGGCCGGCAGGAAGCTGAGCTGCTGCTGCCAGTTGAACTCGGCGCCGTAGACCTTGGCCTTGTCGCCGTTGATCACGCGGGTGACGTCGAAGCCCGGGTATTCGGGATCGCTGTCGCTGACGGTGTTGACGATGTAGCCGTCGATCGACTTGTGGAACAGGCCCAGCGAGAGGATGCCGGTGCTGCCGATGTAGCGCTCGAACGACAGGTCCACGTTCTTGGATTCGTACGGATCCAGTTCCGGGTTGCCCAACCGCACTTCCTCGTCGCCGCGGTTGTAGCCGATGCGCGGCGCGATATCGCCGAACGACGGGCGCGACACGGTCTTGTTGGCAGCCGCGCGCAGCACCCAGTCGCTGCCCGCGTCATAGCGCAGGTGCAGGCCCGGCAGCACGTTGGTGTAGCTGCGGTCGGCGGTCAGCGGGGTCACGGTGTAGCTGCGGCCATTGGCGGCCACGTCGACCTGGTTGCCGGTGGCCTGGAACTGGGTGTTTTCCACGCGCACGCCGCCGATGATGCGCAGGTTGCCCACATCCCAGGTGCCCATGGCGTAGGTGGCGAAGATGTCTTCGCTGGCGGTGTAGTCCTCTTCCAGCGAGGTCATCGCATTGGCGCCGACATCCTGCGGGCGGGCGCTGTACTGGCTGCCGAACTGGGCCCAGTAGCGGCGCATCGCATCCGAACTCATGCCCTGGCCGAGGCTGCCGCCACGGTGGTCGGGCGTGGCGGCGGTCCAGTCCGACAACGCCACGTCCGGACCCACGCGCAGTTCGCGCTCGTCGGTGTCCACGTCACGGTCGCGCCAGCGGCCCAGCAGGCCGAACTTGTAGCTGCTGTTGTCGCCGTCGAAGCGGATGTTGACCTGGGCGCTGTGCTCCTTGTCGTCCACCCGCTTGGGCGAGATCACGAAGCGGTCGAAATCGTAGTTGCCGTTGTCCATCCAGCTGGCATCGCTGAGCGTGTAGCGCGGAATGCCGCTGTTCTGGTCCACGGTGGCGGCCAGGTCATCGCCGTTGTACTCGAAGCGCGCTTCCATCTCGTCGTTGACGCGTTCTTCGGTGCGGGTGTAACCGACCTTGTAATCCAGCACTGCGTTGGTCAGGCGGTTCTCGCCGCCCAGGCTGGCGGCGAAGGTGTTTTCCTTCTTGGTGCGGTAGCGCATGCGCTTCTGGATCGCATCGGCCGGCAGGTCATCGACGCGGAACTGGTTGTTGCCCAGCGCGGTGACCTCGCCATCGCCGAAGTTGAAGATGGTGCGCTGGCGGGTTTCGGCGTCATCGAACTGGCTGTACAGGGTGCGCAGGTAGTACTGGCTGTCTTCGTTGGGGCGCCAGTCGAAGTTGAGGTTGGCGCCGATGCGCTTGCGCTCGATCTCGTACTTGCGGTGCTGCAGGCTGTTGGCGAACAGCTCGTCTTCGCTGCCGCCGTCGAATTCGCCGTACTCGACTTCGCTGTTGTCGGACTCGAACTTGCGGTTCTGGTAGTTCACGCCCAGCGCCACGCCGAAGGTGTCGGCGAACACTTCGCTGTAGTTGAACGCGGCCTTGGGGCTGGTGTGGCCGGACAGGTCCTGGTGGCTGGCTTCGATCTTGCCACGCAGGCTGCGCCCGTCGCGGTCGAAGGCCGAGGCGGACTCGACCAGGATCGCGCCGCCGATGGCGTCGCCGGGCATGTCCGGGGTCGGCGACTTGACCACGCGCAGGCGTTCGGTCGAGTCGGAGGGAATCACGTCCAGCGGCGCGGCGCGGCTGGAATCTTCCGGGGTACCCACGGCGATGCCGTCGATGCTGACGCTGTTGAGGTTGGCATCCAGGCCGCGCACCACCACGAAGCGGCCCTCGCCCTGGTCACGGGTGACGCTGACGCCGGGCAGGCGCTGCAGCGATTCGGCCACGTTCTTGTCCGGGTAGACGCCCATGGCATCGGACGATACCGCGTCCTGGATGGCGTCGCTGCTGCGCTTGAGGTCAACCGCACGGGTCTGCGATTCCAGCTGCGGGCGCACTTCCACCCGGTCCAGTTCGGTGGCTGCCGCAGCGCCGGCGAGCTCCCCGCTCGCGGCGGCCACGGCAGGCGCGGTGGACAGGACGAGCAACGACAGGCTGATGGCCAGCCCCAACGGCGATTTGTTCTGCACGGCTTCCCCAACGGTGTAAAGATTGGGTCAGCACGGTATGTCCGGGAGATTGCATGAACGTGACACCGGTGGCGATGGGCACCTTCAGGGGCGGACTATGGCCGGCCATGGCACCGGTGCGGCAAAATGGCGATCTCCCCGTTTTGTTGGCATTCCCATGAAAATCGTCGAAGTTCGCCACCCGCTGGTGCAGCACAAGATCGGCCTGATGCGCGATGCGTCCCTGAGCACCAAGGACTTCCGCGAGCTGGCCAACGAGCTGGGCGGCCTGCTCGCCTACGAGGCCACCGCCGACCTGGACACTGAAGCGCACACCCTTTCCGGCTGGGCCGGCCCGGTGACCGTGCAGCGCATTGCCGGCGCGAAGATCACGGTGGTGCCGATCCTGCGCGCCGGGCTGGGCATGCTCAGTGGCGTGCTGTCGCTGATCCCGGCGGCGCGGGTCAGCGTGGTCGGCCTGCAGCGCGATGAGGAAACCCTGCAGCCGGTGCCCTACTTCGAGCGCCTCACCGGCCGCCTGGAAGAGCGCGACGCGCTGATCCTGGACCCGATGCTGGCCACCGGCGGCACCCTGATCGCCACCATCGACATGCTCAAGCGCGCCGGGGCACGGCGGATCAAGGGTATTTTCCTGGTGGCGGCGCCGGAAGGCATTGCGGCCGTGCAGGCGGCGCACCCGGACGTGGAGATCTTCACTGCCGCGATCGATGCACGGCTCAACGAGAAGGGCTACATCCTGCCGGGCCTGGGCGATGCGGGCGATCGCATTTTCGGGACCCGCGTGGCCGGCTGAATCCGGCGTCGATCCGACATTCCGAGGGACACGCATGGCGTGTCCCGCGCGCTGTCAGGCCAGGGCGCGGGCCTTCAATTCACCCTGTTCGTGGGCGGTACCGAACCGCCCTTTCTCGTCCCGGGTGACCTGGGCCAGCGCGCATTCGGGGTCGTGGGTAAAGAACAGGTGCACGTTGCGCGCCAGTTTGTCTTCGAGGAAGCTGCGCTTCTCGTCGATCAGCAGTTCGGCGTTGCGGTCGTAGCCCATGGTGATCGGCACGTGCACCCATGAACGCCCCGGAATCAGGTCGGCACAGAACACCACGCCACCGCGCGGCTCGCCCTGCACCTGTTCGGGGCCGACGATCTCGGCCAGCATCAGGCCCGGGGTGTGCCCATCGCTGAAGCTGAAACGCACGCTGTTGCCCAGCGTGCGCGAATACGGCCCCCGCACGATCTCCAGCCGCCCACTGTCCTGCAGCAGCTGCGGCAGTTCGGGAATGAAGCTGGCGCGGTCACGCGGATGCGGATGCAGCGCGCGTTCCCAGTGTTCGGCACCGACCAGGAAGGTCGCGTTGGGGAACAACAGCTCCGGCGCGCGGCCTTCGCTCCACGGCGCCAGCAGGCCTCCGGCGTGGTCGAAATGCAGGTGGCTGAGCACCACCACGTCGATGTCCTCGTGCTCGAAGCCGGCTTCGCGCAGCGATTCGATCAGCACATGGCTGGGTTCCTGCACGCCGTAACGGTCACGCAGCTTCGGCTCGAAGAACGCGCCGACACCGGTTTCGAACAGCACCGTCTTTCCGGCCAGCGGGCTGGCCAGCAGTGCGCGGCAGGCCAGTTCAATCCGGTTGAGATCGTCGGGTGCCGCCCATTTTTCCCAGACCGCACGCGGCGCATTGCCGAACATCGCGCCGCCATCGAGCTTCTGTGAGTTACCGCGGATGGACCATAGTTTCATCGGTAAATTATCCGGCGGGCCGCGTTAATAATTCGCTATCCGCCGGCATGAAAAAACCCCGCCGCAGCGGGGTTTTCGTTCTACTTTGCCGCCGCCGGTTCGACGGCGCCGGAGCCGACCGGGTTGCGCGGATCGCTGCCCACGCTGAGCTGGTTGCTGCGGCGGTTCCATTCCACCGTCTGCAGGTTGCCCCACACGTGGCTGGAACCGCGCCCACCTTCGGCGCTGTCCCCGGGCAGGTCGATCTTGTGGCCCATCGCCTGCAGCTGCTTGATGGTGCCCGCATCGAACGCACCGGTTTCCGCCTCGATCACGTCCGGCAGCCACTGGTGGTGGAAGCGCGGCAGCGCGGCAACCTGCTGCGCGTCCAGGCCATCGTCATAGCCCAGCACGCCCAGCAGCACCATGGTGATGATGCGGCTGCCGCCCGGGGTGCCCAGCACCACGACCTTGTCGGCCGATTCCATGAAGGTCGGGGTCATCGAGCTGAGCATGCGCTTGCCCGGCTTCGGCGCGTTGGCCGCATAGCCCATCACGCCGAACGCATTGGGCGTGCCCGGCTTGAGCGCGAAATCGTCCATCTCGTTGTTGAGCAGCACGCCGGTGCCCGACGGAATCAGGCCCGAGCCGTACAGCAGGTTCACCGTCTGGGTGGCGCCGACGCGGTTGCCCTGCTGGTCGATGATCGAGAAGTGGGTGGTCTCGTCGTCTTCCAGCGGCGTCGGGTTGCCCGACAGCAGGTCGCTCGGGGTGGCCTTTTCCGGGTGGATGGTGGCGCGCAGGCCCTGGGCGTAATCGCGGCTGGTCAGCACCTTCTGCGGAATCTGCACGAAGTCCGGGTCGCCCAGGAAGAAGGTGCGGTCACGGAACGCGCGGCGCATCGATTCCACCACCAGGTGGGTGCGGTGGGCCGGGTCCATCGCCTTCAGGTCCCAGCCTTCCAGGATCTGCAGCATCGATGCCAGCGCGATGCCACCGGAGGACGGCGGCGAGGCGGTGGTGATCTTCCAGTCGCGGTAATTGAACACGATCGGTTCGCGCTGCTTGACCCGGTAACCGGCCAGCTCGTCGGCCGTCCAATTGCCACCGGCCTGCTTCACCCCGGCCAGCAGCAGCTTGCCGGTCTGGCCCTTGTAGAAGCCGTCGAAGCCGCCTGCGGCCAGGCGCTCCAGCGTCTGCGCCAGCTCCGGCTGCTTGAACACATCGCCTTCGGCGATCGGCTTGCCGTTGCGCAGGTACACCTCGCGCGTTCCGGGGTAACGCTCCATCACTTCACGGCGCGAGGCATAGCCCTTGGCCATGCGCGCATACACCGGGAAACCTTCGCGGGCGATGCGGATCGCCGGGGCCAGCGATGCCTGCAGCGGCAGCTTGCCGTGCTTGGCCGACAGCTCCACCAGCGCCGCCGGCAGGCCGGGAATGCCGGCCGACCACGGGCCGTTCACCGAACGATCGCGGTCCAGCTCGCCCTTGCTGTCCAAGAATGCTTCGGGGGTCGCGGCGGCCGGCGCGGTTTCGCGCGCGTCCAGCATCACGTCCTTGCCGGTGCTGGCATCGTGCAGCAGGAAGAACCCGCCGCCGCCCAAGCCGGAGCTGATCGGCTCGACCACCGCCAGGGTGGAGGACACCGCCACCGCGGCGTCGAACGCGTTGCCGCCCTTGGCCAGGATTTCCATGCCCGCTTCGGTCGCCAGGTGATGGCCACTGGCGATGGCGACGCCTTCAGGATGTGCGGCCAGCGTGGCCTGCGGCGCAGGCTCGGCGGCCCACAGGGCCGGCGTCCACAACAGGAGCAACAGCAACCAGCGACGGGAGGGGGTGTTCATTCGGGCGCAGACTCCACATAGAGTTCGGGATGATCGCGCTGGAGCCCATGCAGCTTGGCCAGCAGCGCTTCCTGGGTTTCGGGAATGTCCGGATCGGGATCGATGCATTCCACCGGGCAGACGACCACGCACTGCGGTTCGTCGAAATGCCCCACGCATTCGGTGCAGCGTGCAGGGTCTATCACGTAGATGGTTTCACCCATCGAGATGGCCTGGTTGGGACAGGCGGGCTCGCATACGTCGCAGTTGACGCAGAGCTCATTGATTTTCAGCGACATGGCGTTACTCCACGCCAGTGCCGGCAGAGGAAAACCGGCCTGCGCAGCTGCGCGGGCCGGTCAACGGCGGCGTCCACGAAGGACGCCGCCCGGGCCGCGCGCAGGGCGCGGCCGCCATGGCACGGCTTACTTGGCTTCGACGAAGATGTACTCGGCGCCGGTCGGCTGGACGATCGACTGGACACGGGCGTTGTCGGCCGCCTGGCCGATGAACACCACGCGCACACCCTTCATCGAGTCGGCGGACACGTCCTTGAACACGGCCTGGATCATGTCGGCCATCTTGCCCGAGGCGGACGAACCGAAGGCCAGCATGTTGCCCGGCTGCACGCCACGGGCGACAGCAGCAGTGGCGCTCTCGACCTGGCGGTCGTACTTGGCCTGGAACTCCGGATCCGATTCCGGGGACAGGTAGTACAGGAACGGGCTGTTGGTGATGTTGCCCATGTTCTGCACGGCGACGGCCTGCAGGTACTTCTTCCAGCCCGCATCGTCATCCTTGGACGGGGCGACGAGCGCCTGCTGGGCATCGGCGACCGGTGCGGCTTCTTCCTTCTTGCAGGCGGTGAAGGCCAGCGCGAACGACGCGATCAACATGGCACGCATGGTGTTGTTCATGGAGTCTCCCTCTTGGTGATGCTTGGTATGTGTGGGTCTTGGGGTTTACGTGGGGCCAGACTTCGCTTCGCGGACCTTGCGCAGCGCCTCGAGCACCGAGGCCGGCACGAAGCCGGACACGTCGCCGCCAAGACGGGCGATCTCGCGGACCAGCGAGGACGAAATGAAGCTGTGCTGCTCGGCCGGGGTCAGGAACAACGTCTCGACCTCCGGAATCAGGTGGCGGTTCATGCTGGCCATCTGGAACTCGTATTCAAAATCGGACACCGCGCGCAGCCCGCGCAGCAGCACCCCGCCCTGCTCGGAGCGCACGAAATGCGCCAGCAGGGTGTCGAAACCGCGCACTTCCACGTTGCGGTGGTGGGCCAGCGCATCGCGCGCCAGCGACACCCGCAGCTCCAGCGGCAGCGAAGGCCCCTTGGACGGGCTCTGCGCCACGCCGACCACCAGCTTCTCGAACAACGGCGCGGCCCGGTTCACCAGGTCGATGTGACCGTTGGTGATCGGATCGAAGGTGCCCGGGTATACGGCGATGCGGCGGTTGGCTACGGTCATGCGGAAGCTACGCGTTCTGATCTGGTGAAAGTGTAGCAGTGGCGCGCCTGTACAGGGCAAAGCGGACCTCGCGGGTGCCGCCCTCCCGGTGCAGCAGCCAGCCCGGCGGCAGGCGCAGGGTCTGGCCGGCCGGGGACTCCAGGTACAGCCATGCATCGGCGGCCAAGTGCGGCCCCAGCCCGGCCAGCACGGCCTCCCACAGCCCATCGGCGAACGGCGGGTCGATGAAGGCGATGTCGGCCAGCCCCGACGGGCGCTGGCCCAGCCAGTGCAGCGCATCGCCCTGCACCACCTCGATCTGGCCCTGCGCGCCCAGCCTGGCCACCGATTCGCGCAGCTGGCGGGCCAGCGCGACATCGCGCTCCACCAGCGTGGCCTGGGCTGCCCCGCGCGACACCGCCTCCAGCCCCAGCGCACCGCTGCCGGCGAACAGATCCAGCACCCGGGCACCGCCCAGGCGCGGCATCAGCCAGTTGAACAGGGTCTCCCGGACCCGGTCGCTGCTGGGCCGCAGGCCCGGCGCCAGCGGCACCGGCAGCTTGGTATTGCGCCATTTGCCGCCAATGATGCGGACCTGGCCGACGGCAGTCGATGCGGAAGAGCGTGCTTTCATGCGTGAAGAATACCGTAACGGTCACCAACCGCCCGCGACGCACCGTCGGCCTCCCAGCCCGTAGCAACTGAAACGCTGACGCCTTGAAAACGGGACAATCCGTCCTTACCCCTTGTGCAGCCGCCGCGCCGGGCGCGGTACCGTCCAAGGAGCACTCCCCGATGACCGAGCAGACCCAAAAAGAAACCCTGGGCTTCCAGACCGAGGTGAAGCAGCTGCTGCAGCTGATGATCCACTCGCTGTACTCCAACAAGGAAATCTTCCTTCGCGAGCTCATCTCCAACGCCGCCGATGCCTCGGACAAGCTGCGCTTCGAAGCGCTGACCCAGCCGGGCCTGCTCGAAAACGACGGTGAACTGCGCATCCAGGTCAGCGTCGACCCGCAGGCGCATACCCTGACCATCGACGACAACGGCATCGGCATGAGCCGGGATGAGGCGATCGCCCACCTGGGCACCATCGCCAAGTCCGGCACTGGCGACTTCCTGCGCCAGCTGTCCGGCGACCAGAAGAAGGATTCGCAGCTGATCGGCCAGTTCGGCGTCGGCTTCTACAGCGCGTTCATCGTGGCCGACCAGGTCGATGTCTACTCCCGCCGCGCCGGCCTGCCCGCCAGCGAGGGCGTGCACTGGTCCTCGCGTGGCGAAGGCGAGTTCGACGTCGAAAGCATCGACAAGCCCGAGCGCGGCACCCGCATCGTGCTGCACCTCAAGGACGACCAGCAGGACTTCGCCGATGCCTGGCGCCTGCGCGGCATCATCAAGAAGTACTCGGACCACATCGGCCTGCCGATCCAGATGGTCAAGGAACACCACGGCGATGACGCCCCAGCCGAAGTCGAGTGGGAAACCGTCAACCGCGCCAGCGCGCTGTGGACCCGCCCGCGCACCGAGATCAGCGACGCCGAATACCAGGAGTTCTACAAGCACGCCGCGCACGACCACCAGGACCCGCTGGCGTGGAGCCACAACAAGGTGGAAGGCAAGCTCGAGTACACCTCGCTGCTGTACGTGCCCGGCCACGCGCCGTTCGACCTGTACCACCGCGACGCGCCCAAGGGCCTGAAGCTGTACGTGCAGCGTGTGTTCGTGATGGACCAGGCCGAGCAGTTCCTGCCGCTGTACCTGCGTTTCATCAAGGGCGTGGTCGATTCCAACGACCTGTCGCTGAACGTGTCGCGCGAAATCCTGCAGTCCGGCCCGGTCATCGATTCGATGAAGTCGGCGCTGACCAAGCGCTCGCTGGACATGCTGGAGAAGCTGGCCGCCGACAAGCCCGAGGTGTATGCCGGGTTCTGGAAGCAGTTCGGCCAAGTGCTCAAGGAAGGCCCCGCCGAAGACTTCAACAACCGCGAGAAGATCGCCGGCCTGCTGCGCTTCGCCTCCACCCATGACGCCAGCGGCGAGCAGAGCGTTTCGCTGGCCGACTACATCGGCCGCATGATCGAGGGCCAGGACAAGATCTACTTCCTGACCGGCGACAGCCACACCCAGGTCAAGGACAGCCCGCACTTGGAAGTGTTCCGCAAGAAGGGCATCGAAGTGCTGCTGCTCACCGACCGCATCGACGAGTGGCTGATGGGCTACCTGACCGAGTTCGACGGCAAGTCGTTCGTGGATGTGGCGCGTGGCGACCTCGACCTGGGCGCGCTGGAAACGGCCGAAGACAAGCAGGCGCAGGAAGAGGCCGCCAAGGACAAGCAGGGCCTGGTCGAGCGGATCAAGGGCGCGCTGGGTGATGACGTGGCCGATGTGCGCGTGTCCCACCGGCTGACCGATTCGCCGGCCATCCTGGCCATCGGCGAACAGGACCTGGGCCTGCAGATGCGCCAGATCCTGGAAGCCAGCGGCCAGAAGGTGCCCGACAGCAAGCCGGTGTTCGAGTTCAACCCGGCCCACCCGCTGATCGGCAAGCTGGACCAGGAAGCCGATGCCGCCCGCTTCGGCGACCTCAGCCGGGTGCTGTTCGACCAGGCCGCGCTGGCGGCCGGCGATACACTGAAGGACCCGGCGGCCTACGTGCGCCGGCTCAACAAGCTGTTGCTCGAACTGTCGGCCTGAGGCGCCGTACCCACCAACGGTGGGTACCTACCGCCCGGGTCGAGGCGGCGTACGTACCCACCAACGGTGGGTACCTACCGCCTGGTTCGAGGCGGCGGTAGCGCACGACCGTTGGTCGTGCGCGCCGTGTCGCGCGTTTCCACGCGGGCCGCACAGACCCGGGTGATAACATAGCCCCCTGATTTCAGCGCCGAATCCAATGCTCAGCTTCTTCCGTCGCAAAAAGCCCCAGGACGCTCCGCAGGACGCGCCCAAGACCCAGCACTACTCGGCTGAAGAGCTGGCCGCGGCGTTCCCGTCGGCCGCGCCCGTCGATGAACCGGCGGCCCCGGCCATCGAACCGGCTGCCGCTCCGTCGGAACCGGTCATCCCGGACACGCCCCCGGTAGCGCCGGCCGTTGGCCGGCAACCTGCGCCCGCCGACCTTCCGGCCCCGGTGCTCCCCGTCGAAGCACCGCCTGCCCCGATCCACGCCCCCACCCCGGTCGTGGTCGCTACCGAAATCGTCCAGGAAGCCGCGCAGCCGCTGGCCTCGCCCGCCGCCGCCGACGAGGCCGCTCCGGCCGCGCCCGGCAAGACCGGCTGGCGCGACCGCCTGCGCAACAGCGTCATCGCGCGCAGCTTCGGCGGCCTGTTCTCCCGCAACCCCAAGCTCGACGACGACCTGCTGGATGAGCTGGAAACCGCCCTGATCACCGCCGATGTCGGCGTGGGTGCCACCACCGCACTGGTGGAAGGCCTGCGCAAGCGCATGAAGGCGCGCGAATTCACCGACGCGAACGCGCTGCTGAAGGCGCTGCGTGCCGACCTGATCGCGATCCTGCAGCCGGTCTCCCGCCCGCTGGTGATCGACCGCAGCGCCAAGCCGTTCGTGATCCTCACCGTGGGCGTCAACGGCGTCGGCAAGACCACCACCATCGGCAAGCTGGCCAAGCGCTTCAAGGACGATGGCCACAGCCTGATGCTGGCCGCCGGCGATACCTTCCGCGCCGCCGCCGTGGCGCAGCTGCAGGCCTGGGGCGAGCGCAACGGCGTGGCCGTGGTGGCCCAGGGCCAGAACGCCGATGCCGCCTCGGTGGCATTCGATGCGCTGCAGGCCGGCAAGGCGCGCGGCACCGAAGTCCTGATCGCCGATACCGCCGGCCGCCTGCATACCCAGGGCGGGCTGATGAACGAGCTGGGCAAGATCCGTCGCGTGCTGGGCAAGATCGATGAAAGCGCGCCGCACGAGGTGCTGATGGTCATCGACGGCACCACCGGCCAGAACGCACTCTCGCAGCTGCGCCAGTTCCATGCCGCGGTCAACGTGACCGGCCTGGTGGTGACCAAGCTGGATGGCACCGCCAAGGGCGGCGTGGTGTTCGCGCTGGCGCGCGAATTCGGCATTCCGATCCGCTTCGCCGGCATCGGCGAGCGCCCGGAAGACCTGCGCGTGTTCGACCCGGAAGCGTTCGTGGATGCGTTGCTGCCGGAAGCGCTGGGCGGTTGATGGCGCCCGCCATCGCCGACGCGTTCGTCGAGCGGCTGCTGCCGTGGTTCGACGGCCATGGCCGGCATGACCTGCCCTGGCAGCATCCGCGCACGCCGTACCGGGTGTGGCTGTCGGAAATCATGCTGCAGCAGACCCAGGTCGCCACGGTCATTCCGTACTTCCTGAAGTTCCTCGGCGTGTTCCCCACCCTGCCCGACCTCGCCGCCGCCAGCAACGACGCGGTGATGGCGCAGTGGGCCGGGCTGGGTTACTACGCCCGCGCGCGCAACCTGCATGCCGCGGCGCAGCGCTGTGTCGCGCTGCACGGCGGCGAGCTGCCGCGCGACGTCGATGCACTGCACGCCCTGCCCGGGATCGGTCGCAGCACCGCCGGCGCGATCCTCAGCCAGGCCTGGAACGACCGCTTCGCCATCCTCGATGGCAACGTCAAGCGCGTGCTCACCCGCTACCACGGCATCGAGGGATTCCCCGGCCTGCCGGCGGTGGAGAAGGTGTTGTGGGCGCTGGCGCAGCTGCACGTGGAGCATGTCCCCGGCGGCCGCCTGGCCGATTACACGCAGGCGCAGATGGACCTGGGCGCCACGGTCTGCACCCGCAGCCGGCCGGCCTGCGTGATCTGCCCGCTGCAGGACGACTGCGTAGCGCGCCGCGAAGGCCGCAGCGAGCAGCTGCCCACCCCGAAGCCCAGCAAGGTCCTGCCCGAACGCGAGGCGGTGGCGCTGCTGCTGCGCGATGCACAGGGCCGGGTGCTGCTGCAGAAGCGCCCCGACACCGGCATCTGGGCACAGCTGTGGACGCTGCCGCAGGCCGACAGCGGCGCCGCGCTGCAGGACTGGTTCGATGCGCATGTGCGCGGTTCGCTGGAAGATGCCGAGGAACTGCCGGTGCTGCAGCACACCTTCAGCCACTACCGCCTGCACCTGCAGATCCTCGCGCGGCGGGTGGACGGGTTGCGCAGTGACGACCCTGGCCTGCGCTGGGTCCCGGTGCAGGAGCTGCCCAGCCTGGGCCTGCCTGCACCGATCCGCAAGCTGCTTGAAAACGGCAGTGTTCCGCCCGTTCCCGCCGCACGCCGTAAACTACGTGCTGCAACGACCTTGAAGAACATCGAGTAGCCCATGCCCCGCACCGTTTTCTGCCAGTACGAACAACGCGACACCGACGGCCTGGATTTCGTGCCGTATCCCGGCGAGCTGGGCCAGCGCATCTTCAACGGCATCGGCAAGACCGCCTGGGCCGCGTGGCTGGCGCACCAGACGATGCTGATCAACGAAAACCGGCTGTCGCCGCGCGATCCGAAGCATCGCGCGTTCCTGGAGGAAG
This sequence comes from Stenotrophomonas sp. FBCC-B152, assembly GCF_059134105.1. NCBI lineage: Bacteria > Pseudomonadati > Pseudomonadota > Gammaproteobacteria > Lysobacterales > Lysobacteraceae > Stenotrophomonas > Stenotrophomonas sp. FBCC-B152. The sequence goes on along the minus strand of NZ_CP101442.1, from coordinate 1,218,208 downwards.
AACTGGTCAAGTACCTGTTCAGCGGTGGCGCCGAGAAGCCGGCCGGGTTCGTTCCCGAGGCCTGATCGGGGCCCCATCATTCCGCCGGCGGTGTTTGCCCCGCTTCGCGCTCCTGCACCTGCGCCTGGCGCATTTCCTGTTCCGAGGAGCGCAGCGCCTTGACGTCGAGCGGGCGGATCGAGCCGATGAAGCACGGCACGCTCGGGCCGTGGTTGGGATCGCGGACCAGCACCCGGTCGAAGCGCGATGACACCTGGCCGGTCTGGCTGGTCAGCCCGATCGCGGTGGCGTAACTGAGCCCGTAGCACGGACCGCGCAGCTCAATGAGGTAGGCCTCGCTGGGGCGGGTCCACACCGCCAGCGCGCTGTCGCCCAGCTCGGTCCAGCCGTTGAGCGAGCCGAAGTAGCGCATCGACGGTTGCGGCGGGCCCGCGTGGGCACGATATAGCTCCAGGCGTTCGGCGCTGGTCAGCCGGCCGGTGGCGCAACCGGCCAGCACCAGGCCCATTGCAACGATGGCGATAAGCGTCTTCATGGCACCTCCGCGATGGGGAACAAGGCGATCATGCACCCGCCGCCGCCGGCCCGCAGGCACGGGCTGGCGGCTGTTCAGCTGCCAGCTCAGACCTCGGCGTGGGCCAGGGCGTGCAGCCGGCCTTCGCGCAGTTCCAGCACCCGGTCCAGCTTGCGCGCCAGGCTGCGGTCGTGGGTCACCAGCACCAGGCTGGTGTGGTGGGCCCGGTTGAGGTCCAGCATCAGCTCGAACACGGTGGCGGCGGTCTTGTCGTCCAGGTTGCCGGTGGGTTCGTCGCCCAGCACGCAGGCCGGGCGGTTGACCAGCGCACGGGCCACGGCGGCCCGCTGGCGCTCGCCACCGGACAGCTCGCCCGGCTTGTGCTCCAGGCGATGGCCCAGGCCCACCGATTCCAGCAGCGCCTTCGCGCGTGAGCGGGCATCGGCCACCTCCTCGCCCCCCAGCAGCACCGGCATCATCACGTTTTCCAGCGCGGTGAATTCGGGCAGCAGGTGGTGGAACTGGTACACGAAGCCCAGCGCGCGGTTGCGCAGGCGGCCGCGCTGGCTGTCGGACAGCGACGACATCTGGTTGCCGGCCACGAACACTTCGCCGGCCGTCGGCGTATCCAGTCCGCCCAGCAGGTGCAGCAGCGTGCTCTTGCCGGCGCCGGAGGCACCGATGATGGCCACCGTCTCGCCGGCGGCCACGCTCAGGTCCAGGCCGTTGAACACCGGGGTCTGCATGCGGCCTTCGGCGTAGGTCTTGGCCAGCCCCTGCGCGCGGATCACTTCGTCGCCGCGGTTGATCGGCTCATTCATAGCGCAGGGCCTCCGCCGGCTGGGTGCGGGCAGCGCGCCACGCGGGGTACAGGGTCGCCAGGAAGCTCATGACCAGCGCGATGACGGTGATGATGACGATGTCCGGGGTCTGCATGTCGGTCGGCAGGCCGGTGATGTAATACACGTCTTCGGGCAGCAGCTTGACGTTGAACAGCGTCTCGATCGCGCCGAGGATGCGCTCCAGGTTCAAGGTCAGGGTGATGCCGCCGACCACGCCGAGCACGGTACCGAAGATGCCGATCAGCGAGCCCTGCACCATGAACACCTGCATCACCCCGCCCGGGGTCAGGCCCAGGGTGCGCAGGATCGCGATGTCGGCCTGCTTGTCGGTGACCAGCATCACCTGCGAGGACACCAGGTTGAACGCACCCATGGCGATGATCAGCGAGAGCAGGATGCCCATCACCACTTTTTCCATGCGCAGCGAGTGGTACAGGTTGGCGTTCTGCTGGGTCCAGTCGCTGACCCGGTAGCCGCCGCTGAGGTTGTGGGCCAGGTCCACGCCCACGTCCAGCGCCTTGTCCATGTCATGCAGCTTCAGGCGTACGCCGGTGACCCCGTCCATGCGCAGCACGCGCTCCAGGTCGGCCATGTTGGCGTAGGCCACGCCGCGGTCGATTTCGTTGTAGCCGGCCTCGAAGATGCCGCTCACGGTGAAGCGCTTCAGCCGTGGCATCGCGCCCATCGGAGTGCCCTGTACTTCGGCCAGGGTCACCAGCACGGTGTCGCCGACGTCCACGCCCAGCCAGATCGCCAGTTCCTGGCCGACCAGCAGGTTGTAGCTGCCTTCCTTCAGGCTGTCGAAGCTGCCCTTCTTGAGCTTGGTGTTGATCACCGACACCGCCGGCTCCAGCGCCGGGTCGATGCCCTGGACGATGGCCCCCTGCACCCGGGCGCCGCTGAGCATGGCCTGGATCTCGATGTACGGCGCGGCGCCGGCCACGCGTGGATCCTTGTGGGCCACGTCCACCGCATGCTGCCAGTTCGCCATGGGCGCGCCGTCGGCGGTGATGGTGGTATGCGCGGTCATCTGCAGCAGGCGGTCGCGGATTTCCTTCTGGAAACCGCTCATCACCGCCAGCGTGGTGATCAGCACGGTCACGCCCAGCGCGATGCCGAGGATCGAGGCCATGGAGATGAAGGAGATGAAGCCGTTGCGGCGCTTGGCCCGCAGGTAGCGCAGGCCGATGGCTACTGGTATGGGTTTGAACATGCAGGTACGCCGGTCAATTCAGCCTATGGTGCCATCACGGAGGTGAACGCGGAATGGGACGGGCCTGGATCGCCAGTCGCAGTTCACGTCGGCGCGGCGGTGGAAGGGTGTCGGGCCAGAACAGGCAGGCCTGGCGGCGGCCGTGCTGGCGCCAGCTGAGCTGCAGGAGCGGGCCGCGGTCATGCAGTGCAAGGGCATCCACCGGCTGGCCATCGACCAGGGCCGGGGCGTCACCGGCGGGGATGACGAAGGCACGCGGGCGGCGGCGGGCATGCCGCCAGCCCTGCCAGGCCGTCCCTGCCCCGGCCGCCAGGCCCAGCGGCCACTGCGCGGCGCCCGGCAGCGCGCTGGCCGTGGCTACCCACGGCATCAGCAGAGCAAACAGTACGTGCGCGGCGATCTGCCAGCGCGAGGGGTGCCACTCAAGCCGGCAGGGCGCGGATCCGGGCGATGAGGGCGGCGAGATCGGCATCCGGGCATTCCTCGTAACCCATGAACCAACGCCACAACTTATCGTCTTCGCAGTCGAGCAGGCGCAGGAAAACCTCGCGCTCGTGGGTCGGTGCAGTGGCCCATTGGCGGTCGAGGTAACGCTCGAACAGCTGGTCCAGTTCGCGCATGCCGCGGCGGCAGCGCCAGCGGAGCTTCTTGAGGAGGGTGGCTTCGTCCATTTCGGGTTCCCAGATATGGCAAAGCCACGCAATGCGTGGCTTCGCCGGTTTCGATCATTTCCGCGAAGAAATCAGGCGCGGCGCGCCATCATGAGCTTCTTGATCTCGGCGATCGCCAGCGCCGGGTTCAGGCCCTTCGGGCAGGTGCGGGCGCAGTTCATGATGGTATGGCAGCGGTACAGCTTGAACGGGTCTTCCAGGTCGTCCAGGCGCGCACCGGTGTCTTCGTCGCGCGAGTCGACGATCCAGCGGTAGGCCTGCAGCAGGATCGCCGGGCCCAGGTAACGTTCGCCATTCCACCAGTAGCTCGGGCAGCTGGTCGAGCAGCACGCGCACAGGATGCACTCGTACAGGCCGTCCAGCTTCTTGCGGTCTTCCGGCGACTGCAGGCGCTCACGGTCCGGCGGCGGCGGGGTCTGGGTGCGGATCCACGGCTTGATCGAGGCGTACTGCGCGTAGAAGTGGGTCAGGTCCGGTACCAGGTCCTTGATCACGCTCATGTGCGGCAGCGGGTAGATCGGCACTTCGGCCTTGCCGCAGTCGGCAATGGCGCGGGTGCAGGCCAGCGTGTTGGTACCGTCGATGTTCATCGCGCACGAACCGCAGATGCCCTCGCGGCACGAACGACGGAAGGTCAGGGTCGGGTCGATCTCGTTCTTGATCTTGATCAGCGCGTCCAGGACCATCGGGCCGCACGTGTCCAGATCGATCTCGTACGTATCGGTCCGCGGGTTGCTGTCGTCGTCAGGACTCCAGCGGTAGATCTTGAAGGTGCGCGCGTTCTTCGTGCCGCTCTTGGCGGGGAAGTGCTTGCCCTTTCCGATCTTGGAATTCTTGGGGAGGGAAAACTCGGCCATGGCTGTTCTCGTTGGCTCAGGCGGCTCGCGCTGCAGGGCAGGCGCGGCTGGCTCGGAAGGTGAGGAAGTCGATCCGCATGGCGCTTAGTAGACGCGCGGCTTGGGCGGGACCACGTCCACGTCCTTGCTCAGCGTGTACATGTGCACCGGGCGGTAATCGAAGCTGCACTTGCCGTTGTCGTCGACGTTGACCAGCGTGTGCTTCTGCCAGTTGACGTCGTCGCGGTCCGGGAAATCCTCGTGCGCGTGCGCGCCGCGGCTTTCCTTGCGCTGTTCGGCCGAGTTGATCGTCGCCACCGCATTGAGCAGCAGGTTGTTCAGCTCGTAGGTTTCGATCAGGTCCGAGTTCCACACCAGCGAACGGTCCGACACCTTGACGTCCTGGAAGGAGTCGAAGATCTCCGACATCTTGGCGCAGCCCTCTTCCAGCGTCTTGCTGGTACGGAACACCGCTGCGTCGTTCTGCATGGTGCGCTGCATGCGGTCGCGGATGACCGAGGTCGGGGTGTCGCCGTTGGCGTAACGCAGCTTGTCCAGCAGGCCCAGCGCCTTGTCGCACGAATCCGACGGCAGGGTCTTGTGCGGCTGGCCCGGCTTGATGGTATCGGCGCAGCGGTTGGCCACCGCACGACCGAACACGACCAGGTCGAGCAGCGAGTTGGAGCCCAGGCGGTTGGCGCCGTGCACCGACACGCAGGCCGCTTCGCCGATGGCGTACAGGCCCGGCACCACGGCATCGGGGTTGTCGCCGACCTTGCGCACCACTTCACCGTGGTAGTTGGTCGGGATGCCACCCATGTTGTAGTGCACGGTCGGGATGACCGGGATCGGCTGCTTGTGCACGTCCACGCCGGCGAAGATCCGCGCGCTTTCGGCAATGCCCGGCAGCTTGTCGTCGATCACGCCCGGGCCGAGGTGGGTCAGATCGAGCAGGATGTGGTCCTTGTGCTCGCCGACGCCGCGGCCTTCGCGGATTTCGATGGTCATCGAACGCGACACCACGTCGCGCGAGGCCAGGTCCTTGTAATGCGGTGCGTAGCGCTCCATGAAGCGCTCGCCGTTGCTGTTGCGCAGGATGCCGCCTTCGCCGCGCACGCCTTCGGTGATCAGGCAGCCCGCACCGTAGATGCCGGTGGGGTGGAACTGCACGAACTCCATGTCCTGCATCGGCAGGCCGGCACGCATGACCAGACCGCCGCCGTCGCCGGTGCAGGTGTGGGCCGACGTAGCGCTGAAGTAGGCACGGCCGTAGCCGCCGGTGGCCAGCACCACGCCATGGGCGCGGAACAGGTGCAGCGAGCCGTCGGCCATGTCCAGCGCGAGCACGCCGCGGCAGACGCCTTCCTCATCGAAGATCAGGTCGAGCGCGAAGTACTCGATCATGAAGCGCGCGTTGTGCGCCAGCGACTGCTGGTACAGCGTGTGCAGCATGGCGTGGCCGGTACGGTCGGCGGCGGCGCAGGTGCGCTGCGCGGACGGGCCTTCGCCGTACTTGGTGGTCATGCCGCCGAACGGGCGCTGGTAGATCTTGCCGTCTTCGGTACGGCTGAACGGCACACCGTAGTGTTCCAGTTCGATGATGGCCGGAATCGCTTCGCGGCACATGTATTCGATGGCGTCCTGGTCGCCCAGCCAGTCCGAGCCCTTGATGGTGTCGAAGAAGTGGTAGCGCCAGTCGTCTTCACCCATGTTGCCCAGCGCGGCGGAAATACCGCCCTGCGCGGCCACGGTGTGCGAACGGGTCGGGAAGACCTTGGTCAGGCAGACCGTCTGCAGGCCCTTGGCGGCCAGGCCGAACGTGGCACGCAGGCCAGCGCCGCCGGCGCCCACCACGACCATGTCGTATTTGTGTTCCGTAATCTTGTAAGCGGACATCTACTCTGGATTCCTGTCTTGGTGCCTGACTCAGGCAACGCCGAGCGCAATGCGGGCGACCGCAAAAACACTGACGATCGCGCCCAGCACGGCAATGAACTTCACCGTGGTCTGCAGCGCCAGGGCCAGCAACGAATTATGGATGTAGTCTTCCAGCACGACCTGCAGGCCCAGCTGGGCGTGCCAGAACATGGCCACCAGGAAGCCCACCAGCAGCACCGCGTTCCACGGCTTGGACACCGCGTCGGCGGCGGTCACGTAATCAGCGTTGACCAGGCCCAGCACGAAGATGAGGAACCAGATGGTCAGCGGGACCAGCGCGGTGGCGGTCAGGCGCTGCATCACGAAGTGCTCGGTGCCGGTCTTGGCGGCGCCCAGGCCACGCACGTTCTTGAGCGGGGTACGGAACTTGCTCATGCGGTGGCTCCGAGGAAGACGTAGGCCCAGACCAGCGCGGTGATCACCAGGCTGGCGAACACCGAGATCCAGCTGCTGCGCACGAAGGCGGGAATGCTGAAGCCGATCGCGAAGTCCTGCACGATATGGCGCAGGCCATTGCACAGGTGGTAGGCAAACGACCACGTCCATGCGAACAGGAACAGCTTTCCATACCAGCTGCCGGCGTGGCCGGTGAAGCAGTTCCAGGATTCAGGACCCATCATCAGGGCGAGCAGGCCGCCAGCGATGATCAGGGCTCCAACAGACAGAAAGATGCCGGTGGCTCGATGCAGGATCGAGGTGGCCATCTGAATCTGCCAGCGATACACCTGAAGGTGCGGGGAAAGGGGACGTTCTCTGGCGGCCATTCGCTGGGCTCGTTGTCTCGGCTGGGCGGCACAATTGCCGCGTTGGCTCAATGCTGATCAGAAATCGATGCAGCGTCCGTTTTTTTCCCAATCCCCATACCGCACCGGATCCAGTCCGCCGCGGCCACCGATCTCCACAGGCACCACCGGCGTATCGGCGAGCGGCTGCTCCTCCGGTACCAGCGGGGCTTCAGGATCGATATCGGGAGTGGGGGTTGTTTGGCCTATCATGGGTGGTCTCGCAACGCACAAATTTTAGACCCCGTTCACGTGCCTGACAACCTACCCTTCGATTTCAGTGGTTTTCCGCGCCTTTCCGGTCACGCGCTGCTCAGCCTGCGCGGTGTGGAAGCGGCGGCGTTCGCCCATGCCCAGTTCGCCAGCGATGTCACTGCCCTGCCCCTGCGGCACTGGCAGTGGAGCGCCTGGCTGAGCGCCAAGGGCCGCACCCTTGCTGTGTTTCAGCTGCTTCGGCTGGACGAAGAACATGTCCTGCTGGTGCTGGCCGATGGCGACGCCGATGCGATTGCGTCGCAGTTACAGCGCTTCGTGTTCCGCCGCAAGGTCAAGATCGAGGTGCGCACCGGTCTGGCGGTGGCCGGCAGCTTCACCGCGCCGGAAGCGGCGTCTGGCGCAGCGATTGCGCTGGAGGGCGATGCACTGGAGCTGGATGTGGGCAGCGATGCGTTGCCGCGCACCCTGAAGATCGCCCCCGCGCCGGCGGATGCAGCGCCGGCCGATGCCGCGTTCGACCTGGCCTGGCGCCAGTCCGACCTGCGCTATGGCGTGCCGCGCCTGGCCGCCGACCAGCGCGAACAGTGGACCCCGCAGCAGCTGGGCCTGGACCGGTTGAACGGCTACAGCGTCAAGAAAGGCTGCTACCCGGGCCAGGAAATCGTGGCGCGCACCCATTTCCTGGGCAAGGCCAAGCGCGCCCTGCAGTTGCTGCGCGTGGCCGATGGCAGCGCCAGTGGGGCGAAGGTCGAGCAGAACGGCGCGGCGGTGGGCACCGTGGCCAGCGTGGCCGGGGACCTGGCGCTGGCGGTGTTGCCGCTGGAGATGGCCGAGGGCGCATTGAGCGTTGGCGGCATGGAAGCGCATGGCGTTCCGTTGCTGGAAGGCCTGGCCCGCTAGGCCAGCCGGGCGCGTCGCGCAGCCACGCAGGGCGTGGCTCTACCGATCATCATTCCATTGGGCACCACGACGCATCACACGTCGTGGTTCAAGCGCTCGCCGGTTTCGGCATCGAAGAAATGCAGCCCCTGTGGCTGGATCGCCACGCGGATGGTGCCGCCCACCGCCGGCAAGGCCTGCGGTGCCACGCGCATCACCAGCGCCTGGTTGCCGTGGGTCATGTTGACGAAGATCTCGTTGCCGACCGGTTCGATGCCATCGATGGTGGCCTCGAACGCGGTGGCATCGCCCGCCGCAGCCGGCTGCAGGTGCTCCGGGCGCACGCCAACGGCCAGCGTGCGGCCAATCCACGCAGGATCGATCGTCGCCTCGCCCAGCGGCGCACGCAGCGCCGCCTCGCTGACCACCATCCCGCCTTCGCCGCGTTCCAGCGTGCCGCGCAGCACGTTCATCGCCGGGCTGCCGAGGAAGCCGGCCACGAACAGGTTGGCCGGGCGGTCGTACAGCGCCATCGGCGTGTCGATCTGCTGGATCACCCCGTCCTTGAGCACCACGATCCGCTGGCCCAGGGTCATCGCCTCGACCTGGTCATGGGTCACGTAGATCATGGTGGTGCCCAGCTTGCGGTGCAGCTGCGCGATTTCGGTGCGCACGCTGTGGCGCAGCTTGGCATCCAGGTTCGACAGCGGCTCATCGAGCAGGAACACCGCCGGTTCGCGCACCAGCGCACGCCCCAGCGCCACGCGCTGGCGCTGGCCGCCGGACATCGCCTTGGGCAGCTTGTCGAGCATCTCGGTCAGGCCCAGCGTCTGCGCTGCTTCGTTCACGCGCTTGGCGATGGTCGCCTTGTCGTGGCCGCGCAGCTTCAGGCCGAAGGCCAGGTTCTCGGCCACGGTCATGTGCGGGTACAGCGCATAGCTCTGGAACACCATGGCGATGTCGCGGTCTTTCGGCGCCACGTCGTTGACCACGCGGTCGCCGATGCTCAGCGTGCCACCGCTGATTTCCTCAAGGCCGGCGACCATGCGCAGCAGGGTCGACTTGCCACACCCCGACGGTCCCACCAGGACCATCAATTCCCCATCGGCTACTTCAAAGGTCGCGCCCTGGACGGCCACCTGGCCGTTGTCGTACACCTTGCGCACGCCCTGCAACTGCACTTTTGCCATATCACCCATTCCAGTCCGCCCGCTGCCGGGCTGTTGATGCGGAACTGCCTTCGGCCCTCCCGATGGCAGGTCGATGGCGTGGTGCCGCATGACGGCGACCACTGCAATCGAATACAGTCTGCTCATTCTGCCATGTAAACGTTTTCACGTGGCAGTATCCAATGGTCGGTCATGACCGCGTCGCTGTCGGGGCGTGTCATGCCCCATGATGGGCGGGCCCGCGCCTGTTCATGTTGCGACTGCAGCAACCGGACACCGCGGCCAGCCTGACCCCCGAGAACATAGACGAGAAGCGATTGACAACGATGTCACCCGGATCTGAAACTCGAGCGATGCACGATACCCTCTTCCTGTTTGGCGCCACCGGCGACCTCGCCCAGCGCTACCTGTTCCCTTCGTTGCTGCGCCTGCTGGGCGATGGCCTGCTGCCGGAAGACTTCAAAGTCCGCGCACTGGCACTGTCCCCGCACGACACCGACGCCTTCCGCCAGATCCTGCGCCCGCGCCTGCAGCAGGCGATGCCGGCGGCCAGCCTGGACGACATCCAGTCGCTGCTGGACCGCATCGACTACCGTTCGGTGGACCTGCGTGATCCGCAGTCGGTGGCCGACTCGGTCAGCGACCTGGTGGATCGCAGATGCGTGAGCTACCTGGCCATTCCGCCGGGCCTGTACATCTCCACCTGCGAGGGCCTGGCCCTGGGTGGCGCACTGGCCGCGCCGGCGCGCCTGATGCTGGAAAAGCCGATCGGCAGCGACAGCGCCAGCGCCGAACAGATCCTGACCACCATCGGCCAGTGGATCGACGAAGACCGCGTGTTCCGCCTGGACCACTACCTGGGCAAGGCGGCGGTGCAGAACCTGATCGCACTGCGCTTCGGCAACACGCTGCTCGAAGCGGTGTGGAACCGAAACTACATCGAATCGGTGCACATCCTGGTCGCCGAAAGCGAAGGCGTGGATGGCCGCGACGCCTACTACGCGCGTTCGGGCGCGCTGCGCGACATGGTCCAGAGCCACATCCTGCAGCTGCTGTGCCTGGTGGCGATGGAACCGCCGGCGTCGCTGGAAGCCGACCGCATCCGCGATGAGAAGGTCAAAGTGCTGCGCGCCCTGCGCCCGCTGGATGCCAAGCATGCGGCGCGCGACAGCGTGCGCGGCCGCTACACCGCCGGCACCATCAACGGCCAGCCCGCGCAGGCCTACCAGCCGCCGGAAGGCAGCGATGTGGAAACGTTCGCCGGGGTCACCGCGCATATCGACAACTGGCGCTGGTCCGGCGTGCCGTTCCACCTGGTCACCGGCAAGCGCCTGGCCGAGCGCACCACCCGCGTGGTGGTCAACCTCAAGCCGGTCACGCATTGGCTGTTCGAGCGTCCCGACCGCGCCAACGCCACGCCCAACCGCATCACCTTCCAGCTGCAGCCGCAGGAAAACATCGAGCTGGGCCTGATGAGCAGCCTGGCCGGCCCGGAATGGGGCGCGCTGGAACTGCACCCGCTGGAGCTGGAACTGTCCGTGCCGACCGGCCTGCACCGCCGCATCGCGTACGAGCGCCTGTTCCTGGATGCCTTCAACGGCAACCATGCGCTGTTCGTGCGCGACGATGAAGTGCGCGCGGCCTGGGCCTGGATCGACAGCGTCAGCGATGCCTGGAAGGAAGCGCAGCTGCCGCTGCAGCCCTACCCGGCCGGCGAATGGGGCCCGGAACAGGCGTTCGGCTTCCTGCCCGCCGACGTCGATGCCGAGGCCAACCGCAAGGATCGCGCATGACGGTGTCGACCCAACCGGCGCTGGTGGCCGATATCGGGGGCACCAACGCCCGCTTCGCACTGGCTGACACCAGCCTGGCCGCGCCGCTGCTCAAGGACAGCATCCGCGAGTTCGTGGTGGCCGATTTCCCGTCGCTGGGCGATGCCGCGCGGCATTACCTGGAGCAGATCGGTGCCGAAGCACGCCGCGGCGTGTTCGCCGTGGCCGGCCGCGTCGATGGTGACGAGGCGCGCATCACCAACCACCCGTGGGTGATCTCGCGCATGCGCACCGCGCACATGCTCGGCTTCGATGACCTGCACCTGATCAACGATTTCGCCGCGCAGGCGATGGCGATCTCGCTGCTGCAGCCGCAGGACGTGGTCCAGGTCGGTGGCGCGGCGTGGGTGCCGGGCCAGCCCGGCCAGCCGCGCAACTATGCGGTGATCGGCCCGGGCACCGGGCTGGGCGTGGGCGGGCTGATCCTGCGCCACGGCCGCTGCTACCCGCTGGAAACCGAAGGTGGCCACGTCAGCTTCCCGCCCGGCACGCCGGAGGAGATCCGCATCCTGGAGATCCTGTCCGAGCAGTTCGGCCGGGTCTCGAATGAACGCCTGATCTGCGGGCCGGGCCTGGTCAACATCCATCGCGCGGTGTGCGAGATGGCCGATGTCGACCCGGGCCAGCTGCAGCCGGTGGACGTCACCGCGCGCGCCCTGCACGGCGATCCCCAGGCGATGCGCACGGTGGACCTGTTCTGCGCGGTGTTCGGCGCCATTGCCGGCGACCTGGTGCTGATCCAGGGCGCATGGGACGGCGTATTCCTGACCGGCGGGCTGGTACCGAAGATGCTCGATTCGCTGCAGCATTCCGGCTTCCGCCAGCGCTTCGAACACAAGGGCCGGTTCTCGTCGATCATGGCCCGGGTGCCGTCGCTGGCGGTGATGCACCCGCACGCGGGCCTGCTGGGCGCGGCCGCCTACTCGGCCGATCTCGAACGCGACCTGCCAGGAGGCGCCGCATGAATGCACTTGAAGAAACCAACCGCTTCACCCTGATCCGCCACACCGATGCCGATGCGTGGATCGAAACGATCGCCGCCGAAATGGCGCAGATCCTCAACCATGACATCGGCGCTGCGGGCCGGGCCCGGATGCTGCTGTCCGGCGGCACCACGCCGGCGCCGGTGTACCAGGCGCTGGCCGAACTGGACGTGCAGTGGGACCGGGTGGAAGTGAGCCTGGTCGACGAGCGCTGGCTGTCACCGCAGGACCGCGACAGCAATGCATGGCTGGTTCGCCAGAGCCTGCTCAACCGCGCCGAGGGCGCGCACTTCGATCCGCTGGTGCGGGTGGGCAAGCCGTTGCCGGAATGCGTCTACACCGCCAACCTGCAGGCGCAGCACACCGAGGCACCGTCGCTGGCCGTGTTCGGCATGGGCAATGACGGGCATACGGCTTCTTTGTTCCCAGGCTCCAAGGACCTGGCCCGCGCGCTGGAAAGCACCCTGCCCTACGCCGCGCTGGATGCCACGGGTTGCCCCGGATCGAACCAGTGGCCGCTGCGCATCACACTGACGCCGCACGGCATGCGCCAGTGCCGCCAGCGGCTGCTGCTGCTGCGTGGCAAGCAGAAGCTGGAAGTGCTCAAGCAGGCACTGGAAAGCAACAACGCAGCGCTGTATCCCATTCTCAACGCGATCGATCTCGATGGCCGCCCGAAGCTGCGCATCCACTGGTGCGACTGATTCGATGCCGCTGTCATTCCGTTCGCCCTCTCATAGCCGGTAGCCAATGAGCCTGCACCCCAAACTCCATGCCATCACCGAGCGCATCGTCCAGCGCAGCGTCGCCTCGCGCGCTGCGTACCTGGCGGGCATCGACGCCGCGCTGCGCGACGGTCCGTTCCGTTCGCGCCTGAGCTGCGGCAACCTGGCCCACGGCTTCGCGGCCTGTGGCCCGACCGACAAGAGCCGCCTGCGCGGCGGGGTCACGCCGAACCTGGGCATCATCACTGCCTACAACGACATGCTGTCGGCGCACCAGCCGTTCGAGCACTATCCGGAGATCCTGCGCGAGACCGCGCGTTCGGTCGGCGCGACGGCGCAGGTCGCCGGCGGCGTGCCGGCGATGTGTGACGGGGTCACGCAGGGCCGTGGCGGCATGGAACTGTCGCTGTTCTCGCGCGATGTCATCGCGCAGTCCACGGCGATCGGGTTGAGCCATGACATGTTCGACAGCACGGTCTACCTGGGCGTGTGCGACAAGATCGTGCCGGGCCTGCTGATCGGCGCGCTGGCCTTCGGCCACCTGCCGGCGATCTTCCTGCCGGCCGGGCCGATGACGCCGGGCATCCCGAACAAGCAGAAAGCCGAGGTGCGCGAGCGCTATGCGGCAGGCCTGGCCACGCGCGAGGAGCTGCTGGAAGCCGAAGCGGCGTCGTACCACGGGGTGGGCACGTGCACGTTCTACGGCACGGCCAATTCGAACCAGACGCTGCTGGAAGCAATGGGCGTGCAGCTGCCGGGCGCGTCGTTCGTGAATCCGGAAACACCGCTGCGCGATGCACTGACCCGCCATGCGGCGGTGCGTGCGCTGGAAATCAGTGCGCTGGGCGATGACTTCCGGCCGCTGGGCCGGTTGATCGATGAGCGCGCGATCGTCAATGCGGTGGTCACGTTGATGGCCACGGGTGGTTCGACCAACCACACGATCCACTGGATCGCGGTGGCGCGGGCGGCGGGCATCGTGCTGACGTGGGATGACATGGACCAGCTGTCGCAGCTGGTGCCGCTGCTGGCGCGGGTGTACCCGAACGGCGAGGCGGACGTGAACCGTTTCGCGGCGGCCGGTGGTACGGCGTTCGTGTTCCGCGAGCTGATGGACGCGGGGCTGATGCACGCGGACCTGGTGACGGTGGCCGAAGGTGGCATGCGCCAGTACACGCAGGATCCGGCGCTGCGCGAGGGTGCGCTGACGTGGATCGAGGGCATTGCCGAGAGCGCGGACCGTGAGGTGGTGCGCGGGGTAGCCGAGCCGTTCGAGGCACAGGGTGGGCTGCGGCTGCTGCGCGGCAACCTGGGCCGTTCGCTGATCAAGCTGTCGGCGGTGAAGCCGCAGTACCGGACGATCGAGGCACCGGCGGTGGTGGTGGATGCGCCGCAGGTGCTGAACAAGCTGCATGCGGCGGGAATGCTGCCGCAGGATTTCGTGGCGGTGGTGCGTTACCAGGGGCCGCGTGCGAACGGGATGCCGGAGCTGCATTCGCTGGCGCCGTTGCTGGGGCTGCTGCAGAACCAGGGCCGGCGGGTGGCGCTGGTGACGGATGGTCGTCTGTCGGGCGCGTCGGGCAAGTTCCCGGCGGCGATCCACATGACGCCGGAAGCCTCGCGCGGTGGTCCGCTGGGACGGGTGCGCGAGGGCGACATCATCCGGCTGGATGGTGAGGCGGGCACGCTGGAGGTGCTGGTGGACGCGGCCGAATGGGCAGCGCGCGAGCAGGCGCCGAACACGGCACCGGCGGCGCACGATCTGGGCCGCAACCTGTTCGCGATGAACCGCCGTCTGGTGGGTCCGGCTGACCAGGGCGCGATCTCTATTTCGTGCGGACCGGCTGCGGACGACGGTGATATGTGGAATTACGACGCGGAGTATGAGCTCGGGAATGACGCTGCTGCTGCGCTTGCGCCGCATGAGGCGAAGGACGCCTGACGGTTGTACCGCCAAGAGCGGCGGTTGGGCCTGCTTGGGTGAGGCAGCGGCGGGGGTCCCCTACGGGACACGCCGTGAACCCATCCATGGGGGCTCGTAGAAAACATCCATGTTTTCTACGGTCCCTACGGGGACGCCCGCCGCTGCCTCACTACACATTGCGGCGCCTCTTTGGCGTCGGCGAATTTGGTATCAACAGGAAGAAATGTTCATGGGCATTGCCGAACACCAGAAACGCGCTGAAACCCTGCTGCTTGCGGCAGGCATCCTGCCGGTGGTTACCGTGCACACGCTTGACCAGGCGCGCGCGGTCAGCGCGGCGTTGCTGGAAGGTGGCCTGCCGGCCATCGAGCTGACGCTGCGCACGCCGATCGCGATGGAGGCGCTGGGCATGCTCAAGCGCGAGCTGCCGGATGTGGTGGTCGGTGCGGGCACGGTGCTGACGGTGGAGCAGATGCAGCAGGCCGTTGATGCCGGGGCGGATTTCCTGGTGACGCCGGGAACGCCGGCGTTCATGGCCGATGCGCTGGCGGAAGCGCCGTTGCCGGTGGTGCCGGGTGCGGCGTCGCCGACGGAGCTGCTGGCGCTGTATGCGCGCGGTTTCCGGGTGTGCAAGCTGTTCCCGGCCTCGGCGGTGGGCGGGCTGGCGATGATCAAGGGCCTGGCCGGTCCGATTCCGGACCTGAAGCTGTGCCCGACCGGCGGCATCACGGAAACCACGGCGGCCGAGTACCTGGAGCAGAAGAACGTGGTCTGCATCGGCGGCTCGTGGATGGTGCCGGGCAACTGGATCGAGAACGGCGAGTGGGACAAGGTGCGCGAAAGCGCGGCCCAGGCCGCGAAGATCGTCGCGCGGGTGCGCTCGCGCTGAGGTTACGAAGATCGCGCAGCCACGCAGGGCGTGGCTCTACGCGGTTGGCGGATTACGTTGGGCAACTCGCGGGTCGCTGCCCGCGGTTGCTTTTGATTACGTGATCGTCCTGCGCACGTAACAATTCGTAGGTCCACGCCCTGCGTGGACACCGCGCGCAGCGCGGCACAAGCATCCGAAACCGGGGCACCGACCGCCCTGCACGCCTCTACCGACGTTTAAGCCCAAACGAAGCGCTCCGGACGCTCGCGTTTACATCGGCCGCGCCGGATCCACCAGGCCGTACTGGCTGGCCATGCGCGCCAGCGCGATGTTGTCGTGGATCCCCATCTTCTCGAACAGGCGCGCCTTGTGGGTGTTGACGGTCTTGGCGCTCAGGCTCAGGCGCTTGGCGATGTCTTCCTGGCGCAGGCCCTGGGTCAGCAGCAGCGCCACTTCCAGTTCGCGCGGGGACAGGCTGTCGAACGGCGACTGGCTGCCTTCGACATTGGACAAGGCCAGGTTCTGGGCGATGCTGCTGCCCAGGTAACGCCGGCCGAGCGCGGCGTCGCGCACGGCGCGCAGCAGTTCCTGGGCGTCGCAGGCCTTGCCGATGTAGCCGGAGGCACCGGCTTCAAGCAGGCGCTTGGGCATCGGGCCGTCTTCCAGCACCGACACGATCACCACGCGGGTGCCGTGGTCGCCCCGGACCACGCGTTCGGTGACTTCCATTCCGCTCACGCCGGGCAGGTGCAGGTCGCACAGCACCACGTCCGGGCGCAGCTGGCGGATCGCAGGCAGCGCGTCTTCGCCGGATTCGGCTTCACCCACCACTTCGATGTCCGTCTCGTTGGACAGGATCATCTTCATGCCGGTTCGCACCAGCGCGTGGTCGTCCACCAGATACACTCGAATCGTCATCCCACCCACCTTCGTCCAAACGCTGCAAACCGGGGCCAGCCTAGCGACGGGGTCAAGCGATAACAAGGAAGTAGTTTCCCCATCAGCGCGTTCTGATGCCCGCGTCACATCCGTGCCGGGCTACCCCTGCCCTTTGCCTATCCCCCAGGCCATATCGGTTTATTGGACCTATCACGGTCCGCGGAAACCCCTGCCGCATCCAGCCTGCTCCCAGCAGGCCGGTCAGTGCCGGCGGCGCCAAGGATGGCGGCGGCGGAACATCACCAGGAAACACCCTACCACCCAAACCAGTGCGGCACACCATCCGGCCAGGATGTCGGAAGGGTAATGCACGCCCAGGTAGATGCGTGAAAGGCTGACCGAGCCGGCGAACAGCACGCCGAACACCACCGCCGGCCAACGCCAGCGGGTGTTCCAGGCCAGCAGCACCAGCACGGCGGCGAGGGTCATCGAGCCCATGGCGTGGCCGCTGGGGAAGCTGTAGGTGCTTTCCGGGGCGATCGACTCCCACAGGGTCGGCCGGTCGCGCTGGAAGAACTGCTTGCTGCCGATGTTGAGCAGGGCCGAGCCGGCGAAGCTGAGCGCGGCGAAGCTGGCTTCGCGCCAGCGCCGGCGCAGCAGCAGCACGGCCACGATCAGGATGTCGGCCGGGATCACGCCCCACTGGTAGCCGATCCGGGAAATGAACACGAACGCGGCATCCAGGCTGGGCCGGGCCACGTCATGCATCTTCCACAGCAGCGGGGCGTCGAAGTAGAACGCCTCCAGCTCGTGCACTTCGTCGGCCAGGGCCACGAAGCCGGCCAGCGGCAGCAGCACGCCGGCAAACAGCAGCACGAAGCGCCAGGCATTGCGCGCCATCCAGTGGCGGAAGCCGGCGGCCGGCTCCGGCGCCGCCAGCACGGCGGGCTTATCCGACGCTTCGGACATACTTGCGTTCGACGTACGCGTCGATCAGCGCCACGAATTCCTGGGCGATGTTGTCACCGCGCAGGGTCACCGTCTTTTCGCCATCGACGAACACGGGCGCGGCCGGGGTTTCACCGGTGCCGGGCAGCGAGATGCCGATGTTGGCGTGGCGCGATTCGCCGGGCCCGTTGACGATGCAGCCCATCACGGCCAGGGTCATGTTTTCCGCGCCGGGGTGGCTGACCTTCCATTCGGGCATCTTGCCGCGCACGTGGTTCTGCACGACCTTGGCCAGCTCCTGGAAGAACTCGGAGGTGGTGCGGCCGCAGCCCGGGCACGCGGTGACCAGCGGGGTGAAGGCGCGCTGGCCGGTGGTCTGCAGCAGTTCCTGGGCGACGATCACTTCCTGCGTGCGCGACTGGCCGGGTTCGGGCGTCAGCGAAATGCGGATGGTGTCGCCGATCCCTTCCTGCAGCAGCACGGCCAGTGCCGCCGAGGAGGCGACGATGCCCTTGCTGCCGATGCCGGCTTCGGTCAGGCCCAGGTGCAGGGCGAAGTCCGAACGCTGGGCCAGGTCGCGGTACACCGCGATCAGTTCCTGCACGCCGCTGACCTTGGCCGACAGCACGATGCGGTCGCGCGGCAGGCCCAGTTCCACGGCGGTGTGTGCCGAATCCAACGCCGAACGGATCAGCGCTTCGCGCAGCACCCGGCCGGCGTCCCAGGGCTGGGCGCGCTGGCTGTTCTCGTCCATCAGGCGCGCGGCCAGCGACTGGTCCAGCGAGCCCCAGTTGGCGCCGATGCGCACCGGCTTGTCGTAGCGGATCGCGAACTCGATCAGCTGCGCGAACTGGGTGTCCTTCTTCTTGCCGAAGCCGACGTTGCCGGGGTTGATCCGGTACTTGGCCAGCGCTTCGGCGCAGGCCGGTTCCTGGGTCAGCAACTGGTGGCCGTTGTAATGGAAGTCGCCGATCAGCGGGACCTCGATCCCCATCATCCGCAGCTTTTCCACGATGCGTGGAATGGCGGCGGCCGACTCGGGATTGTTCACGGTCAGGCGCACCATTTCCGAGCCGGCCCGCCACAGCTCGGCCACCTGCTTGACGCTGGAGGCCACGTCGGCGGTGTCGGTGTTGGTCATCGACTGGACCACCACGGGCTGGCCCCCACCCACGACCACGCCACCGATGCGGACAGGCTGGGTCTGGCGGCGGGCCCACACGGTGGTGTCGGAAGGTTGGGTCGGTTGGCTGACGGCGTCGTGCATTCCCCATTTTAGCGCGCCCAGCGCGCGCGGGGAGGCCCGATGCGGCCGATTGTCGCAGGCAGCCAACCGCGCAAGCGCATACGATGGCAGCCGATGACCGGTACCGACGCCCCCTTCCTACGCACCCTGTGCAGCCTGCGCTGGCTGGCCGTGGCCGGCCAGGCCGCGACCATCCTGGTGGCCAGCTGGGTGCTGGGGCTGGAACTGCCGCAGCTGCCGCTGTGGTCCGGGGTGCTCGTGCTGATCCTGTTCAACCTGTACGCGCAGCTGCGGGTGCTGGATGCCGATACCGCGCCGCTGACCGCGTTCTGCCACATCCTGGTGGACGTGGCGGTGCTGACCTGGATGGTCGGCTGGAGCGGCGGGGTCGGCAACCCGTTCGGCTCGCTGTTCCTGATCCTGATCGCGCTGGCCGCGCTGGCGCTGCCGGTGCGCTGGACCCTGGCGGTGGCCGCCGCCTGCCTGATCGGCTATGCGGTCAGCGGTATCTTCGGCAAGCCGCTGCCGCACGGCTATTTCACCGCCATGGACCTGCACCAGTGGGGCGTGGTGGCCAACTTCCTGCTGTCGGCGGCGGTGGTGCTGGCCTTCGCCACCCGGCTGGCGATGGCGCTGCGCCGGCGCGAACACGAACTTGCGCTGCTGCGCGAACGCTTCGCGCGCAACGAGGGCATCGTGGCGCTGGCCACCCACGCCGCCTCGGTGGCGCATGAACTCAACACGCCGCTGGCGACCATGACCCTGCTGGCCGACGACATCGCCGACCAGACCGACAACCCGGAAGTACGCGACGACGTGGACACGCTGCGCGAGCTGCTGGTGCAGTGCCGCGAACGGGTGCTGGCACTGGCCCGCCCGGCCGCCGGCCAGGCGCGCGGCAACGAGGCGGTAACCCTGCCGCAGGTGCTGGAGCAGTGGCAGCTGGTGCGCCCGACCATCACCCTCAAGCGCAACGAGGATGCCCCGCTGCAGCTGCCGCTGGACCCGGGCATCGGCCATCTGTTGATGGTGCTGCTCAACAACGCCGCCGACGCCGGCGAACAGGCCGAACGGCCGCAGGTGGACCTGACCCTGCGCATCGAGGGACACGACCTGATCGGCGAAGTGCGCGATTACGGGCGCGGTTTCGACGCGCGCGATGCGGTGCTGCCCGGCACCCTGTTCAACAGCGGCAAGACTCAGGGCATGGGCGTGGGCCTGGCCCTGTCCCATGCCACCATCGAGCGCCTGGACGGCGAGTTGTGGATGCGGCCCGCGCAGGGCGCCGGCACCCGCGTCGGCTTCCGCCTGCCCCTGGCTGCACCGGAGATTTCGCCATGAATACCCCCACCCTGCCCGCCTCCAGCCACGGCCTGCTGGTCGACGACGACGAACTGTACCTGCGCACGCTGCAGCGCAGCCTGGCCCGCAAGGGACTGGAAACGGTGACCGCCAGCGACATCGCCTCGGCACTGGTGCTGGCCCGGCAGCAGCCGCCGGCCTACGCCTTGATCGATCTGAAGCTGGGTTCGGAATCCGGCCTGGCGTTGATCCAGCCGCTGCGGGCGCTGCGCGAGGACATGCGCATCCTGCTGGTGACCGGCTACGCCAGCATTGCCACCGCGGTGGAGGCGATCAAGCTGGGCGCCGATGACTACCTGCCCAAGCCGGCCACGGTGCCGATGATCCTGCGTGCGCTGGGCGAGGAAGACGACGGCCCGGCCGACGATGGCGAGATGGAGCCACCGGATGCGATGACCCCGATCAGCCGCCTGCAGTGGGAACACATCCAGCAGGCGATGCATGAGACGGGCGGCAATGTCTCGGCCGCTGCACGCCTGTTGGGCATGCACCGGCGTTCGTTGCAGCGGAAATTGGCCAAGCGGCCCAGCCCGGAGCGGGATCCGACGCGGTAACGGTGGGATCGCCGCGCGACGACCGACGGTCGTCGCCTACCGCGCCCGGCGGTCGTCACGCCGGTAGGTATCGACCGTTGGTCGATACGTTTGTTACCGAAGCCGACCCAACAGCTCCAGCGTCACCGGATCGGTGATGCCATGGGCCTCGCCCTGCAGCGCCGGCAGCAGCTGGCTGGCCAGCTGCTTGCCCAGCTCCACGCCGAACTGGTCGAAGGCGTTGATGTTCCAGATCAGCGACTGCACGTACACGGCGTGTTCGTACATCGCGATCAGCGCACCCAGCGACTGCGGGGTCAACGCGTCCAGCAGGATCAGCGTGCTGGGGCGGCCGCCCGGGTACTCGCGGTGCGGATCGTCGCTGCCCTGGCCGTTGGCCAGTGCTTCGGTCTGCGCCAGCAGGTTGGCCATCAGCGCCTGGTGGTTGATTTCATACGGATCGTCGTTGTGCACGCAGCCGATGAAATCGGCCGGGATCACGCTGGTGCCCTGGTGCAGCGCCTGGAAGAAGCTGTGCTGCACGTCGGTACCCGCCCCGCCCCACCACACCGACACGGTGTCGCTGCCGACCGGGCTGCCGTCGAGCTGCACGCGCTTGCCCAGGCTTTCCATCACCAGCTGCTGCAGGTAGGCCGGCAGCAGCGCCAGGCGCTGGTCATAGGTCATCACCGCATGGGTGGCATGGCCGAGCAGGTTGCGGTTCCAGATGTCGGTCAGGGCATGCAGCACCGGCAGGTTCTGCGCCAGCGGTGCGTTGAGCGCGTGGGCATCCATTTCGGCCGCACCGGCCAGCAGTTGTTCGAAACGTTCGAAGCCGATCGCCAACGCGATCGGAAAACCGACCGCCGACCACAGCGAATAGCGCCCGCCCACCCAGTCCCACATCGGCAGCACGCGGCCGGCGGCGATCGAGAAGGCCTTGGCGGCGCGTTCGGGGTTGGCGCTGACGGCGTAGAGGCGTTCGCTGCCGCCCAGCCAGTCATGCAGGATCTGCCCGTTGAGCAGGGTTTCCTGGGTACCGAAGGTCTTGGAGATCAGGATGCCGGCGGTGGTGGCCGGGTCCAGCGTGGCCAGCGTGCGCTGCATGGCGGCGCCGTCCACGTTGGAAACGAAATGCACGCGGAAGCGCGCGCCGGTGACCGGGCGCAGCGCGTCGGCGACCAGGCGCGGACCGAGGTCCGAACCGCCGATGCCGACGCTGACGATGTCGGTGACGTTGGTCTTTTCCAGCGCGGCGATCAGTTCGCCCATCTGCGCGCGCACCTGCGCGGCGGTGGCGAAGGCTTCAGCGGCGACCGGGGCGCCACTGACATCGCCACGCAGGGCGGTGTGCAGCGCAGCGCGGCCTTCGGTGACGTTGACCGTCTCGCCACGGAACAGGCGCTGGAAGCCGCCGGCGACATCGCGCTCGGCGGCCAGCTGCAGCAGCGCATCCAGCGCCGCGCGGTCGTACTTCTGCCGCGCGAAGTTGGCATACAACGGACCGACCCGCAGCCCCAGCGATTGTGCGCGACCGGGTTCGGCGGCGATCAGTGCGGGGATGCTCGCGCCACGCAGGCGCTGGGCATGGGAGTGAAGCGGGTCGAATCCGTTGGTCTGTGTCATGCGGCCTGGGTCGGGATGCTGTCGTTGGTGTGGGAGATCTGGTTGTTGCCGTCCACATATACCAACTTCGGCCGGAAGCTGTCAGCTTCTTCTTCACTCATGCTGGCGAAGGCGGCAATGATGATGATGTCGCCGACCTGCACGTGGCGCGCGGCGCCGCCGTTGAGCGAGACCACGCCGCTACCCGCTTCGGCGCGGATGGCATAGGTCGAGAAGCGCGCACCGTTGGTGACGTCCCAGATGTGCACCTGCTCGAATTCGCGGATGCCGGTGGCCAGCAGCAGGTTGTCATCGATGGCGATGGACCCTTCGTAGTTCAGCTCCGAATGGGTCACGGTGGCGCGGTGGATCTTGGTCTTGAGCAGGGAGAGGTGCATGGCACGGGACGACGTAAAGGAAAGGGAAATTCTAGCACCCGGGGGCCGGGCGGCCGTTATGGAGCCCTGCCCGCTGCCAACCATTCAGGTACCGTCCGTGGCGCACGACGGTACGGTCGGTTTCCAAACGACTGCCGACCCTGTTGATCCGCGCTGGGATGCATGACCGTGGCCGGAGAAGCGATTTTGCCAGAGGTCATGCGTTACCGGACGATGTGCCTGTATCGGCAGTCGTTTGGGAACCGACCCTACCCCGGGGCCGGCCCGCAGCCAACGGCCGGCGCTGCCGCTCAGAACTCCAGGTTGTCGATCAGGCGGGTGTTGCCGATGCGCGCGGCGATCAGGGCGACGCGGTTGCCGTCTTCGCTGTCGGCCGGCTCGGACAGGTCCGGCTTGCGCACTACCGCGTAGTCGACCTGGAAGCCGGCAGCCTGCAGGGCCGATGCGGCTTCGGCTTCGATCAGGCTGCGGGTCTTGCCGGCGATGAAGCCTTCGCGCATGCCCAGCAGCACCTGGTGGATGGTGGTCGAGACCGGGCGCTGTTCGGCGTTGAGGTACTGGTTGCGCGAGCTCATGGCCAGGCCATCGGTTTCGCGCACGATGTCGCCGCCCACGATCTGGATCGGGAAGGCCAGGTCTTCCACCATCTGGCGGATCACCGCCAGCTGCTGGTAGTCCTTCTTGCCGAAGGCGGCCACGTCCGGCTGGACCTGGTTGAACAGGCGCGAGACCACGGTGCACACGCCGTCGAAGTGGCCCGGGCGGTGTGCGCCTTCAAGCAGGCTGGAAATGCCCGGCACGTTCACGCTGGCCGCCAGCTCCACCCCGAACGGATACATCGATTCGACCGTGGGCAGCCACAGCACGTCACAGCCGGCCTGCTCGAGCCCGGTGGTGTCGGCTTCCGGGGTGCGCGGGTAGCGGGTGAAGTCCTCGTTGGGGCCGAACTGGGTCGGGTTGACGAACACGCTGGAGACCACGCGGTCGGCGTATTGCCTGGCCAGGGTGACCAGCGAGTAATGGCCGGCGTGCAGGTTGCCCATGGTGGGGACCAGCGCAACGCGCAGGCCCTCGCGCTTCCAGCCGTTGACGACGGCGCGCAGGCGGGACAGTTCGGTGACGGTGTCGATCATGAGGCGTAGGCGTGTTCTGCGTCGGGGAAGGAGCCGTCGCGCACGGCGTCGGCATAGGCACGGACGGCGCCGGCAACCGACCCGCCTTCGGCAAGGAAATCCTTGACGAACTTGGGACGGCGATGGCCGCTGTCCAGGCCGATGAAATCGTGCAGCACCAGTACTTGGCCATCGCAGCCGGGGCCGGCACCGATGCCGATGGTGGGCACGGCCACGTCGGCGGTGACCTGGGTGGCGATCGGGGTCGGCACGCACTCGAGGACGATCAGGGTGGCGCCGGCATCGACCGCGGCCTTGGCATCGTCACGCAGCTGCTGGGCGGCGTCGCCGCGGCCCTGCACCTTGTAACCGCCCAGGCGCAGCACCGACTGCGGGGTCAGGCCCAGGTGCGAACACACCGGGATCTCGCGTTCCACCAGGTAGCGGATGATGTCCAGCTTGAAGCCGGCGCCTTCGATCTTGACCATCTCCGCACCGGCCTGGAGCAGGCGCAGCGAGGCGTCCAGCGCGCGTTCGGGGGTGGCATCGGCGCCGAACGGCAGGTCGGCCACCAGCAGCGCACGCTGCAGCACGCGGGCCACGGCGCGGGTGTGGTAGACCATGTCGTCGGTGGTCACCGGCAGCGTGGAATCGTGCCCCTGCACCACCATGCCCAGCGAATCGCCGATCAGGATCAGGTCGACGCCATTGGCATCGAACGCACGCGCGAAGCCGGCGTCGTAGGCGGTCAGCATGACCAGCTTCTGGCCGTTTCGCTTGGCCTCGGCCAGTGCGGGGACGGTCCAGGGCTTGCTGTCTGCGTGGGTACTCATGAGCTGATAACCGGTGGCGATAAGCCCCGCATTATCCTCCTATTGGCGCGATCCAGCAGGCCTCGATACGCATCGCAGCGTCCCGCACGCGGCCCTGCCCCGGAATCATCGCCTCCGGGGCGATCTCGGCCAGCGGCAGCAACGCGAACGCGCGTTCGTGCAGGTAGGGGTGCGGCACCTTCAGCTGCGGCAGGTCGATCACCGCATCGCCATACAGCAGCAGGTCCAGGTCGAGCGTGCGCGGGCCCCAGTGCACGGCCGCGTCGCGAACCCGGCCGAAGTCGCGCTCTATGCCCAGCAGGGCCTCCAGCAGCGCGGTCGGTTCCAGCCCGGTGTCGAGCAGCGCGGCAGCGTTGACGAACGCCGGCTGGTCTTCATTGCCCCAGGCCGGCGTGCTGTACAGCTGCGAGCGCGCCCGCAGCGTGGTCAGCGGCAGCGCGGCCATGGCCGCGAACGCCGCGCGCAGGGTCTGCGCGGCGTCGCCCAGGTTGGCGCCCAGTCCAATACAGGCCAGGGTCACGGCTTACTCGCCTGCGGCGCCACCGGGACGACGACGGCGGCGGCGGCGCTTGCGCGGTGCCCCGTTCTCGTCCAGCTCGCCTTCGGCCTGCGCGGCGTCCAGCGTGGAATCCAGCTCGGGGCCGGACTGCAGCTGGGCTTCGCGCCAGAACTCCACATCGGCTTCGTGCTCGCTGGAGGCCACCTGGCGCAGGGCCAGGAAGTCGAACGCGGCACGGAAGCGCGGGTGGGTCAGCGTGCGGATCACGCGCTTGCGCTGGCGCGAACTGAAGCGGCCCTGCAGCAGCCAGATTTCCTGCATCGGCAGCGAGAACCGGCGCGGCAGCGCGATGGTGGTCAGCTGGTGCAGGGTGACCCGGTCGGCGGCACGGCGCTGCGCCTCTTCCAGCTGCACGCCCTGCTTCTGCAGGGTCGCCAGCGCGCGGCAGAACGCCGGCCACAGCAGCAGTGCGAACAGGAACGAGGGCGAGACCGGCTCGTCGTTGGCCACGCGCTGGTCGGTGTTGTGCAGGCCTTCGATGACCATGCGGCGCAGCGCGCCACTGCGGTTGCTGCGCAGCGCGGCGGCACTTTCCGGGAACAGCACGTCGAGCAGGCCGTAACGCTCCAGCCCTTCGAAGCTGGCCACGCCGTGGCCGGACAGGAACAGCTTGAGCACTTCCTCGAACAGCCGGGCCGGCGCGGCTTCGCAGAGCAGGCTGGCCAGGCGCGGCAGCGGTTCGGCGCTGGCGTCGTCGATCTGGAAGCCGAGCTTGGCGGCCAGGCGCACCGCGCGCAGCATGCGCACCGGGTCTTCCTGGTAGCGCTTTTCCGGATCGCCGATGAGTTTCATCAGGCGCGCCTGCACGTCTTCGAAGCCGCCGGTGTAATCGCGCACCGAGAAATCCTCGATGGCGTAGTACAGCGCGTTGCAGGTGAAGTCGCGGCGCACCGCGTCGTCTTCGATGCTGCCGTACACGTTGTCGCGCACCAGCATGCCGTTTTCCATCTCGCGGTCGCCGCTGCCATCGTCGATGTTGGCGCGGAAGGTGGCCACTTCGATGATTTCACGGCCGAACACCACGTGCGCCAGCCGGAAGCGGCGCCCGATCAGGCGGCAGTTGCGGAACAGCGACTTGACCTGCTCCGGCGTGGCATCGGTGGCCACGTCGAAATCCTTGGGGTTGCCGCCGACCAGCAGGTCGCGCACGGCGCCACCCACCAGGTAGGCGCCAAAGCCCGAGTCGCGCAGCCGGTACAGGACGCGCAACGCGTTGGGGCTGATGTCCTTGCGGGAGATGTTGTGCTGGTCGCGGGGGATCACGCGCAGACTGAACGGTGATGTAGCGGAGGAATTGATGTTGGCGCTTCCGGTTGAAGTTTCGGGATTGCCCAATGGCATCGAGGTCCATATACTAGCGCGCTGCGCAGTTCGCGACAAAGCATGCTCCCTTCGTCTAGAGGTTAGGACGTGGCCCTCTCAAGGCTAAAACAGGGGTTCGAGTCCCCTAGGGAGCACCATTTGCCGCGCCAGCCGACGAAAAACCCCGCCTTGGCGGGGTTTTTGCGTTGTGGGGCCGGCCCTCAGCCCTCCATCTGCTCCAGCTCCTTGCCCTTGGTCTCGCGCACGTAGCGCAGCACGAAGAAGATCGAGGCCACCGCCGCCACCGTATAGATACCGTAGGCGCCGGCCAGGCCGATGCCGGCCAGCAGGATCGGGAAGGTCACGGTGATGGCGAAGTTCGAGGTCCACTGGGCCGCGCCGGCCACCGCCAGGCCCGAACCGCGGATCTGGTTGGGGAACATCTCGCCCAGCATCACCCACATGACCGGGCCCCAGGACATGTTGAAGAACACCACGTAGACATTGGCCGCCACCAGCGCCAGCCGGCCCATGCCGTCGGACAGCTGCAGGTGGCCATCGGCCAGGGTGCCGCTGGCGAAGGCCACCACCATCAGCGCCAGCGCCACGGACATGCCGACCGAGCCCACCCACAGCAGCGGTTTGCGGCCCACGCGGTCGATCAGCACCACGGTCAGCAGGCAGGCGCCGATGCTGAGTGCGCCGGACAGCACGTTGATCAGCAGTGCGTCGTTTTCGGAGAAGCCGACCGCCTGCCACAGCACCGCGCCGTAATAGAACACCACGTTGATGCCGACCAGCTGCTGGAACACGGCCAGGCCGATGCCGACCCAGACGATGCCGCGCAGCTTGCCGGTGCCCTTGTCGACCAGGTCCGACAGCCGCGGGCGGTGCTGGTCCTGGGCCAGCGAGCCTTCGATCTCGGCGATCTTGGCCTGGGCCTCGGCTTCGCCGTACAGGCGGGTCATCACCGCCAGCGCATCGGCGCGGCGGCCTTTCACCACCAGGTAGCGCGGGCTTTCGGGAATCCCCAGCAGCAGCACCAGGAACAGGGCCGACGGAATGGCCTGCATCCAGAACATCCAGCGCCAGGCTTCCTGGCCCAGCCACAGCGGCTCGGTGGAGGCGCCGGCAGCCCGGGCCAGCAGGAAGTTGCTCAGGAACGCGCAGAACAGGCCGCTGATGATGGCGATCTGCTGCACCGTGGCCAGCCGCCCGCGATAGCGGGCCGAGGCCACTTCGGCGATGTAGGCCGGCGACATCACGCTGGCCGCACCCACGGCGAAGCCGCCGATCACGCGCGCGATCACGAACGCCAGCGAGCTGTGCGCCGATCCGGCACCCAGCGCCGACAGCAGGAACATGACGGCGGCGATGATCAGCACCCCGCGCCGGCCCATGCGGTCGCCCAGCCGGCCGGCGAAGAAGGCGCCGATCGCGCAGCCCAGCAGCATGGAGGCGACCTCGAAGCCGATCCCGGCCTCGCTGGACTGGAAGGTCTGCTTGAGGCCATCGACGGTGCCGTTGATGACGCCGCTGTCGAACCCGAACAGGAAGCCGCCGATGGTGGCGACGCAGCTGATCAATACGATGAAGGAGGTGTTCTCGCCGCGGGCGGCGTTGGCTGCAAGTGTGGTGGACATGAAGGGTCCTGGCAGGAGTGGGACAGCAACGGATCAGCGCAGCGGGGTCTCATCCGGCAGGTTCTCACACGCCCCTGCCCGCCCACAAAGGGCTGCGGGGGCCTGATCTGCCTGCCTCTTGGCCGCCCGGGTGTCTACCGGTAGGCAACGGCATCTAACCGCACCGACCGGCTCCGGCGCATCGTGCACTGCGACAAAGGCCCAACTGTTCTAGAATTGTCCGGCTTACTGTCGGATCCAGATCCAGCCATGCCCTTTGTCGTCACTGAAAACTGCATCAAGTGCAAACACACCGATTGCGTGGAAGTGTGCCCCGTGGATTGCTTCCACGAAGGCCCGAACTTCCTGGTGATCGACCCGGATGAGTGCATCGACTGCACCCTGTGCGAGCCCGAATGCCCGGTCAACGCGATCTTCCCCGAAGACGACGTGCCCGCCGGCCAGGAAAAGTTCGTGGAACTCAATGCCGAGCTGGCCAAGGCCTGGCCGGTCCTGACCGTGCGCAAGGACCCGCCCGAGGACGCCGGCGAGTGGGACGGCAAGCCGGACAAGCTCCAGTATCTGGAGCGGTGAAGCTGAAAAAGGCGCCTCTGGCGCCTTTTTTGTTGGTTGGTTTCAGGGCAGAAGCAACGGCAACGGCAACAGCAACGTTTCATTGTCCCGTGCCGGGGAGGCCGCAGGCGGATGGCAAGAGCAGCCACGCAGGGCGCGGCTCTACGCGGCGCGTGCGTCTGCTTTTGATCTCCCGTGGCCACCGACACACCGTCGGGGGCCGGCGGGTGCGGGGGTACGGGGGCTTTGCGAAACATGGATGTTTCGCAAGAGCCCCCAAGGATGGGTTTACGGCGCCCCCCCCGTACCCCCGCACCCGCCGGCCCAGCCCAGACCATGCGAAAACCACCGGCTGTTCGCCAAAATGCAAAAAGGCTGCCGGGCAAAGCCAGGCAGCCTCTTTCAATCTGCAACCGCAATAAGCGTGCAATTACGGCGCGAGCTTGGCCTTCAGCTCACCCAGCAGCTTGGTCGGGGCCGCGCCGGTAGCCGGCAGGCCGCGCGGATCCACGGCCGAGATGTAGGCGCCGGCTTCGACGGCCACCACGCGGACCAGGAAATCGCTGCCTTCGAAGGCCACGTCGTAGGAGCCCAGCAGCTGCGCCTTGCTGGCGATCTTCACGCCTTCAACCGACTCCAGCGCCGTGCCGACCTTGCCGAACACCTCGTCCTTGCTGCCCGGGATGGTGAAACCGGCATTGTTGGCCGGCGCCTGCGACGGGGCCGGCTTGTTGGCCTGCGAGGCCAGCACCGGCATCTGGGCGGCCGGGCTGGCGCCCGGGGCGTTCAGATCCGGCGGGATTTCCAGCGGGCGCACTTCCGGCGCCAGTGCGTAGTCGCCCTTGACGCCGCGCTTGCAGCCGGTGACACCTGCCAGCGTGGCGGTGGCCAGAATCGCGAACGACAGCACGCGGATGGCGGAAACGGATTGACGCATGTGAATCTCCTGGGTCAGGCCACTGATGTCAGTGGCTGGAAAGGGCTTCGAGCGCACCGATGTCGGTGGCCAGGTGTTCGGCGGCGGCGTGGTGGGCGGCCGACAACGGCAGCAGCGGCAGCCGCAGGCCGTGGCCGATGCCGATCCGGCGCAGCAGGTCCTTCACCGGGATGGGGTTGGGTTCCACCCCGCAGAATTCATGGAACGGCTCCAGCCGGGCATCCCAGGCCTCGGTGGCCTCGCGCTCGCCCGCCGCAGCCAGGTCGCACATGCGCCGGTAGGCACCGGGCAGCGCGTTCGAGCCGACCGAGATCAGCCCGTCCACCCCGGACAGGATCGACCGGGCGGCCGTGCCGTCATCGCCACTGAGGATCGCAAAGGTCGGCGAACGCAGCGCCAGCAGGGCCTGGACCCGGCCCACATCGC
This sequence comes from Stenotrophomonas sp. FBCC-B152, assembly GCF_059134105.1. NCBI lineage: Bacteria > Pseudomonadati > Pseudomonadota > Gammaproteobacteria > Lysobacterales > Lysobacteraceae > Stenotrophomonas > Stenotrophomonas sp. FBCC-B152. The sequence goes on along the minus strand of NZ_CP101442.1, from coordinate 1,188,478 downwards.
CCACCGCTTCCTTGATGCCCACGATGTTCGGGTGCGCGGCCAGCTCGGCCACCGTCTCCGGCAGCATGTCGCAGCCGGTACGGCCCGGCACGTTGTACAGGATCACCGGCAGGCCGCCCTGGTCGGCCACCGCCCGGTAGTGCGCGATCAGCCCGGCCTGGGTCGGGCGCACGTACGGCGGGGTCACCACCAGCGCGTGGGTCGCGCCGCTGGCCGCCGCCCGGCGGGTCTGTTCGATCGTTTTGGCGGTTCCCGACAGGCCGGTACCGGCCAGCACCGGCACGCGCCCGGCGACGGTTTTGACCGCACTGCGCAGCAGCTGGTCGTATTCGTCATCGGACAGGGTCGCGGCCTCGCCGGTCGACCCGGCGACCACCACCCCGTGAACGCCACCCTCCAGTTGCAGGTGCAGCAGGCGCTGCCAACCGTCGGGATCCAATGCGCCATTGGCCTGGAAAGGCGTGGCCAGCGCGGTGATGAGACCGGAAAGGGACAAGGAAACGATGCTCGGAAGAAAGGGGGACGAAGGCCGCTGGAAGCGCGGTCGGACGTACGTTGCATGTTACTTGCGGGTCGAAAGCGCGGGCAAGTATGCTGGACTCCGGCGAACGCGCCGTCGCCGGCGCCGTTCAGACTCATCCCGCATTACCGGAACCACCTTGACCGACACCACGCCGCGGCCTGCGCCGACCGAAAACCATCTCCTGATCAACGCCTACACGACGCATCCGGAGTCCCCCCTGCTGCCCGTCACCCGGCGCATCGCCGACAGCGGCTGCAACCTGGTCGATGCCCGCCTTGCCACCGTGGGCCGCGATGTCTCGGTCACCGCCCTGGCCACCGGCTCCTGGGACTCGGTGGCCAAGCTGGAAGCCATGCTGACCCGGCTCGAACGCGAGGAAGGCCTGAAACTGGTGTGGTACCGCACCGGTGCCAAGCAGGCGCAGTCCAACCTGCTGCCCTACATCGTGGAAGTGATCGCCGCCGACAAGCCCGGCATCCTGTTCCAGCTGGCCGATTTCTTCGACCGCCAGGGCATCACCATCGAAAACCTGCAGAGCACCCGCTACCGCGCCATGCAGACCGGCGCGGAGATGTTCTCGGCGCAGGTCACCATCGGGGTGCCCGCCAACATGCACATCGCCGCACTGCGCGACGATTTCCTCGAATTCTGCGACCACCTCAACCTGGACGCGATCATGGACCCGATGAAGTTCTGACGGCTTCGCGCGTTCATCACGAACGCGCGGTGTTTCATGCAGTTGTAAGACGCTTCACTCAGGCTCCGCAGCAAGGACCTCATGAACAACGGCGATACCCTGGACAGCACCACCCTCGCCCTCCCGCTGGCCCTGTCCGGCGGCGACCACACCACCCTCGGCGATCTCGCCGGCCAGTGGCTGGTGCTGTACTTCTACCCCAAGGACAGCACCCCGGGCTGCACCACCGAGGGCACCGATTTCAACGCCCTGCTGCCGAAGTTCAAGCGCGCCGGCGCCCAGGTGTTCGGCGTTTCGCGCGATTCGGTCAAGTCCCACGACAACTTCTGCGCCAAGCAGGGCTTTGCCTTCCCGCTGGTCAGCGATGGCGACGAAGCGCTGTGCACCGCGTTCGATGTGATCAAGCTGAAGAACATGTACGGCAAGCAGGTGCGCGGCATCGAACGCAGCACCTTCCTCATTTCTCCCGACAGTCGTATCGTGCAGTCGTGGCGCAAGGTGAAAGTCGCCGGCCACGCCGAATCCGTGCTTGAAGCGCTGAAGGGCGCGAAAACCCAGTGACCCACCTGCACCCCACAATGGCCATCACCCTGCCCTGCAGGTCGTGATGGCTTGTCCCTGTTCTGCCACCAGGAAATGACGATGACCCGAGGCAAGCGCATCTACGTTCTGGATACCAACGTGCTCATGCACGATCCAACCGCGCTGTTCAAGTTCGAGGAGCATGATGTCTACCTGCCGATGCAGGTGATCGAAGAGCTGGACAACGGCAAGAAGGGCACCTCCGAAGCGAGCCGCAACGCCCGCCAGGTGAGCCGCTTCCTCAACGAGCTGGTGCAGGCCTCAGGCCTGGACAACCTGGCAGACGGCATTCCGCTGCAGCGCCCGAACGGGCTGCAGCTGCGCGGCAAGCAGAGCGTGGGCCTGCTGCGCTTCCAGACCAGCCACTTCGATGCCGGCAAGAGCTTCGGCGCGGTGATTCCGGACAACGCCATCCTCGGCGCGATCCTGGCGCTGAAGGAACAGGTGCCTGAGATCCCGGTGGTGTTCGTGTCCAAGGACATCAACCTGCGGATCAAGGCGGCCATCGCCGGGATCGTGTCGGAAGACTACGAGAACGACCGCGCGCTGGACGACTTCAGCCTGCTCTACACCGGCGCCACCGAATTGCCGGAAGATTTCTGGAAGAAGCACACCAACGACCTGCGCAGCTGGAGCGACAAGGGCCGGACCAGTTACGAAATCCAGGCCACCGATGACGAGGACTGGCATCCCAACCAGTACGCGTACCTGCCGGGCGACGATGAAGTCGAACTGCGGGTGGCCAAGGTCGACGGCAGCGGCAAGATCACCCTGTCGCTGGTCAACGATTTCCGCCATGGCAGCCATGCGGTGTGGGGGATCGGCGCGCGCAACCGCGAGCAGAATTTCGCGCTGAACGCGCTGATGGACCCGGAGATCGATTTCGTCACCCTGCTCGGCACCGCCGGTACCGGGAAGACCCTGCTGGCGCTGGCCGCGGGCCTGGCCCAGACCATGGACCAGCAGCGCTACCGTGAAATCATCATGACCCGCGCCACGGTCAGCGTGGGCGAGGACATCGGCTTCCTGCCCGGCACCGAGGAAGAAAAGATGACCCCGTGGATGGGCGCGCTCACCGACAACCTGGAAGTGCTCACCCACACCCAGGAAGGCGGCGCCTGGGGCCGTGCGGCGACCAACGACCTGATCGCCAGCCGGATCAAGATCCGCTCGTTGAACTTCATGCGCGGGCGCACCTTCCTGTCGCGTTACCTGATCCTGGACGAGGCGCAGAATCTCACCCCCAAGCAGATGAAGACGCTGATCACCCGTGCCGGCCCCGGCACCAAGATCGTCTGCCTGGGCAACGTCGAACAGATCGACACGCCGTACCTGACCGAAACCACCTCGGGCCTGACCTACGCCGTGGACCGCTTCAAGAACTGGCCGCACAGCGCGCACATCACGCTGCGCCGTGGCGAGCGTTCGCGCCTGGCCGATTACGCTTCGGAGGTGTTGTGAACCGTTCCCTCTCCCGTGCGTTGCTGCCGCTGGCGCTGGCCGCGCTGGCGGCTGCCTGCACGCCTGCCAACACCCGCCCCGGCGCCACCGTGCCGACGGCGGTCAAGACCGGCCAGTCGTGGGTGGTGACCCGCCCACTGGTGGTTGCCCAGGTACTCGATACCTGCTCGCGTCCCAGCCCCGGCCAGACGCCGGGGCGGGTGACCGGCTACTGGGCGCCCAGCCGCCAGCAGATCGAACAGCTGGAAAGCCGATTGCCCTCGCTGGAAGCGCAGGTGCCCAACGTCACCGATTTCGACCGCCAATACGTCGGCATCGAAGTGGAAGGCCGCAAGCTGATCTACCTCAACGCCTTCCGCCTGCCCGACCACAGCGAGATGGACCCCGCCCGCGAAGCGATCCGCGTGTGCGATGGCGGCAACCAGTTCTGGGGCGCGCTGTTCGATCCGGCCAGTGGCGAGTTCTCCGAGCTGGCGTTCAACGGCGGCAAGACCGGGTAGCACCCGATGGCGCAACGCGCCGCCCGGCTGCACAATCGCGGGATGAGCCCTTCCACCCCCGTGTCCGTCCTCACCATCGCCGGTTCCGATTCCGGCGGTGGTGCCGGCATCCAGGCCGACCTGAAGGCCTTTGCCGCGCACCGCGTGCATGGGCTGTCGGCGATTGCCGCGCTCACCGCACAGAACACCCGCGGCGTGACCGCCGTGCACGTGCCGCCACTGGACTTCCTGCAGGCACAGATCGATGCCTGCTTCGCCGATTTCGACATCCACGCGGTCAAGCTGGGCATGCTGGCCAACGCCGAGGTGATCGGGCTGGTCGCCGATGCCCTGCAGAAGCATCGTCCCACCCACGTGGTGCTGGACCCGGTGATGGTAGCCACCAGTGGCGCGCGCCTGCTGGAAGGCAGCGCACTGGACGCGCTGCGCACGCGGCTGCTGCCGCTGGCCACGCTGCTGACCCCCAACACCCCCGAAGCCGAACTGCTGCTCGGCCGCCGCATCGAAAACGCCGATGACGCCGAAGATGCCGCCGCCGCGCTGCTCGACCTCGGCGCCGGTGCGGTGCTGCTCAAGGGCGGCCACATGGCCGAAGGTGCGCGGGTGATCGACCGCTACTTCGATGGCGTCACCCGCGAAGAATTCATCCACACCCGGCTGCCGGTGGACGCGCATGGCACCGGCTGCACGCTGGCCTCGGCCATTGCCGCGCAGCTGTGCTGCGGGCTGTCGCTGCCGAACGCCTGCGAGGCGGCCATCGACTACGTCGCACGCGGCCTGCAGGGCGGCTACACGCCTGGCCGCAGCGAGGTGCTGGTGCTGGATCACTTCGGCGCGGCGCGGCCGGCATGACGCGCGCGCTGGTGGTTCCCGTGCAGGCCGATGACGGCCATCGCTTCGAACTGATCGGGCGCGTGCCACAGCAGCCGCGCGCGCAGCTGCTGTGGCTGCCGGCACTGGGCGTATCGGCGCGCAACTACCAGCCGTTTGCCGATGCGCTGGCCGCACGCGGCATCAGCGTGTTCCTGCACGAATGGCGCGGCAACGGCAGCAGCAGCCTGCGCCCGTCGCGCGCGCAGGACTGGGGTTACCGCGAAATCCTCGAGCAGGATCTTCCGGCCAGCCTCGCCGCGCTGCGCCTGCATGGCACCGCGCCGCTGATCATCGGCGGGCACAGCCTCGGTGGGCAGCTGGCCTGCGTGTTCGCCGGCCTGCATCCCAGCGTGTTCGCACGCTTCTGGCTGGTCGCCACCGGCACGCCGTACTGGCGCACCTTCCCTGCCCCGCGCGGCTGGACGCTGCCGCTGGTGTACCGCTTGCTGCCGTGGCTGGCGCAGCGCCAGGGCGTGCTGCATGGGCGCCGGCTCGGCTTTGGCGGCACCGAAGCGCGCGGGCTGATCCGCGACTGGGCCCGGGTGGGCCTGAACAACCATTACGCGGCGAAGGGCGTGCAGGCGGACCTGGAAGGCGGCATGCGGCGCCTGCACGGCCACGCCGACGCGGTGGTGCTGGCCGACGACTGGCTGGCGCCGCCCAGCTCGATGCAGGGCCTGCTGGCCAAGCTGCCGCAGGTCACTTCCACACTGTCCGTCGTACCGGCGGGCACGCTGGGCACGCGGGCCGACCACTTCGCGTGGATGAAGGCGCCGGAGGCCGTGGTGAAGGCGCTTTTTCATTCATTTGAATGAAGTCCTTCACAAAAGCGTTGACGGATGCGGCGTCGATCCGCATAATTCCGCTCCTGTTGACGCGCCCGTAGCTCAGTTGGATAGAGTACCTGGCTACGAACCAGGCGGTCGGGAGTTCGAATCTCTCCGGGCGCACCATCAACAGGCTGGCAGTTTCGCCTCTGCCGGTAGCAACAGACAACGTGATGTAAATGCGCCCGTAGCTCAGTTGGATAGAGTACCTGGCTACGAACCAGGCGGTCGGGAGTTCGAATCTCTCCGGGCGCACCATTACATCGCGGCAACAACCAGACAATGCAAGCGCGCCCGTAGCTCAGTTGGATAGAGTACCTGGCTACGAACCAGGCGGTCGGGAGTTCGAATCTCTCCGGGCGCACCATTGCATCGAAGACGAAAAAAGGCAGCCACGGGCTGCCTTTTTTGTTGGTGCGCTCACGACCGCACCGGGTCGCCGACAGGTACCGCCGACATGGCCATCCGGTCCGCTTCGCGCGGGATCTCCGGCGCCGGGCAGCTGCCACCGGCATGGTCGTCATGCGCCAGCCAGTCATCGACCACGCCACCCAGCAGGTCCAGCCGCAGCGGCAGGGTGATGTGGTCTTCGCCGCGCATCTCGATGTAATGCACGCGCGGGCTGGCGGCGGCCAGTGCACGCCCCTGGTCCACCCGCACGTGTGCATCGTCCTGGCCGTGCAGCAGCAGCACGCAGGCGCGCGTATCGGCCAGCGCACGGGTCACGTCCACCGCGTCCAGGTCCAGGTCCAGGCGCTGGCTGGCGGCGGCGATCACCGCGTTGATGTCCTGCCCGCCATAGCGCCAGCGCCCGTAGGCGGCCATCGCCTGCGCCTTCCACGCGGTGGGCTGCAGCGACATCAGGTGCGGGATCATGCTGCGGATCGCCTCGCCGGCATTGGCGAACGATTCCATCGCCACCACACCGGTGACCCGGTCGCCCAGCTTGTCCGCGGTGAACAGCGCGGTGGCCGCGCCGTAGGACACGCCGAACAGGTACAGCGGCCCGACCACTTCACCGCGCTGCTGCAGCGTATCGATCACATCGACCACATCGTCGGATTCGAACGTGCCGTAGCCCGACGGCCCCGCCCCGGATTGGCCGTGGTTGCGCAGGTCGATGGTGATGACCCGGTAGCCCGATTCGGCCAGCTGCAGCGACCACGGCAGCATCGAATCGCCGTTCATCATCCAGCCGTGCAGCAGCACCACGGTGCCGCGCGGGGCCTGCGGCTTGAACGGGTGCGGCAGGGCCAGCTGCAGGCCCGTGTTCAACGGCTCGCCGTTCTCATGGTGCTGCGCCAGGTACTGGTAGCGCAGGCCATAGCGGCCCGGATCGAACGCCCGCCAGAACAGCGGTACCCCGGCCCGGCCGGTCACGAAGCCATGCCGGTTGGGCACCGCCGCCACCGCTTCGCTGATGCGGGCGGTATCGAGCAGCGTGGACACCCCACCGGGCGCGACCAGTCGATCGCTGAGCGAGGTGGACGCGGCAGAGGAATTGAGCGATGAGCACGCAGCCAGCCACAGGCCGGCCCCGGCCAGCAAGAGCAGCAGCAGGCGTTTCATGGGCGCAGAGAGTCAGATTGAGCCGCGCAGGTTATCGACCGCGCCGATGGCGCTCTACCGCAACCAGATGACCAATCGATGACAGGACGGCATTCATTCAGCCATCCTGCATCACAGCCATTCGCGCATCTGCCCCCACCACCCCTCCATCAGCCCCGGCTGGCGCATCCGCTCGCGCCACCAGCGCAGCGCAGCACCCTCCTCCCCGGTGCGCCAGGCCAGCCAGAAGGTCTCGTCCGGCTTGGGTTCCTCCACCTGCCGCACTGCCAGCCGCCCCTGCGCCACCGCCGCCTGCACATACGGCTCGGGCAGGAAGCCGAAGCCCAGCCCCGCGCACTGCAGGCGGAACTTGCTGACCGTATCGGGCACGGTCACCGTCTCCTGGCCCATCAGCAGGCCGACCGTGCGCGGCAGCAGCCGCCGCGCCGAATCGGCCACCGCGATGGCGCAGTGCGCCGCCAGCTGCTCACGCCCGAGCGGTTCCGGCAGCGCCGCCAGCGGGTGCCCGGGCGCCACCGCGAACACGAACCGCACCACGCCCAGCGGTTCGACCACGTAGCCGCCGCCACTGGGCCCCTCCCCGGCCGCACCCACCAGCAGGTCCGCGCGCCGGTCCAGCAGGGCCTCCCAGGTGCCCGACAGCGCTTCGCTGATCAGCCGGATCCGGGTCTGCTCGGCCACCGCACTGAACGCGCGCACGTCCTCGGCCAGCAGCGCCGGCTGGAACAACGAATCCACCGCCACGGTCAGCTCGGCCTCCCAGCCCGACGCCACCCGGCGCACCCGCATTTCCAGTTCGCGCGCCGCGCGCAGCAGGTGCCGGCCCTCGTCCAGCAACGCCACCCCGGCCTCGGTGAGGTGCGCGCGCGGGCCGATCCGGTCGAACAGCTGCACGCCCAGGTCCTGTTCCAGCTTGGACACCGTGTAGGAGATGGTCGAAGGCACCTTGTGCAGCTCCTTGCCGGCTGAGGCGAACGAGCCACGGCGGTCGATGGCATCCAGGATCTGCAGGGCGTCGAGGCTGAGCTTGAGCATTCGAATTTTTCGATGATGGCTTGCAAAACTATCCGTTTTTCAAGCGACGGGTGCAAGCGGATACTGGCGCCAACAGGAAAGGGGCAGCACATACCGCCCCGGACCGCCATCGAAACCATCGAACACCCCAAGGAGAACATCATGCTGCAGATCCGCAAGAGCGCTACCCGTGGCCAGGCCAACCATGGCTGGCTGAACTCCCAGCACACCTTCTCCTTCGCCAGCTACTACGACCCGCGCTACACCAGCTTCGGCCCGCTGCGCGTGATCAACGAAGACAAGGTGATCGGCGGCCAGGGCTTCGGCACCCACAGCCACAGCAACATGGAGATCGTCTCCTACGTGCTCGGCGGCGCGCTGGAGCACAAGGACTCGATGGGCACCGGTTCGGTGCTGCGCTACGGCGACGTGCAGCGCATGAGCGCCGGCAGCGGGGTCAGCCACAGCGAGTTCAACCATTCGGCCGACGAGACCGTGCACTTCCTGCAGATCTGGCTGTTCCCGGATGCCGAGAACATCACCCCGAGCTACCAGGAGACGCACTTCGCCCCGGAGGCCAAGCGCGGCCAGCTGCGCCTGATCGCCTCGAAGGACGGCCGTGACGGTTCGCTGCTGATCCACCAGGACACCAACATCTACGCCACGATCCTGGACGGCGACGAGCGCGCCCACCTGGCCCTGGCCCCGCGCCGCGGTGCGTACGTGCAGGTGGCCCGTGGACAGCTGCAGGTCAACGGCATCACCCTGGACACCGGCGATGCGCTGCAGATCACCGACGAGGCCCAGGTGACGCTGGAGAACGCGAGCGATGCCGAAGTGCTGGTGTTCGACCTGCCGCTGTAATCGTCGCCGTTGAAGAGAACGCCCCGAGCTGATCGGGGCGTTGTCGTGCAACGCCGCCTGGTTGTCCAGCAGCGAGTATTGGCGACCAAGCAGGAAAGCGTAGTGCCGGTGCACGGCGTGCGGGCATCGCGTCAACGCAGCGGCAACAGCACACAAAGAAAAAGGCCTTCGTACTCGCGTACGAAGGCCTTTTCTATTACTGGCGGAGCGGGAGGGATTCGAACCCTCGATACAGTTTTTGGCCGTATACTCCCTTAGCAGGGGAGCCCCTTCAGCCACTCGGGCACCGCTCCAGTATTCTGGTTCCGTCGCTGCGGTGTTTCTTCTCAGCGGGGGCGCGAAGAATAACGTTTTTCACACCCCGAGGTAAAGCCTTAATCGGAAGAATTTTCACTTCCCGATGCATTCGGCTCATCGCCTCGCTGGATACGCTGGTAAATCTCTTCGCGGTGCACGGCCACGTCCTTCGGGGCGGTGATACCGATACGCACCTGGTTGCCCTTGACGCCGAGCACGGTCACGCTGACCGAGTCACCGATCATCAGGGTTTCGCCGACACGGCGAGTCAGGATCAACATTTTTGCAAGTCTCCAGGGAACCGGTGGATTTTCCCGACCGGCTCGGCGCCCAGCCAAGGAACGCCACACGACAAAGGGAAAAGATTAGCCATAGTACCGTCAGCTCTCCCGCCCCATCAAGGAGCAGGAGGATTCAGGCGTTCAGATACGAGGGGTGACCCAGTCGACGACGGCAGCCAGTGCAGAAGCAAGGGCGGGCCCGTCCTCACCACCACCCTGGGCGAGGTCCGGGCGGCCGCCGCCCTTGCCCCCGATCTGACCGGCGATGTGGGACAACAGTTCCCCGGCCTTTACCTTGCCCGTTGCGCTGCCGTTCACGCCGGCCACCAGTGCTGCCTTGCCGTCCTGGGTACCGGCCAGCACGATCACCGCATCGCCCAGCTGCTGCTTGAGGCGGTCGATCGCTTCACGCAGTGCCTTGGCATCAAAACCTTCCAGACGCGCGGCCAGGATCTTGACGCCATTGACCTCAACTGCGCCAGCACCGAGGTCGGCGGTCGCGCCGGCGGCCTGCTTGGCCTTCAGCGCGTCCAGTTCGCGTTCCAGCTTCTTCTGGCGCTCGGTGAGCTGGCGGATCTTGTCGACCACCTCGCCGGCATTGCCGCCCAGCAGCGCGCCGGCTTCGGCCAGCTGCGCTTCTTCGTGGGCTACATAGTCGAGCGCGCCCTGCCCGGTCACCGCTTCGATGCGACGCACACCGGACTGGATGCCGCCTTCGGAGGTGATCTTGAACAGGCCGATGTCACCCGTGCGCGACACGTGCGTGCCACCACACAGTTCGGTGGAGTAATCGCCCATCTTCAGCACGCGCACGTTCTCGCCGTACTTCTCGCCGAACAGCGCCATCGCGCCGAAGTCGAGCGCTTCCTGCATGGCCATGTTGCGTACTTCGACAGCGTTGTTGATGCGCACCTGTTCGTTGACCTTGCGCTCGATCAGCGCCAGGTCCTGCGCACTGATCGGCTCGAAGTGCGAGAAGTCGAAACGCAGGCGGTCGGGCGCGACCAGCGAACCCTTCTGGTGCACGTGCGTGCCCAGCACTTCACGCAGCGCGGCGTGCAGCAGGTGGGTGGCCGAGTGGTTGAGGATGGTGGCGCCGCGGCGCTGGCCATCGACCTGTCCGCTGAGCACATCGCCCACCTTCAGGCTGCCGTTGGCGACCTGGCCCACGTGACCGTGGTACTGGCCCGCGAACTTCTGGGTATCGCTCACCTGCAGTTGCACTCCGTTGCCGGACAGCGTGCCGGTATCGCCGACCTGGCCGCCGGATTCGGCGTAGAACGGGGTCTGGTCGGTCAGCACGATCACCTCGTCGCCGGCCTGCACGCTGTCCACCGGGCGGCCATCCTTGAGCAGGGCCACCACGGTCAGGCCGTCGGCCTGCAGGCGGTCATAGCCCAGGAACACGGTCGGCTTGAGGGTAGCCACCAGCTCGGCCGACAGCACCACGGCGGCGCCACCCTTGCCTGACCTGCGGCCGCTGTCGCGCTGCTCCTTCATCGCGGCATCGAAACCGTCGATGTCCACGACCAGGTCGCGCTCGCGCGCGATGTCCTGGGTGAGATCCAGCGGGAAGCCATAGGTGTCGTACAGGCGGAACGCATCCACGCCGGGGATCACGCCGTTGGTCACCTGCGCGGCGACGTCGTCGAAGATCTTCATGCCCGAGTCGAGCGTCTGCGCGAAGCGCTCTTCCTCGGCCTGCAGTGCGCGCACCACGGTGTCGGCCTGCGCCGGCAGGTCCGGGTAGGCCTCGCCCATCTGCTCGACCAGGGTCGGCACCAGCTTGCTGAAGAACGGCTGGCGCACGCCCAGCATCCAGCCGTGGCGCAAGGCGCGGCGGATGATCCGGCGCAGCACGTAGCCTCGGCCTTCGTTGGACGGCAGCACGCCATCGACCACCAGGAACGAACAGGCGCGGATGTGATCGGCGATCACGCGCAGCGACTTGTTCTCCAGGTCGGCCATGCCGGTAAGTTCGCTGGCCTTGCGGATCAGCGCCTGGAACAGGTCGATTTCATAGTTGGTGTGCACGTGCTGCAGGATCGCCGCCAGGCGCTCCAGGCCCATGCCGGTGTCCACGCACGGGGCCGGCAGCGGCACCAGGGTGCCATCGGGCTGGCGGTCGAACTGCATGAACACCAGGTTCCAGATTTCGATGTAACGGTCGCCGTCTTCGTCCGGCGAGCCCGGCGGGCCACCAGCGATGTGCGCGCCATGGTCGTAGAAGATTTCGGTGCACGGGCCGCAAGGACCGGTGTCGGCCATCTGCCAGAAGTTATCCGAGGCAAACGGGGCACCCTTGTTGTCGCCGATGCGCACGATGCGCTCTTCGGGAATGCCGACCATGTCGCGCCACAGCGCGTAAGCCTCATCGTCGGTCTGGTAGACGGTGACCAGCAGGCGGTCGGCCGGCAGCTTCCAGACCTGGGTCAGCAGCTCCCAGGCCCAGGCGATGGCGTCCTTCTTGAAGTAATCACCGAACGACCAGTTGCCCAGCATTTCGAAGAAGGTGTGGTGGCGCGCGGTGTAGCCGACCTGGTCCAGGTCGTTGTGCTTGCCGCCGGCACGCAGGCAGCGCTGCACGTCCGCCGCGCGCACGTAGCTGCGCTTCTCGGCGCCAAGGAACACGTCCTTGAACTGCACCATGCCGGAGTTGGTGAACAACAGGGTCGGATCGTTGCCCGGAACCAGCGGTGCCGACGGCACGATGGTGTGGCCCTTGCCCTTGAAGAACTCAAGGAAGTCGCTGCGGATCTGGGAGGTGGTGAACTTGGCGGATTCGGTCATGGGGGGCTGGCTGTCTGCGGGCCGGTCAGTCCCTCGCACGCAGCCCCAATGGCCGGGTGTCGATTGCAGGACCGCCGAAACCATAAAGGGTATCAGGCCCGGGCCTTACGGACACGCGGGGCGTGTCCCTGCTTAATCTTCAGGATCGAATCGAGTCGCCCGGCGGATGCTGTCGCCATCGAACCCACGGCGGGCCAGCAGATCGGCGGCTTTGCGGCGCTGGGGCAGCTCCTGCGGGCCGGCCTCGCCAAACCGGCGGCAGACCAGGTCCCGGGCATTCTCGGTCCAGTCGCCTTCGAAGGTGTCCATGGCAGCGGCAATCTGCTCGCTGTCCAGCCCGTGGGTGCCCAGTTCGGCGCGGATGTGGATCGGGCCATAGCCCGTGTTGGCGCGGATCCGGACCAGGTTCTCGGCAAACCGGGTGTCGTCCTGCCAGCCCGCCTCGGTGAGCTTATCCACCGCGGCGGTGGCCGCCTCGCTCTCGATGCCGCGGGCGGTGAGCTTGCGGGTCAGCTCCTTGCGCGAATGCTCACGGCGTACCAGCAGCCCAAGCGCCCGCTGGACCGGGGTCTGTTCACGGACGCGGCGCTTGCGGCCGGGTGCCGGGGCGTCTGGGTCGTGCATGCGGGATCTCGTAAAACGTAAACCCCGGGACAGGGCGAGCGTCACTGACGGCGCTGCCCTGCCCCGCGGGAAACTTACTCGGCGTCGTCGCCTTCGTCGTCGCCACCCTCACGGGCGGCCTCGGCCGGCTGGAACTTCTCACGCAGCTCGGCTTCCAGGCGCTGGGCCACCTGCGGGTTGTCGCGCAGGTAACCGCGGGCGTTGTCCTTGCCCTGGCCGATGCGCTCTTCGCCGTAGCTGTACCAGGCGCCGGCCTTCTCGACCAGCTTGGCTTCCACGCCCATGTCGATCAGTTCGCCTTCGCGGCTGATGCCTTCGCCGTACAGGATCTCGGTGATGACCTGCTTGAACGGGGGCGCCAGCTTGTTCTTGACCACCTTGATCTTGGTCTGGTTGCCGATGATCTCGTCGCCCTTCTTGATCGCGCCGATGCGGCGGATATCCAGGCGGACCGAGGCGTAGAACTTCAGGGCGTTGCCGCCGGTGGTCACTTCCGGGCTCTGGCCGGGCATCATCACGCCGATCTTGTGGCGCAGCTGGTTGATGAACACCACCAGGGTGTTGGACCGCTTGATGTTGCCGGTCAGCTTGCGCAGCGCCTGGCTCATCAGGCGGGCTTGCAGGCCCGGCAGCTGGTCGCCCATTTCGCCTTCGATTTCAGCCTTGGGGGTCAGCGCGGCGACCGAGTCGACCACCACGATGTCCACCGAGCCCGAACGGACCAGCATGTCGGCGATTTCCAGCGCCTGCTCACCGGTGTCCGGCTGGGACAGCAGCAGGTCGTCCACGTTCACGCCCAGCTTGGCGGCGTAGATCGGGTCCAGGGCATGTTCGGCATCGATGAAGGCGGCGGTACCGCCCTTCTTCTGGCATTCGGCAATCGCCTGCAGGGTCAGGGTGGTCTTGCCCGAGGATTCCGGACCGTAGATCTCCACGACACGCCCCTTCGGCAGACCGCCAATGCCGAGCGCGATGTCCAGCATCAGCGAACCGGTCGGGATGATCTCGACGGCCTCGATGACGCGGTCGCCCATGCGCATGACCGACCCCTTGCCGAACTGCTTTTCGATCTGGCTCAGGGCGGCGGTCAGGGCACGCTTTTTGTTCTCGTCCATCGGATTGGTCCTTGCAGGGGTCATGTCGTTGGAGGGGGTGTCTTTGGAGGTCTTCTTGGCCACGGGGTCACTTTAAGGTTGGCGTATCGCACAGGCTGAGATTCTGCCCGGCGTTCGGAAAAAAATTATCGGACATCCGTACCAACCTCAGCCAAACCAGAGAATCGCCACAAAAGACCGTGCATGTCGTGCGTTGAAGAGATCAGCGATTCGGGCGCAGCAGCCCGCAATAGAGGCCTTCGATGGCGAAGTCCTGGTCAGGCAGGACTTCGATCGGCTTGTAATCGGGATTGCGCGGCAGCAGCCGGATCCGGTCCTTGCCCATCTTCAGCAGCTTGACGGTGATCTCGTCATCGATGCGCGCCACCACGATCTGGCCCGAGCGCGCGTCGCGGGTGCGGTGCACGCCGATCAGGTCACCGTCGAAGATGCCCTCGTCGATCATCGAATCACCCTGCACCTTCAGCAGGTAGTCCGGTGCGGGTGAGAAGAACACCCGGTCCAGCACCACGAAATCGTCCGAGCCGATGTCCGCGCCGATCGGCAGGCCGGCCGCGACCCGGCCCAGCACCGGCAGGCGCAGCACGTGGTCCGGCAGCGCGGCGGCCGCCAGCGAGGCGGGCAAGCCGTCCTGCAGCGGCGGCGCCTGCACCAGCCGGATGCCGCGGGCCTGGCCGGGAATGCGACGGATCGCCCCGGCCTGTTCCAGCGCTTCCAGGTGGTACTGCGCGGCCCGGACGCCCTTGAAGCCGAACGCACGGGCGATTTCCGTCTGCGACGGCGGCGCGCCGTCGGTCTCGATGCGCTCGGCGATCAACTGCAGGATCGCCTGCTGGGTATCGGTAAGGTCCATGGTTAGTAGTATTACTACTAACACCCGAGCCACGCAAGCCCCGATCAGAAAAAGGCCGTAAGGCCCCTCACGGATTCCGCCCCGACCGCCAGATCGAAAACAGGATCCAGACCCCGCAGAACCCCGCCCCCACGAACCCCGCCACGCCCAGCGCCAGCAGCCAGCGGCTCGACAGCCCACCCACGCTGTGCATCACGATCGATGACCCGATGATCAACGCGGCAGTGACAATCCCCACCACCAGCCGGTTCGCCGCCCGGTTGACCTGCTCCCCGAACCCCTGCAATGCCGTGGTCTCGACCTTCAACTGCAGCCGCCCCCGCCGTGCCATCTGCACCAGCTGGCGCACATCGCGCGGCAGGTCGCCGGCCAGGTCCAGCAGCCCGGCCACGCTGCGCTTGCCGCGCTTGAGCAGGGCCGACGGCGCGAACCGCTGCCACATCACCCGCTCCAGGAACGGACGTGCGGCGGTGGCCATGTCGAACTGCGGGTCGAGCTGGCGGCCCATCCCTTCCAGGGTGAGGAAGGTCTTGATCATCAGCGCCAAATCGGCCGGCAGGGTCAGCGCGTACTGGCGCAGCAGCTGGGTGATGTTGCCCAGCATCAGGCCCATGTGCAGGTCCTTCAGCGGCACGCCCCGGTACTGGTCGACGAAGGTGCTGATGTCCTGCTGCAGCCGCGATTCGTCCACGTCCACGCCGCCGGACCAGTCCAGCAGCACGTCGGTGACCGACTCCGGCTCCTGGCTGACCAGCCCGTGGAGCAGCTGCGCGACCTGGAAGCGGCGCTGTTCGGAGATCGCGCCGACCATGCCGAAATCGATCACGCCGATCCTTCCGTCGCGCAGGTAGATGATGTTGCCCGGGTGCGGGTCGGCGTGGAAGCAGCCGTCTTCGAGCACCATCTTGAGCACGATGCGGGCGCCGGTGCGGGCCAGCCGGACCCGGTCGAGTCCGGCCGCATCCACCCCGGCGAGGTCGCGGCCGGGGATGCCGTCCACGAAGTCCTGCACATTGAGGCTCTCGCAGGTCCACTGCCAGTGCACCTTGGGAATCAGGATGTCAGTGCGCCCGGCGAAGTTGCGCGCGATGCGCTCGGCATTGCGGCACTCGGCGGCGAAGTCCAGCTCGCGCCGCAGCGACACCTGGAACTGCTGCACCACTTCGGCCGGCCGGTAGCGGCGCATGTCCGGCAGGCGCGCTTCGACGATTTCAGCCAGCCGCGCGAGCAGGCGCAGGTCGGCTTCGATCACCTCGCGGATGCCGGGGCGGCGGATCTTCAGCACCACCTCGCTGCCATCGTGCAGGGTGGCGCGGTGGGCCTGGGCCAGCGAGGCCGCCGCCAGCGGGGTTTCATCGAGCCAGGCGAACACGTCGGTGGCCGGTGCCCCGAGGTCGGCTTCCAGCTGCTCGCGGACCTGCGCATAGGGCAGCGCCGGCACCGCGTTCTGCAGTTCGGAGAATTCGGCGATCCAGTCCGGCGGGAACAGGTCCACGCGGGTGGCCAGCACCTGGCCGAGCTTGACGAAGGTGGGGCCGAGCTCTTCCATCGCCCGGCGCACCCGCACCGGGGCGGTCATGCGCAGGATCTGCTGGGTATCGTTCCAGTGCAGCAGCCGACCGGCGCGTTCGAGCACGTCGGCCAGGCCGATGCGGCGCACCAGGTCGCCGAAGCCATAGCGGATCAGGACCGAGGCGATTTCCTGCAGGCGCCCCAGGTCACGGACGGTTCCCAGCGTTTCCCACATCGGTGCACCCTCGTTCGACAGCAGGGCTCAGGATGTCACAGCGCCGGGAAAATTCCCGTCAGCGCCTGCTGCACCGTCTGCCGGCGGATGGCTTCGCGGTCGCCCTCGAACTGGAACAGCTGCGCGCGGGCATAGCCACCGCGCTGCTTCCAGCCGATCCAGACGCTGCCCACCGGCTTGTCCGGGCTGCCGCCACCGGGGCCGGCGATGCCGGTCACGGCCACGGCCATGCCGGCACCGGAATTGACCAGCGCGCCGGAGACCATTTCCAGCACGGTTTCGCGGCTGACCGCGCCGAACTGCTCCAGCGTCTGTGCGCGCACGCCGAGCAGGCGCTGCTTGGCCTCGTAGCTGTACACCACCATGCCGCAGTCGAAGAACGCCGACGAACCAGCGATATCGGTCATCGCCTTGGCGATCCAGCCGCCGCTGCAGCTTTCGGCGGTGACCAGCTGCAGCGCAGCCGCTTGCAGTCGCTGGCCGACGTCACGGGCAAGGTCGCCGAGTTCGGCATCGGTGGGGACAGTCACGGACTCACCATTCGGGCAGTTTTTCCGGAAGCAGTGCACGGATCGGGGCACCGTCGTCGGCGGCGGCCAGCTTCTCCGCTTCGGCGATCGGGATCTCAACCTGCAGCAGCCAGCCGTCCTCGTCGCTGCGTTCGCCGCGCACCACTTCCAGCTGGTGCAGGCGCGAGCGCAGGCGGCCGGCGGTCGGCGGCAGGCGCAGGTCGCCGCTGACGTGCTGCAGGCCCAGGCGCTTGCCCAGCACCGATTGCAGCAGGTCCAGGCCCAGCCCATCGCGGGCCGAGATCCAGACGCGTTCGCGGCGTGCGGTATCGGGGATGCCGTCCTGGCCGTCGTGGCGGACCTCGCTGCCCTCGATGCGGTCGATCTTGTTGAACACCAGCAGCTGCGGCAGTTCGCCCGCGCCCACTTCGTTGAGCACTTCGTCCACCTGGGCGATGCGCTCCTCGCGGTGCGGATCGGCGGCATCGACCACGTGCAGCAGGAAATCGGCCTCGCGCGCTTCGCTCAGGGTCGCGCGGAACGCGGCCACCAGCTCGTGCGGCAGGTCGCGGACGAAGCCGACCGTGTCGGCCAGCACCACGTTGCCGCCCGGCACCGCGATGCGGCGCACGGTCGGGTCCAGGGTGGCGAACAGCTTGTCGGCGGCGTACGCCTCCGCGCCGGTCAGCGCGTTGAACAGGGTCGACTTGCCGGCATTGGTGTAGCCCACCAGCGCCACGCGCGGCAGTTCGCTGCGCACGCGGGCACGGCGCATCTGGGTACGCTGCACTTCGACCTTTTCCAGCCGCTTCTGCAGCTGTTCCACCCGCTTCTGCAGCAGGCGGCGGTCGGTTTCGAGCTGGGTTTCACCCGGACCGCGCAGGCCGATGGCACCGCCGCGCTGGCGCTCCAGGTGGGTCCAGCCACGGACCAGCCGGGTGGACATGTGGCGCAGCTGCGCCAGTTCCACCTGCAGCTTGCCTTCGTGGCTGTGCGCACGCTGGGCGAAGATGTCCAGGATCAAGCCGGTACGGTCGATCACCCGGCGCTCGAGGAAGCGCTCCAGGTTGCGCTCCTGCGACGGCGAAAGCGCATGGTTGACCAGCACCAGGTCGGCGCCGGTGGCCTCGGCGGCCGCCTTGATCTCGTCCAGCTTGCCCGAGCCGATCAGGATCGACGGGTTGGGCCGGTCGATGCGCGCGGTCAGGGTAGCGGCGATGCTGGCCCCGGCAGAGCGGGCCAGATCGGTGAACTCTTCCAGCACATCTTCTTCCAGCCGGCCGGAATGCGGCTGGATCAGGAGCGCGTGTTCGCCTCGCTTGGAACGGTCAAACACGCGCGTCTCCGCAGTTGCTTACTTCATTCAACGTCGTCTTCTTCCTGGGCGCCGTCGGCGCCACCTTCATTGGACTGCACATAGCCACCACCGGGACCCACCCGGACGTTGCGTGCCGGCACCACGGTCGAAATGGCGTGCTTGTACACCATCTGGCTGACCGTATTGCGCAGCAGGACAACGAACTGGTCGAACGATTCGATCGTTCCCTGCAATTTGATGCCATTGACCAGATACACCGACACCGGCACGCGTTCGCGCCGAAGTGCATTCAGAAACGGATCCTGCAGCGATTGCCCCTTGGACATTGCACACTCCTCATTATTGTTTTTATGGTCTTCCGGCAACTGCCACGGCCCCCGCCACCGGAACCTCCGATGGTACACGGGCCAAGGGCAAGGCGCTGTGGCTCAGCGGGCAACAAAGGCCGCTACGGCATCGGCCAGGGAATCCCCGTCTATATGGGGATCGAACCAGCGTGCATCAAGCTCGCCGCGCAGCCAGGTCAACTGGCGCTTGGCCAGCTGCCGAGTGGCCTGGATGGCCTTGTCGCGGAAGTCGCGGGCACTGCCCTGCCCGTCCAGGAACTCCCAGGCCTGGCGATAGCCGACGGCCCGGACCGCCGGCAGGTCCAGCGGCGCCGCCACCGCCGCCATCCCAGGCAGCGCACGCAGCGCCCGCACCTCGTCCAGGAAACCCTGGGCGAGCATGCTGTCGAACCGGGTTTCGATCCGCTGGTGCAGCACGCTGCGCTCGCGCGGGGCCAGCACCAGCTTCAGGCAGCGCACCGGCAGGCGGTCCACGCCGGGCAGCTTCTGCCACTCGCTGATCGGCGTGCCGGTCAGGCGATAGACCTCCAGCGCCCGCTGGATGCGCTGCGGGTCGGTCGCATGGATACGGGCTGCAGCGGCGGGATCGATCCCGGCCAGCTGTGCGTGCAGCGCCGGCCAGCCAAGTTCTGCCGCCTCGGCGCCGATCACCGCCCGGGTCGCCGGGTCGGCCGGTGGCATCGGCGACAGCCCCTGCAGCAACGCGCGGAAGTACAACCCGGTGCCGCCGGCCAGGATCGGCATGCGTCCGCGCGCGATGATGTCGGCCACCACGCGTGCGGCATCCACGGCGAACTCCGCCGCTGAATAGGTCTGCCACGGATCGCGCAGGTCGAGCAGGTGGTGTGGTGCCTGCGCGCGCTCGGCGGCATCGGGCTTGGCCGAGCCGATATCCAGCCCGCGGTAGACCAGCGCCGAATCGACGCTGACGATCTCCCCGCCCAGTTGCCGCGCCAGTGCGATGGCGGTGGCGGTCTTGCCCGACGCGGTCGGGCCCATCACCGCGATCGCCAGCGGGCGCCGGTCGGCGCCCATCAGCCCTCGTCCGGCCAGCGCGGCATCGCCGGGGCGGCATCCACCCGCGGCATCGGCACCGCATCGACCGCCGCCCACACCTTCAGTGCGTCCACGGTGGCAGCGACGTCATGCACGCGCAGGATCGTGGCGCCGCGCTGGGCGGCGACCAGATGCGCGGCGACCGAGCCGGCCACGCGCTCGCGCGGCGCCTCGCGCCCAGTCAATTCGCCGATGCTGCGCTTGCGCGACAGCCCGGCCAGCATCGGCACGCCCAGTTCCAGGAAGCGCGCCGAGCGCGCCAGCAGGATCATGTTGTGTTCGGTGGTCTTGCCGAAGCCGAAGCCCAGGTCGATCACCAGGTTCTTCTTCGCGATGCCGGCCATTTCGGCCGAGAACATCCGATCGACCAGGAACCGGTGCACCTCGGCCACGACATCGTCGTAGTGCGGGGTGTACTGCATGCTGCCGGGTTCGCCCTGCATGTGCATCAGCACCACCGGCACGCCCAGCTCGGCGGCGGCGGCCAATGCCCCGTCCTGCCGCAGCGCATGGATGTCGTTGATCATGCCGGCACCGGCGGCCACCGCCGCGCGCATCACCTCCGGCTTGAAGGTGTCGATGCTGATCGGCACCTGCGTCTGGGCGGCGAGCTGTTCGATCACCGGGACCACCCGGCGAAGCTCTTCCTCCAGCGCTACCGGCGCGGCACCGGGCCGGGTCGATTCGCCACCGATGTCGAGCAGGTCGGCGCCTTCGGCCACCAGTTGCAGTCCATGGGCGACCGCCGCTTCGGTACTGTCGTGCGCGCCACCGTCCGAGAACGAATCCGGGGTGACGTTGACGATGCCCATGACACGCGGGCGGTCCAGCCGCAGCACGCGGCCGCCGCAGTCCAGCTGGGGAGAAGTATCGAACATGGGCCTTCCACGAAATACGCCAGCGCCTAGTTTACGCCGGCGTACCCCGATAACCCGCGGCCCGCGGAGCCTGGCGGGCTAGAAATCGCCCAGCTTGGCCTCGTCGGTCGGGTTGGCCAGCCACTCGGCGAGGTCGTTGCCGATGGCGGTGACCACGCGCTGGAGCACGTCGCAGGAGCCCTTGAACAGGCCGCCTGGACCACCGCGCGAAATCCGCCGCGCCGTCACCGCCGCCACCTTCTGCCCGTCGTCCATCAACACGCCGCGCACGGTCGCGGACTTGTAGTGGTTGTAGCCGGTGCGGGCGCTCTGCGCCTCCACGATCTCCAGCTTCAGCACCCGGCCTTCGGTGGCCAGCTGCTCGTCGAAGGCGATGGTATTGCCGAAGTCCGGCGCGCTGTTGCCCAGCGCGGTCCCCAGCTGGGCGCCCATCCGGCATTCGGCCTTGATGTTGTCGGCGATGTAGGACGTTTCGGAGAACGGCACCGGGTCCTGCACGTGGACGGTGGCCGCGAACGCGGGCGTGGCACAGCACAGCAGCGCGGCAGTCGCCGCGCGCATCGAATGACGCATGTATTCCCCCTGGAATGATGTTCACGGCCGCGCGGTGCGACCGTGCCTGCGCATCGTGCCGGGCGCGGCGCGCGGCCGCAAGGGCTCAGCGCCGGCGGCGCTTGCGGTCCACGTACAGGGTCTTGGCCACGCTCAGGCCAATGCCGAGCACGATGCCGACGATGCCGCCAAGCAGGTAGTTCCCGCTGAGCACGCCGACCGCGGCGCCGACCACCGTGGCGATCACGATTTCGGTGGTGTGGGATATCTGCGGCGGCGGGGTGGACATGGCAACTCCGGAACGGCGGTCAGGCGGGAAGGAAACGAAGAAGGCCGGGTTGCCCCGGCCTTCGTCTGTCATCGGTTCAACTCAGAGCTGTTCGGCGGGCCCGGCAATCGGCGGCACCGGACGGGCGTCGCCGCCCTTGTCGTTGTTGTTGCTGCCACCGTCCTTGTTGGACTTGCCCCAGCCCATCGGGGGCGGCGGATCGCGGCCTTCCATGATGGCGTCGATCTGCGGCGCATCGATGGTCTCGTACTGCAGCAGCAGCTGGGACATGGTGTGCAGCTTGTCGAGGTTGGCGGTGACCAGCTCGGTGGTACGGGCGTAGGCCTTGTCCAGGATGCTGCGCACCACTTCATCGATGCGGCGCGCGGTATCGTCGGACACGCTCTTGTGCTGCGTCACCGAACGGCCCAGGAACACTTCGTCGTCCTCTTCGCCATAGGCGATCGGGCCGAGCTCGTCGGACAGGCCCCACTTGGTGACCATGTTGCGGGCCATCTTGGTGGCGCGTTCGATGTCGTTGGAGGCGCCGGTGGTGACCTTGTCGGCACCGAAGATCAGCTCCTCAGCCACGCGGCCGCCGTACAGCGAGCACAGCTGCGATTCGATCGCCACCCGGTTCATCGAGTACTTGTCGCCTTCCGGCAGGTACATGGTCACGCCCAGCGCGCGACCACGCGGGATGATGGTGACCTTGTAGACCGGATCGTGCTCGGGCACCAGGCGCCCGACGATGGCGTGGCCGGCTTCGTGGTAGGCGGTGAGCGTCTTCTCTTCTTCGCTCATGGCCATCGAACGGCGCTCGGCACCCATCAGGATCTTGTCGCGCGCACGATCGAAGTGCTCCATGCGCACTTCCTTCTCGTTGCTGCGGGCCGCAAACAATGCCGCCTCGTTGCACAGGTTGGCCAGGTCGGCACCGGAGAAGCCCGGGGTGCCGCGCGCGATCACCATCGGCTCGACGTCGTCGGCCAGCGGCAGCTTGCGCATGTGCACCTTGAGGATCTGCTCACGGCCCTTGACGTCAGCCAGCCCGACCACGACCTGGCGGTCGAAGCGGCCCGGGCGCAGCAGCGCCGGGTCCAGCACGTCGGGACGGTTGGTGGCGGCGATGACGATCACGCCCTCGCCCCCTTCGAAGCCGTCCATTTCCACCAGCAGCTGGTTCAGGGTCTGCTCGCGCTCATCATGACCGCCGCCCAGGCCGGCACCGCGATGGCGGCCGACGGCGTCGATTTCGTCGATGAAGATGATGCACGGGGCCTGCTTCTTGGCCTGCTCGAACATGTCGCGCACGCGGCTGGCGCCGACGCCGACGAACATTTCCACGAAGTCCGAACCGGAGATCGAGAAGAACGGGACCTTGGCTTCGCCGGCGATGGCACGGGCCAGCAGGGTCTTGCCGGTACCGGGCGGGCCGACCATCAGCACGCCGCGCGGGATCTTGCCGCCCAGCTTGGTGAACTTGGTCGGATCGCGCAGGAAGTCGACCAGTTCGCCGACTTCTTCCTTGGCTTCGTCGCAGCCGGCGACGTCGGCGAAGGTGACCTTGATCTGGTCTTCGCCCTGCAGCTTGGCGCGCGACTTGCCGAAGGACATCGCGCCCTTGGCACCGCCGCCACCGCCCTGCATCTGGCGCATGATGAACAACCAGAAGCCGATGATCAGGATCACCGGGAGGAAGTTCATCAGGATCGCGCCCAGCGAGATGCCGCTGGACGGCTCTTCCTGGACGATTTCCACGTTCTTGGCACGCAGGATGTTGATCAGGTCGCGATCCATCGGCGCGGTGATGGTGGCCGACTGGCCGCTGCGCGTGGTGTACGAGATCTGGTTGGTGCCGCTGCGCATGTCGCCGCTGAAGGTCACCTTCTGGACGTTGCCGCCATCCACCTGGTCCAGGAACTGCGAATATGTGGCGCCCTGGGCACCGGCGCCGCTGCTCTTTGGCGAGAAGCTCTGGAACACCACCATGAGCACCACGGCGACGACCACCCATAGCAGGAGGTTCTTGGTCAAGTCGTTCATCCTCATTGGCTCCGGTGTTCCTCTAATGCCTGACGCAATTGGTATGGTTGAGCTTACTTGATCTGGGTGCGTTTGCCCTGCCCCAAGGCATACACCTCGGGCGAGCGCTTCCGGGACGCTTCAGGCTTGCGGATCACGACCTTGTCGTACCGGCGGCGCATCTCGCGCACGTAGTCGTCAAAGCCCACGCCCTGGAACAGCTTGATCAGGAACGCGCCACCCGGCTTGAGATGGTTGTCGGCAAAATCCAGCGCCAACTCGGCCAGGTGCATCATCCGCGGCTGGTCTACCGCGTCCATACCACTTTTATTGGGGGCCATATCCGAGAGCACAAGGTCTACCGGCTGATCCCCGAGCATGGCTTCAAACTGCGATAGGACGGCCTGCTCCCTGAAGTCCCCGTGAAGGAACTCCACGCCGGCCAGCGGCGGCATCTCCAGAATGTCCAGGGCCAGCACCCGGCCGGTGTCGCCGATCTGGCGCCGGACCTGCTGCGACCAGCCGCCCGGGGCGGCGCCCAGGTCGACCACCACCATGTGCGGCTTCAGCAGCCGGTCACGCGCGAGCAGCTCCTCCAGTTTGTAGGCCGCGCGCGAGCGCATGCCCTCGGCCTGGGCCTTCTTCACGAAGGGGTCGGCGAAGTGTTCTTTCAACCAGCGTTGGCTGCTCTTGCTGCGGGAAACCATTGGAGATAGGGCCGGACGGGGTGGTCATGATACCCTGATCGCCCCAGTTAACCGCTTGTTCCTGAATGTCTATTGTCCTGACCTCGTCCCAGACCCGCTTCCTCCGCGGCCAAGCCCATGATCTGAAAGCCCTGCTGCAGATCGGCGGCAAGGGGGTCACGCCGGCCTTCCTGGCTGAACTGGACGAAGTCCTGGAGCGCCATGAACTGATCAAGGTGAAGGTGGGCGCGGAAGACCGCGATGCCCGCGACGCCATGATCGCCGAGCTGGTCCAGGCCTCCGACAGCGCGCTGGTGCAGCGCATCGGCCACGTGGCCGTGCTCTACCGCCCCAGCAAGGAACAGCGCCAGATCGTGCTTCCGCGCGGCTGATCGCCATGCAGCTGAACCACGAAATCCCCGATTACGCCTATGCGTTCCGTGCCGTCGGCACGGGTTCGGTGGTGCTGGAAGACCGCGAGCAGGTCCGTACCCGCGAGCTGGGCCAGAGCTTCATCGTGACCCCGCACACGCTGGTGGAGGCCTGGCCGGCACCGGCCACTGCCAGGGAACTGACCCCGGAAGACCTGGCACCGATCCTGGCGCTGGCGCCGGAGCTGGTGATCCTGGGCACCGGGGCGACGCAGCTGTTCCCGTCCGCCGCCGTGATGGGGGCCTGCCTGACCCGCAACATCGGCATCGAAGTGATGACCAATGCGGCGGCGGCCCGGACCTTCAACCTGCTGGCCAGCGAGAGCCGCAAGGTGGCCGCGGCGATCCTGCTGCCGGGCTGAAGTTCGTTGTTTTCGTTCAGGAAAGGCTGCCGTTGGCAGCCTTTTTTGTGTCGATCGTCCGGAAGCTGCAGCCACGCAGGGCGTGGCTCTACCGGCAGATGACGTAGAGCCACGCCCTGCGTGGCTCTACCGGCAGATGACGTAGAGCCACGCCCTGCGTGGCTGCGCGATCATTTAGGCGGCAGGTACAGCAGCGGGTCTACCGGCTTGCCGTTGTAGCGGATCTCGAAGTGCAGCATGTCGCGGGTGGTGCCGGTACGGCCCATCTCGGCGATCTGCTCGCCGGCCTTGACGCTCTGGCCTTCATTGACCAGACGCTTGCGGTTGTGGCCATAGGCCGACAGCCACTGGTCGCTGTGCTTGACGATGATCAGCTCGCCGAAACCGACCAGGCCGGCGCCGGAATAGACCACCACGCCCGGCGCGGTGGCGCGCACTGGCTGGCCGCTGCTGCCGGCGATATCCACGCCCTGCTTGGTGACATCGGCACCGACGAAGCGACCGACGACAGCACCGTCGGCCGGCCAGCGCCAGCTGATGTTGCTCTTGATCGCGGTGGTCGGCGACGGGGTCGGCGCAGGTGCCGGCGTGGGCGCGGTGCCGCCCGGTCGCGGCGCGGTCACCACGGTGGTCGGCGCGCGGCCCGGCGTGTTGCCCGGGTACAGCCGCAGGACCTGGCCCGGGTAGATCGTGTACGGCTCGGCCAGCCCGTTCCAGCCCGCCAGGTCGCGCGGGGTGATGTTGTGGATGCGTGCCAGTGCGTACAGGGTGTCGCCACGACGCACCACGGCGGTCTGGCCCGGCTTGGCCACCGAGGTCTGCGGCGTGGTGTGCGCGGTGCGCCCGCCGGACGGCTTGACCACCGTGGCGGTGCCGCAGGCACTCAGGGTGGACGCCACCAGCAGCAGGGCGGTCAGCCGTGCGGCCCCGCTCAAACGATCAGCACTCATGCGAACTTCGCTCTCCAGACAAGCCAGGCCACCAGACCCACCACCAGTGCGGTGGCAATCCAGCCCAGCGGTTCAATCCAACGCCGCAGCGCCGCTTCGGCACGCGCCCCGCCAATGCGGATGACGGCAGCCAGCACGTAAACGCGTTTGCCCCGCCCGATCAACATGCTCAGGAAGTACTGCGGCAGCGGCACGCCGACGATACCCGATGCCCACGTGAAGACCTTCATCGGGATGGGCATGAAGCCGCCCAGCACCAGGAAGGTGAACACCGCCCAGGGCGATTCAGCCATCTTGGCCTGCACGATGGCGATGCCGCCTTCGATGCTGGTCAACATGCCCATCGCGGCGAACAGCGGTTTGACCGCTTCAAACGCATAGTGACCCAGCGCATAGCCGACCAGCGCACCGGCCATCGAGCCGGCCAGGCTGAGCGTGGCGAACCACCAGCCGCGCTTGGGCTGGGCCACGCACATCGGCGCCAGCATCACTTCGGGCATCACCGGGAAGATGATCGCCTCGATGAAGCTCAGCACCGTCAGGTAGGTCGGGGCGCGCTCGTGCGCGGCCCACTTCATTGCCCGCTCATACAGCGGACCAAAAATCTTCATGACGCGACGCTCCTTGGAATCAGTCCAGCATGCCAGACAGCAGCGGCACGAACGTGACCGGCGCCAGTACCTGCTGTTCAACGCTGCCGTCGTCGCGACGGGTCAGCTGGATCAGCGACTGCGCCCCTGCCCCGCCGACCGGCGCGACCAGGCGCCCGCCCACGGCCAGCTGGTCGACCAGTGCATCGACCAGCGCCGGCGCCGCGGCGGTCACCACGATGGCGTCGAACGGGCCATGCTCGGCCCAGCCGATGCGGCCATCGTCGTGCTTGCTGCGGATGTTCATGCCCAGTGCGCGGAAGCGCTTGCGCGCCTGCCGCAGCAGGTCGCCGATGCGCTCGACGGTGTAGACCTCCAGCCCCAGCGCACCAAGCACGGCGGCCTGGTAGCCCGAGCCGGTGCCCACTTCCAGCACCTTCTTCGGCGCCGACTGCAGCACCGCTTCGGTCATCCGTGCCACCACCCACGGCTGGGAGATGGTCTGGCCGTGGCCGATCGGCAATGCGGTGTCTTCGTAGGCACGCGAGGCCAGGGCCTCGTCGATGAACAGATGCCGCGGCACGACCCGGATCGCATTGAGGGTGGCTTCGTCGGCGATGCCGCTCTCGCGCAGGCGTTCGACCAGGCGGTCGCGCACGCGCTGGGAGGTCATGCCGATCCCGACCGCTTCGGGCTGCAGGCGCAGGCGCTGGCTCATGCCGGCCGG
Source organism: Stenotrophomonas sp. FBCC-B152 (assembly GCF_059134105.1). Taxonomy (NCBI): domain Bacteria; kingdom Pseudomonadati; phylum Pseudomonadota; class Gammaproteobacteria; order Lysobacterales; family Lysobacteraceae; genus Stenotrophomonas; species Stenotrophomonas sp. FBCC-B152. The sequence goes on along the minus strand of NZ_CP101442.1, from coordinate 1,161,162 downwards.
TCCAGCGCGGCGGTCAGCCCGCCTACCCAGCTGGCGACCTTCTCCAGTGCCTGGTAACGGGTCAGGTCGACCTGGATCGGGGTGATCGAGATGAAGCCGTTGCGCACGGCGTGGAAGTCCGTGCCCGGGCCCGAATCCTGTTCGCGCCCGGCCGGGCCGATCCAGAACACTTCATTGCCGCGCGGGTCGCGCTGGGCGATGCAGCCTTCGGCACGGTGGCGGTTGCCCAGGCGGGTCACTTCGAAGCCACGCACCTCCGACCACGGCAGGTCGGGCACGTTGACGTTGAGGATGGTGTCGGCCGGCAGCGGGTCGGCCTTGAGCCGGGTGACGATCTCCACCGCGGCACGCGCGGCGGTTTCGAAATTGCGCGGGTCGTGGTTGTGGGTGACCAGCGACATCGCCACCGCCGGCAGGCCGAGGAAACGCCCTTCCATCGCCGCCGACACGGTGCCGGAGTAGATGACGTCGTCGCCCAGGTTGGCCGCGTTGTTGATGCCCGACACCACGATGTCCGGGTCGTATTCGAGCAGGCCGGTCAGCGCCAGGTGCACGCAGTCGGTCGGGGTACCGGCCACCGAACAGGTGTAGTGGTCGATGCGCTTGACCCGCACCGGCAGGTCCAGGGTCAGCGAGTTGCTGGCGCCGGAGCGGTCGCGGTCGGGGGCGACCACCATCACTTCATGGCCGGCCTCGCGCAGCACGGAGGCGAGCATCCTGATGCCGGGGGCATCGACGCCGTCGTCGTTGCTGACCAGGATCCGCATCTGGGTTTTAACCGCTTGATTGTTCAAGACTTCATTTCCATCACTTTCCAGCGTTGGCGGGGCCGGCCTTCACCCGTTCCGGGATCACCGACCGCGCAAGTGCGTCAGCTATTGTGCCGCAAGCGGGCAGATCGGCCTACCCCGGCGGGAGGTAGGCACGGCCGATTCAGGGCATTAGGCTGTACGCATGTCACATCCTGAAGACGAAGATCCGGCCGCGCTGTTCCGCGCCGCCATCGGCGAGGTCACGCCGCTGCGCAAGCCGGTGGCCGCACCGCCCGCAACGCCGCGGCCGAAGCCGCGTGCGCGCATGGCCGAACAGGACGAAGACGCCGCGCGCGGGGAGTTCGCCCGGCTGCTGCGCGACAGCAGCCCGCTGGAGGCCGGCGACACCGCCAGTTACCGGCGCGAAAACCTGCCGGCACGGATGTTCCAGCGGCTCAAGCGCGGCCAGTATTCGGTGCAGGATGAGCTGGACCTGCACGGGGCGACCGTGGTCCAGGCGGAGACGCTGCTGCGCCAGTTCCTGCTGGAAGCGCATGCGCACGAGCATGGCTGCGTGCGCATCATCCATGGCAAGGGGCTGCAGTCCGATGGGGGTGCGCCGATCCTGAAGAACCTGGTGGACCGGTTGCTGCGCCAGCGCAATGACGTGCTGGCGTTTCATTCGGCACCGGCCGGGCAAGGCGGCACCGGCGCGGTGCTGGTGTTGTTGGCGAATCGGTGATTGCCGGCACCGCGCAGCCACGCAGGGCGTGGCTCTACGGTGCATGGACGCCGGTAGAGCCACGCCCTGCGTGGCTACGTGGCTACGTGGCAATCAAACGTTCGACGCGGCCCCGGCCACGTCGCTGACGGGCCCCAACTCGTGCAGCACCGCCGTCGCATAACACCCCGGCGGCAGCGCGAACGTGACTTCCAGGACGTCTGCTTCCAGCCAGCGATGCTGGAGGTTGGCCGGGCGCAGCCGCAACGCGCGGCGCTCCTGCTTCAGGCGCGCGCCTTCCAGCCCGGTGCGCAGCTGCAGTGACTGCTCGTCGCTGATCGCACCGAGCTCCAGTTCGGCCGCCGCGCCGCTGCTGCGCAGCTCGCCTTCGCCCCACAACGGACCGCTGGGATGGATGTCGAAGCGGCCCAGGCGATCGGCCAGCAGGTCGGTCCACGGCTCGGGGCCAAACACGCTGCGGCTGCCATCGAGCATCCACACCTCACCCTCGAGCGGGCTGTCCCAGGTGCCCTGCGCGACGCGTTCGGCCAGCACCTGGTTGAACAGCGCCGAACGCGCGGCCGACAACAGCAGCGAGCGCTGGTCGGGACGCACGCGGCGTCCGCCAAACATCGCCAGCGCGGCCGGCACGTTGCCGCCATCGCGGCCGAAACGCTGCTCGCCGAACCAGTTCGGCAGGCCGCGCGCGGCGATCAGCGACAGCCGCTCGTCGATCGCCTTCGGCTCGCCCTGCACATTGCGCAGCACCAGCCGGAAGCGGTTGCCGGCCAGCGCGCCGCGCTGCAGCTTGCGGTTGTGCCAGGTGGATTCGACCACCTCCACTTCGTCCGAGGCCAGCATCGCAATGTCCGGCGCGATGCGCTTGGGCAGGTGCACGCTGAACCGCTGCGTGGTGACCGCATGCCGGTCCTTCATGCCGGCATAGCTGACCGCCATGTCCGGCAGCCCCGCCCACTTCGCCAGCAGCTTGGCCACATGCACGGTGTTGGCGCCGCGCTTGCGGATCGTCAACAGCAGGTGCTCGCCCTCCCCGGTCGGCTCGAACGCCGGCAGTTCGTCCACCTGGAAATCTTCCGGGGTGGTGCGGATGTCGGCACGCAGCAGCGGCTCGCCGAAGGCCAGCGGCAACGGGATCACAGCGCCACCAGCAGCACGACGGCCTGGGCGGCGATGCCTTCGCCACGCCCGGTGAACCCGAGCTTCTCGGAGGTGGTGGCCTTGACGCTCACCGCATCCAGCGCGATGCCCAGCAGCCCGGCGATGCGCTCGCGCATGGCCAGCGCATGCGGGCCGACCTTGGGCCGCTCGCAGATCACGGTGATGTCGGTGTTGCCGACCTGCCAGCCGCGTTCGCGCAGCAGGCTGTTGCAGTGCTCGAGGAAACGGCTGCTGTCGGCATCCTTCCAGCGCATGTCCGACGGCGGGAAGTGCTGGCCGATGTCGCCCAGCGACAGCGCGCCCAGCATGGCATCGCACAGCGCGTGCAGGATCACATCGCCATCGCTGTGCGCCAGCACGCCGCAGCTGTGCGCGACGCGGATGCCGCCGAGCATGATGTGGTCGCCCTCGCCGAAGGCGTGGACGTCATAACCCTGCCCGATGCGGACCGGAGGAAACGGGGTGTTCATGGCAAAAAACCTGCGGTGATGGCCGGCGCGGACGGGCTCAGGAGCCGCGGCGCGACAGCTCGAATTCGAATCGGGACAGATCGGCCGGGGTGGTGACCTTGAAGTTGTCCTCGTTGCCCTCGACCAGCAACGGGCGCAGCCCCTGCCGCTCCATCGCCATGGCGTCGTCGGTGACGTCCACGCCGGCGGCGGCCGCTTCCTGCAGCGCGCGGGCCAGCTGGTGACGGCGGAACAGCTGCGGGGTCAGCGCGCGCCACAGGCGCGCACGCGGCTCGGTGCCGTCAATGCCGCCGTCATCGCCGGCCCGCTTGAGGGTGTCGCGCACCGGCGCGGCCAGGATCGCGCCGACCGGATCATTGCGCCCCACTTCCAGCAGGCGGCCGAGGTCGGCTGCGGCCAGGTTCGGCCGCGCGGCATCGTGGACCAGCACGAAATCGTCGGCCCGTACGCTGTCGGGCAGTGCCTGCAGGCCAGCCAGCACGGAGGCGGCACGGGTGGCCCCGCCGGTGCAGGTGAGGATCGGTTTGTCGGCCAGCGACTGCCAGCCCGGCCAGTCGACATCATTCTCGGCGATGACCACCATCACCCCGGCCACGACCGGGTGCGACAGCAGCGCTTCCAGGGTGTGCGCAAGCAGCACCCGGTCGCCTGCGAGCAGGTACTGCTTGGGCGTGTCGCTGCCGAAGCGGGTGCCACGGCCGGCGGCCGGAACCACGGCCCAGACGCTGCCCATCAGGGCACGTCCGGGTGCGGCGCGTTCGGGTCGGCGGCCAGCGCCGGCGGGCGCGGCGCCGCCACCGGGGCATTCTCGACCACGCGGTAGAACTTCTCGCCGGGCTTGATCATGCCCAGCTCGCTGCGCGCGCGTTCCTCGATGGCGGCCTCGCCTTCCTTGAGGTCCTTGACCTCGGCCGCCAGCGCGTCATTGCGCTGCTGCAGGCCGGCGTTGTCGCGCCTCTGGGATTCAACCTGGGCTTCGAGCATCATCACTTCTCCCGAATTGCCCGGGCCAAACCAGAAGCGGTACTGCAACCATACCAGCAGTACCGCGAGCACCAGCAGCAGCCAGCGCCAGGTGCGCATGCGGATCAGCGCTTCAGCGAGACGAACGCGTCACGGCCGGCGTAACGCGCGCCGGCACCGAGGGCTTCCTCGATGCGCAGCAGCTGGTTGTACTTGGCCACGCGGTCGCTGCGGCACAGCGAGCCGGTCTTGATCTGGGTGGCGGTGGTGGCCACGGCGATGTCGGCGATGGTGGTGTCTTCGGTTTCGCCCGAACGGTGCGAGACCACGGCGGCGTAGTTGGCGTGGTGCGCCATCGCGATCGCTTCGAGGGTCTCGGTCAGGGTGCCGATCTGGTTGACCTTGATCAGGATCGCGTTGGCAGTGCCGGACTCGATGCCTTCCTTGAAGATCTTCGGGTTGGTCACGAACAGGTCGTCGCCGACCAGCTGCACCTTCTTGCCAATGCGGTCGGTGAGCAGCTTCCAGCCGGCCCAGTCGTTCTCGGCCAGGCCGTCTTCGATGGTGATGATCGGGTACTGGGCGGCCCAGTCCGCCAGGAAATCGACGAACTGCTCGGAGGTCAGGCGCTTGTTCTCGCTCACCAGGTTGTACTTGCCGTTCTCGTAGAACTCGCTGGAGGCCACGTCGAGGCCCAGCAGCACGTCTTCACCGGCGGTGTAACCGGCCTTGCCGATCGCTTCGAGGATGGTGTCGAGCGCTTCGACGTTGCTGCGGAAGTCCGGGGCGAAACCGCCTTCGTCGCCCACGGCCGTGCTCAGGCCATGGCCCTTGAGCACCGACTTCAGCGAATGGAAGATTTCGGTACCGGCGCGCAGGGCTTCGGAGAACGAGGTGAAGCCGACCGGCAGCACCATGAATTCCTGGAAGTCGACGTTGTTGTCGGCATGCGCGCCGCCGTTGATGATGTTCATCATCGGCACCGGCAGGCTCACGTCGGTGCTGCCCTTGGACAGGTACTGCCACAGCGCCTGCTTGTTGGCGGCAGCGGCGGCGTGGGCATTGGCCATGGACACGGCCAGCAGTGCGTTGGCACCCAGGCGGCCCTTGTTTTCGGTGCCATCCAGGTCGATCAGGCGACGGTCGAGGCCTTCCTGGTCGGCCGCGTCAAACCCCTTCAGCGCGGTGGCAATGGTGGTGTTGACGTTGTTGACGGCGTTGCGCACGCCCTTGCCCAGGTAACGGGTCTTGTCGCCATCGCGCAGCTCTACCGCTTCCTTGGTGCCGGTGGAGGCACCCGACGGCACGGCGGCACGGCCGAACGAACCGTCCTCCAGGGTGACTTCGGCTTCCAGCGTGGGATTGCCACGGCTGTCGAGGATTTCACGGGCGTGGATGCTGCGGATCGTGGTCATAGCGGGCCGGTTACCAGTCAGAAAGGGGGAACGCCAAAAAGCAGTGCGTCGAAAGGTGCCGCGTGATTATCCCCACCTGCCCCCCGCTTGCCAAATCCGCGCGCGGGAAGCGTTCGGGGCTACAGCAGCGATGGCAGCAGCAGCACCAGCAACAGCAGGCCCAGCAGGCCCAGCGCGGCGCCACCACCGGCCGGCTGGCGGCGCAGGCGCAGCGCCAGCACGCTGGCCAGCACGGTGCCCAGCGCGCAGGTTGCGCCCAGCGCCAGGGCCAGGTTGATGGGCGTGGCGACGGCCTGGATGGCATGGCTGCCGTCACCGGGCGAACCCACTGCGGAAAACACGAGCACCATCAGCACGAACGCGCAGCCCCAGCTGGCGATGGACAGGACCAGGGCAGCCCAGCCCCAAGGCCAGGCGCGCCAGTGACGGCGCTGGCGGCGCGCCAGCTGCGCCGCCCACGGATCCTGGCTCAGGCGCGTGCTTCCTGCAGCAGCGCGCCGCCGGCCTTGCGCTCACGCGCGGCACGGATGAAGCCGATGAACAGCGGGTGGCCTTCGCGCGGGGTGGACAGGAATTCCGGGTGCGCCTGGCAGGCCAGGAACCACGGGTGCTGGTCGCGCGGCAGCTCGATCACTTCCACCAGGGTGTCGTCCATCGACTTGCCGGCAATCACCAGGCCGGCGTCTTCCAGCTGGGTGCGGTAGCGGTTGTTGAATTCGTAGCGGTGGCGGTGGCGCTCGGACACCACGTCCTTGCCGTACAGCTCACGGGCCAGCGTGCCCGGCTTCAGGCGCTGTTCCTGCAGGCCCAGGCGCATGGTGCCGCCGAGGTCGCTGCGGTCGTCGCGCTTTTCGACATCGCCGGTGGCGGTACGCCATTCGGTGATCAGGCCGATCACCGGGTTGGGCGACTGGCGGTCATTCTCGGTGCTGTTGGCGCCGTCCAGGCCGACCACGTTGCGGGCGAAGTCGACCACCGCGGCCTGCATGCCGTAGCAGATGCCGAAATACGGCATCTGCTGTTCACGGGCGAACTGCGAGGTGAGCACCTTGCCTTCGAAACCGCGGTCGCCGAAGCCGCCGGGCACCAGGATGCCATCGACGTCCTTCAGCGCGGCCATGTCGGTGCCTTCCAGGTCCTGCGCTTCCAGCCACTTCAGGTTGACCTTGGTGCGCTGGCGCAGGCCGCCGTGCTTGAGCGCTTCGCCCACGGACTTGTAGGCGTCCTGGTGGTCGACGTACTTGCCGACCACGGCGATGGTGACCTCGTCCAGCGGGTGCAGGGTGGCGTCCACCGCCGCTTCCCACTCGTGCAGGTCGGCCGGGCCGGCCTTGTCGCCCAGCTTGAGCTGGTTGATCACGATTTCATCCAGGCCCTGCTCGTGCAGGCCCATCGGGATGCGGTAGAGCACGTCGACGTCGGGCACGCTGATCACCGCGCGCTCGGACACGTTGGTGAACTGGGCGATCTTGCGGCGCTCGGACTCGGGCACCGGCTGTTCGGAACGGCACAGCAGCACGTCGGGCTGGATGCCGATCGAGCGCAGTTCCTTGACCGAGTGCTGGGTCGGCTTGGTCTTCAGCTCACCGGCGGCGGCGATGTACGGCACCAGGGTGAGGTGCATGAACAGGGCCTTCTCCGGGCCGCGCTCGGTGCGCACCTGGCGGATGGCTTCCAGGAACGGCAGCGATTCGATGTCGCCCACGGTGCCGCCGATTTCCACCAGCGCCACGTCGAAGCCTTCGGTGGCTTCGTCCATGCAGCGGCGGATCTCGTCGGTGATGTGCGGGATCACCTGCACGGTGGCGCCCAGGTAGTCGCCGCGGCGCTCCTTGCGGATCACGTTCTCGTAGATGCGGCCGGTGGTGACCGAGTTCTTGCGGCTCAGGCGGGTGCGCACGAAGCGCTCGTAGTGGCCCAGGTCCAGGTCGGTCTCGGCGCCGTCGTCGGTGACATACACCTCGCCGTGCTGGAACGGGCTCATGGTGCCCGGGTCGACGTTGATGTACGGGTCGAGCTTCATCATCGTGACCTTCAGGCCACGGGCTTCGAGGATGGAGGCGAGCGAGGCGGCGGCAATGCCTTTGCCGAGCGAGGAAACCACGCCGCCGGTTACGAAGATCAAGGGAGTCATGGCTGGGGGTGTCCTGTCAGGAAGGGGGAAACGGCGCCGGCGCGCGGGGCGGCGGACGACGTGAAGGGGAAATCGGGGGTGGTCCGGGCGGCGGCGGCGGGGTGTTCACGCGCCAGGGCCGGGATCGAGGGAACGGTGACGTGGCGGCCGGTCGGCGAGGTCGGGGCGGCCGTGCCGGTCGCCGTTGGGACCGTCACCTCCTGCCTACCCTGCTGGCGGTCGCGCACGACCAGACCAGTCCATTCGCTGATGGATGACACGTACTGCTCCCGGAAAGCCATAGTTTACAGATTGAAGGCGTCCAGCCCAAGGGGCACGAACGAAGACGCCCCGGCAAGCCGGGGCGTCGGGGAAGCCGAAACGCTTGTTCAGCGCTTCTTCTTGGCCTCTTCTTCCTCTTCCTGCTGCGGCGCCTGCTGGCCCTTGGCCTTCATTTCGGCGGTGGCAGCCGCGCGGCGCTTGGCCTTGGCGTCGGCCTCGGACTGGGCCTTGGCCTCGGCCTGCTCGCCCTGCTGCGCGGTGGACTGGCCCTGTCCGGCGTTCTGCGCCATTGCCAGCGGCACGGCCACGACGGCGGCGGCAATGGCAACGATGGTCAGCAACTTCTTCATGGGGGGTCTCCTCGCATATGGCTGGGGATGGGGCGCCGGGGCTCCGGTTTTCCCATCGCCTACAGTCTATCGCGGGGTTGTCGGCCGCCCCCTGAACGTGCGGCGTGCAAAAAACCCCGCCACACCGCAAACTTCGCCGTCGCTTTGCGCTTTATGAAGACAGATGAATACCCGCTATAACGCCGCCGATATTGAAGTCCTGTCCGGCCTGGACCCGGTCAAGCGCCGCCCGGGCATGTATACCGACACCGCGCGCCCGAACCACCTGGCGCAGGAAGTGATCGACAACGCCGTGGACGAAGCGCTGGCCGGGCATGCCCGGACGGTGGAGGTCACCCTGTACAAGGACGGCAGCTGCGAGGTCACCGATGACGGTCGCGGCATGCCGGTGGACATCCACCCGGAGGAGAAGGTCCCCGGCGTGGAGCTGATCCTGACCCGGCTGCATGCGGGCGGCAAGTTCAACAACAAGAACTACACCTTCTCCGGCGGCCTGCATGGCGTGGGCGTGAGCGTGGTCAATGCGCTGTCGACGCTGGTGGAAGTGCATATCCGCCGCGACGGCAGCGAGCACCGCATCACCTTCCGCAACGGCGACCGCGCCACGCCGCTGGAAGTGGTCGGCAGCGTGGGCAAGAAGAACACCGGTACGCGGGTACGCTTCTGGGCCGACCCGAAGTACTTCGATACGCCCAAGTACAACCTGCGGGCGCTGCGCCACCTGCTGCGCGCCAAGGCGGTGCTGTGCCCGGGCCTGACCGTGAAGCTGCGCGACGAGGCCACCGACGAGCAGGACACCTGGTACTTCGAGGACGGGCTGAGCGATTACCTGAAGGCCGAGCTGGGCGATCGCGAAATGCTGCCGGCCGAGCTGTTCGTTGGCCAGCTGAAGAAGGACACCGAGGTGGTGGACTGGGCGGTGGCCTGGCTGCCGGAAGGCGAGCTGGTCCAGGAAAGCTACGTCAACCTGATTCCGACCGCGCAGCACGGTACCCACGCCAACGGCCTGCGCACGGGCCTGACCGAGGCACTGCGCGAGTTCTGCGATTTCCGCAACCTGCTGCCGCGCGGGGTGAAGCTGGCCCCGGAAGACGTGTGGGACCGGGTGTCGTTCGTGCTGTCGTTGAAGATGACCGACCCGCAGTTCAGCGGGCAGACCAAGGAACGGCTGTCGTCGCGCCAGGCGGCGGGCTTCGTGGAGGGCGCGGCACATGACGCCTTCAGCCTGCTGTTGAACCAGAACGTGGCGTTGGGCGAGCAGATCGCGCAGCTGGCGATCGAGCGCGCCAGTGCGCGCCTGAAGACCGAAAAGCTGGTGGTGCGCAAGAAGGTCACGCAGGGCCCTGCCCTGCCGGGCAAGCTGGCGGACTGCATCAGCCAGGACCTGTCGCGCACGGAGCTGTTCCTGGTGGAAGGCGATTCGGCGGGCGGCAGTGCCAAGCAGGCGCGTGACAAGGACTTCCAGGCGATCATGCCGCTGCGCGGCAAGATCCTGAACACCTGGGAAGTGTCGTCGGGGAGCGTGCTGGCGTCAGAAGAAGTGCACAACCTGGCGATCGCGATCGGCTGCGACCCGGGCAAGGAAGACATCAGCGGGCTGCGTTACGGCAAGGTGGTGATCCTGGCCGACGCCGACTCGGACGGCCTGCATATCGCCACGCTGCTGACGGCGCTGTTCCTGAAGCACTTCCCGTCGCTGGTGGATGCGGGCCACGTATTCGTGGCGATGCCGCCGCTGTTCCGCGTGGACGTGGGCAAGCAGGTGTTCTACGCGCTGGACGAGGAAGAAAAGCGTTCGCTGCTGGACAAGATCGAGCGCGAGAAGATCAAGGGCCAGGTCAACGTGACCCGCTTCAAGGGCCTGGGCGAAATGAACCCGAACCAGTTGCGCGAGTCGACCATCCACCCCGACACGCGCCGCCTGGTGCAGTTGACGGTGGACGACGGCGAGCAGACCAGCGCGCTGATGGACATGCTGCTGGCCAAGAAGCGCGCGGGCGACCGCAAGCAGTGGCTGGAGAACAAGGGCGACCTGGCTTCGCTTGAAGTCTGATTGCTGATGAAAAATCCCGCTTCGGCGGGATTTTTTTTGGCCCTCGCGGGTGGCAGGCGATGCCGTAGTGCCGGGCCCTGCCCGGCAGCTTCATGCATCTGGGCGAACAGCCTTTGGCCCGCGCAGGGCCTGAGCTGGGCCGGCGGGTGCGGGTTTGCGGGACACGCCGTTAATCCATCCATGGAGGCTTGGCAAAAACATCCATGTTTTTGACAGTCCCGCAAACCCGCCCCCGCCGACCCTCGACGGTGTGTTGGTGGCCACGGGAGATCAACGGCGGTGCCGATCATTTTCATGCGTTACCGGTCACGGTGGCGTTCCGTGCCGTCGTTCGGGAACCGACGCTACCGACCCCAGTACCCGCCGCGTAGAGCCACGCCCTGCGTGGATGCCGTTCCCATCCGCCAACGACCATCTGTCGGGGGCGGCCGGCGGGCAGCCCCCGTAGGGACTGTCAAAAACATGGATGTTTTTGCCAAGCCTACATGGATGTATTTACGGCGTGTCCCGTAGGGGGCTGCCCGACGGCCGCCCCACTCGCAGCGATGGAAACGCTGCTCTCTGCGCAGAACCAAACCAACAAAAAACCCGGCCGAAGCCGGGTTTTTCGCGTTCCAGACCAGAACCATCAGGTCCAGCCGAACAGCTCGAACAGCTTCAGGATCAGGTAGGCGCAGCCGCCGGCCGCCGGGATGGTGAGGATCCAGGCCCAGACGATGCGCTCGATCACGCCGAAGCGCAGCGAACGGGGGTTCTTGGCGTAGCCCACGCCCATGATGGCGGTGGAGATGCTGTGGGTGGTCGACACCGGCATGCCGAAGTGCGCGGCCAGGGTCAGGATCGTGGCCGAGCTGGTTTCAGCGGCGAAGCCGTGGATCGGGTGCAGCTTGACCATCTTGTGGCCCAGCGTCTTGATGATCTTCCAGCCGCCCGAGGCGGTGCCGGCGGCCATCACCACCGCGCAGGTCAGCACGATCCACATGGCGATGCCGTCACCGGCGTGCGCGTCCGGGTGCATGAAGGCCAGCCAGGACGGCAGGTCGTTCAGTGCGCCGGTCGCTTCGGCGCCGATCAGGGTCATGGCGATGATGCCCATGGTCTTCTGCGCGTCGTTGTGGCCGTGGGCAAAGCCCATGTAGGCCGCCGAGACGATCTGGGCCTTGCCGAAGAACGCGTTGACGATGCGCGGGCGGGCCAGGCGGCCCAGCCAGCCACCGGCCTTGGCCATGGCCGCGATGATCGCCCACAGCAGCAGCATCACTACGATGCCGAGCAGGAAGCCGGCGATCGGCGAGGTGATCATCGGCAGGAACACCTTCCACAGCAGGCCCTTGTTCTGCGCCCAGGTGCCGATGCGTTCGGACCAGATCAGCGCGTCCCAGTTGTTGTGGGCCGCGGCCAGGCCGGCGCCGCACAGGCCACCGATCAGCGCGTGCGAGGACGATGACGGCAGGCCCTTCCACCAGGTGATCAGGTTCCAGATGATGCCGCCCAGCAGCGCGCACAGGATCACCTGCGGGGTCACGTCGACCACGCCGGTGTTGAGCAGGCCCGAGGCGATGGTCAGCGCCACGGCGGTGCCGGTCAGGGCGCCGATGAGGTTCATGAAGGCGGCGAGCATCACCGCCCAGCCGGGCGAGAGCACCTTGGTCGCCACCACGGTGGCGATGGAGTTGGCGGTGTCGTGGAAGCCGTTGATGAACTCGAAGACGAGCGCGGCCAGGATCACCACCAGAACGAGGGTCAGCATGCTGTGGCGTCCGTCAGCTGTTCTTCAGCACGATCTGGTACGCCACCACACCGGCCTCGCGGCAACGGTCGATGGCCTTTTCCAGGATCTCGAAGAATTCCTTGAGCAGGAACATCTGCAGGTTGTCCAGGCGGCCGGAGTAGATGTCGCGGTACAGCTCGAGCATCAGGCGGTCGGCTTCGTTCTCCAGCGCGCGCAGCTTCTCGTTGAGCCCGGTCATCTTGTCCAGGTTCATGTTGCGCAGGTCGTGGACCATCTCGACGACCACGCTGGCGGCCTGCTCGAGCATCGCCGCGCGCGGCGCGAAATCGATGTGTTCCAGGTGCTTGGTGGCCAGCGAGTAGCGGTCGGCGAACTTCTCGACCTGCTTGGGGATCTTGTACAGCGCCGAACCCAGCGCTTCGATGTCTTCGCGCTCGATCGGGGTCATGAAGCTGTCCACCAGCGCCTGGCTGATCTTGTCCGAGGCGGCGCGTTCGCGCAGGCGGGCCAGCTTGAAGGCGTCGAGCGCCGGCTGCCGGTCGGCGTCGCGCAGCATCGAATGCAGCGCCTTGGCGCTGTCGTGGGCGGCCTGGGCAGCCTCGTCCAGCAGGGTGTAGAACTGTTTGCCGGAGCCGAAAATGGTCTGCAGAGAGAACATTGAGAAACCTATTCGCCGTCGAGGAAGGACGGCACCGGGCGGAATTATGACGGTTTGATGTCCAATCCGGGTACTCCCGTCATCTTCACGCCGTCTCCGGGCCACCTGAACGACCCTGTTTGCACCCCTCCCCCCGGCTTTTGTTAAGATGCGCGGGCACCTTCGGGTGCACTCTATGGACGACGACCCTTATCCCCCGCCGCGCCCGCCAGGCTTGACCTGGCCCGGTAGCCGCCCGCGCTTGAACACGCCCTCCCTGCCACCAACCGGGGACGACGCCCGTGTTTGAACTTCTTATTGTCCTCGCCCTGATCCTGCTCAACGGCTTCTTCGCCATGTCCGAAATGTCGGTCATGACCTCGCGCAAGAGCCGGCTCAAGCAGATGGCCGCCACCAGCAAGCGGGCCCAGCGGGCGCTGGAACTGTCCGAGAAGCCCGAAAGCTTCCTGTCCACGGTGCAGATCGGCATCACCCTGATCGGCATCCTGACCGGTGTTTACGGCGGCGATGCCATCGGCAGCGCCATTGCCCAGCACCTGCAGGGCATGTTCCCGGCACTGTCGGCCAATTTCCCGCTGTTCAACGATCCGCAGCCGTGGTCGGAGGTGATCGGCAAGACCCTCGCCGTGGCCCTGATCACCTTCCTGACGCTGATCTTCGGCGAACTGGTGCCCAAACGCCTTGCAATCACCCGTTCGGAGGACATCGCCGGACTGATCGCGCTGCCCATGAGCGGCCTGGCCCGCATCGCCTTCCCCTTCGTGTGGCTGCTTTCGCATACCACCCGCCTGGTGCTGCGTCTGCTGGGGCTGGGCAAGGACCAGGCGGCCAGCGTGACGGAAGAAGAGATCCGCATGCTGGTGGCCGAAAGCCACGAGGCCGGCGTGATCGACGCGCACGAGCGCGACATGATGAACCGCGTGATGCGCCTGGGCGACCGTACCGCCGACAGCCTGATGACCCCGCGCAACCGGATTGCCTGGCTGGATACCCAGGCCGATGTGGAGAAGAACCTGGCCGCCATGCGCGAGCATGAGTTCTCGCGCTACCCGGTGTTCCGCGGCAACGACCAGGACATCGTCGGCGTGCTCGAGGTCAAGAGCCTGGTCACCCGCCTGGTGCGCGATGAGCACTCGCTGTTCCAGCAGTTGCGTGAACCGCTGTATGTCTCCGAATCCACCCATGCGATGAAACTGCTGGAGATCTTCCGCGAGGAACAGCAGTCGATGGCGCTGGTGGTGGACGAGTACGGCGAGATCCAGGGCCTGGTGACCATCAGCGACCTGATGGGCGCGGTGGTCGGCCGCATGCAGTCGGTGGAGAACGTCGACGAGGACGCGCTGGTGGTGACCCGCGAAGACGGCTCGCTGCTGGTAGATGGCTCGCTGTCGATCGAAGACCTGCGCGAACTGATGGGCAATGCCGAACTGCCCGATGCCGAGGACGGCGACTACTACACGCTGGCCGGCATGTGCATCCACTACTTCGGCCGCATCCCGCATGCCGGGGAGTACTTCGACTGGGCCGGCTGGCGGATCGAGATCGTCGACCTGGACGGCGCGCGCGTGGACAAGCTGCTGCTGCGCACGCTGGCCGAAGAGGAGACCGATGAACTTACCGGCTGATCCGTCCCCGGCGCCGGACCAGAGCCGGCCGGAATACCAGAACGAAGGCATCCGTACGCTGCTGGCGATGTTTGACCACGGCGATCCCGACGAACGCCTGCGCCTGGGGCAGATCCTGCAGGGCCTTCAGCAGAGCGCGTTCGGGGTGTTCCTGTTCATCGCGATCCTGCCGTCGTTCATTCCGGTGCCCGGGCTGGGGGGCGCCGTGAGCGGGCCGCTGGTAATCCTGATCGGCGTGCAGATGCTGTGCGGCATGCGGCGGCCGTGGCTGCCGGGCTTCATCGCCAACCGCGGGCCGCGTCGCGGCACGATGCATAAATTCCTGGGGAAGATCGACGGCGCGCTGCGCCGCCTGGATCGCATGCTCAAGCCGCGTCGCGCGGCCTTCCTGGTGCCGTTGCCGGCGCATGCGTTCACCGGGCTGTTGCTGGTGCTGACCGGCGTGCTGTTGTCGCTGCCGATCCCGTTCACCAACTATCTGTTCGGGTTCCAGCTGCTGTTGTTCTCGCTGGCGCTGCTGGAGCGCGATGGCACCCTGATGCTGGTCAACTGGATCGCCGCGATTGCCGCGGTGCTGTTCTTCAGCTTCAGCTCCGGCCAGGTGGTGCACTACCTGACCGAGCTGTTCCAGCGCTGGTTCTAACGCAGGTCCACCACCCCGTTGTCGGACAATGCACTGGGGTCGTCGCTCACCGCGGACAACACGAAACTCAGCGCCTTGCCAAGCAGCGTGCCCGGGCCGTCCCAGTACTCGGCCGATTCGGCACGCACGTGGATCAGGCGCAGGTTCGGATCGTCCTTGCCGCCCGGGAAGAACAGCTTCATCGGCGGCGACCACAGTTCCTCCACCTTGGCGCGGTCGTCGACGATACGCGCGATGCCCGCCACCGAAACGTAGGTGTTTTTCGACTGCGAGGCGTAGGCCACGTTGACGCGCGGGTTGAGCGCGATCTCGGCCACCTTGGGGCTGTCGGCGGCGGTGGCGAACCACAGGTCGCCGTCGAATTCGACTTCCTGGGTGCCCAGCGGGCGACTGTACAGGCGTCCGTCCACGCCGGTGGTGGTGAACATGGCGATGTCCACGTCGCGGATCAGTTCGGCCAGCTGTTCGATGTGCTGCTGGCGATCATGGTCGGCCATGCGGTGACTCCTGCAATAAGGAGCTCCATCACACCGGATCGAGGGAAATGGCGACGTGAACCGGACGGTCACGTCGCCTTCGCGCCGGGAATGCGCCAGCCACGCAGGGCGTGGCTCTACCTATCAGCGCGTCACCGATTTCCACGCTTGCATCGCCAACCCGAACGAACGCTTGCGCGCCCCGTGGTCGTAGATGTTGGCGGTGAGCAGCAGCTCGTCGGGCTTGTGGCGCGCGGCGAACGCGGCCATGCCCTCGCTGACCTGGCGCTGGTCGCCCACCACCGCGCAGGCCAGCGCGTTCTGCACGCCGATCTTCTCGTGCGGCTGCCAGAACGCTTCGATATCGTCGATCGGCGGCGGAATCAGGCCCGGCAGGCCACGGCGCAGGTTGACGAAGCTCTGCTGCTGGGTAGTGAACAGGCGCTTGGCCTCGGCTTCGGATTCGGCCGCCACCACGTTCAGGCCCAACACCGCGTACGGCGCGGTGAGGTACTGCGAGGCGCGGAACTCGCGGCGGTAGACCGCCAGCGCTTCGTCCATCGCATCGGGCGCGAAGTGCGAGGCAAAGGCGAACGGCAGGCCCATGGCCGCCGCCAGGCGTGCACTGAACAGGCTGGAGCCGAGCAGCCACACCGGCACCGGGATGCCCGCGCCGGGGACCGCGCGCACCGCCTGGCCGGGCTGCGCCGGCTCGAAGTAGTGCAGCAGCTCGCGCACGTCCTGCGGGAACTGGTCGGCACTGTCGAAGTAGCGGCGCAGCGCGCGTGCGGTCGGCTGGTCGGTGCCCGGCGCGCGGCCGAGGCCGAGGTCGATGCGGTCCGGGTACAGCGAGGCCAGCGTGCCGAACTGTTCGGCCACCTGCAGCGGCGAGTGGTTGGGCAGCATGATGCCGCCGGCGCCGACGCGGATGCGCTGGGTGCCGCCGGCCACGTGGCCGATCAGCACCGCGGTGGCGGCGCTGGCGATGCCGGGCATGTTGTGGTGCTCGGCCAGCCAGTAGCGGTGGAAGCCCCAGCCTTCGGCGTGCTGGGCCAGGTCCAGCATGTTGGCGAAGGCCTGGGTGGTGTCGCTGCCCTCGCAGACCGGGGCCAGATCAAGAATCGACAGTTGCATGGACGCGTTCCATCAAAGGTTATCCCTCGTTGATGGGGGCGGCCGTGTGCGGACACCATGGCCGCTGGCGGGATGGTGATTCCTGCGCGATATCAATCGGCGGCCTGGTCAACCAGCGGCTTCAGCCCGGCATCCAGCGCCACGCGCTCGTCGAAGACGAAACAGCGGCCGTCATAGCCTTCGCCGCCCACGGCCTCGAAATAGCCGAGGATGCCGCCGTCGAGCTGCAGCACGTTGTCCATGCCGTCGTTGCGCATCCACAGCGCGGCCTTTTCGCAGCGGATGCCACCGGTGCAGAAGCTGACCACGGTGCTGTCGCGCAGTGCCTCGCGGTGCGGGGCCAGCGCCTCGGGCAGGTCGGTGAACTTGGTGATCGGCAGCACCAGCGCGTCGTGGAAGGTGCCGTACTCGATTTCCTGTGTGTTGCGGGTATCGAGCATCACCACGGGCTTGCCGGCGTCGTCATGGCCCTGGCGCAGCCAGCGCTGCACCGTGGCCGGATCGACCGAGGGCGCGCGCGGGTAGGCCAGCGGCTGGCCGTCGTCGATGCGGAAGCTGATGATCTCCGGCTTGACCTTGGCCTTGAGCCGGGCGAACGGCTGCATCTGGCTGTAGCTTGTCTTCACCCGCAGCCCGTCGAAGCGCGGGTCGGCGCGCAGCGCGGCATAGAAGCCCTCGATACCGGCCTCAGGGCCGGCCAGGAACAGGTTGATGCCCTCGCCCGCCACCAGCACGGTGCCGCGCAGCTCGCCGGCCTCGGCACGCGCCAGCAAGGTGGCGCACAGCGCCTCCGGGTCGGCGATCGGGGTGAAATGGTAGGCGGCGGTATTGGCGATCATGCGCCCATTTTACCCGCGGCCCGCCCTGGCCGCCCAACCGGGCGTTCAGCCGCGCAGCAGCACGAACGGCAGCAGTACCAGCGCGGCGGCCACCAGCATGCCGGCCAGCACCGCCACCACGAACAGCGGGCGGCGCCGCAGCAGCGTGCTGAACGTTTCGGCGCTGCCATCGGCCAGCGCGGCCTGGCGTTCGGCGCGGACCCGCTCGCCGCGCGCCTGCTGGTACTCGGCCATCAGGGCCTTGGCCCGGGGCTGGTCGGCATCGTCGCGGATCCAGATACCGCCAAAGGAGATCCCCCACGGGCTGGGTTCGGTGCGGTAATGGGCGATGCCCTCCCGGTCCAGCAGCGCGATCACATCCTGGATTTCATCGTCCGCGACATTGCGCAGGTTGAGCAGCAGTTTCGACATGCGCCCATGATAGCGCCCGGCGATGCGCTACCCTTGCGTCCCATTTTCCATCCGGTGCCGCCCATGCGTGCTCTGCCGAAGTTCCTGCTCGTTCCCGCGCTGCTGTCGCTGCTGGCCGCCTGCACCCCGCCCGGCCCGCCGCCGGGCGGCAGCATCGCCACCTTCGAGAAGATCGACACCCAGCCGGGCACCGGTGCCGAGGCGACCCCGGGCAGCACCATCGTGGTCCACTACACCGGCTGGGTGTACGACGAAAAGGCCGCCGACAAGCACGGCGCCAAGTTCGACAGCTCGGTCGACCGCGGCGAGCCGTTCAGCTTCGGGCTGGGCCAGGGCCGGGTGATCAAGGGCTGGGATGAAGGCTTTGCCGGCATGAAGGTCGGCGGCAAGCGCACCCTGATGATTCCGGCCGACTACGGCTACGGTGTCTCCGGCGCCGGCCCGATCCCGCCGAACGCCTCGCTGGTGTTCGATGTCGAGCTGCTCGACGTCAAGCCGCGCTGAGCCGCATGAGCACTCCCGTCCTCCCTGCGCGACGCGTGGCGATCATCGGCGGCGGCCCGGCCGGGCTGATGGCGGCCGAGACCGTGCGCGCCGCCGGCCACGCCGTGGGCCTGTATGAGGCCAAGGGCTCGCCCGGGCGCAAGTTCCTGATCGCGGGCAAGGGCGGCTTGAACCTGACCCATTCCGATCCGCAGGACGTGTTCGTGGCCCGCTACCGCGAGCGTGCGGCCGAGGTCGGCGCGTGGCTGGCCGGTTTCGACGGCCCCGCGCTGCGTGAGTGGGCCGCGGGCTTTGGCGTGGAAACCTACGTCGGCACCTCCGGGCGGGTGTTCCCGGTCGACCGCAAGGCCGCCCCGCTGCTGCGCGGCTGGGTGCGCCGGCTGAAGGAACAGGGCGTGCGCTTCCACGTGCAGCATCGCTGGAGCGGATGGCAGGACGGCGCGCTGCGCTTCGACACACCGGATGGCGTTGCCACGGTGCAGGCCGATGCGGTGGTATTGGCAATGGGTGGTGGCAGCTGGCCCGAGCTGGGCTCGGACGGCGCATGGGTGGCACCGCTGGCCGCGCGCGGCATCGACATCGCGCCGCTCAAGCCGGCCAACTGCGGTTTCGACATCGACTGGACGCCCTACTTCCGCGACCGCCAGGCCGGTGCCCCGCTGAAGCCGGTGGTCGCGCATTGGACGGGCCTCGATGGCCGCGAACACACGCAGCAGGGCGAATGCGTGATCACGGCCAACGGCATTGAAGGCAGCCTCATCTACGCGCTCGCCGCGGACCTGCGCGACACCCTGGCGCGCGATGGCCAGGTGCAGCTGCAGCTGGACCTGTTGCCCGGGCAGACCGAAGCGCAGCTGCTGGACAAGCTGCACAAGCCACGCCAAGGCCGCAGCTTCGGCGAACACCTGCGCCGCCAGCTCGGCCTGGGCGGGGTGAAATCGGCGCTGTTGTTTGAAGTGCTGGGCAAGGATGCCGGCCAGCTGCCGGCAGAGACCATCGCCGCCGCGTTGAAGCGGCTCACGCTGTCGCCGCTGCGCCCGCGGCCGCTCGACGAAGTGATCAGCACCGCCGGCGGCGTGCGGCTGGAAGCACTGGATGCGGCGCTGATGTTGCGCGACGTTCCTGGCACGTTCTGCGCCGGCGAGATGCTGGATTGGGAAGCCCCCACCGGCGGCTACCTGTTGACCGCATGTTTCGCCAGCGGGTTGCGGGCCGGGCGCGGCGTCGTCGAATACCTCGCGCGCTAGCGCGATTTGCTGTTGCGCAACGCCTGGATGCGCGCGGGCGGCTGGAACGAGTCGCTGCGCGCATCCGCCCAGAAGTCGTGGAAGACCGCGTGGTCCGGCACCCGGCGCAGCAGTTCGCCGGGGGTGAGGTAGCGGTACAGCGAGGCCAGCGAGCGGATCTCCACCGGCGAGACGCGGCGCACGATGTGTTCCGGCCCCAGCTCGGCCGGATGCTGCAGGCCGGCCGCACACAGCAGGTCACGCAGCGCACGCAGGGTGTTCTCGTGGTAGTTGTGCACGCGGGTGGCCTTGTCGGCCGGATCCAGGTGCCGCCAGCGGCTCGGGTTCTGGGTGGCGATCCCGGTCGGGCAGCGGTCGCTGTGGCAGCTGAGCGACTGGATGCAGCCCAAGGCGAACATGAAGCCCCGTCCGGCGTTGCACCAGTCCGCGCCCAGCGCGATGGTGCGCGCGATCTCGAACGCACTGCTGACCTTGCCCGCCGCGCCGACCCGGATGCGGTCGCGCAGGTCCAGGCCGACCAGCGTGTTGTGCACCAGCAGCAGCGCTTCATGCATCGGCACGCCGACATGGTCGATGAACTCGGCCGGCGCCGCACCGGTGCCGCCTTCGGCACCGTCGACCACGATGAAATCCGGCAGCAGGCCGGTCTCCTGCATCGCCTTGGCGATGCCGAACCATTCCCACGGATGGCCGATGGCCAGCTTGAAGCCCACCGGCTTGCCACCGGACAGCTCGCGCAGGCGCGCCACGAACTGCAGCAGTTCCACCGGGGTGTTGAACGCCGAATGCTTCGACGGCGACACGCAGTCCACGCCCATCGGCACGCCACGCGTGGCCGAGATCTCGGCGCTGACCTTGGCCGCCGGCAACACCCCGCCGTGGCCGGGCTTGGCGCCCTGCGACAGCTTGATCTCGATCATCTTCACCTGGTCGGTGTTGGCGTTGGCGACGAAGCGTTCTTCGCTGAAACCGCCGTGCTCATCGCGGCAGCCGAAATAGCCGGAGCCGATTTCCCAGACCAGGTCGCCCCCCATCTCGCGGTGGTAGGGCGAAATCGAGCCTTCGCCGGTGTCATGGTAGAAACCGCCGCGGCGCGCGCCTTCGTTGAGCGCACGGATCGCGTTGGCCGACAGCGAGCCGAAGCTCATGGCCGAGACGTTGAACACACTGGCCGAATACGGCTTGGCGCAGTTGGGCCCGATCAGCACGCGGAAGTCGTGGTCGGCCACTTCGGTCGGCGCCAGCGAATGGTTGATCCATTCGTAGTCCACCGCGTAGGTGCTGCGCAGCGTGCCGAACGGCACCACGTCCATTTCATTCTTGGAGCGCTGGTAGATCAGCGCGCGTTGCTGGCGCGAGAACGGCACGTCCTCCAGATCGCTCTGCACGAAGTACTGGCGGATTTCCGGGCCGATGGATTCCAGCCCGTAGCGGAAGTGCGCCATGACCGGGTAGTTCCGGCGCAGCGTGCTGCGCTTCTGCAGCAGGTCCCAGGTGCCCAGGATGACCATCGCCGCACTGATGCCCACGCCCCAATACCAGGCGGCCCAGTACTCGGCCAGGTACAGCGAGACCGGGAGCAGCAGGATGGCGAGCACGTAGACCAGGTAACGATGCATGGCTTTCCTCGATCAACAACTGCAGTCGAGTTTACAGACGGTCGTCGACCACGTCCCGTGGCCAGACCGACTTCACGTCGTAGACGATCCCATCCGGCGCCAGCAGCGCCCGGATCCGTGCCGTGTCCATCGTGCGGAAACGATCGTGCGCCACCGCCAGCACCACCGCGTCGTAGCCCTGCGGGTCGGGCTGCTCCACCCACTGCACGCCACTGCCTTCCAGCGTGGCCGGGCCGACCCAGGGATCCTGCACATGCACCTGCGCGCCGCTGGCCTGCAGGGCCTGGGCCAGTTCCAGCGCACGGCTGTTGCGCAGGTCCGGGCAGTTTTCCTTGAAGGTCACCCCCAGCACCAGCACGCGTGCGCCCTGCCCGGCCTTGCCGCGGCCGGCCAGCAGTGCCAGCACGCGCTGGGCCACGTGCGCGCCGACGCGGTTGTTGACCTGCCGCGCGGTGTGGATCAGGTCCGGGTGGTAGCCCACGCTTTCGGATTTGTGCAGCAGGTAGTACGGATCCACGCCGATGCAGTGGCCACCGACCAGGCCGGGGCGGAACGGCAGGAAGTTCCATTTGCTGCCGGCGGCGTCGAGTACATCCTGGGTGTCGATGCCGAGCCGGTCGAAGATCAGCGCCAGCTCGTTGACCAGCGCGATGTTGACGTCGCGCTGGATGTTCTCGATTACCTTGGCCGCTTCGGCCACGCGGATCGACGGCGCCGGCCAGGTGCCGGCGGTGATGATGCGCGCGTACAGCGCGTCGACGAGCGCGGCGATCTCCGGGGTGGAACCGGAGGTGATCTTGCGGATGTCGGGCAGGCGCCGCTGGCGGTCGCCCGGGTTGATCCGTTCCGGGCTGTAGCCGCAGTGGAAGTCCTGGTTGAAACGCAGCCCCGAGCCGGCTTCCAGCAACGGTACGCAGACCTCTTCGGTGGTGCCGGGGTAGACGGTGGATTCGTAGATCACCAGGTCGCCGGGCTTGAGCACGCTGCCGATCAGGATGCTGGCATCGCGCAGCGGGCCGAGGTCCGGCTGTTCGTGCGCGTCGATCGGGGTGGGCACGGTCACGATGTAGACGGTGCACGCGGCCAGGTCGGCAGGGTCGACGCTGTAGCGCGCGTGCACCGCAGCGGCGAGTTCGTCCGCCGACATTTCCAGGGTGTGGTCGTGGCCCTGCTGGAGTTCGGCCACGCGCGCGTGGTCGATGTCGTAGCCGATCGTGGGCAGCTGCGCCCCGAACGCCACCGTCAACGGCAGGCCGACATACCCCAGCCCGATCACGCCGATGCGCGCCTGTGCGGCGCGGTCCGCCGCCGTCATCCGGCCAGCCTCGCAGGCGCGCGCAGGCGCGGCAACAGGAATGCAGGGGGACGATCGATCATGCGGGGCACCACCAGGGAACAGATGCGACAAGCCTAACGCGGCCGGCGCTGCGCCACAAAGAACAAAGCCGCCGCCCGCGGAGAGTACGGACGACGGCCAACAAGTGGTCCAGCTGCGGTTACTTCCCTTTCAGACAACCCCGGGGGCATACCCCGGACCGGTCACAGCTGGTAGGCACATGGTAAGGACCGACCTGTGATCTTTGTGTTACGAACACCGGGGATCAGGACCCCAGCGTCACCGCCGCCGGTTCGAGCTCGCCGGACACGCCGGTCCACACTTCGAGCAGGCGCGCGAAACCGATCCGGCGCTGGCCCTCCACCGGTGCGGCGGCGGAGAATCCGTTCCAGTCCACGTCCACGATGGCGTCCATCACCTCCGGTTCGATCCGCGCCGAGGCCATCGTCCAACGCGGGAAGTGACGGGTGGCCACGTCCCCCCGCGCGAGTTCGCGCATGCGCTGGTGGCTGCGCGCGTTGATCACGCGCTGCTCGACCGGGGCCACGCCATCGTCGGGGCCTTCGATGTACTGCAGGAAGCGGAGGCCGTCGAACATCAACACGCCGGTGACGCCGGCCACCCGGTTGAAGCCCGATGCTTCAACGAGGATGCGGTCGATGTCGGCGCCATCGATACCCTCCACTGCTTCGCTCACATAGGCGAACGCCCGCAACGCCATATGCACCCCCCGGTGAAGTCCACATGACTATGCCATGAAGGCTGCGGGGGGGATAGGCGACGACGCGCGGCTCAGGGCGATTCCACGCTGTAGCCGGCCTGGCGCAGGCGCTCGAGGTAGCCGCCGGGTTCGGCCAGGGCATGCACCGACACGGTGGCGAAGGTCACCGGGTGCCTGGCCAGTGACTCCCGCGCTGCGGCCATCCACTTGTCGGCCGAGCGTCCATCCAGGTCCGCCATGCCACGGCGGCGACCCAGCTCGCTGCTGGCGATGGCACCGACGCAGGCGTCGTACTGGCTCTTCAGGGCCAGCTGCTGCAGGGCGTCGATATCGCCCACCGCCCATGCGTTGGCGCGCTCGACCAGCAGGGGCAGCTGGTGTTCCACCACGTCCAGGGTGCGCTGCAGGCAATCCACGTCCTGCAGGGGGCTGGCCCGCACTTCCTTCAGCGCGGCGCGCGGATCGTCGACCTTGATCACCACGCGGGTCACCACCGGGGTCAGGCCGCGCGCCTTGTACGCCTTTTCCAGCAGCTTGCCGATGCTGGAGCGCGGGCTGAGCCCGACCTCGTCAAGGGCCGCCACATACAGGCGGGTGGCGGCCACCAGCGGACGGTCCTTCTCCACCCCGTTGCCGCGGCCCAGGTAGCGCGTTTTGAGCGGCTGCCAGCGGGCATACAGCGCCGGTGGCAGGATCTCCTGCAGGCGCCGGCCCTGCGGGTCGTGCTGTGCCTTCATGGCCGAGGGCAGCAGGGTCAGCCGGCTGAAAAAGCCGACATCGGCATCCAGCGTCCAGCCCGGCGGCCCCAGCACCGCATCGGCGCTGGCGATCACCGCGTTGACCTCGTCGGCGCGCCAGTCCAGCTTGGCCGGCAGCGGCGATACCGTGCCCAGGATCCACAGCGCGTGGCCCTGCGCATTGGTGACCCGCCACATGCCCGGCCCGGGCTGCACGCCGGAGACCACTACCGGCGCCAGGTCGACCACCTCGGGCGGTGCCTGCTGCGCCCTGCACTCGGGCACGCCCGCCCAGGCCAGCCACACCAGCATCGCGCCTGCCGCCGCCATCTTCGCCATGTCAGCCCCGATCCGGTGCCTGCCGGTAGGGTTCTTCAAACGGGCGGAAATCGTGTTCGTCCAGCGCCGCCGCGATCCACGCCTGCACGCCCGGCAGTGCCCGCACCTGCTGCATGTACGCGGCCACGCGCGGCGACACCGGCACGGCATAGGTGTGCAGGCGCATCACCACCGGCGCGAAGAACGCATCGGCGATGCTGAAGCGATCAAACAGCAGCGGACCCTCGTGGCGCGCCAGCAACCGTTCCCAGAGAGCCAGCAGGCGCTGCAGGTCGGCCACCACGTCCGGCTGCTCGCGCAGCACCCGCGCCCCGACCTCGGGAAGCTGCGCTTCGATGTTCATGGGAAAGTGCGAGCGCAGCGCGCCGAATCCGCTGTGCATCGCGGCGGTCGCGCTGCGGGCCAGCGCACGTTCGCTGCGATCCTGCGGCCACAGCACCCGTTCCGGAAAACGCTCGGCCAGGTATTCGGCGATGGCCAGCGAATCCCAGACGACCAGCGCGCCATCGACCAGCACCGGCACGGTCCCCGAGGGCGACAAGGCTTCCGCGCTGCGCTTGAACTGCGAGTCCGGGTCGAAGCTGTCAAAGCGCAGCACGACCTCCTCGAAGGGAATGCCGGCCTGGGTCATCAGCACCCACGGCCGCATCGACCACGAGGAGTAGTTCTTGTTGCCGATGTGCAGTTTCAGCATATGCAGAATGGCCCGGAGCAGGAAAGCCTGATGCTAGCGCCCTGCTGGATTCCGCTACAATCCCTCCGCAGCGCCGCCCGGATGGCGAAACTGGTAGACGCATCGGACTTAAAATCCGCCGGGGGCAACCCCATGCCGGTTCGATTCCGGCTCCGGGCACCACCTCAGATCGCCCGCGAATAGCGCACCGGCTGTTCGGGCTTGGCCAGGTAACGGTCAAAGCACATCGCCAGCAGGCGCAGCAGCGGACGCCCACGCGCGGTGGCACGCACCACGCCGTCGCGGTACTCGGCCAGGCCATCGGCCTCCAGCGCCGTCAGCGCGGTGAGCGCATCGGCGAAGTACTGGTCGAAATCGACACCGTAGCGTGCGGCCAGCGCGCGACCATCCACTTCGCCCTGGCACATCAGCTGGTTGATCAGCGCGGCGCGCAGCGTATCGTCCGCATCCAGGGTGAGCCCCCGCCACACCGGCAGGCGCCCGGCATCCACCGCCGTTTCCCAGCCCGGCAACTCGCGCGGGTTCTGGCTGTAGCTGTTGCCGATGCGGCTGATCGCGCTGGCGCCCAGCCCGACCAGGTCGGTCTGCGCGTGGGTGGTGTAGCCCATGAAGTTGCGGTGCAGCTGGCCGGCGCGCTGGGCGCGGGAGAGGTTTTCATCCGGCAGCGCGAAGTGGTCCATGCCGATGTACTGGTATCCGGCCAGCGACAGCCGACGCACCGCCAGGCCCAGCAGGGCCAGCTTCTGTTCCGGGCTGGGCAGCGCGGCATCGGGGATCTGCCGCTGCGCCTTGAACAGGTTCGGCAGGTGCGCATAGCCATAGATCGCCAACCGGTCGGGGCGTTCGCGCAGCACCGTTTCCAGGGTGCGCGCGAAGCCTTCCAGGGTCTGGTGCGGCAGGCCGTAGATCAGGTCCACGTTGACCGAGCGCAGGCCATGCTCGCGGCAGGCACGCAGTACCTCCAGCGTGGCCTCCACGCCCTGCTCGCGGTTGATCGCACGCTGCACCACCGGGTCGAAATCCTGGATGCCCAGGCTTGCCCGGTTGAAGCCCAGCGCGCCCAGCACGGCGATGTCGTCGCGGGTGACAAAGCGCGGATCCAGCTCGATCGAGAAATCGCGGCTGGCCGAGGTGCTGAACGAAAAGCGCTGGCGCAGGCCGTCGATCAGCTCGCGCATCTGGGCGGCGGCCAGGAAGTTCGGGGTGCCACCGCCAAGGTGCAGCTGCACCACCTCGCGCGCGGCATCGAACAGCGGCGCGATCAGGTCGGCTTCGCTGAGCACGCGCGCGACATACGCCACGCCCTTGCCATGGTCGCGGGTGATCACCCGGTTGCAGCCGCAGTAGAAGCACGGGCTGCTGCAGTACGGCACATGCACGTACAACGACAGCGGCAGCGCCTCCACGTTGCTGGCCGCGATCGCGGCGCGCAGGCCGTGCTCGCCGAAGCCGTCGTGGAAATGCGGCGCCGTGGGATAGGAGGTATAGCGCGGGCCGGGCCGGTCGTGGCGGCGCAGCAGGTCCGGATCGAAATGCCAGGCAAGCCCGGCGGCGGCAGGCGAAAGAGTATCCATGGCGCCAGCGTGCGCGCCGGCGTGCGGCCCTGCATTGAGCCAGATCAATCCGGGCGCGGTTTCCCGGCGATCGGCAGTTCAGGCCAGCGCTGCATCTGGATGCGCCGCCAGAAGGTGTCGGCGATGCGCGTGGCCACGTCGTCGGCCAGCTGCTGCATGGGCGGGTTGCCCAGTTCGGCGGTGGTCTGGCGGAACAGCAGCAGCCAGCGGTCGAACAGCGCCCGCTCCAGCTCCGGCATGGCCATGTGCTTGGACATCGGATTGCCGTTGAAGCGGCGGGTGCCACGCAGCATGGCCGACCAGAAATCCACCAGCTGGGCCAGATGCGCGTCCCAGTCGTGGATGCGCGCCTCGAACACCGGGCCCAGCGGGTCGTCCAGGCGCACGCGGGCGTAGAAGTCGTGCACCAGGCGGGTGACTTCCTGCTCGCTGCACAGCGCCAGGGAGGCGGCAGGCAGCATCGGGGCGGCGACGGGTGGGGACATGCGGCCATGATGCTACGCCGCTTTGATCAGGATCAATGTGGCGTGCTGTCGCAGGGCTTACCGTGCAGGCCATGGACACGCCGAACGCCCCGCCTGGCAGCCGCCGCCGCCTGCTCATCCAGCAGTGGGGCGCAGTCCTGTGGCCGAGCTTTGTTGCCGCCGGGCTGGCCTGCGCGGTGTTCTTCGCGTTCGTGGACCCGTTGCGCCTGCGTGACATCACCTTTCCGGACCAGGCGCTCAGCCGCGAACTGGGCTACACGCTGGGTTTCTTCATGTTCTGGTCGGTCACGGCTGCCGCCTGCGCGGTCACCGGCTACCTGCTGCGGCCGCGGCCGGGCGATGACGACGAGCTGCCGCTGGGATGACGCCGGTTGCGCCCCCTGCCCTGCGCTGGCGCACCGTGGTGTCCGCGTCGTTGCTCGGGCTGTTCTTCGCCCTGCCCTGGCTGCGCTGGAACGGGCGCCAGGCGCTGCTGTTCGACCTGCCGGCGCGCCGCTTCGACCTGTTCGGGCTGACCCTGTGGCCGCAGGACGTGGGCGTGCTGTTCGGGCTGGTCGCCGTGCTGGCCTGCACGCTGGTGCTGCTCACCACGCTGGCCGGGCGGGTCTGGTGCGGGCATGCCTGCCCGCAGACATTGTGGAGCGCCCTGTTCCGCTGGATTGAACGCAGCACCGCGCGACGGCTGCGCCCGCCGGCCCTGGCCCGCCTGGTCAAACACGTGGCCTGGGCCGCGATCGCGCTATGGACCGGCATCACCTTCGTCGGCCTGTTCAGCCCGATCCAGCCGCTGGTGACCGGCTTCTGGCCGGCCCGCTGGAGCGGCTGGGAAACGTTCTGGGTGCTGTTCTACGCCACGGCCGCGTGGGCCAACGCCGGTTTCCTGCGCGAACAGGTCTGCATCGACCTGTGCCCGTATGCGCGGGTGGCCCCGGTGTTGTGCGATGCCGACACCCCGCAGGTCTGCTACGACGCCCGCCGTGCCGAACCGCGCGGGCCGCGCGAACGCGGCCAAGGCTCGGTGCTGCAACGCGGGCGTGGCCTGCTCGATCCGACCAGTGCCAGCGACTACGCCTTCCGTGCGGCGCATCCGGCCCTGGCCGGCCCGCCGCCGCGCTTCGCCGACGATCGCCTTGGCGATTGCCTGGACTGCGCTGCCTGCGTACGCGAGTGCCCCATGCAGCTGGACGTGCGCGCCGGGCCGCAGCCGGACTGCATCGCCTGTGGCGCGTGCGTGGATGCCTGCGATGCGCAGATGCGTGCGTGGCAGTTCCCCATCGGATTGATCCAGGTCGCCAGCGAGAACGCCGTGCAGGGCCGACCCCGGCGCTGGCTGCGCCCACGCGCGCTGGCGGCGCTGCTGAGCCTGGCCGCACTGCTCGGTATCGGTCTGCATTACCTGTAACCGCCGTCCCCGGGCGGTGGGCGTCAGCGCGTGCGGTTGTCGGGCGGCGGCACCATCTGCGCGCGCCGGACAATCCCCAGCTGTTCAATGATCAGGGCCAGTTCGTTGGTCACCTGGGTGCGGCCGCGGCCCTGCGGCACCAGGCGTTCAAGCACCTGCTGGTAGGTGGTCCAGAACTCCGGCCCACACCCATGCTTGCTGTAGCTGGCCTCCAGCTCGGTGCGGACGCCGTCAGCCAAGTCATTCGCGCCGTATCGCATACGACCTCCCTTGGACCTGCCCTGCATCGAAGACGAGCAATTCCCCCTGTCAGGCTTGCGCCTGCCGCCCCGCCGCTGGGAGGCGGCGGGACTTCACCCACGTTTCACTCCACCCTTTCATGCCCTTCGCGCCAAGTCAACCAATGGTGAACAGGCGATCAAACATGGCATGAATGGTTCAGGCACGCCCCTGCCCACGCAGGCAGGATGCCGCGCGGCCGTTGACAGCTTGATGTCAGCCGGTGGGGGCCGGTCGGGGGGTCAGCCCCCCATCCGCCAGATGCCATAGGCGCTGATGGCCACACCGGCGCCCAGTACCATCCAGGCCACGCCGTTGAAGCGCTTGAACACCTTGGCCAGGCCGAACGAAAGCACGATGGCGGCCAGCCCAAACCCCAGCACGACCACGCCACTGACGTTGCTGGGCGAATCCCAGAACGAACCGGGCGCGCCGACGGCTGCAAACCACAGGGCGATATCCATCGAACATCCTCGACACGAAACGGTACTGCACAGTAGGTGCGCGCTCGTCCGGGCGAAGTGAAGGGCGGAAACGAAAAACCCCGCCGAAGCGGGGTTTGTCGAACTACTGGAGGCCTGGGTCGGAATTGAACCGGCGTACGCGGATTTGCAGTCCGCTGCATGACCACTCTGCCACCAGGCCGGTGACCTTATAAAACAAGACCCCGAGAACGGGGCCTGGTCAGGATTTGGAGCGGGAAACGAGACTCGAACTCGCGACCTCAACCTTGGCAAGGTTGCGCTCTACCAACTGAGCTATTCCCGCAAAATCAGGCGCATATGTTACCGGAACCGCGGGTAACACACCAGCCTTTTTACACTTCATCGCCGCGTGCCACCGCGGAGAAAAACAAGGCCCCTGGGGGGCCCTGTCGAAATCTGGAGCGGGAAACGAGACTCGAACTCGCGACCTCAACCTTGGCAAGGTTGCGCTCTACCAACTGAGCTATTCCCGCAGTGTTGCTGCGTCCTGCGACCGGCACCTGCGTCGAAGGAGCGCTATTGTGTCGGGATTCCTTCACGTCGTCAACAGGTTTATGCAGCGGTATTCAGCCGTGCATGCGCATGCCGCGACGATGAAAATAGACCTGTTCGGCCACCCGCCGCAGCACGCGGGACTGCAGCAGCAGATCCAGCGGCCAATCCGCCTGCAGGTGGTCCATGGCCCAGCGCAGCACCCGTTTGCGCCGGAACGTGGGCGCGGCGCGGACGGCGACGCTTTCGGCCGCAGGCCCCCTGCCGCGCACGTGGCGGGCCACCGCATCGCCCACCGTCCAGCCATGCCGCCAGGCCGAATGGATGCCACCGGCCGACAGCGGCGAGACGATACCGGCCGCGTCGCCAGTGAGGATCACGCCCGGCGCCGCGATCGGCCCGCGTGCGCGCCCACAGGGGACCAGCCCGGCGCGGGTCGCGCTGGGGCGGGCCGCGTCGGGCAGCCCGATCACGCTGCGGACGTGCGCCAGGAAACCCGCCAGGTCCGGCGGGCGCGCATGCGCGGGGTCGTGGCGCAGCGCCAGCCCGATCTGCACGCCGGTCGGGTTCTGCGCTGCCCAGCCGATGTAGCCGGGCGCGAAGCGACGGCTGGCGAAGCAATGCAGCGCGCCACCTTCTGGCAGCTGCAGGCCGGCAAACTCCTGCTCGACCCCGAACAGGGTGTCGTGCACCCGACCCAATCCGGTGCGCTGGGCGACGCGCGAACGGGCGCCGTCAGCGCCCACCAGGTAGCGCGTGCGCCCTGCCCCCGCCACCTGCCAGCCCTCGCCATCGCGCACGGCCTCGGTGAAGGACTGCTGCAGCCGCAGCTCGACACCATGCGCAGGCAGTTCGCCTGCCAGCCAGCGCATCAGGTTCGGCGTGTCGGTGGTCATGAAGTAGTAGCCCGGTGCGGCCAGCTGCACGCTGCGCAGGTTCGGCGCATACAGGCGCACGCGTTCCACGCGTTGCAGCAGTGCGGGCGGAATGCGCTGCAGCCAGGTCTGTTCAAGGACCTCTTTGACCAGGATGCCGGTGGTATGCAGGCGCGCGCCTGGATCTTCCTTGCGTTCCAGCACGCACACGCGCAGGCCGAATTCGGCAGCGGCCAGTGCGCAGGCGGTGCCGGCGAAACTGGCGCCGACCACGACCAGGTCCCAGTCGTATGCGGCGTTGGGGGTGTTCATTGCGGTGCGATCCTGCGGATGCGGGCGCACAGGATCGCGGCGGCAGGCGGGGCGGCCATGAAGTGCCGGTGAAGCGGGAATGAAGCGTGGCCGCCAACGAAAAAAGCGACCCGAAGGTCGCTTTTTTCTTGAATCTGGAGCGGGAAACGAGACTCGAACTCGCGACCTCAACCTTGGCAAGGTTGCGCTCTACCAACTGAGCTATTCCCGCTTGGGAGGCGAAATTCTACAGCCAAACGCGGTGCTGTCAACAGCCCTCAGCCCTTCTTTTTCAGGCGCGCGGTTTCCCGCGCGGCGCGTTCGTCTTCGCGCAGGCTCGGCCACGCCGCATGCAGGTACTGCAGGCCGGAGAACAGGGTGAGTACCGCGGCGATGGCCAGGGTCCAGTCGCCGATATGGAACACCGGTTCGCCCATCCAGATATCGGACACCGGCGTATTCGGCGCCACCGAATACAACAGGCACAACAGCGCGACCATCTGCGCGGTGGTCTTGATCTTGCCGATCAACGCCACCCGCACCTTCGCACGCTGGCCGATTTCGGCCATCCATTCGCGCAGCGCCGATACCGCGATTTCGCGACCGACGATCACCGCGGCCCAGAACGCCATCCACGGTGTCGGGTGGCCCTGCACGATCAGGAACAGCGCCACGGCCACCATCAGCTTGTCCGCGACCGGATCAAGGAACGCACCAAACGCCGAGGCCAGGTCGTAGCGGCGTGCGATCCAGCCATCCAGCCAGTCGGTCAGCGCGGCGATGCCAAAAATCGCGGCGGAGGCGAAATTGGTCCAGGTGTAGGGAAGGTAGAACACCAGCACCAGCACCGGGATCATCACGATCCGCAGCAGCGTCAGCCAGGTGGGGAGGGTCAACTTCATTGCGTCTCTCTACTCGCCGGCCACAGGAGGCGTGGGCAGTCCATGTAGGTTAGCGTAGATGCGTGCGGCGAGGGCAGCATTGATGCCCTCCACCTTGGCGATTTCCGCTTCGCCGGCCGCTTTCAGGCCGACCAGTCCACCAAAATGCTTCAGCAGGCTGGCGCGACGGCGCGGCCCGATGCCGGGAATGTCCTCCAGCTTGCTGGTCATGCGCGCCTTCTGGCGGCGGCCGCGATGGCCGGTGATCGCAAACCGGTGCGCTTCGTCGCGGACCTGCTGGATGAACTGCAGCGCCGGGGACGCCGCGCCCGGACGCAGCTCGCGGCCATCGGGCATCACCAGCGCCTCGTGCCCGGCGCGACGCTCCACGCCCTTGGCGACGCCCACCAGCATCACCCCTTCCACCCCGAGGTCGGCCAGCGCGGCCTGCGCCTGCGCCAACTGGCCGGCGCCGCCGTCGATCAGCAGCAGGTCCGGCAGCACGCCTTCTTCTTCCACCGCGCGGCGGAACCGGCGGTCGATGGCCTGGCGCATGGCGGCGTAGTCATCGCCGGGCTCGATGCCGCTGATGTTGAAGCGGCGGTACTGGCTGCGCACCGGACCGCTGGCGTCGAACACCACGCACGACGCCACGGTGGCTTCGCCCATGGTGTGGCTGATGTCGAAGCACTCCACGCGCTTGACCTGCTCGGCCAGGCCCAGCATCTGCCGCAGGTCTTCGCTGCGCGCATGCTGGGCACTGCGGCTGGTGAGTTCGCTGACCAGCGTGATCTGCGCATTGCGGCTGGCCAGCTCGACATACCCGGCCCGTTCGCCGCGCACGTTCCACTTCAACTGCACCTTGGCCTCGGCCGAGGCGCTGAGCGCCGATTCGATCAGGCTGGCATCGGGAATCTCGCGGTCCAGCAGGATCTCGCGCGGCGGCGAATGTTCGGCGTAGTACTGCGACACGAAGGCACCCAGCACTTCGTCCGCGCTTTCTTCGCCATTGGTGCGCGGGAAGAATGGCCGCGTGCCCATGTTGCGGCCGTCGCGGAACGCCAGCAGCATCACGCAGGCACTGGCGCCCTGGGTGGCGCAGGCCAGCACGTCCAGGTCGGCGGCGCGCCCATCCACGTACTGGCGGGTCTGCATGCTGCGCAGCGCGGTGACCAGGTCGCGCAGGCGCGCGGCCTGCTCGAATTCCAGCGCTTCGCTGGCCGCCTGCATCTGCGTGCCCAGTTCGCGCGCCAGCTGGTCGCTCTTGCCTTCCAGGAACATCGAGGCACGCCGCACCGATTCGGCGTAATCGTCGGCGGCCACCAGGTCCACGCAGGGCGCGCTGCAGCGGCCGATCTGGTACTGCAGGCAGGGCCGCGAGCGGTTGCGGAACACGCTGTCCTCGCAGCTGCGCAGCTTGAACAGCTTGTGCATCAGGTTGAGGGTTTCGCGCACCGCGGTCACCCCCGGGTACGGACCGAAATACCGGCCCGGCACCGCGCGCGGCCCACGGTGCAGCGCGATGCGCGGCCAGTCTTCGCGGGTCAGCAGCACGTGCGGATAGGTCTTGTCGTCGCGCAGCGAGACGTTGTAACGCGGCGTCAGCGACTTGATCAGCTGGTTTTCCAGCAGCAGCGCTTCGGCCTCGGAACGGGTGACGGTCACGTCCATGCGCGCGACCTGCGAGAGCATGGACATGATCCGCGTGGTCTTCGGCGCGCCGTTGAAGTAGCTGCCAACGCGGTTGCGCAGCGCGCGTGCCTTGCCGACATACAGCAGGGTGTCGTCGGCGGCGTACATGCGGTACACGCCAGGCGCGGTACTCAGGTGGGCCGCGAATGCCTTTCCATCGAAGGCCGGAGCGGTATTCGGGGTCATTCGCTGATCGGCACGTCGCTCAGTACGCCGCTGACGGGGTCGAAACGCAGTACGGCGTGGGCATCGGTCTCGGCGATCCACACCGCCCCGCCGCCCAGCGCCAGGCCGGCCGGCCCATGCAGCCGCCGCGGCAGCTCCACGGTATTCAATTCGCCGCCCCCCAGGCGCAGCGTGCGCAGGCGCCCGTTGCCAGCATCGGCGATCCACAGCACGGGCGCATCCGGGCTCATCGCGATCGCCTGGGGGTACTGCAGCTGGGCAGTGGTGCGCGGGCCATCCTGGTCGCCGAACGCCCACATCCCCTGCCCCACCAGCGTCTGTACCAGGTCGCCACGCAGCTGCATCGACCGGATCGACGAGCCGAGCGCGTCGCACACGTACAGCACCTGCTGCACCGCCGCCAGCGCGGCCGGCTGCGCGAACGCGGCCAGATGGCCACTGCCGTCGCGCTCGTCCATGGCGCCGGAGCCGGCGCGCCAGGACAGCGTGCGCTGGCCCAGGTGGTAGCTCCAGATGCGGTTGTCGCCGGCCATGGCGATGTGCACCTGGTTGTCGGCCACGGCCAGCCCCTGCGGGTGGTTCAGCGGCGTCTGCCGGGGATCGCCCACCGCGCCTTCGCGCGGGTCGCCCGGGCGGCCATTGCCGCACAGCGTGTCGACCTGGCCGGTCAGCAGGTGGATCCGGCGCAGCGCGTGGTTGCCGGTGTCGGCCACGTACAGCCACTCGCGCTCCAACGCCAGGCCCTGCGGCCGGTTGAACGCGGCCTCGCCCGGGCCGCCGTCCATCATGTCGGCGGTGCCCAGCCCGAACTGGCGAAGCACCCGCCCGGCGTGGCTGCATTCGAGGATGCGGTGGTGGCCGCTGTCGGCGATGTACAACCGCTCGGTGCTTACCGCCAGCGCGGTCGGGAACAGCATCGGCAGGCGCGGTTCGGGATGCAGCTCGCGCTGCCGCGAGGCATCGACATCGAGCGGACTCGACGTCCCTTGGCACAGGCTGTTGAGCGCGCGGTCCAGCTCGTCGCCGAAGCCGACCAGGCGGTCAACCTCGCGCCCCTGCGCGTCCAGCAGGACCAGGGTCGGCCACGCCGTGATATTGAACCGGCGCCAGCCGTCCCAGTCCGCATCCAGCAGCGCCGGCACGGTTACTCCATGGCGGCGCAGCAGCTTCAGCGCCTGCTCCGGTTCGCGCTCGAAGTCGAAGCGCGGCACCTGCAGCACCAGCACCTGCAGCTTGCCAGGGTTGCGCGACTGCCATTGGCCGAGCTCGGCCAGCCGGTGCGCGCACCAGACCGAGGCAGCGTTGACGAAGGCCAGCACCACCGGGCGACCGCGCAGTTCGGTCAGGGTGGTCGGCGCGGCATTGAGCCACGTGGCGAACTCGGGCAGGTCCTGGACGGGTTGTACGTTCATGCGGTGATTATGCCGGACTGGGCGTCATGCAACCGTCGTGCCACCGTCAATTTCGCGGCGGGCCAACCAGCCTTCGGCACGCGCCAGGTCCTCGGGGGTATCGATCCCCGGCGGGAAGGCGGCCGGCGACAGCGCCACGCTCAACCGGTGGCCCGCCTCCAGCACCCGCAGCTGCTCCAGCGATTCCAGCTGTTCCAGCGTGCCCGGCGGCAAGGCGGCGAACTGCTGCAGGAAGCCGGCGCGGTAGGCATAGATGCCGATGTGGCGCAGCCAGTGGGAGCCGGAGAGGCGCTCGCGCGACTGCGCGAAGGCGTCGCGGTGCCAGGGAATCGGAGCGCGGCTGAAGTACAGCGCGTCCAGGTTCTGCTGGCGCACCACCTTGACCACGTTCGGGTCGAACAGGGTCTGCGCATCCTCCACCGGCGTGGCCAGGGTCGCCATGGCGGCCCCGCTGTAGACCAGCGCTTCGGCCACCGCGCGGATGCCCTCGGCCGGGGCGAAGGGCTCGTCGCCCTGCAGGTTCACCACCACGGTGTCGTCGGACCAGCCGGCCTGGCGGGCGCATTCGGCCAGCCGGTCGGTACCGGAAGCGTGGCTGGCGGCGGTCATCGCCACCTGCACGCCGTCCAGGCCCTGCAGGGCATCGGCAATGCGCACGTCATCGGTGGCCACCCAGACCTCGCGCGCGCCGGCCAGCAGCGCGCGTTCGGCCACGTGCAGCACCAGCGGCCTGCCGCCGAGCAGCCGCAGCGGTTTGCCGGGCAGCCGCGAAGCGGCGTAACGCGCGGGAATGGCGACGACGAAATCGACGGGCTGGCTCATGCGGGACCTCTAAGTTTATCCACGCGGTCCAGCAAGTTGACCCAGAACGCGGCGGGAAGATCGGCCGACAGCGGCACCGAGAAATGCCATTCGTTGGCGAACGCCTTGCACTTCACCGCATCCTTTTCGGTCATCAGCACCGGCAGCTCGCTGCCAAAGCGCAGGTCCGCGGCCTGGTAGGCATGGTGGTCGGCGAAGGCATGCGGGACCACGCCGATGCCATGCGCGCGCAGCATGTCGAAGAAGCGCTGCGGGTGCGCGATGCCGGCCACGGCATGCACGCGCTGGCCACGGAAGTGCGACAGCGCGCGGGCGCGGCCGCCGCTGAGCGGTAGTGCACTGTCGATATGCAGCTGCATCGCCCATTCGCCGAAACCGCACGAGGCGAGCGCGGACGGATCGGCGCTGGCCTGGCCCAGGTTGACCACGCGGAAGTCGCAGTCGCGCGCGCGCTCGGCGGGCTCGCGCAGCGGCCCGGCCGGGATCAAGCGGCCGTTGCCGTAGCGGCGCTGTGCGTCGACCACTTCAATTTCGATGTCGCGTGCCAGCCGATAGTGCTGCAGGCCGTCGTCGCAGACGATGATGTTGCAGCCGGCTTCGACCAGCGCCTTGCCGGCCGCCACGCGGTCGGCATCGACCCGCACCGGCACGCCGGTTTTCCAGGCGATCAGCACCGGTTCGTCGCCGCCCAGCGCGGTCGGCGTACTTGCCTCGACCCAGCGCGGCACCTTGGCCTCTTCGCGCCCGTACCCGCGACTGGCCACGCCCGGTTTCCAGCCCGCGTCACGCAGGCGGTCCACCAGGGCGATGGTCAGCGGGGTCTTGCCGGTGCCGCCGGCAGTCACGTTGCCGACCACGATCACCGGCACCGGCAGGGCATGACGCTTGCGCCAACCGCGCCGGTACAGCCCGCGGCGCAGCGCCACCACGGCGCCGTACACCGGCGCCAGCAGGCGTGCGGCGAACGGAATCGCACTGCCGTCGTACCAGTACGATGGCGTCTGGGAACCCTTGGACGCCATCAGGGCTGCCTTTCGCGGAACTGCATCTTGTGCAGGTGCTCGTACAGCCCACCCAGTGCCAGCAGTTCGCTGTGGGTGCCGCGCTCTACGATGCGGCCGTGGTCCATCACCAGCACCTGGTCGGCGTGTTCGATGGTGGACAGGCGGTGCGCGATCACCAGGGTGGTGCGCTCGGGCATCAGGCGCTGCAGGGCATCCTGCACCAGCCGCTCCGATTCGTTGTCCAACGCGGCGGTGGCTTCGTCGAGGATCAGCACCGGCGCGTCGCGCAGGATCGCGCGGGCGATCGCCAGGCGCTGGCGCTGGCCGCCGGACAGCAGCGCACCGTTCTCGCCCACCGGGGTCTGCAGCTGCTGCGGCATGCGTTCGATGAACTCCCACGCATTGGCCGCTTCGGCGGCCGCGCGGATCTGGTCCTCGCTGGCATCCATGCCGTAGGCGATGTTGGCGCCCACGGTATCGTCGAACAGCATGACCTTCTGCCCCACCATCGCCACCTGGCGGCGCAGGTCGGCCAGCGGGTAGTCGTCCAGCGGCACGCCATCGAGCAGGATGCGCCCGCCGCTGGGCTCATAGAAACGCGGCACCAGCCGGATCAGGCTGGTCTTGCCACTGCCTGAGCGGCCGACGATGGCGGTCACGGTGCCCGGCTTGGCATCGAAGGTGATGTCGTCCAGCGCGATGCCGGTGTCTTCGCGGTAACGCAGCATCACGTGCTGGAACGACAGCTCGCCACGGACGCGCTTGGCGCGGGTGCTGCCTTCGTCGCGCTCGACCGGCAGGTCGAGGATGCCGAACAGGCGCTCGGCGGCGGCCACGCCGCGCGAGATAGAGGTCTGCACGCTGGTCAGGCGGCGCAGCGACGGAATGATGGCCATCATCGAGGTCATCAGGCCCATGAACTGGCCCGCATTCAAGCGCCCGGCTAGCGCTTCGCGGGTGGACACCCACACGATCACGGCCAGCGCCAGGGCGGCCAGGAACTGCACGGTGCTGGAGGCCAGCGCGCGGGTGGTTTCCACCTTCATGTTCAGGCCGAGCATGCGGTTGGCCAGCCGCGAGTAACGCGAGATCTCGTGCGCCTGGGTGCCATGCACCTTCACTTCCTGCTGCGCGGCCAGCGACTGCTCGGCGGTCTGCGCCATGCTGCCCATGCCGTCCTGGATGCCCCGGCTGATGCGACGGTAGCGCTTGCCCACGAACGAGACGATCACGCCGATCAGCGGCACCACCACCAGCATCGCGACAGTCACCTTGACGCTCATCTGCAGCATCACCACCAGCATGGCGATGATGGTCAGGGTGTCGGCGACCAGGGTCTTGAGCGCATCGGCGCTGGCCTGGGTGACCTGCTCGGTGTCGTAGTTCAGGCGGCTGACCATCACCGGCGTGGCTTCGCTGTCGAAGTGCGACGACGGCAGGTGCAGGTACTTGGACAGCACCTGCTCGCGCAGGTCGCGCACCACGCTGCGGCCGGTGCGGGCCAGCGCGTAATCGCTGACCAGGGTGGCCAGGCTGCGCATCATGAACAGCCCGAGGATGGTCAGCGGCAGGATCACCGCCATGCGCGGCTCGGGGTTGACGAAGCCGCGGTTGACCAGCGGTTCCATCAGCTTGGTGAAGTGATAGCCGGCCAGGGCTTCGACCACCATCGCGATGACGGCGGCCACCATGAACACCCAGTAGGCGCGGGTGTAGCCCAGCAGGCGTTTGTAGATCGGCCAGACCGGCGCGTGTTGTTTACTCATGGACGCACCTCCGGCGCGGTAGCGATGGCGATGCGGCGGAAACCGAGCTGGCCCAGGGCATCCTGGGCGGTCACTACGGCCTGGTACGGGGTGCGGGCATCGGCGCGCAGCAGCACGGTCTGCTCACGGTCGGTGCCGGCGACGGCGGCAATGGTCTGCTTGACCGATTCCACGTCGGTGCGCAGCACTTCCTGGTCGTTGATGAAGTAACGCCCCTCGGCGTTGACCAACACGCTCAGCGAGCGCGGCGGCTCGGTGGTGTCCTGCTGGCTGGCGGTCGGCAGCTGCAGTTGCAGCGTCGAGCGCGCGTCGAAGGTGGTGGTGACCACGAAGAAGATGATCAGCACGAGGATGACGTCGATCAGGGGCACCAGATCGATGTGCACCTCGTCCTGGACCCGGTCGTTGCGGATGCGCATCCGTCAGCCCTTGGCCGTGACGGGCGCGGCGCCGGCTGCCGGCGCGGTGCCGGCGCGCGGTGCCGCGTTCATGACGCCGGGGCGGCCGTCCAGTGCATCGAGCAGGGCCGAGGCCTCCATTTCCATCTCGATCACGTAACCGCCGATGCGGCCCTTGAAGTAGCGATGGAACATCAACGCCGGGATCGCCACGATCATGCCGGTGGCGGTGCACACCAGCGCCTTGCCGATGCCGCCGGCCAGCTGGTTCACATCGCCTACGCCGTGGTCGAGGATGCCCAGGAACATCTGGATCATGCCCACCACGGTACCGAGCAGGCCCAGCAGCGGGCCGGCCGATGCGATCGTGCCCAGCGCGTTCAGGAACCGCTCCATGCGGTGTACCAGATGGCGGCCGGCATCTTCGATGCGTTCGCGGATCTGGTCGCGCGGACGATTGCGCGCCTCCAGCGCCACGGCCAGCAGCGCGCCAAGCGGCGAGTTGGCGCGCAGCGACTGGATGTGATTCGGATCGAGCTTGCCGCGCGCGGCCCAGTTGCGCACTTCCTGGCCCAGCCCCGGGGGCAGGACCTCGTTACGCCGCAAGGTCCAGAAACGCTCCAGGACGATTGCCAAAGCCAGTACGCCCAACAGCAGCAGCGGCACCATCGGCCAGCCACCGGCCTTGACCAGTTCCCACACGTTTCAACCCTCCGGCCCATTGGCCGCCTGTATGACCGCCGATAGGATAGCAGCCGACCGCGCCCGCTCCGCGGCATCCCACCAACGGCGTTCGAAAAGACGCTGTTCGCGCACCTGCAGCCCCTCCCCGCCCAGCCACAGGCGCAGCGCGCCGCTCTCGGCGGTGTTCAGCACTTCGGCGGGGGCGCCCTGCCAGCGCTGCACCACGTCCCGGCGCGGGTGGCCGAACCGGTTGCCATGCCCCGCCGAGACGAGGGCCAGGCGCGGCGACACCGCCTGCACCCATTCCGCACCGGATGAGCCGGCACTGCCGTGGTGCGCCACCAGCACCGCGTCGGCGCGAAGCGCGGCGGGCACCGTGGCGACCAGCGCGGCCTCTTCGCGCTGGCCGATGTCGCCGGTAAGGAGCACCACGCCGTGGGCGGACTGGATGCGCAGCACGCAGCTGCTGGCGTTGCCGGCGTAGTCCATGTCCGGCGGGGGGTGCAGGACAGTGAAGTCCACCCCGTCCCAACGCCAGCGCTCGCCCCGGCTGCAGCGCAGCCCGGCACCGGGCACCGCACCGGGTGGCGCCTGCAGTGGCGGGGCATGGAAGGCGCGCCGCACGGCCGGCATGCCGCCGGCATGGTCGCGGTCGCCGTGGCTGAGCAACACCCGGTCCAGCCCGGCCTCGCCCAGCGCATGCAGGGTCGGCACGACGATCCGTTCGCCGGCATCGAATCCTCCCTCGGCGGCCGGACCGGCGTCGTACAGCAACCGGTGGTGCCGGGTGCGCACCCACACGGCCAGGCCCTGCCCCACGTCCATCACCAGCAGCTCGACCTCGCCGGGCGCGGGCCGGTCGCGCGCGGGCCACAGCAGCGGCAGGCACAGCAGCAGCGCCGGCAGGCGCATGCCGGCGGCGCGCGGCAGCAGCAGCCAGAACACCCCGAGCACCGCCAGCGGCACCGCCGTAACACCCGCCTGGGTCGCCCACCACAGCGCCCACGGCTGGCGCGCCAGTGCCCCGAACAGCCACCAGCTCGCGTCGAAACAGGCGGCCGCCCCACGCCAGGGCCAACGCCCCGCCCCATCGAACAGGGCTTCAAGCCCGGTGCCGAGCAGCGCCAACGGCACCACCACCAGGCTCCACCACGGAATGGCCAGCAGGTTGACCAGCGGCCCCGCCCGCGAGGCCTGCCCGAACAGGGCCACGGTCAGCGGCAGCAGCGCCAGGGTGGCCACGCCCTGCGCGGCCAGGAACGTCCGCAGCCAATGGACATCGCGGCCCGGCAGGCACCAGACCAGCCACAGCACGCCGGCGAAGCTCAGCCAGAACCCGGGGGCCAGTACCGACAGCGGATCGACCAGCAGCACCACCAGCGCCGCCAGCGCCAACGCCTGGCCGACCGTGGTCGGTCGCCGCACGCAGCGTGCAGCGGCGACCACCGCGATCATCAGCACCGTCCGCACCGTGGGCAACGCGAAGCCCGCCACCGCCGCATACAGCGCGGCGCCGGCAACGGCCGCCAGTGCGGCTGCCAACGGCCGTGGCCAGTAGCGCCCCAGCCCGGGAAGCGCGCGCCACGCCAGCGCCGCGAGCCATGCCGCAAACCCGGCGACCAGCCCGACGTGAAACCCGGAGATCGCCACCAGATGGGTCAGGCCCAGCGCGCGCAGGTCATCCCAGTCGCCCTGCCCCAGCCCCCGGGTGTCGCCCAGCGCCAGCGCCTGGATGAAACGGGCACCGGTGCCAGGCACGTGTCCCGCGATGGCATCGGCCATGCGCTCGCGCCACGCCGGCAACCCGGCCGGCTCGCCCAAGGCCATCGCCGGCGCGCGCACGTGCCCCGTACCGGTCAAGCGCTGCAGCAGCGCATGCCGCTCGGCGTCGAAGCCAGCGGGATTGCGCAATCCACGCGGTGGACGAAGCCGCGCAGGGAGCTGCCAGCGTGCACCGGCGCGAAGCGAGTAGCGCAGCGCCAGTTCGGTTCCAGGCACGCGGGCACGGGCTTTCGCCGCAGTGACGTCATACCAGGCGAGCGCCAGCTCGCGCCCACGCAGGTGCGCGGGCATCGCCGCATCGTCATCCACGCGGAGCCGGAAGCGGGTGCTGCGCGCTCCATGCTGTGGCAGGTCCACTACCCGGCCGCGCAGCACGTGGTCCGCAGGCGCGGCATCCGCGGGCAACTGCAGGGCCAGTCCGGCATGGGCGTGCAGGGTTACCCAGCCGATCCCGGCCAGCGCAGCGCCGCACCACCGTGCACGCGGCCATCCCAACCAGACGCCCGCTCCGACGAGCAGCGCGCACCACACCGGCATCCGGGGCAACAGCACTGGCGAAAACACGACACCGCAAACACCGGCCAGCAGTGCAGCCGAACACGCCTTGCCGAACAGGGGCAACGGAGCCGGAAACAAACGGGAGAGGACGTCCGACAGAAACGACATGCAGGCCACCACGCGCGGGAACCTGCATGCTTGGCCGGCGGCGACGCGGTCGCCATCAGGCGGGTGTGGAACGTGTCGTCGGGAAGCGCCACTGATGCGGAGCCCACAACGCAAAAAAGCCGACCTGATGGCCGGCTTTTCTGTTGTTCCACCGCAGTCGCTGGGACTGGAGTGGTGGGCGGTACAGGGTTCGAACCTGTGACCCCTACCATGTCAAGGTAGTGCTCTACCGCTGAGCTAACCGCCCGTTTGTCTCGCTGCGCCGCTGCAATTGCGTCGGTGCAGGCCGCGTATATTACGGACGTCGGGTGTGAAGAGCAACACTTTTGTGAAGGTATTTCACAACGCGTTGTTCAGCCCAGGCTGGCCTCCTTCAGCTTGCGGATCTGGTCGCGCACGCGTGCGGCATCTTCGAACTCCAGATCGCGGGCGTGCTGGTACATCTGCTGCTCCAGCGCCTGCAGGCGCTTGGCGATCTGGGCCGGTTCCAGGGTGCGGTAGTCCACCGCCTCCTCGGCCACCCGGCCACCCCGCCCCTTGCCCTTGCCCCGTGCTTCCTTCTCCGCCGCGTCCGAGCGCGCGCCTTCCAGCACGTCCACGATCGGGCGCAGCACCGACTTGGGCACGATGCCATGTGCTTCGTTGTACTCCACCTGCTTGGCACGGCGGCGGTCGGTTTCGTCGATCGCCGCCTGCATCGAACGGGTGATCTTGTCCGCGTACAGGATCGCCTTGCCGCGCAGGTTGCGTGCGGCACGGCCGATGGTCTGGATCAGCGACCCGGTCGAACGCAGGAAGCCTTCCTTGTCCGCGTCCAGGATCGCCACCAGCGACACTTCGGGCATGTCCAGGCCTTCGCGCAGCAGGTTGATGCCGACCAGCACGTCGAACTTGCCCAGGCGCAGGTCGCGG
Source organism: Stenotrophomonas sp. FBCC-B152 (assembly GCF_059134105.1). Classification (NCBI taxonomy): domain Bacteria; kingdom Pseudomonadati; phylum Pseudomonadota; class Gammaproteobacteria; order Lysobacterales; family Lysobacteraceae; genus Stenotrophomonas; species Stenotrophomonas sp. FBCC-B152. The sequence goes on along the minus strand of NZ_CP101442.1, from coordinate 1,118,061 downwards.
ATGATCTCCACGCGCTCGACCGTGTCGATATCCGAGTGCAGGTAGCGCACCCGGATGCCGTGTTCGGTGAGGTACTCGGTGAGGTTCTCGGCCATGCGCTTGGTCAGCGTGGTGACCAGCACGCGGTCGCCCAGCTTGATGCGCTCGTTGACCTCGCTCATCAGGTCATCGACCTGCGTGCCCACCGGGCGGATCTCCACCACCGGGTCGATCAGGCCGGTCGGGCGCACCACCAGCTCGGTGATCTCATCGGCCGCTTCGCGCAGCTCGTACGGCCCCGGGGTGGCGGACACGTAGATGCTGCGCGGGCAGCGCGCTTCCCATTCCTCGAAGCGCAGCGGGCGGTTGTCCAGCGCCGACGGCAGTCGGAAGCCGAATTCCACCAGGGTTTCCTTGCGCGAGCGGTCGCCCTTGTACATCGCGCCGATCTGCGGAATGGTCACGTGCGATTCGTCGATGACCAGCAGCGCATCCGGCGGCAGGTAGTCGAACAGGGTCGGCGGCGGCTCGCCGGCGGCCTTGCCGGTGAGATGGCGTGAATAGTTTTCGATGCCGTTGCAGAAGCCGACCTCGGCCATCATTTCCAGGTCGAACTGGGTGCGCTGCGCCAGCCGCTGCGCTTCCACCAGCTTGTTCTGTTCGTACAGCTGCTCCAGCCGCACCTTGAGCTCGGCCTTGATCGTATCCACCGCCGACAGCACCCGCTCGCGCGTGGTGGCGTAGTGGGTCTTGGGGTACACGGTGTAGCGCTGCAGGCGGCGCAGGCTCTCGCCGGTGAGCGGATCGAACATGCTGATCTGCTCCACCTCGCCGTCGAACAGCTCGATGCGCACCGCTTCGCTGTCCGATTCGGCCGGGAAGATGTCGATCACCTCGCCGCGCACGCGGAACGTGCCGCGGTGCAGTTCGTACTCGTTGCGGGTGTACTGCAGCTGGGTGAGGTGGTTGATCAGGTCGCGCTGGTCGATGCGCTCGCCGGTGGACAGGATCAACCGCAGCGACAGGTAGTCCTCGGGCGCACCCAGGCCGTAGATCGCCGAGACGGTGGCCACCACGATCGCATCCGGGCGCGACAGCAGGGTCTTGGTCGCGGCCAGCCGCATCTGCTCGATGTGCTCGTTGATCGAACTGTCCTTCTCGATGAAGGTGTCCGACGACGGCACGTAGGCTTCTGGCTGGTAGTAGTCGTAGTAGCTGACGAAGTACTCCACCGCGTTGTGCGGGAAGAACGCCTTGAACTCGCCGTACAGCTGCGCGGCCAGGGTCTTGTTCGGCGCCATTACCAGCGTGGGCTTCTGCACCCGCTGGATGACGTTGGCAATGGTGTAGGTCTTGCCCGAGCCGGTCACGCCCAGCAGGGTCTGCTTGGCGATGCCGGCCTCGAAGTTGGCGGTCAGCTTCTCGATCGCCGCCGGCTGGTCACCGGCCGGGGAGTACGGAGATACAAGTTCGAAGCGATCGCTCATGGTGCCGCCATAGACCGGGCCTTCCATTATAGCGGGGGGTTGGGTGACGGCCGGCTGAGGGTATGGCCTACCGCTGCGAGTGGATTCCGCCGATGCCGTGGTCCGGGTCGGCAGGGCACGGTGGCGCTTTGCCGCCCGGAGGCACCCATGCACCGCCCTGCCCGCCCCTCCCGCACACCTGGCTGGACCCTGCTCGAGCTGGTCGGCGTGCTGGCCATCGTGGCCGCGCTCTGCGCCGTTGCGTTGCCGTCGCTGGGCGCTGGGGTCAGCCGCCTGCGCGCGGACATGCTGCGCATGCAGCTGGTGTCAGTGTTCAACAGTGCGCGCAGCACCGCGATCACCCGGTTCGAGCCGGTAGCGGTATGCCCCAGCGCGGAGGGTCGCCAGTGCGGCAGCGACTGGAGCCGCGGCTGGTTGATCCACCTTGACCAAGGGGCTGGCACGCTGTCGCCTGCGCCGGAGGATGTCCTGCAGTACCGCCCGGGCTACCGCGACGCGAGCATCAGCGCGCGCTCAAGCCAGGAGCGCATCCGCCTGCGCTTCCAGGCCGACGGGCGCAGTGGCGGCAGTCCGTTGACGGTGCGCATCTGTGTGCGGGAGCGGCTGCATGGCGCGGTCGTGGTGAACAACGTCGGGCGCACCCGCGCGACCCGCCATCACGGACTCCTTGCCTGCCCGCACTGAGAGCGGGCCGCACCGGCGGTACAGAAACGACAAAAGCCGCGATTGCTCGCGGCTTCTGCAGAAACTGGCGCCCGAAGTTGGACTCGAACCAACGACCCCCTGATTAACAGTCAAGTGCTCTAACCGGCTGAGCTATTCGGGCGGGGACGCGAATTCTAGACCTTCATTCGTGGCGTTGCAACATCCGGCAACGGCTTACCAGCAATCCAGCGCGCTGGTGTTGGCCGGGCTCTTCACGCCCGCCTGGTTCACCGAGAGGGTGCCGCAGGGGTCCTTGCCCTGGTCGCCCTGCGGAACCGCCGTGATCGTGAACGCGTTGGCAGCGGTCGAGGCAAAGGTCACCTGGTACATCGCCGTGCTGCCATCACGCGGCGAGGCGATGGTGGTGCCGCTGTTTTCCACGAACTTGAAGTTCGTGTAGCTGTTGTTGAGCGTGTGCTGACGCTCGGCACGCTGGGCGTACTCCACCAGTTCGGCCTTGGCCGCGGCGCGCTTGGACTTGCGCACCTGGGCCGTGTAGGACGGATAGGCAATGGAGGCGAGCACGGCGATCACCGCGATGGTGATCATCAGCTCGATCAGGGTGAAGCCGGCGACCTTGCGCGGACGGCGCCCCTGCGGGAAAGAAAGCGTGCTCACAGGATCTGCCTCCACGATTGGCGACCACACGGATAGGGAACGTAGACGATGTCAGGACCATTGGGGTAGCCCATGTAGCAGCCCGCCCCGCCCGGAGGCGAAGGTGCGGGCCCACTGCTGCCACCGCCGCCACCACCGCCACCGCCACCGCCCAGCGAAGCCACCGGCACGCGCGGCAGCGCGAACGGGGAGTTGTTGAGCACGGGCGCACTGCCCGTGCCCTTGTTGCGGAGCCCGGCGGTTCCGACCGCATACCCGGTACCGCCCGGTGAATTCAGGGTGGCGCGGCCCAGCGCACCCTCACCTGTCAGCGGGTTGAGGCCGAAGAACCAGTTGATGCCCGTGGCGGCGCAACCACCCGAGGTCGAGGGCTGCGGCGCGTATGTGGAGAGGCTGACGATACCGTTGGCCAGCGAAGGATTGCCGACAACGCGCTCACTCAGGCCATCCTTGAGGGAGCTGACCGGCAGGTCGACATACCACCCACGGGCGCCGGACGGGGTAGCGCCAATGGCGACCAGGGTCCGCTCGTCACCCGTCGTCGTCACGCTCCGTCCCACCAGGTTGCTGCGGGTAACCGTACTGGTGACCTCGCCGACATTGGTATCGTTCACCGCGTAGATGCTCTGCTTCGAGTTGTCGCGGGTATCGTCATTGAACGAGAAGCTGCCGGTGCCGAAGTACAGCATCAGCCCGCCGTTCGGGCCAGTTCCGGTGGTGATGCCGCCGGTGATCGGCTGGCGTACCGTAAGCCCCTTGTCGACCGAAGGCAGGCTGGTGAACAACGGCATGCTCGGCTTTTTCGTCATGTCGCGCAGGTCGAACTTCCACACCGCTCCCTTCTGGTCGGTACCGTACACGGTGTCCGAAATACCATCGCGGGAGCGAACGTTCTGGTCGGTGCCGCCCCAGCGGTCAACCACCACGATGCTGCCCAGGCCGTTGCTGCCCGAGGGAACGCCCGTGCCGGTCTCGACCGCTTCGATCATCGTCGTCTTGCCGTCCGCGATATCGACGACGAACAGCACCGCCTTGCCGCTGGCGCTGTTGAAGCCGTTGCCGAAGATAGCCTTCCACGACACATCAGTGCCCACCTTGACCGGCACGATCACCGGCTTGGCCAGCACGAAGCCGATGTTGTTCCGCACCGTGGCCGTCAGAGTGGAATCAAGGTCGCTGATTTCCCACAATTTCCGGTTCGCGTTGAAGGCGGAGCCAGCGGTTACGTCCAGGGCGAATACACCGCGACCACCGGCACCGGAGGCACCCACCAGGGTGGTATGCCAGCCCGTACCGTACCAGGTATCGCCGACGGCGATCTGCCCGTCCACGTAGTACCGGTGCTGGAACTTCTGGGAGGTCTTCTTCTCCGGTTCAGCGCGGTACAGCAGGTTGGCCATGTGCCCAAGCGCGGTATTGGGAATGTAGGCGAAGGCTTCGCTGCCGCCACCGGAGACCGTCTCGCCCTTGACATTCATGCCACCGTTGAACGCGTGCAGCATGCCGTCATTGGCGCCCACGTAGACCATGTAGTTGGCCTTGTCCGCCTTGTAGAGCAGGTAGTCCGCGTACGCCTTGCTCAGCGTCGTGTCCGCCAGGCGACGATAACCATAGTCGTCGCCTGGCGAACTGACGAACGGCGTGGAGGTGACGATGTCACCCAGCCGGGTGGTGCGGTCGCGCAGATTGCCGCCATTGCGTACTTCACGCGAGGTGTCGCCGCGCAGGTAATTGACGGCCGCCGCAACATCGATGTTGCGGTCCGTCAGTTCCTTGGTCGCGCCACAGATCGACATGTCAGGGTACAGCCCCGGCTTCAGGCACAGATCGTCGAGCGTCACGTTGCCAGAGGTGAACTCCTGGGTCTTGCCATTCTTGGTGAAGAAAATCTTGCGGGCGGACGCGCCCGGCAACTGCGCACTGGCTTCCCAGAACGGCGTCTGCACCACGGCACGCGTGGTCGGATCGACCGAGAGCTTGGTGGCCGTCAGCTTGCCGAACCAGTCGGTGCCTTCGTTGGTGTACTCGTAGTACGGACTGACGCTCAGCGAGCCTGCGCCGATGCGCGCTCCACTGAAGCCGGTGCCGCCGGAGGGCGAGGAACCGGCCGTCACCGCGGACAGCACGCGGCGCATGGCGTCGGTGATTTCCGCTGGCGTGCGGGCATTGATGTACTCGCCACGGGTATTGACGGCGGCGTGCCAGATGTCGTCTACGGTGCTGCGCGCATCGTTCTCCCACGCCGGCCAGTTGTTGTAGATCGCCGGGGTGGTATAGGCGTTCTGCGGATTGTCCGGGTTGAACAGATTGCCGCGCGCGCCCAGGGTGACGCCATAGAAATTCAGGTGAAGATTGGCCTGGCAGTCCAGCTGCGGATCCGGCGTGCCGGTCTTGCAGGCTGCCGGCACCGGCACCTGGCCTGCCGTGAAATCAGGACGGAGCGGGGCCGCGCCGTTGATGTTGTTGTAGTACTTCGAGACGATGTCGGCCATCGTGTCGGAGTAGCCGTCCGTGAACGGCGCACCCATGCCCTGGTCGTTGTTGCCGACGGTCTTGGTGCCACCATTGCTGAAACCGTCGGTGAACAGCATCACCGCATTCTTCTGGCAGACCTCCAGTACGGGGGCTGCATCATCGGTGCGAGTGAACTGCTGCGTCGCCGAATAGACGGCCTGCCGGTTAGGCGTACCACCACTGGCCGGCAGGGCCAGCATCTCGTCGAACAGCGCCTTGCGCTCGGTGTCGACACTCAGTTTGCGCATGGGCAGGCGCTTGGCCGCCGTGTCGTAGCTGCCATTCTGGTTGATGCGGAAGTAGCCCACGCGCAGGTTGGCCACATTGGACAGCGAGCGCGTCATGCCGGCGATCATCGCGCGGTTGCGGTTGCCGTAGTAGGTGAACCAGTTGGCGAAATTCTTCGAGCCCGCGTCGCCATTATCGGCAGGAAGCGTGTACTTCCACATGGCGCAACCGGTGCCACACGCGTTGTTCACCTGGACGCGGGTCGCATTCGCATACGCGTTGGCGCCGTTGAGCTGCGGGTAGGGATCGCTTGTACCGTTGACCACCTTGATGTAGAAGGTTGCCGGCCAGTATTGGACGCGCGCGTCCGTCGTGCCGCCGCTCCATGTCCCCGCATTGCGGTACGTCGTGCCATTGATGTAGGCGCCCGCCGGGTACGTCATGTTGTTCAGGAGGCGGAACGTCTCGGTGCCATAGTAGTTGCTGGTCAGGTTGACCGTCGTGGTGGCACCGGTCGGCTTGGGATCGAGGCGGGCCGCGGACGGCACGGAGTCGTTGAACGAGGCATCCTTGTCATCCTTCCACGGCTCGTACTTGATCGTCGGATTGAAGTACGTCGGGTTGTACTGCGCGGAGCGGGCGAAGCCCAGCGAATCGAACGGCGGCAGCCCGTAGTAATTGCCGTTGATGCGCGGCCCCGGCATCAGATAGAAGTAGTCGCAGGTATTGCCCGTGGTGTTCAGCGCACCGTTTGCGTCGAAGAAGCTCTGCCGGGCGTTGTTCCAGCAGCCCTCGCCGTCCTGGCCCGGGAACTGAGTCTGGAACGTCATCGAGCCGGAGTCATCCACGGCCATGATGAAGGCCGGCGTGGTGTCTGCCGGAATGTTCAGCGGCTTCTGGGCGAGGATGCCCTGCCCCTGCGCGGCAATCAGGTTGTAGCCCACCAATGCCAGGCCGATTACTGCCACCGCCGAACCGGCGGCCGTCCACTTGAATCTGCGCGAAGCCATGGCCGCGTTCCTCAGAGCTTGAAAATAGTGTCGATGACCGAGCGCGACGTCGGGTTTGTCGTGTCGTCGGCCGCATACGCGGTGATCTGGAAAGTGGCCGTAGCGTTGTCGATCGGCAGGCCCTGGTCGTTTGAATTGGCGCCCGGTCCGCCACACTGGTCGATCTGGCGCACGCGCACCGCCGGCGCGGCGGCATTGTCCTTGGCCAGGTCCCTGCCCCACTTGACCGGATCGAACCCGTCTTCGCAGTTCTGGGTGATGCTGGTGGCGTCGGCGACGAGGCTGTTGCTGGGCGGCGCTTCACGATCGGTGATCGCCTCCACGGCATCTTCCACGTTACGCACGGCGCCTTCGGTGTTCTGGAAGGAGCGGTTCGCGGCGCGGTAATTGGAGGCCATTTTTTCCTGCATGCCGGCCACCTGCATGCCGGCCACCCCGATCAGGGCGAGCAGCAGCAACATGATCAGTGCCACATACAGCACGGCACCGCGCTCTTGGCGGGGGGCCGGGCAAGGACGGTAACGGGGCGAACGGTTCATGGTCAGTTCCCGAACAGACGGTTGCGCAGGGCAACGCTTACTTCATAGGCGGTGCGATACCGCCCATCGGTAGCGGCATCCTGGTTGTAATTCACGCCCAGCACCCCGAGCGCGGCGGACGCGTCGGTGGGCTTTGAGTTGGCATTGGTGCCGGCCCGATCGGCGCTGCGCGCGACCAGCCCGACCTGCACAAGGCCCACCCGCCGCCACTGTCCCGCGCCGGTTGCATTGGCTGCGGTGGTGACGCCGGAGGCCACGTTCTGCACGCTGATGTAGCCGCTGGGTGCTGTCGCGCCGGCGATCACGGCCGTCGAATCCAGCCCGTACATCAACTGCAGGTTCTCGATACCCTCGACCAGCTCTTCATTGATGGCATACACGCCGGCCGAGTTGGCGCGCGCGCGGCGCAGACCAGGACCGTTGGTACCGGCGCCGATGTAATAGACCATCGACTCCGCGCGGTAGACCTGCGTGGGTTCGGGCTGCGGCGCATAGCGGGTAAGGTCCACGGTGCCGGCGGTAATCTTGTTGGACGCCAACGTGCCGGCGAACACGTCAACGTTGTCACAGTTGGCAATGCCAAACATGGTCGGGGCGGCGATCCCGCCTTCGGTCAGGCGCTGCCAGCGATCCGAGGTGAGCGTGAGCTCCTGGCCGCTGATGGCGGTGACCGGCACACCTTCCGGCGCCAGGAACCGCAGCACCAGGATGTCGCTGCCGGCCATCGGCGCCGGGGTCAGGCCACTGATGGTCGCCGGCAGGTTGGCCGGCACGGTTCCGGCGCCCACATTGAGGGTATTCGTCGGCGCGGTACCGGCGGCTTCGTAGCCCTGGATGGCCACGCTGAAGTCCAATGGACTGCCGCCGCCCGTGGCGGTGGTGGCCAACATGTTGTTCCGCGGGAGGCCGGTCTCCTTGATGAAATGGGCCTGGTCATTCACGCAGCCCATGTGCCCGGCCATGCGGATGTCGCGCTCGAGGAAATCCAGCGCGAAACGGCCGTTTTCCTGCGCGCGGGCCACGCCCTCTGAAAGCCGCGAGGCCGAATGGGACGCGATGAAGACCTGGGTGATGCCCAGCATCAGGATCAGGCCGATGACCAGCGAGATCATCAGTTCGATCAGGGACAGACCTGCCTGGCGGCTGCGGAACATGAGCGGACCTTTCATAGCTGGGTCTGGGTGCGGAAGGTGGTGGCGGCGTCCGGCGCGGTCTTGCTCCAGCGCTCGTCGGCCCAACTGATCTCGACCGTGGCCACGCCGTTGGCGACGGTGACGTTGGCTGCAGCGTTGTCGCCCAGTGCCTTGACCACCTGGCACTGCCAGCGCGCGATGTTCTGTTCCACGGTGACGGTGTTGATCGGCCGCGCGCACACGCCGGCGGCCGTCTTGCTGCCCGACGCGAACGTGGCGTTGCTGTACCACTCCGACGAATGGCGATTGCTGCGCATCTGTTCGGTGAGGTCGTAGGCCAGGTTGGTGGCCTGGGTGCGGTAGTTGGCGCTCTGCACGTAGCGCACGTTCATGGTCTGCAGCAGCGCAAAGCCAAGCAGCCCAAACGCCAGCACCACCACGGCGACGAGCACCTCGAGCAGGCTGAAGCCGCGCTGGAGGCTGCGCGGACGGTACGGGGTGCGGATCATTTGCAGGGTCCCTTGACGGTGGTGACCTGTCCGGAGGCGTTGATGGTCATCGTGCTCTGCAACGGCTGGTTGTCGCACTTCGCCGGACGCAGGGTGACTTCCTGATCGCTGCCGTTACGGCGGCGGCCGCGCCCGTCGAACGCGATCATGTCACTGGGGCCGGTCACCGCCAGGGCGCTGTTGATGGACGCGTAGCGCAGCACGGTTTCGGAGTTGCTGAAGGCTGCGTCGCCATTGGTGTCGCTGAAGGCCAGCATCCCTACCGCCCACTTGCCGTCGCAACTGGTGCCGGTGCTGCTGCCGCAGACCGCGCCCCCCTGGTTGTTGCGGATCGCGTCGCTGCGGGCCAGGTTGACCAGGCCGATCAGCTCGTTGTGCGCGGTGGCGATCCGGTTGGAACGGATCAGGTTCTGGAAGTTCGGAAAGGCGATGGCAGCCACCACCCCGACCACCACGATGGTGACCATCAGCTCGATCAGTGTGAAGCCTTTGGACAGGCGTAAAGACATGGGACGCTCCCCAGCGTGATGACACGGACAATGGACGCCCCGCCGCCCGGCGGCAAGCGACAGCAGGACGAACGGTCGCCCGGAGGCGACGGGCGTCAAACCGTTGACACCCGTACGGTTGGGCGGGGGTGGCGCGGGCTCCCGACCCGGCCACCCCACGCTCTCAGGCCAGCACCCGGTAGCAGGGCTGGTACTCGCCCGAGATCTTCATCCGGCGCTGCTCGACGAAGGCGCGCAGGAGTTCATCCAGGGCCTGCATCATGTCGGCGTCGCCGTGGATCTCGAACGGGCCGAACTGCTCGATCCGGCGCATGCCGTCTTCCTTCACGTTGCCGGCGACGATGCCGGAGAACGCGCGGCGCAGGTCCGCCGCCAGTGCGTGCGGCGGGCGCCCGTGGTGCAGGTCCAGCGCGGCCATCGCTTCGTGGGTCGGCACGAACGGCTGCTGGTACTCCCACGGAATCTCGATGGACCAGTTGAAGAAGAACGAATCCTTCTGCACCAGGCGGTGTTCGCGCACGCGCTTGATGCCGGCCGACATCTGCCTGGCGACCGCCACCGGGTCACCGATGATGATCTGGTAGCGCTCGGCCGCGGCATCGCCCAGGGTCAGGCGGATGAAGCGGTCGATCTGCTCGAAGTACGGCGCGGCCACGGTCGGGCCGGTCAGGATCAGCGGGAACGGCAGGTCCTTGTTCTCCTCGCGCAGCAGGATGCCGAGCAGGTACAGGATCTCTTCGGCGGTGCCGACGCCCCCGGCGAACACGATGATGCCGTGGCCGATGCGCACGAACGCTTCGAGACGCTTCTCGATGTCCGGCATGATCACCAGGTGGTTCACGATCGGGTTCGGCGACTCGGCGGCGATGATGCCCGGCTCGGTCAGGCCGATGTAGCGCGTGGTGTGCTTGCGCTGCTTGGCATGGGCAATGGTGGCGCCCTTCATCGGGCCCTTCATCGCGCCCGGGCCGCAGCCGGTGCAGATGTCCAGGCCGCGCAGGCCCAGCTCGTAGCCGACCTGCTTGGTGTACAGGTACTCATCGCGGCCGATCGAATGGCCGCCCCAGCACACCACCAGGTTCGGGTCGCCCGGGTTGAGGATGCGCGCGTTGCGCAGCAGCCCGAACACGGCGTTGGTGATGCCCTCGGACGACTCAAGTTCGGCCGCGTAGGCCGGGCCCATTTCAATGGCCATGTAGGCCAGGTCGCGCACGACCGCGAACAGCAGTTCGGCCACGCCGCGGATGATCTCGCCATCCACGAATGCCATCGCCGGCGCATTGACCAGATCGATGCGCACGCCACGGTCCTGCTGGGCGACCTGGATGTCGAAATCCGGGTACAGATCGCGCGCCGCGCGCGGATCGTCCGATGCACTGCCACTGGTCAGCACGGCCAGCGCACAACGGCGCAGCAGCTCGTGCATGCCGCCGCCGGATGCATCGCGCAGGCGCGCCACTTCAGCGCGCGACAGCACATCCAGCCCACCGCGCGGGTAGATCCGCGCGTCCTGCACCGGCAGCGTGCGCGCCGGCTTTTCGGTGATCGTCATTTCCATTCTTTTCGCTTCCTCAAGGTTGCCGACTGTACCGCTGCCCCCTTAAAAAGCAAAACGGCCGGGAAACCCGACCGTTGGATGCGTTTCGACCCCGGCGACGCCTCGGGGGCTGCCGTACGTGCGCGTTTTTCGCGCAACCGGACGAGCATACGCCCAACCACAGAAACAGACAAGCGCCCTCGCCCGCCTCCGTCCCGCATACAGCAGAACGGCCGGGTTTCCCCGGCCGTTCCTCTTACCTTGCCACTACCTCAGTTCATCAGAACTGGTAGCGGAAGCCCAGCTGTACCGACCACTGCGAGACACCGACGTCGAAGCCGTCTGCGTCGTTGTTGGCCACTGCCGGCTCGTCCGCGCCGCGGAAGTTGTACACGTACTTGCCGTCCTTGATGCCCTGCAGGGTGGCCACACGCGCATCGGCGAAGAAGCCGTAGTCGTAGATGTTGCCCCAGTCCTTGTTGATCATGTTGCCGACGTTCTGGATATCCAGCCAGATCTCCGACTTGTGACCCTTCATGAAGCCCGGCAGTTCCTGGCTGATGCGCAGGTCGAAGGTGTTGATCCAGCCGGTACGGAACTGGTTGGCCGGGGCGGCCTGGCCGGCGTACTTGGCCAGCTGCGGGTTGTTCTTCAGCCACTCGAAGAACGAGGCCTCCATGGCCGGATCGGCGGTGAACTGGCCGGTCGCGGTCAGGTTGCCGAACAGCACGTCGCCCGGGCCGGTCGGCACGTAGAACAGGTCGTTCGCGGAACGGCTGTCGCCGTTGGCGTCGTTCACGTAGACGTAGCTGTACGGACGGCCGCTGCGGCCTTCGTAGACCAGGCCGACGCGGGTTTCGTAGTCACCGAAGAACTTGTGCTTCCAGTTCAGCGCACCCGACAGGCGGTCGCGGATCTGGTAGCGCGAGGTGTTCTCGATCTCGTCATTGGCGTTGAAGGCGTACTGGTAGCCCCAGCCCGAGCTGGCGGTGGAGCTGGTCAGCGTGCCGACTTCGGTGGCATCGGTGTAGGTGTAGCCCAGGTTCCAGGACCAGTCGCTGGCGGCATCCCACGGCTTGGCCAGCGAGACGGTGAACTGCGAGGTGCGGCCCTTGTCGGTGTTGGCGATCTCGTACACCGCGTCATAGGCCTGGTTGCGACCTGCACGGGCGTTGCCGGTCGCCCAGGCATTGCCGGTGCTGCCGCGGGAGTAATACATGTCACGGCCGTCCGGACCCTGGTACTGCACCGGACCCAGGTTCAGGTTCTTGTAGTACAGGGCGTCCTTGACCTTGGTGACCAGCAGCTCAGCCGAGGCCACGATGCCGTACCACGGGGTCTCGTGGTCGAAGGCCAGGTTGGCCTTGTACACCGACGGCATATTGAAGTCGCTGCCGACGAAGTTGACGTTCTGGCGGTTCGAGCCCGGCGTGGTCGGAACCGGCTGGGTGTCCTTGTTCGGGCTGAACGGCAGCGCCGGGTTGTAGCCGTTGGTGTAGGTGTAGACCGAATTGTTGAAGCCGGTCGCCGAGTAGCTGTTGCTCAGCCACACCTGCGGGGCGTCACCCTGGAACAGGCCCACGCCGCCGCGCAGCTGGGTCTGGCGCTCGGTGTCGAAGGTGTAGTTGAAGCCCGCGCGCGGCTGGACCAGGAACTTGTTGCTCAGCACTTCGCTGTTGTCGAGACCGAAGAATGCCGAGGCCGGGGCGTTGTAGGCCGGGGCCGGGCTGGTGTCGGCACGGTCGGCACGCACGCCCAGGGTCAGGGTCAGGTTGTTGTTGACGTACCAGGTGTCCTGCACGAACAGGGCCAGGTTGCTGAACTTGTAGTCAGCCGGAATCGAGCCCGGGGTGCGCTCCGGATTGTAGTTGTAGCTGCTCCAGCGGCCGGCAGCGAAGTTGTCCAGGCCGTAGAAGGTGTAGGCGCCCCACGAGTTGGCACCGAAGTAGTTGTAGATGTCGTTGGTGTCGTACGACGCACCGAACTTGACGTCGTGGTCACCCAGGGTCCAGGTACCGGCAGCGTAGTAGTTCCACGCCTTGGTCTCCAGGATGTTGTTCTGGGAGTTGACTTCGGTACCGAGGTACAGCGAGTCGCCGGACGGCGAGGCTTCGGTACCCTGGAAGAAGATGCGGATGCTCGGCGCGTCGGTCGAGACATTACGGATCGCCGAGTACTCGCGGTACGAGGCCTTCAGCTCGGTCGAGAAGTTCGGGGTCCAGTCGCTGAACAGCTGGGCGACGTAGCTCTCGTTGGTCTTGTCGTGCTGGTACCAGTACGAGCTCAACGAGGCCGAGCTGGTGGTCATGCCGTTGATGCGCAGCTTGCTCTGGTCGATCTTGCTGTAACGGATGTTGGCACGGTGGTTGTCGCTGATGTTCCAGTCCAGCTTCAGCGCGTACTCTTCCATCTCCGTATCGCCATTGCTTTCCAGGCCACCGGCGGCAATGCCGTAGCCTTCAGCAATCTGCTGCGCACGGGTCACGTCGGCCAGGGTGAACTGCGGGTTGGCCTTGCCCAGCGCGGTGCCGCTCAGGTCGGCGCCCGGGGCGGCCTGCTTGAACTTTTCGTAGTTGGCGAAGAAGAACAGCTTGTCCTTCACGATCGGGCCGCCCACGGTCATGCCGTAGGTTTCTTCCTTGGTGAAGCCGTTGAACTTCTGGCCTTCCGGGTTGTCGCCGAACCAGTCGCCGTCACGGTAGGTGCCGTAGACCGAGCCGTGGAATTCGTTGGTACCGGACTTGGTCACCGCGTTGACGGTGGCACCGGCGGCGGCAGCGATGCTGACGTCGTAGTTGGACAGGTTGATGTCCAGCGCTTCAATGGCTTCCATGGCGACCGGCTGGCGGCGGGTCGGCATGTTGTTGCCTTCCAGGCCGAAGGTGTCGCTGGCGGACACGCCGTCGATGTTGATCGAGTTGAAGCGCGGGTTCTGGCCACCGGCCGAGATCGAGCCCGAGGCGCGGTCGATGAAGGTCACGCGCGGGTCAAGACGCATCAGGTCCTGGATGTTGCCGCCGATCGACGGGGCCGTCTCGATCTGCTGCTGGCTGATGTTCGTGCCCGAGCCCATCTTGGTGGAGCTGAACACTTCCGAGCCGCCGGCCACGGCCACGACCTGCACCGCTTCCAGGTTGGTAGCGGCCACGTCGCCGGTCAGGGCGGCGTTGACGGTACCGGTCTGGTTCACGCCCAGGTACACGCCTTCTTCGGTCTTGGTGCCTTCACCGGACTTGGTGATGGTGATGGTGTACGGACCACCCACGCGCAGGCCGCGCGCGTTGTAACGACCCGCAGCATCGGTGGTGGCGCGGCTGACCGTGCCCGACTCGGTGTGCGTGATGGTGACTTCGGCGCCAGCAACAGGCTGGCCAGCGGCAGACATGACCTGGCCGCCGACACCGGCAGAGGTGCTCTGGGCGAAGGCGGGGGCGGCAGCAAGTACTGCCATGAGGCCAAGGGTGAGCTTGGACATCCGGAGACAGCGTGGGTCGATCATTGGGAGTAGCCTCGATGCGAGTTGGCGATGGCGGAAAAAAAAGCGCGCCCAAGCAGCCATTCAGCGGCTGTCTGGACTTTTATCTGGGTTCCCTTGCCGCAGGCTGGTTTCAGCCGCAACGGTTAACACTAGATTAACACGATAAGCCCGCTATATGACCGTTTGGCGACAAAACACACGCCATCACAACGCGATCGTGACGCCTTCTTCACATTTGGCTGAACAGGGCGCGATGCCGGGGTTCTTTCGCGTTCAGGGTCGAGCGCGCCGCCCTGCGCGGGCGGGCTTCACATCAAGGGTAAGTCGCGGCTGTTGCCAGCCGGTTACGCCAGGTCCAGCACCGTGCCCCGGTGGGCGATGCCGTGGGCCGAGAGCAGTTCGACGGCCGCGGCGGCGCAGGCCACCGGATCGCGGGCCATGCCGTCCTCGTCGATCGAATAGGCGCGGGCCCGCAGCGCGGTGCGCATCGGGCCGGGCTGCAGGCCGCTGACCCGGACCGGGCTGTTGGCAAGCTCGTCGTGCAGCGCGGCGATCAGGCCGCGCAGGCCATGCTGGGCGGCGCCATAGCCACCCCAGTAGGCCCGTCCTACCCGGGCCGGATCGTCCACGGTGAACACCAGCGCGGCATCGTCGCGCTGGCGCAGCAGTGGCAGGCAGGCCTGGGCCAGCCAGGCCGGGGCGGTCAGGTTGACGTGCACCGCCCGCGCGAACGCGGCCGGGTCGGCGTGTTCGAACGGGGTCAGGCCGGCAAAGTCGGCGGCGCAATACAGCACGCCATCGAGCCGGCCGAGCTCGGACTGCAGCCGCTCGGCCAGGGTGGCGTAGTCGTCCGGGGTGGCCCCTTCCAGGTCCAGCGGGTACAGCAGGGGCTCGGGGCCGACCGCTTCCACCGCCGTGTAGACCCGGTCCAGCCGGCGCGGCTTGCGCCCCAGCAGGACCACGGTGGCACCGGCGGCGGCACAGGCAATGGCGGCGGCACTGCCGAAGCCCCCACCCGCACCGGCCACCAGAATGACGCGATCGGCCAGCGATCCGGTCCCGACCCCAACGGACGGGACCGCACTCACGGCTGCGAGGCCTCTTCGACGATCCGCTTGAGTTCGCCGGATTCGAACAGCTCCAGCACGATGTCGCAGCCGCCGATCAACTCGCCGTTGATGAACAGTTGCGGGAAGGTCGGCAGGTTGGAGAAGCGCGCCAGGTTGGCCCGCACCTCGGGCAGTTCCAGCACGTTGACGGTGCGCAGCGACACGGCGCCGGCGGCCATCAGCGCCTGCACGGCGCGGCTGGAGAAGCCGCACATGGGGTACTGCGGGGTGCCCTTCATGAACAACACGAGGGGGTACTTGTCCACTTCGGCCTGGATCTCTTGCATTACCGCCACCACGACTCTCCCTGCGCCACGGGACACCCGACCTCGCCGGTCGGATAGACTTCCCAGACGGTCATTGTAATCCTACTGGCCCTGCCTCCGGCGCCCCGTCTCCAGCCTGCAGCGACCCATGCCCCTCGAATTGCCCCGCCTGCCCTACGACCGCACCGCCCTGCAGCCGCATCTGTCGGCCACCACCCTGGACCTGCACCACGACCAGCACCACCGGGGTTACGTGGAGGCGGTAAACGCGCGCATCGAGGGCACCGAGCTGGCCGAGCTGCCACTGGAGGAGATCGTGCGGCAGAGCCAGGGCAGCCTGTTCGACGCGGCCGCGCAGGCCTGGAACCACGCATTCTATTGGCAGTGCCTGCACCCGCGCGGGGGTGGCGAACCGCAGGGGCGCCTCGGCGAACTGATCAGCCGCCATTTCGGCGACGCCAAGCGGCTGCGCGAGGAATTCGACCGGGTTGCGCTGGGCGTGTTCGGCGCCGGCTGGGTGTGGCTGGTGCAGCACCCCAATGGCGCGCTGGCGGTCCAGGCCACGCGAAACGCCGGCACCCCGCTGACCGGCCAGAGCACCCCCCTGCTGGCCTGCGATGTGTGGGAACACGCGTATTACACCGATTACCAGAACGAACGCGGCCGGTACCTGGACGCGTTCTGGAAAATCGTCAACTGGGATTTCGTGGCCACGCAACTGCGCGATTGAAAAAAATCAACCGCGCAGGCTGGCGACTGCGGGCTCTACCTGGTCAGAGCGCCCCAGCTGCTGCCCCACCGCCTCAAGCGCGTCAGCCAGCAGCCCGGCCTCGTCCTCGCGCAGCGTGGCATGCCCGACCTTGCGGCCGTCACGCGGCTGCTTGCCGTAGTCATGCCAGTGCCCACCCGGCTGTGCCAGCACGGCTTCCGCGTCGGGCATCTCACCCAACCAGTTGAGCATGCAGGCATGCCCCAGCATGCGCGTGTCGCCCAGCGGCAGCCCCACCACGGCACGCAGGTGGTTCTCGAACTGCGAAGTTTCGCTGCCTTCGAGGGTCCAGTGCCCGGAGTTGTGCACGCGCGGTGCCATCTCGTTGGCCAGCAGCTCGTCGCCCCGGCAGAACAGCTCCAGCGCGAACACGCCGACGTAATCCAGCCGTTCGGCCAGGGTCTGCGCATAGCCGATCGCGGCGTCGTGCTGTGCCGGGGACAACCGTGCCGGGGCCAGGCTGGCCGACAGCACGCCATCCACATGCCAGTTGCCGGTGACCGGCCAGGCGCGGAATTCGCCATCCTGGCCACGCACGGCGACCACGCTGACTTCACGTTCGAAGGCGACGAAGCCCTCCAGGATCAGCCCGGTACGTGCCACCTGGCTGCCCAGCGCGTCCCATGCCGCATCGATGTCGGCCTCGCTGCGCAGGCGGAACTGGCCCTTGCCGTCGTAGCCGAAGCGGCGGGTCTTCAGGATGCACGGCAGGCCGAACTCGGCCACCCGGGCGGCCAGCGTGTCGCGGCTGTCGATGTCGGCGAACGCCGGCAGCGGAATGCCGAGCTCGCGGAACAGGGTCTTTTCGCTCAGGCGGTCCTGCGCCACGGCCAGCGCGTCGGGGTTGGGATACACCGGCACCCGGTCGGCCAGGAACTGCGCGCTGCGGGCGGGCACGTTCTCGAAGTCGAAGGTCACCACATCCACCCGTTCGGCGAACGCGGCCAGGGCGGCCTCGTCCTCGAACGCGGCCACCTGCAGCGGCGCCAGCTGCCCGCCGCAGGCATCAGCGGCCGGGTCGAACAGTTCGAAGCGCAGCCCCATCGGCGCGCCGGCCAGGACCATCATGCGGGCCAGCTGGCCGCCGCCCAGGATGCCAACGGTCACCGTAGTCATTGACGCGGATCGTCGTGGGCCATGACATCTTCGGTCTGGCGGGAACGGAAGCCGTCCAGCGCCTGGCCGATGGCCGGCTGCTCCGGCGCCAGCATGGCGGCGGCGAACAAGGCGGCGTTGGAGGCGCCGGCGTTGCCGATGGCAAACGTGGCCACCGGGATGCCGGCCGGCATCTGCACGATCGACAGCAGCGAATCCATGCCGTTCAGGGCCTTGGACTGCACTGGCACGCCCAGCACCGGCACCGCGGTCTTGGCGGCGATCATGCCCGGCAGGTGCGCGGCGCCGCCGGCACCGGCAATGATGGCGCGCAGCCCACGCGGGCCGGCCTGTTCGGCGTAGGTGAACAGCACGTCGGGCGTGCGGTGCGCCGACACGACTTTCACTTCGTAGGGAACACCGAGCGCGTCGAGCTTCTGCGCCGCGTGCTGCATGGTCTCCCAGTCGGAGCGGGAACCCATGACGATGCCGACGAGCGGCGCGGATTGGTTGGGGGTCATTGGCCGTCACCTGCCTTAAAGACGTATTCTAGCCGCCTTCCACGCAAGACGAAGAACCCATGGATCGCAAAGTCATCGACCTCCTGTGCGCGCCCCGCACCAACCAGCGCCTGTCCCTGCTGGATTCCAAGGGCCTGGACGCGCTCAACCGGGCCATTGGCGCCGGCACGGTGACCAACCTCGACGGCACCCCGCTGGACCAGCCCCTGCGCGAAGCGCTGCTGACCCAGGACCGCAAGCAGATTTTCCGGGTCAACGACGGCATTCCGGTACTGCTGCCGGAAGAAGCCATCGATACCACCCAGATCACCGATTTCCCCAGGTAATGAGCCTGAGCCCGCTGACGCCCCCTGACCCCGGCCAGGTACAGGCCGATGTCGCCCGCGCCCTGGCCGAGGACATCGGCGCGGGTGACGTGACCGCCGCCCTGCTCCCGGACCGCCCCGACAGCGCCTACCTGCTGTGCAAGCAGGATGCGGTGATCGCGGGCCGGCCGTGGTTCGATGCCACCCATCAGGCGTTGGACCCGCAGGTGCGGATCGAATGGCGCGTGGCCGAAGGCGATGCGGTGCCCGCCGGCACCGTGCTGGCGATCCTGCACGGGCGCAACCGCAGCCTGGTCAGCGCCGAGCGCACCTCGCTGAATTTCCTGCAGACGCTGTCGGGCACCGCCACCACCACCGCACGCTACGTAGCGGCCGTGGCCGGCACCGGCACGCGCATCCTGGATACCCGCAAGACCCTACCGGGCCTGCGCGCGGCCCAGAAGTACGCCGTGCGCTGCGGCGGTGGCGACAACCATCGCCAGGGCCTGTACGACACGGTGATGCTGAAGGAAAACCACATCCGCGCCGCCGGTTCGCTGACCGCTGCGGTCAACGCCGCGCGGGCGCAGTGGCCACGGCTGCCGCTGGTGGTGGAAGTGGAAGACCTGGACCAGCTGCGCGAAGCGCTGGCGGTGGGCTGTGACCGCATCCTGATCGACGACTTCGACGCCGCCACCCGCCGCGAAGCGGTGAAGATCGCGGCTGGGCGCATCCCGCTCGAGGTCTCCGGCAGCGTGGACCTGGCCGGCCTGCGCGCGATTGCCGACGACGGGGTGGATTGCATCTCGATCGGCGGGCTGACCAAGCATGTGCAGGCGATTGATCTGTCATTGAAACTGGGCGACCCGCCCTGAATTCTGGGATTTCACGGCACGTCCTTGCTGGCTCTGCGAGGCTTCCATTGCCCCCGAATGGAGAGCGCGCATGCGCCCCCTGCTCCTGCTTGCCTGTCTTTCGCCCATGGCCCTGCTGCTGCCGGGCACCGCCGCCGCCGCCGAAGTCTGCGACATCCCGCCGCGCTACGGCCTGAGCCCGCTGGCGGCGAGCATCGTGCGCACCGCCTGCAACGAGCACCGCCTGTGGTACCGGCCTTTCATCGACGGTGAAGGGCGTGCCCGCAACCTTGGCGTGAGCGAGGCCGAACGCGAGTACCTGGCCGACGACGGCATGCCCGCGTGGCAGCGCGTGGTCAGCTACTGGCGCGACAGCGGCACGCTGGGGCCGATGGGCAGCCAGCCTGGCGCAACCAGCTGCATGGAGCCGTTCGGTACGCGCTACACCGACAGCGACTGCCGCGCCTTCCTGATCGACAACCCGTGGTCGGCCGCTTTCATCTCCTGGGTGATGAGCCGCGCCGGGGTGCCCGGCTTCACCCGCTCGCCGCGCCACATCGACTACATCCGCGCCGCTTACCAGAACACCGGCCCGTACCGGATGGCGGATCCGGCGCAGGAAAAGCCCGCGCCCGGCGACCTGCTTTGCTACCTGCGCGGCCGCAACGAATCGTTGAGTTACGCCGGGCTGGTGCAACAGCTCAGCGGCGGCACGGTGGCGAACTGGAAATCGCACTGCGAGGTGGTGATCGCGGCCAACATGGGCGGCGACCATACGCTGTACCTGATCGGCGGCAATGTCATGAACACGGTGGCCATGCGCAAGCTGTCGCTGGACCGCAGCGGACGCATCCAGCTGCCGCCGGCCCCCTCCAGTGATCCCTACGACATGGGCTGCACCCCCGGACGCGAAGACGAGTGCAACTTCAACCGGCAGGACTGGGCCGCGCTGCTCAAGCTGGTGGCGACCGCACCGATCGGATCGACGACCAGCTACCCGCCATCGCCATCGCCTGCGCCGGCCACCGTTCCGCTACCGGCTGCGCAGCCTGGCGTGCCGGCCACGACGCCACCGCAGAAGCCCACCTTCCCGCGCGTCGTGCCGCCGCGGCCGACGCAGCCGCCGCTGCAGTCGCCTGCCCCGCAACAGCAGCCGCCGCAGAAGCAGGACGGGTCGCCGGCTTGATCCGGCGCCGGTTCGTCGCCATCTTGGTCATTCCTGACCCCGATTCCGCACCGAGCCGCCGATGCCCAGTTTGATCCTGTTGATGATTGCCGGTGCGTTCGCCTACGCGTTCTGGAATTCCTCGCGCGCCGCGGCCGAGCGCGCCATCGAACTGGGCCGCAACGCGTGTCGCGCCGCCGACGTGCAGTGGCTGGACCAGGCGGTGCATGCCAGCGGCATCCGCGTCTGCCGCAAGGACAACGGCTGGCTGGGCTGGGAGCGCACCTACCGCTTTGAGTACTCGTACGACGGCATCGACCGCCATACCGGGCGGATGGTGCTGCGCGGCGACGAACTGGTGGCCTTCGTCGGCCCCTCGGCCGCGCGCATCAGCGAAATCCGGCGCAGCGTGGATACCAGCGGCGCCGAGGACGTGTAGAAACGAAATCGCCGCCCGGGGGCGGCGATTTCCTACTTGACCACCCGAAGGTGCGGGCGACCGCTCGGCTTGGGCGGGGTGTCGTCCGGGGTCGGCGTGTCATCCGGCGGCAGGGTGTCGTCCGGGCTCGGCTCGTGGCCGGGAATGTCATCCGGCAGCGCCATGCCCTGCCCGGTTTCGCGGGCGTAGACGGCCAGCACGGCCGAAATCGGCACCTGCACCGGGTAGCTGGTGCCCGAGAAGCGGGCCGAGAAGCTCACGCTGTCATTGTCGATGTGCAGCTGCACCACCGCGCGCTCGGCAATGTTGAGGACCACGCGACCGTCCTTCACCGCGCTCTGCGGCACCTGCACGCCGGGCATGCCGGCGTCGACCAGGATATGCGGGGTCAGGTCGTTGTCGTTGATCCATTCCACCAGCGCCCGCAACAGGTAGGGGCGATGGCTGGTCATGCGGAAAGTGTCTTCAGTCATTGTGGGGTGCCGCGGAAATGTGACAAGTGTACGCGCCCACCCGTGCAGCGGTCAGCATGCACGTCCCCCGGCGTAAAGCGCCGATGCAGCGAACCGCCGGTCAGACCGGCAGGTCGCGCAGCTTCTTTTCCTGGTCGGTCAGGCTGCGGATGAAGCCCGGATGGCGGAAAATGCGGTTGCCATAATCCTCGATGGACTTGCCATCCTTGGGCAGCGGCACGTCCAGCGACTGCAGGCGCCAGATGATCGGCGCCATGGCGCAATCGGCCAGGCTCATTTCCGGGTTGAGGAAGAACTTGCTGGCCTTGAACAGCGGCACCGCGCTGGTCAGCAGTTCCTTCAACCGCTTGCGCCCGGCCTCGGCCTGGGTCTTGTTGCCGAGCTGGATCGCCTGTACCTGCGGTACCCAGTCGTGTTCGATGCGCAGCATCGCCAGCCGGATCCGCGCACGCGAAAGCGGGTCCACAGGCATCAGCGGCGGATGCGGGTAGCGCTCGTCGAGGTATTCGCTGACCACCGAGGCCGCGTACAGCACCAGCTCGCGCTCCACCAAGGTGGGCACCGAGTGGTACGGATTGAGGTCGATCAGATCCTCGGGCGGATTCTGCGGGTCGACGGGCACGAAATCGTAGGTAACGCCCTTGGCCGCCAGCACCAGGCGCACGCGATGGCACAGCACGTCGTCGTTCGAGGAAAACAGCGTCAGGGTGTTCCGCATGCGTACGCTCGCCGCCATCAAAGGCTCTCCAGCGATCGGTATCCGCCGGTCGCATCGGCGCTGCCGGCCCATTGCCGACAGTCGTCACAGTACCCGAGTGTGCAACTGCCCATCACAAAAGCCAATAGGCCGATCGACTTACTCCTTATCGATCAATGCACGTCCTTCCAGTACTCCTTCTTCAGCAGGTAGGCCAGGAAGGTCAGCAGTGCCAGGAACAGGATCACCCACACGCCCAGCTTCTGCCGCTTCAGCGCCGCCGGTTCACCCGCGTACTCCAGGAAGTTGGTGATGTCCCGCACCGCCTGGTCGTACTGCCCCGGGTCGATATTGCCGGGCTGTGCCAGCGTGAGTCCGGTCACCGGCGCGTCGGCACCCGGCGCTTCCGGCTTGCCGTGCACGGCGTGCTGCAGGCCCTGCATCTCCCACAGCGGGTTGGGCATGGAGGCGTTGGGGAACAGCGCGTTGTTCCAGCCCAGCGGGCGGCTGGTGTCCACGTAGAACGACTTCAGGTAGGTGTAGACCCAGTCACTGCCGCGCACCCGCGAGATCAGGCTGAGGTCCGGCGGCATCTTGCCGAACCACTTTTCGGCTTCCGCCTTGGGCATCGTCACCGGTACCGGCTCGCCGATCGGCACGCCGGTGAAGTTGAGGTTGTTCATGACCTCTTCTTCGCTCAGCCCCAGGTCCTGCGCCATCCGCGAATAGCGCAGGTACTTGAGCGCGTGGCAGCCGGAGCAGTAGTTCATGTAGAGCTGCGCGCCGCGCTGCAACGAGGCACGGTCGCCCAGGTCGTTACCCGCCTGCAGGGTCTTGCCGCCTTCGGCGGCGCCGGCCACGGTGCTGGCCAGCAGCAGGGCGGCCGCGCAGGCCAGCCGGACAATCCAGTGGTCAGTCATGCGTGGTCACCCGGTCCGGTACCGGCAAGGTCCTGTCCAGCTTGGTCCATAGCGGCATGGTGATGAAGAAGGCGAAGTACAGGAAGGTCAGCACGCGGCCGACGTAGGTTTCATGCGCATCGGTACCGGGCCCGGAACCGATCACGCCCAGCCAGATGAAGCACACCGCGAACACGCCCAGCAACGCCCGCGACAGCCAACCGCGGTAGCGGTAGGACTTCACCCGCGCCTTGTCCAGCCACGGCACCAGGAACAGGATGGCGATCGCCGAGAACATCACGATCACGCCGCCCAGCTTGTTGGGCACCACGCGCAACATGGCGTAGTACGGCGTGTAGTACCACACCGGCTTGATGTGCTCGGGCGTGACCAGGCGGTTGGCCTCGGTGAAGTTGTCGTGCTCCAGGAACAGGCCACCGAAGCCCGGTGCGAAGAAGATGATGAAGGCGGCAATGATCAGCAGGAAGCCGGCGCCCACCCCGTCCTTGAGCGTGTAGTACGGGTGGAACGGAATGCCGTCGGTGGGCGCGGTGGCCGACCAGCGGTTGCCCTTGGGTCCCTTCTTGATCTCCACGCCATCGGGGTTGTTCGAACCCACTTCATGCAGCGCGCCCAGGTGCAGCACCACCAGCAGCAGCAGCACCAGCGGCAGCGCGATCACGTGCAGGGCGAAGAACCGGTTGAGGGTGGCATCGCTGGGCAGGTAGTCGCCCATGATCCATTCGGTCAGCCCGTTGCCGATCACCGGAATGGCGCCGAACAGCGAGATGATCACCTTGGCGCCCCAGAACGACATCTGGCCCCACGGCAGCACGTAACCCATGAAGGCTTCGGCCATCAGCACCAGGTAGATCAGCATGCCCAGGATCCACACCAGCTCGCGCGGCTTCTGGTAACTGCCGTACATCAGGCCGCGGAACATGTGCAGGTAGACCACGATGAAGAACAGCGAGGCCCCGGTGGAGTGCATGTAGCGGATCAGCCAGCCCCACTCCACGTCACGCATGATGTATTCGACGGAGTTGAAGGCTTCCAGCGCACTGGTCTTGTAGTGCATCGTGAGGAAGATGCCGGTCACGATCTGGTTGACCAGGATCAGCAGTGCCAGCGAACCGAAGTAGTACCAGAGGTTGAAGTTCTTCGGCGCGTAGTACTCGCTCACATGCTTGCGGTACACCGGCATCAGGCCGGGCGCACGCGCGTTGACCCAGTCGGCGACGCCGGTGGCGGTACGGGTAAGGATGTTGGCCATGATCAGGCTGCCCCCTGCGGATCGACGCCGATGATGATGGTGCTGTCGTCCTGGTAATGGTGCGGCGGCACCAGCAGGTTGATCGGCGCCGGGACGCCATCGAAGACGCGGCCAGACATGTCGAAGCGGGATTTATGGCAGGGGCAGAAGTAGCCGCCCTTCCATTCCGGATCGAACGGCTCGGGGCGGATCTCGGCCACCATCTCGGGCGAACAGCCCAAGTGGGTGCACAGCCCGACCAGCACCGAGACCTCGGCCTTGATCGAGCGGAATTCGGGGTTTTCCTTGAGCACGTAGACCGGCTGCTGGTCGGCGTTGCTGGACTCGGGATCCTTCAGGCGTCCGTCCAGCCCATGCAGCGCTTCGAGGATCGCCTTGGAACGCTTGACGATCCAGATCGGCTGTCCACGCCACTCCATGACCAGTCGCTGGCCTTCCTGCAGGGCACTGATATCGGCAAGCACAGGGGCACCGGCCAGTTTGGCGCGGGCGCTGGGATTCCATGACTTGATGAACGGAACTGCTGCGAAACCGACGCCGACTGCTCCCACCACTGCGGTGGTTGCTGAAAGAAATCGTCGACGCCCAGTGTTGACTGGATCGTTTACCCCATCGTTGGCCATCCGGCACTCCGATATTGATTTAGGTAGCTTGAGGCTGCCAGTAGACCGGTGGGGGCCAGTCCACGATGAATCGTGATCGACTATAGCGGAACCTGACTCGGCGACACAATGGCGCTGAAGGCGGCGTTGGCGGTGATGCAGCGGTTACTGCGTGGACGCAGTGGCACCACGGTAGCGGTCGGCCAGCAGGGCCACACGCTTCACGTAGTACTGCGTCTCGCTGTAGGGCGGCACGCCGCCATGGCGGTCCACCGCGCCCTCGCCTGCGTTGTAGCCGGCAGCGGCCAGGGTCAGGTTGCCGTTGAAACGCTTGAGCAGCCACGACAGATACTGCACGCCGCCGCGGATGTTCTGCGCCGCATCATAGGAATCGGTGACGCCGAAGCGGCGCGCGGTGGGCGGCATCAGCTGCATCAGGCCCTGTGCGCCGGCGCGGCTGAGCGCGGTCGGGTTGTAGGCCGATTCGGCATGGATGATGGCGCGGACGACCGCTTCTTCCACCCCGAACTCGCGCGCGGCCGCCGCGATCTCCGCCTGGAAGGCCGTGGTGTTGAGCCGGATCGAACCGAAGTTCACGCCCGGATTGGCACCGCAGGCATAGCAGCGCTCGATGAAGCTGTAATGGATGGTGCGGACCTGGCCCAGGCTGGCCATCTGCGCGGGCCGGCGGCTGGTGTAATGCCGCACGCCATCCTTCATATAGGAGTAGACCTGCCCGTTGACCACGCGCTGCGCCTTGCCGGCGCGGGCCGCCGGCGCAGGCGCAGGCGCGGCAGTAAGCACGGTGGCGGCCTGGGCGGGTGCCGGGGTCGGGGCCAGCGCAGTGCCGGACGCGGCACCGTCCGGGACCGGCGCAGCGGTTGCCACGACCGCAGGGGCGGGCGCAGGGGCCGGAGACGGTGGCGTAACGTAACGGCGCGGGGCGCTGCGGTCGGGACGGTAGTTGCTGACCACGCTGCAGCTGGTGCCGGCGACGCGCTTGCTGACATAGCTGGGAATGCCGTCCGCGCCAACGCACTTGTACAGGGTGCCCGCACTGGCCGGCACAGCGGTCAGCGCAGCCAAGGCCAGCGCAGCGATCCCCAAGATCCCCTTCATGGGGCGGAGTGTCCCCGTTTCGCGCGCCGTTGCCAAGCCTTTGACGCTGAGGTAACCACCGGACCAGTGCCTACGTCACGGATTCACGCCGCCGGATGGGCGTAGAGCCACGCCCTGCGTGGCTGGCATCCGGCCCGGGGTACAATGCGCGGCTACCCGGCAGCCCTACCCGGCTGCCTGCCCGCCCACCCGACTGGAATAAGCGCCATGACCGGGACGCCAGCTTCGACCCTGCCGACCTCGGCCGGCACCGCCGTGCCTGCCATCGATTCGCCCCGCCCCGACCTGCTGCCCCTGCCCGGTTCCCGGCCGCAGGTGACCGGCCCGGTGCGCGGCAAGCTGTACATCAAGACCCACGGTTGCCAGATGAACGAGTACGACTCGACCAAGATGGCCGACGTACTTGCCGCCGAAGAAGGCCTGGAGCTGACCGACGACCCGGCCGAAGCCGACGTGCTGCTGATGAACACCTGCTCGATCCGCGAGAAAGCGCAGGAGAAGGTGTTCAGCCAGCTGGGCTACTGGAAGGCGCTGAAGAACAACGGCCGTGGCGTGATCATCGGCGTGGGCGGCTGCGTGGCCTCCCAGGAAGGCGAGGCGATCATCAAGCGCGCCCCGCACGTGGACCTGGTGTTCGGCCCGCAGACCCTGCACCGCCTGCCGGAGCTGATCCGCCAGCGGCGCGAATCGGGCAGGTCGCAGGTGGACATCAGCTTCCCCGAGATCGAGAAATTCGACCGCCTGCCCGAACCGCGGGCCGAGGGCGGTTCGGCGTTCGTGTCGATCATGGAAGGCTGCTCCAAGTACTGCTCGTTCTGCGTGGTGCCCTACACCCGCGGCACCGAGGTCAGCCGCCCGTTCGAGGACGTGGTGGTGGAAGTGGCGCAACTGGCCGCGCAAGGCGTGCGCGAAATCAACCTGCTGGGCCAGAACGTCAACGCATACCGCGGGCCGTATGGCGAGGGCGAGTTTGCCGACCTCGGCCTGCTGATCCGCACCATCGCCGAGATCGACGGGGTGGACCGCATCCGCTTCACCACCTCGCACCCGCTGGAGTTCAGCGATTCGCTGGTGGATGCCTACCGCGACGTGCCGCAGCTGGCCAACTTCCTGCACCTGCCGGTGCAGGCCGGCAGCGACCGCGTGCTGTCGGCGATGAAGCGCGGCTACACCGCGCTGGAGTTCAAGGCCAAGATCCGCAAGCTGCGCGCGGTGCGCCCGGACATTTCAATCAGCTCGGACTTCATCGTCGGCTTCCCCGGCGAAACCGACGCGGATTTCGAGAAGACCATGAAGCTGATCGAGGACGTGGGCTTCGACCACAGCTTCTCCTTCATCTATTCGCGCCGGCCGGGCACGCCTGCGGCCGACCTGGAAGACACGATCAGCGATGCGGAGAAGCATGCGCGGCTGTCGCGCCTGCAGGCCCGGATCAACGAACAGGCCGCGGCCATTTCCCATGCGATGGTCGGCACGGTGCAGACGGTGCTGGTGGAAGGCCCCTCGCGCCGCGACCCGAACGAGCTGACCGGCAAGACCGAGAACATGCGGTCGGTGAATTTCCCGGGGCAGGCACGGCTGGCCGGCCAACTGGTGGACGTGGAGATCACCGAGGCGTACAGCAATTCGCTGCGAGGACGGCTGGTCATCGCGTGAGGCCACGTACCGACCAACGGTCGGTACCTACCGGGTAGATGCCGATCGTTGGTCGGCATTCGCGCCGGGTAGATGCCGACCGTTGGTCGGCATTCGCGCCGGGCAATTGCCGACCGTTGGTCGGCATTCGCGCTAATCCAGGCGCTTGCGGAACCGCAGGATGGCCAGGGTCATCATCACCACGATGAAGACCAGCAGCGCCTGCACTTCCGGCCACAGCTCCCACCAGCGCGCGCCGCGCAGCATGATGCCGCGTACCAGACGCAGGAAATGGGTGAGCGGCAGGATCTCGGCCAGCCACTGCACGATGCGCGGCATGCCGGCGAACGGGAACATGAAACCCGAGAGCAGGATCGACGGCAGGAACACGAACATCGTCATCTGCATGGCCTGGAACTGCGACTGCGCGCGGGTCGAGATCAACAGCCCCAGCGCCAGGTTGGCGGTGATCAACAGCACCGCCGCGAGATAGACATCCAGCACGCTGCCGCGCACCGGCACCTCGAACAGCCACATCCCCAGCAGCAGCACCAGCGTGGTCTGGATCAAGCCGATCACCGCATACGGCAGCACCTTGCCGACCATCAGTTCGCTGCGGCTCAGTGGCGTGGCGATCAACAGTTCCATGTTGCCGCGCTCGCGCTCGCGCACGATCGCCACGGCGGTGAACATCACCATGGTCATGGTCAGGATGATGCCGATCAGCCCGGGCACGATGTTGATCGCCGAGCGCCGCTGCGGGTTGTAGAACGCCACCACGCTGATCTGCCCGGCCGCACCCGAGGCACCCGCGCTCAGTGGCCGGTCGTTGCGCACCGGCTGGGTGTCCAGCGGCACCTGGGCCAGCTGCACCGCCGCGCTCTGCACCACGGTATCGCTGCCATCCACCAGCACCTGCACCGCCTCACGGCCGTCGAAGCGGCGCCGCTCGAAATCAGCGGGCACCACGATGCCGATGCTGACCTGCCCGCGCCGCAGCGCGGTCATCAGCTGGTCGGGGGTGTCCACGTGCAGGGTCGGGGTGATCACCCCGGTGGCCACCATGTCGGCCAGCAGCGCGCGCGAGGCGGTGCTGCCGGCCTGGTCGGCGATGCCGGTCTCCAGGTGGCGCAGGTTGAGGTTGATCGCATAGCCAAACAGCACCAGCTGCATCACAGGGATGCCGACGATCATGGCCAGGGTGATGCGGTCGCGGCGCATCTGCCGCAGCTCCTTGAGCACGATCGCCCACAGCCGGCGCGGGTTCATGGCGCGACCCCGGCAGCAGCCGGCGCCTCGCGGCCGCACGTGGCCGATACGAACACGTCTTCCAGGTTGGCGGTGCTGCGCACCACGTCCGCGCCCTGCCCGGCCGTCTGCAGCGCCTGCTGCAGGCGTGCTTCGGCGTCGTCGCCGGTTTCCAGCAGCACGCGCAGGGTATTGCCGATCTGGGCCACGCTGAGCACCCCGGGCAGGCCTGCCAACGCACGCTGCGCCTGCCGTGGCTGGGCGGCATGCACTTCCAGGGTGCGGCCCTGCAGGGCGGCGGTGAGTTCGGCCGGGCTGCCATCGGCCACCAGCACGCCCTGGTCGAGAATCGCCAGCCGGTGGCAGCGCTCGGCCTCGTCCATGTAATGGGTCGAAACCAGCAGGGTGGTGCCGGCGTCGGCCAGGTCAAAGAGCTTCTCCCAGAAATCGCGCCGCGATTCGGGGTCCACCGCGCTGGTCGGTTCGTCCAGGAACAACAGCTCCGGTGCGTGGATCACCGCACCGGCCAGCGCCAGCCGCTGCTTCTGGCCCCCGCTCATGGTGCCGGCCAGCTGCTTCTGGCGGTCCTGGAAATGGTAATGCTCGAGCAGCTCATCGATGCGCTGCCGCGCCTGGGCGCGCGGGATGTCCTGCACCGCGGCCAGGAACTCCAGGTTCTCGCGCACGGTGAGGTCTTCAAACAGCGAAAAGCGCTGGGTCATGTAACCAATGCGCCGGCGCAGCGCTTCGGCCTGTTCCGGTATGCGCAGGCCCAGCACTTCGATCTCGCCCGCGCTCGGGGTGAGCAGGCCGCACAGCATGCGGATGGTGGTGGACTTGCCCGACCCGTTCGGGCCGAGAAAGCCATACACGTTGGCGCGCGGCACGCTCAGATCGACGTGATCCACCGCCACCAGCGCCCCGAACTGCTTGGTCAGCCCGCGCGCGCGGATGGCCGGTTCGGCGGCGTTCAAAACACCACCCGCACCGGCACGCCGGCCGGCAGGTCCGCCAGCGGCGCACTGCCATCGGCGCGGTCCAGTTCGATTTCCGCCAGCCAGCTCAACCGCGACACGTCGTCGCCAGTGAGCGCGTAGTACGGGGTGAAGCCGGGATCGCTGCGGATGCTGCGCACATGCCCGGCAAACGCGCCGTCGCGCCCCTGCAGGTGGACCTGGGCCGCCTGCCCCACCCGCACCTTCAGGCGCAGCGGCTCGGGCAGGTACACCCGGGCATAGGGGTGGTCGCCGACCAGCAGCACCACCAGCGGGGCCCCCACCGGCGCCTGGTCACCCAGCCGGTAGGGCAGCGCATCGACCCGCCCGGCGCGTGGGGCGACGAGGTCGAGCTTGCGCAGCGTCACGGCCTGCGCGGCGGCCTGGGCCTGTGCCGCCTGCAACGCGGCTTCACCCTGCGCCACCTGCTCCACGCGGGTGCCGTGTTCCAGGGCCAGCAGCGCCTGTTCGGCGGCATGCACCGCCCCCTGTGCGCTGCCCGCCGCCGCCCGCGCGCGGTCCACGTCGGCAGCGGCCACCAGTTGCTGCCGGCCGAGCGGCTGCAGGCGGCGGTAGTAGGCCGATGCGTCCAGCGCCTGCGCGCGCGCCGAGGCCAGGTTGGCCCGCGCCTGGTCGATGTCCTCGCGGCGGGGCCCCTCGCGCAGTTCCTGCAGGGCCTGCCCGGCCTGGCTGGCCTGCGCTTCCAGCGCCTGCAGCTGGGCGGCGGTGCGGATCGGTTCCAGCTGCAGCAGCGCCGCCCCGGCGGCCACCTGCTGGCCTTCGTGGACCCGGATGCCGACGATGGTTTCGGCGGCCGGCGCCGGCACGGTGATGCGGTCCCACTCCAGCGTACCGAGTGCGGCGGGCGGCTCCTGCCGGCAGGCGCACAACAGCAGGCCCGCGCCGGCCAGGAACACCCCACGCATGGACAGGTAGCTGGCTGCGGACATCGACGCGGCTCCGGCAGGGGCACGACGGTGGAAGAAGTGGTCACCTTGCGCATGCCGCCGTGAAGGATCGGTCACGCGTGCCACCGGCCGCAGGCACTGGTCATGAAATGATCACGCATCCGCAGCCATTGTGCCGCAGGGGGTACAACCGCTTATCCACACCTTTCGCGCGCAACCGCCCACAAGCCATGTGGAAAACCCCGAGGCAGATGTCGCTTTTTTGACCACGCACGCAACAGCATTGCGGCAGTAGGGCTGTCAGCGACTATCCACAGGTTGCTGCACTGCTGCTGCACAGCCGCTGTGGAGAACCGCGCTGCTGTGGCGAGGCCTCCACGCCCGCGCTACCCTGTCCTTCCTATCCCCAACTTGCGGCACGGCCATGACGACCGTCGCCGCCGGACGCAATGACCGCACTGGCACACCGCGACTTCACCCTGATTCCGGAAGACACCGAGCGCCTGGCCAACCTGGCCGGCCCCTTCGACGAGCACCTGCGCCAGATCGAACTCAAGCTGGGCGTGGAGATCGCCAACCGCGGCCACATCTTCCGGGTCACCGGCCCGAAGGCCGTCGCCGAAGAAGCACAGGCGCTGATCGAAGCGCTGTACCTGGAGGCGGCCGAGACGCCCTTCGACAGCCACGCCATCCACCTGCGCCTGAACCAGGCCAACGTGGAGCACCTGGTGGAGCGCAGCTACGAAGCGCAGGAAGTCACCATCAAGGTCAAGCGCGGCACCGTGCGCGGCCGTGGCGCCAACCAGGCGCGCTACCTGCACCAGATCACCACCCACGACATCAACTTCGGCATCGGCCCGGCCGGTACCGGCAAGACCTTCCTGGCCGTGGCCAGCGCGGTGGATGCGTTGAACGAATCGCGCGTGCAGCGCCTGATCCTGGTGCGCCCGGCGGTAGAGGCCGGCGAGAAACTGGGCTTCCTGCCCGGCGATCTCAGCCAGAAGGTCGATCCGTACCTGCGCCCGCTGTACGACGCGCTGTATGAAATGCTGGGCGTGGAAAAGGTGATCAAGCTGCTGGAGAAGAACGTCATCGAGATCGCGCCGCTGGCCTACATGCGCGGGCGCACCCTCAACGATGCGTACGTGATCCTGGACGAAGCGCAGAACACCACCGTCGAGCAGATGAAGATGTTCCTGACCCGGCTGGGCTTCGGCTCGACCGCCGTGGTCACCGGCGACCTGACCCAGACCGACCTGCCCAAGCACGTGAAGTCCGGCCTGCGCGATGCCATCGAAGTGCTGCGCGACGTGGACGGGGTGAGCTTCACCTTCTTCGAGGCCCGCGACGTGGTGCGCCACCCGCTGGTGGCGCGCATCGTCAGTGCCTACGACCGCCGCGACCTGCAGCAGGTCAAGCCGGGCGCCGAATGAGCGCGGCCATCGCAGCGCGGCGCCACTCGCGCGATACTGTCGTTTCCTGATAGAACCCGAAGTGCCGGAACCGCCATGACCAAAGGCCCCATTCGACTCGATGTCGCCGTCAGCTACGCCCTGCCCCGTGCCGGGTTGCCGTCGGCGGTGAGTTTCCGCAAATGGGTGGCCGCGGCGCTCAACGGCCGCATCCGCGAGGCCGACCTGGCCATCCGCGTGGTCGACGCCAAGGAGGGCCAGTCGCTGAACCGGCACTACCGCGGCAAGGACTACGCCACCAATGTGCTCAGCTTCCCGGCTGAGCTGCCCGAGGGCCTGCCCAAGGGGGTCAAGTTCCCCCTGCTGGGCGACCTGGTGATCTGCGCGCCGGTGGTGGCCGCCGAAGCGGTGGAACAGGCCAAGGCGCTCAATGCCCACTACGCGCACCTGACCGTGCACGGGGTGCTGCACCTGTTGGGCTGGGACCACGAGGACGACAAGGAAGCCGAAGCCATGGAACAGCTGGAGCGCGAGATCCTGGCCGACCTCGGCATCGCCGACCCCTATGCCGGCGAGCGCTGAGCCGCCGCCCCTGACGGACGTTTCCTGCATGACCTTCGCACGACCCGCCTGCCTGTGCCTGCTGGCCCTGTTTTCCACCCCGGCCCTGGCCGCCGCGCCGACGACGGACGGCCCTGCCGCCGCGCCGCTGGACCTGGCCGCGCTGATCGAGTGCCGCCAGCGCGTGGCCGACTATGACGCCGTCGCTCCGGTCGTGGCCGACCCGCTCAAGGCGGTGGCCAACGGCATGCAGCCGCTGCCGCAGAACAACCAGTTCATGAGCGAGTACCGCCTGGCCACGCCGCTCACGGTGTTCGGCCAGCGCACCGAATACGTGGCGGTGTCCGGGGCCAGCATCATGGCCATCCTTGACGTGGCCGATCCCCGCCCGATGGCCAGGACCCTGGCCCTGGAAGACGGCGTGGACAACCCGGACAAGTTCATGGCCGGCCGTGAAGTGGTCAGCCGGGACGTGACCGATCCGCGCACCGGCGAGCCGATGATCGAATCGATCATCCTGAGCCTGTCCACGGTCAAGACCCACCCGGGCAAGACCCTGGCCGGCTGCACCTACAGCCTGGACCTGCCCGCCGAGGAGGAGGCCCCGGCCGACACCCCGGCCCCGCCGGCCGCCGCCCTGCCCCCGTCCGTGAACACCCCGCCGGGCGGGCGCTGACAGCGGCCCGCATCCTGCTAGACTGGCGCCAACGCCCGGCTCGCCGGGTGCCTTTTTTGCAGAGATGTCTGAAGACGACAGTAGTGGCTCCGTTCCGGAGCAAAATGAGAAGAAGCGCAGCTGGCTTGAACGCCTGACGTCTGCCTTCTCCGGCGAACCCCACACCCGCGACGAGCTGGTGGCGGTACTGCACTCCGCGCACGAAGACGGCCTGATTGCCGCCGACACGCTGCGCATGATGGAGGGCGCGATCTCGGTGGCCGAGCTCACCGTGGGCGACGTGATGATCTCGCGTTCGCAGATGGTCTCGCTGCCGGTGGAAGCCCCTTTCCTTGAACTGATGAAGCAGGTGGTCGAATCCGGCCATTCGCGCTTCCCGGTGCACGGCGACAACAAGGACGACATCCTGGGCGTGCTGCTGGCCAAGGACCTGCTGCGCGGCGTGGTCGCCGACAATGGGCCGGCCAACGTGCGCGAACTGCTGCGCCCGGCGGTGCTGATTCCAGAAGCCAAGAAGCTCAACGTGCTGCTCAAGGAGTTCCGGCTCTCGCGCAACCACATGGCCATCGTGGTGGACGAGTACGGCGGAGTTGCCGGGCTGGTCACCATCGAGGACGTGCTGGAGCAGATCGTCGGCGAGATCGACGACGAGCACGACGAGGCCGAAGACCACACCGCGCAGATCGCGATCCAGGCCGACGGCCAGTACGTGGTCGACGCGCTGACCCCGATCGGGGATTTCAACGAGCGTTTCGGCGCCACGTTCCCCGACGACGACTACGACACAATCGGTGGCCTGGTCACCGAGGCGATCGGGCACCTGCCCGAGACCGGCGACGAGCTGACCCTGGACCGCTTCGTGTTCCGGGTGGCGCGCGCCGATGCCCGCCGCGTGCAGGCGTTCCATGTGACCGTGCTGCCACCCGACGCCATCATCGAGGATTGACCCACGCCATGCGGCCCCTGCTGACGCGGTGGCCGTTGTGCCGCCTGTTGTTCCTCCTGTTCCTGGCCGGTGTGTCCAGCCTGCCGCTGGCCGCACTGGCGCAGGCCACGCCCGAACCGGCGACCGCCACCGCCGTCGCGACGCCTGCCGAAGCGCCTCCGCCGCGCATCGGCATCGTCACCATGCAGCCGGGCAGCATCTTCTTCGAGCGCTTCGGGCATGATGCGATCGTGGTTGAGGACCCGGTCACCGGCGAGGCCACCTCGTACAACTTCGGCTATTTCGACCCCAGCGAACCCGACTTCGTCGGCCGCTTCCTGCGCGGCGAGATGATGTATTACCTGGTGGCGCTGCCGCTGGACCAGGACCTGTCCTACTACCGCGACAGCGGCCGCGGCGCCAACCTGCAGTGGCTGGACCTCAGCCCGGACCAGGCACGCACCCTGGCCGCCTCGCTGGCCGAGCGCGCCAAGCCGGAAAACGCGCGCTACCGCTACGACTACTACACTGCCAACTGCGCCACCATGGTCCGCGATGCGATCGATGGCGCGCTGGGCGGCGGGCTGCACTCGCAGCTGTCCGGCCGTTCGCGCGGCAACACCTACCGCAGCGAATCGGTGCGCCTGGCCTCACCGGCCCCGTGGATGTGGCTGGGCTTCGATATCGGCCTCGGCCCGTTCGCCGACCAGCCACTGTCGCGCTGGCAGGAAGCGTTCGTGCCGATGCGCCTGGCCGACGCGCTGCGCGAGGTGCGCAACAGCGACGGCCGCCCGCTGGTGCAGGACGAGCAGGAACTGCTGCCGCACCGGATCGCGCCGGAGCCGGCTGAATTCGCGCGGCGCTGGTGGCCGTGGCTGCTGTGCGGGCTGGTGCTGGCTGCCGGCGTATTCGCCCTGCAGCGCCGCCGGCGCCTGCTGGCCGGGCTGGCCGTGCCGCTGTGGCTGTTCTGCGGGATTGCCGGCATCCTGCTGGCCTACCTGTGGGGCTTCAGCGCGCACCACGCCGCCTGGGCCAACCGCAACCTGCTGCAGCTCTCGCCGCTGTGCCTGCTGCTGCTTCCGGGCGCCGTGACCCTGCTGCGCGGGCGCGCGCCCCGGGCGTGGTTCCGCTGGACGCTGTGGACCGTTGCCGTCCTTTCACTGGTGGGCCTGGTGCTGCACTGGCTGACCCTGCAGGCGCAGGTGAACCTGCAGTGGATCGTGCTGCTGCTGCCACTGCACGTGGCGCTGGCCTGGGTGCTGGGCCGTCATGACCCGGCTGTCACGGACCGCTGACGCAGGATGTCGACCATGGAAACCACCGCCAATCCCACCTGCGTCATCAACTGCGTGCACTACGACGACCAGGGAAAGCGGCACGACATCGCGCTGGATGCGATCAGCGACGTGATCGCCAGCAACAACGGGTTTGTCTGGGTGGGGTTGTACGACCCTGCCGATTCGGTGCTGTTGAAGCTGCAGGAAGAGTTCTGCCTGCACGACCTGGCCATCGACGATGCGCGCAACGCACACCAGCGGCCCAAGGTGGAGGCGTACGGCAACAGCCTGTTCGTGGTGGTCACCACGGCGCAGCGGGTGCACGACCGGATCGAGTATGGCGAAACCCATGCGTTCCTCGGCCCGCGTTTCCTGGTCACGGTGCGCCACGGTGCCTCGCTCTCCTACGCGCCGGTGCGCGCACGGGTGGAACGCGAGCCGCAACTGCTGACCATGGGTGCGTCCTACTGCCTGTACGGCGTACTGGATTTCGTGGTCGACAATTACCTGCCGATCACCACCGACTTCCGCGACACCCTGGATTCGCTGGAGAAGGACATCTTCGCCGACAGCTACCAGCGCAGTACCGTGGTGCGCCTGTATGAGCTCAAGCGCGAACTCAACAAGATGCGGATGGCGGTGGCACCGCTGCAGGACGTGCTGGCGCAGCTGCGCCGCTACCCCGGCGAGCTGATCCCCGACGAAGTGAAGCTGTACATCCGCGACGTGCACGACCACGCCGTGCGCATCAGCGATGTGATCGACACCCTGCGCGAGATGCTGGGCACGGCGCTGAGCGTGAACCTGTCGCTGGTCACGCTGGCCCAGGGCGAGACGGTCAAGCGCCTTGGTGCGTGGGCGGCGCTGCTGGCAGCCCCGACCCTGATCACCAGCTGGTACGGCATGAACTTCACCCACATGCCCGAGCTGGACAGGCCGTGGGCCTACCCCGCGATGATCATCGGGGTGGGCGCGATCTGCGTGGGCCTGTACCGCCTGTTCAAGCGGGTACGGTGGCTGTAAGCGCGTATCGACCAACGGTCGATACCTACCGCCGGGAGACCGCCACGGTCGGATGACCGCCGTTGCGTCCCCCGCCGGTGCGTCTGCCTGTCGGTAGGTGACCACCGTTGGTGGTCACGCTGTATCAGGCCACGTAAACCGTCTTGATGTTCATGAACTCGTGGATGCCGTGGTCGGCCAGCTCGCGACCGAACCCGGACCGCTTGCTGCCACCAAACGGCAACCGCACATCACTTTTGACGATGGCATTGACGAACGCGGCGCCGCATTCCAGCCGCTTGGCGATGCCTTCGCCGCGCACCGGGTCGCCGCTCCACACGCTACCGCCCAGACCAAACGTCGTATCGTTGGCCACGCGCAGCGCATCGGCGTCGTCGCGCACGCGCAGGATCGCCGCCACCGGCCCGAACAGTTCTTCCTCGTAGGCCGGCATGCCGGGCACCACGTTGTCGAGGATGGTCGCCGGGTAGCCCGCGTGCGTGCCCGCCACCGGCTCGCCGCCCAGCAGCACCTTCGCGCCCTTGCCCACGCTCGCCTGCACCTGCTTGTGCAGTTCGTCGCGGAGATCTGCACGGGCCATCGGCGCCAGCGTGGTCTTCTCGTCCTGCGGATCGCCGTACACGCGCGCTCCAGCCGCCGCGACGAACTTCTCCACGAACGCATCGGCAATCGCATCGACCACGATGAAGCGCTTGGCCGCGATGCAGGTCTGCCCGCTGTTGTCGAAGCGCGACTTCACCGCTGCCGCGACGGTCTTGTCCAGGTCCGCATCGTCCAGCACCACGAACGCATCGCTGCCACCCAGTTCCATCACGCACTTCTTGAGCTGGTCACCGGCATTGGAGGCGATGGAGCGCCCTGCCCGCTCGCTGCCGGTCAGGGTGACCGCCTTGACCCGCTTGTCGCGGAGCACCTCGGCGGCCTGGTCGTTGTCGATGTGCAGCACATCGAACACGCCCTCCGGCAAGCCGCCGTCGCGGCACACCGCCAGGATCAGGTCCGCGCACTGCGGCACGTTGCTGGCATGCTTGAGCAGGGCCACGTTGCCGGCCATGAACGCCGGCGCCAGGAAGCGGAATACCTGCCAGATCGGGAAATTCCACGGCATCACCGCGAACACGCAGCCGATCGGTTCATAGCGCACGTAGCTGCGCTGGGCTTCGGTGTCGATCAGCTGCGGCTTGAGGTAATCGGCGGCGTGGTCGGCGTAGTACTCGCAGGCCTGCGCGCACTTTTCCACCTCGGCCAGCGCCTCGCTCTTGAGCTTGCCCATCTCGGTGGTCATTGCCTGCTGGATGTCGTCCCTGCGCGCACGCAGCTGGGCGGCGATGGCGCGCAGGATGGTACCGCGCTCCTGCAGCGAGCGGGCCGACCACAGCGGGAAGGCCGCGGCGGCAGCGGCCAGGCGCTGCTCTATCCCGGCCGCGTTCAACAGTTCGTGGCGGTAAGCCACCAGGCCGGTGGCGGGGTTGACGATTTCAACGGTCATCGCGGTGCTCCGAAAGACAGGCACCCATTCTGCGCCCGGCCCTGTGAGCCGGATGTTGCGTCAGCCCTTGTCCTGCAGGGCCAGCTGCATGTCGCGCTGCCGGCGCTTCTCGCTGCGCGAGGTGATGAACCACCCCGCCACGGCCGCCACGGACACCGCCAGCACCATCAGCGTGGCCAGCGCATTGATCTCCGGCTTGATCCCCATCCGCACCGAGGCGAATACCTTCATCGGCAGCGTGGTCGAATTCGGCCCGGCCACGAAGCTGGCAATCACCACGTCATCCAGCGACAGGGTGAAGGCCAGCAGCCAGCCGGCCACCAGCGCCGGGGCGATGATCGGCAGGGTGATCTGGAAGAACACCTTCAACCGGCTCGCGCCCAGGTCCATGGCCGCCTCTTCCAGCGAACGGTCCAGTTCCTGCAGGCGCGAGGAGACGATCACGGTCACGAAGGACAGCGTGAACGTGACATGCGCGATCCAGATGCTGCCCACCCCACGGCTGGGGAAGCCCGGGATGCCGCCCATCGCCACCAGCAGCGTCATCAGCGAAAAGCCCAGGATCACTTCGGGCATCACCAGCGGCGCGGTGATCAACGCACCGAACACGGTCTTGCCCGGGAAGCGCTTGAAACGGGTCATCACCATCGCCGCCATGGTGCCCAGCACGGTGGCCGCGCTGGCGGTCCAGAACGCCACCTTCAGGCTGATCCACAGCGCATCCAGGATCTGCCGGTTGTTGAACAGCTCGCCGTACCAGCGCGTGGAGAAGCCCGACCAGACCGTGGCCAGCTTGGACGCGTTGAACGAATAGATCATCAACAGCAGGATCGGCAGGTACAGGAAGGCGAAGCCCAGCCCCAGGACCGTCCAGCCCAGCCAGCGGCTGCGGCGCACCATGCTCATGTCAGCTTCCCTTCCAGCTCGCGCTGCTGCACCCGGTTGAACAGCAGGATCGGCACCAGCAGCAGGGCCAGCATCACGATCGCCACCGCCGAGGCCGTCGGCCAGTCGCGGTTGTTGAAGAACTCGCCCCACAGCACCCGGCCGATCATCAGCGTGTCCGGCCCGCCCAGCATTTCCGGGATCACGAATTCGCCCACGGCGGGGATCATCACCAGCATGCAGCCGGCGATGATGCCGGTGCGCGACAACGGCAGCGTGATGCGCAGGAACGCCTGCCACGGCTTGGCGCCCAGGTCGTAGGCCGCCTCCAGCAGCCGGTTGTCCAGCTTCACCAGGTTGGCGTACAGCGGCAGCACCATGAACGGCAGGTAGCAGTACACGATGCCGATGTAGGCGGCGGTCGGGGTGTACAGGATCTGCAGCGGCGCATCGATCACCCCGATCTTCAGCAGCAGCTGGTTGAGCAGGCCGTTGCGGTCGAGGATGCCGATCCATGCATACACCCGGATCAGGAACGAGGTCCACGACGGCAGCACCACCAGCATCATCGCCACGTTGCGCGC
This sequence comes from Stenotrophomonas sp. FBCC-B152, assembly GCF_059134105.1. Lineage (NCBI taxonomy): Bacteria > Pseudomonadati > Pseudomonadota > Gammaproteobacteria > Lysobacterales > Lysobacteraceae > Stenotrophomonas > Stenotrophomonas sp. FBCC-B152. The sequence continues at coordinate 1,078,611 of NZ_CP101442.1, read as the reverse complement.
GGCCGGGCTCATCCGCGAGATCACGTACGCCATCGGGTAACCGATCAGCAGCGTGAACAGCGTGGCGATCACCGCGATCTTGATCGAGCTCAGGTAGGCCAGCACGTACTGGCTGTCCTTGACCATGGCCGCGTAGTTGCCCAGGTTGAGCTTGAGCGAGAACGCGCCGTCCACGTACTCCAGCAGCCACGTATACGGCGGCGAACCGACCTGGGTGCGCGAGAACGAGATCATCAGGATGATCACGAACGGCACCGCGAAGAACAGCAGCAGCCACAGGTACGGCGCGGCGATCACGCCGCTGCGCGTGCCGGGGAGCCAGCGCTTCCAGCCGGTGGCGTTCATGCGGTGAGCACCACGCCGTCGTTGTCGCGCCAGTGCACCCAGACGCTGTCGCCCCAGGTCAGGCCATCGCTGGCCCAGCGCTGGGAGTTGGCGAAGTTGGACAGCACCTTGGCCCCGCTGGGCAGGCGCACGTGGTACACCGAATGGCTGCCGAAGTAGGCGATCTCCTCGATCACGCCGTGTGCCTTGTTGGTATCCCCGGCCGGCTCGTCCTTGCCGATCATCACCTTCTCCGGGCGCAGCGCGAACGCCACCGGCTGCCCTTCATAGCCGGTGATGCCGTGGGCGACGTAGATCGGCGCGGGGAACAGCGGCGTACGCACGGTGACGTACTCGGGCAGGTCCTCGTCGATCACCCCGTCGAACAGGTTGACCGAGCCGATGAAGCCGGCCACGAAGCGGTTGGCCGGCTGTTCGTAGATTTCGTCCGGCTTGCCGACCTGCTGGATCCAGCCGGCATCCATGACCGCGATGCGGGTGGCCATGGTCATCGCCTCTTCCTGGTCGTGGGTGACCATCACGCAGGTCACGCCCGAGGTCTCGATGATGTTGACCAGCTCCAGCTGCATCTGCGAGCGCAGCTTCTTGTCCAGCGCGCCCATCGGCTCGTCCAGCAGCAGCAGCTTGGGCCCCTTGGCCAGCGACCGCGCCAGCGCCACGCGCTGCTGCTGGCCGCCGGACAGCTGGTGCGGCTTGCGTTTGGCCAGCTTCTCCAGCTGCACCAGCTCCAGCATCTCGCCGACCCGGCGGCGGATGGCGTCGCGGGCCAGGCCGTCCTGCTTCAGGCCGAAGGCGATGTTCTGCTCCACGCTCATGTGCGGGAACAGGGCGTAGGACTGGAACATCATGTTGATCGGCCGCTGGTACGGGGGCAGCGCATTGATGCGCTGGCCGTCCAGGTCGATGGTGCCGGCGGTGGGGGTTTCGAACCCGCCCAGGCAGCGCAGCAGGGTCGATTTGCCGCTGCCCGAGCCGCCCAGCAGGGCGAAGATCTCGCCCTTGCGCACGTCCAGGCTGACGTCGTCGAGCGCGACGAAGCCGTCGAATTCCTTGCGCAGCGCGCGGATGGACAGATAGCCCGGCTCCAGGACCGGGACGACCTCGCCTTCCGGCTTGGCTTCAAATGGCATGGGCAGCGGCTCCAGGAGCGGCGTCAGGACGGGGGGGACGGCCCATTTTAGCGACCGTTGGCGACAGCAGCGATACCGGATCGTGGCGGTTGGGGCCTAGGAGCTGCCCTTGCCTGAAACTGTAACGAGCTGCGCGCCCAAAGCGCGTGAACTGATCGATCGACAGCTTGCCCCGCCAAAGCGCCTTCCGGTGAGGGGCCCTTGTCAGGCCCCTCACCCATTACAGGTCGCGTACTCTCGGCCCGTCAATCCGCATCGGAGTATCCCTGGCCTGCAGGTGTTTCCTGAAGAGGACGATGGAGAGAACCACCAGCATTGAGCCGATCACAGTCTGCAGCGTAACCCGCTCACCGAAGACCATATAGTCAAACGTCATGGTTACAACTGGAACCAAATAGAAAAGCGCGCTGACGCTGCCTGCGGAACCCCGGCTCAACATGTGGAGAAGTAGCAAAGTTGCGCCTACGGAAACCACAACAATCATCCAGGAAGCTGCAAAGAAGAGCCGCGGCCCTGGAGTCCAGGACGGCCCCACGTACAGAGCGACAATCAAAAAAACCACCGCGGCGACCATGCTCTGGTAAAGCGCGGACACCAGCGGATTGAGCTCCACCCGCTTCTGGAAGACCGAACCCAGGCTCATCGCAGTGACCGATACAACCGCGAACACCACGCCAGTGATCGCAAGCGAACTCACGTCTCGTGCACCAGTCACTGACACACCCAGGCCGGCAAAGCCCAACAGCAGTAGAAGATGGCCCTTCATACCAACATCCTCTCTGGCCAATAGCGACGTCAGACATGGCTGCAGACCAAGAACTATAGCCAGCAGTCCGGGCGACAGCCCGTTCTCAATGGCGAGAAAGAAAGCACCCTGATAGACCACCTGCAGAAGAATCCCGGCAAGCAACATCCGCATAATGAGCGCTGCAGGAAGCAGGAGAATACTAGCGGATAATCGTCTCCTGAAGACATAAAGGCAGATGCCGCCGAGGATCAAGAAGGCGCCGACGGACCTGATGGCAAGGAATGTCCAAACCGAAGCGTCCAGGAGACCCAACTTGACAAAAATTGCACCGCTCCCCCACATGATCAGGAAAGCAACTGGCGCCGACCACGATAGCAGCTTCATATGGGGCACCAAACGTCACTGCATCTCGAAAGTGAATCGCTCGTCCATCGCACGACGTTCCACAAGAAATCGCTTTAGCGACCGAAGTTTACGTGTGACTACTTCGTCTCCCGAAGCGACAGCACCTTGGATCAGCCAGTCATAGCACGCCGTGACGTGAACGTCGTATCTGAAATGAACCCTGGAGCACTCGAAGATGTGCTCCTTGAGATTGTGCCTGGATATCCCGGAAGTGATCGAGCCGATGATGTCAGCCAAGTCATCCTCAGACAACGCTGGCCTGGAAATGTGTATATCGCGCGTTCGCCCAGGAACAAGGACACCTTCCCTGAAGATCTCCTTCTCGTTGAACTCACCATCAAAGACGAAGTCGAGGCAGATGAACATCCTGCTATCGCTTGAGAAGTTGATCGCCGCGTGGCTGACCGCTGCATCCAGGAACCAGACCTCACCAGGCCGCATCTGGAAAACACCTCCCACATCTGAGTGATAAGAGTCTTGGTTGTACTCGATAGGTATGAACACGCGGAAGTAGGACAACTCCGGGTCAAGCTCGACAAAATCCCGATGAGGAATAACCATTCCATCCATCAGATTTCTCGCCCGCACCATCTTTGCAATTTCGAGGTTGAAGGTCTCCTCCAACATCCTGGCTATCTCCGGGCAGCGCACCATATGCCCGGTAGCGCGCGCCGCTGCGCAGTTCTTGTACTGAGAGTCATCCATGCAGCCAGAACTGTTCAGAAGGGAGAGGTTCTTCCAGTATCCCTGAGCGAATTCATCGTACTCCTCCGGCTGTTTCTCTACCGAATTCAGGTACTGGATGTCCTGACGGCAGTCGTAAGAAGCCAAATCAACCGTACCAACAATACGTGACGCCATCTTTTTGTGATCCTGAAGCCATAGGGAATCGACATCGCTCCCCATGCGGTCCGCAGCGACGCCGGGAGCATGGGGAGGCGGGCGTTTCTACCACGATGAAATTCACAGCAACAAGGACATTTGAACTGAACGCGGCAACGATCTTTCGTTCTGTGCCGGAGCGCCTGTTTGCGGGGAGATCTGGTTTGCATTTTTGCATCCACCCCCCAGATCTGATCGCCGTTGACATGGCGACGCTATAGGCCAAACACCGACAGATAGGTCAGCCAAAGAAGCGTTTGGCACCAAATCCAACGTTGAAGCTCCAGACATTGACAGTATCCGCCCCGACGTAGTGTTGAAACTGGCCAATCGCGCATCCAGCTTTGTCGCTCTCGACGTCTCGCGGCATTCGCGCGTGAGATTCTTTGATGGACAGCACAGCTTGATACGAACGAGATGCCCGGGTTAGGCGATGCATCACACTCCTATCTCGGTAGCGTTGACGATTGTGCGACGGAAGAAGAGATTCCCAGTGCAGTCGAAAGCCAACCAAGAGGAGCAACGCATGCCGGCCAACGACGAATCCAAGGCCGCCGAGAGTGGAATTCGGTCAGAGCACTCATCGAAGTTCGATGCGCTGATTATCGGCGCTGGCCACTCCGGTCTATCGCTAAGCTCCTTGCTCACGGAGGCAGGCGTGCGCCACCAGGTTCTGGAGGCAGAAACCATCGGCTCCAGCTGGACGCGACGGTGGGATTCGTTCCGCCTCAACACGCCCAACTTCCTGACCGCCCTGCCCGGCTACCAATACGACGGCCCGGATCCAACGGGTTTCGCCACCGCGCCCGACGTCATCGACATGCTGACCGACTATGCGCGTCGACGGCAGCTGCCCGTCGTCGAGGGGTGCACCGCGCATCGGGTGTTTGCAGTTGGCGACGGCTACCGCGTCATCACCAGCCATGGCACGCTCGAGGCACGCTGCGTGGTCGTGGCCAGCGGGGAGTACCGTCGCCCGCGCTGGCCGCGGGCGTTCTTCTCCCCTGCCGCCGAGCTGGAGGTTGTCCACTCCAGCGAGTACCGGCGACCCGAGCAGCTCGGCTCGGGCGCCGTACTTGTGATCGGCGGTGGCCAGTCCGGCGCACAGATCGCCCAGGACCTTCGCACTGCCGGGCGCGAGGTGTACTGGTCCATGGCCGACCGTTTCTCGCACATCCGCCGCGTACGCGGCCGGGATTCCATGCACTGGTGGGACATGCAGGGGCTCCTGCATCGGCACGTGAGCGAACGCCCGGACGTGATCGCGGGGGTGCCGGGCGCCCTGCAGAAGGCGAGAACGGCGGAGTTCCCCTTGGTATCGGGTACCGGTGCGCTGGGCAAGGGCAGCTCGATCAGCCTGCTGTCGATGCACCGCGAGGGCATCGTGCTGCTTGGCAGGCTGGAACATCTGGAAGGCCACATCGCGCACTTCCGCGATGCGCGCCCGCAGATCCGCGAGGCGGTGGCCGGCACCCGCGCCGAGTACAAGCACCTCAACGACATGGCCGATGCGCACTATGCTTCAGCCGCAGAAACACCGACCGATGACGCCCGCTACCTGCCCGAAGAGGTCTACCTGGACTGGGAGCCGGACGCCTCCCCACGTTGCATCCGGCTCGACGCCGCCGGAATCGGCACGATCGTGGCGGCCACCGGTTTCGACGCACAGTGGCCATGGCTCGAAGTACCGGGCGTACTCGACCCGAACGGTTACCCGTTGGGCGAGTACGGCGTCTCCCCGCAGCCGGGCCTGTTCTTCATCGGCATGTACAACCTGCAGCGGCCAAGCTCGAACTTCCTGTGCAATGGCGGGCGGGATGCGGAAGCGCTCTTGCCGAGCATCCTCGCGCAGCTACTGCATGCTTCGGCGATGGTCAATTCGTGCATAGAACGGATGGAACCGTGAGGTTCTCTAGGCTATGGATGGCGGCTGCCCTCCTGCTTTGTGTCTATTCTGCCGAAGCAAAAGGCTGCGCGCCACCCAGCGACAGTGTTGTGGTGACGGTGCGGTACGTCAACACAGGCCCACAGACAGCCACGATCCGCGCAGCAGACATTCCCAGCGCGATGCCTGACGGAAAACTGTGGAGCGACTATTTTCAGGTGGCCTCGACCTCTGGCAACGCGGCGAGGTACACGGGAACAGTGGTCAACCTGGTGCCGGAGGTGCGGAATGAGGTCGTGGCACTGAAGCCCGGCGAGGAGATTGCTATCGACATCAACATCTCCGCCAACTACGCGCTGGACCAGGATGCCACGTACTACATCCAACTTCGCGGATTTCGACAGTCGTCTGGACCGGGCTCCCCGACCTTCACCGGCTCTCCGTCGACCAGGATCGTCCCGCCTCACGTTTGGGCAAGGCAGCACTGCTCCCCATGAAAAAGGGCCGCCGATTTTCACTGGCGGCCCCTCTTTCCATCGTTCAAACCCGTCGCCTCAGCGACCCGTCTTCACCTCGGTCCACAACCGGGTGTAGAGCTTGTCCACTTCCGGCGGGTTGATCGAGTAGGTGAACATCTTCGCGGCCACCTCGGCCGGCGGGTAGATGGTCGGGTCGTTTCGGATCGCTTCGTCCACCAGCGGCGTGGCCGCGCTCACCGGGTTGGCGTAGTGGATGAAGTTGGTGTTGGCCGCGGCGACCTTCGGGTCCAGCAGGTAATTGATGAAGGCGTAGGCCGCTTCCGGGTGCTTGGCATCCTTGGGAATGGCCAGCATGTCGAACCACTGCGGCGCGCCTTCCTTCGGGATCGAATAGGCCACGGTCACGCCGTTGGCCGCTTCGGCTGCGCGGTCGCGGGCCTGGATGATGTCGCCCGACCAGCCCACCACCAGGCAGGTGCCGCCGTTGGCCAGCGAACCCACGTACTGCGAGGAGTGGAAGTTCTGCACGTACGGGCGGATGGTCTTGAGCAGGTCGGCCGCCTTCTGGATCACCGCCGGGTCATGGCTGTGCGGGTCTTCGCCCAGGTAATGCAGGGCGATGGGAATCATGTCGGCCGGCGTATCCAGGATCGTGATCCCGCAATCCTTCATCTTGGCGATGTTTTCCGGCTTGAAGATCAGGTCCCAGCTGTTGGCGATATCGGTGCTGCCGCCGAAACGCTCCTTGAGCATTTCCACGTTGTAGCCGATGCCGGTGGTGCCGATCATGTACGGCACGCCGTACTTGTTGTCCGGATCCTGCTGCGCGATGCGCTTCATCATCTCGGGGTCGAGATTGGCCAGGTTCGGGATCTTGCTCTTGTCCAGCGGCAGGAACACGCCGGCCTGGATCTGGCGGCCGAAGAAGTTCAGGGTCGGCACCACCACGTCGTAGCCACTGCCACCCGCCAGCAGCTTGGTCTCGACCATCTCGTCGCTGTCGAACACGTCGTAGGTCACCTTGGTGCCGGTGGCCTTTTCGAAGTTCGGGATGGTGTCTTCGGCGATGTAGTCGCTGTAGTTGTAGACATTCAGCACCTTGCTGTCTTCCTGCTTGGCGCCGCCACAGGCGCTGATCAGGGAAACGGCGATGCCGAGGGTGAGGATTCGCAGCTTCATTGGACTCTCCGCGGGTCAGGTGCGAGGTGGGGAACCGGCCGGACCGGTAGAACGGTGCCAGCCTAACGGGCAACTGGTTATTTTCCCAGCACGGGCCCGGGCTGGCCATGCGGGATCGGGCGGCTGGGCCTGTCACACATTCAGCAGCAGGAATTCACGTTCCCAGGAGCTGATCACGCGGAAGAAGGTCTCGTATTCCTTGCGCTTGACCGACACGTAGGCCCGGCAGAAGCGCTCGCCCAGCATTTCGCGCAGCTCCGGGCAGCGCTCCAGGCCGTCCAGCGCCTCGCCCAGCGAGCGCGGCAAGTCGTAACCCAGCTCCTTGGCGCTGCCGCTGATCGGCGCGGTCGGCGAGCCCTGCTCGCGGATGCCCAGCAGGCCGGCGGCCAGGGTGGCGGCCATGGCCAGGTAGGGGTTGGCGTCCGAGCCGGCGAACCGGCTCTCCACCCGCATGTTCTCCGGGGTGTCCAGCGGCACCCGCAGCCCGCAGGTGCGGTTGTCGAAGCCCCAGTGCACGTTGCTGGGGGACACTTCGCCGAACACCAGCCGGCGGTATGAATTCACGTTCGGGGCGAAGAAGGCCATCGCCGCCGGCACGTACTTCTGCAGGCCGGCCAGGTAGTGGCCGAACAGCGGGCTGAACTCCTCGCCGCCGTTGTCGCCGCTGAACACGTTGTGCCCATCACTGATCCGCACCAGGCTCTGGTGGATGTGCATGGCGCTGCCCGGCTCGGTTTCCATCGGCTTGGCCAGGAAAGTGGCGTACACCCCGTGGCGCATGGCCGATTCGCGCATGGTGCGCTTGAACAGGAACACCTGGTCGGCCAGGTCCATGGCGTTGGCGTGGGTGAAGTTGACCTCCAGCTGCGCCGCGCCGGATTCGTGGATCAGCGTGTCCACGTCCAGCTTCATCGCATCGCAGTAGTCGTACATCAGGTCGAGGATCGGATCGAATTCGTTGACCGCATCGATCGAGTACGACTGCCGCGCCGTTTCCGGGCGGCCCGAGCGGCCGGCGGGCGGCAGCAGCGGGAAATCCGGGTCGGTGTTCTTCTGCACCAGGAAGAATTCCAGCTCCGGCGCCACCACCGGGCGCAGGCCCAGTTCGGCATAGGCATCGAGTACCCGGCGCAGCACGTTGCGCGGCGCCAGCTCATGCGGCTCGCCGTGCTTGGTGTAGCAATCGTGGATGACCTGGGCGGTGGGATCGGTGGCCCACGGCACCATGCGCACGGTGTCCGGGTCCGGGCGCAGGATCATGTCCGAGTCCGAGGGCGAGGTCAGCTCGTAGTAATCGTCCGGGAACTCGCCGGTGACGGTGGTGGCGAAGATGCCCTCGGGCAGGCGGGTGCCGTAGTCGTGCGAGAACTTGTCGGCCGGGATGATCTTGCCGCGCGCGTTGCCGGTGATGTCCGGCACCAGGCACTCCACCTCGGTGATGTGGCGATCCTTGAGCCAGCGCAGCAGCACGCTCTCCTGGGCGGCCGGCTTGGCGGCGGCCTTGCGCGCGGGCGCCTTCCGCGAGGGAGCGGCGGCCTTGCGCGATGGAGACGGGGCTTTGCGCGAACGCGTTCGGGTGGTCATGACCGGTCTGCTGTGCTGGAGTAACGACGACAAGCTTCGCCGAAGGGCTGGAACGTACTGTGATAGTGCCACTGTACCCTCGCCGGCAGCCGCCGTCACAGCGGGCGCACCTGCCCTCGACACAGGTTGCTGGCATGCTGTGCGCATGAGCGAGCCCCCGATGAGCCTGGCCGGACAGGCGCATGCACCCAGCTGGTATGCCGACAGCGTGCCCGACACGCCACTGCGCGCGCCGCTGCGGGGCGACCATGCCACCGACGTGTGCGTGCTGGGCGCCGGCTACACCGGCCTGTCGGCTGCGCTGTCCTTGGCCGAACGCGGCTACCGGGTGACCGTGCTCGAAGCGCACCGGGTCGGCTGGGGCGCCTCGGGCCGCAATGGCGGCCAGGCCATTGTCGGCTACGGCTGCGAGGTGGATACGCTGGAACGGCTGGTCGGCAATGCCGATGCGCGCCGGCTGTTCGACTTCTCGCGTGAAGGCATGGCCCTGCTCCGCCACCGCCTGAGCCACTACGCGATCGACTGCGACTGGCGCGATGGCCACGCCAGCGTGCCGATCAATGCACGGCAGGAGCGTGCGTTGCGTGCGGGCATGGATACCCTGGTGGAGCGCTACGACTACCCACTGCAGTGGTGGGACCGGCAGCAGCTGCAAAGCCAGCTCGACAGCCCGCGCTATCGCAGCGCGATGTTCGATGCGGCCAGCGGCCATCTGCATCCGCTGGCCTATGCGCAGGGGCTGGCTCGCGCGGCTGAGGGGCTTGGCGTGGTGATCCATGAGGCCAGCCCTGTCGTTGAACTGGTGCGCGGGAACCGCCCGCAGCTGCGGACAGCCCACGGCAACGTCACCGCAAACCAGGTGGTCATCGCCGGCAATGCCTGGCTGCAGGGCATCGCGCCGGAGCTGGAGAGCCGGATCATGCCGGTGGGTACCTACATCGGCGCCAGCGCGCCCTTGGGCGAGGAACGGGCGCGGGCGCTGATCCGCAATGACATGGCCGTGGCCGATGTCAGCTGGGCACTGGACTACTTCAAGCTCAGTACCGACCACCGCCTGCTGTTCGGCGGCCGCGCCAGCTATTCGGCGCTGCCGCCGCCGAACCTGCGCGGGGTAATGACCAAACGCATGCATCAGGTGTTTCCGCAGCTGGCGGACGTGGGCATGGAACAGGTCTGGGGCGGCTACGTGGACATCACCCGCAACCGCGCCCCGCACTGGGGCCGGCTCACGCCCAACGTGTACTTCGCGCAGGGTTTCTCCGGCCATGGCGTGGCGGCGACGGGATTGGCAGGCAAGGTCATTGCCGATGCCATTGCCGGCCAGAACGAACGGCTGGATGTGTTCGAGCGCATCCCGCATGGGCGCTTCCCCGGTGGGAAGCTGCTGCGTACGCCACTGCTGGTGGCCGCGATGTCCTGGTACAAGCTGCGGGATGTGTTGGGGTGAAGGCTGCGCAGTGATGCGCAGCGCTCTACTCAAGGCCGCTTTGGTGCAGGCGGTGGATTCGGCGGAAGCTTGGGCCGATTACTGCGAACCGGTTGATCCGCGCCGTCAGAACGCACGCGTCTCCATGGCGGCAGTGGTGGATTGGAACCGTTGCGTAAAACAGCCATTTCGAACTCCTTCACCCATTATCACTTCGACCCACCTGACATCGGTCGCTTGAATGATTATGCCCTCCAGATCAATCAGATCCACCGGATTTCCATCATCGTCGATCCACGCAGGATCGAGGATGTAGAACTGGCCACGGCCTGGATTCAGAGGCCACTCCTTCGGCCAACCCGTGAGCCGCCTCCCGTCGACCAGGTGCAGTACGACATCGGAAAGGCTCGAACCCAACACGCCATGCCACTCGCTTGAATGTGAACTGCGCGAAGTCAGCCCCTTCTTCCTCAGCCAGGAATGAACGGTATCTTTGTTGACCGCACCCGCCATCAACGCACCCAAAGCTGTCGCAATCAACACCGAGCAGGTGAGTTGGCTCGTCGATGTCCACTCTCCGACGGACCAGATCCGGCCGAGTGCTTCCAACACGGCCTCAATCATCCGAGTGACGGCATGAAAAACGAACGTAAAGACCAGCGCTTCAACTGTCCTTTCGAATTGACTGGGTTTGGGATGAGACGTGAATCCGTAGAAGATCGATGCGGAAAGGAAGCCGGGCAGCAGGAACGTGAGCAGCGGGGTCACTTCCTTGTAGAGATTGTCCATGTGTTGCCGACCCGAGTTGCGCGTACAGAGGAATCGTAAGGAACGTGAGCAGGCCGGGACGTGCATCAGATCTCATTCCAGCGTGGTAGCGATTGATTTTTCCTACGGTTTGGCTGCGTCGCGCGATAGGGGCTGCCACGCAGGGCGTGGCACTACGGTCCGGGAGTTGTGGGGGTATCGGAGGTCCCCGGGGGTCCGGGGGGCCGGGATCCGGACATTGCGGTCACAGATCCGGAGATTGGGCCTAAAGTCCGGCGTGAAGACGCCGATACACCTTCCGACCCTCTCGGATTCGAGCGTACGCAACATGCCGGCACTGTTTCAGGGCGCCTTCCCCAGCGACCCCGGTGATGACCTCCCCCAGCGGATCCTGCTGGTGGAGAACTCGCGCACGTTCACCACGATGCTCAAGGAAGCGATCGAGCAGCGGCTGGAGCTGCCGGTGTCGGTGGCGACCTCGCTGGCCGAGGCCGGACGCCTGCTGGATGAGGAACAGGGCTGGTTCCTGGTGCTGACCGGGCTGGTGCTGGCCGATGGCGACCGCGACAAGGTGGTGGAGTACTTCCTGTCGCGCGGGCTGCGCACGGTGGTGGTCAGCGGGGTGTACGACGAGGACCTGCGCAAGCGCGTGCTGCAGCAGCAGATCATCGATTACGTGCTCAAGAACACCCCCGGCAGCATCGATTACCTGGTGTGGCTGGTGCAGCGGCTTGAGCGCAACCGGCGCATCGCCGCGCTGGTGGTGGACGATTCGATGTCCGCTCGCATGTACGCCGCCTCGCTGCTTCGCATGTACGGCCACGATGTCTACGAAGCGGCCGACGGTTCCGAGGGCCTGAAGGCAATCGAGGCCCACCCGGCGATCCGGCTTGCGGTGGTCGACCAGGAAATGCCCGGCATGGAGGGCGTGGAGTTCACCCGCCGCCTGCGCACCCTGCGCTCGCGCGACAAGGTGGCGGTGATCGGCATTTCCGGCAACACCGATCCGTCGCTGATTCCGCGCTTCCTCAAGAACGGCGCCAACGACTTCCTGCGCAAGCCGTTCTCGCGCGAGGAGTTCTTCTGCCGCGTCTCGCAGAACGTCGACCAGCTGGAGCTGATCGGCACGCTGCAGGACCTGGCTACCCGCGATTTCCTCACCGGCCTGCCCAACCGCCGCTGCTTCCTGGAGCAGAGCACGCGCCAGCTGCCCAAGCTGCAGCTGGAAGGCGAGCAGGTCGCGGTGGCGATGATCGACATCGACCACTTCAAGCACATCAACGACACCCACGGCCATGAAGCCGGCGACGACGCGTTGCGGGCGGTCGCTGCAGCGGTCGCCGACCACGCGCGCGACCAGGACCTGATCGCGCGCTTCGGTGGCGAAGAGTTCTGCCTGCTGGTACCGGGGCTGGAAGAAGACGAAGCGATCGGCTACTTCGAGATCCTGCGCCAGCGTATCGAAGCGCTGGAAGTGGACCTGGGCCACACCACGCTGCGCATGACCGTCAGTATCGGCTTGTGCTGCCTGCGCCCGCAGCATGATTCGCTGCACCGGCTGATCTCAGAGGCCGACCGCCAGCTGTACCTGGCCAAGGCCGATGGCCGCAACCGCGTGTGCAGCACGCGCGAGGCCACCGCCGCCCGGGAACCCGCGCTGGCGCCTTGATCCAGATCAACGCAGGCGCGCCCTGCCCTGCCTAGAGTCGTTCCCAGCGAACATCACAGGGAACGCAGCATGGCACTTCTGGTCTGGCAGGACGACCTGAACATCGGCATCGACGTCATCGACCACCAGCACATGCGCATCGTGGAGATGCTCAACCATCTGCACGTGGCGCAGACCAGCCTGCACAAAGTCGCCGTGGCCGAGGTGATCGACGAACTGGTGGACTACACCATGTCGCACTTCGCGTTCGAGGAAGAGCTGATGGAAGAAGCCGGCTACCCGTTCTGCGCCGCGCACAAGCGCGTGCACGAGATCTTCGGCAAGCGCGTGGCCGAATACCGGCTGCGCTTCCAGGCCGGCGAGGACGTCACCGACGAGCTGCGCACGATGCTGTCGCGCTGGCTGTTCAACCACATCCGGGGCGATGACAAGGCTTACGCCGAATCGGTCAAGCAGCACCTGAACCAGTTCGCCCGCGACCACCAGCAGGGCAGCTGGCTGGGCCGCACGCTCAAGCGGATTTTCCGCTGAGCCGGGTCGGCCGCCCCATGGCCAGCAGCGCCAGGATGGTGATCACCGCGGTCAGGCACAGGTAGTAGCCCACCGCGACCAGGCCGAAACGGCCGGCCAGCCAGGTGGCCACGTACGGCGCCGGGGCCGCGCCGAGGATGCCGGCCAGGTTGAACGACAGCGAGGCGCCGGTATAGCGCACCTGCACCGGGTAGATTTCGGCCAGGAACGTGCCGCAGGGGCCGTAGGTCAAGCCCATCAGGAACAGGCCCAGTGCAAGGAAGCCGACCACCAGCCACGGGCTGCCGGCCTGGAACAACGGGGCGAACAGCACGCCGAAGCCCAGGATCAACCCGCTGGCCACGATCATCGTGCGCCGGGTGCCCCAGCGGTCGCCGTACATCGCCGACAGCGGGATGCCGGCGGCGAAGAACAGGATGCCCACCATCTGCAGCAGCAGGAACTGCTCGCGGCTGTAGCGCAGCACCGTGGTGCCGTAGCCCAGGGTGAACACCGTCATCAGGTAGAACAGCACGAAGGTGGCGAACGCACCCAGCGTACCCAGCACCAGCGTGCGCGGGTGGTGCCGCAGCACGGTCCACATGGGCAGGCGCACGCGCTCGTTGCGGTCCAGTGCGGCCTGGAACTGCGGGGTCTCGTGGATGTTCAGGCGCACCCACAGGCCTACCGCCACCAGCAACGAGCTGGCCAGGAACGGCACGCGCCAGCCCCATTGCAGGAAGTCCGCATCGCTCATCGCGCGGCCCAGCAGCAGGAAGATGCCGGCCGAGAGCAGGAAGCCCAGGGGCGCGCCCAACTGCGGGAACATGCCGTACCAAGCGCGCTTGCCCGGCGGCGCGTTCTCGGTGGCCAGCAATACCGCCCCACCCCACTCGCCGCCCAACCCCAGGCCCTGGCCGAACCGGCACAGCGCCAGCAGCGCCGGCGCCACGATGCCGATGCTGGCGTGGGTGGGCAGCAGGCCGATCGCCACGGTCGACACACCCATGGTCAGCAGCGCCGCCACCAGCGTGGCCTTGCGTCCGATCCGGTCGCCGTAATGGCCGAACACCGCCGAGCCCACCGGGCGGGCGATGAAGGCCACCGCGAAGGTCGCCAGCGACTGCAGCAGCGCCGCGCCCTCGCTGCTGCCGGGGAAGAACAGGTGCGGGAACACCAGCACCGCCGCCGTGGCGTAGATGTAGAAATCGAAGAATTCGATGGTGGTGCCGATCAGGCTGGCCAGCAGGATACGGCGGGGCGAATTGGCGGCGTGGGCAGCGGCAGGAGTCGACATCGGTCACGTGCGGGAAGATCAGCTGCCCGATTCTGCCACGTGACCGCAACCGACCGGCGGGATGGTTGCACCGGCAACAGTGACTGGCCCGCCCACGACACCCCCGGTAGCCCCGGCCGTTGGCCGGACCAGGCGGTCCACAACGAAGCAACGATCCAGGCAGTAAAGTCGAGACCATCCACATCCGCGGATCCAGCACCATGGCCCTCACGGAAACGCCAGCGTCTTCGCTGTCCCAAAACGCGCCCACCACCCTCGACGCCTGGTGGATGCCGTTTACCGCCAACCGCCAGTTCAAGGCCGCACCGCGCCTGCTGGTGCGTGCCGAAGGCATGTACTACCACGACGTGGACGACCGCCCGATCCTTGATGGCGCCGCCGGGCTGTGGTGCTGCAACGCCGGGCACGCCCGGCCGCGGATCGTGCAGGCCATCCAGCAGCAGGCGACCACGCTGGATTTCGCCCCGCCGTTCCAGATGGGCTCGCCGCTGCCGTTCGTGCTGGCCGAGCGCCTGGCCGCGCTCGCCCCCGGACCGCTGAACCACGCCTTCTTCACCAACTCCGGTTCCGAGGCGGTGGATACGGCGATGAAGATCGTGCTCGGCTACCACCGGCTGCGTGGCGAAGGCCAGCGCACCCGTTTCATCGGGCGCGAGAAGGCCTACCACGGGGTCGGTTTCGGTGGGCTGTCGATCGGCGGCCTGCCCAACAACCGTAAGGGCTTCGGCCCGCTTCTGGCAGGCAGCGACTTCCTGCGCCACACCCTGGACCTGTCCCGCAATGCCTTCAGCCCCGGGCTGCCGCGCCACGGCGCCGAGCTGGCCGAGGACCTGGAGCGGCTGATCGCGCTGCATGACGCGTCGACCATCGCCGCGGTGTTCGTCGAGCCCATCGCCGGGTCGGCCGGGGTGATCCTGCCGGCGCCGGGCTACCTTCAGCGCCTGCGCGAGATCTGCGACCAGCACGGCATCCTGCTGGTGTTCGACGAGGTCATCACCGGTTTCGGCCGGGTCGGCAATGCCTTTGCCGCGCAGCGCTTCGGGGTCACTCCCGACCTGCTGACGATGGCCAAGGGCCTGACCAACGGCGCGGTGCCCATGGGCGCGGTGATGGTGTCCGATGCCATCCACGCCGCCTACATGCAGGGCCCGCCCGGGGCCATCGAGCTGTTCCATGGCTATACCTATTCCGGCCACCCGCTGGCCTGCGCGGCCGCGCTGGCGGCGCTGGACACCTATGCGGCGGAGGGCCTGTTCGACCGTGCCATCGAACTGGGCGAGTACTGGCAGACCCGCCTGCACAGCCTGCGCGGGCTGCCCAACGTGGTGGACATCCGCAACTTCGGGCTGATCGGTGCGGTGGAACTGGCGCCGCGCAAGGACGCCCCCGGCAGCCGGGGCTATGAGGTGTTCGAGCGCTGCTTCCGCGATGGGCAGCTGCTGGTGCGCTGTACCGGCGATGTGATCGCGCTGTCGCCGCCGCTGATCATCGACCGGGCGCAGATCGACCGGATCGTGGACGTGCTGGGCGAGATGATCCGCGCCACGGCGTGACGCCGGCGACCGGTACAATGGGCGGTCAACAGCTGCTCGCCAACCGGATTGCATGGACATCGTCGTCAAAGAAGAACTCAAGGCCTACATCGATCCGCTTACCGCCGATGAGCACGAGGCGCTGGAGCGCAGCATCCTGGCCGAAGGCTGCCGCGACGCGCTGGTGCTGTGGAACGATGTACTTGTGGATGGGCACAACCGTTACGGCATCTGCCAGAAGCACGGCCTGCCGTTCCAGACGGTGCAGAACACCCGCTTCCAGTCGATGGACGATGTGCACCTGTGGATGATCGAACAGCACCTGGGCCGGCGCAGCGTCTCCGATTTCCAGCGCGGCGTGCTGGCCCTGCGCAAGCGCGACATCCTGGCCGAGCGCCACCGCGCCGACCAGGCCCAGCTGCAGCGCGAAAGCGACGGCGAGATTGCCGATGCCACGCCTGAAGGCGATGAGGACAGCCCGCCGTGGGCACCGGCGCCGAAGGTGAGCCGCGCCGACATGGCGCGCGAAGCCCGGTTGAGCAGCAGCCAGGTGACGATGATCGAACGCATCCACAAGCAGGCCGCACCGGAGCTGGTGGAAGCGGTCAAGAGCGGCGTGATCTCGATCAGCGCCGCGGCTGCGGTGGCTGCGCTGCCGGAAGAGGAACAGCGCGCGGCGGCGGCGGCCGGCAAGGACGAACTGAAGCAGGCGGCCAAGCGCGTGCGCGAGGCCAAGCGTAAGCCGCGCAAGCCGGTCCAGGAGGTGCTGCACAGCGCCGATGGCGAACTGGAGATCGATCCGAGCCGTGAGGCCGAGATTGCCGACGCGCTGGCCTCGCTGGGCGAAGGCCCGGCCGAGCTGCGCCAGCGGGTGATTGCGTTGACGCTCGAGAACGATGCGCTCCGCGCGCAGCTGGCGGCACTTCGCCGACAGGTCGCCGAAGTGGCGTGATCCGGCCCTCCGGATGACTGTCGAGGTGGCGTTCGCGCCCAGGTCGATACACTGGCCGCATGAACACCACACCTTCACTTGACCCCCGCCGCGCGCAGCTGCGTCGCCTCAAGGCCATTGCCCTGGCGATGCTGCTGGCCATGCTGGCCGGCTTTGTCATCAGCCACCTCAACGGCGAACGCGGCATCTGGGCGTGGGTGTCCGCATTCTGCGAAGCGGCTGCGGTGGGCGCGTTGGCCGACTGGTTCGCGGTGGTGGCGCTGTTCCGCCACCCACTGGGCCTGCCGATCCCGCATACGGCGATCATCCCGCGCAGCAAGGAACGCATCGCCGACAGCCTGGCGGTGTTCGTGCGCGACCAGTTCCTGGAACCGCAGGCACTCCTGGCCCGGCTGCAGGTGTTCGACCCCGCCAGCCGGCTCGGCAGCTGGCTGGCCGATCCCGCGCGGTCGCGGCTGCTGGCCGACATGGCCCGGGGCTGGGCCCTGCAGGCGCTGGATTTCCTCGACGAAGCCGCCGTGCGCCGCAGCATCCAGGCCTTCGTGGTCGAGCAGCTGCGGCAGTGGAACGCGGCGGCCACCGCCGGTGAGCTGCTCGGCCTGCTCACCGCCGACAACCGCCACCAGCGGGTGCTGGATGAAGGGCTGACCCGGATCAGCCAGTGGATGGACAACGACGCGGTACGACAGCGCGCGTCGGAACTGATCGTCCGCTACATCCAGCGCGAATGGCCGAAGCTGGCCAGCACGGTCAACTGGGTCAAGCCAATCGACGAGATCGGCGACAGCCTGGCCGAGCGCATGGCGCACGCGGTGCTGGCCGAACTGCAGCAGATCCTGGCCGAGCCGGAACACCCGCTGCGCAAGGATTACGAGGCGTGGCTGGGCGACTACATCCAGCGCCTGCGGCACGACCCGGCACTGGCGGAAAAGGTCGACCAGCTCAAGCAGCAGGTGATCGACCACCCCGCGGTGCAGGAGTATGTGCAGGGCCTGTGGGCGCGCATCCATGCCAGCCTGCGCGCCGACCTGTCCCGCGAGGACTCGGCGCTGGCCGCGCACCTGCGGCGCAGCTTGGCCAAGGTCGGCCAGGCGCTGCAGGACGATCCCTCGTTGCGCGAAGCGCTCAACCAGCACCTCATGGACGGCGCCGAGCGCTTGACCAGCCGCCTGCGCGAGGGCGTGACCAGCCATATCGCCCAGACCGTGAAGGGATGGGACGAACGGCACCTGGTGGAGCAGCTGGAGCTGAGCGTGGGACGCGACCTGCAGTTCATCCGGTTCAACGGCACCCTGGTGGGTGGGTTGATCGGGCTGCTGCTGCATGCGTTGACCGTGTGGATGCAGTGGTAATGCACGGTCACGACCAACGGTCGTGACCTACCGCATCCGGCTTCGACCAACGTCGGTAGGTCACGACCGTTGGTCGTGACGCGCGTGGCGCCCGGTTGACAGATTGCCCGGGTGTTTTTGAGACGTAGTTCGCGTATTCTGCCGCGCATTCAGGGCTGGAGTGGCCCGCCGGGGGAATCATGCGAAGGACGATCGTGACGCTGGCGCTGTGCGCGCTGGCCTGCAATGCCCATGCCGGGCGCGTGTACAAATGCGCCGCTGGCGGCCAGACCATCTACCAGACCGTGCCCTGCCCGCCCGAGCAGGACACCGGCGTGACCCGGCCGATCGTCAAGGATCCCAACCTCACCTGGGAAGAGCGCACCCGCGCCCAGCGCGACCTGCACCAGGCCCGTCGCCGCATGCAGGCCGACGCCGGTCGTGGCGAGCCGCCGGTGCGCGGTACCGTCATCGACGGCGCGGCCAATCCGGAACAGTGCGAAGAACTGCGCGCCCGTCGCGAGATCGGCGAGCTGTTTGGACGCCCCGCGCCGGAGCGCATCGACGCCGAAATCGCCAAGGCCTGCAGTTCGCGCTGAACGAAGCGTTGGACCTGTCGGGTACGCCTTGCACGCTGTATCCAAATGGATACATTCGGCGTATGGTCCGGCTACCGCGTGTACTTCACGCGGCGGGGCCGGCAAATCATCATTCTGCTATGCGCAGGCGACAAGGACAGCCAAGCTCCGGACATCCTGCAGGCGCAGAAGATGGCCGCCCATTTCCCGCGTGGAGCGTGATGCAACCACAGCGCGCAACTGCCCCTTCAGGATTCAACCATGAGCAAGCCAGTCCTCGTTGCTTTCGATCCCGCGGATCATCTGGTCGACGATGCGGCCATTGCGCAGTACCTCACCGAGGCACTTTCCGCGGATGACGCCCCGCATTTCCGGGATGCACTCCAAGTGGTGGCGCGCGCCCGTGGCATGGCGCAGATTGCGGAGGCCTCTGGCCTCGGGCGGGAGAGTCTCTACAAGGCACTCAAGCCGGGCGCGCATCCCCGCTTCGACACCGTTCAACGGGTACTTGGCGCTCTCGGTGTGCGCCTGATCATCGAGCCGCTGGAACAGCCAGGTACAGCCTGACATCCATCAGGCAAGCGCGCGGATGGCGTCGATCAGCGACCGCATCTGCGCGGGCGTGGTGAAGATGCCGGGTGTCACGCGCACGCAGGCGCCGGACGCCAACCCTTCGCGGGCCACGACGAAGACACCGGACTGTTGCAGCATGCGCTCGGCCGTGGCGGTGTTGGCCTCCAGGCTGACTTGCCCGCGCAGGCGGAAGGCGGCGATGGCGCTGGACAGACGCGGATCCGGTGACGCCAGCAGTTGGATCCGGCCGTCTTCGCGCAGCGCATCCAGCCACTGGTTGCGCAGGCGCAGCAGGCGGGCGCGCTTGTTGGCCACGCCGATCCGCTGGTGCAGCGACAATGCTGCCGGCAAGGCCATCACCGCCGCGAAATTGACCGTGCCGGTGTGGACGCGGCTGTCGATATCGCCAGTGTCGGCCTCGCCCATGCAGGGATCCAGGTCCTGCACACGGCCGCGCCGCACGTAGAGCGCGCCCAGGCCAACCGGCGCGCCGATCCACTTGTGCAGGTTGATGCCGACGAAATCCGCGCCCAGCGCGTGCAGCGGCGTGTCGACCTGGCCGATGCCATGTGCCGCATCCAGCACCACGTCCGCGCCGGCCGCGCGGGCCAGCGCGCTGATCTCCGCCACCGGCAGCAGCATGCCGTTGCGGTGGCCAACCTGGGTGAGCAGCAGCAGGCGGGTGCGCGGGTAGCGCGCCAGCGCCTGGCGGTAGGCGTCCACGATGCCGTCGTGGTCGAATGGCTCCGGCAGCACGATGCGCTGTACCTCCACGCCCCTGCGCTCACCCAGCCACTGCATCGCAGCGATCGCGCTTTCATGGTCGGTGTCCGCATACAGCACGGTGTCGCCCGGAGACAGGTGCCGGTAGCCGGCAATCAGTACCTGCATCGCTTCCGTCGCGCCCCGGGTCAGCGCGATCTCATCGGCGCCCACGCCCAGCGCGGCGGCCAGCGTTGCACGCGCGTGTTCCAGCAACGGCGGGAATTCCCGTCGCCCGAACCACGCATTGTCGCGGTTCACCCGCGCGGTAGCGCGCTGATAGGCCTGCAACACCGACCGTGCCATGGAACCCCAGTATCCGTTGTCGAGCATGACCACTTCGTCGGTGAGGTCGTACAGCGCCGCTACCTGGGCCCACCAGTCCTCGTCGGCGGCCAGCACGGCAGGGTCTCGCCCGGCGGCATCGGGCAGTGCGTCGCGATCGTGCAGGTCTGCGTCGGTCATGCCACCAGTATCGCAGCGGCAGCGAGAAGAGCCGGTAACGCCCAACCATCAATCAATCTTGCCGAAGCGAATGATAATGACTATCATTCCCGCATTGGATGCTTCCCCGATGCCGTCCTGCGCGCTGCCGATGGTGGCGCTGCCATGGGCGCGCTGGGGCAGCAACGTTCTCCAGGGATACCCCCGCCCTGTGCGGCGGCTTGGCCACGGATGGCCACCCT
This sequence comes from Stenotrophomonas sp. FBCC-B152, assembly GCF_059134105.1. Classification (NCBI taxonomy): domain Bacteria; kingdom Pseudomonadati; phylum Pseudomonadota; class Gammaproteobacteria; order Lysobacterales; family Lysobacteraceae; genus Stenotrophomonas; species Stenotrophomonas sp. FBCC-B152. Next base: position 1,057,890 of record NZ_CP101442.1, on the reverse strand, counting down.
CCCCCCGTCACCGGCCCCGGCCGGTGACGTTCGTTGTTCGACCCGACATTGCAGGTTACCGTGGACAGCACGCCTGATGCCAGCTGGTTCAACCGTTTCGGCGGTTTCTTCGCCCGCCCCTGGCTGGGAGTGCTGTCGCGTTCAATGGCCGCGATCATCGGCGGTTACGCGCTGGCCGCCACCTGTTCGATGTTCTTCGCCGTGGCCCTGCCCATCGCCCGTGCCCAGGCGGTGCTGACCGGCATGTTGGTGGCCATCGTGCTGTGCGCCTGTGCGGCGTTGTGGGCGTTCGCCAGCCGCACGGCGCTGCGCGCCTGGATCGGCATTGCTGCGCCTACCGCGCTGTTCTGGCTGGGCACCCTCGCACTGGGAGCACGTGCATGAAGAATGGATTCCGCCAGTCCATGGCCTGGCTGCACACCTGGACCGGGCTGCTGGTGGGCTGGCTGCTGCTGCTCATCTTCATGGCCGGCACCGCCAGCTACTACCGCGAAGAAATCAGCCGCTGGATGCGCCCGGAACTGCCGCGCAGCAGTGTGTCCACCGAGGTGGCCGCCGAGCGCGCGGTGGCGTTCCTGCAGCACAAGGCGCCGCAGGCCGAAAGCTGGAACGTGACCCTGCCCGACCCGCGCAACCCGGCCATGCGCATGTTCTGGCGCAACCCCGAATCCATGGTGAAACCGCCGGCCGAAGGCGAAAAGCGCCGCCGCGGCGGTGGCCGATTCGGCGATGCCACGGTGGACCCGGCCAGCGGCGAGGAAGTGGCCGCGCGCGAAACCCGCGGCGGCGACTTCTTCTACCGCCTGCATTTCGACCTGCATTACATCCCGGTGCTGTGGGCGCGCTACCTGGTGGGCTTCTGCGCGATGTTCATGCTGGTGGCGATCATCACCGGGGTGATCACCCACAAGAAGATCTTCAAGGACTTCTTTACCTTCCGGCCTGAAAAAGGCTTGCGTTCGTGGCTGGACTTCCACAACGTCAGCGCGGTGATGGCCCTGCCCTACCACGCGATGATCACCTACACCGGCATCGTCACGCTGATGTTCATGTACCTGCCGCAGGGGGTGAGCGTGGCCTATCCGAAGGACGAGGATGCGTTCTTCAGCGAGGCCTTCGCACGCTTGGCCGATCCGGCCGACCCCGCCGAAGGCAGCGCCGCTCCACTGCCGATCCAGCAGCTGCTCGACAGTGCGCGTGCCGAATGGAAGGGCGCGCAGGTCAGCGGCTTCACCGTGTTCCACCCGGGCGCGGCCAATGCGGTGATCGACATCTACCAGCGCGACGGCAAGCGTCTGTCGGTCGACACACCTTCGCTGCGCTACAACGCGGTCAGCGGCGCGTTGATCGAGACCAGCCCGGTGCCCGGTGGCGCCACCCACACCCGTGGCGTCATGTACGGCCTGCACCTGGCCCGCTTTGCGGACTGGGGCCTGCGCGCCCTGTTCTTCCTGTCCGGCCTGGTCGGTTGCCTGATGGTGGCCAGCGGCGTGGTGCTGTGGGCGGTCAAGGAGCGCCCCAAGCACGCCAAGGCCGGCCGGATCGGCTTCGGCCTGCGCCTGGTGGATGCGCTCAACATCGGCGCCGTGGCCGGCCTGCCGATCGCGTTTGCCGCCTATTTCTGGGGTAACCGCCTGCTGCCGCTGCAGATCGCGGAGCGTTCCGACGCGGAAGCGAGCGTGTTCTTCTATGCCTGGGGCGCCGCCCTGCTGGCGGCCTTCCTCTGGCCCAAGCGGTTGATGTGGGCCTGGCAGCTGTACCTGGGCGCGGCCTTGTTTGCGCTGATCCCGGTGATCAACGCGCTCACCACGCAGGCTCACCTCGGCGTGACCCTGCGCACGGGCGACTGGGCGCTGGCCGGTTTCGACCTCGTGATGCTCGCCTTCGGCGCGATGCTGGCGTACTGCGGCCTGCGCATGCAGCGTTGGCAGCCGGCGCTGAGCGCGGCCGAGAAGAAGAAGCGCCAGGCCGCTGCAGTTGCAGCCGCCACCCGCAACACTGCCGAGGCCAACGCATGATGCTGCTGGCGCTCACCTTGAATTTTTCGGCGTTCACCGCGCTGTCGCTGGCGATGGAAAAGCACCAGCTCGACCTGCACGGCAAGGCGCACGCCGGGCCCGCGCGCATGCGCCTGTGGCGCTGGCTGGGCTGGGCATTGCTGGCGATCGCGTTCGGCATCTGCGTGGCCGACCACGGCTGGGCCGCCGGCCCAGTGCTGTGGCTGGGCGCGATGACGATCAGCGGCCTGCTGATCGCCTTCGGCCTGTATCCCTGGCGACCGCGCTGGATCGCGCCGCTGGCCTGGGCATTACCCGTGATCGGGCTGGCGGCGGCTGCGCTGTAACGCGTTCGATCAGGCGCCGAAGCGCCGGATCTCCCACGCGCGATGGATGCGAGGATTGCGCTCGAAATCCTCGCCGATGGTGTCCGCGGAAATCTCGCGGCACTCGGCGAATTCCTTGATCACTTCCTCGTCCAGCTTGAAGCGGCGGAAGTTGTTCGAGAAATACAGCACGCCTTCCGGGCTCAGCCGCGCCACGGCCGCACGCAGCAACCGCACGTGTTCGCGCTGCACGTCGAAATCCTCGGCGCGGGCGGAGTTGGAGAACGTCGGCGGATCGCAGAAGATCACATCGAAGCGATGCCGCTCGGCTTCCAGCCAAGCCAATGCATCGGCCTGGATCAGCTGGTGCTGGCTGCCGCCCTTGCCGTTCAGGGCCAGGTTGTCGGCACACCACTGCAGGTAGGTGCCGGACAGGTCCACGCTGGTGGTGGAAGCCGCACCGGCCACTGCCGCCTGCACGCTGGCCACGCCGGTGTAGCAGAACAGGTTGAGGAAGCGCTTGCCCTGCGCTTCCTTGGCCATGTGCCAACGCAGCGGGCGGTGGTCCAGGAACAGGCCGGTGTCCAGGTAATCGAACAGGTTCACGCGCAGCAGCGCATCGTTTTCGCGCACCAGCACGAATTCGCCGCGCTGTTCGAAGCGGCCGTACTTGCTGCCGCCCTTGCCGCGTTCACGCGACTTCAGCGCCACCTGCTCGGCCGGCACCTGGAACACCTCGCGCGCGGCCGAGAGCAGCTCGTTACGGCGGCGGCGCACGTCGACGTCGGGAATGGTGGCCGGCGCGGCGTATTCCTGCACGTGCAGGAAGGTGCGGCCCGCACCACCATCTTCTTCGTACACGTCGATGGCGGCGGCGTACTCGGGCAGGTCGGCGTCGTACACGCGGTAGCAGGTGACCTGCTCGCGCGCCTTCCAGGTCTTGAACTTGCGGATGTTCTTGCGCAGCCGGTTGGCCACCATCTGCGCGCCCTCGCTCAGCTCGCGCGGCTGGCCCGCATTCTCGCGCTGCGGCACGGCGATGGGGTCGCACACGATCAACGCGCACTCGATGGCACCGTTGAACAGCTGGTACTTCTTGTTCGCGCGCAGGCCGGTGGCGAACGCCAGTTCGGCGCTGCCGCACAGCAGGCTGGCCCGCCACTGCGGCACGGCGCGCTTGAGCGCATCGCCCAGGCGGCGATACAGCACCGCATCGGCGGCCAGACGCTCGTCATACGGCGGGTTGCACACCACGCAACCGGTTTCCTGCGGCGGCACCTGCACATCGGCCACGTCGCGCACGCCGAACCAGATCGCCTCGGCGACACCGGCGGTTTCCGCGTTCTCCTTGGCCGCGCGGATGGCATGCGGGTCGATGTCGCTGCCGTGGATGACCTGCTTGAGCGCGGCGCGCCCGGCCTGCTCGCGGGTGCGTGCGTCGGCCATGAGGGCGTTCCAGGCATCACGATCAAAGCCCAGCCAGCGGCTCGGCGGAATGCTGCCGTGGCGCTGCAGGCCCGGAGCGACGTCGGCGGCCATCAGCGCGCCTTCGATCAGCAGCGTGCCGCTGCCGCACATCGGGTCGAGCAGGCCACCGCCTTCGGCGTGGATCTTGGGCCAGTTGGCGCGCATCAGCACGGCCGCCGCCAGGTTTTCCTTCAGCGGTGCTTCGTTCTGCGCCATGCGCCAGCCGCGCCGGTGCATCGGGCCGCCGCCGAGGTCGATCGAGATCGAGGCGCGTCCCTTGCGCAGCGACAGGTTGATGCGCACGTCCGGAAACTCGGTGTTCACCGAAGGCCGCTCCAGGCCCTGCGCGCGCAGGCTGTCGACCACGCCGTCCTTGACCCGCTGCGCGGCAAAGCGCGCGTGGGTGATTTCGGTGCCCGACACATGGGCGTCCACCGACAGGGTCAGCTCGGGGCTGATGTGCTGCTCCCACGGCATCGACGACACGCCCTGGTACAGCGATCCCTCGTCCGGGCAGTCGAACTCGGCCAGCGGCCACAGCACCCGGCTGGCCAGGCGCGACCACAGCACCACCTTCAGCGCCTGCGGCAGCTCGCCCTCGGCATTGACGCCGGAAATGGTGGCAGTGGCCCTGGGCAGGCCCAGCGCCAGCAGTTCGTCGGCGAGCAGGTACTCCAGGCCCTTGGCGCAGGAAACAAAGAATTTCACGGGATCGGTATCGCAGGTCAGCAGGAAGGGGGTGCCCACGGGCACCGCAGGCGGCCCGGGCGCAGGCGCCGGACCGTCCATTGTACGTGACCCGGCCGGAATCGCCCCGGGACGCCCTGCGGCGCATGCCAACCGCTGGTCGCCTCCGGTAGGTACCCACCGTTGGTGGGTACGCTTTAGAGGCTCCGAAGCAGCGCCTCGAACGCCTGCGCCGACGCATCCACGTGGTTGTTCAGGCGGTGCCCGTCATCGACCAGCAGCAGCCGCGCCGCGCGCGCCTGGGCCCAGGCGATCACATCGGCGGCCGGAATCAGCTCGTCGTGCCAGGCGTGGACCACGCTGGTGGGCACGCGGGCGGCGTCCAGCGCCGGCATCGGCCCCATCCGGGTCGGCGGCACCATCAGGAACAGGCCCCGGGTGGGCACCTGCAGCGAGGCGATGGCCGAAATGTAGGCGCCCAGCGAGGACCCGGCCAGCACCACCGGGCCCTGGGACGCGGCGGCGGCGCTGGCACGCTCGACCAGGCGCTGCAGGCGGGCGCGGACATCGCCCACGCTGCTGACCTCCCGCAGGGCATCCAGGTCGGTGTAGTCCGGGCGTTCATGGGTCCAGCCCAGCCGCTGGGCCACGTCGGCCAGTGCGGTCACCTTGGTGGCGTCCGGGCCGCTTTCGAAGCCGTGGGAAAGAATGCAGTGGCCGCGGCTCATGCAGCCACCGCGTGGAAATCGATATCAGCGCTCATGCCCGAATGCTAGCATCGGCGCATGCCCGACCGCGCCCCGCCCCGCATCGACCAACAGCTGCTGCCCTATGTCGAGCAGTTGGGTGCGCGCGCGCCGGACGACATCGACCTGGTGGTGATCCACTGCACCGAACTGCCGGACCTGGCCATGGCGCGCAGCTACGGCGAACGCGTTCTGTACGACAGCGGCAGCGGCAACAGCGGGCACTACTACATCGACCGCGACGGCCGCATCGTCCAGTACGTCCCGGTCGAGCGCACCGCCCACCATGTCAGCGGCTACAACCCGCGCTCCATCGGCATCGAACTGGTCAATACCGGCCGCTACCCGCACTGGCTGGACTCGCGCCACCAGGCGATGGACGAACCGTACCCGGACGCCCAGATCGCGGCCCTGATCGACCTGTTGCAGCACCTGTGCGACACCCTGCCCGGCCTGCAGCACATCGCCGGCCACGAGGCGCTGGACACGCGCGAAGAGGTGGCCAGCGATGACCCGGACCGCCGCGTGCCGCGCAAACGCGACCCGGGCCCGTTGTTCCCGTGGCCGCGGGTGCTGGCGGCCGTTCCGTTGACTACGTTGTAGCTACCGGTCGGCTTGAATCGCTGACCCACCCGCTCCACGAATCGGCATAGACCCGGGCGCCGTGCAGCCCTGCCACTTCCATCGCCAGCAGCAGATGGCAGGCGGTCACGCCCGAACCGCACATCACCACCACCTGCCGTGGATCATGCGTGCCGATCAGCGGCCGCAGCGCGGCCTGCAGCTCGGCGGTCGGGCGCAGGCGGCCGTCGGCCACGTTCAATGCGAACGGGCGGTTCACCGCCCCGGGCACATGCCCCGCCACTGGATCCAGCGGCTCCACCTCACCCCGGAACCGTTCACCGGCACGTGCATCCAGCAGCCAGCCCGGCGCATGCTTCAAGCGCGCGGCGATCTCGTCCACCGACGCCACCTGGGTGGTGTCGAAACGCCCTGGATAGGGCGGCAACGGCACCACCTCGGGTACCTCCGTGGTCAACGGCAGACCGGCCGCCTGCCACGCTGCAAGGCCGCCATCGAGCACCGCCACCTGCGTGTGCCCGATCAGGCGCAGCAGCCACCACGCGCGCGCCGCCGCCATGCTGCCGTCGCCGCCGTCGTAGACCACCACCTGGGTGTCGGGACCGATGCCCCACCGCCCCAGCGTGGCAGCGAACGCGTCGCTGTCCGGCAACGGGTGGCGGCCGTGGCCGACCACGCTCATGTCAGCCAGGTCGCGGTTGACGTCCGCGCGCAGCGCGCCCGGCAGATGCCCGGCGGCATAGTCGCGCGCGCCGGACTGCGGATCGGCCAGCGAAAAACGCGCATCCAGCACGCGCGGTGCGGCACTCGCGGTGGCGCGTGCATCCAACAGGCGGGTGTCACCCTGCGCCAGCGCGCTGGACAGCGTCGCCACATCGACAAGGGTGGTCCACGGGGTCGGGTTCGCAGTGCTCATTCCAGTTGCTCCAGGCGGCGACGCAGGTTGTAGAGGATGGCGGCGGTGGCGCCCCAGATGCGCTGGCCCGGCCAACCGTATTCCAGCACGTGGCGGATGCGGCCGCGGTGGTCGATCTCGACCTGGTGCAGGTTGGCCGGATCCATCAGGTAATCGAACGGCACTTCGAATACTTCGGCCACTTCATCCGGCTGCGGCACCGCCACGAAACCCGGGTCGATCACCGCCACCACCGGCATCACCCGGTACCCGGTGATGGTCACGAACGGATCCAGGTAGCCCAGTACCTGCACCTGGTCGTACGGCAGCGCGATTTCCTCGTTGCTTTCGCGGATCGCGGCGGCCACTGCATCGCGGTCGTCCGGCTCCTGGCGGCCGCCCGGGAACCCGACCTGGCCGCCATGCTGGCGCAGCGTATCGGTGCGCCGGGTCAGCAGCACCTGCGCGCCGCTGGCGCGCGGGATGATCCCGGCCAGCACGGCCGCTTCCACTGGCGGGCCAGGCGGCAGCAGGTCGGCCAGTTCACTGCGGTTCCAGCCATCGCCGCCGGGCGGTGCATCCAGCGGGTGCAGCGCGCGCAGCAGGCGCTCGTGGCCGGCCAGCGAGCCGCCCAGCGACTGCCGCAGCTGGTCGCGCAGCGGCAGCACCCGACGCATCACATGGTCTTGTTCGTGTCGGGTCATCGTCGACCAGCGTGTGATTTCATCCACGTTGCGCAGGCAGCCGCCGCACAGGCCGGCGCGATCAAGCGCGCAGGTTCCGATGCAGGGACTGGGCATGGCATGGGCGGGGGTTCCGGAAAGTGCACCGCGCAACAGTAGCGCGAATGCGGGCAACAAAAAACGCGCCGATGTTTCCATCGGCGCGTTTTCGTGTTTCGAATCGTTCTTCTTATTTGACGCTGACCAGCTTGATTTCAAACTGCACGGCGACGTTCGGCGGGAACGGGGTACGCGGGTCGGCACCGTAGGCCTGTTCCGGCGGCAGGGTGACTTCCCACTTCGAACCGGCCGGCATCTGCAGCAGCACTTCGCGCATGGCCTTCATTTCGACTTCGCTGACCTTGATCGCCGGAATCTGCTGCGCCGGGCGGGCTTCGGTCGGACGGGTACCGAACGGGTACGGACCGGCCACTTCCAGCTGCACGGTGCTGGCCTGGGTCGGCTTGGCGCCCTTGCCGGCTTCGACGATGCGGTACTGCACGCCGCTCGGCAGCGCCTGCACGCCGGCCTTGGCCTTGTTGGCGGCCAGGAACGCAGTGCTCTTGGTCTTGTTTTCGGCGGCAGCCTTTTCGTACTCGGCCTTGGCAGCGGCGGCACGACCCTGCTCACGCTTCTGGAAGGCTTCGACGGCCGGCTTCAGCTGCTCGGCGGTGATCGCCGGCTGCTTCTTGGCGTAGGCATCCTGCAGGCCCTTCACCACCGAATTGATGTCCAGCTGTTCGCCGCGACCGGTGAGCTCAGCCAGGTTGTTGCCGTAGTCGTAACCGAAGTAATAGCTCAGCTTGCCCTTTTCGGACGAAGTGTCCTGGGCGAAGGCATTGCCCGTCAGGGCCAGGGCCGCGACGGCGACCGCGATAGAACGCAACTTCATCAAACGTTTCTCCAGGGGTGGTAACTCAGGACGCATTGGGCCGCCCTGAGGCGACGGGTTAGGATAGCCGCCGCAACGTTGAACCGCCACTAACGACGAAGGCTATGACCTGCCTTTGTTTCCAGAGTTCAATATCACTTTTTTTTAACGTTTTTCCAGGAGCCCCCGCCGTGGCCGACGCCCCCCTTACCGTTGTCGACGATGGTGCCATCCGCTGGATCACTGTCAACCGCCCCGACAAGCTCAATGCGCTCAACCGGGAGACCCTGGAGGCCCTGGATTCGGCGTTTCTGGCCGCAGGGCAGGAAGAATCCGTCCGCGTGGTGGTACTGACCGGGGCCGGCCCCAAGGCGTTCGTGGCCGGGGCCGACATCGCCGAAATGAACGGACTGACCCCGGTTCAGGGACGTGACTTCTCGCTGTTGGGCCAGGCCGTGATGCGCCGCATCGAACGCCTGCCCAAGCCGGTGATCGCCCGGATCAACGGTTTTGCGCTGGGCGGCGGGCTGGAACTGGCCATGGCCTGCCACCTGCGGGTGGCTGCCGACAGCGCCAGGGTCGGCCAACCCGAGATCAACCTGGGGCTGATTCCCGGCTTCGGCGGCAGCCAGCGCCTGCTGCGCCTGTGCGGTCGCGCCGCCACGCTGGAGCTGTTGCTGCTCGGCGCGCCGATCACCGCCGCACGTGCGCTGCAGCTGGGCATCGTGAACGAAGTGGTCGCGGCCGATGCACTGGATGCGCGCGTCAGCGAGCTGTCCACCCAGCTCGCGCGGTCCGCACCGCTCGCCCTGCGCGGCATTCTTGATGCCGTGCATGTCGGTGGCGAATGCACGCTTGCAGACGGGCTGGAATATGAGAGCGCACAGTTCGGCCTGATGTTCGCCACCGAAGACATGCGCGAAGGGACGTCAGCGTTCCTTGCGCGGCGTCCGCCGGTGTTCCAGAACCGCTGAGCGATGATGCACGACGCCACGCCCCTGCCCGCCCGCCTGTTGCTGCTGGTGCTGGATGACGACCTGGACGCTGCGCTGGCAGCGGGACTGATGGACTACGTGCCCGCCCCTGGCGATGACGCGTTGCTGGCTGGCCATCCCGACCTGCCGGCGCGCCTGCTGCACGCACAGCAGCAGTTGCAGCGTGCATGGGCCGCACGCGAGCGTTACCGCCAGCGCGCGCAGCGGCTGGCACGTCGCGCCGCCGAACGCGATGCCCGCCGTGCGCCTGCCGCACCCACTCCCGATCTGAAGCCGGCCCTTCCGCCTGCGGCCGCCGCGATTCTTGCGCGCGCCAAAGCCAGGGCTGCTGGAAAGCCTTCCTGATGACCACCGTTGCAAAGGCCGCACCGCGCAGCGCGCGCATGCCCAAGGCCGACGTCGTGGAAATGTTCACGCGGTTGCGCGAACTCAATCCGCATCCGAAGACCGAACTGGAATACAGCTCACCGTTCGAACTGCTGGTCGCCGTTGCGCTCTCCGCGCAGGCCACCGACGTGGGCGTCAACAAGGCCACGCGCAAACTGTTCCCGGTCGCCAACACGCCGCAGGCGATCCTGGCGCTGGGCGAGGACGGACTGAAGAAGTACATCGCCACGATCGGGCTGTTCAATGCCAAGGCGAAGAATGTCATCGCCACCTGCCGCCTGCTGATCGACCAGCATGGCGGCGAAGTACCGCGCGACCGCGCCGCGCTGGAAGCCCTGCCGGGGGTCGGTCGAAAGACCGCCAACGTGGTGCTCAACACCGCGTTCGGCGAGCCGGAGATGGCCGTGGACACCCACATCTTCCGGGTCGCCAACCGCACCGGGCTGGCGCCCGGCAAGGACGTGCGGGCGGTCGAGGACCTGCTGGTCAAGGTGATTCCGGCCGAATTCCTGCTCGATGCCCACCACTGGCTGATCCTGCACGGCCGCTACGTGTGCAGGGCACGCAAGCCGGACTGCCCGCAGTGCGTGATCCGCGACCTGTGCCGGTTCAAGCAGAAGACTGCCATCTGAACGCAACCGGGCAGTCATCTGTTTCAGGCAGTTTTGGCAACCCCAACAACAGCTTGCCTTGGGACCGGGGCTGCTTTGTCCGAAACTGTCATATTTACGCAATCTTCACTTATTAGCCTGCGCAGCATCTTCCCACCTGCCTGCAAGGCTCCTTTCCATGAAACTGCATCGCCAACTCCTTACTGCGGCCGTGGCTGCTGCGCTGTTCGTGCCGGCCGCTCACGCTGAAGTGGCCATCGACGTGATCGGCGGCTCGGAGATCACCTTCGAAGGCCTGGTCCAGGCCGACGGCAACTGGTTCGACAACGATGTGACCGATCTCAACGGTGGCGATGCCGCCAACGGCAAGGACAGCGAATTCGAACTGCGTCGCGCCGAGCTGGTGCTGAAGGGCAAGGGCCCGGGCAACGTGGAATGGGTGGTCGGCTACGACGCCAAGGCCGACAAGTTCCTGGACACCAACGTCAAGTACAAGCTGGCCGGCAACGCCAACCACTTCGTGCAGCTGGGCCAGTTCAAGCAGCCCAACAGCCTGGAAGAGCTGTCCAGCACCAAGAACAACGACTTCATCTCCAAGGCTGCGGTCACCAACACCTACGCCGTGGCCCGCCGCCTCGGTGGCGCCTACAGCTTCGGCGACAACAACTGGTCGGTCACCGCCAGCGCCTTCGGCCGTGAGCTGACCCGCAACCTGGCCCACGGCAGCGGCTACGGCGCGCGTGGCACCTGGGCGCCGATCAACGACAAGGGCCAGGTCCTGCACTTCGGCCTGAGCTATGTCGACTACGACACCGACGCCGACACCCTGCGCGTGCGCGCCCGTCCGAACGCCGACCTGGCCACCGCGCGCCTGGTCGACAGCGGCAACATGACCGACACCGACCGGGTCAAGACCATCGGTGCCGAAGCGATGTACATCGGGGGCCCGTTCAAGGCCCAGGCCGAGTACTACACCAGCGAAGCCAAGCGCATGACGCGCGACAACTACACCAGCGACGGTTTCTACGTCAGCGGCCTGTGGAACATCACCGGCGAGACCTGGGGCTACAAGGGCGGCACCCCGACCACCGGCCTGCCGGACGAGCCGGGCCGTGGCATGTGGCAGCTGGGCGCACGCTATGACTCGATGAACCTGGACGATGGCCATCTGAACGCCAACCCGGTTGCCGGTCGCCCGCCGATCGTGGACGGCGTGCTGGGCGGCAAGATGGATATCTGGACCGTGGGCGTGAACTACTACTGGCGCTCCAACACCAAGTTCGCCCTGAACTACGTAATGGTGGACAGCAAGAAGTACAGCTCGGCCACGCGCACTTTCGTGAACGACGACCCGAACATCCTGGAAGCACGCCTGCAGTTCTTCTGGTAAGTCTCGCAGTACCTCTGTGATTGAAAGGGCGCAGCTTGGGCTGCGCCCTTTTTTTGTTTGACCGCCGTCACAACGGCTTCCGTAGAGCCACGCCCTGCGTGGCTGGAAGTGTCGACCCGCTGTGTCACGGTTGCGTCATATGACAGTCGCTGCGCTGTCACGGAACCGTTATGGAATAGGCACCGGGCGGGAAACCCCGCACCACCATCCATCCCAGGAGCCACCCCGTGATCCACGCCTTCAAGTCGCGCGCCGCTGTTGCCGTTCTCGCCGCGTCCTCCGTGTTCGCCGCCAATGCCGCCGATGTGACCGGCGCGGGCGCATCGTTCATCTACCCGGTCATGTCCAAGTGGTCGGCCGACTACAGCACCGCGACCGGCAAGAAGGTCAACTACCAGTCCATCGGTTCCGGTGGTGGCATCGCCCAGATCAAGGCGGCCACGGTGGACTTCGGTTCGTCCGATGCCCCGCTGAAGCCGGAAGAGCTGGCTGCGGCCGGCCTGGCCCAGTTCCCGTCGGTGATCGGCGGCGTGGTGCCGGTGATCAACGTGGCCGGCATCGCCCCGGGCGCGCTCAAGCTCGATGGCGTGACCCTGGCCAACATCTTCCTGGGCAAGGTCAAGACCTGGAACGACCCGGCCATCGCCGCGCTCAACCCGGGCGTGAAGCTGCCTGACGGCAAGATCACCGTCGTGCACCGCTCGGACGGTTCGGGCACCACCTTCAACTTCGTCAACTACCTCTCCAAGGTCAACCCGGAGTGGAAGTCCAAGGTCGGCGAAGGCACCTCGGTCCAGTGGCCGGTGGGCATCGGCGGCAAGGGCAATGAAGGCGTTGCCGCTTACGTGAAGCAGATCAAGGGTGGCATCGGCTACGTCGAACTGTCCTACGCGCTGCAGAACAAGATGTCCTACGCTGCGATGAAGAACGCGTCGGGCAAGGTCGTGCTGCCGAGCGACGAGTCCTTCGCCGCCGCTGCCGCCAGCGCCGACTGGGCCAACGCCAAGGACTTCTACCTGGTCATGACCAACGCCCCGGGCGCCGAAGCGTGGCCGATCACCGCCACCAACTTCATCCTGGTCCGCAAGCAGCCGAAGAACGTCAACAGCGCCAAGGCCACCCAGGAATTCTTCCGCTGGATCTACAAGAGCGGCGATGCCCAGGCCAAGCAGCTGGACTACGTGCCGCTGCCGGACGCGCTGGTCAAGCAGATCGAGACCTACTGGTCGCAGAACCTGAAATATTGATTGAAGGGGTCACGGCCCACGGTCGTGACCTACCAGGCAACGGTGTCGCCAGGTCCTCTCTCCCCCTGGCGGCACCACCGGCGCGGATCGAAAGGTCCGCGCTTTTTTTTCTGCCGCGAGCGTCGGGGGCCCCGCCGCGACCGGTAGGCCCCTGTGCAAATGTCCCCCGGCCGTCGCCCTGCGGCGACGGCCTCCTCCTTTACTTTGCCAGGGACCTACCGGCCGCGACGGGGCAAGGCTTGCGGTTGGCAGGAAAAAGCAGTTGCCAGGGGGCCAACGCCGGTGGATCGAGCGCCGGGGCGGCATACCCTTGGAGGCGAAGTAAAGGAGGAGGTGTCGGCCTATGGCCGACGCCGGGGACATTCGCCGGAAAGGGTATGGCGCCCCGGCGCTCGATTCACCGGCAGCCGCTGTAGATCCCGCCCGCCAGCCCTTGCCCCACGGGCCTGCAACGTGCCCCCGGTCACGGCGTCATCAAGCTGTAACAAAAACATCATTTCATAGCAGCGTCAGCCGGCGAGACCGGCCCCCTATCCCGCTACGGAGTGACGCATGAAACTGCATTCGGCCAGCTTTGCCGCCCTTTCCCTGGCCATCGCGCTGGGCCTGTCCGCCTGCAAGCCGGCCGCCGAAGGCCAGGCTACCGCCTCGGCAGAAGGCGCGCCCGCCGCTGCCCCGGCCGCCGGCGACAAGCTGACCGCCGAGATCTCCGGCGCCGGCGCCTCCTTCATCTTCCCGCTGGTGTCCAAGTGGTCCGCCGACTACAACGCCGCCACCGGCGCCAAGGTCAACTACCAGTCGATCGGTTCGGGCGGCGGTATCGCCCAGATCAAGGCCGGCACGGTTGATTTCGGTTCCTCCGACAAGCCGCTGTCCAGCGAAGAGCTGGCCCAGGCCGGCCTGGGCCAGTTCCCGTCCGCCATCGGCGGCGTGGTCCCGGTGGTGAACATCGACGGCCTGGAAGCCGGCAAGCTGCGCCTGAGCGGCCCGCTGCTGGCCGACATCTTCCTGGGCAAGGTCAAGACCTGGAACGACCCGGCCATCGTGGCCGCCAACCCGGGCGTGAAGCTGCCCGACGGCAAGATCACCCTGGTCCACCGTTCGGACGGTTCGGGCACCACCTTCAACTTCTCCAACTACCTGTCCAAGGTCAGCCCGGACTGGAAGAGCAAGGTCGGCGAAGGCACCTCGGTGCAGTGGCCGGACGGCGTGGGTGGCAAGGGCAATGAAGGCGTGGCCTCGTACGTGAAGCAGATCAAGGGTTCGATCGGCTACGTCGAACTGGCCTACGCGCTGCAGAACGGCATGCCGTACGCCTCGATGCAGAACGCGGCGGGCAACTGGGTGCAGCCGACCGCCGACAGCTTCGCTGCGGCTGCGGCCAGCGCCGACTGGGCCAGCGCCAAGGACTTCAACCTGGTCATCACCAACGCCCCGGGCGACCAGGCGTGGCCGATCACCGCCACCAATTTCATGCTGATGCACAAGCAGCCCAAGGATGCCAAGCGCAGCAAGGACACCTTGGCGTTCTTCACCTGGGCCTTCCAGGACGGCCAGGCCCAGGCCAGCGAACTGCACTACGTGCCGCTGCCGGCAGAACTGGTCAAGCAGATCGAAGCCTACTGGGCTGTCGAGTTCAAATGAGAAGGCCAGGCCCGCGCCATGCGCGGGCCTGACCGGTCGTAGTGCCGGGCCATGCCCGGCAATTCACCATCACATCGCATCACACCTCACGGGCCCCAGCCTTTCCCATGAATGCCATTGCCCAGCCTGCACCCGCACCGTCCCTCCGCGACCTGCGTGATGCCCGCAACGACAAACTGTTCCGGTGGGTGCTGATCGCCACCGTGTTCCTGGTGCTGGTCGCCCTGGCCTGCGCCGCGCTCTCGATGCTGTGGGGCGGCCGCCATGCCCTGCAGGAGCAGGGCCTGAGCTTCTTCTACTCCTCCGACTGGAATCCGGTGGAGAACAAGTTCGGTGCGCTTGCGCCGATCTACGGCACCCTGGTCACCGCCCTGATCGCAATGCTGATCGCAGTGCCGGTGAGCTTCGGCATCGCCTTCTTCCTCACCGAAGTGGCGCCGCGCTGGATGCGCGGCCCGGTCGGTACCGCCATCGAACTGCTGGCCGGCATCCCCTCGATCATCTACGGCATGTGGGGCCTGTTCGTGCTGGTGCCGGTGATGACCGAGTACGTCACCCCCACCCTCAATGAGACCCTGGGCGAATGGCCGATCATCGGCCCGCTGTTCCAGGGCCCGCCGCTGGGCATCGGCGTGCTCACCGCCGGCTTCGTGCTGGCGATCATGGTCATTCCGTTCATCTCCTCGGTGATGCGCGAAGTGTTCCTGACCGTGCCGACCCGCCTGAAGGAATCGGCCTACGCGCTGGGTTCCACCAAGTGGGAAGTGAGCTGGGACATCGTGCTGCCCTACACCCGCTCGGCGGTGATCGGCGGCATCTTCCTCGGCCTGGGCCGTGCGCTGGGTGAAACCATGGCCGTGGCCTTCGTGATCGGCAACAGCGTGCGCCTGTCGCCGTCGCTGCTGGAACCGGGCACCACCATCGCCGCGCTGATCGCCAACGATTTCGGCGAGGCCACTGAGACCTACCGTTCGGCGCTGCTGCTGCTCGGCTTCGTGCTGTTCATCGTGACCTTCGTGGTGCTGGCAATCGCCCGCCTGATGCTGATGCGCCTGTCCCGCAAGGAGGGCAACTGATGTCCATCGCCGTCGCCAACAACGCGCAGCCGCTGTACCTGCGCCGCCGCATCGTCAACATCGTCGCACTGCTGCTGTCGTGCCTGACCGCACTGTTCGGCCTGTTCTTCCTGGGCTGGATCCTGTTCACCCTGGCCTCCAAGGGCCTGGCCGGGATCAACCTGGACCTGTTCACCAAGATGACGCCGCCGCCCATGCAGGAAGGCGGCTTGGCCAATGCCTTCTTCGGCAGCGCGGTGATGTGCGCGCTGGCCATCGCCATCGGCACGCCGCTGGGCGTGCTGGCCGGCACCTGGCTGGCCGAGTACGGCAACTTCCGCAAGGCCGGCACCGTGGTGCGTTTCGTCAACGACATCCTGCTGTCGGCACCGTCGATCGTGCTGGGCCTGTTCGTCTACACCCTGTACGTGATGCAGACCGGCGGCCAGTTCTCGGCTTTCGCGGGTGCGCTGTCGCTGTCCTTCATCGTGCTGCCGGTGGTGGTACGCACCACCGATGAAATGCTGCGGCTGGTGCCCTCGCAGATGCGCGAAGCGGCCCTCTCGCTGGGTATCCCGCAATGGAAGGTCACGGTGCAGGTGCTGTACCGCAGCGCCGCCGCCGGCATCGTCACCGGCATCCTGCTGGCCCTGGCCCGCATCTCCGGCGAAACCGCGCCGCTGTTGTTCACCGCCTTCGGCAACCAGTACTGGAACAGCAACGTGTTCCAGCCGATGGCGAGCGTGCCGGTGGTGATGAACCAGTTCGCCGGCAGCCCCTACGAATCCTGGCAGACGCTGGCTTGGGCAGGCGCCCTGGTGCTGACCCTGTTCGTGCTGCTGGTAAGCCTTTCGGCGCGCGGCATCCTGCTGCGCAACCGTATCTCCCATGACTGACCTTTCCACGGACACCGCCATGAACGACCTCACCAATGCCGTGCCGATGCAGCGCATCGCGGTGCCGGCCTCGCATGAATCGCTGGGCAACCCGGCACCGATCAAGCTGGCCGCCCGTGGCCTGGACTTCTACTACGACAAGTTCCATGCGCTGAAGAACATCAGCCTGGAAGTACCGGAAAAGCGCGTCACCGCGCTGATCGGCCCGTCCGGCTGCGGCAAGTCCACCCTGCTGCGCATCTTCAACCGCATCTACGCGCTGTACCCGAAGTTGGAAGCGCGCGGCGAGGTGCTGCTCGATGGTGAGAACATCCTCTCGCCGAAGTACCCGATGAACCGCCTGCGCAGCAAGGTCGGCATGGTGTTCCAGAAGCCGGTGCCGTTCCCGATGACCATCTTCGAGAACGTCGCCTATGGCATCCGCCACCACGAAAAGCTGTCCAAGGCGGACATGAAGGACCGCGTCGAGCATGCGCTGCGCCAGGGTGCGCTGTGGGACGAGGTGAAGGACAAGCTTGGCCAGAGCGCGCTGGGCCTGTCCGGTGGCCAGCAGCAGCGCCTGTGCATCGCCCGCGCCGTGGCCCTGCGCCCGGACGTGCTGCTGCTCGACGAGCCGACCTCGGCGCTGGACCCGATCTCCACCAGCCGCATCGAGCAACTGGTGGAAGAGCTCAAGCACGACTACACCATCGTGATCGTGACCCACAACATGCAGCAGGCCGCGCGCGTGTCCGACTACACCGCCTTCATGTACCTGGGCGACCTGATCGAACACGACCGCACCGAAGTGATCTTCTCGCAGCCGATCAAGCAGCAGACCGAGGATTACATCACCGGGCGGTTCGGCTGAGCCGGACCGTTTGCGCGACGATGCCACCAACCAGACAATCGAGCACATCACAATGAACATTCCGAACGACCACATCGTCAAGAGCTACGACGAAGAACAGCAGCGGCTGGTGGCCGAAATCGTGCGCATGGGCGAAATGTCCGTGGCGCAGCTGGAAGCGGCGCTGGACGTGATCGAGCGCCGCGACGACAACGCCGCCCAGCGCATCATCGCCAACGATGAAGCCATCGACAGCCTGGAGCAGCAGATCAGCCATGACGTGATGCGCCTGGCGCTGCGCGGCCCGATGGCGCGCGACCTGCGCGAGATCCTGGCCGGCCTGCGCATTCCGGCCGACATCGAACGGATCGGCGACTATGCGGCCAACGTGGCCAAGCGTTCCATCGCGCTGAGCAAGGTGCCGCCGCTGCCGCAGATCCAGGGCCTGCGCTCGCTGGGCCGGCTGGCCGCACAGCAGGTGCGCCGTGCCATCGAGGCCTACCGCGACAACGACGCCGCCGCCGCGCTGGCGCTGCGCGAGGACGATGCCCGCCTGGATGCGCAGTACACCGCGCTGTTCCGCGAACTGCTGACCTACATGATGGAAGACCCGCGCAACATCACCCCCTGCACCCACCTGCTGTTCATGGCCAAGAACCTGGAGCGCGTGGGCGACCACGCCACCAACATCGCCGAGAACGTGTGGTTCCTGGTGCACGGCGAGCAGGCGCTGCCGCCGCGCGAGAAGCGCGACGAGACCAGCACCGAACGCCTGTAAGCACGCGCCCGCGCGTGTTACACGCCGTTACAGGCCG
Organism: Stenotrophomonas sp. FBCC-B152; assembly: GCF_059134105.1. Classification (NCBI taxonomy): domain Bacteria; kingdom Pseudomonadati; phylum Pseudomonadota; class Gammaproteobacteria; order Lysobacterales; family Lysobacteraceae; genus Stenotrophomonas; species Stenotrophomonas sp. FBCC-B152. Next base: position 1,039,728 of record NZ_CP101442.1, on the reverse strand, counting down.
ATACTGCGTATCGGCCTTTTTTAATTGCCTATTCAGCAAAAAAATCCCACTCTGGACCTGCGTTCCACCCCACCGCTCCAGAGGGCTCACACCATGAAACGTCTCCTCGCCGCTGCGCTGTCCCTGACCCTGCTTGCCGCGACCGGTTCGGCCTTCGCCGCCCCGCCCCACCATGACGACCGTGACAACCGCGACCGCCATGACCAGCGCGATGACCGCAACCATGGCCCATCGCGGGGGCACGACCGCCACGATCCGCCGCGCCGTGGCGGCCACCTGGCCAAGGACCATCGTGGTGCCTACGTGAGCGACTACAAGCGCCACGGCCTGCATGCGCCCAAGCGTGGCCAGCAATGGCGCAAGGTGGATGACCGCTACGTGTTGATCGCCGTCGCCACCGGCCTGATCGCCGACGTGGTGCTCAACGGCCGTTGATCCGTTCGCGACAACCCAGACCCTGTGACGCGCCGGGACCTCCCGGCGCGTCTGCGTTTGGGGCCTGGATCATCGGCGTCGCGCCTTGTCGCGAACATCCCGACATGTCGCGAACGCACCGCCGGCACTGAATCGTCCCTGTCCCAATCCGGCGCCCCGCGCATCCTTGTAGCCCCGGGCGCGCTCTTATCCTGTGCCACCTTGAACAGGATCCGCCGACCGCATGCACCGCCTCTGCCCGCACGAACTTGCCGCCGCCCACCGCGGCGACCGCGCCGCGCTGGACCGTGTGCTGCGCCATTCGCGCCAGCACCTGCGCCGCTATGCCGAGTACCACTGCGTCATCAACGATGTCGAGGATGCGGTGCAGGAAAGCCTGATCACCGTTTCACGGCGGCTGTGCGACCTGCGCCTGGTGGAGTGCTTCACCTCGTGGGCCTTCCGCATCGTCAAGCGCGAGTGCAACCGGCTCAAGCGGGCGCGCTGCCAGTGGCGGCACGAAGAGCTGCGCGAGGAAATCCTGCCACCGGCCCAGCACGACAACCTGGACCTGCGCCGCGATTGCGCCGCTGCACTGGAATCGCTGCCCGCCCATTACCGCGAAGTGATCCTGCTGCGCGACCTGGAAGGGCTGTCGATCGCCGAACTGGCCGCGCGGCTGTCCACCACCCCTGAAACCATCAAGGCCCGGCTGCACCGCGCCCGCGTCATGGCGCGCGAATACCTGGCCTGATGTTCCCCGCGTGCCGGCAATCCGGCATGCTTCCCCTGCAACTACAAGGAGCTATTCCCATGACCCTGTCCACCAAACACGCTTCCCTGCTGGCCTGTGCCGCGCTTGCCGGCGGCCTCGGCCTGGCCGGCACCGCCTCGGCGCTGTCGATGACCGACCTGGCCCAGGGCTACGCGCTGGCCGCCCAGGCCACGCCCAAGGCCGATGCCAAGGCGGCGGAAGGCAAATGCGGCGAAGGCAAGTGCGGCGCCGACAAGGCCGCCTCGCATGCTGCCGACAAGAAGCCCGCGGAAGGCAAGTGCGGCGAAGGCAAGTGTGGGGCCGACAAGAGCAAGGCCACGCCCGCGCCAGCCGCCAAGAAGACCGCCGAGGGCAAGTGCGGTGAAGGCAAGTGCGGTGCCGGGCACTGATCCACGCACCCGCGTGAGCCCTGCCCGCCCACTGCCGTTGCCTGCAACGGCGGTGGGACTGGGGCTGCGCCGCGCCCTGCTCGATGACCTGGAACAGGCACCGCCCGGCGATATCGATTTCCTCGAGTGCGCGCCGGAGAACTGGATCGGGCTGGGTGGCGTGATGGGCGAACGCCTGCGCGGGCTCAGCGCGCGCCATCCCTTGACCTGCCACGGGCTGTCGCTGTCGCTCGGCGGCAGCGCGCCACTGGACCTGGCGTTCATCGACCAGGTCGGGCGCTTCCTGGACGCACACGATGTCCGCCTCTACAGCGAACACCTGAGCTACTGCAGCGACGACGGCCACCTGTATGACCTGCTGCCGCTGCCGTTTACCGACGAAGCCATCCGCCACACCGCTGCCCGCATTGCCCGGGTGCAGGACCGGCTGGGCCGGCGCATCGCGGTGGAGAATGTGTCTACCTACCTCACCCCGCATGCAGCGATGAGCGAACTGGACTTCACCACGGCGGTGCTGCAGGAAGCCGACTGCAACCTGCTGCTGGACATCAACAATGTCTACGTCAACGCCATCAACCATCGCTTCGACCCCGTCGCGTACATCGACGGCCTGCCTGCTGCACGCATCGTCTGCCTGCATGTTGCCGGGCACTACGATGAAGCCGATGACCTGAAAATAGATACCCATGGCAGCGCCGTGGTCGCGCCGGTATGGGCGTTGCTGGAACATGCCTGCGCGCGTTTCGGGCCGCGCCCGGCCCTGCTCGAGCGCGACTTCAACCTGCCACCCTATGCCGAACTGCAGGCGGAGCTGCGGCAGATCCGCGGCATCCTGGGTGCAGCAGCATGAGCAGCCTGCTGCGCGACCAGCAGTTTGCCCTGACCCGCCACCTGCGCGATCCCGTACATCAACCGTCGCCTCCAGGCCTGGAGCCGCGACGGCTGCAGATCTATCGTGACCTGCTGTTCAACAACCTGCAGGCACTGCTGGGCAGCAGTTTCCCGGTGGTGCTGCAGGTACTGGACGACGCGGAGTGGCAGGCGCTGTGCCGGCGCTACTTCATCGAGCACCGCTGTGCGTCGCCCTTGTTCACCGAGGTCGCCGCCGAGTTCGTGCAGTGGCTGCAGCTGCAGGACACGCTGCCGCGCCCGTTCCTGGCCGAGCTGGCGCATTACGAATGGGTGGAACTGGCGCTGCAGTCGCGCGATGCGCTCCCGCTCGATCCGTGCGGCGAGGATGCCGATGCATGGCATGGCACAGTGCAGCGTTCCCCCCTGGCGTGGCCGTTGGCCTATGCATGGCCGGTGCAGCAGATCGGCGCGGCCTTCCAGCCGGTGGATGCACCACCGGCGCCGACGTTCCTGCTGGCACGTCGGGCCGCCGACGGGCACATCGTGTTTTCCCAGCTCAGTCCCCTGGCGTGGCAGCTGCTGCAACAGATGGACGCGGACCCACCCCGCAGCGGAGCCGCGCACCTGCGGCAGCTGGCCGACGAGAACGGCCTGGACCCGTGCGACCTGGAACCGCCGGGGCGGGCACTGCTGGCGCAGTTGCTCTCCACGGGCGTGATCGGGCTCGCCCACTCCCCGACCGGCGGCTGAACCTCGCCGCCGGCACCCGCATCGTTCCCCGCGCGCCGGCCCTCTTCAAGGGACTTCCCTTTCCAGGCCGTCCCCATGCATCTCCGCCGCTTCCTTGCTTCCACCCTGCGCCCCCGCCTCGATGGCCTGGGCGCCTGGCTTGCCCCGCTGGGACTGCGCATCCTGCTGGCCTGGGAATATCTGGAATCCGGGCTGGAAAAATGGCGCGGAGTGAACTGGTTCGACACCCTCCAGGCGCACTTCCCGCTGCCACTTCGCTGGCTGCCGGCCGAGTTCAACTGGCAGGCAGCGACCTGGATCGAACTCATCGGCGGCATCTGCCTGCTGCTGGGCGTGGCCACCCGGGCCACGGCCGCGCTGCTGATCGGGTTGACCGTGGTGGCGACCGCGGCCGTGCACTGGCCGGCGCAGTGGGATTCGCTCACCACGCTGGCGCAGGGCTATGCGATCAGCGACCAGGGCCAGGGCAACTTCAAGCTGCCGCTGTTGTTCATCGCCATGCTGCTGCCGCTGCTGCTGCAAGGCGGCGGGCGGCTGAGCGTGGATGGCTGGCTGGCCCGGGCACCGGATGGCCGCGCGGATGCACTGGCATGGGGCGGATTGGCGATGGCTGCGGCCTGGCCGCTGGGCTGGCTGCTGCCGGGACCGGCGCTGTTGCTGGCCGTGCTGGGCGCGGCCTTGCTGGGCGTGGCGGTCTGGCAGCGCCACCACGGGGCGGCCAGGTCGCTCTGCTAAACTTCGTGCATGACTCAAGACCTCCCCCAGACCGCCGGCGCGCCGGTGGCCGCTGAAGACATGCCCTCTGCCGCCCAGCGCATGATGGCGACCCGCTTCCGTGGCTTCCTGCCGGTGGTGGTGGATGTGGAAACCGGCGGCTTCGACAGCCAGCGCCATGCGCTGCTGGAGATCGCCGCGGTGCCGATCGAGATGGACGACAACGGCCTGCTCTATCCGGGCCAGACCGCCAGCGCCCACGTGGTGCCGGCCGAAGGGCTGGACATCGACCCGAAGTCGCTGGAGATCACCGGCATCATCCTCGACCACCCGTTCCGGCTGGCCAAGGCGGAAAAGGACGCGCTGGACCACATTTTCGCGCCCGTGCGCGCGGCGGTGAAGAAGTACGGCTGCCAGCGCGCGATCCTGGTCGGCCACAACGCGCACTTCGACCTGGGCTTCATCAATGCCGCGGTGAACCGGGTCGGGCACAAGCGCAACCCGTTCCACCCCTTCAGCGTGTTCGACACGGTGACCATGGCCGGTATCGCCTATGGCCAGACCGTGCTGGCGCGGGCAGCCACGGCTGCCGGGCTGGGCTGGGATGCGGACGAAGCGCACAGCGCGGTGTATGACACAGAGCAGACGGCAAAGCTGTTCTGCAAGATCGCCAATGCGTGGCCGCGCCCTTGATGTGACATTGCGTGGGACACGCATGGCGTGTCGCTACGCGGTGCCCGGCGCCTCGGATATCAACCGATCGCCGTTCTGTCGCGGCCTTCGCTCTTGGCGCGGTACAGGGCGCGGTCGGCGCGCTGGTAGAGCAGCATCGGGGTGCGATCCCCGGCTTCCAGTTCGACCAGCCCGGCGCTGAAGGTCACCTGCAGGCCCGGCACGCCGGCCCAGTCCGGGTGGTCATGGAACAGCCCGCGCAGGCGCGCGCAGACCTGCGCCGCTTCGGCCAGGCGGGTGTCGTTGAGCAGCAGCGTGAATTCCTCACCGCCGGTGCGCGCGGGCATGTCCGAATCGCGGCAGGCCGAGGCGATCACCCGCGCCACTTCGGTCAGCACCACGTCGCCCACGCTGTGGCTGTGCTGGTCGTTCACTTCCTTGAAGTGGTCGATTCCAGCACCACCAGGCACAGCGGGTGGCCGCTGCGCTGCGAGCGGGCGAAATCGCGCGCCAGTGCTTCGTCGAACGCGCGGCGGTTGGGCAGCCCGGTCAGCGCATCCTCGCGCGCCTGGCGCTCGAACTGTTCGGCCTGCACTGCCAGGCGCGCGGCCAGCTGGGTCTTCTCTTCGTTCAACGCCTGCAGGCTGGCGGTCTGTGCCTTGAGGTCGCGGGTGGCGGCATCGACCTTGCGCGCCAGGCGGACATTGCTGGCCTTGTAGCGCTTGATCAGGTAGCGGTACAGCGCCACCAGCCCGGCCAGCAGCAGCAGGCCGCAGATGAACTGCACGCTGCGCCGCTGCCACAGGAACGGTTCCACCGTGAACGACCACACCGCCTCGCTGTCGCCCCAGGTACCGCCCGGGTGGGCCGCGGATACATGAAGGGTGTAATCGCCCGGCGGCAGGCCGATGAATTCCACGCTGCGCTGCTGGCCGCGCTCGATCCACGCGCTGTCCAGGCCTTCCAGCCGGGTGCGGTAGCGGATGCGCTCGGACATCAGGTAGCTCAGGCCTACGTAGCTGATGCTTAGCCGGCGCCCGCCGGGCAGCGTGTTGTGGTTGGCGCCCTGCCAGTGCAGTGGCACGCCATCGACCAGCACCGTTTCGATCGCCGCCGGCGGCGCCAGGCGTTCGCGAAAGCGCTGCAGGCGCAGCGGGTCCACCGTGCTCAGGCCACCAGCGGTGACCACCCAGAACGTGCCGTCCTGGCGCAGGATCGCCGACGGACCGGAGCTGCCGTTGGCCTGCGAATTGGCCATGCCGTCGATTTCGTTGTAATGCTCGACCTCGATCCTGCGCGTGTGGCCGTCGGCCACATCGTTGAGCATGGCCATGTCGGTGCGCAGCACGCCACGGTTGCTGCTGATCCAGACGTTGCCGACCCGGTCCGGGACCAGCTGGAACACGGTATCGACCGGCATCCCCTGCTCCAGCCCGACCCGTGACAGCGTGCGGTCCTGGTACCGGTACAGGCCACGGTCGCTGCTGATCCACATCGCATCGCCGATCTGCTGGAAACCGAACACACTGCGGCCGCCGCCCAGCGGCGCCAGGTCGATGCGCTGCACATGGTCGCCGCGCAGCACGCTGATGCCTTCGATGGTGCCCACCCACAAATCGCCTTCGGCGTCGTGGGCCAGCGCGGTGACCAGCCCGGTCGGCATGCCCGGCACGGTCGGCACCGTCACCCCATTGGCGTCGAGCCGGGCCACGCCCTTCTGGGTCCCGGCCCATACCGCGCCCTCGCGGTCCACGCTCATCGCGCGGATGTTGCCGCCCGGCAGGCCGTCTTCGGCACCGTAGCTGCGCAGCATGTGGCCCTGCCCGTCCAGGCGCAGGATGCCGTCACCAAAGGTACCCACCCACAACCCGCCCGCATGATCCTGGGCCAGGCTCAGCACCGACGGGGTCTTGCCGCCGCGGTTGCGCAGCGGCACCGGGTGGAACACGCCCTGTGCATCGCGCCGGTCCAGCCCGCTGGCGCTGCCCACCCACAATTGGCGGTCACGGTCTTCCAGCACGGTGCGCACGTAATCGCCGCTGAGCCCGTCACGTTCGGTGAAACTGCTGAACAGCGTTTCGCGCAGGCGGTACAGGCCGCCGTTGGCGCCGACCCAGATGCTGCCTTCGGCGTCTTCGCGCAGGCTCACCACCCTGCCGCCAGGCAGCGAGAGCCCGGCCGGCAGCCGCTCCAGGCCGTGCCGCGACAGGCGCAGCAGGCCCTGGTTTTCGGTACCCAGCCACAGGTCGCCGTGGCGGTCCTGCAGCATCGAAGTGATGTGCATGCCCGGGGCCAGGCGGTGCTGCAACTGCGGCATGCCATCGAGCATGCGGTAGATGCGCTCGCCGGCCACGATCCACAGCACGCCGTCGGGCGCGCGGTACGGCCACACCAGGCCGCGGCCCAGCCCGTAACTCTCTGGTGCGCGGCGCAGCACCCCGTCGGTGCCGCGCACCACCAGGCCGTCCAGCGTGCCCACCCAGACCCGGTCCTGCGCATCCACCACCAGCTTGGTGAAGCTCATCGCCATCGGCACGTCGGCCGGCGGCTTCTGGTACTCGAAGTGGCCTTCGCGGGTCACGCTGCCGATGCCGTTGCCCTCGTACAGCAGCCACAGCCGGCCATGGCTGTCCATCTGCATGGCCTGGATCAGCACCTGCGGTGCCGGCGGCTGGTGCGCGAACACCTGCCAGCGGCCGTCGGCGCTGCGCCGGGTGACGTTGCCGCGCGAATCGCTGATCCACAGGCCGCCCTCGCGGTCGACGAACAGCGCGCCCACGCCGTTGTCGCGCAGGCCCGGGCGGGTGCTGCGGTCGAACACGGTGAAGTCCAGCCCGTTGTAGCGCACCAGCCCTTCCCAGGTGGCGAACCACAGGTGGCCCTCCGGGGTCTGCGCGATGTCACGCAGCGAGTTGTGCGGCAGGCCATTGCGCGAGGTCCACACGTCGATGGCGTAGTCGCGCAGCGGCGGCGGCCCATCCTGCGCGGCCGATGTGGCCGGCACGCCGAACAGCAGGCACAGCAACACCAGCGCCAGGCAAAGGCGCTGCACGGTCACTACTGCTTGTACCGGCCGCCACCGGTTCCCGCCTCCCCCTTGGCTCATCCGTCAGGATCCGCCGGGGGCGCGGGAATGGCACGGCGCGGACAGCGCGGCGCCGGGGTGGAAACCAGCCAGATCGGGCGCACTCATGCGGCGAATACGGGCGGGGGATGCCCATAGTAGGCAAAACCGCGCCCGTTTGCCTCCCGTGGACTCAGCCGGCGCGGGGGGCCGGCGGGCGCGGTGGCGCCGGCCAGTGCACGATGGCCTCCAGCCCGCCCTGCGGATGGTTGCGCAGGTGCAGGGTGGCGCCGTCCTTCTCGGCCAGCGCGCGGGCGATGGTCAGCCCCAGCCCGGCCCCACCGGTCGCCCGCGAGCGCGAGGTTTCCAGGCGCACGAACGGGTCGAACACGGTTTCCAGCTCGTCCTCGGCCAGGCCCGGGCCGCTGTCGCGCACCCGCACCACTACCCCGTCCGTGCCCTGCTCGACCCGTACCTGGGCGGTGCCGCCGTAGCTGAGCGCGTTGTCGACCAGGTTGGAGAACAGCCGGTGCATGGCCAGCGGGCGCAGCATCAGCACCGCGCCGCTGCCCTGCTCGAAGCGGGCATCGGCGCCGGCCTCGACCGCGTCCTCGACGATGCTTTCCAGCAGCGAATCCAGGTCCAGCGCGGCGCGTGGCTCGGCGCTCTCCGCGCTGCGGGCCAGTTCCAGGCCCTCGCGGATCAGCGCCTGCATCGCGCCCAGGTCGCCGATCAGGCGTTCGCGAAGGGCTTCGTCATTTACGTTTTCCAGGCGCAGTCGCAGCCGGGTCACCGGGGTCTGCAGGTCATGGGTGATCGCCGCCAGCATCTGGGTGCGCTCGCCCAGCGTGCGCTGCAGGCGCTTCTGCATGGCGTTGAAGGCTTCGGCGGCGCGGCGTACTTCCAGCGGCCCGGTCACCGGCAACGGCGCCCGCTGCAGGTCATCGCCCAGCTCGGCCGCGGCCGAAGCCAGCCGCTGCAGCGGCGCGCTGGCGATGCGCGCGACCACGTAGGCCAGCACGCCGATGGCCAGCACCAGCAGGGTGAGGAACAGCGGGTCGACCGCGAGGATGCCGTTGTGCGCGATGGCCGGCGATTCCAGCGCCAGCGAGAGCACGGTGCCGTCGCTGAGCGGGACCTGCACCGCACGGCACTTGGGCGGGATGAAGGCCGGGTCGCGTTCGTGCGGCGGCCGGCGCCGCTGCTGCTGCGGAGGCGGCGGCAACAGTTCCTGCGCCTTGGGCAGGCACGAACGGAACGAGGTGAAATGCACGGTAGCGTGCCCGACCGGGCCCTGGCGGTCGTCGAGGATGCCCATCAGCGCCGAATCTTCGCGGCCCAGCCGCGCCCCTTCGGGCAGGCTGCGCACCGCCGGCCCGCCCACCGTCAGCAGCCGGTCGCGCAGCTCCGGGTCGCCGTCGAGCATGTTGACGAAACCCTGCAGGCGATCGGCGATGCGGTTGAGGTTCTGCCGCTCGAATTCCTGCTGGCGCTTGGCGCTGGCCAGCATGGTGGCGCCGATGGCGGCCACGCTCATGCCCAGCAGCAGGATCACGAACAACCGACCGACCATCGAGGCGAAGAAGCGGCGCAGGCGCATCATTCCAGGGTGACCGCCGTGGCCAGCACGTACCCTTCGTTGCGCACGGTCTTGATCAGGCCGTCGCTGCCGCCGTCATCGGCCAGCTTGTTGCGCAGCCGGCTGACCTGCAGGTCGATCGCGCGGTCCTGCGATTCGTAGCTGCGGCCGCTGCTCAGCGATACCAGCTGTTCGCGCGAGAGCACTTTGTTGGCATGCCCGACGAACACCCGCAGCAGCCGGAACTCGGCACCGGACAGCACCACCACGCGCCCATCCGGGTCGACCAGGTGGCGATGCTCCAGGTCGAAGATCCAGTGCGAGAAGCGTGCCCGGCGGATCGCCAGCGGTTCCAGGTTGGCCGGCAGCGCCTCGGTCCGGCGCAGCACGTTGCGGATGCGCGCGAGCAGTTCGCGCGGTTCGAACGGCTTGCCCAGGTAATCGTCGGCGCCCATTTCCAGGCCCAGCACGCGGTCGATCGGCTCACTGCGCGCAGTGAGCATGATCACCGGCGTGCTTGAACGCGCGCGCAGGTCGCGGCACAGGGTCAGGCCATCTTCGCGCGGCAGGTTGAGGTCGAGCACGATCAGGTCCACGTGCTCGCGTTCCAGCACCTGGCGCATGCCCTGGCCATCGCTGGCAGTGCTGACCTGGTAGCCGGCACGACCGAGCTGTTCGGCCAGCAGCTGGCGGATGTCATTGTCGTCATCGACGATCAGCAGGCGTTGCATCGTAGTGGTGTTCTCCATGCGGCGATGATCCCCTGTCGGGAGCTGAACCGCATCCTCTGGTTTGCGTACGCATGTTTCAAGGCATGCACACGATACAGAAGGACACGTCGGACCGGGGCGTGGTTACGTCCTGTTACATGCCGTGCGTTGAGCCCTCCACAAGCGCTCTTCACAATGCTGACAACGCCGCACGCCGGCCTGTCGAGTTGACGATCATCGTGAAGTCCCGCCTGCCTACCACCCGTCGCGGCCGTGTGCTGCTGTTGATCGCCCTGGCCGTGCTGGTGTGCGGCATTGTCGCATGGAGCCTGCGCAAGCCGAGCGCCCCCACCCTGGCCACCAGCCCGGTGACCCGGGGCGACCTGGAGCAGACCGTGGAAGCCACCGGCGTGATCGATGCCTACAAGCTGGTCAGCGTGGGTGCGCAGGCCTCGGGCCAGATCAAGTCGCTGAAGGTGCAGCTGGGCGATACGGTCAAGCAGGGCGACCTGATCGCCGAGATCGACGCCACCACCCAGCGCAATGCCGTGCTCAACGCGCAGGCATCGCTGGACCAGGTCACCGCCCAGCGCGCGGTGCAGCAGGCCACCCTGCGCCAGGCCGAACTGGAATTCGCGCGCCAGCAGGAAATGCTGGCGGCCGAAGCCACCTCGCGTGCGGAGTTCGACAGCGCCGACGCCGCGCTCAAGACCGCCCGTGCGCAGGTCAAGGCCTATGACGCGCAGATCCAGGGCCGCCAGACCGAGCTGGGCACGGCCAACGCCAACCTGGCCTATACCCGCATCACCGCACCGATGGACGGCACCGTGGTCGCGGTGGTGGCCGAAGAAGGCCGCACCGTGAATGCCAACCAGACCGCACCGACCATCGTGATGCTGGCGCGGCTGGACCTGGTGACCGTGAATGCCGAGGTCTCCGAAGCGGACGTGGTCAAGATCAAGGCCGGCATGCCGGTGTACTTCACCACGCTGGGCGACCCGGACCGCAAGTACCACGCCACCCTGCGCCAGATCAATCCGGCACCGTCGTCGATCGCCAGCGACAGTTCCAGCAGCTCCAGTTCGTCCAGTTCCAGCTCCAGTTCGGCGGTGTATTACAACGCCCTGTTCGACGTCGAGAACCCGGACGGCACGCTGCGCATCAACATGACCGCGCAGGTGTCGGTGATGCTCAAGCAGGCCAAGGGCGTGCTGATCATTCCGTCGGTGGCGCTGGGTCCGAAATCACGCGATGGCCAGTACATCGTGCGCGTGGCCGATGCCGACGGCATGCCACAGCCGCGCAAGGTCAAGGTCGGCATCAACACCGGTTCCAGCGTGGAAGTGCTGTCGGGCCTGAAGGAAGGCGAAAAGGTGGTGGTCGGCGAAGGCAGCGCCACTCCGGCCGCCTCCGGCAGCGGCAACCGCGGTGGCGCGCAGATGCGCATGGGCGGCCCGGGCATGGGGCCGCGTCGATGAAGACCGCTCCCACCGGCGCGCCGCTGCTGCGGCTGCGCGACCTGCGCCGCGAGTTCCCGGCGGGCGATGAGACCATCGCCGTGCTGCGCGACGTCAACCTGGACATCGCCGCCGGCGAGATGGTGGCCATCGTGGGCCAGTCCGGCTCGGGCAAGTCGACGCTGATGAACATCCTTGGCTGCCTGGACCGCCCTACCCGGGGCAGCTACCAGGTCGCCGGCCGCGAAACCGGCAGCATGCTGCCGGACGAACTGGCCGAACTACGCCGCGAACATTTCGGCTTCATCTTCCAGCGCTATCACCTGCTTGGCGACCTGGATGCACGCGGCAACGTGGAAGTGCCGTCGGTGTACGCCGGCAGCCCGGCGCCAGTGCGCAGCGCGCGCGCCGAACAGCTGCTGCAGCGGCTGGGCCTGGGCGACCGCATGCGGCACAAACCGGGCCAGCTGTCCGGAGGCCAGCAGCAGCGCGTGTCGATCGCGCGGGCGTTGATGAACGGTGGCGAGGTGATCCTGGCCGACGAGCCGACCGGCGCGCTGGACACGAAATCCGGTGAGGAGGTGATGGGCATCCTCGGCGAGCTGCATGCCGAAGGCCACACCATCATCATCGTCACCCACGACATGTCGGTGGCCGAACACGCCCAGCGCATCATCGAGATCCGCGACGGCGAGATCATCGCCGACCGCGTCAACCCCAAGGCACCCCGCTACCGCGCACAGCGCACCCCGACCGTGGCCGCCACCAGGGGCCACAGCTGGCGCGCCGCGCGCGACCGCTTCACCGAAGCATTCCGGATGGCGCTGCTGGCGATGAACGCGCACCGCCTGCGTACCTTCCTGACCATGCTCGGCATCATCATCGGCATCGCATCGGTGGTGTCGGTGGTGGCGATGGGCAACGGCTCGCAGCAGCAGATCCTGCAGAACATCAGCGCGCTGGGCACCAACACCATCGACGTGTACCCCGGGCGCGGCTTCGGCGACATGCGCTCGGCGCGGGTGCAGACGCTCAAGGCGAGCGATGCTGACGCGCTGGCGCGGCAGAGCTACATCGACAGCGTCACCCCCAGCGTGTCCTCCTCGGCCACCGCGCGCTACCGCAACCAGTCGGCCACCGCGCAGGTCAGCGGCGTGGGCGAGCAGTTCTTCCGGGTCAAGGGCGTGACCCTGAGCGCCGGCAGCTTCTTCGATGCCGATGCGGTGAAGGGGCTGGCGCAGGTGGCGGTGATCGATGAGAACACCCGCACCCAGTTCTTCCCCAACGGCGCCGACCCGGTCGGCCAGGTAATCCTGCTCGGTAACGTGCCGGTGCGCGTGATCGGCGTGGCCCAGCGCCAGAGCATGGGCTTTGGCAGCAGCACCAGCCTGTCGATCTGGGTGCCCTACACCACGGTGATGTCGCGCATGCTCGGCCAGAGCTACGTGTCCAGCATCACCGTGCGGGTGGACGATGCCACCCCGATGGATGCGGCGCAGGCCGCCATTTCCAAGCTGCTGGTCATGCGCCATGGCACCGAGGACTTCTTCCTCAGCAACAGCGCGGAGATCCGTGACACCATCGAGCAGACCACCCGCACGATGACCCTGCTGATCAGCGCCATCGCCGCCATCGCGCTGCTGGTCGGCGGGATCGGGGTGATGAACATCATGCTGGTGTCGGTCACCGAGCGCACCCGCGAGATCGGCGTGCGCATGGCGGTGGGCGCGCGGCAGAGCGACATCCGCCAGCAGTTCCTGATCGAAGCGGTGCTGGTGTGCCTGCTCGGCGGCCTGCTCGGCGTGGGCCTGTCGCTGGTGGTGGGCTGGGTGTTCGACACCTTCGCCCCTGATTTCAAGATGCTGTTCTCCACTGCCTCGATCGTGGCCGCGTTCGCGTGCTCCAGTCTGATCGGCGTGGCGTTCGGCTTCCTTCCGGCACGCAATGCGGCCCAACTCGATCCCGTGGAGGCGCTGGCGCGCGAATGAAGACGTCCATCCTGTTTACCACCACCCTGCTGCTGTCAGCCTGCGCCAGTACCGGCCAATACCAGGTCGAGCCGCCCAGCGTGCCCGCCGTGTACGGCCGTGGCGATGCGCAGCGCAACGCGCCTGTCGACGCGTCAAACGCCCCTTCCCTGCTGCGCACCGACGTGCGCGACGACGCCTGGTGGACCGGCTTCGGCGACCCGCGGCTGGACCGCGTGATCGCGCGTGCGCTGCAGGCCAACACCGACCTGGCCTCGGCCGGGCTGGCGGTGCAGCGCGCCCGCCTGCAGGCCGGGCTGAGCGACAACGCGCTGTGGCCGCAGCCGTCGGGCAGCGTGGGCAGCAGCGGCAATCGCCCCATCGACCAGGGCGCCGACTGGAACCGCAGCAGTTCGGCCGGGGTCTCGCTGCAATGGGAAATCGACCTGTGGGGCCGCCTGCGCACCCAGCGCGACATCGCGCAGTGGGAAGCCCAGGCCAGCGAGGAAGACCTGCAGAACACCGCGCTGCTGGTGATCGGCGACGTGGCCACGCAGTACTGGACCCTGGCCTACCTCAACCAGTCGATCGCGGCCGGCGAAGCGAACCTGGCGCGCCTGCAGCGCACCCAGGAACTGGTGCAGGCCCGCTTCACGGCCGGCGCGGTGTCGCGGCTGGAAGTGCGCCAGGCCACCCAGCAGCTGGAAGCACAGCGTGCCGCGCAGAGCGCGCTGGAACAGCAGCGCGTGGCCAGCCGCAATGCGCTGACCGTGCTGCTCGATGGCCAGCCCTGGCCGCAGGCCGACGAACCGCAGGCGCTGGACAGCGCCGGCAGCCCGGCCATCGCCGAGGGCCTGCCGGCCGACCTGCTGGGCCGGCGCCCGGACCTGCGCGCAGCCGAGCTGCGCCTGCGCAACAGCCTGAAGAACATCAAGGTGACCGCCACCAGCTACTACCCGGCCTTGAGCCTGACCGGGGGCGTGAGCAGCGGCGCGACCACGCTGTCGGATGTGCTGAAGAACCCGGTGGCCTCGCTGGGTGCGGGGCTGTCGCTGCCATTCCTCAACCTCCGCCAGGCCCAGCTGGACACGCAGATCGCCGGCACCGATTACCAGATCGCGGCAAACACCTTCCGGCGCACGCTGTACACGGCGCTGTCGGAGGTGGACAACGCGTTGTCAGCGCGCACCCAGTTCACCACCCAGGTGGCGGCGTCGCAGGCGTCGTATGACGAAGCGGTGGAAATCGAGCGCATGTACGAAGTGCGCTACCGGGTCGGCGCCACCGACCTGCGCACCTGGCTGGAAGCGCAGCAGACCCGCCGCGACGCCGAGCTGTCGCTGGCGTCGGTGAAGCAGAAGCAGCTGGTCAACGACGTGACGTTGTTCAAGGCGCTGGGGGGCAGCGCCAACACACCGTAGAGCCACGCCCTGCGTGGCTTCGCGGTGCCGGAACGAGGAGCAGCCACGCAGGGCGTGGCTCTACGAAGCCCTCCGTCAGCTCCGCTGACGCACGGCCTCGAACAGGCTCACACCTGCAGCGACCGAAACATTCAGGCTCTCGATGTCGCCCGGCATCGGGATCTTGACCAGGCCGTCGCAGTTTTCGCGGGTCAGGCGGCGCATGCCGTCGGCTTCGCCGCCCAGCACCAGCGCCACGTTGCCCTTCAGGTCGATCGAATACAGCGAGGTGGTGGCTTCACCGGCCAGGCCATAGATCCACACGCCCTGCTTCTGCAGGTCCTTCAGGCAGCGCGACAGGTTGGTCACCGCCACCACCGGGATGCGGTCGGCGGCGCCGGCCGAGGTCTTGCGCACGGTGGCATTGACCGTGGCCGACTTGTCCTTGGGAATGATCACCGCGGTAGCACCGGCGGCCGCCGCGCTGCGCAGGCAGGCGCCCAGGTTGTGCGGGTCCTGCACCTCGTCGAGGATCAGCAGCAGGGCCTTGCCTTCGGCGGCCTCGACCAGGCCTTCCAGCTCGTTCTCACCCCAGGTGCGGGCCGCCTGGTAGCGCGCGGCCACGCCCTGGTGGCGCACCGAACCGCCCACGCCGTCCAGCGCCTGGGTGTTGACCTTGCGCACGTCGATGCCCTTGCGGCGTGCATTTTCCTCGATTTCGGTCAGCCGCGGATTCTTCGCGCTCGCCTCGATGAGCACTTCGCGGACGTTCTCGGCATCGTTCTCGATCGAGGAGGCGACGGCGTTGACGCCGACAATCCACTGGCTTTGCTTGCTCATTGCGGGGGCGGGACCGGTACAGGGGGTGGTAATGGTAGAGCATTGCCGGTTCGGCTGCCGTAGCGGCGCGGCCCTGCCCGGCCGCTCAACGCGGCCAGCGGGCGGTGTCGTGGTCCGGGTGCTGGTGGGAGACCAGTGTGCGCAGGCGCTCGGCGTCAGGGTCGTCTTCCTGCAGGATCACCTCCAGCCCGCCCAGCTGGTCCACGAACGGCAGCTTGGACTCGGTGCCGTACTGGACCGTCGGCGGCAGCCGTCCAGGCTGGTCGAACGCGCCGGCCGCCACCGCCATGCCGTCCTCGCCTTCGTAGGTCAGCGGGGTGCCGCAGTCGGCGCAGAAGCCCCGGCGGAAGTGGTTGGAGGACTGGAACCGGCGCGGCTCGCCGCGGGTCCACTGGAAATCGGCCCCGCGGACCGAGACCAGCGGGGCGTAGTACGCCCCGAAGGCCTTCTGGCACATCCGGCAGTGGCAGATGGAACGATCCGGCAAGGCGCCGCGGACATGGAAGCGCACCGCGCCGCATTGGCAACCGCCGGAGAATTCGGGAACCGGGTTCATCGCTCACTCCTCATGTCCGTACCGTCCAACGGTCGGCACCTACCAAGGCATCGTCCCGCGACGGTAGGTACCGACCGTTGGTCGGTACACCGCGGGCCTCAATATTTCTGCTTCTTCCGCTTGGCCGGCTGCCCGCGTGGCGGCAGCTGGGGTTCTTCGTCGCCCTTCTCCTCGACCAGCCGGAAGTCGATCTTGCGTTCTTCCATGCTGGCCTTGAGCACCAGGATCCGCACGCGGTCACCCAGGCGGTAGCTGGTGCCACGGCGTTCGCCGCTGAGCGTCTTGCGGGTTGCGTCGAACTGGTAATAGTCGTGCGGCAGCTGGGTGACATGGACCAGGCCGTTGACCTTGGAATCGTCCAGTTCCACGAACAGGCCGAAGCTGGTCACGCCGCTGATCACGCCGTCGAACTGGCCGCCCACGTGCTTTTCCATCCACGCCGCGCGGTAGCGCTCGTCGACCTCGCGCTCGGCCTCGTCGGCGCGGCGCTCGCGTTCGGAGCACTGCAGCGCCAGCGCGGCCATTTCGCGCTGGGTATAGGTGAACTTCTCCAGCGGCTTGCCGCTCAGCGCATGCTTGATCGCACGGTGCACCAGCAGGTCCGGGTAACGGCGGATCGGCGAGGTGAAGTGCGCATACGCATCCAGCGCCAGGCCGAAGTGGCCCTGGTTGTCCGGCGAGTACACCGCCAGGCTCTGGCTGCGCAGCAGCACCGATTCGATCAGCGCCGAATCGGGGCGCTCGCGCACCTTCTTGAGCAGCTTGGTGTAGTCGCCCGGCTGGACCTTGGACCACGGCGGCAGGCTCAGCTTGAATTCCTTGAGGAACTCCAGCAGGTCCTCGAACTTGGCTTCCGGCGGCTTGGCGTGGTCACGGAACGGGGCCGGCACCTGCTTGTACAGCAGGTAGCGTGCGGCCTGCACGTTGGCCGCGATCATGCACTCCTCGATCAGCTTGTGCGCATCGTTGCGCACCAGCATGCCGGCCTGGGTGACTTCGCCGGTGTTGTCGAGCACGAAGCGCACTTCGGAGGATTCGAACTCAATCGCGCCACGGCGGGTGCGGGCCTTGGCCAGCACCTTGTACAGCTGGTGCAGGCGCTCGACCTGCGGCAGCAGCGCACCAATGGCGTTGCGCGCGGCCGGATCGTTCTCGCCCACCGCCTGCCAGACCTGGGTGTAGGTCAGGCGCGCGTGCGAATTCATCACCGCTTCGTAGAAGCGCGAGTGGATCACTTCGCCCTCGCGGTTCACCTGCATGTCGCAGACGAAGCACATGCGGTCGACCTTGGGCATCAGCGAGCAGATGCCGTTGGACAGCGTCTCGGGCAGCATCGGGACCACGAAGCCGGGGAAGTACACCGAGGTGGCGCGCTTCTGTGCTTCATTGTCCAGCGGCGTGCCGGGACGGACGTAGTTGGAGACGTCGGCGATGGCCACCACCAGCCGGAAGCCTTCGGCGTTGGGTTCGCAGTAGACCGCGTCGTCGAAGTCCTTGGCGTCTTCGCCGTCGATGGTGACCAGCGGCGTGCTGCGCAGGTCGACGCGGTCGCCGATCATGGCCGGCTCCACCTGCATCGGCACCGATGCGGCTTCGTCCAGCACCTGCTGCGGGAATTCGAACGGCAGCTCATGGCCGTGGATCGCGGTTTCCACGATCAGCGAGGCGGTGAGCTTGTCGCCGAGCACGGCGATGATGCGGCCGATCGGCGGGCGCCGGGTATCCGGGGCCTGGGTCAGTTCGCACACCACCAGCTGGCCATCGCGGGCATCGCCGGTCTGGTCGGGCGGAATCTGCACGTTGCGCTGGATGCGCTTGTCGTCGGGCACCACGTAATTGATGCCGAACTCGACGCTGAAGCGGCCGATCAGGCGGGTCATGCCGCGCTCGAGCACGCGGGCGATGCTGCCTTCGCGGCGGCCGCGGCGGTCGATGCCGGTCACGTTGGCGAGTACGCGGTCGCCGTGCATGACCTTGCGCATTTCATACGGCGCCAGGAACAGGTCGTCGCCGCCGTCCACCGGGCGCAGGAAGCCGAACCCTTCGGGGTTGGCGATCACCACGCCGGTGATCAGGTTGGTGGCCTGCACCGGGGCGAAGCCGCCGCGGCGGTTCTGCACCAGCTGGCCGTCGCGCACCATCGCGCCCAGGCGCTTGCCCAGCGCGTCGGCGCGGTCGGGCTCGGTCAGGCCCAGCTGGATGCCGATTTCCTCGGCGGTCTGCGGGCCATCGCAGCGGTCCAGCAGCTGCAGGATCGCTTCGCGGCTGGCGATGGGCTGGGCGTAGCGTTCAGCTTCACGGGCGGCAAAGGGATCGTCCACGCTGCCAACTGGCGCGCTGGGGCGCGGGTTGCGGCGGGTCGGAATCGGCGGGCCGTCGGGACGGGGGCCGGAACGCTTGCCGCCACGGGGCGGCGCGGGGGTGCTCATGGACTCGGGCATCCAGGGCGGCAGCTTGCCGGTTTTGGCAGCAGCGCGGGACTTGCCCGACGGACCGGCAGCCTGCTTGGGCGCCGGGGACTTGGGGGCTTTTGCGCCCCGGGTCGGTTTCTTTGATTTCATCGACCCCCATGGTACCGCGTGCCGGTGTGCAGAATGGGTCATTGCCGCAGCCCATGCAGGATTGTGAAGAAATCTGACAAAACCGTTGACAACCCCTGCGGACTTGCCCAGAATTCGCCCCCTGAGTCGCCCAGGTGGCGGAATTGGTAGACGCACTAGCTTCAGGTGCTAGCGGGGGCAACTTCGTGGAGGTTCGAGTCCTCTCCTGGGCACCATGACTCAGAAAATGATCAAACCCGCGCAAGCGGGTTTTTTCGTTTCAGGCATCCGGCGTGTAGAACCGGGCCGACAGCCCTGCCCGCCCCGGGAAGTACTTGAACCAGGGCCGCGCCGCGTCGACCACTGCCGCCACGGCCGGATGCGCCATCAAGCGCTCGAGATAGTCGAGCAGGTGGACCGCGTTGCCGGGAATGGGCACGTACGCCACGGCGTAGAACAACGCGGGCGCCGCCGCACAATCGGCCATGCTGAATCCTTCGCCGGCCAGCCACGTGCGGTCTTCCAGCTGGCGATTCATGGCGGCGTAGCTTTCCAGCAGTCGAGACCGGGCGGCCTGCTCGGCATCCTCGCTGCGCCCGCTTTCGGGCTTGAGCCGTTCGGCGGTCAGCGCCTGCATCGGGGTCATGACATAGAAGTCGGAGAACCGGTCCCAGAAGCGCACGGCCAGGGCGGCATCGGCATCGGCCGGAATCAGGCGCGCACCGGCGGCCAGCTGCTGCAGGTATTCGATGATGATGCTGGTCTCGGCAACGGCACGGCCGTGGTCGACCAGCACGGGCATCTTCCCGGCCGGGGAGATGGCCTGGAGCATCTCGCGATCGGCGGGGTCGCCCAGGTTGACCATGCGTTCGTCCAGGGCCACGCCGAGCACGCGGGCGGCGATCAGCACCTTCTGGCAGCAGGACGACAGCGGGTGGGCGTGCAGGATCGGCAGTGCCATGGAAACTCCAGGGAGTCGGTGTGGGCCGAGTATGCCAATCGGCGTTCGCGCATGCATTGACAGCCTCCGGATGCTTCCGCATAATTCGCCCCCTGAGTCGCCCAGATGGCGGAATTGGTAGACGCACTAGCTTCAGGTGCTAGCGGGGGCAACTTCGTGGAGGTTCGAGTCCTCTTCTGGGCACCACGACTCGGTAAATGATCAAACCCGCGCAAGCGGGTTTTTTCGTATCTGCGGCATGGATCGCGCGGGAAATTTTCTTCGACATCCTGTTGACACATTCGCGGTTCTCCCGCAAAATTCTCCTCCTGAGTCGCCCAGGTGGCGGAATTGGTAGACGCACTAGCTTCAGGTGCTAGCGGGGGCAACTTCGTGGAGGTTCGAGTCCTCTCCTGGGCACCATGACTCAGTAAATGATCAAACCCGCGAAAGCGGGTTTTTTCGTTTCTGCTGGTTTGATTGCGATGCACGCTGTCCTGTGGTGCCGGGCTGCGCCCGGCTTCATGCATTCGGGCGAACAGCCGGTGGCCATCGCTTGGTCTGGGCTGGGCCAGCGGGTGCGGGTTTGCGGGACACGCCGTGAATCCATCCATGGAGGCTTGGCAAAAACATCCATGTTTTTGACAGTCCCGCAAACCCGCCCCCGCCGACCCTCGACGGTGTGTTGGTGGCCACGGGAAGATCAACGGCGGTGCCGATCATTTTCATGCGTTACCGGACGTGGTGGCGCTGCGTGCCGTCGTTTGGGAACCGACGCTACCGGACCAGGCCCGGACGGCGTAGAGCCACGCCCTGCGTGACTGCTCTTCGTTTCCGCACGCGACCATCTGTCGGGGGAGGCCGGCGGGCAGCCCCTGTAGGGACTGTCAAAAACATGGATGTTTTTGCCAAGCCTCCAGGGATGGATTCACGGCGTGTCCCGTAAGGGGCTGCCCGACGGCCTCCCCAGCACGTAGCAACCGAAACGCTGCTGTTGGCTGTAAAAAAAACCCCGCCTTTCAGCGGGGTTTTTCGTTTCAGCACCTCACACCATCAATGCCCGCCAGCAGACGCCGCGCCGGCGCCGGCGCCGAACGGCGGCTTGGCCAGCCACAGGAAGGCGATGATGGCCAGGAAGATCCAGCCCAGCAGGAAGAAGATGTCGTTGAAGCCCATCTGCGATGCCTGGTGGTTGATGATGTTGTTCAACGCCGCTGCACCATGTTGCAGGTCGCCCTGCCCCATCGCCGCCACCTTCTCCTGCATGCCCGGCGTGTAGCCGGAAATGCTTTCGGTCAGGTGCGCGTGGTGCTCCTGCGTGCGGCGTGCCCACAGCCACGTCGTCAGCGACGCCGCGAAGCTGCCACCCAGCGTACGCAGGAACGTGGCCAGGCCCGAACCCGCCGCGATCTCGCGGCCGTCCAGGTCGGACAGCAGGATCTGCAGCACCGGCATGAAGAACAGCGCCACGCCGATGCCCATGATCAGCTGCACCCCCGCCACGTGCGCGAAGTCCACCTGCAGGTTGAAGCCCGAACGCAGGAAGCTGGTGAAGGACAGGAACACGAACGCGAAGGAGGCGATCCAGCGCATGTCGAAGCGCGACGCGTACTTGCCCACGAACGGCGTCATGATCACCGGCAGGATGCCGATCGGCGCCGTGGCCAGGCCCGCCCAGATCGCCGTGTAGCCCATGTCACGCTGCAGCCACTGCGGGATCAGCAGCGACACGCTGAAGAACGCCGCGTACGCCACCACCATCGCCAGCGTGCCGGCGCGGAAGTTGCGGTGGCGGAACAGCCGCAGGTCCACGATCGGATCCTTGTCGGTCAGCTCCCAGATCAGGAACACCGCCAGTGCCACCACCGAGACGCAGGCCAGCACCACGATCGTCGGCGAACTGAACCAGTCCTCGTCGTTGCCGAGGTCCAGCACCAGCTGCAGCGCACCCACGCCGATGATGAGCGTGATCAGGCCCACGTAATCCATCTTCGGCTTTTCGATGTGCTCCGGGCGGCCCTTCAGCTGGTTGCCCACCACCAGCGCGGCGAAGATGCCCAGCGGCACATTGATCAGGAAGATCCATTCCCAGCTGTAGTTGTCGGTGATCCAGCCGCCCAGGATCGGGCCGCAGATCGGTGCCACCACCGTGATCATCGCCAGCAGTGCCAGCGCCTGCCCGCGTTTCTCGCGGGGGTAGATCGAGACCAGCAGCGACTGCGTGATCGGGTACATCGGGCCGGCCACGAAACCCTGCAGCGCGCGCGACACCACCAGCATGCCCATGCTCTGCGCCAGGCCGCACAGCAGCGACGCGATCACGAACGACAGCGTGGCCCAGATGAAGAGCTTGGTTTCACCGAAGCGCCGGCTCAGCCAGCCGGTCAGCGGGAGTGCGATGGCCGTACTGACCGCGAACGAGGTGATGACCCAGGTGGCCTGCTGCGAACTGGCGCCGAGGTTGCCGGCGATGGTCGGCAGCGAAACGTTGGCGATGGTGGTGTCGAGCACCTGCATGAACGAGGCCATGGCCAGGCCTGCAGTACACAGCGCGACGTTGGCCGGCCGGAACGCGCCGGTCGCACCTGGCGCCGACGGCGCGCCCGGCAGGCCGGGCGCGGCGGGAGCTTGTGCGGACATGGATACCTCAGCTCGCCTTCGACTGGCGCGGCAGGTTGCTCTGGATGATCTCGTGGATCACATCGTCGGCGCTGTGCAGCTGCTTGGCATACACGTCGGTGTCGAACACCTGGCCCTTGGCCGTGGTGGTCGGCAGCACGGTGCCCTTCTGGTCGCGCAGGCTCACTTCCGCCTTCATCGACAGGCCGATGCGCAGCGGATTGTCGGCCAGCTGCTTGGCATCGATGGCGATGCGCACCGGAACGCGCTGCACGATCTTGATCCAGTTGCCGCTGGCGTTCTGCGCCGGCAGCAGCGAGAACGCCGAACCGGTGCCCAGGCCGAGGCTGTCGATACGGCCCTTGTACTTCACGTCACCGCCGTACAGGTCCGAGCGCAGCTCCACTTCCTGGCCCAGGCGCATGTGGCGCAGCTGGGTTTCCTTGAAGTTGGCTTCCACCCACATCTGTTCGGTCGGCACCACCGCCATCAGCGCGGTACCCGGCTGCACGCGCTGGCCCACCTGCACCGAGCGACGGGCCACGTAGCCGCTGACCGGCGCGACGATGCCGGCGCGGGCGTTGTTGAGGTAGGCCTGGCGCAGCTGCGCCGCGGCGGCTTCCACGTCCGGCTGGGTGGCGATCACGGTGTCGTCGACCAGCGCGTTGCTGCGCTCGAAGGTTTCGCGCGAGCCGGCCACGGCCGCTTCGGCGGCCGCCAGTTCGTTGCGGGCGTGCGCCAGCTCTTCATCGGAAATCGCGCCGGTGGCGGCCAGGCCCTTGCGGCGGGCGAAGTCTTCGCGGACGCGGTTGAGGGTGACCTGGCGCGCGCTCAGTTCGGCCTGCGCGCCTTCCACGCTGCGGTACAGGCCGCGGGTCTGGCGCACGGTGCGGGCCAGGTTGGCGCGGGCCTGCTGCAGCGCCACTTCGGTGTCGGCCGGGTCCAGCTGCACCAGCAGCTGGCCACGCTCGACGCGCATGCCGTCATCGGCGTTGATCGCCACCACGGTACCGGTCACCAGCGGGGTGATCTGCACCTGGTTGCCCTGCACGTAGGCGTCGTCGGTTTCTTCGAACCAGCGGCCGAACATGAAGTACCACAGCGCCGCGGCGGCGAGCAGCAGCACCACGATGGCCAACAGGCCGCGCAGCAGCTTGCCACGGCGGGAGGGGGCTGCCGGTGCGGCAGCGGGAGCGGAAGTCTGGCTCATGGAAGGTATCTCAGGAATGCGTGGATTCGGGGGCGGTGGCGAGCGTGGCGGTGTCGCCGGAGGGGGTGAAGCCCCCGCCCAGCGCCTGGCTCAGCCGAACCGAAACAAGGATCTGCCGTGACTGCAGCGAGGCCAGCTGCTGCTGCGACTGCAGCAGCTGCGCTTCCACGCTGAGCACGTCCAGGTAGCTGCCGATGCCGGCCTTGTAGCGCTGCTGCGCCAGCTCGTGGGCGGCACGCGCGGTGCTGACGGCCTGCGCCTGCGACGCGGCCTGGTCGGCCAGCGAGCGCACCGCGTTGACCTGGTCGGCCACCTCGCGCAGCGCGGTGACCACCGACTGGTTGTAGTCGGCCACGGCCAGGTCGTACTGCGCGTCGGTCTTGTCCAGGTTGGCGCGCAGGCGGCCACCGTCGAAGATCGGCAGGCTCAGCGCCGGGCCGATGAAGGCGAAGGTCGAGCCGCTCTTGAGCAGCTGGTCCACTTCACTGGCGACCACGCCGCCGAGCGCGGTGAGGTTGAGGCTGGGATAGAACTTCGCCTTGGCCGCGTCGATCTCGCGACCGGCCGCTTCCACGCGCCAGCGCGCGGCCACGATGTCCGGGCGGCGGCCCAGCAGTTCGCTGGGCAGCACGCCCGGCAGCTGCAGCGCGAGCGGGTTGAGCGGCTGCGGGCGTTCGATCTGCAGGCCACGGTCCGGGCCCTGCCCGACCAGCGCGGCCAGCGCGGTGCGGGCCTCGTCGATCTGCTGCTGTGCGGCCTGCAGCTGCTGCTGCGCGGCCGGAATGCGGGCTTCGGCCTGGCGGGTCTGCAGGTCGCTGTCGATGCCTGCCGCGCGACGCTGGCGGGTCAGGGTCAGCGTTTTCTGCGAGCGGTCCAGTTCTTCGCTGGCCACATCGTGCAGCTGCCACGCATAGCCGAGCTGTGCGTAGGCTTCGGCGATGCCGGCCGACAGGTTCAGGCGCGCGGCCTGCGCGTCGACGGCAGCGGCATGGCCACTGTCCACCGCTGCTTCCCAGGCAGCGCGCTTGCCGCCCCACAGGTCCACGCCGTAGCTGACACTGAGGTAGGCCTGGCCGCTGCCGGCATAGCTGCCGCCAAGCTCGTCACCCACCATCGATTCGGGCAGGCGCACGCCGGTGTAGCCGCCGGAGGCGGACACGCTGGGCAGGCGGTCGGCATGTGCGGTGCCGATCTGGGCACGGGCCTGGCGCAGGCGCGCATCGGCGGCCTCCAGGCCCGGGTTGCGCTGCAGGCCTTCGGCGATCAGCGCGTCCAGCTGCGGGTCGTTCAGCGCCCGCCACCAGTCGGTGGCCGGGAAGGCTGACGGGCTCAGGGCGTGGCCGGCCAGGGTGCGCTGGGTCTGCAGGCTGTCGGCGTCGAGCAGCT
Source organism: Stenotrophomonas sp. FBCC-B152 (assembly GCF_059134105.1). Taxonomy (NCBI): domain Bacteria; kingdom Pseudomonadati; phylum Pseudomonadota; class Gammaproteobacteria; order Lysobacterales; family Lysobacteraceae; genus Stenotrophomonas; species Stenotrophomonas sp. FBCC-B152. The sequence goes on along the minus strand of NZ_CP101442.1, from coordinate 1,014,894 downwards.
GGCCGTGCGGTTGCAGGCCACCGGTGCTGGCACAGGCGGCCAGCGCCAGCGCCAGCACGGACAGCAGCACCGGCCGCAGCGGGCGCAGCGATGAGGTGCGATCAGGTATGGAAGTCATGGCGAAATCAGAGAGTCACGGACACGGGTCAACAGGGAAAGCAGCAGGGCGCGCTCGTCGGCGGACAGGTCGCGCATGGCGTCGTCCATCACCGCGTCGCCGCGCTGCTTGAGGCGGGCCCACAGCTGGCGGCCCTCGTCGGTCAGTACGATCTGCAGCGCACGCCGGTCCTGCGCATGCGGTTCACGGCGCACGCAGCCCAGGGCCTCCAGCTTGTCCAGCAGGCGGGTGACCGCGCTGGGCACCTGGTCCAGGGCCTGGGCCAGTTCGTTGGCGGTGCACGGCGCGCGGAACGACAGCACCTTCAGGCCCAGGTAGTGGGTGAAGCCGATATCGAGGTTTTCCTCGGCCATGGAAACGTCCAGCTGGCGCATCAGGCCATCGCGGACCTGGCGCAGCAGCAGGCCCAGGCTGGGCGGCGTGGATTCAGGGCAGATCATCATGGGGACGCACTTTACTTCCGAAAAATATATTTCTCAATGGAAATATTTAATCTGGAAGGAAATGCAGTGTTGCCCCATTCAGGACAACGGCCCAGACCCCCGATTCCTTCACATCGCTTGGCATCCCACGCCGCATCCGGATAATCGACCGCCTGCGAGGGCGACAGCCGTCGCCGTCCCCTGCCACAGGTAACAATCCCGCATGACCGATCTAGCCCGCCCCGCTTTCCACGGCTTTGAACAGCTGCCCCTGCGTGAATACGCTGAACGGGCGTACCTGGACTATTCGATGTACGTGGTGCTCGACCGTGCGCTGCCGTTCATCGGCGACGGCCTCAAGCCGGTGCAGCGCCGCATCATCTATGCGATGAGCGAGCTGGGGCTGAACGCCGCCGCCAAGCCGAAGAAGTCCGCGCGCACCGTCGGCGACGTCATCGGTAAGTACCACCCGCACGGCGACAGCGCCTGTTACGAAGCGCTGGTGCTGATGGCCCAGCCGTTCTCGTACCGCTACCCGTTGATCGAAGGCCAGGGCAACTTCGGTTCCACCGACGATCCGAAGTCGTTCGCGGCGATGCGCTACACCGAATCCAAGCTCACCCCGATCGCCGAAGTGCTGCTGGGCGAAATCAACCAGGGCACCACCGACTGGACCCCGAACTTCGACGGCACCCTGGAAGAGCCGACCTGGATGCCGGCACGCCTGCCGCACCTGCTGCTCAACGGCACCACCGGCATCGCCGTGGGCATGGCCACCGACGTGCCGCCGCACAACCTCAACGAGATCGTCAGCGCGCTGCTGCACCTGCTGGATGATCCCGAGGCCAGCATCGGCGACCTGCTCGAGCACGTGAAGGGCCCGGATTACCCGAGCGCGGCCGAGATCATCACCCCGGCCGCCGACCTGCGCACCATGTACGAGACCGGCTACGGCAGCGTGCGCGCGCGCTCGACGTTCTTCAAGGACGGCACCAACATCGTCATCAACGCGCTGCCGTTCCAGGTTTCGCCGTCGAAGGTGATCGAGCAGATCGCCGCGCAGATGCGCGCCAAGAAGCTGCCGTGGCTGGAAGACATCCGCGACGAATCCGACCACGCCAACCCGGTGCGGGTGGTGCTGGTGCCGCGTTCCAACCGCGTCGATGCCGAACAGCTGATGGGCCACCTGTTCGCCACCACCGACCTGGAGCGCAGCTACCGGGTCAACCTCAACGTGATCGGGCTGGATGGGCGTCCGCAGGTGAAGAACCTCAAGATGCTGCTCAGCGAGTGGCTGCAGTTCCGCGGCACCACCGTGACCCGCCGCCTTACCCACCGCCTGGAAAAGGTCGAGCGTCGCCTGCACCTGTTGGAAGGCCTGCTGGTGGCGTTCCTCAACCTGGATGAAGTGATCCACATCATCCGCACCGAGGACGAGCCCAAGCGGGCGCTGATCGCGCGGTTCGAGCTGAGCGACGACCAGGCCGAATACATCCTGGAAACCAAGCTCAAGCAGCTGGCGCGCCTGGAAGAAATGAAGATCCGCGGCGAGCAGGACGAGCTGGCCAGGGAACGCGACAAGATCCAGTCGATCCTGGACAGCAAGGCCAAGCTGCGCAAGCTGATCCGCGACGAACTGGTGGCCGATGCGAAGAAGTTCGGCGATGCGCGCCGTTCGCCGCTGGTGCAGCGTGGCGCCGCGCAGGCCATCGACGAAACCGAGCTGGTGCCGAGCGAGCCGATGACCGTGGTGCTGTCCGAAAAGGGCTGGATCCGCGCGGCCAAGGGCCACGACGTGGACCCGTCCACGCTGTCCTACCGCGACGGCGATGCCCTGCTGGGTTCGGTGCGTGCACGCAGCACGCAGCAGGTGGCGTTCCTGGACAGCGAAGGCCGCGCCTATTCCACGCTGGTGCACACCCTGCCCTCGGCACGTGGCAATGGCGAGCCGCTCACCGGCCGCTTCTCGCCGGCCCCGGGCAGTGCCTTCATGACCCTGGCCAGCGGCGAGAACGCCACCCGCTTCGTGCTGGCGTCCACCCATGGCTATGGCTTCGTGACCCGCTTCGAGAACCTGACCGGGCGCAACAAGGCCGGCAAGGCGATGCTCAACCTGACCTCCGGCTCGAAGGTGCTGACCCCGGCCGTGGTGGCCAACCCGGACACCGACCGCATCGTGGCGGTGACCAGCTCGGGCAACCTGCTGGCCATCCCCGCCAGCGACCTGCCGGAACTGGACAAGGGCAAGGGCAACAAGATCATCGAGATCCCCAAGGCCAAGCTGGCCACCGAACGCGTGGTCGCGGTGGTGGCGGTCGGCCCGGGCAACACGCTGCTGGTACGCAGCGGGCAGCGCACCATGAACCTGTCGTACAAGGACCTGGAGGCCTACCTCGGCAGCCGCGCCAGCCGTGGGCACCTGCTGCCGCGCGGGTGGCAGAAGGTGGAAGGGTTGTCGGTGGAGTGATCGCCCACAAAAAAACCGGGGATTTCCCCGGTTTTTTTGTATCCGTCGCTGGCTGGCGTTTGGCTGGCTGGCTGTTGATTCCGCCCGACCAACGGTCGGGCGCTACCGGTAGGTGCCGACCGTTGGTCGGCATACGTCGCGGTAGGTGCCGACCGTTGGTCGGCACGGGGCGCATCAATGCGCGGCGGTGCCCTTCGCGTCCATCTTGCTGGTCTGGTACAGGGCCAGGCCGATGCGCTTGATCAGGCCCAGCTGCTGTTCCAGCCACCAGGCGTGGTCTTCTTCGGTGTCCTTGAGCTGGACCAGCAGCATGTCGCGGCTCACGTAATCCTGGTGCTGTTCGCACAGCTTCATGCCGGCGGCCAGGTTGTTGCGCACGCTGTATTCGGTGTCCAGGTCCTTCTGCAGCATTTCCTCCACGGTCACGCCGGGCTCGAAGCCGTGCGGGCGCATGTCCGGATTGCCGCCCAGGAACAGGATCCGGCGCAGCAGCGCGTCGGCGTGCTGGGTCTCCTCCTCCATCTCGTGGTTGAGGCGCTCGTACAGCGCGAACAGACCCTGGTCCTCGTAGCGGCGCGAGTGGATGAAGTACTGGTCGCGCGCGGCAAGTTCGCCACGCAGCAGTTCCTTCAGGCATTCAATGACGTCGGGATTGCCTTTCATGGGGGAGCTCCTGTGAATCGATGGGGGCCATGGTGCCCTATCCCGGATCGCCGTGATCTAATCGGAATCAGTTGCATGCGCAGGCGCAGGTGGGGTCGGCCTGCATGACCTTCTTCGGGGAGCGTGGGATGCGTCGTTGGCTGAAACGGGGTGCGTGGGCGTTCGGGGTGCTGGTCGGGATCGTGGTCGTCGTGATCGGCGTGGCCTGGTTCCTGCTGCGCGGCAGCCTGCCAGCGCTGGAGGGCGAACAGCCCGTGGCCGGGTTGCAGGCCAAGGTCAGCGTCAGCCGCGATGCGCTGGGCGTGGTCACCATCGATGCCGGCAGCGAGGCCGATGCGATGCGGGCACTGGGGCTGGTGCATGCGCAGGAGCGCTATTTCGAGATGGACCTGATGCGCCGCGCGGCGGCCGGCGAACTCTCGGAGCTGTTCGGCTCGGCCGCCGTGCCCGCCGACCAGCGCATGCGGGTGCATCGCCTGCGTGCGCGCACCGATGCGCACCTTGCGCAGGCGCTGGGCGAGCGCCCGCAGGTGGTGCAGGCCTACGTGGAAGGCGTCAACCGTGGCCTGGACAGCCTGCGCGTGCGCCCCTGGCCTTACCTGCTGCTGCGCCAGCAACCCGCTGCATGGACCGCCACCGATTCGGTGCTGGCCGGGCTGGCCATGTACGCGGACCTGCAGGACCCCGCCAACGAGAACGAGCTGGCCATGCGCCGGATCCGCGAGGTGGCGCCGCCGGCGCTGTATGCGCTGCTCAGCCACGATGGCAGCGAATGGGATGCGCCCTTGTTTGGCGAGGCGCGGGGGAACGCGTTGTTGCCGCCCTCGGATGCGTTTCAGTTGCGTAACGACCAACGGTCGTTACCTACCGACCGCACGATCCCCGCTGCGGGTACGGAGCAGGACGTGCATGGCAGCAACAATTTCGCGGTGGCCGGCGCGTTGACCGCCGATGGCCGCGCGATCCTCGCCGACGACATGCACCTGGGCCTGCGGGCGCCGAACCTGTGGTTCCGGGTGCGGCTGCGCTACCCCGATCCCGGCGCACCGGGCGGCCAGGTGGATGTCAGCGGCTTCTCGTTGCCCGGGTTGCCGGCGATCGTGGTCGGCAGCAACGGTCATGTCGCCTGGGGCTTCACCAACAGCTACATCGACAACGCCGACTTCATGCCCGTGCCCGCAGGCGCCAACGGCGTCCGGGTGCATGAAGAGCGCATCCGCGTGGCCGGTGGCGCCAACGTGACCCTGCGCGTGCGCGAAACCGCGTGGGGCCCGATCCTGCACGAGCGCGCCGATGGCAGCGGCGAAGCCTTGCGCTGGACGGCACAGCTGCCGGGTGCGGTCAGCATGGCGTTCGCCGACATGGCGCGGGCCGGTGACCTCGACGACGCGCTGAAGATCGCCGACCGCGCCGGTATTCCCACCCAGAACCTGCTGCTGGCCGACGCGAAGGGGCGCATTGCCTGGCGGTTGATCGGCGCCCGCCCGGACCGCGCGGCGGACTGCCCGCCCAACGGCTTCACCACCGCCGCACCGGCCCGCTGCGCGCCGTGGGCGATCCGCAGCGACCAGTCACCGGCCCTGGTGGACCCACCCGCCCAGCGGTTGTGGACCGCCAACGGCCGCGTGCTGGATGGCGCCGACCTGGCGGTGGCCGGCAACGCCGGCTACGACCTGGGCGCGCGCGGGCGGCAGATCCGAGACGACCTCAACGCCAAGCAGCGTTTCAGCGAGCGCGACCTGCTGGCGATCCAGCTGGACGATCGCGCGGTGTTCCTGGAACGCTGGTGGACCCTGCTGCGGCAGGTGGTCGAATACAGCGATGACCCGGCATTGAAGCGTCTTGAGGCGGCCAGCCGGCAGTGGGAAGGCCACGCATCGGCCGATGCGGTGAGCTACCGACTCGCACGCGGCTTCCGCAGCAAGGTGCAGGACATCATGACCACCGCGCTGCTCGCGCCGGCCAAGGAAACCCTGGGCGAAAACTACCTGGAGCCCAGGCTGGCGCAGATCGAGGGCGTGCTGTGGCCACTGGTGACCGAGCAGCCCGCACATCTCCTGCCAGCACCGTACCCGAACTGGAACGCGCTGCTGGCCGATGCGGCACGGCAGGCGGACACCGAGCTGGCCGAAAAGGGGCCGGACCTGTCCCAGCGCACCTGGGGTGAACGCAACACGGCGGCCATCTGCCATCCCATCAGCCGCGCCCTGCCCGCCTTCGCCCGGACGTGGCTGTGCATGCCGGCCGATGCGCTGCCCGGTGACAGCAATCTGCCGCGCGTGCAGGGCCCGTCGTTTGGCGCGTCACAACGCATGGTGGTATCGCCCGGGCACGAAGCCGACGGCATCATCCACATGCCCGGTGGCCAGAGCGGCCACCCGCTGTCGCCGTTCTGGGGCGCGGGCCATGAGGATTGGGTGCACGGCAGGCCCACGTCGTTCCTGCCCGGCAAGGCGAAATACACCCTGCTGCTGGAACCCGACACTGCCGGCCATCACCGGTAGCGCCGGGCCCTGCCCGGCTCAGGCCTTCCGGCGTTCCATCCAGCTCAACAACGGACCGGTCATGGCGGTGGTCACCAGCGCCATGATCACCAGCACCGCGAACAGGCGGTCGCCGAGGAAGCCCAGCTCGTACCCCAGGTTGAGCACGATCAGCTCCATCAGGCCGCGGGTGTTCATCAGGGCACCCAGTTTCCAGGCCTCGTGGTTGTCCATGCCCGCGCTGCGCGCCGCGCTCCAGGTGCCGAACAGCTTGCCCAGCGTGGCCACCGCGATCACCACCGCGCACAGCAGCAGGTCGCTGCCCTGCAGCGCGTCGGCGCGCATGCGCAGGCCGGTCATGGCGAAGAACAACGGCAGCAGCAGGGTCACCGCGAACGGCTCGACCCGGGCGATCAGCAACCCGCGCAGCTGCGCATTCGACGAAACGGCGACGCCGGCCGCGAACGCACCGAACAGCGCATGGATGCCCAGTACTTCAGTGACCAGTGCGCTGCCCAGCGACAGCAGCAGCATGCCCAGCAGCCAGCGGCCTTCGCTGCCCGGCTGGATGACCTGGCGCGAGAACCACGGCTTGACTACTCCCAGCATCAGCGCGATGAACACCACCACGCACAGCAGGCTCAGGCTGGCCGGCACCCAGCCGGTGGCCTGGGCGGCGGCCACGATCAGGGCCAGCAGGCACCATGCGGTGGCATCGCCGAGCGCCGCGCAGGCAATGGCGGTCTGCCCCAGCGGGGTGTGGGTGATGCCGCGGTCCGCCAGGATCCGCAGCAGCACCGGGAACGCGGTGATGCTCAGCGAAATGCCCACGAACAGCGCGAAGGCGGTGAAGCCCACGCCCTGCGGGCCGTGTTCGGGGTACAGCCAGATCGCCAGCAGCACGCCCAGCACGAACGGCACGGCAATGCCGGCATGGCTGACGGTGAAGGCGAAACGGCGGCGGCCGCGCAGCCCGCCCAGGTCGAGTTCGGCACCGGCCACCAGCAGGAACATCAGCACGCCCAGCTGGCTGAGCATGCCCAACGGACCGAGCGAGCTGGCCGGGAACAGCGCGCCGTGCAGCCCCGGCAGCAGGCTGCCGAGCACCAGCGGGCCCATCATCAGGCCAGCGGCCATCTCGCCGATCACCGCCGGCTGGCCCAGCCGCTTCAGCAGCGCACCCGCGCCCTTGGCGACCACCAGCAACACCAGCAGCTGCAGCAGGAACAGGCCCAGCGGCGAGGCCAGGTGGTGGGCCCAGTCGCTGCCCACCACCGGTTCGGCCTTGGCGGCCACCGCCGGCAGCTCGGGGCCGGCGTAACGCGCCAGCGCCAGGCCGATCACCAGCGGAATCCCGGCCCAGGCCAGGTAGTGCCAACCCCACTTCATCCGCGGCACGCTGCCTCCGGTCTGTACGTCCATGAACATTCCCCAATGTCTGTGGGGGAATGTTACCCGGCCAATGCCTGCTCATGTACACCGGCAACGGCGCGGCCGGAGGGGTCGGCCATGCTGGCGAAACTGGCGTCCCAGGCGATGGCGGCCGGCGAGGAACAGGCGATCGACTTGCCGCCGGGCACGGTTTCGGCCGCGGCCTGGCTCGGGAAGTACTGCTCGAACACGTGGCGGTAGTAATACGCTTCCTTGGTCTGCGGCGGGTTGTGCACGAAGCGCTTGTCCGCCGCGGCCATCACCCGGTCGCTGATCTGCGCTTCGGCATGCGCCTTGAGCCCATCGATCCAGCCATACCCCACGCCATCACTGAACTGCTCTTTCTGCCGCCACAGGATCGACTCCGGCAGGTAGCCTTCGAACGCTTCGCGCAGCACTGCCTTCTCGATCCGGCGCGCGCCACCGGCACCCTGCCCGACCATCTTGTGCTTGGCATCGATGCGCATCGCCACGTCGAGGAATTCGCGGTCCAGGAACGGTACGCGCGGCTCCACGCCCCAGGCCATCATCGACTTGTTGGCGCGCAGGCAGTCGTAGTTGTTGAGCGCATCCAGCTTGCGCACCAGCTCTTCGTGGAATTCACGGGCGTTGGGAGCTTTGTGGAAGTACAGGTAGCCGCCGAAGATCTCGTCGCTGCCCTCGCCCGAGAGCACCATCTTCACCCCCATCGCCTTGATCCGGCGCGCCAGCAGGAACATCGGGGTGGAGGCGCGGATGGTGGTGACGTCGTAGGTTTCCACGTGGCGGATCACGTCGGGCAGCGCATCGAGCCCTTCTTCGAAGGTGTATTCGAAGCCGTGGTGGACGGTGCCGAGTGCTTCGGCGGCGATGGCGGCGGCGGCCAGGTCGGGCGAGCCCTTCAGGCCGATGGCGAACGAATGCAGGCGCGGCCACCAGGCCTCGCTCTGGTCGCCGTCTTCGATGCGGTGGCGCGCATAGCGTGCGGCCACGGCGGCGACCAGCGACGAATCGAGGCCACCGGAGAGCAGCACGCCATAGGGCACGTCGGTCATCAGCTGGCGGTGCACGGCGCGCTCGAATGCTTCACGCAGTGCGACGCGATCCGCTTCGACGCCTTCCACCGCGTCGTAGTCGCGCCACGGGCGCTCGTAGTAGCGGGTGAGCGTGTCGGTGGCGCTGTCGTACCAGTGCCCGGGCGGGAACTGCGCGGCGTCGGCGCAGGTGTCCACCAGCGATTTCAGTTCGGAAGCCACCAGCAGGCGGCCGTCCTTGTCATGGCCCCAATACAGCGGCACCACCCCGATCGGATCGCGCGCGATCAGCACGCGCTTCTGGGTCCGGTCCCACAGCGCGAACGCGAAAATGCCGTTGAGGCGGTTCAGGTACGAGGCCGGGGTGTCCTGCTGGTACAGCGCGTTGATCACCTCGCAGTCGGAGCCGGTCTGGAAGGCGTACGGCTGGGTCAGTTCGGCCTTGAGTTCGCGGTGGTTGTAGATCTCGCCGTTGACCGCCAGGGCCAGGCTGCCGTCGTCGGACAGCAGCGGCTGCGAGCCGCCGGCCGGGTCGACGATGGCCAGCCGCTCATGGACCAGGATGGCGCCGTCGTCGACGTACACGCCGCTCCAGTCCGGGCCGCGATGGCGCTGGCGCTGCGACAGGTCCAGCGCGTGGCGGCGCAGCGCGGTGAGGTCATCGCCGGCCTGCAGGCCGAACATTCCAAAGATCGAACACATGGGAACAGCTCCTGATGATGGGGGAATACACGTAATGGCTGCATTCGACCGGCCAGAAAACAAAAAAACCCGCATCGGCCGATGCGGGTTTTCTGGGGTCCGGGCGTATGTTGCTTGTTCTAGCCCTGGTCGCAGTCCCGCGTTGGCCGCGCACGATTATTCGCGCGCAGATTATTGCGGTTGTTGGTGTTGACGGCGGTGGCCAGGAGCGTGGACATGGATCGACCGTACCGCCGTTTTGGCCGTGGCGCAACTGTTGCGGGCGCAACCGATTCAGCCCCCGACGTGCCCGCTCCCGGATAATCCACGCCTGCCTCCTGGAACTCACGGATGAATCCCCTTCGTTTCCGCCTGTCGCTTTCCGCGCTGGCGCTGCTGGCCCTGGCCGCCTGCACCACCGCCCCCAACCGCCCCACCAGCGATGCCGAAGTGAAGTGGCTCACCGCCGCCGAGCGCGGCGACCTCGAGGGCATGCTGGAGCTGGCCGAGCTCTATGAACGCTGGAACGACCGCCGGGCGCTGGACTGGTATGAGCGCGCTGCGGCCGCCACGCCCTGGAGTTTCCGCAACACCATTGCAGAAAAAGCGCTGGGGCGGATCTGGGCCAGCGGCGCGATGTACACCGGCCGGCGCCCTGAAGACACGCCGCCCCCGGTGCTGCGCGCGTCGCCGCGCAAGGCCGAACGCTGGTACCTCGCCGCGGCCAACCACGGCAGTCCCGACGCGATGCTGTCGCTTGCCAAATTCGAACGCGAACGTGGCCACGCGGCCGCAGCACTGCGCTGGGACCTGCGCGCCACGGTGTACCAGCGTTACTCGACGAGCAGTTCAGGCCTGCCCGCCGCGATCGCACCACAGGCCGGTGCACTGCACCCGCTGGTGGTCGACATCCAGCGGCGCGCTGCGCGCGGCGATGCGGAGGCCCAGGTGGACCTGGGCGCGCTCTACGAGCGGGGCATGGGCCTGGGCGTCGAGCGCGATCCTGCAGCGGCGCTGCAGTGGTACCGCAAGGCGGCCCTGCAGGGCAACGTGTTCGGCCAGTACTTCACCGGCCTGATCCTGGGCCGCGCGCCGCCCGGGGTGCCGCGCGATGAGGACGCGGCCGCAGGATGGTTTGCCAAGGCCGAGGCGCAGAAGTTCTTCCTTGCCGGTGAATCGTATTGGCGCAAGGGCATCCAACCGGCGTTCTGGACCTTTGATTGAACGAGGCTGCACACACTCGCCGCGCACCTTCAAGTCTGCCGGCGGCACGTGCTTCGCCCAGAATGGACGCCATGAGTACCGCCACGTTCCGCAATGAAATCCTCTCCCGTGCCCGCATGCAGGCCATCGTCGCCGCGCATCCGCGTGCAGCCGTGTTCGAGGACTGCAGCTTCGACAATGCCGATTTCTCGCGGCTGGACATGGACGGCTTCCAGTTCATCCGTTGCTCGGTAGCCGGTACGTCATGGCTGGGGGCCTCGCTGGAGGAAAGCCGATGGGACAAATGCCGGGGCGGCCAATGCGATTTCAGCTCCGCGCTGCTCAGCGATGCGGTGTTCTCGCACTGCGATCTGAACAACAGCCACTGGCGCCGCGCCACGCTGTCATCGGTACGCTTCGAGGACTGCAAGTTGACCGGCGCGCACCTGCAGGAGGTGACCGGCTGGGCGCTGGAGTTCCGCGATTGCCTGCTGGTCAGCGCGGACCTGCGCGGGGTGTCGTTCCGCAAGGCCACGCTGCAGGGGATGGATTTTTCCGATGCCGAGCTGTCCGGCTGCGACTTCCGCGATGCCGTATTCGAAGGTGGCAGCCTGCGCAACGCACACACCCGGCTGACCCGGTTCGAGGGCGCGGACCTGCGGGGCACCGACATCAGCGGCTTGAACGTGATGGATGCCAAGCACTTCAAGAAGGCCGTGATTTCGCAGCGGCAGGCGGCAGCGGCACTGGCTGCGTTCGGGTTGATCGTGGCCTGAAGCAAAGGACCGACCAACGGTCGGCCCCTACCGGGCGCGGTGCGAATCGGCCCGCGGGCGGGAACCGACGGTGGGTCGGTTCACATGCACAGGTAGGAACCGACCGTTGGTCGGTTCACATGCACGGGTAGGAACCGACCGTTGGTCGGTTCTCGCGGTGCGTCAGGCCAACAACCGCTCGACCAGGCGCTGGTACAGCGCCGGCAATGCTTCGAGGTCGGCGACCGACACATTCTCATCCACCTGGTGGATGCTGGCGTTGACCGGCCCTACTTCGATGCACTGTGCGCCCAGCGGTGCGATGAAGCGCGCGTCCGAGGTGCCGCCGCCGGTGCTCTCTTCCGGCGCGGCGCCGGCGAATTCGCCCAGCACCTCGCGTGCCACCCGGCGCAGCGTGCCCTCCGGGGTGTAGAACGGCTCGCCGCTGCGGTGCCACTTCAGCCGGTACTCCAGCCCGTGGCGGTCCAGCAGCGCGCTGATCTCCTGCTCCAGTTTCGGCGCGTTCCAGTGCGGGTTGTAGCGCAGGTTGAACAGCACCTGCAGTTCGCCCGGAATCACGTTGTTGGCACCGGTACCCGCATGGATGTTGGACACCTGCAGGCTGGTCGGCGGGAAGCTTTCGAAGCCATCGTCCCAGTGCCGCGCGGTAAGTTCGGCCAGCGCTGCAGCGGCCAGGTGGATCGGGTTGCGTGCCTTGTGCGGGTACGCCACGTGGCCCTGCACGCCCTGCACGGTAAGCGTGCCCGACAGGCTGCCGCGCCGACCGACCCGCAGCAGGTCGCCGAGCACGGCGGTGGACGACGGCTCGCCGGTGATGCACCAGTCGATCGCCTGGCCGCGCTCGCGGAACAGGTCCGCGACCCGGCGCACGCCGTCGATGGCATCGCCTTCTTCATCGCTGGTCAGCAGCACCGCCAGCGTGCCGGGGTGGTCCGGATGGGCGGCCACGAACTGTTCGGCCGCCACCACGAAGGCCGCCACGCTGCCCTTCATGTCCGCCGCGCCGCGTCCGTACAGCACGCCATCGCGGATCTGCGGATCGAACGGATCGCTGGTCCACGCGTCGACCGGCCCACTCGGCACCACGTCGGTATGGCCCAGCAGCACCAGCACCGGGGCGCCCTGCCCGTGCGTGGCCCACAGGTTGTCGACCTCGCCCAGGCGCAGGTGTTCGCAGGCAAACCCGGCGCGCTGCAGGCGCCCGGCCAGCAGCGCCTGGCAGCCGGCGTCTTCGGGGGTCACCGAGGGGCGTGCGATCAGGTCGCAGGTCAGTGCAACGACGTCGTTCACGCGCCCACTCCGAACCGCTGCTTGAAGCCGTTGTCCGAGAAGCCCTGGGTCATCACGCCATCCGCCGTGACCACCACCGGGCGCTTGATCAGCTGCGGGTACTCGCGCAGCAGCAGCTTCCATTCGGCATCGGAGGCGGCGGCCTTGCGGTTCTCGGGCAGCTGCCGCCAGGTGGTCGAGGAACGGTTCACCAGCGCGGGGAAGCCACCGGCCTGCGCCGCCCAGTCAACCAGGGTTTCCGGGCTGGGCTTGTGCTCGCGGTAGTCGACGAAGGTGTAGGCCACCTGGAAACGGTCGAGCCACTTGGTGGCCTTCTTGCAGCTGTCGCAGTTCTTGAGGCCGTAAAGGGTGGTGGTCATTGCCGGCAGATACTCGTGCGGGGGTTCAACGGGGTTGCGTCAAGGCGAGTATAGCGTCGCGTCGGGAGCCCACGCCTGCTGCTCACCCATCGGCGTCATGGCCATTGAGCACGCGCAGCAATGAGCGCTGCCATGACGACAATCCTGAATCGAAAGGCACCTCCGTTCCCATGATGGGCCTGCCATCGGCGCCGACGACCAGGGCCAGTTGCGACGACAGGAAGCCGCGCATGCTCGACAGCTGCCACGCATACTGCGGTGCGTCGAATGGATCGGCGGCGTACAGCCGCATGCACACACTGTCCATGTCCAGCAGCATCTGCACCCGCTGCGGGTCGTTCAACCTGGTACGGCCCGCCTCGATCGAAATGATCAGGGCGTTGGTAGCGGATATGGCCTCCTCGCGGTCGAAGCGATCGCCATGCTCGCCCAGCCGGAGCAGTTCACCCGCCGCCTGGCTGAAGCGCCCGAGCTCGGCAGGCGGCTCAAGGGGGGCGATGTCCGCCGCCAGCGGACGCGGCGACGGGGCGGGTGTGAGCGCGGGAAAATCCGGGACGCTGGGCACCTCGCGCGAAGGCTGGAGTCCGCGGCGCACCACGGCAGCGAAGTTCCGGCCATCGTGCGGGTTGTCCGCCAGTGGGCCACGTTCGGCTTCCTGCAGTGCGAAGCGGTCCTTCATCCACTGCGGCTTCTGGTTCAGCCACTGGCCGTAGTAGTAGGCGCTGTAGGCCATGTTGTCGCGCGGGTGCTTGACCGGGGTGAAGCCGCGATAGGTGGTGTCGCGCTGATCCCAGATACCACGTGAGAGGCGCCGCGCCTCTTCGATGACCGGCTTCAGGGCACGCGCCGCGTTGAGCTGCAGCGTCTCGGCATGCAACAGCCGCCCGCGCTTCTGGCCCAGCGCGCCCAGCTGGCGCAGGTATTGCACGCCGTACTTGGCCAGCAGGGCCAGGGTGCGGCTTTCCCACGCCACCAGCAGGTCCGGCTGTACCGCCAGCAGCTCAGGCATCACCTGCAGCAGGGTGTCGGCCGCCGGCCGCGGCAATGCGCCGGTGCTGCGGCGGGACAGCTGGTATTCGGACGCACGCAGTGCACTGACCAGCCCGAACGCAAGCGTTGCGCCATTGATCGCGTGTACGGGGTGCTGACGCAGCAACGCCTCGAAGATCGGCACCAGATGGTTGATGATCGTCTGGCAGCAACCCTGCTGCAGCGCTGCGTGATTCATCAGCTCGCCGAGGTGGAACATGATCACACTGGCGTTTTCCATCGTGAACTGTTTCCGCGAGGCGACCACCCTGGTGCAGGCTTGGGCTGCCGCCGAAAGCCGGCGTTCGTCCAGGACCAGCGCACCACGCTGGTCCACCAGTTTGCACAGGATGTTGAGCGCCTTCCCCAGGTAGATGTTCGAGGCGCGCTGCTCGTGCTCCGCATCACCATGCACGATGCTGCCGGCCATGACCTGGCCGAGCTTTTCCAGATCCGCGTTTGCCGTGGACAGATCGCCGTACTTGACGATCTTCTGGTACAGCGCCGAGACGATGTAGTCGGCTTCCGTGAGGCGCGTGGAGTGCTCCCCTACCGGCACATGCGGCATGCCGATGTATCCCGACGCATTGAAGATGTCGCTGGGGATGGGGCTAACGCCAGATGCACTGCCGGCTGACGCAACGACGAGCGGCATCGGCAGCAGCCCATGCGCCGCGTGCCGGATCACCGGCACCGCGTTGATTACGTTTTCCAAGACGAGCCCTCTGCCAGAAAGCGGCAGCATAGGCAGGAAGCAGACGCAGCGCGCGAGGCGGATGCGTCACGGGGCATCGAGCGATGCCCCGTTTACGTCATCGGCTCAGTCGGCCAGGCCGCGCAGCAGCTCGTTGACGCTGGTCTTGCTGCGGGTCTTGGCATCCACCTGCTTGACGATCACCGCGCAGTACAGCGAGTGCGAACCGTCCTTGGACGGCAGCTGGCCGGACACCACCACGCTGTACGGCGGCACCGAGCCGTAGCTGATCTCGCCGGTGGCGCGGTTGTACACGCGGGTGCTCTGGCCGAGGAACACACCCATGCCGATCACGCTGTGGTGGCCGACCACGAAGCCTTCCACCACTTCCGAACGTGCACCGATGAAGCAATGGTCTTCAATGATGGTCGGGCTGGCCTGCAGCGGCTCCAGCACGCCACCGATGCCGGCGCCGCCGGACAGGTGGCAGTGCTTGCCGATCTGCGCGCACGAGCCCACCGTGGCCCAGGTATCCACCATGGTGCCTTCGCCGACATAGGCGCCGATGTTGGTGAAGCTGGGCATCAGCACCACGTCCTTGCCGAAGTAGCTGCCGCGGCGCGCGATCGCACCGGGCACCACGCGTACGCCGGCACGGCGGAACTTCGCTTCATCGAAGCCGGCGAAGCGCGATTCCACCTTGTCCCAGAACGGCGCCGGGCGCGCATCCACCACCGCCATGTCGTTGACGCGGAAGTACAGCAGCACCGCCTTCTTCAGCCACTCGTTGACCTTCCAGCCACCGTGGCCATCGGGCTCGGCCACGCGGAATTCACCGGTTTCCAGCCCATCGATGACGCGGCCGACCAGCGGCTTGGTCGAGCCTTCGATTTCATGCAGGGTCAGCGTGGCGCGGCGCTCGAAGGCGCTTTCAATGCCGAACTTGAGTTCTTCCACGCCCGGGGTAGCCGGCTTGCGCAGCGACTTGCGCGCGATGTTTTCGGCGCGCTTGGCCGCCGTTTCGGCCGCGCTGCTGGCCGCGGTCTTCTTGACCGGCGCCTTCTTCACGGCCGGCGCGGCTTTCTTCGCGGCGGTCTTCTTCACGGCCGGCGCAGCGGCAACGGTCTTCTTGGCCGCCGCGGTCTTGGCGGCAGTCTTCTTGGCGGGCTTGGTGGCCATCAGTGGGGGTCTCCGGCGTTTCGATCAGGGTCCAGGCAGCGCAGCATGGCGTCATGCAGTTGCTGCCGGGCGGTTTCGGTCAGGGGGCGGTCGTGCTCATCGCTGATCACGAACATGTCCTCGGCGCGTTCGCCGAAGGTGGCAATGCGCGCGTCGTGCACGCGCAGGCCCTGGTTGCGCAGCACGAAGGCGACATCGGCCAGCAGCCCGGGGCGGTCGGGCGCGACCAGGCTGAAGCGGGTGCCGCCGGTATCGTTGTCGTTGGCATCGCGGAATTCGATGCGCGGGGCGAAGCGGAAATGCCGCAGCTGGCGCGGCACCACCCGGCGCGAGGGACGCAGGCGCGACAGATCGCCGGCCAGCGCCTCGCGCAGCGCCGTTTCCAGGCGCGGCGCATCGCCATCGGCGAAGCTGTCGGCCGGGGTCACTTCAAAGGTATCGAAAATGGTGTCGACCGGGCCATCCAGCACGCGCGCCCGGTGGATGCCGTAGCCCTTGCGGTCCAGGGTCATCACGATTGCGGCGAACAGGCCATCGCGGTCGGGCGAATGCACGAACACTTCCAGCGCATCATCGTCGGCGGTGATCCGGCGCACCTTCACCAGGGTCTGGCCCTGCTTGACCGGCACCAGCGCGGCCGCCTGCCAGGCCAGTTGTTCCGGACGCAGGCGGATGAAGCTCTCATCCGGCATCACGGTGAACTGGCGGTCGATGGTGGCGTCGTCGTAGCCGCGCTCGCGCACCAGCGCGCGCACGCTCTCGCGCGCCTCCTGCACGCGCTCGGCGGCCGGCATCTGGTTTTCCAGGCCATCGCGCAGCGCGCGGCGCGCGGCGAAGTACAGGTCGGCCAGCAGGCGATCCTTCCACGCATTCCACAGCTTCGGGCTGGTGCCGGCGATGTCGGCGCAGGTCAGCAGGTAGAGGTAATCGAGACGGTCGCGGCTGGCCACCAGCGTGGCGAAGCGGTGGATCACGTCCGGGTCGGAGATGTCCTGCTTCTGCGCGGTCACCGACATGCGCAGGTGCTGCTCCACCAGCCAGGCCACCAGCTCGGTATCGGAACTGCTCAGCGCGTGCGCCTGGCAGAACGCCCGCGCATCGACCGCGCCGAGCTCGGAATGATCACCGCCGCGGCCCTTGGCGATGTCGTGGAACAACCCGGCCAGCAGCAACAATTCCGGCTTGCGCAGGCGCGGCCAGACTTCATGGGCAATGGAGAAGCGCTCGTCGGCGCGGCTGCTGGCGAACAGCCCGATGTTCCGCAGCACCATCAGCGTGTGCTGGTCGACGGTGTACACATGGAACAGGTCGAATTGCATGCGCCCGGAGACCTGCGCGAAAGCAGGAATCCACTGCCCCAGTACGCCCAGCCGGGCCATGCGCGCCAGCGTATCCACCGCGCGCGGGCTGCGCAGCAGGGTCATGAACTGTTCGCGCGCGGCAGCGCTGGCCTCGGTGTACGCCGGCAGCTCGGCCAGCGCTTCGGCCAGTGCCCGCGCGGTGAGCGAATGCAGGCCGCGCACATCGGGGTTGTAGGCCCAGCTGGAAAACAGCGCGAATACCTGTTCGATATCGCCCTGCGGCCACTGGGGGTCGTTGGCGGCAAGGTAGCCGCGACGCAGCGAGAAGCCCACGCTGACCGGTTCGGGCACGGCCTCGCCATCGAACTGTTCCTCGAAGCGCTGCAGCAGGCGGTCGCTGATCCGCCGCACCACGGTGGCGCTGCGGTAGAAGCCCTGCATCATCTTCTCGACCGCCAGGCTCTCCACGTCATCGGCAAAGCCGAGCCGCGCCGCCAGGGTCTTCTGGTAATCGAAGCGCAGGCGCTCTTCCGGGCGGTTGGCCACCAGATGCAGGCCGAACCGCAGCTGCGCCAGCGCGCAGCGCTCACGGCGCAATGCAGCGGCTTCATCGGGGCCCAGGTGTCCCAGCCCGACCAGCGCTTCCAGTTCGCGCACGCCAAAGGCACGCAGTGCCATCCAGCCCAGCGTATTGAGATCGCGCAACCCGCCCGGTCCATCCTTGATGTCCGGTTCCAGGTTGTCGGCGGTGTCGCCAAAGCGCTGGTGGCGGGCCAGCAGTTCCTCGCGCTTGGCCAGGAAGAATTCGCGCGGCGGCCACAGGCCCTCGCGGTTGACGGCCTGCTTCAGCGCCTGTCGTGCCGCGTCGTCCGCTACCAGCGGGCGCGATTCGATCAAGGCGGTGAGCACGGTCTGGTCGGCGCTGGCCTGCACGCATTCCTGCGCCGAGCGCACCGCGTGGCTGACCGGCAGGCCGCAGTCCCACAGCAAGGCAAACAGCCGGGCCAACGCCGCTTCATGCCGGCGCTGCGCCTCAGGCGCGCCGAACACCAGCAGATCGATGTCCGAGCGCGGGAACAGTTCACCGCGCCCGTAGCCGCCCACGGCAAACAGGGCCAGCCCGGCATCGGCCGGCACGCAGCGCTGCCAGGCCAGCCGGATCAGGTGGTCGGCGGCGCGGGCGCGCAGCGCCAGCAGCCGCTCGATGTTGTCATTCTGGTCGAAGCGCCGGTACAGGCGCGCGTCGGCCTGCTGCAGGGTCTGGCGAGCCTCTGCCGCCCACTCGGGGTCGGCGACGGCGTCGGCCGGCGCGTCCAGGGTCGGGCTCGCCGGCAACATGCTCAGACCTGCGATTCGCCGGGCGAGAGGGTCAGCACGTCCACGCCGGTCTCGGTGACCGCGATCATGTGCTCCCACTGCGCCGACAGCTTGCGGTCCTTGGTGACCACGGTCCAGCCATCCGGAAGCACCTTGTTGTAGCGGGTGCCCTCGTTGATCATCGGTTCGATGGTGAAGGTCATGCCCGGCTGCAGCACCAGCCCCTGGCCCGGACGCCCGTAGTGCACCACCTGCGGTTCGTCGTGGTAGACCTTGCCGATGCCGTGCCCGCAGTACTCGCGGACCACGCTGAAGCGCTCGCCTTCGGCCAGCGACTGGATCGCGTGGCCGATGTCGCCCAGCGTCGCGCCCGGCTTCACCGCGCGGATACCGGCCCACATCGCCGCGTAGGTGGTGTCCACAAGGCGCTTGGCCATCGTCGACGGCGTGCCGGCGTAGTACATGCGGCTGGTATCGCCGTGCCAGCCGTCCTTGATCACGGTGACATCGATGTTGACGATGTCGCCGTCCTTCAGGACCTTGGCTTCGCTCGGGATGCCGTGGCAGATGACGTTGTTGACCGACGTGCAGACCGTCTTCGGGAAGCCACGGTAGCCGACGTTGGCCGGCGTGGCCTTCTGCACGTTGATGATGTGGTCGTGGCAGATGCGGTCCAGCTCTTCGGTCGTCACGCCCGGCTTGACGTACGGGGTGACGATGTCGAGCACTTCGCTGGCCAGGCGGCCGGCGACGCGCATCAGTTCGATTTCCTCAGGGGTTTTCAGATTCACGCTCATGGCGCCCATTATCGCCGATCCGGGGCCATTCTGAACGGGAAGGGCTGGAACGCTGACAGCCCACGTTCGGGTCGAAGCCCCACAGTGGCAGGGCCTTGAGGGCCTGGAAACGGAAAAACTGTGAAAACCGGCCAGTTTTCCTCACATCTCCCCTACAACCCCGCTTTTATAACGGGGGCAGCGTCGCCCCTGACGCCCTCCCCCTGCAGTACGCCGGCATCGATTCGTTCATCCAGGACCCCCGTCCAAGGAGAAGACCATGCGATTCCTTCGCGCCCCGCGTCCCCTGCTGTTCAGCCTTGGCCTGGTGGCCCTGGCCTCGCCCGCCATGGCGGCCGACACCACCACCTTCAACGTGCGCATCATCATCACCAAGGCCTGCACGATCACGGCCGCCGCCGCGACCGATGTCGACTTCGGCACTGCCCTGTCCACGGCAACCACCCCGTCCAACGCCCAGGGCTCGGTCACCGCGCAATGCTCGGCGCTGACGCCCTACACCATTGCGCTGAATGCCGGCTCCAACGCCGGGACCGCCAATGACGTCACCACCCGGCGCATGCGCAATACCGATGCGGCGGTGACCACCAACAACTTCGTCGGTTACCAGCTGTATTCCGACGCTGGCCGGGCAACGGTCTGGGGCGCTACCACCGGCACCAACACGGTGGCCGGCACCGGTAACGGCCTGGCCCAGGCGTACCCGATCTATGGCCAGGTGGCCAATCCCAGCGTGAACAACGCCGCCACCGGTACTTACCAGGACACGGTCACCGCCACCATCTCCTACTGAGGCCGCCATGTCAGCACTTGAACGGGGGCGCGCACCGCGCTCCACGGCGGTCTTCTGCGCCTGTGCATTGGTGGCGCTTCTGGGGGTTGGACAGGCACGCGCTGCAAGCCTGCAGGTGGCACCGACCTCGCTGCAGCTCAGCGCGCGCCAGAACGCCGAAGCGCTGTGGGTGAGCAACAGCGGGTCGGCGCCGGTGAGCGTGCAGGCGCGCGTGTTCCGCTGGAGCCAGCGCGACGGCCGCGACCAGCTCGACCCCACCACCGACCTGGTGGTCAGCCCCCCCATGCAGTCGCTCGCGGCCGGGCAGCAGCAGCTGATCCGTGTCGTGCGCGCCCAGCCGGAACCGCCCGACGCACAGCTGTCGTACCGGGTCATCGTCGACGAGGTGCCCACGCTGGACCCCAACCGCCAGGGCATGCAGTTCGTGCTGCGCTACTCGCTGCCGGTGTTCATCCAGCCCGCCGGCAGCGCCGCAGGCAAACCCGAGCTGCAGAGCAGCGTGCTTACCCAGCCCGATGGCAAGGTGATGCTGGAGGTGCACAACCGGGGTGATGGCTATGCGCAGCTGGCCGACCTGGCAGTGGGCCCGCTGGACCGCCCGCAGGTCTTCCAGCCCGGCCTGATCGGCTACGTGCTCAGCGGCCAGACCATGCGCTGGCCGCTCGACATTCCCGCGACGCGCCTGGCCGGGGCCACGCTATCGGCGAAGATCAATGGCGGCGCGCAAGCCACGCCCCTGTCCCCGACGCCACCGGCTCGCTGAGGCCTGCGTGCGCGTCGCCCTGGCTGCCGGCGCGGTCTCGTCTGGAATGCCGGCCGCATCGGCATGGGCGGCCGAACTGCCTGCCGCCAGCGCCGAACTGGGTGCCGCCGATGATGTGATGCTGCCGGCGCCCACGCCCCTGACCGCACCGCAGACGCTGTACCTGGACGTCACCCTCAACGGCAGTCCGCGCGGCCTGCTGCCGTTCACCGAGCTGGCAGGCCAGCTGCGCGCCGACCCGCCCGTGCTGCGCCAGCTCGGCTTTGCCGCGCCCGACGGCGCGCCCGTCGCCCTGGACCAGCTCAGCGGCCTGGTGATGCGCTACGACGCCTCCCTGCAGACCCTGGCGCTGGAAATCCCGCTGGAACAGCTCAACCTGCCGGTTACCGAAGTGGGGGCCGCCACGCAGAGCACCCCGACGGCCAGCGCCTCGCCAGGTGCCCTGCTCAACTACGACGTGTATGCCAGCCACAACCAGGACGCCGGCAACCTGGCGCTCACCACCGAATGGCGGGTGTTCGGCATGGGCCGCGGCGTGCTGCGCAGCAGCCAGCTGCTGCGCACCTACCAGGATGGGCGCAGCGACTGGCGCGGCGAAAGCGTGCGCCTGGACAGTGCGTGGCAGCTGGATTTTCCCGACAACGCGCTGACCCTGACCGTCGGTGACTTCTTCAGCGGCTTCGTCGACTGGAGCCGCCCGGTGCGGATGGGCGGCATCCAGGTCGGCCGCAACTACGGCCTGCAGCCCTACCGCGTGCTCACCCCCACCCCCAGCTTCCTGGGCGAGGCCGTGGTGCCGTCCAACGTCGAGCTGTATGTCGACGGCCTGCGCCAGTACAACGGCGAGGTACCGGTGGGGCCGTTCCAGCTCGCCGCGCAGCCGGGCATCAGCGGCACCGGCAATGCGCAGGTGGTGATCACCGATGCCTACGGCCGCATGCAGACCCTGGATTTCGCGTTCTATGGCACGCAGCAGCTGCTGGCTGAAGGCCTCTCGGACTGGTCGGCCGGCGTGGGCCGGATGCGCCGCGATTACGGCATCCGCTCGTTCGCCTACGACAGCGCCACCGTGGGCAGCGCCACCTGGCGGCGCGGGGTCAGCAACCGCTTCACCGCCGAACTGCATGCCGAAGGCGGGGGCGGCGTGGTCAGCGCCGGCGCCGGCGGCTGGTGGCAGCTGGGCCAGGCCGGCGTGGTCAACGCGTCCTACGCGCACAGCCGCCGCGACGGCCTGCAGGGCGGCCAGTGGGCGCTGGGGTACAGCTGGAACAACCGGGTGTTCAACCTCAACGCCGCCACCCGCCGCACCCATGGCGACTTCCAGGACCTGGGCAGCCTGCAGGGGGCGCTGCCGCCGGACGTGACCGACCAGGTGACCGCCGGCGCCAGCCTGGGCCGGCTTGGCTCGCTCAGCGCCAGCTACCTGCGCCTGTCCTACCCCGATGGCGACGACCGCCGCTACGCCAGCGTGTTCTGGAACCGCACGTTCTCCGAACGCTGGTCGGCCTACGCCTCGTTCAACCAGAACCTGGAGGACAACGCCGACCGCAGCGTGTACCTGTCCCTGTCGGCCAGCCTGGGCAACAACCGCCAGAGCAACCTGGCCGCCCAGCGCAATGGCGACCGCAACCTGTACACGGTGGATGTGTCCCAGCCGGTGCCCGGCGACGGCAGCCAGGGCGGTTACGGCTGGCGGGTGCAGGCCCGGCAGGGCGATGACGGCACCGGCGGGCTGGTCGAGGCCGGCTGGTTGAACCGGGTGGGCCGGTACTCGCTGGGCGCGGCACGCCAGGGCGATGCCAACTTCGCCTATGCCAATGCCAGCGGCAGCGTGGTCTGGATGGGCGGGCACCTGTTCGCCGCCCGCGAGGTGCCGGACGCGTTTGCGGTGGTCTCCACCAACGGCGTGGGCGGCGTGCCGGTCCGCCTGGAGAACCGCGTGATCGACGTGACCGACGACAACGGCATGCTGCTGGTCACGCCGCTGCTGTCCTGGCAGCGCAACCGGATTTCGATCGACACCCTGGAACTGCCGGCGGACATGCGCGCCGACCGCGTGGACACGCTGGTGACACCGCAACAGAGCGCCGGGCTGGGGGTGAGTTTCGGGCTGCGCCGCACCCGCGCCATCACCCTTGTCCTGCACGACGCGCAGGATCAGCCCCTGAAAGCCGGCAGCCAGGTGCGCCTGCCCGACCAGCGCAGCGCCACGGTGGGCTACGACGGCGAGGTCTACCTGGAAGACCTGCCGGCACAGGCACTGCTGCAGGTGGACACCGATGACGGGCGCTGCGAAGTGCGCGTGCCGGTCAGCACGGCGCCGGGCAGCGCCGCACTGCGGCTGGGGCCGCTGCGCTGCGTGGCCGGAGCCGGGCCATGAGCATGCGCCTGCTGCTGGGCGGGGTGCTGGTGCTGGCCGGTCTGCTGGGCGCCGGCGTGGCCCGGGCCGACACCACCTGCACCACCACCACCCCGGTCACGGCGGCCTTCGGCAACGTCGGCAACGCGGCCGCCGCGCCCAGTTTCACCACCACCACGTTCACCATCACCTGCAACACCACCGCCTTGAGCCTGCTGGCAACGGCGTCGGTGCGCGCCTGCATCGGCATCGGCATGGGCACCACCGGCGTGGCGATTTCACCGCTGCGGCGGATGACCAACACCACCGCCGATCCACTCAGCTTCCAGCTGTTCACCAGCGCCGCGTACAGCACCATCTGGGGGCTGACCCCGGGCACTACCCCCGGCCCGCAGGTGGTGGACCTGAACTACTCGGTGCCGCTGCTCACCGGCGGCAGCGGCGCGGTCACCGTGACCATCTACGGCCGCATCCCGGCCAGCCAGACGCTGGCCGCGGGCAGTTACAGCACGTCATTCACCGGTGCCGACGTGCGCCTGGAATATGCCTACAACGAGGTGCTGCTGGGCACGGCCACCGCACCGGCCGCCTGCACCACGGCCAGCGGCGTCAGCGGGCACAAAACCGCCACCGGCGGCTTCCCCTTCACCGTCACCGCCACCGTGCTGCCGCAGTGCAGCGCCTATGTCACCACCGACATGGACTTCGGCAGCAGTGCCGGCACGATCACCGCCAACATCGACCGCACCTCCACCATCGGCCTGACCTGCCTCAACCGCACCGCTTACACGATCGCGCTGGACAACGGCCTGTATGCCAACGGCACCGTGCGGCGAATGCGGCACACCACCAACCCGGCCTGGTTCATTCCCTATGCGCTGTACCGCGAAAGCACCCGCACCCAGCGCTGGGGCAGCACCGCCAACGTGGACCTGGTCTCGGGCACGGGAACCGGCAGCGCCCAGACCCTGACCGTGTACGGGCGTGCACCGCCCACGGTCGGCGCGGTGGCCGCCGGCAGCTACAGCGACCAGATCAAGGTGACGATCACCTACTGAGTCAGCGCCGCTCAAGACCGCCAGCGCCGGGCCGATATCCCAACGACCCCTCGCTGCCGACCCGGATGAACCGACGCCGCCGCGCCCGCCTCGCCACCTGCGTGGCGCTGACCACCCTGCTGTCCGCCACCCAGGCGGCCAGTGCGCCCCTGCAGGTCCGCCTGCGGATCGCGGACGCATGCACACTGGACGCAGAGGTCGCGCGTGACCGCTGTGGCAGCACCCACCGGCGCAGCGACGACGAGGCCCCGGCCCCGCCCCAGGTGCAGCAGCTGACCCCGGCGGACGAAGACGACCAGGACGCGCGCCGGCCATGGCTCACGCTCACGTTCTGATCCGCGCCTGCCTGCTGCTGCCGCTTCTGGCACCCACCGCCGCGCAGGCGCTGGAGGTATCGCCGCTGCGGATCGCGCTGCGCCCGGAGCAGCGCGACAGCGAACTGTGGCTGCACAACGAAACGGCGCAGCCGTGGTCGGGGCAGGCCCGGCTGTATCGGTGGGAACAGAGCGTCGACGCCGAACGCTTGACCCCGGCACAGGACGTGGTGGTGAGCCCGACCCGCCTGGCGCTGGCACCGAACGCCCGGCAGCGGGTACGCGTGGTCCGGATCGGCGCCGCCCCCAGCGCTGAACAGGGCCACCGGCTGGTGCTCCGGGCCGGCCCCGGGAGCCCGCCGCTGCAGGTATCGCTGCCGGTGTTCGTGGCCGGGCCGCAGCCGCGCCCGGCGCCGGCCCTGTCCAAGGACCTTCGCGACGCCGCCGGCCACGCCATGCTGGTGCTTTACAATGGCGGCACCGGCCACGCGCGGCTGGCGGACCTCACTTTCATCGGCCCCGACGGCCGCGCCACGCTGCTGCTTCCGGACCTGGCCGGCTACGTCCTGGCCGGCAGCACCCGCCTCTGGGCCCTGCCCGGCCCTGCCGCTGGCTACGCCGGCGGCCGTTTCCGGGCCCGGATCGGCGACGCGGAACCCGGCGACCTCCCGGCCGGGGCGCCGCCAATTGCGCTGCCCCCTTTGCCCGGGCTATAATCGACCGGATTTCTTCGCGCCTTGTGCGCAGGAAACCCGTCAACACCGGACGTCACCGGTGAATCCACACCTGCCGCCCATATCCGTGCCGGGGTGCTCCGCGAGGAGTTCGGACACGGAAGCGACAGGGAAGCCAAACCCCGGAACCACCCGCCTTGCGGCGGACCGCCCTCTATTACCCGTGGCGGCCGGTTCCCTATCAGGAGTAGTGCAATGCCCCAGGTCACCATGCGCCAGATGCTGGAAGCCGGCGTCCATTTCGGCCACCAGACCCGTTACTGGAACCCCAAGATGGGCCAGTACATCTTCGGCGCCCGCGGCAAGATCCACATCATCAACCTGGAAAAGACCGTTCCGCTCTTCAATGACGCGATGAACTTCATTTCCAGCATCGCGCAGAAGCGCGGCACCATCCTGTTCCTGGGCACCAAGCGCAGCGCCCGCGAGTCGATCCGCGAAGAAGCCGAGCGTTGCGGCATGCCGTTCATGAACCAGCGTTGGCTGGGCGGCACCCTGACCAACTTCCGTACCGTGAAGCAGTCGGTTGCCCGCCTGAAGGAACTGGAAGCCGGCGAAACCGACGGCACCTTCGACAAGCTGGTCAAGCACGAAGTGCTGGGCCTGCGTCGTGAGCGCGACAAGCTGGAAGCTTCGCTGGGCGGCATCAAGGACATGAACCGCCTGCCGGACGCGATCTTCGTCATCGACATCGGCCACGAAGACATCGCCATCAAGGAAGCCAAGAAGCTCGGCATCCCGGTGATCGCTGTCGTCGACACCAACTACAACCCGGAACTGGTCGATTACGCGATCCCGGGCAACGACGACGCCATCCGTGCCGTGCAGCTGTACGCCCGCGCCGCTGCCGACGCCGTGCTGGAAGGCAAGGCTGCTGCTCCGCACGCTGCCACCGTCCGTGAAGAAGAGTTCGCCGAAGCCCCGGCTGCCGAAGAAGCCAAGCCGGCCCGCCGCGCTCCGGCCAAGAAGGCTGCTGCCGACAAGGGCGAAGCCCAGGCCTGATCCAGGCCCGCGGTGGGCGCCTGCGCCCACCGCTCCTGTCCGCTGCCACTGGCGCGATGACAGGATGCTGTCACATGGGCCGGCCACGATGCCGGCCCAACCCCTTTCTTTCGTGAGGAATTCCCGTGGAAATCACTGCTTCCCTGGTCAAGGAACTGCGCGAGCGCACTGGCGCCGGCATGATGGAGTGCAAGAAAGCACTCACCGAAAACGGCGGCGACATCGACGCTTCGGCGGAGTGGCTGCGCAAGTCCGGCCTGGCCAAGGCCGACAAGAAGGCTGACCGCGTTGCTGCCGAAGGCATCATCGTGACCGCACAGGACGGCAACAAGGCCGTGCTGGTCGAAATCAACTCCGAAACCGACTTCGTCGCCAAGGACAGCAACTTCCTGGACTTCTCCAAGGCCGTTGCTGACGTTGCGCTGAGCTCGGGCGCTGCCGACATCGACGCACTGAAGGCCGCCAAGCTGCCGTCGGGCGAAACCGTCGAAGAATCCCGCGCTGCGGTCATCGCCAAGGTCGGCGAAAAGGTCGACGTGCGTCGCATCGTCCGCCTGGAATCGTCGAACAACGTCGCTGCCTACGTGCACGGCGGCCGCATCGGCGTGCTGGTTGAACTGGCCGGCGGCACCGCCGAGCTGGCCCGTGGCCTGGCCATGCACGTGGCTGCCATGAACCCGCCGCACAACAAGGCTGCCGACGTGCCGGCCGAGTTCGTTGCCAAGGAAAAGGAAATCGAACTGGCCAAGATGTCCGACAAGGACAAGTCCAAGCCGGCCGACATCCTCGAGAAGATCATCAGCGGCAAGATCGCCAAGATCGTCAACGAAGTCACCCTGTACGGCCAGCCGTACGTGCTGAACACCGACCAGTCCGTCGAGCAGGTGCTCAAGGCCGCCGGCGCAGACGTGATCGGCTTCAAGCGCCTGGCTGTTGGCGAAGGCATCGAGAAGGTGGTGGAAGACTACGCCGCCGAAGTGATGAAGCAGGCCGGCCTGGCCTGATTCACCGCCTCAAGCGATGAAACTTGAAAGCCCGGCGCAAGCCGGGCTTTTTTGTGGGTGTTGTGCTGTGTTTCGAAGGCGCTGCGAAGAGCAGCGTTTCAGTTGCTACGAGCTGGGGAGGCCAACGGGCAGCCCCGCTCCGGGACACGCCGTAAACCCATCCCTGGGGGCTTGGCAAAAACATCCATGTTTTTGACAGTCCCTACGGGGGCTGCCCGCCGGCCTCCCCCGACAGATGGTCGCAGGCGGACACGAAGAGCAGCCACGCAGGGCGGGGCTCTACGCGCAGCAGCGCCCGGGTGTCGTAGGGTCGGTTCCCAAACGACCGCCGACGATACTCATAGGCCCGGTAACGCATGACCCAGAACGAAGATCGCCGTTGATCTCCATTGGCCACCGACCAACTGTCAAGGGGTCGGCGGCGGTGGGTTTGCGGGACCGTAGAGCGCCATGGATGGCGCGAACGAGCCCCCATGGATGGGTTTACGGCGTGTCCCGCAAACCCACCGCCGCCGGCCCCAGCGCGGCACACGCGGAGACCGAGGCTGTTGCTGTTGCTGTTGCTGTTGCTGTTGCTGTTGCTGTTGCTGTTGCTCTCAGCCCTTCGCCTGGAACGTAACTTCCTCATACGGCTGCACCACCACCCAGCCTTCGCCGGCGAAGCGCAGCTGCAGGGTTTCGCCCGAACCGCGCCCGACCAGCGTGCCCAGCGAAATGTCGGTGACGATCTCGGGCGTCAGCGAACCCGACCAGGCCACCGTCGCGTTCGGGTCGGTGAACACCGGGCCACCCTGCGCCGTCACCGGCAGCGTCAGCGGCTCGTAATGCGAGGTGATCGCCACGATCCCGTGGCCGCTCAGGCGCATGTTGAACAGCCCGCCCGAGAGCATGCCCGCCACCTTGCGCATCATCGTGATCTTGGACTCGATGCCCGTCTCGAACGCCAGCACGTCGTTGCCGTTGACAAAGATCGACTCGCCCGCCAGCCGCAGCAGCGTCACCTGCTTGCCCGCATCAGCCAGGTAGGCCCGGCCCTGGCCCTCGATCTTCATCAGCTGCAGGCCCTCGCCACTGATCATTTTCTTGAACAGCGTGCCCAGGCCCTGCTCCAGCAGCCCCTGCCGGGTGAACTTCACCGCGCCCTTGCGCGCCACCATCGAGCCGGCCTTGGCCCAGACCATGCCATCCACCCGCACCTCCAGCATGTGCAGGCTCTCAAGCTCGAACGCGTCCGCACTGACGTCTTTTTCGTGCGTGCTGGCAAGGAATTCCTGAAGCGACTTCACGGCCATGGGGTCCATCCTTTTTTATTGGAGGCCGCATGGTACCCGCGCCACCCACCGCCGCCCAGCCGCGGACGCCACTTGTGCCACTCCCCCATCCGCTGGCGAATGTGGTACCAAAGACCTCATTGCCCCGCCCCACACGATCTGCCCGTTGGTTTTGCTTCGAAAGGCACCTCGGCCCCCACCTGTCGACGGCATAATTTCCTACAACGCAAGTACCGATACTCAAATCTGTGACGCACTCCATGTATTCTTGCCACATCACCTCAGTATTCCCGCCATGCCTCCCGAGCTGACAGCCGCCCTGGCGCTCTGCCGCAACCTGCCCTCGCCGCCCGGTATTGCCCTGCGCATCATCGAACTGGCGCAGGACCCGGAAACCGACATCACCACCGCCGCCGACGTCATCGCCATCGACATGGCGCTGAGCGCGCGCATGCTGCGCATCGCCAATTCGCCGCTGTATGCCAGCCGCCGCCGGATCGAGAACCTGGGCCAGGCACTGACCATGCTGGGGCTCAATGCCACCGTCAGCCTCGCCCTGGGCTTCACCGTCACCCAGGACCTGACCGCCCCCGGCCAGGGCCAGGACGTGCGCGAACGCGCCTGGCGGCGCAGCATCCTCAGCGCGCTGGCGGCCAGCCTGCTCGGCCAGGCCCGCGGCCTGCGCAAGGCCGAAGAACTGATGCTGGCCGGCCTGCTGCAGGACATCGGCGTGCTCGTGCTGGCCCAGAGCGAGCCCGAGCGCTACCTGCCGCTGCTGCGCCAGGCCTGCGACAACGAGGCGCTCATCGCCCTCGAACGCGAGCACCTGGACTGCACCCATGCCGAGGTGGGCGCGTGGATGGCCGAACAGTGGGACCTGCCGCGCTACCTGGTGGACGCCATCGCCCGCAGCGAGTCGCCGGCCGCCGCCGAGGACAATTTCCAGGCCTGCGTCGCCCTGTCCGGCGCCGTCGCCGACATCTGGCTCAGCGCCGATGCCGATGCCGCCCGCGAACACGCTCTGCAGCGGGTCAACGAGACCCTGAAGCTGGACAGCGCCCAGTTCGACCAGGTGCTGGCCCGGATCGGCGAGGCCCTGCCCGAGATCAGCGCGCTGTTCGAGACCACGCTGATTTCGCCTTCGCGCGTGCAGCAGCTGATCGACCATGCCCAGGAACTGGCGACCCTGCGCAACCTGCGCGAAATGCAGGATGCCGCCCTGGCCCGCCAGCGGGCCGACGAATTCGAAGCACGCGCCAACAAGCTGGCCGAACAGGCCCACCGCGACGCCCTCACCGGCGTGCTCAACCGCCGCCAGCTCGAGGCCGTGCTGGAGCAGGAGTTCCTGCGCGCCACCCGGCACGGCTGGCCCCTGTCGGTGGCCTTCATCGACCTGGACGATTTCAAGAAGATCAACGACGCCCACGGCCACCTGCTCGGTGACCAGGTGCTGCGCGAGTTCGCCACCAAGCTGCAGGAACACCTGCGCAACAGCGATACCGTGGCCCGCTTCGGCGGCGAAGAATTCATCGCCCTGCTGCCCAACACCACCGAGGGGGTGGCGCTGGACGTGGTGCGACGGGTGCTGGCCAGCATCGTCAACACCCCCATGGCCGAGGTGGCCGACGGCCCGCTGTTCGTCACCTTCTCCGCCGGCGTGGCCACCCAGGGCGGCTATGAGCGTTTCGCCGATGTTCAGGACCTGCTGAAGGCCGCCGACGACGTGTTGTACCGTTCCAAGAACCTGGGGCGCAACCGCGTGATTGCGCGTTCACCGGGGACCGCCACGGCCTGAATGGAGTCAGGAAGCGGCGATCCACCGCTGTGGCAGGGCTGCGCCGCAGTGCAGCAGATTTTCCACGCCGAGTGCCGCCGCTTCCAGTAGAATTCCCGCGTTTTCCACGCATCCAGAGGCCACCATGTCCAATCTTTCCTATCGCCGCATCCTGCTGAAAGTTTCCGGGGAGGCACTGATGGGGGATGAGGACTACGGCATCGACCCCAAGGTCATCAACCGCCTGGCGCGGGAAGTGATCGAAGCCCAGCAGGCCGGTGCCGAAGTGGCGCTGGTCATCGGCGGTGGCAACATCTTCCGCGGCGCCGGCCTGGCCGCAGGCGGCATGGACCGCGTCACCGGCGACCAGATGGGCATGCTGGCCACCGTGATCAATGCGCTGGCCATGCAGGACGCGCTGGAGAAGCTCGGCGCCAAGGCCCGCGTGATGAGCGCGATCAAGATCAACGACGTGTGCGAGGACTACATCCGCCGCCGCGCCATCCGCCACCTTGAAAAAGGCCGCCTGGTGATCTTCGCCGCCGGCGTCGGCAGCCCGTTCTTCACCACCGATTCGGGTGCCGCGCTGCGCGCCATCGAGATCGGCGCGGACCTGCTGCTCAAGGCCACCAAGGTCGACGGCGTGTATGACAAGGACCCCAACAAGTACAGCGATGCGGTCCGTTTCGACTCCCTGAGCTACGACGAAGTGATCCGTCGCGGCCTGGAAGTGATGGACACCGCCGCCTTCGCCCTGGCCCGCGACAGCGACCTGCCGCTGCGCGTGTTCGACATGGGCCAGCCGGGCGAACTGCTGAAGATCCTGCACGGCGAGAACATCGGCACCCTGGTCCGGGGCCGCGACAACGCCTGAGAGGGGATATAATCGCCCGATTCCCAGTGACATCCAGGATTCGGGCGATGCTCAACGATATCAAGCAGGACGCGCAGACGCGCATGGCAAAGAGCATTGATGCTCTGAAGCACTCCCTCACCTCCATCCGTACGGGCCGTGCCTCGCCGTCGCTGCTGGACCGCATCACCGTCAAGGCCTACGGCAGCGACACCCCGCTGAACCAGGTCGCCTCGATCTCGGTGTCCGAAGGCATCTCGCTGGTCATCACCGTGTTCGACAAGGGCATGATCAAGGACGTCGAGAAGGCGATCTACGCCTCCGACCTGGGCCTGACCCCGAACGTGTCCGGCACCGTGATCCGCCTCAACCTGCCGCCGCCGACCGAAGAGCGCCGCCGCGAACTGGGCAAGCAGGTGCAGAAGGAAGGCGAAGGCGCCAAGATCGCCGTCCGCAACATCCGCCAGGATGCCAACAAGGCCATCGCTGCCCTGCTCAAGGACAAGGCGATCAGCGAAGACGACAAGAAGCGCGGCGAAGACGACATCCAGAAGCTGACCGACAAATCCATCAAGGACGTCGATAGTGTCGTGGCCGACAAGGAAAAGGAACTGATGCAGGTCTGAGCCCGATGACCCAGGCCCCGACCAGCAGCTCCACCGCCGCCGTGCCCCGCCACGTTGCCATCATCATGGATGGCAACGGACGCTGGGCGCAGAAGCGTCGTCGTCCGCGCGTGATCGGCCACCGGGCCGGTGCGCGCGCGGTCAACCGCACCATCGATTTCTGCCTGGAGCGTGGCATCGCCGCGCTCACCCTGTTCGCTTTCTCCAGTGAAAACTGGGGCCGGCCGAGCGATGAAGTCGACGCGCTGATGAAGCTGTTCCTCAATGCCCTGGACCGCGAGGTGGATGAACTCCACCGCCGCGGCGTGCGCGTGCGCTTCATCGGCGAACGCGAGCGCTTCGGTGCCGGGCTGGTCAGCCGCATGCAGCTGGCCGAGCAACGCACCGCCGGCAACACCGCCATGACCCTGAGCATCGCCGCCAGCTACGGCGGCCGCCAGGATATCGCCCGCGCCGCACGCGAACTGGCCGCCGACGTCGCGGCCGGGCGCCTGCTGCCCGAACAGATCGACGAAGCGCTGCTGGGCAGCCGCGTCGCCCTGGCCGACCTGCCGCCACCGGATCTGTTCATCCGCACCGGCGGCGATACCCGCGTCAGCAATTTCCTGCTGTGGCAGCTGGCCTATACCGAACTGTGGTTCACCGAGGTGCTGTGGCCCGAGTTCGACGCCGCCATCCTGCAGCAGGCGCTCGACGCCTACGCTTCCCGTGAACGCCGCTTCGGGCTGACCAGCGCCCAGATCGCCGCCCTGGCCACCGAGACGTCCACCCCATGACCAAAACCCGAGTCATCGCCGCGCTGATCATGGCGCCGGTCGCCATCGCCGCGATCCTGCTGCTGCCCACCCAATGGCTGGCCGCCGCTGCCGCCGCCGTGTTCCTGATCGGCCTGTGGGAATGGCTGAAGCTGGCCGACGTCGAAGACACCCTCGCCCGCACCGTGCTGCTGGTGCTCAACCTGCTGCTGATGGTGCTCATCGTGTGGGCCGATGCCGGCACGCTGGTGCTGTACCAGATCGCCGCGCTGGTCGGCATCGGCTGGTGGCTGCTGGCCCTGCTGTGGCTGCGTTTCTTCACCTTCGGCGCCGAGCCGGGCAGCCGCGCCCGCGCGCTCAAGCTGCTGGCGGGCAGCCTGGCCATCGTGCCGGCCTGGGCCTCGCTGGTGCTCATCCACGCCAGCGGTGACAAGGGCCACCTGTGGCTGCTGACCGCGCTGGCCGTGGTCTGGGCGGCCGATTCGGGCGCCTACTTCGCCGGCCGCACCCTGGGCCGCACCAAGCTGGCCCCGCGCATCAGCCCCAACAAGACCTGGGAAGGGCTGGGCGGCGGCATGCTGGCCGGCCTGCTGGTGGCCCTGGTGTTCGGCTGGATCGCCGGCATCGCGCCTGGCCACGTGGTCGGCCTGGTCATCACCACGGTGGTCGCCGTGTTCGCCTCGGTACTGGGCGACCTGTACGAAAGCCTGCTCAAGCGCCATGCCGGCGCCAAGGACTCCGGCCACATCATTCCGGGCCACGGCGGCGTGCTGGACCGCATCGACGGCGTGCTGGCCGCGCTGCCGGTGTTCGCGCTGGGCAAGGAAATCTTCGGATTCTGAGCATGCAGAGCACTACCGCCCCCCGCCGGGTCGCCGTGTTCGGTGCCACCGGGTCGATCGGCGCATCCGCGCTGGACGTGATCGCGCGCCACCCGGACCGCTACCGCGCCAGCGTGCTGGCCGCCGGCACCCAGGTGCAGGCGCTGGTCGCGCTGTGCGTGATCCACCGGCCCGCGCATGCGGTGATCGCCAGCGACGCACTGTATGCGGAGCTGCGCGAAGGCCTGCGCGCCGCCGGCCTGGACACCCAGCCGCATGCCGGCGCCGCCGCGCTGGACCAGCTGGCCGCCAGCGATGCCTGCGACACCCTGGTGGCCGCCATCGTGGGCGCGGCCGGGCTGTCCTCGACCCTGGCCGCCGCCGAGGCCGGCAAGCGGATCCTGCTGGCCAACAAGGAATCGCTGGTCCTGGCCGGTGAGCTGCTGATGCAGCGCGCCACCGCCGCAGGCGCCGAAATCATCCCGATCGACAGCGAGCACAGCGCGATCTTCCAGTGCCTGCGCTCGCGCGATGCCAGCCTGGACCAGGCCGGCGTGCGCCGGATCCTGCTCACCGCTTCCGGCGGCCCGTTCCGCGGACGCACCCGGGCCGAGCTGGCCGAGGTCACCCCGGCCCAGGCCGTTGCCCACCCGAAGTGGTCGATGGGGCCGAAGATCTCGGTGGATTCGGCGACGTTGATGAACAAGGGGCTGGAGGTCATCGAGGCCCACCACCTGTTCAACATCCCCGGCGAGCGCATTGAAGTGCTGGTGCACCCGCAGAGCCTGGTGCATTCGCTGGTCGAATTCGTCGACGGCTCCACCCTGGCCCAGATGGGCCTGCCGGACATGCGCACCACCCTGGCCGTGGGCCTGGGCTGGCCGCACCGGATCGAATCCGGGGTTGGCGGGCTGGACCTGCTGACCCACGGCCGGCTGGATTTCGAGGCCCCCGACACCGACGCCTTCCCCTGCCTGGGCCTGGCCTGGCAGGCGATGGCCGCCGGCGGCACCGCCCCGGCGGTGCTCAATGCGGCCAATGAAGTGGCTGTTTCAGCGTTTCTTCAGGGGCGGATCGCTTTCCTAGCCATTCCAGCCCTGGTGGCTAACGCTCTTTCAACACTGCCTTCAGCGTCCGCCGATACACTGGAGGGCCTGCTGGCTGCCGACCAGCACGCCCGCCAGATCACCCAAGCCGCCATCGACCACGCCTGAATGCCCTTCCCGCTCCTTTCCCGCGACGTCCACCATGGGTGAATTCATCGGCTCCGTCTGGTGGATGATCGTCAGCCTTGGCCTGCTGGTGACCTTCCATGAGTTCGGTCACTACTGGGTCGCGCGCCGCTGTGGGGTGAAGGTGCTGCGCTTCTCGGTCGGCTTCGGCAAGCCGCTGTGGATGCGGCGCAACCGCAACGGCACCGAATTCGCCATTGCCGCCATTCCGCTGGGCGGTTACGTGAAGATGCTCGACGAGCGCGAGGTCGAGGTGCATCCGGCCGAACGCGGCCTGGCCTTCAACCACAAGAGCGTCTGGCAGCGCATCGCGATCGTGGCCGCGGGCCCGATCGCCAACCTGGTGCTGTGCGTGGCCCTGCTGTGGGCCATGTTCGTATTGGGCAAACAGGATTATTCGGCCACTATCGGCCGCACCACCGGCATGGCCCAGGTGGCCGGCCTGCAGGCCGGCGACCGCGTGCTGAGCGTGGATGAGCGCAGCGTGGTCACCGCGGGCCAGGCCGCCATGGCCCTGACCACGGCCGCCATGGACCGCCACGACGCGAAAGTGGAGGTGGTGGATGCGCAGGACCAGATGCGCACCCGCACCCTGCCGCTGTCGCAGCTGCCGGCCGGCTTCGATGAGCGCTGGGTGGCCTCGCTGGCCGGCCTCACCTGGCAGTTCCACCTGCAGCCGGCACTGGTCGAACAGGTGGTGCCCGATTCTGCCGCCCAGGGCGTACTGCTGCCCGGCGACCTGGTGGTGGCCGTGGATGGCCAGCGCATCGATGCGGCCGACCAGGTCTCCCCGGCCATCCTCGCGCTGGGCAAGCGCGGCGGCCCGGGCATGATCGAGGTGCTGCGCAACGGCGAGCGGCTGGCGCTGGAAGTCACCCCGCGCCAGGGCAAGGATGGCCGCGGCCAGCCCACGTGGCAGATCGGCATCGGCTTCCCGCAGGCCAGCGCCCCGGCCTATGACACCACCCTGCAGTACGGCCCGCTGGCGGCCATCCCGGCGGCGCTGCGCGAAACCGCGCGCGCGGCGGGCGATTCGCTCGGCATGATGCGCCGCATCGTCACCGGCAATGCCTCGCTGCAGAACGTTTCCGGCCCGGTCACCATTGCCCGGGTAGCCAACCAGACCGCCCAGCGCGGCCTCGATTGGTTCGTCTGGTTCCTGGCCGTGCTCTCGCTCAGCCTGTGCATCATCAACCTGTTGCCCATCCCCATCTTGGACGGCGGGCACCTGCTGTATTACCTTATCGAGTTGGTCAAGGGCAGCCCGCTTAGCGAGCGTGCCATGGCGGCGGGCCAATACATCGGCCTGGCCATGCTGGCCGGACTGATGGGACTGGCGTTCTACAACGACATCCTCGGTCTGTTCCCGCGATGAACTTTTACCCTTTTGTCGTCGTCTTATGCGCCGGCATCCCGCAACATCGTATTCGACTCCAACCGGACGTGACATGACGCGACTCCCCAATCGCCGCCTGCTTGCCCTCGCACTCGCCGCCGGTTTCGGCGCGCCCGCCCTGGCCCAGGCAGCCGAGCCCTTCACCGTCAGCGACATCCGTGTCGATGGTCTGCAGCGCATCACCTCCGGTACCGTGTTCACCTACCTGCCGGTGGAACGTGGCGAGACCCTGACCGACAACAAGGTCGGCGAGTCGATCCGTGCCCTGTACAAGACCGGCTTCTTCGAGGACGTCCAGCTTGAGCGGCAGGGCGACATCCTGGTGGTCACGGTCAAGGAACGCCCGGCGATCAACAAGCTGACCGTCACCGGCAACAAGGACATCAAGAGCGACCAGCTGCTCAAGGGCCTGAGCGACATCGGCCTGAGCGAAGGCGGCACGTTCGATCGCCTGAGCCTGGACCGCGTGACCCAGGAACTGCGCCGCCAGTACAACGACCGTGGCAAATACAACGTCGAGATCACCCCGACCGTCAGCCCGCTTGACCGCAACCGCGTGGACATCACCATCGCGATCAAGGAAGGCAAGGCCGCCAAGATCCAGCACGTGAACCTGGTCGGCACCGAGAAGTTCGAGTCCAAGGACATCCTGGAAACCTGGGAATCCAAGGAGCACAACTGGGCGTCGTGGTACCGCCGCGATGACCAGTACTCCAAGGAAAAGCTGTCCGGCGACCTGGAAAAGCTCAACGCCTGGTACCTGGACCGCGGCTACGTGGACTTCAGCATCGATTCCACCCAGGTCTCGATCAGTCCCGACAAGCGCGACATGTTCATCACCGCCGGCGTGACCGAAGGTGAGCAGTACAAGATCTCCGAGATCAAGGTCACCGGCGACACCATCCTTCCGCAGGAAGACGTGGAGCGCATGCTGATCCAGAAATCCGGCGATACGTTCTCGCGCGCCCTGCTGGAATTCAGCTCGGACGCCATCACCAATTCGCTGTCCAACATCGGCTACGCGTTCGCCAAGGTGAACCCGATCCCGACCAGCAACCGCGCCGACCGTACCGTGGCGATCAACATGCAGGTCGTGCCGGGTCCGCGCGTGGGCGTGCGCCGCATCGTGTTCAAGGGCAACACCCGCACCTCCGACGAAGTGCTGCGTCGTGAAATGCGCCAGTTCGAAAACAGCTGGTACTCGCAGGCCGCGATCGACCGTTCCAAGATCCGCCTGCAGCGCCTGGGCTACTTCGAATCGGTGGATGTCGAAACGCCGCCGGTGACCGGCAGCAACGACCAGGTCGACGTGGTGTACAACGTCAAGGAAACCACCTCGGGCAGCTTCGTGTTCGGCCTGGGCTATTCGCAGTCCTACGGCATGACCACCTCGGTGCAGCTGTCGCAGAACAA
Organism: Stenotrophomonas sp. FBCC-B152; assembly: GCF_059134105.1. NCBI lineage: Bacteria > Pseudomonadati > Pseudomonadota > Gammaproteobacteria > Lysobacterales > Lysobacteraceae > Stenotrophomonas > Stenotrophomonas sp. FBCC-B152. Next base: position 977,503 of record NZ_CP101442.1, on the reverse strand, counting down.
CTTCCTGGGCGGCGGCAACCGCGTGTCGGTCGAAGCGTCGCGCAGCAGCTACCTGCAGCGTTACGGCTTCTCCTACACCAACCCGTACTTCACCGACGATGGCGTGTCGCTGGGTTACAACCTGTCCTGGCGCGAACTGGATTACTCCGACTTCAACACCGCGCAGTACAACAGCACCAACGGTGCGGCGCAGGTGGTGTTCGGCGTGCCGATCACCGAGAACGACACCGTCTCGCTGATGGTGGGCATCGACAGCAACCAGATCACCACGTACCAGGGCTCCACGCCGCAGTCGATCATCGATTACATCAACGCCATCGGCAGCAAGACGTTCCACTCCTGGCGCACCGAACTGGGCTGGGCCCGCGACACGCGTAACGACTACTTCATGCCCACCCGCGGCATGTACCAGCGCGTGGGCCTGGAAACCACCCTGCCCGGCTCGACGGTCGAGTACTACAAGCTGAACTACCAGGTTTCCAAGTACTGGCCGATCATCCCGTCGCTGGTCATCAACACCCGCGCCGAAATCGGCTACGGCGACAGCTACGGCAACGACGTCACCCGCGACCTGTGCTACACCGCACCGACCACCGCGAACCCGAACCCGACCCAGACGGTGGACTGCAACACGTCCTCGGCTGACTATGTGAAGACCGTCACCGCCTCCGGCCTGCCGTTCTTCGAAAACTTCTACGCCGGTGGTACCAACTCGGTGCGTGGTTTCGAAGACAACACCCTGGGCCCGCGCTCGGAGCCGACCGCGTCGTACAACCGCGGCCAGCCGCTGGGTGGTTCGCTGAAGACCGTCGGCTCGATCGAAGCCTACTTCCCGCGCCTGTTCGACAGCCCGTCGGCCCGCGTCTCGGCGTTCTTCGACGTCGGTAACGTGTACACCGGCGTGGACAACTTCAAGGCCAACGAGCTGCGTGCCTCGGCCGGTGTCGCCCTGCTGTGGCGCGCCCCGGTCGGCCCGATCTCGATCAGCTACGCCTTCCCGCTCAAGAAGGAAGACGGCGACGAAATCGAACGCCTGCAGTTCACGTTCGGTGGCCAGTTCTAAACCCACCGATCGCACACAAAGACGCCGGGCATTGCCCGGCGTTTTTGTTTGTGGCGTTGGGGAAACGGCGAACGGCGAACGGCAGCGTTTCCATTGCTGCGTGCTGGGGAGGCCGACGGGCAGCCCCGCTCCGGGACACGCCGTGAATCCATCCCTGGAGGCTTGGCAAAAACATCCATGTTTTTGACAGTCCCTCCGGGGGCTGCCCGCCGGCCTCCCCCCAAGGATGGTCGCGGGCGGATCGCAAGAGCAGACACGCATGGCGTGCCCCTACGGGCCGGGCGCGCCTGCTTTTGATTTCCCGTGGCCACCTGTCATCCGTCGAAGGCGGGTCGGGGCGGGTTTGCGGGGGTGTGAGCCGCATGGATGCGGCGACCAAGCCTCCAGGGACGGATTCACGGCGTCCCCCGCAAACCCGCACCGTCCCGCCAAACCAGAAGATCACGGGCCACAGGCTGTTCGCCCAAGTGCATGAAGCCGGGCAGAGCCCGGCGCTACTGGATCGCCTGCCACCTGAAGATAGGAAGGCCACCCCAACCCCCCGAACATGACCGAAGTCACGCCACACGGTAAACTCCCGGCGTGAACACTCCTACCTATACCGCCCAGCAACTCGCCGAGCAGTTTGGCCTGCAGGTCCATGGTGATGGCAGCACCGCCATCCGTGGCGTGGCCACGCTTGCCCATGCCGGCCCCGGCCAGCTGACCTTCCTGGCCAATCCGCGCTACCGCGCCCAGCTGGCCGACAGCCAGGCCGGCATCGTGGTCCTGCGCGCCGAGGACGCCGAAGCCGCGCCCGGTACCGCGCTGATCGCCAAGGATCCGTACACCACCTTCGCCAAGATCGGCGCGCTGTTCGACATCGCCCCGACCCGGCCGCCGGGCATCCACCCCAGCGCCGTGATCGATCCCGAGGCACAGGTCGCCGCCAGCGCCCACATCGGCCCGTTCGTCACCATCGGCGCGCGCAGCGTGATCGGCGAGAACTGCATCATCGGCGCCGGCAGCATCATCGGCGAAGACTGCAGCCTGGACAGCGGTTGCGAACTGATCGCCCGCGTCACCCTGGTCACCCGCGTCCGCATCGGAAAGCGCGTGCGCATCCATCCCGGCGCCGTCCTCGGCGCCGATGGCTTCGGCCTGGCGATGGACGCCGGCAGCTGGATCAAGGTGCCGCAGCTGGGCGGCGTGCGCATCGGCGACGACTGCGAGATCGGCGCCAATACCTGCGTCGACCGCGGCGCCCTCGAAGATACCGTGCTCGACAACGACGTGCGCCTGGACAACCTGGTCCAGATCGCCCACAACGTCCAGATCGGCGCCCACTCGGCCATCGCCGGCTGCACCGGCATTGCCGGCAGCGCCAAGATCGGCCGCTACTGCCTGCTCGGCGGCGCCGTCGGCGTCGTCGGCCACCTCGAGATCTGCGACAAGGTGGTGATCACCGGCAAGTCCGTGGTGCGCAACTCCATTACCGAACCGGGCGAATACTCGTCCGGGACCCCGTTGACCGACAATCGCACGTGGCGCAAGAACGCCGCGCGCTTCAAGCAGCTCGATGCCCTGGCCCGTCGCATCCTGTCTGTGAGCAAGGAGAAGGAATGAGCCACGAACAGAAGCTGCCGGACATCACCCAGATCCAGGCGTTGATCCCGCACCGTTACCCCTTCCTGCTGGTCGACAAGGTTGTCGCGATCGATTACGAGAAGCGCACCATCGTTGCCACCAAGAACGTCAGCATCAACGAGCCGTTCTTCCAGGGCCACTTCCCCAGCCAGCCGATCATGCCCGGCGTGCTGATCATCGAAGCCATGGCCCAGGCCGGTGGCGTGCTGACCCAGCTCACCCTGGGCCGCGACGCGCAGTCCAAGCTGTTCTACATGGTGAAGGTGGACAAGGCCCGCTTCAGCAAGCAGGTCGTGCCCGGTGACGTGCTGGAAATGCATGTCGAGATCAAGCGCGTGATCCGCAACATGGCGGTGTACGACTGCGTGGCCAAGGTCGACGGCGAGATCGTCGCCTGCGCCGAAGTGCTCTGCGCCGGCACCCGCGAATGAACGGGCCGCTCATCCACCCCACCGCGGTCATCGACCCGTCGGCGAAACTGGCGGCGGATGTACGTATCGGTGCGTTCTGCCTGATCGGTGCCGATGTCGAGATCGGCGAAGGCACCGAAGTCGGCCCGCACTGCTCGATCCACGGCCCGACCCGGATCGGCCGCAACAACCGTTTCATCGGCCACGTTGCCGTGGGCGGCGAACCGCAGGACAAGAAGTACGCCGGCGAGCGCACCGAACTGGTGATCGGCGACGACAACGTGTTCCGCGAATTCGTCACGCTCAACCGCGGTACCGGTGGCGGCGGTGGCATCACCACCATCGGCAACGGCAACTGGATGCTGGCCTACACCCACATCGCGCACGACTGCCACGTCGGCAACCAGTGCGTGTTCTCCAACAACACCACCCTGGCCGGCCACGTGACCGTGGGCGACTACGTGATCATCAGCGGCTTCGCCGGTGCCCACCAGTTCTGCCGGATCGGTGCCCACGCCTTCCTGGGCATGGGTGCGCTGACCAACGGCGACGTGCCGCCGTTCACCATGGTCGGCAGCGATTCGCTGGGCCGCCCGCGCGGCATCAACAGCGAAGGCCTCAAGCGCCGCGGCTTCGATGCCGAGCGCATCGCCAGCATCAAGCGCGCCTACCGCACGCTGTACGTGGCCGGCCTGCCGCTGGCCGAAGCCAAGGTGCAGCTGGCCGAACAGGCCACGCAGAGCGCCGACGTCAAGGACATGCTGGACTTCATCGAGCACGCCGAGAGGCCCCTGCTGCGATGACGGCGCCGGGCTCTTCGCGACCGCTGCGGATTGCGCTGGTCGCCGGTGAAGCCTCCGGCGACCTCCTGGGCGCCGGCCTGGTGCGCGAACTGCAGCAGCGGTTCCCCGACGCCGAGTTCGCCGGTATCGGCGGCGATGCGATGCGCAGCGCCGGCTGCCTGACCTGGTTCGATGCCAGCGAGCTGGCGGTCATGGGCCTCACCGAAATCCTGCGCCACCTGCCGCGCCTGCTGAAGCTGCGCAGTGAGTTCCGCACGCGCGTGCTGGAGTGGCAGCCGGACGTGTTCATCGGCATCGATGCACCGGACTTCAACCTGGGCGTGGAGCGCTGGCTGAAGCAGCGCGGCATCACCACGGTGCACTACGTCAGCCCGTCGGTCTGGGCATGGCGCGAGAAGCGTGCCGAGAAGATCGGCGCCAGCGCCGACCTGGTGCTGTGCCTGTTCCCGATGGAACCGCCGATCTATGCCCGCCACGGCATCGACGCCCGGTTCGTCGGCCACCCGATGGCCGATGACATTCCGCTGCACAGCGACCGCGAAGAGGCCCGCGTGGCCTTGGGCCTGCCGGCCAACGCCAAGGTGCTGGCGGTCCTGCCGGGCAGCCGGCTGGGCGAGATCAGCAAGCTGGGCGGCGCATTCTTTGAAGCGGCCTGGCAGGTCTCCGAACGCATTCCAGGCCTGCACGTGGTGGTGCCGGCGGCCAATCCGGCCTGCCGGGCGCTGATTCAGGAACAGCTGTCGCGCTCGGCGCTGCCGGTGGCGTATTCGCACCTGCTGGACGGACAGGCGCGCACGGCGATGATCGCCGCGGACGTGGTGGTACTCGCGTCGGGCACGGCCACGCTGGAAACGATGCTGGTGAAGCGGCCGATGGTGGTGGGTTACCGCGTGGCGGAGCTGACCTACCGCATCGTGAAGGCGCTCGGCCTGATCAAGGTGGACCGATTCGCATTGCCGAACATCCTGGCGGGCAAGGATCTGGCGCCGGAACTCATCCAGCACGACTGCGTGCCGGACAAGCTGGCCGACGCGATCCTGCAGTGGTTCGACCACCCGCAGCGCGCCATCGAGATCCAGGACACGTACGAGAAGCTGCACCTGCAGCTGCGCCAGGATGCGTCGGCGCGCGCGGCCGACGCGGTGGCGGAACTGCTGGCGCGCAAGCCGCACGGGAACGCGCCGGCATGAGCCGCCGCCACGCCGCGGCGGCCTCGCTGGCGCTGTTCGACGGGGCGGCGCTGGCGACCGTGGCGCCGCGCTATGTGGCGGGCGTGGACGAAGCGGGCCGAGGCCCGCTGGCCGGTCCGGTGGCGGTGGCGGCGGTGGTGTTCTGCCCGGACCGCCCGCGCCTGAACGGGCTGGACGATTCCAAGCAGCTCACGGCGCTCCGCCGCGACCAGCTGTTCGACAGGATCCAGCAGCGGGCGCTGGCCTTCCACGTGGTGATGGTGGACGTGGCGGAGATCGATTCGCTCAACATCTACCAGGCCACGATGCTGGGCATGCGCCGGGCGGTCGAAGCAGTCGCGCACGTGGCGCAGTTCGCGCGCATCGACGGCAACGTGGTGCCCAAGGGCCTGCCCTGCCCCGCGCAGGCGCTGGTCGGCGGCGACGCGCTCGACCGCGCGATCATGGCCGCCTCGATCCTGGCCAAGGTCAGCCGCGACCGCTACATGCTCCAGCTGCATGAGCAGCACCCCGAATACGGCTTCGACCAGCACAAGGGTTACGGCACCCCGGCCCACCTGGCCGCCCTGCGCACCCACGGCCCCTGCCCCCACCACCGCCGCAGCTTCGCGCCCGTGCGTGATTGCCTGGACGGTGCGTTGGTTGCTGCTGGCTGACCCAGTAGCAGCAACAGCAACAGCAACAGCAACAGCAACGACAAAAGCGAAAGCAAAAGCGGCTCGTCGGGGTTCGGCTGGCTTGGGCGACGGGTGTGGGTTTGCGGGACACGCCGCAAGTACGTCCATGTAGGCTCGTTCGCGCCATCCATGGCGCTCTACGGTCCCGCAAACCCACCCCCGCCGCCCTTTGACAGTTGGCTGGTGCCCAACGAACTTCAAGAACAGAGCCTTTGCTTCCGCCCTCCCGTGCGAGCCGACCTTCCGTTGGGGGCGGGGGCAGGGGTACGGGACCTTTCCTTGCAACATGGATGTTGCAAGAGAGCCCCCAGGGATGGGTTTACGGCGTGTCCCGTACCCCTGCCCCCGCCGCCGCCCCAGCCGATAGCCCAACCGCCCAAGCGCTCTGGCTCTGGCATCTGCTCTGGCTTCAGCTTGAGGCTTCGGCCTTAACCCAACGACCTGTCAAGCCTTGTTCCGCTTGCCCCGCGCGGCTACCCTGACCGGGCATTACATTGGCCCGGCATGTCCACTTCCCGTTTCGTACATCTGCACGTCCACACCGAGTTTTCGCTGGCGGATTCGACCATCCGTGTCCCGGCGAAACCGGATCAGGCTGACCCGAAAAAGGCCAAGCAGGCCAACCTGCTCAGCCGCGCCGTCGAACTGAACCTGCCCGCGTTGGCAGTGACCGACCTGAACAACCTGTTCGCGCTGGTCAAGTTCTACAAGGCCGCTGAAACGGTCGGCATCAAGCCGATTGCCGGTGCCGACATCATGATCGCCGAAGAGGGCATGACCCCCTGGCGCATGACCCTGCTCTGCCGCGACCGCGAAGGCTACCTCAGCCTGTCGCGGCTGCTTACCCGCGCCTGGATGGAAGGCCACCGCCCTGAAGGCGGCGTGGCCGTGCACCCCGACTGGCTCAAGGCGGGTTGCCACAACCTGTTTGCCCTGGCGGGCCGCGACAGCCTGGCCGGGCGCCTGGCCGGCGAAGGCCGCCATGACCTGGCCGAGCAGCAGCTCGCCGACTGGCAGCGCGTGTTCGGCGATGGCCTGCACCTGGAGCTGACCCGTACCGGTCGCGAAGGCGAAGAAGCGTTCAACCAGTTCGCCCTGGTGGCCGCCGGCCAGCGCGGCCTGCCCGTGGTGGCCAGCAACGACGTGCGCTTCCTGCGCCCGGACGATTTCAGCGCCCACGAAGCGCGCGTATGCATTTCCTCCGGCCGCGTGCTGGACGATCCCAAGCGCCCGCGCGATTACAGCGACCAGCAGTACCTCAAGTCGCCCGAAGAGATGTGCGCGCTGTTCGCCGACATCCCCGATGCGATCGACAACACGCTGGCGCTGGCCGAACGCTGCAACATCGAAATGCGGCTGGGCACCTACTTCCTGCCCAACTACCCGGTGCCGGAAAACGAAACGCTGGACAGCTGGATCTGCAGCGAATCGCGCAAGGGCCTGGAAGCGCGCCTGGAAAAGAATCCGCTGGCCGAGGGCAAGACCCGCGAGGATTACGTCGAACGCCTGGAATTCGAGCTGGCCACCATCATCAAGATGGGCTTCCCCGGCTACTTCCTGATCGTGGCCGACTTCATCCAGTGGGGCAAGAACCAGGGCATTCCGATCGGCCCCGGCCGTGGTTCCGGTGCCGGCTCGCTGGTGGCCTGGGCGCTGCAGATCACCGATCTGGATCCGATTCCGTACAACCTGCTGTTCGAGCGGTTCCTCAACCCCGAACGCGTGTCGATGCCCGACTTCGACATCGACTTCTGCATGGACCGCCGCGACGAAGTCATCGACTACGTCGCGCGCAAGTACGGCCGCGAACGCGTCAGCCAGATCATCACCTACGGCACCATGGCCGCCAAGGCCGTGGTGCGCGACTCCGGGCGCGTGCTTGGCTTCCCGTATGGCCTGGTCGATGGCGTGTCCAAGCTGATTCCCAACATCCTGGGCATTTCGCTCAAGGATGCGATGGGCGAAGGCAAGGACACGGAAATGGCATCGCCGGAGCTGATCCAGCGTTACCAGAACGAAGACGACGTGCGCGACCTGATCGACCTGGCACGCCAGCTCGAAGACCTTACCCGCAACGCCGGCAAGCATGCCGGTGGCGTGGTGATCGCGCCCGAACCGCTGGCCGAATTCTGCCCGCTGTTCGCCGAACACGATGAAGGCGGCCGTGGCCGCAACCCGGTCACCCAGTTCGACAAGAACGACGTCGAAGAAATCGGCCTGGTGAAGTTCGACTTCCTCGGCCTGCGCACGCTGACGATCATCGACTGGGCGGTCAAGGCGATCAACAAGCGCCACGCCCGCGCCGGCATTCCGCCGGTCGATATCACCGCGCTGCCGCTCGACGATGCGCCTACCTACAAGGACATCTTCGCCAACGGCAACACCGGTGCGGTGTTCCAGTTCGAATCCTCGGGCATGCGCCGCCTGCTGAAGGACGCGCGCCCCGACCGCTTCGAAGACCTCATCGCGCTGGTGTCGCTGTACCGCCCCGGCCCGATGGACCTGATTCCCTCCTTCAACGCGCGTAAGCACGGCCAGGAAGAAATCATCTACCCCGATCCGCGTACCGAAGCGATCCTGAAAGACACCTACGGCATCATGGTGTACCAGGAGCAGGTGATGCAGATGGCGCAGATCGTCGGCGGTTACTCGCTCGGCGGCGCCGACCTGCTGCGCCGCGCGATGGGCAAGAAGGTGCCGGCCGAAATGGCCAAGCACCGCGAGATTTTCCGCGAGGGTGCGGCCAAGGGCGGCGTCGACGGCCCCAAGGCCGACGAAATCTTCGACTTGATGGAGAAGTTCGCCGGCTACGGCTTCAACAAGTCGCACGCCGCGGCCTACGCACTGGTCAGCTACCAGACCGCCTGGCTCAAGCGCCATTACCCGGCCGAGTTCATGGCGGCCACGCTCTCCTCGGACATGGACAACACCGACAAGGTGGTGGGCTTCCTGGCCGAAGTGCGCAACCTCGGCCTGACCGTGCTGCCGCCGCGCGTGAACGAATCGGCGTACATGTTCGAAGCCTCCAGCGCCGACACCATCCAGTACGGCCTGGGCGCCATCAAGGGCGTGGGCCAGGGTGCCTGCGAAGCGGTGGTCGATGAGCGCCTGGCCAAGGGCCGCTACGCCTCGCTGCTGGATTTCTGCATGCGCATCGAATCGGGCAAGCTCAACCGGCGCACGCTTGAAGCCATGATCAACTGCGGCGCCCTCGATGGCCTGGGCAAGAACCGCGCCTCGCTGATGCTGCAGCTGCCTGAAGTGCTCAAGGCCACCGACCAGATGTCGCGCGAGAAGGCCTCCGGCCAGAACTCGCTGTTCGGCGCGCCCGACCCGGTCAGCACCGCGCTGCAGCTGGACCTGCCCGAAGCCAAGGAATGGGGTCTGGGCCAGCTGCTGGACGGCGAACGCGAAACGCTGGGGTTCTACCTCAGTGGCCATCCGTTCGACCCGCATGCCGACGACGTCAAGGAACTGGTCGGCACCGACCTGGGCATGCTGGAAAAACTCATTCCCCCCGCCCGCCCCAGCAAGGATGGCGAGAAGCGCGCCTGGCGCCAGGAAACCCCGGTGATCCTGGCCGGCCTGGTGGTCGGCGTGCGCCGCAAGGGCGAAAGCCAGGTGTTCATGCAGCTCGAGGACGGCAAGGGCCGGGTCGAGTGCAGCGCGTTCACCGACGGCCTGGCCGAGTTCGGCCACCTGATGACCAAGGACCGCATCCTGGTGGTCAAGGGCGGCCTGCGCGAGGACGAGTTCAACGGCGGCTATGCCCTGCGCATCCGGCAGTGCTGGGACTTCGAGGAAATCTGCGCCAATTACGCCACCCGCCTGTCGTTGCGCCTGGACCTGCGCCAGGGCGACCCGGTGTGGGCGCGGGTGAACGGCCTGCTCGACCGCCACCGTCCCGGCCGCACCCCCCTGCGCCTGGACCTGCTGCTGGGCACCGAGCAGGGCCCGGTGGCCGGCATGCTGGACGTGGCCGGCGAGACCGCCGTGCGCGTGGACAGCCAGCTGGTGGACGCCCTGCGGGCCGACCCGGCAGTGCGTACACTGAAAGTCCGGTACAGCCCGCCATGGGCGAACTAGGCACCGACCAGACGACGGCGTACGGGGCATTTAGACGCATTCGGCTACACTTTCCCTCTTTTCTTCACGACGGCTTCCGATGAATCCGAACTACCTCGACTTCGAGCAACCCATCGCTGATCTGGAGGCAAAGATCCAGGAGCTGCGCAGCGCAAGCGCCGGCCCGGCGGTCAATGTCGAGGCCGAAGTGCGCACCCTGCAGGACAAGCTGCGGCTGCGTACCGCGCAGATCTTCCGCAACCTGACCTCGTGGCAGGTGCTGCAGCTGGCCCGCCATCCTTCGCGCCCGTACACCGCCGACTACATCCGCCTCTTCTGCGATGAATTCCAGGAGCTGGCCGGCGACCGCGCCTTCGCCGACGACAAGGCCATCATGGGTGGCCTGGCCCGCATCGGCGGCCGTTCGGTGATGCTGATCGGCCACCAGAAGGGCCGCGACACCAAGGAAAAGATCAAGCGCAACTTCGGCATGCCCAAGCCGGAAGGCTACCGCAAGGCGCTGCGCCTGATGAAGATGGCCGAACGATTCGGCCTGCCGGTACTGACCCTGATCGACACCGCCGGCGCCTGGCCGGGCATCGATGCCGAATCGCGCGGCCAGTCCGAAGCGATCGCGCGCAACCTGATGGAAATGGCCGAACTGAAGGTACCGGTGATCTGCACCGTGATCGGCGAAGGCGGCTCCGGCGGCGCGCTGGCACTGGGCGTGGGCGACCGCACCGTGATGCTGGAATACAGCGTGTACTCGACCATCAGCCCGGAAGGCTGCGCCTCGATCCTGTGGAAGGATGCGGGCAAGGCCAAGGACGCCGCCGAACAGCTGGGCCTGACCGCGCCGCGCCTGAAGAGCCTGGGCCTGGTCGACAAGGTCGTGCGCGAGCCGACCGGTGGTGCGCATCGCAACCCGAACCAGATGGCCAAGCGCTTGAAGGCCGTGCTGCTCAACGAGCTGGACGCGCTGGAAAAGCTGTCCACCGAAGACCTGCTGCAGAAACGCTACGAGCGCCTGCGTGGGTACGGTGCGTACGAAGTGGCCTGATCGGCCGCTGCGGTTGTGGCAAGAAAAACCGGGCCATGCCCGGTTTTTTTGTGCCTCAGAAAGGCTTGGCCAGCACCAGCCAGACCACGCCGATGAACAGCACCAGCGGCAGCTCGTTGAACCAGCGCAGCGCGCGCGACGACGGCAGTACCTTGCCCTTCACCGCGCCCTTCAGCAGCCGCCCGGTCCACGAGTAGTACACCAGCAGCAGCACCACCAGCCCCAGCTTGGCGTGCAGCCAGCCCGCCGCGCCCGGCGCGACCATGGTCGGGAAATCCGGAATCACCCAGTACCCCAGCCACAGCACCAGCCCCAGGATCAGCGCGAAGCCGAACATCATGTGGCCGAACCTGTACAGGCGCAGGCCCATCAGCTGCAGGCGCTCCACCACCGGCAGCTGCCCGGCGGTCTCACTCAGGTTGACCAGGATCCGCGGCAGGTAGAACACCGCTGCCATCCACGCCACCACGAACAGCAGGTGGAAGGTCTTGACCCAGTAGTAGGACTGCATGCGCTTGCTCCGGCGGCTGGCTTGGGATGTCGTTCATTCTGGCCGATTCACGCGGGCAGCGCATGCGCGGCGGATTGACGCAGCGCGCTCGGCTACCATGTGCACCCACGTCCTCGACCCCTGTCCCCGCATGCAGAAGACCTACGACCAGGCCTACTTCCAGCGCTGGTACCAGCCCGACCAGACCGGTGGCGCGGCGCGCCTGGCGCGCAAGGTCGCGCTGGCCGTGGCCAGTGCCGAGTACTACCTGGAACGCCCGATCCGCAGCGTGCTGGACATCGGCGCCGGTGAAGGCGCCTGGCGCGCGCCGCTGCTCAAGCTGCGCCCGCGCATGCAGTACATGGGCTTCGACAGCAGCGACTATGCGGTGCAGCGCTACGGCCGCAGCCGCAACCTGCACCCGGCCCGCGTCGGCGATTTCGCCTGGCTGCGCCCGTGCGCGCCGGTGGACCTGCTGGTCTGCTCGGACGTGATGCACTACGTGCCCACCCGCGAACTGCGCCCGGCCCTGGCCGGCTTCGCCGAGCTCACCGGCGGCGTGGCGTTCCTGGAGGCGTTCACCGCCGAGGATGAGTTCGAGGGCGACCACGAGGGCTTCCAGGCCCGCCCGGCGGCCTGGTACCGCCGCCAGCTCACCGCCGAAGGCTTTACCGCGCTGGGCTCGCACTGCTGGCTGTCACCGGCGCTGGCCGGCCATGCCGCCGCGCTCGAACGTGGCGGACGCTGATCTCAGGCCCGATTGCGACGAATCGGCCCATTAAGGCGCTTTCGGCCCGGGTGGAGTATGCTGCGCGGCAACATAAGACCATACATATTCGGACGTCATGCTCTATCAACTGCATGAATTGACCCGCAACCTGCTCGCGCCCTGGGTGCACCAGGCCCAGGCCAACGCCAAGTTCTTCGCAAACCAGGGGCACTGGTGGTCACAGATGCCCGGTGCCGACCGCCTTTCGGCGGTGAACGAGCTGTTCCATCGCATCGGCAAGGATTACGAGAAGCCCGAGTGGGGCATCAACGAAATCGAGGTCGACGGCGAGCGCGTGCCGATCGTGGTGCACGAAGAAGTCAGCAAGCCGTTCTGCAAGCTGCTGCGCTTCAAGCGCCACAGCAACGAAGCCGACCAGCTCAACACCATGCTCAACCAGCCGTTCGTGCTGGTGGTGGCGCCGCTGTCCGGCCACCACGCCACGCTGCTGCGCGACACCGTGCGCACCCTGCTGCGCGACCACCGCGTGTATGTCACCGACTGGGTGGACGCGCGCATGGTGCCCGGCAGCGAAGGCGAGTTCAGCCTGGACGATTACATTGCGTACGTGCAGGAATTCATCCGCCACCTCGGTGCGGAGAAACTGCACGTGGTCAGCGTGTGCCAGCCGACCGTGCCGGTGCTGGCCGCCGTTTCGCTGATGGCCAGCCGCGGTGAAACCACGCCGCGTTCGCTGGTGATGATGGGCGGCCCGATCGATGCGCGCTGCAGCCCGACCGCGGTCAACAACCTGGCCACCCAGAACCCGCTGTCGTGGTTCGAGAACAACGTCATCCACACCGTGCCACCGGGTTACCCGGGCGCGGGCCGCCGCGTGTACCCGGGCTTCCTGCAGCATGCCGGGTTCCTGTCGATGAACCCGAGCCGGCACTTCAGTTCGCACTGGGATTTCTATGCCGACCTGGTCAAGGGCGACATGGAAGATGCCGATGCGCACCGCCGTTTCTACGACGAATACAACGCAGTGCTGGACATGCCGGCGCGCTACTACCTGGACACCATCCGCGTGGTCTTCCAGGAATTCCTGCTGCCGCGCGGCGAGTGGTACGTGCAGGGTGAGCTGGTGGATCCCGGCGCGATCACCGGCACCGCGCTGCTGAGCATCGAAGGCGAGCTGGACGATATCGCCGGGCTGGGCCAGACCGAAGCGGCGCAGGAACTGTGCACCGGCATTCCGGCTGCGCGCCGTGAGCACTTCGTGGTCGAGGGCGCCGGCCACTACGGCATCTTCAGCGGCCGTCGCTGGCGCGAAACGGTGTACCCGAAGGTGCGCGATTTCTTCGCCGCCAATGCGCAGGCTGCGGCGAAGCCGAAGAAGGCGACCAAGGCCGCAAGCAACGTCACCCCGATCCGAAAAAAAGCGGGGTAACGCCCGGTAGGTGACGACCGTTGGTCGTCACCTCCAGCAATTACAGGCGCACCAGCAGGTGCTTGGCCATCTGGCCGTGCAGGTGGCCGATGATGCGTGCCAGGTGCATGGTGCAGAACAGGATCACCACGCCCAGTACCGCCAGCGCCGGGGTGGCCCACAGCGGCAGCACCACCAGTTCGCTTTCGAAGTACAGGCTCGGCGCGCCCAACGCGAACATCGAAGCCACCGGCGCCCAGATGAAGACCAGCGACACGGTGAGCAGCGTGACCGCCACAGTGAAGTAGATGATGCCCAGCGGCAGCATCAGCATGAAATACAGCATCGTCAGCCAGGTGCGTCCATCGGTGAACATGTCGCCGATGCGCTGCAGCCAGCTGCGGCTGCGGTCTGCGTAACGCGGCCGGCGCGGCATGCGCTCGCCCAGCAGCACTTCCACCAGCCGCCCTTCCAGCAGCGCCAGCCCACGCACCGAGCCGAAGAACAGCACCGTGAGCGGAATGCCGATGATCAGGATCAGCAGCCCCAGCGAGAGCGACAAGCCGGTGATCACCCAGGTGAAGAAGAAGATGCCGGTCGCCAGCGACAGCAGCATGTAGAACAGCGCGCCATAGGTGCGCGGTTCCAGCGCCACGCCGAAGAAGCGTGCCAGCGCCGAACGATGCGGCGGAACCCGATCGCTGGGCGGCGCTTCGCTCCCCGCTGCAGCCGCTGCGGCGGCAACACCCGGTGCCACCTGCGCCGGCACCACCCGGGCGATCGGCCGCACGCTGGCACTGGGGGTACGCAGCGCGCGGTTCACGGTGATTTCGGTTTCGCGGTAGATCTCGGCCACTTCCTCGGGTGCGCCATAGCTGCCGGCCACGTCGGCAATCACCTCGGCTTCGCTGCGCCCGGGCTGGGCGGCCAGCTCCGAACGCAGGTATTCCTCGGCGTCGTACAGCGCGTCCTGCACCATCGCCGGGTCGGCGTCGTGCAGGGCCGCGCGCAGCTGCGCCAGGTACTGCCCGATGGTGGTGGGCAGGCCACCGCCCCTCATGCTTTCTTCGTTCATTGCAGTACCCCTTCCAGCACGGAATCAACGGAATCTCGGGTGGCACGCCAGGCCTGGGTCCACTGCTCCAGCACCTGCCGGCCGCGCTCATTGATGCGGTAGTAACGTCGCGGTGGCCCGGCCACCGACGGTTCAATCTGGCTTTCCAGCAGCCCGGCGCCCTCCAGGTTGCGCAGCACCGGGTACAGCGCACTCTGCTTGCCGCTCAGCACGCCCTCCCCGACCCGCTCCAGCTCCTTGGCGATCAGGTAGCCGTACAGCGGCTCGCCGGTCCGCGCCAGCACCGCCAGCAGGGCCAGCGAGACCGTGCCGGCGCTGAGCTCCTTCTGGAACTTCTTCAGGTGGGCCTCGTGGTCGCTCATGACCGTCCTCCAGCTAGCGTGGAGTCAACACTAGTGTGAAGTCAGCTATAGCGAACGTGCCGTTAGTCACCCTGCCGGCGGACAGGGGGGCGGACTGGCGGCCGGCGCCGCGCTTCGCGCAGAATCGGGGATCGTTCATCCTGGGGTCCACCATGTCGCCACGCCGTCCTGCCCTGCTCGCGCTTGCCCTTTCCTGCCTGCTGTCGGGCGTTGCCACGGCGGCCACGCCCTACCGCAGCGCGCAGCAGATCCTGGAAGCGTCGCCGGCCAGCGACTGGCGCACGCCGGACCCGGCCAACCTGCTGGTGATGAAGCTGGATGCCGGTGAGGTGTTGATCGAGCTGGCCCCGGCCTTCGCGCCGCAGCACGTGGCCAACATCCAGACCCTGGCCCATGAGCATTTCTGGGACGGCGAAAGCATCTACCGTGCGCAGGACAACTTCGTGGTGCAGTTCGGTGATGCCGATGCCGATGACGCGGCCAAGGCCAAGCCGCTGGGCAGCGCCAAGCGCAAGCTGCCGGCCGAGTTCCAGCGCGACAGCAGGGGCCTGGAAGTGAGCCTGCTGCCGGACCGCGACGGCTGGGCCGAACGCACCGGCTTCGTGGACGGCTTCCCGGTGGGCCAGGATGCGAAGGACGGCAAGACCTGGCTCGCACACTGCTACGGCGCGCTCGGTGCGGGCCGCAACAACGAGGAAGACAGCAGCATCGGCGCCGAGCTGTACGTGGTCACCGGCCAGTCGCCGCGCCAGCTGGACCGCAACATCACCGTGGTGGGTCGGGTGCTCAAGGGCATGGAACTGCTCAGCGCGCTGCCGCGCGGACCGGCCCCGATGGGCTTCTACGCCGACCCGGCGCAGCGCACCGCGATCCGCTCGATCCAGCGGGTGAGCGACCTGCCGGAAGCGCAGCGGCCCACGCTGCAGGTGCTGCGTACCGATTCGAAGACCTTCGCCGATACGGTCGAAGCACGGCGCAACCGCGTGGATGACTTCTACAAGCGCGCCGCCGGGCATATCGATCTCTGCAACATCCCCGTGCCCGTGCGGTAATGGATGTCGCGTCGCGTCAGCGCTTCTGGCTGGCGGCGACGCTGCCGAGGATCAACGCGCCGGCGACCACCATCGCCCAGGTCACCGGCTCGCCCAGGAACAGCCAGGCGAACAGCGCGCCGAACATCGGCACCAGGTAGGTCACGGTGGAAGCACGCGCCGGGCCGATGCGCGCGATGAGGCGGTAGAACATCAGGAAGGCGAAGCCGGTGCAGACCACGCCCAGCGCGATCGCGCAGGCCCACGACACGGCGGGTATCGGCCCGTCAGGCCAGTGGGTCAGCGCCAGCGGCAGCATCAGCAACGCCGCGCTGCCCAGCGTGGCACCGGCCGACGCCGCCGGCGGCAGCCCGGTCATGTGGCGCTTGACCAGGTTCACGCCCAATCCGTACAGCAGCGCGGCCAGCGAACCGGCAATCACCGCCGCACCGATGCTCAGCCCGGACACCTTGGCCGTGGCCAGCACCACCACGCCACCGAAGCCGACCAGCAGCGCGATCGCACGACGCATGCCGATCTTCTCGCCGAAGAACAGGAACGCGATCAGCGCGGCAAACAGCACGGTCATCGCGTTGCAGATCGCGCCGATCGCCGCCGGTGCGCGCTGCGCGGCCCAGGCGAACAGCACGAACGGAATGGCGGAGTTGATCAGGCCGATCGGCACCAGCCACAACCAGCGCCTGGCCGGGAACTGCGCGCGTGCCTGCCAGAGGAACGGCAGCAGCACCAGCGCGCCCAGCAGCAGCCGCACTTCCACCAGCGCATAGGGGCCGAACGACGGCACCGCCACGCGCATGAACAGGAACGAGCACCCCCAGATCGCACCCAGCACGGTCAGCTCCAGCGGGGTGCGCCAGTCGCGCTCGATCGCCCCCGCACTCACCGGCGCGCCGCTCACAGGCGGCCCCCGGCACGGCAGGAACAGGCGGCGACGGCAACGGGGACGGGCAGCAACATGGCGCGGGCTCCAAGGATCAGACACGCAGCATCTACCTGCCGCGAGGCCCCGACAAGCGCGTAGTATCCCTGCAAGCCACAAATATGATTTTGGTCTCGCCATGATCCTGCGCCCTGCCCTGTTGCCCGCGCTGGGGGTGTTCGCGGTTGCCGCGCGCCACCAGAATTTCGCCCATGCCGCCGAGGAGCTGCACCTCACCGCCAGCGCGGTCAGCCACCACGTGCGGCGGCTGGAATCGCTGCTGGGCACGGTGCTGTTCCAGCGCCACGCCCGTGGTGTGCGCCTGACCGCCGAGGGCCGCCAGCTGGCCGATGCCGCGGCAGCCGCCCTGAGCGACATCAACGCGGTGGCCGGCAACCTGCATCCGCAGGCCGATGTGGTGCCGCTGCGGATCACCACCCTGCGCTCCCTGTCCTACTGCTGGCTGGTGCCTCGGTTGCCGCGTTTCACCCGTCTGCACCCGCGCATGCGCATCGAGCTGCAGACCAGCAGCGAGCTGGTGCGCTTCGACGAGAACGGGCCGGAACTGGGCATCCGCTACGGGCTGGGCCAATGGCCGGGCCTGGCCGCCCACCACCTGATGGACGACGAACTGTGCCCGGTGGCGTCACCGGCCCTGCCCGGGGTGTCGGCGCTGCGCGAGCCCGCGCAGATCGCCACGCTGCCGCTGGTCAGCGACATGTCGCCACAGGGCTGGCGCGACTGGTTCCGGGCTGCCGGGGTGCGCGGCCTGGACCTGACCGCGCAGCACATCTTCAGCGACAGCACCGATGCGATGCGCGCGGCGGTGTATGGCATCGGCGCGGTGCTGGCGCGCAAGCACATCGCCCAGCCGTACCTGCAGCGCTACGAACTGGTGCGGCTGCCCGGGCCGGCGTTGAAGGCACGGTACGCGTACTACATCGTGCACGCAGAACACCGGCCACTCAGCCCGACGGCGGTGGCATTCATGGACTGGCTCAAGCGCGAAGCCCAGGACGAACGCACGCCGGTACCGGCGTTGCCGGATGAACTGTTGGGGTTGCCGCCGGCCGGGTGAAGGACATTCACCCGCTTTTGCCCGGCGCATCGTTACGGTGGAATCCCCACTCCCACGAGACCTTCCCATGGCCATGCTGCGACTCAGGATCACCGGTACCGAAGACGATGCGCGCGCCATCAGCGACCTGCTCCAGGGCATCGAGGGCATCGAGCACGTCGAGGAAACCGACGACCTGATGCCGCACATGGACGACGACGATTCCAGCTCGGCCGGCCTGTCCGATGACATCGGGCCGGGTACGCATGAGCTGGAAGTCGAGGTCGGCAATGAAAGCACCGCGCAGAAGGTGCGCGATGCGGTGCAGGAGCTGGCGCTGGAACTGGATGTGTTTGTCGAATACGAAACCGACGAGGGCTAACCGCGCGAGCGGCGGCGACGCCACAGCTTCAGCGCAATCCAGCCCACCAGCCAGAGCACAACGGTTACCGGCAACAGTGCCGCCACGGCGCGGATCACGAAGGCCACGCTGCTGGTGAGCGTGGCGCCGAATTCGCTGAACGCCTCGGCGATCTCGCTGCGGCTGCGCTGGCCCGAAGGGGTCTGGAAGCGCAGCGTCAGCAGCTGGGTGTCGATCCGGCGTCGCTGGTTGGCGGCGTCCTTGTTGGCCTGCTCCAGCCCTGCCTCGATCTCGGACATCCGCTGGGTGATGACCAGCAGGTCGGCCACCTTGATGCCCTTGTCATCCTGGTAGGCCAGCAGCCGTTCGTGTTCCTTCTGCAGCCGCGCCTTGGTCAGCGCGGTATCCGCGACCTGCTGGGCGAGATCTTCGGCCTGGGTGTTGCGCGAGGCGACATCGCCGCCCTGCCCGGCCAGGCCGATCAGCGGCTCCACGCCCTTGGGCGCGATCCGCACCCGGATCGAGCCGGACGGATACTCGCCGCCCTGCTGGCCGACCTGCAGCACGGCGCAGTCGCCGAACCTGCTGGACTGGCAGGCCTCGCTGATCTGCTTCACCCGCGGCCCGATCTGCGCGGCATCGAGCTGGATGTCCACCTCGTGCTCATACGCCAGGGCGGCGCCTTCCGGCGAGGCCACCGCGCCGGCCGCACCGGCACTGGCCATCTCCGCATGCTGCTTGCCACTGCATCCGGCAAGCGTCAGCAACAGCATCCCTGCCACGGCGCAACCGCGCCACATCGTCCCTGTCGTCACACGCTGGCTCCATCGTAGAAATTGATCTTCAGCCCACCCAGTTCCAGCCCGGGCAGGCAGCGCACGTTCACCGCCACCATCGCCTGCCCGCTGCGCGGGTCCACGCCCTCGCTGAACGGGGCAATGCCGCAGTCGCGGCAGTAATGATGCTGCAGGTGGTGCTTGTTGAACTGGTAGGTGGCCAGCGCCGCCGGGTCCGTGTTCAGGGTCAGCGCCGCGCGCGGGCCGAACCAGAGCAGCCCGCCGCGCCGCCGGCACAGCGAGCAGTTGCAGTCCAGCACCTCGGTGATGGGTGCATCGGCCTGGACCACGAACGCGATCTGCCCGCAATGGCAGCTTCCTTCGTACTGCATGGCATACCTCCCGGCGGGAAAGGGCCATGGTAATCCAATGGCACGGGCGGCACCCCGGCGGCAGCGCCTATGCTGGGCGATTGTCCACAGCACAGGATCGCCGATGCGCCAGCATCTTCTTGCCCTCGCCCTGATCGCCGCCCTGGGTGGCTGCCAGCAGGCCGACGCCCCCACCGCCCCGGCCGGTACCTCGGCAGCCGCCCCCGCCGCCGATGCGGCCGTGGACGCCGCCTTCGCCGACCTGTCCAAGCGCGCCCTGGACACCTGGATGCAGCTGTCGCCGATCAGCGCCACCCAGATCGGCGATCACCGCTACGACAGCGAGGTCGACGACCTGAGCGCGGCCGGCCAACAGAAGATGCTGACCGCCTACAAGGGCCTGCTCGGCGAGCTGGACAAGGTCGAGGTGAGCAAGCTCTCGCGCGAAAACCAGGTGGACGCGGCCATCCTGCGCAACCAGCTGCAGTCCGAGATCTGGAACGCCGAAGTGCTGCAGGCGTCCAAGTGGGACCCGCAGATCTACAACGGCACCGCCGGCAGTGCGCTGTACGGCCTGATGGCCCGTGAATTCGCGCCGCTGCCCGAGCGCCTGAAGTCGGCCACCGCGCGCATGGAGAAGCTGCCGCAGATCTTCGCCCAGGCCCGCGAGAACCTGGACCCGGCCCGCGTGCCGAAGATCCACGCCGAAACGGTGGCCAAGCAGAACAAGGGCATCCTCAGCATCGTCGATACCTTCATCACCCCGCACATCGGCGAACTGCCGGCCGAGGACGGCAAGCGCCTGCAGGCGGCCATCGATGGCCTGAAGAAGGCGGTGGACGAGCAGCAGACGTGGCTGGACAAGACGCTGGTGCCGAACGCCAAGGGCGATTTCCGCATTGGTGCCGAGCTGTACGACCAGAAGCTGAAGTTCGCGCTGAACTCGTCGCTGTCGCGCGCCGAGATCGGCGAACGTGCCCGCGCCGAACTCAAGCGCGTGCGCCAGGACATGTACGGCATCGCGCAGACGGTACTGAATGGCAAGCCGGGTGCCCCGGCGCTTCCGGCCAATCCGACCGACGAACAGCAGCAGGCGGCGATCGAAGCGGCGCTGGAGCTGGCCTACGCGGACAAGCCGGCGCGCGACAAGGTGGTCGACGATGCCAAGGCCGCGCTGGCGCAGTCCACCGAGTTCGTGCGCAAGCATGACCTGATGACCCTGCCCGATGCGCCGGTGGACATCATCCTGATGCCCGAATTCCAGCGCGGCGTGGCCGTGGCCTACTGCGATTCGCCGGGCCCGCTGGACAAGAACCTGAAGACCTTCTACGCGGTGTCGCCGATTCCGGACGACTGGACCGACAAGCAGGTCGATTCGTTCCTGCGCGAATACAACAGCCGCATGATCCACCTGCTCAGCATCCACGAAGGCACGCCGGGCCATTACCTGGAAGGCTGGCATTCGGGCAAGTTCCCGTCCACGCTGCGCGCGGTGCTGCGTTCGGGCCTGTTCGCCGAAGGCTGGGCGGTGTACACCGAGCGGATGATGCAGGAACAGGGTTACCTGGACAACGATCCGCTGTTCCACCTGGTGCAGTTGAAGTTCTACCTGCGCACGATCTCCAACGCGATCCTGGACCAGGGCGTGCACGTGGACAACTGGACGCGTGAGCAGGCGATGCAGCTGATGACCCACGATGCGTTCCAGCAGGAAAGCGAGGCATCGGGCAAGTGGGTGCGCGCGCAGCTGACCTCGGCGCAGCTGCCGACCTACTTCGTCGGCGCGCAGGAACACTTCGACACGCGCAAGGCGGTGCAGGAAAAGCAGGGCGACAAGTTCAACCTGAAGGCCTACCACGACCAGATGCTGTCCTACGGCGCCCCGCCGGTGCGCTTCGCCCGGCAGCTGATGCTGGATCAGCCGATCGAGTGATCTGACGCTCTTCGTGAAACGCAAACGGCCCGGTGATTACCGGGCCGTTTTTGTTTCACGCGTAGAGCAGCGTTTCTGGTGTTACGTGCTGGGGAGGCCGGCGGGCAACCCCCTACGGGACACGCCGCAAGTACGTCCTTGTAGGCTTGGCAAAAACTTGCGCGTGTACGCAATCCTGCGTACACGGCAAGGCCGGGGTTGAGCGTCCTGCCCAACCCGTCCGGCGCATGCGCCGGACCCATGTTTTTGACAGTCCCTACGGAGGTTACCCGCCGGCCTCCCCTCATGCATCGCGTGGGCGGATGGGAAAGGCAGCGACGCAGGGCGTCGCTCTACGCGGCGTTGATTATTTTCATGCGTTACCGGGCGTTGATATGTTCACGGCAGTCGTTTGGGAAACGACCCTACGTAGAGCGACGCCATGCGTCGCTGCTCTCTCCCTCCGCGCGCGCCCCTCTGTCGGGGACGGTCGGCGGGCAGCCCCCGTAGGGACTGTCAAAAACATGGATGTTTTTGACAAGCCTCCATGGATGGATTCACGGCGTGTCCCGCAGGGGGCTGCCCGTCGACCGTCCCACACGGAACAACTGAAACGCTGCCGTTGCCGTTGCCGTTGCCGTTGCCGTTGCCGTTACCCAGCATCCGCCGCAACGAATCCGCCGGTCTGGCGCGCCCACAAACGCGCGTACAGGCCGCCGGCGGCGACCAGCTCGGCGTGCGTGCCGGTTTCCACGATGCGGCCCTGGTCCATCACCACCAGCCGGTCCATGCGGGCGATGGTGGACAGGCGGTGGGCGATGGCGATCACCGTCTTGCCCGCCATCAGCTCGTCCAGATTGTCCTGGATCGCCGCTTCCACTTCCGAATCCAGCGCCGAGGTCGCCTCGTCCAGCACCAGGATCGGCGCGTCCTTCAGCAGCACCCGCGCGATCGCGATGCGCTGGCGCTGGCCGCCGGAGAGTTTCACCCCGCGCTCGCCCACATGCGCGTCGTAGCCCTGCCGCCCTTCGGCGTCGCGCAACGTGTCGATGAAGGCCGCCGCGCGCGCCTTGCTCACCGCCGCACGCAGTTGTTCCTCGGTGGCATCCGGCCGCCCGTAGAGAAGGTTGTCGCGGATCGAGCGGTGCAGCAGTGACGTGTCCTGGGTGACCACGCCGATCTGCCGGCGCAGGCTTTCCTGGGTCACCGCCGCAATGTCCTGCCCGTCGATGCGGATGTGCCCGCTTTCCAGGTCGTACAGGCGCAGCAGCACGTTCACCAGCGTCGACTTGCCCGCCCCCGACGGACCCACCAGCCCGATCTTCTCGCCCGGCTTCACCGTCAGGTCCAGCCCGGCGATCACCCCGCCCTGCTTGCCATAGTGGAAGTGGATGTCATCGAACTGCACCCCGCCCTCGCGCACCACCAGCGGCACCGCGTCGGCGCGATCCTGCACGCTCAGCGGCTGCGAAATGGTGGTGATGCCGTCCTGCACCGTGCCGATGTCCTCGAAGATGCCGTTGATCGTCCACATGATCCAACCGGACATGTTGTGGATGCGGATCACCAGGCCAGTGGCCAGCGTGATCGCCCCGACCGTGATGTTGCCGTGGCTCCACAGCCACAGCGCCAGCCCGCAGGTACCCGCAATCAGGAAACCGTTGACGATCGCGATGGTCAGGTCCATGCCGGTGGTGATCCGGGTCTGCCGGCGGTGCTTCACCGCCAGCTCCTCGATCGCCTCGGCCACGTAGGCCTGCTCGCGCCCGCCGTGGGCGAACAGCTTCAGCGTTGGAATGTTGGTGTAGCCATCGACGATCCGGCCCATCGCCTTGGAACGCGCTTCGGACGCGATCCAGGCCCGCTCCTTCGCGCGCGGCACGAAGTACACCATGATCACCACATACGCGGCCAACCACAGCACCAGCGGGATCATCAGCCGCCAGTCCGCCTGCGCGAACAGGTACAGCGCCGTGCCGGTGTACACCACGATGTACCACAGCGAATCCACCATCTGCACCGCCGACTCGCGCAGCGACGTACCGGTCTGCATGACCCGGTTGGCCATGCTGCCGGCGAAATCATTCTGGAAGAACGACAGGCTCTGGCGTACCACGTAGTTGTGCATCAGCCAGCGCGAGCGGTTGCTCAGGCCCGGCACGATGGCCTGGTTGACCAGCAGGTTGTGCAGGCCCACCAGCACCGGCCGTGCCACCAGCGTGATCGCCGCCATCCACAGCAGCGTGTCCGCATGCCGGGCGAAGAAGCCCGCATCCGGCTGCTCGCTGACCATGTCGACGATGCGGCCCAGGAAATCGAACATGGCCACTTCCACCAGCGCCAGCAGCAGCCCGGCGATCAGCGTGGCCAGCAGCACCGGCCAGACCGGGCGCAGGTAGTGGAGGTAGAACGGCAGCACCCGGCGCGGCGGCATGCGCGCGTCGATCGGCGGAAATACGGGAATCAGCGACTCGAACCAGCGGAACATTCCATTTCCCGGAAAACAGGCAGGCCGCGATTATCCCACCGCGGCCTGCCATTTGTTTTCACGCAGTGCTTATTTCGCCTTGTCGGCGTCCACCGGGGTGAGCACAAGGTCCTGGAAATCGAAACTGAAGTCGGTCAGCGACGACACCGGCTGCATGCGCACCTCGCGCACCTTGCCGTCCGGATCCAGGCTGAAGTTCGCGAACGCATCGGCGTTGAGCGAGCGGTCGTCCCAGCGCACGATGAACGTATCGTGCTGCCAGTGCTCCATCGTGCCCACCAGCTGCGCCGTCTTGCCGAAGCGCAGGCGCAGCGTGCCGGCGCGCTGCTCCACGAATACCTCGCCATACCACGGGTCGCGGTAGGTGCCGGCGTAGCGGGCCAGCGGCAGCGATGGGGTGGATTTCGGATCGCGTGCGGCCTGGTGCGCGGCCCAGCCCTCATCGGCCTTGTCCTGCGCCTTGGCTACCGCAGCGGCATACGCCGCCACCCAGTCGGTGGCCGGCGCCTTGAGATACGCATCCAGCACGTCCATGGTGACCGCGTTGAACGCCGCGCCCACTTCCTGGTTGGTCAGCACCACGATGCCCAGCTTCTGCTCCGGCACCAACGTCACCCGCGACACCATGCCCGGCCAGCCGCCGGTGTGCCACACCAGTTTCTGCCCGCGGTAGTCGCTCAGGCTCCAGCCCTCGCCGTAGCCGGCGAAATTCGGGCGCGCCACAGCCAGCGCCGGCACGCTCGGCTCGGGCACCACCTGCGGGGTGATCATCTGCCACATCGCCTGCTGGCTCTTGGGGCTGAACAGCGCCGTGCCATTCTCCAGCTTGCCCTGCGCCAGCTGCACGTTCATCCAGCGCGCCATGTCGTGCACGCTGGAATACACCCCGCCGGCACCGGCGTTGTTGGACCAGGTCAGCGGCGCCACCGTGCGCAGCTCGGTGAAATCGAACTTGGCATGCCCGGTGGCCGCCTTGTCGCCCGGCTTCAGGTGGTCGGCATTGAAGCGGGTGCCGGCCATGCCCACCGGGGTGAAGATGTGCTGCTGCAGGAAGTCCGCGTAGGACTGCCCGGAGACTTGTTCGATCACCTGCTGGGCCACCGCATACAGGATGTTGTCGTAGGCGTAGCGGTCGCGGAAGCCGGCCTTCAGCGGCACCTTGCCCAGCCGCTGCACCACCTCGGCATTGCTGTAGTTGGTGGTGGGCCAGAACAGCAGGTCGCCCGCGCCCAGGCTGAGCCCGCTGCGGTGCGAGAGCAGGTCGCGGATGCGCATCTCGCCGGTTACGTACGGATCGGACATGCGGAACGACGGCAGGTGGTCGATCACCCGGTCGTCCATCTTCAGCTTGCCCTGCTCGGCCAGCAGGTTCAGCGAGGTCGCCGTGAACGCCTTGGTGTTGGAGGCGATGGCAAACAGCGTATCGGCCTCGACCGGTGCCGGCTTGCCCAGCTCGCGTACGCCATAGCCGCGCTCGAAGACAATCTGGCCGTCCTTGACCACCGCCACCGCGATGCCGGGAATGTCGAACTGACTGCGCACGCGTTCCACCGTGGCATCCAGCCGCTGCAGCTCGGTCGGCACGGCTGCCGACGCCAGGGGTGCGCATGCCAGCAGCACAAGGCCTCCGATCCAGGATGTGTTCAAACAGTGTCTCCGGTTGCATGTTGCAGGGGCGTCGAGGCCACCAATGGGCCGGTTACGCCAGGTTTCGCGCGATGGTAACGCGGCCGGTTGCAGGCTCGCCTGTGCCAGAAGCCGCCCACCCCGGAGCACCCGCATGACCGCACCCACCGAGTCCGGTTCCACCATCATTCCCTGCCTGCGCTACCGCGATGCCCGCGCGGCCATCGCCTGGCTGGAGCGGGCGTTCGGGTTCACGGCGCAGGCCGTGTACGCCGAAGGCGACCTCGTGTACCACGCCCAACTGGTGTACGGCACCGGCATGATCATGCTCGGCTCGGTCGACAACGGCGGCGAGTGGGGCAAGCTGGTGGTGCAGCCGGATGAAATCCAGGGCCGCGAAACCCAGAGCGCCTGCGTGATCGTCACCGACCCCGATGCCCACTACGAGCGCGCGGTCGCTGCCGGCGCCGAGCTGGTCATCGACATCGCCGACCAGGACTACGGCGGCCGCGGCTACGCCTGCCGCGACCCCGAAGGGCATCTCTGGTGGTTCGGCAGCTACGATCCGTGGCGCGAGGCCGGCCTTTGAAGCACGCATCCCCCGGGCCGATCTTCACCGGCATCGGCGGTTGGGTGTTCCCGGGCTGGCGCGGCGGCACCTTCTACCCGGCCGGGCTGCCGCAGCGCGAAGAGCTGGCCCATGCCAGCCGGCAGCTGGGCTGCATCGAGATCAACAGCACCTTCTACCGCGCGCAGAAGCCGGCGGTGTACGCGCAATGGCGCGAGCAGACCCCGCCCGGTTTCCGGTTCTCAGCCAAGGCGCCGCGCACGGTCACCCAGAGCCACGACCTGGCCGCCGCCGGCGCGCGCGCCGACGGCTTCATCCAGGGCATCAGCGCGCTGGAGGACCGGCTGGGGCCGCTGGTGTGGCAGTTCGGCGAAAAGCATCCGGCCGGTGCGCAGGAGTTCGATCGGTTCCTCGACGCGCTGCCGCGCAAGGTCGGCGGGCGGGCGTTGCAGCACGCACTGGAAGTCCGCAATGCCGCCGCGTGGACGCCCGAGCTGATCGCAGTGGCGCGCGCGCACGACGCCGCGCTGGTGTTCAGTGGCTCGCCGGATTACCCCAGCTTCGCCGACCCCACCGCCAGCTTCGTCTACGCCCGCCTGATGCAGTCGCGCGCCAACCTGCGTGCCGGCTACCCCGAACGCACGCTGGAGCAGTGGTGCCTGCGCGCGATGCGCTGGGCACGCGGCGAAGACAACCCCGACCTGCCGCACGTCACCACCGATGCCCCGACCCGTGGCCCACGCGAGGTCTACATGCTGTTCATCGGCGCCGCCAAGCACCGCAACCCGGGCGCCGCCGTGGCGTTGCGCAGGCAGTTGATGCAGGTAGGCGCATGATGCCGATTGCCGCACAATATGCGGATGCCGATGACCGACACCCGCAAAGCACTGCTGCAAATCCACTTCTGCGTGCTGCTGTGGGGCGTCACCGCCATCCTCGGCAAGCTCATCAGCCTGCCCGCGCTGCCGCTGGTGTGGTGGCGCATGCTGCTGGTGGTGGCCATGCTGGCCCTGCTGCCGCGCGTCTGGCGCGGGCTGCGCCAGCTCTCCCCCGCCCTGTTCGCCGGCTACTGCGGCGTGGGCGCGCTGGTGGCCCTGCACTGGCTCACCTTCTACGGCGCGGTGAAGCTGGCCAATGCCTCGGTCGCGGCCACCTGCATCGCGCTGGCCCCGGTGTTCACCGCCGTCATTGAACCGTGGGTGGCCAAGCGCCCCTTCCAGCTGCGCGAACTGGCCTTCGGCATCGCCGTGCTGCCCGGCGTCGGCCTGGTGGTGGGCGGCGTACCCGACGGCATGCGCCTGGGCGTGCTGGTCGGTGCCATGTCCGCACTGCTGGTGGCCATCTTCGGCTCGCTCAACAAGCGCCTGGTCAGCCACGCCGACCCGCTCACCGTTACCGCGGTCGAACTGGGCGCAGGCACCCTTACCCTCACCCTGCTCGCCCCGCTGCTGCCGTTCCTGCTGCCGGCGCTGGCCAGCCCGCTGTGGGTAATACCCGACCTGCGCGACAGCATGCTGCTGCTGGCCCTGGCCGGCGTGTGCACCCTGCTCCCGTTCGCCCTCGCGCTGGTCGCCCTGCGCCACCTCAGCGCCTACACCGTGCAGCTGGTCACCAACCTCGAACCGGTCTACGCGATCCTGCTGGCCATGGTCCTGCTCAGCGAACAGCGTGAACTGACCCCGCTGTTCTACGCCGGCGTGGCGATCATCGTCGGTGCGGTGTTCCTGCACCCGCTGTTGAACCGCCGCAGGAAGGTGCAGCACCCTGAGATCCTGGGCACCTCCGAGGCGCGCAACATCGCCGATTGACGGGCGTACCCACCAACGGTGGGTAGCCACCCGGTGGGCCAATGCAGAATCGGTTGATCAGCGCGCTGGCCAATACCATGCCGGGACGTCCAGCACCCCCTGGCCCACCAGCGTCGTGCGGCTCATCTGCTTTTCCAGCGCGATCGACGTGCACTGCTCCGCCTCGCGCAGCGCCGCGATCAACCGGCTGGCATGCGACACCACCCACACCTGGCTGCGCGCCGCCGCCCCGATGATCAACCGCCCCAGCGCCGGCAACAGGTCCGGATGCAGGCTGGTTTCCGGCTCGTTGAGCACCATCAACGGCGGCGGGCGCGGCGTGTGCAGCGCCGCGATCAACAACAGATAGCGCAGCGTCCCGTCGGACAGCTCCGCCGCGCCCAACGGCCGCAGCAACCCGGGCTGGTGGAACTTCAGGCTCAACTGATCCTCGTTCGGCTCGATATGCACCCGCGCGCCGGGGAACGCATCGTCGAGTGCAGCCGCCAGCGCCTCCGGATCGCCAATCTCCACGATCGTCCGCCACGCCGCCGCCAGGTCATGCCCATCGTGGCTCAGCACCGGCGTGCGCGTGGCCAGGCTCGCCTGCCGCGCCGGCGCATCCCGGTCACTGCGGAAGTGATCATAGAAGCGCCAGCTGCGCAGCGTCTCGCGCAGCCGCAGCACCTCCGGCATCCGCTGCGGATCGGCTACCTGCGTGAAGAGGCTTTCGTGCACCGACAGGTTCGATTCCAGCACCTCCCAGCTGCGCCCGTTGCGCCGCCGCACCATTGCCCCCCGCCGCTCCACCAGCACCGTGCTGCTGCGCAGGAACGGTCCGGCCCAGATGCTCTCGCACTTGATCTGCGGATCCAGGTTGAACATCGAATGGATATCGCCCAGCGGATAGCCCAGATCGATCGCATACCCGAAATCCTCCGCCGCAAAACCCAGCCGCAGTGCCACCGACTTCTGCCGCGGCCCGCCCTGCACCGGCACCTCCCCCGACAGCATCCGCCGGTCCAGCGTCTCCGGCCCGGCCCACAGCGCCGACTGGAACCCGCCCTCCCGTGCCAGCGACGGCGTCACCCCGCCCCGCGCCGTATCGGCCAGCAACCGCAGCGCGCGATACAAGCTCGACTTGCCACTGCCGTTGTCACCGGTGACCAGGTTCAGCGATCCCATCGGCACGACCAGATCGTGCAGGGAGCGGTAGTTGGAGATGGCGAGGGTCTGCAGCATGGGCGGAATCCGCAGGGAAACGGCCGTGCAGGATGGCAGCGATAGGTCGCAGATATTGCGATTGATGACGCGATTGACCCAGTCAATCGTCATGTTTTTTGCCGGCACACCGGCCAAGCGTCAAAGGCTGGCGGGGGCGGGTTTGCGGGACTGTCAAAAACATGGATGTTTTTGACAAGCCTTATCTGTTCGGAATCTGGCAGCGTAGGCGTCGAGAGCCGGCGTGGGCCGCCGTAAGAGCCTGGATCTCGACGATCGCCATGGAGCTTGGCGCCCACGCCGGAATCTCCCTTGATCCGCCCGAACAGTTGCTGGAGCTGACACTCGCAGTGATAAGACTGGGCAAGCGGGGGAGCTCTCGACCCTTCCAGACTATACGGAGTTTGGCGATGAACGGGATCGGGATTGATGTGAGCAAGCGTCAGCTGGATGTTGGTACGACTGACGGGGAAATTCTGCAGGTCAGCAATACCGCCGCTGGCTTTGCTGAATTGGAGGTCTGGCTGAAAGAACACCCGGCAGACCAGATCGTGCTGGAGGCTACCGGTGGCTATGAGCAGCGCGTGCTGGATTTCCTGCACAAGGCCGGTCGTCCGGTGGTCCGTGCCAATGCCCTGCGGGCCCGTAGGCTGGCTCAGGGCATGGGCCACGTGGCCAAGACAGATCGCTTGGATGCCTACGCATTGGCGAAGATGGCCGTGCTGGTCAAGCTGCGCGCCTACCAGCCGCTGGAGCCTTGGCAACAAAGAATGCGGGAATTCGTGCGGGCTCGCCGGCAGGCGATGCAGGCGCTGACCGTGGCGCGACAGCAGCAGGAAATGGTCGGTGATCGTGAATTGCGTCGGCTACTGCAGGCCAACATTACGCGCTTGCAGACGCTGGTCGCACGCTTGGGAACGCAGATCGGCGAACAGGTTGCACAGCAGCCTCGACTGGCCGTACTGAAGTCGATGAAGGGCGTCGGCCCTGCGCTACAGGCGGTGCTGGCCAGCTATCTGCCCGAGCTGGGCAGAATCAGCGGCAAGGCCATCGCCAGCCTGGTCGGCGTGGCACCGATGTCCCACGACAGCGGCACGATGCGCGGGAAACGAAGTATCCACGGTGGTAGAGCCGAGATCCGTCAGGTGCTTTACATGGCTGCCATGTCGGCCATGCGGCATGAGCCTCGGCTAAAGGATTTCTACCGGTCGCTGCGGGCTCGCGGCAAGGAAGGCAAGGTGGCCATCGTGGCGGTGATGCGAAAGATGCTGGTAATCCTCAACGCCCGTGTGCGCGACGCTGAAAGCGGACCGATCCCAGCCTGAAGCCAGCCAACGGGGGACATCAAGAGGCTGCCGGCCAGCGGCCGGCACTACCATGCCCGTCTGCTGGAGGAGCGGCCCGACCTCTCAGCAACACAGTTGCTCCATGGACGGATTCACGGCGTGTCCCGCAAACCCGCACCCGCCAGCCAAACCGGGGAAGCCCGAAGCCCAGGGCTTTAGACCTCAGGGCGCCAACTCAACCCGATTCCGCCCGTTTCCTTTGGCCCGGTACAAAGCGGCATCCGCCCGCTCCAGCGTCTGCTCCACGGTGTCACCTGAACGATGCGCCGCGACCCCGATACTGACCGTCACCGGAAATCCCAGCGGCAAGTCGGAAACGGCCATCCGCAGGAAATCGCACTGCAGCTCCGCCGTCCGCAGGTCCGTATCCGGCATCAGCACCACGAACTCTTCCCCGCCGTAGCGCGCCGCCAGCCCACGGCCCGAGAACTGCGCCCGCAGCAGCACCCCCAACTCCGCCAGCACCCGGTCGCCCGTTGCGTGCCCGTTGAAATCGTTGATCTGCTTGAAATGATCGATATCCACCAGCGCCACCGCCGTCTGCCGTGGCTGCCCGTCCGCATCCAGCATCGACGCATCCAGTGCCACCGCCATCGCCCGCCGGTTCGGCAGCCCCGTCAGCACATCCGTCCGGCTCTGCTCCGCCAGGTCCGCGTTCTGCGCCAGCAGCACATCGTGGTACTCGCTCAGCAACCGCTCGTAATCGTCGCGCTCCACCATGTGCGTCTGGATGTCCAGCGCGAAACGGCGCAGCTCCATCACCAGCATCACCTGCCGCGACAGCGCCGCCAAGGCCTCCGTCTGCTGCGCATCCAACCGTTGCGGCCGCGGATCGAACACGCACAGCGTGCCCAGCGGCAGGCCCTCCGTACTCACCAGAGGCGCCCCCGCATAGAAACGAACCTTCGGATCCCCGGTCACGTTCGGGTTGTCATGGAAGCGCACGTCCGTGCGCGCGTCTTCCACCACCATCACCTCCCACGGCTGCAGGATCGCGTGCCCGCACATCGACTCCGAGCGCGGCAACTCCCGCGCGTCCACCCCCTCGATGGACTTGAACCACTGCCGTTCCGCGTCGATCAGCGTCACCGCCGCCATCGACGCGCCACACACCGCCTTGGCGATGGTGACCAGGTCATCGAAGGATTTTTCCTTCTCCGAATCCAGGATGCGGTATCGGTACAACGCCGCCAGGCGGATGGCCTCGTTGACGGGCTTCTCGGGCTTGATCATGCAAAGGTCGAATCCGGGAACTGCGCCCAGCTTACTTAGCCGTTGGTTACCCGCAAGTGCAGGCCTACCAGTCCTGCTGCTGCGGCAGCAGCCCCTTCAATTCCGCATCGGTCAGGTTGCGCCACTGGCCCGGCTTGAGAGCCCCGATCTTGACGTTGTCGATCCGCACCCGGCGCAGCTGCGTCACCCGGTAATCGAACGCCGCCGCCATCAACCGGATCTGCCGGTTCAGGCCCTGCTGCAGCACGATCCGGAAGCCGAACTTGGCGATGCGCGACGCCCGGCACGGCAGCGTCGTTTCATTGTGGATGCGCACCCCGCGCGCCATGCCGCGCAGGAACTCGTCCGTGACCGGCTTGTTCACCGCCACCAGGTATTCCTTCTGGTGGTTGTTTTCCGCGCGCAGGATCTGGTTGACGATGTTGCCGTTGCTGGTCATTAGGATCAGGCCTTCCGAATCCTTGTCCAGCCGGCCGACCGGGAAGATGCGCTGCTCATGGCCCACGAAGTCGACGATGTTGCCCTTCACCGCGCTCTCCGTGGTGCAGGTGATGCCCACCGGCTTGTTCAGCGCGATGTACACATGGCGGCGGCCGCCGGCCTTCTTCGCCTCGCGCGCGCGCAGCGGCTGGCCGTCGACCAGCACCACGTCGCCCTCGCCGACCACCGCACCGGTACCGGCCGGGTGGCCGTTCACGGTAACGCGGCGCTCGCCGATGATGCGGTCGGCTTCACGCCGGGAACAGAAGCCGGTTTCGGCAATGAACTTGTTGAGTCGGGTTGTCATCGCGCCATTATCCGGCAAAACCCCGTCCGGCGCGGCATCAGGCGACCAGCGGATCATCCGCCGGCAGCGGCTGTTCACCGTCGCAGACCTGGTCGCGGCCGGCACGCTTGGCCCGGTACATCGCATGGTCCGCGCGCCGCAGCAGCCCGGCCAGGTCATCACGGCCCGGGCGCAGCACCGCCAGCCCGATGCTGACCGTCACCGCCAGCCCCGAAATGCCCAACGGCGCGGTCACCGCCGGAATCTGCCGGCGCACGCTTTCCAGCCGGGCCAGCGCCGCCCCGTGGCTGGCGCCGGGCAGCAGCACCAGGAACTCCTCGCCGCCCATGCGGATCACGTCGTCCTGCACCCGCACCGCCCCGCGCAGGCCGCGCGCCACCGCCACCAGCACCTGGTCGCCCACTTCATGGCCGAAGCGGTCGTTGATGTCCTTGAACAGATCGATGTCCAGGAAGCCGATCGCCAGCGGCTGCTGCTCCGCGCCCGCCCGTTCCAGGTGGCGGGCCAGCAGGTGCAGCCCGTGGCGCCGGTTGGGCAGCCCGGTCAGCGCATCGGTATCGGCCAGCTGGCGCATCTCGTCGCGCTGCTGGCGAAGCTTGCCCAGGCGCAGGTTGAGCGCGTAGGCGGCCATCATCAGGAACCAGGTCGCCGACAGCTGCAGCGCCTCGATCCGGTAGGCGGTCAGCCAGTGCGCGTGCAGCGCATCGGCAATGATCAGGATCCACCACGGTGCCAGCGCGAACAGCCCCGCCGCCGCATAGCCATCGCGCTGCACCAGCGCCCACAGGCCCACCCCCAGGCAGACCACGCAGCCCAGCACGTACACCGCCTCCAGCGCGGCCGCCATCCAGGCCAGCCCGGCCGTGCCCATCCACGGCACGCACAACCCGGCCAGCACCAGCCCCCACAGCACCGCGCGCTGGCCGGTGCCCGAGCCCGGCCACAACCGGGCCCCGCCATTGAGCCGCCACAGGATCGGCAGCAGCAGCGCCAGCGCGAACGCGCTCAGCGCCACCAGCCACCACGAGGCGCGGTCGTGCACCGGCAGCCACGGCTCCGGGTAGCCGCTCAACCCACCCAGCACCGCCTGCCACAGCACGAACACCGCGCAGATCGCCACGTAGTAGAGGAAGGTGCGGTCGCGGGCGGTCACGAACCCCATCAGCGCCGACAGCGCCAGCGCGATCGCCACCGCGATGCAGGCCGCGCGCACCAGCAGGCGGGCGGTATCGTTCTGCTGCACGGGGCTGGGCGCGCCCAGCCGTACCGTGGGAATCCAGCGCGATTTCAGTGGCGTGGCCCAGGACACCACGATCGGTTCGCGCTCGCCGGCCTTGGGCACCACCACCATGCCAACCCCCGCGCGGAAGCGCGAATCACGGGTGCGGGCATCGTGCATGTTGCCGCAGATCTGGCGGTCGCCGTGGCTGATGCGCACCTCGCCGGTCAGCACTCCGAACACATCCACCGCCTGTGGCGCACCGGACCAGCCGTCGGCAGGGGCCGGGATCGAGAGGATGTCCTGGTGGTGGGCGAGCATTTCCGGGGTGCAGGCGCGTTGTGGCGCCTGCTGGTCGGTGGCAGCCCCCAGCAGCAGCACATCACGCCCGACCTGGGCCGTGCCGGCCAACGCCGTGGCCGACAGCAGCAGGCACATCAGGCCGGCCAGCCAGCCAATGGCCCTGCTCATCCCCTGCATCCTGCTGTCGCTGCGCCTCACACCATCACCCTGTCGCCCTGCACCGCCACGCACACCGCGTGGCGTCCCCGTGGCGATTATCGCAAGAAGGCGCGCCGGTGCACGTGACAGTTCAGGAAAGGCGGCTGGACGGCACCGGGGCCTCCCGCCACAACGAGGGCTGGGTGAGCCTTTCCAGCGGCATCGGCCGTTCGATGGCATACCCCTGCAGGCCGTCCACGCCCAGGGTCCGCAGCTGCGCGGCGATCTCTTCGGACTCCACCCACTCGGCCGTCACGCTCATGTGCAGCTCGCGGCCGATTTCGGTGATGGCGCGCACAGTGGCACGGCTGACCGGGTCGATATCCATGTCGCGCACGAACACCCCATCGATCTTGAGCATGTCCGCCGGCAGCTGGCGCAGGTAGCCGAACGAGGACAACCCGGCACCGAAATCATCCAGCGCCACCCGGCACCCGCGCGCCTTGACCCCTTCCACGAAGCTGCGCGCCTGGTCCAGGTTGCTGATCGCCGCGGTCTCGGTGATCTCGAAACACAGCTTGCGCGCCAGCCCTCGGTTGCGCTCGAGCAGGTCGCAGACGAACGCCAGGAAGCTCGGCTCGGCGATCGACTGGGCCGAGATGTTCACGTTGCACAAGCCCAACCGCTGCACGTGCGCCGGGCACAGCTGCAGGTGGCGGAACAGCAGCCCCAGCACGTGCCGGTCCAGCGCCATGCCCATGCCATAGCGCTCCACCGCCGGCATGAAATCGCCCGGGCCCTGCAGCTGGCCGTTGGTATCGCGCATGCGCACCAGTACCTCGTAATGCAGGAAGCCGGGATCGCCGACCTGTTCGATGCGCTGGGCGTACAGCAGCATGCGGTTTTCGGCGATCGCGCTGGACACATGGGCCAGCCGGTCTGCCTCCAGCAGGCGCTCTTCCAGCGCCATCCGGTTTTCGTTGAAGCAATGGACGCGGTTGCGCCCGGCCTGCTTGGCCGCATAACACGCGCTGTCGGCCGCGCTCATCAACCAGTTCACGTCGGCCACGTCCGCGGTGATTTCCACCACCCCGATGCTGCAGCTGACCCGTGGCAACCCGTCGTCGCGCTGGAAGCCGGCCTGCCCCAGGTTGCGTGCGATCCGCTGCAGCACCTGCTTGGCTTCTTCCTGGCGGGCATCGGACAGGAACATCGCGAACTCGTCGCCGCCCATGCGGCCGACCCAGTCGCCCTCGCGCACGGCGCCCTCCAGGTAGTCGGCGAAACCGCGCAGCAGCTGGTCACCGGCGGCGTGGCCAAGCCCATCGTTGACCAGCTTGAAGTAGTCCAGGTCCAGGTAACACAGGCTGTG
Organism: Stenotrophomonas sp. FBCC-B152; assembly: GCF_059134105.1. Classification (NCBI taxonomy): domain Bacteria; kingdom Pseudomonadati; phylum Pseudomonadota; class Gammaproteobacteria; order Lysobacterales; family Lysobacteraceae; genus Stenotrophomonas; species Stenotrophomonas sp. FBCC-B152. Next base: position 942,008 of record NZ_CP101442.1, on the reverse strand, counting down.
GGTACCGCCGTGGGCACGCACATCCAGCAGCGCCAGCTCCAGCAGGCGCTCGATCTCGCGGCGGTTGATCAACCCGGTCAACGGATCGTGGCTGGCGTGGTGCTCCACTTCGCGCGCCAGCGCGTGGTTCTGCGACACGTCTTCGATGATCGCGAACACCGAGACATCGCGGCCGGGGCTGCGCACCAGGGTGCCGCTCCAGCGTCCCCACAGCAGGCCGCCGTCGGCATGCCGGAAGCGCAGTTCGCCCGGGCGCAGCTGGCGCGGCCAGTCGATGTCGCCGGCCTCGTCCAGCACCAGCTCGCCATCGACCAGCAGTTCCGGCAGTTCCATGCCCAGCAGCGCGTCGCGGCGATAACCGAGGATATCGGCCATGGCCTGGTTGGCCTCGACGATGCCCCCGGCATGGTCCAGCTTGAGCATGCCCACCGTGGCCTGGTAGAACGCGGCGCGGAACCGGCTTTCGGTATCGATCAGGTCATTGCGCACGCGCCGCGACAGCAGCACCGCCACCAGGGTGATGAGCAGTACCGACAGGCCACCGACGATCAGCGTGGCCATGCGCACGATGGAGGCAGTGTTGAGCAGCGCCAGCGAGAATGCGCGGGCCTGTGCCTGCAGGCTGCGGTCCAGCGCCTGCAGCTGCACCAGCAACGCTTCGCGCATGGGCGGCTCCACGCGGCCGTCGGCATGCAGCGCTTCGGCGGTGTCCATCATCGCCTGCAGCTGAGCCAGGCCGTGGTCGGTCTGCTGCCACAGGTGCACCGCATCGCGGAAGTAGCCGAGATGGCCCAGGTAGCGGAACGACAGGATCAGCCGGTTGATGTCGCCCGGCTGGTTGCCGCCCTGCAGGAAGCCGCGCCGTGCCCGCGCGACATCCACATCGTCCTGTTCCAGCGCGCGGCGTGCGTCGAGATCACCCAGCGGCACCTGCAGCGCCGCGCGCGCTTCGGCCAGTGCGGCCGGATTGCCTGATGTGAGGTATCTCTCGAGTGCGAAGGAAGCATGCTGCTGGCTGCGTGACCAATGGCTCTGCCCCACGATCCAGGCGGTGGACGCGCCCTGCAGTTCCTGGATCAGCGCCGACAGCGCCACCAGCCCGACCGCCATGCCGGTAAGCAATACGAACCGCAGCGTCAAACCCCGCGTTACATGCGGTACGGCGGTGCTACCCACATCCCTGCTGCCTCCCAGCATCACAGATCCCTCCGGTGCCCATGGGTGCTTGGCATAGTCCCCTGCCACTGCAGGCTAGGTCCAGCTCTGTTGAAATGGCGCGAAGTTTGCCATCACACCCGCTCAGGTTCCTGAAACAACAACGCCAGCCCGAAGGCTGGCGTTGTTGGGATGCTGCGATGTGAAGCGATCAGCCGTTGCGCGGGCCGCGCGGCTTGAAGCCATCACGACGCGGCGGACGGTCGTTGCCGCCCGGGCCACCCGGGCCACGGTGACCACCCGGACCACCCGGCTTGCCGCCGCGGCCGAACTTCGGCTTGAACGCCGGGCGCGCCGCGCCCGAGCCGGCGGTGTCTTCACCCGGCTCGACCTTGCGCATCTGGAGCTGCTGGCCCGACACCCACACCTTCTTCAGGTGGCTGAGCAGGTCGGCCGGCATTTCCGCCGGAAGATCCAGGATCGAGAAGTCGTCACGGATGTCGATGCGGCCGATGAAGCGGCTTTCCAGCCCGGCTTCGTTGGCGATCGCGCCGACGATGTTGCCCGGCTTCACGCCGTGCACATGGCCCACTTCAATGCGGAAGGTTTCCATGCCGGGTTCCGGCTCGCCACGCGGGGCGATCTCACGCCGCGGGGCACGCTCGAAACCACCGTCGTTACCGCCGAAATCACCTTCCGGACGCGGCGGACGCGGGCCACGGTCGTCTTCACGGCGCGGGCCACGCTCGAAGCGCGGTTCGAAACGCGCCGGGCGCTCGCCACGGTCGTTGCGATCATTGCGCTGGTGCGGCGCACGTTCTTCACGGGCACCGCGCACCGGCGGGGTCAGCAGGAACGGCGAATCGCCCTGCAGCAGCTTGGCCAGCGCGGCGGCGATGTCGATCGCCGGCACGTTCTTCTCGCCTTCCAGCTTCTGCAGCAGGTCGCGGTAGAAGTCGGTGCCGCCGGCATCGAGCGCATCGCTGATGCGACTCATGAACTTGTTGATGCGGGTGTCGTTGACCGCGTCCACGCTCGGCAGCTGCATCTCTTCGATCGGCTGGCGGGTGGCGCGCTCGATCGCACGCAGCATGCCCTTTTCGCGCGGGGTGGCGAACAGGATCGCATCGCCGGTGCGGCCAGCACGGCCGGTGCGGCCGATGCGGTGCACGTAGCTTTCGGTGTCGTACGGGATGTCGTAGTTCAGCACGTGGCTGATGCGCTCCACGTCCAGGCCGCGTGCGGCCACGTCGGTAGCCACCAGGATGTCCAGCTTGCCTTCCTTCAGCATGCCGATGGTGCGCTCACGCTGCGCCTGCTGCATGTCGCCGTTGATGGCGGCAGCGGCCAGGCCACGGGCCTGCAGCTTTTCGGCCAGTTCTTCGGTGGCCGCCTTGGTGCGCGAGAAGATGATCATCGCGTCGAACGGTTCCACTTCCAGGATGCGGGTCAGCGCGTCCAGCTTGTGCATGCCGCTCACCCACCAGTAACGCTGGCGGATGTTGGCCGACGTGGTGGTCTTGCTGACGATGGTGACTTCGGCCGGGTTCTTCAGGTAGGTCTGCGCGATGCGGCGGATCTGCGACGGCATGGTGGCCGAGAACAGCGCCACCTGGCGGGTTTCCGGCAGCTTCTTCAGGACCGCTTCGACGTCGTCGATGAAGCCCATGCGCAGCATTTCATCGGCTTCGTCCAGCACCAGGGTCTTCAGCTCGGACAGGTCCAGGGTGCCGCGATCGAGGTGATCGATCACGCGGCCCGGGGTGCCGACGATGACGTGCACGCCACGGCGCAGGGCCTGCAGCTGCTGGCCGTACGGCTGGCCGCCGTAGACCGGCAGCACGCGGAAGCCGGGGATGCCCGAGGAGTAGGTCTGGAACGCCTCGGCGACCTGGATGGCCAGTTCACGGGTCGGCGCCAGCACCAGCACCTGCGGCTTGGTCTGGTTGAAGTCGAGGTTGGACAGGACCGGCAGCGCGAAGGCGGCGGTCTTGCCGGTGCCGGTCTGGGCCTGGCCCAGCACGTCGCGGCCTTCCAGCATCGCCGGGATGGTGGCGGCCTGGATCGGCGACGGGGTTTCATAGCCGACGGCGGCAACGGCCTTCATCACAGCGTCGGACAGGCCGAGGTCTGCGAACAGCAGCGGCGTGGGGGATTCTTGGGACATGGGGAACTCCGAAGCCACTACCGTTTTACGTGGCAGTGGCATAAAAAAGGGGATGGTCCGCGCTTTGGGCGCCCTTTCTTATCGCGTGCCCTGGCGCTGCTCGGTCGGAGGAGAATTCACTCGCTCAGGGCGCGATGATACCGCATGGATCCTGAACCACGTGTACAGATTTCAGCATGGAGGCTGTAAACGCCGCGTGCTGGCGCACAATACGCGCCCGCTTTCGGCCCGGCCCCGCGTCCGCGCCCCTTCACAGGATACCCCACCCCATGCAGACCCTCGAATTTGAACTGGACAGCGAGTACGTGGAACTCAAGCAGCTGCTGAAGCTGGCCGACCTGGTCACCAGCGGCGGCGAAGCCAAGACCGTGATCAGCGATGGCCAGGTGCTGGTCAATGGCGAGGTGGAGCTGCGCAAGGCCTGCAAGATCCGTGGCGGCCAGCAGGTCCAGTTCGGCGACACCGTGATCAACGTCATCGCCGATACCGACGCCCCGTAACCGGTGGGTCACGACCGTTGGTCGTGACACCTCAGCGCTGTGTAAGGTGTGCGGCGATCAGCTGCCGGAACGGCGCCACCCCGCGGGCCAGCCGCAACCCCGCCCGGCGCAGTACCCGCGCCGGCAGGCGGTCATCGGTGTAGAGCGTGGCGATCGCATTGGTCGCCTCGTACAGCGGCCGCGAGGCCAGCCGGTGCCCGCGCTCGTAGGCGGCCAGGCCGCCCGGCGCGGCGATGTCGGTGCCCCGCCCGGCCGCCCGGCGCAGCACCGCGGCCAGCCGGTCCTGGCTCTGCAGGCCCAGGTTGAAACCGTGTGCGGTGACCGGGTGCATGCCCACCGCCGCGTCGCCGATCAGCGCGCAGCGCGCGCCGACGAACGCATTGGCGTAGACCCCCACCAGCGGGTACGCGATGGGGCGCGCCACCGGCGTCATCGCCCCCAGGCGGTGTTCGAAACAGTCACTGATGCTGCGCCCGAAGGTCGCCGCGTCCTGCGCCAGCAGCGCCTCGATGTCGCGCGGCGGCAGCGTGATCACCGCCGAGGCCTGGTCGCCGTTGAGCGGCAGCAGCGCCATGGTGCGGCCATAGCCGAACCATTCCCATGCGGTGTGCTGGTGCGGCACCTCGATCTGCATCCGGCACACCAGCATCGATTTGCCGAAATCGCGCATGCGGGCGCCGATGCCCAGCATGCGCCGGGTGGACGAGAACCGGCTGTCGGCCGCCACCACCAGCCGCGCCTGCAGAAGGCGGCCATCGGATAGGGTGACGGCGCTGTGCCGCGCGCCGGGCACGATGCCGCGCACGCTGCACTGGTCGAGTATCTCCAGGTCGGCCTGGCCCTGCACGCTGTCCCATGCCGCACGGCGGATCAGGTGATTGGGCACCAGCCAGCCCAGGTCGCCGCCCTGCGCGTCGCGCGCGGCGAAGGTCAGCGCGAACGGTGAGCCGCCGTCCATGACCTTGGCATCGCGCAGCGGCGAAATGTCAGCGGGGTCCAGCCGCTGCCACAGGCCCAGCTGCTCCAGGATGTGCCGCGAGGCATGGGTGAGCGCGATCTCGCGCCCGTCGAAGGCGGCCTCGGCCAGCGCCGCGCGCGGCTGCTGCTCCACCACCGCCACCCGCAGGCCACTGCCGGCCAGCGCGCGGGCGAAACACAGCCCCGTCGGCCCGGCGCCCACCACCAGCACATCCACTGCCATTGCGCGATCGTCCGGCATGCTCCCTTCCCGTTGCGTGTCCACGACCGAGCTTACCGCTCCCAGCCAGGCGCGCCCTTGATCTGGATCAGCCGCGTCGGCGCCGGTTCACGCCAGCCCGTGCAGCAGGCGCCACAGCAGCAGCACGATGCCCAGCAGCGACACCACCCAGACCAGGCTGCGCACGTAGGGAATGCCGGCGGCATACAGCGGCACATAGACCAGCCGCGCCCAGAAATACAGCTGCACGGCCAGCGCGGTGGTGCTGTCCTGGCGCTGGGTGAGCACCACCGCCAGCACGGCGGCGGCAAAGAACGGGAAGGTTTCCAGGAAATTGGCCTGCGCCCGCTGCAGGCGCGCCGCCAGCGGTCCCGGCGGCGGCGGTACGCCATCGCGGGCCGAAGCATTCCAGGCCATGCCGCGTTCGCGGGTGACCGCGCCGGCGGCGATCATCACCTGCACCAGGCCGAGCACGATGGCCCAGCCCAGCATCTGGATCTCGATACCCATGCGATGTTCCTCCTGCGGTCAGGGAGCGGCGGCGCGGACGCTGTAGCCCGCCAGGCGCCAGACCTTGTCTTCATCGAAGCGGAACGACACCAGCTCGCGTACCGGCTGCGCGCTGTTGGCGAACTTGGTGGGGAAGCTGACGTTGATGTACAGGCCTTCGGGCACCGTGGCGCCTGCCTTGTACTTGACCCGCGTCACCACCGGCTGGCCGCGCGATACCAGCGCACCCAGCCGCTTGCGGTCGCCGTCGAGCTGGGCCACGAACGCCTGCTCGGTAACGGACTTGCGGGCCACTTCGGACGCACCCTTCCACGCCTCGCCGGCGCGCCCGCCGTCGACCAGGGTCGCCACCTTCAAACCGGCAGCGGCCATTTCCTGGTCCTGCTTCTGCACCTGCGCCTGCTGCTGCGGGGTCAATGCCGGGCGTGCCGGGGCGGCAGGTGCCGGGCGCGCGGGCGCCGGTGCCGGGGTGGCCGGCGGCGGGGTCTGGGCCAGGGCAACAGCGGGAAGCAGGAGCGACAGCAGCAGCGGAACGCGCATCGGGGCACCGTAGGCAGCAGTGGATGTCACACCAGTCTACGGGAACCCCGTGAGCAGGCCGTCAGTTGCGTTCGGCCGCCTCCGCGGGCGGCTGGTCGGCATCGCTGGCGGTGCGTTCGGCCACCGCATCACGCGGCTTCTCGCGGGTGGGCAACAGCGTGGACACATCGATTTCCGACAACGGGCTTTCGTCCGGGCAGGCCACATCCGGGAAGCCGAAGCGCTGCTTGAGCGTCTGCCCGCAGCGGGTGATCACGTCCAGCTCGCTGCCTTCGCGCTTGCACTCCTGGTCGAAGGCGACCAGGAACGCATCCTTGCGGCGCACGAAATCGTCGCCGCACTTGCGCATCTGCTTGATCCGCTCCAGGTCGTCCTGCACCGCATTGGTGCCGTCCAGGCCGAACTGGCGCAGCTCGTCGCTGCTGAGCAGGCGCAGGCTGCGGTTGGGCACCGTCATCATCAGGTCGGCCACGCCCACCGCCACGCCGTTGCGCTGCAGGTAATCCTTGACGTTGTCGTAGACCTCGTGGAGTTCCAGGTTGAGCTCGGCGCGCGAGGTCGCCTTGGAACTGATCCGCATCATCCGGTGGATGCCGACCTTGCCCGACACCAGCCGGTTGTCGCCGGCCGCCAGCACGAACACGCAGGCGCTGTGGCAGACCGAGCCTTCGCGCACCCAGATGGTCCAGTTGGATTCGCCGATGCGGTCGCCGGCCACGATCGCCGCCTCCACCTGGCCGCCGCTGGAATCCAGGTCCAGGATGCGGCGCGAGACGCGCTGGGCATCGGCCACCAGTGCGATCCGGGTCACCAGTTCGGCGAAACCGGGATTGATCTTGCCCGCGTACCGCACGCGCAACAGGCCACGTTCGACGCACGGGGCGATGGCCGCTTCCAGGCTGGCACGGTCCAGCGCCTCCAGCGCGGCGCCATCGCCACCTTCGTTGGCGTACTCGGTGTCGCAGCTGAGCCAGGCCTTGCCGTTGTCCAGCGCCACCGTCGGCCAGCCCTGCTCGCCCTTGCGCGGCGGCGGCGGCGGCGCGGGCGGTGCATCGGCGGCGTTGAACGACACCATGTGGTCGCCGTCGGCGGTCTGCGCCCGCACCGCCTTGTCGGCGGCGGTGACGTTGCCGGGGTTCTCCAGCTGGCTGCAGGCGGCCAGCCCCAGGCACAACAGCAACAACCCGCACGACTTGAGCAGCATGGACACCCGGCTTCCAGACAAAGGGCGTGCCGAAAACGGCACATGAAGGCACAGTCTAGTGCGCCCGGCCGGCATCGCGGCAACCTGCCCTGAACCGCACCGGGCGTGCCCGGCATTGCTGTCCGAAAACGGCGAGCCGGGCCCCGGCCAGGCGCATAGACTGGGCCCCATGGACACCGCCCTGCCCCTGGATTACGCCGCCTGCGAAAGCGCCCGCCTGGCCCGCGATGCGCGCTTCGACGGCGTGTTCTTCACTGCCGTGCGCAGCACCGGCATCTACTGCCGGCCGGTCTGCCCGGCGCCGGCGCCGAAGCCGGTCAATGTCGATTACTACCCCACGGCGGCCGCTGCCGCGGCGGCGGGCTTCCGCCCCTGCCTGCGCTGCCGGCCGGAGCTGGCCCCGGAGGCGCAGGACGCACTCAGCAACGAAACCCTGCAGCGCGCCCTGGCGCTGATCCACGATGGCTTCCTGCAGGATGCGGCGGTGGGCGACCTGGCCGCCCGGCTCGGCCTGAGCGCGCGCCAGCTGCAGCGGCTGTTCGTGGCGCGGCTGGGCGCGGCCCCGGCACAGATCCACGCCACCCGCCGGCTGCTGCTGGCCAAGCAGCTGCTGACCGAAACCGCGCTGCCGGTCACCGACGTTGCCATGGCGGCCGGCTACAACAGCCTGCGCCGCTTCAACGCCGCGTTCGTGGAAGGCTGCGGCATGCCGCCCACCGCGATCCGGCGCCAGCGCGGCGTGCTGGCCGACGGCGCGCTGACCCTGCGCCTGGGCTACCGGCCGCCGCTGGATTTCGCCGCGATGCTGGACTTCCTGCGCCGCCGCTGCATCCCGGGCATCGAGCAGATCGACCACAGCAGCTACCAGCGCGTGATCGGCCCGGCCGAGCGCCCCTCGGTGATCCGGGTCAGCGCCGATCCGCGCCGGCCCGAGCTGCTGCTGCAGCTGGGCCAGGTCGACCCGCGCGCGATCCCCGGCATCGTGCGCCGGGTGCGGCGCATCTTCGACCTGGATGCGGACCTGCGCATCGTGCACGCCACGCTTGGCCAGGACCCGCTGCTTGCGCGCGGCATCGCGCAACGCCCCGGGCTGCGCGTACCCGGCGGCTGGGATGGCTTCGAAGTGGCGGTGCGCGCGGTGCTGGGCCAGCAGGTCAGCGTGGCGGCGGCCATCACCCTGGCGCGGCGCGTGGTCGACCGGTTCGGCACCCCGCTGGAAGGCATGCCCGAGGGGCTGGACCGCCAGTTCCCCACGCCGGAACAGCTGGCCGAGGCGCCGCTGGAAGGCATCGGCCTGCCGCGTACCCGCGCGGCCACCGTGCGCGCGGTAGCCGCCGCCGTGGCCGACGGCAGGCTGGATTTCCATGCCGGCCAGCGCCTGGACACCTTCATCGAACGCTGCGTGGCCCTGCCCGGAATAGGGCCGTGGACCGCGCACTACATCGCGCTGCGTGCGTTGGCGCTGCCCGATGCCTTCCCCGCCGGCGACCTGGTGCTGCAGCAGGTACTCGGCGGCGATACCCGCTTGAGCGAGCGCGCCACCGAGGCCCGCTCGCAGGCCTGGCGGCCCTGGCGTGCCTACGCCGTGCTGCACCTGTGGCATCTGGCCACGTCCGCTTCGGAGTAACCGCATGAACCTGCTCTACGACACCTTCGACAGCCCCATCGGCGCGCTGACCGTGGCCGGCGACAGCCAGGGCATCCACCACATCCTGTTCGAGAACAACCGCTACGACGCCAAGGGCCGCGCGCAGTGGCAGCGCGATGCGCATGCGCTGCGCGATGCACGCACGCAGCTGCTGCAATACCTGCGCGGCGAGCGCAGCGCATTCGAACTTCCCCTGGCCCCGCACGGTACCGAGTTCCAGTTGCGGGTATGGAGGGCGCTGGCCGACATTCCGTTCGGCGATACCTGGAGTTACGTGCAGCTGGCACGCCACATCGGCCAGCCCACCGCCAGCCGCGCGGTCGGCGCAGCCAACGGGCGCAACCCGCTGCCGATCGTGCTGCCCTGCCACCGCGTGATCGGCAGCAGCGGCGCACTGACCGGCTTCGGTGGCGGCATCGAAACCAAGGCCGCGCTGCTCGACCTCGAATCGCGCACGCAGCCGCTGTTCGCCTGACCCTGCCATTGGTTGTCTTCGCCACGTCACCGCGGCGAACTATGATGGACGGATGATTTCCGTCCGCCTGTCGCTGGCGCTTGCCGCCGCCCTCGCGCTGAGCAGCTGTGCCAGCGTCCCGCCCACCCCGCCGACCGCAGCCGCAGCGGACGCCACCGCCGTGGCGGCCAGCGCACCGAAACTGCTGCTGGTGTCGATCGATGGCCTGCGCGCGGACATGCTGGACCGTGGCATCACCCCGAACCTGCAGCGCATCGTGCACGACGGCGTGCGCGCGCAGTGGATGACGCCGTCGTACCCGTCGCTGACCTTCCCCAACCACTACACGATCGTGACCGGGCTGCGCCCGAACCACCACGGCATCATCCACAACAGCATGCAGGAAGAAACGCTGGGCCGGTTTCAGCTCAACCTGCGCGATGCGGTGACCGATTCGCGCTGGTGGGGCGGCGAACCGATCTGGGTCGGCGCGGAAAAGGCCGGCCTGCGCACGGCCACCTGGTCGTGGCCGGGCAGCGAAGCGGCGATCCAGGGCGTGCGCCCCAGCCAGTGGCGCGTGTACGACGCCGACGTTCCACTCGCCGACCGCGTCGACCAGGTCCTGGGCTGGCTCGGCCAGACCGATGCCGATGCACCGCGCCTGGTCACCCTGTACATGGAGCAGGTCGACAAGGCCGGCCACCACAACGGCCCGGATTCGCCCGAATACGCCGCAGCCATCGTCGCCGTGGACACCGCCATCGGCCGCCTGCTTGACGGCCTGAAGGCACGCGGGCTGGACGCCACCACCAACCTCATCGTGCTGTCCGACCACGGCATGGCCAGCGTGCCGGACGGCCACACCATCGCGGTGGAAGACATGGTCGATCCGTCCATCGCCAAGGACGTATCGCTGGGCCAGTCGATCGGCTTCGCGCCGCTGCCGGGCAAGCAGCAGCAGGCCGAGAAGATCCTGCTGGGCGCACATGCTACCTACGACTGCTGGACCCGCCAGACCCTGCCCGAGCGCTGGGAATACGGCAGCAACCCGCGCATCCCCCCGATCGTGTGCCAGATGCACGAAGGCTGGAACGCACTCAGCCGCGAGCGCCTGGCCAAGCGCGAACCGGGCGGCCGCGGCTCGCACGGCTACGACAACGCCCTACCCTCCATGCGCGCGATCTTCATCGCCCGGGGTCCGTCCTTCAAACAGGGGGCGAACCTGCGCGGTTTCGACAACGTCGACGTCTACCCGTTGATGACGCGCCTGCTCGGCATTCCGGCCGCCCCGAACGATGGCAATCCCGAGACGCTGGTTCCTGCGTTGAAGTGATTTCGATTGCTGATGGGTTGGAGCGAACGGCAGCGTTTCAGTTGCTACGAGCCGGGGAGGCCGACGGGCCGCCCCGACAGATGGTCGCGTGCGGATACGAAAATCAGACACGCATGGCGTGTCCCTACGCGGTGTTGCTGGTAGGTTCGGTTCCCGAACGAACGCACGGAACGCGCCAGCGTCCGGTAACGCATGAAAATGATCGACACCGCCGTTGATCTTCCGTGGCCACCGACACACCGTCGAGGGTCGGCGGGGGCGGGTTTGCGGGACTGTCAAAAACATGGATGTTTTTGCCAAGCCTCCAAGGACGGATTCACGGCGTGTCCCGCAAACCCGCACCCGCCGGCCCAGCTCAGGCCATGCGATGACCACCGGCTGTTCGCACAAATGCATGAAGCTGCCGGGCAGGGCCCGGCACTACCGGGTTGACCGCAATCACACCGTTGTCCGCAATCACGCCGCTTCAAAAGACCAAAAAAAAACGCGGCGCAAGCGCCGCGTTTTTCGTCAGACCTGGCGAAACTCAGCCGGCCTTGGCAACAGCCTTCTTGGCCACGGCCTTCTTTGCCGGGGCCTTGGCCACGGTCTTCTTGGCGACCGGCGCAGCTGCGCCCACGGCCACCTTGCTCACCGCGTGCGAACGCGAATTGCCGTAGCTGGCGTTGTAGCGCTTGCCCTTGGCGGTCTTGCGGTCACCCTTACCCATGTCGTCAACTCCTTAGTCTGAAATCTGATTACCCCGTGCTGACACGGGTTCGGCGGGCCCGCCCTTGCAGACGCCCCCGCGCACGATCGGAAAGCCTACCACAGCGCCTCAGTGCGCACAGCTCGCATCATGGACGTGCCCGTGGTTCAGGCGCAGGTTGACCAGGTGCGCAACACCCACCAGCACCCCGCCCAGCGTCATCACCACCGCATGTGGCACCGCCGAATGGTGCAGCGGCCCGTACAGCAGCCCCGCCCACAGCGCCGTCAGGCCCGGCACCAGGAACCCCAGCGCGCGCAGCGCCCCGTGGCGGCGATAGCCCCACACCAGGCTGAACAGCCCCAGCAGGGTCACGAAGCTGACCAGCGCCAGTTCCACCCCGTCGCCCAGCCATACCGACAGCCCCAGTGAGGGGGCCGCCGCCAGCAGGACAGGCAACACGGCGCAGTGCACCGCACACAGCAGCGAGCCGGTGGCACCAAAGCGATCCAACAGATGACGGAGGCGGGAGAACAGGGGCATGACTTCCAGCAGGGTCGGCGAAGCGTTATGGAATAATATAACATCAATCCCGACGCGCACTCCCTCCCCCTGCCCCACCCGGTTCCACCCTCCCGATTTGACGGGATTGGCGCGCCCCACCATTGATACATTGTAACAATTCGACCGACGGACCCTCTGCCCATGCGCTCTTCCCGTTCCCTCAAGCCGCACGCCCTGTCCCTGGCGCTTGCCGCTGCGCTGCTCCCCACCCTGGCCTTTGCCGCCGACGATGCCGCCGAGCGTGACCACCACCTGACCGAGCTGTCCGCAGTGAAGGTCACCGCCACCCCGCTGCAGGGCGATGCCGAATCGCTGGCACGGCCCGTGGACGTGCTCGCCGGCGAGCGCCTGGACGAACAGAAGGCCGGCACCCTCGGCGATACCGTGGCCAAGCTGCCCGGCGTGCAGAGCACCTTCTTCGGCCCCGGCGTCGGCCGCCCCATCATCCGCGGCCAGGAAGGCCCGCGCGTGGCCGTGCTCTCCAACGGCATGGGCAACATGGATGCCTCCACCGTCAGCGCCGACCACGCCACCAGCATCGAACCGTTCCTGGCCGACCAGATCGAAGTCCTGAAGGGCCCGGCCACCCTGCTGTTCGGCAGTGGCGCCATCGGCGGCGCGGTCAACGTGGTCGATGGCCGCATCGCACGCGACCTGCCCGACCGCCCGCTCAGCGGACGCGCCGAAGTGCGCGGCAACTCGGTCAATGACGAACGCAGCGGCATGTTCCGGCTCGATGGCGTGAACGGCAACTGGGTGCTGCATGTCGACGGCCTGGTCCGCAACGGCGATGACTACCGCATTCCCGGCTACGCCGTGATCGACGGCCTGGAAGACCACAGCGGCCACGACCATGAAGAAGGCGACACCGACGAGCCGCGCCGCGGCACCCTGGACAACAGCTCCATCCGCACCCGCGCCGGCGGCGTCGGCGCGACCTGGCTGGGCGAAGGCGGCTACTTCGGTGCGTCGGCCAGCACCTACCGCACCAACTACGGCATTCCCAACGGCGCCCACGTGCATGCCGACGATGACCATGATCATGACCATGGCGACGAGGAAGAAGAAGGCGACGAGCACGACGTGCGCATCGACATGGTGCAGAACCGCTTCGAAGCCAAGGGCGGCATCTACAACCCGGTCTCGTTCCTGAAGAACATCAACCTGCGCACCGCCTACACCGACTACGAACACGTCGAGCTGGAAGCCGGCACCCCGTCCACCCGCTTCACCAACCGCGGCGTCGAAGCCCGCCTGGAAGCCGTACAGCAGCAGATCGGCGGCTGGGACGGCGCGTTCGGCCTGCAGTTCGGCAACAGCGATTTCGGCGCCAAGGGCGAAGAAGCCTTCGTGCCTGATACCGGCACCCGCAACGTGGGCCTGTTCGTGCTGCAGGAAAAGCAGTTCGGCCCGTTCAAGCTGGAACTGGGCGGCCGCCACGACCAGGTCAAGCTGGACCCGACCGGCGACTACCGCGCGCGTACCTTCGATGCCACCAACCTCTCGGCCGCCGGTATCTGGAAGCTCAACGACGCCGTCGACCTGCGCTTCGGCGTGGACGGTTCCGAGCGCGCGCCGACCAATGAAGAGCTCTACGCGGCCGGTGCGCACATTGCCACCCGTTCGCTGGAAATCGGCGATGCCAACCTGAAGACCGAACGCGGCCAGCGCGTCGAACTCGGCATCCACACCCACAGCGACCGCCTCGACTTCTCCGCGTCCATCTACCAGACGAAGTTCAAGGACTTCATCTACCTGGCCGACACCGGCGTTGTCGAAAGCCTGCCGGTGCGCCTGTGGACGCAGCAGGACGCCACCTTCAAGGGCGCCGAAGCCGAAGCGCTGGTGCACCTTTTCGAAGGCAACAGCGGCGACTGGGACCTGCGCGTGTTCGGCGACTACGTGAAGGCCGAACTGGATGGCAGCGGCAGCCGCAGCGTGGACATCGCCGTGCCGCACGGCGATCACGACCACAACTACACCGTGGACCTGGCCAACAGCGGTTACCTGCCGCGTATCTCCCCGGCCCGCGTCGGCGCCGACCTGCGCTGGTCGCGTGACGGCTGGCGTGCCTCGGTGGGTGCGGTGCGTTACAGCAGCCAGAAGGACACCGCGCAGAACGAAGCGGAAAGCGCCGGCTACACGCTGGTTGATGCGCACTTTGCCTACCGCTGGGACCGCTCGGACAGCAACAGCTACGAGGTGTTCCTGGACGGCAACAACCTGACCAACCGCGAGGCGCGTGCGCACACCTCGCTGCTGCGGGATTACTCGCCGCTGCCGGGTCGCGGCGTTGCGTTCGGCATCCGCGCCTACTTCTGATCCCCACTGGGGTCCATGTCTGACCTTCGGGGGCCCCAGGGCCCCCGTTTTTTTGGTCGTACAATCCGGAAAACCCACCGACCCGGAACGGCCCATGCATCCAGCGTCCCCTGCCCCGCGCATGCATTGGGGGCTGCTTGTGGCGGCCTCGGCCATTTTGATGGTGACCATGGGCGTGCGGCAGACGTCCGGGCTGTACGTGGACCCGATCCACCGCAGCACCGGGGTGAGCATCGTCGAGATCAGCTTCGCGCTGGCCATCGGGCAGTTCGTCTGGGGCGCGGTGCAGCCGGTGTTCGGCGCGGTGGCCGACCAGCGCGGAGCGTGGCCGGTGCTGCTGGGCGGCACGCTTCTGCTGGTTGCGGGCCTGGTGCTGGCGCCGCTGCTGACCAGCCCGCTGGGGCTGAGCTTTACCCTGGGCCTGCTGATGGCCGCCGGTGCGGGGGCCGGCAGCTTCTCGGTGCTGATCGGCGCCACCGCGCATCGCCTGCCGGCCGAAAAGCGCTCCTTCGCCGCCGGCCTGATCAACGCCGGCGGTTCGCTCGGCCAGTTCGTGTTCGCCCCGCTGGTGCAGTGGGTGATCAGCAGCGCCGGCTGGGCGCGCGCGATGTGGGTGATGGCCGCCGCCGCGCTGCTGTCGCTGCCGCTGGCCTGGCCGCTGCGGCGACGTCCCGGCGACCATGCCTTCGCCGGTACCACCGATGAGGGCGGCCTGCGCGCCCAGCTGCACGTGGCCGCGCGCGACCGCAGTTACTGGTACCTGCACCTGGGCTTCTTCACCTGCGGCCTGCACATCGCCTTCCTGGTCACCCACCTGCCCGGCGAGATCGCACTGTGTAGGCTGTCGCCGACGGTCGCGTCCACCTCCATCGCCCTGATCGGCCTGTTCAACATCGCCGGCAGCCTGCTGGTGGGCGCACTCGGCCAGCGCTACCGCATGAAGTACCTGCTGTTCTGGATGTATGCCAGCCGCGCGGCCATGATCGGCGCCTACCTGCTGGCCCCGCCCACCGCGCTCACCTTCTATGTGTTCTCCGCCGCGCTGGGCTTCACCTGGCTGGCCACGGTGCCGCCCACCGCCGGCCTGGTCGGCAAGCTGTTCGGCCCGCGCTACCTGGGCACCCTGTTCGGCCTGACCCTGCTCTCGCACCAGCTCGGCGGCTTCTTCGGCGCGTGGCTGGGCGGGCTGGCGCTGGCCCACTCGGGCAACTATCTGTGGATGTGGTACGCCGACATGGCCCTGGCCGCGCTGGCGGCGGTGATCAACCTGCCGATCCGCGAGGCCCGCTACGGGTGCCATGCGGTTCCGGGCACGCGCTGACTTCACGCCTCGTTGACCAAGCAGAGCGGCCTCATACCGGTATCGCCCGACCGGCTTCCATTGCGGACATTCCTGTCCGAAAATAGCCCATGCAAAGTCAACGTGCCGATGCGGCTGCCCGCCGCGCCCTGATCCTCGATGCCGCCGACAGCGTGTTCGGCCAGCATGGCGTGACCGCACCGCTGGACCTGGTGGTCGAAAAGGCCCAGGTTGGTCGCGCCACCCTCTATCGCAACTTCCCCGACCGCACCGCGCTCATCGAAGCGTTGCTGGACCGCACCGTGGCCCGCATCGCGCGCCAGGTGGAAACCCTGGGCGACCGCGACGACGCCTTGTTCGAGGTACTGCAGGGCATGGCCTCGCGGATCGTGCAGTCGCCGGCGCTGGCCGATTACTGGCGCGCGGTAGACCCCGACGAACCCACGATCAAGGCCGCGCGGCAGACCGTGCACGGCCTGCTCAAGGCGCCGATACAGCGCGCGATCGACGCCGGCTTGTGCCGCCCGGACCTGCAGGCGGCCGATTTTTCGCTGATTTCGAGCATGCTGGGCGCCGCACTGCGCGGCAAGACCCGCGAAGAACGCGCGCGCCTGGCCGGGCGCGCCCTGCAACTGCTGCGCGGAGGGCTGGGCGGACAGGTCGACGGGGGCCGCTGATGCCGGAGTACCTCAAGCCGATCCCGGACTGGGAGGAACACGAAAAGCCGACCCTGCCTGGCTCGGCATCGATGCCGTGGCACCCGCCGCACCGCCGCGTCGCCTATGCGCTGGTCGCATTGCTGGTAGGCATCACCGGCGGGCTGGGGAGCGCGCTGGTCACCGCCAACCTCCCGTTCCTGCAGGGCCAGCTCGGGCTTACCCCGACCCAGGGCAGCTGGCTGGTGGCGGCCTATGCGATGGTCAACGTCACCGCCAACCTGCTGGCCTTCAAGTTCCGCCAGCAGTACGGCATCCGCCTGTTCGCCGAAATCGGGCTGGGTTTGTACGCCACGTTGGCGGTGCTGCATCTGTTCGTGGGCAGTTTCGAGACCACGTTGATGATGCGTGCGGCCAGCGGCTTCGCCGGTGCGGCGTGCAGCACGTTGGGCACGCTGTACATGCTGCAGTCGCTGCCGCGGCGCTATACCGGCAACCTGTTGGTGATCGGCGTGGGGATTTCGCAGATGGCGGTGCCCATTGCCTGGCTGGTATCGCCCGGCCTGATCGACACCGGCCAGTGGCACAATCTGTACCTGTTCGAAGCCGGGCTCGCGCTGTGCGCCTTCGCCGCCGTGGTGATGCTCAAGCTGCCGCCGGGCGCGCAGATCAAAGTCTTCGAGCCGATGGACTTCCTCAGCTTCGCCCTGTTTGCCCCGGCGGTGGCGCTGCTGGTGGTGGTGCTGGCCCAGGGCACGCTGCGCTGGTGGCTGGACACACCCTGGCTGGGCTGGGCGATGATCGCATCGATCACGCTGGGCACCGCCGGGCTGGTGGTCGAACACTACCGGCGCAATCCGCTGCTGCAGATCCGCTGGCTGGCCAGCCTGCCGATGCTGCACTTCATCGTCGGCGCCTTCCTGCTGCGTTTCCTCACCACTGAACAGTCCTATGGCGTGGTCGGGTTGATGCGCCAGCTGGGCATGGGTCCGGACCAGATGCGGCCGCTGTTCGCGGTGATCCTGGCCGGGGTGATCACCGGCATCGCCACCAGTTCGCTCACCTTCGGGCCCAAGCGCATCATCGCGCAACTGTTGATGGCCATCCTGCTGCTGGGCAGTGCCGCCCTGCTCGACCAGAGTCGCACCAGCCAGGACCGGCCGCATGACTTCTTCCTCAGCCAGTTCCTGGCGGCAATGGGGTCGGGCATGTTCATGGGCCCACTGATCATGCTCGGCATCACCCAGGCCCTGAAACAGGGTACCGACCACATGATCACCTTCCTGGTCACGGTGTCGATCACCCAGACGCTGGGCGGGCTGGCCGGTTCGGCGGTCCTGGGTACCTACCAGGTGCACCGTGAGCAGGTCTATTCCAGCGCGCTGGTCAGCCAGCTCGATCCCTCCGACGGCGTGGTCGCGCAGCGCCTGAAGCTGCAACAGCAGCTGTACACGCCGCTGCTCACCGACCCGGTGCAGCGCAGTGCGCAGGGCACCGCCCAGCTGGCGCAGATCACCCGGCGCGAGGCCAACGTGCGCGGCTTCAACGACGTGTTCTCGTTGAGCGGACGCGTTGCCTTGATCTTCCTGGGCTGGCTGCTGCTGTTGTCGGTGCGCACCGCCGTGCTCAAGCAGTGGCGCAAGCGCCATCCCCGCCCCGTTTCCCTGCAATAGGTCTTTCCATGTCCACTACGCCTCCGCGCGATGACCATCCTGATGACGTGAACCCGCCGGTGCCCACCGATGCCGCGCCGGTGGCCGCACAGGCTGCGCCGGCCGCCGCCGCGGCGCCCAGCAGTGCCCCCAAGTACCTCAAGCCCAGCCGGCGCAGCGTGGTGGTGATGATCGTGGTGGCGTTGATCGGCATCGCGCTGATCCTGCGCGCGTGGTCGCTGTGGCCGTTCAACAGCAGCTGGGTGAGCACCGACAACGCCTATGTGCGCGGGCAGATCACGGTGCTGGCGCCGCAGGTCAACGGCTATGTCACCGAGGTGCTGGTGAAGGACTTCCAGCATGTGAAGCAGGGCCAGACGCTGCTGCGCATCGACGACCGCATCTACAAGGAGAAGGTGGCGCAGGCGCAGGCGAACCTGGACAGCGCGATCGCCGCGCTGGCCAACTCCGACCAGGCGCAGGCACAGAACCGCGCGCAGATCGGTGCGGCGCAGGCGGCGCTGTCGGCGGGCCAATCGGAACTGGCGCGCTCGCGCGTGGAGCTCAAGCGTTACGAGGAACTCGCCGACCAGCAACTGGTGGCGCTCAATGACCGCGACAAGTTCCGCACCAGCGCGCAGGCCGCGCAATCCTCGGTGCAGCAGTCGCAGGCGCAGATCCGCATTGCCGAAGAAACGCTCACCTCCACCCAGGTGGCGCGCAAGAGCCTGGAAGCCGGCGTGGAAACCGCCAAGGCACAGCTGGAACTGGCCCGCATCGACCTGGCCAACACGGTCATCCATGCCCCGCGCGACGGTCAGGTCAGCGAAGCCTCGGTGCGGCTGGGCCAGTACGTCACCGCCGGTTCGCAGCTGCTGTTCCTGGTGCCGGATACGTTGTGGGTAGTGGCCAATTTCAAGGAAGGCCAGACCTGGCGCATGCGCATCGGCCAGCCGGCGTCGTTTTCGGTGGATGCCTTCGACGGGGAACGGTTGAACGGCCACATCGAGCAGATTGCCCCGGCCACCGGTTCGGAATTCAGCGTGCTTCGCCCGGACAACGCCAGCGGCAATTTCACCAAGGTGGTGCAGCGGTTGCCGGTGCGGATCGCGATCGATCCGGACCAGGAGCTGGCGCCGCGATTGCGTCCCGGCATGTCGGTCGTCGTACGGGTCGATACCGCAGCGGAGCCGACGCGCACGCCGTGATCGGGTGCGGCTTTACCCCGCGCAGCGGGCGCACAGGCCGTGCACTTCCAGGGTCTGTGCCTGCGGCTGGAAGCCCAGTTCCTTGGCGCGCTTTTCCAGCTGGCTGACGATGTCGCGGTCTTCCAGCTCCACCGCGCTGTGGCAGCTGTTGCAGATCAGGAACGGCACCGAATGCTGCGCGCTGCTGGGGTGGTGGCAGGCCACGAAGGCGTTCACCGATTCGAGCTTGTGCACGAAGCCGTTGGCCATCAGGAAATCCAGCGCGCGGTACACGGTGGGCGGGGCGTCAGCGCCCACGCCCTTGCCGCTGCGCACCCATTCCAGCAGCTCGTACGCCTTGACCGGCTTGCCGGCCTCGGCGATCAGCCGCAGCACGTTGGCGCGGATCGGCGTCAGCCGCAGTCCGCGTTCCGTGCACACGCGCTCCACCACCTTCACGAAGTCCGAAGCGTCGTGAACGTGATGGTGTGGGGCGGTACAAGCGGTCTTGGCGGACATGCGCGGTCTCCTGTGGTCAGGCCGTCGGTACTTTAGTGAGTGCGACGTCGATCCGTTTCAAGGCCTCTTCACGCCCGGCCAGGAACACGGTCTGCGAAATGTCCGGGCTGACCTGGGTGCCGGTGATGGCCACGCGCAGCGGCTGCGCCACCTTGCCCATGCCGATCTCCAGCACCGCCGAGACGTCGTGCAGGGCGGCCGCAACGCCGTCCAGCGTCCACTCGCCCAGCGCCGCCAGCAGCTCGCGGGTCTTGCCCAGCGCCAGTTCCGCGCCCGGCTTGAAGTGCTTGGCCACCGCCGCTTCGTCGTATTCGACCAGCGGCTGGTACCAGACCACCGCCTTTTCGGCCATTTCCTTCAGGGTCTGCACGCGGTCGCGCAGCGCCACCACCACGTCGGCCGGGGCCGGGCCGGCGCCCAGGTCCAGGCCCAGCTTGTTCAGCTGGTAGACCAGGTGCGGGGCGATGGCGGCCGGGTCTTCGCTCTTCAGGAAGTGCTGGTTGACCCAGCCCAGCTTGGCCATGTCCAGGCGCGAGGCCTTGGAATTGCAGTTGGTCACGTCGAACAGGTCGATCAGCTCCTGGCGGCTGAACAGCTCCTGGTCGCCATGCGACCAGCCCAGCCGGGCCAGGTAGCTCAGCAGCGCGTCGGGCAGGTAGCCGGCGTCCTTGTACTGCATCACGTCGGCCGCACCGGTGCGCTTGGACAGCTTGGCGCCCTGCTCGTCCAGGATCATCGGCATGTGGCCGAACTTCGGCACCGGCGCGCCGATGCCTTCGTACAGGTTGATCTGGCGCGGGGTGTTGTTGATGTGGTCATCGCCGCGGATCACTTCGGAAATGCGCATGTCCCAGTCGTCCACCACCACCGCGAAGTTGTAGGTGGGGAAGCCATCAGGACGGAAGATCACCATGTCATCGAGCTCGCTGTTGGCGATCTCGATGCGGCCCTTGATCAGGTCGTCGAACACCACCGTGCCTTCCAGCGGGTTCTTGAAGCGGATCACCCGGTTCGGATCGTCGCGGTACGGCAGGTTCTGCTCGCGCGCGGCGCCGTTGTAACGCGGCTTCTCCTGGCGCGCCATGGCCGCTTCGCGCATCGCATCGAGCTCTTCGCGGGTTTCGTAGGCGTAGTAAGCCTTGCCGTCGGCGATCAGCTGCTCGGCCACTTCCTTGTAGCGGGCCACGCGCTGGGTCTGGTAGATCGGGCCTTCGTCGTAGTTCAGGCCCAGCCACTCCATCGCCTCCAGGATCGCGTCGATCGCGCCCTGGGTGCTGCGTTCACGGTCGGTATCCTCGATGCGCAGCACGAACTCGCCGCCGCGGTGGCGCGCTTCCAGCCAGCAGTACAGCGCGGTGCGGGCACCGCCGATGTGCAGGTAGCCGGTAGGACTGGGGGCGAAACGGGTGCGGCAGGTCATGGAAGGCTCGGGGGAACGGGAATCCCGGCAATTTTACCTGCCCCGGCCGGCAAAGGGGGCCGGGGCGGCGTTCCCGGCCCCGGCGGGTCAGCGGACATGCTCGAACAGCGTGGCCCAGCCGCGCGCCGCCGCCTGCTCCTGCATGCGCCCGGGGTTGATCTGGCGCAGGTGGAACTGCATCCGCGTGCTGCCGGGCGTGGCCACCGCCCCGTACATCTCGGCCAGGGTTTCGGCGCGGCTGTCCCCGGCCCCGGGGGCGCGGGCCGCCGCCCGGCTGAAGTAGCGCGAGCCGAACAGGTTGTTCACCCACTGGTTGAACCTGGACAGCTTCTTGAACAGCATCAGGCCGAAGTTGGGGTCGTAGAGCAGGTATTCGCGCCGCCCATTGGCCAGCACGACTACCGCGCAGGCCATGCTGTGCTTGGCCCCGCTCAGGATGAACTGGCTGCTGCGCGCGGTGTTGGCCAGGAAATCGGCCAGCGCATCGACCCCGATCAACGACGCCGCCGACACCGAACCCGGCTGCAATGCGGCCCCCTGCGCATCGCGGACCACTGCGCGCAGTGCACTGGCATGTGCGGTGTCCGGCTCCCGGATCGCCAGGCGCAACTGGTCCAGCACGTGAACTTCCTCGCCCTGCCCCATCGCCGTGGCCATGATCCGCGACAGGCCGGTGCACATCCCCGACGCGGACAGGCCGTTGCCTTCGCCCAGCAGGGCCTGCGAAGCGGGAATGAAGTCGCCCCCGGCGATGTATACCGAATCGTGCACCACCTCGTTGACCACGATGTAGTGCTCGGCGCGCAGCGTGTTGTCCAGCCGCTCGATGATCACCGACAGCGCGCCCTGCTGCACCGGGTCGAGGTAGCCGGAGACGAACAGCTCCTTCATCTGCTGCAGCGACACGGTTTCATGGGCCTCTTCGGGCGTCATCACCCGTTCCCAGTGGTCCACGCCCCATTTGAAGTCCTGCGAGCTGCTGTCCACCGAACGCGAGTGCGCCCGCTCCACCAGCGAGTTCAACGAGCCCCGGTAGCTGCGCTCCACCGATTTGCGGCGCGCGCCGCTGTTGGGCGCGCCGCCACGCAGGCCCACATCGCTGTGCGGTTCCCACACGCCGTCGGCATTCAGTCGCACCGGATGGTGGTAGAAGTTGCCCGGCTGCGGGTTCTGCAGCCGCCAGGTGCCGTGGGCCCGGTCAAACGCCACCTCGTATGCGTGTCCGGCCTGGCCGATGTACTGCCGCCCCAGGTAGTCGTGCACGCCATTGTCGGCGGCCCGCGACCCGGCCAGCACCACCGGTTGTGCGTACCGCTCGGCCAGGTGCTCCAGGGGGTCGGCCGCCTGCTCCCAGACCGGCGCCTGCAGCACCGGTTGCAGGCGTGCGCCGTCGCGCGCGGCGAGCGCGACCAGCCGTCGGGTGCCCAGCGGCGCGGAAAGGGCCAGCCCGAGCAGGCCACCGGCCGCCGCGCCGGCGCCCGCACGCCGTTGCTCGACGGTGTCGCCACGAAGGGCCTCTTCCAGCCCGAAGCCCAGCTCGGCCGCCGAGCCGATCGCCACCACCGGCAGCAGCGCGGGAATGAAGATGCTGGCCACCCCCACCGCCTCGTCAAAGCGTTCCAGCCGCGGCAGCCATCGGCGCCGGAACGCCTCCCACGGCGAGGTCATCAAGGTCTGCGCATCGCGCCGTGAGCGCTCGCGCAGGCGACGCACCAGCGCCTGCGAGGCATCGCCTTCGATCGGCACCGCCACGCGGCCCGTGCCGAACATCGCCCGCGCGCCGTTGCCCAGCGCCGTATGCACGCCGTTGGAGATCCAGCCATCCTGCAGATCGGCCAGGTCGAACGCGCCTTCCAGCCACCGCCGCCCCACTTCGGTGGCCACCGCACGCTCGATCCAGCCGGTCATGTCGGCCGTGTTGGCGAACTCGTGGAAGCGGTTGCGGTCGTGCGCGAAGTACAGCAGCACTTCCGGGCCACGGCTGTCGCCGATATGCAGCACGCTCGACGGCGTGCCATGGATTTCCAGCCAGCCGGCGTGCGTGCCGTTGGCCGGCACCGGCACGTAGCCTGGCTGCTGCGACTGGCCCGCGGTCATGCTGCCGAACACGCCCAGCGCCAGCTGCATGCCCCGTTGCGACAGCGAGCCCTCCGCGTGCTGCTGCCAGCACGCGTACAGGTAGCCGCCACGCAACGTGGTCAGCACCTCGGTTTCGTGGCGCTGCCAGAAGGCAGCCAGTGCGGCCAGGTAGTCGCCCTGCACGTCCAGCTCGCGCGCCATCGACAGCAACTGGCCCGCCTGCAGGCCGACCACTTCACTGTTCTCGTCGAAGTAGGCGCTGTCCCCGGCGGTGTACAGCCCCAGCCGCTGCGGCGACGCTTCATCGAATCCGTCGGCACGGCTCATCGCACACTCGGCGAAACTGGCCGCCTGCAGCCGCTGGGCACGCGTGTGCACCCAGCCACTCTGGGCCTGCTCACTGGCAACGCCCCCACTGAAGGCCACCACGTAGCAGCAGCTGCTGTCGAAGGCGATGCGGTAACGGCGCATGATTTCATCGTCCAGCCGCTGCTGCACGAATGGCACCAGCATCGGGTACTCGCGTTCGAGCAGGCCGCGCCCCACGCTCAGCGCATGCAGCCAGCGTGCGCCCTCCATGCCGGCGTTGCGCAGCGCACCGGGCGTGTCGGGCGGGAAGCGGGCCGTCCAGTGCGCCGCACGCCGCGCGGTCAGCCCCGCCACATCCAGCGCCACCAGCTCCCCGGCCCCGGCCAGGACCGGCACCGGCACCGGCAGGTGCTGCAGCGCCAATGACGCATCCAATGCATTGAAGGCTTCACGCAGCTGGGCCGGCGTGCGCTCCGGCAGGCGCAGCTGCGCATGCCGCAGCTCCAGTGCCTGCAGGAACATCGCCCAGCGGAAGTCGCCCTCGATCACATAGGCCTGCACCACCGGCAGGCTGCCGTTCTGCCAACGCGCGTGCTCGCTCGCGGCGACCCGTGCGTACAGCTGGTGCGGCACTTCGCTGGACAGCTGCTGCAGCGCCTGGGCGCTGGACCCGAACGCCTCCACCAGTGGGGTCCGCGTGGTACTGATCACCAGGGTGACAGGCTCGCGCTGTTCGGGCGTTGCATTGGCCGTCACCAGCAGCACCCCGTGCAGCGGCACGCCGTGGCCGCTGGCGTTGGCCGCCAACGCGTGAACGTCGATCTGCCGCCCCGGCATCGCAAGCGCGCGACCGTTGGAGGCTTCGTTGAGATCGAACCGCGCGGGGAATCCGACCAGCACGTTGATCACTGAAGCAGCTTCGTCGCTCAGGTGCCCGGCGGCGTTCAACAGCACCGCCGCGCCTGCCAGGCGGCGCCCGATCCCGGCCAGGAAGCGCTCCGACCCCGTGCTGGGGTGGCCGTGCCAGGCCTGTTCCACGCAGCTGTCGTAGTAGCTGCGGAACGCGCCCAGGTAGTTGCGGCCGCGCACCGCCTGGGTGAACTGCGCCAGCGTGAGCTCACGACACTCCTGCACGGGGAAATAGGTTTCCGGCGCGCCCCGGTAATACAGGGCGGTATGCACGCTGTCTGCCTCCACCGGCAGCAGCGCCGCGCTGACCAGCGTGTGCGCGCTGACCAGGCCGCTGCGCACGCGTCGTTCGTACGGAAGGCGGTGGTGCAGGTTGCGGAACGTGGCACCGGGAGGACGCAGCTGGTGGGCCTCCCATGCCGGCCAGGGTTCACTGAGCAGGAAGGTGTTGCGGTAGATCCCGGTCGGATCGATGGCCTTGCCGGTCACGTTGCGCAGGTCGGCCGCTACCTGCTGCGCCAGGTGGGCATCCAGTTGCGGCAACGCCTCGTAGGCGGCCGTCAGGGCCTGCTCCGATGCAACGATGTCCCGCCACGCCGCGGTCAACCGGTGGTGCTGCGCGCTGGCGTTGCGGCCCATGGACTGCACCCAGGTCAACATCCGTGAGCGGGTGAGCTCGACATCCAGTCCTGCGGGCGCGCCAAGATCGCCCATGCCAGGCTCGGGTACCTGTCCGGCCATGTCGATCAGCGAGCGGCTGGCGACTTCCAGCTGCGCGCGCGCATCCGCCTCCAGCGCGCCCGCGTGGCTGGCTTCGGTGCTGGCGACGGATCGGCGCGAACGGCTGGGAACCTCCGCCGCCACATTTCCATGTGGCGGCGCCAAGGCAGCGATGACTTCGTGCGCGACATCGTTTGCTTCAAGCAGGTCGGCAACGCTGGCGGCCAGCGTCGATACAGGCGGTGGGCGTTGCACACGCTGCCAGATGCCGTGCCAGATCGAGTCGCCACCATCCCGTTCGATCAATGCGTCGAGCAGGTCCACCGTTTTCGCTACCGCGTCCGGCGCAGCGCCTGGCGCCTCACCGAATGCCCATCGCCAGCCCAGCCCGGCCAGGCCCAGCCCGCTACCCACCAGACCGCCGGCCAAGGCCAGCAGGCCGCGCCCGCCGCCCCGCGCAGCGGCGCCGGATGCAACCGCAGCGACAGGTGGCGGCACAATGGGCGCTGGCCACGGCGCGGCACGCAGGGATGCGACGGACGCGGCGGTTCCAGGGGTTTGCAGGCGTTCTGCAATCAACCCCTGCACGCGCGGCGCCGCCGATGCGACGAACAGCAACGCATCGGCCAGTGCCGCGCGCAGGCTTGCTGCCCGCTGCGCGGCGGGATCCACGTGCTCGGCCACCGCCAGCAGCCAGCCCCCCAATCGATCCCCCGGACCGCCGCTCGTCGCCAGCAACGGATCGGCGTGCCCACCGGCAAGCCGCTCCAGGTCCGCCAGCACCGACGCCCGCTGTGCATCGGTGACCAGCGCGCAATGGTCCAGGTCCACCGCGTCGAACAGATCAGGCAGGGCCGCGCGCGGATCGATCCGGGTGCTATCGCGCGCGGCCTTGGCCGCAGCCTGCGCGACGACGCGTTCCCGATGCGCGCCTGGCAACGCCGGCAACCAGCGCGACAGCTGCCCACGCGCATCGTCGCGCTGGATCGCGCGGTGGGCGGGCGTTGAGGGCTGCAGCTGCCGTGCCACCTCGCGACTGTCGTGCACGCCGCGGGCCTGCTGGGCATGCAGGAGCGCATTCCACTCGCGCCGGGGCATGTCGAACGGCCGGTATAGCGCATCGCGCATGGCCGCCAGCAGCGAATTCGTGCTGGCAGCCGCCCAGGTCAGCTGCGCGCGCAGACCGGCGCACTCCACCTCCCATGCCGTGCGCGGCAGCGTCAGCAGCGCGGTCAGGCAGGTGCGCCACGCAGCGCGTTGCGCGCCCGGCAATGCTCGTGGCAGCAATCCGGGCAATGCATCATCCACCAGCCCCTGCGCCATCAGCGCGGCCATGGCGGTGCGGTGGAAGCGCGGTTCCAGGGTAAGGAAAAAGTGAGCATCCAGCGGGCCTTCCCGCAACGCGGCCGACAGTGCATCCAACGCTGGACCGGGTACGCCGTCGAGCCACAAGGTTCTGTCAGGGCACCACGCATCCGTATTGCGGATCGTGGACGGACCGGCGCTGCGTACGTCGCTGGACAGTGACAGGGTGCTCGCGCGCGCATCACCGCTGTCCACGTGGCCCATGCAGATCGGAGTCAGGTTCGGCATGGTCGTGTCGTGAGGTGACGAGGGGTTGGAACCTAACCGGATCCGTGGCCAATACCAGCGTCCCCTTGTGCCGCCTACTTCGCCCCGCGCATCTCGATGCCGGAAGCGACGTCCACATCGGTTGTTTACGTCACCGTTGCCAGCCGTACCAGAGCTCGCCCTGGACCGGCAGTGCCGCCAGCCATCGGGTGCCATCGCAGGACACGCTGCTGTAGATCCGTGCACCGAGCGGCCATGCCAGCGACACGCTGCCGGTGACCCGCTCGATCGCAGCCGTTCCCTCATGCCAGGTTTCGTAGTCGCCCAGCGGGCCGTCCCCATGCAGCGGTCCACGCGCATGGCGGGCATCGCGCAGATAGTCCAGCCCGCCTGCCAACAATGCGTCACGGGTTTCCGCGGCCAAGGCGAACCGCACCAGGCCGGGTGCGATACGCGCACCGGGCAACGCCATCAGCGGTGATGGCCAGCCCCGCGCCGCCTCGGCGCCCCCCAACAGCGCACAGCGCCCCAGCCGGGCTGGCAAGGCCCGGCTGGCGCGCTGCTGCAGGCGACGATGCCAGTTCGTCGTCATCGCCGTCACTTCAGGCTTGCGCCCAGTTCGTACCAGTCGATCCGGCGGGTGATCCACATCGCCGTGGCCAGCACCGCGAACAGCAGCAGCGACCCCATCAGCAACGCGTTGTTCTCCGACACCAGCAAGCCATACAGCGCGCCGTACAGCACGGTAAGCATGCCGGCGAAGCCCATCCCCCGCACCCAGCTGCGCAACACGCCAGACAGGTACACCGCCTGCAGCCCGATACACGCCACCGCAGACACCACATACGCCACCCAGAACGGAATGTGCTCGGACAGGCTCAGCAGCAGCAGGAAGAAGATCGCCAGTGCCAGGCCCACCATCAGGTACTGCAGCGGATGGATGCGCAGGCGCTTGATCAGCTCGAACAGGATGAAGCCCACGAACGTAAGCACGATGAAGAGGATGCCGTACTTGCTGGCGCGGTCGGCCTGGGTATAGATGTCGACCGGGTTGACCAGTTCCACGCTCACCGTTTCCGGCTCCACGTCGCGGTTGTCGCGCAGCTGGCGCTGTGCCTCCGATGCCAGCGAGGACACCGCCCACTCCGCGTCGAAACCCTTCTCACCCACCTGGCGCTCATTGGGCAGGAAGCTGCCGCCGAACAGCGGGTGCGGCCACGGCGAGCGGATGGCGATGCGGCTGTCATCCCCCACCGGCACCACCGCCAGCGAACGGGTGCCATCCAGCACCAGCGACAGGTCCACCTTGCTGCCCTTGAGCATGCCGCCGGTGCTGTCGGTGAAGCCCTGCAGTGGCACGTGCAGGCCCTTGCCGATGCCGGTGACATCGCCGATGCCCGGCTGCAGGGTAAGCGCCTCGCCATCGACCTTCAGATCGGGCGAGCCGACCAACCCGCGCACATCGGCGATGCCCACCGCCAGGTACGGCGTGCCGTACACCCGCCCCACCTTCACCGGGTAGTCGTCGTCGCTGAACTCGGCGCTGACTTTGGCCTTCCAGGTATAGACCGGCACGCGGAACAGCCCGACCCGGCGCTCGTCCGGCTGCATGCCACCGTCGACCACCAGCTTGGACGGCATCTGCAGCCAGTAGCTCTGCTCGACCTGGGTTTCGATCTTCTTGGTACCGGCCGCGTCCACGACTTCGACCTGGCGGGTGTCGGTCCACGGCACCACGCGGATCGGCCCGGTCAGGGTCTGCGCGCCGGCCCGGCTCTGCGCCACGCGCAGGTAGGCCTGGTCGCGGTACGCCTCGCGTTCGCTGATCACGCCCTTGATCATCATCAGCGGAATCAGCAGCAACAGGATCAGCCCGCCCACGATGGCGAACCGCAACAGCATCTTCAGGGATTTCATCACCCGTCCTCGGTTGGGAAGGGTGCCAGCTTCAGCGCTGCCGGTGTGCGGGGTTTGTGGTGTATTTGAAGCGAATGTGAAGTGACGCGATGGCGCCGCCGCCTTCGCGGTTGCGCAGACTTGCCTGGCCGCCATGCAGCCGCGCCACTTCCTGTACGAACGACAGGCCCAGGCCGGAACTGCGCTGGCCGGTGGCTGGGCGCGCCAGCGAGTAGAACCTCTCGAAGACGCGCTCCAGTGCGTACTCGGGCACGCCACTGCCGCGGTCGGCCACGCGCAGCACCACGCCGTCGCCTTCGCGCGAGGCACCCAGCTGGATGCGGCTGCCCGGGGGGGAGAAGGCCAGCGCGTTCTCCAGCAGGTTGTTCAGGGCCTGCCGCAGCAGGTAGGCATCGCCGTGGATCTCCAGGCCGTCGGCGACTTCGATGTCCACTTCGACATCGGCCGCCTGTGCACGCATCGCTACCGCATCAGCAGCGGCCTGCAGCAGCGGTGCCAGCGCGATGCGTTCACGCTTCTGCAGCCAGCCGTGCTGTTCCACTTCGGCCAGCGCCAGCAGCTTGTCGATGGTTTCGGTCAGGCGCTGTTCCTGGCCCTGGATGCTGCGCGCGAAATGCACGCGGTCTGCATCGGGCAGCGGTTCCTGCAGCAGTTCGGCCGCACCGCGGATCGCCGCCAATGGGCTTTTCATTTCGTGGGTCAGCGACTGCACGTACTGCTCCACGTACGCCTTGCCTTCCAGCTTGCGGCGCATGGTTTCCAGCGCCTGGCCGAGGTCGCCGATCTCATCGCGGCGCGGCTTGGGCGGCGGCACCGGTTCGCCGGCGCTGACCGCCTTGGCATAGCGGTTGAGCCGGTTCACCCCGTGCATGAGCCAGGCGGTCATCAACAGCCCGATCAGCGCCGACAGCCCGATCAGCCACGCGCCGCGCTGCAGGATGGCGCGCTGGCTGGCGGCAATGAACGGGTCGATGCTGCGGTTGGGCTGGGCCAGGCTGAGCACGCCGATCAGTCGGGTGGGATCGGCCGGGTCGTGGATCGGCGCGGCCACGTGCATCACCGAATGCACTTCATCGCCGGGCGTTTCCGGGCTGGAGCGCGCGCCGTATTCCCCACGCAGGGTGCGGTAGACATCGTTCCAGCGCGAGTTGTCGCGGCCGATGTCCTGCCCGGTGGAGTCGTACACCACGATGCCGCGTGCATCGGTGATGGTCACCCGGTAGTCCAGCGTTCGCTTGGGGAAGCGCCACACCATGGCCTTCGGGTCGCGCCGTTGCGCGCGGGCCAGGTTGGCTACGAACGGGCCATTGCGGATGTGCCCGGCCTTGAGGTCGGCCGCGGCCATTTCCGCCAGCACGTTGGCTGCATCGACCAGGGTGGATTCCATCGCCTGGCGTACCCCGGGCTTCACTTCGTTGACGAAGATGCGCATCACGAAGAACGCGGCGATGCCCACGATCAGGAAGAAGCCCAGGAACAGTTTCAGCCCCAGCCGCACGCTACACCTCCAGCGCGTAACCCACGCCGCGATGGGTGCGGATCGGGTCGGGATCGGCGCCGGCAGCGCGCAGCTTGGCGCGCAGGGTCTTTACGTGGGTATCCACGGTGCGGTCGGCGCTGTCGGCATCGGTATCCCAGCCGCGATCCATCAGCTGGCCCCGGCTGAGGATCGCGCCGGGGCGCTGCAGCAGCGCGGCCATCAACGCGTATTCGTAGCGGGTCAGCTCCAGCAGCTGTTCGCCGAAACGGATCCGGCGGCCCTCGCGGTCGATCGCGAAGCGGCCGTGCTGCTGCCAGCCAGCCGCCTCCGCGGGGGCTGCCACGGCACGCCGCAGCCGCGCCCGCACCCGCGCCACCAGCTCGCGGGGCGAGAAGGGCTTGGCCACGTAGTCGTCCGCGCCCAGTTCCAGGCCCAGCACCCGGTCGAACTCGTCATTGCGGGCGGTCAGGAAGATCACCGGCACGTCGCTGAAGGTGCGCAGCGTGCGGCACACCTCGAAGCCGCTCATGTCCGGCAGGCCCACGTCCAGCACCACCACGTCCACCGGCTCCTGGCGCAGCAGCTGCAGCGCCTGCCCGCCCAGCAGGCAGTGGCGGGCCCCGTAGCCCTCGCTGCGCAGCGCGTAGAGCACCGTATCGGCGATGGCGGCTTCGTCTTCGACGACCAGGACGTTGTGCAGGGGGCGGTTCATGCGCGCAGCATAGCCGCTGGGGCCGCCGCCCCGTACACTGCGCCGATGAATTACCGCCACGCCTTCCATGCCGGCAACCACGCCGATGTGCTCAAGCACATCGTCCAGCTTGCCCTGCTCGACACCTTCAAGCGCAAGGACAGCCCGTTCTTCGTGCTGGACACCCACGGCGGCGCTGGCCGCTACCTGCTGGCCAGCGAGGAAAGCCGCAAGACCCTGGAGGCCGAGGAAGGGGTGATGCGGCTGATGGCCCAGCCCAAGCTGCCGGCCGTGGTCGAGCGTTACCTCAAGGCGGTGCAGGCCGACAACCCGGTCGGCGCGATGATCAGCTACCCCGGCTCGCCGCTGCTGAGCGCGCAGACCCTGCGCGAGCAGGACCGCATGGCCGTGTGCGAGCTGCAGGATGCCGAAGCGGCCTCGCTCAAGGCGCTGTTCGCCCACGACAGCCGGGTGGCGGTACTGCACGCCGACGGCTACGCCCAGAACAAGGCGCTGCTGCCGCCCAAGGCCAACGGCGTGAAGATCGGCCGTGGCCTGGTCCTGATCGACCCGCCCTACGAGGGCCAGGATGCCGAGTACCAGCGCATCCTCGCTTCGGTGAGCGAGATCCTGGCGCGCTGGCCGCAGGCCAGCTTCGCCATCTGGTTCCCGATCAAGCAGCGCCGCACCATCCTGCACTTCCTGCGCAAGGCCTGTGCCCTGCCGGTGAAGTCGGTGCTTACAGTAGAACTACTGGTTCGGCCCGATGACTCTCCCCTTCGGCTCAATGGCAGTGGCATGCTGTTGCTCAACCCGCCCTGGCAGTTCGACCAGGTGCTGGCTCCAGCCATGCCCGCGCTGAAGCAGTACCTGGGCGAAGCCGGCGCCAGTACCCGCCTGCAGTGGCTCAAGCAGGCCGAGTAACGCCACGACCGCCGGCTGAACGGCGTGAGCGTTTCGTTCACGGAACGCGCCCCCGGGGATGCGAGAATCCGAAGACCACCAAGGAATCACCGGTATGGCTACCCGTAACCGCATGCCGCCCTGGCACGAAGTTTTCAAAGCGCCCAGCGGCCATGAGCTGCTGATCCGCCCGATTCGTCCGGAAGACGGTCCGCCGTTGAAGGAAGCCTTCAGCCTGTTCGGGCCGGAGGAAGTCCGCGACCGCCTGACGCAATCGGTCAAGGAGCTGTCAGACGAAGCGATGCAGCGGCTGACCCATCCCAACGCCAAGACCGAGATCACGCTGGTCGCCGCGGAGAACCTGCCTGCAGGTGACGCGGTGGTCGGTGCGCTGGCGCGCGCCTCGATCATCCCGGGCACGAAGGATGCGGAGTACGCCATCCTGATCAGCCGGTTCCTCATCGGCCAGGGCCTCGGCCGGCAGCTGATGCGCAAGCTGGTCAAGTGGGGGCGCGGCAAGTACCTCGACCACCTGTACGGCGACGTGCTGGAAGCGAACGAACCCATGAAGCAGCTGGCCGCATCGCTGGGCTTCAAGGCCATCCCGCATCCGCAGGGCACGCCCGGCCTGGTGCGCATGGTGCTGGAACTCGATCCGGGCCAATAAGGGGTCATCACGTGGCGGTCTGCTAAAATCGACCGCTCATGTCACGCACCTCATATCCCGCACCGCCGCTGCCCCGTTCCGGGCAGCTCCGCGCCTGGTGGCGCGCTCCCGCATCGCCCACGGCGCTGGCGTGGTACATCGCCCGCGCTGCGGAAACGCATGACGGGCCGTTGCTGGTCATCGCGCGCGACAACCACGGCGCCAACCAGATCGAGTCCGACCTGCGCACCCTGCTGGGCAGCGCATCGGACCTGCCGGTGGTGGCCTTCCCGGATTGGGAAACGCTGCCCTACGACGCCTTCAGCCCGCACCCGGACATCATTTCGCAGCGCCTGGCCGCCTTGCACCAGCTGCCCACGCTGCGCCGTGGCATCGTGGTGGTGCCGGTGCAGACCCTGCTGCAGCAGCTGGCGCCGCTCAAGTACATCATCGGCGGCAGCTTCGACCTGAAGGTCGGCCAGCGCCTGGACCTGGATGCGGAGAAGCGCCGGCTTGAGGCCGCCGCCTACCGCAACGTGCCGCAGGTGATGGACCCGGGCGATTTCGCCGTTCGCGGCGGCCTGCTCGATGTATTCCCGATGGGTGCCGAGGCGCCGCTGCGGATCGAGCTGCTGGACGAGGACATCGATTCGATCCGCGCCTTCGACCCGGAAAGCCAGCGTTCGCTGGACAAGGTCGATGCGGTGCGGATGCTGCCCGGCCGCGAAGTACCGCTGGACGAACTGAGCGTATCGCGGGTGCTGGCCACCCTGCGCGAGCGTTTCGACGTGGATACCCGGCGCAGCGCGCTGTACCAGGACCTCAAGTCCGGGCTGGCGCCGGCCGGCGTGGAGTACTACCTGCCGCTGTTCTTCGACGAGACCGCCACGCTGTTCGACTACCTGCAGCCCAATGCGCTGCCGGTGATCGCACCCGGCGTGGGCGAAGCGGCCGCGTCGTTCTGGGCCCAGACCCAGAACCGATTCGAACAGCGCCGGCATGACGTGGAGCGGCCGCTGCTGGCGCCCACCGAGCTGTACCTGAGCCCCGAGGCCTTCAGCGCGCGCTTGAACACGCTGCCGCGCATCGAGGTCTGGAGCGCCGACCACCCGCGCATCGACGAAGCCAAACCGCTCGGCGACCAGCCGCTGCCGCCGCTACCGGTGGCCGCGCGCGATGCCCCGGCCGGCGAAGCGCTGAAGTCGTTCCTGGGCCACTACCCCGGCCGGGTGCTGATCGCCGCCGATTCACCGGGCCGCCGCGAGGCGTTGCTGGAAGTGCTGCTGTCGGCGGAACTGAAACCGCCGGTGGTGGCCGACCTGCCGACCTTCCTGGCCGATGCGAACCAGCGGTTTGCCATCACCGTGGCGCCGCTGGAAGACGGCTTCGCGCTGGACGCACCGCCGCTGGCGGTGCTGACCGAGCGCCAGCTGTTCCCCGAGCGCGCCGGCACTACCCGGCGCAGCCGTCGGGTCGGGCGCGAGCCCGAGGCGATCATCCGCGACCTCGGCGAGCTCACCGAAGGCGCGCCCATCGTCCATGAAGACCACGGCGTGGGCCGCTACCGTGGCCTGATCGTGCTCGATGCGGGCGGCATGCCCGGCGAGTTCCTTGAAATCGAATACGCCAAGGGCGACCGGCTGTACGTGCCGGTGGCCCAGCTGCACCTGATCAGCCGCTACTCCGGCGCGTCGCCGGAAACCGCGCCGCTGCATTCGCTCGGTGGCGAACAGTGGAGCAAGGCCAAGCGCCGCGCGGCCGAGAAGGTCCGCGACGTGGCCGCCGAACTGCTGGAAATCCAGGCCCGCCGCCGCGCGCGTGCCGGCCTGGCGCTGCACGTGGACCGGGCGATGTACGAGCCGTTCGCGGCCGGCTTCCCGTTCGAAGAAACCGCCGACCAGCTCGCCGCCATCGACGCCACCCTGCGCGACCTGGCCAGCAGCCAGCCGATGGACCGCGTGGTCTGCGGCGACGTCGGCTTCGGCAAGACCGAAGTGGCCGTGCGCGCCGCGTTCGCGGCCGCCAGCGCCGGCAAGCAGGTCGCCGTGCTGGTGCCGACCACGCTGCTGGCCGAACAGCACTACCGCAACTTCCGCGACCGCTTCGCCGATTGGCCGCTCCGGGTGGAAGTGCTGTCGCGCTTCAAGAGCACCAAGGAGATCAAGGCCGAGCTGGAGAAGGTGGCGGCCGGCACCATCGACGTCATCATCGGTACCCACCGCCTGCTGCAGCCCGACGTGAAGTTCAAGGACCTGGGCCTGGTGGTCGTGGATGAGGAGCAGCGCTTCGGCGTGCGCCAGAAGGAAGCACTGAAGGCGATGCGTGCCAACGTGCACCTGCTGACCCTGACCGCCACGCCGATTCCGCGCACGCTCAACATGGCCATGGCCGGCCTGCGCGACCTGTCGATCATCGCCACCCCGCCGCCGAACCGGCTGGCGGTGCAGACCTTCATCACCGCCTGGGACAACGCGCTGCTGCGCGAAGCGTTCCAGCGCGAACTGGCGCGCGGTGGCCAGCTGTATTTCCTGCACAACGACGTGGAAAGCATCGGCCGCATGCAGCGCGACCTGGCCGAGCTGGTACCGGAAGCCCGCATCGGCATCGCCCACGGGCAGATGCCCGAACGCGAGCTGGAACGGGTGATGCTGGATTTCCAGAAGCAGCGCTACAACGTGCTGCTGTCGACCACGATCATCGAATCGGGCATCGACATCCCCAACGCCAACACCATCATCATCAACCGCGCCGACCGCTTCGGCCTGGCCCAGCTGCACCAGCTGCGTGGCCGCGTCGGCCGTTCGCACCACCGCGCGTATGCGTACCTGGTGGTGCCGGACAAGCGTTCGATGACCCCCGATGCCGAAAAGCGCCTGGAGGCCATCGCCTCCATGGACGAACTCGGCGCCGGCTTCACCCTGGCCACCCACGATCTGGAAATCCGTGGCGCCGGCGAACTGCTGGGCGAAGACCAGAGCGGGCAGATGGCCGAAGTGGGCTTCAGCCTGTACACCGAACTGCTTGAGCGCGCCGTGCGCAGCATCCGGCTGGGCAAGCTGCCCGACCTGGATTCGGGCGAGGAAGTGCGCGGTGCCGAAGTCGAGCTGCATGTGCCGGCACTGATCCCGGACGACTACCTGCCGGATGTGCACACCCGCCTGACCCTGTACAAGCGCATCAGCAGCGCGCGCGACAGTGCCGAACTGCGCGAACTGCAGGTGGAAATGATCGACCGCTTCGGGCTGCTGCCCGATGCGGCCAAGCACCTGTTCGCGGTGGCCGAACTGAAGCTGCAGTGCAACGCGCTGGGCATCCGCAAGCTGGAGCTGGGCGAGAACGGCGGCCGCATCGTGTTCGAGGCCAAGCCCTCCATCGACCCGATGGCGGTCATCCAGATGATCCAGAAGCAGCCCAAGCTCTACACCATGGATGGGCCGGACAAGCTGCGCATCAAGGTGCCGCTGCCGTTGCCCGAAGACCGCTTCAACGCGGCCAAGGCACTGCTGACCACGCTCACCCCGGGTTGATTTCACGCCGGGCGAACGTCGCCCGGCGCATATCGCCTACGTCCCCCCCGCGATGTATTGCCATGTTCGACCCGTCCCCTCCCCAGGCGTGCTCCATCGACGCGTTGTCGATGTCGCTGCAGATGCGCGACCAGTACACCCGCTTCCATTGCGACCGGGTGGAGCTGCTCGGCGACCAGCTCGGCCACCTGTGCGATCTCGATGAGGCCCAGCGCACGCACCTGACCCTGGCCGCACGCTTCCATGACATCGGCAAGATCGGCATCCCGGACAACGTGCTGCTGCACCCTGCCCGCCTGGATGACGAACAACGCGCGATCATGCGCACCCATCCCGAGCGCGGCGAGCGCATCTTCGCCGCCACCGGTCGCCCCGATGCGGACGAGGTGGCACGATTGATCCGCGCCCACCACGAGGCCGTCGACGGCAGCGGCTATCCCGACGGGCTCAAGGGCAACGACATTCCGCTGGGTGCGCGCGTATTGAGCATCGTCGACAGCTACGACGCGATGACCACGGCCCGCCCCTACCGCGGCGCGATGCCGCACGCCAAGGCGATGGGCATTCTTGCCGGGCTGCAGGGCGGCCAGGTGGACCCGGACGTGTTCGCCCAGTTCGTGCGCCTGATGGACGGCCAGCCCTAGCGGTCGACGGGCAAAAAAAAGCCCGGCACTGCGCCGGGCTTTTCTTGATTGAACCGCGGGCAGTTACCAGATCACCACGCGCTTGTCGTCGGCACGCACCATCGCGTCGCCCGGCTTGCACTCGAACGCCTGCGCGAACGCCGGCATGTTCGACGGCGCGCCATTGGCACGGAAGTTCGCCGGCGCATGCGGGTCGGTGTTCAGGCGCACGCGCAGTTCGCCGTCGGTGAAGTTGCGGCGCCACACCGTGGCCCAGTTCATGAAGAAGCGCTGGTCCTGGCTGTGGCCATCCACGGCGACGTTGGCCTTGGGGTTCTCCTTCAGCGCCATCTGCAGCGCGTCGTAGGCCACGGTCAGGCCGCCCAGGTCGCCGATGTTCTCGCCCAGGGTCAGCTTGCCCTTCACGTTCACGCCCGGCAGCGATTCGTAGCCATCGAACTGCGCCACCAGCTGGTCGGTACGGCCGGTGAAGGCCTTGCGGTCGCTGTCGGTCCACCAGTTGTCGAAGTTGCCGTTGGCCGCGAACTGGCTGCCCGAGTCATCGTAGCCGTGCATCATCTCGTGGCCGATCACCGCACCGATGCCGCCGTAGTTCAGCGCCGGATCGGCCTTGGCATCGAAGAACGGCGCCTGAAGGATCGCCGCCGGGAACACGATCTCATTCTTGGTCGCGTTGTAATAGGCATTGACGGTCTGCGGGGTCATGCCCCACTCGGTCTTGTCGACCGGCTTGCCGATCTTGTTGAGCATGTAGCGGTAGTTGAACGCGCGCGCGGCCTGCATGTTGCCCAGGTAGCTGTCGGCGTTGGTCTCGAAGCCCGACCAGTCACGCCACTTGTCCGGGTAACCGATCTTCGGGGTGAAGCTGGCCCACTTCTCCAGCGCCTTCTTGCGGGTGTCTTCGCCCATCCACTCCAGCTTCTCCAGGCGCGCCTTCAGCGCCACCGAGAGGTTCTCCACCAGGTGCTGCATCTGTTCCTTGGACTCGGCCGGGAACACCGCGTCCACGTACAGTTGGCCCAGGCCTTCGCCGATGGAGGTGTTGACCGACTCCAGCACACGCTTCCAGCGCGGCTGCATTTCCTTCTGGCCACGCAGGGTGGTGCCGTAGAAATCGAAGTTGGCCTTCTCGAACGCGCTGCTCAGGTACGGCGCGGCATCATCGACGGTGTGGAAGCGCAGGTACGCCTGCCAGGTCGAAGCCGGCACCTCGTTGAGCATCTTGTCCACTTCGCCGAAGAACGCCGGCTGGGCCAGCGAGAACTTCTGCGCGGCCGGCACCTTGAGGGTGTCGAACAGCGCGGTCCAGCTGAAGTTCGGGGTCAGCTTGTCCGCTTCAGCCGCGCTGACCGGGTTGTAGCGCTTGGCCGGATCGCGCAGCTCGATGCGCGACAGCGACGCCTTCGCCAG
The DNA here is from genome assembly GCF_059134105.1 of Stenotrophomonas sp. FBCC-B152. Taxonomy (NCBI): domain Bacteria; kingdom Pseudomonadati; phylum Pseudomonadota; class Gammaproteobacteria; order Lysobacterales; family Lysobacteraceae; genus Stenotrophomonas; species Stenotrophomonas sp. FBCC-B152. The sequence goes on along the minus strand of NZ_CP101442.1, from coordinate 904,184 downwards.
GCGGGTCTCGAAGTCCATCACCGCCTGCGCCTGCGTCTTGGCCTGCGCGGGATCCACGCCGGACAGGGTCAGCGCCTGCGCGATGTAGGCCACATAGGCCTCGCGGATCTTCGCCTGCGATTCGTCGAAGTAGTAGCCCTTCTCCGGCAACCCCAGGCCGCCTTGGCCGACATAGGCGATGACGTTGGCCGAATCCTTGTAATCAGCGTTGGCCGACAGCGAGAACAGCACGCCCTGGCCCTGCGCTTGACTGTCGCGCAGGTACTGGGTGATGGCGGCGGTATCGTTCAGCGCGGCGATCTTGTCCAGCTGCGGCTGCAGCGGCGCGATGCCGGCCGCTTCGATCTTGGCTTCATCCGAACCGGTCTTCCAGATATCGCCGATCTTGGCTTCCACCGAGCCGGCCTTGGCCTGGCTGGCCGCGGCCTGCTGGACCAGCGCGTGCTGCACTTCCAGCGAGCGCTCGCGCAGAATCTCGAAGCTGCCCCAGGTGGTCTGGTCGTTCGGCACCGGGTTGGCCTTGAGCCAGCTGCTGTTGACGAACCCGTTGAGGTCGGTACACGCAGCAATCGCCGGATCCAGGTCAGCGCTGTTGAGCGAGATCAGCGGCGTCTTGATCTGCGACAGATCGAACGCCGGCTTGGCATCGGCCACGGCGGCAGCCGGCGCGGTATCGGTCTTGCCACAAGCCGCCAGCGACGCGGCGATGGCAACGGTCAGGCCCAGCGGGACCAGCTTGGAAAACTTCATTCGACTCTCCGGCTACAGGGAAGCATCGCCCGCAATGCGGGCAATCAGGCAGCGTAGCGCGGGTGGGCTGTACTTGGACCGGCCAAAGGTCACAGGCGGGCTCTTGGCTGTGCGCGGAAAGCGTTGGCGTATCAGTTGTTACGGGGCGGACACGCATGGCGTGTCCCTACGCGGTTACCGCCACCAACGCATGAGAATGATCGGCGCTGCCGTTGAACTTCTCGTGGCCACCAACACACCGTCGAGGGTCGGCGGGGGCGGGGGTACGGGGGCTTTGCGAAACATGGATGTTTCGCAAGAGCCCCCAAGGATGGGTTCACGGCGCCCCCCGTACCCCCGCACCCGCCGGCCCTGCATGGGTCATCCTCAGGCCAGGGCTGTTCGCGGAATCCAACAGCAGCCGGGCAGGGCCCGGCTCTACGGCATCCTGCAATCAGGCAATCAGGCAGTTACTTCGCTTTGCCTTGGTTCGCTACGGCCTCAGCGGCCTTGCGCGCTGCTTCCGGGTCGCCCAGGTAGCGGAACGACTTCACGGTCAGGTCTTCGTTGAGCTCGAACAGCAACGGAATGCCGGTCGGAATGTTGAGCTCCAGGATCGCTTCCTGCGAGACGTTGTTGAGGTACTTGTACAGCGCGCGCAGCGAATTGCCGTGCGCGGTGACCAGCACCGTCTTGCCGTCCTTCAGCTGCGGCGCGATCGCATCGAACCAGTACGGCAGCACGCGTTCCAGCGTGGTCGCCAGCGACTCCGTGCCCGGCAGCGCATTGCGGTCCAGCGTCGAATAGCGGCGGTCATGGATCGGGTGGCCCGGGTCTTCGCGGTCCATCGCCGGCGGCGGAATGTCGTACGAACGGCGCCAGATCTTGACCTGGTCCTCGCCGTGCTTGGCCGCCGTCTCAGCCTTGTCCAGGCCCTGCAGACCACCGTAATGACGCTCATTCAGGCGCCAGCTCTTGCTCACCGGCAGCCAGTCCTGGTCCAGTTCCGCCAGTGCCCCCTGCAGCGTGTGGATCGCCCGCTTCAGCACCGACGTGTGCGCCACATCGAACTGCAGCCCCTCTTCGCGCATCAGGCGGCCGGCGGCGGCAGCTTCGCTGCGGCCCTGCTCGGTCAGTTCCACGTCCACCCAACCGGTGAAGCGGTTGTCCAGGTTCCACTGGCTCTGGCCGTGGCGCAACAGTACGAGTTTCCGGGTCACTGCGGTTTCTCCGAGGGGATGGCAAGGCAGGCCGCCATTGTAGCGGCACCCGCCGGTTCAGGGATGTGGATGCCCGTGATGCCCCTGCGCGTCCGGACTGCTGCGGCGCGGCTCATGCGTCCGCCCGTGTGCATGCCCCGCGTGCCCCGCGTGGTCATGGTCATGGTCGCCGTGGCCCGCCTTCCCCGCAGGCGCTCCATCGCCGCAATCGTCGCCGCAATGGTCCGCCTCGATCTGCAGCGTCACATGATCGATGCCGAAATCCTCGTGCAGCGCCGTGCCCAGCCGGCGGCGCAGCCCATCCGCATCCACCCCTTCGGCAATCACCACGTGCGCGGTCAGTGCCGGCGTGCTCGACGCCAGCGCCCATACATGCAGATCGTGCACATCCTGCACGCCGTCGTGCGCACACAACCGGGCGCGCACCGCCTCCACCTGGATGCCCTTCGGCACGCCTTCCAGCAGTACGTTGATCGCCTCGCGCATCAGCACCCACGTGCGCGGCAGCACCCACAGCCCGATCAGCACCGCCAGGATCGGATCGATCGGCTTCCAGCCGGTCCAGCGGATCAGCAGCGCACCGATGATCACCGCCACCGACCCCAGCATGTCTGCCCATACTTCCAGGTACGCGCCCTTCACGTTGAGGCTCTCGCCGCTGCCCGCGCGCAGCAGACGCATCGAAATCAGATTGATCACCAGCCCGAACGCCGCAATCACCAGCATCCCGGTCGACGCGATCTCCTGCGGCTGGCGGAACCGGGCCACCGCCTCCCACAGGATGTAGCCGGCCACCACGAACAGCATGCCGCCGTTGATCATCGCGCCCAGCGCTTCCAGCCGCGCATACCCGTAGGTGCGCCGCGCATCCGGCGGACGCCGGCTCAGCCGCACCGCCACCAGCGCGATCATCAGCGCCAGCGTGTCGGTGGCCATGTGCGCCGCATCGGACAACAGCGCCAGGCTGTTGGTCCAGAACGCGCCCACCACCTCCACGATAAGGAAGGTGGTGGTCAGCCCCAGCGCCCACCACAACGGCTTCTCGTGGCGGATCTCGCTCGGCAGGTGATCGTGGTCGTGACCCATGGCAACAGCTCCTGTGCAATGGGCAAAGCCTACTGCGGCAGGCGCCGGGGAGACTATTACGACGTTTATAACATTGCAGCTCGCGCCGCCTGGGCATGGTTGCGCCCGGAAACCGCTGCAGCACAAGGGCTGGCACGGCGCATCCCTCGATCGAGGGATTCGACAGGGTCGCCGAGGTCAAATAATATTGATTCTCAATTGCTTTGCAGTCCGCCGCCCCCGTGCCCCTTCCGCAACCGCCCTCCCCGTCCCCGACCGTACCGGCCGGTGCCACCCCACGCCGCGCACCGAAGCGCAAGGCCGGCAACGGCGTGCTCTGGGCGCGGGGTGGGCTGGCCCTGCTCGGCGGCTACACGGTCGCGGCCACGTGGGCCGCCGCGCTGGCGCGCCTGCTGCCCGGCAGCCTCGCCGACGCCGCACTGGTCGCGACCATGGCCTCGTTCGTGATCTACACCCTGGCCGCGATCTGGGCCTATGCCGCACGCAGCATCGCGCGGGCGGCGGTTGGACTGGCGCTGGTTGCCTGCGTCGGCATGGCACTGTCCACCCTGCTGGCCGGGAGCGTGGCATGAGCCAGGGCTTTCGCCAGTCGCAGGCGGTGCTGCACACCTGGTCCGGCTTGGTGGTCGGCTGGGTGCTGTACCTGATCTTCATCGCCGGCACCGCCAGCTACTGGCGGGTGGAACTGACCCGCTGGATGCAGCCGGAACTGACCCTGCCGGCCAGTACCGGAACCGCGCTGGAACAGGCGCAGGCCTTCCTGGCACGCACCGCACCGGATGCCACGCGCTGGTCCATTGAACTGCCCGGCAGCCGCAGCAACGCCACCGCGGTACGCTGGCAGCCCAAGGATGCGCCGGAACCCAAGCGCGGCCAACCCAACCCGTGGCAGGCCACGCTGGATGCCAACGGCACCCCGGTGCAGGCGCGCGAAACGCGCGGTGGTGATTTCTTCTACCGCCTGCACTTCGACCTGCACTACGTGCCGGTGATCTGGGCGCGCTGGTTCGTCTGCTTCTGCACGATGTTCATGCTGGTGGCCATCGTCAGCGGCGTGATCACCCACAAGAAGATCTTCGCCGACTTCTTCACCCTGCGCCGCGGCAAGGGCCAGCGCAGCTGGCTGGATGGGCACAACGCACTGGCGGTGCTGTCGCTGCCGTTCCACCTGATGATCACCTACACCGGCTTGATCACGCTGATGACCGTGTACATGCCGTGGGCGGTGGATGCCAACTTCGGTGGGCGCGATGCGTTCTTCGCCGAGCTGTTCCCGCGCGAGGCCAAGGTTGAACCGCTGGGCCAGGCCGCCACGCCACCGGCGCTGGCGGCGCTGCTGCCGGTGGCCGCACGCCAGTGGGGCGAAGGCCATGCCGCATCCGTGGTGGTCGACCAGCCCGGCGATGCGGCGATGCGCATCACCCTGCGCCGCGACAGTGGCGACCGCATCGCCGACAACGGCGAACCGCTGCGCTTCGACGCGCATGGCGCGCTGCTGGGTGGCCCCTCGGCACGCTCGGCCACGGTCTACACCCGCGACGGCATGATCGGCATGCACGCCGCGCGTTTCGCCCCCACCGCCATGCGCTGGCTGTTCTTCCTGTCCGGCGTGGCGGGCACGCTGATGGTCGCCACCGGGCTGGTGCTGTGGACGGTGAAACGGCGCGAACAGCTGCCCGATCCCGACCGCCCGCACCTGGGCTTCCGCATCGTGGAACGCCTCAACATCGGCTTCGTGGCCGGCCTGCCGGTGGCGATGCTCGCGTTCCTGTGGGGCAACCGGCTGCTGCCAAGCGCACTGGAGCAGCGCTCCAAGGCTGAAATCAGCGTGTTCTTCGCCGCGTGGGCGCTGTGCCTGCTGCATGCAGCGCTGCGCCTGCCGCGCCGCGCGTGGGTGGAACAGCTCGCCTGTGCCGGCGTGCTCGCCGTGCTGCTGCCGATGTTCAACGTGGCGGCCTGGCACGGCGGCATGTTCGCGGCGTTTGCCGCAGGCGACCTGGCCAAGGGCGGCATGGATGTCGGCCTGCTGCTGATCGGTGCGGGCCTGCTGTGGGCCGCGCGCAAGGTGAATCGCCATGTGCCGGTGGCGCGCCGCGTGCGTGCGCCACGCGCCAGCGCGGCCACCGCGACCGGGCCCGGCGCATGACAGTACTTGCGCTGCTGCTGTCGCTGCTCGGCTTCCTGTGCCTGTCGCTGGCCATGGAACGCCACCACCGTGATGTATTCGGTGCCGCCCCTGCGCTGGCCCGCCGCCGGCTGCGGCTGCTCGGCTGGGTCGCACTGACCGCCGCCGTGGCCTGCAGCATCGGCGCCTGGGGCATCGCCTACGGCGTCATCGCCGGCTGCGGGATCCTCGCCGCTGGTGCCGCGCTGCCCCTGCTCTGGCTCAGCTACCGGACCGCGCCCACGGCGCGACCCTCGCCACGCCCCGCCGCATCGCGCGCGCCCGATTCCTGATCTTCGCTGCCACCGAGGTTTTCCCATGTCCCGTTTCCGCACCGCTGGCGCCCCGCGCCGGAACACCCTTGCCCTGTGCCTGGCGCTGGCCGCCACGACACCCACGCTGGCGCTGGCCCAATCGGTGGCCGCGCCGGATGGCGATACCCCGAAGACCACCGAGCTGGACAAGGTGCTGGTCACCCAGCGCACCGAGGGCTACCAGGTGTACGGCACCAACACCGCCACCAAGCTGCCGCTGACCCTGCGGGAAACCCCGCAGTCGCTCACGGTGTTCACGCGCCAGCGCATCGAGGATTTCAACCTCATCACCATCGCCGAAGTGCTGCAGCAGACGCCTGGCGTGACCGTGCAGTCGTACGACAGCAACCGCACCCTGTTCACCGCGCGTGGCTTTGCGATCAACAACTTCATGTTCGATGGCGTGCCGACCAACTACACCACCGGTGCCGGCGGCAACTCGATCCTCAGCGACACCTCGATCTACGAACGCATCGAAATCGTGCGCGGTGCCAGCGGCCTGGTGACCGGCTCGGGCAATCCCTCGGCCACGGTCAACATGGTGCGCAAGCGCCCGACCGACAGCTTCCAGGCCAGCACCAGCCTCAGCGCCGGCTCGTGGGACTACAAGCGCGGCGAAGTGGACGTGTCCGGCCCGCTGACCGACAGCGGCCGTGTGCGCGGCCGCTTCGTCGGCGCCTACACCGACAAGGAAAGCTGGGTGCGTTTCCAGCATGACAAATCGCCCAGCCTGTACGGCGTGATCGAAGCCGACCTCACCGACAACACCCGCCTGCGCGCCGGCATCGATTACCTGAAGACCGAATCCGATGGCGGCGCCTGGAGCGCCTCGCCGCTGTTCTTCCGCGATGGCAGCACCGCGAAGATGCCGCGCTCCTACAGCGCCGCAGCGCGCTGGAACGAATGGAACCGCGAGAGCACCAACTATTTCCTGACCCTGGAACAGCAGTTCGGGGCCGGCTGGAGCGGTCGGCTGGCCTACAACCGCCGCAACACCGACACCGACAGCCTGCTGCTGGCCGGCTCCAACACCGGCAACTGGGCCGACCCGGTCACCGGCCTGGGCCTGCGCATCGCCGACACCTATTCGGTGTCCGAAACCCGCGAAGATGCCTTCGACCTGTATGCATCGGGTCCGTTCCAGCTGTTCGGGCGCCAGCACGAACTGGTGGTGGGCGTGAACCACTACGACCGCGACCTGGACACGATCCGCGCCGGCATCAGCTCGCGCCCGTACAACGTCGCCGCCTTCCCCAGCATCTATAGCTGGGACGGCAACATCGGCAAGCCGACCACGTTCAATTACGGCATTCCCTCCAGCACCACCACCACCACCGAAACCGGCTACTACGCGGCGGTGCGCCTGAATCCGATCGATCCGCTCAAGGTCATCGCCGGCGTGCGCTATTCGGATTACAAGAGCACCACCGACAACTTCGACGTCAACGGTGTGTTCACCGGGCGCAGCGCGCGCACCACCGCGCATGAGCCGACCCCGTACCTGGGTGCCATCTACGACCTCAGCGCGAACATCTCCGCGTTCGCCAGCTATTCCGATGTGTTCCAGGCCACCGCGCTGCGCGACATCAACAACCAGCTGCTGGATCCGGTGACCGGCAGCAACTACGAATATGGCTTCAAGGGCGAGTTCTTCGGCGGTCGCCTGTACGGCTCGCTCAACGGCTTCTACATGAAGCAGGACAACGTGGCCACGCGCGACCCGGCCGGCGCCGACATCGTGCTGCCCGACGGCAGCGTGCCCTACATCGCCAGCAAGGGCATTGAAACCAACGGCGCCGAATTCGAACTGTCCGGGTCGATCACCGACACCTGGAGCATGACCGGCGGCTACACCTACGCCTACAGCACCAACCCGGACGGCAGCCGCTTCGCCAGTACCAGCCCCATGCAGCTGGCGCGCTTCAACACCACCTGGCGCCACGGCCGGTGGATGGTCGGCGGTGGGTTCAGCGTGCAGAGCGAGATCTACCAGATGCAGCCGATCCCCACCGGGCGCTACACCGCTGCCGGGGCCCCGATCACGGCCACCGGCAAGATGCGCCAGGGCGGGTATGTGCTGTTCGACCTGATGGGGCGGTACCGGATCACCGACAACGTGAGCGTGGGGGTGACCGTGACCAACCTGTTCGACAAGGTGTACTACCGCAATGTCGGGTTCTTCAATTCGGGGTATTGGGGCGAGCCGCGGCGGGTGTTGTTCAATCTGCGGGCCAATTTCTGAGGGGCAGCCACGCAGGGCGTGGCTCTACGCGGCGTGGTAGGCGACGACCGTTGGTCGTCGCGGCCACATTGCGCACATTGGGCTGACCAATGGGGCATGCCCCGTGGAACTGACGCCGGGTAGGATCGGGTGGGCGGCATCTTGCCGCCCGCCCCGTTCCGCTGGAAGTCTCCGATGCCGCTTTGTGTCCGTTCCGCTGCCGCCCGCCTGATCCTGGCCGGGCTTGTCCTGGCGCCCCTGCTTGCCGCCGCCCGCGAGGTTCCCGCGCCGGCCGAACATGTGGATGCCGATGGCCCCTACGTGTTCATGACCCCCAAGGGCCACCAGGCGCAGTGGGTCTGCAATGACCACGTGGTCGAGCGCGACCTGCCGGCGCGCGGCGGCGGCACCGTGGTGCTGCCCGAATGCGGCTACCCGCATCCGTTGACGGTGGCTGCGCCACAGCAGGCCACTACCGCGCAGTACGCGGCCACGCCGCGCATCGTGGCGGTGTCGGACATCCACGGCCAGTACGGCCTGCTGGTGAAGCTGCTGCGCGCTCATCATGTCATCGACAACGACGACCACTGGTCGCTGGGCACCGCCACGCTGGTGGTGGCCGGCGATGTGTTCGACCGTGGCCCGCAGGTGACCGAAGCGTTCTGGCTGCTCTACAGCCTGCAGCAGCAGGCCGCCGCGGCCGGTGGCGCGGTGCACTTCGTGCTGGGCAACCATGAAACCATGGTGCTGTACGACGACCTGCGCTACGTGAACCCGAAGTACCTCAAGAGCGCCCAGCTGCTGGGCCGCAGCTACCCGGCGCTGTACGGCGCCGACTCGGTGATCGGCCAGTGGCTGCGCACCCGTCCGGTGATGCTGCAGATCGGCGATACGCTGTTCCTGCACGGCGGCATCGCGCCGCAGAACCTGGACCTGGTGCGCGGGCTGGACGCCACCAACACCCTGTACCAGGCCTCGGTCGGCCTGCCCAAAGACCAGGTCAAGGCCGCACCGGACACCGCGCGCCTGTTCGACGGCAAGACCAGCCCGATCTGGTTCCGTGGCTATTTCGACGGGCAGATGGACACCGACCAGGTGGACACCCTGCTCAAGGACCTCGATCTCAAGCGCATCGTGGTCGGGCACACCTCGATGCCGCACGTGAGCAGCTTCCACGGCGGGCGCATCATCGCCATCGACAGCAGCATCAAGAACGGCGAGAACGGCGAACTGCTGTTCATCGAAGACGGCGCGGTCAGCCGCGGCCTGCTGGATGGCTCACGGGTGCCGCTGGCCGAAGGAAAGATGGGCCTGGAAGACTGACCGGCCTTCGCAGGCCGGTCAGCCGGGGCGCTTACTTGCCGCGCTTGGCCAGGTTCTCGCGCAGCGTTTCCAGCCGGCCGTGCAGGTCCTTCAGGGCACTGCTGCCCTTGCCCACCAGCCAGGACGCTTCGTCTTCCAGCACGGTGCCGAGGTTGCGCTGGTTGTCCGGCAACGGCGGCAGGATGTGCGCGAAGTAGGTCTTGTCCAGCACCCGGTGCAGCAGCCGCTCGCCGGGGAACGGCTCGTTGTTGTTGAGCGCACGTGCGGCCCGGATCAGGTTGCGCACGTCGTACTGCACCGGGCTCAGGTCGGGCACCTGCTTGGCCAGGCCCAGCAGCGTGTACACCGCCACCCGCGCGGTACGCACCGAGCTTTCCATGGTGAACACCACATCGTTGCGGGTTTCCACGAACTGGCCGAGCAGGCCCAGGTTGGTGCAGCCCGTGGGCACCACGTGCGGACGATCGCCGGCCGCGCGCGGCATGAACTGCGCGGTGATGTACGGCATCAGCGCGGTGCGCACCTTGGTGTTGGCCGCAATCGCGTCGATCTGGTCGACGATGCCCAGGTGGTAGCACAGCTCGGCCAGGATCTCGCGCCCGGTACACGCCGGCATCGGCTTGGCCACGTGGTTGCCGTCCTGGTCCATCAGCAGCGCGTACACCCACACCACCAGCACGTCGCCGGGCTGGCCGATGAAGTGCGGCTGGCGGTTCACGGTGAAGCTCAGCACCCAGTTGGAGTCGGTGAAGGTGATCACCCCGCCGGTAGCGGTCTTCCCCGAATAGGGATCATTGACCGACAGTTCGCGGATCTTGTCGGTCAGCGGTGACGGGCGGCAGGTCAGCGTGGCCGACTCCCACATCGAGCCATCCACGTCGCTGTAGAACTTCTCCGGCTTGCCGAAGATCGGGGACTGCGCGGCCAGGTTGCGCCACAGCGTCCAGTCGCTGTCTTCGCCCGGGGTGCTGGGCCCGCGCTTCAGTACCGGCGCCGTATCCAGGTCGCCGTAGGCGGTGCCTTCGGTGATCGAGCCGGTCAACGCGAACACCAGGTCGCCCTCGGCCACCGGCAGCAGCGTGTCCTTGCCACCCACGCGGCAGCGCAGCCCGGTGACGGTGCGTGATCCGCCATCGACGCGCATCTCCATGTCCACCACGCGCGTGCCGAAGGTGACCTGCACGCCCTGCCCGCGCAGCATGTTCACCAGCGGCTTCACGAAGCTTTCGTACTGGTTGTACTTGGGGAACACCAGCGCGGACATGTCGTTGAAGCCGTCCAGCGCATCCAGGAAGCGATGCATGTACAGTTTCATTTCCAGCAGGCTCTGCCAGTTCTCGAACGCGAACATCGAGCGCCAGAAGAACCAGAAGTTGCTCTGCAGGAAGCCCTCGCTGAAGTAGTCCTCGATGGTCACATCATCCAGGTCTTCCTTGCGCTTGAGCAGCAGCTTGACCAGCTCCCACTGCTGCGGCTTGCTCAATCCAAAGCTGGAGAAGTCCTTGATCTTCCCCTGCTGGTGCATCAGCCGGGCCTTGGAATAGTTCGGGTCGGCATCGTTCACCAACCGGTATTCGTCCAGCACGCTGTAGCCCTCGGGCAGTTCCAGCGCCGGCACGTCCTGGAACATGTCCCAGAAGTTGTCGTAATTCCAGTTCATCTCGCGGCCGCCGCGGATCAGGTAGCCCTGTTCCGGGTTGCCGGCACCATCCAGCGAGCCGCCTTCGATATCCAGGCTGTCGATCAGGGTGATGTTGGCCGCGGGCATGCCGCCATCGCGGATCAGGTAGAAGGCAGCGGCCAGCCCGGCGATGCCGGTGCCGATGATCCACGCCTTGCGCGTGGCGATGCCTTCCGGGGCCACGGGGCGGTTGCGCATATAGGCGCCCATGGTATCGGGCGGGGGCAGCGTATTCAGCGGCTGGTTGGACCAGTAACCGGCCGTGGCATCAGGTTCTTTTTCCATATCAACACTCCTTCGTGGGGATGGGACCTTCGCTGCTGCAGCGATGGTACCCACCCCACCCGTGAAGGCGGTTGATCCGGGTCAATCCAGGCGGTGTGCGGTCATGCGCCCTGTTCGGCGGTGACCAGCGGCTTCACCCGCGCCGGGCGGCTGGGGAAGGCATGGCGCACGATGCGCCACATCACCTGGCCGAACTGCTTCGGCAGCGAGCCGTTGTTGTAGTGCTGGCCGTAGCGTGCGCAGATGTCCTTCACGTCCACCGCAATCGCCGCGTAGCGGTTGGCCGGCACATCGGGGAAGAAGTGGTGCTCGATCTGGTGACTGAGGTTGCCGGTCATCAGGTTCATGACCTTGCCGCCGGCGATGTTGGACGAGCCGCGCAGCTGGCGCAGGTACCAGTGGCCACGGGTTTCATCGCGCACGCATTCCTTCGGGAAGGTTTCCGCATCGGCGGTGAAGTGGCCGCAGAAGATCACCACGTAGGTCCACACGTTGCGGATCAGGTTGGCCACCACGTTGCCCAGCAGCACCGGCAGGAAGAACGGGCCGGCCAGCGCGGGGAACAGCAGGTAGTCCTTGAACATCTGCCTGCCCATCTTGCGCCCGACCGGGCGCGCCTGCGACAGCAGCTGGCGGAAGGTGATCTTGCCGGCGAACCAGCGGCCCACGCGCAGGTCCTGGATGGCGATGCCCCATTCGAACAGCAGCGCGAACACCACCGCCACCACCGGCTGGGTCAGGTAGAACGGGCGCCAGCGCTGTTCGGGGAAGATCCGCAGCAGGCCATAGCCGATGTCGTCGTCCAGCCCGCGCACGTTGGTGTACGTGTGGTGGCGGAAGTTGTGGGTCTTGCGCCAGTTGTCGGCGGTGCCGACGATGTCCCATTCGTAGGTGCTGCCCTGCAGCTGCGGGTCGCCCATCCAGTCGTACTGGCCGTGGATGACGTTGTGCGCCAGCTCCATGTTCTCCAGGATCTTGGACAGCGCCAGCAGCACCACGCCGGCAATCCAGGCCGGAATCAGCACGCTGTGCACGAATGCGCCCAGGAACAGCAACGCGCGGCCGGCCACGCCGGTCCAGCGCACGCCGGCAACCACGCGGCGGATATAGCGCGCATCGGCCGTGCCCAGCGTTTCTAGGTGGCGCGCACGCACGGCATCGAGTTCATTGCCGAACGCTTCCAGTTCGGCGGCGGACAACACGCGGTTCTGCACGGCAGGCATGCTCAGAGCTCCAGGATCAGGTCGGTGCTGGCGCTGTTCACGCACAGCTTCACTTGCGTGGCCGGTTCGGCCGCGTATTCGCCGGTCAGGGTGTGGCGGGTCACGCCACTCGCCTTGCCGCACACACAGGTATTGCAGATGCCCATGCGGCAGCCGCTGGCCGGGCGCAGCCCTTCGGCTTCCAGCGCCTGCAGCAGCGAAGTACCGCGCGGCAGTTCCAGGGTGCGGCCGCTGCGGCGCAGCTCGACGCGGACCGTGCCGGTCTCCGCATCGGGCAGCAGCGGCGGGGTGAAGGCTTCGGACTGCAGCGTGGCCACGCGTCCCTGCAGGCGCGCGTTTGCGGCCTCGACGAAACCGCCCGGGCCGCAGGCCATCACCTGTGCGCCGGACAGCTCGCCCAGCGCGCTGAAATCGTAGTCGCCCACGCGCGCGGCCGGCGCGGCCGGATCGCGGGTCAGCGCCAGGTGCACGCGGAAACCGGGATGGCGGGCGGCGATATCGGCCAGCTCGTCGGCAAAGCACACCGCTTCGCGCTGCTGCGCCCAGTACACCAGGTCCACCTGTACCGGCATGCCGGCGGTCTCCATCTGGCGCACCAGCGCGCGCATCGGGGTGATGCCGCTGCCAGCGGCCAGCAGCAGCACCCGCGCCGCAGGCGTTGCCGCCAGGGTCATCTCTCCGAACGCCTGGCCCAGCTCGAACACCTCGCCCACCTGCGCGTGCTGCGCCAGGTGCTGGCTGACCTTGCCGCCGGCGATCGCCTTGACGGTGATCGCCAGGCAGCCGTCATCCAGCAGGGTCGGGCTGTAGCTGCGCGACAGGCGGCGGCCGTCCACTTCCACGCCCAGGTTCACATGCTGGCCCGGGGCCACGCCACGGAAATGCCGGTTCGGGCGCAGGACCAGGGTGACCGCGTCGGCGCTGGCCGCGGTGCGCGACACCAGCCGTGCCCGCGCGCGGCGCAGGGTCCACAGCGGATGCACCCGGCCGGCCCAGAAGTCGAAAAGCTCCTCGGACACCCATTGGCGGGGCGAGAGGGACGAACGGCGGGCGGCGGGACGAGGGAGTGCGCTCATGACGCCACTATACGACCGAGCATACAGGTGTGTATACACTTGTATATTGCCCAGACCGGCTATGATTCAGGGACTTGACCGTCTGGCCTCTGGATGACCCCGCCCGATTCGCACCTGACCGTCCACGATGACGCCCTGCCGGCCCGCAAAGCCTCGATTTCACGCGAGGACCTGCTGGCTGCCGCCCTGACCCTGATCGGCCCGCACCGCAGCGTGTCGACCCTGAGTCTGCGCGAGGTCGCCCGCGAAGCCGGCATCGCCCCGAACTCGTTCTACCGCCAGTTCCGCGACATGGACGAACTGACCGTGGCCCTGATCGACCTGGCCGGCCGCTCGCTGCGCACCATCATCGGTGAGTCGCGGCAGCGCGCGGCATCGTCGGACCGCAGTGTCATCCGCCTGTCCGTGGAAACGTTTTTCGAACAGTTGCGCGCGGACGACCGCCTGCTGCACGTGCTGCTTCGCGAAGGCAGCGCCGGCTCGGATGCGTTCAAGCAAGCCGTCGAGCGCGAACTGAACTACTTCGAAGAAGAGCTCTGCGTCGACCTGATCCGGCTGGCGCACGCCGACAACGGCGCGCTGCTGCATGAGCCGCACCTGGTGGCCAAGGCGATCACCCGGCTGGTGTTCGCCATGGGCGGTACCGCGCTGGACCAGCCGCCCGAGCGCGACCCGGAGATGATCGAACAGACCGCGCAGATGCTGCGGATGATCATCACCGGGGCCCGCACGATTGCCGGATATCCGCCGACGCGTTAAAGAAAAAGGGCCGGCGCACGGCCAGCCCTTTCGTATCACTCAGCGCGCTTGGCGCGCGTTCGCATCAGCGGCGATAGCACTGGCGCTCCACCACGCGGTCGCCGTTCTTGCTCTGCGAGTTGCCCTGGATCTGGCGACCGGCCGCGCCACCCGCCACTGCGCCCGCCACCGTGGCGATCTTCTTGCCGCTGCCGCCACCCACCTGGTTACCCAGCAGGCCACCCACCACCGCGCCGGTGGCGGTACCGGCAATGCGGTTCGGATCCTTGCTGTTGCGCTGCACTTCAACGTTCTTGCAGACCACCTTGGTGCCATCGTTGAAGCGGCGCCCTTCATCCTTCGGCCCGTAGGTCTGGGCGCTGGCGCTGAATACCGATGCCATCAGGGCGGCTGCACACAGCACGTTTCGGGTAGAGAGATTCATGGTTGGCTCCTCGCTTCATGACGTAGCGCCAGTGTCTGCGCGGTGCTGGCAACCCCCTGTGAAAAGCCGTGGATGTCGCGTCAACGCCGCACGCGCTGTTCAGCCGGCAGCCATTGGCGCGTCGTCGGCAACGATCAGTGATTGCCCCCCGCATACTTCTTCTCCCCGGCCAGCACCGCCAGCCGCGTGCGTTCGCCGCTGCCATCCTGCAGGGCCAGGCGGTTCTCCGGCGGCGGCAGCGGGCACGTGGCGAATTCCGTGTACGCGCAGGGCGGATTGTGCGCACGGTTGAAGTCCACCACCACCGTGCCGTCCGCCGCGACCGGGTCGGTGCGCAGGTAGCGCCCCACCCCGTAGGTGAGCCGGCCCGTGGTCTGGTCCTGGAACATCAGGTTCAGGCCCTTGGCCGGGTCGCCCAGCGCTTCCAGCCGCCACTCATGCCCTTCCTTCTCGAACACCACATAGCCCGGGTTGGGGTTGTCGGCGACCTCGCCGAGCACGTTGACGATGGGAAGCGTCCTGCCGGCCGGGTGCGGCACGAACCGTGCCGGCACGCGCCAGCCCTCATCGGCCGGGAAGAAATCCAGGCCCGCGAAATCCCGCCGTGCCGGTGCATCGGCGTGGCGCACTCGCAGCGCAAGGCGCTGACCGCGCTTGATCGCGGTGATCTGGCCCCTGCCCTCGTCATAGGCCAGCTTGGTACCACCGCCCGCCCCTTCTGGATCCAGGCGCACCTCGCCCTGTACCGGCTTGCCGTCAACGGTCACCGGCACCCCTGCGGCGACCTGGAAGTACAGGCCATCGGCGCGCTGCTCCACCTCGCCCAGTCGATCCGGCGCGATGGATAGCCGGATGGCGTTGTCGGCGCCGCCTCCCACGCTGCGTTTGCCTGCTTCGATCCAGTGCAGCCCGATCAGGCTGGTCCAGCCGTCGGGCTTGCTCAGGTCCGCGCTGCGTTGACGTACCCACTGCGTGTGTTCGTCCTGGAAATCCAGCGCCGCGGCTGCGGCCGCGGATGCCGATGGCACCCCCGTCGCCCGGTCCTGCGGACTGCACGCGGTGGCGAGCAGGGCGACCACGAACAGCGAAACGACTGCATGCGTCTTCATGATGTTCACCAGTTCTTCGAGATACCGAGGTGGAGGTAGCGTCCGTAGGATTCGTGCAGCGCGCTCAGGTAGTTGCCAGTGGCGCTCAGCGGTGGCGCTTTGTCGAACAGGTTGCGCGCGCCCACTTCCACCGCGGTTCCACTCAGCCGCCCGCGGGTGAACTCCTTCTTGACCGACAGCGCCCAGCGCTGCGTGGAGCCGACCACGAACGGCGTGCGGTCCGAATAGGCGCCGGCGGTCACGCTGTCGATGTAGTCATCGCGCAGCCGCACCGTCCAGTCCTGCAGGTTCCAGATCAACGTCGCGCTGGCCCGCCATTCCGGCTTCGCGCCGTTGATGCCCACCTCGTTGGCCGCCCCCAGGTCGGGCACGAGGATGTTCAGCTGCCCGCTGGCGATGGCTGCGGCCACCTGCTGTATCTCGGCCGGTTTCTGCTGGGTGTATTCCTTGAGCTGGCTGGCACTGATCAGCAGCGAGAAGGTGCCCCACGACGTTTCCGGCAGGCGCCAGCCGAGGTTGTAGTCCACGCCCGACGCGGTGAGCGGCCGGCGATTCTGGTAGCGGTTGTAGATATGCGTCACCACGCCCGCCGGTGCCAGGCCGGAGCCTTCGAACTGCGCGATATCCTCCGCCGTCACCTCCGCCCGCACCACGTTCGGGTTGCTGCTGCCTTCCACCACGCGCAGGTAGGCGTCATACAGCAGTTCCTCGCCCATGGTGCTGATGGGGTTCTCCACCTTCACCCGCCACGCATCCACGCTCAGGCTGATCGCCCCCAGCCCTTCGGGCAGGAACTGCGGCTCGAACACCACGCCCCACGAGGATTGGCGGGTGGTTTCCGGTTTGACGTCGTCGCCGTAGGACGTCACCGAGCTCACCGACGGCTTCACCGACGAACCGCTGCTGAAGGCATTCAAGCAGGCGGTGTAATCGGGCTGCGCGCCCTTGGTGACCAACGCATGGCAGCGGACCGCATCGTTGTTGAAGCCAAAGCCATACGTCGGCGGCGAGTTCACCAGCTCCAGCCCCGGTGCACGGAAGCCACCGCTTACCGAGCCGCGCAGCAGCAGGCTGTCCACCACCTTCCAGGCGGCCGCCAGTTTCGGCTTGCCGACCTTGCCGGCATCGCTGTAATCCTCCCAGCGGCCGGCAATCTGCAGGTCCAGCGACTGCACCAGCGGGATGCCCTGTGCCGGAGACACCAGCGGCACGGCGAATTCAATCAGCGCCGATTTGACGTTGCGGCTGCCGCGCACATCCGGCCGCGGGCTGTGGGTGAAGAAGTTGCTGGCCGCGACCGTGCCGGTATACCAGTCGGTATACGGGTTGCTGCCATCGATGTTCTCGTCGCGGTCATCCCGGCGGCTTTCATAGCGGTACTCCACGCCCGCCGCCATGCCGATGTCGCCGGCGTACCAGGTCAGCAGGTCGGAGCGGTTCACCTTGAAGTCCCACAGCGCCAGTTCCGTGGTGCCTTCGCGGGTCGCCTCGCCGATGAAGGACGAGGTGTCGTAGGGCGTGGCATCGCCCACCCGAATGCTGGTGGGGTCGCCGCCGCTGAACGGATTGTAGGCACTGGCGTCGGTGCGGTTCACCGCTTCGATGAAGGCATCGGTCAGCCCGCCCTGCTGGGTATCGGTGCTGCGCGCGCGTGAATACAGCAGCGCGGTTTCCCAGTTCCAGCCGCCCTCGGTCCAGCCACGCACGCCCAGCAGCACCCGCGACTGGTCGTTGTCCACCTTCACCCGGCGGATGCCCGAATCGGCGAACTGGTAGTTGAGCAGCCGGATCGCATCGGCACCGCGCAGCGCTTCAGGAACCCAATAGGCATCCGGGCGGATATGCAGCAGGAAGCCATCACCGCCAAAGCCCGACTCGCTGCTCACCCACGATTCGGAAGTGGCGCGGTAATAGCCCAGCTCACCGAACAGCTGCACGCTGTCGTTGACGTCGAAGCGGCCCGTGGCAAACACGTTGCCCTTGCGGATGGCCGGTGACGTGGTGATGCCCGGCTCGGCCGCCGAATCGTAGTGATAGCGCGTGGGCACCGTGCCCGAGGTCAACGCACCCGTGGTGGGGTTGACGTACCAGCTGCCCGTACGGCGGCTTCCGGTATAGGTATCGAAATGCCCCCACGGCGTTCGGGTGCTGAAGCCGGTGGTCCCGTTCGGGTCCGGCACGCTGGTGCCATCACCCAGTGGGCGGCGACCGTCGGTGGCAGTGAACCAGGCATCGGAGTTGAGCTGCGAGGTCCGCCTGGAGAAGCCATACAGCACTGAGAGATTGCCGCGCCCCTCGCTGAAGTCGCTGCCGAAGTACCCATCCAGCGATACCTCTTCGCGGTGGCCATCGGTGACCTTGCCGTAGTTCAGGCGAACGCCGCCGCCATCTGCCAGGTTGCTCGGCATCACCAGGTCGACCACGCCGGCCACCGCATCGGAGCCGTAGATGGAGGCCGCGCCGTCCAGCAGCAGGTTGACCCGCTCCAGGCCGAAGACCGGAATGGCATTGGCGTTGTAGGTGGTGTCATCGCCACTGTTGCTGATCGGGTGCTGCACGGTGCGGCGGCCATTGACCAGCAGCAGCGTGTACTTAGAGCCCAGGTTGCGCAGGTTGATGGAGCCGACGTCGCCGCGTGCGACGTTGGAGTTCCGGCCGGCGTTGGTCGTGCCCTTTTCCGTAATGGCCACATCGCCAAACTGCGGCAGGCTGCGGAACAGCTCGTTGCCGTTGGTGGCCAGGGTGGCATCGATCTGCTCGCGGTCCACCGCGACCACCGGCAGTGCTGCCTGCGCGCCGCCCCCGGCGATCTGCGAGCCGAGGACCGAAACCTTGTCCAGCGTGCGGGCGTTGGAACCCTGTGACTGCGACGCCGACGCAGCGGCCTCCTCTGCCGTCTCTACAGGCTCGGCGGCCTCCGCAGCCTCACCGGCCGGCGCAAGCAGCGTGCACAGGGCCAGCGCCAGATGACTGCGCTTAGCGCGTGGCTTCCGCATATGCGCCTCGCACGATGCTGCCTTCCAGCTTCTGCTCGTCCTTCACCAGGTTGTACAGCGGGCAGGTCGCCTCGACCGACTGGCGCAGCGCATCGATCTCCTGTTCCGAGGCCGGCGATTCAATCCGCACCTTGTACCGGATGTCGCTGTACCGCGCCGGCGAGCGCACGTTGCTGCCGAAACGCGGGCTGACGTTGCCATCGACGGTCAGCTCCAGCGAATCCAGCAGCACGTTGCGCGAGGCCGCCTGCACTTCGAAGATGTGGGTCAGGCAGGTACCGGTCACACCGAGCAGGTGCTCTTCCACCGTCGGGGCAAGACCATAGCCCAGCAGACCCGGCGCGCTGTCGTGCAGCTGCTGGTGGTAACCGTCCTTGCCCAGGAACACCCGACGCAGGCCGGTACGCGGCTCGACGTGGGCGCGCGCGACCAGGGTTTCCGGCTCGGCCGGTTTGGCCTTGGCGCCCGGCTTCACCTGCCTGGCGAGCACCGCAGGGCGCTTCTCCTCGGTGATGAAGTCACGCAGGCCCGGCGGCAGTTTGGGGTCGCGCTCGGCCGCGCTGTGGATGTATTCCACATCGGCATGGCTGACCTGCTGCGGACGGGTGACCAGGTCGATGGCCGAGGAATTCTCATGCACCGCGCGCTTGAGCGCCTGCAGCTGGGCGTCGGTGGCCGGCGAATCGATGTAGGCCACATAGGAAAGATTGTTGGGGTAGGCCAGCGTCTCGCTCTTGCGCTCGGGAATGCTGGTGAACACCACGTCCAGGCCATCCAGCGGCACGCCCTGCACGGCCGCCTGCACGATGTACTCATCTGCCACCGAGCTGGCCAGCGTGCCCACCAGCGAATCCCAGGAGCCGGCGCCAAGGTTGTAACCCGCGTAGTTGCGCCCGCTGTCGCTGATGTACTGGAATTCCCCGGTCGGCCCGATGCGCAGGCGGCGTACGCCGGAGCGGCTTTCGGCGGTGACCTTGGCGTGGATCGCGGTGGGCGTGCCGGGCTTGGCCGACTGGGCCTGGATGGCCTCGCGCTTGGCGGCCAGGTAGGTGCGCAGCGGCGAGGCCTGGTCCTCGGCCGAGGAGACCAGCGGGGCCAGCAGGAGCATGGCGGACAGTGCGGTGGTGCCGATTACCTTGAACGGCGTCGTGCAGCGTGCGATGGACATGGGAGAACGGCCTCCGGAGGGGTTCGTGAATAGAAGCCCACTCTTTCATGTCGCATCGCCGCATTTAAATAACCGTTGGCAATTCCCATATACATGCCCCACGCCGCCGCGATTCGACGGATGGGGTGCCACTGCTAGAGTCGTGCCGACCAGGCATAGAGGGACAGGACTGAATGACCACCACCGATCCACTGGTACTGGTGCTGCAAGGCAGCGCGGTAAGTGACATCCCCAGTTTCTATGCCGAGATCAACCGGGTCTTCATGGCCGGCGAAGACTGGCAGCTGGGGCACAGCCTGGATGCACTGGATGACATGTTGTACGGCGGCTATGGCGTGTTGGCCGGGCACGAAAGCGCGACGGTGATCTGGCAGGACATCGAGCAGACTCGCAACGCTCTCGGCGAGGAAACTACCCGCGCATGGCTGAAGGCCAAGCTGGACGGAAACGACAGGTTCAACAGCCCTGTCATCGACGCCCAGTTGCAGGCGCTGGACGCTGGAAAAGGCCAGATTTACTTCCAGATTGTCATGGATATCTTCTCCGCCCATCCCTGCATCACCGTGTTGCAGAGGTGACTCGGTTACACTGCACACGCACACCCGGATCAGCTCCCCTCCTCACACGCGTTACGTGAGTGACGGGCCCCGGGTTTTTTTTCGTCTGCGGCTCCGGTTTTTTCGCATCACGCGCTGTTTGCCATCGTTTCTTGCGCCGCTCCCGTCCGGGCTGCCTCAACTACAATGGACTACCCGGCCTTCCCGGCCTGCCCTGCCCGATGGACCCCGCGTGACCCAGAAGCCCGCTGAACACACCCCGCTGATGACATCAGCGGCGCGTGTTCACATCTACTTGTATTTATTAGATATTTTCTAGCGGATGGCGGGCTGAGGATCACCGTTGCTACATCACTGCTACACCCCTTTCCTTCTGTCGAGTGATAGCGACGGATTGACATATCCCGCTTGCATGCTATCGATTTAACCGAGCCGGGGTTTCACTCCTTCCCCGCTCACTAAGCCCCCAGGCCTCCGGCTTTCTGACCTCCTCCCTCAGGATGCTGGAAACCCATTCTGGGGGCTTTTTCATGCACGCCTCTTGCGCTTTCCCAAAAATCCACTACCCCTGAAAGCATCCATAACTTTCTGGGAGGAAAGCATGCAGCCCCGTTTTACCATCGCCGCCGTTCTGGCTTGTCTGGCCCTGGCCGGATGTTCAACCATTCAACCCAAGCCCAAGCCCAAGCCCAGCAGCACCCGGATTTACCAAACGCCTAAGCCGAACGGCGCCATCTACCGGCTCTTCCATCCGAAAAGCGAAAAGATGTGGAAGGGGGTTTCCCCAGCGCTGCGGGAAAAGGTTGAATCCATCCAAATCCAGATGTCCATGGAAGGGTTTGATGTGCGGCCTGTTGAGGGCTACCGCTCCCCCGAGCGCCAGGCTGCCCTGCTTGCCTCCGGGTCCGGCGTGACCAGCGTTGGGGCGTTCTCCAGCTGCCATAACTTCGGCTTGGCCTTGGATGCCGCCGTGTTCGTCAACGGGGAGCCAAGCTGGAACTTGAACGATCCGCACGTCATGGCCGGCTACTTGCGCTTCGGGGAGCTGTCAGAAATCGTTGGCCTGAACTGGGGCGGGCGGTGGACAAGCCCCAAGGACTACCCACACGTGGAACTCAAGTCCGAATGCGGGCAGGCAAAGCTGGCTTATCGCCAAGGCCGAAAGCACCCCCTCTTCGCGGCACCGCTAGAACCCGCTTCTTATCTCCTCGCACGCGCCTTGCCACCGACGTGGTGTCCCAATGGGTCGGGTTGGGCGTGCGCGGCCTGGGGAACCGCAAAGCCATTGGCTTGGCAATGGGAAACACCGAAACGAGCATGTTTGGCGACCTTTCCTAACAAGATGAAAAAGATCACCTGATCGCCTTGCGCAAACAAAATCACCTGCTATGGATTTAAGTATCAATCCAAACTCGGGAGGGTTTAAATGTTTCCGCATCGTCTAGCCATTTTATCCGCATTGATCGGCGCTGCTTTGTTTGTGGCGCCGGCTTACGCTCAAACCGCCACGGGCACGGGCGCAACGGCATCAGGGCCTAACTCAACGGCAACGGGTGAATACGCCCAGGCATCTGGACCAAACTCCACTGCTACAGGAGCCTACGCGATTGCTACGGGCAACGGAGCCATCGCGAACGGGATTCAGGCCAACGCTTCTGGGGAGAACGCGCAGGCATATGGCACTAACGCCCAAGCATCGGGCCAGAACTCGATGGCCGTTGGACAGACCGCGAATGCGGCGGCAGAGAGGACTGTTGCCATCGGCACTTTGAGTTTTGCTGGTGCTGAAGATGCGGTCGCAGTTGGACAACAATCGGTCGCGACCGGCGTTAAGTCGGTAGCTCAAGGTGTGCAGGCGCAAGCCAGCGGCGATCTGTCCATGTCCTTTGGATACCTCAGCCGCTCGCGCGGCAACGCCTCGATTGCTCAAGGGAATCAGGCCCAGCCAACGGAAATCATGCGGTTGCGATTGGTTCGTCCACCGTTGCCGATGCATTTCAGTCACTTGCACTGGGCGTTGGGGCTGAGGCTCGCGCCCAGGATTGTGTCGCCCTGGGCTCTCATAGCCGCTGCTGGGCCAGCGACGAAGTCAGCGTGGGATCCATTTATGAGGACGGGGGCCAGAGCACTCGTCGCATCACCAACGTTCGCGCCGGCACCTCGGACACCGACGTCGCAAACCTCGGACAGGTCCGTCAGGCGGCCCAAGCGTTGGGCGGCGGCGCCACGTTCGTCAACGGCAACTTTGTCGCGCCCATTTATCAGTTCCGCAGCGGTGCCACGCATCAAACCGTTGGAGCGGCCTTGGATGATCTGGACGGGCGCGTGACCTCCCTTGAGCAAAACCCAGGCAGCGGCTCGGGCACGCCTGGCCCGCGTGGCGCAGATGGTTTAAGCGCCTACGAGGTGGCCTTGGCCAACGGCTTCCAAGGCAATGAACGAGATTGGCTGGCAAGCCTGAAAGGGGAGCCAGGGGTCCAAGGGCCCGCTGGCAACGATGGCGTAGACGGAACCGCAGGGACCGGCTCGGGCTCAACTGCAAAGGCGGGCAAGAACGTCGAAGTCACCAACAACTCAGACGGCACCCAAACCGTTGCGGTCAGCGATAACGTGCAGCTGTCGGACGCGGGATCGGTGAGCGTCGGCGCTACCACCGTCAACGCCCAAGGCATGACGATTCAAGGCGGTCCCTCGGTCACCACGGCAGGCGTCAACGCAGGCAATCAGCGCGTGACCAACGTTGCCAGTGGGCGTATCGAGCGGGGCTCCACCGATGCCGTCAATGGCGGCCAGTTTTGGGACGCTCAGCAAGCTTGGAACGACCGGTGGACAGACACTGACCGCCGCTTGCGCCACCAGGATCGCCGCATCAATGCCCTGGGCGCCCAGATGGGCGCGATGACCCAGATGGCAACCGCTGCTGCGGCGAATGGCGGGGCTGCCGTCGGCCAGGTCAACCTCAACGCGGGCGTTGGGTTCTCCGGTGGCGAGGCGGCGGTGTCCATTGGCTGGGGGGCTCGGGTCTCGGAAAAGGTCAGTGTCTCGGCGGGCGTTTCCTTCGGCTCTGGGAACAAGCCAGTGGCCGGGTTCGGGTTGAGCATCAACCTGGGGCGCTGATAACGATTGCGTGGCGAAAAGAGGAGGTGATCGTCTCGGCAAGGGCCCTTCGGGGCCCTTGTTCGTGGGGCCTCTTGACGAACCCCGCCTTTCTTTTATGGGTATGTGGGTATATCCATTTATGGAGGGCCCTTGAACTGGAAACGCAATCAAAAACACCTGCCACGAACCAGGTATCTCTATGCCCTCTTCTTCAGCAATGGCTGCTGCTACGTGGGGCAGACCGTTGACCTGAAGCAGCGCGAACAGCAGCACCGGAGTTCACGTGGAGGCTGGCATAGTCGCCCCTTCTCCTTCGTGCCACTGTCCAGCATGACTGGCACCCAAGCCGATGCGGAGCTGCACGAATACGCGTGGCGCTACAAAGCCTTTCAGAAGGGCTGGCGGATCTACAGCAAACCACCAGGCCTCATCATCCGCGATCCGCGCCGCCGAACGACGGGACACATGAAGTCGTTGGCTACTGCCTATACGTGGCCCGCGACTGCGCCAACGCCGGCTCGAAGCGCGAGATTGGGAAGCAGCGGGATTGGGTGGACGGTGTTCAAGTGGTGGTTCGTCTACCCCGGTATCCTCTGCCTTGTTCTGCTGGCCCTGGGGATTGGTCGTTGAGCCAACAGGCCAAATGAGAACGACTCGTATCGCCTAAAACGCGCCTAAAGAAATCTGTTGCGCGCCTACGAACCGTGCCCTAAATATATTGCCCTCACGGACAACAGGGGGCTCCAATGAAACTGCAACACGGATGGCAGGCTTGCCGAAACTGCCACTCTACCAACAGCGATTTGCGCGTTGAGGGGCCATGGCATCTACGCGCCAATCCAGGCTACTGGGGCACCAGCGAGCCCAAGGTGTTGGTGCTGGGGTTCTCCAAGGGCGCCACCCAGATTTCCGCCTCTCAATCCGGCAACTTCGACGGGGTTGCCTTCGCCGGGATGCGTCCTCGCCTGCGCCAAGTTCTGGATGCGCTGGGCATCGACCTGGGAACGGAATCTGTTGATCAAGCCCTCTCGGCGTCGAGCCGTTGGCTGGGTGCCGCGTCGCTGATTCGCTGCGGCCTATCGCTGGACATCGACGGCAAGCTGACCACCAGCGGCACCATCATGCCCAAGGCGGCCTCCGCAGCGTTCACCCGCCAGGTCATGCGCTCCTGCGTGGAACAACACTTGAGCCCGCTGCCTGCCAGTGTCGAAAAGGTCGTGATGCTGGGAACTACGGATGCCTACATCAAAGGCGTCAAGGCCCTGATGGCAGACCAGTTCGCCGACTACCGAGAGATCAATGAGGTGGCATTCACTGCGCAGGGCCGGATCTGGGTCTTCGCTGCGCACCCGAGCCCCGCCAACGGAGAGTTCAAGCACTGGCTCGGCGGAGACATGGGATCAGCTTCGGGCCGCAAGTTGCAGCTGGCACTCCAGGCCCTCGGCTCAAACCCTGTGACACCGACTGCAACCGCACCGGTCGTAGACGTCGCAAAGGTCACACGCCAAACCGTTTCAAGCACTCCAACCCCAACCCCCATCGCCAAGGACAGCATCCCGATGACCAGCAGCACCGATGACCGCTTTGCCCAGACCTTCCACCTGATCCGCGGCGATGGAAAGAAAGTCGTTCCCGTGACGATGAAGAACAAGGACACGGGACGCGTCGCTTTCCGCGTGGCAAAGCAAGGGAACACCAAGGATGGAACGGTTGAAGTCACGGACGAGGCAGACCTCCTTCGCAAGTGCGAAAGCGGCCTTTACCAGATCAGGGTGCAGCCCTTGGACAAGTCTTCGCCGCCAAGCTTCGTCCGCCCGCAACTCAACCACCGCATCGTAAAAGGCCGCGCCTGACTGCTACCGCTCAAGGCCCTGCCGCTGGCGGGGCTGTTGGGCAGGCGACTGAACCCCGGGTGCTGGGAGTCGAACCTTCCGGCCCCGCGCCTGCTCGAACACCTCCAGCAGTTGGCGTGCCTTGCGCTCGGATTCGCTCATCTTGGCCGCCGCTAACTTCGCTTGCTTCTGCTTCTGGTGCTCCTTCAGCAAGGCGTCTAGCTTGACCATCGCGCCGCTGCGCTGATTCCCTGGGCGATTGGAGGCCTTCTGTTTGTGTTCCCCGCCCTGCTCCTTGAGCAAGTCGTCCAACGTCACCTTGGCGCTGCTGCGCTGCGCGGCTGGGCGTTGAGCTTGAGGACGCTCGGAGATGCCTGCGGGCAGCTCCTGTTGTGCGGCTTTGGTGTCCTTGACCGAGCCCGCGTCCAGCACGGTCTCTTTCAAGCGTTCCAGCCCTAGCCGCTCGTTCAACCGCTCCACGTCTTCGGACGTTGCAAACATGCGGTAGGAACCCTTCGTGAGCCGGGTAAAACCCACCAGGGCCGAATGCGTGTCAAGCATCCCAAGGTTCGCCACCAAGTGGTAGACCTCCCGCTTGCCCTGGCCCTGGCTCTTGTGGACCGTCCCGGCATACGAGTGCGTCAAAGCCTTCATTTCATGGCTATTGAACGTCAATCGCCGGCCGTCCCCCTTCGTCTCGGAGCGAATGGAAGCCGTGATGTCGTAGCCGCCCTTCCTTGAAGGCTTGATGTTCTCCACCACGGCCTGGGTGCCGTTGATGACCCCCAGGTCCTTGTTCTTCGAAGTGAAGACAATCTGATCGCCTCTGGACAGGGTTAGATCGAACTTTCGCCCTTTTTCCCGGGCTTCGATCACCACCTCTTCCTTGTCCAGCTCTCCCCGCTCCTTCAACCCAGCCCGGATGCCAGCATTGAGGGCGGCCACGTCGGCTCGGGTGTGAGCGATGACCAACTTCTCCTGCATCGGGGTTGGGTCTTCGAAGTATTCGTGCAACAAGCGCTCGCGGGCTTCCTTCTCCGTCGCCGTTTCGCGGATGGTGTCGAGCAACCGGGCCTTGATAGCGTTGCCCTTGTTGAGGGTCTGCGCCCGGGAACGGCTGGCCTTCTTCAGGTCAATGATCTGGCCGTGCTCGTCCGTTTCGTAGAACGACAGTGCGGTGGCTCGGTCTTCCTGTTTTCCCTGGCGTCGGATCTCGGTGAGTTTGGCATCGCCTACAGCGCTCTTGGTTAGCTGAAAGCCCGAGCCCGCGCCAATAGGCTGAAGTTGTTCCACGTCCCCCTGCATGATCACCTTTGCCCCTGCCTTGGCCGCGTAGCTGAAAAGCTTGTGCGTGTTGCGCGCATCGACCATGCCCGCCTCGTCCACCACGATGACATCGGTTTTGCGGAACTGCATCTTCCCTGCGTCTAGCTCGTAGAGCATTTGGGCCATGGACACGCTGCTCATTCCGCTTTCCGCCTCCAGCTTCTCGGCTGCGGCGTTGGAAACGCAGACGCCCAGCAGCTCAAATCCTTGGCTTTCGTAAGCTGCCCGAAAACACTCACTGATCGTCGTTTTACCGGTTCCGGCGAGCCCCGAGAGATTGCAAACGCCCCCGCTGCCCTGGGTGATGTGGTCCAGCGCGTGGCGCTGCTCTTTGGAGAGTTGGAAGCCCTTGGCCTTCTCGTAGTCTTCCACCACCCGGTCCACGTCGGCTTGGGGCACGTGGTGATGGGTTTCCTTGGCTCGGTCAATCGCGAAACCCACCACTTCCTGTTCGATCTGAAGCATCCACGGGGCGCAGTAGCGCTCCTGGGTATGCCGCCTTGCCAGCGAGTCGCCCTTGTCGTCGTCGTGCAGGCGCATGGGGTTGACCAGCACCAGGCCGTGCTCCTTCTTGAACGCTTCAACCAAGCTGTAGAGCTCTGGCACGGTGACGCTGCCGGCGTATTCCTGGCCCAGGACCTCCAAGAGGTTGTGGTCGCAGAAAATGGCGTCCGTCTCGTGGAGCCGCTCCAGCAGTTCTGCCGGGGATTTTTGCTCCATTTCGTGCGCGTTGCCCTTGGCCTGCTTTAGGCTTTCCGTGGATACGTCGAAGCCTTTCAGCGTGTCCTGCCAGTGCGCGATGAGCTCCCGGTAAGGCGGCTCGTCCTTGTCTTTGCGCGTGGCCAACGTGGCCTGCTGATTAGACACGTTGTGCTTGGCCGCGTAAGCGAGGATTTCCTTGCGGCGGTTGCCGTAGCGATCCGTGACCTCTTCGTCCAGACCCGCGATGCGCGCATAGGTGCGGCCGGTTTCCTGGCCGTCGTCGTCCAACTCCCTGATTCGGTCCACCCCATAACCCAGCGCCTTCATGCCCTCGTAGAGCTCGGTTTTGTAGACCTCATCCATGGCTTTTCGGTAGCGGTAGATTTCTTCAGCAGAGAGGCTGGCCTCTTCCCCATCGACGCCGAGGGAGAGGTTGTAAAGCAAGTTATGAGTATGAAGATTTGGCCCCATCTCCCCGGTCGCTTCATCGGCTCGGGAGGCGTAGTGGTGATGGCTGCTCCAGATCAACCCATCCACCCCAATGACGTCTTTCCCGGCCTTGTTGCGCCGTGTTTCGGACATGGCTTCGAAGGATTGCATTGCCCGCTGAACCGCGTTGCGGTGCGCGGCATGGATGGATTCTTGCTCTGCGGGGTCGGACGCCAGGGAAAACGCCACGCTGATATCCAACGGTGCGCTGATTGTCAGGTCAAAACCGATCCGGTGTCCGCCGGCCAGATACGTCACCACCGATCCGTCTTTGTTGCGCAACGGGGCCTTGCCCGTCTTATCAAAGCGGACTTTGACCTGACCGCGATCCCCGGCTCCGTGGCATAGCGCTCGACCGGTCTTGGGGTCGAACCCATCCGTCAGCGGAATCATCAGCTCTTCCGTGGCGCGGACGCCTGCCAACCCCAGGTGCTGGGCCATGCCGCCGTAAAACGTTGACTGCGCCTCTTTGCTGGGTGCGGAACGGCTGTAGTAGCCCACGGCCATGCTTGCTTGCTCGGCTTCTTCAGAGAGCTTTTCCTGGGCCAACAAGTAGTGAATCGACGCGGAACCACCCTTGGTTCCCCCGGCGTTTCGCTTCAGCAGTGTGGTGTTGATCATGAGTCCTCCAGGTCCTGGCTATCCCTTCAGATCTACCAAAACCCAGCGACTCCACAACCCCCATTACTTGCGGAAGATGGCTTCCAGCTCATCGTCACTGACGGCGCGAAGCTTGGGCGGCGTTGCCCCGCGTCTCTGAAGTTCCGCGCTGGCCTGGTAGGCTGTCATCTTCAGCACGCGCTGGACCTCTGCGTCACTTTGAGCATCGCTCGGAGGTAAGGGTTTCTGCTCCACCGCGCGAGCGCCCTGCTTCGTCCACCGAGCCCGCTTCTGCCCCTCTCGAACCTTCGGGTAGCTCACACCGGGCCAGTCCAGCAGGAGCAAGTCGCCCTCGGTCTGGACGATTGCACGGATGCCCCAGCGCTCGGTGCCGTAGGCCTTGCCCTTGCGGAAGCCCAGGTCGTCCGTGAGCCGACCTGGCGCCACAATGGCTTTCGACTCCTCGTGGACGGTTGCCTTGTCGTCGTGAGTGCGCCAAGCCACGGTCCGCTTGCCCAGGTTCCGGGAGATTTTTTCCCGGGTCTCACCGACCTGGAGCTGGCAAACAATGTGTGTGCCGACCAACCCAGAAAACGCCTGCGCGGTCTTGTCGCCGTAGACCTTCTCAACCTGGCTCCAGTCCTGAACAGCCATGCAGGCCACTACGCCTTTGGAGCGCCCCAGTGCCAGCAACGGCTCGATGTTGAGCTTGCCGGCGGAGGTGAGCTCATCGAAGAAGAACCCCAGGAATCGCCCGGCCTCGTCATCTGGCAGGCTCGGCCCAATGATTTCCGGCACCGCGCAGTTGATCATCGCGCTGATGTAAGCCTTGGTCAGCACCTCGTCCGGCCCTGACTGAACGATGACCTGCTTGCGCCCCGTGTAATCGTCCTTGATCCAATCCAGCATCGAGAACATGCGGTCAGGCTTGCGCTCCGGCCAAGCCAGGGCCAGGCGCTCGATGACCGCAGTGCCGTTGGCGAGCACGGCCATGCAGCTGGAAGTGGTGTTGCTGTCTGGGTTGGAAATGAGCGCAGCGGCTCTCGGATAGTAAAGCGAGAGAGCTTGAAACATCTGTTCAGCAGGACGGGCAACCAGGGCCGCCAGCTCTGACCACCCCCACTCCTTGCCCTTCGTGGCTTGTAGCTCACGCACGCACCCCTCTAGCAACGCCTGGGCCGCTGAAGCCCAAAACGCTCCAGAACCTTCTTCACTTTGGATGATCGATTGGGAGAAAGCCGCGGCCTGGGTTTGCGTCGCCACGTCACGGCCAACGTCCCATACCAAGCTTCGTTTGTCGAAGGGACAGACGATTACCGGCCGCTTGAAGATCGAGCTGAAATCCCCCTTGATGTCATAAATGAAGGCCTTCTTTTTTTGCCGCACTACCTGTTCCAGCAGATGCTTCAAGATGACACTCTTACCGCTGCCCACGCTTCCGTATAGGAACATGTGTCGGGCCAACAGCTTCTTGCTGACCACCCAATCGGGATGCAGCGACAAGGCATGCAGCTCATCTGCCTGCTCCTTTTTCGTGAGTGACCGACGGCGCGCTTCAGCCAAGGCTTCTTTCCCTTGCAGCAGTTGAGCACCGGATACGTGCCAGGTGCTTGAGCGCGGGATGAGGCCTCTACGGGTCACCCACGCAGCCGCCCACCCAGCTAACCCTGCCGCAACTCCAATCCTCGTCAGTGTGTCGAAGGTGGCCTGCTCGCGGGCGACCTCCCAGAACGCGCTGGCCGGCTCACGCAGGGAAATGGTCGCGGTGGCAAGGTTGCCCAGCGCTGTGACGCTACCTGTGAGCGCCTGGCTGTAGGTCATGAGGGAGTGGCTGCTTGGCACCTGCCACCCAAGCCAGAGCGCGGCTGGGTAGGTCAGCGCGGCGATGACCCAACCAGAAAGCAACGCCTGGGGCCAATATCGGACTTCGCGGCTCGGCTCGATGCTCGATGGGACCGTCCAGCTCCAGCAGTCATAGACCGAAGGCTTGCTCACGTCCCTTCTCCCTTCCCCGGTGCACGTCGCCCGGTTTGCGCCCCTCACGATCAAACTGCCCCGGGTCCGCCCCTGCAGCCATGAGCTCCAAGCAGCAACGCGCATGTTTGTGTTGAGCGGCTACGTGAAGCGGTGTTTCTCCACGGGGGTTACCCAAGGCTGGATCCGCCCCCGCCTCAACCAAACGCCGGACAATATGGTGGTGGCCATGGCGCGCTGCGAGGTGAAGGGGCATGTCCCCATTCGCGCTGGGGACGTTGGGCTCGGCTTTCATGCCCAAGCATGCATTGACACCCTCCAGGTTTCCGGTCGTTGTGTGCTCGCAAAGCCACGTCTGCCAGGGCGCTCCGTAGAGGCCCAAGTGCGGAGAACGCGCATGGGCTTCGGCAATCACCTGGCTCCCATGCATCCGCGGCAACGCGTCCCCGTAGGTCGCGATGAGATGCTCCTCTGTCGTCTTGGCCTGCTGCTCGGGCACCTCGAAGCGCTGCAGCAGCCTGGCAATGTCCAAACGCGGTTGGGGTGGCGAAGGCAGCTCGGATTGGGCGAGCAGGGCCTGGAGACGATGGGCGGCGGTGCGGTTGGCTTGAACCTGCTCGAGGGAGTCGCGGAGCTCGGACAGTAGGCCGTCCCGTTGATCACTTGGCAGCAAGGCGTAAACCTCGGCAAGCCGTTTATGGCCCATGACGCCCGCATGGATCGTCGCGTCCAACTGGTGTGGAGAAAGGGCGGGTTCGACCTGGACCAGCGTAGCGTGGCCGCCCTGACCCAGCTCAAGGTTGACTCGATTGGAGAATCGGCTGGGTGTCATCAACCAGTCAAACCCCACATCCGTGCAGGTGTCCAAGCCGGCGACTTGGGCCTGACGGCAGAACTGCTCGGCCAACGTCAGTGCTTGCCTGGGGTTGGAGGTGGCCAGCTGTTCGTGATGCTTGCCGTAGAACCGGGCAAGGGTCAGAGGGTGGATGATTGAGTGGACCAACGACTCATGGGGGCGATTCAAGAAATCACCCCCGTTTGGGTCTGCTACGTTTTCGATGATGGGTTCCATCACCATTGCATACTGGTTTTTTCCGGTTTGGCAATCACCCGCAAACCTTGAGGAAAAGCGCAGTCCCGACCACAAAAGCGACTTGAAGCACAAACACGACGTTGTGCAGGTCCATTTGCTCTAGATCCGCACGGATCCAGGCAATCATGCCATCAAGCCAACGATGTTTGCGGCCACGTAGCTCACCACACAAAACCCACCCAGCGTGAACAACAGGTTTCCAACGTTGTCCGTAGCGTATTCGTAAGCGTCAGCGAAAATAAACATAGGGACCTCCCCCGGTTGTGTTAACTCATTACAGTTAAACACAAGTCATTACATTGGCAAGCCAAAAAATATCGACTGCTCGACAGTTTTACTCTTTAGTCAAGATCTTTGAGTGGCGGCAAGGCTTTCAGCAACAAGAGATTGACTGCCTCTGAAAGCGAAACCCCATGGTTTCTGGCATAGGCCTCCAATGCCAGCCTGCAAGGGCGTTCCAGCCTTGCGTTGATGGTGTCGGGCCGAAGGGGTTTTATTCGCCAAGGTTTTTTTCGCTCGCTCATCCCTTTAGCATGGACGTGCTTTGGCCTTTGTCAAACCCCTCCCCCAACGCTTTTGCTTCAAGCCGATTTTGATTTTGCTTTAATGGGTAGATCGCCCCATCCAAAACCTATAAATCCAAATAAAGAAAAGGGCCCCGAAGGGCCCTCGATCCGTGCCCTGTTACCGGCTTATTGTCGAAAAACATTGGGCTGCCGCTCGCGATCTTGTTTCTGCCAGTCGAACTCTTCTTCGTGAAGGCGCATCTTCTTCTGCTCCGCCATGGCGGTGGCGGCAAAGGTGGCACCGCCCCATTTTCCGGCCCCGTAGCTCGGATAGTCCACCTGCACGTCTGCGCTCTGCTGACGTTGCTTGCGCCATTCATCGAGACGCATCAGCGGTGTCTCCAGGGGCCCCTCGCGCTGCCCTTCTTCTTTTGCGCGCTCAGAAGGCATCTGGCCAGATCCCTGACGCTGCTCAATGGTTTTGGCGAGCTCTTCCTGCTTGCCTGCCATACGCTCCTGGTGCTTCGCGATCTCGGCTGGCTCTGATCGCTGCAGCCAACTGCGAATGTCCTTTCGTGTCTCCTTGAGACCAGATTCAAGGTCCCCCATCTGCTTGTCATACTCTGCCCGTTGCTTCACCAGGAAGAGATTTGGCCTCCCCCGCACCTCCATCTCGTGGCGCTGTTGAGCCAAATCCGCCGCTCGCTCTTCCAACATCACCAACCGTTGCGGGTCCAGGCGACGCTCCAGGGAGCGCTCCATGCGGTCGACCTCGGTCTTCTGCTCTTGCGCCTTGTGGTCCAGTTCAGTCCACTTCTTAGCGGCGGGATCCTGGCTCGATGACATCTGATCACGGAACTTTTGGTCTTTGTCAGTGCTGTTCATTGCTTGTTCTCCTCTTGATGGGGTGGGTTGGTTACAGCACGAGCCTCGCGCTCCTTCCTGATCTCCGCGATCACTGCATCCACTTGGCTGAGCGGCAGGAAGGGGGTAGTGCAGACGTCGGCTCGGCGAACGCCGGCGCGGTTGAACCAAAGAATGGTTCGTCCCTGCTGGTTCAGAAGACCGGTGAACTCCGCTTGCGAGAACAACGGTTGGGCCTCACGGTGGCCAGACGCCGGGATTTCGATGTCCTTGACGGCTTTTACCCCGGTGAGCTTTTGACCGGTCCAGCGCATCTTGGTAACTGGGTCAATGTGGGTCGCCACAAGACGCCCAGCGCCAGCTTTGCGAAGTTGCTTCATGCCCGCGGCCATGGGGTGGTTGGGATCGAACAACGAGTTGTCCAACGCCATCTCGATCCCGCCGGCGTAGTCCAGGCCAACAGCCTTCTGCTTGAACACGGTCATCTCCTCAACGCCGTAGCGGCTGGCCGCATACTCGTAGCTCTTCGGAGTGGTGCGGCCCAATGCGTAGTTCTGGAAGCTTCCCAGGAACTGTTCAGCCGAATCCCCAGGCAACTTCACGCGGATGCCGTCCACGTTCTGGGTGGCGTAGATGCAACCCATCTTCGTTGAGCGGCAGATCGGCAGGATGATCTGATCTTCACGCCCAATGAGGTTCTGGCACTCGTCTTTGATGAGGATGACTGGCAGCTCGCCACGCTGGCGCCACTCTTGCTCGCTGACTTCATTTCGCAGTTTGATGCCGTTGTTCAGACGTTGGCAGATGAGGTTTTGCACCAACACGCCAGCGGTGCCGTGACGGGTGTCGGGCAGGTTGACGCCCATGGAGGTGCCCTTCAGCATCTGGCCCACATCAACCTGACCGCGCTCAATGCTGCTCCAAGGCACGCCGTTCTCATCCACGAGATGTTTTCCTCGCATTAGGGGATTGATTCGACGGTCCACGTTGGCCATAAAGCTGCCGCGCGTCTCTGCGGGATAGGTAGGCCACTTCTTCAACACGAACTCGAACGACATTTGGAGCAGCGAGCCACCCACGAGAAGATCCGGATGAATGGTCTTCCGTGCGGTCTCCATGCGCAGTTCCCAATCTTTCTTTCGAGCTGCGAAGTCCTCGTCGTTCCCCAAGTGCAGCGGTTGCAGCCCCAGGAAGTTGGCGGCGGCCAGCAAGCTTTCGCCGGGCAGGCTGCTGGTTTGGGTGGTGCGAATGTCGTTGATGGCGATGAGAACCTTGTTCAAGCGCTCCAGCGTCCATTGCCATTCGCGTTCCTTGTTCAGCTCTTTCTGTCGCAAGGACACCTTCTTTTCCAGTTCCGCGATCAGGGCACCCAGCTCCACGCCATCGCCGCCAGCGGCCACTTCAAAATCTTGCTGCTGCAGCAACCCTTCGATCTCAAGCTCCAGGCCCAGCTTTTCGGCGGCGTCCAAAGAGCGCATCTTCAGCTCATGGTGGTGCAACGCTTCCAGGACGACGGTGGCATGGTCGATGATGTCCGCAGACATGCCTTTCCAGATGTCCGTTTCGTCGTCTTCCATCCGCGTGTTGGTCAGTGCTGCTTTTACGCCCTGTGCGTCCAGCCCTTCAATCAAGCCAAGGTGCACACCGGTTTCCACCACATAGTCCAGCATGCCGCGGACTTCTCCGGCCAACGCGCCCTTGCCGCAGAAGACAGCAAACGAACACGGGTAGCCTGACTTGAGGATCTCGGCCATCAGCCACCGGATGTAGGAGGATTTCCCCATACCGCTCTCCGCCCAAATCATTGCGTGCATGAACATGTCATCGATGCTGATGCCAGCAGGCGATCCGGCGTCGTAGCAGAACTTGGCGCCCTTCTTCTTCAAGTGACCTGTGGCGGTGCCCCACGCAATGAATGGGGTCTTGTCGGCCAGGGCCTTCCGAACTTGGCTTTCCAACGCCTCCGATGTGGCCCGCTCCATCAAGCCTTGCTTGCCCAGGTTGAACCGTGCGCTTTGGGATTGAAGGGCCAGCGTGCGCTCCTTGTAGTCCCGCGAGTAGTAAACAAACCCATAGGAACCAGCCAACGCGAACCAGGCAAAGCCACCGGTCAACGGCGAGAACATCATCGTCAGAGCCAACGCCCCCAATGCGGCACCAGTCCAGAGAACAAACCCCCGCAGCCGGGCCAGCCTTCCCCCCCATGCTTCCTCATCGTCCTGGACGGGAGCAATCAAGCAATAGAGGAAGCCGACCATCAAAAAGAGGGTCACCGCTGATAAGGCAAAGCCCAGCACGATGTTGCTGGACCCCACGGAGGTCGCCAATCCTTTGACGACGAGGAGCGGCAGTGCGAAGGTGAGCATGAAGGAGCGCAACGCTTCTGCAGCCCCTTCACTGCGTTGAATGGCTCGAACGTAGGGCACCACGGCGGGAAGCAGCAACCACCCCAGGATTCCAACGCGGGGGATGGACGTGAGAGCTGAGATCAGCGCACCGAGGATCGGAAGCGCTGCATACATCAGGAACAACGCCGTGCTGTCGCCCCCTTGGAACTTGTCTCTGGGCAGCACGCGACTTTCGATCAGCCGGCCGTCTTTCGTCAGCTCCGCTCGCCCCTCTTGGCTCTGAAGATCCAATGGAGCCGATGGCCAGAAGATGGCGAAACGTTCGTCCTTCTCATCCATTGACTCTGGGACGACATAGCACCCGCTCTCAGCGTCGTATTGCGCGCCCAAGTCAATGGCATTCTTCTCCCGCCCTGCCGGGACCACCAGCCTGCGACTGGAAACGCGGTTGTGGGCATTGACCTGGCCCTGCACGTTTTTGTAGCTCGCTGCGGCTTTGAGGCGCAGGGCTTCCACCACCCCTTGAGGGGCTGGCCGAAGCAGGATGCGGTGTTTGAGTTGGTAGGCGAGATCCAGCAATCGGAAAATGTTCATTGTTGTTTAAGCTCCTTTTTAGCTATTTCGGTCCAAATCGTGCCGCAACGACGAACGTCTGACAGACCGTCATTGTTATTGGCCTTCCATTTCTCCTCGCACTCTGCGCGAAGCGCAGCGGCCTCTTCCGGGGTCGGCTCTACTTGTAGGACTCCAAAGAATCCTTTGTTCGGCTTTGCAGCAGCTTGGGCCGCAGAAGACTCGGAAGGGTCTATGGATATGTCTACCGCCTTCTTCTTGAATGACCCAACAAGGCCAGTAACCATCGGAGAACCAATGTTTACTGAGGAACCACTTGACCCAGAAAACGGCGCTGCAATCAGAGCGCAGCCCATGCAAACCGCAATCACCGCCAAGAACGTGGCCTTGGGAATCTCAGCCCTGCTGGCTTGCCGGGCCTCTTCGGCTTGCTGCTGGCCCCGAGACCATGCTTTCAGGTCGTGATGGTGCAACTCGATGGGGCGATCAACAGCCAAGTCGTAGTAAGTGGTTTTTACGTCGTCCAGGACGTTCTTTAAGCCCAACTGCTCGGGGCGTCCCAAGAACTTTTCCCCATGCCACCGCATGAAACGGGAAGTGAATGAAACACCCACCCCTCGATACGGCAAGAAAAACCATCCCAACATAAAAACCTCCCAGTTAAATGACTTCTATTTATTTGTAACCGATCATTACGTTTGATCAAGGGGGATCAGTTGATTCCCGCCTTCTTCGCCCAAGCGTCCATGTCGCCCTCGGCTTTTTCCTGCCATCCGTCTGTTTCATTGGGTTTTGGCTGGGGCGCGGGAACGACGGAGGCCTTAGGTTTTGTTGCTTGCCGGACCGGGGGCATCGAAACCTTGGGTGTGGGCTTGGCACCGGCAATGACGACGGGGGCGGGCTTTGCGGCCGGTGCTTCAACAGGGGGCATCGCGACCGGCAGGGGCGCAGCCTTTGCGTCTTTGATCGGCGCAGGCCCGCGCTCAATCGGCACGGCCACCGGCAGCGGATCAATGACGGGAGCCTGGCTCGGGGTGACAACAACCGGGGGCATTGCCGCTGCGGTTGACGTGGCCGCAGGCACGGTCGGCGTTTCGGAATCGTGGCGAGTGACCCACCATGCCGTAGCGCCAGCAAGCACCAGGACAACAAGCGCAGCCCCGGCCAAGGTTTGCCAAGCCTTCGTCCGGCTCAGCCCGTTGTTGGGGGCATGGTCCGGCACTGCTGATGCGCCAGGCGCCCCCTGGGGAATACTCTCGGGCACGGATGGAGATTGCTGATAAGGGGGGACGGGGTCCACCACTTCATCGGGCAGGTCGCACAACTGCGGGAGCGCGCCCATCCCGTCGTAGATCAATGCAGCGACAGCGGGGTTCTCACGAACCGCTTTGGTTGCCTTTTTCGCATTGGCTTTCATCGGAGCCAGTCGCTCGAGCCGCGCTGCCTCGTCCTCCGACTCGACCATGGTTTCCGTCACGACAGGTAGAGAAATCGCCTCGGGTTCGACCTGCAGCAGCTCGGTTGGCGCAGCGGCTGGAATCGCGGCGGCGGCGTTTTGCGCTCGCTCTGCTTCCTTCTTCCCCTTGGCCTCTGCTGCCCGGCGTGCGATGGCGTCCTGGGCTTCCTTGGATTTTTCGACCGCCTTCTCTGAGAGTTCTTTGGCCTTGTTCCCGAACACGCGCCCCCAATGCTTGGCAGCGTTCATGACCTCGCTTGCGCCTGGCGAATGAGCGGACTGCTCAGGGCTCGGCGTCCCTGGCATTGCTGGGCCGTCGTCAAACATTTCAGCCAACTCTTGGAGGCGGCGGAGCTCTTCAGGGGATGGGTTGTTGCTCATGGTTCCTCCAGGAGATTGAGAAAGATTTGGACCAGGGGCTCGCGCCCCCGGTCCACCGCTGGCATCAACGAACGTCAGGGATGGGGCTGACGGTGATGGCGTAGTCGCCGGTCCCGCAGACGTCCTGGACGGTGGCGTTTGCCAACGCCCCCCGTTTGGCCAGCTCAACCAAGGGCACCGTGCACACGGCGGTGTCCGCACCGCTGAAGCTGACCGTCAGCTTTTCCTTGCTCGCCTTCAGGAGCGCGGCCAGCTTGTCGAGCGTGTTTGCCGTAGCTGGATTCAGGGACTTCATGTCTGCGAGCGGGTATTTGATGACGAGCTTGTCCAGCGCCTCGGCTTGGCCGTCCTTGGTCTCCACCGCCTTGGTCTGGACCCGTGCATCCAAGCCCGCGGCCCTGGCTGCCTCCGCCACTTCCTGGGCTTCCTTGACCTGGGCGCGGTAGCTGGCAATGCCACCCACTACGGCGCCGGCAGCACATGCCGCTGCCGCCTTGTCTTTCTTTCCGGTCAGATAGGCTAGGCCACCGCCGGCCAAGCAACCGATGCCACCGGCCTTGAACATGCGCAGCTTGTTGCTCTTTTGCGGCTCCGCCGGGGCGCCTTCCTGGGCGAACGAAAGCCCGGGTGCAAGCAAAGCGGCGATGGAGATTGCGAGAATGAAACGTTTCATGGGTATGCCTCCTTATGAGGTGGTTGGGAAAGGGGTTAGGAGCGGCTGGCGTGACGCTGCCAGTTCGCGCTTGATTCAGAGGGAGGAGAAGCCGATGACGCCTTGCGTGCCGGCGCCTGCGGGGAATCTGGTTCGGCCTGAGCAAGGAACTGGGAAAACCCCTTCAGGACATCGATCACCATTTTTTCGTTGTCCCGGATTGCTGAGCTGTGCTCGGCCCTCAGGTCCGCCAGCAGGCATTCGAGAGCGAGCGCGTTTCGGGCTTCTGCTTCTCTCACCGTGGCTTTGATGTCGTTGAGCGTGTCCATCGCTTCAAGCCCCAGGACCACGCCTCGATTCTTCTCCACCACCGCAAGGCGCAAATATTTGTTGAGCGAAACGCCTTGCTCTTTCGCGCAATACCGCGCGCTCTCCAACTCATCGGGAGCGATGTTGAAAGACTTGGTTAGAAGCGACGGACGACCCACTTAACCCCCTGCAATGAAAATCCATACCCCATGGATTAGCAGGAGTTTTCGGAAGCGCAAGCGGGCTAAGTCGAAATAGTTTGGATTTGCTTGCTTCTTGGCACTTTTTCATCCGATCTTTGGCCAGGTTGTTAGCCAAGAGCGAACACAAGGCGCAGTAAGGCGTTTAGGCTGGAAACGCGCAGAGTTTCTAGCCAAGCAGGAAAAACACTTCAGTGCGACTTGTGTATGCCCCACTCTCCCTTCACCCCCGGAAAGCCCTTAACGGTGACTAGGGAGACAAATCGGTTTCTCGCAATCGCCCCCAGTTTTCGCTTCGCCGCTCTTGCCCTTCCGATTTCCCCAGGTAGAAGTAAAGGAGAGCCGAAGTCATTTACTACCCGGAGACCCCAATGCCCCTCGCCCCCACTTCACTCCATCGCCCAAATCCGTTTCACTTTCCCCCTGCAGTTCATCCAGCGCAGCACCCCTTCACCCTGCTCTCTAACGATCAGCCCCCCGCCTCTTTCCGTATCAGCAACACCGATAGCCCCCATGTCCCCGCCTCCCTGTCACCCTCTATTTCCGTTGAGCGATTCCTTGGGTTTGGCATGGCGTGTGCTGGAGTTCGGACGCGCTGCTCGGGTGTTCGGAAAGCCCTGCCTCCATCCGTTTTAGTCAACTCTGCTCGGGGGTTCGGATGGTCGAGTGCTTGGGTTCCTGCGGTCGGTTCGGGTGCCTGGAGAGCGCTGACCCAATCTGTTTTAGTCAAGCGGGCTGCCCCGGCTCTCGTTCACTGCGCCCCGGCATTCGATCTGCGGTTGGGGGTTGAGTGCTGGCCTGAGAACGGATCAGCGAAGCGGGTTCTTTGTTTGAGATCGGCGCTGACTGGGTTGGTTCAACAGGCTTGGCAAATCGTTTTAGTCGAATCTTTTTCAAGCCCCTGCAACGCCCCTCTTCCTCCGTTTTGCGAACCGCTTGGTGGGTCTGCGTTGAGCGGCTGGGGGACTTCCCATGCTTGAGCTCGCCCCCTTCCTTGATGCCATCGCCCGAGCCGACGCCCCGCTGGAAGGCAAGGCCAATGGGTGGCAACGCAATGCCGTTTTGGCGGAGTTCGGCAACACCTGCGCCTTCTGCTCCGATCCTCTGGACCTGTCGTCTCCCAAGTCTTGGACCGCAGCCGCGTTGGTCCCCGCGCAACTGGGCGGCCCCGCTAACGTGGTG
This sequence comes from Stenotrophomonas sp. FBCC-B152, assembly GCF_059134105.1. Classification (NCBI taxonomy): domain Bacteria; kingdom Pseudomonadati; phylum Pseudomonadota; class Gammaproteobacteria; order Lysobacterales; family Lysobacteraceae; genus Stenotrophomonas; species Stenotrophomonas sp. FBCC-B152. The sequence continues at coordinate 864,263 of NZ_CP101442.1, read as the reverse complement.
GAGAACTGGGTGCCTGCCTGCCGTCCCTGCACTGCTGCAAAGGGCCTGCGCGATGTCGTGAGCTGGTCTGACTGGCAAGCGTCAGCGGCCCCTAACCGGGTGGCCTTGCTGTTGGCGCGGCGTCGTTCCGCGTTGCTCTACGCAGAGAACCACTTCACCCCTCTATCGCGGCACTCGAAGCGCGAGCGGCTGCTGTCCCACCTGAGCTTTCGTTTCGACAAGCCCCGCTCCCGGGTCTATGCATGGTCCGGTGTGGTGGATGGGGAGAGTGTCGGCCTGGTGGGCTGGAGCACCCGTGCCGGGGATCCCCATGCTGTCGGCGAGACCCTGCTGGCGTTACGGCTGAGGGACGGTGCCGAGGTGTTGGCAGAAGGCCAGGTGACCCTTCTACGGCTCCCGGCGGACGCGTTCTTGGGGGCCGTGTGGGCGCTCATTGATGCCCATGGGATCGTTGTGGAGTTGGACGTGCCAGGCGGTGGCCCGCTAGATGTAGAGGACTGGCGCGAGTGCTGGCGCCACCGGGCGATGGACCCAGTGACGAATCAAAAGCGGATTCCGATGACTGGTGGGAAGGCGCTGCCTCACGCTCCCCGCGTGCTGTCTACGAAACCGGATTCTGTTCGCCGGCTGGCCCAGCTGCAGGCCGCAAAGCGGGCTGACCGGTTGGAGGAGGCGGAGCACCTTTTCCGAGAAGCCCAGTCTCGGAAGAGCAAATACCTGGCCCGTGTGAAACGCGGATTGGAAGAGCCTATGCCGCTGGACGAATACAAGGCGTTGGCCGATCAGGTTAGATCCCTACAGACTGCCTGGGCGCGTTTGGTAAACGAGAGCCCGGGCTGACGCTCGGCGCGGAATGCGGGCCTATGCACCAATGACGTATTCGTTGCCCTTGATCTTCTGCAAGTAGGCCCATGTGCCAGACAGCGCCAGGTTCGAGGGGGTTGTTTGCAAGCGGAAGGCGCGATCACGGTAGGCATCGCCCGAGTCGCAGTAGGCGGTGATGAAGTCGTAGCCGTCCTTCCCGTGGAAACGGAACCGATCCCCTTCTACACACTTCAGCAAGGCCTCTGGGAAGCATTCCAGGACCTTGCGCCTCCCGAACTTGACGGTCAGCGTCGGCGGCCCGTCCTCGTCAAACACCACCTCGTATGAGCTTGCCTCGATTTTAAGGAGCTCGGACAGGTGATGGATGGTTCCATAGCCGTCGTTCTCCACCTCACCACACATGATCGCCATGCGAGCCACGGCCGGGAAATGCTCCCAGCGCCAGTTCTGAATCCTGTGGGGATAGGGGAACCAACGCTTCTCCAAGCACTCGGGCACTAGCGCGTGAAGTTTTTTAGCGTTGAACCGTGGGCTCCTCGAAACAATGGAGCCGGCTTGGGCGATTAGACCACGGATCTGCTCCAAGTCGAGGCTCTCCCCTTTCAGCCGCTCCTTTGGGATGCCGTGTGCCTTGAAGGCCTCTTCCGAAGATGGCCTGGCCACCTCCTGGTAGCCGGTATAAATGGCAGCAGGATGCGCGTTGCCGTCCTGCCCCTTATCGACCAGCACGCACATGATGTGAATGATCGGGTCGTCTCGCGTCACGCCAGTTGTGTCGCACTCGACCAGGAGCACGGGAAAATCGATGGGCTTGTTCCTTGCCATGGCTAAAGCATCCCTGACGCATGAGGCGGAAGTCGGTGTGAGCCCACATCCTACAGCTCGCCGGCCTCCGCCTCGCCATTGGCTTGTTGGTAGAACCACCCCGCATAGGGGGAGCTCTTCACCAAGTGCCGGTTCCAATCCCGATCCCCGTCGATCCACCACACCGGCCCACGTTCGCCCAATCCCCTCTTCGCGCTGTCCACGGCGCGCCGGGCAGCAACCAGCGCCTCCCCATCCCCGTTGGCCTTCGCTGCTTTGATGGCACGTCGCGAGTCCATCAGTTCGTGGACCAGACGCGCCCTCTCTGGCTCGCTAAGGGCTGAGTTGGTCGTGCGCCAGAGGCGCCCGCGGACGATGAGGTAGCGGCCGTCTGGGGTGGTGAGGGGATCCATGCACGGAGCGTATGGGGTGAGCGGTGACGGGGGAGCAGACAAAAGAAAGGCAGCCCCCTGGCCGCCTCTTTGCCCAGCACCCTATCCGGCTCACTGGCTTTGCTCCAGGCACCGTTCCACCAGTTGCCGCATCGCCTCGCCCAACGAGATCCCTGCTTTCCGGGCATCCTCCACCAAGCCCTTGGCCACCTTTTCGGTCACCTTCGGGTCCGGCAAAATCGCGCCGTAACGCATCCCATCAGGCCCATGCTGGGCACGGACTCGGGGCCCGAACGGCTGGCGGATGTCGCAATGGGCGGCCACCAGGGCAGCAAGGGCGGCGATGGGCGTAAGCCCGTTCTGGCGAGCCAGAGCCCGGAACTGGGCGGCCTTGGCTGGGGCAATGCGGACCGTAGGCAACCGGCGCGGAGCCGGTTGCTCGGGTTGGATGGCGTAGGAGTTAAGCAACCTCCTCTTCCTCGCCCTCTTGTCCGTAGGCCCAGACAAAACGCGTTTCATCCACGATGCGCATGTTGCGCCAGCCCAAGTTCTGCTCAAGATCTTCCATACCTGCCTCGGCTTCGGCGAGCGTCGGGTATTCCGCGTTGTCGATGGGCTCCCAGTTTCCGTTGGAGTAGTTGGCTTGGATGATGAAAGTGTTGTTTTGCATGATGGCTACCTTTTTGGTTTTCAGTCCAGCGGTATTGCCCCCCTATGAATCCAGGTTACGACAGGGCCGGAAAATGTAAACCGGAAAACCCAACCTTTTTCTGACTACAACGCAAAACTGACGGGAAACCGCAGAAAACACAAAAACCCTGAAACGCCTCACATTTCCAGCCAAGCGCCGGGCCCGGCGGAAGCCGAGGCCCCACCCGCTTTTTTTCCCACGCCGCTTTTGCTCTGAGCCGCTTTTGACGTTGCTTTTTCCACCCACCCTCAGCCATAAAAAAGGCGGCCCATGGCCGCCTGTCGTTCACTACCAACCCACGGCTACCGTTGTTTCCTCGCCCGCCCCACGATGGCTTTCCTGACCCGCTTCCGCACCGGGTCCAGGTCGTCGATTGCCGTGGTCACGACGAGGCGACGCTTGCTCTTTTTGAGCTCATGACAGGCCCAGGACGCCAGCGCGATGATGGCTGTCGTAACGATGGGCTGCTCTTCCCCGGTGACGTCCTGGATCTGCTCGCGGAGCTTCGGCGGCACGGTGACCATCGTTCGCTCCACACGCGCCCCGTTCTCGTCGCGGTAGTCAAACATCGTTGAATCGCGCCCTACCTCCAAGTGGACCTTCTGGCCGTCCCGCAGGTAGGGCCGTTCCTCTTGGAAATCGAAGTAGGTCTTTCGCTCTGCCGCATCCCCCGCGGCCACCATGAGCTCGGCGAGCTCCTCCTCAGAGAACTGCCCTAGCTCGATGAGCGGCGCATATTCCCGCTGCGGCTTGGCGTGGACCACTTTCGCGGCCTTGGACAGGTCTTTGCGAGCCGGGGCCTTCGTGGCAACAGCGCTCTTGGGAGGGGTCTTCTTGGCAGCCATGAGGTCCGGGAGGGGCAGCATTGGGAACTCCATCATGCATGCCCCCGGTCCGGGTTGGCCAACCTTTTTTGGATAGCCTGACCTACCCGCAAAATGTCCTCCCGCGCCTTAGCCACGCCCGCGCCGCGCATGGTGAACACGGTCTCGCCGAGCTCGTAGTAGCTCCCAAGCGCCGAGCGTTCTCGGATGACGATGGCCCCTGCAAGATTCGGGTCTTCGAGCCGGCGGCGGTGCTCCGCCCGCTTGAGGTTGACCCGGTTGGCGACCGGGAGGAAGGGCTTGCCTTGGCGTCGCAGCGTGTCGATGGTCCGCAGGTATACAACGTAGCTGCCCCCGTCGAGCAGCGTTGGGACGATATAGAGGTCGGCGTCCGGCAACTGATCCTTCACAGGTGCGCTGGGGGGCATGTCCTGGATCTCCAGGTCAAACCCGGGCGAGGAAGCGCGGCTCACGGTGAACGGGATCTCGCCATCGCTCATCGCAGACCACGCGACCGATCCGCACTGAGGGTCACGGTCGTTGACAAGCACGCGGGATTGGCCTGCGAACGCGGCGGCGAGGTTGAGCGAAAGCGTGGTGCGCCCCACCCCCCCTTTGAAGCAACAGACAACGAGACGCATGAGACTGGCTCCTTCTATGGGTAGGTCATGCAACACACTAGGCTGCAAACCTAATCCCGCAAGCCCCGTGCAGCTAGAGGGTTTTAGCCATTTAGACGTCTTGGGTTCAGCGAAGCCTGGGCCCGGCGGGGAGCCGTGGCCCTCTCTGCCTTTTGTCCCCTACGCTCTTCGGCGGCGAGCAGCCGTCGGCACGTGCTTCAAATCTCTTCAGCGACCGGTTGCTGAGTCTTGATGAACGCTGGGTGGTAGCGGTGAAGGTGGGTGTTCATCAAATCTGCGGTATGACGTGCGAACCATGCCTGCATTGCCGGGCACAGAACGCCTCCACAGACCTCAGCGACGCTCCGACCTTCTGAGACCTGACGACGTTCTAGCTTTCCACTGAGTCCCCGTCGAACCACGAACCGCTCCCCGACGCGGACCAACGGGTTGGCCCCGGCGTCCAAAAGCGCCTCAATCATCCCAGCCAAGCGCGCAGCCAGGAGCCGGTCCGACTGGATAGCCTTGGAATACATGACGCTCGCGACGGCCAACGGTGTGATCCCAGGATCGCCCGCCACGCCAGCGTCGAGGTCGGGCGCCCCCTTGAGTGTGTGCAGCCACCCATAGAACGCCAGAGCGTCGTTGATTTGAATGGCTCGGATCAGGCTTTCGGTCCCGGCGCTCATTGCCCACCTCCCAGAACCCCGATGAGCACCAAGGCTACCAGCGCGTAGAAAGGCACCAGCACGATGTTCCACCATACCTTGGAAACCTCTTGCAGAACGCTTCCTTGGCGATGCTCAGCCGGCAGTTGATAGAAGCGCACCAGGGCACGCCCGGCATCAAGGGGTTTGGCGACCAGGTCGCGGTAGAACACCGCAGTGCTCAGGATGCCGACTAAAAGCAAGGTCATAGTCAAGGTGCTCATGCGAAACGCTCCTCTTTCTTGTTCCAGCGTCGCTCACGGCGGGCCCGGGTGGCGAGGCGCTGGATTCGGCGGTGCTTGTCGGCCAGTTGGTTCAACCCGTTGGTGCGGTCCAGGAACTGCATGGCGGTGTGGAGCTGGAAGTGCGTCAGGTCGTTGCTAGCGGGCTCTACGGGATGGATCTTCATGTCTTCACTCTCTTTTTGTGGGTAGGTCGCTTTATCCATTAAATCGTTCCTACACCACGATCCAACCACATCTCCAACCGATGTCAACCCATTGATTTGAAAGATTTTTGACTAAAATCCAAGAGCGCGCGAGGGCTTGTCAAAACCGGTTTTCGTCGCATTCTGAAGTGCATGACACCGCATGCGCACCCTCGCCCACGTTTGCCCGCCCCAGGCTTTGGCCTGGTCGAGTTGCTGTTGGCCTTGGGTGCTACCGCAGCCATGGGCGTAGCGGCGTTGTTCTTTTATCCCCGCGTCCAAACCCGGGTGCATGTGGCAACGGACGTTGAGAACCTCCGCGCGATGGCGAGCGCCATTGATCGTTCTTACGGCGTTGTGGGCACGTTTCGAAACGTGAGTGCCTCAAGCGTGGTGGAGGACAACCTCGCGCCCGTCGATTTCCGGAAAGCGTCGTCCGTGTCGGCGCTGACCAACGCCTGGGGCGGTCCCATTGCCATCACTCCCTCCACGGTTCGCCGCTTCGGAGACAGTTTCACCGTGGCGCTCTCCGGCGTGCCCCGCCGAGCTTGCGTGCCGTTCCTCAGCGCAGTAGCAGGAGACGCATACGTCCAGGACGTTCGTGTGGACGCGACATCGGCGAAATGGAACACGGGAGGCCAGCTGGATGTGCCAACGTTGGCCGCGGCCTGTCAGGAAGGCGGGAACGTGTTGGAGGTGGTTTTTTACTCGGGGCTGGCAAGCGGAGGTTCAGTGGCTACTGTCATCGATCCGGTTGCGCCCGTGTCCACTCCCTTCCCTGATCCACCGACGGGGACGCCGGCAGGCCCGGCGGCTGGCGCGCCCGCCGTGGGCGATGCACTCCCTGGAACGCCCGTCACGCTCTCTCCTGCGGGGCTGCCTCCCGCGACTCCTGCGGTCCCTGCCCTTCCGCCTGCAGCAGCGACCCCGTTGGTCCCCCAGCCCTCACCGTCCGAACTTCCACCGATCTTGCCGCCTGCGTTGGAGATCTGTCAGCAGGCGGAGTCGCAAACCCAAACCGCCACTTGTTCAGCGGGCACGTGGGGGACAGAAACGCTTCGGACCCGCACTGTCTGCCCGAATGGAGGCGTTGACCCCAACACCGACGCGGCGTGGGAGCATCCCGAGGCGTGGGCAAGCCCTGTTGTCGTAACCAAAACGATTGCGAGCAACTGCCAAGCGTGCCCAGGCACTGAGCGGCAAACGGAGACCCAATGGGTGACGCGTGCGGGCACCTGCCCGTCTGGCATGACCGGAACGGTGTCCCAGCAGTGGGAGCAAGTCCACACACGGGATGTGACCTACGCCTGTCCGGCAGGGCGAACGACTGCCCCGGTGCCCAACGTGGGCGGCTGGACGGCATGGTCGGATATCGGCAGCGTTCGCAAGGCAATCAACACATGCGTTTCTACGGCCCCGCGCTGCAGCGACGGGAGCCTCCAGGTGGCGGCATGGTATTCCTCAGATTACGAGGATCTTCCGCTGCCCTCGGGCTCCTCAGCAATCCAGTATTGGTATCCGGACGCGGTGGTTCGCCTCACTCCAGCGGAGACAGCACGGCTGCAATGGGCAGTAAACAACGTGCCGGTGACCCGCATCGAGACCCCAGCCCCGATTCCTGGGAACTGGCCGGCGAACATCAGCGAATCCGCAAGCTATGCGGAGCAATGCAACACGTTGGGAGACGTTGGAAACATCAACTACGCCTATTCCTACGAGTTCGAGTGCGTCTCAAACATGGGCATGCACTACTGCGACTACAACTGGACCAGTGGCGGCACGACGCTGGCCGTGTGCCGCCAAGCTTGCGCGTCCGACCTGGTGGGGAAGACGAACAACCCCTATCGCTGGGAGTGGCCCAGCAGCACGGTGCTTGCGTCCATTCCATACGTGACCTGCACAGGGGAACCGGGCTGCACTCCCAATGGGCAAGGGTATGGAAGCCAACTTGCGTTGCCTGCATGCAACGATACCAACGTCGGTCAGACGATGGCCCATCGTTGGTATCGCAACTTCTACAACCCAACGAGAACCGTGTATCAGGCCATGACGTTGACCTGCCGTGGACCCACTGCTCAGTAAGCGGCAGGGATCGCTGTTCGGTCCCAGGCTCGCTTTGCCCAGCCCATCACCAAGGCCAGCACCACGCTCAGGAATACGCCATACAGCCAAGCCCCGTAGAACGCAGCCGTGGCAACTTGACCAAACTCGGGATGCTCGGCATACGAGAAGCCCAGCCAAGCGGCTGCAACCACTACTACAAAGCCAAAACCTCCCCCCAGCAGCGCCCCTTTCAAGAATCCGTGCTTTCGGAAACGCGGCACCCCTCCCGTTCGAACGTGCCACTCCCATACCCGCTGAGCGCGAACGTGGAGGGCTAGGAAGAACGCCAGAAAGCCGAAGATCAGCAGACCCACTGCGCAATAGAGCGAGCCGAGTAAGGCGCTGGACCGCATGGCCTCCTGTCCGCCGCCCAAAAAAAGAAGTCCGATGGGTCCGAGAATCAGGAGTGGAAGGATCATGCCGGCCGGACCGGTCGGCGGATGAAGCGACTGGGTGGTGAAGGCCATGGTTTTCCCCTCGGGTTGAATACCTGCACAGTTCAAGGGGCCGTTGGTGCAGTCAAGTGTCCTGGCCTTGGGCATTCAGCCTACAGACGTCTCCGCATCAAAAGCGGCGCCTTTTGGGTGCTTCTGCGGTCGCCGGAAGGTCAAGTTGCAAATCACGGACTCGACTGAACACCCGCAGCCATTCTTTGGCCTCTTCAACGCCCGTAAGCTCGCGCATCACAATCGCAGCCACGCAATCGCCAGGCACAGCAAAGAAGTCGTCACCTAGATCCTCGCTGGATAGGGGCGCGTATAAATCAGCCCCGGCTTGAAAGGCTTGGAGCAGCTCTCCTCGTGCCAGGCTGTCCCTGCGTGCCGCCCAGGCCAGGCGGACCAACTCCGCTTTCGACCACGTAGCGCTCATCAGAACTCGTAATCGTCAGGAACCCCCGACGGGATGTCTGCCATGGGTCCCGAGTAGCCAACTTGCTTGACCAAGTTTTGGGTGGTTTGCGTGAGACGGTCCAAGCGGTCCGGCACCTTATCCAAGGCGAAAAGGACCATGCCGAACAAGGCAATGTTGAGCAGTTTGTTGAAGATTTTTCGCACGGTCGGTTTCCTCCGTTTTTCAGCGTTTCAGGTTTCAGATCAGTTGTAGGTGCTGGGCTATGCCATAAAGGCAGCCCACCCATACCGCTACGATGAGCAACGGGGCTAAGCAGAGCATCGCTCCGACGCCCACTTCGGAAAAGGTTGATCGGGAATCAGTGACCATCTCCCACCCTAGCTTGGCAGCCCCCATGCCAGAAATCCCATCAAACATGAACCGCATAAGTGCCAGGGTTGTTTCGGCGCCTGAACTGGTGGTCGATTGAGTCTTTTTGGAGTGCTCGGCTTTCATCAAATCCCTCCCAATCGATCAGCGATGGCCATGCCAGCAATCAAGCCAACCAGGAGGCAAAAAGCGAAAAACGTCAACATGGGATTCCCTTTGCTTGAAGAGCACCATCGCCCTTCTCTGATTTAAGGGTATGAGAAAACCATATTTTCGCAATAGATTTTCGTTGCGAAATATTGACTAAAGATAAAAAATGACTGATGGAAAGCAGAAGTCCAATAAACATTGAACAGCCTCACATTCACTTACCAACGCCTACGGAAGGACGAGGCGCTAACCAGGTCTTTCCTCCCCAACCGCTTTTTTCTTTGAGCCGCCTTTGACGTTGCTTTGGTTCAAAAGCATCGAAAGAACGCGGCTTCGCCGCGCCTCTAGAAGCAGCATGGGAAAGAGAGGATTGGGCCTGGGCTTCCGCCCCGGCCACGGCCTCGGTCCCCGTGAACCGCAAAGCCCCAGGCACAAAAAAGGCGGCAGAGCCGCCTGCATGGATTCACGTGCTTGACCGGATACATCGCCACACCAGCTGCCGCGTCGCTTCGGTCAGGCGAATGCCCGCTCGGTTGGCATCGATGAGGAGGGCCATGGCGACATCGGGAGCCACATCAACGCTTGGCAGCGCTGCGGTGTAGCGCACGCGCTCGTCCGCCGGCACCGCCGTCCAAGGCTTCGGACGTCGAGGGGAAAACGGTTCCCGAATCTGTGCATGCTGTTCTAAGAGCTGGATTAGCGCTGCGCGCATGCTTAGGCCTTGCGCTGCGGCCAAGCGCTGAAAGACTCCTTTGCTGGCAGGATCGATCCACACCTCGTGGATGGTCTCTGCCAAACGCCTGGCTTTTTGCTTGGGTGAGAGCGTGTAGCGGCTCGTCATGCGCTGCTCCGGTTCGCTCTGGATAGCCAGGCTTGAGCAGCTGCTTCTTCAAGCGTTAGCAATGCAGACGTGCCCAGAAAGCGCGTGAGCTGGTAGTGGCCAATGGTGTGCGGGTATCGCTGCAGGTGCTCGTGCATCTCCTTGTTCCAGTAGCAAGTGCCCCCAGAGCGGCGCTCATAGGCAAAATAACGGCGGCGGCGCTCTATCGATCCCATGTTCTTTTCTCTCTCAGTTGCGGTTGACGGCTTACAACCCCAACCTACGACAGGCAAATAAAATCGCAACACATATTGCTTGTGATTTATCGACTAAACATCAAATCTGACGCCTTCAAAGCAGATCCTTAGAATCCTTGAACTACATCATCTATTGTCAAGAGCACTGGGCCCGTTACTGACACTGAGCCCATTCCTTCACAACGCTTTTGCCTTGAGCTGCTTTTGCTCGGGACTTGTTTCTTCCCTTCCCTATGGACCACAAAAAAGCCCCGGATGACCGGGGCTTCCACTCAACTCTCAACTGCCAATCAGGCCTTAAAGGGATGAGCCGGCCATTCTTGGTCCGGGTGCTTTTTCTTCCATGCCTTGCCTTCGGAGGTCTGAGACCAAGCCAGGAATGCCTTCGGCTGACGTCCGGTGCCCGCCCAGGTTGTGCCATCGGGGATCTGGAACTTCGGGGCACGGCTGGCGCCCGTCTTTGCAGGAGCCACAGGGCGCTGCTCCAGCAAAGCCCGCAAATCGTTCTTTTGCTTCGTGGAGTAGTGCCGCCCGAACTGAACCAAGGTCTCGTAGACCCCAGCAAAGCTTGCCCCGGCTTCAGCCGCCAGGGCGTCGCCTTCAGCCCTTTCCATCTCTGCCACCAAGGCCTCGGCCTCGGCCTTTTTCTTTCGGATTTCTTCGAGCGTCAAAACCATGGTTTCCCCATGTGGTTGGTTAAACCCTGATCCTGCCCTTTTGCTAAGCCGCTGTAAACCCTCAAAGGCTCAGATCGGGTTTTACCTTCGCTTTGGCCAGCGACACGGGGCTTCGCCCCTGGAAGTCACTCAGGGATACCTCCACGCCCGTGGCGATCAACCGCAGGCAGCTCTCCGTGTCTCCTTTTGCGGACGCGAGGTGGAGCGGGGTCATGCCTGCATGGTTGAAGCTCTCCCGCCAAGCCCCTGCGTCCAGCAATAGGGCCACCAAGCCCGAGTGCCCGTTCTCAATGGCTTGATGCAGCGCTGTGTTGCCCCCTTAGACGGGGCGCATTGACCGCGGCACCCAACGCCAACGCGGCGTTCAACACCCTCTCATCGCCGGTTTGCAACGCCTCCTCCAGGAAGGCTTGCCGCCCGCAGGTCTGCTGGAGGTGCTCGGCGTGGTGCTGCCGCTCCCGAAACGCCATCCCGTCCATCGCGATGGCTGCAAGGGTGTCGGCGCGGTCCTGCTCGTCCAGTTGCTCATCGAGGTAGTCCAGGACGATCCCGCTGATGCCTTCGTTGCGCTCGTCGTGAAGCGCTGTATCCACGCTCTCCGGGGTGATGGGCCCCAGCATCAGCAGCTCGGCCTTCTCACCGTCGTAATCCAGCTCCAGCTTCACCCAAGGCCAGCCCTGCTCGGCGGGGCCTGCGATCCACGTCAGGTCCCCAAATCCGTCCACGCCTTCCACCGACCGGTGGAGGAAAGCCACGGCCGCCTGGAGCACCTGAGCGGGGTGATGGTCGCCTTCGCCCAACGTGTGTTGGACGTGGTGAGCGATGATCGAGGTTGGGGGCGAGGCCCAGGCCTCGGGCTCAAAGGTGTCGAGAAGCTGGGTGATGCTGGGGGATGCTGGTGTGTTCATCCCCAGGTTTTACCGTGCAATCGACGGAAGTAAAGCGACTACCGGGGGGCCGGCAGTGCCCCGGGCACCAGTTGCGCGATCCGGGCATTGAGCTTGTCCACCAGGCCCATGGCGTGCTCGTGGAAAACGACGTGGGCGTTGCCGTTCTTGAAACGGCGGAACTCGAAATACGGTTCCCCAGGGGCGCCGGTCATGTCTTCGGTTTTTGCAAACCTGCTTGCGCCGTTCCGGGAATCCGGCTCGGGCTTGCCATCGGCCAGGCAAAGTGCCCGCACCAGATCGTCCAGCTTGTCGGCGCTGCTGCTGTAGGCATACCAACCCTTGTTTGAACGGTCCTGCGCCTCGAAGTGCCCGTCCAGAATCAGCTTCGGACCCAGGCGCACGGGCAGGTTGGACTTGTAGTCCCAAGACAATCCCCGGAAGAGTGCCAGCAAGCCCTCGTTGAGCATCTGCGCCCGCTGCTCGTGGATGGCCTGAAACGTGGCAGCCACGTTTTCAGCGGTGAGCGTTGGGGGCGGCGTGGTCGCCTTGCGGGTGCCGTGCAAACCAGCCCCCAGGCGAATCGCCTCGTTCCATTCCGTCCGACGCTTGCTGTCGATGAAGGACCACAGCCCGGAGAGGGCCATCAACCGGGCCCAGCACGCGGCGTCCACGGCTGGGGTGATGCGCTCCATGAGGACATGACGCGGATCGGGCTCGCGTTCCTTGGAATACCGGCGATTGACGCAACCCAAGGCCTGGCTCACGCGCTCCCACAACCGTCCCTCGCCTGCGCTGTAGCCTTCCAGCGTCGGAAAGTCATCAAGCCCCTCCCGCTTGGCCTGCTCGTCGGCGTCTAGCAACGCCTCAAAGGCGCGCCGGTAGCCGTCCAACACCTGATCGCGGCGAGCCAGGAACTCGGGGAGGTTCATGCCCGGGATGAGATCAGACATGGAACACCTCGTTTCGATGTTCCATGGCCTGCGGACGCTTCAGCCCCATAGCGATCAGCATCGCAACGAAAACCATGAAACCCTTGTGCCCGCGATCTTTATGGAGTTTGAGCAGCAGCGGGATGAGATCCACAATGTCGCTAGTCATCACGCGAAGCCCAGCCGCGTCTTGCGTGTCGATGACCATGAACTTCCAGTTGCCCCAATCCTCGTGAAAGTCATTCCCCAGCACCCGCTTGTGATTGGCCAGGTGCTCGGGATAGCAATGCGCCAGCGTTTCATGGGTGACCAACGCATAGCGCCCATCGCCCATGCGCAACTCCCCCATCCGGTTTGCCGACTCCACCAGGCCAGCGGCTTCCTGCGGCGTGGTGGGCCACGCGGCGCCCGTGACTTCGGTGACCTTGCTCCCGATCATGCAGTAGCCGTGCAGGTCGCTGAACTCGCTCAAGGCCCGGTATTCGGCGCCTTCGGGGTCAGAAAACTCCCAGTGTTCCCAGTCTTTGACCGTGATCGTTCCTTCGCTCGGGAGCCGCTCAATCACCTCGCCGTCGGTGTCCCACTCGATGTTTTCAATGCGGAACGTGCGGGGAAGGAGGATCGGCTGAATATTGGCGCGGTTGAGCACCTCGCACACGGTGAGCAACTCCACTTCCACCGCGGCGGCGATGGCCGGGGCGGGGGTGCCGTGGCAGGCCAATCCCACGATGGCGTGGTGCTGCTGCTCGGTGGACAAAGGGAAAAACGGGGTTGCGTTCGTCATGGGTTGTTGCCTCGTCAGTTGGTGACGAAAGGCTACGAACTCAGCTCCTTGAAGTCCGGCACTAAGGGGCACCTGCCCCTTTTCTCTTCGCCGGGCTGTGGCTCACGGCCAGGCCAGGGTCACCTGTTCCCGGGCATCGGGCAGATGCTCCACCCGCCGCTGGACGCCCCAGCGCAACGGCTCTTGCGGGTCGAGTGCTTGGGGATGAAGCACCGCGGGGATGGTGATCCGGAAATCCAGGTGGGCCGATGCCTTCTCGCCATCCGTGAGCTGGGATTCGGCGTGCGATGGAGCGGTGAGCAGGAGGGCGAGGACTGGGGCGAACACCCACTGGGTTGCGCAGCGCGGCCAGGGGCGCATTACGCCTTGCTCTCTGCCAGCACCTCGCGAACAGCTCGTTTGATCAAAGCGAACAATGCCTCTTCTTTGGTCGGCTCACGACGGTGCACATGCTTGTGCAGGAATGGGGTCGAGACCTCCGGGATGCCTGCGAGCAACACACCCCGCTCAATCATCCCTACGACCTGCTCGTAACTGTAAACCGACCAATCCCACCCCTCCCGCTGCCTCTGCGTGCGGTCGTGCCTGACCAGCTCCTGGAGCAAGACCCCGGCCAGCTCCATGTAATCGCTCGCCTTGTAGAAGCCCGCATCGTTCTCATGGAGGGCTCGAACCAACCCCGCAACCTGATCGCCCGTGACAGGCTCTTGGTTTAGCTTTAGGTGTTCCCTCACGAACGGGATCAGCCATTCCGATGTGACTTTGTGCTTGAGCACACCTCCAGACCCCGCCTGCTCCTGGGTTGAATCAGTCACATCCGGTGCGCCTTCCTCGTCCCAATGGAAGAGTGTGAGACGCCCACGCTTGCAAGATACGTTGTTACTCATCACTCTCTCCCCTCGTTCAAGTTCAAGAAATCGTTCAAGGCACGCCGCACCACCTCAGCAACGCTGACCTGCTCCCTCGCTGCCCTCGCCTTCACCTTTCCCACCAAGTCCGCAGGCGCAGACACCGGAGCCAACGCGACGCGGGCACCTGGCTCGAACGGTTTTGATTGGGAAAAAGGTTTAGCAATGGCACGGGTCAGCACCTGCCTCACGGCTTCCGCGATGGTCACGCCAGCAGTGCTGGCTTGCACTTGGAGCGCTTGATGCATGGCCTCTGGAAGCATGACCTTAGGAAGGTGCTGCGGTGATGGAGGCTTGATAAGACGCGGCATCAAAACAGCCCCATTTCCGACGCCTTCTGACGCGGATCGCATGGATGGCCATTCATTGTTCCTCTCCAGGCTTCGTTATAGCCAATGGCTCAGCAACGCCCTTGGAAAACTCAACCGTGGTCCGGCTCCTTGAGAACAGACCCGTCACCGTGACCGAGCAGCCATCCCAGCCTGAGCGTTCTGCAACGCGCAAACAGGCTTCACCGATTTGTTGAACGTCATACCCGACCTTGCGACTCTCAACGACCTCTTCAAGCACCGGCAGCAATCGGTCGTAACAAGCGTTCGCTCGAAAGGTGTTGCCACCTGCAGTGCTTCGACAGAACTGCGAGAGTCCTTCCCCGTCGTCAGGCAGTGGGCGTAGTGACCAAGCCACTACACCCAACAACACGACTACCACCCCTCCCGCTACCAGACCCCTCGCCCTTCTTGATTCGACCACTGCCCGCAGCGCGTCAACGCAACGCTGATCCATCGCGTCCACACATCGACGAAATCTGTTGGCCCACTCATACGACAACCCCATAAAACCCTCCCGCCTGAATGTTCCATACATTCATCCTTGATCGAAACCTGACGTTCGCAAGATGCAACCACCCGTTGGTATTTGACTAAATGTCGAATCCGCGAAGCTGTCCACAGAAACCCTTGGCATTGCGACAAGGACCGCATATCAGACCTCCCCAGCTCCGCATGCCGGGCCACTCAAGTGGTTCATGGCGGCTAGACGCTTCTCAGCGGTTTTTATGGGTTGCGCAAGCGACTCAAGAATGACTGGGGCGGCTATCGCCACCCCAGGTCCACGCGGTCCAGGTCGTAGTCCTCGCCGGCTTGAACGGCAGCTTCGCGGGGAGACAAATCGCCGTAGGTGTGGAAGAACCGGTCCGGCTCGAACCCGGCGTCCTCCAAGGTCAACCCGAAGCAATGGAGGAACTCGGCGTTGGCGGCGTTAAAGTGCTGTTGGTCGTTCATGCGATGTTTCCGGCTGACAGAGCGGATTGCTCGCGAACCGTTGGCCCCGGGCTCGGGTCTCTCCGCACCCAAGGCGAGGACCGCGTCAGCGGTGCGTAGCCGGGCCGGAACGCAGTGGAGCAGCCGCCAGGCTTGAGGGGAGGCCTACCGGGGCAAGGTCGCTTTAAAGCACCCGCCGAGCCAAGCGAATGCGACGGACGTTCTGACGGGCATTCTCACGAACTTAGCCCCATAAGTTCCGCTGGGCACTGCCGATAGTGAAGCCGGTACTTCAATGCCAGCAGTGTCACGGAGGAGACCATAAGTATCCCCCTTACGGCTACTCATTGAGCAGATCCTGACGGATGACCACTTCGCTGATTGATATCAAACCGTGCCTGCGCTAGCCCGGCCGAAACTATCGCACCCAACAAAGGACGTATCGGTGGCAACGGGATTGACTGAAAGCAAGATCATGCACGCCTTGGACTTCGCTTATGAGAAAGCGATGACGGGCTTGCCGGGCTTCGATTCGGCCATCGAGATGGCAGAGGGCTATATGAAAGAGCCGGGATCCTTGGAAGACAAGGCCAACTCACTGGTTCGCTGGCAGAACGCGAAATCAGCAACATCGGGCTTCGTCACCGGTTTGGGCGGCCTGCTGGTCGTGCCTGTGACCATTCCTGCCAACCTTGCCAGCGTCTATTTCATCCAGGCTCGCATGATCGCCGCGATCGCCGCGATCGCCCACATGGGCGGATACGACATCAAGGACGATAAGGTGAAGACCACCGTCTATGCGTGCCTCACTGGCAACGCCGCCAAGGAGGTGTTGAAAGACGTTGGGATTCAAGTGGGCAAAAAGTTGGCCCAGGCCAGCATCAATCGCGTCACTGGCGCCACGCTGATCCGAATCAACAAGGCTGTGGGCTTCCCCTCTTGACTAAGGCGGGAACGACCGGCGCGGTCAACCTCGGAAAGATGGTGCCAATCCTCGGGGGCTGATCGGTGGCGCAGTGGACTTGGCAACCACCAACGCTGTCGGAAACATCGCGGTGAAGCTCTTCATCACCGAAGAGACTCCCACGGTGGCTTCACCTGCCGCATAAGCGCCCCTCACCTGGAACTACGAGGGTCTGTTGCGAGAGCTCAGGTGGAATAGATTGTCCGCGCCCCTGAGCAGTCGCCGCTTGTTTTTTTTCCGAGGATAAGATGTCTACCCACTCTACCGTCGTCTTCGTTGCAGCCACCGCCTTGATCACCATTACCCTCGCAGGCTGCGACGGAAACCGAAAGCTTCGCCAAGAGGTGACCGAGCTCGCCGCGATAGCCAACAAAGACCGCGACCAATGTCGTCAAGCACAAGACCTTGAGTCGAGGGACTCCGCTGAGAAAACAGACCTTCGTCATAAGATTTTTGCACTCGAAGCAGACAAGGAATGGGACGGCATTGTCCAGACCGGAGCAGCAGGAACTCAGGAGCTGCTGATCCAGGCGAAGCGAACAATGGCGGACCCGTCCTACACATCATCCCGGGACAGGGAAGTCAACGAGTTGAAGCGTCAGCTGAAGCTGTTTGAAGAGGACGGGGGCCGCCGCCAGAAGGATCGTCAAGTGGCTTGCGCTGCAATGATAAGCAGCGTCGAGGCCCATAGGACTGCCAAGGTGACCCTTGCAGCGGAGGACGCCGAAGCAAAGCGATAGCGATTGTTCCCAGCCGCATCGCCACGGTCGTCCGGGGTGTCCTGGACAAATGAAACCGAACGCTGTTTCTCGCGCTGTCGTCTCCGGCAGCGCCGCCGGCCCGGGGCCCCAGTAGGTGCTAAGGGACGCAACAGCCTTTTCCTTCATAAATGGTGATGGTGAGCCGGTTCCTTGATGTGCAGAGCTGTCCCTGGCGGGTTTCCGTGGAGGTAAACTTAGAACCAGCATGAAGCGCGCGCCACGCGGCCCCTAGAACTAGCCACGACCTACAAGGCGGTATTGGCTCGAGGAACAGGAGCTAAAGGTTCACTCGCTAGACCAAGAGTCCATCGTGCCAGACACCGATGAGTTTTACCTGTTCGAGGTCGATTGCAACCGCCCCGCCCAAGTCAGGGCCCGATTTACTCACGGTGGAGTGGGTCCACGCGCGGTGCGGGCGGTGTCGCCGAAGTTTTATGGGCACCTCGCCGCCTGACGTGGTGAATCTTCCCACTGGAGGGGCGCTGCTTGAGTGCCCTAACTGCTCCTGCAGGCAAGTCGTCTCTGGCCAAATGTTGGCGGACTTCATGGCCAGGTTCCCCACCGGCGTCGGCGATCCACCTCTTGCCTAAGCCGGAGCACCGCCCAGGCCAAATTAGCCCCGTCGAAGGCAAGGCAAGCACCACGGCAGGGGGCTGTCCAACGATTCG
Organism: Stenotrophomonas sp. FBCC-B152; assembly: GCF_059134105.1. Lineage (NCBI taxonomy): Bacteria > Pseudomonadati > Pseudomonadota > Gammaproteobacteria > Lysobacterales > Lysobacteraceae > Stenotrophomonas > Stenotrophomonas sp. FBCC-B152. The sequence goes on along the minus strand of NZ_CP101442.1, from coordinate 846,579 downwards.
CCCTCACGGGTTGCTCCCACGTTGTGGAACCCACCCGCGGCGCCGAGCGGAGCACCGCCAGGGGGCTTTTTGTTCAAGCGTTAAACGGAGGCTTGGCCTGTGCGCTCCCCCGTTGCCCGCTGACTTGCGGGCGCGGGACAGCAGCAATCGGCGACCGGCACTGGGCGCCCGCGCAGAAGCTTTGCCATGCCAAAGGTTTACGTTGCAAACGTCACAGCCCGCGGGTGCCTGGATCGTGGGCGCACTTCCAGGTGGCAGGGAGGGCGATATCCACGCGAAAGCCTGGCTAGTGCGCGTTGATCATCCGCCTGTTAACCGGCCCGGATGGCTCAGCCGTGTTTCGTCATCCAAGTCTTTGACTTCAAACGAGATGATTTCCATGGCAATCGCCTCCGCGCGTCGAAGAACCTCCAGACAGGAGGTTCCATGAAACTCGATCCCGCCAACCACACCGACCCTGTGGACTTGCACCTTTAGCAGAGCCCAGCTTGTCTCCGTTTCGCGCCAAATCTCGGACGTGTAAACATGACGCCCGACTGACAAGGTGACTCGGCGAATCCCACTGGCTGGTCTTGGGGCCATTGCTAGATCCTTAGGCCGTTGCGCCCCGAGTGTGGCCCGCCCAACCCAAATCATCAAGCGGTAGACGCTGATCCCAATCCACCCTCCTCTCATCCTTGAGGAACCCCGCCTGTTCTAGACGTTCGGGTCCGGCGCTTGCCTCACAAATCCTCTCGCGACTGACCCCGAAGCTGCGAAGCCAACATGTCTTCGAATCGCTTCCGGCTCACCGTTTGGCGGCAGCCACATCCGGGGCAGGTCAGCACGCCTCCGCCGTCGATCTCTTCCAGCCCTTGATTCAAGGTGAGGACAGCGCTGCGCCCACACGCCTTGCACGTCACCCCTACTGCTCTTAACGATCGCACGGTCGTCGAGTCAACCATGTCCGCCTGCACATCGGTGATTAAGAACCGGCCTATCAAGTTCCCCCCCCTCGCTAGCCTCTACCAGGCCACGCTTGATTTAAAAATTCTGGGAACCACCACCGTGGTCCAATCCAGCAAGGTGGCTGGGATTCTCCGCAAGGGTTGCTAAGGGAATGGTGATAAAACAGCCAACGCGGTGTTAGCGCGGCATCGTCGTCGCCTTCACGCTGCGCCGCGCTGCCTACTTCCTGCGGTCGACAATTGGTCCACAACTCCGACTCGGCGCAGGTGAGTCCGGGCATTCCTAGTCGTCCAAACACAGTGCGGGATGGATGGCAGACCACTCATTGCGGATGGGGATATGAGTGTCGGAACGACCCAGTCAACGCTGGGTTGCATCCCTTAGATAGTTTGCGAAGGCTTTGTCCGAGGACTGCATCGCGAACGCCAGGGCCTCCCGCTCCCCAACATCCGCCCCGAACTCCAGCAGGAGGGACGCCACTGCGATCTTGGTGTCCGTGTCCAAGGTGTCTGCGGTGATCACCCATATTAGAGGAGGCTCGTCCGTTTCGTCTTCGGTGAACGGGTAAGAATTTGGACCAATTCCTGCCTCCAGGAGGCCCCTGACCAGTTCCACTTCACCTCGCAAAACATGCGTGGTGTAGGGGCGGATAGTCCAGCGCACCCCCTCGCTCAACCAGCTTGGGTGGCAGACGATCAATGGCCGACATCGCGTGTCTAAACGCCTCGCGAAACTCGGGGACGGTCATGTAGAGCTTGCCCCACCCGAGCGCAATGGCCTTTGGCAACGCATCCATCACCCAATCTCCTAGCTGGTCAACTTGGCCCACTAGGCGGGCCTCTGGAGATTCTATACTCAGCAGGCAGCACCAGTCGCCTTGGCCTGTGGTGCTCGGTGGGGATGCGTCCTGCCGGCCGCCCGGCGGTTGGCGCACGCCAATTCATAGAAAAGGAGTCGTCACGTGGGCATAGAGGTGCCGCGAGTTGTTTGGGTAGGAACTGGCCTGCTTGCTTTTGCTGCCGGGGTGGTGAACGCGGTGGGCTACCTCGGGTATGAACATGAAGCCTTCAGTCACATGACCGGCACGGTGAGCCTGCAAAGCATTGCCATCGAGAGCAGCAACTGGGGCAATGCCCAACAACTGCTCGCAGTGATTATCAGCTTCGTGATTGGATCGTTCGGCGCCGGTTTGCTGCTTCGGGACAGGAGCCTCTCTGGCGCCTACGTGGGACTGCTCGCCGTCGAAGCCATGCTCTTCATCGCTGCCGCAGCCCTGCTGGCCGGTGAAAATGCCTTCGGTGCCTGTTTCGCCGCAGCGGGTTGCGGGTTGCAAAACGCCATGACGTCCTTTTACAGCGGCTCGTCCATCCGCAGCACCCATCTGACGGGCTTCTTCACCGACTTTGGCCTCGTGCTCGGCCAGGTGTGTCGGGGACATCCCGTTCCCCGCCGCCGTTTGGCCATGTGGGCGCTTGTGCTATTCGGCTTTTCAACGGGGGGCATGGTCGCAGCAACCTCCTTCCACCGATTGGGATTTCTCACACTGCTCCTGCCCTCGGCGATCGTCGGTCTTTGTGCGATCGGGCTTTGGATTTATCTTCGTCCAGCCGCGCTGCAAACCTGAGCTCGGGCGACCTGGCGCCTGCCCCTCGGTGGGGCGCCCTGTCGGCGTCCGCTTGAATGCTCTTTCATGAGGTGACACATTGCGGGTGTGGCAGGCGATCGGAGCGTGAGCTCATGGAACTTCAAAAACGGCTGGATTTGCTGGCGGACCTCAGCATGGCGGCTCAGGGATTTCGTCCTTCACCGGCTCGGCTGGTCCAGCTGACCTCGCTAGGCTTGATGTGGCTTCACCCATCTAAGCCACCTGTAACCGGCATGACGGAGGAAGGCAAGGCGGTCTTCTTGTCTTTGCTGTGCGATGGATCCGGAATCAATTCGACAGACCTTTTCTCGTCAGCGCAGCAGTTCACGCCTTCGGTCAAGCAGTTCACGGCGGGATCGGCATTTCTCGACACTCTGGAAGCCGAAGCACGTTCAGGGACCCGGGTCATCCCAAGCGTCGATGAGGCGCTGTTTGCATTCTGGCTTTGCCACCGGCAACCCCCGCCGCCCCCGCCCTTGGCGGATTCGGCTGCGGGCAAGAGTCCAGAAGCGGGAGAACCAAACGCCCCTGGCATCGGCAGCGACTAGACAAGTGAAGCATGACGCGGATGGCGCAGATTCCGACCTTGAGCTGGACGCCCCGTTAGGCATCGAGCCGGCTGCTGGCACCAACGAGCCCTTACCTCACAGCAGGACTTGGCGAGTGCTGCGAAGCAACTGGTGGATGCGCTGCTCAACATCTTCCTCGATCATGTAGACCGGTCGGCGGCCGTTCGGGCACGGGAGGTTCGGAGTAGTGCCGAACAGCCGACAGATCAGAGGCCGCTCCTGGTAGACCTGGCACCCGCCCGCCCCCAAGTGCGGGCAACTCAACTGAGAAAGTGCCGCATCGCGCTCCGCGTCGCTTTTGCGAGGCAGCCGCGCCATCTCGTCGGTCGACACTGTCACCGGACCACAGCAGTCATGACAGCCCACGATGCAGCAGAAGCCCGGGATCTGCTCTCGCAGGCTGAAAATCGTCTCAAGGGCTTCGTAAGGCACTCTTCCACTCCTAATCGTCCCCACCGGTGCGGGGAGGAGCGCTACGCTTCACCTCGACCCAGGCTCAGCCGTCCCATTTTAAGGCCAACGTCCTTGCCTGTCCCGCCTTGGCTCCGCAGAACCATGCGTCTCGGCGCCGCCCTGCCGACGTCTCAGTTGAACGCTTCTGCCGCCGGACATCCAGGCAACAGGAGCAAGTCGCCGCACTCGGCTGGACCGCAATCCATCGTCAGGCATCGTTCGCCAGCTTCTGTCGTCCCGACAGTGAGGGGCACCAGGCCCGCGACCAGCTCGATGTGGAAGGTCCACTCGCCCCTGTCAATACCCGCAATCGCCGCCTCGGCAGACAAAGACCACCGACGCCCGTGCGGATGCATCCCTCCGATTGTCGTCACCAGGCGAGAAGAAGGTTCCGGTGAGAGGGTGACGCAGCTAACGACACGCCTAGTTGCCATCGCTTAACTCCAGAAGCACTGAGTGAATTTACGCCCTTGGCCAAGGCGAGCAACGCGCTATGCTGAAGCGTTAAGTCGACCTCGGAACGGCGAACCCGGCGTGGTCAGCGGGAAGACTATTTCTTGGCCCCATCGTCCGGCGGCGCTCCATCGCCGCGGATCGTGCCCATGGTGAAAACGTAGCCTTCGTTGGATAAAAATTCCCGCATTCGTAGTTCGGCACTGCGCGGTGCAGCCAAGCGTTCCGGCGCGTAGAGTCCGTAGACGCACGCACCTCCAACCACGTTATCCCGCCTTACAGCACATCTGCTTGTTTGCGCAGCGTTTGACCAGGCTTCTTTCAGTTTCCCGGGAGCGATCGACTGACCGTTTCGAAGACGGAAGCTCAACCAACGTATTCCCGCTTGCTCCATGTGATCCATTGCTCTCTCCATGCTTCATCCCTTCAACCTACCCTCTCCGGGCCCCTAGGCGAAAAATTAACCGTTCAGACTCAAAGCTCAATTGGTGTTGGCGGTTTGCTAAAGTCTTCACGCGCCCCCCCACGCGCTCATCTTTAGGAACAGCTATGCCCTTACGGGCTGTCGTCTATACGAGTGAACGTTCAGAAGGTGTCACAGAAGAACAGGCCGTCCGTTTGGCCGCCGACGCGGAGCGCTTCAACCGCTTAGCCGGAGTCACCGGCGTGCTGCTGTCTGACGGCCAGCGATTCCTTCAATACTTTGAAGGGCCTGAAGACGGCGTTAGTGCCGTCTATGCAAGGGTCCAAGCGTCGAGAAGTCACACAGCGCTTCTGGAATTGGCCAGCGGCACTGTCCATCAGCGTCTTTTTCCCTACTGGGGGATGCACATGATTTCCGTCGCGACCATGGACACCTCCCGTGTGGCCGCTGCCACCTGGGCGCCCTTTGACGTCGTTGATTTAGAGAACCCAGATCCCTCGTCGGGGATTTTTTGCCTAGATGCTTTGGTGAGCAAGCACCTTTCGACCAACGGGCGCCCAGCCTTCTAAGTTCGGGCGTTCGTTCACCTGCACGTGCGCTAGCAACGAGCGCATTGTGGATTGACGTCCTACCGCCCGCTCGACCTCAGGGAGATGCGGTGCTGCCTTCCGCTTGGCGCAGGCACAAACGAGCATCGCTGACGTTGGCCGTCTGCGTAACAACATGCGCGTTGAGGAAAGAACCGGTCACGACGGTGCCCCAAGCGGGGGCGTCGACTCAACAATAGGGAGCACTCGCGCTCTCAAAGCCATCGGTGAGTCCCGGCATCGCAAGTGATCGCATCACTTAGGACTACCCGGGGTTGGCGGACCCCGGGGTGGGTCCATGATGCCACTTCTGCGCAACGAGTGGTCGATGTGACTGGGCCTCATGACTCAGATGCTTGCAAGTCTCCTGTCACGTCGTTGTATCTTAGGGCTTGGACGATGCACGTCCGGATTGCAACGCGATCCATCCGAGATCCCAAGCTACACCAGAAGTGCGGCTGCCAGAGGTCATTGCCAACCCAGCACCTGGACAGCAAGTGTCGACCAACAAAATGGCGATCCCCATCCGGAGGTTTTAGTGGTGCCCAGCGAGCCCGTTGCGAAGATCCTTTACGTGGAGGACGATGAGGCGGTTCGAGAGATGACCCAAGACATCCTCGAATCCAGCGGCTATGACGTTATCGCAGCCAGCAATGCCGAGACGGCCCTGACGGCCATCGAGACACACGGCCGCTTCGACCTGCTCCTCACCGACCTTAGCCTGCCGGGGATGGATGGCCGGGAGCTGGCGCAGCGGGCCCAGGCCAATCAGAACGACTTGCGCGTTGTCTTGGTGACGGGCTATGCGGGCGCAGATGCAGATGCCACTTCGCATCTTCCACCCGCCACCGGCCTGTTGCGCAAGCCATTCACCTTGCATGAATTGCTCAACTCGGTGCGGCAAGCGCTGTGATCGGTAGAGAAGCGACCCTCAGGTGCCCGCTCAATCCTTTCCGGCGTGCGTTGCTCTCTGAAGCTGCGCGCGCCTTGACCTTTTGTCTTCACGCGCGAGTGACCGTGCCGTGAGCATCATTTCTCAGGGCTCTACTCCCACAGTCACGCGGGCCACTGGCAAAGACTAGGCATCGCTGGTCTTGGTTCCGCTGAGCCCGCATGGAGAGTCTTGCCAAGCCTGATAATGTTACTGAAGAGGATTGTGTCGTGCCCAATACCGGTGTCTTTCATCTCCGATCGGTTTCCGCAGAGGCGGACGGTCCAGAGACGATTCGAGCACTACGCTGTGTCGAAGTGCAGTGCGCCGCTTGTTCTACGGTGTCGAGTCTCTCCGAGGGCAATGGCCTGGTAGATCTGGGGGGCGCAGGCATCCTGACGTGCAACACCTGCGGGGCGCGGCAAGGGGTTAGCCGAGTGCGGTTCGAGGAGTTCGTAAAACGATTTCCAACCGGCGTGCTAGGCGGTCCCGGATCTTTGCAGGCGTCCGCGCCGCTCCAGTGACCTAGGGCGAAGCCAACTGTCGATCGAGGGAGCGTCACTGAATCGTCTCTCGGGTGTGCGGCCGCTTGTCGTAACGCTTGACTCAAAGCCTGCGCCTGGGGGCTGAGTGCTTCAGAACGACACAAAGGCTTTCAGCTGTAGCTTCGGCTGCGTCAGCGGATATCGATGACGTGCTTTTTGGTTAGGACATAACCTGTTCTTGCCCTAGATCGACTGACACCGTGGCCGGCTGAATGAACGACGCGTAGCCATGGACCCGCAACCTGACGTGCACCCACAGCAGTAAGCCTTTTGCTGCCATCTAGAACCTCACTACCGACAGCTATCCAACAATTAGACTTTTAGCGACGTTCTCCGCTGCAAACAGCGCGGCCTCCAACGTTGCAAAAGATGTTCGCTGAACCGTTTCGCTTTTCCCGGACTCGAGGCGCACACTAAGAAGGATCCAGTCGTCCACCGACTCTTGCCAGACCTCTGCGGTGTAGCTGGTATCAAAGAGGCCCAAGACCACGTTGAAATGACGATCGTCCGATTGCTGACTACCCATGTTGTTCGTGCCTGGACGAGCCCTCCAACATCACTCCCGCAGTGCACTCCTTACACCACTCGCGAATCTGTCGGCAAGCTGCTTAATGCTGATAAGAAACGCTACCCCAATGCTTCCTGTCATGGTCGCGCTCCGCCATCCGGCTCATTGAGCCCGAAATTACATCACTCTAGGAGCATTGCACTGGGGGCGGTGGATAGCAATAGGGTGTGTTAGCTGCAGGCGTCGCTGCACTATCGTGTGAAGAGGGGACCGATGCCAGCACCACATGGGGAATGGCCGCTGCTGTGGTCTGCCTTCCCCGCAAAGAGGGGTTTGCCGCAGGGTGCGCCGAGGCTTTGCTACAAAACACGACGGCGACCATCGGTTGCTGGCCCCTCCCTGGCAGGAGAACTCCCTGGCCTCAGACCGGCGTCGCAGGCATGAAGCGTTCAGCAGATCAAGGCAAAGGCATGGCAACAAACCTCGCCTCTCCCCCAGAGGAACACCAAGTGTTGCAAAGTGAGCACCTAAAAATGGGAGCTATTGGCTAAGCTGACGAGAGGGAACAGCTCGGCACCCGCACGAGCCCAAGTGCGACCGCATGTAACTTTCCGGCCAGCGCCTCATCCGCCACGGTGGCAGTGAAATGGGGAAAAGTCAGTGGCGGGCCCGCGAAGATGGTGGTCAACAACCGTCCATAGACAACCATCTGGAGAGAACGCCCGGCCGCGTCCCGCATGAAACTGTTCAGGAAGCAAAGCGATTCCGGCGACAAGTGGATTCGGAACTGCGGATGTCCGGCCCCGCCGTAGCCGAAGAACTCAATAGCGCTGAATTGGACTTTTAAAGTATTCGGTTGCAAGGCAAGCTCGGGCGCAGTGGGAGAATCGCGTTAGTGCACTCATCGTCAGCAAACTTCGGTCGCTGGGCGAAGCATCCTTGCATTTGACGTCCACAGCTGCGGAGTGAATTAAACAGATCCCCAGCCTCATCGTCATCATCTCAGAAGCTGAGGTAAAGGTATTGTGGCGGACCGGCCTCCCACCGTAGTTCTTGGCTGCCCTCGCGCGCTACTGCCCAACGCTTCCGGCGGCATGGCCCGCTCAATCTACAATGCCACTGTTTGTCGTGGCTGTTTGGCAAAAAGCGCGTCCACCGGCATGGAGTCCTCTTGCGAGTATGCTGGTTCGGTGACCGCCAGGCTAGTGAAAGACAAGCGGCACGCTCTGTTGGGAGGGAGAGCGCCGCTTCAACCGCGCCCTGCACCATCTCTAGTCACGGAGGGAATCTTGGCATCCATCGACACGTGCAATGATGATCCATGAGGCTTGAGGTGAGCAGCGTTCCACGCTGCTACCATCAACTGCCCCCAACCTGATTGAGCATTATGGAACTAGCGAACCTCTCTCTCATTCAAGAGCGCATTCGTGGCATTGAGGGACAGCTTGAGCTGTCTCTTGCCCACTTCAAAGCATTGGAAGTAGGTCTCCGACTGGCGATTGCCACCCACAAGGATCTGACGAGCTTTCTCGCAGCGTTGGATGTCTTCGAAGAGGGCAGCGATGGCCTCGGCCCTTTGGCAGGAAGCGGTTGCTCAGCCGATTATCAGCGCGCCTTCAGCGAAGGCATTGCGAACATACGGAAAGACGTCCGTTATTTCCAAGAGAAAAGCGCTGGCTAACACGCAATCTCATTGCAAGCGGTCGCTCCCAGGCACAGTCGGACCTCGTCGAGGACCTGAGGGCGTTTCGATGGCCGGTCTCCGACCAAGGTCATTCTCAAGGACAGGGCGTCCTCCATTGAGCGCCACGTCACCCATCCTGGACGATGACAGCGTCTGAGGGACGAGGAAACTGCTGGCCAAGGGTGGTTGACGCCCAGTGTGGGCCTTCACAACCTGCTGGACACTCGAGCGCGAGGAGGTGGTGATCCGCCTTTTCCTAACTCGCGCAAGCTATCCGCCCAGCTCCTTAGGGCGAGGGGCGCTGCTCCCGGTGGGAAAACGCTCCATGAATTCAGCAAATCGCCGACCTGCGATGGCTTGGCGCACGGCGTATTTGGGGCATTCGGGCACAGCGCCGCCCCGGGGCAACCGGATCAAAGAAGGCCCCTCGGAAGCTCGGAACAGGTGGCTGCAATACAGGCATTTTGCGTAAACGCAGTGCACGTGCAAGGTGTCTGGGTGGACCGCCGCGCTGAAGTCGCTTTGGATCTCAAACAGGTAAAAAACGCCGGTGTCGGGCATGACAGAGCCTCTCGTTGCGGCGGGAAGGGACGAAAAAGTCTCCCGGAAGGCTGGTGAAGGCCTCAAGTCAGACCTTAGCGCGCCATTTGTTAAGAACAAGCATCCTGGCCTTGCTCAAGGATAGGCGGCAGTCGAACCTAAGCTTGGATCTGCGGCGCTGTCTTCACAACCATTGGAGCAGAGCCGTCGGAGAATGTCGCCATGAACAAGGCACCTGATGGTCCGGATGGCGTATGCATTACCCTGTATCGAGACAGCGGAAGCAAGCAACTTCCGCTGGATAATTTGGCCTCACTCCGCTTAGCGGATGACGAACTACTGTGGGTGGACGCCTGTGGCAGTGGACAAGAATCGCTGCGGTCGGTCTGGGACGCCCTCGGACTAAAGGGCAACTCGCTCGACGCCTGTCAGGGCTCAACCAATCCGCGTCTGGAAAAGTTCGCGGGCTGCTTTATAGCCAAGGTAGTCGCGGTTATCCCGTCGGAGGAGTTGGGGTTTCGTGGCGCCGTTCTGACGATCATTGCCGGGCCGAACTTCGTCGTGACGCACCACGACGAGCAGATCGACTTCCTATCCGACATTAGGGACCGAGATCCTGGCGCCGCCTGCGACATCGGCTGCCTCGGCGAAGCAAGCTTTGTAGCGGCCATCCTGGACTGGCATCTTTCAACCTACTTTGCAGCGTGCGCTAGGTTCGAGGTCGAGATCGAGCGGCTCGAGAGCCGTATTTTGTCGGATCAGCCGCCTGGCCGCTCGGCACTCCCTCAGCTCTGCGCGTTACGAGGCGCGGCGTCCCGGCTTCGAAGGATGCTGGCGCCCCATCGGATCGTCTTCGACGGGCTTTCGCGGGCCGACTTTGTCCCCGATGGGAACGAAGACGTCGCCCGTCACCTGCGGGACTTGGACGACCGGTTCGAGCGCGCTATGGATGTCGTGGAGAATGCTCGGGAACTGGTGGTCGGGAGCTTCCAGCTGTTCAGCACGCAAACTGAGCTTCAGACCAATGAGCGCATGAAACTGCTGACGTTCGTTACAGTCGTGACGGGGTTGCTCGCGGTCATCGCGGGGGCGCTGGGGATGAACTTCGAGGCCAACTTCTTCGGCGCGAAGACCCTCGGCTTCTGGTTGGCGGTGCTTCTGATGGCCAGCCTCGGAACGGCTGCTGTCGTGATTGGAAAGCGACGCGGGTGGCTGTAGAGCCGTTTGGGGCCGCTACGAAACAATGTCCGTTGGCGCAACATCGCCCGTCGCATCCTATGCGTGGCTAATGAAACTGGTCTTCCCTGCCCCTCTTGCTCTAGTTCACTGCAAATCCACCGCCATCGGACACCCCGGCGTGTCCAAGTGCGCATGTGACCTACTCGCCAGGATGCGCAAGCTGCACACCGAGTTGTTCGAGCTTTGGAAGGTTCGCTGCGGAACCTCTGAGACGCCATCGGGCTCCTTTCGCGTCATGCCCACTTTGGCCGTTTGCAATCGATCCCGGAGGCGCATAACGGAGTTCGTGTGCCAGGACTGGAGCTAGAAACCCTTCCTGGAACCCATCCTTCTGCAGAATGCCGTCCACAAGCTACAGCGACGCTTGGCTGAACCGTTCATCTTTGACGTCGGAGTGCTAGAGGTCGACTTCCCTGTCCTGCATACTGGGATGCGTTGGAATGGGTGAGCTTGATTGATGCCAATGGTGGCAAGGCTTCGAGTCCTGATGGTCGAGGATCAAGATGATCTGCGGGAGTTGATCGGTTCCGCCCTCCGAGACTATGGGGTTGCTGTGACCACTGCCGCAGATGGGGTGGCGGCACAAGCGTTGATTGAATCGGACGAAGAGTTTGACGTGGTATTTACCGACGTCAGGATGCCCAACGGTGTGTGCGGGGTCGCGCTCGCGGAAAGCATTAGGGAAACGAGGCCGCACGCTCGGGTCATACTTACGTCCGGCTTCGCGCCCGCGCAGCTGCCGCAGTTGCCGCCCGGCGTAGCCTTCCTCCCAAAGCCCTATCGACTCAAGCAACTGTTTGCGATTTTGAGCGCAGTCGCTGCAGCGGAAGAATGAGACGTGGCGGAGCCGCGATCACCAGAAGCCTTCTGACGGTCCGCTCAGCTTGGCCGTCAACGCAACGTGGCGTGGGCTCTGACCGGGAAGGTCCCCATACCCACGACCTTCGGCGGTGCAGCGTGCAAGCGAAAGTTTTCCGTCGGCAGGTCTCCAAGGCGCGTCATGTGCTCAATGATGGGAATGCCAGCTGCCAACAGAACCGAGTGAACGGGGCGCTCTGTCCCTGCTGTGTCGTCGATGTTGAGCGAGTCGATCCCCACCATCACGGCACCCTGGTCGCGCAGGTATGTAGCGGCCTTCTCTGTAAGGTAAGGGTGCCCATCAAAGTAGCGCTCGCTGCCCCAGTGTTGATCCCAACCCGTGTGAACCAAGACCGCACGTCCCCGACACTCGTAGGGAACGAAGTGGTGCCAGTCTATGGCGCGGTCGGCAGCGCCGAGCGCCTTGACGGTGATCCCAGGCACGCCCGCAACGTGGCTGAGCGGCAGGCCGGCCAAGTCGTATCCGTCTGCGTAGCGATGGAACGGCGCATCGATGTAGGTCCCGGTGTTGCCGACCATCTCAAGACGGTCAATTTGGAACTCCGTGCCGGCGCCATACAACGAACGGGAAGCGATCCTGGAAAGGTGGTCACAGATCATTGGGGCGGGTAGGCCTTTCACTGTCATCATGCCGCTGCTGATGGAGTGGCTAAGATCAATGAACGCCGGAGCATTAGCTTCGCCGGCCTCCCTTGGAGCTGGACTCGTGGAGCGCTTGTGGGGCTCTTGGATGATGCGCTTGTTAAGGATGTGCGCTTTGCCGACCATCAACAGCCGCATGTCGCGGATGACATAAGCGGCAAGGGACTCATCGTCGATGTCGTCCCCCGGGATATCCAAGCGGAAGCCGTGGCCCTGGATGCCGCCCCCGTTGCTGAACTCGATTTCGAAATCGAAACACGCTCTCTTCTGCATTGGTTGGCGCCTCCGTTAGGTCTCAGTGTCGCGTCGTGCTCTGTGTGCTCGAACTTTTGCCCGGTTTCCGCAGCCGCTGGCCGAAGAGCACCACCGCCGCTTTCCTGGCCGCGAGGTGTCCTCAAAGACCATGGCGCACTCGGGGCAACGCCTAAGTCGATCCCGGCGCGGCACCGCCAATAGACCTAGGGCGTCTTCCGACAAGACGGACATTGCCGCGTTCAACGGTTGGTCGCCGACCCGCACCAGCACACCATCCTGCAGGCGAGGTCTGAGCGGCATCCTGCTCGCCGTGAGGTTGAGAAAGGTGACGTCGTCGCCCGGTGGCGCCCTGCCATCGATGATCGACGTCGTGCAGCGATAGATCGCTTCTCTAACGGAGCGCGCAATGGCCAGGTCATTGGCTGAGAAACCGACACCGGCCGGCGCAAGCTCCGCCTGTCCTAGCCACGCAGCAAGGGCATTTTCGTCCTCTAAACGCTCCCTCCCCCGATCGGCGCGCTCGCCCAATGTGTCGACGAAATCCAAGGCAATGCACCCGGCAATGAATTCAAACCCGTTCACTGGCTTCATGTAACCTATATAACTGGTGTCCGCGCCCCTAGTCAAGGGGTCGCACGATAGGCATCACCCGGCACGGCGAGACCCGGGGGCGTCGCGGCGAAGGGCTGAACGGTTTAACGAATTAGCCTGGTTTGATTCAGGCTCTGGGTGGGGGATCATGGTTGCTAGCCGGGCCGGTTGGTGCGCAGCTGAAGGCAAACAGAGGAGCTACCGTAGTGCTTGTCACTGACAGATTCATCATCGTCAACGTCACTGAAGCCAAGCGTCTGCAGCTCATCTCGCCGAGCGAGGACCTCGTCTGGCGGGGCGTGGAAAGCATGGACGTTGAGTGCCTGACCTGCCACGGCCGGTGGGTAGCGTTACTGGCCGGCGTTGAGACTTATGGAGCCGCGCTCATGGTCTCTTGCCCGAAATGCGGGGCAGCAGAATCGGTGCCAGAGCGGGCACTTCAAGATGAGGCGACGCGGTAGTTGCGAGTGCCTCGCTACGATCTCCCCACGCTTTCATGGGATGTGGTTCGAATTAGTGATATAGAGCTAGCTATCCCCCTCGTTGTCGCGCAGTTGCTATGAACGTGCCTGTTACCGAAGTGCAAGAACGGATGGCGGTCTTGGGCACGATGCACGTCCTGGACTCCGAGTCCGGCGCCTCCTTGGACCGCATTACCGCACTAGCTGCCTTCGCGTTTGGTGCCCCGGTCGCGTTCGTCTCGATCGTCGGGGAAGACAAACAACGATTCATTTCCCGGATCGGTCTACAGTTGCCGAAACCGATATTCGCGTCTCGGTTTGCGCTCATGCGATCGCCTGCAACGAGGTGATGGTCGTCCCTGATCTTCGCCAAGACCCGCGCTTTCAGCGCAATCCATTAGTCGTCGCGCCACCGCACCTCCGGTTCTATGCTGGAGCCCCCCTTGTGGCGAAGAACGGCGTGGCCATAGGGGCCATGTGCATCATGGACACCCAGGTGCGTGAGTTTTCAGAGTCGGATTGCGCTCAGCTTTCCACCTTGGCGCAGTTGGTCATGGCCCAGCTCGAGCTTAGAAACATGTCGGGGCGCTTAGAGCCCGTCAGCGGCATCCCTAACCGCCACCAGTTCCACATTGACTATGTTGGTCTGGCTCAGCGGCGCGGCGGGCAGCGGGTGTTCGCGGTCCTGTTGGACGTATTTGATATCCCACGCGCAAACGAGGCCGGCCAAGCCCTTGGCATGCGGCCGTTGGAAGCGTTGATACGGCGGGCAGGTGTCCGGCTCAAGCTAGCCTTGGAGGGCTTGGCGGACGTTTACCACGTGGGCGTGACGCGTTTTGCATTCATGGTGGCCCTGCCGAGTGCAAAGGATATCGAAGGGCTGGTAGACGAACTTCGGCAGCGTATGTCCCGCCCACTCATGGCTGCTGCCGCTCCCATGTCCCCTCGATTTCACGCGGGAATCTGCGCTGTGACGCTGGGGGAGGACACAAGTGACGACGTGATTCGAAAAATGTTGATTGGACTGCACGAATCATTCGAAGCGCGAAAGGCTTTCGCTTGGTATTCCGAGCAACGCGACCACGACATGCGCCGCGCATATCGCTTGGCCGCAGACGCGGAACGTGGCCTGCGAAAGGATGAGTTCCACTTGGAATACCAACCGCGCTACCGCGCGTCGGATCTGCAACCGGTTTCCGCGGAGGCGTTGCTTCGTTGGACACACCCTCGCCTGGGTCCAGTTAGCCCTGGCGAGTTCATTCCAATCTTCGAGCGAACGGCCTTGATGGCAACGGTCACCCCGTGGGTGCTTGACGCTGCACTCGATCAGATGGTCGCGTGGCGGGACGCCGGTCACCACATGCTGCTGTCCGTCAACCTATCCGGGGCAGACCTTTCCTCTGACGATGCTTGGATCCGGATACGTTCGAAGCTAGAAGCCCGTCTTCTCCCGTTTGATTCCATTGAAATTGAGATTACAGAAGTGAATGGCTCCGCGCCGATTCTGTCGCAGGCAGACAGATACAGGCCATGGCAGACGCCGGCATCAAGGTTGCGATCGACGACTTTGGAAGCGGCTACAGCAACTTCGGCTATTTGTCGGATCTGCCGATTGACACCATCAAGATGGATAAGACGCTCATCGACAATCTTGAGTCGGATCCGAAAGCCAAGCCTAAGGTCGTCGCCATCATCAATTTGGCCCGGGAGCTGGGATACCATACCGTCGCCGAAGGCGTAGAGACGGCTGCTCAGCTCCAGTTCCTCCGGGAACATGGATGTGATCAGATACAGGGCTACGTTCTCTCCAGAGCAGTAAGCGCAGAAGCCTTGCTTGAAGTATTCACGAGCCACGATGCCGAGCAAGCCGAAAGCAAGCTGCATATCCGCTCATAGCAAGTGCGATAGCGGCAAGCTTGTAGTGCCCCCTACCCATAGACCACGACCGGTGACCACTCCGTCCTACAACTGGGCAGCGTGCGCCTGCGAACCAGAGGGGAAAGGCTGGTTCACATTCTTGGTGGGCGAGGTGTTTCTGCTGCCCGCCCTTGGCTTGGAAGTGGGCGAGTTGCGTCCGGATACGCTTGCCTGGGCTATCAGTTGGGCCACTCGGTTGTGCATAGCTGGACCCAGGGCCGAGCCGAATCCGACGAAGAAAAGCCAATACCCGTCTGGGCGGACGACCACCTCCTCCAAGCCAGGCGTCGAACCAACACCTTGGCGAAGGCGATCCACCCATACCTTGGATGGCATCCGGTCGAGCTGGGCCACGACGGCCACCTCCCCAGCGTCCAAGTCCATCACTTCAATGCGAAGAATTTCGGGAAAAGCGGTCGTAGTCGCCATGGCGCGCGCTCTGGTCAGTCCTTTGCGGAGTATCCAGAGCACATGCGAAAGCGGTGTCAACGCACCAAGATAGAACCATCAATGACCTAGGGGGCTTTGTGGCCAGCTTGCGCCCTTCTCAGAGCCCCTACCTCGTCGTCCCAACCCACGGTCGGCCGTCCGCCGCTTTTCCTGCCAGGAACAAGAGAGCCTACCCACTGAACGGTTTAGCAAGGTGCCAGACGTGTGTAGCGGACGTTTGGTCTCCCGACAGCGCTGTAACTGCACGATGCTTAGGGTGTTCTTACCGGCCTCGTTGTGGGGCCGCGAACGGAGAATGCCATGGGCAACCAGAACCAGAACCAGCAAAACCCTAATCCTGGGCAGAACCAGCCAGGCCAGCAGAATCAGCCTGGTCAGCAAGGGCAGCAGGACCGGGACACGCAGCGGCAGGGTCAGCAGCAGCAGGATCAGCAGAACCAGCGCCCGGGGCGGCAGGGCGGCGAGGAGGAGGAGTAAGACTAGCTCCCAGAGGATGCGGTCCACCCCTAGAGCGGGCTGCATCCTTCCTCTACCGCCCTCAGATCGAGCAAGGCGATGCTAGAGGCAGCTCAGTCCAACTTGGGGGATGAGGCTCAATGTCGCCGCAGAGCGCTTCCTGCCCGGCCTTCAAACGGACCGGCACGGCAACTGCCCATAATCCATCTCTATTAGCCTCGGTGATCCAATCCGGGCTGGCCATTGTCGCACCCTGTCGAAGAGGACGCTTGTGCTGTCGATGGAGAGCATCTGCCACCGCTTCCATTTCATGTGTGAACCAGCGATAGCCGTTCGCACAGATTTCAACGGGCTGGTCGCTTGGGTGCGGATAGTGCGGTAGCAGCTCCGCCAGGCGCACGGCTGCCTCCGCGGCCGTCTGAAGGCCAAACCCCTCCGTTGAAGCCCACTGGTTAAGAAGCCTTAAAGATGCCGGTGTCATGGGCTCATCTCCTCCTTCCAGGAAAGCTCGCATCGTCAGGCGGCATCGGTAAATTCCACGCGAAGGCCACTCAGCGCATCCCCGGGGCCGATAGGCCTCCGCCCAAGCGCCACATCAACTGCGCAGGGAAGCTGGCGCGGTGAGAGGTGGCTCAAGGCAGTCCAAGCATCGTGAGACCGCGTGAGGAAGCGTGAAGAAGTGTGAGGCACCGGTCTTTAATCAGACGTCGGGCACATGGGGAACTGATCAATGCTGAGCTGAGCTCTCGCCGCCGCTCGCCTTAGCTACGGCTTTCGGAGGTTGACTAGGCTGCGTGGAGAGCAACCAGGACAAGCATCCGCCCTGCTCGGCTGTCGGCGCCACTCGATGCCCGCAACGGGCTTGGGTTTCGACCTCGTCTAGAAACGCAGAGGCGGCGGCGAACCCGGTAACCGAAGAGTCCACCTGCTTGGCGGCATCAGAGAACGCCGAGGGTGTGAGAGAAGTCCCTTCGCAGACAAGGCAGACGAGCTGCCTCTTTCCCAGCTCAGTTAGCCCGTGCTTGGGAGGCTTTGCCACCATCACCCAAACGTAGCCTTCGGCGATAAGAGCCGCCGTTCTATCTGGAGCTGGATGAAAACCCTGCGCCACCATGCAGAGATCTGCCAGCAGGCAAAGCTGATGCTCTGAAGGGGACGAAGGATGCCGCTCACTCATCGCATCAATCTGCCACCGGCTCTGGCGAAGATCAATACGCTGGCGAAAGCTGGCTCATCGACAGCTGCCGGAAAAGTGCTGGAGACCATTTAAGACAATGTGCCATGGAAGACGAATGGTGGGGGAATGAGCACGCTAACCTCCGCTCCTAGAGCCGTCTAGCGAGAATCGTCTTAAGTGACACTACGGTCGCCGTGCTAGCGTCCTCCAACAACCGCAGCGCCCGGGCCTTGTTTGAGCCCATGCCGGCAACCGCTTCCCTGACAACGATGGTGTCGTATTCCCTGGCATTGCTGTCATGGCAAGTGGCCGTAATGCAGGACTCGGCCGCCATGCCTGCGATCACGAGTTGATTGCAGCCGAGCTTGGCTAATAGAATTGAAAGTGGCGTAGCCAAGAAGGCTGAGTGCTTCGGCTTGAGAACGAAATAGTCTCCTGGCGACGGCACAAGAATCCGTGCGATTGTTGCAGGCATGCCCTCGCATCGGAGGCACACCTGAACAAGTTCTTTGAAATCCAGCTGCTAATCGGCGAAATTGTCGTTGGCGTAGATCACCGGTCGGCCGGAGACCTGGAAATGTTCCCGCAGCTGTGCGATCGCTTTCGCCGCAGCAATTGCGCTGGCCTCAAGCGCCTCCGCCTGAGGGAAGTCGAACTTGCTGAACATATCTACGATGAGTAAGGCGGAGGCTGGTTTGGCCATGGCGGGACCTTTCGCGGTCAATCCCCGGTTTGGCTGTGGGGTGCAGCCAGCGCCTTGGACTGCGGCGAATCCTTCTGGCGAAGGAAGATCGTGAGCACGACCAACGAGAGAACCGCCAAGAATTCGCTCTGCCAGTTCTGGAAGGACTCAAACCAAAAACTACTGCTGAAGAGGTGCTCGAGGACCGTCGGCGCAGGGAGGCCTCTGGAAACGCTCTCATCTACCTCACTGCGCCAGCTGCCGGCAAGGTGCAGGGAAAAGCTCACGACGAAGAGCGCGGTGAACGCGATGGCCAAGGAATGTCCATACAGCATCTTCCAGATGCCCCCCTTGCGAACGGGCCAAGGCGTCTGACCCTCCTCAATGCGGGCTTGCTCCCCGTCTTCTGGCATTGGCCGAGACTCGGCCGAACCCCTCTGTCGCAGCGAAACCGTCAGCAGGACATACATCCCCATTTGTAGAAACTCGCTTTCCCAGTTCTCGAAAGTTGCGCTGACGAAATGACCGCTGTGGAGGTAGCTCCATAGATCTAAGATTGGTCGATGGGCTTCCCGAAGTTCATCGTTGTGGGTGAGGAACCCGCTCCAAATCTGCCCCACCAGGGACGCGACCAAAAGCAGGAGCAGAACTATCGACAAGCCATTTCTCTTCCACATGTCTGCTGATCGCCCAGTTCTTGCGGCTTCCACGGTGGATACCGCAGTTAGCCTTGTGCTGCTCTACAAACGGAACGCAAAAATGCGTCACCCTTTCTCACAGGGACTCTGGCCGCAACCTAGAGCTAATCCTCCAACAGCGCTTCCCGAGGTCGCGCAGTCAAGACGATAGAAGCTGGTTCGTGGGGGCCGCGTGAGCGCGCAGCGCCCGGAGGCGAGGGCCGAATCCTCAGTGATTCGCTCCGAGACGTGATTGGTTAACGGGACTTCCCAGTCCTGGGATCCGGCCTCTTTTCAGGGATGGCCAGTCCTTCCAGGCCGCCCTTAGCATCCGAGGTGTCACACCTGAATGGGCCTCATCGGCCTCCTGACAAGGTCATTGCGAAGTCCCGGCGGTAAACGCTGAAGTGCCCAAAAGTCGTGATCCGATGTGCCGCCAGCCGCCTTCTGCTGTTCCCCTCATAGTTGCGCGATTCTTCACGTCGTTTTGCGTGGACAAACGCGCATGCTTGCGTCTCCATTAAACGCTGAGAACGGGACCTCCCATGGCGATCAAAACCGCAGAAGAACTGTTTGTGCACGAGCTTTCTGACATCTACAGCGCTGAGAAGCAGCTCACCAAGTCCCTGCCCCGCCTGGCACGCGCCGCGGAGAATCCCGAGTTGGCTGCCGCGTTCGAAACCCACTTGGAAGAAACGCAAGGCCAAATCGAGCGGATTGACCAGGTGGTAGAAGTCCTGGGAATTCGACTCAAGCGCATCAAGTGCGCCGCTATGGAAGGCCTGGTGGAAGAAAGCAAGGAAGTGATCGATTCCATTGAGAAGGGCCCCGTCCGGGACGCCGCACTGATCGGCGGTGCCCAGAAGGTCGAGCACTACGAGATCGCCTCCTACGGAACCATTGCAGCGCTGGCCAAGCAGCTCGGTTACAAGGATGCCTTGCCCTACCTCTTGGAGACGCTGCAGGAAGAAAAGTCCACGGACGAAAAGTTGACGTTGCTGGCTGAGCAGGGCGGCAACCAAAAGGCCGTCGCCGGCAAGAAGTGAAATGATGGACGGGCTCTCGGGCCCGCCCTTGATCTGGACAGGAACCATGTGCGCCGAAACGGGTTATCGATCGTCCTCGTCGTGCTGACCGTGCTGTTCTTGAGCGCGCAAGCGGTGACGGGGTGGAACGTTCACAACGAGGAGCTGGCACAGCACGGCCAAGCCGCGTTGGGATTCGGCGCCTACCTCACCACAGGGCACTTCAGCAGCGCGACGTTTGAGAACTGGGAGAGCGAGTTCCTGCAAATGGGGATGTATGTGCTGCTCACCGTTCGGCTACGCCAGCGTGGCTCGGCGGAGTCCCGCCCGCTTGACCCCGACGAGGAAGATCAAAAGCTCGACGCCGGCCCTGCCCCGTGGCCCGTCCGCCGAGGGGGCATTTGGAAGAAAATCTATGGCCACTCTCTGGCCATCGCTTTTTTAAGCTTGTTTGTGATGTCTTTTGCTCTTCACGCCCTCGGCAGCTGGCGAGCGCGGTGCGACGAAGCCCGATTGGATCACTTGCCCGTCCCTGGATTCTTTGAACACCTTTTCAGCAGCGACTTCTGGTTCGAGTCCATGCAGAACTGGCAAAGCGAGTTCTTGGCCGTTCTGGCCCTGGTCGTGTTGACCATTTTCCTGCGTCAGAAAGATTCGCCACAGTCCAAGGCAGTGGAGGCACCCCACGCCCAGACGGGGGACTGACATGCAACGCCCGGCCCTGCTCATCATCGATCTCTTCTCCCGTTTCGATTTCCCCGACGGTCAAACACTGGCGCCACTGGCGCTTAAAGCCGCCAAGAAGGTCCAGCAGATCCGAGACGTCTTTGACGAAAAACAGTGGCCAGTGATCTACGCCAACGATAACTTCGGGGATTGGAAGTGTGGCTTCCATCAGCTTGCGGAGGTTTGTCGCCACGAAGAAGGCCCGTCGGGCGACATCGCCAAACTGCTTTTCCCCGGTCCGGATCACTACACGGTGCTCAAGCCAAAGCACTCGGCCTTCCTCGCCACGCCCTTGGCGGTGCTTCTCGCCAAGATCGGCGTCGGCCAGTTGGTGCTCGTCGGCATGGCATTGGACTCTTGCGTTCTTGCCACCGCCATCGACGCAAACTCCCGCGAGTTCTCCACGGTGGTGGTGTCTGATGCGACCGCCTGCGTGCCGGAACGCAGGCAAGCCGCTTTGAAGGTGCTGCGCTCCACAGGGGGCGTAGAGGTTCGCACGGCCCAGGTGTTTTTGCGCTCCCACGAGAGGGGAAAGGGTCATTGACCAACGGGCGCTCTGGCCGGTCTTCTGCAGGCCATCGAGGGACGGAAGTCGATGCCGCTCACGAAGCACTGGCTGACATGTCCCTACCCATATCGTCGTGTCTGCCTCCAGCCAAAGAGGGACTCCAGTGATCGAGCAAGCCCGTCTGTCTGCCTTGCACTCATTGAATATCCTGGATTCAGACCCCGAGCCGTTTTTTGATGCGCTCACCCGGGCTGCGCGATCGGCAGCAGAGATGCCCATCGCGCTGGTCTCACTGGTGGACGAGGGCCGTCAATGGTTCAAAGCCCAAACCGGGTTGGAGGACGTCCGTGAGACCCAACGTGACATCTCCTTCTGCACGTGGGCGATCCTTTCAGAAGAGATCTTTGAGGTGGAAGACGCTTCCATCGACCCCACGTTCTGCAAAAACCCATTGGTGCTGGGCGCTCCTCACGTCCGGCACTACGTGGGAGCACCGATTCAAGTGACCGGCGGCCATCGGGTCGGCACGTTGTGTCTGTTGAGCCAGACGCCGGGCAAGCTGACGCCCTCCCAGAGGGCAGTTCTTCAGTGCCTGGCAGAAGCCGCTGCCGTGGGGATGGAACAACGGGCACAGCTGCTCGATCGGGTGTCCGACGCAACTCGACTGCACGGCGACCTACAGAAGAGCCAGGCGCTGCTGGAACAGACCAACGCCGTGGCCAAGGTGGGTGGCTGGGAGCTCAACGTTGATACCAACGAGCTTGAGTGGACCCAACAGACCCGCCTGATCCATGGGGTGACCTATGCGTCTCCCTCCTTGGAGTCGGCGCTCTCCTTCTACCCTGAATCGGCACACGGAAGCATACAAACCGCTCTCGCCAGCTGCGCCGAACACGGCACCTTGATCGACCTGACGGTGCCGTCCACCAAGGCTGACGGAGAGCGGATATGGGTTCATGTCGTCGGACAGCGCCTCCAAGACGACCGTGGCACGCGCCTGATCGGGGCGGTTCAAGACGTGTCGCTTCAGCGCTCCGCCAGCGACGCGTTGGCGCTGAGCGAATCGAAATACCGTCGGCTGTTTCAGCACAGCATGGGTTTGATCTGCACACACACCCTTGAGGGCGCTATCACGTCCATCAACCCGGCCGCCTCCCTTTCACTGGGTCGGGAAGAGCAAGAGCTCATCGGCCAGCCGCTGTCAGCGATCCTTCCGCCGGACAGGCGGATGCAACTCCATGCCTACCTGGCCAAGATCAAAGAAGATCAGAGCGACTCAGGAGTGATGGAACTTGTTGCCTCCGATGGGTCTCAGCGCTTCTGGGCCTACCATAACGTCCTGGATACGGAGGCGGATCCTCCCTACGTTCTGGGGCACGCCCAGGACATCACCACGCAACACCTGCAAGAGCAACAACTCCAAGAGCTGGCCATCCGGGACCCGTTGACCCGATGCTTCAACCGACGCTATCTCACCGAGCTCGCTCAACGTCAGTTGGACGCTTGGGGCTGCCTGGTGTTCGACCTGGATCACTTCAAGGAGATCAACGACACCCAGGGTCACGCAGAAGGGGACGCAGTGTTGATCAAGTTTGTTGCGTTCCTAGTGTCCAAGCTGCTAGACAACGAGGCCGTCATCCGCCTTGGAGGGGATTAATTCCTGGTCTTCGTTCCCGGCGCGACGGCTGAGCGAATGCATCAGTTGGAAGCCTGTTACCGGGATCACGCCGATGAAGCGCCAATCCGATTTTCCGGCGGTTGCGCCGTCAGCCGACCTCATGAGTCGGTCGGCGACACCATCAATCGTGCAGACATAAAGCTCTACGCTCGTCGGAAACAAGAACGTCCGTGAGCCTTTAGCGATCTGTCAGGGAAGCAACCCCAGCAAGGAACGGTGAGCAGCCACGCCTGCCAATGCCCCTTCACCCACCGCCAAGGCAATGTTCCCAGCGAACCGGGCCGCATCCCCGCACGCAAACACCCCCGCGACCGTGGTCTGCTTGGCCGAATCGGTGGTGATGCATCCTGCGTCCTCTGTCTCACAGCCCATGCGCGTAGCCAAGTCCGACGCCAAACGGGTCTCAGGGTGAACGAACAAGGCTTCCACGTCCCGCACGCTTCCGTCCGCGAGGTTCAAGATCGCTTTGCCGGTCACACCCGCTAAGGCACTTTCCTCTAACGTCACGCCAATGCCCTTCAGCTCCGCTGAAAGCTCTTCGATCTCGGCCGCTGAGAGCGTTGCGGCGTGGAAGGCCGTGACAGCGCCCCATTGCGAGAGCGCCTTGACCTGGTCCATTGCCTCCGCTTTGGACGCAATAAGCACGCCGATGTTTGTTCCGCAGATTTCATAGCCATGGCAGTAAGGGCAATGGAGGACCGTTTCGCCCCAACGCTCTGCGAGCCCTGGAATGTTGGGCAACCGATCCACCACCCCATGGGCAAGGATTACTCGCCTGGCGTGGTAGCGGTCACCGGATGCGCAGTGGACAGCGAAGCCCATCTCGAGAGAGCCGGTGGCATCAATGGCCTGATCGGTCGCCCATTGCACTCGGTCGTAGGCGAGGAGCTGCCGACGTCCCAGCTCAAGGATCTGGACCGGGGCCACCCCGTCCCAGCCCAAGCACCCGTGCGCCTTTGCAGCACGCTTGTTACGCGGCTGACCGTGGTCAATGACCAGCACCGTGCGGCAAGCCCTGGCCAGCTGCAGGGCTGCGGACATGCCCGCATAGCTACCGCCGACCACCACTGCGTCGAAGGGAGGCAGGTCCTGTGACGTTGTGCTGCTGGGGCTGATCATCGTGCTTTGTTCCACCGTCGATGGAGAAATGATGTTCTGGTGTGCACAGGATTTTATGTATTCGCCTCCGCGCCGGCGTAGGCAGACTCAGAACAACTCAACCTGCGGCGCGGGGTAGATCAGGTCCTGCCCCACCGCCTTCGCCATCGGGCTTAGCGGATGGGGCTTGGGTTTTGCGTTGGAGACGATGTGCAACACCTCATGGGCCCGGTGCGTCAAAAGGTCGGAGATCAGGCGACGATGGCAGCGCCACCATGGCGCCTCCGCGCACATCAGCGCGGTTCGATGTGCACCCGCCAGCGCAAGAACCTTCGTTAATCCGCTGGCAAACTCTGCGGAAGCCATGTGGTCTGCATAGCCTTGGAACGCGGCGTTGTCCCATGCCCCGTTGGGAGAATTGGGCTGCGTCCTTCGCCGGCCACCAAGTTCGGGAATCCACTCATACATCACACCATGGGCCGGCAACGTGTCTGCCATCTGTTCCGATGCAAACCAAGGGTGGCGCCGAGACCCCGGGAAACGCCGCACGTCCGCAATGGCCGATATCCCTTGCGCAGACAGCAGTTGCAAAAAGTCGCTCCAAGGCCGAGTGGAGTGGCCGATGGTCCAGATAGTCAGCGGGTGCGGGGCAGGCGGATCGGACGGCATGAGGCAATTGAACACCGTTGCGGATAAAGGCCGTGTCGTCACTGCATGGGAGAAGGCTCCAGCCCCTGCCTTAATGACGTCGTCCTGCCGGCGCCTTCATTGAGGAGCCTTGAAGGGGGGTAAGGCTCGTTTGCCCACCATGCAGGTTTGCTGAATCTGTTGTCCACCCAAGGACCCTTGCGGCGCCGTTTTTTTCAAGCAGGTCCTTGATGGTGAAAGCACCGCACATATGTGCTTGAAAACTCGCGCCAAGGAAGGGGCTCTGAGAGGAAGCCCGTCGGCTGGCGGGCTTCATTTGAACCGGGTTACGTGAATCTGGTCACGGCTCCCGTGGATTGACGTCGACAGCCCCGGCACCAGGGCCTGCGCCCAGTTCAGCCCCGGTCGCCGGGCGCGCGTCGGGATCAGAAAGGGTTCTCGCAGCCATGGTTTCCAAGGCGACTTGCTCCCTTTCGCTGAGGTCCACGTCGCAGCTTCCATCCCCGCCGTCCAACGCCGCTTGAGCGTCACGGTCGGTGACCCGCTCCCAAAGCTCGCCGCTGTTCCAGCTGCCCTCTACATCGCCCTCGCCTTGCGACATGTCCATGTAAAGGTCAGTGAATGCAGGGTCCCCGGGCAGCTTGCCCGGAGGGAAGTTGGGCTGGATGCTGTAAAGCGCCTTTTCAAACGATTTCTGGTGTGCGATTTCACGGGTCATGAGGAACCGAAGGGCGTCTTTGATGCCCGGGTCATCGGTCACGTTGATGAGCCGTTCGTAGACGATCTTCGCGCGTGCTTCTGCCGCGATGTTCGATCGCAAATCCGCCGTGGGCTCGCCAATGCTGTCGATGTAGGCGGCTGTCCAGGGCACGCCGCTTGAGTTGACCAACGCCGGGCCACCGCCATACAAGATTTGCTCGGTGTGGCTGGTGCTGTTTTGGCCCATCAGACGCATGTCTTCGGCTTCCATCATGCCTTCAGACTGAATGGCCTTAGGGCCCCGGTTGAGCATCGCGATGATCGTGCCAATGATCTCAAGGTGGCTGATCTCTTCGGTCGCGATATCCATCAGGAGATCCTTGCGGCCCGGATCCGCCTCGCCGAGACCCTGCGTGAAATACCGCATCGCTGCGGCCAGTTCGCCCTGCGGACCTCCGAACTGCTCGAGCATCAACGCCGCCAGGGCGGGATTGGATTCTTTGACCCGAACCGTATACATCAACTTCTTGTGGTGAAGAAACATTTGCGCGTCTCCTTGGGGCTGGCTATGGCTTGCCTTTATGGAAGAGTCGTCATCTCCTCTGCGGCATGGGTATGGTGCCTGCTCGGGCATCGACGTCCCGTAGAAAACCGTGACGAAAAATCCGCCCTTTTCCACACGCGCTCCTGATCTACGCGTAACTTCTACGCGACTCCGCGCTTCTGTGAGACGTCGGCCGCCCAGAACATCTGAGCGGCATTCCCTAGGGCTGCTCGTGACCGGTTGCGGTCTGGCCATCGGTTACCTATACGCCGACCTGGTCAGCGACGGAGCGGGTTTACTTCAGAGGAGGATCGGTCTGCTGATAGGTCCCCACGAGCTGGCCCTTGCCAATCACATGGCCTTTGGCTGCCTTGAGCACTTCATCGCGGGTCGCCCCAGGACGAACCTCCAATCGGGCGTCCAGTGCCAAGATCTGGAAATGGTAGTGGTGCGGGGGATCCCCCACTGGCGGCTTCGGCCCGTAGTAGCCGATCGAGCCGCGGCTCGTTGCCCCTTGAAGCACGCCCTCGGGATCGGTCAGCCGGGGCTGAGCTTGGAGACCTTCCGGTAGACCGGTCAGGGATCCGGGAATGTTCCAGGCGACCCAGTGGACGAAGGGCTTGATGGGTGAGGCATCGGGATCCTCGGCGATCACCACGTAGGTCACCGCCTTTGGGACAGGGTTCCACGTCAGCTGGGGCGATACGCCTTCGTGATACGCACTGAACCGCTTGGGCATGGGTTTGCCATCCTGGAAAGCCGGGGACCGCACCGCGATGGACACTGTTTCGGGGGTGCGCTCCAAGACCAACGGGACACCCGTCCCGGCGGTGACCTGCCGCTCAAGGGACTGCGAAGGAATCGCGGTGGGCTGCGCTGCAGCAGGGGTGCCGCCGCTGTAGCTCACCCGATAGAGCGTGCCATTGGCATCATCGCCCACCAACAGGGCTCCGCCACGTGTGATGGCCAGCCCCACCGGCCGGGCCACATGCTTCTGGCCCCCATCGACCAGGAACCCGGTCAAGAACGGCTCAAAGGCGGTGGGCTGCCCGTTGCGGAAGCGGACCCGAACCACCTCGTAACCAGAGGCGGGCTTTCGATTCCATGAGCCACGCATGGTGACGAACGCATCGCCCCGGTATTCCGCCGGGAACTGGCTGGCCGTGTAGAACACCATTTGCATGGGGGCGGCATGGGCGGTATAGCCCAGCGTCATGGGCTCGCTCATCTGAGCCCACTGCGCCTTCGTGATTTCCCCCGGCGGGGTGCTCTGCGGGTTTTGTCCGTCCTTCCCCCAGATGTGCGGCCAGCCATACTGCTTGCCTTTGACGATGTGGTTCAGTTCCTCCGGCTGGACGTCATCGCCCAGGAAGTCGATGCCGTGATCCATGCCCCACAACTCGCCAAATTTGGGGTCCCACGCGAAGCCGATCGTGTTTCGCAGCCCACTAGCGAAGATCGTCCTGCTTTTGCCATCAGGCGTTGACCGTAAAAAGGCGGCATGCTCCGGGTTGGTCTCGTTGCATGCGTTACAGGACGAGCCCACGCTGATGTAGAGCATACCGTCTGGGCCGAACGCCATCGTCCGGTTGGGATGCTGTCCGCCGTCCGGCAAATCGTTGATGATTCGCTCGACGGCACCCAGGGAACCGTCTGCATTGATGGGCGCTCGAAAGACCTCGGTCGGGGTAGCCATGTAGAGCTGTCCGCCTCCGATTGCCAACCCGTGGACGTTGGGTCGGTGCGTTACCGCCCTAGGCGCCTCGTCCAGGGCTCCGTCTTCGTTGGCGTCCTTCAAGAGCAACACGTCGCCCTGCTCCCGACGGGAGACGTAAATGTCGCCGTTTGGAGCAACGGCGATGATCCGAATGTTCTTCAGGTCCTTGGCGAAGGCCTCGACCTCGAATCCCTGCGGCACCTTCAGCGCGGCAATGCGCTGGTCAGTAGCGGGGACTTTGTCGGGTTTGAAGGTGTTGACCCGGGCGGGAACGTCCGTCCCATCGCCCTGCTGGGCAAGCACGGGGCCAGTTAAGACGCACAGCAGAGCGGCGTATACGAGGGTCCGTTTCATGGGCTCTAGTCCAAGGATAACCAGGACCTGAATCATCAGACGGCCCAGATCAACCGCGTGCGAATGCTATGCGAGTGGAGCGTGAGCGGGCTCTTGGTGGGTCATGCCCCTCGGAAGAAGTTCCGCTGCCACTCGGTCGTGCCCTTGGACTTCGCGTTCTGTCGTGGTCAGATGGACTCCGTGACCCTGCGCTCGGCCCGTCAGCGTGCATACGGCAAATGGGTTCCAACGCAGGGGCCAAGATCAGTCGTCTTGTGCCCACCGGGCCAGGTTCTGCTGAATCGTGTTGATGTCCGCCCACGGATCTTTTCGGCGCCGCTTCAGCTTTTCGGGCACCTCCTTCATGGTGAAAGCATCCGCACGGGTCAGCTTGGAGAGCTCGCTCCAGGCGATGGGCACGGCCACAGGCGCGCCGGGCCGACCACGCAGTGAATAGGAGGCCACAGCCGTGGCGCCGCGGCCGTTTCGCAGGTAGTCGACAAAGATGCGCTTGTTGCGAAGGCTCTTGGTCGAGGTCGCCAGGAAGCGGGTCGGCTCCGACTGAGACAAGGCCTCGGCGAACCCTTTGGCAAACCGCTTGGTCAGGTCCCAATCGCACCCGGGGTTCAAGGGCACCACCACGTGCAAGCCTTTCCCTCCCGACACCCGCAAGAACGACTCCAGTTCCAGTTGCTCAAGCAGCTTCCGGATGTCCACGGCGGCCTTTTTGACCTCGGAGAACGGAACATCCGGGCCCGGGTCCAAGTCGAAGACCACGCGATCAGCCCTGTCCGGGTCCTCTGCGTGGCTACCCCAAGGGTGAAACTCCAGCGCGTTGAACTGCACCAGCTCCAGCAGGCTGGCCGCGTCGCGAACCACCAGGTAGTGCGCGTTGATGCCGCTGTCCTCTTTAAGGCGAACCGAATCCACCAGCTCCAAGCCGGCCGTGTGGTGCTTTTGGAAGAAACAGGGCTTGGCTGTCCCGCTGGGACAGCGAATGATCGACAACGGACGGCCGATGATCTCGGGAAGCAAATGATCCATCACGGCCGTGTAGTAATCCCACACGTCCTGTTTAGTCGCCTTTATGTCCGGAAAGATTACCTTGGTGGGACTGGACAGTTTGGGCGGAGTGCGCGCTTCACCTACCGACTTGGCCGAGCTCCCCGCAGAAGGTTTTTTGGTCGCCTTCCGGGACGGCTTTAACGGGACTGCATCCGTGGCCTTGTCCGCTGGAGGTGTCCTGTCTGAGTCGGCCAGGTCGGCCACGTCTTTGTCTCGCCGAACCGCTTTGAGCGAGGGTTGACGCAGCAGTTGTTGCCCACCAATGCCCCGGTAGAACACTTCCACGACAAAGCGCGGCTCAAACCAAGTCGCTGACCGAAGGTCGGTATCCTTGGTGGGCACGTGGGCCGTGGGCGTCTTTCCACCCGCCCGGCCGATCAACTGGCTCAACTCCTTGATGAGCGTGTCGGAGAAGCCCGAGCCCACTCGCCCCACGTAAAGCCACCCGTGTTTGGGATCCGGCTTGGCCAACAACAGCGACCCAAAGCCGGCGCGGCTTCCCTTGGGGGCGGTGTAGCCCACCACCGCAAACTCATCGCTGGCCAACTGCTTGGTCTTCTTCCAGTCCTCGCTTCGGCCACCGCGATAGGCCCGATCAGCTCGCTTGGAGATAATCCCTTCGAAGTGGCGGTCGCCGGCGAGTTGATAGGCCGATTCCCCGTCCCCCTCGATGTGCGAGCTGTAGGCCAAGGGCCCTAAACTCCCTTCCAAGAGCTCTTGCAGGAGCTCCTTGCGCTCCAGCAGGGGCGCATCGGCGATGTCGATTCCGTCGATGTGGAGCAAATCGAACAGGGCGTAAGCCAACGTGCCTTGGCGCTCCCCGGATAACGTGGCCTGGAGGAGGTTGAAGTCCTCCTTGGTGCCACTGCCGGCGATGAGTTCGCCGTCCAATGCGCCTGATTTCAGCCCCAAGGCGGCCACAGCGTCCCGGATTTCGGGGATCTTCGACGTCCACTCCAGCGCATTGCGGGACCATAGCTGCACTTGGCCCTCAGCGATCGTGGCCAGAATGCGGTAACCGTCCCACTTGATCTCATGAATCCACTGGTCTCCCTTGGGGGGCACGTCTCCCAGCTTGGCCAGCTGCGGCTCGAACGGGCCTTCGGGCGCTTTGGCTTTCTTGGCTTTGGTCAGCGCCGAGGCTTTCTTCGCCCAGTCCCTGCGCCGTCCTTTCTTCGGCAACGCGACGGCGGTGAGCTTCTTCTTATCGGCCTTCCCCGCGCCCGCGCGCTTCAGATCTTCGGCGGGCGGTGCGGTCACATCGCCAAGCAAATCGTCCGCCTCCACGTCGCTTGCGAAGGCATCGTCGTCTTTGAATAGTAACCATTGCGGCTGCTTGGCGGGCTTACCCGACCGGACCAGGTGCCATCCACCCTTCAGCTTCGTGCCAAACAACTCGAACCGAAGATGCCCCTTGGCGAGCTGGGCTTCCGGGTCGCCCGTCGTCGCCCACACACCGTGGTCAAACTGGGCGACGTGCCCGCCGCCGTATTGCCCTTTGGGGATGTCGCCTTCGAAGCCGGCATAGTCCACGGGATGGTCTTCCACCTCTACGGCCATCCGTTTGACCGTCGGATCGTAGCTGGGCCCTTTGGGAACGGCCCAGCTCTTCAGCGCGTCCCCGACCTGGAGCCTGAAGTCGTAATGCCGGCGGCTGGCGTGGTGTAGCTGGACCACGAAAATCGCCCGTTTCCCCTGCGGCAACGCCTTGCCGGGCTCCGGCTCCTTCGTTTTGTCAAAGCTCCGCTTGCGGCGGTATTCCGTAAGCGACATGCCCTTCCCCGGTTACTTGTGCAAGTGCTTTCGCACCGCGACCGCCGTCGGACCTACGGCCTTCACCGCCGCCCGCAGTTCCTCGGCGCTGACACCCAGCGCCTTGGTCCAATACTGGAGCTCGTAATCTTCGTTGACGTTGATGCGGTCGCGGTCCGGGCTGCCAGTGTTCTTTTTGTCGTCGGTCATGGTGATCTCCTCCGTTCGTCCTAAATGGTTTGGGCCCAAGCAACTGCCGGCTTCAGGTCACTGCATAGCGGGAGATGGGGTCGCGCTGAACGCTGTTGGCCGAACAGCGACAGGTCCGTAGGCCATCTCGCCTGCAGCAGCAATCACTTCCAATAGGTGAGCTGCGACGGGGCCTCGCGTTTTCCGCACGCCGATAAAGTGGACCCATGAACCGTCCACTTCCACGCGTGTTCCGGCAAGCTCTGGGGACCGGCTCACCAGCCCTTGCAGGTTCTGAATCCACGTATCGCAGGGGGTCGCGTCCAGCTGGACCACGGTGGTGGCATCGCCCGCGTAGAGATCCGCCATTTCCATTCGGGTCACTCGCGGCGTCGCAGCCAGAAACTGTGGATAAGCGCTCATACGATTCTCCTAATAAGGTTGGAGACAAATATCCGCTTCAGAGAGAGCACGGCGTGTCACCAAGGCGTCAAGGGGACGTCAAGCCGCTGGGCAGCTCTAGTCGAGTCGCCATTCATACACGAACGCTCGCACGCGCGACGAAAAAACACGCCGTCGTAAGCGGTAGTTCCCTAGTATTTTCGGTAGAGCTAAGCTTGCACCCATTACGCGGGAGTCACGGTGAGAAGTGATTGCAACTGATTCCGGGAGCGACAATGTTCAACTCAGCGATGGACGTGACGATTTGGCATGGCCTCTATCTGCTTTGGCTTACTGCAGGGGCCATCGACTTTTGGCTTCACAGAGCCAGTAGCATCGAAACCACGTCGGGGCTAAAAGAATCCGGGCTGCACTTGGTGCAGATCGCGATCCTGGGGGCGGCAACGCTGCTATGGCTCTCCTTTCGAGCGTCTCAACCGCTTTTCCTGATCCTTCTGGCGCTGGTGTGTCTGCACGCCATCACAGGCTATTGGGACACCCGCGTGGCCTATCCCACGCGAGCCATTCGCCCCTTGGAGCAGCACGTTCATAGCATCTTGGACTTGGCCCCTTGGATCGCAATCGGCGCCGTTTACTGGTCTATGCCTGATACGCATGTCGCTACTGGCCTGGCACTTGACCTGGCTCCCATCGCCTTGTGGTTGTTTGCCATCGTGCCGGCGCTCCTCCTTACGGTGCTTCCCGCCCTGATTGAGTTCCGACGCTGCATTGTCTACCGCGCGCCCTGAGACGCATGGCAAGTCGAGGCCCCGTCGGAGCGTCGTAGCGCATCCGACAGGGCACTGATGACGATCCAGCCGTTACTTCTTGGCTTCGACGCCTGGGGTCGCGTCGCGCACCAGGAATTCCTCGGTCACTTCGGGCAAGTGCGAGGCCAGCCAATCGGCCATTGCTTCTTCCTGGCCCAAGATCTCCTCGCATACGCGGGCCGTCTCCGGGTCGCCGGCGGTCTTGGCGGCCGCGATCAGCGCGGTGTAAGACGCGATTTCGAAGTGCTCGAACACGTAGCCGGCCATCGCGCCTTTCACGATCTCATCCGAGGCGGTCATCCCGCCCAGCGCTTGACCGAAGGCGGCCATCTTGCCCATCACGTCTTTGATGGTGGAAGGAGAACCGCCCAGGCGCTTGATGCACCCTTCCAGCAGCTCTCGCTGGCCGATCGTTTCTTGGATGTGCTCTTCGATTCGCGCTTTCAAGACGGGATAGTGCTCGATGCGGGACGCCTGGCCCTTCAGCATGGTCTCCGCCTGCTGCTCCATCGCATGAGCATCGCGGAGCCAATCGAGCAGGTTTTCTTTGGTTTCAGCCATGGTGCAACTCCTCGTTTGGATCAGGGGAAACCGCACCCTATCCAGACAAGCATCGACGAAACGCGATGTAGAAGTGACGGCCGGGCGAATCCGACCCTCAACGCCGGTCAGACAGACGCCGCCGGGTGGAGCTCAGAGATGGCGCGCCGAATGTCCTTGAGTCGGAATGGCTTCTCCATGACCGGGGTTCGTTGGAAACGCTCGGGAAGGGTCCTAGCCCCAAAGCCCGTGGTGAACACAAACGGGATCCCGCGCTCCATCAGCACATCTGCGACGGGGAAGGACTCTTGGCCGTGCAGGTTGACATCCAACATCGCCACGTCAAAGGCTTCGCTTTGCGCTCGCTCCAACGCTTCAGGCAGATACTCCGCCTTCTCCCCCACCGCATAGCCCAAGCTCTTGAGCGACTCTTCCAGCACATACATCAAGCTGGGTTCGTCCTCGACCAGGAACACACTCACCGATTCAGTCCCATCTGGCATGCCCTCACCCTCCCACGCCCGTCGTTTATCCATGCAAGGACAGTGTGAACGACTACCCGCAGGGTTGTGTAAAGGTCAAGTCAAACTGCGCACCGAGACACCTTTTTACGGTTTCTTTACAAGCCATCCTTTAGGGTCACGCGATCCCGGGGAGGATGGACGTGACAGAGTTGCAGCACCCCAAAGATGTCTTGAATGACGAATCCAGGCAGTTCGCTCTCTTAGTCAACTCCGTCACTGACTATGCGATTTATATGCTGGACGAGCATGGCGTGATCCGAACTTGGAACCCTGGTGGTCAGCGGATCAAGGGCTACACGGCCGAAGATGTCGTTGGAACCAATTTTTCTCGCTTCTACTTGCCGGAGGATGCGGCTGCCGGCGTGCCGCAACGCAACCTGCGAACGGCCGCTACCGAAGGCCGTTGTATTGAGGACGGATGGCGGGTTCGGCAAGACGGCTCGCGGTTCTTGGCGAGCGTCGTGATTGATCCCAGCTGGGTTGGTGGCGTGTTGGTTGGATACGCCAAAGTGACCCGAGACATCACCGAGCGCCACGACGCTCAAGAACGGTTGCAGCAGGTTCAACACAGCCTTCTACAGGCGCAGAAGATGGAAGCGATTGGCAAGTTGACTCTCGGTCTTGCCCATGACTTCAACAACCTTCTGACGATCATCGTCAACTGCCTCGACCTCATCAGCGTCCGCGTGAAGGACGGGCCCGCTGCCAAGCTGATCGAGACGGCCCTTCGCGCGGCCGAACGGGGCGCCCTCCTTTCCAGACAACTGCTGACGTTTGGCCGAGGACAGAAGCTGTCCCCCGAATCGTTGGATGTCACCGCCGCCCTGCGCGAGTCGAAAGAGCTCCTGCAACGGTCTGCGGGTGACACAGTCAACGTGGTTTTCAATCTCGATGACGATCTTCCGCTGGTGTTCGTCGACAGGGCTCAGCTGGAAGCGGCAGTGCTCAACTTGGTGTGCAACAGCCGCGACGCCATGCCCAGCGGCGGCACCATCACCATCACAGCGCGCGCGCAGGATACCCAAGACCCTGCATCGACAAACCATGCGCCCGAGCCCCACGTCTGCCTGACGGTCGAGGACGATGGCGAGGGCATCCCACCTGACAAGCAGGCACGGGTTTTCGAGCCCTTCTTTACGACCAAACCGGTAGGACGGGGCAGCGGTCTTGGTCTGAGTCAGGTCTTTGGTTTTACTACGCAATCCGGGGGATTTCCCCAACTAAGCAGCGTTCCGGGCGAAGGCACCCGCATCACGCTCTGCTTTCCAATCTATGAGCCTTGAAATGCCCATCAACGTTTTGTTTGTTGAAGACGAAGAAGATCTGCGCACCGTGGTGGTTGAAGCGTTGGCCGATCAAGGATTCGTGGTCACCCCTGCATCAGATGGCGTGGAAGCGATCGCTCATCTTAGGGGTGACACACGATATGCCGTGGTTGTCACCGACGTGAGCATGCCAGGCGGCATATCCGGCTTCGAGGTCGCTGCGGAGGTCGCTCAGACACAGCCCCACGCGCGCGTGATGGTTGTTTCAGGCCTGCAACGCTCCCAACTCGCGCCCATTCCTGCGGCCGTGCGCTTTTTGCCAAAACCTTACCGCTTCAAGCAGCTGATCACCGCTATCCACGAACAGCTCTCGTAGCCATCGTCAGGCGCCCATCAAATTTCCGCCGATCACCGTCGGTGTCGCCGACGGAGAGCAAGGATTTGGCCGACCACAGCGGTAACGAGGATCAGGCTATTGGTGACCACAAAGACCGTCGATCCCATCAGGGCGCTGTAAGCGATGAACAACACCGATGCGGTCATTTGCCCGACGAAGAGCCATGTGGACACCGCTTCCACCGACCCTGCCCGGTGTTGCTTGTAGATCTGTCGAGACAACGTGGCAATGAGCACGGCCGTGGCGGCCCATCCGAGTAGGTCTGCCGGCATCGCGGTCATCGCACAAGTGCCTGCGCTGGTGGCAGCGCAGCAGGGGTTCCCAAAACCTCGCGCTCCAAGGCCTGTAAAAAACTACTGAAACCCTGTGGTGCCCTTGATGAGCGTCGGGCGCTGGTGAATACCACCGGCCGCGCACGCCAAGCGATGCTTGCTCGCGAACACTCAAGGGCCCGCACCAGTGCTACATCCTCACCCGTTGCCAACGGCGGGAAGCCGCCGACTTTCTCATAAGCTGCGGCACTGAGGCCCAAGTTGGCGCCGTGGATATGACGGTGCCCATCGCACGACAGCTCGCGGCCGGCAAAGGCTTCACGCACAGCGGGGGGATAGTCGCGCCATTCGGCCACGTCCACCACCCCGCAGAACGCGTCAGCGCCGCATGCTACCTGCTTCCACAGCCAGTCCGCAGGCACGACCGTGTCGGCGTCGGTGCTGGCAATCCAACGTGCGCCCAAATCAAGCGCATAACGGGCCGCCGCCGCACGCGCGACACCTACGCAGCGCGCATCGAGCGCGACTGCCGCTGCACCGTGGAGAGCGCACACGCCGCCTGTGCCGTCGGTGCAGGCATCCAGCGCGACCACGGTTACTACCGGCTCGCCCTCCAAACCTGGATGCACTGCAGCTTCGTTGACCGCCTCAAGGCAGCGACCAATGTCATCGGCTTCGTTGTGCGCCGGCACGATAACCGCGATCACCACATGCCCTCAGGGTGGGCCGCTCTGCTCGGTTTGGGGCTCAAGCCAATCAGTGGCAGATCGACGTCTGGGCCGGTCAGAGCGTGCGCAGGGCCGCGGCAAAGATGACGGTTCATTTGTCAGGGGATAAGGATCACCTTGCGGCAGTCCTCCTCCTTACGGTCGAAGAGTTCGTAGCCGCGGACGGCTTCTTCCAGGGGAAGGCGGTGAGTAATAATCACGCCCGGGTTGAGCGCGCCTTCCCCGATGTAGTCGAGCAACTCGGGCATCAGGCCCTGCACGTGGGTCTGGCCCATCTTGAAGGTCAGGCCCTTGTCGAACGCATCGCCAAGCAGGAAGCCATGCAGGTAACCGGCGTAGACGCCAGGAATGCTCACCGTGCCGCAGCGGCGGGTGGCCGCGATGCACTGGCGGATCGCCACCCCGCTGCTGCCTTCCACCTTCAGCGTGGTCAGTGCTGATTCGAGTGCGCTTCCTTCGGCTTCGAAGCCGACTGCTTCGATGGAGGCATCAACGCCGCGCCCGTTGGTCTGCGTGATGATGTATTCAGCCGGGTCTTCGATCTGACTGAAATCCACTGGGGTTACGCCATAAGTCTGCGCGGCGAAGGCCAGCCGGTAGGCCAGGTGATCGACCATAAAGATGGTCTCGGCCCCCAGCAAACGGCAGCACGCGGCAGCCATCAGTCCGACCGGGCCGGCGCCGAAAATGGCCACAGTAGACCCCGGTTTGACGCCCGCATTGATCGCGGCCTGGTAGCCCGTAGGCAAGATGTCCGACAGGAACAGCACCTGCTCGTCGGGCAGCGCATCCGGCACGCGCAGCGGGCCCACGTTTGCCTTCGGAACCCTTACGTATTCAGCTTGGCCGCCGGACACCCCGCCGTATAGATGGCTATAGCCGAACAGAGCGGCGGGCGGGCGGATGCCCTTCTGGTTCACCGCCGCGCCCTTCCCGGTATTGGTGGTCTCACAGGCCGCGTGTTCAGCCAACTTGCAGTGGAAACATTCGCCGCAAGCGATGACGAAGGGCACCACCACGCGGTCGCCAGGCCTCAAGTCGGTCACGCCGCTTCCTACCTCCTCCACGACCCCCATGAACTCATGGCCCAGAACGTCACCGGTGTGAAGATCGGGAATCTTTCCACGGTATAGGTGAAGGTCCGAGCCGCAAATGGCTGTCGCGGTGACGCGCAGGATCAGGTCATCGGGCGCCGCCAAGGTGGGATCCGGGACGGTGTCCACCCGGACGTCTTTGCTGCCGTGGTAGGTCAACGCGCGCATTGGCGGCTCCTCTTAACGTGATCGGTGCGCCTAGAGATACCGGTCGCTGCGTCCCCGGTCGGTGACCGGCGTGTAGTGAAAATGTGGATTCCACCAAGACACCGTGCTCATGGTTACAGGCCCAGCATGCCCATGACCCTCAGACCCTGGAGCGACCCGTGAACAAGCTACCTCTCAACCCCGCTGCCGACGTGGCTGACCAAGACAAGGCACACACGCCCGACAAGCTTCGGAACGATGACGCCAGCTGGAAGGACAAGGATATGCCGGAGGCGGAGCACACCGCTAAGCCCGAAGACTACGAGCGGCCGGCGAAGCCATGAGGGGCGCAAGCCGCCGCCCTTTTCCAATTTAGGAGAGCCAGATGGCCTTAATCCATTCGATTTTGATGGGAGCAGTAGCCGGCATGCGCGCGATCACGCCCTTGGCTGCGGTGACGAACGCCGCACGGAGTGGCAACCTTCCTTCCGATAACGGTGCGCCACGCATTTTGTCCAACAACTTCGCCTCGGCAGGCATGCTTGCATTGGCAGGAGGTGAGCTTATTGGCGACAAGATGAAGACGGCCCCCGACCGGATCGTCCCCGCGGGCATGGTGGCGCGCATTGCCACAGGGATGATTGCCGGTGCGGCCATGGCTCCCTATCGGCAGCGAAAGCTAGGCGCGCTGCTAGGCGCCGGCGCAGCGGTGGGAATGGCGTATGTGACCTTCGATCTGCGCATGCGCGCGATTGCCCGCTATGGCCAGACCAGCACCGGGGCCGTGGAAGATGCCATCGCCGTGGGAAGTGCGGCACTGATCACTCAGGCTGCAAGGGGACCCAAGCGGAGAGGACGTCGCTGATGAAACAAGATGAGCAGACATCGATCGGTCGGCGGTGCTGGGCAATCGCAGAAGGCTACATTCCTGCCTGGAGCAACGGTCCGGAGCCAGAGCTGCAAAGCCACGAAAACCTGCTGCGTCCTCAACACGGGCCCGGTTGATGCTCAGGTCACGCTGACATTGTATTTCGAGGATCGCGAACCGCAGGGACCTTACCGCTTCACCGTGCCAGCCCGGCGGACGTGTCACAAGCGCTTCAATGATCTTGAGAGTCCCGCCAAGGTGCCGCTCGGCGTGGGGTTCTCGTGCGTGATCGAATCAGATGTCCCAGTAGTGGTGCAGCACACGCGGCTTGATTCACGCCAGGCTGAGAACAGCATCATGACCACCATTGCCTACCCGCTTTAACCAGTCCGTTGGTGAGGCACCTGCACATCGCATCTACACCGCTGGGCCGCGACGTTTACCAGCCCCAACGCACACTGGCTTTCCTCCAACGCCATAGAGGCTCAGCCGATGCCCGTGCCCAACTATCCCAAACCGCCGTTCAAGGCCCAGCAGCAGTCGTTTCCCGGTAAGACCGACAAGCTCGACCCTCGGCCAGATCATGGGGAAAAAAGCTACGTCGGCCACGGCCTGTTGAAGGGCAAGAAGGCCCTGATCACCGGCGGGGACAGCGGCATTGGTGCCGCAGTGGCCATCGCCTACGCCCGCGAGGGTGCCGACGTGGCGATTGCGTTCCTTGAGGGCGAGGAGAAGGATGCCGCCAGCATTGGCGCCCTGATCGAAGCGGCAGGTCAGAAGGCCGTCCTCTGCCCCTGCGACATCAGCGATGACGCCCAAGCCGAGGCGCTCATCAAGCAGGTCACGACCGACCTTGGCGGCTTGGACATCTTGGTCAACAACGCTGCGTATCAGCGCTATTACGAGTCGTTCGACGACATCACTCTGGAGGACTGGCGCAAGACGTTCGAGACGAACGTGCATGCGGTATTTAACCTCACCCGCCTGTGCGTCCCACACCTGGAGGACGGCGGTTCGGTCATCAACACTGCCTCGGTCAACTCCAAAAAGCCCACCCCCAACATCCTGCCCTACTCGGCCACGAAGGGCGCGCTCGCCAACCTGACCATCGGCCTGGCCGGTCTTCTTGCCGAGAAAGGGATTCGTGTCAATGCGGTGTTGCCCGGCCCTATCTGGACACCCTTCATTCCCGCCGGCATGGCCGCGGAAGAAGTTGAGCAGTTTGGCAGCCAGACGCCGTTCGGTCGACCAGGTCAGCCAGCCGAGCTCGCTTCGGCTTACGTGATGCTCGCGGCAGATAGCGCCAGTTACACCTCCGGCGCACTGCTCACCATCTCCGGCGGCGCTGTCACCCTATAACGCCTTTGGCTCCCTCCTCCCCCAAGGACTCCAATGACTTCTCGCAACCAATACGACATGCAGAACCCGCTGACCCAGTTCCCGCAGCCCACCTACCCGGCGCAGGTTCAGACTCCGCCGGGCACCGTTCATAAGCTGACGCCTGCCGCCGAGCATGGGGAGAAGAGCTACGTGGGCCTGGGCCGCATGAAGAGCCGAAAGGCGCTTGTGACCGGCGCGGATTCCGGCATTGGACGTGCGGTAGCAATAGCGTTTGCTCGGGAAGGCGCAGATGTGGCACTGAACTACCTGCCCGAAGAGGAAGAAGATGCGGCCGAAGTGGTGGCGTTGATTGAAGCCGAAGGCCGCAAGGCGATCGCCATCCCTGGAGACCTTCAGGATGAGCAGTTCTGCAGTGACCTGGTGGAGAAGGCAGTCAAAGGTCTCGGCGGACTGGACGTGCTGGCCAACATCGCCGGTAAGCAGTTGGCCGTGGAAAAGATCGAGGATCTGACCACCGAACAGTTCGACGCCACTTTCCGCACCAACATCCATGCGTTGTTCTGGGTGTGCAAGGCCGCTCTGCCGCACCTGCCTGCCGGCGCCACCATCATTAACACAGCATCCATCCAAGCCTACCAGCCCTCTCCCAACCTGCTGGACTACGCCCCCACCAAGGCCGCTATCGTCAACTTCACCAAAGCCTTGGCGCAGCAGGTGGCCGAGCGCGGTATTCGCGTTAACGCCGTGGCTCCGGGCCCGGTCTGGACCCCGCTGCAGCCGGCCGGCGGACAGCCGCCGGAGGCCATCCCTGAGTTCGGCTCGAAGACCCCGCTCAAGCGGGCAGGCCAGCCGGTGGAAATGGCCCCAGCCTATGTGCTGCTGGCGACACAGGAATCGAGCTACATCACCGGTGAGGTCATCGGCGCCACCGGCGGCATGCTGCTGCCGTGACCGCTGGGGCCGAAGATATCGACAACCTGCCTGTGGAGCGCGACGCGGACGGGTATGCCCCCATCCACTCTTACGCCGCCGTTGGCGATGGGCGGTCCAGCGCGCTCATCGCCCCAGATGGCAGCATTGACTGGTGGTGCGCCCCCTGCATGGACGCTCCACCCTTGCTCGACCGCCTGCTGGATGCCCCGGCTGGCGGTCGCTTTGTCTTGCAAGCCCGGGACGTTCAGCAGGTCCAGCGGCGCTATCGCGACCAAAGCAACGTGTTGGAAACCCTCGTCCACACCGCAACCGGCTTGGCCCGGCTGACCGAGTCGCTCAACAGCGGCCCGGCCGGACGGTTACCCTGGTCGGAGCTGGCCCGTCGACTGGAAGGCCTCGATGGAGAGATCACCTTTGACCTGCTTTACCAGCCTGGCACACGTGCCGGAACCTGCACGCCATGGATGAGCGACACTCCCAATGGGTGTGTTCATCACGCCGGCCCCGTAATGACAATGCTGCGCTATTCCGAACAGGTCAAGATCGATCACTGCGACGACCGCCAAGTGCGCGGCAGCCTTACCCTCCGTGCCGGCGAACGGGAAATCGTGGCACTGCTGGTCTCCCAGGACGAAGTGCTCCCCGTCCCGCCCCTGGAGGACATCGATACCCGTATTGATCGTTCCGACCGAGAGTGGCGTCAGTGGGTGGATGATCTGCACTGCCATGCAAGCCGCCACGCCGAGGTCATCCGCTCAGCGCTGGCTTTGAAGTTCCTGTGGTTCGCTCCGACCGGCGCCATTGCCGCAGCGGTAAGCGCCTCGCTGCCCGAACGCATCGGCGGGGACAAGAACTGGGACTACCGGTATGCCTGGGTGCGCGACGCGGCCTACGTGATCAAGACCTTCCTTCGCGTGGGCGCCCTGCCGGACGCCAAGGCCGGTTTCAGCTGGCTGATGACCACCATTGGCCGCCATCGCCCGGGCCTTGCTCCTTGCTACACGCTGCGCGGCGACCGCGTGGAGGATGAGCGCTACATTGATGTGCCCGGCTACCGTAGCAGCCAACCGGTGCGCATCGGCAACACCGCTACTGACCAGCTGCAGACGTGCGCCTATGGCGACGTGTTGGAAATGGCCAGCCGGATGATCGAAGCAGGCCACATCCTCGACCCCACAACTGCCCGGCTCTTGTTCGAACTGGCAGACGAGTGCGCCGACAGCTGGATGCGGAAAGACCACGGCTTCTGGGAGCTGGAAGACCCGCAGCACTACACGATGTCGAAAGTGGAGTGCTGGATGGCCCTGCGCCGGGCTTGCGAACTGGCCGAGCAGGGACACATCACCACCGCACGTCTGCCACGCTGGCAGCGCGAGAAGGAGCGCGTCCTGGAATGGATCGACGAGCATTGCTGGGACGGGGGCCGACAGAGCTACGTGATGCACGCCGGCAGTGACCAGCTGGATGCCAGCATAATGTTGGCGTCGCGCTTCGGGCTTGCCGAGGTGCGCCGGGAGCGATTCGTCTCCACGCGGGAGGCGATCCGGCGCGAGCTGTCGGATGAGAGCGGGGACCTGCTTTGGCGCTACAGCGGCATGCAGGAGTGCGAAGGCACGTTCATCAGCTGCGCGTTTTGGATGGTGGAGGCTTACGGCCTGTTGGGCGAGGCTGGCGAGGCCACTCGGTTGTTCGAATCGTTGTTGGCCCGCGTCCAGAACGACTTGGGGCTGATGTCGGAGATGTGGGACCCGCAGGCGGAACAGGGGCTGGGCAACACGCCGCAGGGCCTGAGTCACTTGGCCTTGGTGCATGCCGCCTACGCCCTAGATGGCGATTAACGTGAACGCTCGGCGGGGATCAAAGTTGAGCGAGCCCTGTCGTGTGTAGGTTTGGCTGGGAAGGCGGCCGCGGCTGCTATTTCAACCGCCATGCCCTTCTACTGGGCGGTGCGGATCGAGGATCTTCGATCTGGCGCCCCTCATGCGGAACTCTCCTTTTATGGCGCTTGCTAGGCCGATGCGGCTTGCTAAAACTGGCAATTTCCGAAGCACGTTGGGGATTGCACGGGTCGGCGAAGGTCGGTTATAAAGCGGATGTCGGTCGCAGAAGCGCCGGTGTTGTGCCCGCATAGCCGATAGGCTCCGGGTGCCCGAGGTCCACCCAATGGGGGCGCGGGAATCTCTTTCGATTCCGGAGCCTTCCATGACGACCAAGCGCCTCAAATCCATCCGCACGTCCGCCTTTCACGCCCAGTCCGGCCGCTGCTATTACTGCGGCCTGCCGATGTGGCTGGCCTCTCCAAACGAGCTGGGGCTCAAGGGCAGCAACGGGCGCGGAGTCCAATGCACTGCCGAGCATCTAACGGCCCAACAGGACGGAGGGCAGCACGTGCCAGAGAACGTCGTGGCGGCGCATGCCCGGTGCAACCAGGGCCGCCACAAGCGCCTCGGCCAGGCACCATCTCCCGACGCGTTCAGGACGCTGGTGATGCGAAGGGTCGCACGAGGAAAGTGGTGGCCTCAGAACCTGCCGTTCTGGCAACATCGGCAGGTCCTTTAGGAATCACAATCAGGAAAGGAAGCACGGATGCTGATCAGGGGAAAAACGCCCGCCAGT
The DNA here is from genome assembly GCF_059134105.1 of Stenotrophomonas sp. FBCC-B152. Taxonomy (NCBI): domain Bacteria; kingdom Pseudomonadati; phylum Pseudomonadota; class Gammaproteobacteria; order Lysobacterales; family Lysobacteraceae; genus Stenotrophomonas; species Stenotrophomonas sp. FBCC-B152. The sequence continues at coordinate 803,948 of NZ_CP101442.1, read as the reverse complement.
TGTTTTGGACTCGCTGGTTGCGATGAGAACGCCGGAACCTATGCCTTGGGATGGTGCCTGAAGCAATCGCCAGCGCTTTGTGCAGAGCTGCTTTGCTCTATGGGCCTGGATCCGTGTGCGGAGATCGAGTTGTCGAGTCAAACCTTTTGCTCGGTTGACCGGGGATTCACGGATCTAGAGGTGCGGTCAGGCACCGCGTTTCACCTGATTTTCGAGGCGAAACGCTTTTGGCAGGTCGCTTCGAGGGAGCAACTGGAGAGGTATGCGGGACGTCTTACTGGCTCCAACGTCCAGCAGAGGCGCTTTGTTTCGATCAGCGCAGCTCGGAAGGATTGGGCCATTCGGCACCTTCCTCCCGACGTGGATGGCATCCCTGTTGAGCACCTCTCCTGGACAGATATTAGGGCGATGGCGAGAAGGGCGCACGCGGCGAGCAAAAGCCAAGTCGAGCGCCTATGGCTTCATCAACTCAACTTGCATCTTTCGGAGTATGGAATGACCTCAAACGCCTTTGATTCGCTCGCCTACGTGGTGTCCCTCAGTCGCGAACTGCTGCCCAACTCGCCTGATGCCACGTGGATCGATGTGGTGGTCAATCAAGGACGGTATTTCCATCCCGTCGGAGGAAATGGCTGGCCATTGATTCCTCCAGCCTATATCGGCTTCCGATACCTCTCAGAGTTCAAAAGTGTTCATTTCATTGAACGCGTTGACACGGTTGATAACCTTCAGGAGATCGATCCAACTTGGCCCGCGACGACCACGGCGCACTTTGTCTACACGCTGGGACCTGCAATGCGGCCAGCTACTCCGCTCCCACTTGGAAACATCTACTACACCGCCCGGCACTGGGTCGCTTTGGACCTTCTGATTAGTGGCAAGGCCGCCAGCTATGAAGAGGCAATCGCACTGACCAAAGAGCGCCAAGCGCTGCGGGGCGACGCCTGACGACCACCTGGGTGGATCGGAACTAAATTTGCCATGACCTAGGCGGTCGTCATGCATCTGCCAGCCTTCCAACCAAGTCCGCAACACCCATTTCCCAGTAGCTACAGTTCAACTACCGATCCGTCCACCGACGACCGTTCTAAGACCTCCGACCCATGTTCCACCAAGGATACTCTGCACCATGAGTAAGCCGCCGGCCTCCTTGAAGACAGCCTTTCTCGCCCGTGCTGGAAACCGGTGGGCGCAGGCCGAGCCTGCGCTCCGGCTGAACATCCTGAACGCGCTGTCGGACCTTTTTGACGAGTTTCATCAGCGCGGCCTTGCCGATCCCCACTGCGCTCAACGGCTTGCTAAAGGCTCAGACCTGGAGCACCTGCAGAGGGTTGCGGAAATGCTGCTGGCCAAGCACCTCTGGGATCACGGGTTCTCTTTGACCAGCGGCCGGGCTGGTCCAGACTTCCGTGCATCGAAAGACGGCTACTCCGTATGGGTCGAGCTCGTCACGCCGGAACCTAAGGGCATCGATCCGGCTTGGTTAGGCCCGTCTCATCAAGAGGGAGTGTGGACGTATCCGCACGAGGCCATCGCTCTTCGCTACACGAGCGCGCTGAAGGAAAAGCACGAGAAGCTCGTTGGAAGGGATGGGAACAAGCCTGGTTACTTGACCCAAGGCATCGTCCGTCAGGGAGAACCCTACGTCATCGCGATCAATCAGCATCTGCTCCATGGACGCTGTCCTTCACTTGGAGGCATCAGTCAGGTGCCCGTCGCGGGCGAAGTGGTCTACGCCATCGGGCCACAGCAGCTCCACCTAAGCGCCGCTACAGGAAAGGTTGTTCATGCCGACCACTCCCATCGGCCCCTCTTGCAAAAGGTCAAGCCTGCGGGCGGATGCGTGGGTGTGCCCGCAGACAGCTTCCTCAACCCTGCCTACGATCCGGTTTCGGCGGTATGGGCATTGGACCTGCAGGAAGCCGCCCTCCTTGCACCCTCGAAGGAGCGTCTTGCCCATGTCCACTTGGCCGCCACGATCCACAACGTCAGGGCCACCAACAGGGTCCCTTCGCACCTTCTTCCATCGCAGGAAGATTGGATTGGAGAGGTCACTGCGTCCTCTATAACACTTAAGCGCCTGTAGGGCCCAAGGGCAGCGGTGCTATTGCCCCGCCCCACCTTCGCTCCCCCACCCGAGCGCTAACCATCAGTGCCATTTACAGGCCCAGGCGCAAGGCAATCCAGTCCATCCACTCCGACTGCGAAGCCGAGGCGTTGGCCGTCAGTGGACCCCGCCCGGGAATGAGTTCCAAGGCATCTGCTTCGGCGCGGTGCTGGAAGAAGAACGGCCCGTTGACGCCCATCACGAAGTGGTCCCCCTGAAGGGCATCGCAATGGGGGCAGTGGTTGGCCCAGTAGGTAGCCTCTGCGGTTTCAGAGTGCCCGGGTTTGAGCCAAGTCGCCACTTCACGCACGTGATCAGTAACGTTGTCGTCCAGATCCTCTATGTGGCGCAAGGTCGCCGCCCCTCCAATCTCCGGCTCGTCCTCCGGGCCTTCGACATCAGACGTATCAGTAAATGACGGCACCCATATCGTCGCCACCCGGGTGCTCTCGCCACATTTCCAGCACGTGGTGTCGGCCTGCAGGAGGGCATAGCTTGGGGCAGCGAGGGTCAGAGTCAGTGTCACGCCCCCTCCCCCACGGCCGCGTCTCGCACTTCCCGAAGCCGCAGGGCCAGTTTGCTGCCAGACGCCATTCCTCCGCGGCTGCCGCGTGCCTCGCTGACCACGCCCAAGGCCATTACCACGGCTTGGAGGAGGTCCGACTTCGTCCGTCCCTGCTCGTTCCAATCGTCCGGTAGGGCCGTCAATGCGCCGACGGCCTCCTTCCCTGACAGGTATTGGACGCACGTCAAGGCGGACCAATGGAGTCCCAGCTGGGTGCGCAGGCGCGCTCCTGCCTCTTCCTGCAAGAGCGTTCCATTGGCGATATCCAGCAATGCCTGCGCCGCAACCACCGCCTTGGCGCCGGCATTGGCCAGGCCTTTGCGCATGGGGTTAGCCAGCAGCCTTGGCCGAGCCCTTCTTGGCGGGCTTCCGAATCGGCTTGGCCTTGCTCGCCTTCTTGACCGCCTTGCTCGGCTTCTTGGCTTCCTTTGTCGCCGCCTTCTTCACCGCGCCATCGGCCGGCGGGAACTTAGCACCCGGGTTGGCCTTGGCCCACGCTTTGCCGTCGGCGGACTTGGCCCACGCGCTGAAAGTCTTCGGGGTCAGGCCACGGCCCGCCCAGGTCTCACCACTGGGAAGGCGATACTTCGGAGCCACCTTGCCGAGCTTGCGCCCCTTCAAGGCTCCAGTGGTCGCCTTGAGCGCACGCGCCGGCTGGGCGTCGATTGATTCCCCGATGAGTTTGGCGACCTGCCGCCGCTGGGCGGGGCTTAGGACCTTGGCATACTGCTGAAGCACTGCGAGCGCCTTGGGCACCTCTCCGTCGCGTTTCTCGACCAGTTTTTTCTGGGCTTCCAGCTGTTTGATCTCAGCATCGAGTGATTTGAGGGTGGTCAAGGCCATTGAGATACTCGGTCAGAAAAGGACGCCTTGGTTATATCCGATAACGCGCTTGCGAGACAGGCCCCCATCTTTCTGAGCCCCCCTGCAATGGCTCGGCCGAACGTTCCTCGGAGGGCCCTTTATGGCGCCGGGTCGACGTAGGGCCCGCGATCCCAAGAGCGGTATCGCCAAGGGACCACTTCTTCCAAACAGGTGATCCGAGGTTTGGGTAGGTGGGCAAACGCTTCGACGCTGGCGTGGAGTCGAGCTGCATGAGCTTGCGGAACAAACAGCCAAGGCCTTGCCGTCCAGGCCAAGGGCACACCGCTGTCCCGGAAAAGCGCTGCGCGCAAGCCTGGCCAGTGTTCGTCCCAAGCCCTCAAGCGCGCCAGCAGGGACGGCGCACGGGCGGCATACGTGATCTCACAGAGGTAGGCTGCTTGCTCTTTGAAACTCACTGCGAGGGCGTCGCAATACCAATGCGGCCCGCTGGTGTCGGGGTTCTTTCCCTCGTTGAGCTGGATACAGCATTGGCCGTTGACGAACAGCGCCCGATCAGCCCGTAAGTAGTCCAACACCACGCCTTCAAAATGGTCCATCGCTTCGCGTCAGGGTTCTGATGATCGGAACCACCGTCCGGCCCGGGCTACGGAATGGGCGGACGGAATGCTCATTGGTTCAATAGCTTGCTCTTTTGCGAATCGAACTCGGCCTGCGTCAGGATACCCTGCTCCTTGAGCTTCAGAAGCTTGGCCAACTCATCGGCAACCGAAAGGGCTGCTGCTAGGGGAGCGGGCACCGGGGCGGGCTCCTCCGCGACGCCGACGACCTGAGTGGCCGTGGGACGGTATACCCGGTCGACGGTGAGCGACATTGCAGCGTCGTTGCGCGTGACATCGAGTTGGTAGGTCGGCGCCTTGGTTGCCTTTGCCAAGCCATCCAGGAAGTCACCATCGGTCTTGAACTTCTTTCCGGCCACGGAGGTGATGACGTCTCCTGCCTTGAGGCCCGCTCGGTCCGCGGCTCCACCAGGCGTCACCTCAGCCACCTCGTAGACAGCAGCCCTGCCGCGCGGAGCGACTTTCCCTAGAACTCCCAGCACGGTGTGGTTGGGGAAGGTCGTCCCTGCGGGGAACGCGCCTCCCGCACTCATCAGGAAGTTCATGATGCTGTTGTGGAAGTCCGCCCCTGAGAAAGGAGCACGCTGCATCTGGCCAAAGGCCATCTGGGTTTCCATCCAGCCCGACACCTGCACACGCGAGACTCCGGACAGCTCACTCACGTTGAAGCGGAAGAAGCGCCGAGGAGGCGTGGAGTAACTGTTCCCGAGCAGCATCTGACCCATGATGGACTGACCCGTGCTCAACGGCGACTCGCAAACGACTTCCGTATCGCTGCTACTCACCACCGTCCATTGGACATCCATGCATTTGCTGGACAGGCGTGACACCGCCGCCGATGCCTTCCCTGAGAACACCGCCTCGGGTGTGCCAATGGGAGTCACAGCGAACAGCTGGGAGCCAGTAGCGGTGAACGGCAGGACGATGAAACCAAGAAGAAAAATCAACGTTCGAATCGCCATGTGCGCTCCCCCTAGAGCATGTGACGTTGGATCTCCAGCCAATGTTACCCGTTTAGGTAACCCCTAAGCGCCGGATCGGCCTTCCACTATCTTTCGCGCGATTTCCTCAGCGGCGTGCAGCGCCAGGCGGCACGATTCGAAATCCGGTAGCACCACTTCCTGGCACCCCGCTGCCGGAACCTCAACGGACAGCAGGCGCCATTGGAACCCTCCGCCGCGCCAGATCGTGGCCGAATACTCGTGACCGTCAAAAGAGAGAAATACCCGATGTAAAGACTCCGGAGGCTTCTGAGTGCCCATGACGGCTTTTCCAGGAGCAGGATGGCTCATTCTGTCTTCGGGCCCCACGCTGTGCAACACAGGAAGCCTGAATAGGCCGAGGCCGAGATGAGCTCTGGGCCTCATGGAAGCGATACGGCTGTAACAAAGGCCTTGGGGAAGTTCTTCGACCACGACAGCCCTGGAGATCAGCGCCTTACGCAGCCTTGCGGTGCTCGTAGTAGGGGTGCTGCTTGTCGTCCATGAGAGCGAGCAACTCCTCGACGCTGCGGCCCTCCGGGGTCAACCAAGCGTCCACGTTCTCCGGTTTGAGGTTGACAATGGTGCGATCGTGCCCCGCAGCCGCGACCTCAGGTTCTGGGTCGTCGGTCACCGCCGCATAGGACCAGAGATCGGGCAGCAGGCCGGCCGGATCGGTCCAGTGGGACACCAGGCACGCGATCAGCAGGTTCTCTGCGGTGCTCGGGATGAACTGAAGTTCTTGGCTGCCGCCTGCCCCATCATCGACGTTCTCGTAGAACACACGCGCCACCATCAAGCCGTGCGTATGCCCGAACTGGTGCCGCCAGAACCGAGTGAGGTTGTCCCGGCGGGCGTTGTAGGTGCCCGAGACCTGCCCGCGTTTGGTTCTGTCGATGCCGGGGTCCATGCCCGCCGGTCGGCAGTGGTAGCGCATCGGCCGAACGATCGGCCTGCCGTCCTCCACGGTGAGAACGGGGGCATACCAGTCCGGGAAGATGCGGTCGTCGCGCTCGGGAACGGGCACCGTGCGGATGCCGTCCGTTATCCAGCGTTTCAGCTGCTTGACCTTGTTGCCCGCGATGCGTTGATCGTTCGCGGCTTTCTTCGTCGGCTTGGAGCCGGCCAACACCCGCTCTGCGTCGGCCAGCCGCTTGGCCTGCTTGAACAGCTCTTGCTCGCTGTTTTGCACAAAAGTGGTGTTGTAGGACTGGATCAGCGCCTGAATCTCCGTCGCGCCAGGCGTTTGCGGATGGAGGAACCCCTGGTCCATCCCTTTGGGGATTTTGATCTTGGGATCCGCTGCCCGGCGCAGGTAAAGCTCGACGAATGCATCGATGTCGATGTCCGCACCATAGGCGCGAACGTATTTGTGGTAATCGGCCCACACTTCAGCGGAATAGCACATCTGGTCCTCCCAGCACGCGGTCCAGGCAATCCTACCCAAGCGGCCCGAGACGGCGTGTCGAGAGAAGGGAGCGCCCTTGCCGTAAGCGCATTCAGGAAATCCAACACGGCACGTTAGCAATACTACTAACAGCCCGCTAGACTGACGCCCCGTTGTGGTCTCACTGGATGAGCCAGCCTTTCAGGAAACTCCCGCCATGCTCACCCCCTCCTCCTTCCCTCCCGGCTTCCTTGGCGCCGCCGACCTGGCCGCCGAAGTCCTGGCACTCCCTGTGCTGCCGGTGCGCGTCACGTGTGGCTTCCCCAGTCCAGCCGAGGACTTCTTCGGCGTCACGGACCTGCTGGACCTCAACCAGCGGTGTATCGACAACCCGGTTGCCACGTTCTTTGTCGAGGCCGATACCGGCGAATCCATGGAAGGGTTCGGCATCGGACCAGGCGACACGCTAGTGGTCGACCGGAGCAAACGGCCGCGGCCGGGTGATGTGGTGATGGTGTTGTGGGAGGGAGGGTTCACCGTCAAGCAGCTGCGTCAGCGGGCCGGCCGCTTTGAGCTGCATTCCGGCAACCCGGCCAATGCTGCAATACTGGTGCCAGAAGACGTTGAGCTGGACGTCTGGGGCGTGGTGACCTGGTCCTTCCGAAAACAACTCAGGCGCTGACATGGAAGACTTACGAACCCGTTGCAGTCACCTCACAGCAATGGAGGGCCCGCGCTGGCCTATCCGCTGCGGCCATGCATTCTCCGCCGACGACCTCGCGCTGCTGCGGGAGGGCCTTTGGCCCCGCGATACGGACGACCGGTGGGCGGTTTGGATGGACGGTAGGGACACCTTGCGATGCTGGCGTTCCTCGACCGGCTCGTGCATTTACGAGGCCCAGTTGCTGTTCGCCGTCGACGGCTCGGCGGCAATTGGCGTGCTGAACGTGCTCGACGATGAAAATGCCTACCGGCGAGCGCCCACGGATGAAGGGGAGCTCGAACGCTTTGAAGGGGTGCTGTCCCTCGTGTGGCGCCGCGAGAGCGGGTTCGGCGCACTCGACGGCGTGACGCTGTTCGAGGAGCCGTGATGCGCGATCGAATAGCTCTTTGGAAGCGTGTCTACGACACCGACGACAACGCGATTTCGAAGGCCTTGTCCAAGCTGGCGTGGGACCTGACCGCGTTCACTTGCGTCGTGGAAATGGTCCGCCACGCGCCCGACGGCGAGAAAGGGAAGCAACTCAACGCCATGGTGCTGGAGCTGCTCGTTTCGGGCTTCTGGAGCTGCACCATGCAAGGCGTTCGGCGTCTGGCTGAGCGAGACACCATCCACGGCGCGTATGGGGTGTGCTCGGTTGGGGGCCTGTTGGTGGACGCGAAGGCGATTAGACAACGCATCACGCGCCGGGTGTTCGTAGAGGACATCGCAGGCCTCGGCTACAACTACGTCGCCATTGAAGAACAGTATTGGCAGTTCGTGCGCGCTCAAGCACCAGGCGACGTTCATCTGGTTCCGCGGGAGCATCAATACGAGCCCTCTGCGCAACGGCATGCAGTGTTTGACTGGCTTAGCGGGACCACGCCCGGCACGTCAACTCCTGATGACCTGATTCGAGAAGACGTGTTTGACGCGTTGGAGCGCCGCTTAGCGCGCCTGGATGGTGTCGTGGAACACGTTAACGTAGAGATCGCCCACGCGGCCACAGAGTTCAGCCGGACGGGCCGAGTGCTTCCGCGCTGGAATCTGGACGACGCAAAAGATGCCATCAAGGAGCTGGCTGAGATCGCGCAACTGGTGGGCGAGTGGTTTTGCTTCAGCGGCATTGGCAGCGTTCTTCCGCACCCGTCCTTCGACCAATTCGCACACTTGGACCAGCCCCTTTTCAACGGCGACACACAACAACTCCAAGCTACTTGGGATGGCCTGGAGCAAGAAATCAGGCAGTGGCACGACGTGGATCCGAGGACACGTTGACATGCTGGGTCTCGTCGACGGCAACAACTTTTACGCCAGCTGCGAACGGGTCTTTAACCCATCCCTCCGCGGCAGGCCCGTGGTCATCCTGTCAAACAACGACGGCTGCGCCATTGCCCGCAGCCAAGAGGCCAAGGATCTGGGGGTCGGGATGGGTCAGCCGATCCACCAAGTCCCCTCCGACGTCCGTCGCCAGCTGAAGGTGCTTTCAGCCAACTTTGGCCTCTACGGCGATCTGTCGGGGCGCGTGGTCTCAATCCTCCGGGACCTGTTTCCGCACGTTGAGGTCTACAGCATCGATGAATCGTTCGTCTCGTTCGATGGCATCCCCAGAGCCGACCACGAGCGCGTGGCTGCCGAGGCCCGCGCGCGGATTCTGCAGTGGACCGGGATTCCGTGCTGCGTTGGCATCGGCCCGTCGAAAACGTTGGCCAAGCTGGGCAACAAGGCCGCCAAGAAGACGGTGCACGGCGTCGTGACCGCCCTGCCTGGCTCCGCGCTGCTCGAACGCTTTCCCGTCGAAGATGTCTGGGGCGTGGGCCGCAAGCTGACTGCCCGGCTGGGGATTGAGGGCGTGCTTACCGCGGCTGACCTGGTCCACGCGGACAGCGAGACGTTGCGGGCGCGGTATGGCGTGACGTTGGCCCGCACCCAGCGCGAGCTTCTGGGCATCGCCTGCTCATCGTTGGAAGAAGTGGAGCCGGACCGGCAGCAGATCGTCGTGTCCCGTTCGTTCGGTAAAGAGGTCGTGGCCTTGGAAGACCTCCAACAAGCCGTCGCCACCTTCGCCCAGCGGGCCTGCGAGAAGCTCCGGGGGCGCTCGCTGCAGGCCGGTGGGGTCTGGGTGTTTCTCCATACAAACCCGTTCAAGCCCGGGGCACCCCAACTCCATCCCAGCAAGGCTTTTAACTTCATATCGCCGACCACGGACACCCGCGAGGTGCTCGTGGTGGTTCAAGCCCTGACCAAGGCGATGTGGCAGGAAGGCTACCATTACAAGAAGGCGGGCATCGGGCTGCTGGACCTGACTGCAAGGGATGTCCACCAAGGCGATCTGTTCGCCCAGGTGGACCCGCGGTCACAAGCATTGATGGACGTCATGGATCGCGCAAACGCCAAGTTTGGTCGTGGCGCGATGGCGTTTGCGTCGTCTGCCGAGCGCGTGCGCGGAGGCGAGCAGCGCAGGCAAGTATGGGCCATGAACCAGACCGCGCTGTCACCTGCCTACACCACGCGATGGGATCAATTGGTCCGAGTGAGGTAGCGCCGAACGGCGCGCCGGCCGCCGCGGGAGCCCATCCTGACCCCACTGCCTCGTCACAGACTCCGGGAAGATCCGCCGATGCCACCCCCTCCCTGAGGACACTCGTGGCAATGAAGTTCCTTGTGGACTGGCTACTGCCGCGAGCTTCCCTTTAGTGGAACAATCGTGCCACCCGCCTTAAAAAGTTGCCGCTGGACGTGCTGCATGGCCAAGCCCGAACTGTTTCTGGCCGTCCTACTCGGCTTAATTACGCTATCTCGCTTGGCCGGTTCCGCTGCCCGCTTGCGGGACGCGTCGTGCGGCTCGACCACTCGCATGGCGTCACGGTTGATTGGTCGAGCCTGGTAGAACGACAGCCGGTTGAGGAAACTCACCTTTAGGGGATCCCCCGGCCCTTGTGATGCCCCGTTCCCTTGCGAGCCACTTTTCCCTCCTGCGATCTAAACGCGACTATCGATTTTTCACTAGCCGAGCGGATCCCGGATCGTAGACGTATTCAGTGATTGAACCGTCCTGAATGCGACGGACCGCCTCATCAATGACGAACAAGGGCACCATGAACCACTCGCGCGGCTTTGTTGGAGCACCGAATCGATCAGGGATGGTCAGATCTAGCCTGGCAGACTGGAAGATGCGATGAAAAATGTTCTCCAACCTCGTCCGGCTGAGGTTGGACAGCTTATAGGTAGCAACCACTTCCACCTTCGCCAGCATGTAGGTGGGATCTCTCTCAGCCTTCGCGATCCTGGTCTCCACCTTCCCGCCGGTCACACCGATCTTATGAATCACGTCGCGGTTTTCAGCGACAAAGGGATGATCGGACAGGCTTTTCAAAACGTAGATCGTGCCATTGACGATGTCATCAGGCTCAAGCGTTTCGCCAAAGAGAGGCCCCGCCTCATCATCGGTGATGCGCCGCCCTGTTTTGTCCTTGTAGAGCGCTCGCTGCAACGACCGCTGCAACAGGTCACTCTCCGTGCCATTTGAATAGATCACCCGGAGCCGCGCGTTGGACTCTCCGTTCGGCGTCCGAACCGCCTGGCCCATCTCCGCGACGTAGGCGACTTGCCCGCCCAGGATGAAAAAGTTCCCGGGCTCGACGCTCCCATCCCTGCCAAACCGGAGCGTCTTGCGCAGTCCTGTCTCCAAGTCGCCCTGGATGCGATCGAACAACGGCTTGAAACGCTCGAAGTCCTCGCAGCGTTGCCGCGTCGCAATCTCCTCGGCAGCCTTGCGCTCTTCGTAGGACCTGACATGGGTTAGCTGAGTGATGTCATCGGCGCTATCATTCAAGCCCAACTCGGCGAGCACGTCAGTGTCGCTGAGCCCGTCTTCCAAAGCTGACGCGCCACTGCTGCCAGACGCCGCCAGCAACCCCGCCGTATCTAGGGGCGCCAACAACGCGTGTGCGGCAGTCAATGCGCGCAACTTATCAAGCCGCACCGCGTAGAGCCGCTCAAAAATGCCTCGATCTTCGCCGTGCAGCGGCGCACGGCCCTGCTCCTGAACGAAGCGCAGGATGTCTTCGAACCCTGCTATGAGGCGTTCTTCTTGAGGCGTGTGGTGGCTGGCCTTGACGGGCGCAGCCTCGATGCCTAGTGCCGCCAGTAGCGCCTCGCCTTCCATGTCAGCCATTGGACCCTCCGCGCGCTTCAGCGGCCTTCTTCTTGGCGATGTGCGTCTGCAACGCAGCCACGCCCTCTGCCATCCGGCGCTCCCAGGCGTCGGCAGACCCGATATTAGGTAGGCGGCCCCTTTCGTTCTTGAACGCCACCGCCCGCTTGGCCAAGTCCATGGCATCCTCATAAGAGATGGCCTGGCGCTTGGCGGCAATGGCTGCTTGCACCTGTCGCAGCACCTTCTCATCCATTGCCTTGGCCAGAACCGCGTAGGCCGCATCAAACGGGTTTATCCGGTCAATGAGGTCGATGTCCAAGTCCCTCACATTGACGAACTTGCGCACTCCTTCGATCAGGGAGGTGTTGCCCTGCTCCCCCTTGGCGTCGGAGTCCGCCAGCACCAACTTGGCCTGCTGGGTGAGGTTAAGCGCAGCGATGGCGTGCTGGCGCACCGCCTCCTGGTCGTCGTCGCTCAGCTCCGGGTAACGATCACGCACGATCTTGCCTAACTGCACTTGGGTGAGCTCTTCAGGCAAGGTGTTCTCTTTGTCAAACAGCCCGCGCTCCAGCGCCGTGCTCTGAAGGAAGCCCGTAATGACCTCAGTCAGATCCTCCCGACAGATGCGAGAGGCCTCGGCGGACTTGGGCGTAGCCAAACCATTAACCTCTACATGGACCTGCCCGGACTTTGCATTGACGCCTACGTTCGCCTTACCCTCTTGATAGCCCTCATCGCCATAGTCGAAGCCCTCTCTGGGCCCTTGGTCCTTCGGCGTGAACTCAAACCGAGGTGCCAACACCTGCTCCATGAGCAGACTGGCAGCAATGGCCTTCAATGTGTCGTTCACTGCATCGACCACTGACCCCTCGTCCGCGGTGGGTTCAGCAATGAGATTGGTGAAGCGAGAACGTTCCTTGCCAGGAGCATCCCGCGTCGCTCGACCAATGATCTGAACGATCTCCGTCAGGCTGCTGCGGTAGCCAATGGTCAGCGCATGATCGCACCAGATCCAGTCAAACCCTTCTTTGGCCATGCCCAGGGCAATGATGATGTCGACATTGTTCCTATTGTTTTTCTGGTCCGGGTCCTTCAGAGCCGAAAGCACCTTTGAACGCCGAGCAGCGTCGCTGTCGTCAACCAGGTCAGCAACTTTGAGTATGCGGCCATCGGCCAGCTCGATGAGGTGGAACCCGGTAATCTCGTCGCGCCCCTTCCACTCACCCAATGCCCCCAGGATTTCGTCCACCTCCTTATGCTTGTCTTTCAGGCTCTCGCGGGCGTTGACGTTGGGGATATGGATGATGGTCTTCAAGGAAGGATCCAACACCTTCATGATCGCGTCCAAATAACTTTTGGTATAGAAGAAATAGCCGATATCTAGCGACTTAAGGTAGGTATAGCCATTGAGCTGCTCATAATAGGTGTAGGTCACCATTTCGAACTTGTTCTCGTCCTCCGGAGACAGCACGGCGACCGCGTCACCCCGGAAATAAGAACCCGTCATGGCGACCACGTGGACCCGATCGCGCGTGATCAGCTGGCCAAGCTGGTTACCCAGCTTGTTGTCCGGGTTGCTGCTGACATGGTGGAACTCATCAATGGCGATAAGGCGATCGTCGAAGGCCTCGATGCCATACTCCTCCACTGCAAACCGGAACGTGGCATGCGTGCAGACCAGCATCTTGTCAGTGCTGGTGAGGAACTGTCCCACCGCCTTGATCTTTGACTTAGCGACCTTGCCGTTGTCTTCGCCGGGCGCATTGCAAAGATTCCATTGGGGCCGCACCACCCAATCGGCCCAGAAACCCTGCTCGGTGAGTGATTCGTCAGCGAAGCTGCCGCCGATGGATTTTTCAGGAACCACAATCAGCGCCTGCTTGAGGCCTTGGTTCTCGATCTTGTCCAGCGCAATGAACATCAACGCACGCGACTTGCCGGAGGCGGGTGGCGATTTGATCAGCAAGAACTGCTCTCCGCGCTTGGCGTAAGCAAGCTCTTGCATCGGGCGCATACCCAAGAAGTTAACTTTGCTCGAAACGCCTGTCCGCGCCGTGGCAATGGAGACAGCCGGGACGGTGTGATGGTTGGTCGGATTGGCTTCCGTGCTCATTTGCGGGTCGCTCCCTTCTTCGGCTTGGCCTCGGCGGCCGTCATCTTGGTATAGAGGTCGAACAGCTTTTCAAGCCGCTCGGTGTCGTTCTTGAATTTACGACCGATATAGATGCGCTCCAGGACCTCATCATTTCGTTCGTGGGCTCGACGCAGGTCTTCTGGCATCTCATCCGGCTCATAGAGATCAGCGATCGTCTTAGGGAAATGGTTCTCACGTGCCATCAAAATACTTTTGGCACAGTCGGTCAGCTCATCCATTTGCCGCGCCGTCAAGGCCGGAACCGGAAACGTGTTCCACCCCAATGTATTTGAGTAGCTATATCGCGTTTCTAAGCGGCCACAGACCGAAGCCACCCATGCCAGGTGAAGGCGAGAAGCAAGAATAGATAGCACCCAAATATCTGCATCATACAAAACAAAGCATTTATTCGATAAAACTACATTGCTATTGAAAATATCCACCGGAAGATACTCCCTTCTTTCAGAGGATATAGCTGCCACAGCGATCGAATGACCACTCGAACGACCGGCCAAATACACAAATCGGTGGGGCCTATCTGCGAACTCCCGCGTTGAGTCAAGCGTGCTCGCGCGCCTAAACGCAGCTACAGCATCTAACCTCTCAGCAACTGCAGGAATTGCCCGGGCTGTATCCAATTGATGGTCTTCAATCCACAGGCAGTATCTCACAGAGCCGTTAATCAGCTCATCCGATCCAAGGTATCGCCGAATGAACTTTGCGACGTTGCTATCCTTGCTTATCTGCGCCGCAGCGTCATGAGCACTCATGATGAGACCTCCGCCGTCACGGGGCATCCCCCCCATGACCATCTTCGCCATGGAAGACAGCGGATGCGGGCTAGAGTGAACATAGATTGTCTTTCCAGGCGAAAGATATGGCGTCAACGACTCGACCTGCTGCACCACGCCGCCCTCCAAGAATAGGCGACGCCGCCGACCCTCTACATTCGTAAATCCAACAATCACAACAGTTACGCCGGCATTATTGGCCGCTAGATTTGCCCATCGGAACGGACGAAATCCAAAGTGAAGGTATACCCCATCGTCGAGAAGCTCAGGCCAAAGTATTGACGCATGAAGGCCTTCGCAAATAGAACTTGTCGCCACAAATGCGGCATCAGCCTTGGCGACTCTCATGTAACGTCTAGCGCAGATCAACCAGCCAGACACGTAGTCAAGCGACCTCCACTTCTTGACGCTCCTTCCACAAAGAGCCTGAATATCAGCCTTCTGAGCGACCTCTTGCTTACGGCTGCCATAATAGGGCGGATTACCGCAAATGTAGGTTTCGCCGCCCTCATTTTCGAATCCTATCTTCGGGCTTCCCAGCTGATCTTCAAAAAGGTCAACGCCGGCAGACACAGCCGCCGCCCCAACGGGGGGACACACCTCAAGCCAGTTCAGTCGAAGAGCATTCCCGCAAACGATCCAGTTCTCTGAGTCCAGAGGCAACACCGATGCCAGCGCTTCCTTCTGCCCCCTGAATAGGACATCGCACTGGAACTCCGCTATAACCAGCGCCAGCCGTGCGATCTCCGCCGGGAAATCTCGTAGTTCGATGCCACGGAAATTCGTCAAGGGGATCTCCGTGCGCAAGTCAGACTCCCCTCTTCGCTGGTTTATGTCGGCCTCGATCGCCCGCATCTGCTTGTAAGCGATAACCAAAAAATTTCCACTTCCGCACGCCGGGTCAAACACCCGGATGCGCGCCATACGTTTCCGCAGATTCAGTAGCTTTGCCTTGTTGTCACCTGCGGCGTCAAGCTGGCCTCTAAGGTCGTCCAAGAACAATGGATTTAAGACTTTCAAGATGTTCGGCACGCTGGTGTAGTGCATGCCCAGCGCCCCGCGCTCTTCGTCGTCCGCTACAGCTTGGATCATTGACCCAAAGATGTCGGGGTTGATCTGCTTCCAGTTGAGTTCGCCGGTCCGCAGAAGGTAGGAGCGCGCGGTGCGGGTGAACTTCGGCACATCTGTGCTACCCGAGAACAGGCCGCCGTTGACGTAGGGGAACTGCTCTGCCCATCGCGGGAGCTTGGCCTCTGGGCGATCCGCCAACGCAATGTTCATGGCCTGAAAGATGGTGCTCAGGACCTCATGGGTGTTTGAACCATCGCGCTCGGTCATTTGCTCCAAGGTGCGAGTGAACAGGCTCGTCCCCTGAAAAATGTCGGTGTCTTCTGCAAAAAAGCAAAATACGAGACGTGCCATGAAATGGTTCATGTCCGCACGCCTTTCTTCGTCCGCCCAGTCCTTGTTGTTCTGCAACAACTCAACGTAGAGCTTGTTCAGCCTCCCGGTGGCCCGCACGTCCACGGGGTTGTCCTTGATCTCCTTAACGGTGGAGATCCCAGCCAGGGGCAAGAAGAACCCAAAGTGATCCGCAAACTGCTCGAACTCACAGGCCAAGACCTCGCCGCTTGCCAAATCCTCGGCCTCCAGCGTCTGCCCGTCCGTCGCCAGCAGGAACTTGGGCTTGGCGGTCTGGCTTTTTGGGCTTTCTCGCAGGGCCTGAAGGGTTGCATGGACCTCGCCCGGCGCGCAGGTGGCAATGTGGATGTTGTTACGCTGAAGCACCCCACCGGGCACGTCCGAAGCATTGCTGTCGCCCTTCCGCAGGCGCTTGATGGTCGCGTCCTTGTTGCCGAATGCCATCAGGAAGGCGAAAGGAAACTCTCCGCCATCGAAGGACTCGATGGCCAAGGCTGATAGGGCTTCTTCGATCTCTACTGCGTTCATTCGCGCTTCTGTTGGTGTCGCCACTGGGTGGCGCCGATTGCAGGGGAAGCGAGAGAGCTGCCTCTGGGTTGATATTATCGGCCAGCGATAGCCGATGGGGCCAGTGCCTGAGACTCGGAGAGCACCCCCTAAGGCGCTGACTCGCGGCGTCCTCCTTGTGCTCTAAGCTTTTCGGGCCGGAACAGAATTAGAACAGGCGCTAGCGGCGCGGCTCCGGTCCACTCGGGCATGCAGGTCGGCGTGTCGGCAAAAGCGGTAGACCGCCGAACTGCTCACCCCCAGCTCCCGAGCCAACTGAGCCCTGCTGATGGCCCTCAAGCGCGTCTGGACCTGGGCGCGGCCCAGTCCCCGCAAGCTCCGCCCCTCGGGTCCCTTGAATGCGCGGCCAACGCCGAGCGTCCGGCGGTCCAAGCTGACGGTGGCACTGGAAATCCCCAAATGGGCCGCCACCTGCGTAGACGTCAGCCCGCCCTGGAGCAGCTGTTGCACCTGCCTTCTGCGTTCGGCGACCTGATGGGATAGACGGGATCTGTAGGCCTGCCGGCCCAAACAGAGCAGGCTGTGCCGGCGCACGAAGCGACTCACGGCTTGGTGCGTGACGCCCACCCGTTCGGCCAGGGCGCGCTGAGTGAGGCCCTGGTCCAATAGGGCTTGGACGTGCTGCGGGCAGTGACTACCCAGGCCGCGGCTACGTGGGGTCATGGGGCAAAGATCCAGGTCATCGCTTCAACCGGTGTTTTCCCCGGTCATCGCGGGGTGCCTTGAGCTCCGCTCGCTTCAGGTATTGAGAGACCTGGGCAGAACTGGTTTTCAAGTGGCGCGCTACCGCACCGACGGTCTCAAACCGCACCAACAGGCCTTGCACCTCCGCACGGCTCAAGCCGAGCAGAGTGAACTCGTCAATCGGCGTCTTGCGGCGCGGCAGTTTCAAGTTCACGCGGTCACCTGACACCACATGCGTGGGAACGCCCAAGCGCTCCGCCATCTCGCTGATTGAAAGGCCTTTGGCACTTAAGAGGCGCACCATTTTCTGCCGCTGGGATTTCTTTTTTCGGCGTTGCGCTTGGGCAGGATTGGTAAGGCCGTTCGCCAAGCAGAACTGGCTGACTGCTTGATGGGACACCCCGAGACGCTTCGCTAACTTGCCTTGTGTGAGTCCCTGGTCCAGCAAGCCTTGAATTGCTGAAGGTGAAAACTTGGCGAGGCTAGGAGACGGGAGGCGTTGGTGACGCAAGCGCATGGTTGCCAGGTCGCTGCGGATCGTGTGGACAGGCACCGCCAGCACCCGGGCCATTTCTTCAGGGTGCTTGCCTGCCTCAAAGTAGGCGCGAACCGCGTAACGGCGCTGGCTCACGTAAGCCCGGTAGCGCTCTGCCGGGTGGCTGGGCATGGCATCGCAGGGGTCCACGCGCTGGGCATGCAGGAGTTGCTCCGGCTCGCCGTGGGCTCGGCGGTGGGCGGCCAGGGCTTCGTCCACGTCGGCGCTGTAAGGCGTGTTGCGCTGGCCTGCGTCGTAGATGGCCTGAATGTCTGGAGGCATGGGCAGCAACTCAATGCCGCCGCTATTCGACAGCGCGCTTGGCGCAAACAAGGTGGAGCGCTCGCGGCTCATTGCCTCGCTCCACGTGCGGCAACGCATGCACCCAAGCAGGCCAGAAGCAGGAAGAGGCCAACCGGCCACGCACCGTTGCCCACCGCCGCAACCATCGCCAGGAAGATGACTCCCACCCCAAATAAGCCGGCCTGGATAACGAAGCGGCCGTAGGTTCGGCCGTGTCGCTCTCCTGCGCGCACGCGTATCCATGCAGCCTTCGCGTTCCTGAAGCGATTGAGGGTCCAATACGGCACCGTGAGCATCAGCCCCAGCAGCACCACAAGCAGAAGCGCGCTCATCATCGGCGGCTTGCCCCGCGACTCCTCAGCGGGTGCGCCTGGAAAGTGAGAGGTTGGCCCCACTGGCTGGGCTTCAGATTCCACGCCATTGGCAGGTGGTGCGGCTCATGAGGTTGCGCAGGGGAGCAGTCCATGCCATCCAGGATTAGATGCCCGCATTGCTTGAAGTCTTCGACGGTCAATGAGGCAGCGGAGCGCTTACGAGAAAATGCGTTCCACGTCATCAGCGTTGCCCCTCAACCGGAACAACCCGGGTCTTGCTGCCCTTTCCAGTCAGGAACACCTTATCCCCGGCGCGGACCGGCAAGTCGTCTGCCTGGACGATGGCAAAGACCTTTCCACTTTCCACGTCCCGGACATATACCTCCACACCCCGGCGACTGCTCAAGCCGTTCTGGATCGCAGTGCCAGCCACCCCGCCGATGGTCCCGGCCGCAATACGAGAAGCGTTTCGATAGTTTTTGTTCACGTCTCGCACGGACGCGTAACCTACGACGGCGCCAATTGCGGAACCGGCGTTTAGACGCTTGTCGCTCTTGATGTCCACGCTGCGGACCATCAACACCTCGCCCAGGCGGGCGTTCTGAACGGACAAGGTTTCGCTGGTGCCGTATCGGCGGGCCGACGTGTTATCCGCGGCCGAGGCAGTGAGCGGGAGCAGGCTGGCGAGGGCCAGGGAAAGGATGAGTGCGCGCATGGATGCTCCTTCTTCGTGTGGGTTGATATACCCATAACAAAGAGGTGGAGTTGCGCAAGGGCTCAGACAGGGAAAAGGCGGCTTTCGCCGCCTCCCTCCTTCAGCCACACTTCAACTGATTGGACCAGTGGGGATAGATCTTGGCCGACGCTCCAGAGCCGTATACGCAGGCGAAGGATGTGGAGCGAAAGTAGTCCACGGTCAGTTGACCGGACTTGCTCACAACGAGCTCCTTCACGCGGGCGCCATCAATATCCAGGTAAGCGACCTGTATTTTGTCACCGGCTTCCTCTGCACGCATCACCTTCACCAGTGCCCCTGGGCCTGATGGCCGATCCGTGCGGATGAAGGGCGCTGGGGTCGGCCCAATGGGTGCGGTGACGACGGATGCAAAGGGGCCAGATCCATGGACGAAGACACCGTCATTGGGTTGGAGCGCTGGCCGCCCATTAGCAAAGGCTGGCTGGACAATCGCCCTTTCGACATCCTTCGGTCCAATAAGGCGGTAAAGGACCAAGCCGCCATCAAAACCTGGCGGCCAGACGCCCTCTACCCCGACGGCCTGGTGCGAGCGCACGCTTTCAGTGGTGTTCTCTACCGGTTCCACAGACAGGACCACGTAGCCAACCTGTGGGTCTTCAGAAGGGGGCGAACCTGCCGTCTTTTCGGACGAGCAGCCAGCCAGAACAAGCAAAGCACCGGCGATAGCCGAAACA
This sequence comes from Stenotrophomonas sp. FBCC-B152, assembly GCF_059134105.1. Lineage (NCBI taxonomy): Bacteria > Pseudomonadati > Pseudomonadota > Gammaproteobacteria > Lysobacterales > Lysobacteraceae > Stenotrophomonas > Stenotrophomonas sp. FBCC-B152. Next base: position 784,427 of record NZ_CP101442.1, on the reverse strand, counting down.
GTAACAATGCGCATGAATCCCCCTTTTTTGTGTAAGTAGATACACCCATAACAAACAAATGGAGTTGCGCAAGGGATGGGATAGAAAAGAGATGATAAGGGCGGCCTAAGCCGCCCTTTCGCCATTCCCTCTTTGATGCAAGCGTAAGAAGCTTGAGAAAAAACGCAGCTTAGTTAGTGATTTCTCAGGTCTTTTAACTAAGTATTCTTTCCACCCCGGCCAGGATTCGTCCTAACTCTTCCTTTGTAGCAAAGATCCTTACACCGTCAAGGGTGACCCGTCTGAGCAGTCGACGGTCCGGAGCTTGGAAAATATTTCAAGCCACGTCGCGCTCGCGTTCCTTCTTTCGCCCACGCGCCCCGCCCTTTGCCGAGCTCTCGGCCACCTGGGTTGAAGCGGGCTTTTCGGCTTCCTGTTCTTTTCTGACGACTGGCAAGGGCTCTCGCTCGAATGCCGGGATATCCAGGAAGGTCATGACCTTCTCAGCCTGGGACGCTGCACGAAACAGGGTGTTGGGGTCGTCGGCCAGGGCCTTCATCCAACTCTGCAGATAGGCGGCGTGCTGCCCTTCGTGTTCCCTGCCCACCCCGATCCCGAGGCGCTCGGAAATGAACAAACTTGAGAGCTCGGCTACCAGTTCCTCTTTGGCGTAGTCCTGGCTGCCGAACCGACCGGTCTGGTCGCGGTCGAGCCGGTGCTTCGCGCCGGTCCAATGGGCCAGTTCGTGGAGCAGCGTGGCCTGGTAGCTCACGTCATCGCTGAAAGTGTGGTGCTTCGGCAGGTGAATCGAATCCGCGGCGATGGAGTAGAAAGCCCGGTTGCCTCCGTCGTGGTTGACGTTGGGCTGGTGCTTATCCAGCAACTCGCGAACGCGCAAGTTGCGGACCGACTCGGGCATGATGAAGGGCGGCGGGGGCTCGGGCATGCCGTCGATCTGGCTGGCATTGAACACCGTGGCGACGAATACTGATGGGCCGCGATAGCCCTTCTCTTCGCCTCCAACGGCGGGCTGCTCACCGTCTTCCGCCTTGGCCGTCTTGCTGAAATCCCAGTAGGCGATCTGCTGGCCCTTCTCGCCGCGCCTGACCTGAGCCCCTCCGATGCCGGCCGCTTGCTTATAAGTCAGCCAACGGCTGTCCTCGTATCCATGCACCAGTTGGGCCCCGCGCAAAATGAGCGTGTTCGAGCCGCGATAGGCCTTGCCCGTTGTCGGGTTCCAGGGCCCGTTGATCAAGCCATTCTGCGGAGCGTCGGGGTCGTTCCAGGGCCGGCGCCAGGGGATGGTGCCCTGCTTCATCAGGTCGAGCATGCGCTCGGCGGTGGCCTGGATGAGATCGGAATACTTTGACATGGGGTGTTGCCTCAAATCTTTTTCAAACGCCTGCGCCTCTTAAGCAGGTGCTTGTGGGTGGATGGGGTTGGTTAAAACTCGAAATGCAGGTCTACCGATTTGCGCCGGTCCAGAAGTCGGCGGACCAGGTCAACGATGTCATTCTCGCTTCGCAGGCCTTCGTCCCCGTCTTTGCCGGATTTGACGTGAAGGCCGAACACGGACTGGACCAGCAGGTATTGCGGGTCAAACTCTGGGCCTTCTTGCCCCAGATCGGCGGCGGTGATGGCCTCTTCGTGAAAAGCGTCGTCTGGGATGTTGGGGGTCGGCGATGGCATAGGAGGGGTTCCTTTTCTGAGGGATACCCCTTTGCAATACCTCACCTGCGGCGGATGTAAAGCCCTAGGCAGCTTCGGCCAAGCGGCCGTCCGACAGAAGCTCAATAGCTTCCAGAGCCTCTTTGCAGGGACGCGCGCAGTCACCCAAGGGCACGTCCTCATCGGCGGCGCCTTGTCCGCGGGCCGACTCCATGCGCGGTTTCAACCCGCCAACACGCAGATTGACCCAGCGCTCGGCCTTGGCGCTCTTCGTGGCCTTCTTCTGCTTCTGCTGAATGCCCGGCATGCGTTCGCGCACGCGCTTCCAGAGCTCCTCCGCGCCCACCGGCTTACGGCCCAACTCATCCAGCACGTAGTTGCGGTAGTCGTCGTAGATGTCGTTCTTGTCGGTCCAGGTGCCTTCTTCTTCGATCACCATCCGCTCGGCGAAGTATGACGCGGTGGTATCCGTCTCCTGGCGGGTCTGTTCGGCAAGCGCCTTGACAGCCTCGGGCATTTCCTCGGGCAAGCCGCCGCGCTCGATGAGGCGCAGAGCCCCCTCCAGAAGCCAGTCGATGATCACGGCCATCTCCGCCGGGTCTTCGGTCAGCTTTTTGTGGAAGTCGGGATCGCGGTCCTTGTCGTTTTCGGCCAGACGCACGTTGAACGGAATCATGCAGATCTTTCGCCAGAAGCCGTGCTCATGGCTCGTGACCGAGAACATGGCGTTCAGGGCGAGGAAGAGCGTGCCGCGCGGCACCGTGGTGTAAGCATCCTTGCCCTTGTTCTCGGCAGACATGGGGTCACGTGAGATGAGGGCCTTCATGACTTGCTGGATAGCATCGGAAAGGACCTTGGGCGCCTCTGTCGCCAGATAAAGAGTTTTGGAAGCAAGGGGGGCCATCGCGAACTGCCCATCCAGCTTGTCGATGCGAACCGCGGTGTTCTTGGGGTGGATTGCGCGGAGAACATGAAGCAAGGTGCTCTTCCCGTTGCTGCCGCTGCCCAGCAGCAGGAAGGCTTTCTCCAGGCACATCGGCATGACCGAAGACGCCATCGCCTCTTGAAGCAGCCCCCGCACGGCCATATCCGGCATGAAGCGGACAAGGTATTTGGCCCAGCGAGACTTGGGGTCCAACGGCTTGGGGGTGTAGCGCCCGTCGCGCACCTGATCTAGGTTGAGCTTCGCTGGAACCAGAGAGGTAATCCCGTGCTTGGGGTCGGCCGGCAGGTATTCGATGTAGGCTTTCTTGTTGGCGTCCTTGAGGATCTCCAAGTAGCCGCCCTTCAGCGGCACGATGGCCCGGTGCTGGCTTTCGGGCAGCTTCATTCCCGGCAAGCGAATCATCTCCAAGATCGCGGTCTTAACGCAGCTGGCCGCGGTGCTCTGCTTGGCGTCTTCGGGCGCGTGCATGCGCATCCAATCCAAGGCGTGGGCCTCAACTTCCCGAGTAGCTTGCAGAGCCCAGATGCCTTCTGCTTCGTTCCACTGATACAGGGAAATATCGATCTCGCCGTTGTCCATCTTGCCGCCAATGCGGAACTGGTTGCCGCGTCGCAGGTCGTCGGCATAGGCCAGCTCGAACGAGAGGTCTTCGCCCACGATGCCCAGGTCATCCGTGGCGCCGTTCGGGTTGGCGTCGGCCCTATAGGCCTTACCCTTTTTCTTCGGAGCCTGATCAACGGCGTCGCCATTGGCCTCCCCGCGCTTGACAGCGCCAGTGTTCGCTTTACTCTTCATCCTGTAATCCTTAGTTGTAAACGCCTCGGTTCGCACCCGGGGTTTTTTATGCCGCTTGACTGGGTCGATGCACCCACTCTTGAAGCGCCTGACGCATGGCTTCGGAAGGGGTTTGCCCACGGGCCACCGCCGTCTCCTCCACCAACGCCTTAAAACTTTTGCTGACCCGGGCCTTCAACAACTCATCCCGTGCGGTCTTTTCACGTTTCGTCTTCACTGCCTGCTCCGTTTCTTGATTTGTGGTCCTGTTGTGACCACAAATCCATCAAAGCAGACTCTTCAGAACTGGCAAGCTCTGACACCAGCCAATGTTGATTTCTGCTTCACCTCCTTCAGAAACAACTGAAAGATTGAATCAGCTCAAAGATTTGCCCGGGAGGTAACAAGTGCTTGTTACCCACTTGTTACCCTTCACACCCTTATATTTATTGGAGGTAACAGGCGGTAACAAGGTAACAAGTGGTTTAAGAGATCCACGCAAGAAAAACGCATTCCTGCATCCCGCAACATCCATGCATACATCTATCGGGAGCTCTCGATCCACCCGTTACCCTGTTACCCCTTGCTACCTCCTTATGGGACAAGGCTTTCACGGGTAACAAGGGGGTAACGGGTTCTTGTTACCTGTTAGGAAAAACAAGAGCAAAAGCGGCTTGAAGCAAGAGCCGGCGGCTACTCGCCGCCGAGTCTTGGGATGGAAAGGCCGGACCTCCGGCCTACTCGTAGTTGCAGGAGTGGGACCAGTAACCAGGGTGCCTTTCACCGACCAATTCGTTCCCAACCGTGACTTTGACCGCCCCAAGCGGCAGAAGATGAAAGGTTTGATTCGCGTGGATCTGCAAAGCCGTCATCGCTGCGCACAACGGATCGATGTCCCCTGCCAGCACCAGGATTTTTTCGCTCGTGGTGTGTTTCAGGCGACCCCTGATCGCGGCAAGGGCCAGCGAACCCGCACCGCAACAGCTGTCGTAGAACTTGACCCCGCTCCCACCAGGGCGATGCCTTGTGTCGAGGGCTTGAGCCAGATTGAGAAGATCGCCGGGGATGAAAAACTGCCCTAGCCCTTCCCCACCCCTCCTTGCCAGCAGCTCGGCATGGACCCGTCCCAGCACATCCTCGAATGGCCTGCTCGCGGTGACTGCATTGAGGTAGGCGGTGATTGCTGCCGCCACTTCGGGCACTGCTTCGGCATTTTGTTGCAAGGGGACAAACGCAAGGACTTTGGGGTCAAGGCAAGCCTTGGCGTCCACCTGGATACGCCAGATTGACATCAGTGCATGCTGAACAAACGTTTCGACTGCAACCCGCGGATTCCACGGCTTGCCAGGAGTGGAAGGAATGGCTCGGATGGCCTTCACAAGCGCAGTGACCTCACTCATCGTTGGCCGCCCCCAGGTCAGCGCTCGACACCCGACCCACGCGGGCCATTTCCAGGTAGGTGCCCCGAATCAGGCCCTCTTTGACCGCCCGCTTGAGCCGGCGGGCCGCTTCAGCGCCGTAACCCACGAACACTGATCCTGCGGGGCAGCTGTTGCCAGGCGTTCCATCCGGGCGGCAGAAAGACAGGCGTCCCTTGGTGAACACCACCGAGGAAACGTTGGGGTGGTTCAACACCGAATCCTGCATCCAGCCGGTTTCCATCCGAGCCAGCACCAGGGAAATCCCGTTGCCGTGCTCTGCAGCCTTTTCCATCCAGCGATGCTGCGAGGTCGGGCTGTTCTTGTGGCCGCCGTAAGGCGGGTTCATCCACACAAACGCCGTCTTGGGCCAAGGGCTCTTAAGCCCGTCATCGATGGGCTTGAGCATTTTTTTGGCGGTCCGCCAAGGCATCCCCTGCTCGGGGGTGCACGGATCCAGGTCAAAGGGCCCCAAGCCCGTGTGGCCCTTTGCGGGATCGCCGTGGATCAGCTTCGGCGGCGTCAGCCAGGTTTCGGTGGTAATGCCTTCAGGCGCCCGGTCGTAGCCCACGTTCTTGGCGAGGGCGACCGCAAGCTTGGTCGGCTTGGGCTTCTTCGCGGGCTTCTTCGGCTTGGTCGAAACAGGGAGGGGGCGAGCAACAGCGTTCATGGGAAATCTCCAGGTTTGAGTTTTTTGGGGCAAAGCTCCGCCAGCACGGCTGGTTGGCCGCGTTTCGCGAAAGGTTTTTGAGGGGGTTGGGCCAGACCTGGCCCGGGTTACTGCTGCGCTGCTGGCTTAGCCGTTGGCGGCGTCTTGGACGTCCAGGAAGCTATCCAGGGTTGCCAGCTGCAGGGTGAGCACCTGCGAAGGGTGGAGGCCGCGCATGTCGCGGTTCTGGACGATGGCGGCCGTGCTGGAGTCAGCGGCGAGCTGAGCCAGGCCTTGGGGCAAGGCGTCGGCAAGGGCGTCAGCGAAGGCCTGTGGGGTCAGGGTGGGAATGTGGGCCACGAGGGCGGGGTGAATCGCGAGAATGAGGGGCTGCATGTCGGCGTGTCCGTGCTGGGATGGTGTGATCATCCGGATTTGGGCAATGCCGATCCGCCCAGAAAAGGGCACCTGCCCCTTTTTCCATGGGGCATGAAAAAACCCCAGGGGTGACTTGGGGCTTGGGGGGATGACCTGGGCTGCGGCGGAAGCCGCGGCCTCCCTGCTTTTCTTCCAAGACCGAGCCGGCGGGCAGCCGGCGAGCAGGCTTAGAACCGGAACGGGGCGGGCTTCGTCGTCACCTCCGCTCGCGGCAGACTCGCTTCAAAGCTCGCTCTGCGCGCACGGGCGCTCCATTCCCGAGCCATCTTCTCCTCATCCAGTGCGTCCTGGATTTTCTGATCCAGCAACGCCACTCGCTTCGCTGTGACGCGGTCGCCCTGCTGCTCTTGCTTCCAACCCTCGATGGCCGTCACCGCTTGGTTCGCAGCGCGGGAAAGCTCATCCCCCCAGAATCCCAGTGCGCTGATGTAATCCTTCAGCAGCTGTTCTCGCCTGAGGTTGTCTAGCCAGTCCAAGCTCAAGGCTTCGGGGAGAGTTTGCTCGCGCGATTCCAACTTCAAGACGTTTCCCAAAGGGTCCACTTGCGCATACCCCTCTTTGATCATCGCCTTCCGGATTCGCTGGTTGTTGGTGAGATCGATGTCGATGATCTTCGAGGGGCCGCTCTTTCCCTCAAAGAAGACCCGGATGGCACCTTTTTCCAGCACCTGGATGTAGCCAATGATTTTCGATGGCTTGAGGGTCTTCGGTTGCCCATGGACAACGATCGATCTTCCAACGGGGTCAGCTTCCCCGCGAAAGGCCCTCCAGTCTTTCAAAACCGGATGTTGGTCGGCCCAGGAAATCAAGTCGCAAGGCAATACCCGCTCTTTGCTGCCTTCTCCCCGGCGCCTCGTTTGGTCTTCAGAAAGACGGTCGTTCAACGCGCCTTGGGCATCCTTAAGGATCTCAAGCTGTCGCTTTGCCTCCCCCTGCTTCAGCTTCGGCTTGTCAGGTTTGGCCTTTGCCTGAGTCTTCGCAGATTCAATCGAGGCCGTTCCCTGCGCGGCTTTCTCCAGCCGCTCCAAGCGCGCCTTTTCTTTGAGCGACACCGTTCCTTTTGAGGGAGTGAACAGCAGCGGCTCGGGCTCGGCGCTCGCCTTGAGCGCCTCGCACTCGTCTTGGCTTACCCCCATCACTGCTGCCACGTCCGAAAAGCTCCACCGCTGGGGGATTCCCCCCAACAGCTCCTCTTGAAGCAAGCCGTCTTTGATGATCCCCATCAGCTGCCTGCTGGGCATATTGAAGAGTCCGGCCGCTTCGGCAAGGGTCATGGGATCGGCCTGCTTCCCTCGCTCTACGTCTTCCTGGATGCCTTGGTAGACCTGGCTCCAGGTGGCGCCGTCCTCCCAGCTCCGAACCGACGCGAGCACGTCTGCGTCCAGCCTCCCACCCTTTTGCGTCAACTCGCGGTTTCGCGGTTTGACGTGGAGAGACCAGTGCCTCTTGAGGAGAACGGTCTCGCATTCTGCGCGCGTGTAGCTCATTGCTTCCCCTCAAACCGTTGATCAGATGGTAGCCGGTTAGAGGCGGAACGGCTTCCGAGTGCTGGGGCCCGTAGCGGGCGGCAGGCCGTCGTCCAAGCCTTGAGCACGGGCTTGGTTCCGGACCTCGCTCCACGCCGCCTGAAACGCGGATTGTGCCGCCTCCATCACGTCATCGAATGGCTCGCGCGCCGCGACGCTGGTCCAAGGCTCCAGCAGCGCCTCGGCCAAGGGGGCCTCCCAGATTTCGCCCTCTGCCAGGGCACGGTCCAGGGTGTCCTCGTCCACTGAGAGCACATGCCCGGCTATCAGCCCTCCCACCACCGCCCATGGGTGGGGAATGGCCCAACCTTGGTGGGACGTGATCAACGCAGTGAAGCGCCCAGCGTTCTTGCGCAGCTTTTCCAATGCCACCTTGGCCTCGTGGATCTGCCGCTCTAGCTCCAACTCTCGCTGCTGTTGGCTCAAGCGCTCCAGCTCAGCGCTCAACCGACGCTCTTTCGCTGTCCTGCCCTGCTGTCCGTCCTTCCATGCCACCAACTCGTCGTAATCGTATTTCACCCGCTGATTAGGGCCGTTAACGGCACTGCCCAAAGCCTTTTGAAAGCGAGGGCCCATGGGCGGAATGCGACGTCGCCAGTCGCCAAGCGTGTCGGCGTGGATGCCGAGGAACCATGCTGCAGCTTTCGCGGAGATCATCCCTCCGCCCGCGTTCTTCGCACGGACCAACTCCCCGCTCCACGACGCTTCGACTTTGGCAAGAAACGATTCTTCGGTGCGGATGGGTTCAATGCTCGTCATCGAGCGCCACCTTCTGGTTGCGTGCTGCAAAAATCGTCACTGGCGGGTCGTTGACCTCATCCAGCCGCGGCTTGTCCGTGCCCTTCCAGCGGTTCCAGACCCGGGGACTGGTGGCCATCATGTATTCCTCTGTGGTGCCCAAGGCCTCCCTTAGGACCGACCACTCCTGTTCCGTGTAGATTGCATCAGTGGCCGCGGAATCTTTGTCCTTGACCTTGTGATGGAGCATTTGCGACACAACCCTTGCCTTGCCGCTGTGAACACGCTCTGCGTAGCGTCCCAGCGTGCGGCGTAAATCATGGGGGGTCAGGCCGATGTCCACCTCCTCGCGCAAATCGATCAGCCCAGCGTCGCGACGCACGTTGGCAATAATGGACTTGCTGTCGGAGTAGTGACCGGTTTTGCTGCGCCGCGACCTTGCCGGAAAGACGAACCGGGTTCGATCTAACGCGTGCTCGGCGTCAGCCACCGCCGCCTCCAAGGCGTCGATCAGCCCCCGTTGCCCACCCCGTTTGCTCGCTGCTTTCAGCGCGGCCTTGGCGGCCTCCAATCCTTGCTTGCCCCCCGTATCGTCCGCGCGCTCGTTAAAGCGCCGCTGCAGGACGCGGTCGGCAAAGTAGGTGACGGGCAAGAACCGCTGCTCCTTGTTCTTGGTCTCGAAAAGGTAGACTTGGCTGCCCGCCCGCTTGGTGGTCGGGTTGATGTCCTCTGGCCCCGCCAGCCAGACCCAGGACACCATTTCCTGCGACAACTCTCCGGGGGTGCAGCGGTCATACCACCGCAACGGGGCAGCCTCACTGCGCCGGGTTCCCCAAAGCAAGGTCAGCAGCAAATAGTCCGCCCCGGCCGCGTTGCGCCCACCTTGTTCATCCCGCCGTGCCGCAATGGCTTTGAGGACCTTGGGCAGGGTTTTGTCGTCCAGGGGATTGCGAACCTCGGCGCGGCTGTAATGGTTGCGCAGTTCGTGCGCTTCTCTAAGCATGTCCCGGGTGTGGATGACGACCAACGGGTTGTAGAACTGGCGTTGTGGCCGGCCGAACTGATGATCGCGGGCTTTTTCCTCATCGATGAGGAAGTCCACCGCTCGCCTGGCGTCTGAAAACGTATGTTCCGTCGAACTCAACCCTGCAGCTCGCACTCGCTGTATATATTTTCCCGTGATGCCCAACGCTTCAAGCTCTGAAACAGTGAGCTTTGCCCAGTCTTCAACCTCCGCCAGCTTTTTGCTCATGTCCCGGGGGATGCGGTTGGACAGTTGCATGGAACTAATGCGACAAGCGTCAAAGGCTTTTTGGATGACCTCCAACTGGAGCTGGTTCAGGGTTTTGTCCGCCAACCCAACCGTGGGCCGCGAGAGCCGAGACAAGCTGTCACGCACCGCTTCAACGCTGGCCGGCTTGATCTTCTTGTTCTTTGCACGGGTGTCCAGGTGGGCGATGTAACGCCCCATTCCCTCGCGCAAGGTCAGATCACCAAACTCCTTTTCCGATTCCCTTTCCAGCGCTTCCAGCAGCTGCTCACGCCTGACGTGGACGGGGTTCCTTCCCGACTCCTTGAGCACCGCCAAGTGTTCCCTACAGGCTTCCCTGGCCTCGTCCAGCCCCATGTCGGACACATTCCCCAAAGTGAAGCGAACCGGGGTTCCAGTCGGCCCTCGTTTCTGCCCCACGTAAGTGGTCATGGTCTTGCCAACCCGGAAGCCAAACCCGGTGGGCGCACCGGGCCCGCTGTCCAGCACCACGTAGGGCCCGCCGTCCGACCGATCAAGCATCCTAACTTTCCCTTGAGCATCCAAGCCGGGCCCTTTGGTGACCGACAACGCCAGCACTTGGGCGTAGGTCAAACTAAACTTCAGAGAACCCGCCTTCCTGCTCGACGCTGGAATCTTCAACACACGCCCCTCCGAATACTGGGATAGCTACATTAGCGCACGCCAATGGCCATTGCTACACCACGTTGCTACACGCGTCCTGCCCAATGATCAGTCGAGTTGCTACATCATTGCTACACAAAACACCTTCACTCGCCGCCAATCGCCTCCATCCACCGTCATTGACATCACCGGCCAAATCATCAAGTGACTGATTTAATAGAACAAAGCAACAACAGCAAAGCATCTAAAGAACACACGCCGGCCATGAAGCAGTTCTTTGCCGCCAAGTCCGGCTACCCGGACCTGCTGCTGTTCTTCCGCATGGGCGACTTCTACGAGCTGTTCTACGACGACGCCCGCAAGGCGGCGCGGCTGTTGGATATCACCCTGACCCAGCGCGGCAGCTCCGGTGGCGCGCCGATCCCGATGGCCGGGGTGCCGGTGCATGCCTACGAGGGCTACCTGGCACGGCTGGTGGCGCTGGGCGAGTCGGTGGCCATCTGCGAGCAGATCGGCGACCCGGCGCTGGCCAAGGGCCTGGTCGAGCGCAAGGTGGTGCGCATCGTCACCCCCGGCACCGTCACCGACGAGGCGCTGCTGGATGAGCGCCGCGATACCCTGCTGATGGCGCTCTCGCGCGGCAAGAACGGCTACGGGCTGGCCTGGGCCGACCTGGCCGGCGGCCGCTTCCTGGTCAACGAGGTCGATTCCGACGACGCGCTGGAAGCCGAACTGGCCCGCCTGGAGCCGGCCGAGCTGCTGGTGCCGGATGAAGAGAACTGGCCGGAATTCCTCAAGCACCGCAGCGGCATCCGCCGCCGCGCGCCGTGGCTGTTCGATGCCGACAGCGGCCGCCGGCAGCTGCTGGCCTTCTTCAAGCTGCATGACCTGACCGGCTTCGGCATCGACGACAAGCCGCGCGCCACCGCTGCAGCCGGCGCACTGCTCGGCTATGTCGAAGAAACCCAGAAGCAGCGCTTGCCGCACCTGACCTCCATTTCCACCGAAACGGCGAGCGAAGCGATCGCGATGAACGCGGCCACCCGCCGCCATCTCGAGCTGGATACGCGCGTGGACGGCGATACCCGCAACACGCTGCTGGGCGTGCTCGATACCACCGTGACCCCGATGGGCGGGCGCCTGCTACGCCGTTGGCTGCACCGTCCGCTGCGCCTTCGCGAGGTGCTGGTGCAGCGCCACGATGCAGTGGCCACGCTGATTGATCGCGGTGCCGACAGCGACGTGCGCGAAGCCTTCCGTGCGCTCGGCGACCTTGAACGCATCCTCACCCGCGTGGCGCTGCGTTCGGCGCGCCCGCGCGATTTCTCCACGCTGCGCGATGGCCTGGGCCTGCTGCCGGAGGTGCGCGCGGTGCTGGCGCCGCTGGATTCGCCGCGCCTGGTCGCCCTGCGCGAGGCCTTGGGCTCGCATGACGAATGCGCGCACCTGCTGGCCTCGGCCATCGCCCCTGCCCCGCCGATGAAGCTGAGCGACGGTGGCGTGATCGCGGAAGGCTATGACGCCGAGCTGGACGAGCTGCGCCGCCTGTCCACCCACGCCGACCAGTTCCTGATCGACCTGGAACAGCGCGAACGCGCCAGCAGCGGCATCGCCACGCTGAAGGTCGGCTACAACCGCGTGCATGGCTACTACATCGAAATAAGCAAGGGCCAGAGCGAAAAGGCGCCGGTGCATTACACCCGCCGCCAGACCCTGACCAATGCCGAGCGCTACATCACCGAAGAACTGAAGTCGTTCGAAGACAAGGTACTGTCAGCGCGCGAACGTTCGCTGTCGCGCGAAAAACTGCTGTACGAACAGCTGCTCGATACGCTGGCCGGCGAACTGGAACCGCTCAAGCAGTGCGCCGCCGCGCTCAGCGAACTGGACGTGCTGGCCGGCTTCGCCGAACGCGCGCAGGCGCTGGACTGGGCGCGCCCGGAGCTGGACACCGCCCCGTGCCTGCGCATCGAGCGCGGCCGCCACCCGGTGGTGGAAGCAGTGCGCGAGCAGCCGTTCGAACCCAACGACCTGGACCTGCACGCCGACCGCCGCATGCTGGTCATCACCGGCCCGAACATGGGCGGTAAATCCACCTACATGCGCCAGAACGCGCTGATCGTGCTGCTGGCCCACATCGGCAGCTTCGTGCCGGCCAGCCGCGCGGTGATCGGCCCGATCGACCGCATCCTGACCCGCATCGGCGCCGGCGATGACCTGGCACGCGGGCAGTCGACCTTCATGGTCGAGATGAGCGAAACCAGCTACATCCTGCATCACGCCACCGCGCAGTCGCTGGTGTTGATGGACGAAATCGGCCGCGGCACCTCCACGTATGACGGCCTGGCACTGGCAGATGCGGTGGCCCGCCACCTTGCTTACGAGAACCGTTGCTACACGCTGTTTGCCACCCACTACTTCGAGCTCACCGCGCTGGCCGACGAGCAGCACGAAGGCGGCATCAGCGGCATTGCCAACGTGCACCTGGACGCGGTGGAGCACGGCGAGGCATTGGTGTTCATGCACGCGGTGAAGGACGGCCCGGCCAACCGCAGCTTCGGCCTGCAGGTGGCCGCATTGGCCGGCCTGCCCCGCGCCACCGTGGCCCAGGCCCGGCGCCGGCTGGCCGAGCTGGAGCAGCGCGGCGGCGAGACCGTGGCCGCCACCATGGCCCCGCAGGCGCTGGATGCACCGCAGCAGTTCGGGCTGTTCACCGCGCCCTCCAGCAAGGCACAGGAGGCGCTGGCGGCGATCGACCCGGATGAGCTGACCCCGAAGCAGGCGCTGGAGGCGCTGTACCGGCTGAAGGCGCTGGTGTAGGCCGGGCGCGGGGGCGCGTGAAGCCTTCGCATTCCCTTCGTGCACGCGGCGTTATGCTCCGCCGGTCCCATCCCGGGTCGAAGGAGTCGATCGTGAATACGAACTCGCTCACCGCATCCCTTTTCTCGCAGTTGCAGGGCACTGGCGTCCAACAGGTCTCCCAGCAGCTCGGCCTGGACCAGAACCAGGCCACCCAGGCGGTCAGCGCCGCCCTGCCCCTGTTGATGGGCGCGCTCGGCAGCAATGCCAGCCAGCCGCAGGGCGCGCAGTCGCTGCTCAATGCGCTCCAGAAAGATCATCTCGGCGGCGGGAGCGGCGGCGGCGGTTTCGACCTTGGCGGCATCCTTGGTGCCGTGCTCGGGGGCGGCGGCGGAGGTGCGGCCACCAACGGCGCTGGCATCCTCGGCCACGTCTTTGGCGGCCAGACCAATCAGGCGGCCCAGGTGCTGGGCAACAAGACCGGCCTCGACAGTGGCCGCGCCGGCCAGCTGTTGGCAATCCTGGCGCCCATCGTCATGTCATTCCTGGCCCAACGGTTTGCCCAGCAGGGCAATGCCAACGAACTCGGCCAGGCGCTCGGCGCCGAAGCGCCACCGGCAGCTGCCGGCGGCATTGGCGGCCTGCTCAACGCGTTCGACCAGGATGGCGACGGCCAGTTCGGCCTCAGCGATGTCATGGGCATTCTCAGCAAGCGCTGACCTGCCCCCGTCGCCGGCCTCCCATGGCCGGCGACCTTTCAATAGTCCGTGCCTATCACTTCGGTTAGTTCAATTGAATTTACCAACCGCCGAACGGCGCATAGGGTAGTTGGGCTGCCCTCGCGTCCTTCCGCGGGGCCCATTCCACATTCGCCAGTCCACAGGTAACTACCCATGAAAAGCGAAGCGAAGTGCCCGTTCAACCACGCCCTTGTCGGCGATGCCACGACCAACCGCGACTGGTGGCCCAACCAGCTCCGCGTGGACCTGCTCAACCAGCACTCCTCGCGCTCGCACCCGCTGGCCGCTGACTTCGATTACGCCCAGGCGTTTTCCAAGCTCGACTACGCTGCCCTGAAGGCCGACCTCACCGCGCTGATGACCGATTCGCAGGAGTGGTGGCCGGCGGACTTCGGCCACTACGGCGGCCTGTTCGTCCGCATGGCCTGGCACAGCGCCGGCACCTACCGCATCGGTGACGGCCGCGGTGGCGGCGGCCGCGGCCAGCAGCGCTTCGCCCCGCTCAACAGCTGGCCGGACAACGTCAGCCTGGACAAGGCGCGACGCCTGCTGTGGCCGATCAAGCAGAAGTACGGCCAGGCCATTTCCTGGGCCGACCTGCTGATCCTCACCGGCAACGTCGCGCTGGAATCGATGGGTTTCAAGACGCTCGGCTTCGCCGGCGGCCGCCCCGATACCTGGGAACCGGACCAGGACGTGTACTGGGGCCGCGAAACCACCTGGCTGGGTGGCGATGTGCGCTACGCGCACGGCTCCGAAGGCGTGGTCGAAGACCATGGCGTGCTGGTGTCCGATGACGATGCCGACGGTGACATCCACTCGCGCAACCTGGAAAACCCGCTGGCCGCCGTGCAGATGGGCCTGATCTACGTGAACCCCGAAGGCCCGGATGGCAACCCGGACCCGATCAAGGCCGCCATCGACATCCGCGACACCTTCGGCCGCATGGCCATGGATGACGAGGAAACCGTGGCCCTGATCGCCGGTGGCCACAGCTTCGGCAAGACCCACGGCGCCGGCCCGGCCGACAACGTGGACGTGGAACCCGAAGCGGCAGGCCTGGAACACCAGGGCCTGGGCTGGGCCAACAAGTTCCGCAGCGGCAAGGGCGGCGACACCATCACCAGCGGCCTGGAAGTGACCTGGACCCGCACCCCGGCGCAGTGGAGCCACGACTTCTTCCAGATCCTGTTCGGCAACGAATGGGAACTGACCAAGAGCCCGGCCGGCGCCCACCAGTGGGTGGCCAAGAATGCCGAGGCCGTGATTCCCGACGCGCACGACCCGTCGAAGAAGCACCGCCCCACCATGCTCACCACCGATCTGTCGCTGCGGCTGGACCCGGCCTACGAGAAGATCTCGCGCCGCTTCCTCGAAGACCCGCAGGCGTTTGCCGACGCGTTCGCGCGGGCGTGGTTCAAGCTGACCCACCGCGACATGGGCCCGCGTGCCCGCTACCTGGGCCCGGAAGTACCGGCCGAAACCTTCATCTGGCAGGACCCGGTGCCGGAAGCGCCGAAGTCGCAGATCAGCGCGGGCGACGTGGCCGCACTGAAGCAGCAGATCGCGGCTGCCGGGTTGAGCGTGGCGGAGCTGGTCTCCACTGCATGGGCCTCGGCATCCACCTTCCGCGGTTCGGACAAGCGCGGCGGCGCCAACGGCGCGCGCATCCGCCTGGCCCCGCAGAAAGACTGGGCCGTGAACCAGCCCAGGCAGCTGGCCAAGGTGCTGGCGGCGCTGGAGAAGATCCAGGGCGGCTTCAAGGGCGATGGCGGCGCGCAGGTGTCGCTGGCCGACCTGATCGTGCTGGCCGGCAATGTCGGCGTGGAGCAGGCGGCCAAGGCCGGCGGCCATGACGTCAGCGTGCCGTTCAACGCGGGCCGCACCGATGCCAGCCAGGAACAGACCGATGTTGAGTCGTTCGCGGTGCTGGAGCCGTATGCCGATGGTTTCCGCAACTACGTGAAGGGCCGCTACAGCGTGCCGGCCGAGGCGCTGCTGATCGACAAGGCGCAGCTGCTCACCCTGACCGGGCCGGAGCTGACCGCGCTGGTAGGCGGCCTGCGCGTGCTGGGGGCGAACGTGGATGGCAACACCCAGGGCGTGCTGACCGACCGCCCGGGCACGCTGAGCAACGACTTCTTCGTCAACCTGCTGGACATGGGCACGCAGTGGAAGGCCAGCGGTGACGGCTATGAAGGCAGCAGCCGCAACGGCGGCGGCAAGCGCTGGACCGGCAGCCGTGCCGACCTGGTGTTCGGCTCCAACTCGGTGCTGCGTGCGGTGGCCGAGGTGTATGCCAGCGCCGATGGCGAGAAGAAGTTCGTGCAGGACTTCGTCGCCGCCTGGGCACGGGTGATGGAGCTGGACCGGTACGACCTGCACCGGTGATGCGAAAGGCGCCCTTCGGGGCGCCTTTCCTGCTTCAGATCGCGTCGATGTCGCCCAGCGCGCGGATCAACCGCCGCGCGCGTTTGTCCGGGCGGTGCTCTGGCGGCTGGTAGCCATTCTTCGCGGCCGCACGCTGCGCCCGCAGTTCGGCGCGCCGCGCGCGGGAGGCCTCGCTCTCTTCATACAGCTGCTGCGCCACCGGCGCCGGGCCACGCAGGTCGCTCAAGCCGCGCACCTGCACGTCATACACCTCATCGCCACGGCTGATCTGCAGCTGCTCGCCCACGCGCACCGCGCGCGAGGATTTCGGGCGCTGCCCGGCCACGTCCACCTTGCCCGTTTCCACGGCCTGCTTGGCCAGGCTGCGGGTCTTGAAGAAGCGTGCGGCCCACAGCCACACATCCAGCCGCACGGCGGCGGGCACCAGCGTAGTTGCTTCGGTCATGCGGGCGGTTCAGCTCCCCGGCTCTGCCGGTCGTCGGTTCAGCGGTTGCGGCGCCGAGGGGTTGCCACGGCACCCGGTGCCACCGATCAGCACGGGTACCCCCGCATCCAGATCGCGGCGCTGGCTGCCGACCTGGCATTCCGGTCGGTCCATCGGCCTTACCTGCGCATCGCGCAGGCGGTCGTCTGTAGACGAACATGCGGGCAGCAGCGCGGCAATCAAGACTGCCGCCAGTGCGGGGATGAACCGGTCAGGTGTACGCATCGCGATATCCCGGTTACGGGGTTGGTGCTAGTGTGCCGCTCTCCGGGCTTGATCTCCAGAGCACATGGCCAAAGCGCCGCTTGACCTGACTACCGGCCCGATCGGGCGCAATCTGTTCCTGTTCGCCCTGCCGATCCTGGCGGGCAACATCGCCCAGTCGTTGAACGGCTCGGTGAATGCGGTGTGGGTGGGCCGCTTCCTGGGCGAGGCGGCGCTGACTGCCACCGCGAACGCCAACAACATCATGTTCTTCCTGATCGGTTCGGTGTTCGGCATCGGCATGGCCGCCACCATCCTGATCGGCCAGGCGATGGGCGCCAAGGACATCCCACAGGCCCGGCGGGTGATGGGCACCAGCGCTACCTTCTTCATCGGGCTGTCGGTGGTGATCGCCATCGCCGGCTGGTGGCTGTCGCATCCGCTGCTGGCGGCGATGGGCACACCGGCTGCGTCACTGCCGCTGGCCGAGGCCTACCTGCGCATCATCTTCCTGGCCATGCCCACGCTGTATGCGTTCGCCTTCCTCAGTTCGGCGCTGCGCGGCGTCGGCGATTCGCGCACGCCGTTCCGCTTCCTGCTGCTCTCGGTGGTGCTGGATATCGGCTTCAACCCGCTGCTGATCTTCGGCATCGGGCCGTTCCCCAAGCTGGGCATTGCCGGTGCGGCGTGGGCCACGCTGATCGCGCAGACGCTGTCGCTGATCGGCCTGCTCTGGTACATGCGCAACAAGCGCCATGTGCTGTGGCTGGGCCGCAAGGACATGCGGCTGTTCAAGATCGACACCGAGATCCTGCGTGCGCTGGTGGTCAAGGGCGTGCCGATGGGCCTGCAGATGGTGCTGATTTCGCTGTCGATGATCATGATGATGACCATGGTCAACAGCTACGGCACCGATACCGCCGCGGCCTATGGGGCGTCGCTGCAGCTGTGGACGTATGTGCAGATGCCGGCGATGGCCATCGGTGCGGCGTGTTCGTCGATGGCGGCGCAGAACGTGGGCGCGGGCAACTGGTCGCGCGTGCGCGGTACCGCGCGCAGCGGGGTGTTGTACAACTTCCTGCTGACCGGCGTGCTGATCCTGCCGCTGATCCTGCTGGACCGTTACTCGCTGGCACTGTTCCTGCCCACCGGCAGCGAAGCGCTGGACGTGGCGCGCCACCTCAACCACATCGCGGTGTGGTCGTTCCTGTTCTTCGGCGTGAACTTCGTGATTTCAGGTGTGGTGCGCTCCACCGGTGCGGTGATTCCGCCGCTGCTGATCCTGGCGGTGTCGCTGTGGGGCATCCGCGTGCCGTTCGCCGAGCTGCTGCAGGACCGCCTGGGTGCCGATGCGGTGTGGTGGAGTTTCCCGGTGAGTTCGTTCTGCGCGATGCTGATGTCGCTGGCGTATTACCGCTGGGGCGGCTGGCGCAAGGCGCGCATGTTGCCGAGCCATCGTGAGGAAATGGCGGCGCCGGCGGAAATACCCGCATCGCCGCCGTCGCCGGTCGCCGATCCGGACCCGCGCCCGGCATCGTAATGCCGGAAACGCAAACGGCCACCCGAAGGTGGCCGTTTGCTGACGCGACAACCGAGGTTGTCGGCCGGTATTACTGGGCAGCCTTGGCAGCCAGGCGCGCGGCCTTGGCCTGCGCAGCAGCAGCCAGATCTTCCTTGATGCGGGCAGCCTTGCCTTCCAGGCCACGCAGGTAGTACAGCTTGCCGGCGCGGACCTTACCACGACGCTTCACTTCGACCGAGTCGATGATGGCGCTGTGGGTCTGGAAGACGCGCTCGACGCCGTAGCCGTGCGAGATCTTGCGGACGGTGAACGCGGAGTTCAGGCCGGCGTTCTTGGTGCCGATCACGACGCCTTCGTACGCCTGGACGCGCTCGCGGTTGCCTTCCTTCACCTTCACGTTCACGACAATGGTGTCGCCCTGGCTGAACTTCGGCAGCTCGCGGGTGATCTGGGCGGATTCGAAGTCCGAGAGGATGGATTTGTTCAGCTTGCTCATGGGTGCACCGATTGTGTTCGTTCGGGTGGGCGTGTCATTTCGACAACGTAGGCTCATGCAGTCACCGGACTGTGCTGCACGTTTTTTGTAGGGTTTCCACCGTCAGGCGTGAAAGGCCTGATGGGAATCCGCAATTCTAACCACATCTGGGGGCGGTTACCACCCCGGCCAGGCGTTACGGCAGTTCGGCCTTGGCCTGGTCCAGCAGGATCCGGTCGGCCTTGGACAGGCTGGCCTCGTCAAGCAGGTCCGGGCGCCGCAGCCAGGTCCGCAGCAGCGACTGCTGGCGACGCCAGCGGGCGATGGCCGCGTGGTTGCCCGAGCGCAGCACGTCCGGGACATTGCCCCATTCATGTTGTGCCGGCTGGCTGAAATGCGGGCAGTCCAGCAGCCCCTGCGGGCCTTCGAAACTGTCCTGGGCGGCAGACTCGGCGTCGTTCAAGGCGCCTTCCTGCAGCCGGGTGACGGCATCCACGATCACCGCCGCGCCCAGCTCACCGCCGGACAGGACGTAATCGCCAATCGAGATTTCCTCGGTGACCTCGGCCGCCAGGAAGCGCTCGTCCACGCCCTCATAGCGCCCGCACAGCAGGATCATGCGCGGCAGTGCCGCCAGTTCCCGGACCTTGGCCTGGGTCAGCGGCTTGCCCTGCGGACTCAGGTAGATCACCGGGGCCGGCGCCGGGTCGGCCGCCTTGGCCGCCGCCAGGCAGGCGCGCAGCGGCTCGATCAGCATCACCATGCCCGGGCCACCCCCGAACGGACGGTCGTCCACCCGGCGGTAGTTGCCCTCGGCGTAGTCACGCGGATTCCAGCCATGCAGGTCCAGCAGGCCGCGCTCGGCTGCACGGCCGACCACGCCCAGCGCGGCCGACTGCGCCATGAATTCCGGGAACAAGGTGATGACGTCAATGCGCACCGGTCAGAACTCCGGGTCCCAATCAACGATGACCAGGTTGGCCTCGAAATCCACCGATTTCACGAAGTCCGGCTGCACGAACGGAATCATCCGCTCACGGTCGCCCTGCACCACCACCACGTCGTTGGAGCCGGTCGAGAACAGGTGCGAGACCCGCCCCAGTTCGACGCCATCAACGGTACGCACCTGCAGGCCTTCCAGGTCGACCCAGTAATACTCGTCGGCCTTCGGCGGCGGCAGTGCGCTGCGTGCTACATAGACTTCGGTTCCGTACATCGACTCGACCACATCGCGGTCGGTGATATCGGGAAACACCGCTACCAGGTGCTTGCCGGACTGACGTCCGCGCGCGCCCTTGAGGGTGCTCTCCTGGCCGGCGGGCGAGCGCAGGATCCAGGGCTGATAGTTGAAGATGGCGGTACGCGGCTCGGTCCAGGACTCGAGCTTTATCTCGCCTCGCACACCAAAAGCGCCGACAATCCTGCCCAGCAGGATGCGGCGCTCGGTATCTTTCATCTGTATATGCCGACGGGCCGCGCCAGGCGCGGCCCTTCAGGATCAGGCCGCAGCGGCCTGGGCCTTGGTCGCTTCCTTGTACAGGTTGCGAACCTTGTCGGTCAGCTGGGCGCCATTGGCAACCCATGCGTCGACCTTCGGGATATCCAGCACGATGCGGGCTTCGGCGCCCTGGGCAACCGGGTTGTAGTAACCCACGCGCTCGATGTTGCGGCCGTCACGCGCGCTGCGCGAGTCGGTCACGATGATGTGGTAGAACGGACGCTTCTTGGCGCCGCCGCGGGTCAGTCGGATCTTGACCATGGTGTTGCTTCCTCTATTGCCCAGTCGCCAGGATGGCGCGGTAAGCCGGCGATTATAGCGGCGGGTCCGGGGCATTCCAAGCCCGAGGAGGATGCTGAACCTGAATGGGACCCCGCGTAGCGACACGCCATGCGTGTCCCACGGAAAACCGGCTCAGTTCGGGATCGTGCGGGACACGCATGGCGTGTCTCTACAGGGCCGTCCACGCTTGGGCGGCAAGGATTTCGCCTGCGCGCCTCGCCAGCGCCTCGGACTCGGCAAACCGGTACCCATCAATGCCCGCAATCGGCCAGACGCCGGTGGCGTTGAGGCCTATCGCCGCGTCGAACCCGCCCAGCTGCTCCAGGCCCACCGCTTCAAGTGTCGGTGCCCCGCCCCACCCCGCCTGCAGCAGGCGCTCATGGGTGCCGCGCAGTGCCGGTGCCTGCGGCCAGACCACCTCGCCGTTGCGTGCGAAGGCCACGTTCCAGGTGGTGCCTTCGCTGACCAGCCCGTGCGCATCCACGAACAGCGCGTCGTCGAAACCGGCCTGCAGCGCCTGGCGGCGCTGCTGGAACAGCGCGAAGGTGCCAACGTGTTTCAGGTGCGGCAGCTCGCGCTGGTAGTGCACGCTGCACACGCGTCGCGGTGATGAAGGTGCCGATGCCGGCGGCGCCACCGCGACCAGCACATCCACCGGTACCGGCTGCAGCGGCTGGCGGAAATCGAACGCGCGGGAAAACACCGTCACCCGCAGCGAGGCGTCGGCCACGCCTTCAGCCTGCAGCGCCGCCTGCATCCAGGCCTGCACCTGGGTGCCGTCCAGCGTGCTGCCAAACAGTTCCGCCGTGCCCTGGCGCAAGCGCCGCAGGTGCAGGTCCAGCCCCTGCACCGCACCGCCACGCACCTGCAGCGAGGTGAAGTGACCGTAGTTGACCAGCGCGCCGGCCAGTTCGTCGGCGCTGGCGCGGTGGCCGTTGCAGTACACGCTCATCCCAGCAATCCGCGCGCGTCAGCCCACAATGTGCGCAGCACTTCGGCCGCCGGCTTGTCGGCAGCCATCCAGGCCGATTGCCCGGCCCACGCCTGCATCGCGTCGATGCGGTGTTCGCGGTTGGCCTGGGCACGCATCGGCGCGGTCAGGCCGCGCTGCACCGGGTACGGGCGCGGCGGCGGCGCGGTTGGATCAGCGGCTGCACGCACATAAGGCGTCGCCAGGCCACGGCCAAGCCGGCCGCTGAAGGCACGGGTCGGCCAGGTGTCTTCGGGTTCGGCGGTGGCCAGCGCCTGCGACCAGGCCGGGTCGATCGCGCATTCGGGCGTGCGCAGGAACGCGGTACCGATCTGCACCGCGCTGGCCCCCAGCATCAGCGCGGCAGCGATGCCGCGCCCGTCGGCGATGCCGCCTGCGGCGATCACCGGCACCTGCAGGCGGTCGGCCAGGCGCGGCACCAGGGCGAACAGGCCCACCAGCTGGCGCTCGGCAGCCGCCGGGTCGAACGCGCCGCGATGGCCGCCGGCCTCGAAGCCCTGCGCCACTACCGCATCGGCACCGGCTGCTTCGGCGGCCAGCGCTTCGGCCAAGGTGGTGGCGCACGCGAACCAGGCGATGTCGGCGTCTTTCAGGCGCTGCACCTGGGCGGCGCTGAAGACGCCCATGATGGTGGAGGCGACTGCAGGTTTCGCGGCGATCAGTGCGTCGAACTGCGCGTCGAAATCGGCCGGGCCGGCGTCGGCGGCGTCTGCCGGGACTTCCGGGCCCCATTGCGCGAGGAAGGTGCGGGTGGCTGCTTCGGCGCTGGCATCGCGCTCGGGCGCAGCGTCCGGAATCCACACGTTGACCTGTGCCGGGCCAGTGGACTGGGAGCGGAAGGCGTCCATCCACGCCACGATGTCCTGCGGCTGCGAGAGGACCGCGCCCATGGCGCCCATGCTGCCGTGGTTGGCCAGTACGGCCGACAACGTCACCGGGCAAGCGCCCGCCATGGGGGCCAGCAGGATCGGGGACTGCAATAAAAAACGCCGACAGAAGTTGTCGGCGCGTTCGAGGATTCGCGGGTCGGTCATGCGGGGCGCACCTTGGGGGTCGACCTTTACAGTCTACGCCGGGTGTCCCGTGGACACGCATGGCGTGTCCCTACGCATGATCGCCGCATGGCGCGGGCTCAGCGGAACGGGAGGCCGCCGCGGCCGCCCATGGCACCCATCATGCCCTTCATGCTGCGCATCATGCCCTTCATGCCGCCGCCGGCCATCTTGCTCATCATCTTTTCCATCTGCTGATACTGCTTCATCAGCTTGTTGACGTCGGCCGGGGTCAGGCCGGAACCGCGCGCGATGCGGGCACGGCGCGAGCCGTTGAGCAGGCCCGGGTTGCGGCGTTCCTTCTTGGTCATCGAATTAATGATGGCGATCATGCGCGGCACTTCCTTGCCCTGGCTGACCTGCTGCTTGAGGTGCTCGGGGATCTGGCCCAGGCCCGGCAGCTTGTCCATCAGGCCGCCGATGCCGCCCATGTTCTGCATCTGCTCGAGCTGGTCGCGCATGTCGTTCAGGTCGAACTTCTTGCCCTTGGCGACCTTCTCGGCCAGCTTCTGTGCCTTGTCCTTGTCGACCTGCTGCTCGACCTGCTCCACCAGCGACAGCACGTCGCCCATGTCCAGGATGCGGCTGGCGATACGGTCCGGGTGGAACACGTCCAGGCCGTCCGGCTTTTCGCTGACGCCGACGAACTTGATCGGCTTGCCGGTGATGTAGCGCACGCTCAGCGCGGCACCACCACGGGCGTCACCGTCGGTCTTGGTCAGCACCACGCCGGTCAGCGGGAGTGCTTCGCCGAAGGCCTTGGCGGTGTTGGCCGCGTCCTGGCCGGTCATGGCATCGACCACGAACAGGGTTTCAGCCGGGTTCACCGCCGCGTGCAGGGCCTTGATCTCGGCCATCATCGCTTCGTCGATGGCCAGGCGGCCGGCCGTATCGACCAGCAGCACGTCCACGAACGACTTGCGCGCATCATCGATGGCCGCGCGCACGATGGCTTCCGGCTTCTGGTCGGCGCTGGACGGGAAGAACAGCACGCCCACCTGGTCGGCCAGGGTCTTCAGCTGCTCGATCGCAGCCGGACGATAGACGTCGGCCGACACCACCATCACCTTCTTCTTGCGCTTTTCCTTCAGGTGCTTGGCCAGCTTGCCCACCGTGGTGGTCTTGCCCGCACCCTGCAGGCCCGCCATCAGGATGATGGCCGGGGCCGGCACGTTGAGGTTCAGGTCGGAGGCGGCCGAGCCCATCACAGCGGTCAGCTCGTCGCGCACGACTTTGATCAGCGCCTGGCCCGGGGTCAGCGACTTGAGCACTTCCTGGCCAACCGCGCGCACCTTGATGCGCTCGACCAGGGCCTGCACGACCGGCAGGGCGACGTCGGCTTCCAGCAGCGCGATGCGGACTTCGCGGGTGGCCTCGCGGATGTTTTCCTCGGTGAGGCGACCGCGGCCACGCAGCCGCTCGATGGTGCCGGAGAGGCGCTGGGTCAGGGACTCGAACATGGAGGCAACCTGTTCAGAACGAAAGACAAAGAGACGCACAGTATAGCGGGTCCGCCGCACTCCCCCGACGGCCCGGGGGTATGCGAAACTGACACGATGACAATCGTTCTCATCGCGACCCTCCTGTACCTGGCTGCCACCGCCCTGCTGGTGCGCGCGGTGGTGCGCGATGACGCCAACCGCTCGCCCACCTGGCTGTGGCCGGCGGTGCCGGCGATGGTCCTGCACGGCAGCTACCACGCACTGGTGGCCCTGCACACCAGCGGCGGGCCGGACATGCACTTCTTCGCGGCGCTGTCGCTGGTCGGGCTGGGCATGGCCTGGCTGACCTCGCTGGTGGCCGCGCGCGGGCGCATGGCCGCGCTGGGCGTGCTGGTGTTCCCGATGGCCGCAGCGGTGCTGTGCGTCTACCACGGCTACGGGCATGCACCGAGCCGGCCGCTGGGCTGGCAGCTGGCCACCCACGCCTGGATGGCGCTGCTGGCCTACGCCACCCTGAGCGTGGCCGCGCTGCTGGCGATCATGCTGTGGCTGCAGGAACGCGCCCTGCGCCGCCGCGATTTCCGCCCGTGGCTGCGTGCCCTGCCGCCGCTGGCGGACCTGGAATCGCTGTTGTTCCGGGTGATCGCGGTGGGTTTTGCCCTGCTCACCCTGACCCTGGTGACCGGGGTGCTGTTCGTGGACGACCTGCTGGCGCAGAAGCTGGTGCACAAGACCGTGCTGAGCGTGCTGTCGTGGATCGTGTTCGGCACGTTGCTGATCGGCCGCCGCCGGTATGGCTGGCGCGGCGCCAAGGCGGTGCATTGGACGCTGACCGCGATGGCGCTGCTGCTGCTGGCGTTCTTCGGCAGCCAGTTCGTGATCGAACTGGTATTCGGGCATACCCGGTAAGCGCGTACCGACCAACGGTCGGCACCTGCCGATTCCGCTAGATCGCGTCGATGGCTTCTGACAGGCGCTCTACGGCGATGACTTCCATGCCCTTCACGCTGCCCGTCTTGGGCGCGTTTGCCTTGGGCACGATGGCGCGTTTGAAGCCGTGGGTGGCCGCTTCGCGCAGGCGGTCCTCGCCGTTCGGCACCGGGCGGATCTCGCCGGACAGGCCGACTTCGCCAAAGGCAATCGTCTTCTCCGCCAGCGGCCGGTCCTGCAGCGAGGACAACACCGCCAGCAGCACCGGCAGGTCCACGGCGGTTTCCTGCACGCGGATACCGCCCACCACGTTCACGAACACGTCCTGGTCGCCCACCAGCACCCCGCCGTGACGGTGCAGCACCGCCAGCAGCATCGCCAGACGGTTCTGCTCCAGGCCCACCGCCACCCGGCGGGGGTTCGACAGCGGTGAGGCATCCACCAGCGCCTGCACTTCCACCAGCAGCGGCCGGGTGCCTTCGCGGGTGACCATCACGCAGCTGCCCGGCTGGCGGGTGCTGCCACCGGACAGGAAGATCGCGGAGGGGTTGGAGACTTCCTTCAGCCCCTTCTCGCCCATCGCGAACACGCCCAGCTCGTTCACCGCACCGAAGCGGTTCTTGAACGCGCGCAGCAGGCGGAAGCGGCTGCCGCTCTCGCCTTCGAAATACAGCACCGCATCCACCATGTGCTCGAGCACGCGCGGGCCGGCGATGCCGCCCTCCTTGGTTACATGCCCCACCAGGAACACGGCCGTGCCGGTTTCCTTGGCAAAGCGCACCAGCCGCGCCGCGCTCTCGCGCACCTGGCTGACCGAGCCCGGGGCGGCGGTCAGCGATTCCGTCCACAGCGTCTGCACCGAATCGGCCACGATCAGCTTCGGCCGCGCCGCGCTGGCGTGCTGCAGGATCGCTTCCACCTGGGTTTCGGCCAGCGCGTTGACGTTGTCCAGCGGCAGGTCCAGCCGCACCGCGCGGCCGGCCACCTGCGACAGCGATTCCTCGCCGGTGATGTACAGCACCGGCAGCGTGGCGGCCATCTTCGCCACCGCCTGCAGCAGCAGGGTCGATTTGCCGATGCCCGGGTCACCGCCCACCAGCACCACCGCGCCTTCGACCAGGCCGCCCCCCAGCACGCGATCGAATTCGCCGATGCCGGTGCTTACCCGCAGGTGCTCGGTCTGCTGCACGTCCTTGAGCGCCATGATCTTCGGCGCATCGACCTTGCCGGCCCAGCCCGAGCGGCGCGCGGCCGGCGACTTGGTAGCCGCAGCGCTTTCCAGCGTGATCTCGCTCAGCACGTTCCAGGCGCCACACTCGGTGCACTGCCCCTGCCACTTGCTGTATTCCGCGCCGCATTCGGTGCACACGTAGGCGGTGAGCCGCTTGGCCATGTCAAATCCAATTCATCGTCTGTCGGGCAGGATAGCCGAGCCGCGTCGCAGCAACCGAGACGCGCGCCCAACCGCCGGCTGAACGCCCCCGCTCAACCTTGCCCCGCCCCGGCCGATACCGTGGCGGGCGCCCGCGCCTTTCCCTTCCCCATGTACCCCCAGGCTTTTCCATGACCGGCACCTACAGCCAGAGTCTCGTCGTTTTCTCGCTGCTGGTTGCCATCCTCGCCTCGTACACCGCGTTGGACATGGCCGGCCGGCTGGCCAGTACCGAAGGCCGTGTGGCCCGCTGGTGGCTGGCCGGTGGCGCTGCCGCCATGGGCCTGGGCATCTGGTCCATGCACTTCGTGGGCATGCTCGCCTTCCACCTGCCGATCCCGGTCGGTTACGACCTCGCCATTACCCTGTACTCGCTGGCCGCGTCGGTCGGCGCATCGGCATATGCGTTGTGGCTGGTGTCGCGCCCGGAACTGCCGTGGCCGCGCCTGGTGGCCGGCGCGGTGCTGATGGGCCTGGGCATCGCCTGCATGCATTACCTGGGCATGGCCGCGATGCGGATGGAGCCCGGCATCGACTACGACCCGCTGTGGTTCACCGCTTCGCTGCTCATTGCCATCGTCGCCGCCGGTGCCGCCTTGTGGATCGCCTTCCGGCTGCGCAGCCAGCAGCGCCATACCGGGCTGCTGCGCGGGCTGGCCTCGCTGGTCATGGGCCTGGCCATCGTAGGCATGCATTACACCGGCATGGCCGCCGCCAACTTCCCGGAAGGCAGCATCTGCGGCGCGGTGTACGCCAACGGCCTGGATACCAAGTGGCTGGCGGTGCTGGTCATCGTCACCACCCTGGCCACGCTGGGCATCGCGCTGATCGCCTCGCTGTTCGACCGCCAGATGCGTACCCGCACCGGCCTGCTGGCCGATTCGCTGGCCCAGGCCAACGAGAAGCTGCTGCAGGCCGCGCTGCACGACCCGCTCACCCAGCTGCCCAACCGCATGCTGCTGCAGGACCGCATCGAACAGACCATTGAGAAGGCCAAGCGCCGCAACTTCAGCTTCGCGGTGATGTTCTGCGACCTGGACGGCTTCAAGGCCATCAACGATGCCTACGGCCACCAGCTGGGCGACAAGCTGCTGATCGAAGTGAGCCAGCGCGTCAGCGGCTTGCTGCGCGGGCACGACACCTTCGCGCGGTTGGGCGGCGATGAGTTCGTCATCGTGTTCCAGCTGGATGTGCCCGAGGATGCCGCCGTGGTGGCCGAGCGCATCATCGCCTGCGTGGGCGAGCCGTTCGAGATCGATGGGCATGACCTGCACGTCACCTCCAGCCTGGGCATCGCGATGTACCCCACCGATGCCACCACCGAACGCGAACTGATGGCGCACGCCGATGCGGCCATGTACCACACCAAGGATTCCGGGCGGAACGGCTATACGTTCTTCACCGAGTCGATGCACGTCAGCGCCAACCGCCAGCTCAAGCTGCTGCAGGAACTGCGCCGCGCGGTGCAGCGCGATGAAATGGTGCTGCATTACCAGCCCAAGTTCCGGGCCGATGGCGGCGGGCTGATCGGTGCCGAGGCGCTGGTGCGCTGGCAGCACCCCGAACTGGGCCTGCTGGGCCCGGACACTTTCATTCCCATTGCCGAACGCAGCGGGTTGATCCTGCCGCTGGGCGACTGGGTGCTGGACCAGGCCTGCGCGCAGCTGCGGCAGTGGCATGACGCCGGGCACGTGACGTGGTCAATGGCGGTGAACCTCTCGCCGCTGCAGTTCGCCTCGACCACGCTGCTGGAAACGGTGAAGCGCACGCTGGAAAGGCACGGCCTGGCCCCGCACCACCTCACCCTGGAAGTGACGGAAACCACGGCCATGCAGGATGTGGAAGCCAGCCTGCAGATCCTGCACGGGCTGACCGCGATGGGGGTGAACATCTCCATCGATGATTTCGGCACCGGCTATTCCAGCCTGCTGTACCTCAAGCGCATGCCGGCCACCGAACTGAAGATCGACCGTGCGTTCGTGCGCGATCTGGAAGACAACGCTGAAGATGCCGCGATTGTGTCCTCGATCATCGCGCTGGGGCGTTCACTGCAGCTGCAGATCGTGGCCGAAGGCGTGGAAACGGCCGGCCAGCGCGATTACCTCAACGCACTGGGCTGCGACCTCCTTCAGGGCTACCACCTGGGCAAGCCGGTGGCCGCCGACGAGTTCCTGCGCAACGCCGCGTAACCCCGCAACCCAACGCCGACCCAAACAAAAAGGCCGCCCCTTGGGGCGGCCTTTCTGCATGCATGCGGTCGGTGGACCTCAATGCATCATGTGCACGTTCATGTTGTGCATCACCCACAGCGTGCCGGCGACGATGATGCCGATCACCACGACGGTGAAGGCCGCCGCACTGACGTTCCAGCGCTGTTCCGACGAGCGGTTCAGGTGCAGGAAGAAGATCAGGTGCACGAAGATCTGCAGGATGGCCGCCACCACGATGATGACGCCCGTGGTGAAGACCGGCAGGCCGCCCTTCATCACCGCCCAGAAGGGAATGATGGTGAGCACCGCGGCCAACAGGAAACCAACCAGGTAGGACTTGACGCTGCCGTGGCTTTCGCCGGCGGCGCCATGACCGTGGTCGTGTGCGTGATTGTCATGTGCGGCCATTACAGCGCTCCCTTCAGGTAGACGACGGAGAACACGCCGATCCAGATCAGGTCCAGGAAGTGCCAGAACAGGCTCAGGCACGCCATGCGGGTCTTGTTGGTCGGGGTCAGGCCGTTCTGCTTGATCTGGATGAACATGATCAGCAGCCACAGCAGGCCGGCACTCACGTGCAGGCCGTGGGTGCCCACCAGCGCGAAGAACGCCGACAGGAACGCACTGTGGTCCGGACCGAAGCCCTCATGGATGAGGTGGTTGAACTCCCACACTTCCATGACCATGAAGCCGAAGCCCAGCAGCCAGGTCAGGCCCAGCCACAGGTACATCTGGCCAACCTTGTGCTTGTGCAGCGCGATCATGCCCAGGCCGAAGGTCAGCGAGGACACCAGCAGCAGCGTGGTTTCCCACGCTACGAAGGTCAGGTCGAACAGGTCCTTCGGACCCGGGCCACCGTTGGTGCCGCCGGCCAGCACGATGTAGGTCGCGAACAGGCTGGCGAAGATGAGGCAGTCGCTCATCAGGTACACCCAGAAACCGAAGACGGTGTTCTCGCCGGTGTCGTGGTGCTCGTGGTCATCATGGCCATGGGCCGCCGCGTGTGCGGCGTGCCCGTGGTTCACGTTGTTGGCGATAGTGCTGCTCATGCCTGCAACTCCGATTTCACCAGACCCTGCGCCTGCAGGTGACGGCGGTGCTCATTTTCGATCCGCTCCACTTCGGCAGCCGGCACGTAGTAATCCACGTCCTTGTCGAAGGTGCGCCAGATGAAGGTGCCGATCATGCCGACCAGGCCAACGATGGCCAGCCACCAGATGTGCCAGATCATCGCGAAGCCGAAGACCAGGCTGAAGGCACCAATCACCACACCGGTACCGGTGTTGCGCGGCATGTGGATGTCGGTGTACTTGGCCGGGCGTTCCCACGCCTCACCACGCTGCTTGCGCTCCCAGAAGTCGTCCAGCTCGGTGACCTTGGGCAGCGAACCGAAGTTGTAGAACGACGGCGGCGAAGAGGTTTCCCACTCCAGCGTACGGGCATCCCACGGATCGCCGGTCAGGTCGGCGGTCTTCTTGCGGTCGCGGATGGACACGGCCACCTGGATGATCTGGCACAGGATGCCGGCACCGATGATGAACGCACCGACCATCGCAATGACCAGCAGCGGCTGGTATTCCGGGTTCGGGTAGCTCTGCATGCGGCGGGTCATGCCCATGAAGCCCAGGATGTACAGCGGCATGAAGGCCACGTAGAAGCCGATGAACCAGCACCAGAACGCGCGCTTGCCCCAGGCCTCGTTGAGGCGGAAGCCGAACATCTTCGGCCACCAGTAGGTGATACCGGCGAACATGCCGAACACCACGCCGCCGATGATGACGTTATGGAAGTGGGCGATCAGGAACAGGCTGTTGTGCAGCACGAAGTCGATGGCCGGGATCGCCAGCATCACGCCGGTCATGCCGCCGATGGTGAAGGTGACCATGAAGCCGATCGTCCACAGCACCGGGCTGGTGAACTGCACGCGGCCGCGGAACATGGTGAACAGCCAGTTGAAGATCTTCACGCCGGTGGGAATGGAGATGATCATCGTCGTGATGCCGAAGAAGGCATTGACGTTGGCACCCGAACCCATGGTGAAGAAGTGGTGCAGCCACACGATGAACGACAGCACGCCGATGCAGGCGGTGGCGTACACCATGCCCTTGTAGCCGAACAGCGCCTTGCGCGAGAACGTGGCGATCACTTCGGAGAACACGCCGAAGGCCGGCAGCACCAGGATATAGACTTCCGGGTGACCCCAGATCCAGATCAGGTTGATGTACAGCATGGCGTTGCCGCCACCGTCATTGGTGAAGAAGTGCGTGCCCAGGTAACGGTCCAGGGTCAGCAGCACCAGGGTGACGGTCAGCACCGGGAAGGCGGCGATGATCAGCACGTTGGTGACCAGCGCGGTCCAGGTGAACACCGGCATGTGCATCAGCTTCATGCCCGGGGTACGCATCTTCAGGATGGTGATGAAGAAGTTGATACCGCTCAGTGTGGTGCCTAGACCTGCTACCTGCAGGCCCCAGATGTAGTAATCGACACCTACCCCTGGACTGAACTCCTTGCCCGACAAGGGCGGGAAGGCCAGCCAGCCGGTCTGCGCGAATTCACCCACGCCCAGCGAGATCATCACCAGGCCCGCGCCCGCCACGAACAGCCAGAAGCTGAGCGAGTTGACGAATGGGAAGGCCACGTCGCGCGCGCCGATCTGCAACG
Organism: Stenotrophomonas sp. FBCC-B152; assembly: GCF_059134105.1. Lineage (NCBI taxonomy): Bacteria > Pseudomonadati > Pseudomonadota > Gammaproteobacteria > Lysobacterales > Lysobacteraceae > Stenotrophomonas > Stenotrophomonas sp. FBCC-B152. Next base: position 753,281 of record NZ_CP101442.1, on the reverse strand, counting down.
GCACCACGACGTTCATCAGGCCGGTGATCAGCGGCATCGCCACGAAGAAGATCATGATCACGCCGTGGGCGGTGAAGATCTGGTCGTAGTGGTGCGGCGGCAGGAAGCCTTCGGCGCCGTTGGCGGCGATGGCCTGCTGGGTACGCATCATGATGGCGTCGGCAAAGCCGCGCAGCAGCATGACGAAGGCGACGATGAGGTACATCGCGCCGATCTTCTTGTGGTCAACCGAGGTGAACCACTCTTTCCAGAGATAGCCCCACAGCTTGAACTTGGTGATCAGGGCCAGCACGAGCAGGCCACCGATCCCCGCGCCAACCAGCGTGGAGATGATGATCGGGTCGTGCGGGATGTCAGCGAATGTCAGTTTGCCCAACGGATTCATGCTTATTCTCCCGAGCCTGCGTGGCCGGCGTGACCGGCGGCGGCGTGCTCGTCTGCAGTGTGTTCGGCATGGTCGGCCGGCATGTCATGGGCACCGGCCGGCATCTCGTGGCCTTCGTGGCTTTCGCCCTCGGCGCCGTGCGACATGCCCTTGTGATCCATGGCCTTGTGGTCCATGCCGTAGTGCTGGTTGTCACCCATGTGGCGGGCAACGACCCAGTCGAACAGACCGGTTTCGGTGGTACCGAAGTAGGTCACCGGGTGCCAGTCGTGGTTCTTGTCGGCCACCAGCGCGCCAAAGGCGGCCTGGTCCATCGGGGTGCTCTGCGCACGCACCTTGGCCAGCCATGCCTGGTATTCGGCTTCGGTCACCGAGTTGGCGTCGAAATGCATCTTGCTGAAGCCCGCGCCGCTGTAGTGCGAGGACATGCCCGGGAAGGTGCCGGTCTCGTTGGCGATCAGATGGAGCTTGGTCTCCATGCCGGTCATCGAGTAGATCATGCTGCCCAGGTGCGGGATGAAGAAGGCATTCATCACCGAATCGGACGTGATCTTGAAGTTCAGCGGGGTGTTCACCGGGAAGGTGATTTCGTTGACCGTCGCGATGTTCTCTTCCGGGTAGATGAACAACCACTTCCAGTCCAGCGAAATGGCTTCAATCACCACCGGCTTGGTATCGGACTCCAGCGGACGGTACGGATCCAGCGAGTGCGAAGACCGCCAGGTCAGCACGGCCAGCACCAGCACGATCATGCAGGGGATCGACCAGACGACCACTTCGATCGCGGTGGAGTGCGACCACTTCGGCTCGTAACGGGCCTTGGTGTTGGAGGCACGGTACTTCCAGGCGAAGGCGAGGGTCATGATGATGACCGGCACGACGACCAGCAGCATCAGCACGGTGGCCGTGATCAGAAGGGTCTTCTGATCGTGGCCGACCTGGCCCTTCGGGGCCAGAATGGCCGAGCTGCAGCCCGTCATGAACACGGACAACGCGAACAGCAGGCCCGGGCGCAGCCAGCGCCCAAGGGATTTCAACGGAATCATCGGTCGATCCAATTGCGTAGGGAATGCCTTCTCAAGCGCGCCCCTCCGGCCAAAGCCGGGTGTACCGGTCCCAAGGGGGCGGCACGGAGGACGTTCATGTCAGCCCCCTAATTTTATGCCGTCACGCACCATTTAAGAAAGGCATTGACAATGATCTGGCGCAGGAAAGGCCCGGAAACGGCTGCGACACGTTGTCGCACTGCGCGCAGACTGCCCGGATCGGCACACCTTGGCCGTCATGTATAGACATGAATCGTTCACGCCGGCGATCGGTGCCACCGACCCTGCCCGGCCGCCAGACCACCCCAACCCGCCCTCGCGCGCGCAACCGGGTACACCGCGAACGAACACCGGACTGCCGGGCCGGGCACAAGGCCGTCGGACCCCGAGGCGCCGTAGGGTCGGTTCCCAAACGACTGCCCTCGCACCACCCACACCCGGTAACGCATGAACCCCGATCAAAACTGCTCTTGATCTCACCCACCCCACGCGCCACTCGCGCCCACCGGACCGATTACGACGCCCCGAAACACCCTCCAAACCAAATGATGCACGCCGGCGAACAACATTTTTTGTGCCCTGGCTCACACACAAACACCGCATTTCCCGCATTTCCGTGCCACACCCGACAACCAGTAGATACAGCCTACTGAAATCGCAAACCCAAGAGACACAATCGATTTCGCTTCTTCGACGTCCGCGGGCAAGGTTCTCCCCGGAGCTCAAAACTCCGGTGAGCCAAAATTGAGGATGTCCCATGTCGGGAGGGTGGCTAATACAAGACCCCTCACGGGGGAATACACCCGCCGTCTGGCTTGCACGGTTTTGACCTCCCGACGCCCTCGCCCTGACCGGCGAGGGCCATTCCCTGTTGGAGGAGCGAAGATGAAACCCAAACCCGTCCAGTGGCCCGAAGACGAAGAAGAAGTCATCCTGCTGTTACCCCGCTGCGCACCCAGCTACACCCCCAGCTATCACCACAACGTACGCGCCGTGCCTCAACTGGGTGAGGACGACCGCGACCACTTCGGCCCCTACCCCATGGTTACCCTGCGCGGCGCCTGGCTGCGCAAGTTCGGCTTCGAGGTGGGCGTGCACGTAAGAATTGAAGCCACTCCCGGCCAGATTCTCCTGCGCCCGCTGTGGAACGACGACCCGCCCGTCCGTGAGAATGTCGAGAAGCCCGTCGTGCGCTATGTCGAAGTGGAAGATCGATAACCGGGGATCATTTGACAGCCCCCCGGATACTGACCTAGCGTCCGAGCTGCCGTTCCCGCGTCCAGACACCAGGAAGTCTCAATGAACGTAACGTTGATTGGCAACTCACTATTGATTGGAACGATTTTGCTGGCCTCAATCCCGGGGGCAGCCACCGCAGCCGCACCGGTTGAACAAACCTCGCTCGCAGCAACGCAGGTTTCAACGGACGTCGACAAGGCGTCCTTTGTCGAACGGCTTACCACGACCTTCCAGACGATGGCCGCCTCGGAATCCACCGAGGCACGTGCCGCAGGCATCCAGTACCTGGACGCCATCAAGCAGCCGGGCATTACTGGCCTTATCGAGCAGTTCTCCTACCCGCCGAAAACCACGGATGCGCGGTGGCAGCCGGGATCTACCCGGGTAAGCCAGTGGTGCGGAAAGAGCAGTGGCTACCTCCGCGTCTACCAGGTAACGGAGAAGTACATGGAAACCACGCAAAACGGCAGTTCACGCTCCTGGGTACCGGTGCAGAACAGCGCGACGATGGTTGCTACGTGTCCCGACAAGCTGGCCTGAGCCCTGCAGGGCCAGCCTAGGCAGCCACCACCCTGTTCTGGCATTCCGCCCCGTTGGCGAAATCGCACAGGTTGCGCAGGGTGATGCCGCAGATCTCCTGCAGCGCTTCAACGGTAAAGAAGCCCTGGTGCCCGGTGACCAGCACATTCGGGAAGGTCATCAGGCGCTGGAAGAGATCATCATCGATGATCTCGCCGGACAGATCCTGGAAGAACAGCGCGCTTTCCTGCTCGTACACATCAATGGCCAGGTGGCCAAGATGCCGCGACTTCAGCGCGCGCACCACCGCATCGGTGTTGACCAAGGCGCCGCGCGACGTATTGACCAGCATCGCGCCGGGCTTCATCAGCCCCAGCGATTCCTCGTTGATGAGGTGATGGGTCTGCGGGGTGAGCGGGCAATGCAGGGAGACGATATCCGAGCGGGCCAGCAACGTTTCCAGCGATACGCTTTCACCGAAGGCATCGAATGCCGGCGACGGGTACGGATCGAAGCCCAGCACCGTGCAGCCCATGCCATGCAGGATGCGCGCCGTGGCCAGCCCGATCTTGCCGGTGCCCACGATGCCCGCCGTCTTGCCATGCAGCGTGCGGCCCAGCAGCCCATCGAGCATGAAGTTGCCCTCGCGCACCCGGTTGTAGGCGCGGTGGGTCTGCCGGTTGAGCGTCATGATCAGCGCCAGCGCGTGCTCGGCCACGGCCTCGGGCGAATAAGCCGGTACGCGGGCGACGAACAACCCCAGCTTCCCGGCAGTGGCGATATCCACGTTGTTGAAGCCGGCGCAGCGCAGCAGCACCGCGCGCACGCCAAGCGCGTGCAGGGCATTCAGTACCGGCGCGTCCAGCCGGTCGTTGACGAACACGCAGACCGCATCGAAGCCCTGGGCCAGCCCCACCGTGGAGGCGTCCAGCGCCACATCGAAATAGGCGAACTCGAAGCCCTGCCCCGAATGGTCGCGCGCATTGGCCTCCTCAAGGAAGCGGCGGTCGTAAGGACGAGCGCTGAAGACGGCGGTTTTCATGGGGGAGCCTCTGCGGGTACGCCCAGACAGTAACCCGATGGCTGGCGTAGCATCAAACCGGACATTGAAGCGCCCCCACCTGCCCCCACTGCAATATCACCGCCCTTGGGAAGCCCCCGATGTCGAAGATCTCCAGAGCCAAGCTGCTGGCCGCCGCCACCACAGTGGTAGTGCTGCTGCTCGCCTGCAATCTTGAGCTGCTGCCGCTGGCACTGTTGCTGGATACCATCGGGCTGGACGTCCTGGCGCTGCTGCTGGGCGCGCAACTGGTGGCCGTGCTGCCATGGCTGCGGGCGCACGCGGCGGGGCCACTACGCATCATCCGCCTTGGGGCCGGGGCCGCCGTGGCAGGCTTCATGGGCGGCTACCTCAGGCAACTGCTGTTTGGCCGACTGGGCAATCGTCGATAAAGCGGGCCAAGCCTGTTACCTGCTGCCGTACTCGAACCGCAGCTCGCGCCAGCCCTCATTCACCACCGGCTGGATCGCATCCACCCCCACACAGCCATCCGCACGCTTCCCGTTGTCGAACATCGCTGGCTGTCCGCAGGCACCTGTACTGCTGATGTCCAGGCCGGCAACCAGCTGCCGCGAGAATGCCTCAAGATCACGGCGCACCTGTTTGCGCGGGATGGCAGACGCATCGGCGCTGTAGCGAAACTTGATGGCGTACAGGCGATCCACCAGGAACACCATCGCGGAACCGTAGGTGATGTCCTTGCGCGTATAGGTAAAGTCCACTGCACGCGCGGTGACGTTCGCCGGGCGCGGCGATTGGGTGGCGCTCACCTCGCCCTTGGCCAACGGCATGGTGAAGGTAGACAACGACGTCATTGGCTTGCCACCGAGTTCCTTGGCCCAGGATTCCAATAGCCCCGCACGCTCGGACGCTGCGACCTGTGCGACCTGCTCGGCGGAAATCGCGCCTACCGGATAGAAGAACACGTCGATCCAGCCCGAAGTGTCCCCGTCCCGCTGATAGCGTACCGAAGCACCCGCCTCGGGTTCGTCATACCGCCGCTCGCCGACCATCTTCCAGGCGCCGATACCGAGCGGGTACACCACATGGGATTCACGCAGATAGCCGCCAAGGAACGGCGTTTCCTTGCCCTTCGCGCAGCTCGCCTCGTACGCGGGCTTGAGCGCCCCCTCCAGATTGCCGGCCTTCTGGATTTCGACGAGCCGGTCCAGCGCCGACAAACGCAATGCTGGATCGTTTGCCAGATAAGCGCTGTAGGCTCGCAGCAGGCTCTTCACCCCGGCCACCTGACGGGGAAACTCGTCAGTGCCGGTGCCGTGCTCTATCTGGTAGGCAGCGTTGCCCAGCATCATCTGCACGATAAGTTCCGCGCCGATCGGGCTTGGTGCACCGTTCTCGGCCTGTGGCAACGGGAGTATTTCGCAGACCAGGACCTCGTAATCCTTTGTATCCTGCAACCAGCGGGCCAGCACCATGCGCTTCTGCTCCGCATCAGCACTGGCCGGTGCGCGTTCCAGCTCGCGGGTCTGGCGGAGCACGGTGGCCACATCCAGCGTGCCTTCCGCTTTCGCGGACGCTGATGGCGCCACGTCTGCCAGTGCGGCCGACGATGCGCACAGGCCGAGCGACAGGACCGCAGTGATGATTGCGCGACACGGTGCTTCCATGGATGCCACTCCTTTGGGCAACTGCAGAACGGATCAACGCAGGCCGCTCCCCAGCGCCATGCGGTGTATTTGGATGGTACCGGGCTGCGCGGCGGGCGTGAAGGCTCAGCGCCCGCAGAGCCAGGGGTGAACTTCAAACCGAAGCGTGCGCTGCGCTTCCGCACCGATAGCCCCTTCATCCCCAAAGAGCCGATACGGCACCACCCCACGCAAGGGCCGGCCCGGCTCGATCCGCAGCTCGCCGCATCCGCCCGGGCAGTAAGCGCTGCCGGTGGACTGTAGGGACCTTGAACCGGAAGGCGCCTGCAGAACCGCGCCATCGAAGCCCAATGGTACGCCGGATTCTGCCGGCCACGTTTCCTTCGCAAGACAAAGGGGCGCATTGGCGGCGGAGTTCAGGACCAGGTCGAATTGCTTGTCTGCCGGATTGTCCGTTACCGAAAGACTGAAGCTGCCCGGCGCTGCGTAACGGGTGGGGCCCACGCACGCACCCGTGGCCATGCACAGCACCACGACGGCCAGAGTCCTGCCCATCGCTCGCGCCTGACCCCAAACGAGGATTCGGATACGTTTCGCCATCCAATCACTCCCGGAAGACGCCCGTGTGGGGCATACCATCCACTTCGCATGAGGCCGCGGAGATGCTGATGATCCCGCCGGTCTGCATTTCAAACTTCATTGAGATGCCATCTTCGCTTTCCGCACTGATCCAGGAAGCGTCATTGACCGAGCGACTTGGACCCCAGTGTTCACGCCTGTCTACCGACAGCTCGCGCAGACCCTTGAACACTATCGATCGATGCGAAGACGATCCATCGAGCACGCCAAGCTCGACCTCGCTGCTACCCCAATCAACCCTCATATCCAAGAGCGTCCAATCGTGCATTGATAACTTCACCTTGAACTGGTGTGCCATGAACTATGCGGTCATAAACGCGGCCGCAACGAAAGCTGCGACGGTCAGCCCCAATAGAACGCGTATGAGCAGCATCTCGCTGCGAACTTTCTGCAACGCGTGTAACGGCGCCCTGCTCTCCATCCCCAGCACGACGGCAAGGTAAGTTGACTGGCCACTCAATCCCAGCGATTCAGGGCAGCCCAGGTCTTTCCACAACTCGGGATACATCCGGGGAAATCGACTACTGAACCGAAAGAACAGAATCAGATAACTGACGACAGATACGAATGCTACTGAAAAGATGATCATAAGCATCATGGCAATTTCCCCGGCATAAACCCTACCTCGTGCATTTCGACACGCACCGCGCCCCAGTTCGCCGTAGACACGCAACTAAACACCTGGATGGCGTCATGCGTGGGATGCTAGCACCCAGAAAAAATATCGGGGCGATCCCGGCGTGACCATGTCCCCCGGGGAGCGCAGGTGACCCAGGGATCCTGGAAAACAAAAAGCCCCGACCAAGGCCGGGGCTTTTGCTGGAACTGGTGCCGGAAATAGGAATCGAACCTACGACCTACGCATTACGAATGCGCCGCTCTACCAACTGAGCTATTCCGGCTGAGCAGGCAATTCTAAGGGGAGCGGCCGGGCGGGTCAATTGGCGGCCCCGGCGCACCCTTTGTTGACGCTCCCGCCCCTACAGTCGGGCTGTTGCCGTCTGGAAACCGCCCATGAACCCATGCCCCCGCTTGGCCGGCCTACTGCTGGCGTCGCTGCTCTATTCCGCCTCCGCCGGTGCCCAGGCGCCCGTCCAAGCCCCACAGCCGCCGGACCAGCAGTGGCAGCCCCTGTTCCAGCAGGTGCAGCGGGCCCGCCTGTTCAAGGATCAGAAGACCTTCGCCGATGCGGTGCCGAAGTCGGATGCCGACGCGCTGCTGGCGGAATGGGGGCAGGCCCAGGCCCAACCGGACTACGCCCTGCCCGCCTTCGTGGCCACGCACTTCACCGTCCCCACGGAGTCAGCCGCTTACGTGCCACCTGCCGGGGAAACCCTGCGCGCGCATATCGAGGGGCTGTGGCCGGTGCTGACCCGGACCACCGACACCGTGGACCCGCGCGGTTCGCTGCTGCCGCTGCCCAAGCCGTATGTGGTGCCGGGCGGGCGCTTCCGCGAGGTGTACTACTGGGACAGCTACTTCACTTTGCTCGGCCTGGCCTCCAGCGGGCGCTGGCAGCAGGTGCGCGACATGGTGGACAACTTTGCCTGGCAGCTGGACCAGTACGGGCACATTCCCAATGGCAACCGCAGCTATTACCTGAGCCGGTCGCAGCCGCCGTTCTTCAGCTTGATGGTGGATCTGCTGGCTACGCATGAGGGGGATGAGGCGTATCGCCGGTATCTGCCGCAGCTGCGCACGGAACATGCGTTCTGGATGCGTGGGGCGGAAGGGCTGGCGCCTGGGGCGGCCAGTGAGCGTGTGGTGCGGATGAATGATGGCAGCCTGCTCAACCGCTACTGGGATGCGCGGGCGGTGCCGCGTACCGAGTCGTGGACGGATGATCTGGCGACGGCCGCCACGGTGCCGGATCGGGCGCCGTCGCAGGTGTATCGCGATCTGCGAGCCGGGGCGGAATCGGGATGGGATTTCAGTTCGCGGTGGCTGGTGCATCCGGCGGAGCTGGGAAGCATCCACACCACGGAGATCGTGCCGGTGGATCTGAACAGCCTGCTGTTCCATCTGGAGACGACGATTGCGCGGGCGAGTCGTGCGGCCGGGGAGCGTTCGGCGGCGCGGGATTTCGCGCGGCAGGCGGAGCAGCGCAAGCAGGCGATCAACGCGCTGCTGTGGGATGAGCGGCAGGGGTGGTATGCGGATCGGGATCTGGAGCGTGGTACGCCCCGCCCTGCGCTTACGGCTGCGGCGCTGTTTCCGTTGTGGTTGGAGGTGGCGAGCCCGGTGCAGGCGCGGCGTACTGCGGAGGCGGTGGAGACGCAGTTGGTGCGTGCGGGTGGGTTGTTGACCACCACCGAGAACACCGGGCAGCAATGGGATGCGCCGAATGGGTGGGCGCCGTTGCAGTGGGTGGCGGTGGATGGGTTGCAGCGGTATCGGCAGGATGCGTTGGCGCGGCAGATTGGCGTGCGGTTCCTGCGGACGGTGCAGACGGTGTATGACCGTGAGGGGAAGTTGGTGGAGAAGTATGTGGTGGATGGGTCGGCCGGCGGAGGCGGCGGTGGTGAGTATCCGTTGCAGGATGGGTTTGGGTGGAGCAATGGGGTGGCGTTGGCGTTGTTGGATCGGTTGTGTGCGGAAGGGAAGCGGTGTGAGTCGGCGGGGGATGTTGGGCAGTGAGCCGCGCCGCCGACGCGGTTACCGCACCGAGCGGGCTATGCAGTATTGCGCTGCGTAGTAGGTGCTTAGTACGCACAGGGTTGCGGCTGGGAGGCCGCCGCCGAAGCGGTCCCAGGCTAGTACGGAGTCGCTGATGACGAACAGGACTGCGCCGATGGCGGCCCAGCGGGCGCTTGTGCCTGCGGAGGGGGTTGCCGCGTTCTTCGTCCACGCGCGCGCCAGGGCGAGTGTGGCCATCAGCGCGAGCACCACTACGTAAACCACTACCGGGATGCGCAGGTCGTTGGGGAGCAGCGGCCACAGGCCGGCCAGGTTGATGCCGGCGAATACTGCGAGCAATGCGGCTGCGATCAGCAGGCCGCGCCCTGCCCTGAAGCCTGCGCGGAAGGCGACGATGTAGCAGAGGTGTGCGAGCAGGAAGGCGATCAGCCCCGGCACGAAGGCGTCGAACGGGAGCATCAGGGCGATGTCGCCGATGCAGGAAAACGCCATGCCGAGCAGGATCGCGCGGCGGTAACCCGGCGGTGCGGCATCGGCGCGCCAGACGATGGCGGCGATGAGCAGCGTGGCCAGCGGCTTGGCGATCCAGTGCAGCCAGCGGCCGTCGCCATCCAGCGACGCGCCGATGATGGCGGCCACCGCCGCCAGCAGAATCGGCACGTCGCGGCGCGGGTTCATCGCGCCTTCCACAGCTCGGCCAGGCGGTCGGGCTTGCCGGCGATGCGCTGCAGCGAGGGGTACTGCAGGCCGCCGTGATAATCGAGCTTGATGGTGTCGATGCGGTCGAAGTTGCGCACCAGCAGGGTGAGCGGCGCCTTGTCGGTCTTGGCGGCGGCCACGGCGTCCTTCAGGTCTTCGCCCTTGAACACGCGGCCGTTGAGCGCCAGCACGCTCATGCCCGGGGCCAGGCCGGCGTTGAAGGCGGGGCTGTCCCACAGCACGTCGGTGATGGCGCCGCCGTCGGTGACGGCCACGCCCAGCGAGTACAGCAGGTTGGTGTTCTTGGCGCGGGTTTCCTGCGCCTTGTAGGCATCGTTCGGGGTGTCGGTGTAGACCAGCTTCCAGCCCGCTGCTTCCAGCCCGCCGGTGAGCGGGCCGTGGCCGTCCAGGCGCTCGCGCAGGAAGCCCGCCCAGTCGTACGGGGCGATGCCGTTCAAGGTGCTGACCACTTCATCGAACGTATACGGGTTCACGTTCCAGTCGCCGTCGTGCATGCCGAAGAAGGCCTTGGCGAAATCATCGATGCTGCGCTTGTTGCCGGTCAAGGCGCGCAGTTTGCCTTCCACGTCCAGCCACACCATCTGCCCACCGGAGTAGTAGTCCTCGCTCATCTGGTAGTTGCGGAACGCGAGGGCGCGGCGCTGGGCGATGGTGGGGTCGTTGGTGGTGTCCTGCAGGCTGCGCCAGGCCAGGCCGGGGCGCCCGCGGTCATAGGTGGCGGCGACATTCGCCAGCATGTCGCGGGTCTGGTCGGTGCTCCACAGGCCCGAGCGCGCGGCCAGCACGTGGCCCCAGAACTGGGTCTGGCCTTCGTACAGCCACAGCAGGCTGTCGCCCATGGGCACGTTGAAGTTGGCGGTGGTCAGGTCGGCGCCACGGCGGTACTTGCCGTTCCAGGAGTGGTTGAATTCGTGCGGCAGCAGGTCGCGGCCGAGCCAGGTCTTGTCCCAGTCGGTGAAGTAGCCGGTGTCGCCGCTGTTCTCGCTGGAGCGCTGGTGCTCCAGGCCGATGCCGCCGAGCTTGCTGGTGAGCGCGAGCAGGAATTCGTAGCGGTCGAAGTGACGCGCGCCGTAGAGCTTGTACATCTGCTGCACGAGCGCGCGGTGCGCCTGCAGCTGTTCGGGCTTGGCCACCAGCGATTTGGCATCGTCGGCGAAGACGTTGAGGTGCACGGGCACCTTGGCGCCGGGGTCGAGGTCGAACTGCTGGTAGTGGCGGCCGGCGAACAGCGGCGAATCCACCAGGTGGTCGTAGCTGATCGGCTTGAATACCACGGTGTCGCCGTCGCGGCGCTCGGTGTCCAGCGCGGTGGCGTAGGCCCAGCCCGGCGGCAGGGTGACGCTGGCCTGGGCCTGGATGTTGCGGGTGATCACGCCGGCCGGGTACAGCGAGTTGGCGTTCCACTGCAGGTTGAGCATTTCCGGGGTCATGACCACCCGGCCCTGCCCTGCGCCCTGCGAGGAGAGGAAGTTGAAGTTGGCGACGACCTCACTGGCGCCTTGCGGGACGTCCACGGTGAAGGCGTAGACGTTGTACGGGTCGCGCTTCCAGGCCAGCGGTTTACCGTTGGCGGTGACGACGAGGCCGGCGAGTTTATCGATGGGGCCGCTGGGGGAATGCGCGCCGGGCAGCCATTGCGGGTACAGCAGGGTCAGCGGGCCCGGCTGGGCCGGCACGGTGGCCTTGACCTTGAAGATGCGGCGGCCGATGTCGCGTGCGTCCACGTCGATGCGCAGGGTGCCCGGGAAGGCGACGTCCTGCGGCGGTGGCGTCTGCGCTTGGGCACCGGTGGCGGTGGCGGCGAGAAGCACGGAGAGGACGGCGGCACGCAGTTTCATCGAGGGGGATTCCGGCATTCGAATTGATCGATGCTAGACCTCGAAGATGCACAGCCCCATGGCCAAAGGTCATGCCTTCGTCGCGCGAGGCGTTGTTATCGGCGGTCGATTGGGATGCGACCCTACCGGGTAGGTCAGGAGATGAGGCGCAGCCTCAGCTCCTTGGGCAGTGCGAACACCATCGATTCGGGTTCGCCTTCGAGTTCGCCGACGCCGGTGGCACCCAACTCCTTCAGCCGCTCGATCACGCCATCCACCAGCACCTGCGGCGCGGAGGCGCCGGCGGTGAGGCCGATGTGCTTCTTGCCCAGCACCCAGGCCGGGTCGATCTCGTCGGCGCCGTCGATCAGGTACGACTCCACGCCATCGCGGCGTGCCAGTTCGCTGAGGCGGTTGGAGTTGGAGCTGTTCGGCGAGCCCACCACCAGTACCAGGTCGCAGCGCTTGGCCAGGTCGCGCACGGCATCCTGGCGGTTCTGGGTGGCGTAGCAGATGTCGTCGTTCTTCGGGCCCTGCATGGCCGGGAAGCGGGTGCGCAGGGCTTCGATGATGCCGCGGGTGTCATCCACCGACAGCGTGGTCTGGGTGGTGTAGGCGAAGTTTTCCGGCTGGTCCAGCACCAGGGTGGCAACGTCCTCGACGTCTTCCACCAGGTAGATGGTGCCGGTGCCGCGTTCGCGGCTCCACTGGCCCATGGTGCCCTCCACTTCCGGGTGCCCGGCGTGGCCGATCAGCACCACGTCGCGGCCGGCACGGCAGTGCCGCGCCACTTCCAGGTGGACCTTGGTCACCAGCGGGCAGGTGGCGTCGAACACCTTCAGCCCGCGCCGCTCGGCTTCCTGGCGCACGGCCTGGGAAACGCCGTGGGCGCTGAAGATGACGGTGTTGCCATCGGGCACTTCGTCGAGTTCTTCAACGAAGATGGCGCCCCGGCGCTTGAGGTCATCGACCACGAAACGGTTGTGCACGACCTCGTGGCGCACGTAGATCGGCGCACCCAGGGTCTCGATCGCGCGCTTGACGATCTCGATCGCACGATCGACACCGGCACAGAAACCACGCGGATTGGCGAGCAACACATCCATCGGTCAGATACTCCGGCCGGCCGGGGCCGGTTGATACAGGGAACTGGAGGGAATTATCCCGCTTTTTTCTCGGTCTTGCCGTCGAACAGGCCAAACACCGCAATACCCACGGCGCCGACCACGATCGCCGCATCGGCGATGTTGAACGAGGGCCAGTAGTGCTCACCCACGTACCACTGGATGAAATCGACCACGTGGCCGTGCACCTGGCGGTCGATGACGTTGCCGATGGCCCCGCCGATCACCAGGGCGTACGGCACGGCGCTGCGCCAGTGGGCACGCGGGGTGCGCGACAGCCAGAAGGCCATCAGGCCGCTGATGCCCACCGCCAGTGCGGTGAAGAACCACAGCTGCCAGCCACCGGCGTCGCTCAGGAAACTGAACGCTGCGCCGGTGTTGTAGGTGCGGTACCAGTTCCAGAAGCCGTCGATGACGGCCACCGGCTGGTACTCGGGCAGGCTGGAAAGCACCCAGGCCTTGCTCCACTGGTCCAGGCCGATGATGGCGGCCGACAGCAGCAGCCAGACCAGTGCGTTGGGACGCGGACGTACGGCGGCCATCAGAACCACTTCCTGTCTTCGCCGGCACCGTCGACGTTGCTTGCGCAACGGCCGCACAGTTCCGGGTGGGCGGCCACGCTGCCGATGTCGGCACGGTAGTGCCAGCAGCGCACGCACTTCTGCTTGGTGGTCGGCTGGGCGCTGACGAACACCTCGTCGGTGGTCGCCGGGCGCACGCTGACATCGCCACTGATGAACAGGAAGCGCAGTTCCTCGGCCAGCGGCTGCCAACGCGCAGCGGTTTCCTCGTTGGCGGCGACGGTGATCTCCGCTTCCAGCGCGGCACCGATGGCACCGTTGGCGCGCATCGGCTCAAGCACCTTGGCCACCTGCTCGCGCAGGGCCAGCAGCTGGTCGAAGTCGGCGGCGTTGATCGCGGCATCGGCCGGCAGCGGCACCAGACCTTCGTACCAGGTGGCGAACAGCACGTTTTCCTTGCGCTCGCCCGGCAGGTAGCCCCACAGCTCATCGGCGGTGAAGGTCAGGATCGGGGCGATCCAGCGGGTGAACGCTTCGGCGATGTGGTACATCGCGCTCTGCGCCGAACGGCGGCCGCGCGAGTCGGTCGGCATGGTGTACAGCCGGTCCTTGGTGACGTCCAGGTACAGCGAGCCGAGGTCCACGCTGCAGAAGTTCAGCAGCAGCTGCACGATCTCGGCCATGTTGTAGCCGGTGTACGCCGCCTTGATCTTCTCCTGCACTTCCCAGGCGCGGTGCACGATCCAGCGGTCCAGCGCGACCATGTCGGCCGGGGCCACCAGGTGCTGGGCCGGGTCGAAGCCGTCCAGGTTGCCGAGCAGGAAGCGCGCGGTGTTGCGCAGGCGCCGGTAGGCGTCCGCGTTGCGCTTGAGGATTTCCTGCGACAGCGACATTTCGTTGCTGTAGTCAGCCGAGGCGATCCACAGGCGCAGGATGTCCGCGCCCAGGGTCTTCATGATGTCCTGCGGCTCGATGCCGTTGCCCAGCGACTTGGACATCTTGCGGCCCTTCTCATCCACGGTGAAGCCGTGGGTGAGGCACTGCTTGTAGGGCGCGTGCTTGTCGATGGCCACGCCGGTGAGCAGCGAGGACTGGAACCAGCCGCGGTGCTGGTCGGAACCTTCCAGGTACAGGTCGGCCGGCTTGCCGAAGCCACGCTCCAGCAGCACGCCTTCATGGGTGACGCCCGAGTCGAACCAGACATCGAGGATGTCGGTGACCTTCTCGTAATGCGCCGCTTCATCGCCCAGCAGTTCGGCCGCGTCCAGCGCGTACCAGACGTCGATGCCGCCAACCTGCACGCGGTCGGCCACCTGCTGCATCAACTCGACGGTGCGCGGGTGCGGTTCGCCGGTTTCGCGGTGGGTGAACAGTGCGATCGGCACGCCCCAGGTGCGCTGGCGGCTGATGCACCAGTCCGGGCGACCATCGACCATGCTGCCGATGCGTGCCTTGCCCCAGCTCGGGAACCAGCCGACGTTGTCGATGGCGGCCATGGCATCGCTGCGCAGGTTGGCCTTGTCCATCGAGATGAACCACTGCGGGGTGGCGCGGAACACCACCGGGGTCTTGTGGCGCCAGCAATGCGGGTAGCTGTGCACGATTTCCACGAACGACAGCAGCGCGCCGGAATCGCGCAGCACGTCCACGATCAGCGGCTGCGCCTTCCACAGGTGCACGCCAGCCAGCACCACTTCGCCCGCGGGCGGGGTGGACGGCAGGTACACGCCACGGCCGTCGACCGGGTTGATCTGGGCGGCGGTGTAGTTGTCCATCAGCCCGTACTGCTGGCTGACCACGAAATCTTCCTGGCCGTGGCCGGGAGCGGTGTGCACCGCACCGGTACCGTCTTCATCGGACACGTGCGCGCCGTTGAGCAGCGGGATATCGCGCTGCGGGTAGAACGGATGGGCCAGCAGCAGGTTTTCCAGCGCGGCACCGGCGGCATGGCCATGCGCCACGACGTCTTCCACGCCATAGCGGCGCAGGGCGCGCTCGGCCAGGCTGGCGGCGATCACCAGCCAGCGGCGCTTGCCGGCGTGGGCCGGGCCTTCGACAAGGGCGTACTGGATATCCGCGCCCAGCGACACCGCCAGCGAGGCCGGCAGCGTCCACGGGGTGGTGGTCCAGATCGGCACGGCGACCTCGACATCGGCCGGCAGGCTCACGCCGAAGCGCGCGGCCAGCTGCGCCGAATCGCGCGCCACGTAGGCCACGTCGATGGCCGGCGAGGTCTTGTCCTGGTACTCGATTTCCGCTTCGGCCAGCGCCGAGCCGCAGTCGAAGCACCAGTGCACCGGCTTGGCGCCGCGCACGATGTGGCCATTGGCGAAGATCTTGGACAGCGCGCGGATTTCATTGGCTTCGAAATCGAAACTCAACGTCTTGTACGGGTTGTCCCAATCGCCGATCACGCCCAGGCGCTTGAAGTCGCGGCGCTGCAGTTCGATCTGCTCTTCGGCGTATTCGCGGCACTTCTGGCGGAACGCGACGGCATCGAGCTTGACGCCCACCTTGCCCCACTTCTTTTCGACCGCGATTTCGATCGGCAGGCCGTGGCAATCCCAGCCGGGCACGTAGGGCGCATCGAAGCCGGCCAGGTAGCGCGACTTGACGATGATGTCCTTGAGGATCTTGTTGACCGCATGGCCCAGGTGGATCTGGCCATTGGCGTACGGCGGGCCGTCGTGCAGCACGAACAGCGGGCGACCCTGCGCGTTTTCGCGCAGGCGGGCGTACAGGCCCTCGTCTTCCCAGCGCGACAGAATGCCCGGCTCGCGCTTGGGCAGGTCGCCGCGCATCGGGAATTCGGTTGCCGGCAGATGAAGGGTGGCTTTGTAGTCCTGGCTCACGCAGTGGCTCGCAATCTGTGTTCGGAAAGGATGTGACGGGCCTGATCGGCGTCACGGTGCATCTGGTCGGTCAATGCCGCCAGATCATGGAACTTCTCTTCGTCGCGCAGCTTGGCGACGAACTCAACCTGGATATGCCGACCGTACAGGTCGCCCTGGAAATCGAACAGGTGCGCTTCCAGCAGCGGCTCCACCCCGTCCACGGTGGGACGGGTGCCGAAGCTGGATACCGACGGCCACGGCTGGTCGAACACGCCGTGCACCCAGGTGGCATAGATGCCCGCCAGCGCCGGCGTTTTCGGGAAACGCAGGTTGGCGGTGGGGAAGCCGAGGGTGCGGCCGAGCTGGCGCCCGCGCACTACCCTGCCCCCGATCGCATACGGGCGGCCGAGCAGGTCTGCGGCATGGGCGAAATCGCCTTCGCGCAGCAGCTGGCGGATGCGGGTGGCGGAGATGCGCTCGCCGTGGAAATCCACCGGGTCGATTTCGCCGGCGGTGAAGCCGCGTTCGGCGCCCATGGCCTGCAGCAGGGCCAGGTCACCGCGACGGCGGTTGCCGAAGCAGAATTCCGGCCCAATCCACACTTCGCGCGCGCCCAGCCGGTTGACCAGCAGCTGTTCGACGAAGGCTTCGGCCGGCATGGCGGCCATGGCCGCATCGAAACGCAGCAGGCCGATGGCATCCACGCCGAAATCGCGCAGGATCGTGACCTTGTCGCGGGCCAGGGTCAGCCGCGGCGGCGGCTCGCCCTGGGCGAAGTATTCGCGCGGCAGCGGTTCGAACGCGACCGCCACGGCGGGCACGCCCAGCGCGCGGGCACGCGCCGCCGCATGCCGCACCAGCGCACGATGGCCAAGGTGCAGGCCGTCGAATGCGCCGATGCAGACCACGCTTCCGTGCGGGAACAAAGGCCCGCCTTCGATGCTTCTGAACAACCTGGTCATCTGATCGGAATCCGGCCCACCCGGGCCCATCTGTTGCAATGCATGACCGGCAAGTATAGCCGGGTGTCCGGGGCAGCCACGCAGGGCGTGGCTCTACCCGCTTTGCCCGAGATGGTGATGGCTGGGGCTTGGATCAATGCTCGCGCAGGTGACGCGGGCGGAAGCCCATGGCGACCAGGGCCAGCAGGTAGGTCAGGCCGCCGCCGCCGACCAGCAGCGCGAGGTTGCCGATCCGGTGCCATTTGTCCATGTCGGTGAAGTCGGTCATCAGCTGCAGCAGGCCCAGCAGCACCGCCACCATGGCCGCGCAGGCCAGGCCCAGGCGGGTCACGTAGCCGCCCCAGCCGGCCTTGGGCTGGTACACGTCGGTCTTGCCCAGCCAGTACCAGAGCAGGCCAAGATTCAGGTAACTGGACAGCGCGCTAGCAATGCCCAGCGCCAGGTGCAGGCCCGGCTGCTTGCCCAGCGCCACCCACACGCCCTGCGCCTTCAGCGCTTCGGGCACCATCACGTGGTACAGCACGGCCAGCAGGACGAAGTTGAAGACCATGTTGGCCACCAGCGCGACCAGGCCGGCCCGCACCGGGGTGCGGGTGTCCTGGCGGGCGTAGAACGCCGGCAGCACCACCTTGAGCAGGGCGAAGGCCGGCAGCGCGAAGCTCAGGCCGTACACCGACAGCGCGGTCATGCGGGTATCGAAGGCGGTGAACTGGCCGTGCTGGAAGATCGTGGCGATCAGCGGCTCGGCCAGCAGCATCAGGCCCAGCATGGCCGGCACGGCGATCAGCAGCGTGGTACGCAGGCCCCAGTCCAGCGCGCTGGAGAAGCCGGCCTTGTCGGTACTGACATGGTGGCGGGCCAGCGCCGGCAGGATCACCGTGCCCAGCGCCACCCCGAACACGCCCAACGGCAGTTCCAGGAAGCGGTCGGCCAGCGACAGCCAGGACTGCGAGCCGTCGGTCAGCTTGGCCGCGATCACGGTATCCAGCAGCAGGTTGATCTGGGCCACCGAGGAGCCGAACAGGGTCGGCACCATCAGGGTCAGCACCTTGCGCACGCCCGGGTGTTTCCAGCCCCAGCGCGGCAGGGTGAGCAGGTTGATGCCCTTCAGCGACGGCAGCTGGAACAGCAGCTGCAGCACGCCAGCGGCCAGCACGGCCCAGCCCAGCGCCAGGATCTGCTTTTCCGGGGTGCCGCCCAGCCGCGGCGCCAGCCACAGCGCGCCGGCGATCATGCACAGGTTGAGGATCACCGGGGTCAGCGCGGGCATGGCGAAGCGCTGGAAGCTGTTGAGCGCGCCACCGGCCAGCGCGGTGAGCGACACGAACAGCAGGAACGGGAAGGTCAGCCGGAACAGGTCCACCAGCAGGCCGTGCTTGGCCGGGTCGGTGTCGACCCCGCTGGAGAACAGGGTAGCCAGCTGCGGGGCGAAGATCAGCGCCAGCGCGGTGACCAGCAGCAGCACCGCGCCCAGGGTGCCGGCCACGCGCGACATCAGCTCGCGCAGCTCCTCATGTGAACGGGTTTCCTTCACCTCCGTGAACACCGGCACGAAGGCGGTGGCGAACGAGCCCTCCGCGAACAGGCGGCGCAGGAAGTTGGGCACCCGGAAGGCGACCCAGAAGGCGTCGGTCACCGCGTTGGTGCCGAACGTGGTGGTGACGGCCAGGTCGCGGACCAGCCCCAGCACCCGCGAAATCATGGTCATGCTGCTGAAAGACAGCAGCCCGCGCAACATCCTTGGTGAACTCACCCGTGTTTCCTCTTGACAATTGACTTGACGTACATTTTTCGAGCCATCATACTTTCCAGCTTGCTGTTCCCATTACACCGATTTTTCAGGAAACCACCACTGTGGCCAATATCAAGTCCGCCAAGAAGCGCGCCAAGCAGACCGTCGTGCGCAACGCGCGCAATACGGCTCAGCGTTCGATGCTGCGCACCGCTGTCAAGAAGGTGATCAAGGCGCTCGACGCCAACGATGCCGCCGGCGCCGAGGCAGCCTTTGCCGTCGCCCAGCCGATCCTCGACCGTTTCAGCTCGCGTGGTCTGATCCACAAGAACAAGGCTGCTCGCCATAAGAGCCGCCTGACCGCGCGCATCAAGGCCCTCAAGGCCGCCTGATACGGCGCAACGCCGCGCCTGGCGCGGCGTGCGGTACAAGAACCCGGCCCAGGCCGGGTTTTTTGCGTTGCCCCGCGTTTTTCCGTGCTTGCGGACAAATGGCAGCCACGCATGGCGTGGCACTACGCAACGGAAAAACCCGGCCGAAGCCGGGTTTCCCGAGGAAGCAACGTCAGCGTCAGAGCGCGTTGCGCGCATCCGCTTCGTCTTCCTTCTGGCGGTCGAAGAAGGCCATGATGTTGGTCATGATCGGCCAGGTGCCTTCACGGCCCAGCGCCGAGACCAGGTACCACGGCTGGGTCCAGCCAAGCTCGGCGATGATCTTCTCAGCCGCGGCCTTGGCCTCGTCCTCGAACATCAGGTCGGCCTTGTTCAGCACCAGCCAGCGCGGCTTTTCCAGCAGCTCCGGGTCATGCTTGGCCAGCTCGCGCTCGATCGCACGGACCTGCTCGATCGGCGAGATCTCCACGCCGCCTTCCATGGGGGAGATATCCACCAGGTGCAGCAGCAGGCGGGTGCGCTGCAGGTGGCGCAGGAACTGCGCGCCCAGGCCGGCACCATCGGCGGCCCCTTCGATCAGGCCGGGAATGTCGGCGATCACGAAGCTGCGGTAGTTCTCCACGCGCACCACGCCCAGGTTGGGGTAGAGGGTGGTGAACGGGTAATCGGCCACCTTGGGGGTGGCAGCGGACACGGCGCGGATCAGGGTGCTCTTGCCGGCATTGGGGAAGCCCAGCAGGCCCACGTCGGCCAGCAGCTTCAGCTCCAGCTTGAGCAGGCGCTCTTCGCCCTCCTCGCCCGGCAGCGACTGGCGCGGCGAACGGTTGGTGGAGCTCTTGAAGTGCATGTTGCCCAGGCCGCCCTTGCCGCCCTTGGCCACCAGCAGGATGTCGTCGTGCTGGGTCAGGTCACCGATCACTTCGTCGGTGGCCACGTTCATCACCACGGTGCCGACCGGCACGGTGATGACCAGGTCTTCGCCGCCCTTGCCATAGGCCTGGCGGCCCATGCCGTTCTCGCCGCGCTGCGCCTTGAAAATGCGCTCGTGGCGGAAATCGACCAGGGTGTTGAGGTTTTCGTCGGCGCGGATGTACACGCTGCCGCCATTGCCGCCGTCGCCGCCGTCCGGGCCGCCCAGCGGAATGAACTTCTCGCGACGGAAACCGACGCAGCCGTTGCCGCCATTGCCGGCGGTAACCTGGATTTCTGCTTCGTCTACAAGTTTCATGATTCTGGATGCCAACTGGAGGCGGTGGGCAACGGGTGCGCCCGACCGCAGAGTCTAACGTGAAAAACAAAAACCCCGCCGAAGCGGGGCTTTCGTCAGCGGCCCCACGCCGGGGCGGGGGCGCCTGCGTATCGCGAAGATCAGGCTTCGGCGACGACGCTGACGGTACGACGCTTCTTCGGGCCCTTCACCGAGAACTCCACCTTGCCGTCGACGAGCGCGAACAGGGTGTGGTCACGGCCGAGGCCGACGCCGGTACCCGGGTGGAACTGGGTGCCGCGCTGACGCACGATGATGTTGCCGGCATCGATGGCCTGGCCACCGAAGATCTTGACGCCGAGGTACTTCGGGTTGGAGTCGCGACCGTTGCGCGATGAGCCTACGCCCTTTTTATGTGCCATGACTGCTTCTCCTTATTACTTGCTGCCACCGGCGATGCCGGTGATCTCGATTTCGGTGTAGTACTGACGGTGACCCTGGCGCTTCATGTGGTGCTTACGGCGACGGAACTTGATGATCCGGACCTTGTCAGCACGACCCTGCGACACGACCTTGGCGGTGACCGAAGCGCCGCTCAGAGCGTCGCCCAGCTTGATGCCATCGCTGTCACCCAGCATCAGGATTTCTTCGAACTTGATCTCGTTGCCGACTTCGACTTCGAGCTTTTCAACGCGGAGCGTTTCGCCCTGCGCCACGCGGTATTGCTTACCGCCGGTTACCAGTACTGCGTACATGACCAGACTTCCTCTGTAGTTATTGTGGTCTATGGACTGCCGCCATCGAGGGCGGACAGAAGCGGGATTTTAATGACTCACCCCGGCCCGGGTCAACCCACCCCCTGCTTTTGACCGCCACCCCCTGAACCCCGTTCAGGTTCAGGGGGTGGCGGTCTCAATAGATGAGACAAGGGGCTGGCAATGTCGCCGATTGCCCCCAAATCCCAAGCTCGGTAGGCTGACCGATTGCCGTCTCCGCTTGCCCCACTTTCAACGGATCCCCCATGGCGATGGATTTCATCCGCATCCGCGGCGCGCGGACGCACAACCTCAAGAACATCGATCTCGACCTGCCCCGCGACAAGCTCATTGTCATCACCGGCCTGTCCGGCTCGGGCAAGTCCTCGCTGGCGTTCGACACGATCTACGCCGAAGGCCAGCGCCGCTACGTGGAGTCGCTGTCGGCCTATGCCCGCCAGTTCCTGAGCGTGATGGAAAAGCCGGACCTGGACCATATCGAAGGCCTGTCGCCGGCGATCTCCATCGAGCAGAAGTCGACCTCGCACAACCCGCGTTCGACCGTGGGCACCATCACCGAGATCTACGACTACCTGCGCCTGCTGTACGCCCGCGTGGGCAGCCCGCGCTGCCCCGACCACGGCTACCCGCTGGAAGCGCAGACCGTGAGCCAGATGGTGGACCATGTGCTGACCCTGGACCCGGAACAGCGCTACATGCTGCTGGCCCCGGTGATCCGCGAGCGCAAGGGCGAGCATGCCCAGGTGTTCGACCAGCTGCGCGCGCAGGGCTTCGTGCGCGTGCGGGTGGACGGTGCGCTGCATGAAATCGATGCGGTGCCGCCGCTGGCGCTGCGCCAGAAGCACACCATCGAAGCGGTGATCGACCGGTTCCGCCCGCGTGAAGACATCAAGCAGCGCCTGGCCGAAAGCTTTGAAACCGCGCTGAAGCTGGGCGACGGCATGGTCTCGGTGCAGTCGCTGGATGTGGAAGACGCCCCGGCCCACCTGTTCTCGTCCAAGTACAGCTGCCCGGTCTGCGATTACTCGCTGCCGGAGCTGGAACCGCGCCTGTTCTCGTTCAATTCGCCGGTGGGCGCCTGCCCGGGCTGCGATGGCCTGGGCATGGCCGAGTTCTTCGATCCCTCGCGCGTGGTGGTGCACCCGGAGCTGTCGCTGTCGGCCGGTGCCGTGCGCGGTTGGGACCGCCGCAATGCGTACTACTTCCAGCTGATCGCCTCGCTGGCCAAGCACTACAAGTTCGACGTGGACGCGCCGTGGCAGAGCCTGGGCGAGGATGTGCGCCAGGCGGTGCTGTACGGCAGCGGCGATGAAACCATCACCTTCACCTACTTCACCGAAGCCGGTGGCCGCACCCAGCGCAAGCACCGCTTCGAGGGCATCATTCCGAACCTGGAACGCCGCTACAAGGAAACCGAATCGGCGGCGGTGCGCGAAGAGCTGGCCAAGTACATCAGCGAACGCAACTGCCCCGAATGCCAGGGCCAGCGCCTGAACCGTGCCGCGCGCAACGTGTTCGTGGCCGACCGTGCGCTGCCGGAACTGGTGGTGCTGCCGATCGATGAGGCACTGAAGTTCTTCAGCGGCATGACCCTGCCCGGCTGGCGCGGCGAGATCGCCGGCAAGATCGTCAAGGAAATCGGCGAGCGCCTGGGCTTCCTGGTCGACGTGGGCCTGGATTACCTCACCCTGGAGCGCAAGGCCGACACCCTGTCCGGTGGCGAGGCCCAGCGCATCCGCCTGGCCAGCCAGATCGGCGCCGGCCTGGTCGGGGTGATGTACGTGCTCGACGAGCCGTCCATCGGCCTGCACCAGCGCGACAACGAGCGCCTGCTGGGCACCCTCACCCGCCTGCGTGACCTGGGCAACACGGTGATCGTGGTCGAGCATGACGAAGACGCGATCCGCCTGGCCGACTACGTGCTGGACATCGGTCCGGGCGCGGGCGTGCACGGCGGCGAGATCGTCGGCCAGGGCACGCTGCAGGACATCCTGGACGCGCCGCGTTCGCTCACCGGCCAGTACCTGTCGGGCAAGCGCGCGATCGAGATTCCCGCGCGCCGGCACAAGCCGAACCCGAAGATGACGCTGCACCTGCGCGGTGCCAGCGGCAACAACCTCAAGGGCGTGGACCTGGACATTCCGTCGGGCCTGCTGACCTGCATCACCGGCGTGTCCGGTTCGGGCAAGTCGACCCTGATCAACGACACCCTGTTCTCGCTGGCCGCCAACGAGATCAACGGCTCCTCGCACCCGATCGCACCCTACAAGGACGTGGAAGGGCTGGACCTGTTCGACAAGGTGGTGGACATCGACCAGTCGCCGATCGGCCGCACCCCGCGTTCGAACCCGGCCACCTACACCGGCCTGTTCACCCCGCTGCGCGAGCTGTATGCGCAGGTACCGGAAGCACGCGCGCGCGGCTATTCGCCGGGCCGTTTCAGCTTCAACGTGCGCGGCGGCCGCTGCGAAGCGTGCCAGGGCGATGGCCTGATCAAGGTGGAGATGCACTTCCTGCCGGACGTGTACGTGCCCTGCGATGTGTGCCACGGCAAGCGCTACAACCGCGAAACGCTGGAGATCCTGTACAAGGGCTACAACATCAACGACGTGCTGCAGATGACCGTCGAAGATGCGCTGAAGCTGTTCGAACCAGTGCCGAGCATCGCGCGCAAGCTGGAAACGCTGGTGGACGTGGGCCTGAGCTACATCAAGCTGGGCCAGAGCGCGACCACGCTGTCCGGTGGTGAAGCGCAGCGCGTGAAGCTGTCCAAGGAACTGTCGCGCCGCGATACCGGGCGCACGCTGTACATCCTGGACGAGCCGACCACCGGCCTGCATTTCCACGACATCGAAGCGCTGCTGGGCGTGCTGCACAAGCTGCGCGACGAAGGCAACACGGTGGTGGTGATCGAGCACAACCTGGACGTGATCAAGACCGCGGACTGGATCGTCGACCTGGGGCCGGAAGGTGGCCACCGCGGCGGCACCATCCTGGTCACCGGCACGCCGGAAGACGTGGCGGCCTGCCCCACTTCGTACACCGGCCAGTTCCTGGCCAAGATGCTGCCCTCGGTCAGCGCGCGCCCGGAACGCCCGGCGGCGGTGGCCAACAAGCCCGACGCCCGCCCGCCGCGCAAGGCCAAGCCGGAGAAGCCGGCCAAGGTGGCCAAGAAGGCGGTGGCCGCCAAGCGTGCGGCAACCCCGAGCAAGACCAGCCCTGCCAAGACCACGAAGGCGAAGAAGAAGTAATGAGCAGCGAACACAAGATCCTGGCCCGCGTACCGATCAGCGTGCGCTGGCGCGACATGGACAGCATGGGCCACGTCAACAACGCCAAGTACATTTCCTACTTGGAAGAGGCGCGCGTGCGCTGGATGCTGGGCGTGGAAGGCGTTTCAATGACCGACCGCATCGCCCCGGTGGTGGCGGCGACCAACGTCAACTACCGCCTGCCGATCGTGTGGCCCAACGACATCGTGGTGGAGCTGTTCGTCGAACGCCTGGGCAACAGCAGCGTGACCATCGGCCACCGCATCGTGGACCAGAAGAACGACAGCACGCTGTATTCGGACGGCAACGTGGTGGTGGTGTGGATGGACACCCAGACCGGCAGGAGCGCCCCGCTGCCGGACGCGATCCGCAGCGCTTCAAGCTGATCGCGCGTTGTTGGTGTGACATCGAACAGGCCGCCCCATGGGCGGCCTGTTTCGTTCAGGGAGCTGTGTTACCGGACCTGCAGGGTGCCATCCACTTTGCGGCCGTCTTCCAGGCTTAGACGCAGCGGCACCTGGCCGCCCTTCGCGAGGGGCACTTCCGGCTGCATCAACATCAGGTGCAGGCCGCCGGGCTTGAGCGCCACGCTCGCATTGGGCGCGATCGGCAACCGTTCCACCGCACGCATGCGGCTCACGCCGTCGACCAGCGTGGTTTCGTGCAGCGACACCTCGCCGAACGCCTTGCTGCCCGCTGCCACCACCGTCACCGGCGCCTTGCAGCCGTTGTGGATCACGCCGTAGCCGGCCGCCATCGGCGCACTGCCCGGCGGCAGCCGCACCCAGCCCTCGCGCACTGTCACACACGACGGTTCGGCCGCCCCGGCCGATGCTGCGGCCGCACACATCGCCAACAATACGCACACGAATGGTTTGGTTATCATCGCCTCAGTTCCCTGCCCGCAACGAGATCGCAGCATGACGACGCTTACCGAGGTGATCAACCATGGCCCCATCCGCGAGCTGCGGCTGGCCCGCCCGCCGGTCAATGCACTGGACACCGAGCTGTGCCGCCAGCTGATCCACGACATCAACCAGGCCATGGCCGATGACGTACACGGCATTGTGCTGTCGGGCAGCGAGCGCATCTTCAGCGCCGGCATGGACGTGCCGCACCTGCTCAGCCACGGCGAGGACCGGCACAAGCTGCTGGACAGCTGGCAGGCGTTCTTCGGCGCGGTGCGCACCCTGGCCGAAAGCCGCGTGCCGGTGGTGGCGGCGCTGACCGGCCACGCGCCGGCCGGCGGCTGCGTGCTGGCGCTGTGCTGCGATTACCGGATCCTGGCGCGCAGCCCGGACCCGGCCCAGCCCACGGTGATCGGCCTGAACGAGGTGCAGGTGGGGCTGGTGGCGCCGGAAGGCATCCAGCGCCTGATGCGCCGGGTGGTGGGCCACCACCGCGCCTCGCAGCTGCTGATCGGCGGTGAGATGGTGCCGGCCGAACGCGCCCTGGAGATCGGGCTGGTGGATGAGTTGGCCGCCCCGGCCGATGTGGTGCCGCGCGCGGTGGCCTGGCTGGGCCGCCTGCTGAAGCTGCCGCGCCAGCCGATGCTGCTCACCCGCGCGATTGCCCGCGAAGACCTGCATGAAGCGCTGCATGCCGACCTGATCCGGCTGGACCGCTTCGTCGAGGCCTGGTATGCCCCCGACGCCCAGCAGGCGTTGCAGACCTTGGTGGCACGGTTGGGGAAGGCCTGAGGTACTCGTCAACGCATGCGCGCTGCCGCCCCACAGTTCGCTTCGCAAACTGCGGGCCCCTCTTACCACCACCCACACCCCCGCCGCTTCGCGGCAGCCCCCTGACTCAGGGGGCATTCCCTCCAGAGGCGTTCCGGTTCTCCCGGCCGTTGGCCGGCCCACGCCCGCTATAATTGCGTTTCGCAGACTGCCAGGCTATTTCCTTGTCCCAGCCGCAAGAACCCGTCGTTTCCGAGCTGATCGACCTGCTCACGCTCGAGCGCCTGGAAGACAACCTGTTCCGGGGCCAGAGCCGTGACATCGGCACCAAGTACGTGTTCGGCGGCCAGGTGCTGGGCCAGGCGCTGTCGGCGGCGCAGGCCACGGTCGAGAACGGCCGGCATGTGCATTCGCTGCACGCCTATTTCCTGCGCGCCGGCAACATCGACCACCCGATCGTGTACGACGTGGACCGCACCCGCGATGGCGGCAGCTTCTCCGTGCGCCGGGTCACCGCGATCCAGCACGGCAAGGTGATCTTCTTCTGCGCTGCCTCGTTCCAGCAGGCCGAAAGCGGGGCCGAGCACCAGCACAAGATGCCCGAAGTGCCGCAGCCGGAAGACATCGAACCGAACCGCCCGCTGCCGCCCGACGTGCTGGAGCGCCTGCCGATCAAGGTGCAGCGCTGGCTCTCGCGCGGCGGCCCGTTCGAGTTCCGCCACGTGTACCCGCGCGATGAACTGCACCCGCCCAAGCGCCCGCCCTACCACCAGGTGTGGCTGCGCCTGAATGAAACCGTGGGCGATGCACCCGAACTGCACCAGGCGCTGCTGGCCTATGCGTCGGACTTCCACCTGTTGGGCACCGCAACCTTCCCGCACGGCATCAGCTATTACCAGCCGCATGTGCAGATGGCCTCGCTGGACCATGCGATCTGGTTCCACCGCCCGTTCCGCGCCGACGATTGGCTGCTGTATTCGCTGGACAGCCCCAGCGCACAGGATTCGCGCGGGCTGGCCCGTGGCCAGTTCTTCACCCGCAACGGCATACTCGTTGCCAGCACCGCGCAGGAAGGCTTGATCCGCGTGGTGGATGACAGTGCCGCGGCCGCTGCCGTACCGGCCAAGGAATAATTCGATATGCGTCAGATCTTCACCAGCCAGCGCGTGGAAACCGTGGAAGGCGTGGCCAAACTGCTGCGCGATGCCGGCATCGAGGTGCGCATCACCAACGGGCGCTCGTACCACAGCAAGCGCGGCAGCCAGTTCAGTTACCTGGACACCAGCAAGGCCACCACCCACCCCACCCTGTGGGTGGTGCATGCCAACGACCAGCCGCGCGCGCGCGAAATCCTGCGCGATGCCCGCCTGCTGGAAACCACCCGGCGCGACCACCCCACCGCCGAATTCGCTTTCCGCGACCAGGCCGCCGACGTGGCCCCGCGCCGCAACTGGGCCTGGCGCATCCGCATCGGCCTGCTGCTGATCATCGCCGCCGTGGCAATGGTGGTGGTGATGCGCCACCGCGCCGCGCCCACCGTTGCGCCGGCACCGGTGCAGCAGGCCCAACCGCAGGCCCCGGCCACCCAACCGGCGCCGGAAGAGGAAGAGGTCCGCGTCCGGATCACGCCTCCGACGAACCAACCGTAAGCCCCGGTCACATTCCCCGCCCCACCCCGTCATGATGTCACCATCCCCAGGGACCGACGCCATGACCACGCTGCCGCTGACCGACACGCTGGACCGCGAACTGCCTGCCGCCGCCGGCGGCTGCCAGCAGTCGTACGGGCGCATCGTGCTGGCCTGCCAGAACACCGTGACCGCGATCGCGCTGGCGATCACCCGCGACGTGCAGGCCAGCGAGGACATCGCGCAGGAAGCCTTCATCAAGGGCTGGCAGCAGCTCAACCAGCTGCACAACCACGCCAGCTTCCTGCCCTGGCTGCGCCAGATCACCCGCAACCTGGCCCGCGACTGGCTGCGCGCCAACCGCGGCCGGCCGCTGTCGGGCGAGGCCGCCGAGATCGCCATCAGCATGGCCGCCGACCCGAGCCCCTCCGCGCCGGAATACCTGCAGCGGGTGGAGGAGGAAGTGGCTGCCGAAGAGATCATCTCCGCGTTGCCCGAGGACAGCCGCGAAACGCTGCTGCTGTATTACCGCGAAGGCCAGAGCTCGCAGCAGGTGGCCAACCTGCTGGGGTTGAGCGACGCCGCCGTGCGCAAGCGCCTGTCGCGGGCACGCGCCAGCGTGCGCGAGGAAATGCTGCGCCGCTTCGGCGAGTTCGCGCGCGGCAGCGCGCCCAGCGCGGCCTTCGCCACTGCGGTGGTGTCGATGGTGATGGTGGCCGCACCGGGCACGGCGAGCGCGGCGATCCTGCTGGGCACCAGCGTGGGCGTGGGCAGCAGCAAGCTCGGCCTGGGCGGTGCCAGCCTGTCCGGTGGTGCGGCGATGGGCTCGCTGGGTGCGGCGGCCAGCCAGAGCCACCTGCTCGGCCCGGAGTTCAACTGGAGCATCGCCATCGCGGCGATGGCCGGCGGCGTGATCGGCAGCTACCTCGGTGGCCGCTACCTGCTCTGCTACACCCAGACACTGGCCGAGCGCGCGGCGGTGCATCGCTTCGTGCACTACAGCACGTTCACCGCGATGCTGGTCTGCGCGGCGGTGCTGGCGCTGACGGTGCTGGATGCACCGGTGTATCTGTCGCTGGCCGCGATGGTGTTGGGCACGGCGCTGGTGAACTACCAGATCCTGGTGCCGCTGCAACGGATCATGGCGCCGATGATCGCGCGTGATGCCGCACGCAAGGGACGCGCGGGACCCAGCTGGGTGTACCAGTCGATGTACGGACGACCTGCGTTGCTGGTCACCAACCTGGTGGTCGTCGGCCTGATCCTGACCGTGGCCCGCGAGCGCGGGTTGATCTGACGCATGAAAAAGCGCCGGTCGGTGACCGGCGCTTTTGGGGTTGCCGGGCAGGGCCCGGCACTACGTTACTTTGCCTTCGGCGGCATCGGCGGCTTGTCGCCGCGGTGTTCGCCGCGCGGGCCACCGAACGGGCCCTTGGCCGCGTCGAACTCGGCCTTGCTGAGCTGGCCGTCCTTGTTGGTATCGGCCGCAGCGAACCACGCATCACGGTGCTGCTTCATGCCCAGCTCGCGGTCGGCCTTGTCCAGGTAACCGTCCTTGTTGAGGTCCATCTGGTCGAAGCGCGCGGCCAGCTTCGGGTCGGCCTTGGCTTCGTCGCGGCTGATCCGGCCATCCTTGTTCGCGTCCAGCTTTTCCAGGCGCTCATGGCCGCCACCCGGGCCACGACCGTGGCGCTTGCCGTGCCAGCGCGGCATTTCCTCGCGGGACAGCTTGCCATCCTTGTTGGTGTCCAGGCTGTCGAACTTTTCGGCCAGGCGCGGTGCCTTGGCGGCCTCTGCACGGTCGACGAAACCGTCGCCATTGGTGTCCAGCGTCGCGCGGGCCGGCTTGGTGGGCGTGGCCGGGGTATCGGCGGCCACCGCCAGGCCGGCAGCGCCGGTGGTCATCAGCAGGGCCAGCAGCAGAAGGGGTTTGCGGTTGCGCATGGGTCACTCCGGTGTTTGGGGGATGCTTCGTGTGGTGCGTCGGCACCCACGGGAGAGAAAACGCGCGGGCGCCGGCCGCGTTGACAGCGCCGCCGGCCGTGTTCATTCGCCAGACAGTCGCGGCGCCTGCGACGCCCCGGCGCTATGCTGTGGGCATGGCGATCCACACCGACCGCGACGACGAGCTGCGCCTGTTCCAGACCGGGGACCATCCCTGTGGCTACTGGCCGGAGCGGGCTGCGCGCGACCTGGTGCTGGACCCGCACGACCAGCGGCTGGGCACGCTGTACCCGATGGCGCTCAGCTGGGGCTTCCGCCGCTCCGGCGACCTGGTCTACCGCCCGCACTGCGCCAACTGCCATGCCTGCGTGTCGGTGCGGGTGCCGGTGGCCCGTTTCGCACCCGACCGCAGCCAGCGCCGCTGCCTGGCGCGCAACGACGACCTGGAAGTGCGCATCGTGGCCGCCGAGCAGACCGATGAGCAGTTCGCGCTGTACCACCGCTACCTGACCCATCGCCACGCCCAGGGCGGCATGGACGAACACGGCCCGCACGAGTTCGACCAGTTCCTGATCGGGCAGTGGTCGCAGGGCCGCTTCCTGGAAATCCGCGGGCCGTCCGAGGATGGCCATCGTGGCCCGCTGCTGGCGGTGGCGGTCACCGATGTCACCCCGCAGGGGCTGTCGGCGGTCTATACCTTCTTCGACCCGGACCACGCCAAGCGTGGGCTGGGCACCTTCGCGATCCTGCAGCAGATCGCCTGGGCCCGGCGCGAGCAGCTGCCGCACCTGTACCTGGGCTACTGGATCCGCGGCCACCGCAAGATGGACTACAAGCGCCGCTTCCGGCCGCTGGAGGCCTACGACGGCCGCCGCTGGCACGAGTTCGACGAGGCGCTGGACGGCATCTGACCCGCCATTGCAATGCCCGCCCGTGCAAAATAGTGGGATGAAAGCCCATCCCCTGATCCTCGCCCTGGCCCTGCTCTGCGGCGCCTGCGCCCAAACCCCGACCAAGACCGCCGCCATGCCGGAGTCCACGCCCGCGCCGCTGCGGATCGCCACCTACAACACCTCGCTGTACAGCGACGAGACCGGCGGGCTGATCGCCGAACTGGAAGGCGACAGCGCGCACGCGCGCAAGATCGCCGCCGTGCTGCAGCAGGTCCGCCCGGACCTGGTGCTGCTCAACGAATTCGACTACGACGACGCCCACCGCGCCGCCGACCTGTTCCAGCAGCGTTACCTGGAAGTGGCCCAGCCGGGCGGCGGCGAGCCGCTGCACTTCGCCTACCGCTACCTGGCCCCGGTCAACACCGGCGTGCAGAGCGGGCTGGACCTGGACAACAACGGCCAGATCGGCGGCGACGGCCGCAACCGCGGCAACGATGCCTGGGGCTACGGCCTGCACCCGGGCCAGTACGGCATGCTGGTGCTGTCGCGTTACCCGATCGACGAGGCCAAGGTGCGCAGCTTCCAACTGCTGAAGTGGAGCACCCTGCCCGGCGCGCTGCGCCCGATCGACCCGCGCAGCGGCAAATCGTTCTACAACGACCACGTGTGGTCGCAGCTGCGGCTGTCGTCCAAGTCGCATTGGGACGTGCCGGTAACCACGCCCAACGGCGTGGTGCATGCGCTGGTCTCGCACCCCACCCCGCCGGTGTTCGACGGCCCGGAAAAGCGCAACGCGGCCCGCAACCACGACGAACTGCGGCTGTGGCAGGAATACCTGGCGGCCGGCGACAAGCCGTGGCTGTGCGATGACAAGGGCACCTGCGGCGGCCTGGCACAGGACGCGCGCTTCGTGATCCTGGGCGACCTCAACAACGACCCGGTGGATGGCGATGGCCGCCACGATGCCATCGTGGAACTGATCGAAAACGCCCGCGTGCTGCGCTACCCGACCCCGCGCAGCGTGGGCGCCGAGCAGACCAGCAAGGCCTACGCCGAAAAGGGCATCGTGCGCCGTGGCGCCCCGTTCCACGCCACCGGTGATTTCGGCCCGAAATCCGGCACCATGCGGCTGGATTACGTGCTGCCGTCGGTCGGCTTCAGCTACATCGGCAGCGGCGTGTTCTGGCCGGCGAATGAAACGCCGGAAGCAAAGATCGCCGACGGCAGCGACCACCACCTGGTGTGGGTGGACGTGAAGTAACGCTCTTCCGTCCGCACTGCGCGATCCATCGGGGGCGACCGGCGGGTAGCCCCCGGAGGGACGCTAGAAAACATGGATGTTTTCTAGCAGCCCCCATGGATGGGTTCACGGCGTGTCCCGGAGCGGGGCTACCCGACGGTCGCCCCAGCACGTAACAACCAAAGCGCCGTGCTTTACGCGCGCAACTCGATCGAAATAGCCTCTGCCGCCTCGCGCGCGATCTTCCGCGCCTGGTCGATGTCTTCGCCGCGCGCCAGGGTGACCCCGACGCGGCGGTGGCCGTGCACGCTGGGCTTGCCGAACAGGCGCAGCGCCGTGTCCGGATGTACCAGCGCAGCGTCGACGTTGCTGAAGACCGGCACGCCTTCGCCGTGCGCCAGCATCGCGCACGATGCCGACGGGCCGCTCTGGCGGATCAGCGGGATCGGCAGGCCCAGGATGGCGCGCGCGTGCAGCGCGAATTCGCTCAGTTCCTGCGATGCCAGCGTGACCAGGCCGGTGTCATGCGGGCGCGGCGAGACTTCGCTGAACCACACCTCGTCGCCCTTCACGAACAGCTCCACCCCGAACAGGCCCCAGCCGCCCAGATCATCAGTGATCGCCTGCGAGATCTCTTCCGCACGCGCCAGCGCGGCCGGCGACATCGGCTGCGGCTGCCAGCTTTCGCGATAATCGCCGTCCTTCTGCCAATGCCCGATCGGCGCGCAGAACGAAGTGCCACCGGCATGCCGCACGGTCAGCAGGGTGATCTCGTAATCGAAATCGATGAAGCCTTCCACGATGCAGCGGCCGGCACCGGCACGGCCGCCGGTCTGCGCGTATTCCCAGGCCGCTGCGATGTCGGCCTCGCTGCGCAGCGTGCTCTGTCCCTTGCCCGAGGAGGACATCACCGGCTTGACCACGCACGGCAGCCCGATCGCCGCCACGGCCGCGCGGTACTCGGCCTCGGTGTCCACGAAGCGGTACGGCGAGGTCGGCAGGCCCAGGGTTTCGGCGGCCAGGCGGCGGATGCCTTCACGGTCCATGGTCAGGCGCGCGGCGCGCGCCGTGGGCACCACCCGCTGCCCGGTTTCCTGCTCCAGCTGGACCAGGGTTTCGGTGTGGATGGCTTCGATCTCGGGCACGATCAGGTGCGGTTTCTCCTCGGCGATCAGCGCGCGCAGCGCCATCGCATCGAGCATGTCGATCACGTGCGACCGGTGCGCCACCTGCATGGCCGGGGCATTGGCATAGCGGTCGGCGGCGATCACCTCCACCCCCAGCCGCTGCAGCTCGATGGCGACCTCCTTGCCCAGTTCGCCCGAGCCCAGCAGCAGGACGCGGGTGGCGGAGGGGGACAGCGGCGTGCCGAGCGTGATCATGGCGATATTCCGGACATCAGAGGCGGGGCCGCCATTTTATGGGATGGGGGCCTTACGGATGTGATATCACTTTGATATCAATATTAAAAACCCACCCGCAAAGGATGCCCACCATGAAAGAAAAGCCCGTCCGCTCGCTCTCCGGCCTGCCCTTCCTGCTGGGCGTCCTCGTCCTGCTGGCCGTGGCGGCGTGGCTGTTCTTCTCAGGCGTGGAGCGCGGCAACGTGAACCTGGGGCTGGTGCTGGGCGGCCTGCTGCTGGGCCTGGTGGCCCTGTTCAGCCTGACCGGCCTGTACACCGTGCAGCCCAACCAGGCCGCCGTACTGAGCCTGTTCGGCAAGTACATCGGCACCGTCAAGGACAACGGCCTGCGCTGGAACAACCCCTTCTTCAGCAAGAAGAAGGTCAGCCAGCGCGTGCGCAACTTCGAAAGCGGCAAGCTCAAGGTCAATGAGCTCGATGGCAGCCCGATCGAGATCGCCGCGGTGATCGTCTGGCAGGTGGTGGACGCCTCCGAGGCGGTCTACAACGTGGACGACTACGAAAGCTTCGTGCACATCCAGTCCGAATCGGCGCTGCGCGCGATGGCCACCAGCTACCCCTACGACCAGCACGAGGACGGCCAGCTGTCGCTGCGCAGCCACGCCGCTGAGATCTCCCAGCACCTCAAGGACGAACTGGCCGAACGCCTGGCCGATGCCGGCGTGCAGGTGCTCGACGCGCGCATCAGCCACCTGGCCTACGCCCCGGAAATCGCCCAGGCGATGCTGCAGCGCCAGCAGGCCAACGCGGTGATCGCCGCGCGCACGCGGATCGTGGCCGGTGCGGTGGGCATGGTCGAAATGGCGCTGGCCGAACTGCAGAAGAACAACGTGGTGCAGCTGGATGAGGAGCGCAAGGCGCAGATGGTGGGCAATCTGCTCACCGTGCTGTGCTCGGATCGGGGCACCCAGCCGATCGTCAACGCCGGCTCGTTGTACTGAGCATGAGTGAAAAGAAAGCCTACCCGCTGCGTATCAATGCCGACGTGCTGGCAGCGGCGCAGCGCTGGGCCGACGACGAGCTGCGCAGCCTCAACGCGCAGATCGAGTACGTGCTGCGCGACGCACTGCGCAAGGCGGGACGCCTTCCCAAACCCAAACAGGACCCGGAGAGCAAGGAATGAGCAAGCGCTGGAGCTATCTGACCGTTGAGATCAAGCCGGGCTGGACCGGCCTGAAACCCGACGAAATGCAGGCCGAGATGAACCGCCACGGCCAGCTTGGCTGGGAACTGGTCAACGTGGTGCTGACCCTGCAGATGGGTTCGGCACTGCTGTTCTTCAAAAAGGAGCTGTGAGATGGCGGCCACGCCCACCGAGTTCGCCGTCGCGCCTGCGCCGATCTGGCGCCTTCTGTGGTTGTGGGTGCCGATGTTGGGCATCGCCGTGCTGATCGTGAGCACCACGCTGCAGCACGAACAGCGCACGCCGATGGAACTCGGCTACACGGTGCCGTTCCTGCTGCTGGTCACCGCCGTGCTGAGCTGGGGCTTCTTCCGCCGCC
The DNA here is from genome assembly GCF_059134105.1 of Stenotrophomonas sp. FBCC-B152. Classification (NCBI taxonomy): domain Bacteria; kingdom Pseudomonadati; phylum Pseudomonadota; class Gammaproteobacteria; order Lysobacterales; family Lysobacteraceae; genus Stenotrophomonas; species Stenotrophomonas sp. FBCC-B152. Next base: position 718,482 of record NZ_CP101442.1, on the reverse strand, counting down.
GCATCCAGCTGCAGCACGGCGAACTGGTGGTCACCTCCACGTTCTACCGCCGCCGCACCGCGGTAGCCTCGCTGCAGCTGGACAAGGCGCGCATCGTGGACCTGGCCGAGCACACCGAATTCAAGCCCGGCTTGAAGATCAACGGCTATGGCATGCCCGGTTTCCAGTCCGGCCACTACCGCATGGGCGGCCGGCGCAAGGCGTTCTGCCTGATCACCGACGCCAGCCGCGTGCTGTACCTGCCGCTGCGCGATGACAGCGTGCTGCTGCTCAGCCCGGAACAGCCCCGGGCCCTGCTGGATGCGCTGAACGCGCAGGCCACGCGCTAAGCTGGGGGCATGCGCCGCTACCCTGCCCTGCTGATCAATACCGCCGACATCGAACTGTGGCCCGGCGGCCTGCTGCGTGCGCGCAGCAACGCCGATGCACGGGCGCTGGCGCGGGCCCGCTGGGTGCTGCGGCGCAAGCGTGACGGGCAGTACCTGGCCGCCGCCACCGCGCACGGCCTGTTGCCGCTGGTGCCGCACCTGATGCGCGAGCCGGGGATCGAGGAAGCACTCGATGCCATGGACCTGGCGCTGCATGGCACGCAGCGCGCGCATGCGGCCGATGCCCTGCTGCCGCTGAGCGGGCTGCAGGATCGGCTGGAACAGCTGGGCATCGATGCAACGCGCTATGAGCAGGACACCGCGCTGGCGCTGGAAGCCGAACCGGAACGGCTGGCACTGGCCGGCTTCGACCGTTACCGCCGGCCGCTGTGGCTGCAGCAGGGCGCCTCGCGCGCCTGGCAGCGCATGCAGCAGCAGGCCGCGCGCGAGGGCATCGTGCTGGAGGCCATTTCGGGCTACCGCAGCCACGATTACCAGCTGGGCATCTTCGCGCGCAAACGCGCGCGCGGGCTGGACGTGGACGCGATCCTGCAGGTCAACGCCGCGCCGGGGTACAGCGAACACCACAGCGGGCGTGCGCTGGATATCAGCAGCCCGGGGGAACCGGCCGCGGAGGAGAGCTTCGAGGCCACCGCTGCGTTCGCGTGGCTGCTGGAGCACGCGGGGAGCTACGGCTTCCACCTGAGTTATCCGCGCGATAACCCCCACGGCATCGTGTACGAGCCTTGGCATTGGTGCTGGGCCAGACCCCAACCGTAGAGCCACGCCTTGCGTGGCTCAGTCCTGCGAGCGGTTGGTAGTGGCCTTCGGGCTTTCGGTGAAATCGGCGATGCGCCACAGGTACAGGCTGGCGTAGGTCCGGAACGGGCCCCACTTTTCGCCGCGGGCGGCCAGCTCCTTCGGGGTCGGCATCAGCTCGGCCTTGTCCACCCGCTGGGCGCCCTTGCGCACGCCCAGATCGTCGATGGGCAGGATGTCGGGGCGACCGAGCCGGAACATCAGCATCATTTCCACGGTCCAGCGGCCGATGCCGCGGATCGGCACCAGTGCGTCGATGATCGCGTCATGCGGCATCACCGACATCCGCCGCAGGTCGGGAATCTCGCCGGCCGCCTCGCGCCGGGCCAGGTCACGCAGGGCCAGCGCCTTGTTGCCGGAGACGCCGCAGGTGCGCAGGCCGGGGGCGTCGATCCGCGCCAGGGTGTCGGCGTGCAGGCGGGTGCTGCCGATGGCGGCCTCCACCCGGCCCACGATGGTGGAGGCGGCCTTGCCGCTGAGCTGCTGGAACAGGATCGCGCGGGCCAGCGCATCGACCGGGTCGAAGCTGCGCGCCCACCCGGGCGGCGCCTCCACCGGCCCAAGCCGCTTCATCCAGGTGCCCAGCCGGCGGTCGCGCCGCGACAGCCAGTCGTGCGCCTCCTGTACATCGAAGCCGCGGCGGAAGCGCGGCATCTCAGCGCCTCAGGGCGTTGAGCCCGTACACCACCCAACCGACCATCAATGCCGTGCCGCCCACCGGGGCCAGCCCGGTGCGGAACTGCCACAACGCGCCGGCCACCAGGCTGCCCGAGAACAGCAGCGTGCCCAGCAGCAGCACGTACAGCGCGAGCTTGCCCACGCTGTTCTGCTGGGTGGGGCCCAGCACCGCCAGCGCCACGCCATGCCCGAACGCGAACAGCGCGGCGGTGTTCACGTGCGACTGCGCCAGCGGTTCGGCGATGCCGTGCGAGGCGTAGGCCGACAGGCCTACGGCCGTGGCCGCCAGCAGGCCGCCCAGGCAGGCCAGCAGCGAAGGTTTACGCGCGCGTCGTTCCAGGTTGAGCATGGCTGCATCCTCCAAAAAAAAACGCGCCGCAGGAAGCGGCGCGTTTTCTGTTCTACGTTACATCCGTGGCAACCGTCGGTTTACTTGACGGCCCAGTAGATGTCGTACGTACCGTCCTGGGTGAACGACTTTTCCAAGCCGCCGTTCCAGGTTTCGTACGGACGATCGATCACTTCGTTGCCGCCCGTCACAGCCCAGGCACGCAGTGCGTTGCGGGCGATGTCCAGGCCAGCCATGTGGCCGGTGTACTTGGCGTGGGCGGTACGGTGCGGGGCAACGTGCACGTACTTGACCGGAGCGCCACCATCGATCTTCACCGTCAGGGCTTCAGCCGAAGCGCCTTCGGTACCCTTCTTCTTGACCGGCTGGGCCACGTCGAAGGCGTACTTTTCCTGACCGAAGTCAGTGGTGATGATGCGGAACGGACCGGCGGCTTCGAGGTCATTGGCCTCCATCACGCGCTTGATCCACTCCTGGTTGTCCTTGATGGACTTGGTGATGGTCGCTTCGCCGCGATCGACGTTACCGGCGGTGACGACCAGCAGGTCTTCGGCCGGGGCATCGATGATGGCCAGGTCGACCAGCGGGGCTTCGGCGGTGCGGTAGTCGATGTTCGGCACGGTGGCCAGCATGTTGGCCATGCGCGACAGACCCAGCTTCAGGTCGTCACCGACGTGACGGCTGACGTACAGGCCCGCGTAACGACCAAACAGGTTCCAGCCGTACTTGATGCTGTAGTCCTGGGTGATCTTGACGTTGCGGCCACCCTTGCCGGTCGGCTCAAGCGTGAAGCTGGTCTTCTTGTCGTGGCCCTTGGTCGGGTCCTCGATGGCGATGGCCACGCGCTTGTTCGGCTCGGACTCGGTGATTTCCCAGCTGCCCTGGCCCAGCGACGATTCCTTGGAGGAATAGTCCAGGCGTGCACCCACGCCGGAGGCGGGGCCGGAATGCTTCAGTTCAATGGCGGGATCGCGCAGGACAAGCGGGTTCCAGTCCTTGAAGCGGCGCAGGCTGTTGACCGTGTCGTACACGATCGTCATCTTGCGGTTGGTCTCGATGCTTTCGGTAATGTGACGCTCGCCCGGCAGCACAACGCCAATGATGACGAACAGGCCAGCCACGATCCCCAAGGCGATCAGGAACTCGATAATACGGGTCATTCAGGAGTCTCCGGGGCCGATCCCACGGCCGGGTTGATTGAAGCGAAGCGCCAATCCTAGCAGGCTTCGCGGGTGTTGTTGATCAGGATTGGCGCACCGGTTTCCATACCGGCAGCGGTTTTGAATAGACAAGGAGCGGAAAGATAGCGCATCGCGCGGGCCAGCATGTGGCCGTTGGCCATATTTATTTGCCGGTTTCGGCAAGGTGGCCTGCGACGACCGCCGCAGGCCTTGCCACACAAGGCTTTCAACTGGCGTTCATGTTCACACCAGTTGCAGCTCGAATGCCTTCAGCACGGCCCGGGTGCGGTCGCGCACGCCCAGCTTGGACAGGATGTTGGAGACGTGGTTCTTGATGGTGCCTTCGGCCACGCCCAGCGAATTGGCGATCTCCTTGTTGGAGAACCCGCTGGCCATCAGCCGCAGGATCTCGGTCTCGCGGTCGGTGAGCGGGTCGGGCCGGTCCAGGCTCACGAACTCGTTGCGCATGTGCTCCAGCCCCGACAGCAGGCGCTGGGTGACGGCCGGCTGCACCAGCGAACCGCCATCGGCCACGGTGCGGATGGCACCGACCAGCTGTTCCAGGGTCACGTCCTTGAGCAGGTAGCCCTTGGCGCCGGCCTTCAGCCCGGCCAGCACCAGCTGGTCGTCGTCAAATGTGGTGAGGATGATGGTCGGCGGCAGCTGGCCCAGCCGCGACAGCGACTGCAGCGCCTCAAGCCCGGACATCACCGGCATGCGCATGTCCATCAGCACCACGTCGGGGCGGGTCTGCGGCACCACCTCGACGGCCTGGCGGCCATCGGCGGCTTCGGCCACCACTTCGATCCCGTCATCCAGGGCGAGCAGCGAGCGGATTCCCTGCCGCACCAGGGTTTGGTCGTCGACCAGGCAGACGCGAATCATCAACGCACTCCTTCCAGGATGGCACCCAGCATCAGCACTGGCACGCCGGGAACCGAGGCGCGCAGGCGGAAGCCCTGACCCCGGTGGGTTTCAATCTGCAGCTCACCGCCGCATTGTTGCAGGCGTTCGCGCATGCCACGCAAGCCATTTCCGATCACGATGCCATCGGCACCCACGCCGTCGTCGTGCGCCTGCACCACCACCTGCCCCGGCGGCTCGCGGAACACCTCGATCCACAGGTTGCGGGCCCGGGCATGGCGCACCGCGTTGGTGATGATCTCCTGGGTGCAGCGCAGCAGCACGTGGGCCTGTTCGGGGTCTTCCACGCTCAGCGGTTCTTCGATGTCCAGGTGGATGGCCAGCGAGGGCACCTGTTCGGTCAGCGGGCGCAGCGCGGCGGCCAAATCGATGGCGCCGCTGTCGCGCAGCTGGCTGACCGCTTCGCGCACGTCGGTGAGCAGCAGCTTGGCCAGGGTATGGGCCTGGTGCACATGCTCTTGGGCCTGGCCCTCGGTGATGTGGCCGGCCACTTCCAGGTTCAGGCTGAGGGCGGTGAGGTGGTGGCCGAGCAGGTCATGCAGCTCGCGAGAGATCCGGGTGCGCTCGTTGACCCGGGCGCTTTCGGCCAGCAGCACGCGGGTGGCGCGCAGCTCGGTGTTGAGCCGGCGCTGCTCTTCGCGGGCATCGGTCTGCTGGCGGGCGACCAGGCTGGTCACGAAGATGAACATGGAGAAGCCGCCGTACAGCAGCGACTGCATGACCGCCTCGAACAGCGAAAACGGCAGGAACAGGTAATAGACCGGGGCCACCGCCAGCTGGCTGACCAGCAGCCAGATCACCCCGACCCGCGCCGGCAGCATCCACGGGATGACCCCGGCGGCCACCATCATCAGGATGCTGCCCAGGCCCGAGCCGCTCAGGAAGCTCACGGCCAGGGCCGAAATGGTCAGCAGGACCAGGATGGCGCGGTCGTACCAGGCCGAATGGCCGCCGTTGCGCAGGCCGCGGGTGAGCCACAGGTAGCCGCCACCGAAGGCCAGGTAGGACACGAACAGCAGCAGGGGCGGCACGTCGATGCCGCCGCTGCGGCGGACCGCTTCGTACTGGGAATAGACCAGCGGCAAGCCAAGCATGACCCAGGTGAACAGGCCGGCCAGTCGCAGTACTCGGGTTTGGCTGAGGTATCCCAACATGGACGCATCTTAGGCTGAACCTGCGCCGCTGCACCCGGACATAAGTAATGGCTGGCCTGTGCCCTGCCCGGCCACCCATGCAATAATCACCGGCAGGGCCCCTAGACGGGCCAACCGCGTTACCCCACGGAGTCACAATGTCGATTGTCATCCGCGACGTGCGCGAGCACGAGCTCGATTCCGTCCTGGCCCTGAACAACAACGCCGGCCTGGCCATCCTTCCGCTGGATGCCGCCCGCCTGCGCCTGTTCTATGAAACCGCTGAATATTTCCGCGTCGCCGAGCGCGACGGCAACCTGGCCGGCTTCCTGATCGGTTTCGGCAGCGACAGCCAGCACGACAGCAGCAACTTCGCCTGGTTCCAGCAGCACCTGACCAGCAAATTCTTCTACATCGACCGCATCGTGGTGGCCAGCCGCCGCCGTGGCGGTGGCGTGGGCCGCGCGTTCTACGCCGATGCCCAGAGCTACGCCGAGCTGCGCTACCCGCAGCTGACCTGCGAGGTGTTCCTGGACCACGGCGCCGATGCGGCGCTGCTGTTCCACGGCAGCTTCGGCTTCCGCGAGGTCGGGCAGAACAACATGCCGCACGTGGATGTGCGGGCCAGCATGCTGCTCAAGGACCTGTGCAGTTACCAGTGGGTGCACGACACCTACGGCGACGCGCTGCCGGACGTGCCCTGGGTGGGCCATCGTCGCGAGCCGCTGCGCGCGCATCGACCGACGGGGACCTGAGGTGGCGGCGAACATGGATTTTGAACAGGCCGGTGAACTGAAGATCGGCCAGGTGGGCATCGCCAACCTGCGCATCCGCACCCTCGATGTGGAACGCCTTACCCGCGAAATGCACGACCGCGTGGCCCGCGCGCCGAAGCTGTTCGGCCGCGCGGCGGTGATCCTGGACTTCGGCGGCCTGAGCCAGATGCCCGACGTGGCCACGGCCCAGGCCCTGCTGGATGGCCTGCGCAGTGCCGGCGTGCTGCCGGTGGCGCTGGCTTACGGCAGCAACGAAACGGACCTGCTCTCGCAGCAGCTGGGGCTGCCGCTGCTGGCCAAGTTCCGCGCCCAGTACGAGCGTGCCGAGGCCGAGCCGGCACCTGCGCCCGTTGCAGCCGCACCGGCCCCGGAACCGGCACGCCGCGCGCGTGCGGCCGCCCCGGCCCCGGCCGCGGCGGTGGATGCGGGCAATGCGCCCAAGCCGGGCCGCATGCAGACCAGCAACGTGCGTTCGGGCCAGCAGCTGTATGCGGAGAACTGCGACCTGACGGTGATGGCCACGGTCGGCGCGGGCGCCGAGGTGATCGCCGATGGCAGCATCCATATTTACGGTACGCTGCGGGGCCGTGCCCTGGCAGGTGCCCAGGGCAACACCACGGCGCGCATTTTCTGCCGTGACTTCCACGCTGAACTGGTCGCCATTGCCGGCCATTACAAGGTACTGGACGATGTCCCGGACAACCTGCGCGGCAAGGCCGTGCAGGTGTGGCTGGAACAGGACCAGATCAAGATCGCTGCGCTGGACTGACGCGGCAACCCAACAGAATCATCAGGAGAAGTCCTTTGGCTGAAATCATCGTAGTCACCTCTGGCAAGGGCGGCGTCGGCAAGACCACTTCCAGCGCAAGCCTTGCCTGCGGCCTTGCGCGCAGGGGCAAGAAGGTGGCGGTGATCGACTTCGACGTCGGCCTGCGCAACCTCGACCTGATCATGGGCTGCGAGCGGCGCGTGGTGTACGACTTCGTGAATGTCGTGCACGGCGAGGCCACGCTCAAGCAGGCCCTGATCAAGGACAAGCGTTTCGACAACCTGTACGTGCTGGCGGCATCGCAGACGCGCGACAAGGATGCGCTGACCCAGGAAGGCGTGGGCAAGGTGCTGAAGGACCTGGCGGCGGACGGCTTCGATTACATCATCTGCGATTCGCCGGCGGGCATCGAGAAGGGTGCGTTCCTGGCGATGTACTTCGCCGACCGCGCGGTGGTGGTGGTGAACCCGGAAGTGTCGTCGGTACGCGACTCGGACCGCATCATCGGCCTGCTGGATTCGAAGACGCACAAGGCCGAATCGGGCCAGAACGTGCCGGCCTTCCTGCTGTTGACCCGCTACAGCCCGGTCCGGGTTGAGTCGGGCGAGATGCTGAGCATCACGGACGTGGAAGAGGTGCTGGGGCTGAAGGCGATCGGCGTGATCCCGGAATCGGGTGACGTGCTGAACGCGTCCAACAAGGGCGAGCCGGTGATCCTGGATGCAGAGTCGCCCGCAGGCCAGGCATACGATGATGCGGTGGCCCGCATCCTCGGCGAAGAGCGCCCGATGCGCTTCACCGTTGTTGAGAAGAAGGGCTTCTTCAGCAAGCTGTTCGGAGGGTAAGCATGGGCCTGTTCGATTTCCTCAAGACGAAGAAGACCACCGCCGAAACGGCCAAGAACCGCCTGCAGATCATCATCGCGCAGGAACGCAGCCACCGTGGCGGCCCGGATTACCTGCCGCTGCTGCAGCGCGAGCTGCTGGAAGTGATCAAGAAGTACGTGAACATCGACGCGGACGCGGTCAAGGTTGACCTGGTCAAGGACGGCGAGCACGACGTGCTGGACATTTCGGTGGCGCTGCCGGAAGGCCCGCAGCAGCCCTGATCGCAAAGGCCCCTTCCCCACCGGGAAGGGGCGCAGGACGCACACGCCATGAACACCGCCGCCGCCGAAGCAGAACCACAGGTCACCCGGGTGGGCGACATCGCCTTCGAGGATGCGGCGGCCCTGCTGGCCCGCCACGCGCTGCAGCTGCACCACGTGGCCGATGGCGCGCCGATTCCCGGCAGTTACTGGGGCGAGCCCGAAGCGGGCATCATCGCCAGCGACGTCTATGTACGTAACGACACGCCCGTGCACTCGATGCTGCACGAGGCCTGCCACCTGATCGTGCTGCCCCCCGAACGCCGCGCGCTGGTGCACACCGACGCAACCGATTCGGTTCCCGAAGAAGACGCCACCTGTTACCTGCAGATCGTGCTGGCCGGGCAGCTGCCGGGCGTAGGCAGCGCGCAGCTGATGGCCGACATGGATGCCTGGGGTTACACCTATCGCCTCGGCTCCACGCGCGCCTGGTTCGAACAGGATGCGGAAGATGCGAAAGCCTGGTTGATCGAGCGCGGACTACTCGCCGCCTGAAACGTTGTACGAGCGCACGGTAGGGTCGGTCGTCAGACGACTGCCGTTACGAACGATCCGCACGGCGACGCATTGCACCTCGGCGAAGAAACGCTCTTGGCGGTTTCTTGTCCTCGCGTAGAGCGTTGGCTGTTCGGTTCTTCCCGCGCGGGGCGAGGACGGGGATGCCCTGGCCGGACACGCGTGAACCCATCCATGGGGCTTATCGCGGCATCCATGCCGCTCAAAGTCCGGCCAGGGCATCCCCGCCCTCGCCCCCTCAGTTCTCTGCGACGACCGGATACGAAATCAAGAGCGTCTCCGCCAAGCACATTCGCGCTGCCGCTCAGCCACGCATGGCGTGGCTCTACGGCGCAACAAGTCGCTCGACCATATGCCAACTGCCTTTGATTTCCCGTCCGCTGACGCATGACCGTCTGGGGGAGCGGGGTGGAGGGGGTAGCGGGGCTTTGAGCAGCATGGATGCTGCGATAAGCCCCATGGATGGGTTCACGCGTGCCCCGCTATCCCCTCCACCCCCGCGCCCCCGCGCGCAGAGAATGAAAACGCCAGCGCTTCTACGCGGGAGAACTCAGCCGCCTGCCAAAGCCCGCAGCGTGATGCCAACGATGTAGGCGAGATACGTACCAGTCGCATAACCCATGGTCCCGAGCAGCACGCCAACGGGGGCAAGGGACGGATGGAAGGCAGCCGCAACCACAGGCGCAGAAGCCGGCCCGCCGATGTTGGATTGCGAGCCGATGGCGAAGTAGAAGAACGGCACCTTGAGCGCCATGGCCAGTGCGAGCAGCAGCACGATGTGCACGGCGATCCAGATCAGGCCCAGTGCGAACAGCCACGGGCGTTCGAGCAGCGCCAGCAGGTCCATCTGCATGCCGATGCAGGCGATCAGGAAGTACAGCAGCAGCGAGCCCAGCTTCGAGGCGCCCGCGCCCTCCAGGTTGCGTGCGCGGGTGAAGCTCAGCGCCAGGCCGCAGGTGGTGGAGATCACCACTACCCATACGAACGGCGCGTCCAGGCTGAACTGCGAGGCCCAGGCCACGTGGCCCTTGAACCACGCCGATACCGGGCCGGCGATGGCGTGCGACAGGCCCACCGTGCCGAACGCTACCGCCACGATCAGCATCAGGTCGGTCAGGCTCGCCACGCGCTCGTGTTCGGCCTGGAATTTTTCGATGCGCAGTTTCAGTTCATCGATCGCCGACGTGTCCGCGCCGGTGCGCGCATCGATTTTCGCCGCGCGGCCGGCCATGAAGATCAGCACCGCCATCCACACGTACCCTACGCCCACGTCTACTACCGCGAACTGGCCGAAGGTGGTGGCGTTGACGTCGAAGACCTCGCGCATGGCCAGCATGTTCGCGCCGCCGCCGATCCAGCTGCCGGCCAACGCGGCCATGCCCGCCCAGGTATCGCCGGCGACCGTCTCCGGGTGTGCCCACTTCATCAGCATGAAGGCCACCACCGCGCCGATCATGATGCTGAAGGACGCGCCCAGGTACATCACGATCAGCTTCGGGCCCAGCCGCAGGATACCCTTGATGTCCACCGCCAGCGTCAGCAGGACCAGCGCGGCCGGCAGCAGGATGTCGCGCGCGATCGGGTTGTACAGGCTGGTGTTCTGCCCGTCGATCAGGCCCACCGTGTTGTAGATGCCGGGAATCATGTAGCACAGCAGCAGCGCCGGCACGAAGGTGTAGAAGCGTTTCCACAGCCCCGTCTCGCGTGAGGCGGTCCAGAACACGGCACCCAGGGTGGCGGCGATCAGGCCGAAAACTACGATGTCGTTCTGGATCAGAGCGGGTGCTTTCACGGAATGGAGCGCCTGGAATGGGGTGCGCGCGTGCGCGTTGGGTAACCACATATGAAAGCGCCGCCTTTCGGCGGCGCTTTCCACATCACTCGCCGATGTGCTGCTTCAGCCAGCCGTTTACCGTGTCGTGCCACTGCACGCTGTTCTGCGGCTTGAGCACCCAGTGGTTCTCGTCCGGGAAGTACAGGAACTTCGACTCGATGCCCTGGCGCTGCGCCGCCGTGAACGCGCCCAGGCCCTGTTCGACCGGGATGCGGAAGTCGAGCTGGCCGTGGATGACCAGGATCGGCTTCTTCCAGTCCGCCACGTGGTTGACCGGGTTGAACTTCTCGTAGTTCTGCGGCTTGTCGAACGGCGTGCCGCCCTGCTCCCACTCCGTGAACCACAGCTCTTCGGTGGCATAGCCCATCATGCGCTGGTCGAACACGCCGTCATGGTTGACCAGGCACTTCCACGGCTCGTTCCAGTTGCCGGCGATCCAGTTGACCATGAAGCCGCCGTAGCTGGCGCCCAGCGCACAGGCCTTGTCGCCGTTGAGGAACGGGTACTGCTTCTGCGCCGCCGCCCAGCCCTTTTGCAGGTCTTCCAGCGGGCGGTCGCCCCAGTGCTGGCTGATCGCATCGGTGAACGCCTGGCCGTAGCCGGTGGAACCGTGGAAATCGATCATCACCACCGCGTAGCCCTGGCCCGCGTAGGTCTGCGGGTTCCAGCGGTAGCTCCAGCCATTGCCGAAGCTGCCCTGCGGGCCGCCGTGGATCAGGAAGGCCACCGGGTAGGTCTTGCCTTCCTGGTAGTTGTACGGCTTGACCACGTAACCGTGCACGGTTTCGTTGTTCCAGCCCTTGAACTGGAACTGCTCGTAATCGCCGAAGGCCACGTCGGGCAGCATCTGGCCGGCGCTCGGGGTGATCTCGCGCGGGCTGCTGCCGTCGGCCTGGGCCACCACGATCTGGTCGCCGCTCTTCAGGCTGTTCTTCGTGTAGGCCAGCGTGCCGGCGGCGATCACCGGCGAGCCGATGCTTCCGCCTTCGGCGACGACCGTGGCCTTGCCGGTGGCGATGTCGATGTTGAACAGGCGGTGCTCGCCCAGGTCATCGGCGGCGGTGTAGAAGCTCTTTTCGTCCTGCGACAGCACCACTTCACCGGCCGAACGGTCCCAGTCCGGGGCGATTTCGCGGGTCTTTCCCGAGGCCAGGTCGAGCGCGATCACGCCGAAACGGTCCGCCTCGAAGCCCGGGCGCTTCATCGCGCGGTAGTACAGGGTGTTGCCGTCGGCGCTGAACACCGGGCCGGCATCCCAAGCCGGGTTGGCGGCGGTCAGGTTGACCGGCGCCTGCTTGCCCTCGGCATCCAGGCGGTACAGGTCGAAGTTGGTCGACCACGCTTCTTCGCGGCCGGCCACGCGGATGCTGGCCACCACGCTCTTGCCGTCCGGCGCCCAGGTGAAATCGTCATTGCCGCCGAACGGTTTGGACGGCGCATCGCCGGCCAGCGTGGCGCTGATCGCCGAAGCGCCCTTGACCGCAGCGGCCTTGCCGGCCGGCAGCGGGGCCACGAACAGGGTGTTGCGGCGGCCGTCGTTCCAGGTGTCCCAATGGCGCACGAACAGGCTGTCGAACACTTCACCGGTGTTCTTGCGCGCCTTGTGCGCGTCCAGCTTCTTGCTGGTGCAGGCCAGGTCCGAACCGCAGTCCTGGAACACGCCGGCGCTGAAGGCCACGCGGTCGCCCTGCGGCGAGATCTGGAAGCTGTCCACGTCCACCGCGAAATCGGTCAGCTGGCGCGGGGTGCCGCCGGCCAGCGGCATCGCGTACAGCTGCTGGCTGCCGCCCTTGGCGCTGAGGAAGTACACGGTCTGGCCATCGGCCGACAGCGCGGCCGAGTTGACGTTCCAGCCGGCCGGGGTGAGCGGCTTGGGCGCGGCTGCATCGCGGGTGCGCAGGTTGCGGATGAACAGGCCGGTGCTGGCCTTGCTGTCACTGCCGAGCACGCGCTTGGCGAACACCACGTTGCCGCCATCGGCGGTCAGCAGCGGGGCCGAAACCCGATCCAGCGCGATCATGTCGCGCACATCCAGGCCACGCGTGGCAGCCAGCGACGGCAGCGCGGTCAGCAGGCACAACGGCAACAGGGCGTAACGAAGCTTCATCGGGTTCTCCGCGGAACGGCAAAACGCCGATGGTAGGCCCTGTCATCCCCGTGAAGCAAAGGCCACACGTCATGGAAACGAAAAACCCCGCCGAGGCGGGGTTTTTCACGTTCAGATTGGCGCGCAATCAGACCGCGGTGGCCTTCTTGCCCGTGCGGTAGATCAGCCAGCCCACCACGAACAGCACCGCCAGGCCGATCCACTGCGCGGCCGGCAGGTGGAACGGCACGGCCAGCACGTCGGCACGGCTGCTGACCACGATCGGCACGGCGATGGCGATGCCCATCAGCGCTTCGCCGGTGATCAGGCCGGCGGCGAACAGCACGCCCGGCTTGTGCACGCGGTCGCGGCCTTCTTCATCGTCGGCGCGCACCTTGTGGAAACGCTCCACCAGGTAGGCGATCAGGCCGCCCAGGAAGATCGGCACCATCAGTTCCAGCGGCAGGTAGATACCGATGGCGGCGGCCAGCACCGGCACGCGGAAGCGGGCGTTGCGCGACTTCAGCCAGCTGTCGAAGGCGATGATCGCCGCACCCACCACGGCACCGATGCCGATGAAGGTCCACGGCAGTTCGCCACCGAACAGGCCCTTGGCCACCGAGGCCATCAGGTTGGCCTGCGGTGCGGCCAGCGCGTTCGGGTGCAGCTCGGACTTGACGCCGATGCCGTACGCGGTAGCCAGCAGGTTCAGCACCGGCGCCATGATCAGCGCACAGGAGAACGCACCGATGCCCAGCATCAGCTGCTGCTTCCACGGCGTGGCACCGACGATGTAGCCGGCCTTGAGGTCCTGCAGGTTGTCACCGCCGACAGCGGCGGCACAGCACACCACCGCGCCGATCATGATCGCGGCCACCGCACCCAGCGGTGCACCACCGACGCCGACCGGGGTCAGCCCGTCCTTGCCCAGCAGCACCACCAGCACGGCCGAGGCGAACAGGATGGTGGAGATGGTGATGCCCGAGACCGGGTTGTTGGACGAACCGATCAGGCCGGCCAGGTAGGCCGAGACCGAGACGAACAGGAAGCCGGCGACGATCATGATGAGGGTCATCGGGATCGACACGTGCCACTGGCCCACGATGGCCTGGTACAGCGCCAGCAGCGGCAGGGTGAAGGCCACCAGCGCCACCAGCATCCACTTCATCGGCAGGTCGCGTTCGGTGTGCGCCAGCGCCGGGCCGCTGCTCTTGCGCGCGGCGGCGAAGCCGCTCTTGACGCCGTTGAGCAGCGACTTGCGCAGCGAGATCAGGGTCCACACGCCGCCGATCAGCATCGCGCCCACGCCCAGGTAGCGCATCTTCGCGCCCCAGATGGCGAACGCCGCCTCGGTGGACGAGGCGGTGGCGATCGACGCGGCCAGGGCCGGGTCGGTGTTCATGAAGAACGCCTGGTACAGCGGAATGGCGATGTGCCAGGTCAGGATCGAGCCGGACACCACCACGATGCCGACGTTGAGGCCGACGATGTAGCCCACGCCCAGCAGCGCCGGCGACAGGTTGGTGCCGATGAAGGCGGTGATCTTGGAGCTGCCCACGTAGGCCGAGGTGGCCCAGGCATCGGGAATCAGGCGCATGCCGCTTTCCGCGGCCAGCTTGACCACCGCGCCGATCACCGCCGACAGGCCCAGGATCTTCAGGCCCGGGCCCGGATTTTCACCGGCCTTGAGCACTTCGGCCGCGGCCTTGCCTTCCGGGAACGGAAGCGGGTCTTCGACGATCATCGAACGCCGCAGCGGCACCGAGAACAGCACGCCCAGCAGGCCGCCCAGGCCGGCGATGCCCAGCACCCACCAGTACTTGAAGTCCGGCCAGTAGCCCATGATCACCAGCGCCGGGATCGTGAAGATCACACCGGCGGCGATCGACGAACCGGCCGAAGCGCCGGTCTGCACGATGTTGTTTTCCAGGATCGTGCCGCCGCCCAGCAGGCGCAGCACCCCCATGGAAATCACCGCCGCCGGAATGGCCGTGGCGATGGTCAGGCCTGCGAACAGACCCAGGTAGGCGTTGGCCGCCGACAGGATCACCGCCAGCACGATGGCAAGCACCACCGCGCGGAATGTGAGCTGTTTGGGCGCAGCGTCGTCGTTGTTCATGGAAGCCCCTGCTGGCAAAAAATCCTGTCAAACCTAGCCTTCATGCAGTGGTAACGCAAGGCGGGTAGCGCCGGTCGCCGTAATCGGTAAACCCCGGGAAATGGCCGCGCAACCTGTTTTGTAATGTTATATCCTGTCACGCCACCGACCGGCGCACCCGTGGCCCCAGCCTCTCCCCGCCTGACCTCCATCGACCAGCTGCGCGGCACCGTGATCGTGCTGATGCTGCTGGACCACGTGCGCGAAACCTTCTACCTGCACCAGCAGGTACCCGACCCGATGGTCGTGGACCAGGTCGAGCCCGCCCTGTTCGTCAGCCGCCTGCTCGCCCACCTGTGCGCTCCCGTGTTCGTGCTGCTCACCGGCCTGTCCGCGTGGCTGTACGGCAGCGGCCAGGCCAACCCCCGCCGCGCCGCCTCCGCCTTCCTGCTCAAGCGCGGCCTGTTCCTGATCCTGCTGGAACTGCTGGTGGTGAACTTCGCCTGGACCCTGCAGTTCCCGCCCAGCGTGCTCTACCTGCAGGTGATCTGGGCGATCGGCATCAGCATGGTCGCCCTGGCCGGCCTGCTCTGGCTGCCCCGCCCCGCCCTCGCCGCCCTGGCCCTGGTGGTGATTGCCGGCCACAACCTGCTCGACGGCATCCACGCCAGCGGCGACGGCCCGCTCGCCGTGCTCTGGAAAATCCTGCACCAGCGCGACTGGATCGCCTTGGGCGATGCCCTGCGCCTGCGCACCTCCTACCCCGTGCTGCCCTGGATCGCCGTCATCGCCCTCGGCTACACCCTCGGCCCCTGGTTCGCCCGTAATGGCGACCCCGCCCAACGCCAACGCCGCCTGCTGTGGGCCGGCGGCGGCGCCCTGCTCGGCTTCGCCCTGCTACGTGCCGCCAACGTCTACGGCGACGCCCCCTGGCAGGCCATGGCCAGCACCGGCCAGACCCTGATGAGCGTCTTCAACGTCACCAAGTACCCCCCGTCCCTGCTGTTCCTGCTGCTCACCCTCGGCATCGGCCTGCTGCTCCTGCGCCTCTACGAACAGCCCCGCATCGCCCGCGCCCTGGCCCCGCTGGCCAACATCGGCGCCGCCCCGATGTTCTTCTACCTGCTGCACCTGTATGTGCTGAAGCTGCTGTACGTCGCCGCCGAAGCGCGTTGGGGCCAGACCCACGGCGCCTATTTCGCCGTGGACCACATGTGGATGCTGTGGCTGGTCACCGCCGCGCTGGCGCTGGCCCTGTATGGGCCGACGCGCGCGTTCGCGCGCCTGAAGGCGCGCCGCAAAGACCTGGCCTGGTTGCGGTACCTGTAAGCCACGCAGGGCGTGGCTCTACCGGTCCGCCTGCGTGAGAGTCTGAGGGGTCGAGGGCGGGGGCACCCTGGCCGGACCTTGAGCAGCATGGATGCTGCGATGAGCCCCATGGATGGGTTCACGCGCGTCCGGCCAGGGTGCCCCCGCCCTCGGCCCGCGCCGTAACAACCGAAACGCCGCGCTCTTGGCGCGGACCCTCTGGGTGATAATCGCGACCTGTTTTGTCGCATATCGCCCGATGACCGCCACCGCCCTGCCTGCTTCCGACGACTTCCTTGGCCACCCCAAAGGCGTTTACGTCTGCTTCTTCACCGAGATGTGGGAGCGCTTCTCGTTCTACGGCATGAAGGCGCTGCTGCTGCTGTACCTCACCAAGTACCACCTGTTCGGCGACAAGGCCGGCCTTGACCTGCTCGGCGCCTACGGCGGCCTGGTCTACTGCATTCCCGTGTTCGGCGGCCTGCTCGCCGACCGCTGGCTGGGCATGCGCAAAGCCGTCGTGTTCGGCGGCATCCTGCTCGTCCTCGGCCACCTCGGCATGGCCTTCGAAGGCCACGCCGCCACCCGCATCGACGGCCAGGTCGTGCGCGACGATGCCGCCCTCGGCATCACCTACCTCTCCCTTGCCCTCATCATCATGGGCGTCGGCTTCCTCAAGCCCAACATCTCCACCATCGTCGGCAAGCTCTACCCCGAAGGCGACCCCCGCCGCGATTCCGGCTTCTCCCTGTTCTACGCCGGCATCAACCTCGGCGCCCTGTTCGCCTCCCTCGTCTGTGGCTTCCTCGGCGAAGCCTATGGCTGGAAATACGGCTTCGGCGCCGCCTGCATCGGCATGGTCATCGGCCTGGCCATGTTCCTCTGGGGCCAGAAGTACCTGCAGGGCCACGCCGAACCCACCAACGTCGCCGCCCTGCGCCAGCGCATTGCCGGCATCCCCCGCGAATGGCTGATCTACGGCATCGCCGTGCTCGGCGTCCTTCCCGTCGCCGCCCTCATGTGGTCCGCCGCCAACGGCGCCTTCGCCATCGGCGGCGAAATCAGCCTCGCCCTGCTGCTCATGGTCGTCGTGCTTGGCGGCGTGCTGCTCTGGTTCGCCTGGTTCACCGGCACCCGCTGCACCCCCGTGCAGCGCCAGCAGATGATTGCCCTTATGGCCCTCATCTTCATGGCCCTGGTGTTCTTCACCCTCTACGAGCAGACCTACGGCTCCTGGGTCACCTTCACCGACCGCATGCTCACCAAGGACCTCGTTCCCGCGCTGGTGATCCAGGGCGGCACCCCGATCCCGTGGTCGATCGCCTCCCTGCTGCTGGCGCCGCTCGGCTTCGTGGTCGCCGCACGCCTGTCCGAACGCCGCCCCGGGTCCACCGCACCGCGCACCCTGTTCATCGCCATCGTCGCCCTGATGCTGGTGCTGCTGATCCGCGACTGCCTGGTGATTCCGCAGACCGCCGGTTCCCTCACCTACCTGGGCGGCCTGTTCCTGGTCGTGCTCGCCCCCCTGTTCGCCGTGCTGTGGGCATGGCTCGACAAGCGCCGCCTGGATCCCTCCAAGCCGGTCAAATCCTCGCTCGGCCTGGTGTTTGCCGCACTTTCCTTCATCCCGCTCGCCCTCGCGGCCCAGCAGGTCGGCAGCACCGGCCAGATGGCCAGCGTGTGGTGGCTGGTGCTCGCCTACCTGGTGCTGGAGATCGGTGAAATGTGCCTCTCGCCGGTGGGCCTGTCCGCCGTCACCCAGCTCGCCGCCCCGCGCGTGGTGAGCCTGATGATGGGCACCTGGTTCCTGGCCACCGCGTTCTCCGAAACCCTCGCCGCGCTGTTCGGCAAGCTTGCCGCCATTGAAGTGCCCGAAGGCGAAACCATGAACATCGCCGCGGCCGCCGCCAGCTACGAACACCTGTTCTGGCTGCTGATGTGGATCGGCCTGGGCTGTGCCGCCGTGGCGTTCGCCGGCTCGCCCCTGCTGAAGCGGATGATGCACGGGGTCAAGTAAGCCGCCGCACCCCATGCACATAAACACTTCCTAACACCATTCGATCCGGTCACAGTCCGGCCGCGTTGAAGCAAGTTGTAGATACACGTTTTCCATCGCTCCCCACCATGGCGCTCCCTGCGTTCATGGAACTTTCCCAATGCGTCACGCTGCTCCGCCCCACCGCCCGCTCGCCGTACTCATCGCGCTGGCACTGTGCACCTCGCTTTCGTTGCCCGCATTTGCGGGCAACGCCGATGCAGAAGCTGTCGATTGCGACATCGATCCTGACCACAGCGCGTGTGAGGCACAGGACGACGCATCGTCCAGCACCACCCCGTGGCTGATTGGCGGCGTCGCGCTGGCAGGTGCGGCCGCAGCGGCGGCAGGGGGTGGGGGCGGCGGTGGGGGCAGTGACGGCGGCGGCGGTGGAGGCGGCGTCCCGCCGGGCTCGGAAGGCGGCCAGTACGGCGGCAACCAGTTCCTGGCCGGACCGGGCGGCGACATCAGCTGGGACCGCAACGTGGAAACCCGCGTCACCGGCGCGGCGCGCAACGAAGGCAGCCTGCGCATCAACGCCGGCACCCTCAGCGTGCGCAATGACGGCCACCTGCGCAACACCGGCAGCCTGCGCATCGGCCAGGCGGCCAGCCTGGTGGTGGAGAACGATGGCGACCTGGACAACCATGGCACGCTGGAAATCCACGGCCGGCTGCAGCTGCGCCGCGATGGCAGCCTGGAAAACCACGGCACCCTGCTGGCGCAGGATGCAACGATCCAGCTGGAAGGCGATGCCGAGCTCGAGAATCTCGGCGACATGCAGCTGCGCGACACGCGGGTCACGCTCAGTGGCGAAAGCGAATTCGACAACGGCGAACGCCGCCGCAACGCCACGCTCAGCGTACAGGGCGGCGGCTTCGCGCTCACCGGCATGGCCGAGTTCAAGAACCACGGCACCGTCAACGCCAGCGGCACGCTCAACCAGGGTTCGCTGGTGCATGCGGTGACCGCACGCGTCGGCAACGAGCGCGACCTCATCGAAGCGTTCGACAACCATGGCCTGGTCACGCTGCAGGGCAATGCGCGCGTGCTGACCCTCATTGCCGACAGCCATGCCAGCGCCGGCATCAACCGCGCCGGCGCGCAGATCATCAGCCACGCCCAGCGACAGTCGGCGCTGCACGCCGAAGGCGCGCAGGCGACCCTGCTCAACCAGGGCACGCTGACCGTCACCGGTGACGGCGCGGTGGCGATGTCCGGCGCGCGCGGCGCCACGCTGATCAACGACGGGGTGATCAACCTCGGCGTGGCCGGCGGCAACAACGGCCAGAACATGGTGGCCATGCAGTCCGACGGCTCGGCCACGCTCAACAACCGCCGCGGCGGGCTGATCAACATCCATGCCGACAACTCGCACGCCTTCCAGATGGGCGCCGGTGGCGGCGGCCGCCTGGTCAACAACGGGCAGGTCAATGTGTATGGCCGTGGCAGCGGCGTACACGCCGACCAGGCGAGCCATGACGCCGATCGCCCTGCCCCGGACCTGGGCTGGCAGCCACCACGCGGCGTTTCGGGCTACACGGTAGGCACCAACGCCGACGGCAGTGCCGGGCAGATGGTATTGCATGAAGGGGGCGAACTGTCCGACGTGAACGTGGATACCGGATTCACCCGCGGCACCGACGCCTCGCAGGTCCGCCTGGAAAAGGTATTCGTAGGCGCGGACGGCGGCGAACAGAACATCACCAGCGCCACCGTGGTCTGGCAGGCACAGGCCGAGCGCGACGAGGCCGGCAATGTCGACGTGGTGATGACCCGCAATGACTATCGCGACATCGCCGGGACCGGCACGCAGGACATCGCCGCCGCGCTGGAATCGGGCTACGCCAACAACGCGCTGTACCACAGCCTGGAAGTGGCCAGCGCCGCCGAATTCAACCACGCGCTGCGGCAGCTGTCCGGCAGCGGCCTGGCGGCGGCCGGGATGCGCCTGACCGCCAATGGCGACGCGTTCTGGTCGAGCCTGGCCCGCGCCACGCCGGGCACCGGCACCGGCGTGGTGGCGTTCGGGCCCGGGTCGGCCACGGCCTCCGGCGTGCAGGGCACCGGCACCGGCATGCAGGTGGCGCTGGCGTTGGGAGGTGGGCGGCAGCTGCAGCTGAGTACCGGCCTGCTCGGCTCGGACTTCTCCACCGATGGCGGCCAAGCCCGCTCGCAGTCGCGGTTTGCCGGCATTGGCATGGCCCAGCCGCTGGGCGCGTTCACCCTGCAGCACACGCTGGGCAACGAATGGCACCAGACCGATGGCCAGCGCCAGCTGCACTGGGGCAGCACGCGCATGAGCGCACACAGCCAGCGCGCGCTGTCGCGCACCCGGCTGGGCAGCACGCTGAGCACGGAATTGGCGGCCGGTGGGCTGCGCTGGCAGCCGCGGCTGGGCGCAACGGCGTATCACGCCCGCGAAGCGGCCTTCCATGAGTACGGTGCCGACGCCTTCGGGTTGTCGGTGGGCGCGGGAACGCGCAGCGGTGTGCAGCTGGAGCTGGGCAGCGCCTTCCGTGGTCGCCTGGGCCACGGCTGGTCGGTGCGGGGTGATGCCGCGATGTTCCGTTCGATGGCCTATCGCGCCGATGTGCGCAGCGCAACGCTGCACGGTGCAGGCGGGCAGGCGTTCGCGGTGCCGGGGCTGGCACCTTCAGGCATGGATTACCGGGTGATGCTGGGCGCCGACTATCGTTACCTGCGCGCCGATTTTGGCGGCGCGGTGATGGCGGAGCGGTTGATGGGCGTTCGCGATGTGCAGGCGCAGATGCAGGTGCGCATGGCGTTCTGATGCGGCGCGTGGCCGCCCAACCCTAGGGTTGGGCGGCTGAAGCGGTCTGGCCGCCGAGGCTGCGCGCCAGGAAGGCCAGCAGGCGGGTGTAGTACTCGCGCTGGTGCTCCGGGGTGTAGAAGCCGTGGCCTTCGCTCTTGTAGTACAGGGCTTCGACCGGACTGCCTGCCTTGCGCAGCGCCGCTTCCATCTTCTTGGTGTGCTGGATCGGGGCGCGCTTGTCTTCGCCGCCGGCGGCCAGGAACACCGGCACTTTCACCTGCGCGGCCAGGTTCACCGGCGAACGCTCGCCCAACGCTTCCGGCGCGCCCAGCCAGTCGCGCAGGTAGGTCATGCCGGAACGGTCGCTCTGGATGTCGCCGCGCTCGAACATCAGCGGAAGGTCGTAGATGCCCACGTAGCCGGCCGCACACTGGTACAGCCCCGGCTCGCGCACGGTGCCCATCAACGCCGAATAGGCCCCGTAGCTGGCGCCGTAGATGCAGATGCGCTTTTCATCGGCAATGCCCTGCTCGATCGCCCAGCGCGTGGCATCGGTCACGTCGTCCTGCATGCGCAGGCCCCACTGGTGCTTGGCCGCAGCGGTGTGCGCGCGCCCATAGTTGGACGAGCCGCGGAAGTTGATCTGCAGCACTGCATACCCGGCCGCCGCGAGCAGCTGGGTTTCATGCTCATAGCCGCCTTCGTCGAACACGCCGATCGGCCCACCATGCGGCACCACCACCATCGGCAGCCGGCGCGCGTCCCTGCCATTGGGCACGGTCAGGAAGCCATGCAACGGCAGGCCATCGCGCGCCTTCAATGCCACCGGGCGCACCTGTGCGCTCTGTGACGGATCGATCCAGCTGCTGCGGCTGGCCAGCAGCGTGGCCTTCTTCTCCACCGTGTCGTAGCGGTAGAAGTCGCCCGGGTTGCTGCCCGACCAGGTCTGCGCCAGCACGATGCGCCCGTCGCGGGTGCTGGAGGTGATGTACACCGGGCTGCGCAGCGCCGCCTGCAGGCTGCGGTACAGCCGCGCGGTGCTGGAGGTGTCGTCGAAGAAGCGCGCCTTCGGCACGTCGCCGTAGTAGAGCGCGCCCACCGGAATGCGGGTGCCCGGCTGGTAGATCACCAGGCCCGGGTCCACCACCTCGTCGCGCAGCAGGGTGTGGCGCTCGTTGGTCTGCGGGTTCCAGCTGACGATGGCATCGGGGCCCTCGGTCTGCTCGATCCACAGGTAGGCCAGGCTGCCGTCGGCGGAGAAGCCCAACGGCTTCTCGACGCGCCGGCTGACCGCTTCATCGTTGAGCAGCACCCAGTCGTCGCCGCGCTGCACGCGGTAGTACAGCTTCTGCACGTTGTCCGAGCCCGAACCCAGTGCGAACCGCACTTCACCGCTGTTGTCGGTGGTGAAGTACGCGCCTTGGACGGGTGAGCGCGCCACCACGATCCGTCGCCCGGTGATCGCGTCCATGCGTTCGATGCGGGTGTAGGGATTTTCGGCGAACGGCCACACGGCAATCAGCACGTTGCGCTCGTCATCGACGAGATCGTCGGTCAGGAAGGCCGACACCTGGCTGTCGTTGAGCCCACCGACCCGATAGCCGACCAGCAGCTCGCCGCTCTTGCCATCGGCGTTGATGCCGTACAGCTCGCCGGTCGGGCGGGGTTTGTCCAGGCGGCCCCACTTCTGCGCCAGGCCGATCACCAGGCGCTGGTTGCTGACCCAGTCGAAGCTGCCGGCGTGGTTGTCGCGCGGCGGGCGGAACGAGCCGACCATCGCCATGTCGGACGTGCGCAGGATCGCGATGGCGGTCGCGTCCTGGAGCGGCACGCTGGCGGCGACATAGGTGCCGTCCGGCGAAATCTTGATGTTGGTGAACGCATCGTCGCGCAGGTAGCGCTCCAGGTCGACCGCGCCGGCCCCCGCCGACAGCAACGCACAGCCGGCGCCCAGCAGCGCGGCCATCAGTGTCTTGCGCATCCTTCCCCCTTGGTCCGGACCCCCTGTCCGGGTCGCAGATTCTAGACAGAACCGCGCGTGCGGCGCCATCCGCCCACGGCCAGAAACACGAACGGCACCCGCAGGTGCCGTTCGTGCGTCATCGTGGATGCGCTCAGGGCGAGGCGGCGGCCGCCGCGCCCGCGGTCTTGCCACCCAGGCTGCGCGACAGGAATGCCAGCAGCTTGCCGTAGTACTCGCGGCGGTGCGGGTCGGTATAGAAGCCATGGCCTTCGGTGGAGTAGTACAGCGATTCCACCGGCACGCCGGCCTTCTGCAGCGCCGCTTCCATGCGCTTGGTGTGCTGGATCGGGGCGCGCTCGTCTTCGCCGCCCGCCGCCAGGAACACCGGCACCTTGATGCGGTCGGCAAGGTTGACCGGCGAAACGGCGGCCACGTCGTTGGGGCTGCCCAGCCATTCCTTCAGGTAGGTGCTGCCCGAGCCGCTGCGCTGGACATCGCCGGTGGTGTGCATCATCGGCAGGTCGTACACGCCGACATAGCCGGCGGCGCAGCGGTACATGCCCGGTTCGCGGGCCGCGCCCATCATCGCCGCGTATGCGCCGTAGCTGGCGCCATAGATGCAGACCCGGGCGGGATCGGCGTGGCCCTGGCTGATCGCCCAGCGGGTCGCATCGGTCACGTCATCCTGCATGGCGGCACCCCACTGCTTGGCGCCGGCATGCTGGTAGGCGCGGCCGAAGTTGCCCGAACCCCGGAAGTTGACCTGCAGCACCGCGTAACCGGCCCCGGCCAGCATCTGCGCTTCCGCGTCATAGCTGCCGTCGTCGAAGATGCCGAAGGGGCCGCCGTGCGGCATCACCACCATCGGCGGCTTCGCCCCTGCCGACGCGGCCGGCAGGGTGAGGTAGCCGTGCAGCTCCATGCCGTCGCGCGCCTTGAAGGCATACGGCTGGACCTTGGCGGCGGTGTCCGGGTCGACCCAGGCGCCGCGGCTGATCAGGTGCTCGGCCTTCTTGGCGACGGTGTCGAAGATGTAGAAGTCACCCGGATTGCTTCCCGACCAGGTTTCCACCAGCACGCTGCGGCCATCGCGCGTGCTGGAGGCGATGAACACCGCATCGCCGCCGAACGCTGCTTCCAGGCTGCGGTACAGGCGGGCGTCGGCCGAGGTTTCGTCGAAGAAGCGGGTGCGCGGCTTGTCGCCCAGGTAGAGCGCACCCACCGGAACGCGGGTGCCGGGGCGGTAGATCAGCCGGTCCGGGTCCACCACCGGGTCACGCAGCAGCGGGTTGCGGGTGCCGGTGGCCGGGTCCCAGGTCACGATGGCATCGGGGCCGTTGGCGTGCTGCACCTGCAGGTAGGCGGTCTTGCCGTCTTCGGAGAAACCGAGCGCGGTTTCGATGCGGCCGGTATCGGCTTCATCGTTGACCAGCTTCCAGGTATCGCCGATGGCATCGCGGTAGTAGAGCTTGTTGACGTTGTCGGTGCCGGCACCATGGGCGAAGCGGATCTGCCCGCTCGGGTCGCTGGTGAAATCGGCGCGGCGCACCGGCGACCGGGCCACGGTGACGCGACGGCCACTGGCGATATCCATGCGATCGACACGGGTGAAGGGATCTTCGGAGAACGGCCACACGGTGACCAGTACGTTGCGCTCGTCCTGCGGCATCGAATCGATCAGGAAGGCGGCCACGGCCTCTACCTTCTTGGGCTGGATACGGGTGCCGGGTCCCTTGCCCTCCACCCGGTAGCCGACCAGCAGTTCGCCACGGCCGCCATTGGCATTCATGGCATACAGCTCACCGGTGAGCTGGGGCTGGTCGAGGCTGCCGAACTTTTCGGCCAGGCCGATCAGCACGCGCTCGTTGTTGACCCAGTAGAAACTGGTGGCGTGGTTGTTGCGCGGCGGCACGAACGAGCCGGTGACCTTGCCGGTGGCGCGGCTGAGGATCGCCAGTGCGGTGCGGTCTTCCATCGGCACGGTGGCCGCGTAGTAGTCCCCGCCCGGGGACAGCTTGATGTCGGTGAACGTGTCGCGCTTGAGATAGCGCTCAAGGTCCAGGTCCGCAGCGGAACCCTGCCCCACCGGCCCGAACAGCAGGGCCACGACGGCCAGGGCCGCCCATGTCGAGTACTTCATCCTTCCCCCTCCAACCAGACACCTTGTCCGTGATCGGCGATTCTAGACAGTTCGACGTGGGACAGGCCAGTGGCGACGCTCCCGGGCGCTTGCGGCCCGGAAAGAAAAATGGCACCGCGAACGGTGCCATTTAGACGAGCATTGACGGAGAGAGAGAGATCAATGCACGCCGCGGAACGCCAGGCTCAGGGCCAGGATGGACAGGATCACGGCGATGGTGCCGTCGAGGATCCGCCAGGTACGGGGTTTGGTGAACAACGGGGCCAGCAGGCGGGCACCGAGGCCCTGGGCGGTCAGCCAGAGGCAGCTGGCGGTGACCACGCCGGCGGCGAAGGCCATGCGGGCATTGCCGAAGTTTTCGGCGATGGAGCCGATCACCATCATGTCCAGCCAGAAGTGCGGGTTGATCAGCGAGAAGCCGACCGCGGCGGTCAGCACGGCGCGGCGCGAGGTGTTGTCGCCGTCATCGACCTGCATGCCGCCGCCACCGGCCAGCGCGCGTCGGGCGGACTGCCAGGCGTACCAGCTGAGGAAGGCCACGCCGCCCCACAGGACCACGGTGGTGAGCCACGGCAGCGCCTGGGTCAGGGTGCGCAGGCCAGCCACGCTGGCGAAAATGAAGACGGCATCGATCGCGGCGCAGGTCGCCACGACCGGCACGATGTGCTTGCGCAGGATGCCCTGGCGCAGGATGAAGGCACTCTGGGCCCCGACCACGGCGAACAGGCCGATGCCGGCTGCGGCACCACTGAGCCACGCGGCCAGACCGGGGCCGCCGGAAATGAAGGAGAACATGGGATACCACCTGTCTTGCTGGGGGGCGGTGCCTCGCCAAGGCGTACAGCACCGTGATGGCGCGTATTGTCGCGCCGCAACATGGAAAAGTAGAGCTAAACTTACTTAACCATCTTTAGCGGAACTTAATACGATGCGCATTGACCATGCCCAGCTCCGCGCCCTGGCGGCGGTGATCCGCGAAGGCAGTTTCGAGCGGGCGGCGCAGTCGCTCAACGTGACGGCCTCGGCGGTGTCGCAGCGGGTGAAGGCGCTGGAGGACCGGGTCGGGCGGCTGCTGGTGAAGCGCTCTTCGCCGGCGGTGGCCACGCCGGAAGGCCAGGTGCTGGTGCAGCTGGCCGAGCAGACGGCGCTGCTGGAGCACGATGCGCTGCACCGGATGGGCATTGCCGACGAGGACCTGCCGCACGCGAGCATTCCGGTGGCGGTGAACCACGACAGCCTGGAAACCTGGTTCCCGGAGGCGGCGCTGAGTTTCGCGCGGCAGACGGGGACGACGCTGGACCTGCGTTCGGAAGACCAGGACCACACGGTGGCACTGCTGCGCCAGGGCGCGGTGCTGGGCGCGGTGACCACGCTGGACGAGCCGGTGCAGGGCTGCCAGATCCACGCGCTGGGCAGCATCCGCTATGCGGCCACGTGCACGCAGGCGTTCCACGACCGCTACTTTGCAAAGGGGGTGAACGCGCAGTCGCTGGCGCAGGCGCCGGTGCTGGTGTTCAACCGCAAGGACGACATGCAGGCGCGGTTCGCGCGGCGGCTGGCGGGCGACGACCTGCCGATGACGGCGCCCACCTGGTGGGTGCCGTCGACGCGGGCGTTCGTGCAGGCCAACGTGGGCGGGCTGGGCTGGACGATGAATCCGCTGCCGCTGGTCAAGCGCCATCTTGATGCCGGGCGGCTGGTGCTGATGAAGCCGCGCGCGTGGGAAGACGTGCCGCTGTACTGGCAGCACTGGAAGGGCGATGTGCAGACGATGGCGCTGCTGACCAAGGCGGTGCTGACGGCGTCGGCAACCTTGATCCGAAAGCGCCGCTGATCAAAGGCCAAGGCCCAACGTCCAAAGCGGCGGCGGTTGGCTTCCTGCGTGGTGGCGCGACGGGGGTGGGGTAGCGGGACACGCCGTGAACCCGTCCATGGGGGCTCGTTCGCGCCATCCATGGCGCTCTACGGTCCCGCTACCGCACCCCCGCCGCGCCTCCGATACCTGGTCGGCTGCCAACGGAAAGCGGAAAAACCAACTCCACGCCTTGATGACGTCTGTGACGGCACGATCATGCATCCACTGCGGGGAACGGCGATGGAATCGGATCCGGTCTATCTGCATATCCGGGTGGTGCTGAGCATCATCCTGGGGTTGAGCATCACCACGCTGGTGAAGGGGTTGGCGTCGATCATCGAGCACCCGGCCCGGCGTGGCGGGTGGTCGGGCATCCATCTGTGCTGGCTGCTGTGGACGCTGGTGTCGGTGGTGACGTTCTGGTGGTGGGAGTTCCGGCTGGCCGGGGTGCGCCAGTGGACGTTCGGGCTGTATCTGTTCGTGATCGGCTACTGCGCCAGCTGGTACATGCTGTGCGTGCTGCTGCTGCCCGATGACCTGCGCGAGTTCGGCAGTTACGAGAAGTACCTGCTGGAACGGCGCGCGGGCTTCTTCGGGATGCTGGCGCTGGTGACCCTGCTGGACCTGGGCGACACGGCGATCAAGGGCCACAGCCGCTGGCAGATGCTGGGCGAGGCATATCCGGTGCATACGGGGATCATGCTGGTGATTGCCGGGGTGGGCATTGCCAGCAGTTCGCGGCGGGTGCACCTGGGGCTGGCCGTGGGAGCGCTTGTTTACCAGTGCGGTTATTTCCTTGCTGAATATTTCACGTTGGGGTCGGATTGATCGGCTCCGGTGGCACAGCCACGCAGGGCGTGGCTCTACGTGATGTGGGTCGGGCGGTGCAATCCCTCGGAACGATGGGCGTGATGCTGCGTTGCACCAAATCCGTACCGTTTCGGGCTAAAATTGCGCTCTGGATGCGCCAAGAGCTTGTTTCTTCACGCTTCTTCCACGAAGCGCCGTCATCCTGCCCTCATCTCCCCATATGAGATATCCATGAAAAAGTTAGCGAAGGTCGTCCTCGGCCTGCTCGTGCTGTTGCTGATCGCAGCGGCCGTTTTCCTCTACTGGCCCCTCCACCAGCGTTCGGTTCCGGCCGCGGGCAACGACAAGCCGGTCGACGTCGTGCTGGTCGGCGGCGGCATCATGAGCATCACCCTGGCCACCTTCCTGCAGGAACTGCAGCCAGACTGGAACATCCAGGTGTTCGAGCGCCTCGACGGCGTGGCCCTGGAAAGCTCCGATGGCTGGAACAACGCCGGCACCGGGCATTCGGCCTTCGCCGAACTGAACTACACGCCTGAACTGCCCGATGGCAGCATCGAGACCAAGCGCGCGGTCGGCATCGCCGAGCAGTTCGAGATCTCGCGCCAGTTCTGGTCGCACCAGGTCAAGGAAGGCCGGCTCAGCCAGCCGTCCGACTTCATCAACCCCACCCCGCACATGAGCTTCGTGTGGGGCGATGACAACATCGCCTACCTGCACAAGCGCCAGCAGGCGCTGGTCAGGAACCCGCTGTTCTACGGCATGCAGTACTCCGAAGACCCGGCGCAGATCAAGGCCTGGGCCCCGCTGCTGATGGAAGGCCGCGACCCGAACCAGAAGGTCGCCGCCACCTGGATGCCGCTGGGCACCGACGTCAACTTCGGCGTGATCACCCGCCAGCTCACCGCCGGCCTGCAGCGCAACCCGAACTTCAGCCTGCACCTGGAACATGAAGTCCGCGCCCTGCGCCAGAACGACGACAAGACCTGGAACGTCACGGTCAAGGACCTCAACGCCGGCACCGAGTCCACCCTCAAGTCGCGCTTCGTGTTCATCGGCGCCGGCGGCGCCGCGCTCAAGCTGCTGCAGCTGTCGGGCATTCCCGAATCGAAGAACTACGCCGGCTTCCCGGTCGGCGGCCAGTTCCTGGCCTTCAAGTCCCCGGCCATCGCCGGCCGCCACAGCGTCAAGGCCTACGGCATGGCCGAAACCGGCTCGCCGCCGATGTCCGTGCCGCACCTGGATTCGCGCAAGCTCGATGGCAAGCCGGTGGTCCTGTTCGGCCCGTTCGCCCTGTACAGCACCAAGTTCCTCAAGCACGGCTCGTGGTTCGACCTCTACTCCTCGGTCAACCACAACAACGTGGCCGGCATGCTCGACGTGGGCGCGGAGAACCTGGACCTGGTGAAGTACCTGATGGGCCAGGCCCGCCTCAACGACGACGACCGCCAGGCCGAACTGGTCAAGTACTTCCCCAACGCCAAGCGCGAAGACTGGGAACTGGTTACCGCCGGCCAGCGCGTGCAGATCATCAAGCACGACCCCGAAAAGGGCGCCGTGCTCCAGTTCGGCACCGAGATCGTGACCGACAAGGACCACACCCTGGCCGCCCTGCTCGGCGCCTCCCCGGGTGCCTCCACCTCCCCGCCGATCATGCTGGACCTGCTCAAGAAGGCCTTCCCCGAGCAGATGGCCGCCGGCTGGGAAGCCCGCCTGGCCCAGATCGTGCCGTCGTACGGGCGCAAGCTCAACGACAGCCCGGCCCTGACCAACGAGATCCGCCGCCAGACCAGCGACACCCTGCGCCTGCCGTACCTGGACGTGCCGGTGGAGACCAGCCCGGCCGTGATGCTCACCCCGCCGCCGGTGACCCCGGCAGTGCCGGCAGCCCCGGCAAAGGAAAAGCGCAACGCCAACGAGGAACTGCAGGCGTTGTAAGCCTGTTCCGGCACCGCGTAGACACGCATGGCGTGTCCCTACAACCGGCCCTCGCGGGCCGGTTTTTTTTTGCATTTGCCTCTGTCAACCGCCACCCGGAATCATCGGGGGCGCGGGGCGGTAGGGGTCGGCTCGTTAAATTATTGTAATTAGAATGCGAACGATTTACATTTGCGTCCCGTTGTGCACCCCCACCGCCTCCGCCGAGACCCCGCATGTCCTTCCGCAACCTGCCGTCCGCTTCGTTCCGCCACGCCCCGCTGGGCCTGGCCCTGCTCTCCGTGCTGTCGCTGGCCTCGCCCCTGGCCCTGGCTGACACCGTCGATGCCGGTGGCGCCGCCGACGCCAAGACCCTGGAACAGGTGAACGTCGTCGGCACCCAGCGCGCGCCGTCCAGCACCAACCGCCTGCCCATCACCCTGCAGGAAACCCCGCAGTCCACCAGCGTCCTCGCCCTCGACCGCATCCAGAACGAATCGCTGTTCTCCATCAACGACGTCATGCGCAACATCACCGGCGTCAACGTCTCCTTCTACGACACCCAGCGCCCCCTGTACTACGCGCGCGGCTTCACCATCACCGACTTCCAGGTCGACAGCCTGCCCACCTACAGCGGCTCCACCAACCAGGAATACGACACCGCCTTCTACGACCGCATCGAAGTCATCCGCGGCGCCAACGGCCTGCTCAGCGGCGCCGGCATTCCCTCGGCCACCGTCAACCTGCTGCGCAAGCGCCCCGGCAAGGAATTCGACGCCTCCTTCGCCATCAGCGCCGGCAGCTGGGACTTCCGCCGCATGGAAGCCGACGTCAACGCCCCCCTGACCAGCGACGGCCGCTTCCGCAGCCGCGTCGTTGCCGCCTACACCGATCGCGAGTTGTATTACGACCGCTACAAAGAAGACAAGATGGCCGGCATGGCCGTGCTCGAAGGCGACCTGACCGATTCCACCACCGTCACCGTCGGCTACCAGCGCCAGGACAACAACCCGGTCGGCTCCACCTGGGGCACCGTGCCCTTCTTCAACAGCGACGGCACCTTCGCCCACCTCCCGCGCGAAACCAACATGGCCCCCAAGTGGAGCTACTGGCAGCGCGAAACCAGCACCGCCTTCGCCAACCTCGAACAGCGCTTCGGTGAAAACTGGCTGCTCAAGCTCAACACCGCCTACACCCGCGGCAACGTCCAGAACGTGCGCGTCTACGGCAGCGGCTACCCCGATCCCGTCACCGGTGCTGGCACCTACCTGCTCGCCGGTGCCGGCGACGCCGAAGACACCCGCAAGGGCGCCGACCTGTTCCTGTCCGGCACCTTCCCCGCCTTCGGCCGCGAACATGATGTCGTCGTCGGTGGAAGCTGGTCCGACCTCGAAGCCACCACCTGGACCCTCACCTCGGTGGCCAACTGGCGCTACAACATCCCCGACATCCGCAACTGGAACGGCGACATTCCCGAGCTGACCGCCAGCCGCACCGGCGCCCGCCGCATCGCCCGCACCCGGCAGAGCGGCGTGTACGCCTCCACCCGCCTGCGCCCGGCCGACCCGCTCTCGCTGATCGCCGGCGCGCGCCTGAGCCGCTGGGAAACCCTGACCCGCGCCTACAACGCCGCCGGCACCTATACCGGCACCAGCGGCCAGTACAAGGTCACCGACGAAGTCACCCCCTACGTCGGCCTGGTCTACGACATCGTGCCCGACTTCTCGGTGTACGCCAGCTACACCGAAATCTTCAACCCGCAGAACTACAAAGACCGCAACGAGAACCTGCTCGCCCCGGTGGAAGGCTCCAACCTGGAGGCCGGCATCAAGTCGCAGTGGTTCGACGGCCGCCTGACCGCCAACGCCGCCATCTTCGAAGCCAAGCAGGACAACTACGCCGTGCGCGACATGAGCCTGCCGGATGGCTCGCTCAGCGATGGCAGCTCGGCCTACATCGGCGTCAACGGCACCAAGTCGCGCGGCTGGGAAATGGACATCAACGGCGAGATCCGCCCTGGCTGGACCGTCAATGCCGGCTACACCCACGTCAAGGTGACCCGCGCGGCCACCGACCTGATCTACGCCAACCTGCCCGAGGATTTCCTGCAGCTCAGCACCAGCGTGCGCCTGCCCGGCATGCTGGACCGCCTGACCGTGGGCGGTGGCTTCTCCTGGCAGAGCGAAGTGGAGGGCTACAACATCCCCTACCCGCTGGGCGGCACCCGCACCGTGCGCCAGCCGGCCTACATGCTGGTCAACCTGCACGCCAACTACCAGATCAGCGACAGCTGGACCGCCACCCTGAGCGTGCGCAACGCGCTGGACAAGACCTACTGGGCCAACCTGGACTACAACAACTACGGCGAACCGCGCTTCATTTCCGCGAGCCTGCGCTGGAAATACTGATCTCGTAACGCACCGAACGTCGGAAACAGTCCGACGCCGAGGGCCCGCCATTGGCGGGCCCTTTTTCATGGGCGCCTCTGGGTCGCTGGCGCGTGGCGACGCGTTCATCTGAACAGTTGCCGCCGGGTTACTGGGGCGCGGCCCTTTTTTTTTGCTGCGCTGCGGGTTGCACCGCTGTCCGTAATTATGGCGTAATTACCGAAACGCCATTCGGATGCCCGTCGATGAACCCCAGTTGGGACACCTTGGAGCGCGGCCGCCAGGCCCGGCTTGAACGCGCCGCCCCCTGGGCGCGTGGCCGCAACGTCGCCGCCGACGATGCCATCGCCCTGCTGCACGCGCTGCTGGAGCCGGGCGACAAGGTCTGCCTGGAGGGCAACAACCAGAAACAGGCTGATTTCCTCGCCCAGTGCCTGGCCGACCTCGACCCGGCCCGGGTCCACGACCTGCACATGGTGCAGTCGGTGCTGTCGCTGCCCTCGCACCTGGATGTGTTCGAACGCGGCATCGCCTCCAAGCTCGACTTCTCCTTCTCCGGCCCGCAGTCGGTGCGGCTGGCCAACCTGGTCGCCGACGGGCGCATCCAGATCGGCGCCATCCACACCTACCTGGAACTGTTCGGCCGCTACTTCATCGACCTCACCCCGCGCGTCGCGCTCGTTGCCGCCCAGGCCGCCGACCGCCACGGCAACCTCTACACCGGCCCCAACACCGAAGACACCCCGGTGATCGTCGAAGCCACCGCGTTCGGCGGCGGCATCGTCATCGCCCAGGTCAACGAGATCGTCGACACCCTGCCCCGCATCGACATTCCCGCCGACTGGGTCAACTTCGTGGTGCAGGCGCCGCGTCCGAACCACATCGAACCGCTGTTCACCCGCGACCCCGCGCAGATCTCGGAGATCCAGGTGCTGATGGCGATGATGGCCATCAAGGGCATCTACGCCGAATACGGGGTCAACCGGCTCAACCACGGCATCGGTTTCGATACCGCCGCCATTGAACTGCTGCTGCCCACCTACGCCGAATCGCTCGGGCTGAAGGGAAAGATCTGCCAGCACTGGGCGCTCAACCCGCACCCGGCGCTGATCCCGGCGATCGAATCGGGCTTCGTCAAATCCGTGCACTCCTTCGGCTCCGAGCTGGGCATGGAGAAGTACATCGCCGCGCGCGGGGATGTGTTCTTCACCGGCGCCGATGGTTCGATGCGCTCCAACCGCGCGTTCTCACAGACCGCCGGGCTGTATGCCTGCGACATGTTCATCGGTTCCACCCTGCAGATCGACCTGCAGGGCAACAGCTCCACCGCCACCCGCGACCGCATCGCCGGCTTCGGTGGCGCGCCCAACATGGGCTCGGACGCGCGCGGCCGCCGCCATGCCAGCGACGCCTGGCTGAAAGCAGGCCAGCAGGCCGCGCGGCCCGGTGAAATGCCGCGTGGACGCAAGCTGGTGGTGCAGATGGTGGAAACCTTCCGCGAACACATGGCCCCGGCCTTCGTGGATCGGCTGGATGCCTGGGAGCTTGCCGAACGCGCGGCCATGCCGCTGCCGCCGGTGATGATCTACGGCGACGACGTCAGCCACGTGCTTACCGAAGAGGGCATCGCCAACCTGCTCCTGTGCCGCACCCCGGAGGAACGCGAACAGGCGATCCGCGGCGTGGCCGGCTACACCGCCGTGGGCCTGGGCCGCGACCGCGCCATGGTCGAGAACCTGCGCGACCGGGGCGTGATCCAGCGCCCGGCCGACCTGGGCATCCACGTGCGCGATGCCAGCCGCGACCTGCTGGCCGCGCGCTCGGTGAAAGACCTCGTGCGCTGGTCCGGCGGCCTGTATGACCCGCCCAAGCGCTTCCGCAACTGGTAAGGGAACCTGCCATGGAAACCCTCGACTATCGCTTCACCGGCACCCAGGCCGTGCACTTCCCCACCGATGCGGTGCTGGTCGGCGTGCTGGCCTCGGGCAACCTGGAAATCCTGCTGGAACCGGCCGCGCTGGACGGCGCGATGGCGGTGCGCATCATCACCGCCGCGCGCGGTTTCGGCGCGATCTGGGAAGCGGTGATCACCGATTTCGCCCGCCGCCACCCGCTGCGCGATGTGCAGGTGTCGATCAACGACGCCGGCGCCACCCCCGCCGTGGTCAGCCTGCGGCTGGACCAGGCAGTGGAAACCCTGCACGCCGGAGACAGCGCATGAGCCTGGCCCACCGCCACAGCTATTACGAAGCCGACGCGCGCGAGCGTATCGCCGGCCTGCTGGATAGCGGCTCGTTCAAGGAACTGCTGGGGCCTGCGCAGCGCGCGATCAGTCCGCACCTGGCCCAGCTGGACCAGCCCGCCGCGTTCGACGACGGCATCGTGGTGGGCGAGGGCCAACTGCGCGGCCGGCGCGTGCTGGTAGCCGCGCAGCAGGGCCAGTTCATGGGCGGCGGCGTGGGCGAAGTGCACGGCGCCAAGCTCACCGGCCTGCTGCAACGCGCGGTGCAGACCCGCCCCGAGGGCGTGCTGCTGCTGCTCGATACCGGCGGCGTGCGCCTGCATGAGGCCAACGCCGGGCTGATCGCCATTTCCGAAATCATGCGCGCGGTGCTGGCCACGCGCGCCGCCGGGGTACCGGTGCTGGCGCTGATCGGCAGCGGCAACGGCGCGTTCGGTGGCATGGGCATCGTGGCCCGCTGCTGCACCACGGTGGTCATGTCCGAGGAAGGCCGGCTCTCGCTGTCCGGCCCGGAGGTGATCGAAACGGTGCGCGGCGTGGAAGAGTTCGATGCGCGCGACCGCGCCCTGGTCTGGCGGGTCACCGGCGGCAAGCACCGCTACCTGATCGACCAGGCCCAGGTGCTGGTACCCGATGCGATCGAGGCGTTCGCGCAGGCGGCATGGGATGCCCTGCAGCCGGATACCGCCAGCACCGGCACCGATACCGCCCTTGCCGCGCTGCAGGCCCGCCACGCCGCCCTCAAGGCGCGCGCGCAGGCCTGGGGCGATTGCCGCGATGGGCTGGAGATCTGGGCACGGCTCGGTATCGACGCGCCGCAGCGGCTGCCGCTGCTGGATACCGATGACTTCCTGGCCGCCACCGCTGACCGGAGCCTGCCATGACCGCGCCACTCAATGCCCTGCTCGACACGCTGTTTCCGCGCGGGCACGCCATCACTGTCACCGATTCGGTACTGACCGGCACCGGCACCGCCACCACCGACGACGGCGAGGTGACGGTGATCGGCACCACCGACAAGATCGAGGTGGGCGTGGATCACGCGCTGGTGCTGGCCGAAACCGTATTGGCGAGCACCGCCGCGCATCCGCAGCGCCCGATCGTGATGCTGGTCGATACCGCCGGCCAGCGACTGGCGCGCCGCGATGAACTGCTGGGCATCAATGGTTACTTCGCGCACTTGGCGCAAAGCCTCGACCTGGCCCGTCGCCGTGGCGCGCGCCTGGTCACGCTGGTGTACGGCGAATCGGTCAGCGGTGGTTTCCTGTCGTTCGGGCTGATGGCCGACCACATCCATGCCCTGCCCGATGCGCAGGTGCGGGTGATGGACCTGCGCGCGATGGCGCGGGTGACCAAGCAGCCGCTGGAGAAACTGCAGGCGCTGAGCCAGAGCTCGCCGGTATTCGCGCCGGGCGTGGAGAACTACGTTGCAATGGGCGCGGTGCAGTCGGTGTGGCACGGCGAACTTTCCCAGGCCTTGCTGGACGCACTGCGCACGCCGGCCGACGGCGACCGCCGCGCGCAGCGCGGTGCCGAGCGTGGTGGCCGTACCCTGGCCGCGCGCGTGGCTGCACAGGTGGCCGCTGGCGATGCCTGACCGGCCTGCCCGCCACGCGCTGGTCTGGCTGTCGGCGCAGGCCGATTGGCGGGCTGACGTGGCCGCGCATGACGCGCGCCTGGCGGCGTGGTTTGCCCAGGGCTGGCCCGCCGTGGTGGCGCGCCGCGCTGCCGATGATCCCGATCCCCGCGTGCGCCTCGGTGTTCCCCTCCCCCCCGCCGAGGGCAAGCAGCGATTGGGCCTGCGGGTACCGCTGGGCGACATCGTGCGCCAGCAGGCGCCGCTGGAACTGGCGGAGGTGCGGGTGCACGCGGGCGTGCCGGAGGCGTGGCACGCCGCGCTGGCGGCGCTGGACAGGTTGGCGCCCGCCCGGGTGTTCGGCGCGTTTGCCTGGCAGGTGCTGACCGGAGTGGAGTACGTGCATGCGCGGTCGGATATCGACCTGCTGTGGGATGTCGAAACCGCGCCGGATGCCGACGCGCTGGTCGCTGCCCTGCAAGCGTGGGAGCTGCGCTTTGGCCGGCGCGTGGATGGTGAGCTGAGCCTGCCCGATGGCGGGGCGGTGAACTGGCGCGAGTATGGCGGTGGGTCGCGGCAGGTGCTGGTGAAGCGGGTGGATGGGGCCGGGTTGGAGTTGCGGTCGAACCTGTTTGGGTGTGTGGGGTTGCCACGCAGGGCGTGGCACTACGGGGTCGCCTCGTGAGCGCGGTCATGAACATCCTGCGGCCTTGCGTCGATTCGGCGCGGTTGGGGCGGCTGGCGGTGGGCAGCCTGCATGCGGAGCTGGCATTGGCGCCGAAGCCGGGGCTGGTGACGCCGTTCGATCCGGGCAGCCATGACGACATGGATGCCGGTACCTTCCTGCGCAGCCTGTTTGCGTTGCGCCACTACTTCCGCGATATCGCGCTGGCCGGTGCGGAGGATGCGCCGTTCCCTGCGCTGCGCGCGCTGGGCATCCAGGCCGAGGCGGCGATGCTGCGCGCCACCGGGGGAATCAATACGCACCGGGGTGCGATCTTCAGTCTTGGGCTGCTGGTGGCGGCGGCTGCGCGTTGCCGCAGCATGGGGCTGCCGGTGTCGGCCGAGCAGGTCTGCCTGGGCGTCCGGCACTGGTCGCCTGAGCTGCTGGCCGCGCCGCTGGATCCGCACAGCCCGGGCCAGCGCGTGCGCGCCCGGCATGGCATTGCCGGGGTGCGCGAACAGGCGGCCGCGGGGTATCCGATGCTGCGCACGTTGGCGCTGCCGACCCTGCGCGAAGCGCTGGCGGCCGGTCTTCCACGCGAGGCCGCGCTGTGCCACACGCTGATGGCGTTGGTGGCCGAACTGGATGACATCAACCTGCTGCATCGTGGCGGTGCCGATGGCCTGCACTGGGCCCGCACCCATGCGGCCACGTTCATGGCCGATGGCGGTGCGTTCGCCGCCGGTTGGCGCCCGCGCCTGCAGCAGCTGGGCGAGGCGTTCGTGGCCCGCCGGCTGAGCCCGGGGGGCAGTGCCGACCTGCTCGCGTGCAGCGTTTTCCTGCTGCAGCAGGAGGCGGTATGAGCCTCGCACTGCTCTGCCCCGGCCAAGGCGCGCAGCACCCGGCGATGTTCGACCGGGTGCGCGACAACGCGGCGGCGCGTGAGGTGCTTGACGGCGCAAGTGAGCTGCTGGGCCAGGACGTGTTCGCGGCGGCAGGCGCGGAGGCGCGTTTTGATAACGCGCTGGCGCAGCCGCTGCTGTGTGCGGCGAGCCTGGCGCACTGGCAGGCGCTTCGCACTGGGCTGCCGGTGCCGGGCATGGTGGCCGGTTACAGCATTGGTGAGCTGGCGGCACATGCCATTGCCGGCAGTTTCGATACACGCGCCTGCCTGGCCTTGGCGGCGCAGCGTGCGCGGTACATGGATGCCGCCAGCCCGGCCGGTGCAGGCATGCAGGCCGTGCTGGGACTGGACCGCGCGCGGGTGCAGTCGCTGTGCGCGGTGCATGGCGCGTATATCGCCATCGTCAACGGCCATGATCATTTCATCGTGGGGGGTGCGCTGGCTGGGCTGGACGCGCTGGCCGCCGAAGCGCGCGCGGTTGGCGCCGAGATTCGCCCGTTGCCGGTCCACGTGCCCTCGCATACACCCTTGCTGCAGGCGGCGGTTCCGCGCTTCGCCGCTGCACTGGAGGCGGTGGCGTGGCAGCCGCCGGGCCTGCCGGTGCTGGCAGGCATCGATGGGCGCGTGGTGCGCGACCACGCCGGCAGCGTGCACACGTTGTCGGCACAGCTGGCGCGGACCATCGAATGGGCGCAGGTGATGCGCCAGCTGTTCGAGCGCGGTGCGCGGGTGTTCCTGCAACTGGGCCCGGGCACCGCGCTGGCGCGCATGGTAGCCAGCGCGTATCCGTGCTGCGAGGTCCGCGCGGCCGAAGAATTCCAGCACCTGGACGGTGCGGCGGACTGGGTGCAACGCGCACTCGGTCGCCTGCAATGAGCGGTTGGCTCCACCTGTAGCACGCCACACCCCGTGGATGGCGGGTTCCCATCCGTGCGGTACGCGAATCACGTGTCTGGGAGGGCGCATGAGTCCACAAATTGCAACGATCATCGGTCTGGTGATCATGTTCATCATCGCCACTGCCCTGCCGATCAACATGGGTGCGGTAGCGTTTGCGCTGGCCTTCATCATCGGCGGCATCTTCGTGGGGATGGAAGGCAAGGAGGTGCTGGGCGGCTTCCCTGGCGATCTGTTCCTGACCCTGGTCGGCATTACGTATCTGTTTGCGATCGCGCAGAAGAACGGGACGATCGATCTGCTGGTGCACTGGGCGGTTCGGGCGGTGCGCGGGCGGATCGTGGCCATTCCGTGGGTGATGTTCGTGGTCACGGCGGTACTGACGGCGTTCGGTGCGCTGGGTCCGGCGGCGGTGGCGATCATCGGGCCGGTGGCGCTGCGGTTTGCGAAGCAATACAAGATCAACCCGCTGATGATGGGCCTGCTGGTGATCCATGGCGCGCAGGCGGGTGGGTTCTCGCCGATCAGTGTGTACGGCAGCATCACCAACGGGGTGGTGCAGAAGGCGGGGTTGGAAGTGACGGAGATGGCGGTGTTCCTGACCAGCCTGGGCTTCAACTTCATGATGGCGACGATCTGTTTCTTCGCGTTCGGCGGGGTAGCGTTGATGCG
Organism: Stenotrophomonas sp. FBCC-B152; assembly: GCF_059134105.1. NCBI lineage: Bacteria > Pseudomonadati > Pseudomonadota > Gammaproteobacteria > Lysobacterales > Lysobacteraceae > Stenotrophomonas > Stenotrophomonas sp. FBCC-B152. The sequence goes on along the minus strand of NZ_CP101442.1, from coordinate 679,658 downwards.
GCGCGGTGCGGTGGCGATGGGCGGCGGTGAGCTGGCGTTGGCCGGTGGGCCGCAGGCGTCGTCGCGCCAGTTCGCGATCGAGGGCCACGGGGCGCTGGTGTCGGCGGGCGGCGGGACGTTGTCGAACGATCCGGATGCGCTGGAGGCGGTGGGCATCACGCGCGAGCGGCTGTTCACGCTGGTGGGGCTGGTCGGGTTGGGCGTGGCGGCGTTGATCTACAACCTCAATGTGGGGCTGGTGTCGATCACGGTGGCGGTGGTGTTGGCGCTGTTGTCGCCGGCCAGCCAGAAGGGTGCGGTGGATGGGATCAGCTGGTCGACGGTGCTGTTGATCTGCGGTGTGGTGACGTATGTGGGGGTGCTGGAGAAGGCCGGTTCGGTGGACTTCATCGGCAACGGGGTGTCGAACATCGGTATTCCGCTGCTGGGGGCGCTGCTGGTCTGTTATGTGGGCGGGATCGTGTCGGCCTTTGCGTCGTCGGCGGCGGTATTGGGCGCGACGATTCCGTTGGCGGTGCCGTTCCTGCTGCAGGGGCATCTGGGCGCGGCGGGCGTGATCTGCGCGCTGGCGGTGTCGTCGACGATCGTGGATGTGAGTCCGTTCTCGACCAACGGTGCGCTGGTGGTGGCGTCGGCGGCCAAGGAAGAGCGCGAGTCGCTGTTCCGCCGGTTCCTGGTGTACAGCGGGCTGGTGGTGGTGTTTGGGCCGCTGTTGGCATGGCTGCTGTTTGTTGTTCCTGGCTGGATGTAGAGCTGAAGCAACTTCGAAAGCAACAGCAACGGCAAAAGCCCATTGCCAAGGCCTCCGCGGCTTGGCGGGACGGTGCGGGTTTGCGGGGGACGCCGTGAACCCGTCCATGGGGGCTTGGTCGCCGCATCCATGCGGCTCACACCCCCGCAAACCCGCCCCGACCCGCCTTTGACGGTGTTTTGGTGGCCCTAGGGAAGAGCGAATACAATTCGATCATGGCTATTGCTCCTGCTCCTCGTTCGCCCAAGAAGCGCGCGCCTCTTTATGAAGAGGTTGCCGAGCATGTGCGTGAGCGCATTTATGACTATCGCTTGCCTCCGGGTGAGTGGATTGATGAGCCGGGGCTTTGCGAGGAGCTGGGCATCAGCCGTACGCCGTTGCGTGAGGCGCTGAAGCTGCTGGCGGCGGAGGGGCTGGTGCAGATCGATGCGGGGCGTGGGGCGCGGGTGACGCGGCTGACGCTGGAGGATCTGAACCAGCTGTTTCCGGTGATGGCGATGCTGGAGGGGCGCTGCGCGCATGAGGCGGTGAAGCACATCGATGATGCGGGGGTGCAGCAGTTGGAGGCGCTGCATGCGGCGATGGAGGCGGCGGCGGCGGAAGGCAACATCGCTGACTACTACCGCAACAATTATCTGATCCATGAGACGGTGCAGCACTACGCCGGTAATCCGTGGTTGATCCGGATCACGCATGATCTGCACCGCATTCTGAAGATGCATCGCGGCCGGCAGTTGTTGACGCCGGGGCGTACGGCGCAGTCGCTGGCGGAGCATCGCGAGTTGATGGAATGTTTCCGCCGGCGCGATGCGGAGGCGGCCGAGCGCACGATGGAACGGCACCTGCTGAGCCAGGGCCAGGCGTTGGCCGCGTATGTGGCAGCCGGGGGATTGTTGAACGTCCCCGCCCCGTTACCCACGCAAGGCGGCACGTAACCCCGCGTTACGTCGGGCGTGTTTCGCGCAGGCCCCACAGCACGGGCAATACCAGCAGCGCGACGGCGGCGATCATCGCGCCGGGTGCGGCCGCCCAGCCGGTGTGGCGTACGAGCAGTTCGGCCAGCAACGGGGTGGCGCCGCCGAAGAAGGCGGTGGCCATGGTCACGCCCAGCGCCAGGCCGCTGAGCCGGCCTTCGCCGGGGAACTGTTCGGCGGTGGCCGGTGCGGCGACGGCGCTGACGCCGCCGGCCAGGCAGGCCAGCACGACGGCGGCCAAGGCGATCTGGACGGCGCTACCGGTGGCCATCAGGCCGAACATGGTCAGCGGCAGCAACGCAGAGAGCAGCGCCAGGCCGATCAGCACCGGTCGGCGCCCGACCTTGTCGGACAATGCGCCGGCCAGCGGGGTCACGCCGATCACGGCGACGGCGGCGATGGTGGACAGCCACAGTGCCTTGGATTCGCCGATGTCGCTGGCCGAGCCGAGGAACGCGGGCACGTAGGTGATGCCTACGTAGTAGGTGATGGAGCCCAGGGCGGAGATGGCGAAGGTGCGCGCGACCGCGCCGCGGTGGAAGCGCCAGGTGTCGCGGATCGGCGAGGTGGGTACGGTGCCGGCGGCCACCTGGCGTTCGAACTCGGGCGATTCGTGCATGGTCGAGCGCGCGAGCAGGATCGCGCCAGCCAGGGCGGCGCCGATGAAGAAGGGAATGCGCCAGCCCCAGCCATCGAGCTGGGCGCTGCTGAGCAGCGCCACGGTCAGTGCCGAGAGTGCCACGGCAAGCAGGGCGCCCACTTCGCTCGCGGCGGAGGCCAGCGAGGTGACCAGTCCGCGCCGGCGCAGGGGTGCGCTTTCGAGCAGGTAGGCCACCACGCCGGTGTATTCGCCGCCTACCGAGAACGCCATGACGCAGCGGAGCAGCAGCAACAGCACGCCGGCGGTGGCGCCGATGCTGTCGAAGGTGGGCAGCAGCGCGGTGGCCAGCATCGCCACGGTCATCAGGGCCATGGAGGCCAGCAGCATGTAGCGCCGGCCGAAGCGGTCACCGAGGTGGCCGAAGCAGAGCGCGCCGAGGGGACGCATGAGGTAACTCACCGCGAATCCGGCCAGGGTGGCCAGCAGGGCGTTGTCGCCGCCGCCAAAGAACACCCGCGACAGCACGGTGGCCAGGTAGAGGTACAGGGTGAAGTCGTACCACTCGACCACGGTGGAGAGGCCGGCGACGATCATGGAGCGGGTGGGTGTGGCCGGGGGTGGGCTGGTCATGGGTTCGGAGCCTACGACAAACGATCTGCAGACCGTGTCGTCGTAGAGCCACGCCCTGCGTGGCTGCGCTTCGTCGGACACCCTGCAGCCACGCAGGGCGTGGCTCTACGCGGTACGGGCGTAGCGCAACAGGCGGCCGCGCCCTGGCGAGCTGCTTTCGTCTTCGCCGAAGCCGCCTTGTTCGGTGGCTTCATACCCCTGCAGGGCCATGGCGCGCGAGAAGCCGCCGATGTTGCCCCGACCGGGATCGGTCAGCAGCAGTTCGGCGGTGGGCTTGGCGTGGCGTTCCATCATCGCGGCAATCTGTACGCCATGGCCGCGCTCATACAGCACGTCGCTGCCGATGATCAGATCGAAACGACCCAGTGACGTATCCGGCATCTCCCAGGGCAGGTCGCGGTAATGCACGGCCGGCAGGTCGTTGAGCCCGGCGTTGTAGGCCAGGAACGATTCGGCCAGCGGATGGTGGTCACTGGCCACCACGTTGGCGCCACGATGGGCCAGCACCAGGCTGGACAGACCCAACCCGCAGCCCAGCTCCAGGATCCGTTTGCCTGCCACCTCGTACTGGCTCATGGTCTCGGCCAGCACCCGGCCGGCGGGCCAGATCTGGCCGAACAGGCTCCACAGCGAGGAATGGATGCCGGCGCGTTCGGCGCGGCCGGTGGGATCGGCGAACTGCTGCAGGTCGCTCAGGGCACGAATACGGAACTCGTGGCCATTGACGGCAATAGTGAGAATGCGGGTGGTATAGCCCGGCATGTGCGCTCCATGGGACGGCTCAAATGGGGAGCGAAGCGGGCGACCGTAGTGGCCGCGCAGGACGCGCGAAACGGCGTGGGACGCAGCCATCCTACAGGACGGGCGGTTTCCGCCCTTCACTCAGTATCGGATCTGGCAATTTGGACAGAAGAAGGTGCGCCGCCGGCTTTTGCCGGGGTAGGTCTTGGAAACCGGGCCGCCGCAGGTCGGGCAGATCCGCTTGGTATGGATCTGCCAGTGCTTCTTCAGCTCGAAGGCGCGCTTCCATTCCAGGAACAGGAAGCTGTAGGCGCGGGCGTCGGCAATGACCCTGCCGAGTACCCGCGGCGGCAGCGCTCCCACCGTGCTTTCCGGGTGCACCCGCTGGCGGAACAGCACTTCGTTCTTGATGATGTTGCCGACGCCGGCGAACAGCTCCTGGTCCAGCAGTGCATCGCAGACCAGCATCTCTGGCTGCTGCTTCAGCCGGCGCCGGGCCAGCCGGGGGTCCCACGCATCGTTCATCACGTCGGTGCGCCAATCGTAGGTTTCGTCCAGCCTGCCTTCGATGTACTTCAGCGACGAGGCATAGATGTTCAGCTCGCCGTTGTCGAACTGCAGCGAAACCCGGGGGGGCGACGGCTTGCGTTCGTCGATGCGGTAGCTGCCGAACATCAGCATGTGCACGCGCAGGCTGAAGCCGCTGAACTCGACCAGGAAATGCTTGCCCCAGCTGCGCAGCGCGACCACGCGCCGGCCCTCCATGCGGGTGAGGTCCAAGGCGCTGTTACCGAGCGCGCGCCGCACGGTCTTGCCACGGAACTTCGCCGCCGCCTCGCGCAGGATGACGATCGAGGGACCTTCAGGCATTCAACCGCTCCTGCAGGCGCGCGGCGTTGGCAACGGCGAAGCCGTGCGCGGTGTTGTCGAAGATGACCCAGCGGGGTCCACGTGCCTGGCGCACCTGGCCTGCCAGCGCGTCCAACGCCGCATCGTCGTAATCGCTGTAGTACATGCGCGGTGCGCCGTGCCAGCGCCAATAGCGCCATGTCGATGCACCGCCCGGCTGCGCAGCCGCCGGCACACGCGCTGGATCGGCGCCCAGCCGCGAGACGCCGTGCCGCAGCAGCAACGCGTCGGCCGCGTCGGTGAACCAGCTGGCATGGCGCGGCTCGCACGCCAGCGGCGCCTCGCTGCGCCTGCGCAGCGCACGGAAGAAGCTTGAGGCGCGGCGGGTGTCCAACGCCAATGAGGGCGGCAGCTGCAGCAGCAGTCCACCGAGCTTGGTGCCCAGCGCGCTGGACTCGTCCAGGAAGCGGTCAAGCAACGGTCCCACGCCGACCAATGCCGAATCGTGGGAGATCGTGCGCGGGATCTTGACCGAGAAACGGAACGCGGGCGGCACGCTGGCCGCCCAGCGCTCGTAGGTACCGGGCTTGTGGGGCCGATGGAACGAGGAATTGATCTCCACCACCGGGAACCGGGTGGCGTAGCGCGCGAGCATGCTCTCCCCTGGGCCGAACAGATCGGCGTAGTGACCTGGAATGGACCAGCCCGCGCAGCCGACCAGCGGGCCGGAGGAGGCGTGCATGTCCGTCGTTCCTCAGGCCTGGATCTCGCCCTGGTCTTCGCCGTCCCAGTAATGGATGCGGTGTGCGTGGACGTGGATCAGGACCAGCCCGGGGGTGTCCACGCCCTGTTCGAACCAGCGTTCCAGGCTCTTCTGCCAGTGTTCGCGCATCACTTCCTTGTCGCGGATGATGCGGCCCTTGCCCTGCACGAACACGAACAGCGGCGGCTTGCCGAGCAGGCCCTTGCTGCCGGTGAAGCTGAGCGCGACCTTGGGTTCGGCCTGCAGCTCCCGCACCATGTCGGTGCTATCGAGCGCGAAGAACCAGCTGTCACCGTCGTAATCGACATCGCCGTTGTTGCTCATCGGGCGGCCGGAGATCTCGCCGTTGTCGGCGAAAGTCTGCAGCATGGTGAAGTCGATGCCAGCCATTTTCTTGGCCAGGTCGTGCAGGGTGAGGGTGGTCATGGCAGGGTCCGTGCAGGATTCGGGTGCTCCCAGCCTCGGCCGGGCCCCGTGACCGGATCGTGCACGGGCCCTGCCGTGGCGTTCACGGCAGTGCGGTGTTGCCGATGAACACCGGGTTGGAATGGAACCACAGGTCCTGCCAGGGATCTTCGCCTTTGATGTCGGCCAGAGGCGTCGGCTCATCCGTGTTGCTGCCGCGTGCACGTACGAATCCGCCGCCGAGCGGTGCCGGCAGTGTCCACGTCACTTCGTACCACTGGCCTTCCTGCTTCCAGTCCTTCGCGGTGAAACGCCGGGTCTGCATCTGCGGCGATTGTCCGCTGCCGCTGCCGACGATCAACTGCAGCTGACGCAGCGCTGGATGCTGCCCGATTGCATTGGCGCGCTCGGGCGTTCGCACCCGCAACTGCACGCGCATCGGTGTGCCTGCTGCCACTGCCACGCTTTCGCCCATGCGCCCCACCCCACCGCTGCCATCGGCCGCCTGCACGGTCAGCTCCAACGCATCGATCAGGTCCCCGGTCACCGCGAACATGCGGCCGCCGCGCACGCCACCGAGAATGTCATCGGCCTCCGGACGCGCCCACACATACGTCTTGCTGTACTCACCCGGATCGAAGTCACTGCCCCCATCGCGCTGGTTCACGTGCGAATCGGAACTGGCGGTGATCCAGAAGCGGGTGCCATCGGCCAGCATCTGGTCCCATACGCCACCCACCTGCGTGGTCATCTGGTCGAAGCCGCCGAATGTCGGTGCCGCCGCATTCCGGTACAGGCCGCGCTCGGTGCGGGTGGCCTGGTGCCCAGGGGCACCCTCCATGCCCACAAGCACCTGCGGCGCAGCGGCGTGCCAGGCCTTCAGCTCAGCCGGCTCAACTTCACCCCACTGCCCTACCCCGGTGGTGGTTCGCGAGGGATGGTTGATCAGCATCAGCGGCAACGGACTCAACCCGCGCATGTGGGCCAAGGCATCCAGCATGTGCTGGTGGGTATCACGACTGCCCTCCTGCAGCGGCTCACCACGGCTGTAGTCGCGTTCGATCGTCACCAGCTGTTCGGCTTCGCGCGCGCCCGGCGCGATGATCAGCGAGGCGTGCTCACCGGCCGGCACATCGAATTCCATGCCGTTGAACTGGATGACCTCAGGCACGTCCTGCCGGGCCTGCAGCAGCGCCGGATAGGCATGGTCGCGGGTCACCGCCGAGTGGCCGGGGCCGCCGTGGTCGGTATGCACCATCCAGCGCAGCCCGAAATGGCGCGCGCGCCCGGCGTTGTGGCTGCGGGTGTAGGTCGAGTCGCCGCCACGGATGGGCGTGGGCGGCGTGGTGCTGCGGTCCCAGTCCACGCTCCATTCGCTGTGCACGTGGTGGTCGCCGGGCTGCCAATCGCGGCCGGCATCAGGATCGGCAGGCGATGCCGTGGCCGGCGCCGCAAGCAGCGCCAGCAGAAGAAGGGTTTGCATGATCAGAAGTCCGCGCGCAGGCCCAGGCTGATGCGGCGGCCCGAGGCTTCGTACATGGTCGGGAACGACGGATCCATGGTGTAGCCGCTGGTGATCTCGTTGGTCAGGTTGATGCCCTTCAGGCTGACCTTGATGTTGTCGGTGATCCGGTAGCCGATCGACACATCCATCTGGCCGTAGGCATCGCGCCAGATCGGGTACATGTCGTAGCCGATCGATTCCACGTACTCGTCCTTATGGTTGTAGGACACGCGGGCATCGAACCGGTCATTCTCATAGTACGCGGTGAGGTTCCAGGTCTTCTCGGCCAGGCCGGGCATCGGGGTACGGATGCCCAGGTCGGATTCACCGGCCAGCGAGCTGTCCAGCACGGTGTAGTTGGCGTTCACGCCGAAGCCTTCCAGCACCGGGTGGAACATGCCCAGCGGCAGCTGCGCAACCAGCTCCACGCCGTCCACCTGGTAGGAGCCCTTGGCGTTGACCGGCTGGTACACGTCGAAATCGAAGATGCCGTTGAGGGTGCCGTTGGCGTTGTACACCGCCACATCCTCGACCACGCCGGTGAGCGAGTTGATCACCACGCCGTCGATGTTCTTGCGGAAGTAGGAGGCGGCAAACAGCGCGCCGTTGTCCAGGTACTTCTCCAGGCCCACTTCCCACTGCTTGGCGTAGGTGGGCTTGAGCTCCGGGTTGCCATCGGTGAAGCGGTACGAGCTCCAGCTGGCGGTGCGCTTGTAGGCGATGTCGGTCAGCGCCGGGCGCATCATGGTCTTGGACGCGGCCGCGCGCAGCAGCAGGCCCTGGGCCAGTTCGGCGGTCATGTTGAAGCTGGGCAGCAGGTCGTCGTAGCTGCCATCCTTGGACACCGGGGTATCGGTGTAGCCGGTGCTGCCATCGGGCCGCTGGATGGGGTGGTAGCCGAACGAGGTGACGCTGGTATCGACGTAACGCGCGCCTGCGTTGATGTTGACCGGTACGTGGCCGATATCGAAGGCGAAGTCCGCCATCGCGTACACGCTCGTCACCTTCTCATCGACCTGGTAGAACTGGCCAGCGTCGAACGGAGTGTAGAAGCCGTCGTAGCGGAAGGCACGGCGCGCGTAATCGTTGGACACCTGCTGCCAGTCCAGATCCTTGATGGTGTAGTCGCCACCGGGAACAATGTCGCCGATCCACTGCAGCGGGCTGTCGGCCAGGGTACGGGTGTTCACCCAGGCGCTGCTGCCGGCGGTCGGCCCGGTGATCTTGAGTTCGCCGTACTGGCGCTGTTTGGAACGGTCGGTGTAGCGCGCACCGAACTTCACGTCACGCAGTGCCGGCAGGAAGGCCAGGTCCAGCATGCGGGTCACGTTGACCTGGGCGGCGTACTTGTCGTCGTCCACCTTCTCCAGCGTGGTTTCATAGGCTTCGAACAGGTACTTGTCCGAGGCGTTGTACATGTCGAAACCGCCCGGGGTGCTGGGGATGGTTTCACCGCTGCGGCCGGTCCAGCGGGTGCGCGAGGGTGCGTAGGCAACGTGCTTGAGGTTGGAGAAGTCCGAGGTCTTCTCCGCACCGGAGTAGCCGGCCATGGCGTCGATGTACCAGTCCTGCCCCTTCCAGTCGAGGGCCACGCTGTACTGGCTGTAATCGGTCTTGTTGATCCGCTCCTTGCTCAGCATTTCGTGCTGGGTGGCGGTGTAGGACACATCGCGCAGCACCACCATGCCGTACTCGGACAGGGTGCTGGCATCGTATTCGTGGATGGTGTCGAGGGTGCTGCGGCTGGACGCCGAATAGGCGGCCGCGTCGTACTCGTCTTCGGTCGAATCGTAGCCGCCCAGCATCGCATCGAAGGTCAGGCTGAAGCTGCTGCTCGGCTTGTACTGCAACGACGCGGTGGCGCCCCACTTGTCCTGCTCGTTGAGGTAGACGCGGTCGCCGACCTTGTCCTGGAACACCACCAGGTTGGTTTCATCGGTGTCGGTGCGGTTGACGATGTTCACACCGGCATCGCGGGCCAGCACGGCCTGGGCCTGGGTACCGCGCGTGCCGGACGCACCAAGGAAACGCGACATCGGGCGGAAGTTGATGCCCGAGGTGGAATCGGTACGGTTGGTGCGCTTGGACTGCGAGTACGACACCAGGCCGCCCCAGTCGCCCCAGGTATCGGCGGCCAGGAACGCGAAGCGCGGGTCCACTTCTTCGGAAATGCTGTTGTGCGCGCCTTCGGCCGACAGCACCAGCTTGCGCTCGTTGTAATCGAACGGGCGCGCGGTGGTGATCTTCACCGAGCCGGCGATGCCACCCTCTTCATCGGCAGCGGTGGGCGACTTCTGCACCGTGACCTGCTGGATGATCTCCGAGGCGAACATGTCGAACTCCACATCGCGCCCACCACTGCCGGAGGCGGTGGCGAGGTCGTTGATCGACACGTACGTGTATTCCGACGGCAGGCCACGCACGTTGACCTTGGTGCCCAGGCCCTTGCTGCGCTCGATGGTCACGCCGGGAACGCGCTGCAGTGCTTCGGCCAGGTTCTGTTCCGGAAAGTCGGCCACGTCGGTGGCCACGATCGAATCGGAAAAGCCGATGTTGTTGCGCTTCAGGTCCACCGCCTGTTCCAGGCTGCGGCTGTAGCTGCCGGTCACCTGGATGGTTTCCAGGTTCTGCGCGCCCGGCGCGGCGACGTCACCCGCCGAGGCCTGCAGCGGCGCCGCCCCGGCATCGGCCACGGCCATCGGCGCGATGACCCCGGAGGTGGGCTCGTTGCCCGCCGTGGCGGCTTCAATGGTGACCGTACCTGCATTGAGGTAGCGGTAGCGCAGCCCGGTGCCGGCCAGCAGGCGGTCAAGGGCCGCCTCCGCGCTCAGGCCCGCCGGCACTGCCGGGGTGCGCGGGTTGCCGGCCACCTGCGCGTTGTAGACGAACTGCAGGCCGGTCTGGCGCGACAGTGCGTTGAGTGCCATGTCCAGCGGCTGCGAGGCGATGGCATCGGCGGCAAGACGGGCCGGTTCTGCAGCGGTGGCCGTCGCGGTGACCTGCAGGGCAAGGGCGATCGAAAGGAACAGAGTGCAGCGCATCGTGGGATCCAGTAAGGGAATGGCGGTGGCGTTCCCCAACTACGACGCGGCAAGGCGTGGATCGGGCACCGCTAATTCGATGAATTTTTTTTGACAGCGCCGTCGGCCACGCCGCGCATGCGTACGTGGATGCCATCGGCACGCTGCTGGATGACCAGCGCCGGCTGCTGGTCCAGGAACGCGCGCAGCGAACCCAGGTCATCGGCGCGCAGGTTGCCGGTGAGGCGCAGCGCGCCGGCGTCATCGCTGACGCGCAGGCGCAGGACGTTGCTGCGGTTGAAGCGATCGGCCACTTCGCGCAGGGGCTCGTCGCGGAACACGATGCGGCCCTGCCACCACGCGGTCATGCTGGCGGCGTCCTCATCGCGCAGCTGCACGCGCTGGTCGCGGTAGTCGACCTGGGCCACCTTGCCGGCCGGCAGATCGGCCAGCAGGCGACCGTGCCCGCCATCGCCATGCACCTGCACGCGACCCTCGCTCACCGCGATGCGCGCCTGTTCGCGCAGCAGCGAGACATCGAAGGTAGTGCCGATGTCGGTCACCTGCAGGCCGCCGGCGTGCACGGCGAACGGTCGCCGGTCCGGCGCGACCACGAAGCTGGCCTGGCCGCGTTCCAGTTCAACGCGGCGACCGAACAGGCTCATCCGCACCGAGACTTCGCTCTCGGCGTTGAGATGAAGCACACTGTGGTCGGACAGCTCGATCTGGCGCGGCGCGCCATGGGCGGCCACATAGCGGGTGGTATGCGGCCACGCCAGCGGCGTGCCGACGCCCACCGCGAGCAACAGCGCGGCCGCGGCAGCGATACCAGGAAGCCGCCGACGTCGGGCCGGCGCAGGCGCTGCCGCGCGCGACGGACGCGCCGGCAGCTGCACGACGTTGTCGCCCGTGCCCTGCGCTGCCGGTGCCGCCAGCAGCGCATCCAGGTCGATCGGCATCGCGCGCAGCGCCTCCCCCAGCGCGCCTGCGGTTTCGCTGATCACCAGGTATTCGCGCAGGTGCTCGGGCGATACCAGCAGCCAGTCCATGAAGGCGCGCTGCTGCGCGGGCGGTACATCGCCCTGGCGTTGCAGCGCATGCCACTGCGCGGCCGCCTGGGTCAAGGCGGAGGGGTGCAGCGACGGTTCGCTCATCGCGCCACCTCGCGCTCAGCCATCGCACGCCGGCACACGGCAAGCCCGCGCACGACGTGCTTCTTCACCATGTGCGAGGAGACGCCCAGGCGTTCGGCGATCTGCTTGTAGCTCAGCCCATCGCGGTACTGCATCACCAGCACGGCGCGGGTGTGTTCGGGCAGCGTGGCCAGCAGCGCCTGCAGGCGCTGGCTGCGTTGTTCGCGTTCGGCGGCATCTTCCACGCATTCCCCGCTGGCCAGGCCCTGGCCCAGCTGTTCGATGTCCTCTATCGGCAGGGTCGACCAGCGCCTGCGGCTGGCCTGCTCACGCGCCAGGTTCAGCGCTACGGTGAACAGATACGCCTCGGGGTTGGCGATGGACTCGCCCGGCCCCGCGTGCGCACGCAGCAGACGCAGGTACGTCTCCTGCACCAGGTCTTCGGCGTCCTGTCGCGCCCCCCGGCGCACGAAGAACCCCCGAAGCACCGGCGCGTGTTCCACGAACATCCGCGCCAGCCGCCCTCTTGCCTGCTCGGCCACTGTGCCGCCCCAACCCCTGAAGTGCGGCGCAAGGTAAGCGCTGCGTATTACGCGCTGGTGACGGTGCGGCGCTGGCCCAGGCACTTGACAGGCCCGCGCGCGGCGGCGCAGGATTAGTTAACGAATTAATTAACTATCCGAATGGACCGCATCTTCGAGGCCCTGGCCTCCACCGCGCGCCGGCAGATCCTGGCCTACCTCAACGGTGGCGAGTTGACTGCGGGCGAACTGGGCGAACGCTTCGATTTCAGCAAGCCGGCGCTGTCCAGCCACCTGCGCATCCTCGAGGATGCCGGGCTGATCGAACGCGAGAAGCGCGGCCAGTTCGTGTATTTCCGCCAGGTGCCCGACCGCCTGACCAACACGTTGTTCGCCTGGGCCGCCGAAGTCTGCCCGGTCGGCGGCCCGCTGCAGCGCGAAAGCCGCGCGCGCGCCAAACGCAAACCCACCCCTTCGACCTGAGCCCTGCCACCAGGAGACCGGCATGCTGGACACCCACCGCGTGAGTCGTTCGTTCCCCAGCATCAGCCTGCCTTCTTACGGCGATGGCAGCCCGGTTGAAGTGGCCCTGATCACCCAGCTCGGGATCGGGGCTGGCGACCAGCTGCTGCGCGATGCCGGGCTGCGCCAGGCCGCGCACCCGGCCTTCGTGGACGCATTGGACGAGCCGTCCGCACGGCTGGGCGGCATGCACCTGGCCCATGACGATGCCTCGTCGCTGTATTCGTTCTCGGTCGGGCGCCAGGGGCATCCATTCCACCGCCATGCCGGGCCGCGCATGTTCACCGCCATCGCCGGCAGCGGCGGTGCGCAGCTGCGCTTTTCCACCGCGTCCGATGCGCAGCTGCAGCGCGACCCCGCCGCGTTCCTGCATGCGCTGCGCTGCGTGGACATCCCGCCCGATTGCCTGTTCACGGTGCGCTTCGGCAGCGGCACCTGGCACCAGTTCGTCTCGCGCCACCCGCGCCACCCGGCGCTGTTCGCGCTGTCGTGCCATGCCAACGAACGCAGCGGTGCGTTGACCGAGGCGCAGCGCGCGCAGATCGATGCCGACAACGCCGACATCCCCAGCCTCACCGATACGCTGCCGCCCGCGCTGCAGCAGCTGCTGGCGCAGGCGGACCTGTCCCGCGTGCCGGTGGTGAGCCTGTCGTTGCGGGCGCCCTCGCGGTCGATGCTGGCCGGGCTGTGCGCGCGCACCCGTGACCTGGTCGGCCCACTGCGGGTGCTGCTGGGCCGGCTGCGCCCGGCGCACGGCTACATCGGGCGCCGCGCGGCGCCGCATCCGGTGCAGGCGCTGCCCGCTCCGCCGGCCGACTCGCTGTTGCAGCAGGCGCTGGTGGAAGGCAACGACCACCAGGACTACAACACGCTTACCCTACCCGCGCACAGCGTGGCCAGCCGCTCGGCCAGCGCGGTGCTGGAAGCGGTGCTGGACGGTTTCCTGCTCAATCCGCCGCCCAGCGTGGGGCGCCTGATGGCGCTGCGCAACGTGCTGGTGGCCCCGCTGCAGCTGCGTACCTCACCGCTGGGCTGCCCGGTCTCCTCGCTGCTGTCCACTGATCGCAGCACGCTGTTCGCCGGGCGCTTCCCGGTGCATGCGCAGCGCGTGGACGCTGGCGACCGCAGCGCCGAAGTGCTGCTGGGCGCCGACGACCGCCACCTGCGGTTCCGTTCCTGCGTGCGGGTGCAGCTGCTGGACGATGGCGCGGCAGTGATCGCGCTGGGCACGCGGGTGCGCACCCATAACCGTTTCGGTCGCCTGTACATGGCCGCCATCGACCACGTGCACCGCCGGCATATCAGCCCGGCAATGCTGCGCATGGCCGTGGCCCACGCGCTGGCACCGGAGCTGGTGCAGGCCACCATGCTCGGTAGGGGCCGACCGTTGGTCGGCACGCTGTCTAGCGCGCCCGCAACGTCACCAAGGTGATCTCCGACGGCACGCCGATGCGGGCGGCAAACCCCGGCCACAAGCCGGCGCCGTTGCTGACATACAGGGTCATCCCGCTGACCTCGTAGCGCCCGGACACATAGCCGCCGTTTGCCCGCTTTACCAGCTGGTCCATGCCGACGATATGGCCGCCATGGGTATGCCCGGACAACTGCAGCTTCACCCCCTTGGCCGCGTTGGCCTGGGCCTCGCCCGGGCGGTGGTCGAGCAGGATCACCGGTGCGGCAGGATCCGCGCCCGCCAGCGCCGCGGCCAGATCCGGCATCGGCAGGCCGTAGCGCGCCGCCACCGGGTCGGTGACGCCGGCGATGGTCAGCACCGCGCCATCGCGCGTTACCTGGGTGTGGCTGTTCTCCAGCACCTGCATGCCCAGCCCGCGGAACGCCTGCATCCACTGCGCGTATTGGCCGTAGTACTCGTGGTTGCCGGTGATGGCGATGACCCCGTCCGGCGCCTGCAGCTGGCCCAGGCTTCGCACATCGTTGGCACGGGCGCTCACGCTGCCATCGACCAGGTCACCGGTGATGACCACCAGGTCCGGCTTCAGCGCGTTGCTTTCGGCCACCACCTTGGCCACCCAGTCGCCAGTGAGCAGGCGGCTGGCGTGGATGTCGGTGAGCTGCAGCACGCGATACCCATCGAACGCTTGCGGAAGGCCGGCAATGGTCACGTCGATCTGGCGGGTCTGCGGCACGGCAATGCCCTGCTGCACGCCCCAGATGCCCAGCACCAGCGCCAGCCCACCGGCGACCGGGCGCAGCCAGCCGCGGCGTAATGCGTCGGCAGCGCGCGGCAGCCGCAGCAGGCGCGCACCGAGCAGCAGCGCATCCAGCACCAGCAGGAACACCGCCACCAGCAGCAGGGCGGTGAAGCCGCTGGCCAGCACCACCAGGGCCGCCTTGGGAATCTCCGGCGAGGCCATCGTGCCGGCGAACCGCGCCACGATCCGGTGGTGCAGCGCCAGCGCCAGCACCAGCAACCCCAGCGGGCCACGCACCGACACCGGCACCTTCAGCGGCCAGATCAAGCGCCACACCACGTACAACGCAAGCACTACTCCAACAACACTCAGCACAGGCTATTCCAGGTTCCATGGGGGATGCACGGGCGCGCGCGGCGATCGTGCAGTGCACCATCTTTGCCGAAGTTGACGACAGGTGCCACCTCCAGGATCCGTACCCACCAACGGTGGGTACCTACCGTGGCAGCCACGGCGGTAGCGCCCTACCGTTGGTAGGGCGGCGGCGCAGCGCGCCGCGATCAGCGAGAGGGTGATTCCTTCGCTTTTGCCTTGGCCGTATTGAAGGCCACCGCCGCCCGGACCAGGGCCTTCAGCGCCGCCTCGTTGATCTTCTCGCCTTCATGCACGTCGATGGCACGCCGGGTGTTGCCTTCCAGGCTGGAATTGAACAGCCCCTTCGGATCGTCCAGCTTGGCCCCGTGGGCGAAGGTCATCTTCACGGCAGCCTTGTAGGTTTCGCCGGTACAGAGGATGCCGTCGTGCTCCCAGACCGGCACCCCGCGCCACTTCACGGTCTCTACCACGTCGGGATCGGCCTTGTGGATGATGCTGCGCAGCTGCGCGAGGGTTTTGCCGCGCCAGTCGTCGAGCGCGGCGATCTTTGCATCGATCTGCTGCGCGGCGTCTTCCGGTGCGGCGGTGGCGGTGGCGATCGGCTTGCTGCGGGTGCTGGCACGGGGCATGACCGGGTCCTGATCAACGTTGAAAGAAAGGGATTGGTTACATCCGTTCGCCGGGAAGCCGGCTGGCCTGCTTCACCCAGCGGGTGAACTGTTTCACATCCAGCGGCGCGTCCTCGACAACGTGCAGGTAGCGCGTGTCCTGGCTTTTGGAAGCCTCCGGCGGCACCGGATCCAGCGCCTTGCCACGAAAGAACGCCACTTTGATGTAGCGCGCGTAGCAATGCATGCTCAGGAACCAGCCGTCATCGCCAGCTGCATAGAGGGGCGAGTTCCATTTTACCGCCTTGCGCACGCCCGGCACCGCCGCCACGACCAGCGCATCGAGCTGCCGGGCCGCGTCGCGCTTCCAGTCGGGTATTGCCGCGATCCACGCCTGCACGGGGGCATCGCCCTCGCCTTTGGGAATCTGCGGGTTGCCGCCGGCCAGCAGGCGCGGGGTTCCGGTAGGTGGGGCGGGAACGGCCTTGCGTCGGGTAGTTGCCACATCGATGCCCATACAGGTGCCTGGGCGCGTTATAGCCGGTTCGCCGCAGAGTCAGCAACGTGATGGCAGTGGCGGGCACCGCAAAAGTACTGAGCCGTTTGCGGGAGATTACCGATGCAGCAGACATGCCACCCGGGCCACGATCAACCCTCCTCCCGCACACCCACCGCAGGCGCAGACACCATGGCTACGAAGGCATCCAAGGCACCCAAGAAGGCGTCCAAGGCACTCAAGGCGACCAAGGCGAAGAAGCCCAACATCCTGGTCATCTTCGGTGACGACATCGGCATTCCGCAGATCAGCGCCTATACGCGCGGCCTGATGGGCTACCAGACGCCCAACATCGACCGCATCGCCAACGAAGGTGCCTTGTTCACCGATTCGTATGGCCAGCAGAGCTGCACCGCCGGGCGCGCGTCCTTCATCCTCGGGCAGGAGCCGTTCCGCACCGGCCTGCTCACCATCGGCATGCCGGGCGACCCGCACGGCATTGCCGAGTGGATGCCGACCATTGCCGATGTGCTCAAGACCGAAGGCTATGCCACTGGCCAGTTCGGCAAGAACCACCTGGGCGACCAGGACCAGCACCTGCCCACCAACCATGGCTTCGATGAGTTCTTCGGCAACCTGTACCACCTCAATGCGGAAGAAGAACCGGAGGGCTACTTCTACCCCAAGGATCCGGCGTTCAAGAAGAAGTACGGCCCGCGCGGGGTGATCCACTCGCATGCCGGCGGCAAGATCCAGGACACCGGCCCGCTCAACAAGGCGCGCATGCCCACCGTGGATGAAGAATTCCTGGACGCCGCGCAGAGCTTCATTGGCGATGCGGTGGAGAACGATGAGCCGTTCTTCGTCTGGTTCAACACCACGCGCATGCATATCTTTACCCACCTCAAGCCGGAATCCGAAGGGCTCAGCGGCAAGGGCCTGCATGCCGATGGCATGGTGGAGCACGACGGTCACGTCGGCCAGTTGCTTGACCACCTGGACGAGCTGGGCGTCGCCGACAACACCATCGTGCTGTACACCACCGACAACGGCGCGGAAATCGCCTTGTGGCCGGACGGCGCGATGACGCCGTTCCGAGGCGAGAAAGGCACTACCTGGGAAGGCGGTATGCGCATCCCGATGATGGTGCGCTGGCCGGGCGTGATCGAACCGGGTACCGCCTACAACGACATCATTTCGCTGATCGACTGGTTCCCCACCCTGTGTGCGGCCGCCGGCGTGGACGATGTAGTGGGCAAGATGAAGAAGGGCTTCAAGACAAAGAAGAAGACCTTCAAGGTACACCTGGATGGCTATGACTTCGGCCCGTACTTCCACGGCAAGGTGGATGCCGGCCCACGGCAGGCGCTGTACTACTTCGACCAGGGCGGCAACCTCAACGCGGTGCGCTATGCCGACTGGAAGGTGAGCTTCGCGGTGGCCAGCCACGGCAACATCGCCACCGCCAAGCGCGAGGTCACCGCGTGGGCGACCATCACCAACCTGCGCATGGATCCCTACGAGCGCGGGCTGGAGGAAGGCGGCGGCGCGATGGGCTTCATTGGCCAGCAGATGTGGCTGCTGGTGCCCATCCAGGGGCTGATCAAGTCGTTCTTCTCCGACTTCGCCAGCTACCCGTACCAGCCCGGCAGCACGCTCAACCCGAGCGGCATCAACTACAGCCTGCTGCAGGCGCAGGATGCGATGAAGCGGTTGAAGGAACTGGAGACCCTGCGCACCAACTGATGGGCCGCCACGGGCCGAGGGGCGAGCTGAACGCTCGCCCCGTCCTGTGCGCTGCCCCCTTGCATCCCGGCGGCCGGCGCCCTATAAATGAGTGGTCACTCACTTATATTCCGTCATGGCCCGCCCCCTCAGCGAAGCGAAACGCGATGCGATCCTGGCGGCTGCCGCCCAACTGGTGGCGGCACAGGGCGTGGGCGCGTCCACCGCGCAGATCGCCAAGGCGGCCAAGGTCGCCGAGGGCACGGTGTTCACCTACTTCGAGACCAAGGACGCGCTGCTCAATGCGCTGTTCGTGCGCCTTGAAGAGCGCCTGGCGCTGGCGGTGGGTGGCACCTTCCCGGCCCATGCCGAGGTCCGCGACCAGCTGCAGCATGTCTGGAACGCGCTGCTGGTGTGGGGCGCGGCGCATCCGATCGACCGCATGGCACTGCGCCAGCTGAAGGTGTCCGAACGCATCACCGACTGCACCCGCACCCATTGCGCCGGGCTGTTCGGCACCACGCTGCAGACGCTGGAAGCCAGCCTGGCCCGCCACATCGACCCGGATCGCATTCCGTTCTACCTGGGCCGGGTGCTGATCAGCCTGCTTGAAACCACCCTGGAGGCCATGGCCGCCCAGCCCGACCAACGCGACACCCTGCAGCAGGCCGGTTTCGACCTGTTCTGGAAGGGCATTCAACGTTGATTCTTCGTACCCATTAAATGAGTGCGTACGCACTCACCATAAAGGAGACGCATGCGCATCCTGCCTGTACTCGCTGCCGCCTTCGCCCTCACCGTTCTGATCGGGATGACCTTCACCGTGCCTATCGCCTCTTACGACACCTCGCCGCAACGCGCCGACGACCAGTTCACCAACGTGGCCGCCAAGCCGAAGGAATCCTTCGGCGCCACGCTCAAGCTGTTCTGGGAGTTCATGTTCAACCGCCCGCCGGGCACCACCCCGCCCAAGGCGCCACCGGTGCGCGCGCTCACCGCGCAGGCGCTGGCCGAAGCGCCGGACCGCAGCATGTACCGGCTGGGCCATTCCACCCTGCTGATCAAGCTGCGCGGTGGCTGGTGGCTGACCGACCCGGTGTTCTCCGAGCGCGCCTCGCCCGTGCAATGGATGGGCCCGAAGCGTTTCCACGCCCCGCCGATCGCGCTGCAGGACCTGCCGCCGATCCGTGGCGTGCTGCTCTCGCATGACCATTACGACCACCTGGACCGCGCGACCATCAAGTACCTGGCTACGCGTGCGCAGGTGTTCCTGGCGCCGCTGGGCGTGGGCGACCGCCTGATCGACTGGGGCGTACCGCAGGACCGCGTGGTGCAGCTGGACTGGTGGGAAGAAACCCAGGTCGATGGCGTGCGCTTCGCCGCCACCCCGGCCCAGCATTTCTCCGGCCGCGGGCTGCGCGATGGCAACCGCACGCTGTGGGCCTCGTGGGTGATCCTGGACAGTGACCTGCGCGTGTTCTTCAGTGGCGATACCGGCTACTTCAACGGCTTCAAGCGCATCGGCGAACGCTATGGGCCGTTCGATGTCGCCTTCGTTGAAACCGGTGCCTACGACGCCAAGTGGCCGTTCGTGCACATGCAGCCGGAACAGACCGTGCAGGCGCACCAGGACCTGCGCGGCAAGTGGTTGGTGCCGATCCACAACGGCACCTTCGACCTGGCCATGCACCGGTGGGAAGAACCGTTCGAGCGGGTCAGCGCGCTGGCCAAGGACCGTGGCATCGCGCTGTCCACGCCGGAAATGGGCGAACGCATGGATCTTTCCGCGCCGCATGCGGGCACACCGTGGTGGCGTGCGCTGGCGGCGACGGAAAGCGAAGGCAGCGGCGTCGTGGCGGGCAGCACGCGCTGAGTGGAGCCTGCCTTGCTCAGGCGCCGGGCAGGACGCGCCCACGGGCGCGTCGCCTGCCACTACCGATGAACACGCCGACGCAGGCACCCAGCATGCCGCTGAAAACGTAGGCCGCGATGTTCCAGCCGTTCAAGAGGAAGGCACCCGCAAAGCCGTCGTCCATGAACCGGCTGACGAAGTGCACTGCCAGGCAGCACATCAAAAGATACATGCCCGCAACGGCAAGGGCGAACCCGTAGCGGCGTGAGATGAGCCCACCCAGCAGCGCCATCCACATCCCAACCATGGCCGCCATCACATCACCGGCCTCGAAGGCGAACGAGGCCTTGGCGACGAAGGAAACCCTGAAGAAATGGGTGATCCCGGTCACCAGCCCCATCACCACCAGCACCGCTGCCATCTGTCGCCACATACGCTCCACTCCCTTGGAATCTGTCCCGCGCAGCCTACCCGTTCACGGGCAGGCTGGCGATGACCCATTGGGTGATCAACGATCAACAGCGTCGGCGCGCTCCAGGGTCAGCTCGGCATGCTCGGCCGGCGTCTTGGCCAGCCAGCTGGCCCAGCCCGGCTCACGGGCCTTTGCCAGCTGCGGCAAGGCCCGCGCCGGCATCGGCGGCTCGCTGCCCAATGCTTCCACGCGCCGGCTCTGCCGGACCCAGTTGATAAAATCCGGGTTGTCCATGCTGTAGTCGCTGCCCGCATCACGGCGGATCGGCCGCAGCTGGTAGCCATTGCCATACACGGGACGGACCAGCACGTAGTAGCGCCGGCCTGCCTCCAGGTCGGCGTCCATGAAATGCACGCGCATGCCATCGTTGGAGACAAACATCTTCCTGCCGGGGGCCGTGGAGTACACCACCTTGTCCTTGCCGCCGATGGCCGAGATGAAACGGTCGCCGTCGGGGGTTACCTCGCTCAACATTGTGTACATGCCGCCAAACAGCGAGGACGGGCGCAGGAAGATCAGCTGCGCCTTGTCGGGCTCCGGGAGGGAAACCGACTGCGTGGCACTTTTCTTGACGAAATCCCGGGCCCCGACGGGGGCAACGAACGCAAACAGCGAAAGTACGCACAAGACGAATCGCATCATGGTGGATTCCAGAGGTTGGCAGGAGAAACTGCGAACGAGATACCCCAGCACAGGGGCGCGGTATCATCGCGCGTTCCCGCCCTGGAGTCACCGCATGCCCAACCATTCGACCCGCTGGACCGGCCGCGCGGCGGCGGTATTCCTGCTGCTGGCGCTGGGCCCGATGGTGTCTGCCGCCGATGCCACTACCGCCGCGCCCAGCGCCCGCGACCGCGCAGTGGCCGATGCAGACCAGATTGCGCAACAGCTTCTGGAGGTGCGCGACGGCGAGAACGAACTGAACTGCGCCAAGGCTGTTGAGAACGCGCGGTACGGCGTGGAAACCATGCTGGAAGTGGGCGAAAAGAACGTGCGCGGCGGTTACCTGGAGGCGGAGCAGTTCAACGCCTCCGCCGCGCCATTGCGTGCGTTGCTGCCGCAGCTCACCACTGCCGACTGCGAAGCGGCCGAAGGCAACAAACGCGCCTTTTACCAGTGCATGTCCAGCGATTACAACCACGTGCTGGCCTGCGGGAAAGCGCATCCCTACTGAGCCGCGTTGACTGGTGAGCGCCACGTCCCTCTTGCGGGCCAGCCTGCGACGTGCAGATAATCTGGCCTGCGCAGGGGCCGGCCTTCCGCCGCGCAAGCGCGTACAGGGGACAACCAGTGAAAGGAAATCTGATCGCGGCGGCGATGATCGCCGTGGCGTTGTGCGGGTGCGCGACCGGTTATCACGATGCGCGCAACCCGATCCTGGGCTTTGCCGGCGGTTACTGGGACGAACCGGGCCCGGGCCGCTTGATCAAGGTGGGATTCTCGGCCAACAGCTTCAGCAGAAACGAAATGGTCGAGAATTTCCTGCTGTACCGTTGCGCAGAGGTAGCCAAGCGCGAGGGCGCCAGTCACTTCGTGCTGTACGCCACCCTTCCCGACGCAGTCGCCGACAAACGCAGCAGCGGCCGAACGGTGAAGTCCACCTTCGGCAAGCCGGCAACGTTTGCCTACATTCTGCCCGTAGCGGCGGGCGAACCCTCGGCGTTGTCCAGCGCTGAACTCATCGCGCGACTCGGGCCATTGGTCAAGCCCGGCCAAGCGCAGGAGAAGTCGTCTTGAACGCAACCCTGCGCTTCTTCGGGCCGGCCGTGCTCATGCTGCTTGCCACTGGCTGCATGGGCACTTACCGCCTGCCCCAGGGCAAGCCCGCCGCATCGCTGCGCGTGGCCCCCGGTGGCGTGACGTGGATCTGCGCCAACAGCGCGCCGCAGATCCTGCGTCCCGCCCGGGACGGGCGGGCGAGCATACCTGCGGGGGAACGCGTGACGATCGGCAGCAACTTCGTATCCAGCAACGGCTACGTCACCATCAGTTGCAGCGCAGCAGTCAGTGTTGCGCCGGAGGCCGGCGCCCGCTATTACCAGGACTTCGAGGCCGAGGGCGAACGCTGCAGGTCGCTGATCTACAGAGAAAACGAAGACACTCGCGTGGGTCTGGAGTTCGAACCCAGCCTGGGCAAATCGGGAGCAAGCTGCGTTCGCCGGTAGAGCCGTTCCTGCGTGGCTCTACCTGGGTGCCCCGGTGGAGCCCCGCACCATCAGGCTGAATTCCAGCGTCTGCTGCAGCGGCACATCCACGCCTTCGATGATGGCCAGCAGCAGGTTGACCGCGCGCTCGCCGATCTCGCGCATCGGTTGCCGGATGGTGGTGAGCGCGGGCGTGAGGTAGCGGGACGATGCCAGGTCGTCGAAGCCGACCACGGACAGCGCATCGGGCACGCGGATGCCCAGATCGCGGCACGCCGCCAGCACGCCCAGCGCCATCTGGTCGCTGAAGCAGAAGATGGCGGTAGGCACGGTCGCGCCGGCCAACAGCGCCATTGCCGCCGCATGACCGGATTCCACGGAGAAATCCCCCGGTACCACGCTCAGGCTGCGCAGGCGACCGCGCGCCTTGCCGGCAGCCCGCACCCCTTCCAGCCGCTGCTCATGCAGGGGATTGTCGGGCGGCCCGCCGACCACGGCGATCCGCTCATGGCCCAAGCCGTACAGGTGCTCCATCACCGCGTGCGCGGCGGCGGCGTTGTCGATGTGCACGCTGGGGATGCCCAGCGCAGGGTCGAATTCGCAGCCATTGACCACCGGCGCGGTGGCGCCCTGCTGCTGCACGATCTCGCGCGCCGTCGGCGGCAGGCGATGCCCCAGCACGATCATGCCGTCGGCCTCGTTGCGGCGGAGCATCTGCGCATAGCGCTCTTCGCGCTCGGGGCGATGCTGGGTATCGCCCAGCAGTACCGCGTAGCCCACCGCCTGCGCTGCCTCTTCCGCGCCCTGCAGGATCTGGGCGAAGAACGGGTTGGCGATGTCCGGCACGGTCACCAGGAGCTTGCCGCTGCGCTGGGTCTTGAGCGTCCTGGCCACCGTATTGGGCACATAGCCCAGCGCGGCGGCGGCCTGCTCGATGCGCGTACGGGTGGCCGGCAGGACTTTGTCCGGCCGCGACAGCGCACGGGACACCGTCCCTGCGGAAACGCCGACGTGCTTTGCGATGTCGTAGATGGTTGCCATGGTTACTGGGTTCTTGTTTTCGCTGTGCAGTGCACAACAGGTTTTGCGGAACGTCCTGCTAGGGTAATGCAATCGATTGCATCAGGGTGAATCACGTTGAAGACGCTCAAGGGTCCGGCGCTGTTCCTGGCGCAGTTCATCGGTGACACACCGCCTTTCAACCGGCTGGACACGCTGGCCGGATGGGCCGCGGGCCTGGGCTATTCTGGCGTACAGGTGCCCACCAGCGCGCCGCACCTGTTCGACCTGGCCGAGGCCGCGCGCAGCCAGGCGTACTGCGACGACATCGCCGGCATGCTGGCCGGGCATGGTGTGCAGATCACCGAGCTGTCCACCCACCTGCAGGGGCAGCTGGTGGCGGTCCACCCCGCCTACGACACCCTGTTCGACGGCTTCGCGCCCGCGGACAAGCGCGGCGACCCTGCCGCTCGCCAGGCCTGGGCCGTGGAGCAGCTGCTGCTGGCCGCCAAGGCCAGCCAGCGCCTGGGGCTGACCGCGCATGCCACCTTCTCCGGCGCGGTGGCCTGGCCGTACTTCTACCCTTGGCCGCAGCGCCCGCCGGGCCTGGTGGAAGAAGCCTTCGCCGAACTTGGCCGCCGCTGGCGCCCGATCCTGGATGCCTTCGACGCCTGCGGCGTGGACCTGTGCTTCGAGATCCACCCGGGCGAAGACCTGCACGACGGCGCGACCTTCGAGCGCTTCCTCGACGTGGTCGACCACCATCCCCGCGCGAAGATGCTGTACGACCCCAGCCACCTGCTGCTGCAGCAGATCGACTACCTGGGCTTCATCGACCGCTACCACCCGCGCATCGGCATTTTCCACGTCAAGGACGCGGAGTTCCGCCCCAGTGCGAGCAGTGGCGTGTACGGCGGCTACCAGGACTGGATCGATCGTCCCGGGCGCTTCCGTTCGCTCGGCGACGGCCAGATCGACTTCAAGGCGATCTTCTCGAAGTTCGCGCAGTACGATTTCCCGGGCTGGGCGGTGCTGGAGTGGGAGTGCTGCCTGAAGCACCCGGAAGACGGCGCGCGCGAGGGCGCCGCCATCATCCGCGACCACATCATCCGCGTGACCGAACGTTCCTTCGACGACTTTGCCGACAGCGGTGCGGATCGTGCATCGCTGCGCCGCATGCTGGGTATCTGAGCCATTACCGCCTGGGAGGGCAAGCCATGAGGCACGCCATGTCGCGCTTGGGCGCGATGATGTTTCTGCAGTTCTTCATCTGGGGCGCATGGTTCGTGACCCTGGGCACGTACCTGGTGCAGGGCCCGCTGCAAGCCAGCGCCAGCCAGGTGGCCACGGCCTTCCTCAGCCAGTCCATCGGCGCCATCGTGGCGCCGTTCCTGGTCGGGCTGATCGCGGACCGCTACTTCGCGGCGCAGCGCATTCTCGGCGTGCTGCACCTGGCCGGTGCGGTAATGATGTGGCTGGCATCCACGGCGACGGACTTCAACACGTTCTTCGCCTGCGTGATGGGTTACATGCTGCTGTTCATGCCGACGCTGGCGCTGGCCAACAGCGTGGCGATGCGGCACATGCAATCGCCGGAGAAGCAGTTCCCGCCCGTGCGCGTGGCCGGCAGCGTCGGCTGGATCGTGGCCGGCGTGCTGATCGGCTGGCTGGGCTGGGAACAGGCGCATACGCTTGAACTGACCTTCCGGATGGCGGCGATGGCATCGCTGGCCTTGGGCCTGTATGCGTTCACCCTGCCGCACACGCCGCCGCTGGCGCAGCAGCGCGACGCCGGGCTGGGCCAGGTGCTGGGGCTGGATTCGCTGCGGCTGCTGAAGTCGCGCTCCTACCTGGTGTTCTTCCTGGCCTCCATCGCCATCTGCATTCCGCTGGCGTTCTACTACAACTTCACCAACCCCTACCTCAACGACCTGGGCGTGCGCGGCGCGGCCGGGCTGCAATCGCTGGGCCAGGTCTCCGAAGTGCTGCTGATGCTGGCCATGCCGTTCCTGTTCGTGCGGCTGGGGGTCAAGACCATGCTGGCGGTGGGCATGGCCGCGTGGGTGGTGCGCTATGTCATGTTCGCCTTCGGCGATGCGGGCGGCGGCTTCTCCCTGCTGGTGATCGGCATCGTGCTGCATGGCATCTGCTACGACTTCTTCTTCGTCACCGGCCAGATCTACACCGACGCACATGCCGGTCCGGCCGCGCGCAGCAGTGCGCAGGGCTTCATCACCCTGGCCACGTACGGCGTGGGCATGCTGATCGGTACGTTCCTGTCCGGCGCGGTGGTGGAGCACTACACCACGGCGGCGGGCCCGGACTGGCAGCGGATCTGGCTGTTCCCGGCCGGCGTGGCGCTGGTGGTGCTGGTCGCCTTCCTGTTGTTGTTCCGCGACCGGCCGGCGCTTGCCGCCGCGCCCACCACGCACTGAGGAATCGACCCGATGCGCAAGCTTGGAATCGCCATTGTGGGCACGGGCATGATCGGCGCCGTGCACCGTCGCGCGGCGCTGCTGGCCGGCGCCGAGATCCGCGGCGTGGTCGCCTCGTCGCCGCAACGCGCAGAGGACGTGGCGCGCTTATGGAATGTTCCGCGCGGCTATCGAGACATCGACGAGGTGGTCGCCGATCCGCAGGTGCAGGTGGTGCACGTGTGCACCCCCAACCACCTGCACCGCGCCATGGCGCAGGCGGCGCTGGAAGCCGGCAAGCATGTGATCTGCGAGAAGCCGCTGGCCACCACGCTGGAAGACGCCCAGGCCTTGGCAGCATTGGCCGCCTCGACCGGGCTGGTCGCCACGGTGCCGTTCGTCTACCGCTACCACCCGGTGGTGCGCGAGGCCCGCGCCCGCATCGCGCAGGGCGAGCTGGGGCCACTGCACCTGATCCACGGCAGCTACCTGCAGGACTGGCTGCTCGACCCGGCCAGCAACAACTGGCGGGTGGACCCGGCACTGGGCGGTGCCTCGCGCGTGTTCGCCGACATCGGCTCGCACTGGTGCGACCTGGTGGAATGGGTCAGCGGCGAGCGCTTCATTGATGTCAGCGCGGTGTTCGCCACCGTGGTGGCCGAGCGCGGCGCCGTGGGCGCGCAGAGCTTCAGCACGCCGGCGGCGGGTGGCGCGATGCAGGCGGTAACCAGCGAGGACGTGGCCGCGGCGATGTTCAAGACCGGCGCAGGTACGCTGGCCTCGTTGACGGTCAGCCAGGTCTCGGCAGGGCGCCACAACCGCCTCTGGTTCGAGATCGACGGCGCCCAGGCCAGCGTTTCGTTCAACCAGGAAGACCCGGAGCGGTTGTGGATCGGCCGGCCCGACCAGCGCGAGGAAACCTTCGTGCGCGGCCCGGGCGCCGGCAGTCCCGAACAACGCCGGCTGGCGGTGCTGCCGCCCGGCCACGCGCAGGGCTACGCCCAGTGCTTCGAGGCGTTCGTCGCCGACACCTATCACGCCATCGACGGCGAGCGGCCACAGGGCCTGCCCACCTTCGAGGACGGCCTGCGTTCGGCGCTGATTGTCGACCGCGTCATTGCATCGGCCAGGTCGCGCGCCTGGACCACCATCGGTTGAACTTCGGGAGGATGTGTTGATGAAAATCGCTGCACGCAGGACCACCACCCTCGCATTGCTGCTGCTCGCCGCCCTGCCCGCCTTCGCCGGCGACGCGGCCGGCCCGCAGCCGCCCATCGCGGTGCAGATGTACACGCTGCGCAACGCCGGCACGCTCGACCAGCAGTTGAAGATCGTGCATGACGCGGGCGTGGGCGCGGTGGAAACGGTCGGCACCCAGAACGTCAGCGCCGCCGAACTCAAGCAGCTGCTGGACCGCTATTCGATCAAGGCCGTTTCGTCGCACGTGCAGCTGGCCGATCTGCGCAATGACCTGGTGGGCGTGGTGGCGTTCAACCGCGCGATCGGCAACACCACGCTGGTGGTGCCGTACCTGGACAAGAAGGATCGGCCGACCGATGCCGCCGGCTGGACCGCGCTGGGCGAGGAACTGGGCCGGATCGCGGCGCAGGCGAAAGCCCAGGGCATGCACCTGGCCTACCACAACCATGACTTCGAGCTGGTCGACTTCGACGGCAAGACCGGCCTGGAACTGCTGTTCGCCGCGGCCGGCCCCGACCTGCAGACCGAACTGGACCTGGCCTGGGTGGCACGTGCCGGCCATGACCCGGTGGTGATGCTGGGCAAGTTCCGCGGCCACGTGTTCGCGGTGCACGCCAAGGACAATGCCCCCAAGGGCCAGGCCGAAGACGAGGGCGGCTTCGCCGCCGTCGGCCAGGGCGTGCTGGACTGGAACGCGATCCTGCCTGCTGCGGCCGCTGCCGGGGTGCAGTGGTACATCGTCGAACACGACCAGCCGCGCGATCCGGCCACCGTCATCAAGACCGGCGCGGACTACCTGCGCCACCACCTCACCGCCCGCCTGCCCGCCAGCGCACAGCGCTAGCCAGCCAAGGAGCCCTGCTTGAAAACGATCCTGACAATGGCCGTGGTTCTGTGTGGGACCACGTTTGCGAGTGCGGCGTGGTCCAAGGACGACCCCGCCGCCGGAGCTCAGCTCTACACGACGCACTGCGTTGCCTGCCATGGCGCGAACCGGGCCGGCGTTCCGCCGACGTTCCCCGCGCTCACCGATGTCGCCAAGCGGCTGGACTCGGCGCAGATCAAGGAAAAGATCAAGAAGGGCGGCGGCTTGATGCCGCCCTTCTCCCAGCTCTCCGAACAGGACATCGGCAACCTCGCCAGCTACCTGGCGAAATAGGATCCCACTACAGCTTCCGCACCCAGATGTTGCGGTAGCTGACTTTGGAATCATGCTCCTGCAGGTACAGCGGCGCGCACCCATGCGGTGCATACGAGGGCGCGCCGATGTACTCGGTCTTGCCCGACAGCACCGTGTCGTTCTGTACCAGCACGCCGTTGTGCAGCACGGTGATGCGGGCCGGTGACGCGAGCCCGCCGCCCGGTGAGAAGCGCGGCGCCTTCCAGATGATGTCGTAGGCCTGCCATTCGCCCGGCTTGCGCGAGGCGTTCACCAGCGGAATAGCCTGCTTGTAGAGCGAGCCGGCCTGGCCATTGGCATAGGTGGGGTTGTTGTAACTGTCGAGCACCTGCAGCTCATACACTTCCTGCAGGAAGATGCCGCTGTTGCCGCGATGCTGGCCGTCGAAGCCTTTGGTCGCAGTGGGTGCGCGCCACTCGACATGCAGCTGGATGTCGCAGAAATCCTGCTTGGTGCGAATGCCCTTGCTGCCCGGCACCACGGTCAGCGCGCCGTTGGCAACGCTCCAGGGCACGGGTCCGCCCTGCTCCGACTCCCACGCGGAAACGTCTTTGCCATTGAACAGCACGATCGCGTCGGACGGCGCGGCGTTCGCGGGCGTGGCCACGGTTGCGGGCACCGGCTTCCACACTTCGGTCTTCGTCGGATCGCGCGCGGGGTCATCGGCCTGCGCGAACGCAGGCGCTGCAGCCAGCACGCAGGCCGCCATCAGCAAGGGCTTGCTCATCGGGTTCCTCATCAGCTGGTGCCCCACGCAGGGGTACCGGGGACATAGGCCAGGTCGCCGTCGTAGCGACCCGGCACGGCGACGTACTGCAGCGTTTCCGTTGCCCCCACCTTCGAGGTGAAGAAGCCGAAGATGGCCAGCTGCTTGATCATCGTGAAGTAGTGTGGCGTCGCTTCGCCGCCTTCGGCGGTACCGGTCTCGCTCACTTCGGTGGCGCGTTTCCGGGCCTGCGCATCCAGCGTGCGCAGCAGCTCGGTGCGGGCCTGCGGCGAGAGCGCCACGAAGCTTCCACCGGCACGTTTGTCGATGTCGGCCAGGCCGGCATGGAAGGCCGCCTGCTGCTGGGCGGTGTAGCAGTCGGTGACGAACCTCGCCATGAACGCACCGGTGCCGGCGTCCTTCGCGCCCGGCGTTTTCGTGCGCGGCAGGATGGATTCTGCGATCTCGCCCAGCGTGCCGATATCGGCGGCGGAGAAGGCGGTCTTCGCCCCCGCCGCCGGCACCGGGCCGCTGGCGAGTGCAGGCAGGCCGACCAGGGCCGCACCCGTGGCGGCGACAATCATCTTCAACAGGTCGCGACGTTCCATCACAGGTTCCCCGCTTTCAGCTCGCGCACCGCATGGTCGGCCGCGCGTGCGGTCAGCGCCATGTAGGTCAGCGAGGGATTCACGCAGGCGCTGGAGGTCATGCAGGCACCGTCGGTCACGTACACGTTGGGCGCATCCCAGACCTGGTTGTGCTGGTTCAGCACCGAATTCTTCCGGTCACGGCCCATGCGTGCGGTGCCCATTTCGTGGATGCCCTTGCCCGGCGCGTAGTCGTTGTCGTGCATCTCCACGTCCTTGACCCCGGCGGCCTCCAGCATCTCGGCGGCATCGGCGGCCATGTCCTTGCGCATGGCCTTCTCGTTCGCGCGCATGGAGACGTCCATCGCCAACACCGGCAGCCCCCATTTGTCCTTGCGGTCCGGGTCCAGGCGGATCGTGTTGTCGTGGTGCGGCAGCATTTCGCCGAAGCCGGTCATGCCGATGCGCCAGTCGCCCGGCACGGTCAACGCCTCCTTCAGGTCGGCACCGATGTTGAGCTCGGCGATCTCGCGCGACCACCCGTTGCGGCTGGCGCCGCCCTGGTAGCCAAAGCCACGCAGGTAGCCGCGTTTGTCGGCGGCCACGTTGCGGAAACGCGGAATGTAGAAGCCACAGGGACGCCGGCCGAAGTAGTACTTGTCGTCGTAGCCCTCTACCCGGCCGGAGGCACCGGCGCCGAAGTGATGGTCCATCACGTTGTGCCCCAGCTCGCCGGACGACGACCCCAGCCCGCCTTCCCACACGTCGGTGGCCGAGTTCATCAGCAGCCAGGTGGAGTTGAAGGAGGAGGCGTTGAGGAAGATGACCTTGGCCGTGTACGTGTAGGTCTGCCCGGTCTCGGCATCGATCACCTCCACGCCGCGTGCGCGCTTGCGGTCCTTGTCGTAGAGCACTTCCTTGACGATCGAGAACGGCCGCAGGGTGAGGTTGCCCGTCTTCATGGCGGCAGGCAGCGTCGCCGACTGGGTCGAGAAGTAGGCGCCGAACGGACAGCCCAGGATGCACTTGTTGCGGTACTGGCAGTTGACGCGCCCCTGCTCGGGCTTGGGCTGGGTGATGTTGGCGGTGCGCGAATGGATCATGTGCCGGGTGCCACCGAAGGCCTGCTTGATCCGCGCGGCCACGTCCTTTTCAACGATGTTCAGCGGGATCGGCGGCAGGAACTCGCCATCGGGCAGCACGTCCAGCCCCTCGCGAGTACCGGCGATGCCGGCGAACTTTTCCACGTGGTCGTACCAGGGCGCGATGTCGGCGTAACGGATCGGCCAATCGGTGGCGATGCCGTCCTTGAGGTTGGCCTGGAAATCCAGGTCCGACAGGCGATAGCTCTGCCGCCCCCACATCAACGAGCGACCGCCGACATGATACCCACGGAACCAGTCGAAGCGCTTGGTCTCGATGTAGGGCGATTCCTGTTCGTCGGCCCACATTCCTTCGAGGTTCTCGGCCAGCGCGTAGTCGCGCATCAGTACCGGAAAGGCGGCCTTCATCGCCTGGGTGGGCCGGTTGCGGTGTGGGAAGTCCCACGGTTCCTTCATCGCATTGACGTAGTCCTTCACGTGTTCGATGTTGCGTCCGCGTT
Organism: Stenotrophomonas sp. FBCC-B152; assembly: GCF_059134105.1. NCBI lineage: Bacteria > Pseudomonadati > Pseudomonadota > Gammaproteobacteria > Lysobacterales > Lysobacteraceae > Stenotrophomonas > Stenotrophomonas sp. FBCC-B152. The sequence goes on along the minus strand of NZ_CP101442.1, from coordinate 648,730 downwards.
CGAGCATGAGGACCTTGAGGCCTTTCTCGGTCAGTTCCTTCGCCGCCCAACCGCCACTGATGCCGGAGCCGACGACGATTGCGTCGTAATGATTGTCTGCCATGGGTTCTACTTCACCTGGGTGGATATCAATTTCAGACGTCGCAGAGGCGGATCGCCTCGCGCAGCGAACCGATGGGGTCGGGTGCCGCAGGCATGAATTCCTGCGCCAGATACCCATCGAAACCGGTGTCGCGGATCGCGCGACAGATGGCGGGATACTGGAGTTCCTGCTGGTCTCCGATCTCGTGCCGGCCCGGCACGCCCGCGGTGTGGTAATGCTTGAAATGCGCGTGATGCCTGCCGATGGTGGCGATGATGTCGCCCTCCATGATCTGCATGTGGTAGATGTCGTAGAGCAGGCCGAAGTGATCCGAGCCGAGCCGTTGGCACAGCTCCACGCCCCACGCCGAGTGGTCGCACAGGTAGTCAGGATGATCGACCCGGGAGTTCAGCAGCTCCATCACCAGCACCACGCCGCGCTTCTCGGCATGCCCCAGGATGCGCTTGAGTCCGGCTTCGGCGTTGGCCAGGCCCTGCTGCGGGTCCATGCCGTTGCGGTTGCCGGAGAAACAGATGAGATTGCGGTAGCCGGCATCGGCGACCAGGTCGATGTGCCGGGTGTAGCGTTCCACCAGCGGGTCGTGGAACTCGCGGCCGGCAAAGCCCTTGGTCAGGCCCAGCTCCGCGCCGTTGCACATCGAGCTGTAGACACCATGCGCCTTCAGCGTGGGCCAGTCCTCCGGCCCCACCAGGTCGATGGCGGCAAACCCGATGCCCTTTACCGTCTGGCAGAGCTGGGCCACCGATAACTGGGGGAAGGTCCAGCGGGCGACCGAATGCTTCATGTTGCCCTTGAGCGGCGCGGTGGCGGCCATCGCGGGCAGCACGCCTGCGGCGCCCAGGCCAATGCTTCCGGCGACTGCCATGCGCAGCGCATCACGCCGCGTAAGGCGCACGCCTTGGATCGATCCAATCGGGTGGATGGACATCCGCTTGCCGGCCTCCCAACCGGTATCAAACGCAACGATTTACGGAAATGCAATCGATTGCACCATAGGGGAGGAAATCGTTTTTTTGCAAGACGCAGTGCACGAAAATCAATGCTGCAGGGCACAAAGGCAACCGACGCGCTTGGATGCCGCGCCCCGCTGCCGCACCGTGTTTGCAATGCCAGACGGCATAGATGAATCGCGGGTGGTCGGAACCCAATGCACACCATTGGCGAAGTGTTGCTCATCAGGCGACAACTGTTGCCTATCAGGCAACAGATCGCATGTGACCTCAGAAACAAAAAAGGCCCGCTGAAAAGCGGGCCTTTCTGATCCAACGCGGTGCAGTGCGACTCAGAAGGGTTGTGCACACTATTCGGAAGCCAACGCTTTGGCTCCCATGTCGGAAACCCGCACAGGAAGGTCACTTGTGGCCGACGACCAAGCACTGATCTCAACCACCAACGGTGAAAAGGTTGAGAACCCAAGATGCGACAGCCAAACCCGTCTGCGCCAACCAGCTTTAGGATCGACAGTCCCGTGTCAGACGCCCGCGTGCTATCTCTAACGCCCGCCCGGAGCAGCAGAAGGCCAAGCAATGACCTGAATCGTTGAGTTCACCACCGTTTTACCCATCCTCTACCTAGATCCGATGAGCCGCTAGAGGTTGCACGCACTGCTGAACGCGCTCATAAAAGGTCAATCCGCTCCTCTGCTTAATCGCCACGCGATGCCGACTACACGTCTCGCCAAGCTCGCGCAGATCTGTAGTCACTTTGCGGTGGTCATACACCGAGCCGCTTTCCAGCCAGCTGTGCTTGATCAGCCCAAGCAATCGCTGATCGTCCTTGTCGCGATCGCTTGCCGGCTCTTTGAGCCAGGCGTAGTAGCCGCTGCGATCGTAAGCTCCCCCGTCAAGCAGACATTTCTAAAGTAGAGCTTCTGGCGTCAGCGGTACGGCACTCGACGGCTCTACTATCACCGTGGCGTAGCGATGGCCCTTCTGGATCGCGAATTCGTCCATTGCAAGAATACGGACTCCGGAAAGGTCAACCGGTCCCAGCGTCTGCTGCAAGTGCCTGAAATCAAGCGCTTTGACGGTTTTCCAGTCCAGCCCGTGCCATTTGGCTGTGGCATGGATCGAAGTGGTTGCGCACATCTGTGCAACGCTCTTTGCGAGTCGTTGCGTGACCCGGGAGTGCCGATCCAGCCAGTCCAAGTGTTCCAGCTTTGGCCCGCAACGAGGACAGGCCGCGCGCCGCCGCTGCACCTCCAACTCGACCGGCTCGTCGAATACGGGCAGATCACGGACGCGCCGGATCACATGGTCATGGATAGGGATGACCCACTTGGAACAACCGCTGCAGCGGCGCCTACGGCGTCCGTCGGGGAGCAGCGAAAGCACCAGCCACGAGACTCCACCACGAATCTCGCGTCTCCAATCATCCAGTCGATACCCCGCCCAGCCCCCTCCCCCCCCCCAACAACGGCATACAATCCAGCTTGGCCACGGCCGGCCCCAGTTTGTAGTCTCGACAACCACAATCTAGCGTGTCGGCCGTGAGCCTCTCCCCTCAGATGGGAGAAGAACCTTCTTTTAGGATGTCTCGCTCTTCAGTGACCCGGCGTAGCTCAGCTTTGAGGCGGCGCACTTCCGCGTTCTGGTCCTGCTCGACACGCCGGCCAACATCGCCTTTGCCATGTTGCCGCTTCCAGCCGTAAAGACTGTGGATCGACACGCCCAGCCGCTAGGCAACCTCCGCTACCGGACGGCCGTACTCAACGATCTGCCGGACCGCCTCGATCTTGAACTCATCGGTGTACCGCTTCGTGCTCATAACCACCCCCGCCTAAGCCATAGTTTATGGCTGCAAGGTGTCTACGGAACCCTGAGCGATTCATAGGTACGCAAATCAGTCGACGCATTCAATGTCGATCGATAAAGTACTTCCCTTCCACCTCTTCCCTCATGCCTTGAATAGAATGGATGTATTTCAAAACATGAAAAGCCTCATCCTCTATATATGAAGCCAGATAGGAAATATTACCTTCAACGCTGTATCTATAATAACTATGAACCAAGGTGTTTCTAATATCATAGAGCATAGCCGACTTATTTGTGGCAAGATAATAATCTTCGTCTTTCAAGTCTTCAAATATACTCCTTGACACCGCAGCCAACGAGGAATCATTCTGATCCCTGCCCATCTCAGCATACAGAACCCCAATCAGCTTCCCCTCGGAAGAATAGTCTTCAATCTTCTTCCTGATGATTCCAAGATGGCTCCTAGATATCTTCAGATCGTTGACCTTCTTATAGAAGACCATCTCCATTGCAAGTTCATATACCTGATAGAAGAACATGAATCTAGCGTATCCGTTGCGCTCAGCCGGTAGTAGATCATGTACTAGAGCCTTAAAGAAGCCCACGGAGCAATCGAAATCAAAGCCTCCAGAAACTTTCAGATTGGGCTCCAAATGCATCTTGTTTTCGACGCCCACTACAGAATGACGCCCAAAGTATGGATACAGCCCATACAGCATGAAAGATAAAGATAGCTCTCCGTCGGATTTGATGCCCGCCTCAACAAGAAGGCGTTTACTGTAAACCAGAACATAGATGCTCTCGTGAAGCTCCTTACCCTCCAGGAACTTCATCGCCTCATAAACGTGTTTCCTGAAGTACTTATCCTCGAAATACTCGTGCTCTGAGGAAATCATGGAAATGACGGGGATAAGCCATCCAATCCGCAAATCCGACTGCGCGCGTACAAAGACTTGCGAAATCTCCTTTTCATCAGGAACAGATTTGGTGTACAACCTCACACCGTACTCCGCCTGCACTTCTGGAAGCGAGTCCACCCTGTAGGCCGAAGGAACGCTTTCATTCGAAATCCTTACTAGCTCAACCATGACATCAGACCTCAGCCATGGCGCGATTTTTAGCCCTCTCCAAAGAATCGGAAACCACTAAAAATGAACTACCATCACGATCAAATAGATACTTGAAGAACAGCTTGAAGAAGATCCGCTGCCCGTTACCAATCTTCTTAGACTCACCGCGAATGTCATCCAAGAACTTATTTATACGAAGTAGATCATCGTCTGCAAATTGCAGATCAGGGACGATGCCTTCAATATCACCAAGCCCTGCAAAAGATCCAGCCGCAATTAGCTCTGCAACGGCGGCACCAAACCCAGTCAACGGTTGACTCTTGTTGAAAATCTTGTAAACCTCGCGACCAAAGGGGTTAGCCGCCGTACGCATGTCATCGTCTACTTCAGCAGGATAACTCCAGCCCGGGAAGCGATTTTCAAAGGCAAGAGACAAAGATCGATATGACTTCAGAAAGTCAGAGAATTCAATCTTCTCAGAGCCCTCGTCGGAAATGAACTTAATAGTTCTTACCGTCTGGAGAATGTCAAACCTGTCAATAGGGAGCTCATTCTTTTCCAGGAATGATGTGTAGCCCTCGATTAGGTCCGAGAACCTATACATGTCGATAGAGCGCACAGACGCCTCATCAACTTCTCGCAGAATCTGAACACCATCCATCCCACCTTCTGCATACTTTGAGAAAAGTATCTCCAGTTGATGGCGGAGGGTCATAGGCGTTTGCCCAGTATTCAACGTTAGCATTCGATACAAGATTCCTGTATCGCTGATTGAAAGATAAACCTCAACCCTTATAAGATACTTATTCTGAAGGGCATCAAAGTGCGCCTGGTTGTTGGCATAAACATCCATTATGGATAGCGACCTTTGCAACCCATCCAAAATCTTCAAGTTACCATGATCAGCCAAAACCTCTTCCAATCGATCCTGCGGCGATCTTTCCGGATCCAACTCTGACGTGGACGCCAGAACAATGGGAGGGATTATGCACTCTTTGAGCAGATCCTCCTTCAGAAGATTATATATACTGCCACTCTTACTCACCCTGTTTCGCTGATACGGGTTGTTGTTTATTATATTCGCAGCAAGCTCGGCGTACGTCGCAATATCCATAACAAATTGAATATTTTGCGAGTTAACCTTTTTATCAAACATCACCAAGGTAATTTCTTTCATAAAACCTCTGTTTGGAACAAAAGCACATGACTTAGCATACCACTTTCCCTCCAATCAAAAGCGGCTTGAGCTGCCGAACGATTTGGCCTTCAAGCCCGTCTGCACCACACGCTTCATCTAATCTAATTACTCGCTCGATGCCAAGTGGCGGCCATCCCACTCCACAATAGCCACGCGCCCTGTGCGCTTTGGGGGCTGACTCCCTCTTTGCTCTAAGCAACCTCATCATTGAAAGGCACTTGTTTCGAGGTGAATCGCACAGGGTTTTGTGGATAGTCGTAAGTCGTTTAGTGCGCACTCCTTCTCGAACTCCACCCGGGACAGCCCGTCGTTGAAACTGCGCCGGCGTTTTGGGTTGTAGACCAACTCGATGTAATGGAAGACGTCGGCTCGTGCCTCGCCGCGATTGGTGTAGATCCTCCGCTTAATACACTCTCGCCATCACTGCACCAAGAAGCTCGGTTTGCTTGCCTTGGGCGGTATCAATGCCCTGTTCCAGCGTGTCACAGAGGTGCATCAAGGTGTCGATGCGAGTGACGATGCGCTTCTGCTCCGCTAGTGGCGGCAACGGAACCGACAATTTTTCCATGCGCTCTTTGGTCATGTGAAGCATGGCGATGCCATTACCGGAGCTTTTGATTGCCTCAGTTTCATTCATCAAGAAGTTATAGAGAAATCGTTTGACCGGCGAGCCTTCAACAAAGAATCGCAACTTCCAGATGTGGTAGTGGTAGATGACGCGCTCACCATCCCAAATGAACGGCCCGAACGAAGCCGACCATGCGTAGATCAAATCGCCGCGATCGATGTACTTGTCATCTTCGAGCTCAATATTCGAGTAGTACCAGTGCTTCGATGTAAACAAATTCCCGACGCGAAGCACTGGGGTTCCCTTATCCAGCAGCTCGTTCTGCTTATAGGCACGACCGTTCAACACTTCGACGAGCTCACCAAACCGCACCCACTCCCATCCTGCCGGAATCGCGTAAGGCTTTTCGGCATTCTCAATCGATTTCAGCGGCTTTGGTGTGCGAATCCTCCCGGCTTTCACCAGCGCGGCCTTCTTTGCCGCAATCTGTTTCAGCAGCTCTGATGCCGGCACATCGCTCGCATCTTGCGACACCAGCTTGCCCATCACTGCCGATTGCAGAATTGCTTTGCGGAGTTCGGCAACGTCTTCGCGAGTGCTGATTAGTGTGGCGAAGTGTTCGCCCAATAGCACGGCAGCGGCATCGTCGCCGGCCAGCCACTGGCGCACGGCGGCTGCGCCGGCTCCGCGGCGTTTGGAATCTTGGGCTGAGCGCAGAGATTCGAGTTTGTCGCAGCGAGACATCAGCTCGTCGATGCGAGCGACAATGCGCCTCTGCTCTGCCAACGGCGGCAATGGAACTACCGTGGCAATAATTTTTTCTCGGGAGATATTGGGCTGTGCAGCACCCGCACCTTGTGCGATGAAATGCGGCTTCAATGACGAAATCAGGTTAAGAAGGTATCGCTCATCGATCTTCGTGAAGGTTTGACAAGCACAAACCGCCTGATTCGTTGTTGCCTCTATGTCCAGAATCCCAACTTCGCCGATGTTTGCACCGTACATAGCAACCAAGACGGAACCTTTTGGATTCAGATGTAACGAACATTTCTGCAATGCAAGTGGCGTGATGCTTTCTTCCGTTGCAATGATGCGACCTTGCTTCACCTCACCTGACTTCACCCAAGGAATTTTTTCTCCGTAATACTTGCTGTTCGTACGACTTGGTGTTGTGCCAGATTTCCAAACGCCGATTTCACCCAGCCGCACCCACTCCCAGCCCGCCGGAATCCCATAAGGTTTTTCGGCCTCCGCAATCGGCTCCAGTGGTTTGGGAGCACGGATCTTCCCGGCTTTCACCAACGTGGCTTTCTCCGCCGCGATCTGCTCGAGCAATTCCGCCGCCGGCATATCCGTGGGATCTTGCGGCACCAACTTACCCTGCATCGCCAGCGTCAGAATCAGCTGACGCAAACGCGCCACTCCGTTCGGCGCGGTGAAAGCCACGTCGAATAAGGGCTCCAGCCACGCACCGCGGCCGCCGGCTTCGGCCAGCACTGCATTCATGCGCCGCGCTCCAATGCCGCCAGCAAGGTCGCCTTTAGGGCTTGCTGAGCAGCCTGCACTTGGACCGAGAGTTGCTGGTATTCGGCCAGCAAGTCTTCCGGCTCGGCGTGGATCACATCGACTTGGTGCGGGTTCTTGCAATCCAGATTGTAGTTCCGCGCCTCAATCTCAGCCGCACTCAGCCTCCACGCTTGCTCGGTGGTCTTTCGGCCTTTGCGCGTCGATCCACCCCACCACTTCTTTTCCAGGTCGAACTCGGCGATTGTCAACGGCTTGCTGCGCGAATAGCTCTTGTATCCCGGCGGATAGGGATGCTCGAAGAACCACACATCTTTCGTTGGGCCGCCCTTGTCGAAGAACAGAATATTGGTAGCGATGCTGGTATAGGGGGCGAACACACCCTTGGGTAGACGCAAGATGGTGTGCAGGTTGAAGTCCTGCAGCAGTTCGCGTTTGAGCGTGGTCTTCACCCCTTCGCCGAATAGAAAGCCATCAGGCAGAACTACCGCCGCGCGACCCGTATCGTGCTTGAGCAGGTGCATGATCAGCGCCATGAACAGGTCGGCGGTCTCGCGGGTTTGGTGCTTGGCCAGAAAGTTCTTCTCGATGCCGTCTTCTTCCATCCCGCCAAACGGTGGATTGGTGATGATGATGTCCAGCCGCTCGCGCGGGGAATAATCCTTGTAAGGTCGACTCAAAGTGTTGTCGTGTCGGATATTGGTTGGCACGTCGACGCCGTGCAGCATCATGTTGGTCATGGCCAGCATGTGCGGCAGGGGTTTCTTCTCCACGCCGTGGAGGTTGTCCTGAAGGCGCTCCTGATCGTCAGGAGTCTTCACCTGCTTCTTCAAATGCTCGATGGCACAAGTGAGGAAGCCCCCGGTGCCACATGCTGGGTCCAGAATGCTTTCACCCAGTTGTGGGTTTAGCACGTCCACCATGAACTGGGTGACGGCGCGTGGGGTGTAGTACTCACCGGCGTTTCCCGCCGATTGCAGGTCGGCGAGGATTTTCTCGTAGATGTCATTGAACAGATGGCGGTCGCTGGACGAGTTGAAGTCCACGTCCTCTTCGATCGTGTTGACGACCTGCCGAAGCAGGGTGCCCGACTTCATGTAGTTGTAGGCATCCTCGAACACCGCGCCTACAACCTTGCCCTGGCGGGACACCCCAGCACGCGTAGCCAGCGCCTTCAGTGAAGGAAACAAGTCGTTGTTAACAAAGTCGATCAGCTCCTCGCCCGTGATGCCTTCTGGATCTTTGGCCCAGTTGCTCCAACGGAAGCGGCTCGGCAGCGGGGAACGATAGTTGGGTTGGATGGCATCCCATTCCTGCTCCTTGTCGTCAAAGATCTTCAGGAACAGTAGCCAGCAGATCTGACTGATACGCTGGGCGTCGCCGTCGACGCCCGTATCCTTGCGCATGATGTCCTGGATGGACTTGATAAGCGTGGTAATGGTCATGTTGCGTGGGTCTTTTTGAATGAGTCAGCGCATCAGGCGCTATAAAGGACTTGTTCCAACTCAGCCAAGGCCAGTTGGTATTTTTCTTTGCCGCCGAAAGCACGAATTAGCTCGATTGGTGTACCGAGCTGATTGATCGGGGCAATGCTGAGGATTTGCGACTCTTCAATTGGCCCGACGCCTTCGTCGGCGTACTTATCCAGCAGGGCCTCGAGCACGCTCCGAGCCCGTTCGCCGTACTTGCCGAAGTAATTCCGCTTCTTCACGTTCTCGGCGCGCTCAAGGCGTGTTAGCGGGGGCTGGCCCCAAGCCACATGGCAGAGCAGATCGAAAGGGTCGTAGCTCTTGCCGACTTGCCCTACCTCCTCGGCAAGGGCATCGAAGAACACACCCTGCTCGGCCAGCTCATCGATCACCACTTGCTTCTTCTGTGCACCATTCCAGCGCTTGAGGAAGTCACCGAGGCTAGCGAATTCCTTGCCGACGGTCTTGCGCGTGTAGTCCTTCAGCGACTCGGTGATCAGCCTACCGTTGGCGTCGAAGTACTGCACACGTTCAGCCAAAACGTTGACCTCGACGTTGGCGACCACATAGCGTCGTGGCTTGTCGTGTTCGTCGCCGTCGCTAACAGGCTGGGGATTGTAGCTGAAGCCTTGCGGGTAGCTGCCATCGGGATCGAGACTGGGGTCTGCCGTGTTGGCGCCGTCGATAGGCGTGGACTCCGGCGGCACGATGGGGTCGTCCCCTTTGGGTTCGTAGATCTGCACAGGGTCGCCATCGAAGGCCGGGTCAGCGAAAAGCTCAGTGGCTTTCTTGAAATCGAGAATGGTGAACCAGTACTTGCCGTAGTCCTCGTTAATACGGGTGCCACGGCCAATGATTTGCTTGAACTCGGTCATGGACTGTATGCGCTGATCCAGCACTACCAACTTGCAGGTCTGCGCGTCTACCCCGGTGGTCATGAGCTTGGAGGTGGTGGCGATAACCGGATACTTGCTCTCGGGGAAAATAAAATTATCCAGCTCCTGCTTGCCTTCCTCGTTGTCGCCGGTGATGCGCATCACGTACTTTGAATTCAACGCGACCAGGTCGGCATTCTCGTTCACTAGCGCCTGACGCATGCGTTCCGCGTGGTCGATGTTGTCGCAGAACACGATGGTCTTGTCGAAACGGCTACTGGCTTTGAGGTAATCGGTTATCTTCTTCGCCACAAGCCGGGTGCGCTGTTCCAACACGAGATTTCGGTCGAAGTCCCGCTGGTTGTAGATGCGGTCCTCGATCTCATTGCCGTGCTTGTCCAACATGCCCTTGTCCGGCCGCCAGCCGGTCAGGTCCTTGTCGATATCGATGCGCACCACCTTGTATGGCGCGAGGAAGCCATCTTCGATGCCTTGTCGTAGGGAATAGCTGTAAACCGGCTCTCCGAAGTAATCGGTGTTGGAAGCGTCCTTAGTTTCCTTCGGCGTGGCGGTCAGGCCAATCTGGGTGGCATTGGAGAAGTATTCGAGGATCTCGCGCCAGGCGGAATCCGCGGCTGCACTGCCGCGGTGGCATTCATCGATCACGATCAGGTCGAAGAAGTCCGGGCTGAACTGCTTGTAGATGTTCCTCTCTTCCTCGGTGCCAGTCACCGCTTGGTACAAGGAGAGATAGATCTCATAGGACTTGTTCGCCTGGCGCTTGACGATCTTGGTCATCGCCGGACCAAATGGTTTGAAGTCGTTGGTCATGGTCTGATCGACCAGGATGTTGCGATCGGCCAGGAACAGGATTCGCTTCTTGGCTCGCGACTTCCACAAGCGCCAGATGATCTGGAAGGCGGTATAGGTCTTGCCGGTGCCGGTGGCCATGACCAACAACAGGCGCTGTTGCCCTTTGGCGATGGCCTCGATGGTCTTGTTGATTGCCAACAGCTGGTAGTAGCGCGGGGTCTTGTTGCTGCCGTCGCTGTAGTAGTCCTGGGTGACAACCTGCTTCTGGGCCTCAGTCAGGCCCTGGTGCTCCGCCCAGAGCTGCCACAAGACTTGCGGGCTGGGGAATTCGTGCAGGGCCAGTTCGCGTTCGATTACCCCATCCTTGGCGATGCGGTTATGGAACAGGAAGCCATCACCATTGCTGCTGAACACGAAGGGGACTTGCAGCATCTCGGCATAGGCCAGCGCTTGCTGCATACCATCGCCCAAGCTGTGCTTGTTGTCTTTGGCCTCGATCACTGCAATCGGCTGGCCAGGCTTATGGAACAACGCGTAGTCGGCGCGCTTGGGCTGGGCACGGGTATGCATTTGCCCGCGCACGATCACGCGCCCCTTGGTCAGCGGGAACTCCTCCCTGATCTGGGTTGCGATGTCCCAGTTCGCCTTTTCAAGGGCCGGGGTGATGAACTTGGTACAGATGTCCCGCTCGGACAGGGCCTTCTTGTTCACGCCGTCCCCGCTTTGCCCTTGGCGGCCGGCTTGGCTTGGGTAATCCCGTGCTCCTGCGCATACTCAAGGATCAGGGATTCGATCATCGAAGCGGCCGAACGGCGCTCACGCTCGGCGGCCAGCCGGAGCAGATCCTTGATCTCCGTCGATGTACGGATCGACAGGGTCTCGTTCTTCAGACGCTTCATGCGGCATCCCCAAAGCCGAAATGTACTGCCAATGTACTGCATTTTGAGCGTACACCGCAATAGGAGGCGATCAACCGTCCGACGCCAGGAGCAGCACGCTAAAGCAAGGCAGTCGCACCCATTAGGATCAGACCCGAATCAGCCCCTCTTCCGGACTTGGCGCGATCTCGTCGACGGGCCTCGGGAACTACCAATTGGACGGCCGCCTGCGGGGACAGGACGAGCGCCCCGTGAGGTGCGGGAACTCCATGACCTCCAGGCTGCGGGCCCCGGCCTCAATAACCGAGAGGCGCTGCTGCGGCCAACCCAACGTCGCAGCAAGGGCGGATTGGGATAGTCCTGCAGCTTGGCCGGTCCACACTGTCTCATTAGGATCCGAATCACTATCCTATGCCTGAGGAACGAGATCCTGCACCCCGACGGATGCCGCGAGTCGGCGTCCGTGCTGTGGACATGAGACTTTTCCCTCTCCCGCTTGGCGAATCAGACTCTAACTGCGCCCTAAGCCCAGATCGCGGAAGTTCAGCCCGCAGTTTGGTGTAACAGACTTCCTGTTGCAGTCCTAAGTTAAGTAGCACACATGGCACGCGACCTATGAGTAAATATTTCCCTCCGGACAGCCCGTCGTCTGTTCGAGCGAGAGCGACGGTATCGGCAGGGTGGCTCGATGCCGAGACGTTCGAAGCCTTTCTGACCCCAGATACCCTTGAAGGGCAAACGCTTAGCCAATTTAGGCAATCGGGCAGGATCCTTGGCGTATGGATTCCAGAGCAGGGAGGCTATCTCTATCCACAATGGCAACTGAGTCCTTCGAGGAAACCTCTGCCTGGGTTTGCCTACCTTCTTTCGCTTCTGCGCGGCTCATATGGTGTCGCACAAGGCCACGCGACATCCGGTTGGGAGGAAGTTGAGTGGCTAATCGCTCCGCATGCGCTGTTGGGCGGAGCCACTCCCTCCAAGATGCTAGCTGAAGACCCTGATCGCGTCCTAGAGGCAGCCAAGCAGGACTTTTCATCTTGGAGTGCGGGAGCGAACTGGTGACTGCGACAATGTCGCCGGCTACTTGACCGCTCTGTTGACGCACGTCTAAATCGAAGCCCGAGGCGCAGCAACCTCCCGCCCTAACGGATCACGGATTTGGTCGCCCTGCAATCGGCAAGAGGTGAGCCCGAGCCTCATGAACTTTATCTGGACACTACTCTGGTTCCGAGCTGATCCCGCGCAGTAGCAGCCAGGACCGCGCCGGAAGCGCGTCAAAGTCGACTAGCAGCTGCGACAACTGTTCCTGCTCCGGTAACCCCATAGCTCTACAGAGCGAAATGAACTCCACTAGGTCCAAACGCCGCTCGCCGCGTTCAATCTTGGAGGTCACCGCTTGCGAAGTGCCCCAGACCTTCGCCAGCTCGACTTGCGTCAGCCCGGACTCGAGTCGCATGCGGCGCAAGTGAGTAAGCAGCACCGAATAGGGATGGCGTTCGCTGAAACCTGACATCTTACTTGCCGGTTGGATGCCGGTAAGCTAGAGTCAGCGCTGAAATAGTCCAAAATGGAATACTGGCTCGAGGTACCCGCCCGGCCAACCGCCCCAATGAGTCCAAGCATTGAGCTACCCCTATCTGATGAGGCTTACCCCAGCCTCCTGTCGCGCCAAGTAGAGGTCGAGAGTGGCCTGGCTGACGCAGTGCACCGTCAGGCGGTCCAGGACATTCTTGATGCCCTCATGCGAGACATCCTGTCTGACGACTGCCCGCGGAATCTGCGCATTACTGATCTGCGTAGTGCGCTGCGCATCGTCCGTAGTGAAGGAGTCGCCATCCCAAAGGCTGCCTTGCTCGACGCCGGGACATTGCGCTTCTTCGTGACTCGCTACGAGTACGACGCCCCATAAAGCGGGGCTCACAGCCGAATTGATTGTGCTACGGTGACACTATGAATTTCCTGCACCTGTCGCCTGCCCGAATACCGGCGTGATCGCCCAAGAATGATCACGCCCCTGTAGCTCAATGGGTAGAGCAGCGGATTTATATCCCGTCAGCGCCAGATAAGCGGCAAGTGCCGGTTCGAGCCCGGCCAGGGGCACCACGCCAGCGCACAACTGTGCGGTCGTGAGATTTTCGACCGTGGGTTAGGTTCAACCTTAACAACCTGCAATGAACCCTGTCCGTTAGGGTCGCGCAAGATTGAACATCTCCCGAAGGAGCCCAGTGACGTGCACAACGTTCTGCAGCAGATCGGCCTGCACGCATTTTTGCATGCAGAGGAAGCAAGGTTGCGCACATGAGATTCTTCCTGGACACCGAATGGGCCGATGTACTCGGCGCCGATCTGATCAGCATCGGCTTGATTAGTGAGGATGGATCGAAACAGTTCTACGCAGAGCGCGACCCGCGGCCCCAGACCACAAGCGACTTCGTGCGCCATGTTGTTTTCCCGCTATTGGAAGGCGGCGCATGTCTAATGTCCGACAGGGAAATGACGACGGCCTTGCGAGCCTTTCTCGCTGATGCAGAATCACCCCGTGTAATTGCTGACTACTTCAACGACATCGCATTGTTGCAGTTCGTGCTTGCTGGATTCGAGCTACCAGACGAACAGGTCGACGCGTGCGGCCCGTTGCCGGACTTCGAGACCCAATTGGCAGACGACCTTGGTCTCAGGATGGCCGTTGAGGGGTGGTTTTCTAGCCATGCCGAGCACCAGGAAATGCGGCATCACGCGCTGGTGGATGCTAAGGCGCTACGAATAGGTTGGCTGGCGTACTCTGACAGCCTGCCGCCGGCGTAGGCGGGCGCCAGCGTTCGGAGGTCGAAGCGACACTACTTAGCCGGCGCTCAGCCTCCAACTACCGGTGTTGGCAGCCGCTTGGCTCCAGCCCGGCCACTTGTAAGGTCTTGGCCTGGTGATAGGCCACCGCCGAATTTTTCTCACCAAGGCGCCGACGCGTCAGGTGCGAGCTCGACTGGAGAGAATCGGGTATCTGGGGGCTTATGAGTGGCAGGACATTCTGGCCTAACCGGACACAGATCGAGACGGCCACAACTCTACTTGCGCCCGGCCGAACTTTTCTTCAGTGAGCGAGTTCTGCCAGATCGATTGACTTCCGGTAAGGGCTTGTCCCAAGCGAGGATGTCCATACGGACATTGTTCGAATACGCGTTGTATTGCCAGCGGCGAAACTGATCAAGCAAGAGGCTGTTTGACTCCTCGAGTCGCTTTACCTGCGCTTCAAGGTCGGAGACGCGACGATTTGCAGCGTCCATCGTGAAGTCTCTGGGAAGAGCGTCTCGGGTTTCCCGCAGATCCTTCTGGCGCTGCTGAAACCGCACTTTGATGGCGGGGTATAGGTACATCGTGTGCTTCGAGATAGAGGGAACATTCAGCACCTTGGCAACACGATCGCAAAAAAGCGGCCAGGTGAGCTTGCCTTCCCAACGATCCAGTTCACGCATGACCTTGGGTAGTGTGGCTTTGGTGATGATCTTCTTAGGCATGGCAATTTATGTCTGCGTCGAGGGAACAACCCGCGGGCCGAGCGCCTGCGTGGAGGCCTCTTCCACCATGCCGAGGCCCATAAGCGCACAGCGAACAGGGGAGGGGTCGTGCCCGTCGGGAATACTGAGGGCGGAGCCCACTGGGACATCCGGATGCTCCAAAGCTATTCGCATGGCTCTCACGTGAGCGAGCTTCCACTTGTGATTGTCGATCCAGCGATCAGCACCGAAATCGCCATCCGCATGGGCTTCCCGGGCCTTCTGGAGCAGGTCTTCGGTCTGCTCCTCCAGCAGGCGAATACGTTCGAGCGTGATGTGATCGCCCTTGATACAGACGTGTTCCTTGCAGGTCATGCATTCGCGCTGCTTCTGGCAGGGCGCCATAGCGTAGTCATGAACGCACATACCATAGAGTGTAGCTTTAGCCGTTCCGAGCCGATTTACCCCAAGCTCCTCATACGTCACCGGCTGGCGGTGCTTTATACGCTCAAGTAACGGCGCCGGCTGGATTGGAAGCAGCTCTCTTGCCGTCTCCAAGCGCTCCTCAGGAGAGCGATGGTCATAATGGTGATTGTCAGCAACTCGTGCGCGTCCTGCCCATTGCGCCAAGGTGTAGTCGTCCATACCCGCGCGCTCGGACATCGTACTGAGCCAGTGACGGAGCTGGTGGGAGGTCAGCTTTATGCGAGTTCCGTTACCATTTCGCATGCCAGCGCGCTCGAAGAGCGACGAAGGTGTCTTAGCACCGAGACGAACATTCACTTCGCTCGCATTGGGAATCCGCCATGTGTTCGTCCGGGTGGCCCTCTGCCCACTGAACTCGTTCTCCCGATGGAGACATAGCGCATCCCAAGCTTTCACCGCTTTCTTGTTGTCAATGAAGGGCCAGTAAAGTCCCCCAAACTTTTCGATGAGGGCGGATGCGCCGCCCCCTCCTGCCGATCCAGGCGAGCAGTCGAACGCGTTTCGTGCTGCCTCTCGTGCCGGCCCGCCAATCTCGACCAACCGTCGCACCGCCTCTTGTACGACATCATGCATGACGGGCACGACCCACTTTTTCATTGCTCCTTTGCCCTTGGCAGCATGCCAGCGCAGAAACATTTGGGACTTCCCAGCGCCATCTCCCTCCCATTGAATGCAATCGATGGGAAGTCGCAAGACTTCGGAAACGCGGCCCGGGGCAGCCATCAAGAGTATGAAAATCGAAGAGTAGAATTTGCTTTTGGGATCATCCGCCTGCGCGAAAAGATCGGCGATTGCCAGCATGTTTTCATTCGAGGGAAGCTTTGCTTGACGGTGTGCGTCCCCCGCGTCGCCCAGATGCTCGGTCAGGACGGTCTGCTTCTTGAAGGGTGACTTCCAGGTCGGAAGCGATGGAACCAGGCGTTTCTCACGTACGAAGTCGAAGATCGCTTGTAGTTGAAGCCCCGTTTTGTGGTGCACATCCTCGCTGGAATAGAACTCCCTGCACTTGCCAGCGGTAACATCCATCGCCGCCCCGCTCAGCAGCCCAATTTCTGCGCGGCCACAGGCGGCCAGCAGCCCCGCCTCCACGCACCGAAGCGCTTGAACCATCATCGCCAAACTCTTGACCGGCTTGTGACTGTATCTGTACCGGACATACGCCTTCGCGAACTGTTTGAACGGCTCATCCATGGGCGTAAAGGAGTAGGCGTCAAGCGGCGCCGTCTTGGTAGCGAAGACAACCACCGTTTCGTCGTGCTGCCACTTATCGCTGTCCCAAGCACCGCCGCTGCCGAAGGCAGTTAGGTCCTCCTTCGCGAGGCGAATGAAATCGGCGAGATTCTTGCCGGCATTGTGTCCGGTGCGAGGTACGAATTGGATGACCTCACCCATGACGGTTCGTCTCTAGGAGTCCCGTTTCAGGCACCCGCGCCCCGGCACCCTCACACATCGAGACACAGTGCTCAACGGCGAGGATCAAGTGGTCATTGGCATTCACCACAACATCCGCGCAGCCTGCCGCTCGGGCACGCTCCTTCTCGGCGTAAAGATCCGCCAGCACTTCTCCGTGCGGGCCGTCGACCCATGGTTGGAAGTGATAACAGGTGTAACAAGCTCGGTAGCCACTAGCGCAAAAACCATAGTTTCCGCAGGTCCCCACCGCCGCCTGCCGGTTGTTCGGCACGCGGCTGCGCGGGTCGTCGCCTCTGATAGCCTCGCGCTCTGAGTGAACCAATCTGCCAAGGCAGGCTTGAGCAAAAGGGGCTAACTGGGCACCCACCAGATCGTTAATGACCACCGCCTCCTGGGCTGTGTTTTCGGTGTAGCACGCCACGTTCTGGATGTCTGAATGATCCAGCAACTCGGCAATGATGAAGGCGCCGAAGCCTTCGCGTCGGAGTTTGGTACCACGGGTATGCCTAAATCGCATGGCCGAGAGGCGAATGAATTCACCGGTACGCTCCGAGCGCGCTGTAGAGGCTCTCGCGCAACGAGTCAAGGCGGATCTCAGGGCGGCAGTCGTTGCGTGCAATCGGTCAGGCGCCCTTCCCAACAGGAGGTCTGTGAGTTCGTCGGCATGGCCGATGCCCACAATCCGCTCCCGATTGAGAAAGATTGGGATTTCACCGGCCAGTTCTGGATCCAGCTCCTGCCCGATCACCTCGCATGCTGCAGCCACAGATCGTCGATGTTGCTGCTGAAGTACCAGATGGAGGTCTTCAATGATGGCCAGCGTTCGGAACGCGCTTCGAAACCCCTGGCCGCGCTGCTTGGCACGCGGGATGCTAAGTCTGAACAGAGGCGGCCCCTCCCCAGGCTCTTTAACGAGGTCCCGCCCCCTGAGCGCTGCGATCTGGACCGGGCGCCGCGCCGTCATCACCAAGGTAAGAAGGTAAGCATAGTCCTCGAAGACGATGTCTTTGCGTGCTACTGCCAGGTTCGCCCAATCCAGCAGTGCCCCCACTTCCAGATCGGTTAGAGGCCCGCTCTCAGTGCAGCCACTTGAGACGGCCACTCCCTTTTCGTTCCCTTGGATTCGCCAACCTTGCAGCAGCTCGACGATCTCTTCGGACACCCCGTCAAACCCGTAGTCGTGCCAAGCCAGCAGAAAGCCCTTCAACCCGCCCAACTGCCATTGGTCGGCTGGCCCAAGGCTGGCGCGCCAGTTGATGAGGTCTGCCACCGTTACCTGCGACGCTCCGGTGTCCCGCAGGTATCGCCTGAATCGCGTAGCCATGTTTTCGGTGTGTCGCGCAGACGCTTCTTCCGCATACCGCAACAACGCCAAGCGAAAACCTGTTTCAGTTATTGGGTCAATAGCCCTCGGAAGGGCTACTGCGATCTGCACGTCCTTGTTCAGGCGCCAATGGTCACCCGAAGAATCAATCGGATAGCCGTCCTTGGACACAGCCGGAACTGCGGGCTTCCTCTCGACATCGAGCTGCTTGGACTTAACGCTGCTCATCGCCGTCGTCCTTTCCGTCTTCACTACGGTGGAGACCCGCTTGCACCTGGCGAATGGCCTTATCGCTGGCTTCGCGGAGGTGGCGCAGGTTGTAAGCTGCTCCCGAGGCCTTACTACGATGTCCGTTCAGAAAGGCCCGAACATCCAGTTCCCGAGCTTCGCTTATCGGCGAAGTATGCGTGCCGTCAGTGCTTTTCCGCGCCTTCGCATTGTGCTTATCAATGCTGACAGAAAGCTCGTAATTGAAGTGGTGCCGAAAGGCGTGAGGATGGATGGCTTCGAAGGCGGGGTCCGCTGCGCGCATTCGGGCGAAAATCTGGCTGTTGAGGGCAGACACCGACAGCGGCTTGCCCCACGTGCTCCCCTTCCGGTGCGACACGAGCAGGTAAGGGTGACGCTTGGCGGGGCCGATGCTGGATCGCACCTTTAGGATGTAACGGTTGATCTGGCCGGCGAGCGAGTCGGGCAGTGGCAGGGGGCGCTCCTTGGTCTTGGCGACCGGCTGGTAGCGCCGCGAGTCATGCTTGTCGTCTTGGTTGCGCCGAATCCAGACGTGCGGCTCATGCCCCAAATCAAACTGATCGAGGCGCAGGCTCAACAGCTCCCCGCGCCGGATCCCGGTATATCGCAGTAGCCCAAAGATGATAGCGTTTCGGAGCTGGACATCCGGGTGTCGAAAAGGATTCCGCGCGTCACCTTCGGCACCGGTCGCTACGAAGCGCTCAACCAACTCCGAAGGCGGTGAGCGCAGATCCCGATCATTGTCCCACAGCTTTGCCAACCCACGCGGCCGATGCTTTCGGAGAGTCCCTGCCATCCGTGCGATCTCATGGGAGGCCTGGGGCGAGTTTTGGTACTGAGTCACGACAGACGCCGTAAATTCCAGGTAGTCGGCGAACGTGCTGATGCGATTGAAGTGCTGCTGCCCGCCGATGGCCGCCCGGGCCGGGATCAAGGCAACTCTCGCCTCTAGGAAATCCACGACTCCATCGCTCCGCTCCTTTGTCCTCTCCCTGGCAGACTTCAGATCCCGCATGTCGAGCTTGGCGAAATCCCGCAGCGAAACCACATCGGCGACAGTGAGAAAGCGTCCGCTGCGGAACTCTGAAATCAAGTCGCGTCCATGAACCTGCTCCCACCGCAGGAGCACCACGAGATCAGCCATCTTGTTGCGGATCGTATTGACAGCGGCCCCGGCGTTGCGGAGCTGGGCGGTGGCGAACAGGGTCGGGTAGAAAAGCGGCAGCCCCCGCTCGTCATGGAGCATCGGGACACGCTCGCCCTCGCCTAGCACATGGACCGATAGCCTGGGCATCAACCATTGCTCACCTGAATCTACGTGTGCATGACTATAACGAGCTTTTTTAATTACACAACAACTCTTCAAGAAAGAAAAAGCCCCGCTAGGCGGGGCTTTGTGAAGATCTTTATCAACACTTGTAAATAGGTGTTGTCTAGAACGGAATATCGTCGTCCGCGAAGTCGTCCATCGGCGGAGCCGACTGCTGCGGCTGCTGCTGCGGGCGCTGCTGCTGGCCGTAGCCACCGCCACCGCCACCGCGCTGACCGCCACCACCACCACCACCGCCGCCGTATTCCTGGCGCGGGGCCTGCTGGCGCTGCGGACGTTCGCCGCCGCCGTAATTGCCACCGCCACCGCCACCACCGCCGCCACCTTCACCGCGGCCACCCAGCATCTGCATTTCGTCGGCGATGATGTCGGTGGAGTACTTCTCCACGCCATCCTGGCCGGTGTACTTGTCGTAGCGCAGGCTGCCTTCGACGTAGACCGAGCTGCCCTTGCGCAGGTATTCGCCGGCAATTTCGCCGAGCTTGCCGAAGAACACCACGCGGTGCCATTCGGTGCGCTCCTGCTGGTTGCCATCCTTGTCCTTGCGGACGCTGGTGGTGGCCAGGCTGATGCGGGTGATCGCCATGCCGCCTTGGGTGTACTTCACGTCCGGGTCGTTGCCGAGGTTGCCGACCAGGATGACTTTATTGATGCCGCGCGCCATAGGGTTGCTCTTCCGTTGTCCGAGGGCAGGCCCGACAGATATCACACTCTGTTCGGTGCCGATACGGGGGCTGCCCTGCGTGTGATCTGGGTAGGATTGCAGAACGGGGCATTCTACCATCCCTGCCCGCCCCGCCCCCGTCAGGATCGCCCCCGCTGGAGGTCGGATTCCTGCCAAGCCCTTGTAAGGATTGGGCTTGTACCCGTCAGCGCCCTCGTCTGGGCAACCACGGCGCGGGTCCAGCCGGTCATCGGCCTTACCGCGTGCCTGGAGCTCCTTTCGGCACCACGATCAGCAGGGGGACGGGAGAAACGGGTGTCCACGCGCCGTCCGGCGCTTCATCGCTGCGATAGCCGACAGGGGTACGCAAGGCGACCCTGTAACCCGCTCCTGGCGCGAGGCGATAGCTCCTGTCCAGCGCTAATTGCACTCGGAACGTGCCACCGGCAGGGAGGGGAACAAGGGTGGGGGCGACTGGCAAGGTGTCCGACAGGATCCCGACGTACTCGGCTTCGCCTCCATCCGGCTGCGTCACCACGAAGAAATCGTCCAGCAGCATTCCCCGGGCATTGGGCTGCGGAAGAGAGGGACCCCACACCACTGCAGCCCGGTCACCCAGATTGACAAGTTTCAGTTCGATCGACGTCCCGCGCCCATCGCTCACCGGGAGGATCTCGGCCTGCAGGCGGGCGTCGGCCATTGCGTTGGCGCTGTAGCCCAATGCGACCGCCAGCAGCGTTACCCTGATCGGCAGATTCATGCCATCTCCCTCGTTCGTCCGTGAGCACCGATGAACCAGTTACCACGAACTCCACCCCGCGCCAACAGGCAGGAAATCTACGTCAGTACCGATGTGGAGGCAGATGGCCCCATCCCCGGCCCGCATTCCATGCTGAGCTTCGGGTCCGCCGCCTATCTGGCCGACAAGACCCTCGTCGCGACCTTTTCGGCCAATCTGGACACGCTCCCCGACGCGCAGGGCCATCCCGACACGATGGCCTGGTGGGCGACCCAACCGGTGGCGTGGGCGGCCTGCCGGCGCGATTGCGAGGCGCCGGAGGCGGCAATGCGCCGCTACCTCGCCTGGCTGAAGGCGCTGCCGGGCAAGCCGGTGTTCGTGGGGTATCCGGCCGGGTATGACTTCCTGTTCGTGTACTGGTACCTGATGCGGTTTGCCGCGGAGAGCCCGTTTTCGCATTCAGCGCTGGATATCAAGACCTTTGCGATGGCGATGCTGAAGAAGGACTACCGCAGCGTTACCAAGCGGAGCATGCCCAAGCGCTGGTTCGACCGGCTGCCGCATACCCACGTGGCGCTGGATGATGCGATTGAACAGGGTGCGTTGTTCTGCAACATGCTGGCCGAAAACCGGGGGTAAAACCACGGTCCCGCGTCCCATGGCATCATGGCTTCCGTCGTCACAGCCCTGCCCTCCATGACCATCCGCGGCAAAGCCACTTCCCTGGACATCGCCCACCTGGCCGGGGTTTCCCAGCCCACGGTGTCGCGGGCGCTGCGTGGCAGCCCGATGGTGAACCAGGAAACCCGCGAGCGGATCCTGAAGATCGCCCGGGAGCTGAACTACAAGGTGGACAAGAACGCCTCCAGCCTGCGCCTGCGCAATGCCGGCACGCTGGCCCTGCTGTTCTTCGAAGACCCCACCAACGACGATTCGCTGATCAACCCGTTCTTCCACGCCATGCTGGGCTCGATCACCCGCGCCTGCGCGCTGCGCGGCTACGACCTGCTGGTGTCGTTCCAGCAGCTGTCCACCGACTGGCAGGCCGATTACGAAGACAGCAACAAGGCCGACGGCATCATCCTGCTCGGCTACGGCGACTACCACGAGTCACGCGAGCGGCTGCAGCGGCTGGTGGAGCAAGGCACCCATTTCGTGCGCTGGGGCGCGGCCCTGCCGGACCAGCCCGGGGTGTCGATTGGCTGCGACAACTTCCAGGGCGGCTTCGACATCACCGCCCACCTGCTCGACCAGGGCTGCCGGCGCATCGCGTTCGTTGGTCATGCGTCCAGCCATTACCCGGAGTTCGAGGAACGCTATCGCGGCTATGTGGCGGCGATGGCCGAGCGCGGCGTACCGGTCGACCCGGCATTGCAGTTCGATGCGATCACCACCGAGCTGTCCGGCTACGACGCCTGCCAGGCGCTGCTGGCCGATGGGCAGGCCATCGATGCGGTGTTCGCGGCCAGCGACCTGATCGCCATCGGCGCGATGCGTGCGCTGCGCGAGCACGGCCTGCGCATTCCGCAGGACGTGGCGCTGGCCGGGTTCGACGACATTCCGCTGGCGGCATCGGTGTCGCCCACCCTGTCCACCGTGCAGCAGGACACCAAGCAGGCCGGCCAGCTGCTGGTGGAGCGTCTGCTCGCGCTGATCCAGGGCGAGGCGGTGGAAAGCCAGACCATTCCAGTGAAGCTGGTGCTGCGGGAATCGTCGCTGGCGCGGCGCTGAGCCCGTTACCGGAGCGCCTGCTCCGCGTCCACGATGTCCACTCCCTGCATCTGGCCCAGCCACTGGTCGAACCACGGCTTGTGCGAGACACCGACCACCGACAGCACGCGCACGCCCGGGCGTTCGCGGAACGTCTGCTGGATGTTGGCCACCATGCGCAGGTTGCGGATCTCCCAGCCGCTGACCCAGATCTGCGGGTAATGCTCGGCTGATGTCGCACGCAGGGTGGCGCCGACGTTGACATCGGTCAGTACGTTGAGCCGTTCGGGCGCATTGATGAAGCGGTACAGCGGCAGCAGGTCGCGCGCTTTCGCCATCGTGTCTTCGATGGCGGTGTTCTTGTCCAGCTCTGCCTTGCCAGCGTTCCACGCCTGTTCCAGCGAGGTGCCAAACGCCTTGCGATCCTTGACCTGGATGTTGTCGCCGGTGTGGTCGTCGATGGCGTACACGCGCGGCAGGCCCATTCGCGCGGCCAGCTGCGCGGCGATCAGGTAGTTCTCGTTCTGGCGGGTGGCAATGGTGTTCAGCAGGGCAACCAGGGTGGCATCCAATCCATCGCCGGCGCGCCGCTCCGCCGGGGGCAGCTGCAGCCATTGGGTGTGGGCCGAGGCCCGCTCGTTGGCGGCCAGCATCCATGCCGCCAACTGGCGGCGCTGGGCGGGCGTGGGTGCCTTCGGCCACGTGTCCAGGGCGGCGTTCATCTTCTCTATCGCAGCCGGGATCTGCAGGCCGGTGGCCGTGCGTGCCACGTCGGTGCTCGCGCAGTAGTCCGGCCCGTAGACGCTGGCATGGCGCTCGGCAAGATCGCACTGCTCACCGCTGATGGCTTCCACGGTGATGATGTCCGGCTTGAAGGCGGCCAGCTTCTCCAGCAGGGGATCGAGCGCACCGGGCTGGATGCCGCCTTCCACTTCGCTCAGGTGAACACTGCCCAGCACCAGTACCTGGGTGCGCGGGCCGGTCATTTCCCGGTCGAGCGTGGCCAGATCGACCGGCACGGCGGCCAGCGATGGGAAGGCGGAAGCCAACAGCGTTGTGATCCATAACCTGCGTTGCATGCCAGCACCCTCAATCCGTCGATGCAGGCAGTGTGGGTCACTATGGGCCCCGCCGACGCGTGACGGTGGTCAGGGTGCCGTTGGTCAGGGCCTCAGGCGCTGGCGTCACTGACGGCATCGGCCAGCGCGCCGCGCACCGCGTCGCTGAAGGCCTCGAGCAGGAACGGTTTGGCGATCATGCTCATGCCGGGCTCGAGGAAGGCCGAGCGCTCCTGTGCCTTCTCCGCATAGCCGGTCATGAACAGAATGGGCAGCTCGGGCCGCGACTGGCGGGCGATCTCGGCCAGCTGCCGACCGTTCATGCCGGGCAGGCCCACATCGGTGACCAACAGGTCGAAGCGCCGCGAGGATGCCAGCACCGGCAACGCACCATCGGCATCACCGACCACCTCCACCGCATAGCCCAGGTCTTCCAGCACCACGGTCACCAGCATGCGCACCTGCGGGTCATCCTCGACCACCAGGATCGATTGTCCCGCCCCCAATGCCACCGGCGCCGCGTGTGCGGCCGGCTCCGGGTCGGCGTCCGCCTCCACCTGCGGAATGAACAATGAGATCGTGGTGCCCTGCCCCGGCGTTGAATCGATGGCGATATGGCCCCCGGACTGCTGCATGAAGCCATACACCATCGACATGCCCAGGCCGGTGCCCTTGCCGATCGGCTTGGTGGTGAAGAACGGCTCGAAGGCGCGTTCCACCACTTCCGGCGGCAGGCCGGTGCCGGTGTCGGACACCGCCACTACGGCGTAATCGCCTGCAGGCACGCTGGCGCGCTCGCCGTCGGCCAGCCGCAGCGGGAAGGTCCGCAGCGCCAGCTCACCGCCGTTGGGCATCGCATCACGGGCGTTGATGGCCAGGTTGAGCAGCGCACTTTCGAACTGGTTGATGTCGAGCGCCCCATGCAACGGGCCATCGGCTACTTCGGTGCGGATGCGCACTGCTTCACCCAGCGTGCTGCGTAGCAGGTGCTGCATCGAACCCACCAGTGCGTTGATTTCCACCGGACGCGCGTCCAGTGATTGGCGCCTTGAGAAGGCCAGCAGGCGCTGTGTCAGCGCGGCGGCGCGCTGGCTGGACGCTGTCGCGGTGTCCAGGAAACGCTCCAGGTCGTCCACCCTGCCCATCTCGAGGCGCAGCCGAACGATGTCCAATGCCGACAGGATGCCGGTGAGCATGTTGTTGAAGTCATGGGCGATGCCGCCGGTGAGCTGGCCGATGGCTTCCATCTTCTGCGACTGGCGCAGCGCGGCTTCGCTGGCCTCGCGCGCAGCCATCTGTGCCTTCAGCTCCAGGGTGCGCTCGGCAACCACCCGTTCAAGCTCCAGTGCGTGCTGGCGGCTGGCTTCCAGTGCTTCCTTCGCGCTGCGTTCCAGCGCACTGCGGCTGTCGGCCAGCGCGCGCATCTGGTCGCGCACCAGGAACTGCTTTGCGCGGGCGCGCAGGGCGCCCTGCACTGCGCTGAGCAGCGAAATGCTGCCCAGCGGCCGGTCGAGCTCCACCACGTTCACCGAGCGTGGCAGCAGGCTCTCGAAGGGCGAGCGCCGATGGGCGCGCGGGGAGCGCAGCAGGATCACCGGCAGGTCTGACCAGGTGGGCTGGCCCGTCAAGGTGGCCAACAGCGCTTCGGTCCCGCAGGCCACCGCTTCTTCAGTGATCAGTGCGACGCCGGCCTGGTCGTCAAGGATACCGGCCAGCTCGCTCAACGTAGAGGCAACACGGGTATTCAAGCCCGCCGTCGCCAGCACCGCGGCGATGCTGGCCGCATCACGCCCGAAGGGCGCGACGACATGGACCACGCCCCCGCTGCCGTCATCCTGCATAGGGGTGGCTCAGCAAGGATGCCGAGTCGCCGACGAACTCCGGGGTACCGGTCAGGATGCCCTTGAACTCTTTCAACGGCCCGCTGAGCGCCAGCCCCTTGCCGTTGATTTTCAGCTCGCGGATGGTGTCCTCGTGCGCACCGCCGCGATTCTTGATCACCGAGATCGCCTTGCGGATCCTCCCCTGCGCTTCGAAGAAGCGGAACAGGATGACGGCATCGGCGATGTAGGAGACATTGAGGTTGCCGGTCGACATGCTGCCCACCAGCCCATGCTGCGGGTTCACCAGGAAAGTAGCCACGCCCTTGTGGTTGAGGTAGGAGAGCATCTCGTGCAGCTGCAGCATCAGCTGCTTTTCCTGTGGCATGGCCGCCACGTAGCCGTTGAGGCTGTCGATCACCAGCACGCTGCAGCCGCGCTGCTCGACCGCCTTCTGCACGTTCCAGGAGAACTCGCCCGGCGAGATCTCGGCCGGGTCGATCTGCATGATTTCCAGCAGACCGGCCTCGATATGCGACTGCAGGTCGATGTCCAGTGCCTTGGCCCGGGTGAGCAGCGTGCCCACGCGTTCGTCGAACTCGAAGATGCAGCACCTCTCGCCCCGTTCGCACGCGGCCCACACGTATTGCAGCGCGACATTGGTCTTGCCGCTGCCCGCAGGACCGGTCAGCAGGGTGCTGGTCCCGCGCAGGGGTCCCCCACCCAGCAGGTTGTCGATCTCGGGAACACCACTTCCGATGGTTTCCACGCCGAACTGTTCATGGTGCTGGGACGCGATCAGGCGCGGAAACACATCCAGGCCGCCGCTACGGATGACCATGTCATGGTAGCCCGCGACGAAGTTGACGCCGCGCAGCTTCTGCACCTGCAGCCGCCGCCGCGCCGGACCGAAATCCAGGGTCAGCCGCTCCAGCGAGATCACGCCGTGGCAGAGGCTGTGCAGCTGGCCGTCGCGGTCGTCCGCACCCGCGGTCAGGTCGTCGACAAGGATGACAGTGGCGCTCTGTGGCGCGAAGTACTGCTTCAGTGCCAGGATCTGGCGGCGATAGCGAAGCGAATCCTGGGCCAGCAGCCGCAGCTCGGACAGCGAATCGAACACCACGCGGCTGGGCCGGATGCGGTCCACTTCGCCCAGGATCAGGTTGACCGTTTCATCCAGCTCCACTTCCCACGAATGCAGCACGGACTGGAGGCGTCCGTTGCCCAGCGCATCTTCCGCCGAACCGAGCTCGAACAGGTGCAGGCCCTCGAGCGACCAGCCATGCGCGCTGGCAACCTCGCGCAGCTCCTCCGCCGTTTCCGAAAGGGTCACGTACAGGCAGCGCTCGCCCTGTTTGAGGCCCTGCAGCAGGAACTGCAGTGAGAGCGTGGTCTTGCCCGAACCGGGTGGCCCTTCCAGCAGGTACAGGCGCCCTTGCGGCAAGCCGCCGCTAAGAATGGTGTCCAGGCCCTGTACACCGGTGGTGACGCGCGAAGACTCTGTCTGCATGCAAGACCCCTGTTTTGACGGCGGAGTCTAGCAACCGGCAATGTGTAGAGATTGTGTGACCACCGTCTCTACATTAAGTCCACTTCAGCAATGTGCAAACTGCGTGCAGCGCGTGCATCACGGCCGGTGAATCAGGCGAAATCCTTCAGGATCTCGCCGATGCCCGCCGGGGACAGTTCCAGACCCAGCGACGTGCCGGGATTGACCACGACACCGTAACCGCCCGGCACACGTTTGAGCACCTCCAGCATCTGCATGCGGATCGTGTGCGGCGCCTGCTGGCTGTGGAAGCCCACCCGCTCCATGTGGGTGAACACCGCCACGTGCAGCGTGCCCTGCTTGTCGAACAGCAGCGGGTCGAAGCCGCTGCCGTCGGGGGTGACCAGGCTGCCGGTGAGCAGCACCACGTCCGAGGCGACGAAGGCCTTCATGAAGGCACCGATCGGGGTCTTCCCGTCCATGGCGGATTGGAGAAGGATCTCAATGGGGGTCTGCGGGGCGAGCTCGGTCATGGGGCAATTCTACCCCGATGGTAGCCACCGACCGTTGGTCGGTGGCCGTGGTGTACCGACCAACGGTCGGTACCTACCGGGAGAGACGCTCCGTCCTGGCCTGCTGGTCCGCCACCGCCTTCGCCAGTTCGGCCTGCAGTTCCTTCTGGTTCATCGCCGCATCCAGCAGGTACACCTTCACCCCGTGCGCGGGGACGTCGGCCTTCAGGCTGCGGTTGACCGTCTGGCTGCTGCCGCCCAGCGCATCACGCCAGGTGCCCGGCTGCAGGTAGCGGCTGACCTCGAACGTGCTGGCGGTGTCGCCCTTGTTGAGCAGCACCAGCGCGGTCTGCGCGGTGTCGCCGTGCTGCAGGACGCGATAGAACACCGCCTGGTCGCCCTGCAGCCGTTCGTTGACCTGCAGCCCGCGCTGCAGGGCCGGGGTGGCCTCGCGCAGTTTGGCGATCCGCTGCAGGGGCCCGAAGATCGGGCTCTGCGGGGCGGCGTCCACGCGCGGCTGGCCGAAGTACGCACGGTTGCCGGCATGTTCGGCGCGGCTGCGCATGAAGCCGGTTTCCGAGCCGTAATACAGCACCGGAATGCCGCGCGCGGTGAACAGCCAGTTGTGCGCGTCGATGAAGCCGTTGTCGGTGGCATCCAGCCGCGCCATGTCGTGGTTGTCGTAGAAGCTCATCAGCTCGTACGGGTTGGCGTACGGCCCACCCACCAGGTGCAACGGCTCGGCCAGCGCTTCGAAGCCCTTCTGCTCCTTTCCGAACACGCTGGACATCGCGCCACGCAGCGGGAAGTCCAGCACGCTCACGTTGGCGTTGGTCGGCCAGGTGTGCTCGGCGATCTTGCCGGCGTCATAGTCGAACGCCTCGCCGAACATGAACATGCCCGGGTGCTCGGCGCGGATGCGGTTGACGAACTCATGCCACCACGGGTGCGGCAGCCAGCCGATGGTATCGATGCGCAGCGCATCCACGCCCTGTGCGGTCCACTGCAGGTAGGCGCCCACCAGGTACTCCATCACCGCCGGATTGTCCTGGTTGAAGTCGCCCAGCTCGGCCAGGTTGCCGTCGAAGATCGAGCCCTTGCCCGCATCGACCGGGCCGATGTTGTTGTAGAACGCATGCAGCGGGTTGTGCTTCGGGTCCAGCTGCTGCGGCGGCAGGTTCTGGTGGTCGGCGATGAGCTTGCCGTCCTTGTCGAAGATCTGCCCGAACTGCGGCTGCTTGACCGGCATGGTCCAGGCCGGCGAACCGTGGTTGCCGACGATGTCCAGCACGACCTTCAGTTTGGCATCGTGCAGGCCGCGGGTGAGCCCGGCGAAGTCCAGGTCCGCGCTGGGCAGGTGCTCGTCGAGCTTGTAGAAATTGATGCCCCAGTAGCCGTGGTACCCGGTCTTGCCGCGGTCGGTCAGGGTGCTGGTGCAGCTGATCGGCTTGCTGCCGGTGAAGGCTTCATCCGGGTTGTCGATGATCGGGGTGATCCACACCGCGCCGAAACCGAGGTTGCGGATGTAGTCGGCATTGTCGAGCACGCCCTTGAAGTCGCCGCCGAGGTAGCCGATGTTGCCGTCGACCTTGTCCGGGCACGGCACCGGAATGTCGAAGGTGCGGTGCTTGCCGCCCTGGTCGCGGTGGTCGTTGGACGGGTCGCCGTTGACGAAACGGTCGGTGACCACGAAGTACACCGCATCGCTGGCGAACGGCTCCAGCGTGCCCACGTAATCGGGGCCCGGGGCAGCAACGGCATTACCGGCCAGCAGTGCGAACGAAAGGCCCAGCCACAAACGCGAACGAGACAGCATCAGACAACCTCCTGGTGGGACGGTACCCGCAGCACGCACAACCCGGCGAGCAACAGGCTGACGCCACCCAGCGCCAGCACGTGCATCGGGTTGCCGCCCAGCCACAGGCGCAGCATGAAGCCCAGGGCGCTGGCCGCGACCAGCTGCGGGATGACGATGAAGAAATTGAACAGGCCCATGTACACGCCCATCTTGGCCGCCGGCACGCTGTCGGACAGCAGGGCATACGGCAGCGACAGGATCGAGGCCCAGGCAAAGCCGACCCCGACCATCGACAGCAGCAGCCACTTCGGGTCGTCGATCAGCATCAGCGAGATCAACCCGAGGCCGCCCAGCCACAGGTTCACCAGGTGGCTCATGCGCAGGCCCATCAGGCGCACCATCAGCGGGATCAACAGCGCGGCGAGTGCGGCAAAGCCGTTGTACGCACCGAACAGCACGCCCACCCAGTTGGCGCCCTCGTTATAGGCGGCCGAGCCCGGATCGGTGGAACCGAAGTGGGTACCGGCCACCGCGGCGGTGGTGTAGATCCACATCGCGAACAGCGCGAACCACGAGAAGAACTGCACCCAGGCCAGCCGGCGCATGGTGCGCGGCATGCTGCGCAGGTCATCGACGATGGTGGCCAGCATGTGCGGGCCCGGCAGCACCCGCGCCACGCCAAGCAGCAGACCGTAGGCGACGCACAGCCCGGCCAGCACGTAGAGCATCTTGTCGCCGTTGCGCCAGGCGATGGCCGCAGCCAGCGCCAAGCCGAGCGCGATCCAGCCGCCGATCTGCAGCATCGGCGGTGGCCCGGCGACAGGCGCGGCCTGGTGCACGGCCGGCGGTTCGGCGTCGTCGAAGCTGGCCAGCTCGCCCGGGGAGTATTCGCGGGTGCTGAACACCGTCCAGGCGATCGAGGCCAACAGCACCACGGCGCCGAAGTAAAACGCATAGCGCACCGTGGGCGGCACTTCACCGGCCGGAGCCGTGTTGGCCACGCCGAAGTGGGCCAGGATGAACGGCAGGAAGCTGGCCACGATGGCGCCCACGCCGATGAAGAAGCTCTGCATCGCGTAGCCGGTCGGGCGCTGGCGCGGGGCCAGCTTGTCGCCGACAAACGCGCGGAACGGCTCCATCGAGACGTTGATGGAGGCATCCAGCACCCACAGCGTGCCAGCGGCGATCCACAGCGTGGGCGAGTTCGGCATCACCAGCAGCGCCAGCGTGGTGAACACCGCGCCGATCATGAAGTACGGCCGGCGCCGGCCCCAGCGGGTCCAGGTGCGGTCGGACAGGTAGCCGATGATCGGCTGCACCAGCAGGCCGGTCAGCGGTGCGGCGATCCACAGCCCGGGCACGGCATCCATCGGCGCGCCCAGCGTTTCGAAGATGCGGCTGGCGTTGGCGTTCTGCAGGGCAAACCCGAACTGGATGCCGAGGAAGCCGAAGCACATGTTCCAGATCTGCCAGAACGACAGGGTCGGCTTGGCGGTGCGGCTCATCGGGTGGCCTCCGCGTCGCCGGCTACCGGTGCGACCAGCAGCGCGCTGACGGTGGCCGCGTTGAGCACGCCGTCGCGCCCGCCCTTGCCGCCGTTGTACTGGGCGAAGTGTTCCAGTGCGCTCATGTTGAAACCCGGCTCCAGGGTGAAGCGGCAGCCGCCCTTGGGCAGGTCGAATTCGGCGGCGGTGGAATCCTGCGGGCCAACGCTGTGCGGCATCACGATCGTGGCGCGCTGGACCGGTTGCCCCGCGCAGTGCACGGCCAGCTGCTTCACCGCAGCGGTGACGCCGGTGTTGATCGGGCCGTTGGGGTTGTCGTAGTGCAGGCGGATGCGCACGCGGGTGGGCGTGCCGGCGGTCCACGTCCAGTGGGTTGCGCCGGGAAGGCGTTGCTGCGGGCCGATGCAGGTCATCGGGCTGTGCAGCGATTCGAGGGCGCCTTCGCGACGGGTGAAGCTGAGGCAGTGCTGGTGGCCGTCGTTGGTGACGGTGTGGGTGGCCGAGCTGCCCACCGCGATGCCGTCCTGCCAGAGCTGGTGGTTGGCGGGGACGGCGATCGTCCAGGTGTTGCCGCGCTTCTGCGGTTTCGGGGCGGCGGGGGTGGCGGGAGCGAAGGCGTTGGGGTTTGCCGGGTCTGCGCGGAAAGCGGACACGCGTGGCGTGTCCCTACGCGGCGCGAGCTGGACGGTTACGGTGTTGCCCTTGCGCTCGATTGTCTTTGCTGCGAGCAGGTCGCCGTCGAGGGTGCGCGGGCGCTTGAGGATGTAGCGGGTGGTGCCGTCGTCAAGCTCGATGCTGTCGCGCGTGCCGAACAGCTGCGGGACCAGTGCCACCGGCAGCTTGGGCGCCACCGTGCCGTCCGCCTCCACCCCGAACACGCCTTCGAGCACCATCGACAGGTACCCGGCCACCGACCACAGCTGGCGCGGCGAGTTGACCACCGGGCCGCTCAACGGGCCTTCGTCGACGTGCACGGCCAGCGTGCGCATCTCATAGTTCTCCATGTTCGAACCGGCCAGCGCGCTGCCGCGCATCAGCGATTCGATCTCGCGCTGGATGCGGGTGGCATCATCCACCTTGCGCGCCGCACGCAGCGAATAGGCGCTGACGAACGGCCACACCGCGCGGTTGTGGTAGATCGGCTGCTGCGCTTCCTGCGGCCACACCACCGGACTGCCACCCTCCACGTACGGGTAGTTGGCCAGCGAACGTCGGGCGCGCTCGGCCGGGAACACATCGGCCAACACGCCCAGCGAGATGCCCAGCAGGTCGTACTTGGCGTAGGGCACCGGGTGCGCGGCTTCGCCGATGTAGCTCATGTACATGCCGGCGTCTTCGCGCCAGAAACGGGCGTCGATCTGCGTGGCCAGCGCGTCGGCCCAGGCCGCGTACTCGGTGGCGCGGCCGTCGCCGAGCTCACGCGCATACTTCTCGGCCAGGCGCAGCGCCTGGTAGTGCAGCACGTTGGTGGACAGCGCGAAGGAGTCGCCGATGAAGCGCACGTCGTTGCGGGTCCAGTCCGGGCAGGTCTGTTCGCGCCAGTCCAGGAACGAGGTCTCGCCGCGGTACAGCCCGGTGCGCGGATCGAACACCATTGCCCGGTCCTGCGCCAGCGTGGCCTGCAGGGCCTGCCAGGTCTCGGTCATGAAGCTGGAACTGTCGTGCAGGTCGCGCGCCGCCAGGAACCACACCACGCGGTCGCTGCTGATCGGCCAGCTGCCGCCGGAACCGGTGTCCTGGGCCACGAACAGCCCGGGGGTGATGCCGTCGCGCGCCTTGGACAGCTTGAACTGCAGCGAATTGCGGACGCGGATTGGCTCCAGCCGGGCCAGCGCCAGGTCGGCGGCGAAACTTACATCGCGCGTCCACACATAGGGCCAGCGCTCGCCGGTCTGGAAGCACTCGCAGTCCACCGGGTTGCCGAAGTTGAAGGCCGGGTCGCGGATCGCGTCCACGCGGTCGGCCGCCATGTCCTGCTGGGCCAGCGCGAACAGCGCATCGAACATCACGCTGTCGGTGCGGCTGCGCATCGGCTGGGCGGCAATCGCCACCGGCTTGCCATGGGCCAGCAGCTGGAAGCTGCCGTCGGCAGCGGCGATGGCGCGCGCCGTGCGGCCATCGAATGTCAGGTCCTCCGCCGCAGCGGTGGATACCAGCGCCGCCCCGAGGGCAGCGGTCAGGCAGATCGTTTTCAGCATCGAAAAGCGGCGGACCGGCTTGCGCCCGTCGGCCTTCCTCCCTTCTTGCACGCGGTATGGTTCGCCAGCGCCGGGGCGCTGTCGTCGCGGCCCCCTCCCAGGGTGCCTGCCTGCATGGTAGGCGACGACCGTCGCCCGTCGCACTGCACAGATGACATCGGTGCCCGCTTGCATACGTATTCATGGCGTGGCGCGGTGAGGCCGTGGCACGCGTGGATATAGTCCGGGGCAGACATGCACTGCCCTGGGAGGGGAAATGCCACTGGATTTGCCGTTGTTGCGCGCGGTTGCCGCGCCCCGCCCGCTGGCCTGGCTGGCACTGTCGTTGCTGGTCTGCACCACCGCCGCACACGCTGAACCGGTCACGGTGGCCAGCGCCAGCTCACCCGGCGACATCCTGAAGGTCTCGCTGCAGCTGGATGGCGGCAACCCCAGCTATCGGGTCGAGCGCCTGGGCCAGACCGTGGTGGCTGAATCGAAACTGGGCTTCCAGCTGCGCGACGGCCGCCTGGACCGCGACCTGGCGGTGCTCGGGCAGGACACGCGCAAAGTCGATGACACCTGGGAACAGCCCTGGGGCGAGCGCCGCAGCGTGCGCAACCACTACAACGAAGTCACCGTGCACCTGGCCGAGCGCGGCGGTGCCAAGCGCCGCCTGGACGTGGTGTTCCGCGTCTACGACGACGGCCTGGGCTTCCGCTACCACTTCCCGCAGCAGCCTGGCCTGCGCGAAGCGATCATCGATGACGAACTGACCGAGTTCGCCATTGCCCCGCAATCCACCGCCTGGTGGATCCCGGCCGGCGAGCCGATCCATTACGAATACCTGTACCAGCGCACGCCGCTGGACCAGGTGCCGCTGGCACATACCCCGCTCACCCTGCGCAGC
Organism: Stenotrophomonas sp. FBCC-B152; assembly: GCF_059134105.1. NCBI lineage: Bacteria > Pseudomonadati > Pseudomonadota > Gammaproteobacteria > Lysobacterales > Lysobacteraceae > Stenotrophomonas > Stenotrophomonas sp. FBCC-B152. The sequence continues at coordinate 614,804 of NZ_CP101442.1, read as the reverse complement.
CGCGACGGCCTGCACGTGGCGATCCACGAGGCGGCACTGGTCGATTACGCCGGCATGTGGCTGCGGCGCACGGAGGGCCAGCGCCTTCGCGCCCAGCTGTCGCCGTCAGCCGAAGGCTGGAAGGTGCGCCGCACCCTGCCCTTCGATACGCCCTGGCGCACGCTGCAGATCAGCGACACCGCCGGCGGGCTGGTGGAATCCAACCTGATCCTCAACCTCAACGAACCCAACGCACTGGGCGATGTGAGCTGGGTGAAGCCGTCCAAGTACCTGGGCGTGTGGTGGTCGATGCACCTGGATGAAGAAAGCTGGGCCACCGGCCCGAAGCATGCGGCGACCACGGCAAAGACGAAGAAGGTGATCGACTTCGCCGCCAGGCACGGCTTCCGCGGCGTGCTGGTGGAAGGCTGGAACCCGGGCTGGGATGGCAACTGGGTCGGCAACGGCTACGACTTCGATTTCACCCGCGCCACCCCGGACTTCGACATCGAGGCGCTGTCGGCCTACGGCGCGAAAAAAGGCGTGCACCTCATCGGCCACCACGAAACCGGTTGCGCGATCGAGCACTACGAAGACCAGCTGGGCGCAGCCTTGGACCTGTATGCGCGGCTGGGCGTGGATTCGTTCAAGAGCGGCTATGTCTGCGATGACGGCCAGGTGGACCGGCGCAATCCGGCCGGCGGCCCGTTGTGGCGCGAGTGGCACGACGGCCAGTTCATGGCCCGCCATCACCTGAAGGTGGTGCAGGAAGCAGCCAAACGGCACATCGCGGTGAATCCGCACGAGCCGATCAAGGACACCGGGCTGCGCCGCACCTACCCCAACTGGATCTCGCGCGAAGGCGCACGCGGCATGGAGTACAACGCCTGGGGCCAGCCGCCGAACCCGCCCGAACACGAGGTCAACCTGGTGTTCACCCGGCTGCTGTCCGGGCCGATGGATTACACCCCCGGCATCCTCAGCCTGAAGGGCCGCCACGGCCAGGCGATTCCCAGCACGCTGGCCCGCCAGCTGGCGTTGTACGTGGTGATCTACAGCCCGATCCAGATGGCCGCCGACCTGCCCGAGCATTATGAACAGCACCGCGAGGCGTTCCGCTTCATCGAGGATGTCGCCGTGGACTGGGATGACACCCGCGTGCTCGATGGCGAGGTGGGCGACTACGTGACCATCGCGCGCAAGGACCGCCACAGCCGCGACTGGTTCCTGGGCAGCATCACCGATGAGCACGGCCGTTCGCTGCCGGTGCCGCTGTCGTTCCTCGAGCCCGGCGTGCGTTACCGCGCCGAGATCTACCGCGACGGAGACGGTGCCGATTACCAGCGCAACCCGTTCGCGTTCAAGCGCGAAACCCGCGAGGTCACCAGTTCGGACACCATGAACATCGTGCTGGCACCGGGCGGTGGGCAGGCCATTCGGTTTACCCCGATGTAAATGCGTAACGACCAACGGTCGTTACCTACCGCGGTAGGGCACGACCGTTGGTCGTGCTGATGATGTAATCGATTCCACGGTCGGCATCTGCATTGAATACGTATGCAGGGTGATTCGCCGCGCGAAGCCGCTGCCTACCATAGCCACGCAGTCAACGGCCACCGCGCCAAGACGCGCCCGGGTGATCCGGGCAACCACAATTCAGTTTGGCAACATTGCCTGGGAGGGGAAAATGTTGAATCGCAAGCGCAGCGCGCTGAGTATCGCGCTGGCCGTCGCCCTGACGCCGTCATTGGCGTTGGCGCAGTCCACCACCACCGATCCGGGCACCACCCCGCCGGCCGGTACCGCCGCCACCGACCTGGATACCATCCAGGTGACCGGCATTCGCCGCGGCATTGAAAACGCCATTGCGATCAAGCAGGACGCCACCTCGGTGGTCGAAGTGATCTCGGCGGAAGACATCGGCAAGCTCCCGGATGTGAGCATTGCCGAATCGCTGGCCCGCCTGCCCGGCCTGGCCGCACAGCGCGTGGCCGGCCGTGCGCAGGTGATCAGCGTGCGCGGCCTGTCGCCCGACTTCGCCACCACCCTGCTCAACGGGCGTGAACTGGTCAGCACGGGCGACAACCGCAGCGTGGAGTTCGACCAGTACCCGTCCGAGCTGGTCAACGGCGTGACCGTGTACAAGACCCCGGATGCGGCGCTGGTCGGCCAGGGCCTGTCGGGCACCATCGACATGCAGACCGTGCGCCCGCTGGCGTTCGGCGAGCGCGTGATCGCGCTCAGCGGCCGCTATTCGAAGAACTCGCTGGGCAAGGCCGCCAACGTGGACGCGTTCGGCAACCGCTTCAGCGCCAGCTACATCGACCAGTTCGCCGAAGACACCTGGGGCATCGCGCTGGGCTACGCGCACAGCGACAACCCGATCCAGGAAAACCAGGTCGGCCTGTACGAGCCGTGGACCACCGAGCAGACCGACCAGGGCAACCGCCCCGGCGTGGCACCGGGCACCGCGTTCTCCGACGGCATCAAGGCGCTGCGCCGTACCGGCAACGCCAAGCGTGACGGCTACATGGCCACCGTGCAGTTCCGCCCGTCGAACGTGTGGACCAGCACGCTGGACATGTTCCACACCAAAGCCGAGCAAATTGACACCGCCAACCAGTTCGAGGTCAACCTCAGCAACTACAACGGCGGTTACACCCCGGGCCTGCTGATCACCAATCCGCAGGTGAACGGCAACGGCACCTTCACCGGCGGCACCGCCAGCGGCGTGTACCCGCTGGTGCGCGGCATGTACAACAAGCGCGAAGACAAGATCGACGCGTTCGGCTGGAACAACGAGCTGACCTTCGACAGCTTCAAGCTCACCGCCGATGTGAACTACTCCAAGGCCACCCGCGATGAGCTGAACCTGGAGAACAACCTGCAGCTCACCCCGATGCCGCAGCTGGACACCATCGGGCTGACCATCAACCCGGATGGCTTCTCGCAGATCCGCCCGGGCCTGGACTACTCCAACCCCGAAGCGCTGTACCTGACCAACACCATCTACGGCTCCGGCTACGGCAAGGTGCCGCAGGTGGAAGACCGCCTGAAGGGCGGGCGCCTGCAGGGCACGTTCAACATGCCCGAAGCGCTGTCGTGGTTCCAGGACGTGGACGTGGGCGTGAATTACGCCGACCGCCGCAAGGAAAAGACCCAGGCCGAAGGCAACATCCTGCTCGGCGCGCAGGGCGATGCCAACGTCGCCGGCGACCTGCAGTACGCCCCGGTCAACCTGGGCTTTGCCGGCATCGGCTACATCCCGGCCTGGAACGTACCGGCCGCGGTGGACCGCTACATGACGTTCAACCCGGTCACCAACCTGGACTACCTGATTCCCAAGTCGTGGGTGGTGCAGGAAAAGACCACCACCGCCTGGGTGCGCGCCAACATCAACACCGACATCGGTGACGTGCGCGTGCGCGGCAACATCGGCGTGCAGATGATCACCACCGACCAGAGCTCGCAGTCGAACTACTTCGACCGCTCGCGTCCGGCCGGCCAGGAAGTACTGCCGATCGATGAAGGCAAGAAGTACACCGATTGGCTGCCGAGCTTGAACCTGGCCTTCACCTTCCCGTACCAGCAGACCCTGCGCTTCGCGGTGGCCAAGCAGGTCGCGCGCCCGCGCGTGGACCAGATGCGCGCCGGCCTGGAGTTCGGCGTGGATACGGCCACCGGGAAGCCGGGCGGCAGCGGCGGCAACCCGCTGCTGGATCCGTGGCGCGCCAATGCCATCGACCTGTCGTACGAGAAGTACTTCGGCGAGAAGGCGTACGTGGCGGCGGCGGTGTTCTACAAGGACCTGAAGAGCTACGTCTACACCCAGTCGGTGGACGACTACGACTTCAGCAACCTGCTGGCCAGCTACGTGCCGCCGCCGGGCATGATCGTGCCGGTGCAGACCACCGGCACCTTCTCGGCGCCGCAGAACGGCGAGGGCGGCACCCTGCGTGGCCTGGAACTGACCGCCTCGTTCCCGCTGGAAATGCTGGCCGACCCGCTGCTGGGCTTCGGCGTGCAGGCCAGCGCGACGTTCAACGACAGCGACATCAAGATCATGGACCCGGAAAGCGCCTCCAGCGTGGGTACCGATCCGATCAGCCTGCCGGGCCTGTCCAAGCGCGTGTACAACTTCACCGCCTACTACGAGCGCAATGGGTTTGAAGCGCGCGTGAGCCAGCGTCGTCGTTCGGACTTCATCGGTGAAATCGGCAACTTCAACGGCAACCGCACGCTGCGTTACGTGGTGGGCGAGAACGTGACCGACGCGCAGGTGAGCTACACCTTCGCCGACGACAGCGCGCTGCACGGCCTGACCCTGTTGCTGCAGGGAAGCAACCTGACCAACGAGCCGTACCGCACGTACGCCGGCACCAAGGATCGCCCGCTGGAATACATCGAGTGGGGCCGTACCTACATGCTGGGCGTGAACTACAAGTTCTGATCCCAGTGTAGAAGCACGAACGAAGAACCCGCTGCGCGAGCAGCGGGTTTTTTGTTGTGGGTTCGTTGTGAATCAAACGCGGCTGCCGGTGAATCGAGCGCCGGGGCGGCATACCCTTTCCGGCGAATGTCCCCCGGCGTCGGCCAGAGGCCGACACCTCCTCCTTTACTTCGCCTCCAAGGGTATGCCGCCCCGGCACTCGATCCACCGGCGTTGCACCCCGCCTTCTGCTTTTCCATCGCGAACCGCGAGCCTTGCCCCGTCGCGGCCGGCAGGCTCCTGGCAAAGTAAAGGAGGAGGCCGTCGCCGCAGGGCGACCGCCGGGGGACATTTGCACAGGGGCCTGCCGGCCGCGGCGGGGCTCTCAACGCTCGCGATGAACCAAAAAAAAGGGCGGAACCTTTCGGCTCCGCCCATCAAAACCACCGGAAATCTCGTATCAGGCGCGGCGTGCGCAGTACATCGCCTGCGCCGGCAGGTGCAACACGCCACCGTCGGCCTGGCCTGCATCCGGGCCGGGCACATGCAGCGCGTGCCACTGCCCTGCCGGCAACGCCACCTGCGCCGCCTCGGCCGACAGGTTGAATGCCAGCAGCAGCGTCTCGCCCGCATGCACGCGTTCGAACATCAGCACCGGCTCGGCCGTGTCCAGGAACCGGATGTCGCCCAGCAGCAGGGTCGGCATCGTGCGGCGCCAGGCCAGGAACTGGCGGAACGCGTTCAACACCGAATGCGGGTCGTGCTCCTGCACGGCGACCGCGCTGGCCTGGTGCTCCTGCGGAATCGGCAGCCAAGGCTCACCACGGGTGAACCCGGCCAGCGGCGCATCCAGCCACGGCATCGGCGTGCGGCAGCCGTCGCGGCCCTTGAAGTTCGGCCAGAAGGTGATGCCATACGGGTCCTGCAGCGCCTCGAACGGCACGTCCGCTTCGCCCAGGCCCAGCTCTTCGCCCTGGTACAGGCAGATCGAACCGCGCAGCGAGCACAGCACCGCCACCAGCAGGCGCGCCAGCCGCGGCTGCGCCGGGTGCCCGCCCCAACGGGTCACCGCGCGCTCCACGTCGTGGTTGGAGATCGCCCAGCACGGCCAGCCTTCGGTCATGGTCGCTTCCAGCCGCGACACGGTGTCGCGGATGTAGGCCGCGCTGTAATCCTTGACCAGCAGTTCGAAGCTGTAGCCCATGTGCAGGCGGCCCGGCGCGGTGTATTCGGCCGTGGTCGCCAGCGAATCCTCGGCGGAGATCTCGCCCAGGCTGACCGCGCCCGGGTACTCGTCCAGCAGCCCGCGCAGGCGCTCGATGAACGGCAGGTTCTCCGGCTGGGTGTTGTTGTAGTAGTGGTACTGGTAGGCGTACGGGTTGTCGGTGCTGAAGCCCCGGCCCAGGCGCTTTTCCAGCGGCTTGGCCGGGTTGTCGCGCAGCTGCTTGTCGTGGAAGCAGAAGTTGATCGAATCCAGGCGGAAGCCATCCACGCCGCGGTCCAGCCAGAAACGCACGTAGTCCAGGGTGGCCTGCTGCACGGCCGGATTGTGGAAATCCAGGTCCGGCTGGTCGGCCAGGAAGTTGTGCAGGAAGTACTGCTCGCGGCGCGGCTCCCACTGCCAGGCCACGCCCCCGAAGATGGACATCCAGTTGTTGGGCGGGGTGCCGTCCTCGCGCGGGTCGGCCCACACGTACCAGTCCGCCTTGGGATTGGTGCGGTCCTGGCGGCTCTCGCGGAACCAGGCGTGCTCGATCGAGGTGTGGCTGAACACCTGGTCGATCATCACCTTCAGGCCCAGCGCGTGCGCCTTGGCCAGCAACCGGTCGAAATCGGCCAGGGTGCCGAACAGCGGGTCCACATCGCGGTGGTCGGCGATGTCGTAGCCGAAGTCGGCCATGGGCGAGGTGAAGAACGGCGAAATCCAGATCGCGTCCACGCCCAGCGAGGCTACGTAGTCCAGGCGCTCGATGATGCCGGGCAGGTCGCCCACGCCATCACCGTTGGCATCGAGGAAACTGCGCGGGTAAATCTGATAGATGACGGCACCGCGCCACCATGGAGTCTGCGTCATCGAGGGCCCCCCTCCGGGCTTCCAGGGCGCCCTCCCAGGGCGCCAGAACGTACCCGACAAGCTTAGCGGGGCACCCTCGGCGGTGGCGCCGCTTGCATACGTATTCACGCCCTGCCCGCCCCCCGGAACGCCTTCGCGGGCGGAATACGTCCGCACCGCCTATAATTCCGCCCAAGCCTGAAAGTCAGACCGCATGACCATCACCGAAGACACCCGCCCCGCGCTGGGCCTGCCCCAGATCCAGTCGCTCGCCGCGCCCGACATGGCCGCCGTGGATGCGCTGATTCGCCGCCGACTGTCCTCGGATGTCGTGCTGATCAACCAGATCGCCGACCACATCATCTCCGCCGGCGGCAAGCGCCTGCGGCCGATGCTGGTCATGCTGGCCGGCCACGCGGTCGGCCAGGCCGGCCCGGAGCACCACCAGCTGGCGGCGATCATCGAGTTCATCCACACCTCGACCCTGCTGCACGACGACGTGGTGGACGAATCCAGCCTGCGGCGCGGCCGCAGCACCGCCAATGCGCTGTGGGGCAACGCCCCCAGCGTGCTGGTCGGCGATTTCCTGTACTCGCGCAGCTTCCAGCTGATGGTCGAACTGGACCGCATGCCGGTCATGCAGATCCTGGCCGACACCACCAACCGCATCGCCGAAGGCGAAGTGCTGCAGCTGCTGCACGTACACAACCCGGACACCGACGAAGCGGCCTACCTGCGCGTGATCGAGCGCAAGACCGCGGTGCTGTTCGCCGCCGGCACCCGCCTGGGCGCCCTGGCCAGCGGCGTGGACGCGGCCACCCAGCAGGCCCTGTACGACTACGGCATGCACCTGGGCTACGCGTTCCAGATCGCCGACGACGTGCTGGACTACTCGGCCAACGCCGACGAGCTGGGCAAGAACCTGGGCGACGACCTGGCCGAAGGCAAGGCGACCCTGCCGCTGATCCACGCCATGGCCCATTCCGACGCCACCACCCGTGAGCGTCTGCGCGGGATCGTGCAGGACGGCGATGCGGATGCGATGCCGGAAGTGCTGGCCGCCATCCACGCCACCGGCGGGCTGGAATACAGCCGCCGCCGCGCCGAGGAATACGCCGACGCCGCCGAGCGCGCGCTCGACGGCCTGGCCGACAACGATGCCGTGGCCGCGCTGCGCGGCCTGGCCCGCTACGCGGTGCAGCGCTCGCATTGACCGGAACGCGGGGACCGTGACATTCCGGTAGCGCCGGCCGTTGGCCGGCCCAGGCGATCCGTGGGCCGGCCAACGGCCGGCGCTACCGATTTCCAGCTCTCCGGTTACCGCTTTTCGAACAACCCTTCAAAGAAGGTGTCCATCGACTTCCACGCCCGCTTCGCCGCCCGCTCGTTGTACAGGCAGCCCGGCGGGTTGTTGGCATCGGCTTCGGCGAAGCAGTGCACCGCACCGCTGTAGTTGGTGAACTCCCAATCGACCTTGGCCGCGTTCATTTCCTGCTCGAAGCTGGCAATGTCGTCCTTGCTGATGCCCTTGTCGTCGGCGCCATTGAGCACCAGCACAGACGGATGGGTACCGCCGGCCTTGGCCGGCAACGGCGAGCCCAGCCCGCCGTGCAGGCTGACCACGCCGGCCAGCGGCGCACCGGCACGGGCCAGCCCCAGCACCGTGGTGCCACCGAAGCAGAAGCCGACCGCACCGATCTTCGAGGCATCCAGCGGCGCGTTGCCGGCCTGGGCCTTGAGCACCTCCAGCGCCTTCAGCGCGCGGGCGCGCAGCACTGGGCGGTCATTGCGCAGCTGGGTCGCCACCGGGCCGGCTTCGGCGTCGGTCTTCGGGCGCACGCCCTTGCCATACACGTCGGCCACCAGCACCACGTAATCGTCGCCGGCCAACTGCCTGGCCTTGGCGATGGCCGATTCGTTCACGCCCTTCCAGTTCGGCACCATCACCAGGCCGGGGCGCTTGTCGTTGTCTTCGTCGTCGTAGACCAGCACCCCGCTGAAGGTGGTGCCTTCGTGCTTCCACTCCACCGGCTTGGCCTGCATCGCCGCCACCGCCGGCAACGCCGTCAGGCCGAGTACCAGTGCCGCACCCCACTGCCATTGCTGCTTCATGCGCCTGCCTCCTGTGGAAAGTGCCTAATGAAAGCACAGGGGGTGTGACGCCGCGTGGGGTCAGGCGATCCCAATCCCCGGGATCGCGGTGATCTGGTCCGGGTCGAACCCGGCCAGTTCGGCGAAATGGCGGCCGCGGGCCACGTAATCGCGGTACACGCCATAGCTCGGTGCGCCCGGCGACATCAACACCACCCCGCCCTGCCCGCCCAGCGCGGCACGCGCCAGCCGGACCGCCTCATCCAGGTCCCCCGCCGCATGCAGGCCGAACCGCCCGGCATCGGCCAGCGGCTGCAGCAGCGCGTGGATGCGCGGGCCGTTGGCGCCCATGGTGACGATCTCCACCGGCGGCACGTCGTGCGCCATGTGGTCCACGAAATCCTGCCAGTCCAGCCCCCGGTCATGCCCGCCCACCAGCAGCGCGATGCGCTGGCCGGCGAAGCATTCCAGCGCCGCCAGGCTGGCGTGCGGGGTGGTGCTGATCGAATCATTGACGAAGCGCAGCCCGTCGCGGCTGCCGATGGTCTGCAGGCGGTTGGGCAACGGCCGGAACTCCTGCACGGCCGGCGCCAGCGCCACCGCATCCAGGCCCAGCGCCTCGATCGCCGCCAGCACCGCGCACAGGTTGCCGCGGTTGTGCCGGCCCGGCAGCGGCGTGTTCGCGGTATCGAACACCTGCTGCCCGCCGCGATACACCCACTCGCCGCGCATGTGCCAGCCCTGCGGCTGGTTGAACCACACCACCTCGCTGTCCGGCAGCGACAGCGCGGCCAGGTGCGGGTCGGCGGCATTGAGCACGGCGATGCGCGGTGCCGCGCCGGTCACCAGCGCCAGCTTGTCCTGGATGTAGCGCGCTTCGCTGCCATGCCAGTCCAAGTGCTCGGGGAACAGGTTCAGCACTACCGCCACCTGCGGGTGCGCGCCACTGCGCGCCACTTCGCCGGTCTGGTAGCTGGACAGCTCCACCGCCCAGTACGCCGGCGCCGGCTGCGGCTCCAGCACCTCCAGCAGCGGCAGGCCGATGTTGCCCACCAGCCCGGTACGCGCGCCCGAGGCGCGCAGCAGATGGGCCAGCAGCGAGGTGGTGGTGCTCTTGCCCTTGGTGCCGGTCACGCACACGGTGTCGCGCACGGTGCCCTCGGCATCGGCATGCTCGGCGAACCACAGCGAGGTACCGCCGATGAACTGCGTGCCCTGCGCGGCCGCCGCAACGGCGGCGTCGCCGTAGGGGCTGATCCCCGGCGATTTGATCACCACCTCGAAGGCGGCCAGGGAATCGCCGCTGACATCCGAACGCACCTGCAGCGCATCGCCGGCCTCGGCGCGCGCGGCGGCGGCCTCGGCCTCGGGGCAGAACAGGGTCAGGGCCAGCGCGGGCAGGCGCTGGCGCAGGACGGCGAATGCCGCGCGCCCCTCACGCCCCCAGCCCCACAGCGCTACGTGCTTGCCTTCAAGCTGCGAAATTCGCACGCAGGCGCTCCCAGATCGCCGCCGGAATCCGGTGCTCGCCTTCCAGCACCAGCAACGGTTCGATCTGCAGCTCGGCGCCGTCCAGCTGCGGCTGGATCTCCTGGATGAAGCGCTTCACCAGCGCGTCCTCGTTCCATTCCGGGCGTGCCGCCAGGGTGGCCATCGCCGCACGCGATTCGCGGCCTTCGCCCACGCATTCGAACGGCTTGTGGTCCTGGAATTCCAGCAGCGCATCGAAGCCGCCGGCCTGCTCCATGTCGTCCAGCAGGTTGCGGCCGAAGATGCGCACCAGCCGGGTCTTGGGCATGAACGGGGCCAGCGCCAGGAACACGAAGTGGCACTTCGGGCAGACGCCGCACCAGCGGTTCACCGGGCGCTCGCCCAGGATGTGGAAGTTGCGGTTGCAGCTGGAGAAATGCGCGTCGTAGAAATCGGTTTTGGCGAACTGGCGTGCCACCGCCAGCTCCGACAGCGGGCGCAGCAGCGAGTAGTAGTGCAGGTCCGCCGCCACATGCTTTTCAAGGTGTTCGCCGAAGGCCTGCTCGAAGGCCCAGCCTTTGGACCACTGGTGGTTCACTTCACCGGTGCCGGGGATCTGGCTGCCGTAGCTGGCCGAACGCTCGTTGGAGAACACCACCTGGTCCACGCCCTGCAGCAGCGCGGCCAGCACCATGATCGCCGAGTTCACCGCGGTGACCGGGATATGCCCGTTCCACGCGCCCTGGCGGTTGAGCTCGAACAGCTCGGGGGCCAGCGTGCGGCCGATGTTGAGCGTCGGCAGGCCGGTACGTTCGGCGCAGGCACGGATCAGCTGCGAACCGCCGATCCAGGTCACCGTTTCGGCGATGCCCAGCGTGCGCAGCGCTTCGATGCTGACCAGCGAATCCTTGCCGCCGCCGATGGCCACCAGCGCGTGCTCGCGCAGGCCCACGGCCGGCGCGTCGAACGCCTGGCCGTCCACCGGCAGGCGGAACCGCCCGCGCAGGTTCAGGCCGTTGCGGTAGGCGAACTCGCCCAGCCCGTTGAGGTACACCGTTTCCACCAGCGCGGCGGTATCGGCATCGATGCTGTAGCTGTCGATCCGCACCTGCTCCGGCACCGCGGCCTTGTAATAGCTCACGCCGGCGAACAGGTGCAGCAGGCGCAGCGCCCGCTGCACGGCTTCGGCGCGGGCACCGTCCAGCACGAACGGCGCACCGGGAATGCTGACCGTCTCGACCAGCTCCGGGCCGTTGTCGAAGGCGTAGACCAGCTGCGCCACGCCGGTGTCCGCGGCGAAATCGCAGCGGACGAAGCGGAAGCAGGCAACCTGGTGTTTATCGAAAGCAGTCATGGCGTATCCGGTGAGGCAATAAGGGAAACCAACGGGAGGCGCTCAAGGCACATCGTCGATGATGTCCTCGCGCGGCAGCTCGCGCTGGTTGTAGGTGTTGGCCATGACGTACCCGTAGGCGCCGGCATCGGCGATCAGCATCACATCGTCCGGCGCGGTGGACACCGGAAGGCGGCGGCGCTTGCCGAACACATCGCTGGATTCGCAGATCGGCCCGACCACGTCGAACAGTGCCTCGGCATACCCGCCCAGGCGGCTCAGGTTTTCGATGTCATGCCAGGCGTCGTACAGCGCCGGGCGCATCAGGGTGTTCATGCCCGCATCCAGGCCCACCCGGCGCACGCCGTCCTTCTCCACCACCTGGGTGGCGGTGGTGAGCAGCACGCCCGATTCAGCCACCAGGTAGCGGCCCGGTTCGATCGCCAGGCGGAACGCCGGGTGCACCGCCTTGACCTCGGCCAGGCCGACGGCCCAGGCGTCCAGGTCGAACGGTTCATCGTCATCGCTGTAGGGAATGGGCAGCCCGCCGCCGATATCGATGGTTTCCACGCTGCCGATCCGGCGCGCGAAACCGGCCAGTTCGTCGCACATCAGGCGCCAGTGCTGCGCCGTTTCCACGCCGCTGCCCAGATGCGCATGCAGGCCGACCACGCGGGTGCCCAGGTCTTCGGCCAGGCGCACGAACTCGTCCACGCGGGCGATCGGCAGGCCGAACTTGGAATCCTTGCCGCCGGTGCGGACCTTGGCGTGGTGGCCTTCGCCACGGCCCAGGTCCACGCGCAGCCACAGCTCGCGGTTGCGGAACAGGTCCGGCCAGCGCTGCAGCGCTTCCACGTTGTCCACGGTGACGGTCACGCCGAGCGCGAACGCCGCTTCATATTCGGTGCGCGGCGCGAAGCTGGGGGTGAACAGCACCCGGCGCGGCGACAGCGTCGGCAGCACGTTGAACACGTGCTTCAGTTCGCCGTGCGACACGCATTCCAGGCCGAAGCCTTCCTGCTCCAGCAGCTCCAGGATGGCCGGATGGCTGTTGGCCTTGATCGCGTAGTAACGCTGGTCGATCGGCTTGATCGCTGCCAGCGCACGGGCGCGGGCGCGCACCGTGGCCAGGTTGTACACATAGCGCGGCGTACCGGCCTGGGCCAGGTGCAGCAGGTGCTCGCGCTGGCCCCGCCACCAGGCGGTTTCGCGCGGGCGGATGGTGCCGGCGATCTCGCGCCAGCGCGGGCCGAACACCTCGCCCTCTTCCACCGGCATCGCGCCGCTGTCGATCAGCTCGGCGTGCAGGATCGGCAGCAGGCCGTCGGCGTCGGCTTCATCGATGACGAAGGTCAGGTTGAGGTCGTTGGACGACTGCGAAATCATGTGCACGCGCTCGCGCCCAAAGGTCGCCCACACGTCCGACAGCTTGTGCAGCAGCGAACGCATGCCACGGCCGACAAGGGTGATCGCCGCGCACGGCACGATGATCTTGACCTTGCAGATCTGCGACAGGTCGGCCGACAGCGCGGCCAGCACATCGGTATTGACCAGGTTTTCGGACGGATCCAGCGACACGGTGACGTTGGTTTCGGCCGAACCGATCAGGTCCACCGACAGCCCATGCTTCTTGAACAGCCCGAACACGTCGGCCAGGAAGCCGACCTGCTGCCACATGCCGATGCCTTCCATCGACACCAGCACGATGCCGTTGCGGCGGCTGATCGCCTTCACCCCCGGCACCGGCGCGGCGTTGCCGTCGATGCTGGTGCCCGGCAGTTCCGGGCGTTCGGTGTCCAGGATCGCCATGGGCACGCCGGCATCGCGGCACGGCTTGATCGAACGCGGGTGCAGCACCTTGGCGCCGGTGGTGGCGATTTCCTGGGCTTCGTAATAGTCCAGGCGGGTCAGCAGGCGCGCGTCGGGCACGTCCTTGGGGTTGGCGCTGAACATGCCCGGCACGTCGGTCCAGATTTCCACGCGGCTGGCACCCAGCAGCGCACCGAAGTACGCGGCCGAGGTATCCGAGCCGCCGCGGCCGAGGATGGCGGTGCCGCCATCGGCGTGGCGCGAAATGAAGCCCTGGGTGATCAGCATGCGGGTCGGCTGGGCGCGGAAGCCGGCGGCCCACTCGGCGTCCGAACGCCACTGGCAGTTCACCGACAGGCGCTGCGACCAGTCGCTCTGGTTGGGCTGCGGCGGCAGCGCCTGCAGCCATTCACGGGCGTCCATCCAGCCGAAATCCAGGCCGCTGGCGCGCAGGTAGGCCGCGCCGATGGTGGAGGACAGCAGCTCGCCCTGGCCCAGCACGTCGGCCTGCCATTCCAGCGGGCGCGCGGCAGCGCGCGGCTCGTCCAGCAGGCCCTGCAGCGCGGCCAGGCGCACATCCAGCGCGCTGGCGTCGAGCTCGAGCTCGGCCAGGAATTCGCGGTGGCGGGCCACCAGCGCATCCACGCGGGCGCGGCTGTCGGCGGCGCCATCGGCGATCGCGGTCAGTTCATTGGTGACCCCGGACAGGGCCGACACCACCACCAGCACGCGCGCACCGGTTTCTTCCGCACGTTTTTTCGCCAGCTTCCCGATCGTGTCCCAACGGTGACGACGCGACACGGAGGTGCCGCCGAACTTCAGTACGATCCAGCGTTCGACAAGGGGGGAAGCTGACATGGAGGTAAGAATGGGTAGGTAGTGGGGGGATCGACCCGGCACGCCGGGCCGAACCTCTGATTCTATGCCAAGCCACGCCCCGGCAGGGCTTGTTAAGCTGCCAGACCGTTCCGCCAGACCGATCCGCCATGACCGCCCGCCGTTTCCTGCAGCTTGACGTGTTTTCCCCCTATCCCGGTGCCGGCAATCCGCTGGCCGTGGTGCTGGACGCGGAGGGCCTGGACGACGCGCGCATGCAGGCCATCGCCCGCTGGACCCGCCTGCCGGAAACCACGTTCGTTTTCGCCCCGCAGGCGCCGGGCGCCAGCTACCGCATCCGCATGTTCAGCCCGCAGAAGGAAGTGCCGTTCGCCGGCCACCCCAGCGTGGGCACCGCGCATGCGGTGCTGGATGCCGGCCTGGCCGCACCGGTGGACGGCGTGCTGGTCCAGGACGGCATCGCCGGCGCGCTGCCGCTGCGGGTGGTGGGCGAAGGGGCCACGCGCAGCATCGCCATCCGCACCCCGCGCGCAGCGGTGGCCGAAGTGACCACGGCGGCCGATCCGCGCCTGCAGGCGGCACTGGACGGCTGGGCGCTGGGCGAACTGCCGCCGGCACGCATGTCCGGCGGGCGCAGCTGGTGGGTGGTGGAACTGGCCGATGAAGCCACGCTGCGCGCCCTGTCACCGGACTGGGACGCGGTGGCCGCGCTGGCCGAAAGCACCGACAGCATGGGGGTGTTCGCCTATGCGCGTAGCACCGGCGGCGATTACCAGCTGGCGGTGCGCGCGTTCGTGGGTAACGGCCGGCGATTCGAGGATGCCGCTTCAGGCGCGGCCAATGCGGTGCTGGCCGCGTGGCTGGACAGCCGCGGTGCCCTGCCGGGCGTGGACGGCAGTTACGTGGTCAGCCAGGGCCGCGAAGTCGGCCACGACGCGCGATTGACCCTGCATGTGGATGCCGAAGGCGAGGTGTGGTCCGGTGGCCAGGTGCAGACGGTGATCGAAGGAACGATCCACTGGTGAAACCCCGGCGACGTAGAGCCACGCCCTGCGTGGCTGCACGTCGTTACGGCACCGCGCGCAGCCACGCAGGGCGTGGCTCTACGCGGAACTCCAAAGGTGCCGACGTGGCGTCGGCACCCTGAACATTTCAGCCCGCCAGCTCGGCCTCCAGGCTGATCGGCACCGCGCTCAGCGCCTTGGATACCGGGCAGTTCTGTTTGGCATCATCGGCAATGGCGCGGAACTGGGTCGCGTCGATGTTGGGAACCACCGCTTTGACCTTCAGGGTGATCTGCGACAGCTGCGGGCCGCCTTCCATCGACAGGTCGACCTTGGCTTCGGTGTCCAGCGAGGTGGGCACGAAGCCGGCCTCGGTGAGCTTGGCCGACAGCGCCATGGTGAAGCAGCCGGCATGTGCGGCGGCGATCAGTTCTTCCGGGTTGGTGCCCTTTTCATCGCCGAAGCGGCTGCTGAAGGCATAGCGGGTCTTGTCCAGCAGGCCGCTCTGCGGCGTGCTCAATTGTCCCTTGCCTGTCTTGAGGTCACCTTCCCAGTGCGCAGTGGCGTGACGCGAAATGCCCATCGTTGGATCCTTAGTGGGTGAATGGCAGCACCAGCGTAGACCGTCGGGCGTTAGCACCGTGTCTGGCCGTGCCGGCCTGCGGCGTGCGGCCGCACCTGGCCACCCCCTTGCCAGGCACGCGTCACCCTCGCCGTGTTGCAAAGTGCTGTTTTCAAGGCATTTCCGCACGATCCCTACCCGCCCGCCTGGCCCGGCCAACGGCTCCCACCCCGCCGAACGGACCGTTTTTTTGGGCATGTCCTGATGCACTGCAGTAACCGCAAACGCAGAAAAGCCGAATTTTTATGCGTTTGCCTATTGGCGGCGCCGCATTGTTGCCCTACATTTCGCTTGCCGATGGGTTCGGCGCGACCACACAACCAACCGATCACGGAACAGGAAACCATGGCAAAGACCGCTAAGAAGGCTGCCCCGAAGAAGGCAGTGAAGAAAGTCGCTACGAAGGCCGCCGCAAAGCCGGCCGCTCCGAAGCCGATCAAGGAAGTGCTGACCAAGTCCGGCCTGGTTGCACACATCGTCGAAGCCTCTGGCGTTGTCGCCAAGGACGTCCGCGCTGTGCTGGCCTCGCTGGAAACCGCAGTGGCCTCCTCGGTGCACAAGAAGGGCGCGGGCAGCTTCACCCTGCCGGGCCTGCTGAAGATCACCACCGTCAGCGTCGCGGCCAAGCCGAAGCGCAAGGGCATCAACCCGTTCACCAAGGAAGAGCAGTGGTTCGCCGCCAAGCCGGCCACCACCAAGCTGAAGGTGCGTCCGCTCAAGAAGCTCAAGGACGCTGCGCTCTAATCAGCGCGCTTCCTGCAGCACCCGGACGGGACGGCCATGGCCGTCCCGTTCTCTTTTGGGGCAGTGCACGCGCAGCGAAACACAGCGTTGCCAAACCCTGCCTGCGCCGGGTACGCCCGCGCAGACCCAGCTGCCACGGCCCTCGCAGCCACTACGCGCAAACCCGGAACGTACAAGGTGGAACACTGCGTGCGGCCGCGCCTGTCGCCCGGCCCCGTCGCCACGCCTAAGGTGGGCCCATCCCCCCACAGTGCACCGCCATGGCCAGCCCCTCGCAACGCTATCGCATCACCGTTACCCCGATCGAAAAGGACGGGCTGCAGTGCAGCGGACGCTGCACGATCGAACTGGAACACCGCGCCCAGCAGGACTGGATGCGGCTGCTGGAAGCGGCCCGCCGCCCGGCCGGACTGAGCGGCGACGAACGCGCCGCGGCCATCGTCGCCACCCAGCTGCTGCAGGACCTGGCCCAGCGCCATGCCGACGAACCCACGCACCCGCTGACCGCGCTGCAGCCCAAACTGGACGAGGTGCTCAGCGCCCTGGATGCGATCCAGCGCACGCCCTGAACCACCGCTACACTCTCCCCTCCACCGGGGAGGGTGTGCCATGCGTCGAGTCGTGTTCCTGTTGCCGCTGCTGTTTGCCGGATGTTCCTGCCAGCCCGATCGGTCGACCGCGGAAACCCCCGCAGGCACGGCGGCGACCGACCCTGCCGCCGCATCCGCCGAACCGGCTCCGGCGCAGGGCGAAGGCCTGGCCGCCATGGCCCCGCCGGTATTGAGCGCGGTGGCACCGGATGCGCCGAGCGAAACCATCACCGTCCGCAACTACATCTACGCCCTGCTGGGCAGCGACCGCAAAAGCTCCGATGCGTTCTGGAGCGGCGGCCACACCAGCGCACGCCCGGACGACGCCGTGCTGCGCAGCATCCCGCAGCTGCGCAACCTGCGTCTGGACACCGAAAGCCCCATCGCCCGCGACACGGCCCAGCCGTCGCGCCTGCGCGAAGTACCGGTGCGCATCCGCGCCATCACCGCCGAGGGCACGTTCCGTTACACCGGCTGGTACCGCCTGCAACCGCGCCCCGACGGCAGCGGCTGGGAAATTCTCAGCGCCTCGCTGCAGCCCGCGCTCGATTGAGCGCGGCGCAGCCACGCAGGGCGTGGCTCTACGGCGCAATCCGCTGGTAGAGCCACGCCCTGCGTGGCTGCGGCCATGAAGCGCCGATTCAGGCCAACGCGCTATCGTGTCGGTGTCTCCCTCCCGCGCCCGGCCACCATGAAGCTACGCCCCGTGTTCACCCGCATTGCCGCCTGTGCCGTCCTGATTGCCGCCGCCGTCGGCGCACAGGCCGCGCCGAGCATTTCCGGCCGCGAACTGTCGGTCGGTGCCACCGATGTCCAGCAGTACCTGGACGGCAGCTTCCCGCGCACCCAGGACGCCCTGGGCGGCCTGATCGCGATGACCATGAGCCACCCCAAGCTGACCCTGCCGCAGGGCAACCGCCTGGATCTGGGCTTTGACGTGGCGCTGGCCACGGCCGGCAGCGCGCCGGCCCCGCTGGGCAAGGTCAAGCTGAGCAGCGGCCTGCGCTACGACGCGCAGACCCAGGGCTTCCACCTGGACCAGCCCACGGTGGACGACTTCGTCCCGGCCAACAACGGCGGCAAGCTCGATTCGCGCACGCGCGGCCTGCTCAACACGTTCCTGGTCGATTACGCCCGCCGCGAGCCGATCTACAAGATCGACCCGACCGTGGCCGCCCTGCTGGGCGCGCTGCAGGTGCAGTCGGCCCAAGTCCAGAACGGCAAGCTGGTGGTCACCTTCAACCAGGACCTGGACGCGCTGGTGCCGGCGGGCGTGCTGGGCAATTAACGTTTCGGCTGCAGCATCGTGCCGGTGCACTTCTTCGAGCCGCAGCGGCACTCCCAGATCTTCTTCAGGCGCGCGGTGTGGCGCTCGGCCAGGGTGATGCCGTAGTTGTAGGTCAGTTCGTCGCCCGGCTTGATGTCCTTGATGGCCTCGATGAACACCTTGTCCTCGCGGCGGTTGTCGCCCTCGGCTTCCTCGATCACCGCCTCGCAGTTGGGGTCGCAGCTGTGGTTGAGCCAGCGGGCGTCGTTGCCCTTGTAGTTGGCATCGATCACGTAATCGTCGTTCAGGGTGAACAGGAAGGTGTGACCGCTTTCCACATCCCCGGTATCATCGGCATCCACGTCGGCGTGGCTGCGCAGCAGGCCCTTGTACTGGATGACCCGCTCACCCTTCTTGAGCGGCGCCAGCGCGAACACGCCATTGCCGTGAATGGTGGACTTGCGGGCTTGGATCTTCTTGGGCATCTGGCTGGCCGTTACGTTGGGATGCTCGATTCTCGCTTAATCGCCGTGATCGTGGCCAGCTGAACAGGACGGGTTGGACGCCCGGGGATAAAAGCGTACAATTTCAGTCCGCTTTATGGCTCTGCCCTCCCCATGCTCCGCGTCACCAAGCTTACCGATTACGCCACCGTCGTCCTGACCGTCCTTGCCGCTCGCCCGGGCGAGGTACTCAGCGCGACCGAACTGGCCGAATTTGCCAGCCTCGAGCCGCCCACCGTGAGCAAGCTGCTCAAGCCGCTGGCCCAGGCCGGCCTGGTGGAAGGCCTGCGCGGCGTGCGCGGCGGCTACCGGCTGACCCGCCGCCCCGACCAGATCAGCCTGTTCGAGATCGTCGAAGCCATGGAGGGCCCGCTGGGCCTGACCGAGTGCGCGCACGACCACAGCCAGTGCGGACGCGAGCTGCAGTGCGGCGCGCGCAGCAGCTGGCGGATGATCAACGACGTGGTGTCCGACGCACTGCGCAAGGTCACCCTGGCGCAGATCCTGCCCCCTCTTCCCCTTGTTGACGCCCCCCGCCGCGTGATCGCGGCGGATGTCGTCTCCTGATCCACAGGCAGCCCCCATGGCCACCGATACCCTCGACACCGTCGCCCCCGGCGACACCCCCAACCGCGAGATCCACGAGCAGCTCGGCCGCAAGTACTCGGCCGGCTTCATCACGGACATCGAATCGGATTCGCTGCCGCCTGGCCTGGACGAGGACACCATCCGTGCCCTGTCGGCCAAGAAGGAAGAGCCGGAATGGATGACGCAGTGGCGCCTGGACGCCTACCGCCACTTCCTAACCATGCCGATGCCGAACTGGGCCAAGCTGCAGATCGCCGCGATCGACCTGCAGGCGCTCAGCTACTACTCCGCGCCCAAGGGCCCGAAGTACGCCTCGCTGGATGACGTGCCCAAGGAACTGCTGGACACCTACGACAAGCTGGGCGTGCCGCTGCACGAGCGCGCCAAGCTGGCCGGCGTGGCGGTGGACGCGGTGTTCGACTCGGTCTCGGTCGGCACCACCTTCCGCAAGGAACTGGCCGAAAAGGGCGTGATCTTCTGCTCCATGTCCGAAGCCATCAAGGAACACCCGGCGCTGGTCAAGCAGTACCTGGGCAGCGTGGTGCCGGTGGGCGACAACTACTTCGCCGCGCTGAACTCGGCGGTGTTCTCCGACGGCAGCTTCGTGTTCATCCCCAAGGGCGTGCGCTGCCCGATGGAACTGAGCACCTACTTCCGCATCAACGCCGGCCACACCGGCCAGTTCGAGCGCACCCTGATCATCTGCGAGGACAAGGCGTACGTGTCCTACCTGGAAGGCTGCACCGCGCCGATGCGCGATGAGAACCAGCTGCACGCCGCGGTGGTCGAGCTGGTGGCGCTGGAAGATGCCGAGATCAAGTATTCGACCGTGCAGAACTGGTACCCCGGTGACGAGAACGGCGTGGGCGGCATCTACAACTTCGTCACCAAGCGTGCCGAATGCCGTGGCGCACGCAGCAAGGTCACCTGGACCCAGGTCGAAACCGGTTCGGCGATCACCTGGAAGTACCCGTCCTGCGTGCTGCTGGGCGATGACTCCGTGGGCGAGTTCCACTCCGTGGCGCTGACCCACCACCGCCAGCAGGCCGACACCGGCACCAAGATGATCCACATCGGCAAGCGCACCAAGAGCAAGATCGTCAGCAAGGGCATCAGCGCCGGCCGTGGCCAGAACACCTACCGTGGCCTGGTCAAGGTGGACCGCAATGCCGATGGCGCGCGCAACTACACCCAGTGCGATTCGCTGCTGATCGGCAAGACCTCCGGCGCGCACACCTTCCCGTACATCGAGGTGAAGAACCCGAGCGCTACGGTGGAGCACGAAGCCACCACGTCGAAGATTTCCGATGACCAGATGTTCTATTGCCGCGCGCGTGGCATCGACCAGGAAAACGCGGTCTCGATGATCGTGGATGGCTTCTGCAAGCAGGTGTTCCGCGAGCTGCCGATGGAGTTCGCGGTGGAAGCCAAGAAGCTGTTGGAAGTCTCCCTTGAAGGTTCCGTGGGCTGACCGGTCGCGCCTTCGTTTGATTTTTTTGCCACGCATGGCGTGGCACTACTGGATTCGTATCATGCTGAAGATTGACAACCTCCACGCCCGCATCGGCGACAAGGAAATCCTCAAGGGCCTGTCGCTGGACGTGAAGCCGGGCCAGGTGCACGCCATCATGGGCCCCAACGGCGCGGGCAAGTCCACGCTGGGCAACGTGCTGGCCGGCCGCGAAGGCTATGACGTCAGCGAAGGCGGCGTGCAGTTCGAAGGCCGCGACCTGCTGGAGCTGGCGCCGGAAGAACGCGCCGCCGCCGGCTTGTTCCTTGCCTTCCAGTACCCGGTGGAAATCCCCGGCGTGAACAACACCTACTTCCTGCGCGCCGCGCTCAATGCCCAGCGCAAGGCGCGTGGCGAGGAAGAACTCGATTCCATGCAGTTCCTCAAGCTGGTGCGCCAGAAGCTGGCCGTGCTGCACCTGAAGGATGAGCTGCTGCACCGTGGCGTCAACGAAGGCTTCTCCGGTGGCGAGAAGAAGCGCAACGAGATCTTCCAGCTCGCCGTGCTCGAGCCGAAGCTGGCGATCCTGGACGAGACCGACAGCGGCCTGGACATCGACGCGCTCAAGAGCGTGGCCGACGGCGTGAACGCGCTGCGCTCGCCGGACCGCTCCTTCCTGGTCATCACCCACTACCAGCGCCTGCTCGATTACATCAAGCCGGACGTGGTGCACGTGCTGGCTGACGGCAAGATCGTGCAGAGCGGCGGCCCCGAACTGGCCCTGGAACTGGAAGCCCACGGCTACCACTTCCTGAAGGACCGCGTGGTGCCGGAGGCAGCGGTCTGATGAGCGCCCTGCTCGATTCCCTCGCCGCCGGCTTCTGCGGCAGCGACGCCCGCCGCGCCGAGCTCGATGCCGCCCTGCAGGCCGGCCTGCCGGGCCCGCGCAGCGAAGCCTGGAAGTACACCTCGCTGCGCCAGCTCGAACGCCGTACGTTCCAGCCTGCGCCGCTGGCCGCGCCCGAGATCGACCCTGCCCTGCTGGCCGACATTCCGTCGCCGCGGCTGGTGTTCGTCAACGGCCGCCCGTCCGTCGCGCACAGTGACGTGTCGGCGTTGCCGGCCGGCGTGCAGGTGCAGACGCTGTCCTCGGCGCTGGCCGCCGGTGAGGAAGCCCTGCGCTTCCTGGGCCGCCGCTTCGAGCGCAGCGAAGAAGTCTTCGCCCGCCTCAACGCCGCCCTCGCCGATGAAGGCGTGCTGGTGCGCGTGGACGACGGCGTGCAGGTTGAAACCCCGCTGCAGCTGGTCTTCATCAGCGCCGCCGGTGGCAGCGACCTGGCCTGGCATCACCGCCACCTGATCGAACTGCGGGCCGGTGCCGCGCTGGGCGTGGTCGAGCATCACCTGGATGCCGGCGATGCCGCGCACCTGGGCAACACCCTGGTGCACGTGCACCTGGCCCAGGACGCGGTGCTCTCGCACGCCCGCGTGCAGGCCGATGGCAGCCGCGCCACCGCGCTGCTGCGCACCGATGCCGTGCTGGCCCGCAACGCGCAGTACCGCCGCGTGGACCTGGAGCTGGGCGCCGCGCTCAGCCGCCACGAACTCAACGTGCGCCTGGAAGGCGACAACGCCCAGCTGACCGCCAACGGCGTGCTGCTCGGCAACGGCCGCCGCCATGTCGATACCCGCCTGGGCATCGAACACATCGCGCGCGATACCGCCTCGGAGATGGTGTGGCGCGGCGTGGCCGCCAACCGCAGCCGCGTGGTCTTCCACGGTGGCATCCACATCCGTGCCGGCGCCGATGGCACCGACGCCAACCTCTCCAACAAGAACCTGCTGCTCTCGGCCGACGCCGAAATCGATACCCAGCCCACGCTGGTGATCGACGCCGACGAGGTGAAGGCTGCACACGGCGCCACCGTCGGCCAGCTCGATGCCAACGCCCTGTTCTACCTGCGCTCGCGCGGCCTGCCGGCCCAGCAGGCGCAGCAGCTGCTCAGCGCCGCGTTCTGCCACGAGCCGCTGAACGTGCTCGACGCGCGACTGACCGAACAGCTGCGCCGCCAGCTGGACCTCGCGCTGGCCAAGGCAGGCGTGGCATGAACCTCTCCACCCCGCGCCCGGTGGCCGACCCAGTCGCCGCCCCCGACTGGGACCGCGTGCGCCTGGACTTCCCGCTGCTGATGCGGGAAGTGCACGGCAAGCCGCTGGTGTACTTCGACAACGCCAACACCGGCCAGAAGCCGGTGCAGGTGATCGGCGCGGTGGATGAGTTCTACCGCCGCTACAACGCCAACGTCAGCCGTGCGGTGCACGCGCTGGGCACCGAGGCCACCGACGCCTACGAAGGCGCACGCAGCAAGCTGGCGCGCTTCCTCAACGTGCGCGCCAGCGAACTCATCCTGTGCAGCGGCACCACCTTTGCCATCAACCTGGTGGCCTATTCGTGGGCCCTGCCGCGGCTGAAGGCCGGCGATGTCATCCTGGTATCGCGCATGGAGCACCACGCCAACATCGTGCCGTGGCAGCTGGTGGCCCAGCGTACCGGCGCCACCATCCGCGTGGCCGAGATCACCCCCGAAGGTGCGCTGGACCTGGATGCCCTGCGCAAGGCCATGACCCCCGAGGTCAAGCTGCTTGCCGTAGCCCACGTCTCCAACGTGCTGGGCACGGTGAACCCGGTGCGCGAGATCTGCCGGGAAGCACGCAAGCGCGGCATCATCACCGTGGTGGACGGCTCGCAGGCCGTGCCGCACCGCAAGGTCGACATTGCCGCCATCGGCTGCGATTTCTACGCCATCACCGGCCACAAGATGTGCGGCCCCACCGGCACCGGCGCACTGTGGGCCAAGCGCGAGCATCTGGATGCCATGCCGCCGTTCCTGGGCGGCGGCGAGATGATCAAGGAAGTCAGCTTCGAGGGCACCGTGTTCAACGATGCCCCACACAAGTTCGAAGCCGGCACCCCGAACATCGCCGGCTTCATCGGCCTCGGCGTGGCGGTGGACTACCTCGAATCATTGGGCCTGGAGCATGTGGAAGCGCGCGAAAGCGAGCTGCTGGCGCACTTCACCGAAGAACTGAACAAGATCGACGGCCTGCGCATCTTCGGCACCACGCCGGACAAGGCGGCGGTGGTCTCCTTCCTGATCGAAGGCGCGCACGCACACGACCTGGCCACCCTGTTGGATCTGGAAGGCGTGGCCATCCGCTCCGGCCAGCACTGCGCGCACCCGCTGCTGCAGTACTACGGCGTGGCGGCCACCTGCCGCGCGTCTCTCGCGTTCTACAACACGCACGCCGAGATCGAGCGCTTCATCGCAGCGCTGAACAAGGTTCGCAGGCTCCTGGGCTGATACGGGGCGCCGCCTCGCAACTACCGATGGACACAAGGACCAACGCCGCGGGAAACCGCGGCGTTTTACTTGACCTCAACCTTCTCGTAGTCCATCACAGCCCACTCTGCGACGGTGACTTCCCCGCGCAACCGAAGAATTCCCACGTAAGCCGCTTTAGCCTCAAGACTGGACGGGTCACAGCCACCAAGGCGCTCGACCAACGCCAGTTCCAATGCCCCTGATTCGAACCCGCCGCGCAACGCTGCAGACACAAGCGCCTCCACCATGAGCCTGCGATTGTCATCAACCGGCTCAAGCTCGAGTTGGAACGCTGCGAAGGTGTACCCGAGCATCGTGCGATCCATCCATCGCAGGGCACCGATGAAAATGGCGCGTTCGCGGACTTCGGCGTCAACATGATGAAATGCCCGGGAGACCAAAAGGTAGTTCTCCGCGCCTGGATCCGCCGTGTGCACGCCCGAAATCGCATACAGCTTGTCCAGCAACTTACTGAAGTCCGCCACGCAAGGCCTCCTTCATTCCTGGCGCCGTACTCCCGGCGTTGCATGCCGCCAGAGCGGCGACTGTCAACAAAAGCGTGGCAACCATGCAGAGAAGCTTCACTTGACGCCCTCCTTTTCCTAGAACTGAAAGCGTGCGCGTGTGCCGATGGCCAACGCGATGAGTGGCCCGGACAGGTTGCGCGCAATGTCTACGACCAGTGCACGCAGGGGCTGTCCGGCCGCGCGTGCCACCCGTGAGTAGCCGAAGAATCCTGCGAACCGCCCTCTGAGAGCCGCCTTTGCGTAGTAGGACTTTGCCATTCCGTAATCTGGCGGATCGGACTCTTCAAACCATTGTGCGAAGCCCAGCAGGATTTCCGGGGTTTCCTCATAGCCCGCAGATATCTCAAGGAACCTGAGGGACTGGGAAAACTCCTTCCTCTTCAGGGTTACGCGCGCCAAGTGCAGGAACGTGACGGCGTTTGGGGCGATCAGTGAAGCCCTTCGGTAGCTGTCAATTGATCTATCCAGATCAACGGAGACGTCCTGACCGCCGTCTTCGAAGACCATCCCGCGGCACGAGTACCCGTCAAGGCGATCCATCTCGTCCTCGGATCTGATCAGTTCCTCTGCAAGCGCAAGCGCCTGAGCCGCCTGCCCTTTTTCAAGGAGGCGAACCCCGATCCTGAAGTTCTGATGGACCTTTCTCATGACCGAAAAACTCCTGTCAATCTCGCCTCGGAGATGTGCCGAGTCTGGGCGCTACCCAGTCAGTTCAACGTTCAAGGGTGGCCCGTTCCAGCACCCCCATCCGGTTCGAATCAACCGGATCAGCGTGAGGGCTTCCAACGCCATCCCGTATCCAATGGAAAACCCCCGTCACCCGCAGGAATCTGAGGTCCTCGGGCAGATCCTTCGGTGAAAACCTGTCACCGCCCACATTCCTCCCCGGATACACGACCAAGGAGCTGGCGGAATCCCTGAGCCTCATCGCTTCAAGGGTCGGAAAAAGGAGAACAACGTCGTTCACCTCATCCACCCACGCCCCAACCGACACCTTCATCCCGTCAAATCGATCCGGAGACGCAAGAATACTCGAGAGCGACGTCACGCACGTCGGTTGGCCATCCCCGTTCCCGCGCATCTTGCAGGCACTGGGCACTTGGCTGGCATTCCCATCCCCTTGAATGCCGTCACAGCCGGCAAGCGCGAAGAGCACGAAGAGAGGCAGGCAAGGGCGAAGGATTGCATTCATCACGCCACACCATTGGTCCATCGGGAAGGGAGTTCGAGACCAGCACAATGCACGTGTTCCCATGCTTCGTCAGAGCTAAGACAGCGGGGCGAGCAGCCCATCAATATAGTCACCAAGAACGACCACATCGTCGAAACCACCGATGAGATCGTCGTCCATCACCTTCCTGACTTCCGCCACCCCGCCCAGCCTTTCCACCACGGATCGCATGAAGTCCAATTCCCCCATGAACAGCGTTGTATCCTGATCCAGCCGGATGATCCATTGCCGGTCGAGAGAGAATACGTAGTGGTCGCGCAGGAAACTGTAATTCTCGTCCCAGTACGTGCGAATGGATTCCATATCCGGCTTGATGTGGACGCCGCTCAACAGATCAGAGGCGTTCCTGTATCTGACTGCACCGAGTCCCGAAGGATACCCGGCCGCCTGGTTGTGCACCGCCATCCAGCATTCCCACACGCTATCTGGTGCCAGATCCTCATAGGAAGTTCAGTCAAAGGCCATTCCAGCCCAGCCCTGGATCGCGAAGGGCAGATCAGGGGGCATCGTCGGCAATACGATGGACTCGATGAAGTTCAGCCAAGCAGCCGTCGGGGATTGCCCAAGGGCTTCCGGGGAATGATCAGCCATCTCGTCCACGCTCATCGTTGGGGACAAGGTCAAGATCTGGCGGCACCCCTGCCCCCTGGATCACCACGCTGAACTGCTCTTCGGCATTGTTTCCATAGCAGTCCACGAGTATCACGACCCCGGCAGCTTCAGCGTGGAACAGGGCCGAGTCCCCGGTGAAGGCCGCAACCGCCACCATGGAGGTGACGGTGAACCCGCTCACGGGCGCAAATCCAAGATAGTCCTTCTCGTGAAAGCCAATCTCGCCTTCAAGGGGACCCAGTCTGCGCTCTACGCAGCGCATGACCCTGAGCGCTTCGGCCAGGCCGACATAGGCACGAACGAGGCCAGGGGCATCGCGAATATCCCGCGGCCACACAATGTCCCCCTCGAATGACCTGGCCCGGAAGTCCTCGATACGCAGGCTGCAGAAGGCTGCTTCATTGATAGCCTGGACCAGAGCAGCGCCGTGGCGTAGCCGCAGATGCGCACGCTCCCTCTCATCGGCCAGCAACATTCGCCGCTTACGCACCTCATCCCAGCGATCGTTCTCCACTTTTTCCGCCCTCGAACAGAAGTGTTGTCACCTCAAAGACACCGCCGATACCGAGTTCCGCTACAACTCGCGCTTCCATTGTGCGATGTCCCCCGGAGCGTCTTCGAGGAGAGCCGCGCCCACGCGCGTTGCGTTCGAGGCGTCAATTGCAACCCTCAACGCCTCCCTCTGCCCAATCCCTCTCGAGTACACCAGGGCACCTTTCAGCAGCAGATCATCCTGCAAGCGCTTCAAGATCGCTTCGAGCTCAGTTCGATCCGCTTCTGCGAGGAGATCCCATGCGGGGAGCCGGGCATGCAGATCGGGAACAGCCAGCGCACTTTCCAGAAGCGAAGCAATGCGCAGATAGGCCGCCGCCGATATCTCCACGACAGCACGGAGGCGATCATCTTGACCACCATCCCAGGCGATTACCTTGAAATAGCAGTAGTCAGTGCCAAACGCCTGCCTGGCGACGCCTTCGGTCACTCCATCGTAGTACCCAAACGCGATAACGCCCGTTACGTCCAATGCTGCCTCCCTTAAGCAATCCTGATCGCCCGCCGGATCCGACCTTCCAATCAGACGATATTTCAGCCAACACAAGAGGCCTCGATGCCAGTTCAAAGCATGGAAGAGTGAGTAGATGAACCGCCACTGCCCTATGAGGTGAAACCGATCAACGCTGAATCCCCATGTCGGAACCAGGGGTCAGCATGAGCGATGCGTATGGCGGAAGCTTCGGAAGCACCGTATAGACCTCCAGGCAAGAGAGACGGCCACCCCGCACGAACAGAATGAACTCTACTTCATCGCCCCCTGACCCGGTCGCCGATAGCCCCGCAATCTCAAAGTCCGCCTCGCCGGCGGGCAACGGCACTTCCCCGTCCAGATCGAAATCGACATACACGCCCACGCTACTTTCCGATCGCGCGACAGTGCGGACGCTCTCAATCTGAGCCCTCAGCTCTTCTGGTACGCCATCAGCCTCAATCAGATACCTGATGATCGCCTCTCGCTCCAGCTCGGGAATCTCAGAGAACTTCATCAACGTTGTCATCCGTTGCAGCACCTCTTAGGGGGTTGCAGGTACCCTTGGCCGAAGACTCATTGGGCGTGGCATTCGCATAGGTCATCACGGATTCGGTGCCATCCAACTCGGTTTCCAGATTGTCTGCCACAAGAACTTCGTACGCACCCACCTTCGCGAACGCAACTACCTCTTCCTTCCGACCTTCCGCATTCCAGTAGTAGCCCGTCGCTTCGGACGGATCGATCCTCAGACGCCCGCCATCCCTTGAAACTCCCTGGCACAGGAAGTCCGCCGATGCCAGCATCACGAACCGCTTGTCGGGCGTGACTACGGCGACCTCGACAGCGCTCGGCCCGGCAAGTACAAACGACAATGCGTCATTGTCATTCCACAATGCGCGTGATTCCTCCGGCGCTGACGGGGGAAGGTACCGGCCCTCCGAACTATCGCCCCCGCATCCAGCCAGCGGCAACAGACACAGAGAACCCGCCCAGCAGCGGAGCCTGCTCATGGCTTCCTGCACTCAGCACCCAGCACGGTCGACAACAGCACCCCGACGACGCCGAGACACCACGCCGTTCTCCCTTCCCCGCGTTGCGTCTTGAGACCCATCCGGCGCCCTCCCTGACCGTTTGTATGGCCCCTTAGGCCGGTGAGGTCAAGAGGCCGCCGGTCGAGGGTGTGCAGTGGAGTAAAGAGCTGATCACAACGGACGAGCTCCTTAGTCCTAAGGAACATAGACGAGTACAACCTGGTACATGTACCCGTCCTGGCCTTCCCGGACATGCACTTGAAGGACAAGATCGCTCCGTCCTTCCTCTCCAGTGTAAAGATCCACCAAGACCTCCCAGAATTCTCCGACCCAGATGCATACGGATGAATCCCATGACGCTTCAGGCAACCCAATCAGATGGGCACCATATTCTTGAATGTTTGACTTGATACGACCCCAGGCATCTGGTGTGCGAAATGAAACGCGAGGAAGCTGAGGCTCATTCCCGATGACCAGCGCGTCCACAATGGAGGACAGGGTCGGGCGCCATGCGTCGGGGACGCGCGATTCCCTCTCTCCATCCTTCACAACCTTCACTGCATTCATCACGAGTCCTTGGAATGCAATCGTGCATGACAATCCAGCCATTCAGAGTGGCTGCCTGACGTTGCAGGGCTTGCCAGCCGCCTCTTTCGTTTAGACGCCCCCCCGGGGATGCTCCCATCTTGCTACCGAGCGATGTCAGGGTCGCAAGTGCGCAGAACGCGCTGTCACATGCTGAAGGTTGATTGCCCTCCTCCCAGGCAGACGACGAAGCGCGTATGCCATAATGAGAACCCTTCTCATTAATGTCACTGGATGTCGTCGGTCGCCCCCAGTGCCGCGAGCACCTCACCGCTGCACGCATACCTGCAGGCCCCGCCGGGCCATGCGCGGGCACGCGCCTCGTTCACCGAACGCCATGCGCGCACGCTCGCTGGCAGCCTGACCGTGCTGGCCCATGCTGCCGCCATCGCGCTGCTGCTCTGGACCCACGTTCCCAGCACGCCGGTGCTGCCGCCCCCGCCGGCCGACCGCACCCAGCTGGTGCTGCTGCCCCCGCGCGCGCCGGAAGTACCGCTGGAAGACATCATCGCGCCCACCCCCAGCACGGCCGCCACGCTCCAGCAGCAAAAGCCGGAACCCCCGCGCGACCTGCCCCGGACGCCGCCCCGCGAGACGGCCCACTGGGTGATCCCGCCACCGACCCCGCCGCAGCCCAAGCCGGATTCGCCAGCGCCGCTGCAGCAGCAGGCCTCGGTCGCCGCCTCGCCGCCCAGCCCACCGCTGCCGCCCGGCCCGAGCGAGACCACGCCCGGACGCGACAGCTGGGAAGGCCGGGTCATGGCGCGGCTGGAACGCTTCCGTCGCTACCCCCACGCCGCGCGGGCGCGCCGCCATGAGGGCATCGTGCAGGTGCGGGTGAGCCTGGCCCGCGACGGCCAGCTGCTGGCGCTGGCGGTGGAGCAGAGCTCGGGCTACGCGATGCTGGACCAGGCCGCGCTGGATACCTTCCGCCGGGCGGCACCGTTGCCGGCCGTGCCGGATGACCGGCCGGCACCGGTGGAATTGTCGTTCCCGGTGGAGTTCTTCATCCGCTGAGCGCCCGCGCAGGCGTGCTATTCGGTCAGCGCCGTGCGCATCTCGCGCTCGATCTGTTCGACCAGCAGCAGGTTGGCGTGCACCGGCTCGCGCTCATAGGCGCGTTTGGCCGCGTCCTGGGCTTCGGCCAGCAGACGGAAGCGCGCCTCGGCACTCTCCGCCACCCGCGCGGAAGCGAAACGCGACGCCGCCTGGTAGTAGAGCTCCTGGACATCGCCCAGGTCGCGCGCACGCTGCCGCCAGCGCGCGGCCGGCACGTCATTGCCGGGGGTGGCTTCGTAGTGCGCGATCAGCCGCTTGATCGCCACCAGGTCGTCATCCTTGGCGGCGGCGGTCACCACGGCCAACTGGCGGGGCGACAGGTAGCGGTCGTCCGTCGGGGGGCCTTCACCGCAGCCGGGCAGCGCCAACAGAAACACGCAGGACAGGAGAATGGACTTCATAGCCGCACGATCCTGACAGTGCCCGGCCCGCACGGCCAACACACCGTTCCTATCAAAAAGCGGCATTGCATAGGCAGCGCCACTGCTACCCGCCACCGGCGCCCCGCTCTAGAATGACGGCATGAGCACCCTGACCTTCCGTGCGGCCACGCTGGCCGACATTCCCGCCCTCATCACCCTGGTCACCTCGGCCTACCGTGGCGACGCCAGCCGCGCCGGCTGGACCACCGAAGCGGACATGCTGGACGGCGCGCGCATTGACGCAACCGGCCTGCAAGCCGATATCGAGCGCCCGCGCAGCACCGTCCTGCTGGCCGAACGCGACGGCCAGCTGCTGGCCTGCGCGCATGTGGCCGATGACCACGGCAAGGGCTACTTCGGCATGTTTTCGGTAGACCCGGCCCAGCAGGGCGGCGGCATCGGCAAGCAGGTGATGGACGCCGCCGAAGCCCACGCCGCGCGCGAATGGGGCGTGCCGGTGATGCAGATGACGGTGATCGACATCCGCGACGAGCTGATCGCGTTCTACGAACGCCGTGGCTACCAGCGTACCGGCATCAAGAAGCCGTTCCCGTATGGGGATGAGCGCTTCGGCATTCCCAAGCGCGACGACCTGCGCTTCGAGATCCTGGAAAAGCCGCTGGCGGCCCACGCATGAGCGAGACCTGGACCTTCGTCTGCGCCACGGCCGAGCTGCTGCCGGGCGAGATGAAGAGCACCTTCGACGAGGTCACCGGGACGCCGATCGTGGTGTTCAACCTGGACGGCGAGCTGTACGCCCTTGAAGACCAGTGCACCCACGAGGAATTCGAGCTGTCCTCGGGCACGTTCGATACGGAGGAAGGCAGCATCGAATGCGTGCTGCACAGCGCGCGCTTCGATGTGCGCGATGGCCGTGCCCTGTGTGCCCCGGCCTATACGGCGGTGCCGAAGTTTCCGGTGAAGCGGGAGCACGACGCCGTGTGGACCCGCGACGACCGCGACTGATTTCACAGAACTGAATACCCGGTCCACGCCCGGGACCGGTTCTGTGACGCCTAGCACCAGGCGGCGGATGCGAATCATTATCGTTTATGTTAATTTATTGTCATGGCCATCGCCCGTGACGCCACCGCTGCCCGCCCGTTTCCGCTCCTGCTGAGTGCGGTGCTGCTGGCATGCCTGCTGGTTGGCATCGTCGGCTGGCTTGGCGCTCACGGATCGAACCACCCTGCCCAGGCGCCCGGCCCCGTGGTCTCGGCAGGCTCGCCGCTGCAATCCGGAAAACCGGGACCCGACCGGCTGGACGTCAGCCTGCACGCCGCAGCGCTCGTGGAAAAGGATCCCGACGCCGGTCGCCAGGGCAAGGCGCCCGCGCATGCCACCGCGTCAGCAACGGCGGCACACCCGACCGCCACCCAACCGCCTGCTCCGTGGGGCTCAACCCCCATCCCCGCGCGCACGCTGCGTTCGCACCTGTCCCAGGCCCCACCGGCCCGCGCGTAGTTCCTGACTGCTTTTCCGCACGTCGCACCCCCGTACCCGATCTCCCGTCCACGCCCCTGCGTGCGCGCCCCACGCTGCGCGCCCGGCGGCATTCCTCATTCCGTTTCCAGGTCTACCACCACCATGATCAAGAGCCGCAAGCATTCCTTCCCCACCCGCAGTGCCGCCAGCCTGGCCACCGCCAGCCTCGTCACCGGCCTCAGCCTGGCCATGCTGCCGGTGGCCGCCCAGGCCGAGTCGGCCAGTGACACCCCGCGCACGCTGGACCAGGTGCAGGTGCAGGCCGCCCGCGGCTTCAAGGTCGACAAGGTCGCCTCGCCCAAGTTCACCCAGTCCCTGCAGGACACCCCGCAGACCATCCAGATCATCAGCCGCGACCTGTTCACCCAGCAGGGCGCCACCACGCTGACCGATGCGCTGCGCAACAGCCCGGGCGTGGGCACGTTCTATGTCGGCGAGAACGGCAACACCAACACCGGCGACAGCATCTTCATGCGCGGGTTCGATACCTCCAGCAGCATCTTCGTGGACGGCGTGCGCGATGTCGGCTCGATCTCGCGCGATGTGTTCAACACCGAACAGGTGGAAGTGTCCAAGGGCCCGGCCGGCACCGACAACGGCCGCTCCACACCCACCGGTTCGATCAACATGGTGAGCAAGCAGGCCAACCTGCATGACGCGGTGAGCGGCACCGTGTCGGTCGGCAGCGACAGCCAGCAGCGCGCGTCGGCCGACTGGAACCAATCCCTCGGCGCGACCAGCGCGCTGCGCCTGAATGCCATGTGGCAGGACAGCGACCAGCCGGGCCGTGACCACGTAAACAACTCGCGCTGGGGCATCGCCCCATCGCTGGCGTTCGGGCTGGGGACCAGCACCCGCTATATCCTCAACCTGCTGTACGTGGACCAGCAGAACGTTCCCGACGGCGGCGTGCCGACCCTGGGCCTGCCCGGCTGGACCCCGCAGCCCACGCTGGAACAGCTGGCCGGCCATCCGGTGAACCCGGAGAACTTCTACGGCACCCGCGCCGACCATGACGATGTCACCGCGAAGATGGCCACCTTCCGCATCGAGCACGACTTCAACGACAACGTGCGCCTGACCAACACCGCACGCTGGGGCCGCACCGACCAGGACTACATGCTCACGGCCTTCATGGGCACCGGCACGCGCGGTGCCAACGGCGCGCCCAGCGGCAACATCCGTTACACCGACCCGAACAACCTGGACACCTACACCATCGCGCGCAGCCTGCCGACCTTCAAGGACCAGCAGAACACCATCCTCACCGACCAGCTCAACCTGCGCGCGGACTTCAGCACCGGCGCCATCGTGCACAACCTCAGCACCGGCGTGGAGTTCACCCGTGAAGAGCTCAAGACCTTCGGGCAGGCGGCCACCAACGGCACCACCTGGTCGCCGGCCAACCTGTACAACCCGGACTGGAACGCCACCGGCCTGACCTGGGCGCACAACGGCGCCGACAGCCGCGGCAAGACCACCACCTCGTCGGTGTACCTGTTCGACACGCTGAACTTCACCGACAGCTTCCTGGTCACCGCCGGTCTGCGCGCGGACCACTACAAGACCGAGTACCAGAGCGCGGTGGTGTGCGGCGGGCGCGGCCCGGCGTGCGGCAGCAATCCGGTGGGCACGGTGATTCCCAATCCGTCGCTGGAGCATTCCGACACCCTGCTCAACTGGAAGCTGGGCGCGGTGTACAAGGTCGGCGACATCGTCAGCCTGTACGGCAACTACGCGTTGTCCCAGCAGCCCCCGGGCGGCAGCAACTTCCAGCTGAGCAGCTCGGCCAGCAGCGCCGACAACCCCAGCCTGGACCCGCAGAAGGCCAAGACGCTTGAAGTAGGCACCAAGTGGGCCTTCCTCGACGATGCACTGGCCTTCAACGTGGCCCTGTTCAAGACCGAAGTCAGCAACGAGATCAACACCCAGGTGCTGGATGATGCCGGCAATCCGACCCAGACCGGCAAGAAGTCGGTCCAGGGCATCGAGGTGTCCACCGTGGGCCGCATCACCGACAACTGGTCGGTGTCGGCCGGTTACAGCCACCTGGATACCGAAGTGGAGGAAGGCGCCAACGTGGCCGCCGATGGCACCCGCAACCTGACCTACACGCCAGGTGCGACCTTCACCAGCTGGACCAGCTACACCTTCCCGTTCGGGCTGACCGTGGGCGGTGGCGTGCGTTACGCCGGCCGCATGCACCGCGGTACCGACGGCGCGGTGGGCACCCCGGCGTTCACCAAGTCGTACACGGTGTACGACGCAGTGGCCTCGTATGAAATCAACGAGCACCTGGTGCTGCGCTTGAACGCCTACAACCTGTTCGACAAGGACTATGTGGCCGCGATCAACAAGAGCGGCTACCGTTACACCCCGGGCGCCCCGCGCAGCGTGCTGTTCAGCGCGGACTTCCGCTTCTGATCCACCAAGGACCCTGCCATGCTCCTGCACGTTCCCGATGTCCTCACTGCCGACGAACTGGCCCACCTGCAGCGCGCGCTTGCGGCGGCGGACTGGGCCGACGGCCGCGAGACCGTGGGCGTGCAGGGCGCGCAGGTCAAGCGCAACCAGCAGCTGCCTGACGCCGCGCCGCTGAAGGTCGAGCTGGGCAGGATCGTGCTGGCGGCGCTGGAACGGCACCCGCTGTTCTTCGCCGCCGCGCTGCCGCTGCGTATCCTGCCCCCGCGTTTCAACCGCTACCAGGGCGGTGGCGAGTATGGCTTCCATGTGGATGGCGCGGTGATGATCACTGACAGCCAGGGCGTGCGCAGCCACCTGCGCTCGGACGTGTCATGCACGTTGTTCCTCAACGCGCCGGAGGACTACGAAGGTGGCGAACTGGTCATCAGCGATACCTACGGCGAGCATGAGGTGAAGCTGCCTGCCGGCGACCTGGTGCTATACCCGTCGAGCAGCCTGCACAAGGTCAACCCGGTCACACAGGGCGCGCGGCTGGCCTCGTTCTTCTGGGTGCAGAGCATGGTCCGCGACGATGGTGCACGGCGGATGCTGCTGGAGATGGATGGCGCGATCGAGAAGCTGCGCGTGACCGGCGGCGATCCGGGGGCGGTGCTGCAGTTGACCGGGGTGTATCACAACCTGTTGCGGCGCTGGACCGAGACCTGACGTTGTAAATCATTCCTATTTGCGTTTGTTACAACCGCTCTCTACAATCCCCGCCGCGCCAGGACTGCTGGTGCGCTGTCGAAGGGATCCCGTCTTGCGCCACCCCCACCGCCACCGCAGCTTTGCCCCCGCCATGCGCGGGCAGCGCCCGGCGTTGGCGACGGTACTGGCGTGGCTGGCCCTGCTCTCGATGCTGCTGGGTAGCCTGCCGCTGCTGGAACAACGCCTGCCCGGCACTGCCGCGCTGGTGCTGCAGCAGCCAGCCGAAGAACGTCCCGGCGACAACCGCCTGCAGGAAGAAGCCCCGGCCAAGCCGCGCCGGATGGCCAGTGCCCGCCCGGCGGCCACGCCGCCGCGCCTGCCGCAGCCGCCGCTGACCGATTCGCTGGATGCCCTGCTGGGCACCCTGGCCGAGCTGCCGCCGCAGGTGATGCCCACCATCGATTCCGCCCCGGCCACGCCGTTGCCGGCGCCCCCCGGGTTGCGCGTCCAGCGCGGCCAGGCCCCTCCGCAGGGCTGATCCCGCCCGCGTCCGCGTCGCTGCACCTGCACGACCGTCGCTGAGCGCACCGCTGCTACCTGCCCCGCAGGCTCCTGACGATTTCAAGATTCCGCTGCGGCCGCCGGCCACGGCGTTCCCGCGTTCGCACCCTTTTCGAGGTACTTCCCATGGCCCAGCGCCATCGTCGTCGCACGTCCCTGTCCCGCTGCTCGTTGAGCGTTGCCCTGCTGGGCGCGCTCAGCGGCCCCGCCTTCGCCGCCGGCGATGTCGCGGGCGACCCCAAGACCCTGGACCAGGTGGTGGTCACCGCCTCGGGCTTCGAACAGAAGATCACCGACGCCCCGGCCAGCATCAGCGTGGTCAGCCGCGAGGAACTGGCCAAGCGCCCGTACACCAGCCTGGTGGATGCGCTGCGCGACGTGGAAGGCATCGACGTGGGCATGGAAACCACCGACAAGAACGGCCGCGCCACCATTTCCATGCGCGGCATGCCGTCCGAATACACGCTGGTGCTGATCGACGGCCGCCGCCAGAGCAACGTGGGCCAGCTGTACCCGAACAACTTCGGCGGCGGCCAGTTCGCCTACCTGCCGCCGCTGGATGCGATCGAGCGCATCGAAGTGGTGCGCGGCCCGATGTCCACGCTGTACGGCTCCGACGCCATGGGAGGCGTCATCAACATCATCACCCGGCGCAACCAGGACAGCTGGCACGGCTCGGTCACCCAGGGCTTCACCGTGCAGCAGGACGACCAGTTCGGCGATGCGCGCACCACCGATGTATACCTCACCGGCCCGCTGGTGAAGGACCGCGTGGCGCTGGCCGTGCGCGGCAGCTACTACGATGCCAAGGCGTCGAACCCGGAATGGGACGACCTGCCGCTGCCCGACGGCACCCTGTGGGCGCGCAGCATCGGCTTCGGCGGCGGCGGCAAGGCGGTGGCCAACACCAACTGGAACACCGGCGTGCGCCTGGGCTTCACGATCAATGACGACCATGACCTGTCGCTGGATTACGACGTGTCGCGGCAGAAGTACGACAACAGCGAAGGCCAGACCGGCACGCTGGACAGCCTGGCCAGCCTGTGGCGCGTGGGTAATGCCACCATCCCGAATCCGAACGGCACCGGCACCCTCACCCGCCGCGTGGTGCAGCCGCGCGTGGGCTACACCGCCTACCAGCGCTACGAGCGCGACCAGCTGGCACTGAGCCACCAAGGGCGCTATTCGTTCGGCACCTGGCAGACCACGCTGACCCAGACCAAGAGCAACAACCTGGGCCGCTCGCTGCCGCTGACCCTGGACGAACGCGCCGACCTGCAGACGCTGTGGAACGATGTCTGCCTGCGCACCGGCGCGGCCAGCAACTGTGCCGCCGGCCGCACCAATGCACTCACCGCGTTGAACCCCACCGAGCTGGCGCGCTTGGAAGCCTTCCTGCCACGCCCGCTGCGCACCATGGAGCTGGAAGGCTACGTGCTGGACACCATGCTGGACATGAGCTTCGACGCGCACAAGCTGACCGTGGGCGGCCAGTACACCGACACCGACATGGTGGACGGGGTGTTCGGCATGGATGGCGCCGGGTACCGCGACAACGTCAAGCAGAAGCACCGCATGTGGTCGGTGTTCGCCGAAGACAACTGGGCGCTGACCGATGCACTGACCGCCACGGTGGGCGTGCGCTACGACGACCACAACATCTTCGGCAGCCACGTCAGCCCGCGCGCCTACCTGGTGTGGAACGCCAGCGATGCGTGGACTTTCAAGGGCGGCGTGAGCACTGGCTACAAGACCCCGCGCCCGGACCAGCTGTTCCCCGGCGTGACCGGCTTCGGCGGCCAGGGCGTGCTGCCGCTGGTGGGGTCGCCCAACCTGCAGCCGGAAACTAGCACCAACTATGAAATCGCCAGCTACTACGAGGGCGAGCGCTGGGGCTTCAACCTCACCGGGTTCTTCAACACGTTCGACGACAAGATCGCCAGTGGTGGCACCTTCCCGAACTGCGAAGTGGCCCCGGCCGGCAGCGGCTACTGCGTGGATGTGGGCCCGGGCTGGGCGGCGCTGGGCTACAGCACCTTCAGCCAGAGCGTGAACATCGATACCGCTGAAACGCGGGGCGTGGAAGGGGCCGCGTACGTGGACCTGCTGGACAGCCTGCAGCTGCGTGGCAACTACACCTATACGAAGTCCGAGCAGACCAGCGGCGTGGACAAGGGCAAGCCGGTGGGCGGAACCACCACGCCGGCCAGGCACATGGCCAATGCGAGCCTGAACTGGCAGGTCAGCGAGGCGGTGAGCCTGTCGCTGATCGGCGAAGGGCGGTACGACCGGTACCGCGACACGCTGGTTTCCAACGTGGGTGGGGTGAGCTCGTCGCAGGTGCGGTATTACGACGACTACACGATCTTCCACCTGGGCGGCAGCTGGAACATCAACCCGTGGCTGACCGTGAACGCACGGGTGAACAACCTGTTCGACAAGGATTTCGTCTCGCAGTCGTGCGTGTTGATCAGCGACAGCGAATACAACTGCGTGGACGATTACGCGACCAAGGACCAGCGGCGGAGCTACTGGATTTCTTTGAACGCGAAGTTCTGACGCCCGCCCGCCGCCCGACCAACGGTCGGGCGCTACCGGACGGGCGCGCGACCAACAATTGCGAACCATTCTCATCAATGGTGTAATTCGGTATTCGCTCTCTCTTCCGTGACCGTGGCCGCCCCTTCCCCCTCCTCTGCCGTGCAGCAACAGCAAAGCCGTGGCTTCTGGCTGCGCACCCTGCACCAGTGGCACTGGATCAGTTCGGCGGTGTGCCTGATCGGCATGCTGCTGTTCGCCGCCACCGGAATCACGCTGAACCATGCGGCGAAGATCGAGGCCACGCCGCAGGTGGTCAACCGCCAGCTGGAGCTGCCGGCCGAGCTGCTGGGCCAGCTGGGGGACCGCACCGACGGCAACGCCCCGGTGCCCCGCCCGGCCGTGCGCTGGCTGGACCGCGAACTGGGCATTTCCATCGGCCGTCGCCCGGCCGAATGGTCGGCCGAGGAAATCTATCTCTCCATGCCCAGCCCCGGCGGCGACGCCTGGTTGAGCATCGACCGCGAAAGCGGCGCGGTGGAATACGAAGCCACCTCGCGCGGCTGGGTGTCCTACTTCAACGACCTGCACAAGGGCCGCAATGCCGGCCCGGCCTGGGGCTGGTTCCTGGATGTGTTCGCCGTGGCCTGCCTGGTGTTCTGCATCACCGGCCTGTTCCTGCTGCACCTGCATGCCCGCCAGCGCCGCATGACCTGGCCGCTGGTCGGGCTGGGCCTGATGGTGCCGCTGCTGATCGCCCTGATCCTGATCCACTGACTTCCCTCGCCTTCCCCCTTCCCGTAGCCGCACCCATGCGCGTCACCCTCACCATCGCCCTGAGCGGCCTGCTGGCCACCTCGCCGGCCTATGCCACCACCCTGGACATCAACGTCGAGGTGCCCAAGCTCAACGTGGCCGAGTACCACCGCCCGTATGTGGCGGTGTGGCTGGAAGGCGCCGACCAGAAGGTCGCCGCCAACCTGGCGGTCTGGTACCAGCAGACCGGCAACAGCGAAGGCCACGGCACCAAGTGGCTGCCCGACCTGCGCCAGTGGTGGCGCAAGAGCGGCCGCACGCTTGACCTGCCGGTGGACGGCGTGACCGGGCCGACCAAGCCGGCCGGCACCCACGCGCTGTCGTTCACCGACAAGCAGCCGGCATTGAAGGCGCTGGCACCGGGCAATTACACGCTGGTGGTGGAAGCGGTACGCGAAGTCGGCGGCCGCGAGCTGGTCAAGATTCCCTTCACCTGGCCGGCCACCGCGCCGCAGAGCGGCAAGGCCCAGGGCAGCACCGAGCTGGGCCTGGTCACGCTGTCGTCCAAGCCCTGATGTTCCACTGCCCTCCCCGTCGAGGGCACCCTTAACCTGTACCTGGAGTTGTTGATGAAGCGCTCGCTCGTCCTAGCCGCCGCCCTGGCCGCCGCACTTCCGTTCTCCGCCCTGGCCCACAAGGCCTGGCTGCAGCCCTCGCAGACCGTGATCGCCGGTGACCATCCGTGGATCACCGTCGATGCGGCGGTGTCCAACGACCTGTTCTACTTCAACCACGTGCCGCTGCGCCTGGAAAGCCTGGTCATCACCGCACCGGACGGCACCACCGTGCAGCCGCAGAACGCCTCCACCGGCAAGTTCCGCAGCGTGTTCGATCTCGAGCTGACCCAGCAGGGCACCTACCGTCTGGCCTCGGTCAACAACGGCCTGTCGGCCAGCTGGGAAGAAGACGGCAAGCCCAAGCGCTGGCGAGGCACCGTGGCGACCTTCGCCACCGAAGTGCCGAAGAAGGCCAAGAAGCTGCAGGTGAGCCAGTCGGTCAACCGCATCGAAACCTTCGTCACCAACGGCACCCCGAACGCCACCGCACTCGCACCGACCAAGTCGGGCATCGAGCTGGTCGCCTTGGGCCACCCCAACGACCTGGCCGCCGGCGAAGAAGCGAAGTTCCGCGTGCTGGTCGACGGCAAGCCGCGCGCCGGCCTGGCCTTCGAGATCACCCGTGGCGGCACGCGTTACCGCAACGCCCAGGAAGAGATCAAGGTGACCAGCGACAAGAAGGGCGAGTTCTCCGTCACCTGGCCCGAAGCCGGCATGTACTGGCTGGAAACCAGCAGCGAGGACAAGAAGACCACGCTCAAGCAGGCCAAGACGCGCCGCCTGAACTACGTCGCCACGCTGGAAGTGCTGCCGCTGTAACCATGTCCAGCCTGCACGACATCGCCAGCCTCGGTGGCCACACCATGGGCACCACCTGGCAGGTCAAACTGACCACCGCGCCCGGCCGCGACCTGCACCCGCTGCATGCGGGCATCCAGGCGCAGCTGGATGCGGTGGTGGCGCAGATGAGCACCTGGGAAGCGGCCAGCGACATCACCGCGTTCAACCGCGCAGCGGCCGGCACATCGCTGCCGCTGCCCGGCCTGTTCGCCGAGGTGATCGATTGCGCGCTCGATATCGCCCGGCGCAGCGAAGGGGCGTTCGACCCCACGGTCGGCCCGCTGGTCGCCCTGTGGGGGTTCGGTGCGCACGCACACGCGCAACGCGTTCCCGATGCGGCCCTGCTGGCCGCCACGCGGGCACGCTGCGGTTGGCAGCGGCTGCACTGGCAGGATGGCCGCCTGCTGCAGCCGGGCGGACTGGAACTGGATCTTTCGGCCATCGCCAAGGGCTTCGCGGTGGACCTGGTGAGCCGCTGGCTGCGCGGCCAGGGGATTGATGCGGCACTGGTGGAAGTAGGCGGTGAGCTGCACGGCCAAGGCCGCAAGCCCGATGGGCAGCCGTGGCGCGTGCTGGTGGAAGCCGGCCCTGAAGAAGAAGCCGCACTCGCGCATCCACCGCGCGTGCTGGCGCTCGACAACCTGGCCGTGGCCACGTCGGGCGACCGCTGGCATCAGTTCACCCAGGACGGTGCGCAGTTCAGCCACACGCTGGATCCGCGCGTGGGCGCACCGGTGGGACGCGCGGCCGCAGCAGTGACGGTGGTCGCGCACGATGCCATGCAGGCCGATGGCTGGGCCACGGCGTTGACCGTGATGGGTGTTGCGCCCGGGCTTGCGTTCGCCAATGCGCAGGGACTGGCGGCACGCTTCATCACCCGGGGCGCGCAGGGCGTCGAGGAACACCTGAGCACGGCGTTTTCCGCGCTGCTCACCGAACAGGATGCCGCTGCATGAAAGGCGGCCCGTCGCGCGCGGTAGTGGGCA
Source organism: Stenotrophomonas sp. FBCC-B152 (assembly GCF_059134105.1). Classification (NCBI taxonomy): domain Bacteria; kingdom Pseudomonadati; phylum Pseudomonadota; class Gammaproteobacteria; order Lysobacterales; family Lysobacteraceae; genus Stenotrophomonas; species Stenotrophomonas sp. FBCC-B152. The sequence goes on along the minus strand of NZ_CP101442.1, from coordinate 573,264 downwards.
ATGGGCTGGTGATGGCACTGCTGGCCGTGCTGGCCGTGCTGGCGTGGTGGTTGCTGCGCCTGCACCTGCAGGAAGACTGGTGGCTGGGCGCGCCGCTTGCCTCGCACTGGCGCTGGGCGGCAGGCAGCCTCGCCGCCTACACCGCGCTGTGCACGCTGCTGTGGTGGCGCGGCCGAACCCGCGACGATGCCGGCAACGCCGCCGGCGAAGCACCGACGCTGCTGGTCTGGGCCAGCCAGACCGGGTTCGCCCAACAGCTGTGCGAGCGCAGCGCCGAGGTCCTGCGCGCGGCCGGCCTGCCGGTGCGCGTGCGCGGCCTGCACCAGGTGGATGCCGCAGTGCTGCAGCAGACCACCCGGTTACTGCTGATTGCCAGTACCACGGGGGAAGGCGATCCGCCCGACCACACCCTGCCCTTCCTGCGCCGGGTGATGCCGCAGGATCTGGCACTGCCGCAGCTGCACTACGGCGTGCTGGCCTTGGGCGACCGCAGCTACGGGCACTTCTGCGCGTTCGGCCACCAGCTCGATGCGTGGCTGCGCCAGCACGGCGCGCATCCGCTGTTCGATACGGTGGAAGTGGACAACGCCGACCCGGCCGCGCTGCGCCACTGGCAGCAGCTGCTGGGCCAGCTGGGCGGGAACGCCACCGAGCTGCCCGACTGGGCGCCGGCGCAGTACCAGCCCTGGCAGCTGCACGCGCGCCGCCAGGAAAATCCCGGCAGCCCGGGCGCGGCGACGTGGCGGGTGAGCCTGGTGCCGGCTGATGGCGTGCTGCCGGCGTGGCAGGCCGGCGATGTGGCGGAGATTGGGCCGCAGCACAGCCCGGCCGAGGTCGATGCCTGGCTGGCCACGCACGCACGCGATGGCGCGGCCGTGGTCGAGGGGAAGCCGCTGCGCGAGTGGCTGGCGCGTTCGCACCTGCCGGTGTTGCCCGATGCGGTGCCGGCCGATGAAGCGGCGCTCGTGGCCGCGCTCAAGCCGTTGCCGCATCGTGAGTATTCCATTGCCAGCATGCCGACCGAAGGCGAGGTGCTGTTGCTGCTGCGCCGGTTGCTGCGCCCGGATGGCACGCCGGGGCTGGGCAGCGGCTGGCTGTGCGATCACGCGGCGCTGGGCGGGCGCATCGACCTGCGCTTCCGCAGCAATCCGAACTTCCACGCACCGGCGTTTGACGCACCGCTGATCCTGATCGGCAACGGCACCGGCATTGCCGGGCTGCGCGCGCACCTGCGGGCACGGGCCGAGCGTGGTGCGGGGCGCAACTGGTTGGTGTTCGGCGAACGCACCGCCGCGCATGATTTCTACTTCAAGGACGACCTGCAGCGCTGGCAGGGTGAGGGCATGATCGCGCGACTGGATACCGTGTTCAGCCGCGATGGCGGCGAGCACCGTTACGTGCAGGATCGCCTGCTCGCGCAGCTCGACACATTGCGCCAGTGGGTCCGCGACGGCGCCACCATCCTGGTCTGCGGCAGCCTGCAGGGCATGGCCCCCGCAGTGGACGCGGTGATCGAACAGGCACTGGGCCGCGAAGGAAAAGAAGCCCTGATCGTCGCCGGCCGTTACCGCCGCGACGTTTATTGACCGCGCTGGTCCAGGCGGATCGCCAGCAGCTCGCCGCCACCACGCAATGCGTAGCGCCGGCGCGGTCCTGCCGCCAGCCACGCGGTATCGCCCTGCTGCAGCGGCGGCAGGTCCGGCTCGCCCTCGAACCCGGCCTGCCCCGCCAACAGATGGATCGCCCACGCCGTTCCCGGCTCGGTGAAGAAGAACATGTTGCCCACCAGCGGGCGGTGCAGCAGTTCGGCATCGAGCTGGTCACGCCGCCACATCAGGTTGAAATCATGGGTGAGCCCATCCACCAGCTCGCCATGGATCTCCGCTTCGCCGGCAAAACGCAGCCGATCGTGCGGTGGCAGCAACGTATGCAGCGCGCCATCGGCAAAGCGCAGGCGCAGGCCTTCGCCGCGCAGCAGCACCAGTTCGCGGTCGATGCCGGGGAACGACGAGAACGCCGCATCCTGCTCGATCTCGGCAATCGACAACCGAACCTGCCACGCGTCGTTGTCCGGCACGCGCAGGATTTCCCGCGTCCAGCCAAGACCATTCCGCCAGCGTTCGCGGCGGTATTCAAAGCTCGGAATGACGCGCGTGGCAGCGCTCAATGCGGTGGCGGTCGACATGCCGCCATTGTGCCTCAGCCGGGCTTGCCGCCGCAGTCCGCTTCCAGCAGCTGCGAGTGCGCCAGCCACTCCTTGTCCGGGTAGTAGGCGAATACCATCGCCCCACCGCGCAGGCTGTCGATCAGCGGCCGCGCCACGGTCAGGCGTACCGCCGGGCAACCCAGGCTGCGGCCGAGCCGGCCCTGCAGCCGGGCGATGGTCGGGTTCACGTACGGCGCACCGTGGATGACGATGGCGCGGTCGCGCGCCTTGTCGTTGAAACCCGGTTCCAGCCCCTCCAGGCGCAGCGAATAGCCGTTGCCGCCCATGTAGGTTTCCTTGGCGGTGAACGCGCCCAGGCTGGACATGAAACTGCCATCGCGGTTGGAGAAGCGTTCGGTGGCGTTGCCGCCGCTGTTGCGGCCATGGGCCACCCACTCCTCGAACAGCAGCTTCTGGTGGGCCAGGTCGAACACCCACATGCGCTGTTCGGTGGACGGACGCGAGTAATCGATCACGCTCAAGCGGCCCGGATCCACGCCCAGCTCCGGCCTGCGCAGGGCGCAGGTCATCGCGTTGGCGGCCAGCTGCAGCACCTTGCGGTCCGCATTGGGCGCGGCGCGCGCCAGCATGTCGGCCAGCTGGGCCGGCGGCAGCGTGCGGGGTGGCGGCGTGGTCGCCGCACAGGCGCTGCCAGCCGGCGCGGTCAGCGCCAGCCCGCACAGGGCAACGGTGGCAATCGAAACGGGAATGGAACGCATCAACGCGGTACCGGCAGGGCCATCCCTACAAGGTGGCCCCGCCCGCGTCGGATTCCAAGACCGGCTGCAGGTTCTGTTCATCCGCCACCGGGCGAACCGCCGGCAGGCTGGTCACCAACAGCGTGGTGCCCGGCACCAGCGCCTTGTACAGCTGCGCGGCGAAGGACGGCGGTAGCGCCATCGGCAGGCTGGGCGTGGCAAGCAGGTCCGGGCTGGCGTTGCCGGCGCTCTGCCCCAGCAGCGGGTAGGCGGTCCACTTGTGCAGTTTCTGGGTTGCATCCAGCGGGCTGGCGGTGTCCGAATAGCCATCCTGCATCACGAACAGCGTGGTGCCTTCGAACGCCGGCAGCGCCTTGGCTTCCAGCCGCGATTCGCCGATCAGCACGCCATCGCGCAGCACGTACAGGCGCTGGTCGTGCAGGCTGACCAGGATGCCCACCTGGCCCGACGGCGCGGCGCTGTCATTCCAGTACTGGTCCGGCGCGTCGGTGGTCTCCAGCAGGGTCTTGCCCACGCTGTTCACCGGGGCCAGTACCGCCGGGTAGGCCAGCGTCATCGGCGCGGATTTGGCATCGGCCACCACCACCGTGTCACCACGCTTGGTTTCGCCGAACAGCTTCTGCGCGAAGGCTTGCGGCAGGCGCACGCAGCCGTGCGACGCCGGGTGCCCTGGCAGGTTGCCGCCGTGCAGCGCGATGCCGTCCCAGGTCAGCCGCTGCATGTAGGGCATGGGCGCGCTGTTGTAGAGGTTGGATTTGTGGTCCTTGTCCTTCTGCAGGATGGTGAACACCCCGGTCGGCGTTTCATGCCCGGCCTTGCCCGAGCTGATCGTGCTCAGGCCGATGGCGATGCCGTTGCGGTACACGTAGGCGCGCTGCTCATCCAGGCTGACCACCAGCACGATCGGCCCGGCCGGCGAGATTTCCGGATGCCAGAGGAACTGGCCCGGCTTGAGATCGGTGGGGCCGGCAGGCTCGGGCGCGGACCACGCCGGGAGTGCCATGACGGCGATAAGCGAACCGGCGATGTGGGTCAACAGCGTGCGACGTGTGAGCATGTGGCCTTCCTTCGGGTGGGTCGAGGACACGCATGGCGTGTCGCTACGCATGATGGCCAGCGCCATCGTCCTGCGCACGTAGAAGGTCGTAGCGACACGCCATGCGTGTCAAATCAGAACATGCCTGGCACCGCAGGTGCCAAACAAAATTGCCCGGTCACACATCCCTGTGCGGACCGGGCAATCGTCACGTCCTTGTCGGCATCCCGCCTTCCCCCTGTGCGTCCTGCCCAGTGTGGGTGCCGGCCATGCTCCATGCACTCGGCCGTATGTTGTTCCGCCATCCCTCCCCTTCCCGGGTATGGATGCCACCGTCCTGGTGGATCCGCGCCAATCCTTCCGCGCTGCGTCCCTGCGTGCCCCGTCCCTGCGGCTGTCGAGGTGGCCGGCTCCTGCCTGGCTACCGTGATCGGCGTCATGCCGGTCGCGACCCATCCTGTTGTGTCAGCGCCTTGGTACGGGTGCCGGCACTGCCCTCCTGGGCGGTGCCACCGTGGGCGCCGTCATGGCCCCCACCGTCATCCGTCGTCGATTCCGTTCGACCGTTGCTGTCCCTATCCCCTTCACCCGTGCCAGATCCTCGACCCGGAGGAAAGGTCCGTGTTGTCGCCGGTACGCTACGATCGCCTGGGCCTTGTGGGGCCCCACGTTCGTCAATCCCTGCTGCAGCGTCGACGCATCTGCCGTATTGATGTTGATGCGGTCGGCCGCCGAGGCGGTTCCGATCAACAGCAGTGCCAGCGCAAGCGCCTTCCACGAAAACCAAGGCCCCACCGTGTAGCTCCCTGTGACGTCGGACCGACTCCTGCCGGCATCCCGTCGGAGCAGTCAGTGTCCCTCGCCACATACACACAGCCTATCGTCCACATCACCTTCACACAGCCAGCCAAATACCTGACGTGATGTAGGGAAATCCCTACCCCCTGCGCAGGCGTAGAATGGCGGGATCAGCCACATGCATTCGGAGTACCAGATGGACAGCGCCAAGCTCGGCCAATTCGTCAGTGAAAAGTGGGACAGCGAGATCGTCCCGCAATTGGTCGAATACATCCGCATTCCCAACAAATCGCCGATGTTCGACGCCAATTGGGTCGAAAACGGCTACATGGAGCAGGCCGTCACCCTGATGGAAACCTGGGCCAAGGCGCAGAAGCTGCCGGGCCTGAAGGTCGAGGTGGTGCGCCTGGAAGGCCGCACGCCGCTGCTGCTGCTGGAAATTCCCGCCACCGGCGCCGAAACCGGCGACGACACCGTGCTGCTGTACGGCCACCTGGACAAGCAGCCGGAAATGACCGGCTGGGACGACGACCTCGGCCCGTGGGTGCCGGTGCTGCGCGGCGACAAGCTGTACGGCCGCGGCGGCGCCGATGACGGCTACGCCATCTTCGGCTCGCTGGCCGCGGTGCTGGCGCTGCAGGAACAGAACCTGCCGCACGCCCGCTGCGTGGTGCTGATCGAAGCCTGTGAGGAATCGGGCAGCTACGACCTGCCGGCCTACGTGGACCACCTGGCCGACCGCATCGGCAAGCCGTCGCTGGTGGTGTGCCTGGATTCGGGCTGCGCCAACTACGACCAGCTGTGGTGCACCACCTCGCTGCGCGGCCTGACCGGCGGCAACTTCTCGGTGAAGGTGCTCAACGAAGGCGTGCATTCGGGCGATGCCTCCGGCGTGGTGCCGTCCAGCTTCCGTCTGCTGCGCCAGCTGCTGTCGCGCATCGAAGACGAAAACACCGGCCGCATCCTGCTCGACGGCATGCATGTGGAGATCCCGGAAGAGCGCCAGACCCAGGCCAAGCGCGCTGCCGAGGTGGTGGATACCGAGATCTTCGAAAAATTCCCGATGGTCGACGGCCTCACGCCGATGAATGACGACCTCACCGAACTGGTGCTCAACCGCACCTGGCGCCCGGCCCTCTCGGTGACCGGCGTGGACGGCATGCCGCCGCTGGCGTCGGCCGGCAACGTGCTGCGCCCGCATACCGCGGTGAAGCTGTCGCTGCGCCTGCCGCCGACCGCCGACGGCAAGGCCTGCGGCGAACTGCTGAAGGAAGCCCTGCTGCGCGACCCGCCGAACGGCGCGGAAGTGAAGCTGGACCTGGAAAAAGCCTCTTCGGGCTGGAACGCCCCGGCGATGGCGCCGTGGCTGACCCAGGCCATCGACGAAGCCAGCCAGACCTTCTTCGGCAAGCCGGCGATGTACATGGGCGAAGGTGGCTCGATTCCGTTCATGGGCATGCTGGGCGAGAAGTTCCCCGGCGCGCAGTTCATGATCACCGGTGTGCTCGGCCCGCATTCCAACGCACACGGCCCGAACGAGTTCCTGCACATCCCGATGGGCAAGCGCGTCACCTCGTGCGTGTCCAAGGTGATCAGCGAGCACTACGCGGCCAGCCTGCGCGGTGAGACCAGCGGTTCGCCGGTGGCCGCCGACAGCGGCACCCGCCACGGCGGCCACGGCTGCTGCTGATAGCGACGATGACGGACGCAGCCTGCCCTTGGTAGGCTGCGTCAATCTTCTGCGGGAAACAGCGCAATGAATGGTCTGTTCGGCAGCACCAGCTGGCTCTACATCATCCTGGTCGGCTTCGTGGTCGGCCTGCTCGGGCGCTTTTTCATGCCGGGCAACAACCGCATGGGCTGCCTGCTGACCATCGTGCTCGGCATCGTCGGCGCACTGGTGGCCGGCTGGTTCGGCCAGTACATGGGCTGGTATGCGCGCGGCGAACCGGCCGGCTTCATCGGCGCGCTGCTGGGCGCCATCGCGGTGCTGGCCCTGCTCCGCCTGTTCAGCAGCAAGCGCTGAACGCCCTTACCCCCCTTCTTCCCGAGCGCCGCAGGGCGCCGCTTCGACGTACCTGTCCATGAACGATCCTGCTTCCGACCCGCTGCGCGCCGAGCTTCGCCGGCAGTGGACCTGCGCCGCGCTGGGCGACCCCGACCTGCACCTGGACCGCGCGTCGGTGGACGCCGGCTTCCGCAGCTACTGGCGCGCCACCAGCGTGCACGGCAGCCACATCGTGATGGATTCGCCGCCCGGCCTGGAAGACGTGCGCCCGTGGCTGCGCATGCATGACCTGCTGGAACCCAACGGCGTGCGCGTTCCGCGCGTGCTGGCCCGCGACGAGGAACAGGGTTTCCTGCTGCTGGAAGATCTCGGCGGCCCGACCCTGGCCCGGCATATCGATGACGCCAACGCCGACGCGTGGTTCGATGCCGCCTTCGCGCAGCTGATCCGCCTGCAGCAGATCCCGGTGCCCGAGGGCATGGGTGCGTTCGGCGAGGCCCTGCTGCAGCGCGATGCCGGACTGTTCGACGAATGGTTCCTGCAGCGCCACCTGGGCCTGGAGCTGGACTGCGGCGAACTGGAAACACTGCAGCTCGCCCATCGCCGGCTGATGGACAACGCGCTTCAGCAGCCGCAGGTGCTCACCCACCGCGACTTCATGCCGCGCAACCTGATGCCGACCGAACCGGGCCCGGCCGTGCTGGATTTCCAGGACCTGGTGCGCGGCCCGATCGCCTACGACCCGGTGAGCCTGTTCAAGGATGCGTTCCTGAGCTGGCCGCTGGAGCGCGTGGATGCCTGGCTGGCGCGCTACCACGCGCAGGCGCAGGCGGCGGGACTGCCCGTGCGGCCGTGGCCGCAGTTCCTGCGTGATGCCGACTGGATGGGCGTGCAGCGCCACCTGAAGATCCTGGGCCTGTTCGTGCGCCTGCGCGACCGCGACGGCAAGGGCCACTATTTCGCCGACGCGCCGCGCTTCATCCGCTACCTGGATGAAGTGCTGCCGCGCCATCCGGAACTGGCCGGGTTGAACAGCCTGCTGCAGGAACGGATCAAGCCGGCGATGGCCGCGCTGGCGTTGCCGGTGTCCAGCCGGGCATGAAGGCGATCATCTTCAGTGCCGGCAAGGGCGAACGCATGCGCCCGCTCACGCTCACCACGCCCAAGCCGCTGCTGGTGGCCGGTGGCAAGCCGCTGATCGTGTGGCACCTGGAACGGTTGGCGGCGGCCGGATTCAACGAGGTGGTGATCAACACCTCGTGGCTGGGCGACCAGTTCGAGCCCGCGCTGGGCGATGGCGGACGCTGGGGCCTGCGCCTGCACTTCATCGACGAAGGCGCGGTGCCGCTGGAGACTGGCGGCGGCATCCTCAATGCGTTGCCGCTGCTCTGCGATGCGCCGTTCCTGGTGGTCAACGGCGATGTGTGGACCGACGTGGATTTCAGCACGTTGCCAGGGCAGCCGCAGGGCGATGCGCACCTGGTGCTGGTCGACAACCCGGTGCAGCACCCGCGCGGGGATTTCATCCTGCACGCGGATGGCACGGTCAGTGACGAAGGCGATGCACCGCGGCTGACGTATGCCGGTGTGGGCGTGTATCGCCCGTCGATCCTGGACGGATGGCACGAGGTGATCGGCGCAACGGAGGGCGCCTCAGCGAACCCGCCGCAGTTCGGTCTCGCACCACTGATGCGCCACGCGATGGCAAACGGCCGGGTAACCGGGCAACACCACCAAGGAAAGTGGACCGACGTAGGCACACCCGAACGCCTGGCAGCGTTGGACGCAACCCTGGCGTAGAGCCACGCCCTGCTTGGCTCTACAACCGGTGAGAGCCCTCTTCCACCACCTGCCGCAGAAACGGCACGGTAATGCGCCGCTGCGCGGCCAGCGACTCCCGGTCCAGCCAGTCCAGCAGGCTCACCAGGCTGCCCAGCTCCCGCCCGGTGCGGGTGAGCAGCCACTCAATAGCGGCCTCATCAATCGACAACCCCCGCCGCGCCGCGCGCTCACGCAGCACCGCTGCGCGGCCTTCGTCATCCAGTGGCTGCAGCACCACGCGCACGCACTGCTGCAGGCGCGAGCGCAGGTCGGGCAGCACCAGGCCCAGCTGGTCCGGCGCGTGCTGCGCGGTGTACATCAAGGTGATGCCGGCACTGCGCGCGCGGTTATGGAAATCGAACAAGGCCACTTCGTCGTCGCGGTTCCCGGCCACCGCGTCCAGCCCATCCAGCGCCACCAGGTCGCGGCCCTCCAGCGATTCCAGCGCCGCGCGTGTGCGCCCCACCACCGCCTTCAGCGGCAGGTAGGTCGGCTGCCGCCCGGCCTGTTCGGCCAGCGAACACATCGCCAGCGCCTGGTGGGTCTTGCCGGTGCCGGCCGCCCCTTCCAGGTACACCCAGTGCTGGTCCTCGCCCACGGCAATGGCGCGCAGCTGCGCCAGCGCACCATCCGGTGCGCCGATGAAGGTTTCCAGCCGCTCGTCCTGCGGGTAGCGCAGGGCAAGCGGCAGCTGCGGCACTACGCTCACTTCAGGTCCGGGCCCTTCGGCGCATCGACGATCAGGGTCGGCTTGTCGATGTACGAATCCAGCACGATCGCGGTCTTCTCGCCGGCATACAGCTCGCTCTCGCGGTAGCGCAGGTGCGCATAGCGCAGCAGCACATTGCTGACCGCCGCCACCGGCAGCGCCAGCAGCATGCCCAGGAAGCCGAACAGCTGGCCACCGGCCATCACCGCGAAGATCACCGCCACCGGGTGCAGGCCGATCTTGTCGCCCACGATGCGCGGGGTGAGCACGTAGCTTTCCAGCAGCTGGCCCACGGTGAACACCACGCCGACCAGGATCAGCAGCTTCAGGTCGAAGCCCTGCGCCTGCACCAGCGCGGCCAGCACCGCCATGACGATGCCGGTGGTGGCGCCCAGGTACGGGATGAAGCTGATCAGGCCGGCGATCAGGCCGATCAGCAGGCCCAGCTTCAGGCCCACCAGCGACAGGCCGATGGCGTAGATCAGCCCGAGTGCGACCATCACCAGGAACTGGCCGCGGATGAACGCGCCCAGTACTTCGTTGGATTCACGCGCCAGCTTGGTGATGGTGCCCACGTGGTTGCGCGGGATGGTCGAGGCGACGCGCTCGACCAGCTTGTCCCAGTCGCGCAGGAAGTAGAACGCCAGGATCGGCAGCAGCAGGATGTTGACCACCCAGGTCACCATCGCAAAGCCGGAGCGCGACACGTAGCCGAAGAAGGTCTTGGCGAAGCCACCGGCCTGTTCCCAATGGCTGCGCACCCAGTCGATCAGGCGGTCCGGCTCCAGCCACGGCATGATTTCCATGCCGGTCTTCTGCTCGAACCACGGAATGGCCTTCTCCATCAGCCACTGCTGGGCCTGCGGAATGGCCGCGATCAGGGTGGAAATCTGGCGTTCGATCATCGGCACCAGGATTAGCAGCGCGGCGGTGATCACCAGCACCATCGCCACGAACACCAGCACCACGCCGGTGTTGCGCGAGCGGCCGTTGGCCTCGATCCGGTCCACCAGCGGGTCGCCCAGCCAGGCCAGCGCCAGGGCGAGCACGAACGGGGTCAGGATCGGGGCCAGCAGCCACACCACCCAGCCCACCGCCAGCGCGAACAGGATGTACTTGATGCGGCGCAGGAACTGCGCGATTTCGGCTTCCGGGGTGAGGATCATCGCAGGCGGTACTCGTTGCTGGCAGGCGGCGGCGGGGTGCCGGGCGCGGCATCCTCGTCGATCGGCACCGGCAGCGGGGCCAGCGGCACGATCACCCCGTTGTCGCCCAGCATGCGGTTCAGCCCGGCCAGGCCGGCCGTCATCTCCAGCGACAGCTCCAGGCGGTTGCCCGAGGCGCGCAGCGGGGTGATGTTGCGCACCACCGGGTTCTCGCGCAGGCCGGCGGCCAGGCGCATGTAGTCCTCGGCGCTGTCGATCCCGATCACGGCGATGGTGTAGGTGCCGGCCGCGCCGGTGGCCGCACCGGCCTTGGCGTAGCGCTTGACCAGCGCGTCAGCCGCGCCGTCGGCGCCGCTGGACATCGCACGGCGGGCATCGCTGTCCTTGACCGTCCACTTGTTCAGCTCCTTGCCGCCATCCACGAACACCCAGTCGGCCACCCAGCCGCCGGTGGCATCACGGTAGAGCTTGCCGACCAGCTGCATCGGCGGGGCATAGCGCGAGGACGCGCGGGCCACGGCGGCGGTGTCCTGGCGCCAGATCGAGCCGACCACGGCCTGCTCGGCGGCACTGCCGGTGGGCAGGCCGAGCTTGAAGCCGCGCTCAATGGCCCGGTTCAGCAACGGGCGGGCTGCATTGGCCTGCTGCACGGTGACCAGCCGCGGGCCGGTCCCGTCATCAATGGCCAGCCAGACCACCGGCTTGGGCCGCGGCTGCGGCCACAGCGGCAGGCCCAGCGCCGAAATCAGGCCGTCCACGTCGTCCTGGCGGAACCGGGCCACCAGCATGGTGCGGTAGCTGGGGGCGCCGCTGGCCGAGGTGCTCTGGTCCTGGCGGTAGTCATAGCTGGCCACGTAGTTCTTCGCATCACGCAGGGCCTGCATCACGCCCGGGCGGGACAGCACGCTGCGGTCGCCCGACAGCTTGGTCAGCACGTTGCCCAGCGCGCGGGCCAGGGCCCCGTTGCGGTCGGACTCGCCCTGGCTGTTGACCGGCACTTCGGCCTCGTAGGCCCCGCTGGCCGTGGCCACGTCGCCTTCGGTACGCAGGCCGCTCTGGGCCATCGTGGCCACCGGCAGGCACAGCGCGAGGAACATCATTACAAAGAGGCTGCGGCGCATCAGGACTTCCATTGAGCGTATCCGGGGGGAATTGTTGCCCGAATAGGGCCTGCGCGCCAACGTGGCCTGTTAAAATCCCCCTTTCACCCCAGCGCAGCGCCGACGCCCGTGACCAATTCCCCGTCCAACCCCTCCCCCCTGACCTACCGCGACGCCGGCGTCGACATCGACGCGGGCAATGAACTGGTCGAGCGCATCAAACCGCTGGTGAAGCGCAGCTTCCGGCCCGAGGTGATGGGTGGCCTGGGCGGGTTCGGGGCCCTGTTCGACCTGTCCAGCAAGTACCGCGAGCCGGTGCTGGTGTCGGGTACGGATGGCGTTGGCACGAAGCTGAAGCTGGCACAACAGCTGGGCCGCCACGACACGATCGGCATCGACCTGGTCGCCATGTGCGTGAACGACGTGCTGGTGCAGGGCGCCGAGCCGCTGTTCTTCCTGGACTATTTCGCCACCGGCAAGCTGGACATCGACACCGCCGCGGCGGTCGTGGGCGGCATCGCCAACGGCTGCACCGAGGCCGGCTGTGCGCTGATCGGCGGCGAAACCGCTGAAATGCCCGACATGTATGCCCCGGGCGAGTACGACCTGGCTGGCTTCACCGTGGCCGGCGTGGAGAAGAGCGAACTGAAGGACGGCGCCAGCGTCGCTGAAGGCGACGTGCTGATCGGCATCGCCTCCTCCGGCCCGCATTCCAACGGCTATTCGCTGGTCCGCCGCATCTACGACCGCGCCGGCCGCCCGGCCGACCTGGAGCTGGAAGGCGGGGTCAAGCTGGTCGATGCGCTGATGGCGCCGACCCGCCTGTACGTGAAGCCGATCCTGGCCCTGCTCAAGAGCCACGGCGCGGCCATCCACGGCATGGCGCACATCACCGGTGGTGGCCTGACCGAGAACATCATCCGCGTGGTGCCCGAGGGCCTGGGCCTGGACATCGACGCGTCGTCCTGGACCCTGCCGCCGGTGTTCCAGTGGCTGCAGCGCGAAGGCGCGGTGGCCGACAGCGAAATGTGGCGCACCTTCAACTGCGGCATCGGCTTCGTGCTGATCGTCGCCGCGGACCAGGTGGCCAGCGTGGCCGCCGCCGTCGAGGCCCAGGGCCTGGCGCAGTGGACCATCGGCAAGGTCACCCAGGCCGACGGCACCGAACGCGTGCGGATCGGCTGACATTCCACTGAAGGAGTTGCGCATGGATGCACCGATTCCCCTTCCACCTTCTCGCCCTGGCCTCAGCCAGGGCGACGTACGCATGCTGCGCTGGTTGCCACGACTGTACTTCGCGGCCGCAGCACTGCTGCTGTTGTGGACCGTTCCGTCGTGGTGGATCGTCAACCGGATGATGATGGACATGCCCATCGAGGTGCGCCCGGAAGCGCCGTGGTCCATGCTCATCCTTTGGTTCATGACGGCCGTGCCTGCGATTTTTGCCGCCGTGCTGGCCACCGTGGGCTTTTGTCTTGTCCGGCGTAGCAGCTTCAAGCTGTGCATGGTGGCCTCCTGCGTGGCGATCTTCTGTGGCCCGGCATTCGTGCTGGCCATTCCGACGGTCATCCTGCTGACCCGTACACCGGTCAAGGCTACTTTCGAGCGGAACGTCTGATGACAGCGCCTGAGCCGACAGCCCTTGACCTATCCCTTGAAGACGCCTCGCAACTACGGCTGCTGTCGATCTTCCATTACGTCGTGGCCGGTCTGACCGCGCTGTTCTCGCTATTCCCCCTGATTTACGTGGGGATGGGGATCGGCACGCTGAACGGGGCGGTCCCGGTGAACGTGGGCGGCCAGCCCGCATCCCCCGATGAAGCCCGTCTGCTTGGTTGGCTGGCCATCGTGATCGGGTCGATCATGATCGTGTGCGGGCTCACATTGGCCGCGTTCATGGCGTACGCCGGGCGCTGCCTGGCCCGCCAGCGTCGGCATAGGTTGTGCCTGATGGTGGCCGCGCTGTCGTGCATGTTGATGCCGCTGGGCACGGTGCTGGGCGTGTTCACCCTGATCGTGCTGCTGCGACCGGCGGTCAAGGCCGCATTCGACGCCCCCACCCCCACCCCCTACTCCTGAGGTTCACCGATGTCTTCCACGCCCCCGCCGCTGGACTTTCCGCGCGGCTGGACACCGCATCAGGTCGCCTCGCACCTGCATACGCTGAAGATCCTGTTCTACATCCTGGGCGTGCTGGAACTGCTGTTGGTGCCGATCCTGGTGCTGGGTGCCGCCGGTGGCTACATCAGCGAAAGCAACAGCGCCAATCCCAACGCCCAACCGGCCCTGCTGGCGGCGATCATGGTCGGGGCCGGCGCGATCTTCGCCGGGCTGGGCACCTTGAACATCCTTGGCGCGCGGCGCATGGCCGAGCGCCGTTCGCACAAGCTGTGCAAGATCGCCGCCGGTGCGGCCTGCCTGGCCGGCGCGCTCGGCATCGCGCTGGGCGTGTACGCCCTGATCGTGCTGTTGCGCCCGGAAGTGGTGGCCAGCTTCAGCGCTTCAGACGGTACGGTCGCGGCATGAGCGACGGCAGTGCCCTGCCCGTGTCCGGCGTGGCCCGTGCGCAGCGCATGGCGCCGGCCAAGAAGGTCGCGTTCGCCTGCGTGCTCGCGGTATTCGTGCTGACCTGGATCCAGCCCCTGTGGCCGCTCGAACAAGGGCTGCACAGCAGCCTCACCGTGATCGGGCTGGTTGCCTTGTGGTGGGTGGACCGGCGCTGGACGTTGGGCAGCGGCGCGTTCGCGGCCATCTGCGGCTTCATCGCCATCCACTGCATCGCTGCGCGCTGGCTGTATTCCAACGTTCCGTATGACGCATGGCTGCAGGCGGCGGTGCACTGGTCGCCGAACGCGGCCTTTGGCTGGGAGCGCAACCACTTCGACCGCCTGATCCACCTGCTGTACGGCGTCTGCTTCACCCCGGCGCTGACCCAGCTGGCGCGGCATGCCTGGCCGGCACTGCGCATCGGCCAGGCCTTCGCGCTGGCGGTGATGGCGGTGATGTGTTCCAGCCTGGTCTACGAATGGTTTGAATGGGGCATCGCCCTGTTGTTGTCGCCCGAAGCGGCCGAGTCGTACAACGGCCAGCAGGGCGATATGTGGGATGCCCATGCGGACATGCTGCTGGCGACGGTAGGCGCGCTGCTCACCTGGCCCCTGCTCAAGCGGAACGTACTGAAATGACTTCACCCAGCCGCATCGCGGTGCTGGCCTCCGGCCGTGGCAGCAACCTGCAGGCGATCGTCGATGCGATCGCCGCCGGCACGCTCGACGCCGAGGTGGTGGCGGTGCTGTCGGACAAGCCCGACGCCTCGGCCCTGCAGAAGGTCGCGCCCGGGCAGCGCTGGGCGCGCTCGCCCAAGGACTTCGCCGACCGCGCCGCGTTCGATGCCGCGCTTGGCGATGCGCTTGCAGCCTTCGCCCCGGACTGGGTGGTCTGCGCCGGTTACATGCGCATCCTGGGCGAAGCCTTCGTGCAGCGTTTCGCCGGCCGGCTGGTGAACATCCATCCGTCGCTGCTGCCGCTTTACAAGGGGCTGCACACCCACGCCCGCGCGCTGGAGGCCGGCGACGCCGAAGCCGGGGCCAGCGTGCACTTCGTGGTGCCCGAACTGGATGCGGGCACGGTGCTGGCCCAGGCGCGGGTGCCGGTCCTGCCCGGCGACAGCCCCGAACAGCTGGCCCAGCGCGTGCTGGCAGTGGAGCACCCGCTGCTGATCGCCAGCCTGCAGTGGCTGGTGGCCGGCCGCGTAACTGAACGCAACGGTCAGCTGGAGGTTGACGGCCACCCCCTGTTCAGTCCCCTGCGCCTAGATTGCGCCGGACAGCTGACCCCCTGACTGCGGCGCACACGCGCCGCTGACCCGGGCGCTGGCATCCTTCCCCTTCCCCCGCTTCCGCGCGCGCATGAAAACCACTCTGTCCAAACCGCTGGTGCTGCTCGCCTCCCTGCTGTGCACGGTTGCGATCGCGCAGGCGCAGGAACCCACCCCGCCGGAACTGCCGGTGCTGCCGCCGCCCAGTTCCTGGGAAGCGCCGCCGCTGGAGCCGTTCACCGCCACCTACCAGGCCCTGTACAAGGGCAAGGAAGCCGGCGATGCGACCATGCGCGTCACCCATACCGGGGGCGACCAGTGGCGGGTGGACATGCAGGTGGTGGGCCGGCGCGGCTTCGCCAGCGTGCTGGGCCTGAACATTGAACAGAGCACCGTGTTCGAGAAACACGGCGCCACTTACGTGCCGCTGAGCCAGGCGACCGTGCGCAAGGGCCTGTTCCTGGGCAAGAAGGTCACCGGTACCTACGACTGGAAGGCCGGTACCGCACAGTGGGTGGGCGACCTGAAAAAGGAGCGCACCCAGCCGGTTCCGCTGCAGCCGGGCGACCAGAGCGCGCTGCTGCTGAATCTGGCGATCATGCGCGATGCGCGCCCGGGCGGGCAGATGCATTACCGTTATGCGGATATGGGCCGGGTGCGCCAGCATGACTACCAGGCCGCACCGGATACCGAAAACGTCCAGGTGGGCGAGCTTTCCTACAACGCGCTGCGGGTGTATCGCACCAACGGCGGCAACGATGAAACCATCCTCTGGATCGCCAACGGGGTTCCCACCCCGGTGCGCATCCTGCAACGCGAAGACGGTCAGGATCGGATCGACCTGCGCCTGATCGAATACCAAGGAGTTTGAGCATGAGCATTCCGACCCGCCCGCTGACCTGGATCGCCGCCGGCGCCCTGGCCGTCATCAGCCTGCCGGCGATGGCGATGGAGCCGTTCACCGCGCAGTACCAGGCCAACTACATGGGTGTGCAGGCCCCGGGCACCATGACCCTGGCCAAGGCCGACGGCAACACCTGGAAGTACAGCCTGGACGTGCGCAGCCCGATGGCCACGCTCAGCCAGAACACCGTGTTCGAAGAAGCCAACGGTCGCCTGCGCCCGCTCAGCAGCAAGGACAGCTCGGTGCTGCTGGTTAAGAAGCGCAACGTGCAGGCCAACTACGACTGGACCAAGAACCAGGCGACCTGGACCGGCGACATCAAGCCCGAGCGTGCCGGCCCGGTGGCGCTCAAGGCCGGCGACATGGATGCCCTGCTGATCAACCTGGCCATCGCCCGTGACCTGGCCGCCGGCAAGCCGCTGACCTACCGCATGGTCGACGAAGGCCGGGTCAAGCCGATGACCTACAAGGTGGTCGGCAAGGAACAGGTCAACGTGGGCGGCAAGGCCTACGACGCCACCAAGGTCGCGCGCGTGGACGGCAACAAGGAACTGATTGCCTGGGTGGTCAAGGACTTCCCGGTGCCGGCGCGGCTGCTGCAGCGCGAAGGCGGCAAGGACGCGCTGGACCTGACCATCAAGTCGTTCAAATAATCGCTAAAGAACAAGGCCCGCATCAGCGGGCCTTGTTTCATTTCGCGGGCGTTTCTGCCTGGAACACTGTCTTGCAGTCCACGCGGATCTGCTCGCCGGTCTTTCGCCAGTAGAACGAGCGGCAATGGCGGTTGCCTTCCACCGTCGTGGTCACGCCCACGGCGTAGAACGCCTGCAGCACCTCGGTGCGGCTGACCGTGCCATCGCCGTTCCAGTCCATGTCCTGCTGTTCCAGCCCCTGGGTGATGGCGATGTCGGCATACCAGGCGTAGCCCAGCCAGCCCAGCACCACCAGCACCAGGATCAGCAGCGCCTTGCGGCGGCGGGTGAACTGGCCGCGCAGGATCATGCGACGCGCCGGATCGTTGCGCCCAGCGACGACAGCTTTTCTTCGATGTTTTCGTAGCCGCGGTCCAGGTGGTAGATGCGGTCGATGGTGGTATCACCTTCGGCCATCAGCCCGGCCAGGATCAGCGAGGCCGACGCGCGCAGGTCGGTGGCCATCACCGGCGCGCCGCTCAGCTGTTCCGAACCGCGCACGATCGCGGTGTGGCCTTCGACCTGGATGTCCGCGCCCAGGCGCAGCAGTTCGTTGACGTGCATGAAACGGTTTTCGAAGATCGTTTCATTGATCACGCCCACGCCGTCGGCCACGCAGTTGAGCGCCATGAACTGCGCCTGCATGTCGGTGGGGAACGCCGGGTACACCGCGGTGGTCAGGTTGACCGCGCACGGGCGCTTGCCCTGCATGTCCAGGGTGATGCTGTCGTCGGTGGTGTCGATCTTCGCACCGGCTTCGACCAGCTTGGCCAGCACCGCATCCATCGTGTTCGGGCGGGCACGGTTGACCGTGACCTTGCCGCCGGTCATCGCCGCGGCCACCAGAAAGGTGCCGGTTTCGATGCGGTCGGGCAGCACTTCATGGCGGCCGCCGGACAGGCGTTCGACGCCTTCGATCACCAGCCGGGCGGTGCCCAGGCCTTCGATCTTCGCGCCCAGCGCGATCAGGCAGTGCGCCAGGTCGGTGACTTCCGGTTCCATCGCCGCGTTGTCCAGCACCGTGGTGCCTTCGGCCAGCACGGCGGCCATCAGCACGTTCTCGGTGCCGGTCACGCTCACCATGTCGAAGGTGAAGTGCGCGCCCTTCAGGCGCTTGGCGTGGGCCTTGATGAAGCCGTTCTCGACCACGATCTCCGCACCCAGCGCCTGCAGGCCCTTGATGTGCTGGTCGACCGGGCGCGAACCGATCGCGCAGCCGCCGGGCAGCGACACTTCGGCCGCGCCGAAGCGGGCCAGCAGCGGGCCCAGCACCAGGATCGAGGCGCGCATGGTGCGCACCAGCTCATATGGGGCCACATGCTGGTTGACCGGGCGCGGGTCGACCACGATCGCGCTGCCGCGCGACAGCGTGCCCTGGTCGATGGTGACCTTGGCACCCAGCTCGCTGAGCAGCTTCACCGTGGTCACCACGTCGTGCAGGTGCGGCACGTTGGTGATTTCCACCGGTGCATCGGCCAGCAGGGTCGCGCACAGGATGGGGAGGACGGCGTTCTTGGCGCCGGAAATGTTCACTTCACCGTGCAGCGGCTTGCCGCCGGTCACTACGATCTTGGCCATGGATTCTGCGGATTAGAGGAGAAAAAGGTAGCGCCGACCGTTGGTCGGCTGCGCGGGACCCGGGGAACTCAGCCAGCCTCAGCCGGCGTGATGGTCTTCAGCGCCAAGGCATGAATCGCCCCGCCCATCAGATCGCCCAGGGTGGCATAGACCATCCGGTGGCGCGCCAGCGGCATTTTGCCGGCAAAGGCGTCGGAAACCACGGTGGCCTCGAAATGCACGCCGTCATCGCCCTGCACGTCCGCGCGGGCGCCCGGCAGGCCGTCTTCGATCAATTTGCGGATGGTCTCGGCGTCCAACGGGCTTTCCTAATAAAATGTGCGCTCATTCTACTCTTCCGCGTGGCGCCCGCATGGCTGTATCGCCCCTGCCCCCCTCATCCGCCGACCCGGCCGCGCTGGTTGCCAGCGGCCGCCGCGTGTTCGAGATCGAGCGCGATGCCCTTGCGGCAGTAGCCGAACGCTTGGGCGAGGGGTTCAGCCAGGCCTGCCAGCTGGTGCTGGAAAGCCGCGGCCGGGTGGTCGCCACCGGCATGGGCAAGTCCGGCCATGTGGCCCGCAAGATCGCCGCCACGCTGGCCTCCACCGGCACCCCTGCGTTCTATGTGCACCCCGGTGAAGCCGGCCACGGCGACCTGGGCATGATCACCGAGGCCGACGTGGTGCTGGCCCTGTCCTATTCCGGTGAATCGGACGAAGTGCTGATGCTGCTGCCGGTGCTCAAGCGCCAGGGCAACCGGCTGATCGCCATGACCGGCCGCCCCGGCTCCTCGCTGGCGCTGGCCGCCGACGTGCACCTGGACGTAAGCGTGCCGGCGGAAGCCTGCCCGCTGGCCCTGGCCCCGACCTCCAGCACCACCGCCTCGCTGGCGATGGGCGATGCGCTGGCGGTGGCCCTGCTGGACGCGCGCGGCTTCACCGCCGACGACTTCGCCCGCTCGCACCCGGCCGGCAGCCTGGGCCGGCGCCTGCTGCTGCACATCACCGACGTGATGCACAGCGGCGAGGAGCTGCCCCAGGTAGGCGAGAACGCCAGCCTGAGCGAGGCGCTGGTGGAAATGAGCCGCAAGCGGCTGGGCATGACCGCCGTGGTCGATGCCGACCAGCGCCTGGTGGGCCTGTTCACCGACGGCGACCTGCGCCGCGCCCTGGACAGCGACCTGGACGTGCGCAGCGCGCGCATCGTCGATGTGATGACCCGCACCCCGCGTACCATCGGCGCCGACCAGCTGGCCGTGGAAGCGGCCAGGGTCATGGAAACCCAGCAGATCAACGGCCTGATCGTGGTCGATGGCGAGGGCCGCGCGGTTGGCGCCCTCAACATTCATGACCTGTTGCGGGCCCGGGTGGTTTAAACCACAGTGACACTCCTCCATTCAGCTGACCTGCGCTCCTGATGCCCTATTCCCCGCTGCCCGGTTTCCCGTCCCACCTGCATGCCGTTGCCGGCCGTATCCGGTTGGCCTGTTTCGACGTGGACGGCACACTCACCGACGGTCGGCTCTACTACGACCGTGATGGCAACGAGAGCAAGGCGTATTACGTGCAGGACGGACTTGGCCTGAAACTGCTGCAGCAGCACGGCATCCACCCCGTGCTGATCACCGCGCGCAACAGCCTGTCGGCGCAGAAGCGTGGCGCGGACCTGGGCATCGATACCCAGATCGCGGTCGGCGACAAGCTGGCCAGCGTGCGCGCCCTCTGCGACCAGCACGGCATCGGGCTGGACCAGGTGGCCTTCATGGGCGATGACCTGCCCGACCTGGCCCCGCTGTGCGCGGTAGGGCTGGCGGTGGCACCCGCCAACGCCCACCCCTGGATCGCCGAGCGCGTGCACTGGCAGACCCGCGCCGATGGCGGCCGGGGCGCCGCCCGCGAGCTGTGCGACGTGCTGCTGGCCGCGCAGGGCCACGTGGACGCGGTGCTGGCGAGGTTCGGCGCATGAGCTGGCGGACCGGACTGGGTGCCCTGCTGCTCGTCGGCGCGTTGCTGAGCGGCTGGTCGCTGCTGCGCGACCGCGACAAGGCGCCGCTGCCCGTGGGCGACGATGCCAGCAAGGATTACGTGCTGCACGATTTCCAGATCATCGCGCTGGACGAACAGGGCCATGAGTCGACCACGTTGCGCGCGCCGCTGCTGGAGCGCACCCGCAGCGATGAAACCATGACCATCCAGACCCCGCTGTTCCTGCTGCCCGACCGCGACGGCAACCACTGGGAACTGCGCAGCGACACCGGCTGGGTCAGCGCCACCGGCGACAAGCTGCGCCTGACCGGCAACGTCAGTGGCGACAGCCCGCGCGTGCCGACCATCCCGCCCACCACTTTCCGCACCGAGCAGCTGGACGTGTTCCCCAAGGAAAACCGGGCCACCTCGGACGGGCTGGTGACCCTGACCCGACCGGGCATGGTCCAGTCCGGCGTGGGTTTTGCACTCAATTCCAGCGACAAGACCTACCAGTTCCTGAGCCAGGTCAAGACGCGTTACACCCCCCGTCAATGATCCGCAGCGATACTCCCACCACGGCATTGACCGTTCCCCCGAATCCGGCAGGAAAGCCCCACGTCATGAAGATTCTCTACGCCGCTGTTTTCGCCCTCAGCCTGATGGCTCCCGCCGTCGCCGTGCAGGCGAAGAGCTCGGACCGCGACCAGGAAATGACCATCGAGTCCGGTGCGCAGTCCGGGTCGTTCCTCGGCGATGGCGTCATCAAGCTGTCCAACAGCGTGGTCATCACCCAGGGCACCCTGGAGATCCGCGCCGCCCAGGCCGACGTCCACATGAAGGACGGCGAAGCGGTGCGCGCGATTTTCACCGGCAAGCAAGCCACGCTGAAGCAGCAGCTGGATGACGGCACCTGGATGAATGCCCGCGCCGACAAGATCGACTACGACATCAAGGGCGAGATCATCACCCTGACCGGCAACTACAAGGTCGAAAGCGCGCAGGGCACCAACAGCGGCCAGCACATGATCTACAACACCCGGACCGGTGAGATGAACAGCGGCGGCGGCGGCGACAAGGGCCGCGTGCGCACGGTCATCCCGCCCAAGAACAAGGGTGCCGCCCCGGCCGCCAAGCCGGCGGCTGCCCCGGCCAAGGCCACCGTCCCCACCGCTGGGAGCAAGAAGTAATGCTCGTCGCCAAAGGCCTGCGCAAGCGCTACAAGCAGCGCGAAGTGGTCAAGGAATTCGGCTTGACCCTGGATGCCGGTGAAGTGGTCGGCCTGCTCGGCCCCAACGGCGCCGGCAAGACCACCTGCTTCTACATGATCGTCGGCCTGGTCGAGGCCGACGCCGGCAGCATCGTGCTGGACGGCAAGGACATCACCGCCGACCCCATGTACACCCGCGCCAAGCAGGGCGTGGGCTACCTGCCGCAGGAACCGTCGGTGTTCCGCAAGCTGACCGTGGCCGACAACCTGCGCCTGGTGCTGGAGCTGCGCGAGGACCTGGACAAGTCCGGCCGCGAGAAGGAGCTGAATTCGCTGCTGGACGAGCTGCAGATCAACCACGTGGCCGACCAGCTGGGCGCCAGCCTGTCCGGCGGCGAGCGCCGCCGCTGCGAAATCGCCCGTGCGCTGGCCGCCAAGCCGCGCCTGATCCTGCTCGACGAGCCGTTCGCCGGCGTCGACCCGATCTCGGTCGGCGAGATCCAGCGCATCGTCACCCACCTCAAGCAGCGTGGCATCGGGGTACTAATCACCGACCACAATGTGCGCGAAACCTTGGGAATCTGCGACCGCGCGTATATCCTCAACGAAGGCAGCGTGCTGGCGCAGGGGGCACCAGACGCGATCCTGGAAAACGCAGACGTCCGCCGCGTGTACCTTGGAGAGACCTTCAAGCTCTGACCGCCGGCCGCTGCAGCGCCTTCCCTCCGTTCGGCACAGGCATGAAAGCACGGCTGCAGACATCGCTGGGACAACAACTGGTCATGACGCCGCAGCTGCGTCAGGCCATCAAGCTGTTGCAGATGTCCAGCGCCGAACTGGAGCTGGAAATCGCCGAGGCGGTGGAAACCAACCCGCTGCTGGACTGGGCTGAAAACGCCGAACCGACGCTGGATGCCGCGCCTGACAGCGATGAGCGCCCGCCCGAAGTAGCCGAACGCGACAATGGCGGCGACAGCGATTCTGCGCCGTCCGGCGCCGATGACTGGGCGCCCGGCGAAGGCGACTGGAGCAGCGGCAGCAGCGGTGGTTCATTCGACGATGACGACAACGGCAGCGCCGCCGAGCGCGTGGCCGAGACCGAAAGCCTGGCCGACCACCTGCTGTGGCAGCTGCACCTGTCGCACCTGTCGCGGCGCGACCGCAGCATTGGCGCGGCGCTGATCGACGCGTTCGAGGACGACGGCTACCTGCGCGAGCCGCTGTCGGCCATCGCCGAAACCCTGCTCCCGGCCATTCATGCCGATGAAGCCGAGATCCTCACCGTCCTGCACCAGATCCAGCGTTTCGACCCGATCGGGGTCGGCGCACGCAGCCTGGGCGAATGCCTGCAGCTGCAGCTGGACGTGCTGGACCCGCAGACCCCCGGCCTGGCCCTGGCCCGGCGCATTGCCGACGGCCCGCTGGAGCGCCTGCCGCGCAGCGGCGTGGCCGGCATTGCCCATGAACTGCGCGAGCCGGTGGAGGCGGTGGACACCGCCGTGCAGCTGCTGCGCTCGCTGGACCCGCGCCCGGGCACCCAGATCGGCGAACTGGCCCACGACAGCTACGTGGTGCCCGACTGCGTGGTCTGGCGCCAGAACGGCAGCTGGCGGGCCGCCCTGGCCGGCCATGCCGGGCCCAAGGTGGTCATCCACCGCGGCTATGAACAGATGATCCGCCGCTGTGGCGAAAGCGACGCCGGCTACCTGCGTACCCACCTGCAGGAGGCGCGCTGGCTGCTGAAGGGGCTGGAGGCGCGCGGCGAGACCCTGCTGCGGGTCATGCGCTGCCTGCTGCAGCAACAGGCCGCCTTCCTGGAGTTCGGTGCCCAGGCCCTGCGCCCGCTGACCCTGCGCGAGGTGGCCGGGGAGCTGGGCCTGCACGAATCGACCATTTCCCGGGCCATTGCCCGCAAGTACGTGCGCACCCCGCGCGGGACCCTGGCGCTGCGCGCCTTCTTCGCCTCCGGGATCGATACCGACAGCGGCGGCGAGGCCTCCAGCACCGCCATCCAGGCCATGATCCGGCGCCTGATCGATGACGAGAACCCGCGCAAGCCGCTTTCTGACGCCAAGCTGGCTGACCTGCTCAAGACCTCGGGAATACCGGTGGCGCGCCGCACCGTGGCGAAGTATCGTGAGGCCATGAACATTTCCGCCTCGCACGAACGAGTACGCATCGCCTGACGCTCCACCGCGCCGGGCGGGAAGGTTCATTGGCACATCCGAAGAGGAGAAGCACCGATGGAAATTCAGACGTATGGCAACAACGTGGAAGTCACCCCTGCCCTGCAGAGCTATGTGAACGAGAAGGTTGGCCGGGTTGGCAAACACTTCGACCAGCACTGCCAGATCCGGGTGACGCTCAAGCTGGACAAGACCCAGCATCACGTGGACGCCGACGTGACCCTCGCCGGAAAAGCGCTGCATGCCAAGGCCGACGGCCAGACCATGTATGCCGCCATCGACATCCTGGCCGACAAGCTCGACCAGCTGGTGATCAAGCACAAGGAGAAAAAGCACCTGCATGCCCCGGTTCCGGCTCCGTTGGGTGACAATGGCGTCTGACGCCCCCGCTCCCCCTTTCCATGCCTTTGACTGATCTACTGGCGGCCGTGCGCACCCAGGTGCTGCCGGCCGCCGATCGCGACAGTGTGCTGAAGGCAGCCGCCCGGCTGCTGGCCTGCCGCGAAGCCAATGCCGAGCTGCTCTACACGAACCTGCGCGAGCGCGAGACGCTGGGCAGCACCGCCATCGGCCACGGCATCGCCATCCCCCACGGCCGCGCGCCGCTGCTGGAACGCCCCCGCGGAGCACTGCTGCGGCTGGAGACCCCGGTCGACTTCGGCGGCGATGAACCGGTGGACCTGGTATTCGCCATCGCCGTGCCCAGCCACTACACCCATCAACACCTGATGCTGCTGTCCGAGCTGGCCGAGCTGTTTTCCGAGCCGGCCATCCGCCAGGCGCTGCGCGAAGCGCGCGATGCGGCGGCCCTGCGCCAGGTCATCGAATTCCCCCCGCCGGCGAGCGCCGCATGAATACCAGCATCACCGCGCGTGAACTGTTCGAACAGCAGCGTGACCGCCTGAGCCTGCGCTGGGTGGCCGGGCAGAAGGGCGAGCGGCGCGAACTGGAGGCCGGCAACACCGTCTCGCGACGCCCATCGCTGGCCGGCTACCTCAACGCCATCTACCCCAACAAGGTGCAGATCCTGGGCACCGAAGAGCTGTCCTGGCTGGATTCGCTGGATTCGCGCCAGCGCTGGGAAACCATCGAGCGCATCATGCAGTCGCACCCGCTGGCGCTGGTGATCACCCGCAACCAGCCCTGCCCGGAAGACCTGCGTGCGGCCGCCGATGAATCGCAGACCCCGCTGTGGATCTCGCCCAAGCGCGGTCACGAACTGCTCAACCACCTGTCCTACCACCTGGCCCGGACCCTGGCCCCCCGGGTGATCCTGCATGGCGTGTTCATGGAGATCTACTCCATCGGCGTGCTGATCACCGGCGAAGCCGGTTCGGGCAAGAGCGAGCTGGCGCTGGAGCTGCTCAGCCGTGGCCACCGCCTGGTGGCCGACGACGCCCCCGAATTCACCCAGATCGCCCCGGACGTGCTCGACGGCACCTGCCCCGAACTGCTGCAGGACCTGCTGGAAGTGCGCGGGCTGGGCGTGCTCAACGTGCGCGAGATGTTCGGTGACACGGCGGTAAAGAAGAACAAGTACCTTCGGCTCATCGTGCACCTGACCAAGCCCATGACCGAACCCACCCCCCATGGTTACGAGCGCCTGACCGGCGATTCGGGCACCCGCCACGTGCTGGACCTGGACGTGCCGCTGATCACCCTGCCGGTGATGCCCGGGCGCAACCTGTCGGTGCTGACCGAGGCGGCCACCCGGCTGCACATCCTGCGCACCAAGGGCATCGACCCGGCCGCGATGTTCATCGCCCGCCACAGCAACCTGCTGGAACGCCGTACCCCATGAACGCCACCGCCGAACCCACTGCCGCCACCCTGATCATCGTCAGCGGGCTGTCCGGCTCCGGCAAGACCGTGGCGCTGAAGACCTTCGAAGACCTCGACTACTACTGCTCGGACAACCTGCCGATCAACCTGCTGCCGGACTTCGTGCGCAGCCTGCTGGCCGGGCACGATGCCGACGCCCCGCGCCGCCTGGCGGTGGGCATCGACGTGCGCGGCCAGAGCGACCTGAGCCAGCTGTCGCACTGGCGCGAAGAGGCCAAGGCTGCGGGGCTGGACGCGCAGCTGCTGTTCTTCGATGCCACCGATGAAGCCCTGCTCAAGCGCTACGCCGACACCCGCCGCCGCCACCCGCTGAGCCAGCTGGGCCTGTCACTGCCCGAAGCGATCGCGCGCGAGCGCGAACTGACCGCCCCGCTGCGCCGCGCCGCCGACGCGGTGATCGACACCACCACCCTCAACGTGCACCAGCTGCGCCGCAAAGTGGTGACCGAGTTCGCGCTGAACCACGGCAACAAGCTGTCGCTGCTGTTCGAATCGTTCGCCTACAAGCGCGGCGTGCCGGCCGAGGCCGACTTCGTGTTCGACGCCCGGGTGCTGCCCAACCCGCACTGGAACCCCGAGCTGCGGCCGATGTCGGGCCGCGAAGCGCCGGTACGCGAGTACCTGGACACCCAGCCGGACGTGCAGAAGTACGTGGACCAGCTGATCGATTTCCTCGATACCTGGCTGCCCCGCCTGGGCAACGACACCCGCAGCTACGTCACCGTGGCCTTCGGCTGCACCGGCGGCAAGCACCGCTCGGTGTACCTGGCCGAGCGCCTGGCCCGGCACGCACGCGACCAGGGCTGGCCGGAAGTGGCCACGTTCCACCGCGAACTGGATTGAGCCTGCCAAAGCATCAAAGCCAACGGACCAACGGTCCGTTGCTACCGTGGTGTATCCCCAATTCATGTTGGGATGTTAACGTTCGGCAATGACCTGTGGCATTCTCCTTGTAACGCATCCCGGCGTCGGCACGTCCCTGCTGGACGTGGCGACCCGACTCCTGCGGCACCTGCCGCTGAAGACCGAAGCTTTCGAAGTACCGTTCGACGCAGACATGGATGCCCTGCTCCCGCTCGCCTCGGCCGCCCTGCGGCGTGTGGACAGCGGTGAGGGCGTTTTGATCCTGACCGACCTGTATGGCGCCAGCCCGAGCAATCTGGCAGCGCAGCTGGCCCGCCTGGGCACCCCGGCACGCCGGGTCTCGGCGCTGAGCCTGCCGATGTTGTTGCGAGTGATGAATTATCCGGAACAGGGACTGGATCAACTGCCCGCCACTGCGGCGGCGGGCACTCGCAATGGAGCGATTGTCGACGATGCTTGAACGTGAACTCACCGTATCCAACCGCCTGGGCCTGCATGCCCGCGCCACTGCAAAGCTGGTGCAGGTGCTGGCTCCCTTCCGCTGCAACGTGACCATGATTGCGCGCGGCCGCGAGATCAACGCCAAGAGCATCATGGGCGTGATGCTGCTGGCCGCCGGCCAGGGCACTCCGGTTACCGTGCGCATCGATGGCGAGGACGAGGCCGCCGCCATGGAAGCCGTGGTGGGCCTGTTCGAGCGACGCTTCGACGAGGACAGCTGAGCATGCCGGGGCCACCGTCGCGACCGGGTTCCAGCACGCCGGCACGGACTGCGTCCGGCGCCCTGCTGCTGGCCGGCCACGGGGCCTCGCGCGGCAATGCACTCGGGCGTGCCCGGGTGCGCCTGCCGCATGCACTGGACGTGGCCGAGCAGCGCATCGCCCCGGCCCAGGTGGCCGCCGAACTGCAGCGCCTGCACCTGGCGGTGGACGCCGCCCGCGCCGAAATGCACGACCTGCGCCAGCGCCTGCAGGGCGCACTGAACCAGGAAGTGGGCGAATTCCTCGACCTGCATGCGCTGCTGCTGGACGACCCCGAACTGCTGTTTGGCCTGGATGAGCTGATCCGCAGCGGCCCGTATAGCGCCGGCTATGCGCTGCGCGTGCAGCGCGATCGCCTGGCCAAGGTCTTCGATGGCATGGACGATGCCTACCTGAAGAGCCGCATGGACGACCTGGACCATGTGATCGGGCGCATCCATGCCTTCCTGCAGAAGCGCCCGCCGGACGTGAAGGGGCTGGCCGGGGAAATCCTGGTCTGCGACAACATCGCCCCCTCCGAGCTGGCCCAGCTGCAGGCGCACGGCGTGGTCGGCATCGTCACCGCCGCCGGCAGCGCGCTCTCGCACAGCGCGATCCTGGCGCGCAGCCTGCACCTGCCGTTGATCGTCAACATTCCCAACCTGCTGCAGAAGATCTCCGACGGCGACGTGCTGGGCATCGACGGCAGCACCGGCCAGATCACCGTCAACCCGCTGCCGCCGGACCTGCGCGATTACCGCGCGCGCCTGCGCGACCAGGCCCGCGAACAGCGCGAGCTGGGCCGCCTGCGCAGCAAGCCCAGCCGCACCCGCGACAACGTCGACATCGCCCTGCTGGCCAACGCCGAATCGCGCGAAGACGTTACCGAGGCGCATGCGCTGGGCGCGCACGGACTGGGCCTGTACCGCACCGAGTTCCTGTTCCTGCAGCGCGATGAGCTGCCCGACGAACAGGAGCAGTTCGAAACCTACCGCGACGCCGCGCTCGGCATGAGCGGGCGGCCGGTGACCATCCGCACCCTGGACCTGGGCGCGGACAAGGCCGACCGCACCGGCCTGACGTTGAGCAACGAAGAGAATCCCGCGCTGGGCCTGCGCGGCGTGCGCCTGTCGCTGGCCCGGCCCAAGGTGGCCGATACCCAGCTGCGCGCGATCCTGCGCGCCTCGGCGTACGGCAAGCTGCGCATCCTGCTGCCGATGGTCAGCACCCGCGAGGAGCTGCTGGCGGTGCGCCGCCGCTTGAACAAGCAGGCCGAGCTGCTGCGCGCCGAGGGCCACGAAGTGGCCGAGCACATCCCGTTCGGGGCGATGATCGAAGTACCGGCCGCGGCGATCGCGCTGGAGAGCTTCATCGACCTGGTCGACTTCCTGTCGATCGGCACCAACGACCTGGTCCAGTACCTGCTCGCCGCCGACCGCAACAACGAAGCGGTGGGCGAGCTGTATTCGCCCCTGCACCCGGCGGTACTGCGCCTGCTGGCGCACATCCTGCGCACCGGCCGCGAACACGACGTACCGGTGGCGGTATGCGGCGAGATCGCCGGCGACCCGCGCATGACCCGCATGCTGCTGGCGCTCGGCCTGACCGAGTTCAGCCTGCACCCCGGCACGCTGCTGGAAGTGCGCCGCGCGGTGCGCGACAGCGACCTGGCCGCGCTGCAGGCCGCCGCGCCAAAACTGCTGGCCGCGCGCGACCGGCGCGGTATCGAACGTTGGATCGACAGCAATCAATAACCATCTGTCATCCATCCAAGCGATAATGACGCGGTGACCACCCCCTCTGCCGCATCCTGTCCGGCATAGCGGCCTTTTTTCTTTCTGCCGCGGGAGCTGTGCATGGCCGAAGCCGTACGCCACGACAAGACGGCGCGCCAGTTGCGACTGTTGTCCGATGCACTGGACAGCGGGCGGCTGGGTCCGGTGCGCCGGCTGGTCAATACGCTGGCGCCGGCCGAGATCGGCAACCTGCTGGAATCGCTGCCGCCGGGCAAGCGCGAAGTGGTGTGGGGGCTGGTCGACCCGGAAGACGATGGCGAGGTGCTGGTCCACGTCGGCGAGGAAGTGCGCGAAAGCCTGCTGGCCGACATGGACCCGGACGAAATCATCGCCGCGGTCGAAGACCTGGACATCGATGACCTGGCCGACCTGGTCGAAGACCTGCCCGACACGGTCATCGACGAAGTGCTCAAGTCGATGGACCGCGAGAACCGCGAGCGGCTCGAGCAGGTCCTGTCCTATCCCGAGGACAGCGCCGGCCGCCTGATGAACCCGGACGTGGTGACCGTGCGCGCCGACGTCAACGTCGACGTGGTGCTGCGCTACCTGCGCCTGCGCGGCGAACTGCCCGACCACACCGACCACCTGTTCGTGGTCAGCCGCCGCCACCAGTACCTGGGCCGGCTGTCGCTGGCCTCGCTGGTGACCCATGAGGACAGCACCCCGATCAACCGGCTGATCGACGACGAGCAGCCGGCCATCGACGTGGGCGAGAGCGCCGACGAAGTGGCCCGGCAGTTCTCCGACCATGACTGGGTGTCCGCACCGGTGGTGGACGACAACAACATCCTGCTCGGCCGCATCACCATCGATGACGTGGTGGACATCATCCGTTCGCAGGCCGAGCACCAGGCCTTGGGCGCGGCCGGCCTGGACGAAGAGGAAGACCTCTTCTCCCCGATCAAGCGCGCCGTACGCGGCCGCGTGGTGTGGCTGGGCATCAACCTGTGCACCGCGTTCCTGGCGGCCACGGTGATCGGCCAGTTCGAGCTGACCCTGCAGAAGGTGGTGGCGTTGGCGGTGCTGATGCCGATCGTGGCCGGCGTCGGCGGCAACGCGGCGGTGCAGGTGCTGACCCTGATGGTGCGCGGCATCGCGCTCGGCCAGGTCGGCCAGAGCAACGCGCGCATCCTGCTGTGGAAGGAATCGCGGGTGGCGCTGATCAACGGCACCCTGATCGGCACCGTGGTGGGCATCATCGCCTACCTGTGGTTCCACAGTTTCCTGCTGTCGCTGGTGATCACCCTGGCGTTGATCATCAACTTCTGTGCCGCGGCGCTGGCCGGCGTGCTGCTGCCGCTGCTGCTCAAGCGCATGAACGTGGACCCGGCCGTGGCCGGCACCGTGGTGGTCACCGCGGTCACCGACGTCATGGGCTTCTTCAGCTTCCTGGGCCTGGCCACCCTGATCCTGCTGCACTGACCGGTTTCCCGACATGGCCCTGACCCTCGACAACTACTTCGCCGCCGGCTGGCGCGACCAGAACCACACCTGCCCCGCCTGCGAATGGCAGGGCAGCGCGCGCCAGATGAGCATGGAGCTGCACGAAGACGAGGCCGAGTTCGACTGCCCGGTGTGCGAGAACCCGATCCTGCTGGTGCTGCACCCCAGCCTGGCCCAGGTGCAGGCCGCCGCCGCCGAGGGCCACCCCGAGGCGATCGAACAGCTGGATATCCTGGCCTCGGTACCGCGCCCGGACTGATGCACTGCAAGATGCCCACCGGCGGTGTGCCGCCTAGACTGGAAACGATTCCAGTGAAGGACAGGCCATGGCACGGCGAACGGGTGGTTGGTGGTGGGTGGTACTGGCGATGCTGGCGGTGAGCGGCATCGCGTCGGCGCGTACATCGGACAGCGGGCAGTTCGTCAGACGCACGGTCACGGTGGACGGGCGCGAATCGCGCTACCAGGTGTTCGTGCCGCGCGATGCACAGGCCCAGCGGGGTTCACTGCCGGTGGTGTTGTTCCTGCACGGTTCGGGTGAGCGCGGCAGTGACGGCCGCCAGCAGACCCACGCCGGCGTGGGGCCTTACCTGCGTGACCATGCGCGCGACTTTCCGGCGCTGGTGGTGTTGCCGCAGGCGCCGGACGAGCAGGAATGGTCGGGCATCAACAACCGCATCGCGCTGGCCGCGCTGGATGCCACCCTCGCCGAGTTCGGCGCCGATCCCGCGCGCCAGTACCTGACCGGCATGTCGATGGGCGGTTACGGCAGCTGGAACATCGCGCTGGAACACCCGGACCGGTTTGCCGCCATCGTGCCGGTGTGCGGCGCGGTGCTGGCGCCGCACGCGGTGCGGGCGTCATTGTTCGTGGAGTCCGTGGCGAACGAAGCCGACCCGTACGCCGCCATCGCCGAGCGCCTCAAGGCCACGCCGATCTGGATGTTCCATGGGGCACTGGATGATGTGGTGCTGCCCGAGGACGACAGAAAACTGAAGGCCGCGTTCGATGCCGCCGGCGCCCGCGACGTGCGCTACACCGAATACCCGCAGGGCAACCACAACGCCTGGGACGCGACCTACGCGGACGCGGCTATGTGGGAATGGCTGTTCGCGCAACGACGGTGATCACACTACGCGACGACCATAGGTCGTCGCGTACCGCCGGGGATCACCCCAACAACGTTTCCAGCACCGCCATGCGCACGGCCACGCCGTTGGCGACCTGGCGCAGCACCCACGACTGCGGGCCGTCGGCCACTTCGTCGGTGACTTCGACGCCGCGGTTGATCGGGCCCGGGTGCAGCACGGCGGCATCCTGGCCGGCGCGCTTCAGGCGCGCCGCGTTCAACCCGTATTCGGCGTGATACTGCTCGATCGAGGGCACCAGGCCTTCTTCCATGCGCTCGCGCTGCAGGCGCAGCATCATCAGCGCATCGGCGCCTTCCAGCATCTGGTCGAAATCCTGGCCGACGATGCAGCCCTTCAGCGTGTCATCGTCCGGCAGCAGCGACTGCGGGCCGCATACGCGGATCTCGCCCACGCCCAGCGTGCGCAGGGCATGCAGGTCGGTGCGGGCCACGCGCGAGTGCTTCACGTCGCCGACGATCACCACCTTCATCTTCGAAAAATCACCGCCCTTGGCCTGGCGCAGGGTCAGCATGTCCAGCAGGCCCTGGGTCGGGTGTGCGCTGCGGCCGTCGCCGGCGTTGATCAGTGCGGTGCCCTCGCCCGCCGCAGCGGCCAGCTCGGCCACGGCGCCGTCATCCGGGTGGCGCACCACGAAGCCCCGCACGCCCATCGCCTCCAGGTTCTTCAACGTGTCGCAGGCGGTTTCGCCCTTGCGCGTGGACGAGGTGGAGGCATCGAAGTTCAGCACATCCGCGCCCAGCCGCTGCGCGGCCAGCTGGAACGAACTGCGGGTGCGGGTGGAGGGTTCGAAGAACAGCGTGCACACCGCCGAACCGCCCAGCACGTGGCGCTTGTTGCCGACCCGGCCGACCGCCGCATCGCGGATCTGGCCGGCGCGGTCGAGCAGCTGCAGCAGGGTTTCGCGGGGCAGACCTTCCAGGGTCAGCAGGTGGCGCAGGCGTCCGTCGGAATCGAGTTGCGAGGCGGTCATGGGCAGGGTCTGGGGGTCAGGAAACGGGGGTGGCATCGTCCGGCGAGGACAGCCAGCGTTCGATGATCACCGCGGCGGCCACCGCATCCAGCGTGGCCGCATCGCGGCGCCGCTTACGGCCTTCGGCGCGCTCGACGGCGAACCGGCGGGCCGCTTCGACCGAGCTGGAACGCTCGTCGATCAGCACCACCGGCAGCTTGAAACGTTCCCGCAGCTGGCGGGCAAAGCCCTGCGCGCGCTTGCGGTTGGGCTGGTCCTGGCCATCCAGGGTGAGCGGGTCGCCCACGACCAGGCCATCGGGCCGCCATTCCTTGATCAGGCGTTCGACCGCGGTCCAGTCCGGGCCATGGCCGTGCACGTCCACCACCGCGATGGCGCGGGCATGGGTACCGAAGGAACTGCCGATCGCCACGCCGATGCGGCGCGAGCCGACATCGAAGCCGAGCACGGTGCCGTCGCGGCGGATGGTGGCCGGCTCAGACATTGCCGCTGTAGTCCGTCAACCGGAACAGGTCCACCCCGATCCGCGCGGCCGCGCCCTGCCAGCGCTGCTCCAATGGCGTGGCGAACAGCAGTTCGGCATCGGCCGGCACGGTCAGCCAGCTGTTGTCGGCGATCTCGCCTTCCAGCTGGCCCTCGGTCCAGCCGGCACAGCCGAGCGTGACCAGCGCATTGCGCGGGCCTTCGCCGCGGGCCATGGCTTCGAGGATATCGCGCGAGGTGGTCAGGTACACGCCCTCGCCCACCTGCAGGCTCGATTCCCACGCACGGGCATCGTCATGGATGACGAAGCCGCGCTCGGGATGCACCGGGCCGCCATTGAGCACCACCTGGTCGCGCAGGACCCGGTCGTCGGTCTGGATCTCCATCTGCGCCAGCACATCGCCCAGCGTGTACTCGGACGGCTGGTTGACCAGCACGCCCATGGCACCGTTCTCGTCGTGCTGGCAGATCAGGCTTACGGTGCGCGCGAAGGTCGGATCGGTCAGCGACGGCAGCGCAACCAGCAGGTGATCGGCAAGGGAGGTAGGCAACGTGGACATGGGCCCATTCTACCCGCTGCATCCTCACACGGGCGTGAGCCTCGGCTACGATGCGTGCAGTCATGGACGTGTGTACGCAATGGAGAGCACGATGAACCCGCAGCCACCCCTGTCCCTTGCCTCGCGCGCCGCCATCGTGCTGATCGCGCTGCTGCAGGGCCTGATGCTGTATGCGGTGCAGGAAGCGGCCGACCACGGCCCGTTCCAGGCGTTCGGCACGCGCCTGTGCTGGTACACCTGGGTACTGAGCGTGCCCACCGCCGTTGCACTGACCCTGGTGGACCTGCGCGACCGCCGCCTGTGGCTGCACGCGGCACTGGCCTCGGCCGTGGTGCTGGCGATGGCCGGCTGGATCGGCTGGAACCTGGGCGGAACGCCCGACGACCTGCGCCAGGCACCGCTGCTGATGCCGTTTTCCGTGTGCGTGGCCGTCGCGGCGTTCGTCGCGCTGCCGTGGTGGCAGTTCCGGCTGCAGCACGGACACTGGCGCGCCACCTACGCAGCCCTGTTCGAGCGCGCCTGGCAGAACGGGCTGACCCTTGCGCTGGCACTGGGCTTCACCGGGCTGACCTGGATGCTGCTGTGGCTGTGGGCGGCGCTGTTCGACCTGGTGGACATCCACTTCTTCCGCGACCTGTTCCGCGAAAAAGCCTTCATCGCGCTGGCCACCGGCATGCTGTTCGGGTTCGGCGTGCTGATCGGGCGCACCCAGGACCGGGCCATCCAGGTCATCCGCCAGGTGCTGTTCGCCGTGGCGCGCGGCCTGCTGCCGCTGCTGGCGTTCATCGCAGTGATCTTCGTGGTCTGCCTGCCCTTCACCGGGCTGGAGCCGCTGTGGCGCACGCGCTCGGCGGCCACGGTACTGCTGACCCTGGTGCTGCTGCTGATCGTCTTCAGCAACGCGGTGTACCAGCATGAAAGCGAGCTGCCGCCCTACCCGGCGTGGCTGCGCCGGCTGGTCGAGGCCAGCCTGCTCACGCTGCCGGTATATGCGGCACTGGCGCTGTATGCGATGGGCCTGCGCATCAGCCAGTACGGGGTCACCCTGGAGCGCTTCTGGGCGCTGCTGGCGGCGCTGCTGGTATGCGGTTACGCGGTGGGGTATGCGCTGGCCGCAGTGCGCAGGCGCGGGCGCTGGCTGCAGCGGATCGAACCGGTCAACCGCTGGATGTGCTGGGTGGTGCTGGGCGCGGCCGTGCTGGCCAATACGCCGGTACTGGACCCGATCCGGATCAGCCTGGCCAGCCAGGCGGCCCGGCTGCAGGCAACCGCGCCGGCGATCAAGGGCGAAGACGCCACCGATCTGCGCTTCGGCTATGGCCGGCGCGGCGCCGTGGTGCTGAAGGAACTGCAGCAGGACCCGCGCTTCCGCGACGATCCGCGTGCAAGCACCCTGATCGCCAATGTCCTGAGCGTGGACGCGCGGCGAGCCCGTTATGGGGACTACAGCGACACCATCAAAGACCTCAAGGTGCTGCAGCAGCAGCTGAAACTCGCCAAGGGCAGCCCGGCGCCGGATCCAGACTGGTGGCAGGCGTTGCTGGCCAGGACCGTGAACGTCAGCAGCTGCCTGGAAATGGACGAGGTCTGCGTGGCGCTGCGCCGCGACCTGGATGGCGATGGCGTGGACGAGGTGCTGTTGTGCCATGAGCCGTCATGGGGCGGCGCGGTATGCCGCCTGCACGCGCGCGAGGGCAAGGACTGGACGGACGCCGGCAAGATCGAATTCCCGATGCCCTCGGAGTATCAGGGCGACCCGGCGTACGACCCGCTGCTGCGGGGTAACCTGACGATACATCCCGCACGCTGGCCGCAACTGTCGCTCGGCGATGGGCCTAGACTGGGCATCGAACAACCTCCCGTTGAAGACGACACCCCATGAGCGGTTACTGCCTCATCGCACCGGGCCACCCGGTGCACGGTCACTACCATGACCACGAATATGGCTTTCCGCAGCGCGACGAACGCGAGCTGTTCGAGCGCCTGCTGCTGGAAATCAACCAGGCCGGGCTGAGCTGGGAAACCATCCTGAAGAAGCGCGAAGGGTTCCGCGCGGCGTACAGCCAGTTCGATGTGGATACCGTGGCCGGCTATGGCGAGCGCGACGTGGAACGCCTGCTCAACGATGCAGGCATCATCCGCAACCGGCTCAAGGTACATGCGGCCATCCACAACGCCCAGGTGATCCAGCAGCTGCGGGCCAGCCACGGCAGCTTCGCGGCATGGCTGGACGCGCACCACCCGCGCGACAAGGCCGAGTGGGTGAAGCTGTTCAAGAAGACGTTCCGCTTCACCGGCGGCGAAATCACCGGCGAATTCCTGATGAGCCTGGGCTACCTGCCCGGCGCGCACAGCCCGGATTGCCCGGTGTACAAACGCCTGCAGAAACTCAAGAAAACCGGGTAAGCCCTCAAACGCCCATGTACCGGCCGGGCCGATGGTTGAACATCAGCACCAGGCTCAGCACCACCGCGCCGATCGCCGAATACATCACCTTGTCGGGCGAGAGCACGAAGAACGCCACGCCCATCAGCAGCGTGTCGAACGACATCTGCACCTTGCCCGCGCTCCAGCCACGGGTACGCTGCAGGTACACCGCCAGGATGCCGATGCCGCCCAGGCTGGCGCGGTGGCGGATGTAGAACAGGATGCCCAGCCCGGCCAGCGCGCCGCCGACCAGCGCCGAATACAGCGAACTCATGTGGGCGAAATCGGCCCAGCGCGGCAGCAGGTCGGTCAGCACGCCGCAGGCGGTGACCGCCGCGAAGGTCTTCAGGGTGAATTCCCAGCCCATGCGCCGCACTGCCACCCAATAGAACGGCAGGTTGACCAGCACGAACACCAGGCCGAAGTTCCAGCCAAACGCGTAGTGGGCCAGGAAGGCCAGGCCGGCCATGCCGCCGATCATCAGCCCGCCCTTGGCAAAGATCGCCAGGCCCAGCGAGGCCACCAGGGTGGCCAGGATCATGCCCTGCACGTCCTCGGCCACCGAATGGCGCAGGGCGATGGCATCGGCCACGGTGCCGGCGCTGTCCGGCGGCGGGGTCAGCGGGCCGGCGGTGACCAGATGGCCGTCAGCGTCGTCGCACGGCGCGGGGCCATGGGATTCAAGGGACATGGGGGGTGGGGCCAGACACGTGGGGAGCGGTATTAGACACGATCCGCGTGACAGTTGCAGGTGAAATCGATTCATCCCGCCCGTCAGCCGGTTCCATCCCTCAGATGGTGCGCCACCAGCGCGTTGGCGTGCCCGTGTCCCAGCCCGTGCTGGTCCTTCAGGAACGTGACCAGCGCCATGTGCCTGAGCCCGCCCTGGGTGGCCAGCAGGGCAAGCCAGTGACCCACTGGCTGCCCATAGGTCTTTTCGATGGACGGGAAGTACGACGCGGGGCCTTTGACCGGGGTGGTGTCGCTCATGACCTGTTCCTTGCAGAGGGGTTCACCCAGTACGACGTTGGCCAGCGCACGAAATCGACATCCGTCAGCGGGTGACCTGCTTCTGCCGTTCGGCGTTGTAGCGGTCGCCCACGATGGCGATGCCGTCCAGCGCCGCCGCGATCTGCTGCTGGTCCGACTCGTGCAGGGTCAGCTCGACAGCGGCCAGGTTCTCCTCAAGCCGGTGCAGCTTGGTGGTGCCGGGAATCGGCACGATCCACGGCTTGCGCGCCAGCAGCCAGGCCAGCGCCACTTGGGCCGGGGTGGCCTGGCGGGCGGCGGCGATGGCCCCGATGGCCTCGACCAGCGCCTGGTTGGCGCGGCGCGCCTCCACCGCAAAGCGCGGCAGCGAGCTGCGGAAATCGGTGGGCGCGAACTCGGTATCGGCGGTGATCGCCCCGGTCAGGAAGCCACGCCCCAGCGGGCTGAACGGCACGAAGCCGATGCCCAGCTCTTCAAGCACCGGCAGCACGCTCTGCTCCGGCTCGCGCCACCACAGGGAGTACTCGCTCTGCAGCGCCGCCACCGGCTGCACGGCATGCGCGCGGCGGATGCTGGCTTCGCCGGCTTCGGACAGGCCGAAATGCTTCACCTTGCCCTCCGCGATCAGGTCCTTGACCGTGCCGGCAACATCTTCGATGGGCACGTTCGGGTCTACCCGGTGCTGGTAGAACAGGTCGATGCGGTCGGTCCTGAGCCGCTGCAGGCTGGCCTCGCAGACGGCGCGGATGTTCTCCGGGCGGCTGTCCAGCCCCAGGTCGGCATTGGCTTCCTTGAACCCGAACTTGGTCGCAATGACCACCTGGTCGCGGTACGGCGCCAACGCCTGGCCCAGCAGTTCCTCGTTGCGGAACGGGCCGTAGACCTCGGCGGTGTCGAAGAAGGTCACGCCGCGCTCCACCGCCGCGTGCAGCAGCGAAACGCCGGCGCTCACATCAGGCGCGGTGCCATAGGCATGGCTCAGGCCCATGCAGCCCAGCCCAAGCGCGGAAACGCGCAGGCCGCTGTTGCCAAGGGTTCGTGTCTGCATGGGGTGCTCCTTCCAGTGGGGAGCCCCACGATACGCCCGCTGCCGCCGGCGATTGCACCGGCGGGACCACTGGTGGTCATGAGCGGATTTCATCAATGGCGCCTGCGCGCGCAGGCGCCATCTGCCCGCCTCAGCTTTCGGCCACGGTCCCGATCACGGCCAGCAGGAGCAGCAGGCCACCGGCGATGATCACCAGGATGTGCCAGACGTTGAACCGATCCATGCGCTCCATGTCGACCCGTTCATCCTGGTGGTAGCGGCGCAGCAGGCTGTTGACCGGCAGCAGCGGTACGAACGTGAACAGCGCCAGCAACCAACCGGCGTTGGGCAGCCGGCTGGCGAAGTTGAGCAGGAAGTAGGTCACCGCCAACAGCCCTGGTGCGAAGGCCAGTTCGCGACGCCGGCTGCTGGCCGCGTCGCTCAGGTCGCGGAAGCAGAAGAACGACCAGATCGGTGAAAACAGCGCGCGCGCCCAGGGCCACTGGTCGCCGCCGGTCTCGCGCTTGATCGCCTGCCAGTTCCGCCAGAACCAGTACAGCGGGTACAGCCCGAGCGTGGTGGGTGACAGCAGCACCATTTTCAGGGTGGAGGGCGAGTAGTACTCGGCCGCGTCGGAAATCGCCCGTGCCTGGGACTGGGATTCCGGCAGCGTGCCGGGCAAAGCAGGTGGCATCGGAATGGTCGCCGGTGCGCGGTAGGGATCATGCAATTCCATGTGCATTCTCATCATTGGCAGTGTCACCGGCGTGGTGCCGGCCCCTTGAAACACCACTTACAACAAAGGCGCGCCGGCATTGCACCGTACGCGCCCTGGTTCCGCGCCCGCAGGTTCAGCGGACTTCGGAAATCTCCACGCCGTCCAGGCCCTGCGACAGCGTGCGCGCATCGCCGCCCTGCGAAAGCTTGATGCGCAGGCGCACCTCGTTCTGCGAATCGGCGTAACGCAGTGCGTCTTCGTAGCTGATCTCGCCGGCCTGGTAGAGCTCGAACAGGCTCTGGTCGAAGGTGCGCATGCCCAGCTGCACCGACTCCTTCATCACTTCCTTGAGCTTGTGGATCTCGCCATCGCGGATGTAATCCTGCACCAGCGGCGTGCCCAGCATGATTTCCATCGCCACCTTGCGCGACTTGCCATCCGGCGAGGGCACCAGCTGCTGGGCGACCACGCCCTTGAGGTTCAGCGACAGATCCATCAGCAGCTGGTTGCGGCGGTCTTCCGGGAAGAAGTTGATGATGCGGTCCATCGCCTGGTTGGCATTGTTGGCATGCAGGGTGCACAGCACCAGGTGGCCGGTTTCGGCGAACGCGATGGCGTGGTCCATGCCTTCGCGGGTACGCACTTCGCCGATCATGATCACGTCCGGCGCCTGGCGCAGGGTGTTCTTCAGTGCCGCTTCCCAGCTGTCGGTGTCGATGCCCACTTCGCGCTGGGTGATGATGCAGCCTTCGTGCTTGTGCACGAATTCGATCGGGTCTTCGATGGTGATGATGTGCCCGGTGGAATTCAGGTTGCGGTAACCGATCATCGCCGCCAGCGAGGTGGACTTACCGGTACCGGTCGCACCCACGAACAGAATGATGCCGCGCTTGGTCATCGCCAGCGTCTTGATGATCGGCGGCAGGCTCAGCTCTTCCACGGTGGGAATGCGCGTTTCGATGCGGCGCAGGACCATGCCGACCTGGTTGCGCTGGTAGAAGCAGCTCACGCGGAACCGGCCCACGCCCGACAGGCCGATGGCGAAGTTGCACTCGTGGGTCTTTTCGAACTCTTCGCGCTGCGCCGGCGTCATCACGTTCAGCACCAGGTCGCGGCTCTGCTGCGGCGTGAGCGGGGTCTGGGTGATGGGCGAGATCTTGCCGTTGACCTTGATCGCCGGCGGCATGCCCGCAGTGATGAAAAGATCCGACGCCTTCTGGTGCGCCATCAGCTTGAGGAACGAGGTGAAGTCGATGGTGGTGCTGGTGGTGTTCATGGCGATGTGCTCCGGAAACCTTGCCGAGGGCCGGGCATGGCCCGGCGCTGCGAATCTGTCGCGCCGGGCGGGGCCCGGCGCCACCATCATTCGAAGATGCGCTTGTCCTTGGCGTATTCCTTGGCCTGGTTGCGCGTGATCAGGCTGCGCTTGACCAGGTCCTGCAGGTGCTGGTCGAGCGTCATCATGCCCATCTGCTGGCCGGTCTGGATCGCCGAGTACATCTGCGCCACCTTGTCTTCGCGGATCAGGTTGCGGATGGCCGGGGTGCCGACCATGATTTCCCACGCCGCGGTACGCCCGCCGCCCACCTTCTTCAGCAGCGCCTGCGAAATCACCGCGCGCAGCGATTCGGACAGCATCGAGCGCACCATCGGCTTTTCGCCGGCGGGGAACACGTCGATGATGCGGTCGATGGTCTTGGCCGCCGAGCTGGTGTGCAGGGTGCCGAACACCAGGTGGCCGGTTTCGGCGGCGGTCAGCGCCAGCCGGATGGTCTCCAGGTCGCGGAGTTCGCCCACCAGGATGATGTCCGGGTCTTCACGCAGTGCCGAACGCAGTGCTTCGTTGAAGCCGTGCGTGTCGCGGTGCACTTCGCGCTGGTTGATCAGGCACTTCTGCGAGGTGTGCACGAATTCGATCGGATCCTCGACGGTGAGGATGTGGCCGTATTCGTTCTTGTTGATGTAGTCGATCATCGCCGCCAGCGTGGTCGACTTGCCCGAACCGGTCGGGCCGGTCACCAGGATCAGGCCCTGCGGCTGGTCGATCAGCTCGCGGAAGATCGGCGGCGTGTTCAGGTCTTCCAGGGTCAGCACTTCGGACGGAATGGTACGGAACACCGCACCGGCGCCACGGTTCTGGTTGAACGCGTTGACGCGGAAGCGCGCCAGGCTGGGAATCTCGAACGAGAAGTCGACTTCGAGGAATTCCTCGTAATCGCGACGCTGCTTGTCCGACATGATGTCGTAAACGAGGGCGTGGACCTGCTTGTGGTCCAAGGCAGGAATGTTGATGCGACGGACATCGCCGTCCACGCGGATCATCGGCGGCAGGCCTGCCGACAGATGAAGGTCCGACGCTTTGTTCTTAACGGAAAACGCCAACAGCTCGGCGATATCCATACGCTGCTACTCCCCATAGACTGCTGCGACTGGAAGGATCTTTCCCCGGTCGGCAGTATAGCCTCCCTGATCCACCGCGATATCTCTTTCTAGAGCTACCCCTTGAGCGCCCCACCCGTGACCGCCCTGCCCCTGTCTACCCTGCTGCTGAACCTGCACAACGCGGCCACGGCCGCCGGGCGGCCACCGCCGCGCCTGCTGGCGGTGTCCAAGACCCAACCGGCCGAGGCGGTGGCGGCACTGGCGGCGCAGGGCCAGCGCGCGTTCGGCGAGAACTACGTGCAGGAAGCGGTGGCCAAGATCGATGCACTGGCAGCCTTGGCGCTGGAGTGGCACCTGATCGGGCACCTGCAGTCGAACAAGGCCGACCTGGCCGCGCAGCGCTTCGACTGGGTGCAGAGCGTGGACCGGGCCAAGCTGGTCACCGCGCTGGCCGCGCACCGCCCCGACGCATTGCCGCCGTTGAACGTGCTGGTGCAGGTCAATATCGACGATGAGGGCAGCAAGCACGGCTGCACGCCCGACGCGGTACCGGCGCTGGCCGCCGCCATCGCCGCCGAACCGCGCCTGTGCCTGCGCGGGCTGATGGCCATCCCGGCGCCGTGGCCGGACGCGGATCGACGCGCCCAGGCCTTTGAACGCATGCACGCGCTGTTTGCCGGGCTCACCGCCCGGTACCCGCAGGTGGATACCCTTTCGATGGGCATGAGCGGGGATTACCCCGAGGCCATTGCCCACGGCGCGACCATGGTCCGCGTCGGGACCGCCCTGTTCGGCGCACGCCATTGAGTTGCCCACCCGCCCGTAGCGCGGGGCCCTGCCCCGCTGCCCAGATCACGTACAAGGATGCCCAATGAGCACTTCGATCACCTTCATCGGCGGCGGCAACATGGCGCGCAGCCTGATCGCCGGCCTGGTCCGCCAGGGCACTGCCCCCGGCAACATCCACGTGGCCGAACCGGTTGCCGAGCTGCGCAGCCAGCTCACCACCGACTTCGGCGTGAAGACCTACGCCAGCGCCACCGAAGCGGCCGCGCAGGGGGCGATGTGGGTGCTGGCGGTGAAGCCGCAGGTGCTGCGCGATGTCTGTGCGTCGCTGGCCGACATCGCCCAGGCCCAGGGCCCGCTGGTGGTGTCCATCGCCGCCGGCATCACCAGTGCGCAGCTGCTGCGCTGGCTGGGCGGTGCGGGCGCGGTGGTGCGCGCCATGCCCAATACCCCGGCGCTGCTCGGTGCAGGTGTGACCGGGCTGTTTGCCACCGCAGGCGTCAGCGCCGAACAGCGTGGCCAGGCCGATACCGTGCTGGCCAGCGCCGGGCGCACGGTATGGATCGAGGATGAAGCACGCATGGATGCGGTCACCGCCGTCTCCGGCAGTGGCCCGGCCTACGTGTTCCTGCTGGCCGAGGCGATGGAAGCGGCCGGCATCGCGCAGGGCCTGCCGGTCGACGCCGCGCGCACGCTGGTGGTGCAGACCCTGCTGGGCGCCAGCCGCATGCTGGACGAATCCGGCGAAGCCCCGGCCGAGCTGCGGCGCCGGGTGACCTCGCCGAACGGCACCACGCAGGCCGCGATCGAGAGCTTCCAGGGCGACGACTTCGAAGCCATCGTGGCGCGCGCGATCAATGCGGCGACGCGGCGCGGGCAGGCGTTGTCGGCGGCCAATGATTGAATGAACGTTGCCGGTGGATCGCGCAGCCACGCAGGGCGTGGCTCTACGATGGGAATCGTCGCTGTGTAGCGCCACGCCCTGCGTGGCTGCGCGGTCAATCCGGCGCCAGCGCACCCAACAGGAATTCAACAAAACTGGCCAGCTTGGGCCGCGGCCGCCGATCCGGCAGATAGACCAGGTGCAACGGCCTGGGCTCGGGCAGGTAATCGCCCAACACCGGCACCAGCCGCCCCGCCGCGATATCGTCGGCCAACAACACCGCCGGCTGCAGGATCAACCCCGCCCCGGCCAGCGCGGCCCGGCGCAACCCATCGCCGTCATTGCACAGCAGCCGCGAATGCGCCGACCAGTCCTGCTCGGGGTAACCACGCAGGCGCCAGCCGTGCCCACCGCGCCAGGCCAGGTGGGTCAGGCAGTCATGCGCGTGCAGCTCTGACGGGTGGGCCGGCACGCCACGCCGCTGCAGGTAGGACGGCGCCCCACAGATCTGCATCGCATACGGCGGCAGCGGCCGCGCCACCCACTCGGCCGACCCCAGCTGGCCCATCCGCACCACCGCGTCGAACTGTTCTTCAATCAGGTCCACGCGCCGGTTGCTCAGGTCCAGTTCGACGCTGACCTGCGGGAACGCGGCCAGGTAATCCGCCACCAGCGGTGCCAGCACGCAGCTGCCCCAGGTCACCGGCGCGCTGATGCGCAGCACGCCCTGCGGCTGCGCCTGCAGCCCTTCCACGCTGGCCTCGGCCTGCTGCACCTGCTCCAGCACGGCGCGGCAGCCGGCCAGGTAGTTGCGGCCGGCATCGGTGAGGCTCTGGCTGCGGGTGTTGCGCTGCAGGAGGCGCACGCCGAGGTAGGCCTCGAGCTGCTGCAGGTACTTGCCCACCATCACCGGCGACACCCCCAACTGCTGGGCGGCCGCGCTCAGGCTGCCCCGGTCGACCACGGCCGCGAAGGCCTGCATGCAGCGCAGGGTGTCCATTGGAAACTCCTGGTTAGGAATCTGCAAAGCATACGCCGGTTACCAAACCCGGTAACCCGGCGCAGACTGGCTCCATTCCTTCAGGAGCAACCGGCATGAAGATTCTTCTCGTAGGCGCCAGCGGCACCCTGGGCCAGGCCGTCGCCAGCACGCTGGGGGTGCACCACCAGCTGATCCGCGCCGGCCGCCACGGCGGCGATGTGCAGGTGGACCTGACCGACGATGCCAGCGTGCAGGCACTGTTCGAGCAGGTGGGTACGGTGGATGCGGTGGTGGCCGCCACCGGCCGGCTGCACTTCGGGCCGCTGGCCGACATGCAGCCGGCGCAGTTCAACCTGGGCCTG
The DNA here is from genome assembly GCF_059134105.1 of Stenotrophomonas sp. FBCC-B152. Lineage (NCBI taxonomy): Bacteria > Pseudomonadati > Pseudomonadota > Gammaproteobacteria > Lysobacterales > Lysobacteraceae > Stenotrophomonas > Stenotrophomonas sp. FBCC-B152. The sequence goes on along the minus strand of NZ_CP101442.1, from coordinate 528,965 downwards.
CAGGACAAGCTGCTGGGCCAGGTGCGGCTGGCGCTGGCCGCGCAGCACCACCTGAACGTGGGCGGCTCGATCACGTTGACCAGCGGTATCGTCGGCGCACAGCCGATCCGCGATGGCGCCAATGCAACCGCCGTCAATGCGGCGCTGGAAGGGTTCGTGCGGGCGGCGGCCTGCGACCTGTTGCCGCGCGGGCTGCGCATCAACGTGGTGAGCCCGAACGTGCTGGCGGAATCCATGGACGACTACGGCGCGTATTTCCCGGGGTTTGAACCGGTGACCGCGCACCGCGCGTCGTTGGCCTACCAGCGCAGCGTGGAAGGCGTGCAGAGCGGGCAGGTCTTTACCGTCTGGTAACCATCAGCCCCACCGCTGCGGACCATCGCCCTGCTCGCCCAGCGCATCGCCCGGGTTGGCCAACCGGCAGCGCTTCAACGACAGGCACCCACAGCCGATGCAATCGGTGAGCTGGTCACGCAGCAACAACAGTTCCTCGATGCGTTGATCCAGCTCGCCGCGCCATAGCGCCGACATCTTCGCCCACTCGGCGCGGGTCGGCGTCTTGTTTTCCGGCAGCGCCGCAAACGCATTGGCCACCGCTTCCAACGGCATGCCCACCCGCTGCGCCACGCGGATCACCGCCAGCCGGCGCAGCACGTCGCGGCTGAAGCGGCGCTGGTTGCCCGCCGTGCGCAGGCTGCGGATCAGCCCCTTGCGCTCATAGAAGTGCAGCGCCGATACCGCCACGCCGCTGCGACGTGCCACGTCGCCTACACTCAGCTCCTGCGCGATCACTTCTTGACCTCAACCATGGTTAAGGTGTCATCGTGCGGCACCTCGCGGTGTGCCGCAAGCACCGCGCTTCTTCGTTGCCTGGAATCCGCATGTCTTCCGATGTAGCTGCACTGCCTGCCGACGCGCCCACGTCGATCCTCTCGCCGCGCTACCGCGCCACCACCATCGGCATGGTCGCGCTGGTATCGCTGCATGCCTTCGAGGCACTCGCCGTGGCCGCCGCCATGCCCACCGTGGCGCATGAGCTGGACGGCCTGCGCCTGTACGCGCTGGCGTTCGGCGGCACACTGGCCACCAGCGTGATCGGCATGACGCTGGCGGGCCGCTGGAGTGACCGGCTCGGCCCGGCGCGGCCGTTGTGGCTGGGCCTGTGCTGCTTCATCGCCGGCCTGCTGGTGGCCGGGCTGGCCCAGCACATGCCGGTGCTGGTGATCGGCCGGCTGCTGCAGGGGCTGGGCGCGGGTGCCATTTCGGTTTCGCTGTACGTGCTGGTCGGGCGCACGTTCCCCGAAGTGCTGCGGCCACGCGTCTTTGCCGCGTTCTCGGCAGGCTGGGTGGTGCCGTCGCTGATCGGCCCGGCCATCAGCGGCCTGATCGTGCAACACGCCGGCTGGCGCTGGGTGTTCCTGGGCGTGCCGTTGCTGGCCATTCCGGCCGCGCTGCTGCTGCGGCCCGCCCTGCGCGCGGTGCCGGCGCTGGCTGCCGCGCCCCGTTCGGAGGGCAGCGTGGTGCGCTGGGCGATCGGTGCGTCGGTGGGCGCGCTGCTGCTGTACGTGGGCGGCCAGCAGGTCGGCTGGCCGGCACTGGCGGTGCTGCTGCCGGCAGTGGCGCTGCTGGCGCTGTGCAGCTGGAAGCTGCTGCCACGCGGCACCCTGCGCCTGCGCCGGGGCCTGCCCAGCGTGATCGCCCTGCGCGGTATTGCAGCGTCTGCGTTCTTTGGCTGCGAAGCCTTCCTGCCGCTGCTGCTGCAGCGCGAGCGTGGCCTCAGCCCGCTGCTGGCCGGGGTGGCGTTGAGCCTGGGCGCGCTGGGCTGGTTCAGCGGCTCATGGTTCCAGGGTCATGGCGGCCAGGGGCTGTCGCGCCGGCAACTGCTCACCGCCGGCGCGCTGCTGATGTGCACTGGCATCATCGGCACCGCACTGGCGATCCAGCCAGGCGTGCCGCTGGCCTTGGCGCTGGCGGGGTGGACCCTCACCGGGCTGGGGATGGGGCTGATCTACCCCAGCCTGTCGGTGCTGACGCTGTCGCTGTCGCCGCCCGCGCAGCAGGGCGCGAACACATCCGCCCTGCAGTTGAGCGAAGCGCTGGGCGTGGCCACCACGCTGGCCATTTCCGGCTCGCTGTTCGCCCTGATGCTGTCGGTGGATGTGACCCTGGGCTATCTGCAGACCTTCGCGATCATGTTGCTGCTGGCCGCCGCGAGCGTGGTGGTGGCGCGGCGGGTTTGATTGTCGTCGGTTGATCCGGCGCCGCGCAGCCACGCAGGGCGTGGCTCTACGGATGATCGGCGCCCCGCGCGTAGAGCCACGCCCTGCGTGGCTGCGCGGTGCCGACCGAGGCGGCATGTCAGGGCGTCACTTCCTCAAGATCTTCCCTGAGGATCCGCCGGATCTCGAGCACTGCCTGCGGGGTTTCCTGCACGCTGTGGCCGGAGATGATCACCTTCTCCGACACCGCGCCAGGCAGGTGCGCGCTCCAGTAGGGCACCAGGCCGTCGTCGGACTTCTCCAGCGGCACCTCGGGTTTGCGCTGGGCGATGATCGAGTGGTACTTCAGGCCCGGCATGATCGGCAGCGCGGCGGCCGCCTTCACGAACGGGTCGGTGGCCTTGAGGTTGTCGATGCTGTTGGGGATCTGCAGCTTGGTGGCCTGCGCCGACTGCACTTCCGATTGCTGCAGCGCCTGGAACACATCCTCGAACTTGCCCAGGATGGTGATCGGCAGGCGCACCAGGCGCCCGATGAAGCGCCCTACCCGGTTGCCCGCGATATCGGTGCCCTGGTGGGGGGCGGCGATGAAGATGGCGCGCTCCACGTTCGGTTCGGCATCGAAGTGCAGCAGCGGGCCCAGTTTGGCCTGCACGCGCTTGAGCCGCTCACCCTTCAGGTCGTAGTTGGCCAGCAGCTGGTTCCACAACGTGTCGCCGGAACTGGTGACCAGCAGCCGGGCCAGCACGCCGCCCATGCTGTGGCCGATGAACACCATGTCCTTCGACGCACGCGAGGTGCCCTTCGGATCGAAATGCCGGAGCGTGTTGTCGAACGCCTGGTCGATCTCATAGCGGTTCAATGCGATCGGCGCATTGGTCGGGTAGTACACCTGCCACACCTGGAAGTGCCTGCGCAGCTCGGGGTCGCCCAGGATCTCGTTGGCCACGTTCACCCACGCTTCCGGGCTGCTGCCCAGCCCATGCAGCATGAAGATGATGCGGCGGTCCGGATCCCACGGCTGCATCAGGTACATGTGCGGTTCGGCAATGCCTTCGCTCAACCCGAACAGCGTGCGCAGCGACTGGGTGGCAAAGCCGGACTGGGCCAGCCACATGCCGTAGGCGGCGGTGAAGTTGCCGGCCAGCGGCACTTTTTCACCGTGCAGGTCCACGCTTTCAGTGGACTCGGGCGAGTACACGTCGAACAGCACCTGGGTGGTATCCAGCACCTGCTGCAGGGTGTCGCCCTTGAAGCGGAGCAGCGCGGTGGCATTGATCGCCGACATCTCGCTGTACTGCGGAATCTCGGCCTTCTCGCCTTCCAGTGGGGCGATCAGCTTGGGCGGGTCCATCACCACCACCAGCTCGGCACCGAACCCGTCGCGGCGATAGGTACTGCGCAGGCCGGCGAAACTCACCGAGGACGCCGACACCATCGTGGTGGGAATGCTGGTCAGGCGCAGCTCGTCGAAGTCCGAGGTCAGCGTCCAACGCTCGCCCGCCACCGCGGCGTTGTAGTCCTCGCCTTCCAGCGCGCTTTCGCGGCTGCGCTTGAACACCACCGTGGCGGTCTGCTCGGCGGCGTAGTTGTAGTAGTCGCGCACCTGGGTCTGGCGGTCTTCGAACGCGCGGTCCGACGGCGTGCGCCCACTGAAGAACAGGTAGGCATACGCATACCGCGCTGCTTCCAGCCACGCATCCAGCGCCGCGTCGGACATCGGGGTCTTGTCGCGGTCCTTCGGCTTGGGGGTCAGCGCCAGCGCGTTCTTCACCCACAGCTCGGACAGCGTCGAGAGCCGCTGTTCCTCGGGCAGGTCGCGGGTGTCCCTCAGTGTCGTTTCGCAGGCGGCCACGTCCTTTTCGCACAGCGCCACGTCCAGCCCGATCACGCTCAGCGTTTCCTGCGAGGCCATGCTGAACTTGCCGGAGGTGAGCACGTCGCCGCGCTTGCTGGCCAGGTAATCGGTGGGCGAGACCTGCTTCATGGTGACCATGGCGCAGCCGCTGGAGAGCAGCAGCGACAGCAGCACCGCCAGCAGGGGCACGCCACGGCGCAGGAGACGGCTCATGGCGTCACCTCCGGGTCGATGCCCGGCACGCCGGCGCGGATCAGCTGCGACAAGCGCGGATCATCACCGGCCGCCCGCGCGCGATCGGTGATGCGCCCGCGCGCCTTCAGCGTGGCGAAGTCCACGCCGGGCGTGAGCACGCCCAGGTCACGCGCGTACTCGGCGAAATAGCCGGAGGCGAGCAGCCGGTAGTCCAGCGGCAACCCCGGCGCGATCTGCTTGGCCAGCTCGTACACGATAGTGGTGCAGTTGCTGGTCAGCGTGTTGTAGAACGCCGGTGCCGCGTCCAGCTTGCGCGCCTCGCCCAGGTAGGACACGAACAGGCCCTTGAGCTGCTCGCGGGTCATCCCCTTCAGGCGATACAGGTACACATCCTCGCCGCGCACGTTGCTGCGCACCCGCACGATGTCGGTTTCCTCGGCCGCCACCAGGGTCATCTCGAATTTGCGGAAGAACCCGCCCAGCGCCGAGAACGATTCGCCGCGCTCCTTGCGGATCTCCAGCGAGAACACCAGCTGGCGGCCGTCGGCGAACCCGAACGACACCAGCGTGTGCGCGATCATCGGCCCCATCCAGTACGACAGCACCAGGTCGGCCGAACGCAGCTGGTCCAGGTCGTATTCGCGGCGATCCCAGCGCACGTCGTGGTCGTCATCGGTGCGCCAGGTGAAGTTGCGCACGTTGTCGAGCACCACCCGGGAACCGTCGAACTCCACCACCTTCAGGCGCTGGGCGACATCATCGGCCCAGACCCGGTCCTGGCGCGGGCTGAGCAGCAGCCACCAGACGCCGCAGAGCACCAGCGCGGCCACGAACAGCGGGCCTGGCCAGCGCCCGGCACGGGCGCGTCCCACGGCCACGGCCGTGGTGAGCGCGAATGCGCCCCACCCCGCCAGCAGCACGCCCTTGAGCCAATTCGGCCCGGGAAGTTGATAGGCCAGCAGCCCGGCCACCCACAGCGCTGCGACCAGCATCAATACGGCCAGCCCCCATCGTCCTGCTGTCTTCACACATCGTTCCGTCGGTTGGTCGGGGCGCTAGTTAGCCATAACCACCGTGTGGGGGACATGTTTCCCTGTTCAGGTTCGCTCAGCGGCGCGGCGCGCCCACTTTCTGCCAGGGCGCCATGCCCTTGCGGGCGCGCGGCAGGGCGCGCCGCAGCGGCAGGCGGCGCGGCATCGGAATGCCCACCCCCGGCGCGGCGGTATCGTCACGGCGCAGGTCCTCGGCGCGCTCGCCCACCAACAGGGCCGCCATCTCCTCCAGGCCATTGCGCATCGCCCGGGCGGCTGTCTGCAGGGTATTCATGGCGTGTCTCCAGAGGGGAAGCGGGGACGGACTACGTTAAGACCGGCGGCGCGTACGGGTCGTGCAGGGGATGTGGCAAAGGGATGAAAGCCGACCGCCACGGGCTTGTATCTGAGATTCATTTGCGTTCGCATCCTCACCTCCTGATAATCCGGGCCCTCAGTCCCCGGGATCCCCGTCATGCCTGCCCTGTCGCGCCGTTCGCCCTTGCTGCTGCTGGTTCCCACCCTGCTGGCCTCGGCCATGGCCCACGCCCAGGACACCAGCACCGCCCGTACCCTGGATGCGGTGAGAGTGGTGGCCGACCGCGCCAGCACCGCCACCAAGACCGATACCCCGCTCACCCAGACCCCGCAGGCGATCAGCGTGGTGACCAGCGAGCTGTTCACCGACCGCGGCGCCCGCAACCTGCAGGAAACCCTGCGCTACAGCGCCGGCGTGACCGCCGATGCCTACGGTCTGGATACCCGCAGCGATGGCAGCACCGTGCGCGGCCTGGACCCGGTGCAGTACCTGGACGGCCTGCGCCGCAGTTACGGCTTCAACCCGCTGGCACGCACCGAGGTGTACGGCCTGGAGCGGGTGGAAGTGCTGCGCGGCCCCTCGTCGGTGCTGTACGGCGCCGGTGCCACCGGCGGCATCATCAATGCCATCACCAAGCGCCCGACCTTCGGCGACCTGGGCGGTGAAGTGGCCGTGCAGCTGGGCAACTTCGACCGCAGGCAGTTCCAGGGCGACGTGGCCGGCACCCTGAACGAGGCCGGCACCCTCGCCGGTCGCTTCGTCGGGCTGGTGCGCGAATCCGGCATGCAGACCGACTACATCGACGATGACCGCGTGTACCTGGCGCCGTCGATCCGCTGGCAGGGCGAGCGCAGCACCCTGACCGTGCTGGCCAGCTACCAGCACGACAAGACCGCCTCCAGCCAGCAGTTCCTGCCGGTGGTGGCGACGCTCAATGCACCGGCCGGTTCGCCGCGCCTGGATCCGTCGACGTTCCTGGGCGACCGCGATTTCGACAAACTCGATTCGCGCGTGTACAGCGTGACCGCCCTGTTCGACCACAGCTTCAGCGACAGCATCAGCCTGCGCTCGGCCGTGCGCTACCTGGACGGCAAGACCGAATTCCGCGAACTGTACCCGGACACCTATTCCAATCCGCTGGACCCGTTCATCGATGCCGACAAGCGCGTGCTCAACCGCAACGCCTACGGCGTGCGCCCGGACGTGCGTTCGCTGACCAGCGACAACGCAGTGCAGTTCGACTTCGCCACCGGCGCGTTCCAGCACCTGCTGCTGGCCGGCGTGGACTACAGCGATTACCGCGAGAAGTCGTACAACCTGGATGCCACCCCGACCCCGATCGACATCTACAACCCGATCTCCACAGGCGTGACCATCAACGGCTGGGACCGCCTGCCCGACCAGCAGACCACCCAGCTGGGCGTGTACCTGCAGGACCAGATCCGCTGGGCCGACCGCGTCTCGCTGGTGCTGGGCGCACGCCGCGACCATGCGCGCAGCAAGACCGAAGGCCTGCCCAGCCAGACCGACAACGCCACCACCTACCGCGCCGGCCTGATCGGCGAGATTGGCGCGGGATTCTCGCCGTACATCAGCTACAGCGAGTCTTTCCTGCCGGTGACCGGCCAGGACCTGTACGGCCGTGCGTTCAAGCCGATGCAGGGCGACCAGTGGGAAGGCGGCATCAAGTGGCAGCCGGCGTCGAACATGCTGGTGACCCTGGCGGCCTACCGCATCACCGAAACCAACCGCCAGACCAACGATCCGGACAACGTGTTGAACGTGATCCAGACCGGTGAGATCGAATCGAAGGGCGTGGAAGTCGAGGGCCAGTTCCAGTTCGCGCACGACATCACCCTCACCGCCGCGTACTCGCGCAACAAGGCCGAAGTGACCAAGAGCAACTTCGCCATGGAAGTAAACCAGCGCCTCAACGACACCCCGCAGGAGCTGGCCTCGGTGTGGCTGGGCAAGGCCTTCCACCTGGTCGACGACGCACGCCTGCGCCTGGGCATCGGTGGCCGTTACGTGGGCAACACCCAGTCGCTGGGCTACGGCGGTTTCATCCGCACACCCAGCTACACGCTGGTGGACGCGCTGGCCGAAGTGCAGGTCACCGACTGGACGATGGCGCTGAACATCACCAACCTGAGCGACAAGAAGTACTTCGCCCCGTGCCGCAATTTCGGGGACTGCTTCACCGGCAACCCGCGCACGGTGACCGGCACGATTTCCTATCGCTTCTGACGGTTTGCCGGGCATGGCCCGGCACTACCGCGCTCGTACCCTCTCCAGCCGCCGCCAGAGAATTCAATGCAACGTTCCACCATCAAAGCCTGGTTCCTGGTCCACAAGTGGACCAGCCTGGTCTGCACGCTCTTCCTGCTGCTGTTGTGCGTGACCGGCCTGCCCCTGGTGTTCGGCGAGGAGATCGCCCACCTCAGCGAACCGCACGTGGACAACCCGCAGCCGCAGGCCGCGCATCGCAACCTGGACGAACAGGTGCGCACCGCCGTGGCGCAGTACCCGGGCAACGTGCCGCTGTTCGTGGGCTGGGACTGGGAAGGCCATACGGTGTACGTCAACACCGGTACCGAGGCGGCCACGCCGCCGCCACAGATGAAGACCGCGCTGCTCGATGCCAGCAGCGGCGAGGTGCTGCCCGCGCCGCAGTTCAACGAAGGGGTGATGTACTTCCTGTACCGCCTGCATACCGACCTGTTCCTCGGCCTGCCCGGCATGCTGTTCATGGGCGCGATGGGCCTGCTGTTCGCCGTGGCGATCATCTCCGGCCTGGTCCTGTACGGCCCCTTCATGCGCCGCCAGCGCTTCGGCACCCTGCGCACCGGGCGCAGCCGCCGGCTGGCCTGGCTGGACCTGCACAACGTGATCGGCGTGGTCACCCTGGGCTGGGCGCTGGTGGTGGGCATCACCGGCGCCATCAACACGATTGCGAAGCCACTTGAAACCGCCTGGCAGAGCCAGCAGCTGGGCGAGTTCGCCGCGCGTTACGCCGGCCAGCCGCGCCCGACCACGCTGGCCTCGCTGCAGGCCGCGGTGGACACCGCGCGCGCCGCCGAACCCGGCATGCGCCCGGCGTTCGTCAGCTTCCCCGGCACCGGCTACAGCGGCGACCACCACTATGGCGTGTTCATGCAGGGCAACACTCCCCTCACCGAACGCCTGTACCGCCCGGTGCTGATCGATGCGACCAGCGGCGAACTCACCGCCCGGCCGCAGCTGCCCACCTACATGAGCGTGCTGCTGCTCAGCCAGCCGCTGCACTTCGGCGACTACGGCAAGCTGCCGCTGAAGATCCTGTGGGCGCTGCTGGACCTGCTCACCATCGCAGTGCTGGTGAGCGGCCTGTACCTGTGGTTCAAGCGCGGCAGCACCGAAGCGCGGGTAACCGAGATCGAGCGCGCGGAAAAGACCGGGGGTGCCGCATGAGTCCGTTCAAAGCGCCTGCCTGGATCGCCGCCGCCAGCGTGCTCGGCCTGGTCAGCGCGCTGATCGGGGACGGTGTGTTCGATGTGGTGTCGTGGGTGATCTTCGCCGCACTGATCGGGCTGGTGGTGCGTGGGTGGGTGAAGCGCACGCGCTGATCAGCCGGCCACGTTCCGGGCGAAGTTCACTACCGCCGGTGATGCCTCACCCGCGCGCAGGCACAGCTGCAGCTCGAACGCGGCTTCATCGCCGCTGATCGGGCGATACACCACCTCGTCATCGCGGAACCCGGCCATGCTGGCGGGTACCACCGAGATGCCCGCCTCCACGGCTACCAGCGACAGCACCGCATGCATGCCGTGCGCCTCCTGCACCACCTGCGGGGTGAATCCTGCCGCCGCGCACAGGCGCACCACCTGTGAGTGGAACCCCCTGCCCTCGCGCGCCGGCCACAGCACGAACGGTTCATCCGCCAGCGCCGCAATGGTCAAGTGCTCCCGCTGTGCAAGCGGATGCGCGCGCGGCAGGGCGATCGACAGGTGGTCCCGGTCGAACGCCTGCAGCCGCATGTCGTCGGCCTCGAACACTGGCGGAATCACCACGCCCACGTCGATCCGCTGCTCGCGCAACATCTGGATCTGACGTGCGGAGGTGGCTTCGATCAGCTCCAGGCGAACGTGCGGGCTGGTTTGGCGGAAGCGGCGAATCACCCCGGGCAGGCGCCCGTACAGCGCGCTGCCCACATAGCCCAGCCGCACGGTACCGGTGCGCCCTGCCGCCGCATCACGGGTGGCGGTCAGCGCGTGGTCGGCCTGCTGCAGCAGCAGGCGCGCTTCGGCCAGCAGCATCGCCCCTGCAGCGGTGAGCCCAAGCGTACGGTTGCCGCGCTGGATCAGCTCGCTGCCGATCTCGTCTTCCAGCTTGCGGATGGCCGCCGTCAGCGGTGGCTGCGACATGTGCAGGCGCGCGGCGGCGCGGTGGAAATGCAGCTCTTCTGCCACGGCGACAAACTGGCGAAGCAGGCGGAGATCAACCATGGGCATGCATGCGCTGGACGGAAACCCCGCCAGTATGCCGTGCCGGTGACTACCTGCGGGGTTCCACCGTGGGCTGCGCGATGCGCGACCACTGCGCGGCAATGTCTTCGATGCTTTCCGCAGACGTGGCGCGCAGGTCACGCGGGTAGGCCACATCGTCGGCCTCCACGCTGCGGGTTGCGTGGAACTGGCCGTTGCTGGCGCGCAGGATCCAGCCGCCATCGCTGCAGGCCGCTGATGCAAGGAAGGCAACGCCGGGCGCCACCGCATCCGGGTGCAGCTCATCCGGCTCGCCTTCCACGCCCCACATGCGGGTCTTGGCCACCGGCGAGATGGCATTGACCATGATGTTGTGCGGTGCGCCTTCGGCGGCCAGCACGTTGACGATGCCCACCGCCGCCATCTTTGCGGCGGCATACGCGGCCAACCCCTTCTGCACGTACTGCGGATACAGCGCGCGGTCGGAGGTTGTCAGCACGATGCGGCCATGGTGGTTGGCCTGCATCGAGGGCCACGCCGCCTCGGCCAGCCACAGCGGCGCCTTGGCCGCGATGGTCATCATGTGGTCGAAGCGATCCTCCTCCAGCGCATCGATCTGCTGGTACTCCACCCACCCCGCGTTGTGGATGATGAAGTCGATCCGGCCATGACGGGCAATGATGTCGGCGACCAGCGCGCGGCAGCCATCGCGCTGGTCGATCGCCGCGTGCGCGGCATGCACCTCCAGCCCGGTACCGCGCAGCAGCGCCACGGTCGCATCGATCCGGCGCGGGTCCTGCCCGTTTCCATCCAGCCCGGCGCCAACGTCATGCATGACCACCTGGGCCCCGCGCCGGGCCAACAGCCGGCTGTAGGCCAAGCCCAATCCGCTGGCTGCACCGGTAACCAGCCCAACCTGCCCTTCAAATGAAACATCGTCGTGCGTCTGCATCCGCACAGGATCGTGCTGACGGCACACGCAGCGCCAATACTCCCTGCAGCAGTCCACGATACAAACCGCGTATCGCTCTCAAACGAATCACCGCAGCGGTTCGACCACCACGGCCGTGCCATAGCACAGCACTTCGGTCAGCCCGGTCATGATGTCGGTGGCGTCGTAGCGCATCCCGATGATCGCGTTGGCCCCCAGCATCCGGGCATGCTTGGCCATGTCGCGGTAGGTCTCCTCGCGCGCCTGCTCGCACAGCTCGGTATAGATGGTGATGTTGCCGCCGAACAGCGTCTGGATGCCGCCCAGGAAGTTGCCGACGATGGAGCGCGAACGCACGGTGATGCCGCGCACCACGCCGAGGTTTCGCGCGACCCGGAAGCCGGGCAGCTCAAACGCCGTGGTCACCATCGAGTCGTCAAGACGGGGCCCGGTCGGCGGGCGTGCGGCGCTGTTGTAGGGGTCTGCCATGGTTGCCTCGTTGCCAGGGGCGGTCCGCCCCGGATGGTCGGAAGGGTTAATGCGCCTGTGGCCGTCGCGCGCCGAGGATCCAAAGGAGGCATGTCTGAACCAGTACCGCCAACCAAAGCATGCAGTACACGCCCACCGCTGTTCCCTTGGCCACGCGTTGGCTGTCATTGGCGTAGGGCCAGAGCCGCCACGTATCGATCTCGAATACCCACACGCCTGCCAGCAGCAGTGCCGCTGCAAGGATCGTAGCCAGCCATGTGAGCCATGAGCGCGGCTGCGTGCGCACAACCAGCAGGGTCAGTAACAAACCTGCTGCGATGAAAAGCAAAGGAATGCCAATCGCGGTGGTCAGTACACCGGTGTAGTTGGTCGCCAACGCAGTGAGCGGAGCGCAGGAAAACGCTGCGAACAAGCACGTCGCAACCATTCGATGCCGAGGACTCACGCCCGCAGCCCGTAACGACCCGCACCTGTTGCCTTCAACTCAATATCTGCCAGAGCCATACGCGCCCAGTCCAGCATTGCGGGTGACGGCTCCGGCGCAGGCTTGCGACGCAGCATTTCACTGGCATTCCAGAGCACCCGATACGGCGTGGCGAAAATTCCCGCCAAGCTCCACCAGCCGAGCGTGGCGCAGGAGAGCATGGCCCAGAGGTTGCTGCGGTTGGCGCAGGCACGGCACGAGAACGTTGTCTCGGTGCTGGTCGTGACAACAAAAACCATCGATGCAATATAATGTGCGCTGTGCATGTCAGGCTGCTGGTGTGATCTGCCGCATCGCGGGCAGCTGCCGGCCTTGAGCGCACGTGCATGCGCTGCGGCGCGTTCGTCGCTGATGTCTTCGCCCACCATGCGCAGACGCGAGGTGTGGAAGCAGTCGATGCCGCAGAACTTCTGCCCCTCCATGGCGAACGCCCCGGTAAGCAGGGACTTCCCACAGAAATCGCAGCGATTGTCCACGCCGGTCTTCAGGTGTTGGTTCCGCCGTGACAGGTGCAGCTCGCCCTCCAGCGCATCGCCCCATTTGCCGCGTTCGCGCAGCACCTGGGTCAAGGCCTGGCGCGCCTCGTCCGTCAACTCCTGCGTCGCCAGCTTCTCCACCAGCGCGTCGGTGTCGAGTTCCTGGAAACGGGCTACGAAGAATTCCGTTGAGTACATGGTCCCCCCTGGACCGGTGGCGCGTGGCAGGGCTGCGTTGCGCTCCGTGCTGATGTGCGTGTTGCTGTCGGAAGCTTAAGGAGCGCGGCAAAAATGAACAAGAACCCCCTTGGTCCGGACGATGCCAGGCCATGGCCGACTTCATCGTGCGACTGGCGTCCGACGGGCTCTGGGCCCATGACTACATCGCCAACCGGCGCATGCCACCCGCGGTGAAACGGCGGGTGACCGCCGCGCTGGCAAAGATGCTGGGCAGCGACTGATCCTGTCAGCCCCCACGTTCGACGGCGGGCTTGGAGTACCACAGCGCGTTGACGATGATCCAGCGCTCACCGAAACGACCCATGTGGAAGTAGTCCACGAACCAGGGCGTCTCCAGCCGCACCGAGGCCGCATTGCCGGTAACGTCCAGCACGCGGCAGGTACGGTCCCACTCCGCCTTGGGCGTCTTCAGCGCGCCCTGGCGGGTCAGGCCCACCAGTTCTTCCTTGCTCATGCGGCGCAGGCCAAGCCGCTCGTCCGGGGTTTCGCCCAGCACCATCCGCTTGGCCAGGTCTGGGTGCAATGACCGCGCTACCCGCTGGGGATCGGCTTCCAGCTGGCCATCCACATAGTCAAAGCAGGTCGCCTCGATGGCGGCTATGGTGGCGGCGTCGGGTGCCGCCGGGGTGTTTGCGGTGGCGGCAGCAGCAAACAGCAGGGCAAGTGCGGACATGGAATCCCCAAGAGAGTGACAAGGTAGTCAACAGGTGACGCGTCCAACGATTGGATCGATGCCGCTACGGCGCGCCAGGTCGGACCACCTTGCAGTGATAACACCCGCAGGTTGTGCCGTCGACGTTGTACCAGGAATGCGCGCCACCATGCGCCTCGCAATCCCTGCCTTTACCCGCGAAACCCAGGTTGATCAGGAACCAAGGCAGGTGCTGCCTGATGGCAGTCCTCCAACGGTAGGGCGAAGGCGTAGCAGCCAGGACCAGTCGCCGGAATACTTCCAACATGACGAGGGGCAACAGCCAGCTTGCCCACAGCAGGCACGAGATGAGTGCCCCGCCCGGCGCCAGACCTGAGGCAATGGCCACGGGCAACATCAAGCGGAACAGGACAGGCGCCAAGGTCACCGCGTAGTTGCGGATCATCCACGTCCTGTGCCGCTCCACACGTCCGCGGTGGATTGCCCTCATGGCCAACAGCGCGGTGGTCAACCACGCCAGGGCCGTACCGGCAAAACCAATCTTGATGGAAAGCGGTGCGGGGGTGGTGGCGATCAATCCGGCGGCGGCTGCGCTGGCCGTGAGGACTCCACCGAAATAGAGATACCCAACCCGCCGGTGCAGTGCAGGACGTTCCCACCACCAGCGCGCCAGCAGCTGGATCGGCCCGGTCACGATGGCCACCACGCCACCGGCCAGATGCAGCCATAGCCAGCCGTGGCGATCCACGAAGCGGCCGTACGCGGGGCTGTCCAGAAGCCCGTAGTTTGCATAGGCCGCCAGCAGGAATTCGGCTGATACCACCACGATGATCAGCCAGGTGACGACCATGAACATGGCTCTCAACACTGTGTACCGGGGCGTTGGCATCAGCGTCTCTTCCGGTTGAGCTACTGTCGAGCCGCCAATCTAGCCAACCCCGACTACCCGTTCAATCCATGCAAGGCGACGTGCATCGGCGGTGTCCCTGCGCAGCGCTGCCAGCCCGTCGCCCCGGCCAAAGGCATGCAGCAGCAGCGGTCCAAGGTCGACCAGGGGCGATTTCGCCTGCCCCATCTCGTGCAGCAGGGCGAACGAACGCCCCTCGAACTCGCTGAGCAGCTCGGAACCGTAGCGCGCCGCGTGGCTGATACCCGACAGGTACAGGGCCTTGAACACTTCCTGCTCCGGCCACTGCAGTGCCATCCGCAGCGGCCATTCGATCAGGTTGCGCTCGCCCCACAGATCCTGCTTCCGCGTGACCTCGTTGGCGACCAGGGACAGCGTCAGTGACTGCGCCAGCGCGCCCAGATACGGCTGCATCTGTTCCGCCGTGGGCCGCGTGTAGATCGCATCGTGCGGCGCGCCCTGTACGCCGCCCAGGCGCGCAAGCACCCTGCCTTCCAGCGCCAGTATCGCGGCCTCCAACCCTGCCCTGTCCGACGACACCGCTTCGCGCCCTATCAATGCCACGCGGGCGGTATCCCAGATCCCAAGATCGACGGTCCAGAGGTTCCCTGCCTCACCAATGGAACCGAGCACCAGAAGATCCGTACTGGACGCGAACCCCGCCGCGGTTTCGCGTTCGCCGGCCTCGTCCTGGGCACCGAACAGCACCGGCCCGCCACCCCGGACCACTGCGGCCAGGGAGTGGGCGTGCAGGGATGTCCATTCGTAGGCGCTTTCCGCCAGGTACAGCGGAATGGCGCGACTCAGGCGCCCCAGTTCGTCTTCCCGTTGTTGTTCCGCGCGCTCTTCGCCGTTCACGACCTTGCCCAGCATCAGGAAGGTCACCTTGCGCGCACCTTCGGGCTTGTTCGCAAACAGCCACTGCGGCTCGCGCAGGCCGTAACGCCAGATCGGAAGTTCGAACGGCATGTGCGCGATCTGCAGTGCTTCCGTGTCGATCGGCCGCGATGATGCACCCGCTTGCCGCCGCGCCTCGTACTGGCTGGCCATTGCATCCAGATGCTGCTTGAACGGCGGAATGTTGAGCGCGTACAGGCGATGCAGCAGCGCTTCGCCCTCGTCCAGGCGATCAAGATGCAGATAGGCCTGGACCAGGTTCATCCCGACCTGCGGCCCATGCGTTTCCGGGTCGTAGGACGGACCGATGAGGTCCACCAGTTCGACGATCCTGCTGGCATTGCCGAGGTCGCCTGAAATGACCAGCAACACATCGGTGCTGTGCGCTGCCTGGGCGAGCACGCTGCGGAACTGGTCCAGCGCTGCCGGGACATCCTGCTTCGCAAGGCTTTCCCGCCCCAGATAGAGGCTGGCGCGCCAGCTGCCCGGCAGGGCCGCTGCCAGTTCCAGTGCTGCCCGGTAGGCGGGCTCACCGCCGCGCTCGCGCTGACGTGCAAGCCACCAGCCCAGGCCGTTGTCCTGGTTCGGGTCCAGTTGCAGCGCCTTCCACAACGTTGCATCGGCCTGATGCTCGTCGCCACTACCGGCCTGCACCTTCGCGAGGTTGGTAAGGAGCGTTGCGGTCTCGCCGATCCTGCCGATTGCATCGCGCAGCACCTGCCCGGCCTGCGCGAAGCGTTCCTGCTGCATCAGCACGATCGCGCGGATGACGTGGGCCCGTTCAACGATGGGGTCGATCTCCAGCATCCGCTGGGACGCAGGATCAACCTCGGCGGCGAACCCGTCGTCCAGCGCATTGAGGATGAGTTGGTAGAGCTCGTTGGGCTGGTCCCACATCGCCTTGATCTGGGGCAACAGCATGTTGTCGCGCCAGTCGGCCCGGGTGACCTGCAGTTCACGGCCGTGGGCGTCGTACGCGGTGATGAGCTGGGCTGGCGCTGCCTCCGCCGGAGGGGCTGCAGCCTGGGAGACGGCCAGCGGCGGTCTGGCGCTGGCGGGCTTGCCGGTCAGGCTCTGCATCAAACGCTTGAACATCGTTCCTCCATGGGCTGGGCGCAGGCCATTCTGCACCAATCCCGCGGCGGCTGAACCGTTAAGCGGCTCTGGACGGATCCCAACATCGCACGATTCGTGTGACCATTACTGGCCTCAAGACCTGCTTGAACCCCATGCCCCAACTGTCCGATCCCGCCCTGCTCCGCGATATCGCCGAGATCGGCCGCATTGCGGCCGTGCCGCGCATCCTCGAGACGGTCGCCCACATTACCGGCTGCCGGTTCACGGCCATTGCCCGGGTGACCGATACCACGTGGACGGCCTGCGCCACCCACGACACCCTCGGCTTTGGCCTGGTGGCGGGCGGCCAGCTGGTGCTGGAGACCACCATCTGCGATGAGATCCGGCAGTCGCCCAAGGCGGTGGTGTTCGCCCATGCGAGCCTGCACCCGGTCTACTCCACCCACCATACCCCGCGCATCTATGGGATGGAGAGCTACGCCTCGGTACCGATCTTCAGGCCGGATGGCAGCTTCTTCGGCACCCTGTGCGCCATCGATTCGGCGCCGGCCACGTTCGATGAAGTGCATGTCCAGCGCTCCATGGAACTGCTGGCGGAGCTGGTCGGCAATTACCTCGATACCGAAGAACGCCTTGAGCAGGCGGCAGTGGCGCTGTCCGATGCGCGGCAGGTGGCTGAGCTGCGTGACCAGTTCATTGCCGTGCTGGGCCACGACCTTCGCAATCCCCTGCAATCAATCAGCATCGTGACCGAAGCACTCGAAGCTGCGCCGCATACGGATACCCAGCAGCGCATGTTCGACCACATCACGGCCAGCGTGAATCGCATGGAGGGATTGGTGAGCGATGTGCTCGACTTCGCGCGTGGCCGACTGGGTGGCGGCATTCCGGTGGCATTGCGCAGCGCGGACCGATTGGCGGCCGATCTTCAGCAGGTAGTGGACGAGGTGGCCAACGCTACCGGGCGTTCGAATATCGCGGTGCGGATGGAGATCAACGGCGCGGTGGTGTGCGATTCCAACCGCCTGGGGCAGTTGCTTGCCAACCTGCTGACCAATGCCGTGCAGCATGGCGACGCTGCTGCGCCGATCACGCTGGATGCGGTGACCGGTCCAGAAGGATTGGTGCTGACCGTGCGCAACGGCGGGCATATTCCGGCCGAACGGCTGGCGACCATTTTCAGTCCGTTCTCGCGCGAGCAGGCGGAATTGCCTCGCCCCGGCCTGGGCCTGGGGCTTTACATCGCCGCGGAGATTGCGCGGTCACATGGGGGCACGCTGGTGGTGGCCTCGGAAGAGGCCACCGGGACAGCGTTTACGTTCCGGATGCCGGGTGGCAGCGCCTGATCAGGACTTGATGAAGGCCAGCAGGTCCGGATTGATCACGTCGGCGTGGGTGGTCAGCATGCCGTGCGGGTAGCCCTTGTAGACCTTCAGGGTGCCGTTCTTGACCAGCTTCACCGAGAGCAGCGCCGCGTCTGCGATTGGCACCACCTGGTCGTCGTCGCCGTGCATGACCAGCGTCGGCACGGTGATCGCCTTGAGGTCTTCGGTCTGGTCGGTTTCGGAGAAGGCCTTGATGCCCTCGTAGTGGGCCTTGGCGCTGCCCATCATGCCCTGGCGCCACCAGTTCTGGATCACGCCCTGGGAGATGGTCGCGCCGGGGCGGTTGAAGCCATAGAACGGGCCGGTCGGGAAATCCACGAACAGCTGCGCACGGTTGGCCGCAACACCCGCACGGATGCCATCGAATACTTCGATGGGCAGGCCACCCGGATTCGAGGCCGTCTTGAGCATCAGCGGCGGCACCGCGCTGACCAGCACCGCCTTGGCCACACGACCCTGCGGCTGGCCATGCCTGGCCACGTAGCGCGCCACTTCGCCGCCACCGGTGGAATGGCCGATATGCACGGCATTGCGCAGGTCCAGGTGTTCGAACACGGCCGATGCATCGGCTGCGTAATGGTCCATGTCATGCCCGTCGCTGACCTGTGCCGAGCGGCCGTGGCCGCGGCGGTCGTGGGCGATGACGCGGTAGCCCTTCTGCAGGAAGTACAGCATCTGGGTGTCCCAGTCGTCCGACGACAGCGGCCAACCGTGGTGGAAGACGATGGGCTGCGCATCGCGCGGGCCCCAGTCCTTGTAGAAGATGCGGACGCCGTCTTTGGTGGTGACGTAGTTCTCGGACATGAAAGTGTTCTCCGGAGCGGGGGAAGGGGTGCGTGCCATGGCAAAGCCCGGCAACGCCATGACGGCCAGCGCCGAGGCACCGGCCTGGAGCGCCTGGCGGCGGGTGAGCATCAGCGTATCCAACACGTTGGGGGGCATCGGTGAATCCTGCGCATGGGCGGCACCTCACATGGGGCCAGAAACCGGCAGGTTCATGCTTGTACGCCGTTGCTCTTCATGCCGATGCCCGGATCAGCGGCGCCGGGGTTCCCACGCAAAAGACGCCGGCACCTGCAGGTCGATCTCCGTGCCGCGCCCGGAGCGCCCGGACAGGATCGTCAACGTGCCACCGGCGCGCGCAGCGCGCTCGCGCATGCCTTCCAGGCCCCAATGCCCTGCCACCGCCTCGGCCCCCTGGGGCATTCCAATCCCGTCGTCGCTGATGCGCAGACGGAAACCGTGGCGCCCATAGCTGACCAGGATCTGCACCTGCGCGGCGCGTGAGTGGCGGAACGCATTGAGCAGGGCTTCGCGGCCGATCATGTACGCCTCTTCGGCCGCACAGGTCTGCATGGCGCGCGGCGTGCCTTCCACCACCAGGCGAACGGCCGGGGTCTCAAGCCCATGCGCCTCCTCTGCCACGCCCATCAGCGCAGCACCAAGATCGCGCGTGCGTTCCACATCGCCACGCAGGCCCCGCACCCGCTCGCGGCCATCGGCCGCTACCTGCTCGGCCATGGTCATGGCCGCTTCCAGCTCGGCGCGGACCGGATCGGTGGGCGACAGTTTGCGGCTGGAGGCATGCAACCGCAGGATCAGCCCCTGCGTGCTCTGCAGCAGGGTGTCGTGCAGCTCGCGTGCGATCCGCTCGCGCTCGCGGTGACGCTCGTCCAGCCGTGTACGGATCCGTGCCGCCAGCTGCCGCAGCCGGCCCAGGTACAGCAGCCACAGCAGTGCCGCACCCGCGATCACGCACAGCACGCGGAACCAGGCGGTTTCCCAGTAATGCGGTGCAACGTTGACCACCAGGCTGGCGCCCTGCTCGTTCCAGACCCCATCGTTGTTGCTGGCCACTACCCGGAACACGTACTGCCCCGAGGCGGGCGCGTTGTAGAACGCCGAGCGCCCGGTCGAGGCCTCGAACCACTGCGGATCGAAGCCTTCCAGCTGATAGCGGAAACGCACCCGCTCGGGAATCGACAGGCTCAGTGCCGTGAAGCGGATGCGCAGGTTCTTCGTACCGGCCGGCAGCTCCACGGCACCGCCATGGATCGGCATGTCCGCACCGTCCACCGCCACCGACAGGATCTCCACCGGCGGTGCCACGCGGTTGCGCACGACCTGGGCGGGGGCGATCGAGACCAGCCCACTGGTGGTGGAAAACCACAGCCGCCCATCCTGCGTTCGCGCGGCAGTGGGCAACGGCCGGAACTGTGCCGCGATGCCGGGCAACGCATCCAGCGCATCGAAGCGCTCGTAGCGCGGGCTACCCTGCGCATTGAACAGCCCGGCGATGTCCCCGGCGCGCACATGCACCACGCCACGCGCCCCGTTGAACCACAGGTCGCCAGCAGCATCGGCCACGACGCCGCTGATGCCGCGCAGGTCTTCGCGCACTGCGGGCAGCACGTTGTGCAGCTGGCCATCGGCCACCCGCGCCAGGCCGCGTTCGCCGCCCATCCACATGCCGTGCGCGTCCTCGAAGAACGCGGTGACGTTGCCGACGTCCAGCGGCTCACCCGCCCACGGCGTGGAGAACACGTCTTGGTCGAGCACCGCCACCGCGTTGCGGGCAAAGCCCAGCCACAGCCGCCCGCGGGCATCGGCCTGCATCACCAGCGGCGAACCGCCCGTGGGCAGTCCGGGCCGGTCCTGGAAGTGCGCCCACTGCCCGTCCTTGAACCGGTACATCCCCGGCGTGTTCAAGGACACCCAGAGCGCGCCGTCCGGGGTGGTCGCGATGGCCTGCACACCCGAGCGCGCTGCCACCGGCAGCCCGGATACCTTCGAGAACCGCTCCCCGTCCCGGCGCCACACCCCGTCTGGACCGGCCAGCCACGTGGTGCCGCCAGCATCGCGGTGCATGGCCGTAATCCCCGCCGGCAGTGCCAGCGTCTGGCGTGAGGCCATGTCCACGCGCTGCAGCGGGTGGTTGCGGGTGCCCACCAGCAGCGCGTCGCCCTCCGCGGCCATGGCGAACTCCTGCGCGCCTTCCGGCATCGGCACCTGCACCAGGTTGGCGTGGCGGAAACGATCCAGCCCGCGGCTGCTGCCCACCCACACGTTGCCCTCGCGATCCTCCAGCAACGGCTGCACGTAATCGGAGCTGAGCCCGTCCACGCGACGGAAGGACTCCGCCTCCGCCTGGGTACGCTGCGGTGAGCGGCGAACCAGCCCGGTACCCAGCGTGGTCGCCCAGAGCACGCCATCACGGTCGAACAGCAGCCCGGCCGATTCCACGGCATCGCCCTGGCCTGAAAGCGGGCGCACACCGCCGTCCGCTTCGGCCACCCAGATGCCACCGTCCGGCGCCTGGGCAATCTGGCTCACCCGGCCCACGCGGGCCGGCAGCCGTTCGAATGCGCTGGCACCGCGTCGCAACACCACCATGCCGGCTTCCGTGGCGACCCACAGCGTGCCCTCGCGATCGGTGAACAACGTACGCGCCTGGCGTCCGGGGTAGCCCATGGCCTGCGTGGGCCGCGCCCAGCGCTGGCCCTGCAGCAAGAGCGGGCCGGTAAAGGTGGCCGCCCACAAGCGGCCCTGGCCGTCTTCGGCGAACCGGAACACGGTGCTGGTCGGCAACCCCGCCGCTGGCCCGTAGTGACGCACGCCGTTGCGCTCGACCCGGCTCACCCCGCCGTAGCGGAAGCCCACCCACAAGCCGCCATCGCGGGCGGCGTACAGGGTCGACACACTGGTCGCGGGAAAGGCGTCATCGCCGGGCGGCACGAAGCGCGTGAAGCGCACGCCATCGAACCGGTACAGGCCGATTTCCGTACCCAGCCAGAGATAGCCATCGGCTGTCTGCGCCAGCGCGGTCACCTGCCCCGGTGCGCCCTGGTTGACCGTCCATGCGGTGTGGTGGAACTGCCCCACCGCCCGCGCCGGGTCCAACGCCGCAGCATGGCCGCCCAGCAGAAGCAGGCACGCGCAGGCAAGGCCCCGGAATGCGATCGTCATGGTCAGCCCCTGCGCGTCCCGACCATCATACAAAAACGCTTACCCGCAAGGCGTTCCGTCGCATTGCTGGCATGCCGCCGGCGGCAGGGCGCGCACGTAGGCCGTAGGGGTGCAGCCCAGGGAGCGGCGGAACCAGCGCACGAAGTGGCTCTGGTCGTAGAAGCCCAGCGCGCTGGCCACCTGGCACACGCGCTGGCCCTCGGTACGCAGCAGGTGCCTGGCGCGCTCAATGCGCCGCATGCGCAGGTATTCCATCGGGCTCAGCCCGGTCTGCTCGCGGAAGGTGCGGGCGAAGTGGAACCGGCTCATGCACGCCGCCCCGGCAATGGCGCTGAGCTGCAGGGGTTCGGACAGGTTGGCCTCGATGTAGTCGACCGCCCGCCCGACCGCGCGCGAAGGTGCGCCTGGCACGGGTTCCACGGCGGATGCCGGACGATGGGCATGCATTGGCTCGGACCTCGCGAAATCTACCCGTGCATGCTGTTCCTGCAGCGCGCCCCGCCCAAGCCCCGATTGGCTGGCCGCGCGACTACTCTTTCGGGTGAGTGTCTTTGGCATCGGCGTGGCCGCGCCGTGACGCGGGCAGCTCCAGCACCCGCCGACCGAACAGCACCGCGTCCACCGAATACGCGCCCGGGCCCAGCAACAGCAGCGCCAGCAGCAGCCCCGCCAGCGGCCAGCCGTCCAGCGCGGCATCCAACCCGGCCAGCACCAGTGCCCCGCCTATCCCTACTGGCAGCAGCGCGCCGAACGCGATCAGGGCGGCGGCCACCCAGGCCAACCCGAGCAGGTCATCCGCGGGCAGCGCCCCGCGCAGGCCCCACGGCCCTACCAGCATCGACGACAGCAACAGGCGGAACAACAGCAGGCCCACGCCGGGCATGCGGTCTGGAAAGGTTGCGTACAACAGCTGCACCGGGGCGCCTCCAGCGTCGATCTGGCTGTGGCCATTGAGGACCCATCGGCGCCGGCGCGCATGCCTCGAAAGAGTAATGCGCGCCTCCCCCGCCGGTTGTCTGACACTGATTCCGGGGATTGATCACATGGGCATTTGTTATCGTGGCCGCCGTCAGCCCTCATTTCCTGGACTTCCATGCCCCGCAAGCCATCCGCATCCCTCTCCCCGCACGCCGTGCTGCGTGCAGCCACCAAGGAGGCGTATGAGCGCGTCACCCTGCTGCTGACCACCAGCTTCGGCGATTTCAGCCCGGAACAGCAGCGCAGGCTGCGTGCCCTGCTGGGCAGCGAGGGCGCGGCCAGCCCGGCCAAGCGGGCCAAACCCGCCAAGGCCGAGCGGAAGGAACTGCCGCCGCGCTACTGGCTGCCGCATACCCAGGAAACCTGGTCCGGTCGCGGCCGCGTGCCGAACACCTTCCTTGCCTGGGAGGGCACCGTTGCCCACACCGAGTGGAAGAAGCACCACCCCGATGAGCGCTTCCCGGCCTACCCGGGCTGAACGCGAAGATGAGCGGTGATCTCAAGATGCGCAGGGCGGTGGGAACGCACGGCACTCTGCATCGCATCGAGGGCCTGCAGAAGCGCCACGATACGCAGCAGACCCTGCCCACCCTGCTGTGCGACAGTGAAGGGTGCGGCGCTTCGGTAAAGTTCGTGGCGGCGGACCCTTCCTACATCACCCTGAACAAGGGCGCCGAGCACCAGCCGGGCTGCCGGTACAACGCCCCCGGCCGCTTGCAGGCCATTCTCGCCGCAGGTTCGGATCCCGAGTTCCTGCCGCCGCTGGACGACGGCCGGCATGAGCTGCGCCTGCTGTTGCTGCAGCAGGCGCTGAAACGTGGCGGCATCGAGCAGCACACCCTCGATGGCTACCTGGGCACCCTCACCGATCTACTGGTGCTGCGCGCGATGTGTGAGAGCGATGACCTCGTGGCTTCGCAGGTCACCCTGCGCCTGGGCAAGAAGCGGGTGGACTGGGAAAATTTCTTCTACGACCAGGAGCGCTATGACGAAGCCTGGGAGCGTATTGGCGCCGGGACTACCGACCTGCCCATGGCGCTGGTCGGCACCGTAAGGTCGCACCGCTCGCCGCAGCCGGGTTCGCTGTTCCTCAACTGCGCGCCGAAGTACCAGCACACCGGCGTGACCGATCGCCGTGACTTCTATGAAGTCAGCGTCGGCCACGCCGACGCCGCCTGGCTGAAGTCCTTCCCGGTGGGCGCGGAGATCGTGATGTTCGGGCTGTGGCGCCAGGGCCGAAGCAGCACATCGTCCCGGCCACACCCCACCGACCCGCGCCGGACCCTCACCAACGTCACCCACAAGCTTGCACTATGGCCAAGCTCCACGCGGCAACTTGCCTTGGTGGAATGAACTGGAGAACGAACTGCATGAACCGACCCACCCCGTCATTCCTGCTGTTCACGGCCCTGTCCTGCACCCCGATCACCGCCTGCGCGGCGCCACCGCCGCCGGCCTCCACGGTGTTCACCGACGTCACCGCCACCCACGTGCCGGCGGATGCCGAACTGCACGCCTTGGATGCGGCGTTGCTGGATGCCGATGGTGACGGCGACCTGGATGTCGCGGTGGCGGTGGAGAACGGCGCCAACCGTCTGTACCTCAACGATGGCACCGGCAAGCTCAGCCACATACCCGGTGCGTTCGGCTCCATCGCGGGCGACAACGAGCATGTGCGCGTGGCCGACTTCAATGGCGACGGCCACCTGGATGTGGTGTTCGTGGCCGAAGATACCGAGCAGCACAACCTGTTCCTGGGCGACGGCAAGGGTGGCTTTACCCGGGCGAGCGAACGCCTGCCCGCCACCAGCCAGGCCAACGCGGTGGCGGTCGGCGATGTGAACGGCGACGGCCTGCCCGACATCGTGGTGGGCAACACCACAGAGGGAAAGGAGGGCGTGGCGCGGCCCTTCCTGTGGCTCAATGACCGTGCACGCCCAGGCTGGTTCATCGACGCCAGCACCACCCACCTGCCGGCCATCGACGTGCAGGCGCAGGGCATCGTGCTGGCCGATCTGGACGGCGATGGCGACCTGGACATGGCCATTGCCAGCCAGGATCCGATCAACCGGCTGCTGCTGAACGATGGCGGCGGGCGCTTCACCAATGCCACCGACCGGTTGGGCCCACAGATCCCGACCGAGACCCGCGAAGTGCATGCCCTGGATGCCAACGGCGATGGCCGGCTGGACCTGGTGTTCTTCAACCTCACCAGCAACAACCGGGACTGGGACAAGGACCCGCAGACGCGACTGCTGATCAACCAGGGCAACGCGCGGTTCAAGGATGAAACCCGTGCCCGCCTGCCCACCCACCGCTTCTCAAGCTGGGGCGGCACCGTGGTGGACTTCAACGAGGATGGTCATCCTGATCTGGTGGTCAGCGCCATCGACGTGCCGGGCTTCGTACCCCTGCAGGTACGCGCGTGGCAGAACGATGGGAAGGGCACCTTCAGCGACGTCACCGCGAAGGTGATTCCCGCAACAACCGTGGGCCGCAGCTGGAGCATGGCCCGTGGCGACCTGGATGGCGATGGCAAGCCGGACCTGTTCATCGGCGGCTGGCAATCGCAGGCGCGGCTGCTGCTGAGCCGTGCCACGCAGACCGACTAGGCGGGCATCAGGGTCGCGGGGGTGCCAGATGGTAATGCAGGCTGGTCAACAAGCGGTCGCATGCCGGCGGATCACGATTGCTCAGGCACACCATGGTCATGTTGTTGGATGGGTATACCGATAGCGCCGCGCTGTTGCCCGCCGCACCACCCCCGTGACCCCAATGCGGAAACTCCGCCGGGCCGGATGAGATGAAGCCATAGCCGTACCAGCGGGTCTGCTGGCGCGTTGCTTCCCTCAACAGCGGCAGCGGGATCAGTTTGCCTGCTTTGAGTGCGTCCACGAAGCGCACCTCGTCAACGGCGGTCGATACCCCACCACCTGCCGGGGTACCGCGCCACGGCAGCTGCTCAGCGCTCGGCTTCAGCGCACCGTCCTCGCCCTGCGTATAGCCTTGGGCAACCGTGGCCATCTGCTCCGTCGTCGGATAGCCCGTTGCGGTCATGCCCGCCGGAGCAAAGACGTGCTCGGCGACATAGTCGTAGTAGCTCTGCCCACTCACCTTCTCGACCAGCGCCCCAAGCAGCACGAAGCCGTAATTGGAATACTCGAACCGGGAGCCCGGCGGGAACTCCGGGGAACGCTCCCCGTTGAGCTTGACCAGATCCGCGATCGAGCGAACCCAGGCGCGGTTGGCACCCTCTTCCGGCTGCAGAACACCCATGTCTCCGGCACCCCCTTGGTGCGAAAGCAGCTGCCGAATGGTGACCTTCGCCATATCCTTGTTTGGATAGTCGATCAGGTGCTTTCCAATGGGATCATCGAAGCCAAGCTTGCCCGCTTCGATGAGCTGCAGCACCGCGACGGCCGTGAACATCTTGCCTTGCGACGCGAACAGGAACGCGGTATCCCGCTGCACCGGCGTTCGGCGTCCGCGGTCGGCCAATCCGAAATTCCCGCCGTACAACCGCTTGCCATCCTGCTCGACCACCAGCACCCCGGAGAACCGATCAGCTGCGGCCAGGCACGTGGCGAATGCATCCAATGCCTTCAGCGCGTCTGCCTGGGTCATGCGTACGGGGTCCTGGGTGACCTCTTCAAGAAGCGGTGAACCTGGCTTCTTGAGCTGCACCGTGACGCGGCGATACGCAGGAAAGCTCTTCTCCTGCATCAGCGCAACGAACATCGTCTCGTCATTGCGCTCAACGCGCACCACGTCCAGCCCACCCGTCTCTTCGCGGGTGTCCAGGAGATAATCGAGATTGTGTCCCGCGTCACCGAACCGCTGTTCATTGAATCGGCCCAGCGCAGCCCTGTCGTTGCTGTTGAACGCCGCCAGCCATTCGTCGAATGCGGCCTCCGTTGGCGGTTTTGCGCCGACCGGGCCCGTCAGAAGAAACAGCAACGCTGTAGTCCAGGAACGCACCGTCATTCTTCAATCCTCCCATTCCTTGTCCGGTCTGGTGAGCCACTCGAGCACCTCCTGGTGCAGTGCCTCGCTCTCCTGCGGGGACGCCGTTCCCCACAGGCTGTGCCGCATGCCCGGAACTTCCCGGTAACGGAACACCACGCCTGAGCCCTGCATGAGCTCGGCCAGCTTCCGTGCGGACGCCACCGGCACCGACCCGTCGCGTTCGCCGTGCACGACCAATAGCGGCGCCTTGAGGTCGCGCAGCACATTGGCCTCCACCGCATCCAAGCGGCTGGCCCATGTCGCATAGGTGTTGGATTCCCCCATCCAATCGCGCGTGGGCAACGGCGCGGCGCGGATCTCGTCCATTTCCTTGCGCAGCGATTCGCGGCACGCAGCGGTGTCCGCAGGCGCTGCGCACACCATCGCCTCCATGGAATCCGCCATCCGCATTCCGCCGCCAACGCCCACCAGCGCCACGGCCCTGGTCTGCGGGTAGTACGCCGCCAGCTGCGCGCCAATGCGCCCCCCATCGGAGAAGCCCCATACCAGCAGCTCCCCGTTCCACCAGCTCGCATGCCGGTTCAGGTGCTGCAGCGCGCGCAGATGGTCAATCACGCGCTGGTGGATGGAGTAGTGCTGACGAAACTCCGCGCTGCATTGGAAATCTGGTCCGATCTCGATATCTCCCTCGGCGTTGAGCGCTGGGATGGTCGGGCCCGGCTTCTCGATCACGGCCAACGCGAAGGGATGGGCACCGTCACTCTTTTCCAGCAGCCAGGCAACGCTTTCGTTGTAGGTGGAGGGGATGCACAGCGAGCCGTCGATATAGACCAGCAGCGGCACCTTGCCCGTTGAAGAGGGGCGCTGCACGTGCACGGCCAACAGGCTGCCGTCAACGCGAGGCACCTGCAGGACATCTTGAAACACGGCATTCGCGGCTGCAGCCGGCAGGCCAACAAGTACCGAAAGAAGCAACGCACCCATTCGGCCAAGGAAGGCCGGCATTCCAGTATTCGGTTTCACGCTGCGGCTCACTCCTTGAGTCGATCAATGCGGAATATCAATCAGATTTCTCGGCGGGGACCTACCCAACAGAATCTTGATCTCAATGCCGGCCACCGCTTCAAGTTCAGCTTTCGCGGCCAGGTAGCGCCGCTCGTCTGTTCCACTCACCATGACTTCGATCAAGCCAAGTTCCGGACGACCACTCAGGCCGGTCACATCCGGAAAAAACTCCAGAGCCCTGGCGCTTGCCTTGCTCATGATGTCGCTGAACTCCCGCGCCGTGTAGGGGTAGCCTTCCTCGAACTCAACCCTGACATCCGTCCCGCGAACACTGATGTGCTGGGCGGGCTCCATTGCCGGCCCCTTCAACCCTACCACCAGGTGCTGATACGGCATTGACTCGATCGTGATGAAGGCCATCCTCTCTCGATATCGCTCCCGTAGGTCCTGGACATGTGGCAGAAGCTCTGACTCGATCAGCAGCCGCTCCCTGGCAACTTCAAGGGAAACGCCGTTGGCTTCCATGTAAGCGCTTGCCTCAACGTCGGGCACATCTTCACCCAGCACCGGAGCACTGCGCGGCATCCCACCCGGCGCTCTGGAGGGTTCAGCACCGCTTCGTGCATTGGCCGCTGAGGCCGGATTACCCTCTTCAACCTGCCGGTCCTGATTGCCACTACAAGCCGAACCCAGCGCAATCACCACGAGAATGATGGCCCGCTGCATGCTCGTTCCAATGCCGTGTCGCGCCATTATTCCGCTCCGTCAAGCGCATCCAGTGGGCGCTTGTGCGGCTCTTCGATGATCCGTTTGTTGAGGATGCGCACCGTACCCACCATCAGCAGCCGCATGTCACGAACGATGTAGTCGGCGAGCGCGTCATCACTGATGTCATCGCCCTCGATATCCAGCCGGAACTCCTGGCCCTGGATACCGCCACCGTTGCTGAACTCTATTTCGAAATCAAAGCAGACACGCTTTTCCATGTTGACTGGTTCCTCCTGTATGTCTGAACGTGACCGTCGGTCATGCCCTGCGTGCGAACCACCAGATGACCACGAACACCGGGAGTGGCGAGAGCATCATAATAATGCCCAGCCCGATGTTGGCGCCGCCGCCGGTGTTCATCCATCCGTCTGCGTAGTACCAGCCCCACAACGCAAGCGAAGCAAGCAGCCCGGCGATGAAGCCTCGGCGCACGCGGGGCGGGCGGCGGATGCCTACCCACAGCGAGAACAGCGCGAAGGGCGCCAGAGCCAGCGCGGTGCGTACCCAGCGTGGCTGCAGTTCCGGCCCCATGCCAAACGTGCGTGAGCGCAGTAGATCGAGCAGCCACTCAACGCCCCACACAATGGCGAGCGCGTAGACCACGGAAACCAGCAGCAGCGCTGCGCCGGAAATCCTTCTGGTATCAGACGGCATGGATGTCTCTCTGGACACATGCGGCAGCATGCGATTCCAATGAAAGCACAGGCCGAAGTCCGCTCGCCACCCGCGATGTAACTGCCCCTCGTTCAGCCATCGGTGGAGCGGGTAACACGCTCCCAGCGCACAAGGTCATCCAGGGCAGACATGTGCTTCTCTCGAACCAAGGCCAGGGCATCGCTGCCAAGCAACAGATGCGCGGGCGGCGCTTCGCTTTCCATCAGGGCCAGCATGGCCTGCGCGGCCTTGCGTGGGTCGCCGAGCTGCTTTCCACTGACCTCTTGCCGGCGCTGGCGGATCGGGTCGAACACCGCGTCGTAGTCGCTCAGGGTTCGCGGTGAACGCACCATCGAGCGGCCTGCCCAGTCGGTGCGGAAGGAGCCCGGCGCCACCGCCGTCACACGGATCCCCAGGTCACGGACTTCCTTGCCCACCGCTTCGCTGATGCCCTCCAGCGCGAACTTGCTTCCACAGTAATAGGCAATGCCCGGCATGGTGATCATGCCGCCCATGGAGGTGATGTTGAGGATCCGTCCAGAGCGGCGGGCGCGCATTCCGGGCAGGACGGCCCGCATCATCGCCACGGCGCCAAACACGTTAACGTCGAACTGCCTGCGCATCTCCGCCAGTGGAGATTCCTCCATCACGCCCTCATGGCCATAGCCGGCATTGTTGACCAGGACATCGATCGGCCCCAGCTGCGCCTCCACCGCGCTGACGACCGCCCGGATGGCTGCCTCATCGGTAACGTCCAGCAGGCGCGCATGCGCGCGCCCGGGCGCCAGCGCCTCGAACGCCGCGATGCCGTCGGCTTGGCGCAGCGTGCCAACCACCTCGTGGCCAGCGGCCAGGGCTTCACGGGCGAGCGCCAGGCCGAAGCCGCTGCTCACACCGGTAATGAAGATTCGCTTGGGGTGCGTCATGGGGTGCTCCATCAGGGGATGGGGTGCACAATAGTTCCAGCACCCGGTCTCGATAAGGCGTAATTCGCTCCGCTTATTGCCTGATCCTATGAAACCCTCCAACGCCACCGCCCGCTCCGGACCGGCCAGCCCCCTGCCGCTGGCACCGCTTGTGCTCGCCCTGGCACCGGTGGAGGGTTACAACCTGACCGCGCTGCCAAGCGTGCGCGTGCTCCGGTCCGACCGCCCGCTTTCGCGAACCCCGGTGCTGTACGACCCTGGCATCGTGATCGTCTGCCAGGGCTGCAAGCGCGGCTACTTCGGCCAACGCACGTACGTGTACGACGCCAACCAGTACCTGGCCGTCTCCGTGCCGGTGCCGTTCACCATGGAAACGGATGCGTCGGCGGAATCCCCGCTGCTCGCGCTGTACCTGCACCTGGATTTTCCGCTTGCGGCCGAGCTGATGCTGGAGATTGACCGCCACGACATCAGCACGGACGTGGCGCAACCGCAGAGCATGATGTCCAGCCCGCTGGATGCGGCCATGCAGCTCTCCCTGGAGCGTCTGCTACGCGCGCTTGCCGATCCCGTGGAATCGGCCCTGTTCGGCCCCCAGCTGCTCCGTGAGCTGTACTACCGCGTCCTCACCGGCCCGCAAGGGGCCGTGCTGCGCGCGGCACTCTCCCAGCAGGGAAGGTTCGGAAAGATTGCCAAAGCGCTTGAGCGCATCCACTCGGACTACGCCCAACCGCTGGATGTCGCGCGACTGGCCCAGAGCGCCGGCATGAGCACGCCCTCGTTCCACAGTCACTTCAAGGCAGTGACCTGCACCTCGCCCATGCAGTACCTGAAATCAACGCGCCTGCACCAGGCACGCCTGCTCATGGTGCGCGAGGGCATGACGGCCGCTGCGGCCTGCCACGCGGTAGGGTTTGAAAGCACCTCGCAGTTCAGCCGCGAGTTCAAGCGGCTGTTCGGGCTGACACCGGCAAAGGAAGCACAGCGCATGCGCGAGAGCTTCGCCATTCCGCAGGCATGGCCCGGCGCAAGCTATGTTTCATCCCACTGACGCAGAGCGCCGGCAGGCCATCCGCCGTTTCATTGGAAGGCCAACGTAAGGATCCGCAATGCCTCACGCGTCCGCCGGTCGCTGAGGCTGCTGTAGAGCATCACGTCCTGCGCCCGGATCGGCGGCAATGAGAGCAGCCCGCCCACGTCCACCGTGCCGGGCGGCGCCGCGCGCCGGGCCAGTACGGCTACCGCCAGGCCTGCTGTAGCGGCCGCCCCGAGGATCGCAGCACCCTTTCCTATGAAGACCTCGCGCCATGCGATGCCGGCGCGGTCCAGTGCGCGCACGGCCTCAAGGCGGATGCGGCAGGGTTCTCCCTGCGTGGCCAACGGCAAGGGCTGGCCCGCGAACCGCTCCCAGCCCGGCGCCGCGAACCATGCGAACGACTCCTGGAATGCGATCCTGCCGCGCTTGCCGCCCTCGTCGGGGCGCAACACCAGCACGGCATCGAGGTCCCCGCGCTGCTGGGCCTGCATCAGCTCGTGGGTGCCGCCAATGCGTATCTCGACCCGCAGGTTCGGGTCGTGGTCGCGCATCTTCCCCAGCAGCACCGGCAGTTCACTACCTACCAGCTGCTGATTGATCCCGATTGACAGTCTGCGTTGCTCGGTGGTGAACGCAGCCGCCGCGCGGTCGTGGGACAGCACCAGCTCGCGCGCCACCCCGACAAAGGCCAGCCCTTCGGCGGACAGGCGCACATGGCGCGGGGTGCGCTCCAGCAGGCGGCGGCCAAGCTGGTCCTCCAGCCGGCGCAGCTTGAGGCTGATTGCCGATTGCGTGGTGCCCATCACCTCGGCGGCCCGGGTAAAGCTTTTCAGGTCGCCGGCCAATAGGAACGCCCTGACCGCTTCCACGTCGATGGCTTTCATGCCCAACCATTCGATTCTGAAATGACAGATATCCTTATAGATGGCTTTATCGCATCACTCAACCGGTCCAGGCTTGGCGCATCCCCAACGCCATGAGGAGCCACCTGATGAAGATTCTGACCGGAACGCTGTTCGCCCTGCTGGCAGGACTGGGCGCGCGCGACGCACAGGCGCAGACGCGCCCTTCGCCGTTGCAGGGCACCTGGATCTTGATAGCCGCCGACAAGCGCCTGCCCAACGGCGATATCGCCCGCGACTACGGGGAACACCCGAAGGGCAGGCTGATGGTCGATGCCAGCGGGCAGTACTCGCTGCAGATCTTCCGGTCCGACCGCCAGCGGTTTGGCAGTGACAGCAAGGCCGAGGGCAGTGCCGAGGATTTCCGTTCCGCCGTGATGGGCAGCAGCACCCACTACGGTGTGGTGGCCATCGACGAACGGGCCAACGAACTGGTATTCACCATCGACGGAGCGTCCTTCCCCAACTGGGAAGGAACCACCCAGCGGCGCAGGTACACGCTGGAGGGCGTGGAACTGCGCTACTCCGTTCCACCGCGCGCGGATGGCAGTGTGCCCATCTCCGTCTGGCGACGGGTTGACTGAGCAGATGCGCTACCGCGCGCCGCCATCCACATACGGCCGCGACTGCAGCATCACGATCTCATCGCCCACCACGGCCCACTCGATATCCTGGTCTACCCCGCCCAATGCCTGCTTGGTGGCCTTGCCCACCTTGGCCAGGCGCGCGATCAGCGCATCGGTAAGCACCTGGCGTGAGCCGGTGATGGGCACTTCGCGCACGCCGCCGCCGGCCTTGGCCACCAGCTGGGTATCTTCGGCCGACCGGCTCAGCACCTGCACCGCCTTGGACCAGTCCGAATACATCACCTGTTCGGCCTGGCGCTTGCCCTCGACCACACGGATGCCCAGCCCGCGCTTGGCCGAAATGTAGGTGGTGTGCTGGTGGGCGCGATCAAACGGATCGCGGGTGATCATCACCCCGGAACTGTCCGAGGGTGCCGCCAGCTGCACCAGCACCGCCATGGCGACCGCGTCCTGCTGCAGTCCTGCGGCGGTGCGCGCTTCGTAGGCCTCGAAGTTGTAGACCGAGGCCCACACTGTCTGTACGGCCTTGGCCACGGCATCGGCGCGGGTCACGTTGGGCACCGTGGTGTACAGCCCTGCCCCGCTGAAGCCCGGCAGGTCCTCCGAGTTGGACGAGCTGCGCACGAACACCCCGCCGGCCTTCAACTGGCCCTGCCACTGCGCATCCAGCATGCGGATGAAGGCAGGGTCCGGCGCGGCGTCGGTGATCTCCGCACGCAGCGCGGCCAACGCCTCGCGGCGGACGTTCGGGTCGGTGTTGAATCCGGGGCGGCGCTGCAGCGCCTGCAAGCGCTGGGGAATGTCCAGCCGTTGCATGGCGGCCTGGTAATGCGCGAAGGGAATGCAGAAGCCATCGGGCACGCGCGCCAGCGGTGGCAGCGCCGCCCTCAGCGTGCCCAGGTTGGCCGCCTTCACCCCGCAGTGGCTGCTGTTGCGTGCACGCAGCACCGCCAGCGGCTTAAGCGCGACCACCGCCAGATCCGGGCGCGGCAGGTTGCGCACCGTGGCGCGAACAGGCGCTGCAGTCGGCGTGCGTGCCGGACGCGCCAGCGGCGTGACCCGGTAATCGTTGTTGCTGACCTCCAGCGCCACCCAGCGGCCATCGTATTGGCGCAGCGCGTTCTGGGCGTCGCGCACGTACACGTTGGGAATACCCCACCCCTTCGCCAGCAGGTTCACATGCGACAACAGCGTGGACGGCCGCTGGGTGACCAGCCCGGCCACCGGGGCCAGCGCGATCGGCACCTCGTCCAGCACCGGAATATCGCGCGGCGACAACGTGCGCAGCTGCGCCTCGGTGCGTACGATGCGCAGCCGTCCTTCGGCCTTGCCGGTGTTCAACGGCAGGAAACGCTGCTCACGCAACAAGGCCTCTTGGCTGACAAACGGCAGCTTCATGCCGCTGGCCAGCTGCTCATGCTGGGTGGAGTTGGTCTTGAAGCGGATCGGATCACGGAACGATGCGCGTACCACCTCGTCGGTCTGCCGCAGCAGCGCGGCGGTGAGCTTGTCGCCCTCCCAGAACTCGTACGTGTACCCCGGCAGGTCCTTCTGCCAGCTCACGGTACCGAACAGGAAGCGCCGTTGTGGATCACGGTACTGCGCATTGAGCGTGGCCTTGTCCAGCGAACGCACCAGCCCCTGCCGGCGCACGAAGTTCTCGTGCAGCTCGAAGCGCGGCGTATTGATGTAGTACACGCGCGCCCCATTCTGCCGGTCGATCACGAAGATCAGGTGCGGCATTTCCAGCGCGGTGCCGGCGTTGTAGACGCGGGCAAGCTGCATGAACTGCTCACGGCCATCGATCCGCGACAGGTAGTCCGGCCCCACCGCTGGCTGCGCAGCGACGTCATTGCCCGGGCGGTACTCGTAGGGGGATGGCTTGCGTGCTGTCTGCGCCCCCACAGGCGCGACAGCACCCAGCACCAGCGCGAGCGTCACCCCCCACGCCATCACACGCTTCTGCAATGTCATCAGCGCATCCCGCAGGTCGGACCCATGCAGCTGCCGCTTTCGATGAAACGCACCTGCGAATGGCCAGGGTCACCGGTGGGTGCCGGCACACCCGCAGCGACGAAGAACGTGGCCGAGTGCGCACCGTGCAGGCCGGCGGGAATCGCGAAGGCCTTGAGCACGGTGTAGCTGCGATACGGCACTTCTGTGCCGCGCGAAGCGCTGCCACCTTCAATGCGTGGAATATCCGGCGCGCCCTCGCTGCGCTGGCGCGCCGCATTCCAGGCACGCACGTCGGCGGGCGCGGAAGCGCGCAGGGTGCCATCGCGCATCGCGGCGTCGAGTCCGGCCTGGCCCGCGAGCGGCGCATCCTTCAGCCGGAACGCCTCCACCGGCGCGGCAGCAGCATCGGTCACCAGCGCTGCACCCGGCGGCAGCTTGCCGACCACCGCGCGACCATCGCGCGCCACGTAGGCCACTTCCACCGGGCGGCCGAAGGCTTCGCGCGCCATCGGATTGAGCTTGGCCGCGCCCTCTTCGCTCACGTAGGCATACCCGCACGGGCCACGGTTGTCATAGGTACTCACCAGCACCGGCACGCCCGCCGGCAGGCCGGTCAGCTGCTGCCGGTGGTAACCGGTGACCAGCACGGCGGCGATACGGGTGCCGCGGGTCCAGCCAACGGTCCACACGGTGGGCTCGTAGGCGCCCAGCAGCAACGCCACCGGCGCGTCGGGCTCATGCACCGCCACCTGGATGGTGGTCGCCGGGTGGCCGCTCTGGTCGATCTGGAAGTCGCTCTCCTTGCCGGAGTACGCCCCGGCAGCAAACACCTTGGTGTTGGCCGGCAGGCTAAGGCCATCGAACCGGCATGCAGCAGGTGGAGTGTCGGCCGTGGCCGGGGCGTCGAAAGCGAAGGGTTTGGTGGCCTCGTTGCCCGGCTGGGCCACAACGGCTGCCGGAGCGGCCTTTGGCGGCTCCGCCACCTCGGCGTGCGCCTGGGGCGCAGCCGCTTCGTCAGGCGCTTTCACGCCCGGCTCGGACAGATTCATCTCGGTGCACCCGGCCAGCAGCACCAGCCCCGCCACCGCGATGCACACCCTGCCGCGTCCCACGCCCCTGAGCTTCATGCCGTGATCCTTCACCGTTGGAAACCGGATTCTACGGCCAGCCGGGGCCGCCGTGCGCAGCCCCCATCAGTGGCTCAGCGGCCCATATCTGCGCTGAAGCGCTTCACCACCGACCTGCAGGGCGCCCCTACCAGGGCCATTGCCCAGCCGACAGGATCATTGATGTCCGGCTCGAAGCGTTCGACCTCTTTTGCTGACCAGTACCTGCGAGCCGGCTGGCCAGGCGGGACAACACACTCGGCTGAGATCCCGACAAACACCTTGAAGTCAGGATCCCAGTCATCGACGCCCACCTCAAATTGCAGCGCCGAAAGGTGGTGACAACCGTTCAATACATCCACTCTCCCCTCCAGAATGCCGGAGCAGACCCTCACCGCTTCCCTACGCGAGGCCTGCACGTACTTTGAGTTGCTCATGTCGTCAGTCATGGGTGCGCTCCCTGGTCCCTTTGCTACTGATCGTTCCATTCCCGAATTCGCTGTTCTTCCAGCAGCACTGCCGCTGGAACAGCACGTCAGCATCGCGGTCGTCGCCCTGCATGTGCAGCGGCCGCGTCAGCCTCGCCACCGCCTCGGCAGCAACCGGAACGGCGTTGCCAGGCCGCCTTGCCACGGAGTCGGCAGGCGCGCCCTGCACCACCACGTAAGCCTGCATCAGCTGCCGCAGCACCGTGGCTGCCGGCAGGAAATTGCGCGCCGCCGCAGCCTGGAAGTTGGCGCGCAGGCTGTCATCCATCTTCGCCCGCATGAGTACGCGCCTGCTCATGACAACCTCCCAAGCTGGGCCAACTCCTGCTGCACCTTGTGGGGAACCTTCGGAGCCACCGGCGGTGGCATTTCGATCACCGTGAGCGTGATGGAGCCATCCTTCACCTCAACGGCCACCCTGGCACCGATCTCGAAGCCGACATCCCGCAACCAGCGGCCAGTCAGCTTGAGACAGGGAACACGTTCGTAGCGCCCTATCCCGCCAGGTAATTCGTACCAATGCCCACACATCCTGTAGGTGCGTGGCGGGCGGGAAAAGGCTTTGCGCTTGGGGCGAAGTTCGTCTTCGCAGGGCGTACTAGCCAGCCATCTAAACATGTTGGACCTCCGGCACGTGTGGCTCTCGTCGGAGTGACAAGAGCGTCGGGAGGCTAGAAACCGTAAGCCACACAGAACGGCGGGCGTATTTCCACGAGGGTCTTGTATTAGCCGCCCTCCCGACAAAGCACGTCCAACATTGTGTGGCTTTAAGAGTTTCTAGGCTCTGTACAACACCATGCAGGATGATGCGGACGCTGGGAAATCGTTTGTATCTCTTGATCTGGCGATCCTGGTTGACGAAACCTAAGTGATGACGCAAGCGACCACACTTGCTTATCAATCTGCGAATGCAGTTCACACTTCAACGAGTGATCCACACTTCAGGCACGCGTAAAAACTTCGAGCGCGCCGCCCGAAGCGTGTCGGAATCTACCGCTTCGGGCGCGGACCCAGGGCAAGCTCCGCTGCAATCATGGCCGCCTTGCTTTTGGATGGATCCCGAAGAATTCGAGATGCAGCAGACATCGCCGGCGAAGGGTCCATCTCGCCTGATCGATGCTGACGGGAATCCAAGCTACCTGCGAAACTTGCCTTCATGCCTTTGGAGTCGTCACCGGGCATCTTGCGGGCCGCCTGAACATGCTTACTCAACATGACCTTCGCAGTCTCCCGCGCGCGGATCAGCGCTGAAATTGGCTGCTGCTCGTACCATTCCCGAATCTGATCACTATCGGGAAGGCAACCGGACCTTGACTCGATGTGACGCATCCACTCAATCCGCTGCTCTTCGAAGATGGCAAACGCCACAAGACCGTAGATCCACCCCTCTTCGCCCCTTTCAACCAGAGTGCTGTAAGCATCTTCCGAACCAGTCAGGCTGCTCATGATGTGCCCTATCGCGCGATGGTAGGAACACGCTGCCGGATGACGAGCCAGAAGAGAAATTG
Source organism: Stenotrophomonas sp. FBCC-B152 (assembly GCF_059134105.1). Classification (NCBI taxonomy): domain Bacteria; kingdom Pseudomonadati; phylum Pseudomonadota; class Gammaproteobacteria; order Lysobacterales; family Lysobacteraceae; genus Stenotrophomonas; species Stenotrophomonas sp. FBCC-B152. The sequence goes on along the minus strand of NZ_CP101442.1, from coordinate 491,496 downwards.
ATTGTTCTTTCGCTTCTTCCAAGACTCATTGATAAGGCCTACCGAGCTGTCGCGATGATTGGGCCCCCGTCGGTCAGCCAAGGATCGTCTCGGCCGCCATCTGACGTGCCTGGGCTAGATCCGACAGCCGATTCTGAAAAAATTCGCGCTTCAGAAAGCAGTTGAATCGCACGATCAGTGCATCCTGGCGGTACTCTCGCCACCTTCCACTTGGGACGCGCGAGCGATGACTTGACCTCCTGCGGGCCCCAGCTTGGAATAGGCGCTACAGTAGGTTCGTCACGGAGACCAGCCAATGAAAAGCCTGAGCGGAAAAGCCACATTCAGCGAAGCAGCGAAGGAAGCGTTCGCTGACAGGGGAACCGCGCGCACCTTGGCCACCAAGGTTCTTGCCGCCCGCTCCGCATCCGGAACCGACTCCTTTGTTGTCAGCGGGCGTTCGTACACAACGACAAAGGGCGGCCATGCAGCTGGCAGCGCCCTTTCCCAGGCTCCCAAGAAGAAGTAAAGGGACGTGGGGTCCTTCAGCCTTTCCGTGCTGGTTGGGCTCTGCATTTTCCTGCCGGGAGCCGCCTTCGTTCTGGGCCTGACAAGGCTTTACAACCCGTCGGCTCCTGGCAGCCCCATTGAGCAGCATTTCAGCGCCGGCCTTGCATTGGCCGTAGCGGCCAATGTTGTACTCCACGGAATTGGCTTTTCCCTGGCTGCGGGCTACACCCGTGCGCGCGGCTTGCCTGAGCCAGATATCGGTCCGGTTCTCGCACTTCTTTCTGGCGATCTCAAAAGCGCCTGGGGGATGGCCGGAGTTCAGAGCTTGACCGAGTTCCCCTTGAGAATCTCGGCCTATTTCCTGACAACAACGACGATAGCTTGGGCCGCAGGCATTATGGCCAACCGTCTGATCAGGCTGCGACCCCGCGCCAGCTGGGCTGAACTTCTCAAGCCGCAAGAAGTATCTTTCGTGTGGCTTACCACGGAAGTTCAACTGGACGGCATGTGCTATCTGTTCGCCGGGCCTGTGCAGGAGTACAGCGTTGGAAAGGACGGCAACCTTGAGCGGGTAGTTCTGCCATATGCAATCAAGAAACCGCTGCCCCTACGAAAGAAGAAATCGGCGAGCGACACCTGTCCTGAACAAGGCCCCCAAGAAAATCAATCCAGTAAGGAACTTGATGGCGGGTGGATCGAAATCCCGGGCGAGACACTCGTCTTGCAGTTGAAGGACTCAAAGACCGTGAATCTCGACTATTTCTACGAAGAACGTTCGCCGGTGGCCGCAGAACCTTAGGACGCGAACTTGGATGCACTTAACAGACACACACGAAAAAGCCGGCCCAAGGCCGGCTTTGACGTTAACCCTTAAAAATCAGGGTTCTATGTGGTGGGCGGTACAAGGTTCGAACTTGTGACCCTTGCCGTGTGAAGGCAATGCTCTACCGCTGAGCTAACCGCCCGATGCTGCTGAGCGGCTCATTATAGGGCGGCAAAATTTCGCGTCAACGGGTTTGCGCAAATTTCTTCACATCGTGTGCGTGGGCTTGTCCGAGTTCAGGGTGCCGGCCAGCGCGGTCTCGATCTTGTTGCGCACGTTCTCGCCTTCCTGGCCGTCGGCCAGCTGCACGCCGATGCCCGCCGCGCGGTTGCCCTGGGCGCCGGCCGGGGTCACCCAGACCACCTTGCCGGCCACCGGCAGGCGCTCGCTGGAGTCCGGCAGGGTGAGCAGCAGGAACACCTCATCGCCCAGGAAGTAGCGCTTGGGCGTGGGCACGAAGATGCCGCCGTTCTTCACGAACGGCATGTACGCGCTGTACAGCGACGCTTTGTCCTTGACGGCCAGCGACAGGATGCCCTGGCGGGCGTTGGTGGCGCTCATGCTCTATTCCCCTTTGCGTGCCGCTCGTTGACCTTGTTCCAGGCCAACAACAATTCCACCACCGCCAGGTCGGCGCGCACGGTGGTGCGCAACAGATCGCGGGTACGGTTGGCGGCGTCGAACCAGGCCCCCAGCTTGTGCAATCGCTCGGGATCGGTCAAGCCGCCGCCGGTGGCCTGGGCCAGCGCCAGGTCGGCGGCGTGGCGCAGGCGCAGCGCGGCATGGTCATCGGCGGTCCAGCGCTGGGCCAGTTCCACCGCGCCCGAGCGCCCGGCCACCAGCGCTTCCAGGTCGCTGGCGACCTGCCGGCGCAGGGCCAGGCCGTCGTTGCGCAGCCAGTCGTCGGCCAGCCCGGGGTGGCCACGGGCGGCATCCAGCGCTTCGCGGGCGCTGGCTTCGCTGTGGCCCTGGGCCTGCAGCCAGGCCAGGCTTTCCTCGCGCGGCGGCAGTTTGAATTCCAGGCGCTGGCAGCGGCTGCGTACGGTGGCCGGCAGGCGCGCAGGGTCGCTGCTGATCAGCCACAGGTAGCGGCCGGGCTGCGGCTCTTCCAGGGTCTTGAGCAGGGCGTTGCAGGCGGCGCGGTTGATGGCATCGGCCGGGTCCACCACCACCACCTGGGCGATGCCGTACTGCGGGGTGAGCGAAAGCTTCTGGGAGATCTCGCGCACCTGCTCGATGACGATCTCGGTGCGCAGCTTGTCGCCGGATTTGTTCGGAATGAACGAGACCAGCTGCAGGTCCGGGTGGGTGCCGGCGGCGATCAGCTGGGTGGCGCGCTGGGCCGCGGCCGGCTCGCCCCGGGTCAGCACGTGGGTGGCCATGCGCAGCGCCACCTCGCGCTTGCCCAGCCCGGCCGGGCCGCAGATCAGCAGGCCATGGCCGAGCCGGCCAGCGTCGAGCGCGGCGATGGTCTGGTCATAGGCGCGCTGCTGCCAGGGGGAAAACTCAGCCATTGCCGCCCTCCTTGGTGAGGTATGCGTTGATGGCATCCACGACCTGGGCGGCTACGCCGGCCTGGTCCTGGCTGGCGTCGATCAGGCGGAACCGCGTGGGGTCCTGGCTGGCGCGCTCGCGGAACACCGCGCGCACGCGCTGGAAGAAATCGTCCTGCTCGCTTTCGATGCGGTCCGGCCACAGGTCGCGGCCGTTGGCGCGGGCGCGGCCCACGGCCACGTCCACATCCAGCAGCAGGGTCAGGCCGGGCAGCAGGCCCACGGCGCGGCGTTCGAGCTCGGCGATCCAGACCGGCTCCAGGCCACGGCCGCCACCCTGGTAGGCGTAGCTGGAATCGGTGAAGCGGTCGCTGAGCACGTAGCAGCCCCGGCGCAGGGCCGGTTCGATCACCTGGCGCACGTGCTGGGCACGCGCGGCGAATACCAGCAGCAGCTCAGCTTCGGCGCTGAGCGGTTCGGCGGCGATCTCCGCATCCGGGGTCAGCACCAGCGCGCGGATGCGTTCGGCCAGCGGGGTGCCGCCGGGTTCGCGGGTCAGCACCACTTCGTGGCCCTGCGCCTGCAGGGCGGCGCGGATGGCGTTGAGGGCGGTGGTCTTGCCGGCGCCCTCGCCGCCTTCCAGGCTGACGAACCGCGGGTGGCGGCGCAGTGCGGGGCTCATTGCGGGGCCGCCTGTGGCTGGGCGCGCTGCTGGCGCAGCTCCTGCAGGTAACGCGCCACGGCGGCATTGTGATCGGTGTAGTTGGCCGAGAACACGTGCGCCCCGCTGCCATCACCCACGGCCACGAAGTACAGCGCATCGCCGGCGGCTGGGCGTGCGGCAGCCTGCAGGGCATCGCGGCCCGGCATGGCGATCGGCGTGGGGGTGAGCCCGGCGCGGGTGTAGGTGTTGTACGGCGTATCGGTGGTGAGGTCGCGCTTGCGGATGTTGCCGTCGTAGCTGCTGCCGATGCCGTAGATCACGGTGGGGTCGGTCTGCAGGCGCATGCCCATCTCCAGGCGGCGCATGAACACGCCGGCAATCTGCGGGCGCTCGCTGGGCAGCGCGGTTTCTTTTTCGATGATGGAAGCAAGGATCAGCAGCTCATACGGGGAATTCAGCGGCAGGTCGTCGGCGCGGCTTTCCCAGGCGGCGGCCAGTTCCTTTTCCATGGCGGCGTGGGCGCGCTTGAGCACGTCCAGGTCGGTATCGCCGCGCTGGTAGACGTAGGTCTCGGGCAGGAAGCGGCCTTCCGGGTGCTGGCCGGGGAAGCCGAGCGCCTTCATCAGCGCGGCATCGTCCAGCTCGTCGGTCTTGTGGATCAGCGGATCGGCGCGCTTGAGCGCGGCACGCAGCTGGCGGATGTTCCAGCCTTCGACGATGGTGACGCGGTGCTGCAGGGTGCGGCCCTGGCGCATGCGGGTGAGCAGTTCGCGCGGGGTGAGCTTGGCGTCCAGCGCGTATTCGCCGACCTTGAGCTTGCCGGCAGCGTCCAGCTGGCGCGCGAGCAGCTGCCACTGGGTGTCGTTGCCTTCATCCACGCCGGCATCGCGCAGTTTGCGCACGACGGTCTGCAGGCCATCGCCCGGGGCGATGACCACGCTGGGCTGGTCGGGGCTGATGGCGGTGTCGGCGAAGCCGCTCTGGCTGTGCCAGAACCATGCGCCGGCGGCGGCCAAGAGAAGTGCGCCTAGCAGCAGTACCGTCAGGACCGTTAGACAACCTCGTTTTACGCCTGCCATGCATTCCTCGGTGGTGGTGCAGCCACGCAGGGCGTGGCTCTACGGGTTTATCGTTTCAGCGCGGACACGCATGGCGTGTCCCTACGGGTTCGCCCTACAGCATACCTTGCTCATTCCTGGCGGCCGAGCGCGCGCATCAGGCCGCGGGCCTTGGCGCGGGTTTCGTCCAGTTCCTTGGCGGGGTCCGAATCGACCACGATGCCGGCGCCGGTGCGGAACGCGGCGTGGGTACCGGCCACTTCGGCAGTGCGGATGAGGATGTTCAGGTCCAGGTCGCCGTCGCGGTTCAGCCAGCCGAACGCGCCGGTATAGGCGCCGCGCGCGGTCTGTTCCAGCTCGGCGATGATCTGCATGCAACGCACCTTGGGGCAGCCGGTGATGGTGCCGCCGGGGAAGGTGGCGGCAATCACCTGGCCGGGGCTCACGCCCGGGCGGAGGCGGCCACGCACGTTGCTCACGATGTGGTGCACGTGCGCGTAGCTTTCCACGCTCATCAGCTCGTCCACTTCAACACTGCCGGCGGTGCAGATGCGGCCCAGGTCGTTGCGCTCCAGGTCGATCAGCATCACGTGTTCGGCGCGCTCCTTGGGGTGGCCGACCAGTTCGCGGATGCGCTCGGCATCGTCGTCGCCGGCGAAGCGCGGGCGGGTGCCGGCAATCGGGCGGGTCTGCACGTCGTCGCCATGCACCGAGACCAGGCGCTCCGGTGAGGAACTCACCACCGCCCTGCCCTGCGCGATGAACAGGCCGGCGAACGGTGCCGGGTTGGCCACGCGCAGCTGCGCGTACAGCGCCTGCGGTGACAGCGCCTCATCGAAATGCGCGATCCAGCGCCGCGACAGGTTCACCTGGAACACATCACCGGCACGCAGGTAGTCGATGACCTTGCCTACGCCGTCGGTGAAGCGCGTGGGCGCGTCCTCTTCCATCTGCGCCGGGGGCTGCCACTGTGGCAGCGGGGGCAGCGTGGCGGTGCCTTCCAGGTCCTGCAGCAGGGTGTCGAGCTGGGCGGCGTGGTCGGTTTCGCACACGGCGTGGAACTGGCCCAGCACGCGGTCGTGCAGCACGGCGGCCGGGCAGCGCAGGGCAAGCGCACTGGGCAGGCCGTCGGCGCGCGCCGGCAGGCTGAGCACGGTTTCGATCTGGCCAGCCAGTTCGTAGTCGAGCATCAGTGCCCAGCCGCCCCGGAACGGCAGGCCGGTTTCTTCGCGCGGCAAACGCAGGGACTGCCAGTGCGCGTCGAGCACGTCGAGGAAGCTGCCGGCATGCGCGGCACCGCCGTGGTCGCGCACCACGCCATCGGCCTGCAGCGCCAGCGATTCACCGCTGCACATCAGCAGCAGGTCCCAGCGGCCCTGCGCGGTGCCCGAGGCGGTGGATTCCATCAGCAGCGGGTAACGCTCCGGCGCCAGCCGCTGAAGCGCAAGCAGGTCGGTGGTGTCGGGCAGCAGGCGGGTCTGGAACATGGCAGGGCAACCAAAGTAAGTGCGGGGGCCAGATACACCAAGGCCGCCAAGATGGCGGCCCGGTGCGGTAGCGTTGGAAGGCGCGATCAGACGCGCTTGAACACCAGCGTGCCGTTGGTGCCGCCGAAGCCGAAGCCGTTGGACATCACCACATCCACCTTGGCCTCGCGTGCGGTATTGGGCACGTAATCCAGGTCGCAGCCCTCGCCTGCTTCGTGCAGGTTGATGGTGGGCGGAATGATGTTGTCGCGCAGCGCCAGCACCGAGAAGATGGCTTCCACGCCGCCGGCCGCGCCGAGCAGGTGGCCGGTCATCGACTTGGTGGAGCTGACCATCATCTTGTAGGCGTGGTCGCCGAAGGCGGTCTTCATGGCCATGGTTTCGCCCAGGTCGCCCAGCGGCGTGGAGGTGCCGTGCGCGTTGAGGTAGCCCACCTGGTCCGGGGTCACGCCGGCATCCTTGAGGGCCATGGTCATGCAGCGGGCGGCGCCTTCGCCGTTCTCGCTCGGGGCAGTCATGTGGTACGCGTCGGAGCTGGCGCCGAAACCGGCAAGCTCAGCGTAGATGCGCGCGCCACGTGCCTTGGCGTGTTCGTACTCTTCCAGGATCAGGATGCCGGCACCGTCGCCGAGCACGAAGCCGTCGCGCTCCTTGTCCCACGGGCGCGAAGCTTCGGCCGGGGCGTCGTTGCGGGTGCTCATGGCCTTCATGGCGCAGAAGCCGCCCAGCGCGGTCGGCGAGGAGCCACGCTCGGCACCGCCCACCACCATCACGTCCGCATCGCCGTACTGGATCATGCGCATGGCGGTGCCGATGGAATGGTTGGAGGTGGCGCAGGCCGACACCGCCGAGAACGACGGACCCTTCAAACCGGTGATGATGCTCAGCTGCCCGGGCAGCATGTTGATGATGGTCTTGGGCACGTAGAAGGGCGAGATCTTCTTGCCCTCGTGGAACTCGATGGTCTGTTCCTCGATGCCCAGCAGGCCGCCGATGCCCGCGCCAACGATGGCGCCGATGCGTTCGGCATTGCCGTCGGTGATTTCCAGGCCCGAATCGTTCAAGGCCATGAAGGCGGCACCGAGGCCGTAATGGATGAACGGGTCCATCTTCTTGGCATCCTTGCCACTGACCCGGAACTTGCCGAACTGTTCGTTGTCGGCGGTGATGTCGAAGTCCCTGACCTCACCTGCAATCTTGGTGGTGAAACGGTCCAGGTAAGCCTGCGAAACGTTGGTCAGCGGGCCGATGCCGGAACGGCCTTCGGTGATGCCCTTCCAACTGGTGGCCAGATCATTGCCCAACGGCGAGACCATGCCCATGCCGGTAACGACGACGCGACGCTTCATTGCAGATTCTCCTGACCCGGGTAATGCGGGGTTGACGCGGTGTAACGCTCAAAAGCACAGGGCCGCAAGCGCGGCCCCATGGGTTTGCTGCACGCGGTGGCGGTAAGCACCACTACCGCGCGCAAGCCGCCCGACATCACGCCTTGACGTGAGCCTTGACGTAGTCGATCGCAGCCTGGACGGTGCTGATCTTCTCGGCTTCTTCGTCCGGGATCTCGCACTCGAATTCTTCTTCCAGCGCCATCACCAGTTCAACGGTGTCCAGCGAGTCGGCACCCAGGTCATCGACGAACGATGCGGTGGTGACAACTTCTTCTTCCTTGACGCCAAGCTGTTCGACGACGATTTTCTTGACGCGTTCTTCGATGGTGCTCATTGGATATCGCTCCAGATGGAGTAGTGGTTCAAAAAGTGACGCCATCAAATGGCGATGGCCGTGGGATAGTGTAGTGGAAACCGCAGGGGCCTTGCATGGCTGCAAAACTCCATTTGGATCAACCACTTGCGGTGCAGTCCCTGCACCACATGCTTACGGCATGTACATGCCGCCGTTCACATGGAGGGTTTCGCCGGTGATGTAGCTGGCCGAGGGACCGGCCAGGAACGCCACCGCATTGGCGATGTCGGAAGGCTCGCCCAGGCGTTCCAGGGCGATGGTCTTGACCAGGCCGGTGCGCTGTTCTTCCGGCAACGCCTTGGTCATGTCGGTATCGATGAAGCCCGGCGCCACCACATTGACGGTGATGCCACGCGAGCCGATTTCCTTGGCCAGCGACTTGGAGAAGGCGATGATGCCGGCCTTGGCCGCGGCGTAATTGGCCTGGCCGGCATTGCCGGTCACGCCGATCACCGAGGCGATGTTGATGATGCGGCCCTTGCGCGCCTTCATCATGCCGCGGATGACGGCCTTGGAGGTGCGGTAGACGCTGGTCAGGTTGGTGTCGAGGATGGCCTGCCAGTCCTCGTCCTTCATGCGCAGCAGCAGGTTGTCGCGGGTAATGCCGGCGTTGTTGACCAGGATGGTGATGGCACCGAATTCCTTGGCAATGCCGTCCAGCACGGCCTCGAGCGCGGCCGGGTCGGTCACGTTCAGCGCGCGGCCGTGGCCGCCTGCGGCAGCCAGGCGCTCGCCGATGGCGGCGGCACCGGAATCGGTGGTGGCGGTACCGATGACGGTCGCGCCCTGCGCGGCCAGTGCATCGGCGATCGCCGCGCCGATGCCACGGCTGGCGCCGGTCACCAGTGCGATTTCACCCTGAAGGGGCTTGCTCATGCTCAGTTTCCTCGAACGGGACCGGTCCGCAGCACCGGCCCGGGGGCTGGCACGTGGCGAACGCGGTCGAAAGTCATCAGGCGACCCAGGTCTCGCGGGCCGTCTCGAAGTCGGCGGGCGTGGACAGTGTGCGCGCATCCAGGTTCTTGTCGATGCGCTTGATCAATCCACTGAGCACCTTGCCGGGGCCGCATTCGGCCACGCGGGTCACGCCGCGCGCAGCCAGGGCTTCGACGCAGCCGGTCCACTGCACCGGCAGGTACAGCTGCTGGACCAGGGCGGTGCGGATGGCATCGATGCCGTCGTGCACGCGGGCATCCACGTTCTGCACCACCGGCAGGGTCGGCACGCGCCAGTCCAGGCCGGCCATGGTTTCGGCCAGGCGGTTGGCGGCTTCGCGCATGAGCGGGGTGTGCGAAGGCACGCTGACGGCCAGCTTCACGGCCTTGCGCACGCCCTTTTCGGCCAGCAGCGCCAGGGCGCGGTCGACGGCGGCGGCATCGCCGCCAATGACGATCTGGCCGGGCGAGTTGTAGTTGGCGGGCACCACCACCTGGCTGCCGGAGGCCTGTTCACAGACTTCCTTGACGAGGGCGTCTTCGGCGCCCAGCACGGCGGCCATGGCGCCCACGCCGGTCGGGGCGGCTTCCTGCATGAACTGGCCACGCAGGCGCACCAGGTGGGCACCGTCACGCAGGGTCAGCGCGCCGGCGGCCACCAGGGCGGTGTACTCGCCCAGGCTGTGCCCGGCCAGCACGGCCGGCTGGGCACCGCCCACCGCCTGCCATGCGCGCCACACGCCGATGCTGGCGGCCAACAGGGCCGGCTGGGTGTACTCGGTGCGGTTGAGCATCTCTTCCGGGCCACCCTGCGACAGCGCCCACAGGTCCACGCCGGCGCCATCGGAGGCTTCGGTGAACGCTTCACGCACCTGCGGGTGCAGTTCAGCCAGTTCAGCAAGCATGCCCAGCGACTGCGAGCCCTGGCCGGGGAACACGAAAGCGAGATTGGAATCGGTCACGCGGAGTTCCGCCTGCAAAAAACGAACGGCGAATGATAAGGGGGAATACCGCGCTTCGTCTGTACTGGCGCGTATTGAGGGGGTCAAACGAACAGCTGCAGAATGTCCAGATCGCCATCGCTGAAGAAATCAAAGCAGATCGCCACCAACATCAACATGCCCAGCGTGGTGGCCCCGTGCACGATCACTATGGCGTGCGCCAGCGCGCGCGCCGAACGCCCCATCTTCATGCTGTAGCGGGCCAACCGCTGCAGCCGGCCGGACACCGCGTGCGCATGCGCCAGCACCGGGGCGTCTTCGCCGTCCATGGCCGCGGCCATCAGCGCCTGCAGCTGCTCGGGGCGGTGTTCGTAGTACTTGGCCACGCCATAGCCGAACATCAGCCAGTCGCGGGCCTGGGCCTGGGCCAGGTCCATCACTTCCAGCGGGTCTTCCTCGAAATCGATGAAGCCGATGGCCTGGCCGTCCCAGGTCAGGTTGCGCGGCAGCGGCTGGCCGAAATAGGCGCCCTTGGCGTGGGCGGCCACGATGGCCTGCATGGCGGCCGACACCAGCGCGTCGCGGCCGGCATCGTCGGCCTGGCGCAGGCAGGTGTTGAAGGAGCTGCCGTTGTCGCCCAGCACCAGCGAAGCGTGGCCGCTGCCGATCACGTGCGGCACGTTCACGCCTTGGGCCTGCAGTTCGGCCAGGCGCCGCGCTTCGGTTTCACGGGCGGCGTCGCCGCCGCGGTGCGGCGGTGGGCGCAGGGCGTCCAGCTGGAAGCGGTTGGCCACGAAATTGAGCAGGCCCAGCGCGACCGCGCGGCTGCTCTCGCCGTACTGCTTCAGCCAGGCGCGCTGGCCCTCGATGACGATGGGTTCGACCATGACACACCTCCAGAAATGCAAAACGGCCCCATCGGGGCCGTTTCGTGTGAACCGATTAACGTATTAATAACGCAGCAGCGCCGAACCCCAGGTGAAGCCGCCACCGAAGGCTTCCAGCAGCAGCAGCTGGCCGCGCTGGACCTTGCCCGAGCGCACCGCCACGTCCAGCGCCATCGGCACCGACGCGGAGGAGGTGTTGCCGTGCTTGTCCACGGTGACCACGACCTGGTCCATGGACATGTCCAGCCGCTTGGCGGTGGCTTCGATGATGCGCAGGTTGGCCTGGTGCGGGATCAACCAGTCCAGGTCGGCCTTGGTCAGGCCGTTGGCGTCGAGGGTTTCGTCCACGACCGAGTCCAGCGCCTTGACGGCATACTTGAACACGTCGTTGCCCTTCATCAGGATCGCGCCACGGGCCTGTTCGCCTTCGCCGAAACCGGCCGAGACGCCCACCGGGTTCCACAGCAGTTCTTTCTTGCTGCCATCCGAATGCAGGTGGGTGCTCAGGATGCCGGTGTCTTCGTCGGCCTTGAGCACCACCGCGCCCGCGCCATCGCCGAACAGCACGCAGGTGGTGCGGTCGTTCCAGTCGACGATACGGGTGAGGGTTTCCGCACCGATGACCAGCACGTGGCGGGCATCACCGGAACGAATGAATTTGTCGGCCACGCCCAGCGCGAACACGAAGCCCGAACAGGCGGCGTTGACGTCGAAGGCAGGGCAGCCGCTCGCACCGAGCTTGGCCTGGATCAGGCACGCGGTGGACGGGAAGATCAGATCGGGGGTAGTGGTACCCACCACGATCATGTCGAGCTGGGAAGCGTCGATACCGGCCGCTTCCAGCGCACGTACCGCGGCGTGGTAGCCGAGGTCGCTGGTGGTTTCCGTTTCGGCGGCGATGTGCCGCTCACGGATACCGGTGCGCGTCTGGATCCACTCATCGCTGGTGTCGACCATTTTCTCCAGATCCTGGTTGGTCAACACTTTTTCGGGCAAGTAACTACCAGTGCCCGCGATCCTCGAGTAGATCCGCTTGCTCATTGCATTTCCTGTAACGGAAGAAAGGGTAAAGGCCGCTGCCCGACCGGGCAGCGGCCCTCACACAGATCAATCTTCTTCGACGGCCGAGTTCGACTTGGTCGTGATCACCTTCTTGCCGCGGTAGAAACCGTCAGCAGTGATGTGGTGACGCAGATGCACTTCGCCGGTGGTCGGGTCGGTGGACAGCTGCTTGGCGCTCAGGGCGTCATGCGAACGGCGCTGGCCGCGGCGGGACGGGGTAACACGGGATTTCTGCACAGCCATGGGATTGCTCCAAACTCGGTTCGTTTTTGCTTCGTCGTATCGTCGCGCAGGACGCCAGCGCCCAGCACAGTCTTCGCTTTCGCCGCAGCCGCCGACGACAATCCGGCTGCTATTGTTTCTTCAGCGCCGCCAATGCCGCGAACGGATTGGCCTTGCTCTGTTCTTCTTCGGTCGGTGCCCAGTCCCGGTCAACCGCTTCACCCTCGGGCGACAGCGGCACCACCGGCACGGCCAGGACCAGTTCGTCCTCGACCAGATCCAGCGGACGCAGGCTGCCGTCTTCGGGCACCAGCATCGCCTCGTACTCTTCCGGCAGCGAGGACTCTTCGTCTTCGTTGCGGATCAGGCCGAGCCGCTGCTTGACCGACACCGGCAGCAGGAAGCGCTGCAGGCTGCGCTGACAGATCAGCGGCAGCTCGGTATCGATGGTCAGATCCACATAGGATACCCGCAGGATGTCGTCGTGGCCGAATTCAAGCGCAAAGGTGCACTTTCCCTCGGTATCGGCAACAAGGCCTTGCAGGCGGGTCATTTCTGCCAGTTCTACCTGACCGTCGAAGCACCTTCGTGCTGCGACCATCCGCCAGGCATCCAGCAATTCGGGCACGTTCGCGGACATAAGCCGCTGAATGTTAAGGACGCCACCGCCCGTTGTCAATTACCCCGATGCGGGAACGTGCGGTAGAGTGCGGCCCACCCCCAGTCACCCCGGTATTGTCGCATGCTTCCCCTGCTGCTGGCCTCCACCTCCCGCTACCGCCGTGAACTGCTGGAACGGCTGGGCCTGCCGCTGGAGACGGCGCGGCCGGACGTGGACGAGGCCCCTGCCCCGGGCGAGGCGCCACGTGCGCTGGCGATCCGGCTGGCGCGGGCCAAGGCGGCCGAGGTGGCGGCCCGCCACCCGGGGCGCTGGGTGATCGGTTCGGACCAGGTCGCGGACCTGAACGGGGCCCCGCTGGGCAAGCCCGGCGATGTGCCAGGGGCGCACGCGCAGCTGGCGGCAATGTCCGGGCAGACGGTGGCCTTCCACACCGCGATCTGCCTGGTCCGCGACGACCGGGTGCTGGAGGCCTGCGACCTGACCGAGGTACGGTTCCGGGCACTGGGCGCGGACGAGATTGCCCGCTACGTGGCGGCCGAGCAGCCGCTGGACTGCGCCGGCAGCTTCAAGTGCGAGGGATTGGGCATCACGCTGTTCGAGGCGATCGACAACCGCGACCCGACTGCCCTGATCGGCCTGCCGCTGATCGTCCTCAGCGGGCTGCTGCGCAAAGCCGGCTACACCCTGCCCTGAGCCCTCAGCGCAGCTGCAGGGCGCCCAGGCAGGCCGTTTCCAGCGGGCCAGTGGCCCAGCCCGTCCAACGGCCGCCTACCTGCAGGGCCAGCCCCACCGGGCGCTCACCACACTGCAGGACCAGCCGCTTGGCGCTGCTGTCGGCATCGAAGTCGATCCGCCAGGCCGGGCCGCCCAGCGCATTTTCGACCGGGGCCAACGCGGCACCGCGAATGGGTACGCCCGTGCCGGCCAGGCCGGCCCGCTCGCCCTGCAGGTAGCGGGTTTCGGGCCAGGCGAACATCGAGATGCGCTGCGCCCGCACCACCGGCAGCGCGGACTGCAGTTCACTCAACACGGTTTCGCCATGGACCTGCGCCGGATCCACCACCCCGGCCGCCACGGCGGTAGCGGTGGCGGCCGCCACCCGCTGCATGCCCAGCCCCAGCATGCCCATCCAGACGGTACTGGGCAGCAGCGCGAGGGTCAGCAGCAGGGCCAGGCCGGCGGTGCGGCGGGGGCGGCGCGGCCCGATGCGGACCACCGCCCACAGCACCAGCCCGCACCAGAACAGCCACGACCAGAGCACGTAGCGCGGCGCGGAAAGCTGGTCGGGATAGTCGACGAAGTAGCCCATGCGGCCCAGCGCGATCAACCCGCCCACGGCCAGCCCGAACCACGCCAGGGCCAACGCCACCGTTTCACCGGCACTGGCGGTACGGCCGCGCTGCCAGCTGCGCCAGCTCATCGCCAGCAGGGTTGCCACCCCGGCCAGCCCCAGCAGCAGGTGCGGCCAGCGCGCGCCCATCACCGGGCCGAACACCGATTGATATCCACCGGCTACGCCGCCGACAGCGGCGCGCAGCGGCGCGACCGGCAGCTGCTGCGCAATGGCCGGGTCCAGCAGCGGCCACGCCGCGTAGATGAAGGGCGAGGCCAGCCAACGCAGCAGCAGGTCCAGCTGGCGCAGCGGCGCAAGTACGATGTCGCTGCGCATGCCGGTGTTGCCCATGCCCAGGTGCACGCCCACGGCCAACGCGGCGCCGGCGGCCAGCACCCCCCAGTGCTGCCACGGCGCACGACGCACGACCAGCACCGCGGCAAAGCCGACGAACACCGCCACGCCACTGCCGAACGAGAACGTGGCGGCGATCCCGCACAGCGCCGCCATTGCGGCACCCCGCCAACCACCCCGCAGCAGCGCCGCAACACCGGCGATCAACAGCGCGGTGATCAGGTAGGCATGCACGGTTTCATTGGCGTGGGTAAGCACGCGCTGGCTGCCCACCCAGAACAGCGACAACGCCGCGGTCAGCACGCCCGCGGCACGCACCACCGGCACCGCCGCATCGCGACGCAGGATGCAGGCCAGGCCTGCCAGTGACAGCACCGCCAACAGCATGCCGGTGAGGATCTGCAGCCACTGGTTGCCCTGCAGCCAGACCAGTTCGGCGTAGCGCACCAGGTTGGGCAGGATCTCGCGGTGGCCATTGTCCGAGGCGAGCACGTTGCGTGGCCACGGCAGCTCCAGCAGGCTCTGGGTGAAGCGCCACGGGTCGGCATACAAAACGCGCGGCGCCAGCCATGCCATGGCCGCCAGGCCCACGGCGGTGACCGCGAGCGCGCTGCACCACAGCAGGGCGGTCAACCGTGAGAGAACGCGCGGTTCAGTGTTGGCAGGTACGGCGACGGCGGGAAAGGCAGCAGCAGGCAACGCGTCGCGCATGGATCTTTTCTTCCGTGAAAAATGCCGGCGCGATCAGCGCGCGGGGACGATGAAGGATTGTTCCTGCCACTGCTCCACGCTGCCGTCGTTGCCATACAGCGTCATGCCCAGCCAGTGCTTCCCCGGCGCGAGCTGGCGGGTGTCGAGCGTGGCATCGAAGGCCACGCGCGGGTGCTGGGGATCGGTGGAGATCTTCCACGCGGCGGTGATGTCATACGCGCGGCCGTACACCGCATCGCCCACCGGCTGGCCATCGATCAACAGCTCCACGCGCGACAGCCCTACGCCGTCCTTGAACGCCCACCCGCGCACTTCCATGCGCTCGGCCACCTTCTCATCCTGCAGGGGCGCATCCATCCAGGCCATGGCCGGGGTCACGCAGGGGCCATCGATGCGCTGCGCGGGCAGCTTGAACAGCAGGAAGCGCTGGTAGCCATGGTCCTGGCTTACCACGCGCGGCGGCGGCAACGGGCCCACCTGCGCGCAGATGTCGTGGTAGCGATCCAGCAGGTCGCGGTAACGCTGGTCACTGGGCGAGAGCACCAGCAGCATCGGCGCATCGCGCTGGCCATCGTGCAGCAGGCCCCACAGGCCCAGCTGCGCGGTGCGGCCGTGCTTGTCGTTGAGCGGGTGGCGCAGCACTTCAATGCGCGGATCGCGCAGCTGGAAGCCGAGTTCGGCGCCGACCTTGAAGTTGCCGGCCAGCACGCGCGTGCCCGGCGGCATGCCCGCCAGTTCCCTGCGCACCTCATCGGCCAACGGCGCCCAGCCGGCGAAGTTGCGCGGGTAGTACTTGTCGCCGGCCAGCTGCTCGCGAAGGCCAGGACTGGAGGCCACCAGGTAATACGAGAACGCCAGCGCCAGCCCTGCCCCGGCCAGCCACCAGCCGGTGCGGCGCAGCCAGCGTGGCCAGCCGTTGAGCACCACCGGCACCGCCACCAACAGCGCCAGGTAGCCAGGCAGCGGCCAATGGAAGCTGATGCGTTCCACGTCGGTGAAGAAACCCAGCGCGAAGATCGCCAGCGTGGACACCGCACCCACCAGGCCGAAGTAGCGCCACTGCGCCCGCGCGCCACCGCCGGAACGGGTGCCGGCCAGCGCCACCTTCCACATCGCGATGCACAGGATCGGCGTGACCAGCATCGGCTGGATCACCAGGAACCACAGGCCGCTCCACTGGAATGCCCACGGGTGGCGTTCAACCACCTGGAACTTCAGGCCGGCATCCTGGTTGTCGGCATTCCACGCCAGCAGTGGCAGCCAGGCCATCACACCTACCGCCAGCGCCACCCACACGCGCGGATCACGCAGCGTGCGCCGCCCCTGCGGCAACAGCAGCAGGGCAATGAAACCGACCACGATCACGCCGATGAAGCGGTAATGGCTCAGCGCGCCGATCACCAGCCCCAGCGACAGCTTCACCGCCGCCGCCGCATCGACGTTGCGCAGCAGGCGCGCGCCGGCATCCAGGCACAACACCGCCGCCAGCGCCATCGGCACATCGGGCACGGCCAGCATGCCCAGCGTGGCCGACAGGGGCATCAACAGGGTCAGGCTGCCGGCCTGCCAGCCGGCCACCGCGCCAAACCAGCGGGTGGCGATGCGTGAAACCAGCCACGGCAACATCGCCCCGATCGCCAGGAACGGCAGGCGCAGCGCCAGTACATGGTTGCCCCCCAGCTCCACGCCCAAACGTGCGAGCCAGGCGGTCAGGCCAGGTAGATCGGAATAGGCGGCGGCCAGGTGCTGGCCTTCCTGCCAATAGAACGCTTCGTCCACGAACAGGGGCAGACGCGCGGCCACCACGAGCTTGACGGCCGTGATGAGCGTCCACAACACCAAAAATATTGTGCGTGCGCGTTGTTCGCCCTGCATTGCTCTATAGAATCGAAGGAATCATCGACACGAGACGAACATGGATACTTCGCCCCGCGTGCCCGCCATGCTACCCGAAGAACTGCGACAGTCCCTGCGCAACGCGCAGGACCAGGTCAATGGGCTGGTGCTGGGCAAGGCCCATGAAGTCCGCCTGGCGTTCGTCGCGCTGCTCTCCGGCGGGCACCTGCTGATCGAGGATCTTCCCGGCCTGGGCAAGACCACGTTGGCCCACGCGCTGGCCTCCAGCCTGGGATTGGGCTTCCAGCGCGTGCAGTTCACCTCGGACCTGCTGCCGGCCGATGTGCTCGGCGTCTCGGTTTACGAGGCCACCAGCCGCCAGTTCCAGTTCCACCCGGGCCCGGTCTTCACGCATGTGCTGCTGGCCGATGAAATCAACCGCGCGCCGCCACGCACGCAGAGCGCGCTGCTCGAAGCGATGGCCGAGCAGCAGGTCACGCTCGACGGCGTGACCCATCCGCTGCCCGATCCGTTCTTCGTGATCGCCACCCAGAACCCGGTGGACCTCTCGGGCACGTTCCCGCTGCCCGATTCGCAGCTGGACCGCTTCCTGCTGCGGCTTGCGCTGGGCTATCCCAATCCCGAATCCGAACGCGAGCTGCTGCGCGGCACCGACCGCCGCCACCTGATCGCACAGGCCACCGCCTGCCTGGACGACAACCAGGTGCGCGCCCTGCGCGAGGCGGTCAGCCAGGTGCATGCCAGCGAAGCACTGATCCAGTACGTGCAGGCGCTGCTGGCGCGCAGCCGCCAGCACACCGGCGTGCGGGTGGGCCTGTCGCCGCGCGCGGGGCTGGCGCTGCTGCGCGCGGCGAAGGCACATGCGCTGCTGCTGGGCCGCAGCCATGCGGTGCCCGAAGACGTGCAGACGCTGTTCATTGCGGTGGCCGGGCATCGCCTGGTGCCTGAGGCCGAAGCCAGCACCGGACCGGCGCTGGCCCGCGCCATCCTCCAGACCGTTCCGGTGGACTGAATGCGCAGCGGCTGGGGAGACCGCTGGCGCAGGCTGGTATTGATGGCCCGGCCCCGGCAGCCGGAGAGCCTGCCGCGCCGGCTGGACCGCCGCCGCATCTACGTGCTGCCGACCCGCTTCGGCCTGTTTGTAGCGCTGTTGCTGGTCGCGATGCTGCTGGGGGCGCTCAACTACAACAACAACCCGGCGCTGCTGCTGGCGCTTCTGCTGGCCACGGTGGCCATTGCCAGCACGCTCAGCGCGCACCTGCAGTTGTCCGGCCTGCAGATCGATGCGGTATCGGCCGAACCGGTGGTGGCCGGCGCTACGCTGCGCCTGCGCATCAACCTCTCGCGCGCCGATACGCGCGTGCGTCGCGGCCTGGTGCTGGCGCTGGGCGCCAGCCAGGGACACGGACACCTGGTGGATACCGACCAGATCGAAGTGGACCTGGCGCTGCCCACCACGCGTCGCGGCTGGCTGGACGTGGACCGCATCCGCATTTCCACCACCCAGCCACTGGGGCTGGTGCGGGCATGGTCGTGGGTGTGGCCCGACACGCCGTTGCTGGTCTACGCCACGCCGGAGCAGCAGCCCCCGCCGCTGCCCGAAGGCGATGGCGACCCGCTGCACACCCGCGTGCATGCCAGCGGCGATGAGCTGCACCAGCTGCGGCCGTATCGGCCGGGCGACCCGCAGCGAAGCATTTCCTGGAAACACTCCGCACGCCGCGACACGCTGCTGGTACGTGAGTACGAGAAGCCGTTGGGCGTGGACGTCCTGCTCGACTGGCGGCAGATGGGGTCGCTGCCGCTCGAAGTGAAGATCTCGCGGCTGGCCCGCTGGGTCGACCTGGCCGAGCGCGAAGGTCGCCGTTACACCCTGCAGCTCCCCGGCCAACCGGTGCTGGGCCCCGGCCAGGGCAGCAGCCACCACCACCTCTGCCAACGCGCCCTGGCGCTGATGCCGCATGGCTGATCTCTCCGCCGCCCTGCTTTCCCCTGCCGCCCGTCGCTGGACCCTGGCCAGCGCCGCGCTGGCCCTGGTGCCGCTGCTGCTGCAGCTTCCCCCGCTGCTGGCCGGCGTGTTCGCACTGGCGGCGGTGCTCACCGCCCTGGTATCCGGGCACCGCGTGCTGCCCGGTCCGGTCCGCGTGCTGCTGGTGCTGGGCATGCTGGCCGCGATCTACTGGCAGATGGGTGCCCGCCCGGGCCGCGATACCGGCTGCGCGCTTCTGGCGGCGATGCTGGCGCTGAAATCCAGCGAACTTCGCAGCCTGCGCGATGCGCGCAGCCTGCTGGGCTTTGCGCTGTTCGCTCCGTTCTCGGCGTTCCTGCTCGACCAGGGCCCTGTGACGATGAGCCTTGCGGTGCTGGCGGCACTGGCCACGGTATTGACCCTGCAGCGACTGGCCCGCGCCGAGGGCCAGGCACCCAACGCCCCCCTGGGCAGCCAGCTACGCGACGTGGGCCAACTGGTGGCGCTGGGCCTGCCGCTGGCGCTGGCCGCGTTCTGGCTGTTCCCGCGGCTGAGCGAGCCGCTCTGGGGCCTGCCCGAGCGGGCAGTAGGCAAGCCCGGCTTGTCCGACCACATGGAGCCGGCCGAATGGCTGGACCTGATGGCCGATGACTCCACCGCGTTGCGGGTGAGCTTCTTCGGCGCGATCCCCGCGCCTGAACAGCGCTACTGGCGCGGCCCGGTGATGACCCGTTTTGATGGCCGGCGCTGGGACCAGGACCCGTATGCCGACCAGCGCTCGCCGGCCACGGTCACCCGCGCCACGCCACGCTGGGATTACCAGATCGACTACGAACCCACCGACCGCCGCCAGCTGGTGGCGCTGGACCTGCCGCTGCAGGCGCCCCCCGGCACCACGCTGGATGGCAACCACAGCCTGCATAGCGTGCATCCTCTGTCGGCATTGACCCGCTGGCACCTGCAGTCGGCACCGGCGGGGAGTTACACCGGGCCACTGGACGATTTCCAGCGCAGGGCCACGCTGCAGTTGCCGCCCGATCTCAATCCGCGCACGCTGGCGCTGGGCCGGCAATGGCGGCAGGACGCAGGCAGCAACGACGCGGCGATCGTGGACCGCGCACTGGAATGGATCCGTTCGCGCTTTGCCTACACCCTGTCCACCCCGGCTCCCGGGCGGCACAGCGTTGATGAATTCCTGTTCGACCAGCAGGCCGGCTTCTGCCAGCACTTCAGTTCGTCCTTCGTGGTGCTGATGCGCAGTGCCGGTATCCCGGCCCGGGTGGTGACCGGCTTCGCCGGCGGCCAGCGCAATCCCTATGGCGACTACTACGTGGTGCGGCGGATGGATGCGCATGCATGGGCCGAGGTGTGGCTGCCGCAGCGCGGCTGGGTGCGGGTGGACCCGACCGCGGCGGTGGCACCCGAGCGCATCTACGACACGCTCGAAGACCGCCTTGGCGATGGCGCCGGCAGCACCCTGGAGAGCCGCTGGCTGCAGCTGGGCCAGGTGGGCGATTTCCTGCGCCAGGGCTGGAACGACCTGGTGTTGTCATTCGATGCCAACCGCCAGCGCGAACTGCTGCGCCCGTTCGGCATCGACGCGTTGGAGCCTTCACAGCTGGTGGCCATTTTCATCGCCTTCGCAGGCGCCGCGCTAGGCTGGATGGCATGGCTGCTGGCCCGCGGGGAGCGCGAGCGCGATCCCCTGCTGCGGGCGTGGCACCGGCTGGGGCGGCGTTACGCGCGGCATGGCCTGGCCCGGGAACCTGCGGAAACCGCCACGGACTGGGCGCAGCGCGTCCACCGGCAACGCCCCGACCCGGCGTTGATTCCGCTCAGCCAGCGTTTCGTTCAGGCGCGCTACGCTGGCGCTGAGCTCGACCCTTCACTCGTGCGTGACCTGCACAGGCATCGCCCGTCCACCGGAGCAACCTCATGAACGTCAAGATCCTGCTTCCCCTTGCCGCGTCGCTGGCGCTGGCCGCCTGTGCCACGGCCCCCAAACCGCTGCAGGGGCAGTTCAGCGTGGTCAGCCCACGCGATTCCGTTGCCACCCAGCAGGTGGGCACGCCGGTCCGCTGGGGCGGCCGCATCATCGAAACCACGCCGGGCCAGGGCCAGACCTGCTTCCAGCTGCTGTCGCGCCCGCTCAATGGCAGCGGCCGCCCGAACACCAGCTCCAATGACGCCAGCGACGGCCGCTTCGTGGCCTGCCGTGCCGGCTTCTACGATCCGGCCGTGTTCGAGGAAGGCCGCGACGTGACCTTCATCGGCAAGATCGCCGGCTACGAAAACACCCGCATCGGCGATTACGAGTACCGCCTGCCGAAGCTGGAGGCCGACGTGATCTACCTGTGGCCGGAACAGCGCCAGGTGGATGTGGTGCCGGTCTACCCGTATGGCCCGTGGGGCCCGGGTTGGGGTCCCGGCTGGGGCTACCGCGGCTGGGGCTGGTGGTAACGGTCACGCCAAAAAAAACCGCCCTTCGGGGCGGTTTTTTATTGGCTCAGTGCCCAGGGGTACCGAAATGCCCCAGCGGCGCTCCCGCCAGCAGGTGCAGGTGGATGTGGAACACCGTCTGCCCGGCATGCTCGCGGCAGTTCATGACGATGCGGTAGCCCTCCTGCGCGAAGCCCTCGCGGCGTGCGTACTCTGCCGCCGCCAGCGCCAGCTTGCCGATCAGGTGGGCCTGCGAAGGCTGCACGTCGTCCAGCGTGGGAATGGCTTCGTTCTTGGGAATGAACAGCACGTGCACCGGCGCCTGCGGTGCGATGTCCTTGAACGCCAGCACATCGTCATCTTCGTAGACGATGGTGGCCGGAATTTCGCGGCGGATGATCTTGCCGAACAGGGTGTCTTCAGACATGGGGTCACCTTGAGGGTTGCCGGCAATGCCGGCTGTCAGGTTGCTTCGGTACGGGTGCCGAACGCGTGCGACAGCGTGCCGCGATCCACGTATTCCAGCTCGCCGCCCAGCGGCAGGCCCTGCGCCAGGCGGCTGGGCCGCACCTTGTGCGCACGCGCCAGCTGCGCCAGGTAATGCGCGGTGGCCTCGCCTTCGACGGTGGCGCTGGTGGCGATGATCAGTTCCTGCACCTCGCCCTGCCCCAGCCGTGCTTCCAGCTGGTCCAGGCCGAGTTCGCGCGGGCCGATGCCGTCCAGCGGCGACAACCGCCCCTGCAGCACGAAGTACACGCCGCGGAACCCGGTGGCGGTTTCAATCGCCAGCCGGTCGGCCGGCGATTCCACCGCACACAGCTGCTGGCGTTCGCGGCTGCCATTGGCGCAGACCGCGCAGATGTCGGTTTCGCTGAAATCGCGGCACTGCGCGCAATGGCCGATGCGCTCGATCGCCTTGGCCAGTACCTCGGCCAGCTTTTTACCGCCCTCGCGCTCGCGCTCCAGCACGTGGTACGCCATGCGCTGGGCGGTCTTCTGACCTACCCCGGGCAGCACCCGGAAGGCTTCGATCAGCTGTTCGAGCAGGGGCAGGCTCACGCTTAGAACGGCAGCTTCATGCCAGGCGGCAGCTGCATGCCGGCCGTGGCCGAGCCCATGCGGTTCTTGGATTCGGCATCGATCTTGTTGGAGGCGTCGTTGAAGGCGGCCGCGACCAGGTCTTCGGTCATTTCCGCATCGGACAGGATCGACGGATCGATGCGCACCTTGCGGCACTCCTTGGCGCCGGTCAGGGTCACGCTGACCATGCCGCCGCCGGCGGTGCCGGTGACTTCCAGCTTGGCGAGTTCTTCCTGGGCCTTCTGCAGGTTTTCCTGCATCTTCTGGGCCTGCTGCATCAGTTGGGCGATGTTGCCGCGCATGTCGTGTTACTCATCAAAAGGACGGATGGAATCGGTCACGACCCGGGCGCCATGCTGCTGGATCAGCAGCTGCACCGACGGGTCGGCCATGAAGGCGGTTTCGGCCGCCTGCTGTCGCTCGCCACGCTGGCGGTCGGAACGCTGGTGCAGCGTTTCGGCCTCGGCGTTGCCATGTTCGATCACGATCTTCGGGGTCATCCCGAGCGGGCCCGACAGGGCCTCGGTCAGGGCCGCCAGCGAACGGTCCGAACACAGGTACTCAAATCCGGGCGATACGGCCAGTTTCAAGACACCGTGCTGGAAGCCGATGAAGGCCGCGTGCGCGGCCAGCTGCCGCGACGGACCATTCAGCTGGCTCTGGGCGACCAGTTCCAGCCAGGTTTCGGCGGACGCCAGCGCGACCGGGCCGGCACTGCCGGCCGCAGGCGACGGGGTGATGGCGATGCCCTGCGGGCGCGGCGCGGGCGCCACCGCCTGGACGGGCGGGCGTTCCGGCGGCGCTTCCCACGGTGCGGCCATGGCCGCGTCGGGGCTGGCCAGTTCCACGGCCAGGGCTTCGTCACGGTCGTCGCTGCCAGCCTGGTGCCACGGCGGCAGATCGTCGTCGGCGGCGGGTTCGGCCACCGGGGCAGGTGTCGGCTTCGGCGCAGCGGGGGCAACCACGGGCGCCGCCGGGGCCACCGGCGCCGAAGCGACCACAGGCGCTGCGACGACGGCAACGGGCGCAGCCGCTACGGGCGCGGCTGCGGCGGCCGGCGCGGCGGCCATCCCCCCCTGCTCGGCCCCGCGCGAACCGCTGCCCACGTCGGTACCGGTGCCCGGGTCACGCGGCACCGGCGGTACCGCGGCGGCCGGGCGGAACGCCAGCATGCGCAGTACGGCCATTTCAAAACCGGCGCGCGGGCTGGGCGCCAGGTGCAGGTCGCGGCGGCCACTCAGCGCCATCTGGTACCAGAGCTGCACCACTTCCGGGCGCAGGCGCTGGGCGAAGGCGGCGGCATCGATGCCTTCGCCGTCGGCCTGGGCGCCGGGCACCAGCTGCTGCACCTGGATGCGGTGCAGGGCTTCGGCCAGCGCTTCGAGCACGCCGCTCCAGTCGGGCGAGAATTCGGCCAACGCGGCCACCACCTGCAGCAGGCGCACGCCATCGCCGTCGGCCAGGGCCTCGAGCATGGCCGCCACCTGGGTGCGGTCCACGGTGCCCAGCATGGTGCGCACCACGTCTTCGCGCAGCGCGCCACCGGCATAGGCGATGGCCTGGTCGAGCAGCGACAGGCCGTCACGCAGGCTGCCATCGGCGGCCTTGGCCAGCTGCACGATCGCGGTCGGGTCGGATTCGATCTCCTCGGCGGCCAGGATCCGGGTCATCTGGCCCTGGATCTGGTCCTCGTCCAGCCGCTTCAGGTTGAACTGCAGGCAGCGCGACAGCACCGTGACCGGCAGCTTCTGCGGGTCGGTGGTGGCCAGCAGGAACTTCACGTGTTCCGGCGGCTCTTCCAGCGTCTTCAGCAGCGCATTGAACGCCGCCTTGGACAGCATGTGCACTTCGTCGATCAGGTAGACCTTGTACTTGCCGCGCGAGGGCATGTACTGGGCGTTCTCGATCACCTCACGGACATCGTCCACGCCGGTATTGGACGCGGCATCGATTTCCAGCAGGTCGATATAGCGCCCGGAATCGATATCCAGGCAGGCCGGGCACTGGCCACAGGGATCGGCGCTGGTGCCCTGCTCGCAATTCAGCGACTTGGCGAAAATGCGCGCGATGGTGGTCTTGCCGACCCCTCGGGTGCCGGTAAACAGGAATGCGTGGTGCACCCGGCCGCTGTCCAGCGCGTTGCTGAGCGCACGGACCACGTGTTCCTGGCCTACCAGCTCGGCAAAACGCTTGGGACGCCACTTGCGGGCAAGGACGAGATAGGACATCAGGCCACCGTCTTCATCGGGACGTCCATTGTGCCACGCCTGTCCAGCCCCCCAGCCGGGTGATCGTGGTGCTTGTGCCAATCGCATTCCCCGGCTAGAATCTGCGCCCCTGCAGCGGGTTATCGCAGCAGGTCCGGAGAGGTGTCCGAGCGGTTGAAGGAGCACGCCTGGAAAGTGTGTAAGCGTCTAAACCGCGCTTCGGGGGTTCGAATCCCCCTCTCTCCGCCAGACAAACGCAAAAAGGCCGCCCCCAGGGGCGGCCTTTTTGCGTTTGCCCCGTGGCTGACCTCCGTTCAGCGCCGCGCAGACACGCATGGCGTGTCCCTACAATAGCCCTACCTCCCAACCCGCCCTCCCCCATGTCCGACTGCTGCGGCTGCGGAAAAATCGTCGACGTCGCCGCCCTACAGGCGAAGCAGCGCCGCGTGCTGCGCATCGTGCTGGCGATCAACCTCGCCACCTTCGTGATGATGGCGGCCGCCGCCTGGTGGAGCCATTCCTCCTCCCTGCTCTCCGGCAGCCTGGACAACCTCGGCGATGCACTGACCTATGCGATCAGTCTGGCCGTGGTCGGCGCATCGATGCGCGCCAAGGCGCGTGTGGCGTTGCTGAAAGGGCTGCTGATTCTTGGCGCGGCGATCGCCGTAGCCGTGCAGATCGGCTGGCGTCTCACCCACCCGGCCGTACCGCTGTTTGAAGGCATGGGCATCGCCGGCGCACTCAACCTCGCCGCCAACGGCGTATGCCTGTGGCTGCTGAATCCGTTCCGCAACGGCGACGTCAACATGGCCTCGGCGTGGGAATGCTCGCGCAACGACATTTTCGAGGGTGTGGCCGTGCTGCTGGCCGCCGCTGCCGTGTGGGCATTCGGCGCCGGCTGGCCGGATCTGCTGATCGCAGCGGCACTGCTGGTGATGTTCCTGCGCTCAGCGCTGCGGGTGCTGCGTTTGGCTTGGCGGGAGATGCGGGGTCAGGCAAGCAGCTCTTCGGCGTAGGTCATGCGTCCAAGTGCTGATCAGCAGGATCGGCGGTTGTTTGGGAACCAACCCTACCAAGTGGCGTTCCGCTTGCTCGTGGCGACGTGATGGGTAGGGTCGCATCCCTATCGACCGCCGACGGTGGTCAACACCCGGTAGGGCATGACCACCGAACGAAGCCCGCGTTTGCCGTTACGCGCTCGACACCTTCATCAGCACCAGCCCGCTGACGATCAGCACCGCCGCGGCAATCCGCATCGCGCTGACGTGCTCGCCGAGGAACACGATGCCAATCACGAACGCGCCGACCGCGCCGATGCCGGTCCAGATCGTATAGGCGGTGCCCAGCGGCAACGTGCGCATTGCCAGGGCGAGCAGCCAGAAGCTGGCGATCATGCCGGCGATGGTGATGATGGACGGGGTGAGCTTGCTGAAACCGTCGGACTGCTTCATCGCAAACGCCCAGACGATTTCCAGTACACCGGCTGCCAGTAGATAGATCCAGGCCATGAGGCCTCCTTTGATGGGGCCAGGCCGTCCTGGTCGTTGATGCCCGATGCGGGGGAGGCCGTTCCTCCAGATGTGCAGGCATTCTAGCCGCTGGGGGTCGGGGTGGCGTGAGTTGGATGTTTGGGGCTACACGGGATTCAGCTATCCGTGGGACACGCGTGGCGTGTCGCTACGCGTGGGCGGGCGTCGGGTGGCTGGCGTTGCTGGCAGCGGTTGGGATAGAATGCGTGGCTGCACTGCGGGACCTTGTCCTGCCTGCACTCGTCTCTATGGCGGCCCCGTCGGCCCCTCGCGACGCTAGGTCGAAAATCCCGCCAGGGCCGGAAGGCAGCAACGGTATCGATCGACGCGGGCGCCGAGGTCAGCCGGCGGGGCCGTCACCCGTTTGGGCCTGCCGAAAGGCGTCGGCCATGCCGGGCAGCCACGCAGGGCGTGGCTCTACGGCGGGGTTGCCATTGGCGCCGTTGGGGTGGACAGCATTACGCGCTCTCCCGGCACTGCCACCTGGTGCCCGCGCTGGCGCAGCGCTTCGCCGTCGGCGTCGCTTGCGTAGTGGTAGAGCATCATCCGCGCCTGCAGTTCGGCGCTGTACTCGCGTTCGAGATCGTCCACGCCGGTGTGCGACGGGTTGCCGTGCAGGCCGCAGTCGTGCGCGATCAGTTCGTTGTCGGCCGCGTAGCGCGCCAGCATTTCCGGAATCGGGCGGGTGTCGCCGCTCCAGACCAACGCGCCCTGCAGGCGCAGGCCGTAGGCGGTTTCCGGCCAGTGATGGCGGACCGGGAACACTTCCAGGCGCACGCCGTCATGCCAGAACGCCTCGCCCACCACGATCAGCTGGAAGGCATCCCAGAAGTTGGCGCCACCTTCGGCCAGCACATTGGGGTAGTCGGCCACGCGCCGGTGCAGCAACGGCACCACGGTGGCCGGCACGTACAGCCGGATGCGGCCGCGCCGCTGAGGCGAGAAGTAGGCATCCACGAACAGCCGCTCGAAGCCGGCCACGTGGTCCAGGTGCACATGGGTGACGAACAGGGCTTCGGGCATGCGCCCGTACTGGGCCAGGTAAGCGGTGAGCCCCTCGCCGCCGCAGTCGATGGTCAGCCACGGCTGGCCGCCGCGCTCGATCACCGCCATCGGCGAACCCAGCTGCACGGCCGACGCATTGCCGACCCCCATGAAGCGCAGTGCCCAGTCCATCAGTAGCCCCGGTTCCAGGCCAGGTCGTAGGCCCGACGCAGGCGCGCGAAGTCCTTCTCGACCTCGTCGTGGCTGCGCTCGCCGCGCAGCTTCACCAGCGACCGGTGCAGGCGCTTGAGGTTGCGTTCGCGCCAGGCCGTGGCCGGGATGCGCTGCACGCCGCGGTCGAAATCGATCAACCAGCCGTGGCCGTTGGCATCGAACAGGATGTTGTGGGCGTTGAGATCGGCATGGTCCAGTCCAGCGCGGTGGAAGCGCGCGATCAGCCGGCCGGTCTCTTCCCAGGGCGCCCCCCGCCCCGCCACCAGCGCGCGGTCGGCCAGCGAACGCACGCCTTCCAGGCGCTCCATCAGGATCGCGGCGCGGTAGCGCATGCCTTCGCGCATGTAGAACGCGGCGATCGGGCGCGGCACCGGCAGCTTCAACGCGCGCAGGGCGCGCATCAGGCGGAACTCGGCGAAGCTGCGGGTGCGGTTGGCGCCCCGCCACAGGTACTGGTCGTGGCTGAGCTTGGCCGCCATGCCGCCGCGCAGGTACTGGCGCAGCACGCAGTGGCCGAACGGCGCATCGACGAACCAGGCCCCGCCACGGCCACCATCGCCGACCGGGCGCGCCCGGTCGCCCCAGTGCCCCGGGGAGAACAGGCTCATCTCGGCTTGCCGCAGCCGTTCGCGGTCGAACAGAATGGCACCCATGCCGCGTCCATCGCGGCAGGGCGTCAGCGCTTCAGTGGCGTCGAATGCGACCATTCCTTCGAGTCTAACAACACCATGGCATCAGCGTCCTCTTCCTTGTGTCTTTTGCGTTTGTCCGCGCTGGGCGATGTCACCCACGTGGTGCCGCTGGTGCGCACCCTGCAGCAGGCGCGGCCGGGGACCGAACTGCACTGGATCATCGACAAGGCCGGGCACAAGCTGCTGGACGGCCTGCCGGGCGTGGTGTTCCATGCCTACGACAAGAAGACCGGCCTGGCCGGCATGCGTGCCCTGCGCGCGTCGCTGCCGCCGGGCCGCTTCGAGGCGCTGCTGCAGATGCAGGTGGCCTTCCGCGCCAATGTGCTGTCGGCGTTCGTCCCGGCCGCGCGCCGGATCGGCTACGACAAGGCACGCTCCAAGGACCTGCACGGTCTTTTCATCAACGAACGCATCCCCGACCGTCCCGGCATCCACGTGCTGGATGCGATCGGCAGCTTCTGCGAACCGCTGGGCATCCGCCAGACCGAGGTCAGCTGGGACCTGGCGATCCCGCCGGCGGCGGTGGAATGGGCGCAGGCGCAGTGGCAGGACGATGGCCGGCCGGTGCTGATGATCTCCCCCTGTTCCAGCCACGTGCGCCGCAACTGGTATGCCGACCGCTACGCCGCCGTGGCCAACCACGCGGTCGCGCGCGGCTGGCGGGTGGTGCTGTGCGGCGGCCGCAGCGCGCTGGAGCGCGGCATGGCCGACGCCATCCAGGCCCAGCTGGACACCCCGGCACTGGACCTGGTGGGCAAGGACACCCTCAAGCAGCTGCCGCCCCTGCTGGCCCGCGCGGCGCTGGTGATGACCCCGGATTCGGGCCCGATGCACATCGCCAACGCGATGGGCACCAAGGTGCTGGGCCTGCACGCGGCCAGCAACCCGCACCGCAGCGGCCCCTATTCCGACCGGCGCTACTGCGTGGACCGCTATGACGACGCGGCGAGGAAGTTCCTGGGCAAGCCGGCCAGCGAACTCAAGTGGGGCACCAAGGTTGAGTTCGACGACGTGATGCAGCTGATCACGGTCGAAGACGGCATTGCCGCCTTCGAACGCTACGTGGCCGATCAGCCGCGCCCGCTGTAATCCTTGTAGGACTTCTCTTCGACGTAGACCGAGCCCAGCGCCAGGTTGATGTCCTTCTTGATCCGCGCGCGCTGGTCGTTCTTCTGGTAGACGCTGCGCGCCAGGGCGACGAACGCCCCATCAAACTCAGCGGCCTGGTCCTTCAGGCGGATGTTGTCCTCGATATCCCAGAGCTGCTCATTGATGTCCTTGAGCTCGGCACGCAGCTCAGCGATGTCCCGGCTCCCAGCCGCGTGCCCCATCCAGGTCTTCTCCAGCGCACTAAGCTCAGCCCGGATGTTGGCCAGCTTGCCCGGATCACTGATCCGCTCGGACTTGATCTGCAGGATCGAGATCTTGTCGAGCAGCTCACCAAAGGACACGGGGACAGAAATTTCAGCGGTCATAGGGAGATGTTCCGTTTCGAATAGCCCCAGTTTAACGAACGCAACGCGAGCGAAGCGTTCGCGCCCATCACCGTTCACATACTCCAACGGAGGAAGAAGCCCCTCTGTTGAGGGGCTGCCCCGACAGGGGCGGGGAGAGGAAGCAATGCGGGGGCAACG
Source organism: Stenotrophomonas sp. FBCC-B152 (assembly GCF_059134105.1). Lineage (NCBI taxonomy): Bacteria > Pseudomonadati > Pseudomonadota > Gammaproteobacteria > Lysobacterales > Lysobacteraceae > Stenotrophomonas > Stenotrophomonas sp. FBCC-B152. Next base: position 462,044 of record NZ_CP101442.1, on the reverse strand, counting down.
GCGCAACGCGCCGTTGCAATCCCCCCCTCGAACGTCAGAGACGCAAAAAAGGCCACCCAATGGGTGGCCTTTTTCGCGTGTCTGGCGGAGAGGGGGGGATTCGAACCCCCGAGGCGCTATAAACGCCTGCCTGATTTCGAGTCAGGTACATTCAACCGCTCTGCCACCTCTCCAGATGGTCCCCGGCGAACCGGGGAGCGAATAATACGGTCAGGAGCCGCCGACGGCAAGCCATTCCCGCGCTTCCGATGAATTTCTTCTGTATCGATGCCTTGCCGGATGTCCGCAGGGCCGCGATCATGCCGTTATCCCTCAGCAATACACTCCTGGCCTGCGCACCTCCATGATCGAATTCGGACACCTGACCCACCCTGGCCTGCGCCGTGACCTCAACGAGGACACCTACTACGGGGACGGGGAGCTGGCACTGTGGCTGGTGGCCGATGGCATGGGCGGGCACGCCTGTGGCGAGGTGGCCAGCGCGCTGGCGCGCGAGACCATCGTGCGCGAGATCCGCCAGGGCGCCACGCTGGCGCATGCGATCCGGGTGGCCGATGAGGAAATCATCCGTACCTCGCGCCGCCGCAACGACAGCCTGCCGATGGGCACCACGGTGGTGGCCGCCCGGGTCCAGGGCAACCGCTATGAAGTGGCCTGGGTCGGCGACAGCCGCGCCTACCTGTGGCGCGACGGCAAGCTGTCGCAGCTGAGCCAGGACCACAGCGTGGTGCAGGAAATGGTGGCGCAGGGCAACCTGACCGCGGAGGAAGCGCGCGCCCACCCGCACCGCAACGTGGTGACCCAGGCGCTGGGGGTGACCGACCCGGCCCACCTGAACGTGGCGACCACCGCCGGCGAGCTGCGCCCCGGCATGCAGCTGCTGCTGTGCAGCGACGGGCTGACCGAGGAAGTGGAAGACACCGGCATCGCCCGCACCCTGGCCTACGACGACGCCAGCGCGCAGGAATGCGTGGATACGCTGGTCGCCGCGGCGCTGGATGGCGGTGGTTCGGACAACATCACCGTCATCCTGGTGCGTTGCCACTAAAGCTTACGCGACGGCCTCTTCCACCTTCGGGCCATCCCAGATGGCATGGCCGGCCTTCTTGCGCAGCTTGGCCAGGCGCGCTTCGTGCGCCTCCCGTTCCGAGGCCGTTGCCATCACGCGCGGGCGCGGCAGCAGGCGGCTGGTATCGAAGGCCTGCGCGTGCGCGGTTCCCGGGCGGGCGTCATCGGCCGAACCGAAGCCGATTTCCTCCTGGCCGGAGGTAAGCGCGATGTACACATCGCCCAGGATCTGCGCATCCAGCAGGCCGCCGTGCAGCTGTCGGTGCGCGTTGTCCACGCCCAGCCGCTTGCACAGCGCATCCAGCGAGTTGCGCTGGCCCGGATAGCGCTCGCGCGCCATCTTCAGCGTATCGATCACCGTACAGCGGTCGGTGATCCTGCCGTACTGGTCGCCCAGCAACGACAGCTCGTAATCCAGGAAGCCCAGATCGAACGCGGCGTTGTGGATGATCAGCTCGGCGCCGTCGATGTAGGCCAGGAATTCTTCGGCCACCTGCGCGAACACCGGCTTGTCGGCGAGGAACTCCAGGGTCAGCCCGGTGACTTCCTGCGCACCCTGTTCGAACTCGCAGTCCGGCTTGAGGTACTGGTGGAAGTTGTTGCCGCTCGGGCGGCGCTCCAGCAGCTCCACGCAGCCGATTTCGACGATGCGGTTGCCCTTGCGCCATTCCAGGCCGGTGGTTTCGGTATCGAGGATGATCTGACGCATGGGCTTAGTGTACCGGGCCGGCGGCACGGATCCGGATCGCGGCGTCGCGCGCCAGCGTATCCACCCGCTCGTTGTCCGGATCGCCGGAATGGCCCTTCACCCAACGCCAGTCGATGCTGTGCTTCTGGGTGGCGGCATGCAGCCGCTCCCACAGGTCGCGGTTCTTGACCGGGTCGCCGCCGGCGGTCTTCCAGTTCTTGCGGATCCAGCCCGGCAGCCACTGGGTCAGGCCCTGGCGCACGTACTGCGAATCGGTGAACAGCACGATCTCGCACGGTTCGGTCAGCGCTTCCAGGCCGGAGATGGCCGCCATCAGCTCCATCCGGTTGTTGGTGGTGTGCGCTTCGCCGCCGCTCAGCTCGCGCTCGTGGCCCTTGTAGCGCATCAACGCGGCCCAGCCGCCGGGACCGGGGTTGCCAAGGCAGGAGCCGTCGGTGTGGATTTCAATGGTTTTCAATACAACTCCAGATCAGGTCGCCACGGTGCCGTGCCAACGGCGTACCGGCAGTGGCGTAGGTCCTGGCAGGGCCAGGGTGCGTTTTTCGGCGGTGAACAGGCAGGCCGCGCGCAGGGCGGCGATGCTGCCGCGCTCGGGCGCGCGGTCGCGCCACATCGGGCCCAGCCAGGCCAGCTCGTCGCAGGCCAGCCCAGCCCGCTCCAGGGTGTGGCGCAGCCGCTGCGGCGTGCGCACCACCAGCCCGTGGCGGCGCCACTGGCTGCGGTACGGGCTGAACGGATTGAGCGTTGACAGCCACAGCCGCCCGCCAGGCATCAGCACCCGCGCGCATTCGCCGATCAGCTGTTCGGCGTCGCGGGCGGTGACGTGCTGCAGCACGATGGCGTTGAGGCTCTCGCTCTGGAACGGCAGCGGCAGCGCGCAGGTGACGTCGCCGGTGTAGCCGCCGGCGCTGCGGTGCAGGCGCACGCCCTGCCCCGGCAACGCGGCATCCTCCAGCCACGCCGGGGTCGGCGCGATCCACAACCAGGGGTTCAGCGGGTACGAGGCCAGCACCGGTTCCAGGGCCTTGCGCTCGAGCTCACGCAGCGCCTGCGCCGGTTCAGTATCAAACCAGGATGCGACGGAAGCTTGACGGGGGCTCGGCGCGGCGGGCATGGTCCAATTCTATGCGACTGACTGCCCTACCCGCATTCGCGGACAACTACATCTGGGCGCTGGTCGCCGACGACGGCCGCGCGATCGTGGTCGACCCCGGCCAGGCCGCCCCCGTGCTGGCCGCCGCAGCGCAGCAGAACTGGCGCCCGCACACGGTCCTGCTCACCCACCACCACGACGACCACATCGGCGGCGTGGCGGAGCTGCAGGCCCGGTTTCCGGGGCTGGAGGTGATCGCCCCGGACGATCCGCGCATTCCCGGCGCCACCCGCCGGGTGGGCGAAGGTGAACGCATTCAGGCACTGGGGCTGGAGATGGACGTAGTATCCGTGCCCGGACACACCCGGTCGCATGTCGCATTTCACAGCGCTGAACATTTTTTCAGTGGCGATGCGCTGTTCAGCCTGGGCTGTGGCCGGATGTTCGAAGGTACGCCACCCCAGCTTCTGGCTTCCCTGCACAAGCTGGCGTCCCTGCCGCCGCACCTGTTGTTGTGCTGCGGCCATGAGTACACCGTGTCAAATGCCGTCTTCGCGCGGCATGTCGACCCCGCCAACGCCGCGCTCGCGCGACGCCAAGAGGAGGCACTGGCCATGCGCCGCGATGAACGCCCCACGCTGCCCGTTACGTTGGCAAGCGAGCTGGAATGCAACCCGTTCCTGCGAACCGATACACCCGCTGTCCGCGCTGCCGTCAGCCAGCACCTCGGTCGTCCCGTCACCGATGAAGTCGATGTCCTGGCAGGTCTGCGGGGCTGGAAAGACGGATTCCGAACATGAGTCGGCGATGGTTGCCGCTCGCGGCAGGCCTGGCGATCGCCATCGCCGGCACCGCGGGCGCCCAGTCGTTGAGTGCGGGGATGTCGCAGAACGTGGCCGGCTTGTCGCAGTTGCCGCTGGACGGCGCTGCCCTGCCCCCCGCTTCGGTCCGAAATGGCCAGGACATCTTCGCCAGCTTCCGCGATGGCCTGGCCGAACCGACCTGCGATGTCGAGGCCACCAGCCCGCGCTGGCAGAAGCAGTTCGCCCACGCGCCCTCGCGCCTGGCCAACCAGGATGACGATGCGCTGGTGCTGTTCGGCTATGTGGTCGAAGAGCTGCGCGCGGCCAACCTGCCCACCGAATTCGCGCTGATCCCGTTCGTGGAAAGCGGCTACCGGCCCAACGCGCGCAATGGCGCCGGCCCGGCCGGGCTGTGGCAGTTCATCGCCTCCACCGCCAAGAACCACCGCGTGCAGATGACCAGCGGCTACGACGGCCGGCTGTCGGCGGCCGATTCCACCCAGGCCGCGGTGCGCTACCTCAAGACCCTGCATGGGATGTTCGGCGGCGACTGGCGCCTGGCCACCATGGCCTACAACGCCGGCGAGTACCGGGTGCTGCAGTCGCTGCGCAAGGCCGGCATGAACGCGCAGAACGCGCGCCCGGCCGAACTGCCGGGGCTGTCGCCGGTGACCTATGCGTACGTGGAGAAGCTGCACGCGCTGGCCTGCGTGCTGGAAGACGCTGAAACCACCCCGACCGTGATGGCGTCGCTGGACCGCACCGTGCCCGTGCTCAAGGGCCACACCCTGCCGGCCGGCACCAGCGTGCAGCAGTGGGCCGCACAGCGCTCGCTGGACCCTGCGCGCATCGCCCGGCTCAATCCGGCCCTGGCCAGCGGCAAGGGCCGCCCCAGCGGCCAGGTGACCGTGCTGGCCCCGGCCACCCACGCGCCGGTGGATCCTTCGGTGATGCTGGCCAAGGCCGATGCCCCCGTCACGGACACGGTCAGCCCGCGTACGGAGACCCAGGTGTCCAGCCGCAGCGTGGCCAGCGCGGACCGCCCGAAGGCGCGCCGCCACACCGTGCGCAACGGCGAGTCGGCCTGGACGATCGCCAAGCGCTACGGGATGCCGCTGAAGGCGCTGCTGTCGTTGAACAACCTGAGCGGCAGCAGCGTGCTCAAGCCCGGTGCGGTGTTGCGCGTCGAGGATTGAGCCGGTTGGGTCGAGGAACAAAAAAAGGCCCGGCATTGCCGGGCCTTTTTCGTATGCGCTCAGCGAACCCTTAGAGGTTCGCTTCTTCGACCTGCACCTTGTAGTGCTTGCGCATGGCCTGGATGAAGGCCTTGGCCGAGGCCATGCCGTCGACCTGGTCCAGCTGGTCCTTGAACTGCTGCTTCTGCTCGGCCGGGACGTCGGCGAGGTTCGGCGGGGTCACCTTGTTGACCGCGAACACCACGTAGCGATCCTGCACGGCGACCTTGCCGTAGCTCGGCTTGCCTTCGGCCGGGGCCGGGGCGGCGAACACCGCGCGGTTGATTTCCGGGGTCGGCACCGGCTGGGTGCGCGGCAGGCCCGGCAGCGGGCTGAGCTGCAGCTTTTCTTCGGCGGCCAGCGCCTGCAGGGTCTGCCCGGCGTTGAGCTTGGCCAGCAACGCGTCAGCGGCCTTGGCCGAGACCTGGCGGTTGCGGTCGGCGCGGATCGCGGCGATCACGCCGTCGCGGGCCTTGTCCAGCGGCAGCGCCTGCTCCGGGCTGTGGTCGGTCACGCGGATCATCACGCTGTGGTCGGGCGTGATCGAAATCGGATCGCTCACGGTGCCGTCCTGCACCAGCACATCGGAGAACGCCGCACGCAGCACCGCCGGGTTGGCGGCAATGCCGCTGGCGGTGTCACGGGTGAACGGGCCAATGGTCTGCACCTTCAGGTTCAGCGCATCGGCCGCGCCCTGCAGCGAGGTCGGGTTCTTGTAGACCTGGTCGACCAGGCGGCCGCTCAGTTCGGAGAACGCGCCTTCGTTGTCGGCCTTGAGCTGTTCGGCGGCGATCTGGTCGCGGACCTCCTCGAACGGACGCTGCTGGCCACCACGGACCTCGCGCAGCTGCAGCACGTGGTAACCGAACTCGGTCTTGACCGGTGCGCTCACTTCGCCTGCCTTCATGCCAAACAGCGCGTCTTCGAACGGCTTGACCATGGAGTCGCGTTCCACCCAGCCCAGGTCACCACCGGTGCCCTTGGAGCCGGTGTCGTCCGAATTGGCCTTGGCCAGCGCGGCGAAATCCGCCCCCGGCGCCTTGGCCTGTGCGGCCAGCGCGGCGGCCTTCTCTTCGGCGGCCTTGAGCTTGGCCGGATCGCTGCCATCGGCGGCGATCAGGATGTGCGACGCAAGACGCGCTTCGGGCGTGGAGAAGCGTGCCTTCTCGTCGGCGTAGCGCTTGCGCAGCGTGGCTTCATCGGCGGCGGCAGCCGGCGGCAGGGTAGCCGCGTTGATTTCCACGAACTCCAGCGACACGGTTTCCGGCTGGCGGAAATCCTTCGGGTGGCTGTCGTACCACTGCTTGATCTGTGCGTCGGTGACTTCGGCGGTGTCGGCCGGCAGTTCCGGCAGCGCGGCGATTTCCACGTCACGCGTTTCGCCCAGCAGCTTCATCAGCCGCTCGGCCTCGACGCTGGTGACGAAGCCCGATTCCTGCAGCGCCTGCGGAATGATCGACTGCTGCAGGCTCTCGCGCACCAGCGTTTCGAACTGTGCCGGGGTACGCGGCGGGTTGCCGGTGCCCAGCGCCAGGCGGTACTGGTCCTGGTTGAACTTGCCATCGGCGCCGATGAACGCCGGGATGGAGGCGATGGTTTCGCGCACGGCGGCGTCGCCGATGACGATGCCGGACTGTTCGCCGGCCAGGCGCACGACCTGCTCATCGATCATCTGGTCGAGCACGGCGCGCTTGTTCTCGGCGCTTTCGAATTCGCGCGGGTCGAAGTTCTCACCCTGCTGCTGGCGGGCCTGCTGGCGCGCCTGCTCGAAACGGGTACGGAATTCTTCCGCACTGATTTCATGGTGCTGCCACAGGAAGGACATCGGCCACCACGACGGCGCCGAGCGCCACCAGGTCGGCGGCGCTGCCACCTTGGCCACGTTCTGCGCACCGACACCACCCAGGTAGCTGGAGTCGATCACGAACAGGAACGGAATCATCAGCAGCCCCAGGATCACGGTAACGATCCAGCCCGAGGTCTTGTCGCGAAGTTTCTGCAGCATGGGAGAAATCAAGGCCCGATTGGCGAATCCGGCAGTGTACCCCGCTTCGGGCCACTCCCCAACAGGGAGGCCGCGCTCCATGCCTTCAGGCAAAAGAAAAGCCCCTGGTTTGCACCAGGGGCCTTCAAGAATTGGCGGAGCGGACGGGACTCGAACCCGCGACCTCCGGCGTGACAGGCCAGCATTCTAACCAGCTGAACTACCGCTCCGCGCTTGAAACTTTGCAGGCGCTCATTATATCCGAAGATATTCAGAAAACCCACCCCGAAGTACTGCTTTTCGAGGATTTTTTGTAACTGGCGGAGCGGACGGGACTCGAACCCGCGACCTCCGGCGTGACAGGCCAGCATTCTAACCAGCTGAACTACCGCTCCGCACTAAAACCTTTATTGCTGCCTTCCACGACGATCTGGATCGTTGCAGAAAACAAGGCCCCCGATCGCTCAGGGGCCTCGTTGAAACTGGCGGAGCGGACGGGACTCGAACCCGCGACCTCCGGCGTGACAGGCCAGCATTCTAACCAGCTGAACTACCGCTCCACATTTCAAACTTTTACTGGCGGTGCATGGTGGGTGCTGAGGGTTTCGAACCCCCGACCCTCTCCGTGTAAAGGAGACGCTCTACCGCTGAGCTAAGCACCCCAGCAAGCCGCTTAGTTTACGGCATCCTTCAGGGCTTTGCCAGCCTTGAACGACGGATTCTTCGACGCAGCGATCTTGATGGTGTCGCCGGTCTTCGGGTTGCGGCCGGTACGGGCAGCGCGGTCACGCACCTGGAACGTACCGAAGCCCACCAGGGTCACCGCATCACCGCCCTTCAGGGCCTTGGTGACGGAAGCGATGACGGCATCGACAGCGCGGCTCGACTCGGCCTTGGTCAGGTCAGCGGCTTCGGCAACGGCGTCGATCAATTCGGTCTTGTTCATTCTGTACAGCTCCTTTGGCGGGGATTCCGCATGTTCGACAGTGAAGCATCCGACCCGCTACGTGGCCGGACGCCAGTGAAGTTCTCGATTCGCACCCGTCAGCGTCTGCTGACTTGCGAGTGGTGCTTTTATACCAGCGCACCCCTACCCGCGCAAGCTGAAAAGCCAATAACGACGCGGGTTTCGGGCATTTCCCGCGCGCGCGTCAGTGCTTGACGCGCGTCGTGGATGCTGTCTTGCTCTTGCCCCGCACTGTGACGCGTTGCCCATCCTTCTTGGGCTTGGGCGCGGTCAGCGGCGTTTCCAGGGCCAGGTCCAGCACCTCTTCAATCCACTTGACCGGAATGATCTTCAGGTCGCGGGTGACGTTGGCCGGAATGTCGGCCAGGTCCTTGCGGTTCTCCTCGGGGATGATCACGGTGGTGATGCCACCGCGCAGCGCCGCGAGCAGTTTTTCCTTCAGGCCACCGATGGCGGTGACGCGACCGCGCAGGGTGATTTCGCCGGTCATCGCCACTTCGGCGCGGATCGGCACCTTGGTCAGCATCGACACCAGCGAGGTCACCATCGCGATGCCGGCGCTGGGGCCGTCCTTCGGGGTGGCGCCATCGGGCACGTGCACGTGCACGTCGTGCTTCTGCAGGAACTCGGCATCGATGCCCAGCCGCTCGGCGCGCGAACGCACCACCGACAGCGCGGCCGAGGCCGATTCCTTCATGACGTTGCCCAGCTGGCCGGTCAGGATCAGCGCGCCCTTGCCCGGGACCAGGGTGGATTCGATCTGCAGCAGGTCGCCGCCCACCTCGGTCCAGGCCAGGCCGGTGACCAGGCCGATCTCGTTCTGCTCCTCGGCGCGGCCGAAGTCGAAGCGGCGCACACCCAGGTACTTCTCCAGGTTCTTGCCGTTGACCACCACCAGCGCCTTCTTCTTCGTCGCGGCCTTCTTGCCGGCCTTGGCCGGCTTGGCCAGCACGGCCGGACCGCCCAGCGCGATTTCCTTCACCACCTTGCGGCAGATCTTGGCCACTTCGCGCTCGAGGTTGCGCACGCCCGATTCGCGGGTGTAGTAACGCACCACGTCCTGGATGGCGTCGGCTTCGATCTCCAGCTCCTCCGGCTTCAGGCCGTTGGCCTTGAGCTGCTTGGGCACCAGGTAGCGCATGGCGATGTTGAGCTTCTCATCCTCGGTGTAGCCGGGGATGCGGATCACTTCCATGCGGTCCAGCAGCGGGCCGGGGATGTTGAGCGAGTTCGAGGTCGCCACGAACATCACTTCGGACAGGTCCAGGTCCACTTCCAGGTAGTGGTCGTTGAAGGCGTTGTTCTGTTCCGGGTCGAGCACTTCCAGCAGCGCCGAAGACGGGTCGCCACGGAAGTCCATCGACATCTTGTCGATCTCATCGAGCACGAACAGCGCGTTCTTGCTGCCCACCTTGTTGAGGTTCTGCACGATGCGGCCCGGCATGGAGCCGACGTAGGTGCGGCGGTGGCCACGGATCTCGGCCTCGTCGCGCACGCCGCCCAGGCTCATGCGCACGAACTTGCGGTTGGTGGCCTTGGCGATGGACTGCCCCAGCGAGGTCTTGCCCACGCCCGGCGGACCGACCAGGCACAGGATCGGGCCCTTCATCTGCTTCACGCGCGACTGCACCGCCAGGTATTCCAGGATGCGGTCCTTGACCTTGTCCAGGCCGAAGTGGTCGGCATCCAGGGTGTCCTGGGCGACCTTCAGGTCCTTGCGCACCTTGGTGCGCTTCTTCCACGGCACGCCCAGCAGCCAGTCCAGGTAGTTGCGCACCACGGCCGCTTCGGCCGACATCGGCGACATCTGCTTGAGCTTGTTGAGCTCGGCCTTGGCCTTGGTTTCCACCGGCTTGGGCATGCCCGCCTCGGCGATCTTGCGGGCCAGCTCTTCGAGCTCGCCCGGCGCATCGTCCAGGTCGCCCAGTTCCTTCTGGATCGCCTTCATCTGCTCGTTGAGGTAGTACTCGCGCTGGCTCTTTTCCATCTGCGACTTGACCCGGCCGCGGATGCGCTTTTCCATCTGCTGCACGTCGATCTCGCCGTCGACCAGGCCCACCAGCATTTCCAGGCGGTCGCCGACCTGCAGGGTTTCCAGCAGGCGCTGCTTGTCGGCCAGGCGCACGCTGATGTGCGCGGCGATGGTGTCGGCCAGGCGCGCCGATTCATCGATGCCGGCCAGGGTCTGCAGCAGCTCCGGCGGCAGCTTGCGGTTGGTCTTGACGTACTGTTCGAACAGCGACATCAGCGAACGGGCGATGGCCTCGACCTCGCGCGGCTCGCGCGCGTCGTCCGATTCGATTTCCTCGGCCACGCCGTGCAGCGAACCGTCGCGCTCGGTGACCTGGGTGACGTTGACGCGCGACAGGCCTTCAACCAGCACCTTGATGGTGCCGTCAGGCAGCTTCAGCAGCTGCAGGACCTGGGCCAGGGTGCCGACCTGGTAGAGATCAGCGGCGGTGGGGTCGTCGGTCTCGGCCGACTTCTGCGCCAGCAGCAGGATGCGCTTGTCCGCCTCCATCGCCTGTTCCAGCGCATGCATGGATTTGTCGCGGCCGACGAACAGCGGAATGACCATGTGCGGGAACACCACCACGTCGCGCAGCGGCAGTACCGGCAGGTCGAGAGTCTCAGTAGGGGAACGGGCCATGTGGGCTCCAGTTGAGCAGTGGGGATGGCCTCCGGGCAGCGTCACCCGGATACAAAAAAGCCGATGGCCCCGTTATGGGGCCATCGGCGTCCAGATGCAAGATGCTCTGAAAAAGGTCCATCAATTCAACTGCTTGAACCGATTATTCAGCACCTGCCGCCTTCTGTTCAGGGGCCGGCGGGGTCTGGTAGATCAGGTACGGCTCGGACTTGTGTTCGATCACCGATTCGTCCACCACCACCTTGCTGACGTTTTCTGCCGAAGGCAGGTCGTACATGGTGTCCAGCAGGACCGATTCGACGATGGTACGCAGGCCACGGGCACCGGTCTTGCGCTTGAGTGCCTTGCGGGCAATGGCCGATAGGGCGTCCGGGCGGAACTCGAGCTCGACGTGCTCCATCTCGAACAGCTTCTTGAACTGCTTGGTGATGGCGTTCTTCGGCTCGGTCAGGATCCTGACCAGGGCCGCCTCGTCCAGCTCTTCCAGGGTCGCCACGACCGGCAGGCGGCCGACGAATTCCGGGATGAGGCCGAACTTGATCAGGTCTTCCGGCTCGACTTCGGCCAGCACCTTGCCCACTTCCTGCTTGCGCTCGGAACTCTTCACCTTGGCGCCGAAGCCGATGCCACCGGAATCGTTGGAACGCGCCTGGATCACCTTGTCCAGCCCGGCGAACGCGCCGCCGCAGATGAACAGGATGTTCTTGGTGTCCACCTGCAGGAATTCCTGCTGCGGGTGCTTGCGGCCGCCCTGCGGCGGAACGCTGGCCACGGTGCCTTCGATCAGCTTCAGCAGCGCCTGCTGCACGCCTTCGCCGGACACGTCACGGGTGATCGACGGGTTCTCGCTCTTGCGCGAGATCTTGTCGATTTCATCGATGTAGACGATGCCCTGCTGCGCCTTCTCGACGTCGTAGTCGCACTTCTGCAGCAGCTTCTGGATGATGTTTTCCACGTCCTCGCCCACGTAACCGGCTTCGGTCAGCGTGGTGGCGTCGGCCATGGTGAACGGCACGTTGAGCAGGCGGGCCAGGGTTTCGGCCAGCAGGGTCTTGCCCGAACCGGTCGGACCGACCAGCAGGATGTTGGACTTGGCCAGTTCGACTTCGTCGTTCTTCTGGCGGCTCTCGATGCGCTTGTAATGGTTGTACACGGCCACGGCCAGCGTGCGCTTGGCCCGGTTCTGGCCAATCACGTACTGATCCAGGACTTCGAGGATCTCGCGCGGCTTGGGCAGCGAACTGCGCGCCGACTGCGCCTTTTCCTCGAGCTCTTCACGGATGATGTCGTTGCACAGCTCCACGCATTCATCGCAGATGAACACGCTTGGCCCAGCAATCAGCTTGCGCACCTCGTGCTGGCTCTTTCCGCAGAAGGAGCAGTAGAGGATCTTGCCGGTTTCCGTGGAACGACCTTGGCGGTCTTCGCTCATGCTTCGCTTACCCAGTTACCCCACCCGCTGAACGGGGGTTCGATTCGAGAATAGCACAGGGTCGGGAGGACGCCAGTCCAGCCCGACCCTGCGGAAACAGGCCGGTTTCCCGGCCTGGCGGCACATCAGGCCGGGGTGATCGACTCTTCCGGACGGCGCTCGAGCACCTGGTCGACCAGGCCGTAAGCCACCGCATCGGCCGCGCTCTTGAAGTTGTCGCGCTCGGTGTCGCGCGCGATGGTCTCCAGCGACTGGCCGGTGTGCTTGGCCAGCACTTCGTTCAGGCGCGAACGCAGGGTCAGGATTTCACGGGCGTGGATGTCGATATCCGTGGCCTGGCCCTGGAAACCGCCCAGCGGCTGGTGGATCATCACGCGCGAGTTCGGCAGCGCATAACGCTTGCCGGCCGCGCCGGATGCCAGCAGCAGCGCGCCCATCGAGGCGGCCTGGCCGACGCAGATGGTGCTCACGTCCGGCTTGATGTACTGCATGGTGTCGTAGATCGCCATGCCGGCGGTGACCACGCCACCGGGCGAGTTGATGTAGATGCTGATGTCCTTTTCCGGATTGTCCGCTTCCAGGAACAGCAGCTGCGCCACCACCACGTTGGCCATGTGATCGTCGATCGGGCCCACGAGGAAGATCAGGCGCTCCTTCAACAGGCGCGAATAGATGTCATAGGCGCGCTCGCCGCGGCTGGTCTGTTCGACCACCATCGGAACCATGTTCAGGGCTTTGGTTCGGTTGTCCATTGTGAGGCACCTATTTGAGGGGGAACGACCCCGCGCCGGGGCGCGGGGCGTAAAACACGGGCCGCTTACTGGCGGATCGCGTCCTGGAACGACAGCGGCTGCTCGGTGTGCTGGGCGCGCTCGGCGATCCAGTCGATCACCTGCTCTTCCATCACGCGGTTCTGCAGCCCACTCATCAGCTGGGGGTCGTTGCGGTACATCTCAATGACCTGCTCCGGCTCTTCATAGGTCGAGGCGATCAGGCGCATGGTTTCGTTCAGGCGCTTGGGATCCAGGCGCAGGTCGTTCCTGCGGGCCACTTCGCCGACCAGCAGGCCGACCAGCACGCGCTTGGCGGCCGCGTCCTTGAAGCCTTCATGGGCGTCGGCCGGGATTTCGCCCGGGTTGCGGCCGCTGCGGCGGATCTGCTCGACCTGCTGGGCCAGCATGGCGCGGGCTTCGTTGTCGACCAGGCGCGGCGGCATTTCGACCGAGGCGTAGGCGGCGATCAGCTGCTCGCCCACTTCACGGCGCAGGCGGTTCATCAGGGCGCCCTTGAGCTCGCGCTCCAGGTTGGCGCGGATGTCCTTGCGGAACTGTTCCACGTCGCCGCCCTTCACGCCGAAGCTCTTGATGAACTCGGCATCCACTTCCGGCAGCACCGGCGCGGACACGTCCACCGCCTTGACGGTGACCTTGACCTGCTTGCCAGCCAGCGCGGGCACGCGCCAGTCGGCCGGGAACTCGACATCCAGGGTCTTCTCTTCACCCTTGGCCAGGCCGACCAGGCCCTGTTCGATCTGCTCGAACATCATGCCCTGGCCCACCACCACGCTGCCCTTTTCGGTGCCTTCGGCCGGCAGGCGCTCGTCGCCGGCCCGCGACCAGGTTTCCAGTGCCACCAGGTCGCCGTCCTGGGCGCCACGGTCCACCGGGCTCCAGCTGCGGCGCTGCTCGCGCAGGTTGGTGATCATCTGGTCGATGTCGGCATCGTTGATCTCGGCGGTGTGGCGCACGACGGTCAGCTTGCTGACGTCGACGTCGCCGAAGTCCGGCACCAGCTCGACGGTGGCCACGAAGGAGAATTCACCTGCGTCGCCCTTGTCGATGCGCGGCGCACCGGCAATGCGCAGCTCGTGCTCGCGCACGGCGGCATCGAAGGTTTCACGCAGCAGGCCGTCAACGGCTTCGCTGCGAACCTGCTGGCCGAAGCGCTGCTCGATCACCTTGGCCGGCACCTTGCCCGGGCGGAAGCCCTTGATGCGCGCGGTGCGGGCGATTTCGCCCAGGCGGCCGCTGATGTGGGTCTGCAGGCGGTCTTCCGGCAGCGAGAAGGTCAGGCGGCGTTCCAGATTGCCGGTGGATTCGATCGAAGCTTGCATGTTGACTCCTGCCAACCGGTGGCGACGCCCCCGGCACGATGTGATTGGATGAAACGGGTTGAGAACGCGGGGTCGTGGACGCGCCTGCCCGCCGCAGCCCTGTAGTTTGGCCGATAACGGCCAGCGCCGCCAGCATGGTGCCGGGAACGTCAATCCGGGGCGTGTTCAGGGAGTCCCCTGCCCCGTCAGCTGGTGCGAAAGGGGGGACTCGAACCCCCACGCCTTGCGGCACTGGAACCTAAATCCAGGGCGTCTACCAATTCCGCCACTTTCGCGCTGGTGCGCATTGTACGTGAAGACCGGAAGCAGGTCGCCGGTAGGGACACGCCATGCGTGTCTTCGGGATGCCAGATCGCAGCCAAGAAAAAAGCCACCCGGCTGACCGGATGGCTTTCGTCTTGGTGGGCTGTCAAGGATTCGAACCTTGGACCTATTGATTAAGAGTCAACTGCTCTACCAACTGAGCTAACAGCCCGAAAATCGGGAGGCGAATTATGACGCAATGCCGCACGGTGTTGCAAGCGGTTTTTTTGCACCCCTCGTAGAGCCACGCCCTGCGTGGCTGGCTTGGCTCCGGGATCATGAACGCCTGACGGGCGGCTTCGGCCGGGCCCAAACGCCGGCGGCATCGCCGGGACCGGCACGTGATCGGCTTCGGACACCCGGGCCGCGCTGCGCGCGGTTGCCACGCAGGGCGTGGCACTACGAATTGTTACGTGCACAGGACGATTGGGATGGAATCACGCGGACACGGTGTGCGTGTCGACGCAACGCCTGGACGTAGAGCCACGCCCTGCGTGGCTGCGGGATGCCGCATCGCGCGCAAGAAAAAAGCCACCCGGCGAACCGGATGGCTTCTGTCTTGGTGGGCTGTCAAGGATTCGAACCTTGGACCTATTGATTAAGAGTCAACTGCTCTACCAACTGAGCTAACAGCCCTGAAAACTCAGGCGCATAGTGTAGCGTTTGCGCCTTTTTTTGCAACCCCGTTTCACTTCCGGTGAAACGGGTTCTTCAAATCAGTGGGGTGGCTGAGGGGATTCGAACCCCCGACCACCGGAATCACAATCCGGTACTCTAACCAACTGAGCTACAGCCACCACTGAAACCTGTTTATTCGTCTACAACCTTTGAAGCAGCCCCGCGTGTGCACCGATGGTGCGCCCGACAGGAATCGAACCTGTAACCGCCGGCTTAGAAGGCCGGTGCTCTATCCAGTTGAGCTACGGGCGCCCTGACCGGATTGTCGCATTCCCATCCCGTTTTGAGCAGCGGGACGTGGTCGGGGTAGAGGGATTCGAACCCCCGACATCCTGCTCCCAAAGCAGGCGCGCTACCAGACTGCGCTATACCCCGGTGGTTTGATCCCTCGAGGTTCCCCCCGAAAGAGTCGGCTATTGTGGGAATCGGCGAGGCATCTGTCAACGGTTTTCACAAGGTTTTTCACATTCATGATCGGGCGCTATGCTTTCTCCAGCGGCCGGACGGCCCTAACCCTACCCTTCAAGGAGATTGGCAATGCGCAGCGGCAATCCTGCACTTTCGGAGTCGACGTTCCTCGACCTGGCCAGCGGCTCGGTGGTGACCTCGCCCGACCAGGTGATGACCATCAACGGCACGGTCAACAAGACCGGCATCCTGCTGTTGCTGGCCGTACTCACCGCTGCCTTCGCCTGGAGCCAGGCCATCGGCGCCGACGGCCAGATCGCACCGGGCGCGATGATCTACGCCATCGGCGGCGCCATCGGCGGGCTGGTCCTGGCCGTGGTGACGGTGTTCAAGAAGGAATGGTCGCCGGTCACCGCGCCGATGTACGCGCTGGTGGAAGGCTTCTTCCTGGGCGCGATCTCGGCGGTGATGGAAGTGCGCTTCCCGGGCATCGTGTTCCAGGCGGTGCTGCTCACCTTCGGCACCCTGTTCGCCCTGCTGGCGGCCTACCGCAGCGGCCTGATCAAGGTCACCGAGAACTTCAAGCTGGGCGTGGTCGCGGCCACCGGCGGCATCGCGCTGCTGTACCTGGCCTCGTTCGTGCTGGGCTTCTTCGACATCAACGTGCCGGTGATCCATGAAGCCAGCTGGCTGGGCATCGCCTTCAGCCTGTTCGTGGTGGTGGTGGCCGCACTCAACCTGGTGCTGGACTTCGACTTCATCGAAAACGGCGCCGCGGCGCGCGCACCGAAGTACATGGAGTGGTACGGCGCGTTCGGGCTGATGGTCACCCTGGTGTGGCTGTACGTGGAGTTCCTGCGCCTGCTGTCGAAGCTGCAGTCGCGTTGATTCAACGCGCCTGGATGAAAAAAGGGCGCCTGTGAGGGCGCCCTTTCTTTTTGGAGCAGCCGACCAACAGTCGGCCCTACCGTCGGCTCTACCACGCCCGGTTACAGGCGGCTGGCGATGGCCTGGGCGAAGCCCATGGTATTGCCGGTGCCGCCGAGGTCGCCGGTCAGCGAGTCCTTGGCTTCAAGCGTGGCCACGATGGCCTTGCGCAGGCGCTCGGCGTTCTCGGTCTGGCCGACGTGGTCCAGCATCTGCGCGGCCGCCAGCAGCAGCGCGCACGGATTGGCCTTGCCCTGGCCGGCGATGTCCGGCGCGGTGCCGTGCACGGCTTCGAAGATCGCCGCGTTCTCACCGATGTTGGCACCCGGGGCCAGGCCCAGGCCGCCGACGAGGCCGGCGCACAGGTCGGAGATGATGTCGCCGAACAGGTTGGTGGTGACGATCACGTCGAACTGTTCCGGACGCATCACCAGCTGCATGCAGCAGTTGTCGACGATCATTTCCTGGAACTCGATGTCCGGGTACTTGGCCGCCACTTCGCGCGCCACGGCCAGGAACAGGCCCGAGGTCGACTTGATGATGTTGGCCTTGTGCACGGCGGTGACCTTCTTGCGGCCGGTGCTGCGGGCCAGCTCGAAGGCGTAGCGCACGATGCGCTCGGAGCCCTTGCGGGTGATGCGGGTGCCGGAGAACGCGGTTTCGCCGTCGGCAGACACTTCCTGGCCTTCGGCCAGGTACGCGCCTTCGGTGTTCTCACGCACGGTGACCAGGTCCACGCCGTCGCCAAAACGCGACTTGGTGTTCGGGAACGACACCGCCGGACGCACGTTGGCGTACAGGTCGAAGTGGCGGCGCAGGCTGACGTTGATCGAGGTGAAGCCACCACCGACCGGCGTGGTCAGCGGGCTCTTCAGCGCGATCCGGTTGCGTGCGATCGACTCCAGGGTGGAAGCCGGCATCAGGTCGCCGTGCTTTTCCAGTGCGACCAGGCCAGCGTCGGCATCTTCGTATTCAAAGCCGGTGTCCAGCTTGCCGAGCACGAACAGCGTAGCGTCCATGATCTCCGGGCCGATGCCGTCACCGCGGATGACCGTGATTTTCTGCGTCATTTGATCTGTTTCCGAACCGAGGGGGAGCGCCGTCCGTAAGGGACCCGGAGCAGGGGCGCAAGGGAAGTTTCACCCGCAATTATGCCTCACCCGCCCAAGGGACCCCAAATTAGCCATTGGTAGCGCCCGACCGTTGGTCGGGCGGAATCCATCAATGTTCGTGAACGGCCGGGGCGGCGGCGCCGCCTTCCAGCTGGTCCAGGAAGTCCACGGCGCGGCGCAGGTGCGGGATGACGATCGAGCCGCCGACCACCAGGCCGACCGAGAAGGTCTCGAAGAACTCCTCGCGGGTCACCCCGGCGTCCTTGCACTGGGCCACGTGGTAGCTGATGCAGTCGTCGCAGCGCAGCACCATCGAGGCGACCAGGCCCAGCAGCTCCTTGGTCTTCACATCCAGCGCGCCGGCCTGGTAGGTCTGGGTGTCGAGCGCGAAGAAGCGCCGCACCACCTGGTTGGGCTCGCCCAGGATGCGCTGGTTCATGCGCTGGCGGAACTCGGTGAACTCGGCGATCCGGTCCTTGCTGCCGTCGTCCGCAGCGCTCATGCGCCCTCTCCGTTCAGCAGCGGCTCAAGCTTTCCTTCCCGGTGCAGGGCGATCATGTCGTCGTACCCACCCACATGGACCTCGCCCACGAAGATCTGCGGCACGCTGGTGCGGCGGGTCTTGGCCATCATCTTTTCGCGCTCGACCGGGTCCAGGTCGATGCGGACTTCGGTCCAGCTCTCGCCCTTGCTCTTCAGGAAGTTCTTGGCGGCCACGCAGTACGGGCAGACGGCGGTCGAATAGATGGTGATGGGCGGCTTCCCACCCGGGTTGGAAGCGACATCTTGGCTCACGGGAAACTCCACAGCGGAACGAGTGTCTGTATATGGTAGCCCTGCGCTGGATTTTCCATGTCATCACCGCAACACTGCGGATCACCCGCAGCCCCCAGGAGTTCCTGTTTGCGCCTTTTGCTGCTCTCTGCCGCGTTGACCCTGGCCCTGGCCGCCCCCTTGGCGTCGGCCCAGGACAGCAAGCTGCCGGACATCGGCTCGTCGGCCGGTGAACTGTTGACCCCGGCGCGCCAGGCCGAGTACGGCGGGATGATGCTGCGCGAGCTGCGCAATTACGGCTTCCTGCTGGATGACCCGCTGGTGGACGACTGGCTGCAGACCATGGGCGCGCGGCTGGGCTCCAACAGCGCCCAGCCGCGCCAGTCCTATACGTTCTTCATGCTCCGCGACCGGCAGATCAACGCCTTCGCCACCCTGGGCGGCTACGTGGGGGTCAACGCCGGGCTGGTGCTGACCGCCGAGCGCGAGGATGAGGTGGCGGCGGTGCTGTCCCACGAAATCGCCCACGTCACCCAGCAGCACGTGCTGCGCGGGGTGGAACGGGCCCAGCGCGACCAGATCCCGATCCTGCTGGGCATGCTGGCGGCGGTGGTGGCCGCGCAGCAGGCCGGCGGCAACTCTTCCGGCGATGCCACCATGGCCGCGATCACCTCCGGCATGGGGCTGATGCGGCAGCGCCAGATCAACTACACCCGCAGCAATGAATCCGAAGCCGACCGCCTGGGCATCCGCACCCTGGCCCGCAGCGGCTACGACGTGGATGCGATGGCCGGCTTCTTCGAACGCATGTCCGCCTCGATGCGCGGCAATGCCGGCGGCTATTCGGTGCCGGATTTCCTGCAGACCCACCCGGTCAACACCACCCGCATCAGCGAAGCCAAGGCCCGTGCCGAGCAGATGAAGAAGGACACGGTGCTGCTCACCACCGAGGTGCCCGGCGGGGTGCGCCAGGAACGGGTGGACCCGGCCGACCCGGCCCTGTCCGACCCGCTGGTCCGGCGCAGCAACCCGTTGCTGCCGGCCTCGATGCAGATCTCGGTCAATTCACTCAGCCGGGGCGGCACCGGCCAGTTCGAGTGGGCGCGCGAGCGCCTGCGCGTGCTCAGCGCCGATACCCCGGGCGAGCTGGCCACCGAATACCAGAACCTGCAGCGCGAGCAGAAAAGCGGCCTCAACGATGCCCAGCGCTATGGGCTGGCCCTGGCGCGCCTGCGCAACAGCGGCGCGGCCGAGGCCCGGCGCGACCTCACCGAGCTGCTCAAGGACCACCCGGACAACCTGTGGGTGGCCTTGGCACTGGCCGAATCCGAGTCGCGCTCGGGCCAGCCGGCCCAGGCCAATGCCCGCTTCGACGCCCTGCTCCGCCAGCACCCCGGCAGCCGCCCGGTGGCGCTGACCTACGCCGAGATGCTGAACGAACAGGGGGGGCGCGAGGCGGGCCAGCGCGCGCAGGCGATGCTGCGGCCGCTGCTGTCGCAAAGCGGCAATGATCCGGTGTTCCAGCAGCGCTATGCCCGCGCCAGCGAGCTGGCCGGCGACACCCTGCGCGCCAGCGAGGCCTATGCCGAGGCCGCATTCCTGAACGGGCGGCCGGAGCAGGCGCTGATGCAGCTGCAGGCGCTCAAGAAGCAGCCCGCACTGGATTACGTGGGCCGTGCCCGGGTGGATTCGCGGATCGAGAGCATCACCCCCACCGTGCTGGAGATGCGCCGGCAGGGCATCAACGACCCGGAGCTGGAACGGCGCTGAACCGCGCCCGGATGACCGTGGGATGGCAATGCCCCCATGGCCGTCACAAACATGTCATGAAACCGTAGTCTACTGGGCTCAATCCCGGTCTGATGAGTAATACGGTGGGCACGTGCAGAAACGCATCCTGATCGTCGATGACGAACCCGCGATCCGCGAAATGGTCGCCTTTGCCCTGCGCAAGGGTGATTACGACCCGATCCACGCCGGTGACGCCCGTGAAGCGCAGACGGCGATCGCCGACCGCGTGCCGGACCTGATCCTGCTGGATTGGATGTTGCCGGGCACCAGCGGGCTGGATCTGGCCCGGCGCTGGCGCAAGGAGGCCCTCACCCGCGAGGTGCCGATCATCATGCTGACCGCGCGCGGCGAAGAGAACGACCGCGTCGGCGGGCTCGAAGCCGGGGTGGACGACTACGTGGTCAAGCCGTTCTCGGCCCGCGAACTGCTGGCCCGCATCCGCGCCGTGATGCGGCGGGCGCGCGACGATGACGAGGACGGCAGCGTGGCGGTAGGCACCATCCGCATCGACGGTGCCGCGCACCGGGTGTTCGCCGGCGACCAGCCGGTGCCGATCGGCCCGACCGAATACCGCCTGCTGCACTTCTTCATGACCCACCCCGAGCGCGTATACACCCGTGCCCAGTTGCTGGACCATGTGTGGGGCGGCAGCGTATATGTGGAGGAGCGCACCATCGACGTGCACATCCGCCGCCTGCGCAAGACGCTGGAGCCGTTCGGCGCTGAGAACATGGTGCAGACCGTGCGCGGTGCAGGCTACCGGTTCTCGACCTCGACCTGATTTTTCCCTGGGACCGCAATGCCGCGCCACATCCGCTCCGCCTGGTTGAAAACCCTTGCCACCCTCGCCGTGCTGCTGCTTGCCGCCGGCCTGGTGGGCCTCGCCACCGGGCATGTGTGGATGTGCATCGCGCTGGCCTCCATTGGTGCGCTGGCCTGGCACTACTGGCGGCTGCGCAAGGTGCTGCGCCGGCTCACCGCGCGCCAGCGCTGGGACATGAGCGGCGGCAATGGGGTATGGAACGAACTGGACCGGCTGCTGTACCGCAACCAGCTGGAAATGCGCACGCGCAAGCGGCGCCTGCTGGACATGCTGCGCAGCTACCGCGCCGCTGCCGCCGCGTTGCCGGATGCGGTGGTGGTGGTGGACCGCAACAGCCAGCGCGTGCAGTGGTTCAACGAATCGGCCACCACGCTGCTGGGCCTGCATCACCCGGGCGACCTGGGCGAGGCCCTGGTCGCGCGCCTGCAGCCGATGCCGCTGGCGCATTGGCTGGCCGGCGGCCGCAATGCCGAACCGATCCTGGACGTGCCCTCCCCGGTCGATCCGGCGATCCGGCTCAACCTGCGCCTGATTCCCTATTCGCCGGACTACTGGCTGCTGATCGCGCGCGATGTGAGCAAGCTGCTGCGGCTGGAGCAGGTCCGCCGCGATTTCGTGGCCAACGTGTCGCATGAGCTGCGCACGCCGCTGACGGTGGTGCACGGCTACCTGGACATGATGGAGCCGGAGGATTTCCCCGGCACCGGGCCGATGCTGGAGGAAATGCGCAAGCAGTCGCAGCGCATGGCCCAGCTGGTCGAAGACCTGCTGACCCTGTCGCGGCTGGAATCGCAGGAACACACCGAAGAAGAAACCGTGGCGATGGCGCCGATGCTGGCCACGCTGCGCCGCGAAGCCGAGGCGCACAGCCAGGGCCGCCACCAGATCAGCGTGATCGACAGCGCCGGGGTGGACCTGCAGGGCTCCAACAAGGAACTGCACAGCGCCTTCTCCAACCTGGTCACCAACGCGGTGCGCTATACCCCGGCCGGCGGCCGGGTCGAGGTGGAGCTGGCCCGCGAAGGCCACGGCGTGGTGCTGGCGGTACGCGATACCGGCTATGGTATTCCCGCCACCCACCTGCCGCGCCTGACCGAGCGCTTCTACCGCGTTTCCAGCAGCCGTTCGCGCGAAAGCGGCGGCACCGGCCTGGGCCTGTCGATCGTCAAGCACATCCTGGGCCTGCACCACGCGCGCCTGGAGATCCAGAGCGAGGTCGGCAAGGGCAGCGTGTTCTCGTGCCACTTCGATGCCGACCACGTGCGCGAGCGCACCGACGTTGCCACCCTTTCCTCTGCAGAAGACTCCTCCGCATGAGCACCCTCGTTCCCATCGCCCTGCCGGCGGAAACCGATCCACTGCGCGACCCGGCCCTGTACATCAACCGCGAGCTGTCGCAGCTGGATTTCAACTTCCGCGTGCTGGCCCAGGCGATGGATCCGCAGGTACCGGTGCTGGAGCGGCTGCGCTTCATGTGCATCTCCTGCACCAACCTGGACGAGTTCTTCGAGATCCGCGCCGCCGCGGTGCGCCACGCGCAGGAATTCGGCCTGCCGCCGGCACCGGACGGCATGGCGCCGCAGACCATCCTCAATGCCATCCATGACCGCGCCGCGGAACTGGTGGACCAGCAGTACCGCTGCTGGAACGACACGCTGCGCCCGGCCCTGCACGAGGCCGGCATCGACGTGCTGGGCCGGCACTCCTGGAACCACCGCCAGAAGCGTTGGCTGCGCGCGTACTTCCGCAACGAAATCATGCCGGTGCTGTCGCCTCTGGGCCTGGACCCCTCGCACCCGTTCCCGAAGATCCTCAACAAATCGCTGAACATCGTGGTGGTGCTCAAGGGCACCGATGCGTTCGGCCGCGCCGGCCACCTGGCCATCGTGCGCGCGCCGCGTTCGCTGCCGCGCATCATCCAGCTGCCGCAGACCCTGGGCGGCCCGCAGACGTTCGTGTTCCTGTCCTCGGTGCTGTCCACGTTCGTCGGCGAGCTGTTCCCGGGCATGGAAGTCCAAGGCGCCTACCAGTTCCGGGTGACCCGCAATTCCGAGCTGGTGGTGGACGAGGAAGAAGTGGAGAACCTGGCGCTGGCGCTGCGCGACGAGCTGGTCGACCGCGGCTACCGGCCGGCGGTGCGGCTGGAGATCGCCCAGGACTGCCCGCGCGACATCGTGCGGACCCTGCTGCAGAACTTCGGCCTCACCGAGAACGCGGTGTACCGCATCGACGGCCCGGTCAACCTCAACCGCGTGATCCAGCTGTACGACCTGCTGGCCCGGCCGGAACTGAAATACCCGCCGATGAGCCCGCGCACGCTGCGCGACAGCGACGGCATCTTCGAAGTGGTGGCGCGCAAGGACGTGCTGCTGCACCACCCCTTCGACGCCTTCACCGCCGTGCTGGACCTGATCAAGCAGGCCGCTGTGGACCCGAACGTGCTGGCAATCAAGCAGACCCTGTACCGCACCGGCAAGGACTCGCTGATCGTCGATGCTTTGATCCAGGCCGCGCGCAACGGCAAGGACGTCACCGTGGTGGTGGAGCTGCGTGCGCGCTTTGACGAGGAAGCCAACCTGGGCCTGGCCGACCGCCTGCAGGAAGCCGGCGTGCAGGTGGTGTACGGCGTGGTGGGCTACAAGACCCACGCCAAGATGCTGCTGATCGTGCGCCGCGAGGGCCGCAAGCTGCGCCGCTACGTGCACCTGGGCACCGGCAACTACCACAGCGGCACCGCGCGGGCGTACACCGACCTGAGCCTGATCACGTCCGATGCCGACATCGGCAACGACGTGCACCTGCTGTTCCAGCAGCTGTCCGGGCTGGCCCCGCGCACGCGCCTGAAGCGCCTGCTGCAATCGCCGTTCACCCTGCACGACGGGCTGCTGCAGCGCATCGAACGCGAGATGCACCTGGCCCGCGAGGGCCGCCCCGGGCGGATCATCGCCAAGATGAACGCCCTCAACGAACCGCAGGTGGTGCGCGCGCTGTATGCCGCGTCGCAGGCCGGCGTGCAGATCGACCTGATCGTGCGCGGGGCGTGCACGCTGCGCCCGGGCGTACCGGGGGTATCGGACAACATCCGGGTGCGCTCGATCGTCGGCCGGTTCCTGGAACACAGCCGCGTCTACTGGTTCGGCAACGACGGCGCGTCCGAGCTGTACTGCGCCAGCGCCGACTGGCTGGAGCGCAACCTGCTGCGCCGGGTGGAGACCTGCTTCCCGATCCTGGACCCGGAGCTGGCCCGCAAGGTCTACCGCGACGTGCTGCAGAACTACCTGGACGACAACCTCAACGCCTGGGAACTGCACGCCGACGGCGAGTACCGCAAGTGCACCCCCGGCCACGACCAGCCCCCGCACTCGGCGCAGATGACGTTGATGCAAGGGTTGTAGATCGCAGATCTGCAACCCGGGTAGATCCCGCCCGTTGGTCGGGATTCCTTCGATGCGGCCACCGGTCGCATCATGTGAAGGCCGCGCGGTGACGCCGCGACCCACCCTTCGGCTACCATTCGCCCATGCCGCATACCTCCACGACTCCGCCCGCCCTGCAGGATGGCGACCTGCTCGCCGCCGTCGACCTCGGTTCGAACAGTTTCCACATGGTCATCGCGCGCTACACGCTCGGGCAGCTGCGCGTGGTCGACCGGTTGCGCGAGACCGTGCGCATGGCCGACGGCCTGGATGGCAAGGGCGGCCTGTCGGCGGAAGCGCGCCAGCGCGCGCTGGAATGCCTGGCCCGGTTTGGCCAGCGCATCCGCGGCATTCCCTCGGTGCGCGTGCGCGCCCTGGCCACCAATACGGTGCGCCAGCTGCGCTCGCCGCAGGCGTTCCTGATGCCGGCCGAAACCGCGCTGGGGCATGCCATTGAAGTGGTCAGCGGGCGCGAAGAGGCCCGCCTGATCTACCTGGGCGTCGCCCATGCGCAGCCGCCCAAGCCGGACCAGCGCCGGCTGGTGATCGACATCGGCGGTGGCTCCACGGAATTCATCATCGGCCAGGGCATGCAGACCCTGGAGCGCGAAAGCCTGCAGGCCGGCTGCATCGCCAGCACCCGGCGCTTCTTCCCGGGCGGCAAGCTGAGCAAGCGGCGCTGGAAGGATGCGCTGACCGAGATCGGCGCCGAGT
This sequence comes from Stenotrophomonas sp. FBCC-B152, assembly GCF_059134105.1. NCBI lineage: Bacteria > Pseudomonadati > Pseudomonadota > Gammaproteobacteria > Lysobacterales > Lysobacteraceae > Stenotrophomonas > Stenotrophomonas sp. FBCC-B152. The sequence continues at coordinate 437,044 of NZ_CP101442.1, read as the reverse complement.
TCCAGCAGTTCGCCACCAAGTACCGCTCGCTGGGCTGGCACGAAGCGCTGGGCTCGTCCGGCACGCACAAGGCGATCAGCGAAATCTGCGCCACCATGAAGCTGAGCAAGGGCGCGATCACCGCCGAAGCCCTGCCGCAGCTGCGCGATGAGCTGCTCAAGGCCAAGCGCATCGAGGACATCAACCTGCCCGGGCTGTCGCCCGACCGCCGCCCGATCATCGCCGGCGGCATCCTGGTGCTGGAAGCGGCGTTCCAGGCGCTGGGCCTGCAGAAGCTGCTGGTCAGCAAGGCGGCCATGCGCGAGGGCATCCTGTACGACATCCTCGGCCGCGCCAGCGAAAACGACCTGCGCGACGAATCGGTCGACGCGCTGACCCTGCGCTACGGCATCGATACCGTCCAGGCCGAACGCGTGCAGCGCACCGCGCTGGACCTGTTCGCCCAGGTCGAAGGCAGCTGGAACCTGGACCCGGACGACGCGCGCATGCTCGGCTGGGCCGCGCGCCTGCACGAGCTGGGCCTGATGATCGCCCACAGCGGCTACCACGTGCATGGCAGCTACGTGCTGGAGAACTCGGACATCGCCGGCTTCTCGCGCCAGGAACAGCAGCTGCTGGCCGCGCTGGTGCGCAGCCACCGCCGCAACGTCTCCAAATCCGCCTTTGATGCCCTGCCCGAGCGCCTGCTGCTGCCGGCCCGGCGCATGACCGCCCTGCTCCGGCTGGCGGTGCTGCTCAACCGCGCCCACGAAGATACCCCCGTGCCGGCGCTGGAGCTCAGCGCCGACGACAGCCGCCTGTCGCTGATCCTGCCGCAGGCCTACATCGATGCCCGCCCGCTGCTGCGTGCCGACCTGATCGGCGAAACCGACGGCATGGCCGGGCTTGGCGTCCAGTTCCGCCCGTTCGTGGCCTGAGCCGCGTTCGCGGCTCCACATCGCTCCCAACGCGCTGCCCGCCCCACGCCTCCCTCCGGAAGCGTGCGCGATTTCTCATGCTGCATCGCATCAATACGTTACATTACGACACATAAAGACACAGACCACCGATGGGGCAAAGTTTCACAATCCATTGATTTTCATGGGCATTTGTCTCTTTGGTTACGATCGCGTGAACTTTTTTTGGCAAAAGGCTTTACACAGCCTTAACGACTGGGACTAAGATCGGATCACCGGCCCATTTGGGCTGGTTTTCGAGGGACGCGGGGCACTTGGGACCCCGCCGACCTCTTTTGATTCAGTTCTGAACCAGAGAGAGAGCCAAATGACTTCACGCATCAACGTACTCGGGCAGGCGATCCGCTACGCCCTGGTCGCCGGTACCGCTGGCCTGGTGGCCGCCCCGGCCATGGCACAGGACGCGCCGAACCCCACCAACCTGGATCGCATCGAGATCACCGGTTCGCGCATCCGTACGGTGGACGTGGAAACCGCGCAGCCGGTGTTTGCGATCAGCCGCACCGACATCGAGCGCCAGGGCTTCAGCTCGGTCGCCGACATCCTGCAGAACGTGACCGCCATGGGCAGCCCGACGATCAGCCGCGCGAACGCGCTGACCGCCGGTGAGAACGCCGGCGGCACCTACATCGACATGCGCAACCTGGGCACCCAGCGCACGCTGGTGCTGGTCAATGGCAAGCGGCTTGGCATCAGCACCTCCGGCTACCAGGACGTGTCGACCTTGCCCGTCTCGGCCGTCGAACGCATCGAAGTGCTGAAGGACGGCGCCTCGGCCATCTATGGTTCCGACGCGATGGCCGGCGTGGTCAACATCATCACCCGCGGCAATGTCAGTGGCGTCACCGCCAACGTCTACCACGGGCAGTACAGCGAAGGCGACGGCGCCAAAGACCGCTTCGACGTGGTGGCCGGCTGGAGCAATGACCGCATCTCGCTGACCCTGTCGGCCGAACACGCTGAAGAGAAGGGCGTGTGGGCGCGTAACCGTGGCTTCAGCCAGTACGGCATGACCGACCGCCACCCGCTGGATTCCAGCAACTGGACCACCATCAGCCAGTACGGCCAGATCACCGGCCTGCGCGGCCCGGGCTGCACGGCCACCGCCGGCTGCGGTTACTCGCTCAACCGGGGTTCGGACCCGACCCTGCCGGGCAACTACCACCGCACCGACACCACCCCGTTCACCGGTGACGTGAGCAACGCCAACGACCAGATGCACGTGATGTATCCGCTCAAGCGCGATTCGGTGTACTTCGATGGTCGCTTCGCGATCACCGACAGCATCAACTTCCGCACCGAGCTGGGTTACAACGAGCGTGAGTCAAGCCGCCAGATCGCCGGCTATCCGCTGCAGTCCAGCACCGCTGGCGTCGGCTCGATGTCGATCAACAGCTACTTCAATCCGTTCGGCAACCAGCACGGCTATGCCACGCCGACCGCCGTGGCCTGGAACCGTCGTACCTGGGAAATCCCGCGCGTTACCACCAGCAACCTGAAGACCTACCGCGCAGTGGCCTCGTTCGATGGTTCGTTCGACATCGGCGAACGCTATTTCGACTGGGAAGCCGGTTACCAGTACAACCGCAACGAGCTGGAGTCGGTGGCCACCGGCAACCTGCACAAGGCGCGCGTCGCCGGCGGCGTGGGTCCGTCGTTCCTCAACGCTCAGGGGCAGGTGCAGTGTGGTACCGCCGCCGCCCCGATCTCGTTCGACGTGTGCAAGCCGTGGAACCCGCTGGTGGCCTATGGCGTGACCGCGCCGAACGGCCTGTACGGCAATGAAGAGCTGCAGGCGTGGCTGTTCCCGGAAGAAACCACCAAGGGCCGCACCACCTCGAAAAACTTCTTCGCCAACATCGCCGGTTCCATCTTCACCCTGCCGGCCGGCGACCTGGGTTTCGCCTTCGGTGTTGAAAGCCGCAAGGAAGAAGGCAAGTACACCCCCGACGCGCTGGCCCAGACCGGTGCCACCACCAACCTGGCCGCCGGCCCGACCGGTGGCGACTACACCGTCAACGAAGCCTACCTGGAGCTCAACATCCCGGTGCTGGCCGACCTGCCGGGTGCGAAGGAACTGACCTTCAACGGCGCCACCCGCTTCTCGGACTACGACACCTTCGGCAACACCCTCAACAGCAAGTTCGGTTTCAAGTGGAAGCCGATCGACTCGCTGATGGTGCGTGGTACCTGGGCCGAGGGCTTCCGCTCGCCCACCATCAACGACCTGTTCGGTGGCGGTTCGGAAACCTTCGCGCAGTTCAGCGATCCGTGCGACACCGTGTTCGGCTCCTCGCGCACCAGCGCCGAAGTGCGCGCGCGCTGCTCGCGTGACATCACCAACGCCGCCACGTTCCGCCAGCTGCGCCAGGGCGGCACGCCGGTGACCGTGGCTACCGATGCCACGCCGGTGCCGTTCACCTCCGGCTCCAACCCGACGCTGACCCCGGAAACCTCCAAGAGCAAGACGCTGGGCCTGGTCTGGAGCCCCGGCTTCATCCAGAACTTCAACGCCTCGCTGGACTGGTGGAAGATCCGCATCGACAACACCATCATTGCCGATACCCCCACCCAGATCCTGATCGACTGCTATGAGCAGGGCATCGACGCGCGCTGCTCGCGCTTCGACCGCGACCCGGTCACCGGCATCGTGACCAACCTGAAGTTCGGCAACCGCAACGCCGGTTTCCTCGAAACCGAAGGCTACGACCTGGACCTGAACTACCGGATGGACACCGACTTCGGCAAGTTCTCGCTGAACTCGGCCACCACGTACGTGTCGAGCAACATCTACCGTTCGACCAATGACGCCAGCGTCGTGCCGACCCCCACCAACGGCATCGGCAGTGGCTTCCGCGTCCGTTCCAACCTGGTGCTGGGTTGGGACCTGGAAAACTTCGGCATGAGCTGGACCGCCCGCTACTACTCCGGGGTGAAGGAGCAGTGCGCCAACATCGCGCTGTACCCGGAAGAATGCTCGGATCCGGGCCAGTACGCGCCGTGGTACAAGGGCTCGCGCAACTACAACGAGCGCGGTTCGGTCACCTTCCACGACCTGCAGTTCCGCTACACCCTGCCGTGGGAAGCCACCGTGTCGGTCGGTGCCAACAATGTCTTCGACAAGCTGGGCCCGATCATGTACAGCAAGCCGAACTCGGCCTTCTCGTACTACGGCGGCTATGACATCGGTCGCTTCATCTACATGAAGTACCAGCAGCGCTTCTGATCGCCCCGCGCGGTTGATGCACGATGACCACGGCCCCTTCGGGGCCGTGGTTTTTTCGTGCCCGGCGCGGCGTCATGCGGCGGTCATGTCGATGTCATGTCGGCTACATCGCCAACCCCGAGCATGCCTTCAAACCGGAGGCCCGCCATGCGCTATGCCATCGTCACTGAAACGTACCCCCCCGAAGTGAACGGCGTTGCCCTGACCGTGCAGGGGCTGGAACAGGGACTGCGCGCGGCCGGGCATGAGGTGGACCTGGTCCGCCCGCGCCAGGCCGACGACACCGGTGCCGGCGGCGCGCTGCTGGTGCAGGGCGCCGGGCTGCCACGCTACCCCGGCCTGCGCTTCGGCCTGCCGGCCCCCAAGCGGCTGGCCCGGCAGTGGCAGCAGCAGCGCCCGGACGCCATCTACATCGCCACCGAGGGCCCGCTGGGCTGGTCGGCACTGCGCACCGCGCGGCGCCTGGGCATCCCGGTGGCCACCGGCTTCCACACCCGCTTCGACGAATACCTGCCCGACTACGGCGTGGCCTGGCTGCAGGCCGCCGCGCTGCGCTGGATGCGGCGCTTCCACAACCAGGCCGATGCCACGCTGGTCCCGACCCAGGAGCTGCAGCAGTTCCTCGGCGACCAGGGCTTCGACCGGGTGCGCCTGCTCGCACGCGCGGTGGACAGCAGCCAGTTCGAGCCGACCCGGCGCGACCCGGCGCTGCGCGAGGAATGGGGCATCGACGGCAGCGGCTTCGCGGCGATCTACGTGGGCCGCATTGCCGCGGAAAAGAACCTGGCACTGGCGGTGAAAGCGTTCCGCAAACTACAGCAGGTGCGGCCCAAGGCCCGCTTCGTGTGGGTGGGCGATGGCCCGGCCCGCGAGAAACTGGCCCATGAAAACCCGGACTTCATCTTCTGTGGCGTGCAGCGCGGCGATGCGCTGGCCCGCCATTTCGCCAGCGGCGACCTGTTCCTGTTCCCCAGCCGCAGCGAGACCTTCGGCAACGTCACGCTGGAAGCGATGGCCAGTGGCGTGACTACGGTGGCGTTCGATTACGGCGCGGCCCGCGAGCACCTGCGCACCCATGAGAACGGGGTAGCGGTGGACGATGACAACGCCTTCGTCGATGCGGCCGTGCGCCTGGCCGGCGACGACGCCGAGCGCGAACGGTTGGGCCGCAATGCGGCCGTGGCGATGACGCGGCTGCATCCGCAGCAGGTCGTCGCCGAGTTCGAGGCCCTGCTTGCCGAACTGGCCACGGCCCGGAGGTCGCATGCGGACCACGCCGCTTGATGCCCTGCGCGGGCGCGAGACCCGCTGGTGCCGGCGCGCCAACCACTATTGCCGGCACCGCCGCGTGCGCCGCGCGTTCTCGGTGGTCAGCCGCCTCGGCGACGGGGTGTTCTGGTACGCGCTGATGGGCGTGCTGGTGCTGGTGGATGGCTTCGATGGCCTGCGCGCGTCGCTGCACATGGCCGCCACCGGCTTGATGGCGCTGCTGCTGTACAAGAGCCTGAAGCGCTGGACCCGGCGCCCCCGCCCGTATGCAGCCGACCTGCGCATCCGCGCCTGGGTGGCACCGCTGGACGAATTCAGCTTCCCGTCCGGACACACCCTGCATGCGGTGTCGTTCACGATCGTGGCGTTGGCCTACTACCCGTGGCTGGCCCCGGTGCTGGTGCCGTTCACGGCGGCGGTCGGGGTATCGCGGGTGGTGCTGGGGCTGCATTACCCCAGTGATGTGCTGGCGGCGACGGCGATTGCCACGGCGCTGGCAGGCGCCAGCCTGCAGTGGTTGCCGTTGCCGGTGTGATCGGACAACCTAATACAATGGCGGCATGACTACGCTGTTCATCTCCGATCTGCATCTGGACCCGAGCCGTCCAGCCATCACCGACCTGTTCCTGGACTTCCTGCGCCGCGAGGCGATGCAGGCCGATGCCCTGTACATCCTGGGCGACCTGTTCGAGGCCTGGATCGGCGATGACACCCCCTCGGCCGCCGCCGATGCGGTGGCCGATGCGCTCAAGGCAGTCGCTGCCGCCGGGGTGCCGGTGTACTTCATCCGCGGCAACCGCGATTTCCTGGTGGGCGAGGACTACGCCCGCCGCGCCGGCTTCCGCATCCTGCCCGACCCGAGCGTGATCGACCTGTACGGCACCCCGGTGCTGCTGCAGCACGGCGACCTGCTGTGCACCGATGACGTGGCCTACCAGCAGTTCCGCGCACAGACCCGCGACCCGGTGTTCCAGGCCCAGTTCCTGGCCCAGCCGCTGCCCGCACGCATCGCCTTCGCGCAGAAAGCGCGCGATGCCAGCCAGGCACGCCAGTCGGAAATGAAACAGGGCGACCGCGCCACCTTCGAAACCGTCACCGACGTCGCACCCGACGAAGTGACCGCCACGTTCGTGCGCCACGGCGTGGACACCATGATCCATGGCCACACCCACCGCCCGGCGATCCACAGCCTGCAGGCCGGCGGCCGCGCGTGCACGCGCATCGTGCTGGGCGACTGGTACGAGCAGGGCTCGGTGCTGCGCGTTACCCCGCAGGGGTGGACGCTGGATTCACTGGCCTGAGGCCGGCCAGCACGCGGCGGATATGCTTCCGCCGCGTGCCCCGTGGATTACCGGAACGCGGCAACCGCCGCCTTGGTGTTGACCAGCACGCGCTGGTTGTCGGCACTGGAGGCGATGCCCATCGGAATCCCGTTGTAGCTGATGTTGGGATTGGACCAGAAATTCAGGCGCGGGCAGCCGGACGTGCAGTCGTAGGCCATGATCGTGCGCCAGCGTGAACCGGTGGCCGGCTGGTAACGATATCCATGGCCGTACGCGTACGGCGAGGTGCTGGAGTCGGTGGCGATGTCGTGCCGCGCGCTCTGCAGGTGGCCGATCTCATGCGCGAACGAGTAGTAGCCCGTGGCGCAGTCCCAGTACACCGCCGCGAACGCGCTCGACGCGGTGGAGCCGATGCCCGATGCCAACCCGCAGTAGCTGCTGTTGTTGATGATCAGCACCGCCACATCCGCCGCGGTGCTGTTGCGGGTGGTGTGGATGGCATCCATGTACCCATCACTGGTCGAACGGAAGCGCGCCAGGTCGGTGCTGAAATTGCCCGACTCGGTATACGCCACCGCCTGGTAGCCGGCCAGCTGCATGGTGATGCCCACGTTGCTGTTGGTGTAGCCCTGGTTGGATTCGGCCACCGCCAGCTGCACCAGCGACTGCATGTTGCCGCCATAGGCGCTGACCGCCGCATTGGTCGCCACCACCAGCACGCGGATGGTGGCCGGCGTGCCCGACGAAGCCGCTGCAATGCCGGCACGATCACTGGCCGGCATCTCGATCTTTGGCAGCGTGTTGTAGTCGGCCGGGTGTTCGGCCGGCATGCGCGACTCATCCACCTGCACAAGCACGTGGCGGCCATCACTGAGCGGACGCAGCCGGTACAGCGTGCCGTCCTTGCGGATGGAACCGGTGACCGTGTCGCCGTTGCGCACCAGGATCACCGAATTGCCCGGATCCTGCGCACCAGCCTGGCGGGTCAGTTTCGAACCTGCGTTCTGCAGGCTGCCGTACCAGATGCTGCCGCCATCGGGCAGGCTTTCCACCCGCTGCTTCAGGGCCTGCACGGGTGTGCCGAGCAGCTCGAACTCCAGCTGCCGCTGCGCCGCCACCACCGCGCCTGCCTCGACACGGACCTCCTGCACGGCGGCGCTGGAAGGCGCCGACAGCACCGCCTGCGCGGCCGGCTGGCTGGCCGCACCGGCGCGGCTCAACACCGTCACCGGCTGGAACAGGGGTGCGGCCGCCGCCGTACCCACGGCGGCCAGGAACAACGTGATCGCACCTGCGGTCTTTCTCATCGAACTGGACATCATGTCGCCTCTCTCGTTGAGTGAACTTCGGAAGTGAACGTGTTCGCGCCGCCGCCCCTGTCGACAGGCCAGACCATCTGGCGCCTATCGATCGCGTGAATTCAATAGAGGCCACCAATGAGATTCCCGAACTGTGACCGGCGGCCACAGCGGTTCAGTTACGTCGCCTTCGTGTCGCTTTCGCGCTACCTTAAACGCGCATCGACAGGGGAACCGAGGCCATGGCTGGGCAGCCCACTCCGACCACCACCGTGCCGGTCACGCTGCAGATCGGCCTATTTTTCGACGGCACCCGCAACAACGCCGACAACCTGCTGCACGCCTCGCGCCCACCCGGCAGCACCACCCCCGCACCGCGGCCGCCGGCCCCCGCCGTGCTGGCCGATGACGCCTCGCCCTACCAGAGCCGCCTGACCAGCAGTTTCAGCAACGGGCTGACCAACATCGCCCGGCTGCACGCGCTCTACCCCGACCACCGGCGAACCGCGCCGACCCTGCCAGGCACCCTGTCGCTGGCGATCTACATCGAAGGCGCCGGCACCCGTACCGGCAAGGACGACGACCTGATGGGGCTGGCGTTCGGCATCGGCCCCAGCGGCGTGAAGGCCAAAGTCCACCGCGCCCTCGACGTACGCCTGCCCGAAGCATTGCGTGCCCTGGCCCGCACCCTCCCGCCACACACACTGACCAGCGTCCGCCTGGACCTGTTCGGCTTCTCGCGCGGCGCCGCCTCCGCACGCGACGCAGTCAACCGGCTCAACGCCGCCGACGGCCGCCTCTGGCTGCACGAACAGCTGCGCCGCACCGGCTGGACCCTGCCCTCCGCCCCCACGATCCGCCCCGTGCGCTTCGTCGGCCTGTTCGACACCGTGGTCGCGATCGACGCGCGCCAGCGCGACGAACTGCCCCACGTCAACCTGCCCGCCGGCTGTGCCGACAAGGTGGTCCAGGTCACCGCGCGCGACGAGCACCGCCACTACTTCGCGCTCACCTCCGTCGCGCCCGAACATGAGGAAATCGCCCTGCCCGGCGTGCACGCCAACATCGGCGGCGGCTACGACCAGCGCATCGAAGGACCCAAGTTGCTGACCCGCCCACAAGGCCAGCGCATCCGCACCCACGACGTACCCGACACCACCACCCCACCGCTGGCCCTGCTGCGCAGCACCCAGGTCTACCTGCGCGCACAGGCCGCGTGCCGCCGATGGCAGGCCGCACTGGGCCTGGGCGACGACAGCGTCTGGGTCGACGTATGGCATCGCTGGCAGCAGATGCGCGTGGCCGGCAGCGACAGCGTGCTGCCGCAGTGGGTCCTGTTCGCGCACGCCGCGGTGGTGCTCAGACGCGAGATCGACTGGCGCTACCAGCTGGTCGCACTGCGGCTCATCCACCAGCGTGCAGCAGCCGCCGGCGTGATCTGGGCACGCGCGCCGGATGCGGATCCGGCGATGGCGTTGCCGGATGAGCTGAAGCCCATTGCCGCACGCCTGGTGGCAGGCCAAGCGCTCGATGCAGCGCAGGAACTGCTGTTGCGACAGCGCTACCTGATGCAATCGGCGCATTGGAATTTCGATGCGCTCGGTGACACCGCATTGTTGTATGCGGCCGATGATGCAACCCGCGAATTGCCATACCGGCCGGGGCCGGGATTGTTTTATATCAACCGGCCCACGGAAGACGGGAAGCGGGTGGTGTTGCGGAACGTTTAACGGGGTTTTGAATTGCGTCGGCGGTGTCGATGGTTTTCATGCGCCACCGCGCGTTTCACCGTTATCGGCAGTCGATTGGGATTCGACCCTACCGCGACGCGGCCCGCTGTTCCCGCGACGACCGATACACCGTCGAAGGTGGGTCGGGGCGGGTTTGCGGGGGTGTGAGCCGCATGGGTCGGGCGTATACGCCCGACGGGTTGGGCAGGAGCCCAACCCCGGTCTTGCCGTGTGCGCAGGACAGCGCACACGTGCAAGCGGCGACCAAGCCCCCATGGATGGGTTTACGGCGTCCCCCGCAAACCCGCACCGACCCGCCAAACCAGGGAACCGATGGCCACCCGCTGTTCGCCCAGATGCATGAAGCCGGGCAACGCCCGGCACAACGGCATGGTTATCGCGCCGATTGCGATGCGTGGCCAGTACGACCCGCCTGCTCGATCAGGTCCGCCAGCTCGTCCTGCTCAAAGCCGGCCAACAGCCGCGCTTCGAGATTGAACGGGCCGTAGAGGAACCCGTTGGCGTATTCCTTCAGCAGCGCGATGAAGCGTGCGCGTGGCTCTACACCGGCACGCTCGCAATACCAGCGGTACCAGCGCGTCCCCGCAGCCACGTGCGCCACTTCCTCGCGCAGGATGATCTCCAGCACATCGGCAGTAGCATGGTCGTTGGCCGAACGCAGCTTGGTGATCATCCCCGGCGTGACATCCAGCCCGCGCGCCTCCAGCACGCGCGGCACCAGCGCCATCCGCGACAGGCCATCGTGCGCCGTCTTCTCGCACATCTCCCACAGCCCGTTGTGCGCCGCGAAATCGCCGTAATCGTGCCCGTGCGCCTGCAACCGCCCATGCAATAGCAGGAAGTGGCGCGACTCATCGTCGGCCACGCCCACCCAGTCCGCATGGAACGACCCCGGCAGCCCGCGGAAGCGATACACCGCATCCCACGCCAGATCGATGGCATTGAGCTCGATATGCGCGATCGCATGGATGAACGCCGCGCGCCCCTCCGCATTGCCCAACCCCCGCCGCGGCACCTCACGCGGGTGCACCAGCTGCAGCTGCGGCGGCCGCCCCGGCATGCGGATCGGCTCGGGCGGCGGCGCATCCGCGCGCACCTTCAACTGCCCCGCGCGGAACTGCGCCGCATACTGCTGCGTCAGCGCCACCTTGCGCAGCGGGTCCGCCTCGGCCATGCACTGCTGCGCCGCGCGCAGCAGGTCACCGGCCGCCTCGTCCCGCGGCAACGTTGCGCTCACCGCCAGGCCTCAGGCGCGGCGCTTGTGCTTGGCATCGTCCGAACGCAACTGCTGGATGCGCTCGAAATAGCCCGGCTCGATACCCGTCGGGTACACACCATTGAAGCACGACGAATCGAACGACTTCAGCTCCGGGTTGCCCTCGCGCACCGCCGCTTCCATATCCTCGATGTCCTGGTAGATCAACCAGTCGCAGCCAAGGTGCGCCTCGATTTCTTCCACGCTGCGGTTGTGCGCCACCAGCTCCTCCGCTGCCGGCATGTCGATGCCGTAGATGTTCGGATAGCGCACCGGCGGCGCCGCGCTGGCCAGGTACACCTTGCGTGCACCGGCGTCGCGCGCCATCTGCACGATCTGCTGGCTGGTGGTGCCGCGCACGATCGAATCGTCCACCAGCAGCACCACCCGGTTGCGGAATTCCAGGTGGATCGGGTTGAGCTTGCGGCGCACCGACTTCACCCGCTCACCCTGCCCCGGCATGATGAAGGTGCGGCCGATGTAACGGTTCTTGATGAAGCCTTCGCGGTACTTCACCCCGAGCACGTTCGAGATTTCCAGCGCCGCATCGCGCGAGGTATCCGGGATCGGGATGATGGTGTCAATGTCGTGGTCCGGGCGCAGGCGCAGGATCTTCTCGCCCAGCTTGATGCCCATGCGCATGCGCGCCTTGTGCACCGACACGTTGTCGATCATCGAATCGGGGCGCGCGAAATACACGTACTCGAAGATGCACGGGCTGTGCTCGGCCGGCTCGGCACACACTTCCGAGAACAGCTCGCCACGCGCGGTGATCACCAGCGCCTCGCCCGGGCGCACATCGCGCACGCGCTGGAAGCCCAGTACGTCCAGCGCCGACGATTCCGAGGCCACGATGTACTCATCACCTTCGGCGTGGGCGCGCTTGCCCAGCACCAGCGGGCGGATCCCGTGCGGGTCGCGGAACGCCACCAGGCCCAGGCCCAGCACCACGCTGATCACCGCATAGCCGCCCTTGCAGCGGCGGTGCACGCCGGCCACGGCGCGGATCGCCGCTTCCGGGGTCAGCTGGCGCTGCGCATCCAGTTCGAACGCGAACACGTTCAACAGCACTTCGCTGTCCGAATCGGTGTTGACGTTGCGGCGGTCCTGCTCGAACACCTGCTGGCGCAGCGCCTCGGTGTTGATCAGGTTGCCGTTGTGGGCCAGCGCGATGCCGTACGGCGAATTGACGTAGAACGGCTGCGCCTCGTCCATGCCTTCGGAACCTGCGGTCGGGTACCGCACATGGGCGATACCGACGCGGCCTTCCAGGGTGGACATGGTCTTTGCGTCGAACACATCGCGCACCAGGCCGTTGGCCTTCTGCACGCGCAGCCGGGTGCCATCCGCGGTGGCGATGCCCGCCGCGTCCTGGCCACGATGCTGGAGGACGGTCAGGCCGTCATACAACTGCCCGGCGACGTTCTGGTTGCCGACAATACCGACGATGCCACACATGGTGCGAATCTCCGCTGGGCTGGGCCCATCTACTGTGAAGGTGGCCGTGCCTGGCCGGGGGAACCGCTCCGTGCCGGAGCGGTGTCGTCCGGGCGCACGAGCGCCGGGTCGATGTTCTGGGGGGAGCCTGGCCGTGCCTGGTTGGCCCACACATCGGCGGGGTCCACCGCCTGCTGCGGGGTCTCATCCAGCGGTCGCGGCCATCCGCGCCCACCCAGCAACTGGCCAAGGACGCCATTATCGCCTGTCGCGCCCGGCTTGCCCAACTCTCCGATGGGCAGTTGCGCCATGTTCACCTCCGGCAGCGCCATCGGCAGGCCCTGCATGTCCTTCAGGTTGGGCATCTGCGGCAGCTCGGGCATGCGCGGCATCTTGGCCTGCATCCAGCCCACGCCGGGGTCGAGCATCGCGCGCAGGTGCGAGTCGCGCCAGGTCGCTTCACGGGTCAGCGGGGTGTACGAGCCCAGCAGCAGCAGCGCGCAGGCGATCAGGCCGCCCCGGGCCAGGCCCAGGCCGGCGCCCATCATGCGGTCGGCGCCGTTCAGGCTGGTCGAGCGCACCGCCTGGCGGATCACCAGGCCGATCGCCCAGACCGAGACCATCACCAGCAGGAACACGGTGAGGTAGCCGGCGAAATAATGGCCGGTGCCCGGCGCGGCCGGGGCCGACCACCACGCGGCGGCGCTGCGCCCGAACATCAGCGCGGCCCAGCCGCCCAGCAGCCACGAGAACGTGCTGATGACGATGCTGACGAAACCGCGCATCACCCCGAGCAGGGTCGAGATGCCGATCACCGCCAGCAGCACGAAATCAATCATGTGCGGGGGGCCGCATCAGGGATGCGGCCGGACCATGCCGGCTACGCCGACCTTCGACGCAACCTGGGCCTTGAGGTTCTCCGCCTCGGCACGGTTGGCGACGGGACCGACGCGCACGCGGTTGAGCGTGCCCTTGTCGGTACGTACCTGCTCCACGAACGCACTGAAGCCGGCCGCGCGCACCTTGTCGCGCAGGGCGTTGGCTTCGGTCGCCTGGCCGAACGCGCCGAGCTGCACGGCGAAGCCGACGCTGCTGGCCGCCGGGGCGGTCGGCACGGCCACGGGTTTGGCGGCCGCGGTGGCGGGTTCGGGCTTGGCTGCGGCCGGCTTCGGCTCCGGCTTGGGCGCTTCCGGCTTCGGTGCCGGCTTGGCCGCCGCCACCGGTTCCGGCGGCAGCGCTTCGGTCTTCACCGTGGCGGCGGCCGGTGCGGCAGCGGCGCTGGATGCGGCCGGTGCCGTCGCGGCGGCCGGCGTCGGCGCCGGAGCAGCAGCCACGGCAGTGTCGGCGCGCGCATCCAGGGTCACCACTTCGGCCTTGACGTCGTTACGCACCTTGACCGCTTCCAGGCGCGCCGCTTCGGCCTGCGCGCGATCGGCATACGGCCCCACGCGCACGCGCCAGGCCTGGCGGCCGTTGATCGTGGCCGGTTCGCTGAAGCCCGGCAGCTGGGCCTTCTTCAGGAACGCGATCACCGCGTTGGCGTCGGCCTGGCTGCCATAGGCGCCAAAGCTGACCGCATAGTTGCCCGCAGCCACCGCCGGCGAGGTATCGGCGGCCGCCGGCTCGGCCGGTGCGGCTGCGTCGGGCTGCAGCGGCTGGGTGCTGGAGACCCCGCTCTGCAGGCCGGTGGCGCCACCGGTCGGCACGACCAGCGGCAGTTCACGGGTCTGGAACTGGCCATCGGCCGGCGCATCCGGCGCGGTGATCGGCACGTTGGCCACGCCACTGTCAGGGGCAGGCCCCTTGACCAGGATGGGCAGGAAAATCACGGCCAACGCCACCAGGACGATGGCACCAATCAGTCGCTGTTTCAGAGGAGTATCCACGGAAGGCAGGCAGGGCGGCGCGGCGGAATGCCACGGCGATTATACGGGCGCACGCGTGTGCGGCGTCGAAGACGGCTGAACGTTGTCGCTTGCTGCCCGCCTCAGCGGGCGTTTTCCAGCCACAGCAAGGCCTGCGCGGCGGTATGGAAGGAACCAAACACCAGCACGCGGTCGCCGGCCCTGGCCGATGACAGGGCCTGCTGCAGTGCCGTGGCCACATCGGCATGGGTGGACGCACCGGCGGCGGCGGTGCCGGCCAGGCGTGCCTGCAGGGCCGGCGCGCTCTGTGCGCGCGCACCTTCCAGCCCGGCCAGGTGCCAGCCATCGACGCGATCAGCCAGCGCCTCGACCACGCCTTCGGCATCCTTGTCCTGCAGCGCGGCGAACACGGCCACGGTACGCCCGGTGATCGGCGCGGCCTTCAACGCAGCAGCCAGCTCACGCGCGGCCTGCGGGTTGTGGCCGACATCCACCAGCACTTCCACGCCATTGCGCTCGAACGCCTGCAGGCGGCCGCGGATGCGGGCCTGGGCCACGCCCTCGACGATGGCCGCACGCGGCAGTGGCTTGTCCAGCGCGCGCAGCGCGGCAATCGCCGAGGCGGCATTGCGCAGCTGGATCGGGCCGCGCAGCGCCGGCATCGGCAGTTCAATGCGGAAGCCCACGTCACGCCACGACCAGTGCTGGCCGTCGATGGCATCGGCGAAGAAATCGCTGCCACCGCGGATCGCGTTGGCGCCCAGCAGGTAGGCGCGCGCCAGCACGCTGGACGGTGGATCGGTCTCGCCCAGGATCACCGGCTTCCAGCCGCGGATGATGCCGGCCTTTTCCACGCCGATCGCTTCGCGGTCCTCGCCCAGCCAGTCGGCATGGTCGATGTCCACGGTGGTGATCACCGCGACGTCGGCATCGACGATGTTGACCGCATCCAGGCGCCCGCCCAGCCCCACTTCCAGCACGGTCAGGTCGAGCCCGGCCTGCGCGAACAGGTGCAACGCGGCCAGCGTGCCGTACTCGAAATAGGTCAGCGTGGTGCTGCCGCGCGCGTCTTCGATGGCATTGAAGGCGGCAATGAGCGCCGCGTCGGAAGCGTCCTCACCGTCGATGCGCACGCGCTCGTTGTACTGCAGCAGGTGCGGCGAGGTGTACGCGCCCACCTTCCAGCCCGCCGCCCGCGCGATGGCCTCGATGAAGGCCACCGTGGAGCCCTTGCCGTTGGTGCCGCCCACCACGATGGTGTGCGGCGCCGGCTGGCCCAGGCCCATGGCGGTGGCCACCGCACGTACGCGCTCCAGCCCCATGTCGATGGTGGCCGGGTGCTGCTGCTCGATGTAGCTGAGCCATTCGGCGAGGGAATGCGGGCGGGCGGTCGTCATGGCGATAGATCGTGGTGGTCGTGGAACGGAAAACGAAAACGGGGTGGAATCACAGCGCGCGGTGCTTGGCCTCGCCAAAGAACGGCGTGTGGTGCGCGCAGTCGTTCAGGCGCACTACTTCCAGGCTGTCCAGGTCGGCGCCTTCGAGCAGGTTAAGCGTGGTCGGCGCCTGGCGGAAGGTCCACAGGCGCGACAGCGGCAGGCCCAGGATCCGGCACAGGATCACCCGGTTGACCGCGTCGTGGGCCACCACCAGCAGCGTGTCGTGCTCGCCCAGCCCTTCGGCGGCGCGGGCCAGGCCGCGCCAGCTGCGGTCCAGCACCAGCCGCAGCGATTCGCCACCGGGCATCAGCACCGTATCGGGCTCGTCGCGCCAGGCCTGCAGGCGCGACGGGTCTTTTTCGTTGATTTCGCTGGCCAGCAGGCCTTCCCACTCACCGTGGGCGATTTCCTGCAGCTCCGGCTCGGTCAGCAGCATGTCGGCGCGGTCGGCACCGAGGGCCAGCTGCGCGGTGCGCTGCGCGCGCGACAGCGGCGAGGCGACGGCACGGGTGATGTCCACCGACTTCAGGCGTTCACCCAGGGCCTGGGCCTGGGCTTCGCCGATCGGCGACAACGGGATATCGATCTGGCCCTGGTAACGGCCTTCGGCATTCCAGGGGGTTTCGCCGTGGCGGGCAAGCAGGATGCGCATGCGAACTAGAGGTCCTTGGGGGAGAGGAGAACAGTCGCAATCGTTCACATGATATGAACGATCGTGGGGAACGGCCATCATACCTTGCTGGGCAAACGGTTCTTCTTCCGTCTTCGATCACGTTCATCGCGAGCGTTGAGGGCCCCGTCGCGGCCGGCAGGCCCCTGTGCAAATGTCCCCCGGCGTCGGCCGGAGGCCGACACCTCCTCCTTTACTTTGCCAGGAGCCTGCCGGCCGCGACGGGGCTCGGCTTGCGGTTGGCAGGAAAAAGCGGAAGCCGGGGTGCAACGCCGGTGGATCGAGTGGCGGGGCGGCATACCCTTGGAGGCGAAGTAAAGGAGGAGGTGTCGGCCTCTGGCCGACGCCGGGGGACATTCGCCGGAAAGGGTATGCCGCCCCGGCGCTCGATCCACCGGCAGCCGCGTTTGATCCAGCGCCATACAAAAAACCCCGCGGCATTGCCGCGGGGTTCGTTAATCGGTGTAACGACCAACGGTCGTTACCTACCAGTAAGGTTCAGTTCCTTCAGCAGCTGCGGCGCGGGCGCCACTTCCTGCATGATCCACTGCATGTAGCGGCTGTCCACCGCGATCATGCGGGTCATCACCGGGTCGAACACCCAGTTGGAGCTGACCGATTCCCAGTTGCCGTCGAAGGCCAGGCCGACCAGCTTGCCGTGCGCGTCCAGCACCGGCGAGCCGGAGTTGCCGCCGGTGATGTCCAGGTTGGACAGGAAGTTGACCGGCACCGAGCCCACGCGCTTGTCTTCCAGGCCGCCGTAGCGCTTGGCCTTGACCGCATCGAGCAGCGCCTTGGGCGAATCGAACGGATCGGCGCCGGTTTCCTTGGCGACGATGCCTTCCAGCGTGGTGAACGGGGTGTAGGCCACGCCGTCCTTGGGCGCATAGCCCATCACGTTGCCGAAGGTGATGCGCAGCGACAGGTTCGCGTCCGGGTAGACGAACTCGCCCTTGCTCTTCTTGTAATCGGCCAGCGCCTGCAGGTAGGCCGGGCGCGCCAGCAGCGATTCGCCTTCCCGGGTCTTCTTCTGCTCTTCCAGCTTCAGCAGCGCCGGCATGGTGGCCACCGCGTACTGGATGACCGGGTCGGTGCTGGCTTCGAAGGCGGCGCGGTCGGCCTTGAACCAGGTCAGGCGCTCGTCGAGGCTGCCCAGCTTGGTGCCCGACAGCTTCTTGACCAGCCCGTCCACGGCGGCGGCATCGCTGCCGGCCAGCCACTGGTTCAGCACCTCATTGCTGCGCTGGGCCTGCGGCAGGGCCACGTACTGGTTCAGCCAGTACTGCTGCAGCTGCTGGTCCATGCCCGCCACGTAGCGGCGGTCCATCTGGCGCAGGCTGCCTTCGATGGTCGGCAGGTCGCGTTCCTGGTAGCCCGCTTCACGCTGGGCATCCGGCTTGGCGCGCTCGATCGACAGGCGGTACAGGGCCAGCGCGGCACCGACGGCGGAGGTGTTGTTGAACTGGCCCACGAACAGGTCGCGCTCGCGGGTGGACTTGCTGGTATCCAGGTGCTTGATCAGCTGCGCGTGCGCGGCCAGCGCCGGCTTGCCGGCAGCGCCCTGCTTCTTCAGCCAGGCCAGCACGGCGGCCTCTTCGGCCTGCTTCTGGCCGGCCGCGTCGATGCGCTTGAAACCTTCCAGCTGGCCGGCGTAGTTCTTGGCCACGTTGTTCATGCTGGCGGCGGTGGCGGCGTACTTCACCTTCACGTCCGCATCGGCCTTGCCGGCCTTGTCGATCAGCGCCAGCACCGCGTTGTAGTGGCGCGCGATGGTCGGGTAGGTCCAGTCGGCGGTTTCGTTGAACTCACCGGCCAGTGCGTAGCGGTTGGTGCGGCCCGGGTAGCCGGCCACCATCACGAAGTCGTCGGCGCCCAGCGGCTGGTCGGCGAACTTCAGGAAGTGCTTGGGCTGGTACGGCACGTTGTCGGCCGAGAAGGCGGCCGGCTTGCCGTCCTTGCCTACATAGGCGCGGTAGAAGGAGAAATCGCCGGTGTGGCGCGGCCACATCCAGTTGTCGACGTCGCCGCCGAACTTGCCGACGCTGCCCGGGGGCGCATAGACCAGCCGCACGTCCTTGATTTCCATGTTGCGGAACAGGCGGTAGGTGTTGCCGCCGGAGAAGCTGTACAGGCGGCAGCGGAAGCCGGCATCGGCCTCGCACGCGGCGGTCTGTGCCTTGTCGAACGCTTCCAGCGCGCGGGTGCGGGCCAGCGGGTCCTTGCCGGCGGCGGCGATGGCGGCCTTGGCCTGGTCGGTGACGTCGGTGATCTGGTCGAGCACGAACACGCGCGCGTTCGGGCCGGCGCTCAGCTCATCCTTGAGGGTCGGCGCGTTGAAGCCGTCCTTGATCAGGTTCTTCTCGGCGGTGGAATTGAGCTGGATCGCACCGTAGGCGCAATGGTGGTTGGTCACCACCAGGCCCTGCGGGGACACGAAGCTGGCGGTGCAGCCGCCCAGCGCGACCACCGCGCCCATCGGGTCGCCGGTCAGGTCGGAAATCTGTTCAGGGGACAGTTTCAGGCCCGCCTGCTTGAGCGGCCCGGCGATCTCCGGCAGCTGTTGCGGCACCCACATGCCCTCAGCGGCATGGGCGGCCTGGACCAGCGCAAGGCTGGCGACGACGGAGAAGGCAAGCAGGTTCGAGCGCATGAGCGGCCCCTGATGAAAGAACCGCCGATTGTAGCGGGGGTAGGGCTGTCCATGCGCCGACTGCCACGTAACGGCGAGGTAGAGCCACGCCCTGCGTGGCTTCCCCCTCGCACCGCAACATGCCCCGGCCCCTGCCGGCCCTATAATTCCGCCTTTCCCCCAGACGAGTTCCACCCCGATGGCGCAGCAAACAATGAAGGCCCTGGTCAAGCGTGAAGCCGCCAAGGGCATCTGGCTCGAAGAAGTGCCGGTGCCGGTGCCGGGCCCGAACGAGGTCCTGATCAAGCTGGAAAAGACCGCCATCTGCGGTACGGACCTGCACATCTACCTGTGGGACGAGTGGAGCCAGCGCACGATCAAGCCGGGCCTGACCATCGGCCATGAGTTCGTCGGCCGCATCGCCGAGATCGGCCCGGGCGTGACCGGCTACGAGATCGGCCAGCGCGTGTCGGCCGAAGGCCACATCGTGTGCGGCCACTGCCGCAACTGCCGCGGCGGCCGCCCGCACCTGTGCCCGAACACCGTGGGCATCGGCGTGAATGTCAACGGCGCCTTCGCCGAATACATGGTGATGCCGGCCAGCAACCTGTGGCCGATCCCCGACCAGATCCCGTCCGAGCTGGCCGCCTTCTTCGACCCGTACGGCAACGCCGCGCACTGCGCGCTGGAATTCGACGTCATCGGCGAAGACGTGCTGATCACCGGTGCGGGCCCGATCGGCATCATCGCCGCCGGCATCTGCAAGCACATCGGTGCGCGCAACGTGGTGGTGACCGACGTCAACGACTTCCGCCTGAAGCTGGCCGCCGACATGGGCGCCACCCGCGTGGTCAACGTGGCCAACACCTCGCTGAAGGACGTGATGAAGGAACTGCACATGGAGGGCTTCGACGTGGGCCTGGAAATGAGCGGCAACCCGCGCGCGTTCAACGACATGCTCGACTGCATGTACCACGGCGGCAAGATCGCCATGCTCGGCATCATGCCCAAGGGCGCGGGCTGCGACTGGGACAAGATCATCTTCAAGGGTCTTACCGTGCAGGGCATCTACGGCCGCAAGATGTACGAGACCTGGTACAAGATGACCCAGCTGGTGCTGTCCGGCTTCCCGCTCGGCAAGGTGATGACCCACCAGCTGCCGATCGACGAGTTCCAGAAGGGCTTCGACCTGATGGAACAGGGCAAGGCCGGCAAGGTGGTCCTGAGCTGGAACTGACGGCACCTGCCGCTGGAACGAAAAAGGCACCTATCGGGTGCCTTTTTCTTTGGTGGTCCAGCGCGGGTTACTGGCCTACTGCGACCGTGAACACCACGCGGTTGTCGGCCAGCTTGCCGGAGTTGTCGCGGCCGTTGCCGTCGGTGCCGTAGTAGCCCAGGCCCAGGGTGAACAGGCCCCAGGTGCGGTTCACGCCGACGTTCCAGTCGGTGTAGTCCTGGGCGACGCTGTCCTTGAACGTGCTGCGGCCGACGTTGGCGGTCAGGTTGAACTCGTTCGGCAGCGCCCATTCGGTGCCGGCGGCGAAGTACCAGCCATCGGTGTCGGTGTTCCAGACATCGTTGGTGTAGGCCACGGTCACGTTGTAGTGCTCGGCGAAGCTGGTCTTGGTGATCAGCTCGGTGTACGCCAGTTCGCTCGAACCGGGGTAGCTGTAGTGGTTGAGCATCACGTCGAAGTTGACGCTGTCGGTGACGTCCACGCCGTAGCCGATGAAGTAATCGACTTCGGCATCCGGGCCGCCGTCACCGAAGTCCACGCCCGAACCCCACACACCGGCGTACAGGCCGACCGGCGAGGTGTAGGTGAAGCCGGCCTGCACGGTCGGGTCTTCGTCGGTCTGGGAGACGCCACGGAACACGTAATCGGACACGCCGGTCACGTTCCAGCTGAACGGCGATTCGGCCTCGTCCTGGGCACTGGCGGCAAACGGGGCAAGCAAGGCGGCGCAGAGCACAGCGGCGGCAGTACAGCGCGTGGCGTGGTTCATGCGGGGTCTCTCCGGGACGTGGGGGTGGATGCAGCGCGTGTTTACAGATTTTTAACCTGATTGATATTGCGATGCAACAATCCCATCTGCAACCGTTTCCTGCGGTGGCCTGTAAAATCCCGGTTTTCCCGTGCCGATGACCGCCTGCCATGACCGACGCCCCGACCGCCCCGCTCACCCAGCACTATGTCGAGGAACTGGAGGCGATCCGCGCCCAGGGCCTGTTCAAGTCCGAGCGCGTCATCACCAGCCCCCAGTCGGCCGAGATCACCCTGGACGACGGCCGCACGGTGCTGAACTTCTGCGCCAACAACTACCTGGGCCTGGCCGACCACCCGGACCTGATCCAGGCGGCCAAGGACGCGCTGGACAGCCACGGCTTCGGCATGGCCTCGGTGCGCTTCATCTGTGGCACCCAGGACCTGCACAAGCAGCTGGAACAGCAGATCGCCGGCTTCTTCGGCAAGCAGGACACCATCCTGTACGCGGCCTGCTTCGACGCCAACGGCGGCCTGTTCGAGCCGCTGCTGGGCGAGAACGACGCCATCATCTCCGACGCGCTCAACCATGCCTCGATCATCGACGGCGTGCGCCTGTGCAAGGCCAAGCGCTTCCGTTATGCCAACTGCGACATGGCCGACCTGGAAGCCCAGCTGCAGGCCGCCGATGCCGCCGGCTGCCGCACCAAGCTGATCACCACCGACGGCGTGTTCTCGATGGACGGCTTCATCGCCCCGCTGGATGAGATCACCGCGCTGGCGAAGAAGTACAACGCGCTGGTGCACATCGACGAATGCCACGCCACCGGCTTCCTGGGCGCCACCGGCCGCGGCTCGGCCGAGGTCAAGGGCGTGCTGGAGAAGATCGACATCATCACCGGCACCCTGGGCAAGGCCATGGGCGGCGCACTGGGCGGCTTCACCACCGCCAGCGCCGAAGTGATCGAGCTGCTGCGCCAGCGCTCGCGCCCGTACCTGTTCTCCAATTCGCTGCCACCGCACGTGGTGGCTGCCGGGATCAAGGCGTTCGACATGCTGGCCGCCGCCGACGACCTGCGCACCACCCTGGCCGACAACACCGCCTACTTCCGCCAGAAGATGACCGCCGCCGGCTTCGACGTGAAGCCCGGCGTGCACCCGATCAGCCCGGTGATGCTGTACGACGCGCCGCTGGCGCAGAAGTTCGCCGAGCGCCTGCTCGAGGAAGGCATCTACGCGATCGGCTTCTTCTTCCCGGTGGTGCCCAAGGGCCAGGCCCGCATCCGCACCCAGATCAGTGCCGCGCACACCCGCGCGCACCTGGACCGGGCGATCGATGCGTTCACCCGGATCGGCCTGGAGCTGGGCGTCATCAAGGCGTAGAGCGGGGCCCTGCCCCACTGACATGCAGGGTGCAACCTCCGAAATGACGCGCATCGCGCGTCATTTCTTTTTCTTCTTGCCCTTCGCCTCGTCCTTGCTGGCCACCACCACCGGCTTGGCCGCCGGCGTTGCATTCGGGTTGCCCTTGGCCACCCGGATGCCGTTGGCCTTCATCCACGCATCGAACTCGTCGGCGCTCATGCGCTTTTCGCCGTTGCTCATGTGGAAGCGGTAGGCGCCACGCCCATCGCGCTCGGTGGGCTGGATCTCCACGATCTTGTCGGTCACCGGCGGCGGCGTGGCCTTGGCCACCTCCTTATGGCCGCCGCAGGCGCTGAGCAGCGCGGCAGGCAGCAGCAGCCAAGCGCTGCGCAGCAGGGAACGGGTAAAGCGGTGGACGTGCATGGCGTTACTCCCGGTAGTGGTCGGAATCTCGGTCGCAGGCCATCCCTTGCCCCATCTCAGGTATCGGCCACGGCGGCGTCGGCCGTGGCAGTCAGCAGGTCCAGTTCGTGCGGCTCCAGTTCGCGCCAGGCGCCCTTGGCCAGCGTGCCCAGTGGCAGCCGGCCAATGCCTACGCGCACCAGCCGCAGCACGTTGATGTCGAAGGCCGCCAGCAGGCGGCGAATGTGGCGGTTGCGGCCTTCTTCCAGCACCACTTCCAGCCAGGCGGTCTTGTCGCCACTGCGCAGCAGGCGTGCCTGGCGGGCGCGCAGGAACTCGCCATCGTCGTCCACGCCGGTGCACAGCGCGGCCAGCTGCGCGGCATCGGGGATGGCATCGATCTGGACGTGGTAGGTCTTGTCCGGCCCGGTAGTGGGGTCGGTCAGGCGCGCGGCCCACTGCGGGTCGTTGCTGAACAGCAGCAGGCCTTCACTGGCCTTGTCCAGCCGGCCGACCGGCGCCAGCCACGGCAGCCCTGCCCCATCGAAGCAGCGGTACACGGTGTCGCGGCCCTGCTCGTCCTGCGCGGTGGTGACCAGGCCGCGCGGCTTGTTGAGCACGATGTGCAGGCGGCGCGGCGCATCCAGCGGCTGGCCATCGACACGCACCACGTTGCGGCCGTCGATGATCGGAAATTCGGGGTTGTTGATAGTGCGGCCATCGACCGTCACCCGGCCATCGCCGATCCAGCGCGCGGCTTCGGTGCGCGAGCACAGCCCGGCCTTGGACAGCACGCGCGCCAACCCATGGCGCGGCGCATCGCCGGCCTGGGCGGCGGGTCTGGCGGGGGCGGACGCACGCCGCGGATCGCGGCGTGGTCGAGCGGTGGGCGCGGCTGGGGGTCGACGGTTGCGCATCGGGCGCCGCGCGCGTTGCTTACTTCTTGCCGCCCGGCTTGGTCTCAGCCGGTGCTTCGGCGGCGGGTGCCGGTGCGGGTGCGGCGGCGGCAGCCGCGCGCGGCTTGACCACGCGCACGCCGCGCGACTTCATCCACGCATCGAACTCATCGGCGGTCATGCGCTTGCCGTTCTGGCTCATGTCGAAGCGCCACGGCGTGTTGTCGAACTCGGTCTGCGGCTTGTAGGCGGCCGGATCGTTCGGCTTGATCGCCGGGGCGCCCGGCATCGCCTTGGCGATGTTCTGGCAGCCATCAATGCGCAGGCGCTGCAGCACGCGGTCGAGCGACTGCTGCTGGTCGAAATTGGAGGTCAGCACGCCCGCGGGCATGCCCAGCTGCACGTTGCGGATATACAGCTCGGACGCCACCGGGGCAATCGCGGTGGCCGGCAACGGCAGCGGCTTGACGCTCGTGGCCGAAGCGGAGCAATCCACGGCTGCGTAGGCGGTGGGAACCAGGGCCAGGCCAAGCGCGGCGGCCAGTGCAATACGCAGCATGGGAGTGCATCCAGGAAAGAGGTCGACGCGCCGAGTTTAACAGCGCCACAACGGCTTTCAAGATCCCACATTCAATGAATACGGCAACTTGTTGGATTTGTTGCCGATTTTGTGCATTCCGCAAAAAAAACAGGGCCCGGCAATGCCGGGCCCTGTCCTGAACCTGTACTACCAGAAGGATTAGTTCTGGACGTTCAGCTCGGTACGACGGTTCTTCGCACGGCCTTCCGGGTTGTCCGAACCATCCGGGTTGGTGTTCGGCGCAATCGGACGGCTCTCGCCGTAGCCGATCGGACCCACCAGACGCGAAGCGGCAATGCCGTTCGTGGTCAGGTAGTTGTACACGGCGGTGGCGCGACGCTCGGACAGCTTCTGGTTGTACTCGTCGGTGCCCTTCGAGTCGGTGTGACCAGCGACTTCAACCTTCAGATCCGGGTAACGGCTCAGGATCTGGGTGGCTTCAGACAGGATCGCCACGGCGTCCGGACGCAGGTTCGACTTGTCGAAGTCGAAGTTCACGCCCTTCAGGTCGATGGAGACCGGCACCGGGCAACCGTCCGGACCGATGGTCTGACCCGGCTGCGAATCCGGGCACTTGTCGTCGCAGTTGTTGACGCCGTCGCCGTCGTCATCCAGGTCTGCGCAGCTCGGGGCAACCGGCGGCGGGGCAACAACCGGGGCAGCCGGCGGCGGGCCCAGCGGGATCACGACGCCGACCGAGGCCAGCACGTCGCCGAACCAGCTTTCGTCCGGAGCAGCAACGCTCTTGTCGTCGAAGTCACCGCGGTAGGCCACTTCGGCGCGGACTGCAACGCGCTTGTCGAAGGTGGTCTGCAGGCCGACGCCGACCTTGGCGGCGAAGTTGCCGTCCTTGCGCTCACCCGGGCTGTCGGGCGACGGGAAGTTGTTGTATTCCTCTTCCGACTTCTGGTAGCCCAGCCCCATCAGCAGGTACGGGTTCCAGCCACGGCCTTCGGAGATGAAGTGGCGACGCAGGTCGATCGAGGCGCCGTACTGGCTCCAGTTCAGGTCCTGGTTGTCGTCGAAGTTCGGGTTCTGGTAGTTCAGCTCACCGTCCAGCGACCAGTTGGGGCTGATGAACTTGCCGAGGCCCAGGGTAACGAACGGAGCGTCGTTGGTCAGACGGTCGCTATCCTGGAAGTTGAAGCCGGCCGAACCGGTCAGGTACCAGCGGTCATCGAAAGACGACTGCGCGGAGGCTGCCTGGGCGAACGCCAGGCCGCCCAGCAGCGCGGCAGTGAGGATCTTCTTGTTCATGTAATACAGCTCCTATTTCGGGGGTATGAAACCGGTAGAGGCATGGGCCAGCACTACTGCGTCGTTTAAGACTGCCGATTCAGCACGCCACCGCCGCGAACATTATGCTCAGGGGAGTGAAGGCGATGTTAACGGTCACGTAACATGTGAAATCAGCGACCAGACCTCCACCGGGTCCAGCTGGTGGCACCCTATACAGGTTGGTGAACTTCCGCAAGACCCAACAATGGCAAGGGTTTTCGGCACTTTCCCAGAGTTTTCAAGGGTCCGCCACAGTATTTGATGCAGTTTGTCGCAGGGCAGTTATTCAGCTGCAGAACAGGTTCAAAAGCGACCTTATGATGAAGGTGTTCACCTCCACGGGAGCCGCCATGAAAGCCGTAGGCCTCACGCACTACCTGCCCATCGACGATCCGGATGCACTGCGTGATCTGCAGGTTCCTGAACCCGGCGCGCCCCAGGGAACCGACCTGCTGGTGCGCGTACAGGCCGTTTCCGTCAACCCGGTCGACACCAAGCAGCGCGCACCCCGCGCAGGCGAAGTGTCGCCGCCGCGCATCCTCGGTTATGACGCTTCCGGCACTGTCGAAGCGGTGGGGCCACAGGTCACTGCATTCGCGCCTGGCGACGAGGTGTATTACGCCGGCGACGTGACGCGACCGGGCAGCAACGCGCAATGGCAGTGGGTGGATGAACGCCTGGTGGGACGCAAGCCGACCACGCTGGATTTCGCCGAAGCCGCAGCGCTGCCACTGACCGTGTTGACCGCATGGGAACTGCTGTTCCAGCGCATGCCGCTGCATTTCGATGATCGCCGCCACGTTGGCCAGACCCTGCTGGTCATCGGCGGTGCAGGCGGCGTGGGTGCCATCGCGATTCAACTGGCACGCCATGCCGGTTTCACCGTGGTGGCCACCGCGTCGCGTGAAGACTCGGCCGAATGGTGTCGCCGGATGGGCGCCGACCACGTGGTGGATCACCGCCAACCGTTGCCCGCACAGCTGCAGGCGCTGGGCATCGCGCAGGTGGAGGTGGCCCTGAACCTGGCCGACACCGACCACTACTGGGAAGTGCTGGGCGAACTGCTGGCACCGCAGGGGCATGTCGGCCTGATCGTGGAACCGCGTGGCCCGCTGCGCATCGGCGATCCCTACAAGGCCAAGTGCATCGGCATCCATTGGGAGTTCATGTTCGCCCGCTCGCGATTCCAGACCGCGGACATGGTGGAACAGCACCGCATCCTCAGCCGGGTGGCCAGCCTGGTCGACGCCGGCGAACTGCGCAGCACCGCGCATACCTCGCTGGGCAGCATCAATGCCGCCAACCTGCGTGAGGCCCATCGCCTGCTGGAAGGCGGCGGTGTCACCGGGAAACTGGTGCTGTCCGGCTGGGAGTGAGCGTTGGCCCGCGCGGTGTGCGCGCGCTTTCGCCTGCATCTGTATCTGTCGGCGCGGCGGCGCGCGCCCTACAGTCAAACGCCCTGTCGATGACACCGCCATGCCCACTTCGCTGCCTCTGCGCCTGCTGCAACTGCTGATCGGCCTGTTCCTGTACGGCATGGGCGCGGCGGTGATGATCCGCGCCGCGATCGGCGTGGCGCCCTGGGATGTGCTGTCCCAGGGCATCGCGCTGCAGACGCCGCTGTCGTTCGGCGTGGCCACCAACGTGATCGGGGCCCTGGTGCTGCTGCTGTGGTGGCCGATCCGGCAGAAGCCGGGCCTGGGCACCGTGTTGAACGTGCTGCTGATCGGACCGAGCGCGCAATTCGGCCTGTGGCTGCTGCCGGAGGTGCACGGACTGGTGTGGCAGGTGCCGATGTTTGCCCTGGGTCTGCTGCTGGTGGCGGTCGCCACCGGCCTGTACATCGGCGCCCGCTTCGGACCGGGCCCGCGCGATGGCCTGATGACCGGCCTGCATGCCCGCACCGGCTGGCCGATCTGGCGGGTGCGCAGCCTGATCGAGGGCACCGTGCTGGTCATCGGCTGGTACCTGGGCGGCAACGTCGGCCTGGGCACCCTCGCCTTCGCCGTGCTCATCGGCCCCCTCTGCGGCTACACCCTTCCCCTGTTCGGTGTACGCAAGCCGGAGCCGGCGCCCGCCCTGCGGTGACCCTTGCGTGCAAAGGCGATACGCGGCACCCTTCGCACCTACCGTACGCAAGCGTATCTTCATGTCGCCAGCCGCCGAAACTCCCGCCTACCCCCATCTGTTCGCCCCGCTCGACCTGGGCTTCACCACCCTGCGCAACCGCATCCTGATGGGGTCCATGCACACCGGGCTGGAAGACCGCGCGCGCGACTTCCCGCGGCTGGCGGCGTATTTCGCCGAACGCGCGGCGGGCGGGGTCGGGCTGATCGTCACCGGCGGCTATGCGCCCAACGTGGTGGGCTGGCTCAAGCCGTTCGGCGGCAAGCTGTCCTGGCCGTGGGAAGTGGGTCCGCACCGCCAGCTCACGGCGGCGGTACACGGCCATGACGGCAAGATCTGCCTGCAGCTGCTGCACGCCGGCCGCTACGCCTACCACCCCCTGTCGGTGGCGCCGTCGAAGAAGAAGGCGCCGATCAATCCGTTCACCCCGCGTGCGCTGTCGGCACGTGGCGTGGAACGGCATATCGCCGATTACGCGCGCAGCGCGCGGCTGGCCCGCGAGGCCGGCTACGACGGCGTGGAGGTGATGGGCTCGGAAGGCTACCTGATCAACGAATTCATCGCCCCCCGCACCAACCTGCGCCGCGATCGCTGGGGCGGCGACGCCACCCAGCGCATGCAGTTCGCGGTGGAGATCGTGCGCCGCATCCGCGAAGCGTGCGGCCCGGATTTCATCATCATCTACCGGTTGTCGCTGGTCGACCTGGTCGAGGACGGCAGCAACTGGGACGAGATCGTGCAGCAGGCCAAGGCCATTGAAGCGGCCGGCGCCACCCTGATCAATTCCGGCATCGGCTGGCATGAAGCGCGCGTGCCCACCATCGCCACCTCGGTGCCGCGCGCGGCATTCGCCGGGGTCACCGCCAAACTCAAGCCGCATGTGCGCGTGCCGGTGATCGCCACCAACCGCATCAACATGCCCGACGTGGCCGAACACATCCTGGCCGGCGGCGGCGCGGACATGGTGTCGCTGGCGCGGCCGCTGCTGGCCGACCCGGAATGGGCCAACAAGGCGCGCGCCGGCCGTGCGCACGCGATCAATACCTGCATTGCCTGCAACCAGGCGTGCCTGGACCACGTGTTCGAGAACAAGACCGCCAGCTGCCTGGTCAACCCGCGCGCGGTGCATGAAACCGAACTGGTCTACCGCCCCACCACGGCGCCGAAGAAGGTCGCGGTGGTCGGTGCCGGTCCGGCCGGCCTGGCCTGCGCCACCGTGGCCGCCGAACGCGGCCATGCGGTCACCCTGTTCGACGCCGGCAGCGAGATCGGCGGCCAGTTCAACGTGGCCAAGCGCATTCCCGGCAAGGAAGAATTCCACGAAACGCTGCGCTACTTCCGCCACAAGCTGGAGGAAACCGGGGTCAGCGTGAAGCTCGACACCGTGGCCGACGTCGCCACGCTGGCCGGCTTCGATGCGGTGGTGGTCGCCACCGGCATCACCCCGCGCCAGGTCGATTTCCCGGGTGCCGACCATCCCAAGGTGGTCAGCTATCTGGATGTGCTGCTGGGCCGGGTGCAGGTCGGCGCGGAAGCGGCGATCATCGGTGCCGGCGGCATCGGCTTCGACGTGGGCGAGTTCCTGGTGCACGAGGGCCCCTCGCCGGCCCTGGACCCGGCCCGCTGGATGGCCGAATGGGGCGTGGACCCGCACTTCGAGGCACGCGGCGCGCTGGCACGGCCGCAGCCCGAGGCGCCCGCACGCAGGGTCTGGCTGCTGCAGCGCAGCCCGGGCAAGCCCGGCGCACGGCTGGGCAAGACCACCGGCTGGATCCACCGCGCCACGCTGAAGGCCAAGGGCGTGAAGATGCTCGGCGGGGTGGAGTACCTGGGCGTGGACGACGACGGCCTGCACATCCGCATCGATGGCCAGCAGCAGACCCTGCCGGTGAGCCACGTGGTGGTCTGCGCCGGCCAGGAACCGCGCCGCGACCTGCATGCCGCGCTGCTTGCCGCAGGCGTGGATGCCCACCTGATCGGTGGCGCCGATGTGGCCGCGGAACTGGACGCAAAACGCGCGATCAACCAGGGCAGCCGCCTGGCCGCGTCGCTCTGATTCAGGGAGGCACGACCAACGGTCGTGCCCTACCGCGTGCCCGCGCTAAACCGGCCGGCGACGCCGATTCACGGTAGGTGACGACCGTTGGTCGTCACCTGAATGGGCGAAAATGACCTCCGTCCGAACCTGAATGTCAAGCCTTTCGGTTCAGGATGCGTTGCGAAATGCCCCCCTATCGTGCGCCAACTTTCCCGCTCACCACCCAGTTCGAGTGAGCGCGCGGCCCCCACGTCTTTCGGGTGCCGCTCCCGGGCGGCCCCGATGGCCGCCTCCCCATGACGCCAAGTCGTACACCCCCGCCCCATCCCGTTGATCGGATGGACAGCCAGGTGCGGCCCATACGGAGCAAGGAGATTTATGAAACTGGCCTGGATTCTCTGGCTGTCGCAGTTGTTGCCCCAGCCGGCCGCCGATTCGCTGTGCTTGAGCACGACCGTCTACCTCGAAGCGCGTGACCAGACCCTGCGCGGCCAGCAAGCCGTTGCGGAAGTGGCGCTGCGCCGCCTGGACAGCGGGCTGTGGGGCGATTCGATGTGCAAGGTGGTCACCGCACGCAAGCAGTTCGCACCGACCATCGTGGCGCCGGGCACCCAGCTGGGCAACACCGATGCCTGGGAAGAAGCCATGACCGTGGCCTTCGATGCCGAGCGCAACTGGGCGCTGCCGGAAGGCGAGCGCAAGGAAATCGTGCCTGGTGCCAGCCACTTCGCCGCGCTGTCCATCGCCAGCCCGAGCTGGCGCAACGCCTACCAGGTGGCCACCATCGGTGACCACACGTTCTATCGCGTGCAGAAACTCAAGCCACGCGCGTCGTAACGATCTGTTACGGCCATACCGTTGAGGATGCGGGGCCGGCTCTGGAATAGTGGGCCGCTTACCTTTCCTGCATCCCGACGGAGTTCCCCATGAAGCTGTACAGCAAGCCCGGTGCCTGCTCCACCGCCGACCACATCGCCCTGCAGTGGACCGGCCAGCCGTTCGAGGTGGAACTGCTCGACAAGGACACCCTGAAGGCCCCGGCCTATCTTGCGATCAATCCGGCCGGCTCGGTGCCGACCATCGTCGACGGCAGCTTCGTGCTGACCCAGAACGCGGCCATCATGGGCTACATCGCCGACAGCTACCCGCAGGCCGGCCTGGGCGGCGACGGCAGCCCTCAGCAGCGCGCTGAAGCCAACCGCTGGCTGGCCTTCGTCAATTCGGACGTGCACCCGGCGTTCTCGCCGCTGTTCGCACCGGCCAAGTTCATCGCCGATGACAGCCAGTACGACGCGATCCGCGACGCCGCCCGCAAGCGCCTGCGCGGCCTGTTCGAGACCGCCAACCGCCAGCTTGCCGACAAGCCCTGGCTGGCCGGCTTCCGCAGCTATGCCGACGCGTACTTCTACATCACCCTGCGCTGGGCGGCCGGCGCCAAGGTCGACCTGGCCGGCCTGGACAACCTCGCTGCGTTCAAGACCCGGATGGAAGCCGACACCGGCGTGCAGGCCGCGCTGAAGGCCGAAGGCCTGCAATAAGCAACCCGGTGCGCGCGATCAGCCGATCTCGCGCACCACGTTGTCCTGCGCATCGCGCAGTGCGGTCGGCACCACCTCCACCACCAGCGCCGTCCCCGGTACCGGGTAGCGCCCGCGCTCCGGACGCACCTGCTGCTCCAGCGCGTCCAGGCCCTGCGCACTCAGCGTGCAGCGCATGCCCTCCCCGTCCTTGGCGACGGCATCGCGGTCACCGGGCGCGAACTCCCATTCGTGTTTGCGGCTGACGATGGTCAACGGGTTGCCATGGCGCAGGCGCAGCGGCAGCAGGTCAAGCACATTGGGCACCTGGCCGGCACCCAGCACCAGCACGACCTGGTCGCCTTCTTCGCGCCAGTCCAGGGTCTCCACGAACAGGACGGCGGTACTGGACCCTTCGCGCTCGCTGCCTTCCTGCAGCTGCCGCACCAGCGCCGGATCATCCAGCAGGCTGGCACGGTGCAGATCGGTGACCCACAGCGGCATGCGCGGCGCCAATGCCTGCAGTACCCCATCGGTCGACCAGCGCTTGATCGCCGCCATCTCGTCGTCGCTCAGCCCGATCACCTGCAGGAACGCCAGTCCGCCATTGGGCGTGTCCCGCGCGGGCAGCTGCGGATCCGGCATGAACGCCAGGTGGCGCAGGCAGGTATCGGTGTCCAGCGCGATCGGCCCATTGGCATCCATGTGGTGCCCGGCTTCGAACGCATTGCCACTGCCGAACACATAGCGCGCCAGGTTCTGCAGCAGGTTCATCGGCCAGCTCGGCGGGTTTTCTTCGCCGGGCTCCGCCGCCAGGCGGAAGGTCAGCTCGAACCCGAAGCCGCTGCTGTCGGTGTCATCGCTCTGTTTGTCGTACAGCTCGGAAAAGCCGTAGGTCACGTAGTGCCAGTGCGGGCGCGGCAGCGCGGCGCGGTACACGCTGATGCCATCGAGCGGATCGCGGCCGCCCAGCGTATACGGCAGCGCCGTGCCGTAATGGCGCGGCTCCTGGCCGGGATACAGCGCGGCCAGGGCCGCGTTGATCGCGTCCCAGCCCGGTGTACCGTTGTCCTGTTCGTCCACGCGCTGCTCCTGGCGTCCCGGAAGGACGCCAATGTACGCCATCACCGCTGCGCCGTGCCGCTCCCGTCAGGCAGGCTGCGCATCGCTGTGCAGCAGCGCGCGCGTCTCCTCCAGCCAACGGTTGGCCAACGCGGGACTCTTGGCCTTGGACACGGCGGCGGCCATGTCCGGCCAGAGTTTTTCCAGGCTGGCCGCATCGGTGCAGCGCTCGATCTTGAGCTGCATGAAGTAGCCCTTCAGGCCAAGATGCCTGCGGACCGATTCGCTCATCCAGTCATACAGCTGCTTGTACAGCACCGGGTCCTGTTCGCGACCGGAGGTGAGCGCACGCGGCGCGGCGGGCGCCAGCGCACCGCCGACCACTTCGATCAGGCCCATCTCCGCCAGCTGGGCCAGCGCGTCGTCCGGCGCGCGCAGCCCGGGCAACATCGCGGTCAATTCGTTGTCATCGCGCTGACCATCAACCATCAGCAGAATGGAGCGCAACCCCGGCACCAGCCGGCGCGCGCGGTCTTCGATTTCCTGACGGCCAGCCGCCGTCTTGGCATGGATGTACGCCATGTGTTCCCCCTGTTACCTGGTCCCCCTGCACGCACGGCCCGGTGAAGACCGGAACCCGTGCGCCCCCTTGCGTTCGTCCAGACAGTGGCCCGGGCCGCGCACGCCATCCCCGGCGTGTCGCGCATCGGGCCCACAACGATCACCCCGGCAGCTTAACCGAGGTCCCGCGCGGCGGGTAATGCACCGCAGCACGGGACACGGTCGCCGGGATTCGGGTGGGGCTTACCGCCCCAATGCCCGGCGGATCTCGTCCAGCGCGCCGGGGTCGTCCAGGGTGGACAGGTCGCCCGGGTCACGGTGTTCGGCCAGGGCCTGCAGCGAGCGGCGCAGCAGCTTGCCCGAGCGGGTCTTGGGCAGGGCGTTGACCAGGTGGATGTGCGCCGGACGCGCGACGGCGCCCAGGCTCTGGGTGACCCGCTGCATCATCTCGGCCACCACCGCGCTGCCATCGCCTTCCACTGCCTGCTTGAGGGTGACGAACACCAGCGGCACCTGGCCCTTGAGCTCGTCCTTCACCCCGATCACCGCCGCTTCGGCCACCAGGGGATGGCCGGAGATGCATTCCTCGATCTCGCGCGTGCCGAGCCGGTGCCCGGCCACGTTGATCACATCGTCGGTGCGGCCGAGGATGAAGGTGTAGCCATCCTCGTCGCGGATCGCCCAGTCCAGCGAGCTGTACAGCAGTTCCTTGAAGTGGCTGAAATAGCTCTGGATGAAGCGGTCGTCGTCGTTCCAGACCGTGCTCATGCAGCCCGGCGGCAGCGGCGGCACCATCACCAGCACGCCCTTCTGCCCGGCCTGCACTTCGGCGCCGGTGTTCTCGTCGATCACCTTCATGCGGTAACCGAGGTTGGGGAAGCCCGGCGAGCCGAAACGCACCGGCTTGAGGTCCACGCCCGGCAGCAGGGTCAGCGCCGGCCAGCCGGTTTCGGTCTGCCAGTAGTTGTCGATGATCGGCTTGCCCAGCGCATCGTTGATCCAGTGTGCGGTGGGTTCGTCCAGCGGTTCGCCGGCAAGGAACACGTACTTGAGTGCGTCGAGGTCATGGCGACGGATGAAGTCGGCATCGTGCTTCTTCAGCACGCGGATCGCGGTGGGTGAGGAGAACAGCGTGCGCACGCCGTACTGTTCACACAATGCCCACCAGATGCCCGGATCCGGGTTGGTCGGCAGGCCTTCGTACAGGAGCGAGGTACAGCCGCCGATCAGCGGGCCGTACACGTTGTAGGAATGGCCCACGGCCCAGCCCACGTCCGAGGTGGAGAACATCACCTGGCCCGGTTTGCAGTCGAACACGGTTTCCATCGACTGCGCCATCGCGACGGCGTAACCGCCGACATCGCGCTGCACGCCCTTGGGCTTGCCGGTGGTGCCGGAGGTATACAGCAGGTAGCTGGGCTCGCTCGATTCCAGCCACACCACCGGCACGTCCTGGTCGCCGACCTCGTCGCGCAGGGTGGCGTAGTCGACATCGCGGCCGGGCACCTTCGGTTCGGCCGGGTCCAGCCCGCGCGACACGATCAGCACGTGCGGCGGCGGCGACTTCGCCTCGGCGCAGGCGGCATCGACCATGGCCTTGTAAGGAATCACCTTGCCGCCGCGCTTGCCGGCATCGGCGGCGATCAGCAGCTTGGGCGCGGCGTCGTCGATGCGCAGCGCAAGGTTGTGCGCGGCGAAACCACCAAACACCACCGAATGGATCGCCCCGATGCGCGCGCAGGCGAGCATGGCGAACACCGCTTCTGCCATGTTCGGCATGTAGATGACCACGCGGTCGCCACGCTGCACGTCCAGCCGCTGCAGCACGGCGGCGAACGCATTCACTTCGCGGTACAGCTCGCGGTAGGTGATCTCGCGGGTGACGTTGGTTTCGGTGGAAATGGCCACCAGCGCCAGCTGGTCGGGGCGTTCGGCCAAGTGCCGGTCCACCGCGTTGTAGCAGAGGTTGGTCTGGCCACCCACGTACCAGCGGCGGAACGGCGGGTTGCTGTAATCCAGGATCTGCTGCGGCGGTACATGCCAGTAGATCCGGTGCGCTTCCTCGGCCCAGAACGCTTCGGGTTCCTCCACCGATCGCCGGTAGACATCTTCGTAACGCATGACAGCCCTCCCAGACAAAGTCATGGGATCGAGCATAGTCCGATGGCGGCACATGAACTGTCCTACCTTGGTCGTACGGTGCGCATGCGCACGGCAGAATCAAACGCGGTTGCCGGTGAATCGAGCGCCGGGGCGCCTTACCCTTTCCGGCGAATGTCCCCCGGCGTCGGCCAGAGGCCGACACCTCCTCCTTTACTTCGCCTCCAAGGGTAAGGCGCCCCGGCACTCGATCCACCGGCGTTGGCCCCCGGCGTCCTCTTTTCCATCGCGAAACGCAAGCCGAGCCACGTCGCGGCCGGTAGGCTCCTGGCAAAGTAAAGGAGGAGGCCGTCGCCGAAGGGCGGCGGCCGGGGGACATTTGCACAGGGGCCTACCGGCCGCGGCGTGGCCCTCAACCCTCGCGATGGAAGTGATCGAAGAAAAAAAACGCCGGGCAAGCCCGGCGTTTTCTCATCGAGTGCCAACCAAAGGCCGGCCAGCCGCGATCAACCCAGCAGGTGGGCGACGCCAGCGCGCTCTTCTTCCAGCTCGGCCAGGGTCTTGTCGATGTACTTCTGGCTGAAGTCGTCGACCGGCAGGTCCTTGACCAGGGTGTA
Organism: Stenotrophomonas sp. FBCC-B152; assembly: GCF_059134105.1. NCBI lineage: Bacteria > Pseudomonadati > Pseudomonadota > Gammaproteobacteria > Lysobacterales > Lysobacteraceae > Stenotrophomonas > Stenotrophomonas sp. FBCC-B152. Next base: position 401,439 of record NZ_CP101442.1, on the reverse strand, counting down.
CTCACCGTTTTCGGTGGTCACCGCGAAGCCGAAGATCACGCCTTCCGGAATGCCGTAGGAACCGTCGGACGGCACGCCCATGGTGACCCACTTGCCGTTGCTGCCCAGCACCCAGTCGCGCACGTGGTCGATGGCGGCATTGGCGGCCGAGGCAGCCGAGGACGAGCCACGGGCTTCGATGATCGCCGCGCCGCGCTTGCCCACGGTCGGGATGAAGGTGTTGGCGTTCCACTCCTGGTCGTTGATCGCATCGGCGATCGACGCGCCATCGGCGGTGGCGAAACGGTAGTCCGGGTACATGGTCGGGCTGTGGTTGCCCCACACCACCAGCTTCTCCATGCCACCGACCGGCTTGCCCAGCTTGGACGACAGCTGGCTCAGCGCACGGTTGTGGTCCAGGCGCAGCATGGCGGTGAAGTTGCGCGGGTTCAGGTCCGGCGCCGACTTCATGGCGATGTAGGCATTGGTGTTGGCCGGGTTGCCGACCACCAGCACCTTCACATTGCGGCTGGCCACCTTGTTCAGCGCCGCGCCCTGCGCGGTGAAGATCTTGGCGTTTTCCAGCAGCAGGTCCTTGCGCTCCATGCCCGGGCCGCGCGGACGCGCGCCGACCAGCAGGGCGATGTCGGCGTCCTTGAACGCCACTTCGGCGTCATCGGTGCCGACCATGCCGGCCAGCAGCGGGAACGCGCAGTCTTCCAGTTCCATCATCACGCCGCGCAGGGCGGCCTGGGCCTTGTCGACCGGCAGCTCGAGCAGCTGCAGGATGACCGGCTGGTCCTTGCCCAGCATTTCGCCGGAGGCGATGCGGAACAGCAGGGCGTAGCCGATCTGGCCGGCGGCGCCGGTCACGGCAACACGAACAGGTGCTTTCATGGGGATTTCCTCTGCTAAGAAGCTGTGTGGGAGTGGCCACCGGGCGGGGAGAGACCTGGCGGGGCGGCCGGAAATGCGCAACGGCCTCCCGCGAGGGAGGCCGTTGAAAGGGAATTACTTGGCCGGGATCAGCTTGTTCCACTCGGCCACGCGGTCGGCCTGGGCGGCCAGCACGGCGTCGGTGTCGCCTTCCAGGGTGATCGAATGGATCACGTCACCCTGCTTGACCGAATCCACGATGGCCTGGCCATCCAGCACCTGGCCGAACACGGTGTGCTTGCCGTCCAGCCAGTCGGTCTTGATGTGGGTGATGAAGAACTGGCTGCCGTTGGTGTTCGGGCCGGCATTGGCCATGGACAGCGAACCGACCTGGTGCTTCACGCCGTTCTTCTCGTCTTCGAACTTGTAGCCCGGGCCGCCGGTGCCCTGGCCCTTGGGGCAACCGCCCTGGATCATGAAATCGGGGATCACGCGGTGGAAGATCAGGCCGTCATAGAAGCCGTTCTTGACCAGGTTCACGAAGTTGGCCACGGTCAGCGGCGCCTTGTCTGCGAACAGCTCGACCTTGATCGGGCCCTGGGTGGTGTCGAAAGTGGCGATGAGGGACATGAGGATCCTTGGATTACGGGGGTTGTCGTCAGCCCATAAGGATACACCGCGCACGCGACCGGGACCCACCTGACCATGGTCGAACAGGCCCGGTAGCACCCGCCGTTGGCAGCCCCTCAGGATCCCGCAGACCCGGCCCGGGAGGTCGGTGCCTGAATAGGCCAAAGGTTCTTTTCGCGTTTGGCCGGCAAAGCCGTATAATGATGGACTTCTTTTTCCAAATCCGGCGCCGACTGGCCCCCTTTCGCATGTCTATCGAAAATCTTCGCAACATCGCCATCGTCGCCCACGTCGACCACGGTAAGACCACCCTTGTGGACCAGCTGCTCAAGCAGTCCGGCACGCTGTCCGAGCGCACCGTGCTCGCCGAGCGCGTGATGGACAGCAATGACCAGGAAAAGGAGCGTGGCATCACGATCCTGGCCAAGAACACGGCCATCACCTGGGAAGACAAGCGTACCGGCGTGAAGAACCGCATCAACATCGTCGACACCCCCGGACACGCCGACTTCGGCGGCGAAGTGGAGCGCGTGCTGTCGATGGTGGACACCGTGCTGATCCTGGTCGACGCCATGGACGGCCCGATGCCGCAGACCCGCTTCGTCACCCAGAAGGCCTTCGCGATGGGCTTCAAGCCGATCGTGGTGGTCAACAAGGTCGACCGCCCGGGCTCGCGTCCGGATTGGGTGATCGACCAGGTCTTCGACCTGTTTGACAAGCTCGGCGCCACCAATGAGCAGCTCGACTTCCCGATCGTCTACGCCTCGGCCCTGAACGGCTACGCCGGCCTGGAAGACAGCGTGCGCGACGGCGACATGACCCCGCTGTACGAAGCGATCATGCAGCACGCGCCGAAGCCGGAAGTGGACCCGGAAGGTCCGTTCCAGATGCGCATCAGCCAGCTGGATTACAACAACTTCGTGGGCGTGATCGGCATCGGCCGCATCCAGCGCGGTACCCTGAAGAAGAACATGCAGGTCGCGGTGATCGACCGTGAAGGCAAGAAGCGCAACGGCAAGGTCGCGCAGGTGCTGGGCTTCCTGGGCCTGGAGCGCATCGAGCAGGACACCGCCGAAGCCGGTGACATCGTCGCCATCTCGGGCATCGCGGAGCTGACCATCTCCGACACCCTGTGCCACCCGGACACCCCGGAAGCACTGCCGGCGCTGACCGTCGACGAGCCGACCATCTCGATGACCTTCCAGGTCAACAACTCGCCGTTCGCCGGCAACAAGGACCTGTCCGGTGGCAAGTTCCTGACCAGCCGCCAGATCAAGGACCGCCTGGACCGCGAACAGGTCCACAACGTGGCCCTGAAGGTGGAACAGCTGGAAGACGCCGACAAGTTCCTGGTCTCGGGCCGTGGCGAACTGCACCTGTCGGTGCTGATCGAAAACATGCGCCGTGAAGGCTACGAGCTGGCCGTGTCGCGCCCGGAAGTGATCATCAAGCAGATCGACGGCCAGGCCATGGAGCCGATCGAACAGCTCGTGGTGGACATCGAAGAGCAGCACCAGGGCGGCGTCATGGAAAAGCTGGGCACCCGCAAGGGCCAGCTGAAGAACATGGAGCCGGACGGCAAGGGCCGTGTGCGCCTGGAATACCAGATCCCGGCCCGTGGCCTGATCGGCTTCCAGAACGAGTTCAAGACCCTGACCCAGGGTTCGGGCCTGCTGTTCCACGTGTTCGACCATTACGGCCCGAAGGAACAGGGCGCCATCGCCAAGCGCCAGAACGGCGTGATGATCGCCAACGCGCCGGGCGCCACCCCCGCCTACTCGCTGGGGCCGCTGCAGGAGCGTGGCAAGCTGTTCGCTGCTGAAGGCGACAACGTGTACGAAGGCCAGCTGATCGGTATCCACTCCAAGGACAACGACCTGACCGTCAACGCGATCAAGACCAAGCCGCTGACCAACATGCGCGCGTCGGGCAAGGACGATGCGATCCAGCTGACCCCGGCCATCAAGTACTCGCTGGAACAGGCCCTGGACTTCATCGAAGACGACGAGCTGGTCGAGATCACCCCGAAGGAAATCCGCCTTCGCAAGAAGGGGCTGACCGAAAGCGACCGCAAGAAGGCCTCGCGCGGCGGCTGATCGGACCCTCGTGACCGACACGCCCTACAACCCGGATCCTCACAAGCATCCGGGGCTTCACCTGATCGCCTTGCTGGAAGCCAGCAAGGCGGTCCTGGCGCTGTTGGCGGCGACCGGGCTGGAAGTGCTCGGTCCGCAGCCACTGCGTGATGGGGTCAATGCCCTGATCCGGCGTTTCAGCCTGGACCCGGATCACGGCACCCTGCCCTCGCTGCTCAACATGATCAGCCCCGATGCCGTCCACCTGGCCGCTGCGGCCATGGTTGCCTACGGCATCCTGCATCTCTTCGAGGCCTGGGGGCTCTGGCGCGCCAAAGCCTGGGCGTCCTGGCTGGGCTGCGTCACCGCCGGCATCTACCTGCCGTTCGACATTTTCGCGATCATCCGCCACCCGGGCTGGGCCTCGTGGTCGGTGCTGGTGATCAACCTCATCGTGGTCGGCGTGCTCGCCCGCGACATCCGCAAGCGCCACGGCCCGGCCCACCCGCCGGCGTGAGTTGCCAAGCGTGCGCGGCGCTGGTTAGCCTGAGCGCTGGTTCCGGGGATACACAGATGCGCGCGCCACTGACATCGCTCGTGTTGGCCATCGCAATGCTGGGCGGCTGCTCGCCCTCGTCCGTGCCCTGGCTCAACCATGCCCATGCCGCCGCCTCCGCGGCCCCGCGCGATACGCCGTTCGCCTATGCCGAAGCCGATATCGCCCAGCTGCAGGCGGCGATGACGGCCGGCGAACTGGACAGCGTCACCCTGACCCGCGCGTACCTGGAACGGATCGCCCGGCTGGACCGCACTGGTCCGCGCCTCAACGCCGTGCTGGAGCTCAACCCGGATGCATTGAAGGAAGCGGCGGCACTGGACGCCGAACGCCGCCGCGGGCAGCTGCGCGGCCCGCTGCACGGCATTCCACTGCTGCTCAAGGACAACATCGGGGCGCGCCCGATGGGCACCAGCGCCGGCTCGCTGGCACTGGCCGGGTTCCGCCCCGACGATGCGTTCCTGGTCAGCCGGCTGCGTGCAGCCGGCGCGCTCATCCTGGGCAAGACCAATCTCAGCGAATGGGCGAACTTCCGCTCCAGCCAGTCAATCTCCGGCTGGAGCGCGCGTGGCGGCCAGACCCGCAACCCGTACCGGCTCAGCCACAACCCCTGCGGCTCCAGCAGCGGCAGCGCGGTGGCGGTGGCCGCCAACCTGGCGGCCGCCGCGGTAGGGACCGAGACCGACGGCAGCATCGTCTGCCCGGCGGCGGTGAACGGCGTGGTCGGGCTCAAGCCGACGGTCGGCCTGGTCAGCCGCGATGGCATCGTACCGATCTCCTTCAGCCAGGACACCGCCGGCCCCATCACCCGCAGCGTGGCCGATGCCGCCACGCTGCTGACCGCGATGGCCGGCCGCGACGACGCCGACCCAGCCACGGCGACCATGCCCGGGCGGGCGGTGTATGACTACACCGCACGGCTGAATCCGGACGGCCTGCGTGGCGCCCGGATCGGCGTCCTGCACGGCCCGCTGGACCAGCAGCCGGGCGTGGCCCCTGCCCTGCAGCACGCGATCGGCGTGCTGCGCGATGCCGGTGCCGTGGTGGTGCCGGTGGAGCTGCCTACCGAAGGGCAGTGGGAAGACGCCGAACGCCTGGTGCTGCTGCACGAGTTCAAGGCCGGCATGCAGCGCTACCTGGCCCGCCACCAGGCCCCGGTACGCGACCTGGACGCGATCATCGCCTTCAACCGCACCCATGCCGACAAGGAGCTGGTGTTGTTCGGGCAGGACCTGATGGAAACGGCCGCGCAGGCTGGCGGCCTGGGCAGCCCGGAATACATCGCTGCACGCACCGAGGCGCGCCGCCTGGCCGGCCCCGACGGGATCGACGCGGTGCTCAAGGCCGAGCGCCTGGACGCGCTGGTGGCGCCCACCACGGGCGTCGCCTGGCCGATCCGTACCGGCCAGGGCGATGACTTCCCGGGCGGCAGCTACAGCGCGGCCGCCGTCGCCGGCTATCCCAGCCTGACCGTGCCGATGGCGCACGTGAACGGGCTGCCGCTGGGGCTGTTGTTCATGGGTACGGCCTGGAGCGAGCCGAAGCTGATCGAGCTGGCGTACGACTACGAGCAACGCACCCGCGCGCGTCGCCCGCCGCGGCTCGGGACGCAGGCGTTGTTGCCGTAGCTATTGGACGGGGTCTTCGAGGGGAACCACCGCCGGGGGGCCGTCTTCTGCGCCGGGTGAACGCACGTCGTCGGCGGGCTGCGAGCGCGGGGTGCGCGTCGGCGGATCGGGACGTTCGAGGAGTTCGGCGCGGGTGCGTGGCAGCGCCTGCGGATGTTCACGGGCGAGGAAGTCGAGCATGCGTTCGCGCACGATGCAGCGCAGGTCGAAGGCATCGCCGGAATTGCGCGCGCTGACCAGCAGGCGCACCTGCAGGGTGTGGTCGGTGGTTTCGGTCACCTGGGTCACGCAGACGCGGCCATCCCACAACGCTTCGCCCTTGCAGATGCGCTCGAGCTCGCTGCGGATCGCCGCGATCGGCGCCCGATAGTCCAGCCACAGGAACGCGGTGCCCAGCAGGTCGGCGCTGCGCCGGGTCCAGTTCTGGAAAGGGTTTTCGATGAACCAGGTCAACGGCACCACCATGCGCCGCTCGTCCCAGATCCGCACCACGACGTAGCTGCTGCCGATCTCCTCCACCCGCCCCCATTCGCCTTCGACGATCACCACGTCATCGAGCCGGATCGGCTGGGTCAACGCGATCTGCAGGCCGGCAATGAGGTTGCCGAACACCGGTTTGGCGGCGATGCCGGCGACCAGGCCGATGATGCCGGCCGAGGCCAGCAGCGCGGTGCCGATCTGGCGCACCATCGGGAAGGTCAGCAGCACCATCGAGGCACCGACCAGGATGATGGCGCCCATCAGCACGCGGCTGAGCACGCGGGTCTGGGTCTGGATGCGGCGGGCGGCCAGGTTGTCGGCCACTTCCATCGGGTGGTCGCGCAGGATCGCCTGCTCGCCGGCGGCCACCGCGCGCACCAGCAGCCAGATGAAGCAGGCGGTCAGGCCGATATGCAGCAGGCGCAGCGACTGGTCCAGCCAGCGCCCGTCCAGCGGGGTGGCTTCCAGTGCGGGAATCAGCACCAGCATCGGCAACGCGAATGCCAGCGGCCGGCTGATCACGCGGGCGATGCGCGCGCGCCGGTAGTCACGCCCTTTCAGGCGCCGGGTCAGCGCCATCAGCAGCCACCAGCCGGTGATGCCGATCGCCAGCGCGATCCCGATCGGCCACAGATACGCAGCCGCTTCCTGCCAATCCACCCGCATGCGTGCTCCCGCATCGTTTCAATACGGGAACCACACTGCCAGAAGGACGATGATCAGTATGTAGAGCCACGCCCTGCGTGGCTGTGGGATAACGCCGACGTTACACGCCGGCGCCACCGTGCTTGCGCACGATCGCCATGGCGATCTCCAGCGACTGCTCGTAGTTCAGGCGCGGATCCACCGACGAGCGATAGGCACGCTCCAGGTCGCGCTCGGTGAGCTCGCGCGCGCCCCCGGTGCACTCGGTCACATCCTCCCCGGTCAGCTCCAGGTGCACGCCGCCCAGGCGCGTGCCGGCGGCCGCGTGCAGGTCGAAGGACAGCTCCACTTCACTGCGCACGTTGTCGAAGCGACGGGTCTTGTAGCCGTTGCTGGTGCTTTCGGTATTGCCATGCATGGCATCGCACACCCACAGCACGCGGCGGCCATCGCGCTTGACCGCATCCAGCAGCGGCGGCAGCTTCTCGGCGATCTGCGCCGCACCCATGCGATGGATGAAACTCAGGCGGCCGGGCTCGTCTTCCGGATTGAGCACGTCGATCAGGCGCAGCAGCTGGTCGGGCTGCACGGACGGGCCGACCTTGATCGCGATGGGGTTGCGCACGCCGCGCAGGTATTCCACGTGGGCGCCATCGAGGGCGGCGGTGCGCATGCCGATCCACGGGTAATGCGTGCTCAGGTTAAGCCAGCCATGCTGGCGCGGCACCTGGCGGGTAAGCGCCTGCTCGTAGGGCAGCAGCAGCGCTTCGTGCGAGGTATAGAAGTCGATCCGGTTGAGGTTGTACACCTGGGCGCCGGACAGGGTTTCCATGAAGCGCACGGCATCGCCAATGGACGAGACCATCTTCTGGTAATCGGTGGCCAGCGGCGAATGCCGCACCCACTCCAGGTTCCAGTATTCAGGATGGTGCAGGTCGGCGAAGCCGCCGTCGATCAGCGCACGCACGAAGTTCATGGTCATGGCCGAATGCGCGTGTGCCTGCAGCATCCGGCGCGGATCGGGCAGGCGCGCGCCTTCGGTGAACTCGGGCGCATTGATCACATCACCCCGGTAGCTGGGCAGGGTCACGCCATCGCGGGTTTCGGTATCGGCCGAACGCGGCTTGGCATACTGCCCGGCGAACCGGCCGACGCGGATCACCGGCTTGCGCATGCCGTGCACGAGCACCAGGCTCATCTGCAGCAGCACCTTGAGCCGGTTGGAGATGGTGGTGGACTCGCAGTCGCTGAAGTTCTCGGCGCAATCGCCGCCCTGCAGCAGAAAGCGCTTGCCTTCCTGCGCGTCGGCCAGCTGCTGCTTGAGCGAGAGGATCTCCCACGAGGTCACCAGCGGCGGCAGCCGCTTGAGCTCATGCAGCGAGGCATCCAGCGCGACCGGATCGGGATAGGTCGGCATCTGCAGCGCGGGCGGGCCGCGCCAGCTCTCCGGCGACCAGTCGGTCGGCAGCGAAGCGGAAGGGGTGGCACGGTCGGAGGCAGTCATCGGAATATCCAGTAAACCAGCAGAAGAAAGATCAGTAACGACGGGCAGGACGGCGGAACGACACCACCAGCGCCCACAGGCCCAGCAGGGTGAACCACACCAGGCTCCACATGGGCATGGTCAAGCCCAGGAACTGCCAGTCAATGTTGCCGCAGTTGCCGGTACCGGTAAGAACGGTACGGAACACTTCAAACGGCCCCATGGTCTCGCTGAGGAACGACAGCGGCGGGCCGCAGCTCGAACCCATGTCCTGCGGCAGCAGCTGCACGTACACGTGCCGCCCGGCAATGCCGATGCCTACGGCGGCGGCAATGAAGGCCAGCACGCCATAGGTGATCCGCCCCGGTCGATCCCGCGGGCCATGCAGCGCGCCGATCAGGAACAGCAACCCAAGCGCGGCGAAGGCGATGCGCTGGAAGATGCACAGCGGACACGGCTCCAGCCCCATCTTCAGCTGCAGGAAGATCGCATAGCCCAGCAGGCCAGCACACACCAAGAACCCCAGCAGGAACTGGGCGCGGAAATTCCAGCGCAATGGATTCATTGCCAACACTCTTGTTAGTCCAGGCACCAAGATTAACAGGGAGCTGTGCGGTGTTGGCTGCGGCCGATTGCCGTACATCGGCTTGGCAGGCCATATGGTGTGTTTCAGCTTGTGCGCGAACAGCTGCACGGCTGCAAGGGTCCACTGCCCGGCCGCGCCGGGTGCGGGTTTGCGGGGGGCGCCGTGAATACGTCCGTGTAGGCTCTTGCGAAACATCCATGTTTCGCAAAGCCCCCGCAAACCCGCCCCCGTCGCGACCCCGACGGTGGGTCGGTGCGCATGGGGGGCAACAGCAGCCGGGCAAGGCCCGGCTCTACGGTTGGCGAGGAGGTGCCGGGCTTGGCCCGGCCTGCCCCAGATCGCGGCCTCCCACGCCCGGCCGATGGGCCCTTTGGCCACCGACCCGGTGTCGGGGGTTCCGGCCGGGGTGGGTTTGCGGGGGCTTTACCAAACATGGATGTTTGGTAAGAGCCCCCATGGAAGGGTTCACGGCGCCCCCCGCAAACCCACACCGGCCGGGGCCCCGGAGTGGACCGTAAATCCCCAGTGCCGTTGACGTTGCTCTTGATCTACGCAGCCAACAAAAAACCCGGCACAAGGCCGGGTTTCCTGAAGAATCTTTGGTAAAGCGCGTCGATTATTCTTCGACGGCTTCAGCCACGGCGGCCGGACGGTCGACCAGTTCGACGTAGGCCATCGGCGCGTTGTCGCCAGCGCGGAAGCCGCACTTCAGCAGACGCAGGTAGCCGCCCGGACGGTTCGCGTAACGCGGGCCCAGGGTGGTGAACAGGTTGCCCACGGCTTCGTTGTCACGCAGGCGGGCGAAGGCCAGACGGCGGTTGGCAACGGAGTCGACCTTGGCCAGGGTGATCAGCGGCTCGGCGACGCGGCGCAGTTCCTTGGCCTTCGGCAGGGTGGTCTTGATCAGCTCGTGCTTGAACAGCGACGCGGCCATGTTCTTGAACATTGCTTCGCGGTGGGCGCTGGTACGGCTGAACTTGCGGCCGGATTTCATGTGACGCATGACAGATGTTCCTTGAAAGAATGTTGGATCGGTTGGGTATCGCTGTCGCCTTCCCGGCGTTGTTACTTGGACTGCGGATGGTCCGGTGCCGGCCCTCCTGGCCGACCGTCACCGCAGGCTGGCGCCTGTCGATGCGAGGTACTGCGGGTAAAGCCCCCGCACCCGAAGGTGCGGGGTGAAACGTTGGCGCTGGATCAGCCGAGCATGCCGTGCTGGGCGACACCGGCCGGCGGCCAGTTCTCCAGCTTCATGCCGAGCGAAAGACCGCGCTGGGCGAGGACTTCCTTGATCTCGGTCAGCGACTTCTTGCCGAGGTTCGGGGTCTTGAGCAGTTCCACTTCGGTCTTCTGGATCAGATCGCCGATGTAGTAGATGCTCTCGGCCTTGAGGCAGTTGGCCGAACGCACGGTCAGTTCCAGGTCGTCGATCGGGCGCAGCAGCACCGGATCCACGCCGTTGTTGGCCGGCTTGGCTGCACCGCGGTCGCGGTGGGTGAAGTCACCGAAGACCGACAGCTGATCGCTGAGGATGTCGGCGGCGGTGCGCACGGCTTCCTCGGCATCGATCGTGCCGTTGGTTTCGATGTCCAGCACCAGCTTGTCCAGGTCGGTACGCTGTTCGACGCGGGCCGCTTCCACCGAATAGGCGACGCGACGGACCGGCGAGAACGAGGCGTCCAGGACCAGACGACCGATGGCACGGGTTTCTTCGTCCGGACGACGACGTGCAGCCGCCGGCTGGTAGCCGAAACCACGCTCGATCTTCAAACGCATGTTGACTGCCGTGTCCTTGGTCAGGTGGCAGATGACATGATCCGTGTTGAGGATCTCGACGTTGTGGTCGACCTTGATATCGGCAGCAGTCACGACACCCGGACCCTGCTTGGACAGCGACAGGGTTGCGCTGTCACCGGTGTGCATACGGATCGCCACGTCCTTCAGGTTGAGCAGGACTTCGAGAACGTCCTCCTGCAGGCCTTCGAGCGTGGTGTACTCGTGCAGTACGCCGTCGATCTCAACTTCCGTGATGGCGAAGCCCGGGATGGACGACAGCAGCACGCGACGCAGGGCATTGCCCAGCGTATGCCCGTAACCACGCTCCAAGGGTTCGATAACGACCTTGGCGCGGGTATCGGTAAGGCGTTCGATCTGCGGACCACGAGGACGCAGAACCTGGTTGGCGGTAACCGTCATGTTGCGGGTTCTCCTAGTGAACCCCCGGCCGTCGCCGGGGGCTCTCCAATGTGAATTACTTCGAATACAACTCGACGATCAGCGCTTCGTTGATATCCGCAGGCAGGTCCGAACGATCCGGCACGGCCTTGAAGATGCCGGCGAACTTGTCGGCGTCCACTTCGATCCACGTCGGGCGCAGGTCGTGCGTCTTGGACACGGTCAGGGCTTCCTGAACGCGCAGCTGCTTGGCAGCCTTCTCGGACAGCGCGACAGCGTCGCCAGCCTTGACCTGGTACGAAGCCAGGTTGACCGACTTGCCGTTCACGGTGACGCCGCGGTGCGAGACCAGCTGACGGGCAGCCGGACGGGTCACAGCGAAGCCCATGCGATAGACGACGTTGTCCAGGCGGGTTTCCAACAGCTGCAGCAGGTTCTCGCCGGTGTTGCCCTTCTTGGTCGAGGCCTTCTTGTAGTAGTTGCGGAACTGACGCTCCAGCAGACCGTAGATACGCTTGACCTTCTGCTTTTCACGCAGCTGGGTGGCGTAGTCGGACAGCTTGCCCTTGCGGGCGGTCGCGCCGTGCTGGCCGGGCTTCTGCTCCAGCTTGCACTTGGAGTCCAGCGCACGGGCCGGGCTCTTGAGGGAAAGGTCGGCGCCTTCGCGGCGGGCGAGCTTACAGGTAGGACCGATATAACGAGCCATTTCTTATCGCTCCTTTAGACGCGACGCTTCTTCGGCGGACGGCACCCGTTGTGCGGGATTGGCGTCACGTCGATGATGTTGGTGATCTTGTAGCCCACGTTGTTCAGCGAGCGCACGGCCGACTCACGACCCGGACCCGGGCCCTTGATGCGGACTTCCAGGGACTTGACGCCGTAATCCAGCGCGGCACGGCCGGCTTTCTCGGCAGCCACCTGGGCAGCGAACGGGGTGGACTTACGCGAACCGCGGAAGCCAGCGCCACCGGACGTCGCCCACGACAGAGCGTTGCCCTGGCGGTCGGTGATGGTCACGATGGTGTTGTTGAAAGAAGCGTGGACGTGGGCAACGCCGTCAGTGACGACGCGCTTGATCTTCTTCTTGGTCTTAGCGACGGGCTTAGCCATTTCTTAGGTCCCTTACTTCCTGATCGCCTTGCGCGGGCCCTTGCGGGTGCGGGCGTTGGTACGGGTGCGCTGACCACGCAGCGGCAGGCCGCGGCGGTGACGCAGACCGCGATAGCAGCCCAGGTCCATCAGGCGCTTGATCGCGATACCGATTTCACGGCGCAGATCGCCTTCCACGATGTACTTGGCCACTTCCGAGCGCAGACGCTCGATTTCCGGCTCCGACAGATCGCGGATCTTGGTGGTCGAAGTGACGCCTGCGGCGTCGCAGACCTTCTTCGAACGGGTACGGCCGATGCCGTAAATGCTTTGCAACCCGACCCAGACGTGCTTCTGGGCTGGCAGGTTGACGCCTGCAATACGCGCCATGACGCGGTTCTCCAGCTGAGTGATGGCCGACAGCGCACCCAAGGCGCGCCGATCCGGCAGGATGGATCAAAAAAGTTAACTAGCGATACTAACAAGGTTCCGGTTTACATGGAAGCCCGTGAAACCTGAAAGGTTTCATGGACCCGGCCCAGGGAGTGTGCCCAGGCTCCGGCGCCGGATCAGGTTGACTCCGGAAAACGACCCTTTCGAGCCCTCTTCCGGTGCCGCCCGCGCTACTCCCGCGCGGGACGACCCGATCTCACCCCCACCCGGAACCGCTGCGGGGGCCGCCCTTCGTTTGTGTGGCCAGGTCCGCGAAGCGGAGGACCATCACGTCAGGAAGACGATAGTGTAACAGGCCAATCAGCCGCGGGCAAAACCGCCGCGGTTGCCGCCCTTCAGGTTGGCCTTCTTCAACAGGCTCTCGTACTGGTGCGACATCAGGTGCGCCTGGATCTGCGCAATGAAGTCCATCACCACCACCACCACGATCAGCAGCGAGGTGCCGCCGAAGTAGAACGACGCATTCAGCTGCGTGCGCATGATTTCCGGCAGCAGGCAGACGATCACCAGGTAGGCCGAGCCGGCTGCGGTCAGGCGGGTCAGCACGCCGTCGATGTAGTCCGCGGTGGCCTTGCCCGGACGGATGCCCGGAATCAGCGCGCCCGACTTCTTCAGGTTGTCGGCGGTTTCCTGCGAGTTGAACACCAGCGCGGTATAGAAGAACGCGAAACCGGTGATCAGCGCAGCGAACACGATCATGTGCAGCGGCTCGCCCGGACCCAGGGCGTTGGCGACCTTCTGCAGCCAGGTCGCCGAGCTGGCCTGGCCGGACCACATGGCCAGGGTGGTCGGGAACGCCAGGATGCTGGAGGCGAAGATGGCCGGGATCACGCCCGCCATGTTCAGCTTCAGCGGCAGGAACGAGGTCTGGTTCATGTACGCGTTGCGGCCGCCCTGGCGACGTGCGTAGTTCACCGTGATGCGGCGCTGGCCGCGTTCGACGAACACCACGAAGAAGGTGAAGGCCAGCACCACCAGCGCGATCAGCAGCAGTTGGATGAACTGCAGGTTGCCTTCGCGGAAGGCGTCGAAGGTGTGGATGACCGCACCCGGGAGGCCCGCCACGATGCCGGCGAAGATGATCAGCGACACACCGTTGCCGATGCCGCGCTCGGTGACCTGCTCGCCGACCCACATCAGGAAGATGGTACCGGCGGTCAGCGCGACCACGGCGGTAAGCACGAAGCCCATGCCCGGCGCGTACACGACCGGCGCACCGGACGGGGACAGCTGGTTCTGCAGCGCCAGCGCGATGCTGCCGCCCTGCACCACCGCCAGCAACACGGCGCCGATGCGGGAATATTGGGTGATCTTGCGGCGACCGGACTCACCTTCCTTCTGCATCGCCTTGAGCGCGGGGAAGATGTGGACGGCCAGCTGCATCACGATGGATGCCGAGATGTACGGCATCACGTTCAGCGCGAAAATGCTGAAACGGTGCAGGGCGCCGCCCGAGAACATGTTGAACATGTCCACGATGCCGCCGCCCTGCGCCTGCATGAGCGCAAGCATGGCATCGGGATTGACGCCCGGCACCGGCACATAACAGCCGATGCGGTAGACGATCAAAGCCCCGACGACGAACAGCAGACGCTGGCGAAGTTCCGTGAACTTGCCGAGCCCGCCGCCCAGGTTACCAATGCCAGCTTGCGCCATGTCTTACTCCTGTACGCTGCCGCCGGCAGCTTCGATCGCGGCCTTGGCACCGGCCGTTGCTGCGATGCCCTTCAGGGTGAAGGCCTTGGTCAGGCCGCCCTTCATGACGATCTTGGCCTGCTTGGCAGTGCTCGGGACCAGCTTCGCAGCGCGCAGCGCGGCGAAATCGATCTCGCCAGCTTCCAGGCGGTCCAGGTGGTACGACAGCACTTCGGCCGTGTCCTTGGCGATCTTGGAACGGAAACCGACCTTCGGCAGACGACGCTGCATGGGGGTCTGGCCGCCTTCGAAGCCCGCCTTGATCTTGCCGCCACCCTTACGGGCGAAAGAACCCTTGTGGCCGCGGCCGCAGGTCTTGCCCAGGCCGGAGCCGATACCACGGCCGACGCGGGTGCGCTCTTTGCGCGCGCCCGGTGCCGGGCTCAGTTCATTCAGATGCAGGGTCATTGGATTATTCCTCAACCTTGACGAGGTAGTGGACCTTGTTGATCAGGCCGCGAACCTGCGGGCTGTCCTTCAGTTCACGCACATCGTTGAGCTTGTTCAGGCCCAGGGCACGCACCGACAGGCGGTGACGCGCTTGGGTGCCACGCAGGCCGCCAACCAGACGGACCTTGACGGTCTTGACGGTGTCATTAGCCATGGTTGAGATCCTCCACCTTCTTGCCGCGCTTGGCCGCGATGCGGGCCGGCGACTGCATTTCGGACAGACCCTTCAGCGTGGCGCGAACCAGGTTGATCGGGTTGCGCGAACCGACGGCCTTGGCCAGCACGTTCTTGACGCCAACGGCTTCCAGCACGGCGCGCATGGCACCGCCGGCGATGACGCCGGTACCTTCCGAAGCCGGCATCATGAACACGCGGGCTGCGCCGTGGCCGGACTTCACCGGGTGCCACAGGGTGCCGTTGTTCAGATCGACGTCGGCCAGGTTCTTGCGAGCCTGCTCCATCGACTTCTGGATCGCGACCGGCACTTCACGCGCCTTGCCGTAGCCGAAGCCAACCTTGCCTGCGCCGTCACCGACCACGGTCAGTGCGGTGAAGGTGAACTGACGACCGCCCTTGACGGTCTTGCTGACGCGGTTGACCGCGACCAGCTTTTCGATCATGCCGTCGTCGACTTTCTCTTCGCGGTTACGGTCGCGATCGCGACCCCGCTGCTGACGTTCTTCTGCCATGTTGATTCCTTGATTGATTGGGTATGTACGGCTCAGGGCCGCTTATAGCTGTGGAATGACGCAGTGGATCGAACGCCCCTGCAGAAGAAGGACGCCGCCCGGCACAACCCGTGCCGGCAGGCAGGCGGAAGCGGGGACCAGCCCCGCTTCCTTATCCCTTAGAACTGCAGGCCGCCTTCGCGGGCTGCATCGGCCAGTGCCTTGATGCGGCCGTGGTAGCGGTAGCCCGAGCGGTCGAAAGCGACCTTCTCGATGCCCGCAGCCTTGGCGCGCTCGGCAACCAGCTTGCCGACCTTGGCGGCGGCGTCGCTGTTCTTGCCGTTCTTCAGGCCTTCCTTGACGTCGGCCTGGGTGGTGTTGGCAGCAGCCAGCACCTTGGAGCCGTCGGCGGTGAAGACCTGGGCGTACAGGTGCTGACCGGTGCGCAGCACCGACAGACGCGGCACGCCGAGGACACGGATGTGTGCGCGGGTGGACTTGGCGCGACGCAGGCGAGCAATGTTCTTGTTCATGATCTTTTTCCTTGAAAGCTGAAGACAGGATTCTTCCCCACGAAGGGGATTCGCCCTTACGCCTTCTTGGCTTCCTTACGAATGATGACTTCGCCGGCGTACTTCACACCCTTGCCCTTGTAGGGCTCCGGCTTGCGGTAAGCGCGGATCTTGGCGGCAACTTCGCCCACCAGCTGCTTGTCGGTGCCCTGGACCAGGATTTCGGTCTGGGTCGGGGTCGACAGCGTGATGCCTTCCGGCGCCACGTACACAACCGGGTGCGAGAAACCGAGCGCGAGGCTCAGGTCCTTGCCCTGCATGGTGGCGCGGTAACCGACGCCGACCAGCTCAAGCTTGCGCTCGAAGCCTTCGGTGACGCCCTTGACCATGTTGGCCAGGATGGCGCGCACGGTGCCAGCGAGGGCAACCAGGTCGTCATTGCTGGCGGCCAGGGTGGCAACGCCGTCGTTCACGGAAATTTCAACGCCAGCCACCTTCGGCAGGCTGAGGGTGCCCTTCGGGCCCTTCACGCTGACGGATTCCGGCTGGATGTTCAGTTCAACGCCCTTGGGCAGGTTGACCGGCTTCTTGGCTACGCGGGACATAGTGGTTTCCTTCTCGCCTTAGGCCACGAAGCACAGGACTTCGCCGCCGACGCCCAACTGGCGCGCCTGCGCATCAGTCATGATGCCCTTGGAGGTGGAGATGATGGAGATGCCCAGGCCGTTCAGGACCTTCGGCAGCTCGGACTTGCCACGGTACTGGCGCAGACCCGAACGCGAGAAGCGCTTCAGGGTCTCGATGACCGGCTTGCCCTCGAAATACTTCAGGACGATTTCAAGCTCGGCCTTGTTGTTCTCGGTCTTGGTCACGCGCAGGTCGGTGATGTAGCCTTCGGCCTTCAACACTTCTGCGATTGCAACCTTGATCTTGGAGGACGGTGCTTTCACCGTCTGCTTGCCAACTGCGGCCGCATTCTTGATGCGTACCAGCAGGTCGGCGATGGGATCAGTCATGCTCATAGTCGATACCTTTGAGTGCACCGATATCCGCTTTCGCGAAAATCTTGCTATTTCTGAAATGGGCCTGGAGGCCCGTCGTTCGGGTGTTGCGCCCTACCCCACCCTGTACAGCCGGGTGAGACGCGGGAGTATACGACAAAAAGAGCCCGACCGGGGTCGGACTCTTCAAGTCGGGGTGAACCTGAACAGGCCCACCCCGTACTGCAGGGACGAATCCCTTACCAGCTGGCCTTGCGCAGGCCCGGCACGTCACCACGCATGGTGGCTTCGCGCAGCTTGTTGCGGCCCAGGCCGAACTTGCTGTACACGCCACGCGGGCGGCCCGACAGTTCGCAACGGTTGCGGTGGCGGCTCGGCGACGAATCGCGCGGCAGCTTCTGCAACTTGATCACGGCCTGTTCCTTCTCTTCGTACGAAGCGGTCGTGCTGGAGATGATCTTCTTCAGCTCTTCACGCTTGCCGGCGTACTTGACGGCCAGCTTCGCACGCTTCAGGTCGCGGTTGACCATGGAGGTCTTTGCCATTTCGGATTCCTCGACGTATCAGTTACGGAACGGGAACTTGAACGCTGCAAGCAGCGCCTTCGCTTCCGCATCGGTCTTGGCGGTGGTGGTGATGGCGATATCCATGCCGCGGATCGCGTCGACAGCGTCGAAGTCGATTTCCGGGAAGATGATCTGTTCCTTCACACCCATGTTGAAGTTGCCGCGACCGTCGAAGGAACGACCCGAGACACCACGGAAGTCGCGCACGCGCGGCAGCGAGATGTTGATCAGGCGATCCAGGAACTCATACATCTTGGCACGACGCAGCGTGGTCTTGCAGCCGATCGGCCAACCATCGCGGATCTTGAACGAAGCCACCGAGACGCGGGACTTGGTCACGATCGGCTTCTGGCCGGAGACCTTGGCCATGTCGGCGACGGCATTTTCCAGGATCTTCTTGTTGGTCGCCGCTTCGCCGACACCCATGTTCAGGGTGACCTTGACCAGGCGGGGAACCTGCATCGGATTGGTGTAGCCGAACTGCTTCATCAGCGCCGGCACCACTTCTTCCTGGTAGAACTTTTCGAGACGGGAACTCATCTTCTCATTCCTCAGGCGTCGAGCGCCTCACCGCTGGAGCGGAACACACGCAGTTTGCGTCCATCCTCCAGCACCTTGAAGCCAACGCGCTCGCCCTTGCCCGAAGCCGGGTTGAGCACATTCACGTTGGAGATATGGATCGACGCTTCACGCTCGACCACGCCGCCGGCAACGCCTGCCTGCGGGTTCGGCTTGGTGTGGCGCTTGACGATGTTCACGTTGGCGACGATCACACGATCGCCGTCGACGCGGACGACTTCGCCCTGCTTGCCCTTGTCCTTGCCGGTGTTGACGACGACCTGGTCGCCCTTCTTGATACGGTTAGCCATGATTATCTCCTGTCGCTCACAGCACTTCGGGAGCGAGCGAGACGATCTTCATGAACTTCTCGGAACGAAGTTCACGGGTCACCGGCCCGAAGATGCGGGTGCCGATCGGCTCTTGCTTGTTGTTGAGCAGGACCGCGGCATTGGCGTCGAAACGGATCAGCGAGCCATCGGCGCGACGCACACCCTTGCGGGTACGCACCACGACGGCGTCGAACACTTCACCCTTCTTGACCTTGCCGCGCGGAATTGCATCCTTCACGGTGACCTTGATGATGTCACCGATGTGTGCGTAGCGACGCTTGGAGCCGCCCAGCACCTTGATGCACATCACTTCCTTGGCACCGGAATTGTCCGCGACCTCGAGGTAGCTCTGCATCTGGATCATGAGTCAGATCTCCTTATTGAGCCGCACGCGTGATGACTTCCACCACGCGCCAGTTCTTGGTCTTGGACATCGGAGCAATTTCGGTCACCAGCACGACATCGCCTTCATTGCAGGCGTTGTCGGCATCGTGCGCGTGCAGCTTGGTCGAACGCTTCAAGTACTTGCCGTAAAGCTTGTGCTTGACCAGGCGCTCCACCAGCACGGTGACCGTCTTGTCCATCTTGTTGCTGACGACACGGCCTTCGACCGTGCGCAGCTGCTTGTTTTCAGTATTGTCGCTCATCGCGGCCATCCTTACTTGTTGCTGCCGAGCAGGGTCTTGACGCGAGCAATCTCGCGGCGGACCCGGCGGGTTTCGTGAGTCTTCGGCAGCTGCCCGGTGACCTGCTGCATGCGGAGCGAGAACTGCTCCTTACGCAGGTCAACCAAATGGGACTTCAGGTCGTCAGCCGACTTTTCGCGAAGTTGTTTGATATCCATCACATCACCGTCCGGGTCACGAAAGTGGTGGTCACGGAGAGCTTGGCAGCTGCCAGGCGGAACGCCTCGCGTGCCACGTCTTCACCCACACCTTCAATTTCATAGATCATGCGGCCGGGCTGGATCTGGGCTACCCAGTACTCCACGTTGCCCTTACCAGAACCCATTCGGACTTCGATGGGCTTCTTGGTGATCGGCTTGTCGGGGAACACTCGGATCCACATCTTGCCACCGCGCTTGACGTAGCGGCTGATCGAGCGGCGGGCCGCTTCGATCTGGCGCGCGGTCAGCTGACCGTGGGCGGTTGCCTTCAGGCCGTATTCGCCGAAGCTGACAGCGTTGGCGCTCCAGCTCAGGCCATCGTTACGGCCCTTGTGTACCTTGCGGTACTTGGTTCGCTTGGGTTGCAACATTGTCGTTACCTCGCTTCACGGGCCGGGCGCTGACGGTCACCGCGGTCGCCGCGATCGTTACGATCGTTGCGCGACGGGGTGTCGTCCTGCTTTTCCTGGCCAACCTGGGAGAAATCGAAAACCTCGCCCTTGTAGATCCAGACCTTGATGCCGATGATGCCGTAGGTCGTCTTGGCTTCAGCGAAGCCATAGTCGATGTCGGCACGCAGCGTGTGCAGCGGCACGCGGCCTTCGCGGTACCACTCCGAACGGGCGATTTCAGCACCGTTCAAGCGGCCACCGACGTTGACCTTGATGCCCAGGGCACCGAGGCGCATCGCGTTGCCGACCGAGCGCTTCATTGCGCGGCGGAACATGATGCGACGCTCCAGCTGCTGCGCGATCGACTCGGCAACCAGCTGTGCGTCCAGCTCGGGCTTGCGCACTTCAGTGACGTTGATGTGCGCCGGGACGCCCATCATTTCGCTCACTTCCTTGCGCAGCTTCTCGATGTCCTCACCACGCTTGCCGATCACCACGCCCGGACGGGCGGTATGGATCGTCACGCGGGCGGTCTTCGCCGGACGTTCGATGAGGATCTTGCTGATGCCGGCCTGCGCGAGCTTCTTGCGCAGCATGTCCCGCACCTTCAGGTCGGCCGCCAGATAACCAGCGAACTCGGCCTTGTTGGCGTACCACTTGGAGTTCCAGTCCTTGGAGATGCCGAGGCGGATACCAATCGGATGAACTTTATGACCCATGGTGTTTTCCTTTCCGCTTACTTGCCGGCGCCCACAACCACAGTGATGTGGCTGGTGCGCTTGAGGATGCGGGTGCCGCGGCCTTTCGCCCGCGCCATGAAACGCTTCAGGGTCGGACCTTCATCAACCATGATGGTCTGAACCTTAAGCTCGTCGACGTCGGCGCCCTGGTTGTTCTCGGCATTGGCAATAGCCGACTCCACCACCTTCTTGATCAGGTGGGCAGCCTTCTTGTCCGAGAACTTCAGCAGGTTTACCGCACGCTCGGCCGGCAGGCCGCGCACCTGGTCAGCGACCAGGCGGGCTTTCTGCGCAGAGATGCGCGCGGAGCGCAGGATTGCTTTCGCTTCCATTGTCATCTCTCCTTACTTGCCCGACTTCTTGTCACCACCGTGACCCTTGAAGGTCCGGGTGATGGCAAATTCGCCGAGCTTGTGGCCGACCATGTTCTCGTTGACGAGCACCGGAACGTGGTTCTTACCGTTATGAACGGCGATGGTGATGCCTACCATTTCCGGCAGGATCATCGAACGGCGCGACCAGGTCTTGATCGGCTTCTTGCTACCCGCAGCGGCCTCCACCTTCTTGACGAGGTGGTGATCGACGAACGGGCCCTTCTTGAGTGAACGTGCCATGGTCGATTAGCCCCTACGATCGCGGACGATGAATTGCTGGGTGCGCTTGTTCTTGCGCGTCTTGTAACCCTTGGTCGGGACACCCCACGGGGTGACCGGATGCGGATTACCCTGGCCGGCCTTCGCCTCACCACCACCGTGCGGGTGGTCAACCGGGTTCATGGCAGCACCACGAACGGTCGGGCGGACACCGCGCCAGCGCTTGGCGCCAGCCTTGCCCAGCTTTTCCAGGTTGTGTTCGTCGTTGCCGACTTCACCGATCGTTGCGCGGCACTCGACCGGCACCTTGCGCATTTCACCCGAGCGCAGGCGCAGGGTGGCGAAGACGCCTTCACGAGCGACGAGCTGCACGGCAGCGCCGGCGGCACGCGCGATCTGGGCACCCTTGCCCGGCTTCAGTTCGATGCCGTGGACAGTGGTACCAACCGGGATGTTGCGCAGCGGCAGGGTGTTGCCGGTCTTGATCGGCGCATCCGAACCCGCGATCACCTGGTCACCGGCCTTCAGGCCCTTCGGTGCGATGATGTAACGGCGCTCGCCGTCGACGTAGCACAGCAGGGCGATATGGGCGGTGCGGTTCGGATCGTATTCGATGCGTTCCACGCGCGCCGGAATGCCTTCCTTGTTGCGCTTGAAGTCAATCAGACGGTAATGCTGCTTGTGACCACCGCCCACGTGACGGGTGGTGATGCGACCGTGGTGGTTACGACCACCGGTATTGCTCTTCGGCTCCAGCAACGCTGCGTGCGGTGCGCCCTTGTGCAGATCGGGCGTAACCACGCGCACGGCCGAACGGCGGCCGGGGGAAGTGGGCTTGAATTTCATCAATGGCATGGGATGTACCTCAGGCCTTGGCCGTTACATCGATGGACTGGCCATCGGCGAGACGCACGTACGCCTTGCGCCAATCGCCGCGGCGGCCGGTGCGGTTACGGAAGGACTTGTTCTTGCCCTTCACGTTCAGCACGTTGACCGCTTCGACCTTGACGTCGAACAACTGCTCTACCGCGGCCTTCACGTCGGCCTTGGTCGCTTCGTTCGAGATCTCGAAGACATACTGGTTGGAATGTTCCTGCAGGCGCGCGGTCTTTTCGGAGACTCGCGGAGCACGCAGCACGCTGAAGATTTTTTCGTTGCTGTTCATGCCAGCCACTCCTCGACCTTCTTGACCGCGTCAGCGGTGATGACGACCGTGTCGGCACCGACCAGCGACACCGGATCCAGGCCCTGCACGTCACGCACTTCCACGTAGGGAATGTTGCGGGCCGACAGGTACAGGTGTTCGGTGGCTTCCTCGGTGACGATCAGCGGGCGCTTGCCCACTTCCAGGCCGGCCAGCTTGGCGATCAGAGCCTTCGTGCTGGTCGCTTCGACATCGAAGGACTCCACGATGGTCAGACGGCCCTGGCGGTTCAGCTCGGACAGGATCGCGCACATGGCGGCACGGTACTGCTTGCGGTTGACCTTCTGTTCGAAGCTGCGCGGCTTGGCCGCGAAGGTGACACCGCCGCCGACGAAGATCGGAGCCGTCAGCGCGCCATGACGCGCACCGCCGCCCTTCTGCTTCTTCGACTTCTTGGTGGTACCAGCCACTTCAGAACGAGTCTTCTGTGCCTTGGTGCCGGCGCGACCGGCATTGCGATAGGCAACGACGACCTGGTGGACCAGATCTTCGCTGAAATCGCGACCGAACACGGCATCGGAGACCGAGACCTTGTTGTTGCTACCCGTGATAACGAGTTCCATCGTCATCTCTCCTTATGCCTTGCTAGCCGGACGCACGATCACGTCACCACCCGCAGCGCCAGGCACGGCGCCACGAATCGCGATCAGACCGCGTTCGACGTCGACCTTGACAACTTCCAGGTTCTGCGTGCTCTGCTGCACGGCACCCATGTGGCCCGACATCTTCTTGCCCGGGAAAACGCGACCCGGGGTCTGGCGCTGGCCCAGCGAACCCGGCGCGCGATGCGACAGCGAGTTACCGTGGGTTGCATCGCCCATACGGAAGTTGTAGCGCTTGATGGTGCCCTGGAAGCCCTTACCCTTGGTGACACCCTGGACGTCGACCTTCTGGCCAACTTCAAAGATGTCCGCCTTGACTTCGCCGCCAACGGCGAAATCGCCGAGCTGCGCGTCTTCAACGCGGAATTCCCACAGGCCACGACCCGCTTCCACCTTCGCCTTGGCGAAGTGGCCGGCTTCCGGCTTGTTGACCAGGGCAGCGCGACGCGCGCCGACGGTCACCTGCACGGCGCTGTAGCCGTCAGCTTCGACGGTCTTGATCTGCGCGATGCGGTTCGGGGTAGCTTCAATCAGGGTCACCGGGATGGCCTGGCCATCTTCGGTGAACACGCGGCTCATGCCAGCCTTGCGGCCCACGAAGCCCAACGAATATTTCTTCGTCATGGTCGTAGTCCTCAGGTCAGCTTGATCTGAACGTCGACGCCGGCAGCCAGTTCGAGCTTCATCAGCGCGTCCACGGTCTTGTCGTTGGGGTCGACGATGTCGAGCACGCGCTTGTGCGTGCGGGTCTCGTACTGGTCACGCGCGTCCTTGTCGACGTGCGGCGAGACGAGAATGGTGTAACGCTCGATCTTGGTCGGCAGCGGGATCGGGCCACGCACTTGCGCGCCGGTCCGCTTTGCCGTTTCAACGATCTCGCTGGCCGAACGGTCGATCAAACGATGATCGAACGCCTTCAACCGAATCCGGATCTTTTGGTCCGCCATGGCGGTAGGTTCCTTCGTTAAAAGAGCGACGGACAAGGCCTCTGGGTTGCCTTGTCCCATGAATATCCTGAATGCGGACGCCGCACATTCCTGCGCGGCGACAAGATCTTTCCGTAGACCTCAAAAATCGAGGCAGACCGGTCTCCCGATCTGCCCAGACAAAAAGTATAGCGCGCATACAACGCGGCGGTCAACAGGGGGTCCTGTTGACACTGCCTGAATGGCGCGACCCTTCCTGGTCTGGGGAACACGAGGTGCGTCCTGCGCCTCTTTTCCCGTTTGTGTTGCTACCCCGATGCCCTACCCAGGCAACATCGGGGCGCAGAGTCTAGCAGATTACTTGATGATCTTGGAGACCACGCCGGCGCCGACGGTACGACCGCCTTCACGAATGGCGAAACGCAGGCCTTCATCCATCGCGACCGGGTTGATCAGGGTCACGACCATCTTCACGTTGTCACCCGGCATCACCATCTCGACGCCTTCCGGCAGCTTGGCGGCGCCAGTGATATCGGTGGTACGGAAGTAGAACTGCGGGCGGTAGCCGTTGAAGAACGGGGTGTGACGGCCGCCTTCGTCCTTCGACAGCACGTACACTTCGCCTTCGAACTCGGTGTGCGGCTTGATCGAACCCGGCTTGCACAGAACCTGACCGCGCTGGACGTCGTCACGCTTGGTGCCGCGCAGCAGCAGACCGGCGTTGTCGCCTGCCTGGCCCTGGTCCAGCAGCTTGCGGAACATTTCCACACCGGTCACGGTGGTCTTCTGGGTGTCGCGGATACCGACGATTTCGATTTCTTCGCCGACCTTGATCACGCCGCGCTCGATACGACCGGTCACCACGGTGCCGCGGCCCGAGATCGAGAACACGTCTTCCACCGGCATCAGGAAGGTCTTGTCCACGTCACGCTCCGGCAGCGGGATCCAGGTGTCCAGCGCCTCGACCAGCTTGATGATGGCCGGCACGCCGATCTCGCTCTGGTCGCCTTCCAGCGCCAGTCGGGCCGAACCCGCGATGATCGGGGTGTCGTCGCCCGGGAAGTCGTACTTGCTCAGCAGCTCGCGGACTTCCATTTCGACCAGTTCCAGCAGCTCGGCGTCGTCCACCATGTCGGCCTTGTTCAGGAACACGACGATGTACGGCACGCCGACCTGGCGCGACAGCAGGATGTGCTCGCGGGTCTGCGGCATCGGGCCGTCAGCAGCCGAACAGACCAGGATCGCGCCGTCCATCTGGGCAGCACCGGTGATCATGTTCTTGACGTAGTCAGCATGGCCCGGGCAATCGACGTGGGCGTAGTGACGCTCGGTGGATTCGTATTCGACGTGTGCGGTCGAGATCGTGATGCCACGGGCCTTTTCTTCCGGCGCGGCGTCGATCGCGGAGTAATCCTTGAACTCGCCACCGAAGCGCTCTGCACCGATCTTGGTCAGTGCGGCGGTCAGCGTGGTCTTGCCATGATCGACGTGACCGATGGTGCCGACGTTGACGTGCGGCTTGGTGCGCTCGAACTTACCCTTTGCCATTGTTGTATACCTTGGATATCAGAAAGAAGGAGAGGAGGACCTGAGCTTACGCTCAGGCCTTCTTGATCACGGTGTCGGCGATGTTGTTCGGCGCCGGCTCGTAGTGGTCGAATTCCATCGTGAACGTTGCGCGACCCTGGGTCTGCGAACGCAGCGAGGTGGCGTAACCGAACATTTCACCCAGCGGGATCATCGCGTTGATGATGCTGGCCGAACCGTCACCGGTGGTGCTCGAACCCTGCAGCACGCCACGACGGCGGCTCACGTCGCCCATCACGTCACCCTGGTAATCCTCCGGGGTCACGATCTCGACCTTCATGATCGGCTCGAGCAGGACCGGCTTGGCCTTGGCGAAGCCCTGCTTGAAGGCCATCGACGACGCCAGCTTGAACGCCATTTCCGAGGAGTCGACGTCATGGTACGAGCCGAACACCAGCTTCACCTTCACGTCCACGACCGGGAAGCCAGCCAGCGGACCGCTGGTGATGGTTTCGCGCAGGCCCTTTTCGATCGACGGGATGAATTCCTTCGGAATCACGCCACCGGTGATGTCGTTGACGAACAGGAAATCGTCCTTGATGTTCGGCGCGATCTTCGGATCGGCACGGTCTTCAGCGGTGATCGGCGACAGTTCGATCACGACGTGACCGTACTGACCCTTACCACCGGACTGCTTGGCGTGCTTGTAATCCGACTTCACGTCGGCCAGCTGGATGGTTTCGCGGTAGGCCACCTGCGGCTTGCCCACGTTGGCTTCAACGTTGAACTCGCGCTTCATGCGGTCAACGATGATGTCCAGGTGCAGCTCGCCCATGCCCGAGATGATGGTCTGGCCGGATTCTTCGTCGGTCTTGACGCGGAACGACGGATCTTCCTGGGCCAGGCGGCCAAGGGCGAGACCCATCTTTTCCTGGTCGGACTTGGTCTTCGGTTCGACGGCCATCGAGATGACCGGCTCCGGGAACACCATGCGCTCCAGGATGATCGGGTGCTCCTGCGAGCACAGCGTGTCACCGGTGGTGGTGTCCTTCAGGCCCACGGCCGCGGCGATGTCACCGGCCAGCACTTCCTTGATCTCTTCGCGATCGTTGGAGTGCATCTGCAGGATGCGGCCGATGCGCTCCTTCTTGCCCTTCACCGAGTTCAGCAGCTGGTCGCCAGCGTTCAGCGTGCCCGAGTAGACACGGAAGAAGGTCAGCGCGCCCACGAACGGGTCGGTGATGATCTTGAAGGCCAGCGCCGAGAACGGCGCCTTGTCGTCGGACTTGCGGCTCAGCGCAACGGTTTCGTCATCGACGTCGGTACCGGTCACGTCCGGCACGTCGATCGGCGACGGCAGCAGCTGCACCACGCCGTCCAGCATGGCCTGCACGCCCTTGTTCTTGAACGCCGAGCCGCAGTACATCGGCACGATGTCGGTGGCCAGGGTGCGCACGCGCAGGGCTTCGATGATTTCAGCCTCGGTCAGCTCTTCGCCGCCCAGGTACTTTTCCATCAGCTCTTCGCTGGCTTCAGCCGCAGCCTCGATCATGAAGGTGCGCGCCTCTTCGGCGGCGTCCTTCATGTCGGCCGGGATTTCCAGGTACTCGAACTTCATGCCCTGCGAGGCTTCATCCCAATGGATGGCCTTCATCTTGATCAGGTCGACGACGCCCTTGAAGCCTTCTTCAGCGCCGATCGGCAGCTGCATCGGCACGGCGGTGGCGCCGAGCTTGGCCTTCAGCTGGCCAACGACCTTGGTGAAGTTGGCGCCGGTGCGGTCCATCTTGTTGACGAACGCAATGCGCGGCACCTTGTACCGGTTGGCCTGGCGCCACACGGTTTCGGACTGCGGCTGCACGCCACCGACGGCACACAGCACGAACACCGCACCGTCGAGCACGCGCAGCGAGCGCTCCACTTCGATGGTGAAGTCGACGTGCCCGGGGGTATCGATGATGTTGAAGCGGTGCTCCGGCAGGGACTTGTCCATGCCCTTCCAGAACGCGGTGGTCGCAGCGGACTGGATCGTGATGCCACGCTCCTGCTCCTGCTCCATCCAGTCCATGGTGGCGGCGCCGTCGTGCACTTCACCGATCTTGTGGCTCTTGCCGGTGTAGAACAGGATGCGCTCGGACGTGGTGGTCTTGCCGGCATCGATGTGGGCCATGATGCCGAAATTGCGGTAACGCTCGATGGGAGTGGTGCGGGCCACGGGAGCCTCTCAATTTCTTGGAATTCGGATGGCCGAACGCCGCCTTTCGGCGGCCTTCGGATTGGCGCAGCCCTTCTGGGGCCGCGAGGCAGCACCTTAATGGTGCTGCCGTGCCTGTTTTACAAGGCCGTCAAACTCACCAGCGGTAGTGGGCGAAGGCCTTGTTGGCTTCGGCCATGCGGTGGGTTTCTTCGCGCTTCTTGATGGCGCCACCACGGTTTTCCGAGGCATCCAGCAGTTCTGCAGCCAGCTTCTTCGGCATGGTGTTCTCACCACGCTTGCGGGCGGAGTCGATCAGCCAGCGCATGGCCAGGGCCATCTTGCGCGACGAACGCACTTCGACCGGCACCTGGTAGGTCGCACCGCCGACGCGGCGGGACTTCACTTCGACCGACGGAGCCACGTTGTCCAGAGCCTTCTGCACCAGCTCGATGGAGTTCGGGTTCTTTTCGCTGATCACGTCCATGGCGCCATAGACGATCTTTTCAGCGACCGACTTCTTGCCGCTCAGCATCACCATGTTGATGAAGCGCGCGATGGTTTCACTTCCGTGCTTCGGATCCGGCAGGACAGAGCGCTGCGGCGTATTACCTTTACGAGACATGTGTACTTTCCCTTAGCTCTTCGGACGCTTGGCGCCGTACTTGGAACGGCCCTGGCGACGCTTGGCAACGCCGGAGGCGTCCAGCGAGCCACGCACAGTGTGGTAACGCACACCCGGCAGATCCTTGACGCGACCGCCACGGATCAGGACCACGGAGTGCTCCTGCAGGTTGTGGCCTTCGCCGCCGATGTAGCTAATCACTTCTTCCTGGTTGGTCAGGCGAACCTTGGCAACCTTGCGAAGCGCCGAGTTCGGCTTCTTCGGAGTGGTGGTGTACACGCGCGTGCAGACGCCACGGCGCTGGGGGCACTTTTCAAGAGCCGGGGAGGCACTCTTGTAAGTGGTTGCCTGCCGCGGCTTGCGGACAAGCTGATTGATCGTCGCCATCAGTAAGTTCTTCTGAGAGAGGCCCGATGAAAACAGGCCATGAATGCGGATATGTGCGAGCAGGCGAGAAACCGGCCTGCTGAGACAGACGATTGTAGCAACCCGGCGAAAACGCAGTCAACCGCGCACACGCCAAGCCAGCCCTGATCCCGGGCCGTTACAGGGGAGCCTTTTCCATGCCCCCCGTTCAGGTTGTCAAACCGGCCCCCTTTCGAGGACCGGCCGGCATCCTACCCTATTGGTGGCGGTTACGCCACCGACAAGGTGGGTTCGGCACCACCAACGGTGGCGCCCTACCCCTTCGAATGTCGTCCGACCAACGGTCGGCCGCTACCCGAAGGTGGTCCGGCCCGAAGGCCGGACCGGCTTTCTCATTCCTCGCCCGAGGCTGATTCGGCTTCGGTCGATTCCACTGCCACCGGGGCAGCCGGCACCACTTCAGCCACCGCCGGCGTGCCGGACAGGGTCTGCATTTCCGACTCGGTCAGCCCGGAGGCGTTGCGACGACGGTTGGCGTGGTAAGCCAGGCCGGTACCGGCCGGGATCAGGCGGCCGACGATGACGTTTTCCTTCAGGCCGCGCAGGTTGTCGGAGGTGCCGCGGACGGCAGCTTCGGTCAGCACGCGGGTGGTTTCCTGGAACGAGGCCGCCGAGATGAACGATTCGGTGGCCAGCGATGCCTTGGTGATGCCCAGCAGGACCGGATCGAAACGGGCGATCAGCTCGTTGCGGGTGGCCAGGCGTGCATTTTCCTCGATGACGCGCTGGCGCTCGGCCTGCTCGCCATTCAGGAACTTGCTGCTGCCCTGGTCGGTGATCTCGACCTTGCGCAGCATCTGGCGGGTGATCACTTCAATGTGCTTGTCGTTGATCTTCACGCCCTGCAGGCGGTACACGTCCTGGATTTCCTTGACCAGGTAGGCAGCCAGCGGTTCGACACCCAGCAGGCGCAGGATGTCCTGCGGGCTCGGCTCGCCGTCCACGATGGTTTCGCCCTTGGTCACGTGCTCGCCTTCGAACACGATCACCTGGCGGTACTTCGGGATCAGCTCTTCGTGTTCCGAACCATCGGTGTCCTTGATGATCAGGCGCTGCTTGCCCTTGGTGTCCTTGCCGAAGCTGATGATGCCCGAACGCTCGGCCAGGATCGCCGGATCCTTCGGCTTGCGTGCTTCGAACAGATCGGCCACGCGCGGCAGACCACCGGTGATGTCGCGGGTCTTGGACGCTTCCTGCGGGATCTTGGCGACCACGTCGCCCACGCCGACGGCGGCGCCGTCCTGCAGGTTGACGATGGAACGCGGCGGCAGCAGGTACTGGGCCGGCAGGTCGGTGTTCGGGATGGTCAGGTCATTGCCCTTGGCATCCACGATGCGCACGATCGGGCGCAGCTCCTTGGCCTGCGAGCCACGACGCTTCGGGTCGGTGATTTCGCGCGAGGCCAGGCCGGTCAGTTCGTCGGTCTTCTCGATGACGGTGACGCCGTCGATGAAGTCGATGAAGCGAATGAAACCGGCTACTTCGGACACGATCGGGTGGTTATGCGGATCCCAGTTGGCCACGGTCTGGCCAGCCTTCACTGCATCGCCGTCCTTGGACGCGATCATCGAGCCGTACGGCAGCTTGTAACGCTCACGCTCACGGCCGTGGGCATCGAGCACCGAGATTTCACCCGAGCGCGAGACCGCCACCAGCGAACCGCTGGCGTGTTCGACGGACTTGAGGTTGTTGAACTTCACCGAACCGGTGGTCTTGACCGTGATGTTGTCCACGGCGGCCGCACGCGATGCCGCACCACCGATGTGGAAGGTACGCATGGTCAGCTGGGTACCCGGCTCACCGATCGACTGCGCGGCGATGACGCCCACCGCTTCACCGATGTTGACCAGGTGGCCACGGGCCAGGTCGCGACCGTAGCAGTGGCCGCACACGCCGAACGCCGATTCGCAGCTGATCGTGGAGCGCACCTTGATGCTCTGCACGCCGGCGTCTTCCAGCTTGGCCACCCAGGCTTCGTCGAGCAGGGTGTTGCGGGTCACGATCGGATCTTCGTCGTTGCCCGGCAGGAACACGTCCTCGGCCACGACACGACCCAGCACGCGGTCCTTCAACGGCTCCACGACGTCGCCGCCTTCCACGATCGGGGTCATGGTCAGGCCTTCGGAGGTACCGCAATCCACCTCGGTGATGACCACGTCCTGCGCCACGTCCACCAGACGACGGGTCAGGTAACCCGAGTTGGCGGTCTTCAGCGCGGTATCGGCCAGACCCTTACGGGCACCGTGGGTGGAGTTGAAGTACTCCTGCACGTTCAGGCCTTCACGGAAGTTCGCCTTGATGGGCGTTTCGATGATCGAGCCATCCGGACGGGCCATCAGGCCACGCATGCCGGCCAGCTGGCGGATCTGCGCCTGCGAACCACGGGCACCGGAGTCGGCCATGATGTACAGCGAGTTCATCGACTTCTGGTCGATGGTCTCGCCCTTGGCGTTGACCACCTTCTCGGTACCAATGGTGTCCATCATCGCCTTGGCGATGCGTTCATTGGTACGCGACCAGATGTCGACCACCTTGTTGTAGCGCTCGCCGGCGGTAACCAGGCCCGACTGGTACTGCTCCTGGATTTCCAGCACTTCGGCTTCGGCCTCGGTGAGGATGCCACGCTTCTCGTCCGGGATCAGCATGTCGTCGATGCCGATCGACACGCCTGCACGGGTTGCGTAGGCAAAGCCGGTGTACATCAGCTTGTCGGCGAACACGACCGTGTCCTTCAGGCCCAGCTGGCGGTAGCTGGAGTTGATCAGGCGGCTGATGTTCTTCTTGGTCAGCTCGGTGTTGGCCAGCGCGAACGGCAGGCCTTCCGGCAGGATTTCGGCCAGCAGGGCGCGACCGATCGTGGTGTCCACGATCGAGGTTTTGTTCTGCTTGTCGCCGTTTTCGTCGGTCACCACTTCGGTGATGCGGACCTTGACCTTGGCGTGCAGTTCCACCACGCGGTTGTCATAGGCACGCTTCACTTCGGCGATGTTGGCGAAGGCCATGCCCTCGCCCTTCTTGTTTTCCAGGGCGCGGGTCATGTAGTACAGACCCAGCACCACGTCCTGCGACGGCACGATGATCGGCTCGCCGTTGGCCGGCGACAGGATGTTGTTGGTGGACATCATCAGCGCACGCGCTTCCAGCTGGGCTTCCAGCGAGAGCGGCACGTGGACGGCCATCTGGTCACCGTCGAAGTCGGCGTTGAACGCGGTGCAGACCAGCGGGTGCAGCTGGATGGCCTTGCCTTCGATCAGCACCGGCTCGAACGCCTGGATGCCCAGGCGGTGCAGGGTCGGCGCACGGTTCAGCATCACCGGGTGTTCGCGGATGACCTCTTCCAGGATGTCCCAGACTTCGGCTTCTTCGCGCTCGACCAGCTTCTTGGCGGCCTTGATGGTGGTGGCCAGGCCACGACGCTGCAGCTTGGCGAACACGAACGGCTTGAACAGCTCGAGCGCCATCTTCTTCGGCAGGCCGCACTGGTGCAGGCGCAGGTACGGACCGACCACGATGACCGAACGGCCCGAGTAGTCGACGCGCTTGCCCAGCAGGTTCTGGCGGAAGCGACCCTGCTTGCCCTTGATCATGTCGGCCAGCGACTTCAGCGGGCGCTTGTTGGTGCCGGTGATGGCACGGCCGCGGCGGCCGTTGTCCAGCAGCGCATCGACCGATTCCTGCAGCATGCGCTTTTCATTGCGCACGATGATGTCCGGCGCGTTCAGCTCGAGCAGGCGGCGCAGGCGGTTGTTGCGGTTGATGACGCGGCGGTACAGGTCGTTCAGGTCGGAGGTCGCGAAGCGGCCACCATCCAGCGGCACCAGCGGACGCAGGTCCGGCGGCAGCACCGGCAGCACGGTCATGACCATCCACTCCGGGCGGTTGCCCGATTCCAGGAAGGCTTCGACCAGCTTGATGCGCTTGGTGAGGCGCTTGAGCTTGGTTTCCGAACCGGTGCTGGCGATTTCTTCGCGCAGGCGGGTCATTTCCGACTGCAGGTCGATGGTGCGCAGCAGTTCGTACACGGCCTCGGCGCCCATGGCGGCGTCGAAGTCGTCGCCGTGCTCCTGGCGTGCCTGCAGGTACTGTTCTTCGGTCAGCAGCTGGCGGCGCTCCAGGGCGGTCAGGCCCGGCTCGGTCACCACGTAGGCTTCGAAGTACAGCACGCGCTCGATGTCACGCAGGGTCATGTCCAGCATCAGGCCGATGCGCGACGGCAGCGACTTGAGGAACCAGATGTGCGCGACCGGCGAGGCCAGGTCGATGTGGCCCATGCGCTCGCGGCGCACCTTGGCCAGGGTCACTTCGGTGCCGCACTTTTCGCAGACCACGCCGCGGTGCTTCATGCGCTTGTACTTGCCGCACAGGCACTCGTAGTCCTTGACCGGTCCGAAGATGGCGGCGCAGAACAGGCCGTCACGCTCCGGCTTGAAGGTACGGTAGTTGATGGTTTCCGGCTTCTTCACTTCGCCGAAGGACCACGAACGGATCAGGTCCGGCGAGGCCAGCGCGATCTTGATCGCGTCGAAGTCCAGCGTCTGGCGCTGCTGGTTGAAGAGGTTGAGCAGGTCTTTCATGGTGTTTCTCCGAAAGGAGGAAATCTTGTCGATGGGGCTGTCAGGTCACATCCGGCGGCGCGGCTGCCGGGGCAGCCGCGCCTGCACGATCAGTTGTCTTCCAGTTCCATGTTGATGGCCAGCGAGCGGATTTCCTTCACGAGCACGTTGAAGGATTCCGGCATGCCCGCGACCATCTCGTGCTCACCGTCGACGATGTTCTTGTACATCTGGTTGCGGCCCTGCACGTCATCGGACTTCACCGTCAGCATTTCCTGCAGGGTGTAGGCCGCGCCGTAGGCTTCCAGCGCCCAGACTTCCATTTCACCGAAGCGCTGGCCGCCGAACTGCGCCTTGCCGCCCAGCGGCTGCTGGGTAACGAGCGAGTACGGACCGGTCGAACGGGCGTGCATCTTGTCGTCGACCAGGTGGTTCAGCTTCAGGTAGTGCATGTAGCCCACGGTGGTGTGGCGATCGAATGCCTCGCCGGTACGACCGTCATACAGCTGGGTCTGGCCGCTGAGCGGCAGGTCAGCCAGGGCAAGCATGTGCTTGATTTCAGCTTCGGTGGCACCGTCGAACACCGGGGTGGCCATCGGCACGCCGTCGGTCAGGTTGCCGGCCAGGCGCAGCAGCTCCTCGTCGCTGAACTGGGTCAGGTCGACGTGGTTGGCGTGCTGGGTCTTGTCGTGGTTGTACACGTCGTCCAGGAACTTGCGCAGGTCGTTGATCGCGGCCTGTGCCTCGAGCATGCCCTGGATCTTGCGGCCCAGGCCCTTTGCGGCCCAGCCCAGGTGCACTTCCAGGATCTGGCCGATGTTCATGCGCGACGGCACGCCCAGCGGGTTCAGCACGATGTCCACGGTCTCGCCCGAGGCCATGTACGGCATGTCCTCGACCGGCACCACGTTGGAGACCACACCCTTGTTGCCGTGGCGGCCTGCCATCTTGTCGCCCGGCTGGATGCGGCGCTTCACGGCCAGGAACACCTTGACCATCTTCAGCACGCCCGGGGCGAGGTCGTCGCCGGCGGTGATCTTGCCGCGCTTGTCGGCGAAGCGACGCTCGAATTCCTTCTCGTGCGCCTGGATCTGCTTCTGGGCGCGTTCGATGGCTTCGGAAGCGTCGTCGTCCTTCATGCGCAGCACGAACCAGTCAGCCTTCTTCAGGCCGTCCAGGTAGGCGTCGGTGATGGTGTCGCCCTTCTTCAGGTTGGCACCGCCGTTGGCGACCTTGCCCACGATCTGCGAACGCAGGCGTGCGTAGATGGCGCCTTCCAGGATGCGGAACTGGTCGTCGAAGTCCTTCTTGACGCGCTTGATCTCGCTTTCCTCGATCTGGCGCGCACGCTTGTCCTTCTCGATGCCGTCGCGGGTGAAGACCTGCACGTCGATGACGGTGCCGTCCATGCCCGGCGGCACGCGCAGCGAGCTGTCCTTCACGTCCGACGCCTTCTCACCGAAGATCGCGCGGAGCAGCTTCTCTTCCGGGGTCAGCTGGCTTTCGCCCTTCGGGGTGACCTTGCCGACCATGATGTCGCCGGCGCGGACTTCGGCACCGATGTACACCACGCCCGACTCATCCAGGCGGTTCAGGGCCTGCTCGGACACGTTCGGGATGTCGGCGGAGATTTCCTCCGGCCCCAGCTTGGTGTCACGCGCAACGCAGGTCAGCTCTTCGATGTGGATCGTGGTGTAACGATCTTCTTCCACCACGCGCTCGGAGAGCAGGATGGAGTCTTCGAAGTTGTAGCCGTTCCACGGCATGAAGGCGATCAGCATGTTCTGGCCCAGGGCCAGTTCGCCGATGTCGGTGGACGGACCATCGGCCAGCACGTCGCCACGTGCCACCACGTTGCCCACTTCCACCAGCGGACGCTGGTTGATGCAGGTGTTCTGGTTGGAACGGGTGTACTTGATCAGGTTGTAGATATCCACGCCAGCATCGCTGGCGTCGGTGATTTCCACTTCGTTGACCTTGACCACGATGCGGCCGGCGTCGATCTGCACGATCTCGCCGCCACGACGGGCGTTCACGGTCACACCCGAGTCACGGGCCACGGCGCGTTCGATACCGGTACCCACCAGCGGCTTCTGCGCACGCAGGGTCGGCACGGCCTGGCGCTGCATGTTGGCGCCCATCAGTGCACGGTTGGCGTCATCGTGTTCCAGGAACGGAACCAGCGCCGCTGCGATCGACACGGTCTGCATCGGCGAGACGTCCATGAAGTGGACTTCCGCCGGCGGCTTGAGCAGCGACTCACCCTGGAACCGGCACGGCACGAACTGCTCGGTGAGCATGCTCTTGGCGTCGGTCAGGGCGTTGGCCTGGGCAATGACGTATTCGTTTTCTTCGATGGCCGACAGGAACTCGATCTCGTCGGAGACCTTGCCGTCGTGCACCTTGCGGTACGGGGTTTCCAGGAAGCCGTACTGGTTGGTGCGGGCGTACACGGCCAGCGAGTTGATCAGGCCGATGTTCGGGCCTTCCGGCGTTTCGATGGTGCAGACGCGGCCGTAATGGGTCGGGTGCACGTCGCGCACTTCGAAGCCGGCACGCTCACGGGTCAGGCCGCCCGGGCCCAGGGCCGAGACGCGACGCTTGTGCGTGACTTCCGACAGCGGGTTGTTCTGGTCCATGAACTGCGACAGCTGCGAGGAGCCGAAGAATTCCTTGATCGCAGCGGCAACCGGCTTGGCGTTGATCAGCTCCTGCGGGGTCAGGCCTTCGGATTCGGCCATCGACAGGCGCTCCTTGACCGCGCGCTCGACGCGGACCAGGCCCACGCGGAACACGTTCTCGGCCATTTCGCCGACCGAACGCACGCGACGGTTGCCCAGGTGATCGATGTCATCGACCACGCCGCGACCGTTGCGGATCTCGGTGAGGACCTTGATCACGTCCAGGATGTCGGAGCTGTCGCCGTGCTCGGCGACCAGGCGCTTGGACTCTTCGTCGTTGCGCTCGCCGAAGTACTTGCGGTCGTACAGCACTGCTTCACCGGTGACTTCCTTGCGGCCGACACGACGGTTGAACTTCATGCGGCCAACCGTGGACAGGTCGTAGCGCTCGAAGGTGAAGAACAGGTTGTGGAACAGGTTCTGCGCGGCGTCCTTGGTCGGCGGCTCGCCCGGACGCATCATGCGATAGATTTCGACCAGCGCTTCGAGCTGGGTCTTGGTCGGATCGATGCGCAGGGTGTTGGACAGGTACGGGCCACGATCCAGATCGTTCACCCACAGGGTGCCCACGGCATCCACGCCGGCCTTGCGGAAGGCCTGCAGCTGCTCGTCGGTGATTTCGTCGTTGGCCTGGGCCAGCAGTTCGCCGGTACCGGCGTCGACCACGTCGTGGGACAGGATGCGGCCGACGATGTAATCGTCCGGCACGGCCAGGGCGGCAATGCCCGAGGCTTCCAGCTGCTTGACGTGGCGCGCGGTGATGCGCTTGCCGGCTTCGACGATGACCTTGTCGCCGTCGGCCAGGTCGAAGTTCAGGGTCTCGCCGCGCAGGCGCTCGGCAACCAGTTCGAGCTGCACGCCTTCATCGGGATTGATGTGGAAGGTGTTGATCTCGAAGAACTCGGCCAGCATCTCTTCGTTGCTGTAGCCCAGCGCACGCAGCAGGATCGACACCGGCAGCTTGCGGCGACGGTCGATACGGGTGAACAGCGCGTCCTTCGGATCGAACTCGAAGTCCAGCCAGGAACCGCGATACGGGATGATGCGGGCGCTGTACAGCAGCTTGCCCGAGCTGTGGGTCTTGCCACGGTCGTGGTCGAAGAACACGCCCGGCGAACGGTGCAGCTGCGAGACGATGACGCGCTCGGTGCCGTTGACGATGAAGGTGCCGTTGTCGGTCATCAGCGGGATTTCGCCGAGGTAGACCTCCTGCTCCTTCACGTACTTGATGGCCTTGGTGGACGACTCGCGGTCGTAGATCACCAGGCGCACGGTCACGCGCAGCGGCGCGCCGTAGCTCATGCCACGCTGGCGGCATTCACGCTCGTCGAAGACCGGGTCGCCCAGCTTGTAGCCCACGTATTCCAGCGCAGCGTTGCCGCTGTAGCTGGCGATCGGGAACACCGACTTCAGGGCCGCGTGCAGGCCGAGATCACGGCGCTTGGCCGGATCCACGTTTTCCTGCAGGAATTCGCGGTAGGAATCCACCTGGATGGCGAGCAGGAACGGCACTTCGAGGATCGAGCGCTGCTTGCCGAAATCCTTGCGGATACGCTTTTTTTCGGTGAACGAATATGACGTCATGGGGTCTCACCTTGGCTGTGCGGGCCCCGCCATGGAGGCGTGGCCCGAAGGGAACATGAAAATTGTCAGTTGGAAGTCGCTGGTATTGCCGGCACCAGCACGCCTTCTCCCGCTACTTCCAACTACCAACTCGCCGGCCGGGGCCGGTAGAGCAGCCGACTAACAGTCGGCCCTACAGCTGTTGTCGCAACAACGACCAAAGGCCGGGGGCTTACGCCCCCAGCCTTTGCTGCATCGCCGTGATTCGATGGCGACGCAAGGAGCTGCTTACTTGACTTCGACAGTCGCGCCGACAGCTTCCAGGTCCTTCTTCATCTTCTCGGCTTCTTCCTTCGAAGCCGATTCCTTCAGGACGCCACCGGCTTCGGTGAGGTCCTTGGCTTCCTTCAGGCCCAGGCCGGTGATGGCGCGGACAGCCTTGATGACGTCGACCTTCTTGTCGCCGGCGCTCTTCAGCGACACGGTGAATTCGGTCTGTTCTTCAACGGCAGCAGCCGGGCCAGCGGCGGCAACGGCAACCGGGGCAGCGGCGGAGACGCCGAACTTTTCTTCGATGGCCTTCACCAGTTCCATGACTTCCATCAGGGACTTGGCGGCAATGGCTTCAACGATCTGGTCGGTGGTAAGGGACATTTTGAATACCTTTGGATAATTTTCTGGGTTCAGGTTCCATCAGGAACCACGTAAACAGCGACTCAGGCAGTTTCGGCAGCCGGCTCGGCGGCGACAGCGCCACCTTCCTGCTTCTCGCCAACGGCCTTGACGGCGCGGGCGAACATCGTGACCGGTTCGCACAGGACACGGGCCAGCATGGCCAGGGCCTGATCGCGGGTCGGCAACGAAGCCAGCACGTCAACGTGGCTTGCCGGGAACACTTCGCCACCGATCACAACCAGCTGCGGCTGCAGCTTGTCGTTGGTCTTGGCGGCTTCCTTGATGACGCGACCGGCAGCGCCGGGCTCGTCGAGCGAGAACGCGAACAGCATCGGGCCGGTGAACTGGGCCGCTGCGGTTTCGAATTCAGTACCCTTCACCGCACGTTCGGCCAGGGTGTTCTTGACAACTTTCAAGAACACGCCTTCCTTACGGGCCTGTTCGCGCATCTTGGTGATCTGCGCGACCGTGGTGCCGGCGTAATGTGCTGCAATCAAGGAGTGAGCCTGGGCAGCGACTTCCGCGACCTCGGCTACTACTGCTTGCTTCTGGGACAGATTGAGAGCCATTGCACTCCTCCAATTGAACTCCGCTTACGGCTCCTGCCGTGTGCGGTCCTGGGCAGCATCCTTCCTGGACGCCGGGAACATCGGGGCGATGTTCCAAGGGTGGGCCGTTCTAGACCTGGATGGCCAACCTGGGTGAACCCAGACGTGCGTGAACCAGAAAACTCCAGAAGGGCACCATCTACGCAGGGTGATCCCCGGGGGAATCGATTAAGCGGCCGGCTTGCGCCCACCACCCCTGCGGTCTTTGACGGCTATCGTCACGGGACAGACCCGCTCGGATTGCCTTCAAATGTCACGGATACGCGGCCGAAACCGCGTACCCGCTTGAAACGATTACTTCAGGGTCAGCGACGACTGGTCGACGGTGACGCCCGGGCCCATCGTCGAGCTGACCGAAACCTTCTGCAGGTAGGTGCCCTTCGAGGTAGCCGGCTTGGCCTTGATCAGGTCCAGCAGCAGCGCCTGCAGGTTCGACTTCAGCGCGTCTTCG
Organism: Stenotrophomonas sp. FBCC-B152; assembly: GCF_059134105.1. Lineage (NCBI taxonomy): Bacteria > Pseudomonadati > Pseudomonadota > Gammaproteobacteria > Lysobacterales > Lysobacteraceae > Stenotrophomonas > Stenotrophomonas sp. FBCC-B152. The sequence goes on along the minus strand of NZ_CP101442.1, from coordinate 362,356 downwards.
GCGAAGTCGGCCTTGCCGATGGTGCAGTGGATGATGCCGGCCTTGTCGGTGCGGTAACGCACCTGGCCCGACTTGGCGTTCTTGACGGCTTCGCCCGGGTTGGCCGACACGGTGCCGACCTTCGGGTTCGGCATCAGGCCGCGCGGGCCGAGCACGGTGCCCAGCTTACCCACGACGCGCATGGCGTCCGGGGTGGCGATGACGACGTCGTAGTTCAGATCGCCGGCCTGCATCTTCTCGGCCAGGTCGTCCATGCCGACGGCTTCGGCGCCAGCGGCCAGGGCTTCGTCAGCCTTGGCACCGGCCGGTGCGAACACCGCAACGCGCACGCTCTTGCCGGTACCGGCCGGCAGCACGGTCGAACCGCGCACCTGCTGGTCGGACTTCTTGGCGTCCACGCCCAGGCGCACGGCAACGTCGAAGGACTCGACGAACTTGGCCTTGGTGGCGGTCTTCAGGATCTTGATTGCGTCCTCGAAGGCATAAGCCTTGCCCGGGACGACGGCGGCCTGGATGGCCTTCTCACGCTTGGTCTGTGCCATCTTCTTAACCCTCTACCACAAGGCCCATGGAACGGGCAGAACCAGCGATCGTGCGCACGGCGGCGTCCAGGTCGGCGGCCGTCAGGTCAGCTTCCTTCGCCTTGGCGATCTCTTCCAGCTGCTTGCGGGTCACCTTGCCGATCTTGTCGGTGTTCGGGCGCTTGGAGCCCGAGGTCACGCCAGCGGCCTTCTTCAGCAGCGTGGTGGCCGGGGTGCTCTTGGTGATGAAGGTGAACGTACGGTCCGAATAGGCCGTGATGATCACCGGAACCGGCAGACCCGGCTCGAGCTTCTGCGTGGCGGCATTGAAGGCCTTGCAGAACTCCATGATGTTCAGGCCACGCTGACCCAGCGCGGGACCGACCGGCGGCGAGGGGTTGGCCTGACCGGCCTTCACCTGCAGCTTGATGTAACCAATTACTTTCTTTGCCATGTGAATACTCTCCGGGTGCTAGCGCCTTGCGACCACAGGCTCCCCATCGGACCGGGAATCACGCGTCCCGGCATCGCGTTTTTGAATTCATGCAGAAGGCCACCTCACGGCGGCCCATTGCTTTTGCCAGCTTCCTGGCAGGAAGCCGCGCACTATATCAGATTTTCAGCCCGCCGCGTGAATGCGCGCGACGGCCGGATCAGGTGGCCTTTTCGACCTGGCCGAACTCGAGCTCGACCGGGGTGGCGCGACCGAAGATCAGCACCGAGACGCGCAGGCGGCTCTTCTCGTAGTTGACCTCTTCCACGACGCCATTGAAGTCGTTGAACGGGCCTTCGGTGACGCGGACCATCTGGCCCGGCTCGAACAGCACCTTCGGACGGGGCTTCTCGACACCTTCCTGAACGCGGTTCAGGATGGCCTCGGCCTCGTGGTCCGCGATCGGCAGCGGGCGATCGGCGGTACCGCCGATGAAGCCCAGCACCTTGGGCGTTTCCTTGACCAGATGCCAGCTTTCGCTCTCGATCCGGGGAATGCCGTTCTCTTCGTGCGTCTCGATCTGGACCAGGACGTAACCGGGGAAGAACTTGCGCTCGGAACGGCGCTTCTGGCCGGAACGCATTTCAACCACTTCCTCGGTCGGGACCAGCACGTCACCGAAGAATTCCTGCTTTTCTTGACGCTCGATACGGCCGCGCAGATCCTGCGCCACCGACTTTTCGAAGCCTGAATAGGCGTGAACGACATACCAACGCTTCACAGGTTTCTCCTTATCGACCCAGGAACAACTGGATCGCTTTCTGAATCAAGAAATCAAAGCCGCCGAGCAGCAGGCTGAGGATGATCACCACGACCATCACCACCCACGTCATGCGGATGGCTTCCTGGCGCGTCGGCCAGACCACCTTGCGCAGCTCGAAACGGGATTCGGAAAGGAATTCACGGGTATCGCGACCCTTGGCGGTCAGCATGAACACGCCAAAGCCGGCGGCCAGGCCGACGGCGACACCCAGGCCACGCAGGGGACCGGACCAGGCACTCTGGGCCGCATGCTCGGGCATGCCGAACCAGAACCACGCAAAAAGACCCGCAAGTGCCAGGAGCACTGCGGCGGCGTATTTGACGATGTCACCCCCGGTGGAGGTGTCCTTGGAATGCTCGATCTTGCTGTTCATCCGGCTCTGGCTGCTGTGGCGGCATGGCCGCTGGAAGGGAGAAGTGGCACGCCAGGAGGGACTCGAACCCCCAACCTGCGGTTTTGGAGACCGCTGCTCTGCCAATTGAGCTACTGGCGTACTGAAAAAACTGCCTTCCCTTAGACGGCGAAGGCGGACCGAGGTTCCCGGCCCGCCGTTCGCGAGACCGGCAGCGCTTTGCTGCCGCCGGTAGTGCAGATTACTTGATGATCTTGGAGACCACGCCGGCGCCGACGGTACGACCGCCCTCACGAATGGCGAAACGCAGGCCTTCATCCATCGCGACCGGGTTGATCAGGGTCACGACCATCTTCACGTTGTCACCCGGCATCACCATCTCGACGCCTTCCGGCAGCTTGGCGGCGCCGGTGATGTCGGTGGTACGGAAGTAGAACTGCGGGCGGTAGCCGTTGAAGAACGGGGTGTGACGGCCGCCCTCATCCTTCGACAGCACGTACACTTCGCCTTCGAACTCGGTGTGCGGCTTGATCGAACCCGGCTTGCACAGAACCTGACCGCGCTGGACGTCGTCACGCTTGGTGCCGCGCAGCAGCAGACCGGCGTTGTCGCCTGCCTGGCCCTGGTCCAGCAGCTTGCGGAACATTTCCACACCGGTCACGGTGGTCTTCTGGGTGTCGCGGATACCGACGATTTCGATTTCTTCGCCGACCTTGATCACGCCGCGCTCGATACGACCGGTCACCACGGTGCCGCGGCCCGAGATCGAGAACACGTCTTCCACCGGCATCAGGAAGGTCTTGTCCACGTCGCGTTCCGGCAGCGGGATCCAGGTGTCCAGCGCCTCGACCAGCTTGATGATGGCCGGCACGCCGATCTCGCTCTGGTCGCCTTCCAGCGCCAGACGGGCCGAGCCCGAGATGATCGGAGTGTCGTCGCCCGGGAAGTCGTACTTGCTCAGCAGCTCGCGGACTTCCATTTCGACCAGTTCCAGCAGCTCGGCGTCGTCCACCATGTCGGCCTTGTTCAGGAACACGACGATGTACGGCACGCCGACCTGGCGCGACAGCAGGATGTGCTCGCGGGTCTGCGGCATCGGGCCGTCAGCAGCCGAACAGACCAGGATCGCGCCGTCCATCTGGGCGGCACCGGTGATCATGTTCTTGACGTAGTCAGCATGGCCCGGGCAATCGACGTGGGCGTAGTGACGGTTCGGGGATTCGTATTCGACGTGTGCGGTCGAGATCGTGATGCCACGAGCCTTTTCTTCCGGCGCGGCGTCGATCGCGGAGTAATCCTTGAACTCGCCACCGAAGCGCTCGGCACCGATCTTGGTCAGTGCGGCGGTCAGCGTGGTCTTGCCGTGGTCGACGTGACCGATGGTGCCGACGTTGACGTGCGGCTTGGTGCGCTCGAACTTACCCTTGGCCATGGCTGCTTATCTCGAAATCGTCTGAATGGTGGCACTTAGATGGTGCTCACGAAAGGAATCGAACCTTCGACCTCCTCCTTACCAAGGAGGTGCTCTACCGACTGAGCTACGTGAGCGAGTTTTGAATTATGGCACGAATTTGAATATATTCAAATCCATTCAATGGAGCGGGAGACGGGGATCGAACCCGCACCATCAGCTTGGAAGGCTGAGGTTCTACCATTGAACTACTCCCGCATCGGAAGCTCTTGCCACAACTTGAAACTGCATGAAACTGGTGGAGGGAGGTGGATTCGAACCACCGAAGGCGTAAGCCAGCAGATTTACAGTCTGCCCCCGTTGGCCGCTTGGGTATCCCTCCTTACCACCCTGTCCCGTGGCGCCGAAGCGTTTTCGGTGTGGGGTGGAAGAGCCGTGAATTTTGGGGGTGAATGCGGGTTCTGTCAACAACCTTTTTGAACTTTTTCACACGAATCGCATTTTTCCCTGGCCACACCGGCTATTGGCCCGGAAGCGACAGCGTTTCGTCCGCGAAGATCGCCACGTGCGGCACGCCATCGGCACCGATCCAGCCGCGATACATGCCCTGCGTGTTGAACGGCGTGGCGGCACGGCCATCGGCGCCAAGCACGATCGCACCGCCGTCGCCGCCCAGTGCGGGAATGCGCGTGTTGATCACCTCGCGCCCTGCTTCTTCCGGCCCCTGCTTCAGGTACTGCATGCGCGCGCAGATGTCGTGCGCGGCCGCCGTGCGGATGTAGTACTCGCCCCAGCCGGTGCCGGACACGGCACAGGTAGCGTTTGCATAGGTGCCGGCGCCGATGATCGGTGAGTCGCCGACACGCCCATAGCGCTTGTTGGTCATGCCGCCGGTGGAGGTGCCTGCAGCGAGGTGGCCCTGGCTGTCCAGCGCGACGGCACCCACGGTGCCGAAGTGGCGGGCGGTTTCCAGGTCGGCATGGGCCTGGCCGCTGGCCTCTTCCTTCAGGGCCTTCTGCAGCTGCTGCCAGCGCTTTTCGGTGCGGAAGTAGGACGGATCGACCAGGGCGATGCCCTGGCTGGCGGCGAAGGTCTCGGCGCCCTCGCCCACCATCATCACGTGCGGGGAGTGCTGCATGACCGCTTCGGCCAGCAGGATCGGGTTGCGCACGCGCTGCACGCCGGCCACTGCGCCGGCCTTGAGGCTGGCGCCGTCCATCAGCGCGGCATCCAGCTCGTTGCGGCCATCATGGGTGAACACCGCGCCCTTGCCAGCATTGAAGGTCGGATCGTCCTCGAGCACGGTAATGGCGGCCGTGACCGCGTCCAGCGCCGGCTTGCCAGCCGCCAGCGCCTTGTGGCCCGCGATGAGCGCCTGGCTGAGTGCCGCGCGGGCCGCCTTGTCTTCGGCCGGCGAGAGGTCCTTGCGCTGCACCCCTGCCCCGCCGTGGATGACCAGCACCGGTTCGGCGGCCAGGGCGAGCGGGCTGAGCAGGCACAGGGACAGCAGCAGGGAGGATCGGCGGGACATGGCAGTGACCAGGTGGCGGATGAAGTCCCATCATGCCCGCGCCGGGCGCCGGCCTGCATCGGCCGAAAGCCATGCAGCCCGGGCAGCGCGGCCGGAAATCGGTTCCAGCACATTCCTGAAGATCAGGCAGTGGTGAACGGCGTAAAAAAGGCGTTAAATGCGCGCCGTCCGTTCACCGAATGTGAATGGGGGTCGCGGCCTCCCTTGAGGCCTACTTTCTTCTTGAGAATTCTCATGCGTAAACAGGCGATGGCGTGGTCGATCCAGCTGGCGTTGATGGGTGTGGCCGCAACCGCGGCGGCGCAGGCCCCGACCCCCGGGGTGCAGCAGCTGGATACGGTGCAGGTCACCGGCTCGCGCATTCCGCGCGCCCAGGTCGAAGGCCCGGCACCGGTCACGGTGATCACCGCCGAGCAGATCCAGGCCAGCGGCTTCACCAGCGTGCCGGACGTGCTGCGTTCGATGACCCAGAACGGCGGTGAGACCCAGAGCCAGCAGTCCGCCAGCGGCGCCGATTTCTCGCCGGGCGCGCAGCAGGTCGACCTGCGCGGGCTGGGCCCCAACCACACCCTGGTGCTGGTCAACGGCCGGCGCATCGCCGATTTCCCGATGCCCTTCCAGGGCCGCAGCAACTTCACCGACGTCTCCAACATCCCGCTGGGCATGATCGAGCGGATCGAAGTGCTGACCGGCAGCGCGTCGGCCATCTACGGTTCGGATGCGATCGCCGGCGTGGTCAACTTCATCCTGAAAAAGCAGGTGGATGGCACCACGGTGGATGTGCGCATGGGCACCACCACCGAGGGCGGTGGCGAGTCGTTCGACATGAGCATCGCCAGCGGCTTCGATTCGGGAAAGTTCAGCGCGGTATACAGCCTGGAGCTGCAGTCGCAGACCCCGCTGTGGGCCTATGAGCGCGCCCAGCAGGATTCCACGCTCGACGCCCCCACCGAAAGCGCCCGCGCCGCGCGCCGCGCGTACCTGCGCACCGATTACAACGACGATTACCTGGACCCGGGCCAGGCCACCTGCGATGCGCTGGCCGGGCAGAACAAGGGCAGCACGTACTACGCCGAGCGCGCGCGCTATGGCTTCTACTGTGGCAGCGACCGTTCGATCGGCTACGGCACGATCCTCAGCGAGCGGCGCGGCGCCAACGGCTACGCATCGCTGCGTTACGGCTTCGAGAATGGCGCCGAATGGTTCGCCGACGTGCAGCTGGGCTACCACGACATTGCGCTGATGCGCGATGTGACCCAGTGGGGCCTGATGACGCCGGATGGCAATGAAGACGGCTACTTCTACAACCAGGCCACCGACCAGGTGGAGTTCTGGCAGCGCCAGTTCTCGCCGGAGGAAATGGGCGGGCTGCGCAACGGGATGATCCGCAGCACCCAGAAGACCTTCAGCGTCACCACCGGGTTCAAGGGCTCGCTGGGCGCGGCGTGGGACTACGAGGCCTCGCTGAGCCATTCGCAGTACCAGTCGTCGATCCGCTGGCCGCAGATCATCGCCTCGAAGGCCAACGACCTGTTCCTTGGCCCGCAGCTGGGCGAGGACGACGATGGCTTCCCGATCTACAACGCCGACCCGGCGCGCCTGTACCGGCCGCTGACCCGCGCCGAATACGATTCGATCTCGGCGCGCACCACGTATACGCCGAAATCGCGCACCGATACCGCGGCGCTGACCCTGACCAACGGCGAGCTGTTCGATCTGCCGGGCGGCAAGGCGGGCTTTGCGGCCACGGCCGAATTCGGCAACCAGTCCTACGCGCTGAACCCGGATCCGCTGGCGACCGAGTACTACTACTACAGCTGGAAGGACTCGGACGGCCACGGCAGCCGCAACCGCTGGGCCACCGCGGCCGAGCTGCGCCTGCCGCTGCATGACACGCTCAACGTGAGCGTGGCCGGCCGCTTCGACCAGTACCGCTATTCGGGCAACACGATCGGCAAGGCGACCTGGAGCGGCGGCATCGAGTGGCGCCCGCTCGAGTCGCTGCTGGTGCGCGGCTCGTACGGCACCGCGTTCCGTGCGCCGGACCTGCACTACGTGTATGCCGGCCCGGGCAACGATGAGACCAGCGCGAACGACTACTACGCGTGCGCGGTGGATGGGGCGGACGACTGCTCGGATTACGAGGAGAACCTGATCCGCACCCGCGAGGGCAACCGCCAGCTGGACCCGGAAACCAGTACGTCGTGGAGCGCCGGCCTGGTGTGGTCGCCTGCGCTGGGGCTGGACCTGTCGGTGGACTGGTTCGACATCGACATGCGCGACCAGGTGCAAGACATGGACGTGAGCACGATCCTGCGCGATGAAGCGGCCTGCCGCCTGGGCGCTGCAGACGCGGCCTCGCCGACCTGCGTGGATGCGATCAACCGGGTCAACCGCACCAGCGATGGGCGCCTGTACGGGGTGCACGTGAGCCCGATCAACATCGCGCGCGAGACCACCCGCGGCATCGATGTGGGCCTGCGCTACCGCCTGACCACCGGCGTGGGTGATTTCATCCTGAGCGGCAACCACACCTGGGTGCAGCGCCATGATTTCCAGCAGTTCGCCGGGGACGTGGTGGAGGACCAGTTCGCGGTCAACAGCGGTTTCGACATTCCGCGCACCAAGACCAGCGCGAGCCTGACCTGGGAGAACGCGGCGTGGTCGACCACGCTGTACGGGCAGCGCCTGGGCAAGCTGCCGAGCTTCGACAGCTACGACCAGAGCTTCGACTGGGAGAGCGGCGACAGCCCGTGGATCAAGGCGACGTACCGCTACAACCTGTCGGTGCAGTACCGCTTCGACGACCATTCGCGCCTGTCGCTGTCGGTGGTGAACCTGTTCAACAAGATGCCGCCGAAGGATGCGACGTATACGTCGTACCCGTATTACGACGTGTCGTGGTTTGACACGGTGGGGCGTCAGTTGAACCTGCAGTACACGCACAAGTTTGGTGGCACCGCGCTGTAATCCCGTACTTCTCCACACCGTGCGTGGAAAGCGATGGGGGTTTGCTGTGGACAACCGTGCCTGAGCCACGCGCTGCAACGGTTTTGAAGGGTGGCGGTTTTTTGTCCAGGCGACGCGCGGGTTTTCCACACGGGACGTGGAAAGCCATGGGAGTTTGCTGTGGACAACCCGGCTGAACACTGCGCTGGAAGGGATTCAGGGCGTGGTGAAATATTGTCCACGCTCAAACGCAGACGCCCCGCACTTGGCGGGGCGTTTGCGTTGGCAGGCAGCGGACCAACGGTCCGCCCGACCGATCAGACGTTGAAGCGGAAGTGCAGGATGTCGCCTTCCTGGACGCGGTATTCCTTGCCTTCCAGGCGCAGGCGACCGGCTTCCTTGGCGCCGGCTTCGCCCTTGTACTTGATGAAGTCGTCATACGCGATGGTTTCGGCGCGGATGAAGCCCTTCTCGAAGTCGGTGTGGATCACGGCGGCCGCCTGCGGGGCGGTGGCACCCTTGCGCACGGTCCAGGCGCGGACTTCCTTCACGCCAGCGGTGAAGTAGGTCTGCAGGCCGAGCAGCTTGTACGCCGCGTTGATCACGCGGTTGAGGCCCGGCTCGCTCAGGCCGAGGTCGGCCAGGAACGTGTCGCGGTCTTCGTCGTCCAGCTGCGAGAGTTCTTCTTCGATCGCCGCCGAGACCGGCACCACCATCGCACCCTCGGCCGCCGCATGCGCGCGCACCGCTTCCAGGTGCGGGTTGTTCTCGAAGCCGTCTTCCAGCACGTTGCAGATGTACATCACCGGCTTCAGGGTCAGCAGGAACAGGTCACGCACCAGCGCCTTCTCTTCCTCGTCCAGGCCCACCGAACGACCGGCCTTGCCGTCGGCCAGCGCGGCCTGGAGCTTGGCCAGCACCGGCTTGCGTGCCGCCGCATCCTTGTCGCCGCCCTTGGCCGCGCGCTCGGCGCGGTTCAGCGCCTTTTCCACGCTGTCCAGGTCAGCCAGGGCCAGCTCGATGTCGATCGTCTCGATGTCCGAGATCGGATCCACCTTGCCAGCCACGTGGATGATGTCGCCGTGCTCGAAGCAGCGCACCACATGGGTGATCGCATCCACTTCGCGGATGTGGGCCAGGAACTTGTTGCCCAGGCCTTCACCGCTGGCGGCACCGGCGACCAGGCCGGCGATGTCGACGAACTCCACGGCGGTCGGGATGACCTTCTGCGGGTTGATGATCGCCGCCAGTTCATTCAGGCGCGGATCCGGCACGGGCACGATGCCGACGTTCGGCTCGATGGTGCAGAACGGGAAGTTGGCCGCGGCGATGCCTGCCTTGGTCAGCGCGTTGAACAGGGTCGATTTGCCGACGTTGGGCAGGCCGACGATGCCGCATTTGATACCCATCTTTGACAGCCTCTGTTATTTCGGGGTGTGCAGGCGCTTCATCGCCTCACTGTAATCGCCACGCACGGCCAGCGGCAGTACGTCGATGGCGTCGTCGATGGCATGCCCGATCAGCACGTCATCGTCCTTGCTGGCACGGCCGAGCACCCATGGCACCACGCGGTCCTTGTGACCGGGATGACCGATGCCGATGCGCAGGCGGTGGAACTTTCCATGGCCGAGCAGGCGGATGGTGTCACGCAGACCGTTCTGGCCGCCGTGGCCGCCATCGAACTTGAGCCGGGCCACGCCGGGCGGCAGGTCCAGTTCGTCGTGCGCCAGCAGGGTTTGTTCGGGCTCGATCTTCCAGAAGCGCTGGGCGGCGGTGACCGACTTGCCACTGAGATTCATGAAGGTGGCGGGCTTGAGCAGCCACACCGGTTGACCGGCGATGTCGACCTTGGCGGTCTCGCCGAACAGCTTGCTGTCCACGCTCCAGCGCGCGCCGGCCTGTGCGACCAGGGCGTCAATGAAACGAAACCCGGCATTGTGCCGGGTCTGGGCGTGCTCGGGTCCGGGGTTACCCAGGCCAACGATCAATCGCAATCCTGTCATCGCTCTTCTTCATCGCTACCGGCGGTGTGCCGGTACATGCAGAAACGGCGCCTGCCCCGAAGGACAGGCGCCGCAATCACTTACTCTGCAGCAGCCACTTCTTCGTCAGCGGCTTCGCCCTTGCCGTGCTTGGCAGTGACGATGGCGTCGTCGTGGTCCTTGCCCTGGGCCAGGGCAACGATCTCAACGCCCTTGGGCAGCTTGATGTTGGACAGGTACACCACGTCGCCCGCCTTCAGCTCGCCCAGGTCGACGTCGATCGACTCCGGCAGGTCCTTCGGCAGGCAGCTGACGGTGACTTCCTTCAGTTCGTGGGTGACCACGACGTCGGCAGCCTTGCCGGCCGGCGAGGTGTCTTCGTTGAGGAAGTGCAGCGGCACCGAAGCGGTCAGGGCCTGGTTCTCATCCACGCGCAGGAAATCCAGGTGCATGATCAGCTGCTTGTGCGGGTGGCGCTGCATGTCACGCAGCAGGACCTTGGTGATCTGGCCGTCCAGGTTCAGGCTCAGGATCGACGAGTAGAACCACTCGTTCTGCTGGGCCAGCCAGGTGGCGTTGTGGTCCAGGCTGATGGCGACCGGTTCGGCGTTGCCACCGTACACGATGGCCGGGATCACACCGGCGTGACGCAGGCGGCGGCTCGCACCCTTACGCTGCAGTTCACGCTTGGTGACCTTGATTTCATGGGTCTTCGACATTTTGCTTCTACCAGTTGTTGCCTTGCCGGAATGGCTTGGCGATGAAGGGCACGTCCGCGACCAGACGTCCCCGGGGCCCTGGCTGCCGTTGCCGGCGGCCAGGAAAAACGAATCAATCCACGTACAGCGAGCTGACCGACTCGCCGAAGGCGATGCGGCGCATCGTTTCGGCCAGCATTTCCGCCACGCTGAGCTGGCGGATCTTGCTGCACACGCGCGCTTCTTCACGCAGCGGGATGGTATCGGTCACCACCAGCTCGTCGAGCTGGGAGTTGTTGATGTTGTCCACCGCCGGGCCCGAGAGCACGGCGTGGGTGCAGTACGCGGCCACCTTGAGGGCGCCACGCGCCTTCAGCGCCGCGGCGGCCGCACACAGGGTGCCGGCGGTATCGACGATGTCATCGACCATCACGCAGGTCTTGCCTTCGACGTCACCGATGATGTTCATCACGGTGGAGACGTTGGCGCGCGGACGGCGCTTGTCGATGATCGCCAGGTCGGCATCGTCCAGGCGCTTGGCGACGGCGCGCGCACGCACCACGCCACCCACGTCCGGGGACACCACGATCAGGTTTTCCGTGCCGTAGGCGCGCCAGATATCGGCGAGCAGCAGCGGCGAGGCATACACGTTGTCCACCGGCATGTCGAAGAACCCCTGGATCTGGTCGGCATGCAGGTCCACCGTCAGGACGCGGTCGGCGCCAACGGCGCTGAACATCTTGGCGGCTACCTTGGCGGTGATCGGCACGCGCGAGGAGCGCATGCGGCGATCCTGGCGCGAGTAACCGAAATACGGCACCACGGCGGTGACACTGTTGACCGAGGCGCGCTTGAGCGCATCGATCAGGACCAGCAGTTCCATCAGGTTCTCGGCGCTGGGCGCGCAGGTCGGCTGGATCACGAACACGTCCTGCTTGCGGACGTTCTCTTCGATTTCGACCTGCACTTCACCATCGGAGAAGCGCGAGACCAGTGCCTTGCCCGGTCGCACCCCCAGTTCCTTGCAGATGCTCTGCGCAAGGCGCTTGTTGGCGTTGCCGGAAAATACCAGCAGGTTCGGGTGATCTTGCATCATGACGGTCTCGGGCGGGAGCGATTGGCGGAGAACTCTGCCGCCGGCGCCCGAGGACGTCTGCGGTGACAACACCGCGGCCGTTCAACCGTGTCCGCGCAGCATGCGCATGGAACGCGGTTGGCGTCCGCAAGTGGCAGGGGCGGGAGGATTCGAACCTCCGAATGCCAGGATCAAAACCTGGTGCCTTGGGCCTCTTGGCGACGCCCCTGCATCAAAATCAATAACGCTCGAGTACATCAAGCAGTGGCGAGCGCTCCACGCCCGCAGCCACCCATGCCCGCAGTTCCTTCGGCAACCGCGCCAGGCCCTGCTCTGCAGCAGCGCGCGTGGCGAACTCGACGAAACAACCGCTTCCCGACCCGGTGAGTCGTGCCCGGCCAATCCTGTCCAACGCGATGAGCACTGCCTGGACGGCAGGTTCGCGACGGCGCAGTACCGGCTCGAACGCATTCCCGAGCAAAGACCCGGAAGCGAAGTCCGCTATTTTCGCTACTGGGGCGTCGCGCGTCAAATCGGGACTGGCGAAAAGTGCGGCGGTGGGCACGTGGACGCCAGGGTCGGCGATCACATACCAGGCCGGCGGCAGCGCCAGCGGGGTCAGCTGCTCCCCCACCCCTTCAGCCCAGGCGTTGCGGCCGCGCACGAACACCGGCACGTCCGCACCCAGCTGCAGGCCCAATCCGGCCAGTGCATCTTCATCCAGGCCCACGCGCCACAGCCGGTTGAGCGCGACCAGCACGGTGGCCGCATCGGAAGACCCGCCGCCGAAACCGCCACCCGCCGGAACGCACTTTTCGACGGTGATATCCACACCTTGGCCGACGTTTGCATGCTTTTTGAGAAGCATCGCCGCACGCACGGCGAGGTCATCGGCCTCGGCCACGCCCGGCACGGACGGCCCGTCGCGGCGGATCAGGCCATCTTCACGCACCTGCAGCCGGACCCGGTCACCCCAGTCCAGCAGCCGGAACACGCTCTGCAGTTCGTGGTAGCCGTCGGCCCTGCGGCCGGTGATGTGCAGGAACAGGTTCAGCTTGGCCGGGGCCGGAAACCACGGCCCGCTGGCGTTCAGGTCCAGCGCGCTCATGGGCTGCCCAGCACCCAGCCATCGACCAGCAGGCGCACCTTGGCGTCGCCATTGACCGCTTCGATCCGCCGCGGCAGGACCGGGCGGTCGCCTTCAGCCGGGTACCAGTCCAGGAACTGGATGTCCCAGCCCATCTGGCGCACCCGGCGGGGTCGGCCTTCGGCATCGCGATCGATCTCGGCGGCCGTCGCCCCTCCGGCGACCAGGCCGCGCACCCAGTCCGGCAACTGGTTGACCGGGATATCCCAGCCGGTGGCCTCCAGCAGCACCTGCTGCGCATCCTCGCCCTGGCGCGGGCCACCTTCCACACCGTCCAGGCGCCCTGAGCGGTTCTCGCTGTCACCGCTCAGGGTCCAGCTCTGCCGGGTGACCGGCGCGCTCAGCGACACCACGTACTGGCGCGCCTGCTGCTGCCAGTCGATGCGGCCGGTGCCGCCGTTGCGCCCCTTGCTGACCGCGACCCGGCCCTGGAACGACCACGCCGGCTGCGCGCGCAGCGCGTCCACGCGCGCGGCCTCGGCCTGCTGCGCTTCGGCGCTGACGGCGGTCACCACATCGGGTGCCGCCGGGGCCTTGCGCGTGTCCAGCGACACGCAGGCAGACAACGACACAGCCAGGGCCGCCGCGAAGGCGGCCTTCAGGGGAAACATGCTCATACGCCGTATTTCTCGATCACGCGCTGCAGCGCACGGTTTTCCGGGTCCAGCTTGCGCGCTTCATCGAAGAAGCGGCGGGCTTCGTCCTTGCGGCCGAGCACCCACAGCACCTCGCCCACGTGCGCGGCGATTTCCGGGTCCTTGGCCAGCGTCCAGGCCCGGCGCAGCTGCACCAGCGCCTCTTCGTTGCGTCCCAGGCGATAGAGCACCCAGCCATAGCTGTCGACGATGGCGGCGTTGTCCGGCTCGGCCACGCGGGCGCGGTCGATCAGTTCCAATGCTTCCTGGTAGCGGGGGGTACGGTCGGCCAGGGTGTAGCCCAGCGCGTTGAGCGCGGCCACGTTCTCCGGTTCGGTCACCAGGATCTTGCGCAGGTCCGCTTCGGCGCGGGGCACGTCGTCGCGGCGCTCCCAGGCCAAGGCGCGGGCATACAGCAGCGCGTTCTCGTCGGGGTAGGCCGCCAGACCCCGGGCCAGCGCGTCCAGCTCACCCGGCAGGTCATCGCCCCGCTGGCGCAGCTCGGCCTCGAGCAGGTAGGCGTCGCGCCGTGCTTCGTCGTCGATCATGGCGTCGGACTGGATCGCGTGGACCCCGGCGAAGGCCTTGTCGGTCTGGCCCAGTTCGTACTGGGCGCTGGCCGCGCGCAGGCGCGCTTCCGCACGTTCTTCGCCACCCGGCACGCTGAGGTACCAGTCCACCGCTTCGGCGTGGCGCTTGAGGTATTCGGCGATCTTGCCCAGCAGCAGGCGCTGCGCCGGGTCCGGCTTGGTCGCCTGCTTTGAAAGGTCGGTGTACAGCGCCAGCAGCGCCACATCGTCTTTCTGCTTGGCCAGCAGCGAGGCGCGCATGCCCCAGGTCTGCACGTTCTGCGGACCGACCGCGAGCACGCGCTCGGCCGATTTCGCATCGCCCATCGCGTCGTAGGCGATGGCCACCGCGTTGCGCAGCTCCGGGTCGTCGGCGGTGCGCGGTTCCACCGAACGCAGCGCCGCCAGTGCCTCGTCGGTCTTGCCGGCCTGGAACATCAGGCTGGCATTGAGCAGCGCCACGCGCGGCTCACCGGGGAAGCGGCGCACCACTTCATCGACCATGCGCCGGGCCAGCTCGGGGCGGTCCATGCGCATGGCCAGCCGGCCAAATTCCTGCCAGGGCTCGAGCTGGTTGGGGATGGCGTTGTCGTCGACCAGCCGGCCCAGCACATCGGCGGCGGCGGCCGGGTCGCGGCCCCCGCCGACCAGCGCGGCCAGCGCGAACTTCCAGCCGCGCGGGTCCGGGTCGCGCAGCAGGGTGGCCAGCTCGGTCCGCGCGCCCTTCACATCGCCCTTGCGCAGGTCCAGCGCGGCGGCGGCGCTGCGCATGGCCAGCGAACGGGGCGCACGCTTCTCCCACAGGGCCAGCGCGCGGGTGGCGCGCTTGTCATCGTCGGCGAGCATGGCGATCCGGGTGGCGCGCTCGGCCAGGCCAGCATCGTCACGGCCTGCCTCGGCGGCTTCCAGGTACCAGCGCGCGGCCTCGGGCAGCTTGCCCGCCTGCAGCGCGAACTCACCGGCCATGACCGGGGTCAACGATGCCGGTTCGGCCGTTCCGGCCTTGCCGGCCGGGGCAGCCGGGGCTGCCGCCAGGGCGTTGGCGGTGAACAGGGACAGCAGCAGAACGCTGGAGATGCGAATCAATGCGGGCATCGGGGGCTTCTGGCCTTAAAATGACGACTTGAATGGCCAGCAGCTTATCGCAAGCAACTGAACAATGACCCTGTGGGTGCTCGGACTGAATCACCAGACCGCGCCAGTGGAACTGCGCGAACGCGCGTCCTTTGGCGGCGACGCCCTGCCCCAGGCATTGGCGTCGCTGCGCGATACCCCGCAGGTGGCCGAGGCGGTGCTGCTGTCCACCTGCAACCGCACCGAACTGTATGCCGTGGCCGAATCGGGCGAGGCGCTGGCGCAGTGGCTGGAGTCGCACGCCGGGCAGCTGCATGGCTACCTGTACCAGCATGCCGATGCCGATGCCGTGCGCCACCTGTTCCGGGTCGCCACCGGGCTGGACTCGATGGTGCTGGGCGAGCCGCAGATCCTGGGCCAGGTGAAGGATGCGTGGGCGACCGCGCGCGACCATGGGCTGCTTGGCCAGCGCCTGGACAGGCTGTTCCAGCAGACCTTCTCGGTGGCCAAGCGCGCGCGCACCGATACCCGCGTGGGCGCCAACCCGATCTCGGTGGCCTCCACCGCGGTGCGCCTGGCGCAGAACTCCTTCGCGCGGCTGGAAGACTCCACCGTGCTGCTGGTCGGCGCCGGCGAAACCATCGAACTGGCCGCCCGCCACCTCAGCGAAGGACGCGTGCGCCGGCTGCTGATCGCCAACCGCACCCTGGCCCATGCGCAGGAGCTGGCCACCCGCCATGGCGGCGTGGCGCTGCCGCTGACCGAGCTGGAACGCCACCTGGGCGAAGCCGACGTGGTGTTTTCGGCCACCGCCGCGCGCGAGCCGGTGATCAGCAAGGCGCAGATCGCCGCCGCGCTGCGCTCGCGGAAGCACAAGCCGATGCTGCTGTTCGACCTGGCGGTGCCGCGCGACATCGAAACCGGGGTGGGCGACCTGCAGGATGCCTTCCTGTACACGGTGGACGACCTGGAGCGCGCGGTGGAGGACAACCGCCGCAGCCGGCGCGAGGCGGCGGCCGAAGCCGAAGCCATCATCGAACTGCAGGTATCGCGGTTCGTCGAGACTCTGCAGGCCAACGCGCACCAGGCGCCGCTGCGCCAGCTGCGCGCGTATGGCGAAGCCACCCGGGTGGAAATGCTGGACAAGGCGCGCCAGCAGCTGGCCCACGGCAAATCGCCGGAGGAAGTGCTGGAGCTGCTCGCGCATGGCCTGACCAACCGCCTGCTGCACCCGCCGACCGCCGCGCTGCGTGCGGCCGCGCTCAGCGGCGATACTGAACTGACCCGCGCCGCCGAGCGCCTGTTCCCGGCCAAGCCGGGCTACCAACACCCTGCCGTGAGCAACGATGACGCCGACCCTGCGCCGTAAGCTGGAAGCGCTGGCCGAGCGCCGCGAAGAACTTGAACGCCTGCTGGCCGACCCGGACGTGGTCGGCGACAACGAGCGCTTCCGCAATTTTTCGCGCGAGTTCGCCCAGCTGCAGCCGATCGCCACCGCGCTGGCCGATGAAGCGCGGGCGCTGGCCGACCTGGCCGCCGCCGAAGCCATGCGTGCCGACCCGGACCTGCGCGAGCTGGCCGAAGAGGAAATCACCGCCGCGCAGGAACGCCTGCAGCAGCTGGACCATGACCTGGCGTTGCTGCTGGTGCCGCGCGATCCGCGCGACGACGGCAACCTGTTCCTGGAAGTGCGCGCCGGTACCGGCGGCGACGAGGCGGCGATCTTCGCCGGCGACCTGTTCCGCATGTACGCGCGCTATGCCGAGCGCCAGGGCTGGAAGGTCGAGATCGAATCGGACAGCCCCGGCGAGCATGGCGGCTACAAGGAAATCGTGGCGCGCGTGGTGGGCCGCGGCGCCTATTCCAGGCTCAAGTTCGAATCCGGCACGCACCGCGTGCAGCGCGTGCCGGCGACCGAGTCGCAGGGGCGCATCCACACCTCGGCGGCCACCGTGGCGATCATTCCCGAAGCCGACGAGGTCGATGAGATCGTCATCAACCCGGCCGACCTGCGGGTGGATACGTTCCGCTCGTCCGGCGCCGGTGGCCAGCACGTGAACAAGACCGAATCGGCCATCCGCATCACCCACGTGCCGAGCGGCGTGGTGGTGGAATGCCAGACCGAGCGCAGCCAGCACGCCAACCGCGACAAGGCGATGAAGCGCCTGAAGGCACAGCTGCTCGATGCCGAGCGCAGCAAGCAGGCGGCCGCCACCGCGGAAAGCCGCCGGCTGCAGGTCGGCAGCGGCGACCGCAGCCAGCGCATCCGCACCTACAGCTTCCCGCAGGGCCGGATTACCGATCACCGCGTGGAAGGACTGACCCTGTACGACCTGCCCAACATCATCGCCGGTGAGCTGGATACGCTGGTGGAGCGGCTGATCCACGAACACCAGGCCGACGAACTGGCCCAGCTGTCCGCCGGCGCGTGAGCATGGACCCGCAGCACGAGCAGCTGCGCAGCGCGGTGCAGCGCCAGCCGCAGGATTTCATCGCCTGGGTGATGCTGGCCGACGCGGAGCTTGAAGCCGGCGATGTCGCTGCCGGCGACCACGCCGCCTCGCGCGCGTTGCAGCTGCGCCCCGGCCACCCCGAAGCGCTGGCCCGGCTGGGCCGCACGCGCTGGATGCAGGGCCGCCACGGGGAGGCCGCCGCCCTGCTGCGCCAGGCCGCCAACCAGGTCCCGGAGCATCCTGGCATCGCGCTGTGGCTGGGCCACGCGCTGGAAGACGCCGGCCAGCCCGAGGCCGCTGCCGATGCCTACCGCCAGGCGCATCGGCTGCTGCCCGGCGAGCCTTACATCACCGCGCAGCTGCTCAACTGGCAACGCCGGCTGTGCGACTGGCGCGGGCTGGAGCCGCTGTCCCAGCAGGTGCGCCAGGCCGTGGCGCAGGGCGTGGCGGTGGTCGAGCCGTTCGCCTTCCTCAGCGAAGACGCCAGCGCCGCCGAGCAGATGGCGTGTGCGCGGCAGCGCGCTGCGGGCATTGCCGAGGGACTGCGTGCGCTGCCGCCCGCGCAGGTCCGCCGCGAGGGGCAGCTGCGCGTGGGTTTCCTTTCCAATGGCTTCGGCGCGCACCCGACCGGGCTGTTGACCGTGGCGCTGTTCGAGCAGCTGCGCGCGCTGGGCGCGCTGGAGCTGCATCTGTTTGCCCTCAACGCCGATGACGGCAGCGCCATCCGCGCGCGCCTGCAGGCCGCTGCCGCCGCACTGCATGACGTCTCGCCCCTGGCCCACGCGGCGATTGCGGCACGCATCCGCGAGGCCGGCATTGATGTGCTGTTTGACCTGCGCGGCTGGGGCGGCGGCGGCACGCCGGCGGTACTGGCGATGCGCCCTGCCCCGGTACAGGTGAACTGGCTGGCCTATCCAGGCACCTCGGGTGCGCCGTGGATGGACTACGTGCTGGCCGATGGCTACGTGCTGCCTGCCGCGATGGCACCGGCTTTCAGCGAACAGGTCCGGCACCTGCCCCGCGCGTTCCAGCCCTCGGACAACACCCGGGTGCTGGAGCCGGCGCCGGGCCGCGATGCCTGTGGCCTGCCCGCGCAGGGCGTGGTGTTCTGCTGCTTCAACAACAGCTACAAGCTCAACCCGCGCAGCATGCGCCGCGCATTCGCGGTGCTGCAGGGCGTACCGGGCAGCGTGCTGTGGCTGCTATCCGGGCCCGGCAATGCCGATGCACGGCTGCGCACCGCCGCGCGCGACGCCGGGCTGGACCCCGCACGGCTGGTATTCATGCCCAAGCTGCCGCACCCGACCTATCTGGCGCGCTACCCGCTTGCGGACCTGTTCCTGGACACGCACCCGTACAACGCGCACACCACCGCCTCCGATGCGCTGTGGGCCGGCTGCCCGGTGTTGACCTGCCCGGGCGCGACATTCGCGTCGCGCGTGGCCGGCTCGCTCAACCACCACCTGGGACTGCCGGCGATGAACGTCGCCGATGACCGCGCCTTTGTGGATACCGCAATCGCGCTGGGCAACGACCCGGCGGCACTGGCAGCGCTGCGGACCACCCTGGCCCAGCGGCGTTCGGACAGCGGCCTGTTCGACATGGCCGGGTTCGCGCGCGACTTCAGCGCCGAGGTGCAGGCGATGGCGCGATTGCACGGCTGGCAGGATGCACACGCGGGCTGACCGCGCACTGCGCTAGGCTCGGGTTTCTTCTGTCAGCCGGAATCCCGCACCGATGGGCAAGCTCAAGCGCAAGGCGTACCAGGCACTGCTCGAACCGATGCAGCTCGAACTCACTGCGATGGCGCGTTGGGCCCAGCACACCGGGCAGCGCGTGCTGGTGCTGTTCGAAGGCCGCGATACCGCCGGCAAGGGCGGCGCCATCCAGGCCATCGCCGAGCACCTCAACCCCCGCCAGTGCAAGGTGGTCGCGCTGCCCAAGCCGACCGACCGCGAAAGCACCCAGTGGTATTTCCAGCGCTATGTGTCGCACCTGCCTGCAGCCGGCGAGATCGTGCTGATGGACCGCAGCTGGTACAACCGGGCCGGGGTCGAACACGTGATGGGCTACTGCAGCGATACCGAGTACGACGCCTTCCTGGCCCAGGCACCGGTGTTCGAGAAGCTGCTGGTGGACGACGGCATCCTGCTGTTCAAGTACTGGCTCACGGTCGACCAGGTGCAGCAGGAAAAGCGCTTCGCCGAGCGCCACGTGGATCCGCTCAAGGGCTGGAAGCTGTCGCCGGTGGACCTGGAGTCACGCAGCAAGTACACCGCCTACACCGAGGCGCGCGAGGCGATGCTGCGTGCGACGCACCGGGAGCAGGCGCCCTGGACGCTGGTGGACTTCAACGACCAGAAGCGCGGGCGGCTGGGGTTGATCCGCAACCTGCTGGACCGGTTGCCGGATACCGGGGTGGAGGACCCCATCCCGGACCTGCCGCCCTTGAAGGGCAAACTGCACGAAGAGCATTTCGGCGTGCTGAAGCCGATCGACGGTTACGCCATCGAATGAGCCGCCGTCATTTGGCGGCGATCCGCGCCTCGATGTCGTGGGCAGTGACCGGGCCCAGGAATTCCTTGGCTACCTTTCCGTCCGGGGCGATCAGGTAGGTCAGCGGCAGGCCGCGCGGCACGGCGAAGTCTTCCGGCGGGTTGTAGGTGTCCACCAGCACGATCGGGTAGGTCACCGGCAGCTTCTGCAGGAACGCCTTCATCTCCTCCGGCTCGATGTCTTCATACGCCAGGCCGACCACTTCGATCTCTTCGCGCATGGCATGCAGTGCCGACAGCTCCGGCATTTCCTTGCGGCACGGCGCGCACCAGGTCGCCCAGAAGTTCACCACCACCCACTTGCCGCGATGTGCGGCGAGGTCGTAGGTGGTTCCGTCGAGGGCGGGCAGCACCAGGCGCGGCTGCGCCACGGTTTTGCGCTCCAGGTCGGGCGTGGCGGCATCGGCGGCCGGGGCCGCCGGTTCTGCTGCGGGCGCGGGCGCCGGGGCGGCCGCTTGGGGCTGCGGTGCCGGCTTGTTGCAGCCGGCCAGGGCCAGCAGGCCGACGGCCAGCAGCAGGGGCTTGAAGGTCATGGGGTGTCTCCAGACGAGGAATAGATATCGCTGACGCGGCGCTTGAGCAGCTCGCGCAGGGGCAATCGCAATGCATCCAGCGCCGCCACCGAGGCGGTGCCGAGGCTGTCATCGCGGTAGGGAAGGTAGGCTTCCTTGACCGGAATGCGCAGCTGGGTGGATTCGTAGAGGTCGGCCAGGGTGAGCTTGTCCAGGTCGCGCGACAGCAGCCACTCGCCCTGCTCGTCGCGGCGCACCACCCGGATCGCTTCCAGGTCGCAGAGCATGCTCTGCAGCAGCGAGTCGGTCAGCATCGGCTCCAGCCGCAGGACCTCGTCTTCATCCAGCCCGCGGCCGTCCAGGCGCGCCTGGTGGAAGCGGCCGATCAGGCGCAGCAGGCCATACAGTTCGTAGCCGGTGGGCAGGCGCAGGTCGGCCGGCTGGTAGCGGAACGCGGCGATCGACGAGGCCAGCGAGGCACCCAGCAGCACCGACACCCAGCACAGGTAGATCCACAGCAGCAGGATCGGCACGAAGGCAACGGTGCCGTAGAGCTTCTGGTAGGACTGGAAACTGCCCAGGTAGGCGCCCATGCCCCACTTCACCAGCTCCAGCATCACTGCCGCGAGGATCGCGCCGGGAATGGCATGCCGCCACTTCACCGTGTGGTGTGGCACCACCCGGTACACCAGCATGATGCACACGAACTCGATCAGGATCGGCGCCAGGGTCAGCGACGCATTGGCCAGCAGGCGGCCTTCGCTGGTGCCGAACAGCGGCAACGCGAACACGCGCGCAGACACCGCCAGCGACGCGGCCGCCAGCATCGCGCCGAGGGTCAGCACGGTCCAATAGACCAGGAAACGGGTGAGCTTGGGCCGCGCCGAGCTGACCCGCCAGATCTGGTTGAAGGTCTGCTCCACGCTGTTGAGGGTGATCAGCAGCGACACCACCAGCGCGATGAAGCCGGCGGCGGTGAGCTGCCCGGCGCTGGCCGAGAACTGGCGCAGGTAGCCTTCGGCCGCGCGCGCGGCGTTGGGTACGAAGTTGGAGAACACGTAGTCGCTGAGGGTGTCGCTCCAGCGGTCGAACACCGGGAATGCCGAGAGCACGCCGAACACCACGATCGCCAGCGGCACCAGCGCGAACACGGTGGTATAGGCCAGCGAGGCGGCGGCCTGGAACAGGCGGTCGTCGAGGAAGCGGCGCCACAGGAAGCGACCGAAGCTGGCGGTACGGGCGCGGTCGCGCACGCGTTCCATCCACAGGTTGAGGGTATCCAGGGGTTCCATCGTGGCAAGCGTACCTGAAGCCGGGTGGAGGCAATGCCATACTGCGGACAGACTGGACACAACGGAAGCGAGATGGCGGAGATCCTGGTGCTGTATTACAGCCGCGGCGGTTCGGTGGCGCGGCTTGCGCGCCAGATCGCGCGTGGCATCGGCGAAGTGCCCGGCATGAGCGCGCGGCTGCGCACGGTGCCGCCGGTGGCGGCGGTCACCCAGACCGCGCGGCCGCCGGTGCCCGATGATGGTGCGCCTTACGTAAGCGTCGAGGACCTGGCCGAATGCAGCGGCCTGCTGCTGGGCAGCCCGACCCGGTTCGGCAACATGGCCGCGCCGGTCAAGCATTTCCTCGACGGGCTGGGGGCCGAGTGGGTCAACGGCACGCTGGCCGGCAAGCCGGCCGGGGTGTTCACCTCCACCGCGTCGCTGCACGGCGGGCAGGAATCCACGCTGTTGTCGATGCAGGTGCCACTACTGCACCACGGCTGCCTGATCGTGGGCATTCCCTTCACCGAGCCGGCGCTGAGCCACACCACCACCGGCGGCACCCCCTACGGTGCCAGCCACGTGGCCGGCGCCGACGACAACCCGGTGCCAAGCGAGGACGAAGCGATCCTGGCGCGTGCGCTGGGCCGGCGCGTGGCCGATATCGCACGGCGGCTGGAATGAGCCCGCGCGTGCAGAAGTGGACGTTGGCCATCCTGCTGCTGGTGCTGGCAGCGGTGTTCGGACTCTGGTTCGCGCACGACCGGCATTGGCTGGCCAGCCAGCTGGTCTTCACCGCCCCGCCGCTGCTGCTGGCGCTGGGCGTGCTCACGGGGCGTGGCAAGGCGATGTTCTGGGCCGGGGTACTGGCGCTGTTCTGGTTCAGCCACGGCGTGATGAGTGCCTGGAGCCACCCGGAAACCGCGCACTGGGCCTGGCTGGAACTGCTGCTGGCCCTGGCAGTGATCGGGGTATCCAGCGCGCCGGGCCTGCGCCGGCGTTTCTCGAAGCGGTGATGGCCCCGCGCCCGGCTGCGGGCCGGCGCCGGCAGCCGTATCATGGGCACCCAGCGCGGGTGTTGCCGCGCGGTACCGCCCGCACTCCAGGAAGCCTGCAATGGAAGAACTACTGATCATCACCACCGGTGGCACGATCGACAAGATCTACTTCGACGACAAGTCGGACTACCAGATCGGCGATCCCCAGATCGGGATGATCCTGCGCGAGCTGGGCGTAACCTTCCGCTTCAACGTGATCCCGATCCTGCGCAAGGATTCGCTGCACATCACCGACGAGGACCGTGAGCTGATCCGCGCCACCATCGCCGCGCAGCCGACCCGCCACGTGCTGGTCACCCACGGCACCGATTCGATGGTGCAGACCGGCCAGGTGCTCAAGAGCATCCCCGACAAGACCATCGTCATGACCGGTGCGCTCAGCCCGGCGCGCTTCCGCGGTTCGGACGCCGAGTTCAACATCGGCTGTGCGATCGGCGCGGTGCAGTCGCTGCAGCCGGGCGTGTACATCGCCATGAACGGCCGCATCTGGAACCCCGAACACGTGCGCAAGAACGTCGCTGCGAATCGGTTCGAGGACGCGTAAACAGAAACGCCCCGGCCAAGGCCGGGGCGTTGCCCATTGGAGAGGGGCTGGGCTCAGTACTGCGCGGTCAGGGTCACGCCGGAGAAGGTGCTGTAGGCCTTCACCCGGACGTGCCAGGTCCCCGCGGCCGGGGCGTTGATCGTGCAGGTTTCGTTGTTGCCGCTCAGGTACGGGCGGCAGGTGTACACGGTGTCGGTGGGCGCGCTGCCCGACCGCACGTACAGGTCCGCATCGCCACTGCCCCCGGCGATGGTCACCTTCAGCTGCGAGCTGCCCGACGGCACGGCCACGGTGTAGGCCAGCGATGCACCGCTGGAAGCACCCAGGCCGCTGACCGGCACGTTGTTCTGCAGCGTGCCGGTGCCCGGGTTCGGGTTGGTCCCGCCCAGTGCGGCGGTGACGGCCGCATCTGCATCGACGATACCGGCACCGCAGCCGCCGCTGCAGGCGCCCGGCAGGGCCCGAGCGGTGTTCTTGAGCAGCGTTTCAATGGCCGCCGGCGACAGCGCGGTCGGCGCGACCGACTGCACCAGCGCGACCACGCCGGCCACGTGCGGGGCCGCCATCGAGGTGCCGTTGTAGGACGCATACGAGGCCGCGCCCGGCACGGTGGTGCCGCTGTTGAGCGTGGACAGGATCGCCTGGCCCGGCGCCGAGACGTCGATACCGGCACCGTAGTTGGAGAAGCTGGCGCGGGCGCCGGCCGAGGTGGTCGCGGCCACCGCGATCACGTTGGCGCAGTTGGCCGGCACCGACGAGGAGACGTTGGTGTTGCTGTTGCCCGCTGCCACCACCACGGTGGTACCGCGCGACACCGCGCCGTTGATGGCGTTCTGGTAAGTGCTCGAGCAGGTGCCGCCGCCGCCGAGCGACATGTTGATCACTTCGGCCGGGTTGGCGTTGGCCGGCACGCCGCTGACGGTGCCGCCGGAGGCCCACACGATGGCATCGGCGATGTCGGAGGTGTAGCCGCCGCACTTGCCCAGCACGCGCACCGGAACGACCTTGGCGTTGTAGGCGGTACCGGCCACGCCGGTGGTGTTGTTGGTCACCGCGGCGATGGTGCCGGCCACGTGGGTGCCGTGCCAGCTGGAATTGGAGGCCGGGTATCCGGCGCCGCATTCGTTGGCGGCGTACCAGTCGCCTTCGTCGTTGGCGTTGTTGTCGCGGCCACCGCCATCGCGGGCCATCGCGGCATCGCTGATGAAGTCATAGCCGGGCAGGATGTTGGCGTTCAGATCCGGATGGTTGGTGATGCCGGTGTCGATCACCGCCACCACCACGCCGGTGCCGGTGGCCTTGTCCCATGCCGGGCGCACGTTGATCGAGGCGTTGCTGGTGCCGAAGCCCCACTGCTCGGACAGGCGGCTGTCGTTGGGCACCAGGGTGGCGTGCATCAGCTGGTCGACTTCGACGTATTCCACGTTCGGGTCGGCGGCCAGGCGGCGCATCAGCAGTTCCGATTCGGCCGCATCCAGCGGACGGTCGGCCTTGACCACGGTCGGGCCAATGGCCAGCTGGCGCAGCTTCTGCAGGCCCAGCGCGCGGCCCTGCGCGGCCGGAACGGCCTGGGCGGCGGCCTTGAGCGAACTGGCCAGCGCGGTCGGGGTGGCGACGTCGGTGGCGCCGTCCTTGTACTTGACGATGAAACGCTGGTGGGTCGGGGCCGAGGCCAGGCCACTCAACTGCACGTCGCCGGCGAACGCCGGAGCCGCCAGGAGCAGGGTCGAAAGCACCGAACCACCGAGTACAACCAAGGCACGCTGACGCAAGCGCTGCGAATCATGAGACATCGGAATTCCCTTCAAGTCTTGAGGAGCCGTCGAGGCGGCAAAGGTCGGTTCGATCCGGCGCTGTGGAGCGGTGGCTTGGATCGAACCTGGAAGACGGATCGGTTTTCCCCTGCGAAACCGCCCGACCCCGGACGCTAGTGGTTTCGATTGGGCCCAACAATGTTTCAGCCCGCTTTCAGGGTTGTGAAAGTTTCGATCTGAGACTTTTCGGGTCAATGGTTTGTGAATGTGAAGAAACTTCCGCGTGCCGATGCGGTCACGCCGCGTGCAATTCGTGTCCTGCGTCACTGTCTTGTGCGTCATGGACAAGACATTGCTTGCGCGTCAATGAGTTGGATGGGTTTGGATCGTTTAGACAGCGCTTCGGTGGGTACCGCGCAGCCACGCAGGGCGTGGCTCTACGGCGCCCCCCCGGGTAGCGCCACGCCCTGCGTGGCTGCGTGTCCCGCGGCCATGAAAAAGGCCCGCCTGTTGCCAGGCGGGCCTTGGGTGTGCAGCAGGGCTCGAACGATCAGCCGTCCAGGCGCACCAGCCAGCCATGGCGGTCCGGCAGGCGGCCGTACTGGATGTCGGTCAGTTCCTTGCGCAGCGACATGGTCACTTCACCAGCCGGGGCGGTCAGGTCGCCCACCGAGAACCCTTCGCCCTTCAGCTGGCCGATCGGGGTGACCACCGCGGCGGTACCGCAGGCGAACACTTCGGCGATCTCGCCCGAGGTCACGCCCTGCTTCCACTCGTCGATGGTCACCTTGCGCTCTTCGACCTTCATGCCGCGGTCGCGGGCCAGCTGCAGGATGCTTTCGCGGGTGATGCCTTCCAGGATGCTGCCGGACAGCGCCGGGGTCACCAGGGTGCCGTCCTTGTAGACCAGGAACACGTTCATGCCGCCCAGTTCTTCCAGGTACTTGCCTTCGACCGGATCCAGGAACAGCACCTGCGAGCAGCCCTGCGCCTGCGCCTTCTGCTGCGGCAGCAGCGAGGCGGCATAGTTGCCACCGCACTTGGCCGCACCGGTGCCGCCCTTGGCCGCACGCGCATATTCGGTGGACAGCCAGATCGACACCGGGGCCACGCCCTTGGCGAAGTACGGGCCGGCCGGGCTGGCGATCACGTAGTAGCCGGCCTTCTGCGCGCCGCGCACGCCGAGGAAGGCTTCATCGCCGATCATGAACGGGCGGAAGTACAGGCTGGATTCGTCGGCCGACGGCACCCAGCTGGCGTCCACGGCGATCAGCTGCTTGAGCGATTCGACGAAGATCTCCACCGGCAGTTCCGGCAGCGCCAGGCGCTGCGCCGAACGCTGCAGGCGGCGGCCGTTGGCATCCGGGCGGAAGGTCCAGATCGAGCCGTCGGCATGCCGGTAGGCCTTGATGCCTTCGAAGATTTCCTGGCCGTAGTGCAGCACCGCGGCGGCCGGGTCCAGCTGCAGCGGGCCGTACGGGCGCACGCTGGCGTTGTGCCAGCCGGTGTCCTTGTCCCACCGCACTTCCAGCATGTGGTCGGTGAAGTGCAGACCAAAACCGGGGGCGGCCAGGATGCGTTCACGCTCCTCGCTGCTGCGCGGCTGGGCGGAACGGGTGGTGGTGAAGCTCACGGAAGACTGGGACACCGGAAATTTCCTGTTCTGGTTACGGGTTCAATTACAGCATGCCGGTTTCAAGGCGGGCGGCCTCGGACATCATGTGCTGGTTCCACGGCGGGTCGAACACCAGTTCGACATCGGCTTCGGCCACGGTCGGGATCATTTCCAGCTTGCTGCGCACGTCGTCGACGAGGATATCGCCCATGCCACAGGCCGGCGCGGTCAGGGTCATCTTGACGTCGACCTCGCGCTGGCCATCGTCCAGGTGCTTGAGCTCCACTTCGTAGACCAGGCCCAGGTCGACGATGTTGAACGGAATCTCGGGGTCGAAGCAGGTCCGCAGCTGCTGCCAGACCAGTTTTTCGACCTCCTCGTCGGAGGCGTCGGCGGGCAGTTCCAGCGGCGCGGGCGGTTCCTTGCCCATGGCGTCGCCGTCCTTGCCGGCGATGCGGAACAGATTGCCTTCGACGAACACGGTATAGCTGCCGCCCAGCGCCTGGGTGATGTACCCATAGCTGCCGGCGGGCAAGGTGACCGTTTCGCCCTGCGGGACCATGACGGCCTCGCAGTCGCGTTCGAAGTGGACGGGTTCGCTGCTACGGGAGTACATGTGGATCGATATGGGGTCGCGGCCAATTCCCGCAAGGCGCTCATTTTAGCCCAGCGGCCGGCCACGCGCCGGTCACCCCGCAAGCCGGTATCCTGTGGTGGACCAAAGGAAGAATGCATGCCGCCCACCTCTGCGCCCGCCAGGTCCGCCCACTGGCTCTGGCCCCCGCTGTTGCTGCTTGGAGTCGTCACGGCCACGCTGGCCTGGTTGTTCATCGCACTGCTGAGCGGCCGCCAGGCGGGCTGGATGGCCGTGCTGGTGGCCCTGGAGCTGGGTTTCATGCTGCGCCTGGGCAACCTGCGCGGCGGCCTGCCGCGGGTGGCGTTGACCCTGTTGGGCACCGTGCTGGTGGCGCTGGCGGCCAACTGGGGCATCGCCTCGGCCTACCTGGGCGGCTCGCTGGGACTGGATCCGTGGGAATCAGCGTTGCGCATGGGGCCGTTCATGGCGTTCACGTTGGTTCAGCTGGCCAACGGGGTTGGCGAGGTGCTGTGGCTGGCAGTTGCCCTTGTCGTCGGCTGGTGGATCGCGCGGTAACGCCAACGCATTCTGCGCTGGCGCTCCCACGGTTCGCTGCGCAAACCGCGGGCCCCGCGCATCATCATTCACCCAGACCCCCCGCCGCTTCGCGGCCGCCCCCCTGACTCAGGGGGGCTGTGCCTCCAGATGCTTTTCGGTCAATGCCCGCCGTCGAGGGCTTTGAGCTCGCTGACCAGCGCGCTGGCCGCGCCGGCGCCATCGCCGTAGAGCATGCGTGCGTTGTCGGCGTAGAACAGCGCGTTTTCGATGCCGGCGAAACCGGTGCCCTTGCCGCGCTTGATCACCACCACGTTGCGGGCGTTGACCACGTCCAGGATCGGCATGCCGTAGATCGGGCTGGCCGGGTCGGTGCGCGCCACCGGGTTGACCACGTCGTTGGCGCCGATCACCAGCACCACGTCGGTGGTGGGAAATTCGGGGTTGATGTCGTCCATGTCGGCGATCAGGTCGTACGGCACCCCCGCTTCGGCCAGCAGCACGTTCATGTGGCCCGGCATGCGCCCGGCCACCGGGTGGATCGCGAATTTCACCTTGATGCCGCGCTCGATCAGCCGCTGCGCCAGTTCCCACACTTTGTGCTGGGCCTGGGCCACGGCCATGCCATAACCGGGCACGATCACCACGCGTTCGGCGAAGGCCAGCATGGCAGCCACGTCGCTGGCTTCGATCGGCTTCTGCGCGCCGGTGATTTCCTGCGCCGTGCCACCCCCGCCGAAGTTGGAGAACAGCACGCCGCTGATCGGCCGGTTCATCGCCTTGGCCATCAACCGGGTCAGCAGGATGCCGGCCGCGCCGACCATCATGCCGGCGATGATCAGCGCCTCGTTGCCGAGCACGTAACCTTCGAAGGCGACCGCCAGGCCGGTGAATGCGTTGTACAGCGAGATCACCACCGGCATGTCGGCACCGCCGATCGGCAGGGTCATCAACACGCCCAGCGCCAGCGCCACCACGAAGAAGCTGATGATCGCCACCGGGCTCAGGCTCACCGCTGCCCAGATCCCCAACACGACGACCGCAAGCGCGACCAGCAGGTTGAAGGCCTGCTGTCCGGGGAAGGTCACCCGCCGGTCCAGCCGCCCGTCGAGCTTGGCCCAGGCGATGATCGAGCCGGACAGCGACACCGCGCCGATCGCCGAGCCGATCACCGCCAGTGCCAGCACCGTGGCCGAGGGCTGCCGCGCGCTCAGTTCGGCGATGGCCTGCGCGCTCCAATGGGTGGTATCGCGGTTGGCCAGGAACGAGAAGCGCAGCAGTTCCACCGCGCCGATCGCAGCGGCCGAACCGCCGCCCATGCCGTTGTACAGCGCCACCATCTGCGGCATGTCGGTGATGGCCACGCGTTTGGCCGACCACCACGCCACGCCGGTACCGATCGCCACTGCGGCCAGGATCAGCGGCACGTTGTGCAGGTCGGGCAGGAAGAAGGTCGCCACCGTGGCGATCAGCATGCCCAGGCCGGCCCAGCGGATGCCGCTGCGTGCGGTCATCGGCGAGGCCATGCGCTGCAGGCCGAGCAGGAACAGGGTGGCGGCGACCAGGTAGCTCACCTGCACCAGCCACTGCAGCAGTTGCGCGGTGGTGACGTTCAAGGCGCCTTCTCCCCGGTATCGCGCTTCTGGCTGGGCTTGAACATGTCCAGCATGCGTTCGGTCACCACGTAGCCACCGGCGGCATTGCCCGCGCCGAGCACCACGGCGATGAAGCCGATGATCTTTTCCAGCGGGGTCTGCGCGTGGCCCAGCACCACCATGGCGCCGATCAACACGATGCCGTGGATGAAGTTGGACCCGGACATCAGGGGGGTATGCAGGATCACCGGCACCCGCGAAATGATCACGTGGCCTGCGATCGCAGCCAGCATGAAGATATACAACGCCACGAACCCGTCGCTCATTGCTGTCCCTCTTCCCGGCGGTCATCCCGTCCCCTGCATCATAACCATGCGCTGAACCGTTCTGCAGGGCGGTCAACCGATGCCGCGCTGGTGCGTTCTCACGGTATCCCCCTGCGCGAGCGCTACCCTGTGCTGGTGAGCCCTTCCCTGCCGACCCTGGCCGACGATGCCGATGCCGAAACCGCGCTGCCGGTGTCGCTGGATGCGTTCCTGGCCGGCATCGGCCCGCGCGCGTTCCGCTTCGCCGAGGCCGGGCTGCGCCAGCGTGACGATGCGCTGGACGCGGTGCAGGACGCGATGCTGCGCATGCTGGCCTACCGCGACAAGCCCGCAGCGGAGTGGTCGCCGCTGTTCTGGAGCATCCTGCGCCGCCGGGTGGTGGACCTGCAGCGCCGCCGCGGCTTCCGGCTGCGGTTCTGGCGCAGCAGCGACGAGCTGGCCGGTGACCACGACATTGACTGGGCCGATCCTGGACCGGGCCCGGCCCAGGCGCACGAGCAGCGCGACCAGTACGCGGCGCTGGTCAGGGCATTGCGCGACCTGCCTGCACGCCAGCGCGAGGCCTTCACCCTGCGCGTGCTGCAGCAGCTCGATGGCGCCACCACCGCAGCGGCCATGGGCTGCAGCGAAGGCGCGGTCAAAACCCATCTTTCGCGCGCCCGGCAGGCGCTGCAGCAGCACCTGGAGATTGAACTGTGAGCCGCCCCGTGCCCCCCACCCTTCCCGATGACACCGCGCTGGCGCAGCTGCACGCGCATGCGCTGACCCAGCTCTCTCCAGCCACGCTGGCGCGCCTGCGCGCCGCGCGGCATGCGCCGCAGCGGGCGCGCGCGCACGGTTGGTGGTTGGCCACGGCGTGTTCGCTGGTGGTGGCGCTGGGCCTGGGCATCAGCTTCACCGCACGCCCGCCGGTGGCCCCACCGGTGCAGGTGGCGGGCGTGGCCGCGGATGACAGCGGCGACGTGCTCGACGAGAATCCGGACCTGTACCTGTGGCTGGGCGCCACCGACCTGGCAATGGAGTGAACATGAAACCGCGACTGACCCTGGCGCTGGTGCTGTTGTCGCTGAGCGCGGCCAGCGCCGCGCAGACCACGACGCTGCCGGAGTGGGACAAGCTCACGCCGCAGCAGCGCGATGCGCTGATCGCGCCGGTGCGTGACCGCTGGAACGACGCGCCGCCGCCGCAGCGCGAGCGCATGCTGCAACATGGCCAGCGCTGGCAGAGCATGACCCCGGAACAGCGTGAGCTGGCCAGGCGCGGCCGCCACCGCTTCGAGAACATGAGCCCGGAACAGCGCGAGCAGGCCCGCGCATTGTTCGCGCAGATGCGCGGCATGACGCCGGCCCAGCGCGATGCCCTGCGCGAGCGCTGGGGCAGCATGAGCCCGGAGCAGCGGCAGGAATGGCTGAAGGCCAACCCGGTGAAGGATCTCCCTCCGCCTCCGAAGCGCTGATCGGCACCGCGCAGCCACGCAGGGCGTGGCTCTACGGGTCCCGCGCGGTAGAGCCACGCCCTGCGTGGCTAGGCAATCCAGCGCGTCTTCGCCAGCAGCTCATCGTCCCAATCAAACGCCACCGCGCCGTCCTTCAGGAACAGGGCGACGAAGTTGTAGAGGTTGCGCGCGTACATCTCGCTGGCGTGCACCGCGCCTTGGCTGGCCAGGTTGAGCGGGCCACCCACGGTGACTTCGCCGACGTCGGTTGTCTCACCGGGCCGGGTCGCCTCGCAGTTGCCGCCGGTTTCAGCGGCCAGGTCGACGATCACGCTGCCCGGGCGCATGCCCTGCACCATCGCACTGGTGACGATCTTCGGCGCGGGGCGGCCGGGCACGGCGGCGGTACAGATGACCACGTCGACCAAGCGCAGGTGCTCGCCCAGCCGGCGCTGCTGTTCGGCCCGCTCTTCGTCGGTCAGCGGCCGCGCGTAACCGCCCTCGCCCACGGCGCTGACGCCGAGGTCGAGGAATTTGCCGCCGAGCGATTCAATCTGTTCGCGGGTTTCCGGGCGCACATCGAAGCCTTCCACCTGCGCACCGAGCCGGCGCGCGGTGGCAATGGCCTGCAATCCGGCGACGCCTGCACCCACCACCAGCACGCGCGACGGCCGGATGGTGCCCGCGGCAGTGGTCAGCATGGGGAAGAAGCGCGGTGCCAGCTGGGCGGCAATCAGCGTGGCCTTGTAGCCGGCCATGCCGGCCTGCGAACTGAGCACGTCCATGGATTGCGCACGCGTGGTACGCGGCAGGCGCTCGAGCGGAAATGCCTGCAGCCCACGCGACTGGATCATGCCGGCACGTTCGGCGTCGGCCTGCGGGTGCAGCATGCCGACCAGGCTGGCGCCGGATTTGAGCTGGCGCAGCCGCGCGGTGTCCGGCGGCTGCACGCACAGCACGATGTCGGCCTGGCCCAGGCGGGCGTCATCGGCGAGCTGCGCGCCGACATCCAGGTAGGCCTGGTCGGTAAAGCCGGCACGCGTCCCGGCACCCGGTTCGATCCACACTGTGGCGCCCAGCGCGATGTACTTGCGCGCCGTTTCCGGCGTCAGCGCTACACGGCGTTCGCCCTGCGCGTGTTCCTTGACCCCCAACACCTCGACAGCCATGCATGTCCCCGAGCAGCGGTAAGTGGGGTGATCGTAACCTGAGTGGCGCGCGCGGGGAGATTGCTGGCGTGGAGCGTCACTTGAATCGGGACGTTCCAAGGGTGCCAGCCTGTGGCTGGCAGCTTCATGCATTCAGGCGAACAGCCTGGTGCTGAAAGGCCGTCTGGCTTGGCGGGACGGTGCGGGTTTGCGGGGGACGCCGTGAACCCATCCATGGGGGCTTGGTCGCCGCATCCATGCGGCTCACACCCCCGCAAACCCGCCCCGACCCGCCCTCGACAGTAGGTCGGTGGCCAACGAAGATCAAAAGCCGAAGTCGATCATTTTCATGCGTTACCGGGCGCGGACCGTGCATCGGCAGTCGTTTGGGAACCGACCCTACCGTGCCCACGACGCCGTCTGATTCGCGTAGAGCCACGCCCTGCGTGGCTGCTCTTTGCATCCGCGTGCGACCCACCGTCGGGGGAGGCCGGCGGGTAGCCCCCGTAGGGACTGTCAAAAACATGGATGTTTTTGACAAGCCTCCATGGGTGAAGGCGCACTGCTTGCGAGGCACTGCCTCGCGTGCGACTGAACGCACAGCCGCTGGCGGCTGGGCCGGGGCCCGGAGGGCGATTCACGGCGTGTCCCGGAGGGGGCTGCCCGTCGGCCTCCCCAGCACGTAGCACCCGAAACGCTGCCGTTGACGTTGACGTTGACGTTGACGTTGCTCCCAGCGGCAACCTCAGTGAACCGTAGCGCCCTTGGTATCGAGGCGATCGATGACGCCCTGCATGGCGCTGTCGAAGGCGCCATCGTCGATGTGCGCGCGCAGGCGGCCCAGGCGCACCATGACGGCGAGTTCTTCCGGCGAAGCCACGCAGAAGCGCACGCCGCGGCGGTTCACGAACAGCAGGCGCTGCGAAATCGGGCTGACCCAGGACAGCTTGCCGGCTTGGACTTTGCCGTCCTTGTCGACGAAATCGAGCCAGCTGCCTATTTCCAGGCCGCGGAAACGGTCGGCATCGGCGTTGTCGAAGTCGGTGACGTCCACCTTGCTGCCCAGCTCCACGCCCGCGCTGTCCGCGGCCGGCGGCGTCGGCAGGACCACCTGCGGCAGCTCCGGCAGCGCGCGCTCCAGTTCCGGACGCGATTCGGCGATGGACTGCAGCGTGTCATGCAGCGAATCGATGGCCGCGTTGGCGCCATCGGCATGCACGCCGACACTGGCAAACACCTTGCGCAGCACCGGGTGCCATGCCTGCAGCCACGGCTTGCCGACGATCTGGCGGCGGGCTTCGGACACTTCTTCCAGGACCCCGTCCGCCAGCGCCAGCGCCTCGCTCACAGACGGGCCGTCGTCGCCTTCGCGCAGCACGGCCAGGGTGAGATGGTGCTGCCACGGCTGGCGCAGGAAATCGCCGATGGCCTGCGGCAGCGCGGTGTCGGCGATCCGCCAGTCCAGCTCGGAGGCCGCGCGGGTGCGCGCCACTTCCAGCTTTTCCTGGCCGCGCTGGGTCTCGGCCGCGCGGCGCTCGGCAATCTCGATGCGGCGACGGTGCTGGGCCAGGAAATCGCGGAATTCTTCTTCCAGGGTCAGGAAGATGGCCAGGTTCTCGTTGAACTCGGCCACCAGCCGCTCGATGATTTCCTCGACCTTGCCCATCAGCACGCGCTCGGCCTGGCTCTCGCCGGTGTTGCCTTCGCAGGCCTCGGCCAGCGAATTGAGCAGCTTGCGCGCCGGGTGGGTCTTCTGCACGAACATGCGGCGGTCGAGCATGGCCACCTTCACGAAGGGCACCACCAGCCGGCCGATCAGCTCGCGCGAGCGACCTTCCAGGTCGCGCTCGTCCAGCATCACATCGAACAGCATGCCGACCAGGTCGATCGCATCTTCATCCTGCGGGTCCAGGCGCGCCTGCGCCGGGTCCACGCCGAGCCGGGTCGCCCCGGACAGCACTTCGCTCTTCAGCCGCTGCGCCAGCGATTCGCCGTCTTCGCCGATCGCCGCGCGCAGGGTCGCACTCGGCGTGGCCTGCAGCAGCGACAGCACCGACATCATTTCGCGCTGGCTCAGCGGGCGCTGTTGCCCCACCGCCACGCTGGCGGCAGAGGTCGCATCTTCGCGGACATGCCGGGTCTGCTGCAGCAACTCGTGCAGTGCCTCCAGCAGCATGCCCTGGTTGCCGCTCATCCCGTCCGGGCCTTCGCTGGCATGGTCATGCGCGGCCTGCGCCGACTGCATGCGGCCGCGGCTGGCCGCCCAGCGGTCGGCAAAGCGGCGCGCCCAGGCCGGGGCCGCACCGTCGTCGGCAGCAGCGCTTTGGGTTTCCAGCGCCTCGACCAGCTCGTCCAGTTCCTGCCGGGGCGAGGGCGGACGCGGCGCGGCGCGGCGCGGGGCGGCCATCTGCGGCATCACACCGGCAGCGGCCAATTGTTCGTCGAGTTTCTCGTAACGCTTGCCGATCGGCGCGTGCAGGTCGCGCTCGCACAGCTTGATCAGCACCAGGCGCACTTCCGGCGCCAGTTCACAGTCTGCGAACGCCTCATGGATGGCCACGCCGATGTGCTCGGGGCTGATCGGATTGGTATCGGCGTTCAGTTCCAGCCCGCCGGCGATCCAGCCCAGGCGGCGGTCGAGTCGGCCCAGTACCGGCTTCCAGTCGCGCAGCAGCACGGTGGCGAAGTTGCGCACCGCCAGCCGCGATTCCAGCACGTGCTCGGGAACCAGGCTCAGCCCTTCCTCGCCCTGGCCGGCCAGCGTGGCTTCGGCCGACAGCGGCTCAGCGTGCTCCAGCGCGTCCCAGGCCTTGGCCAGGTGCCCACGGAAGCCGGCCACGATGTCCTCACGGCGCCGACGCAGTTCACGCATGCCATCCAGGAACAGCAGCTGCGACGCGCCAGCGGTGCCGGCACGGTCGAACAGCACATCGTCGAAGCGTGCGATCACGGTCGCGAACGACTCGGCCAGGCCCGGCAGGGCGGCCTCGCGTGCAAGCTTCAACAGCGCCGGGTCGCGACCCGGCTGTCCCGATACGTTGGGCGTGGCGATCATGCGAAAAGGCTCCCCACCCTCGCTGGTACAGGATGCAGCATGGATACAACAGGCACGGGCGTCCCCAAGACACCAGCACACGGATGGTAGGACGGCCCACCGGTCAGGGACAGTGAAACAGTCCGCACTTTGAACCTCATGACCCGGGTGCCGGCAGGCCTTGTATCGTAAGGCCAGCGCGGGTGGGAAGCGAGTACAGCGACGTGAAGGAGTGCCATTAATTAAGTGCTGTTCATCACGGTTTGTCGCAAATGGGCAGGAGATCGCCATAAGCAGGGTCACAAACTGCCCCGACTATAATCAGGGCCACCCCGATGCCCGATAGAGACCCCATGCTCGACTCCCCTGCGCTGCAAGCCCTGGACGCCCGCCGTTCGGTTCCCGCCCTGCAACTGGGCGCGCCCGGACCGGACCCGGCCACCGTGCTGCGGATGCTGGCCTCAGCGGTGCGCGTGCCCGACCACGGCAAGCGGGTGCCCTACCGGTTCCTGCGCATCGCCGGCGATGCCCGCCTGCAGCTGGGCGAGTTCCTGGCCCGGCGCAGCCTTGAGCGCGACCCCACCGCCTCGGATGCACAGGTGGAAAAGGACCGGCTGCGCTTTTCGCATGCCCCGCTGATCATCACCGTCATTGCCGCCCCCACGCCGAGCCCGAAGGTGCCCGAGCAGGAGCAGCTGATGACCGCCGGCTGCGTCTGCTTCGCCCTGCTGCAGGCCGCGCAGGCGCTGGGCTTTGGTGCGCAGTGGCTGACCGCCTGGATGGCCTTCGACCCGGCGGTGCACGCGCACCTGGGCCTGGCCGACCATGAGCGGATTGCCGGCTTCATCCATATCGGTACGCCCAGGACCGCCGTGCCCGAACGCGAGCGCCCCGATCCGGCCGCGCTGCTGCAGGACTGGGTGGGCTAAGTGCACACGCCTCTCTACCTGGTGGACGCCAGCCTGTACGTGTTCCGGGCCTGGCATTCGATGCCCGATGAATTCCAGGACCAGCAGGGTTGGCCGACCAACGCCGTGCATGGTTTCGCCCGCTTCCTGCTCGATCTGCTCGAACGCGAGCGTCCGCAGCACATCGCCATTGCCTTCGACGAGGCGCTGGACAGCTGCTTCCGCCATAACCTGTATGCCGCCTACAAGGCCAACCGCGATCCAGCACCCGATGCACTGCGCCGCCAGTTCGCGCACTGCAAGGCGCTGTGCAGCGCGCTGGGCCTGGCCGTGCTGGCCCACACCGAGTACGAGGCCGACGACCTGATCGGCAGCGCGTTGCACGCGCGCCGCCCGGCCGGCATGCGCGGGGTGATCATCTCGGCCGACAAGGACCTGTCGCAGCTGCTGTTCGAGCATGACGAGCAGTGGGATTACGCCCGCAACCAGCGCTGGGGCATGGCCGGGGTCAAGGCCCGCCACGGCGTGCATGCGCACCAGATCGCCGATTACCTGGCGCTGTGCGGCGATGCGGTCGACAACATTCCCGGGGTGACCGGTGTCGGCGCCAAGTCAGCCGCCGTGCTGCTGGCCCACTTCGGCAGCCTGGACACCCTGTACGAGCGACTGGACGAAGTGCCGTTCCTGCGCCTGCGCGGCGCCGCCCAGATGGCGGTGCGCCTGCGCGAGCAGCGCGAGCATGCGCTGCTGTGGCGGCAGCTGACCACCATCGCGCTGGATGCACCGCTGGATGCGGCGCAGGCCGATTTCAGCCGCTCCAGTGCCGACCCGCAGATGCTGCAGGGGCTGTGCGAGGCGCTGCGCTTTGGTCCGCTTACCCGGCGCCGGCTGTTCAACGCGGCCGGCATTCCCGACATTTCCCCTCCCGCCAGCGAGTTCGCATGAGCCCCAACACGCAAGCCCCGAAGGTCGTCTACGAAGGCAAGTACCAGCGCATGGTCGTGCGCGGTTCGTGGGAGTACAGCGAGCGCACCCATGCCGGCGGACTGGCGGCGATCATCATCGCCGTCACCCCCGACGACAACGTGTTGTTCGTCGAGCAGTTCCGCGTACCGCTGCAGGCCAACACGATCGAGATGCCGGCCGGGCTGGTGGGCGACATCGACGCCGGCGAATCGATCGAGGCGTCCGCCGTGCGCGAGCTCGAAGAAGAAACCGGCTGGACCGCCGACCATGCCGAAGTCCTGATGATCGGCCCGACGTCCTCCGGCGCCAGCAGCGAGAAGATCGCCTTCGTGCGCGCCACCGGCCTGCGCAAGGTGGGCGAAGGTGGCGGCGACGCCAGCGAGGACATCACCGTGCATGAGGTACCGCGTGCCCGCGCGGCCGCCTGGCTGGTGGAGAAGATGGGCCAGGGCTACCAGCTGGACGCCAAGCTGTGGGCCGGCCTGTGGATGATCGAGCACCACCTGGATGGGACGGCGCGTGGCTGATTCACGCACGCATCCGCTCGCGGCCACGCCCCTGCTTGGCGCAGAGGATCCTGCGCCCTTCACCGTGCTGCACCCGCAGGGGCGCTCACCTTACGTACTGATCGCCGACCACGCCGGCCAGCAGGTGCCGGACGTGCTGGCGAACCTGGGCCTGCCGCAGGTCGAGCGTGACCGCCATATCGGCTGGGACATCGGCATTGCCGGGGTCACCCGCGAACTGGCCGGGTTGCTCGACGCGTGGGCGATCACCCAGACCTATTCGCGGCTGGTGATCGACTGCAACCGTCCGTTGGCCTCACCGACGCTGATTCCCGAGGTCAGCGACCATACCGTGGTGCCGGGCAACGCCGGGCTGTCGGCCGCGCAGCGCCAGCAGCGCATCGATGCGATCCACGCGCCCTACCACGCGCGCATTGCCGCCGAGCTGGATGCACGCGCCGGGCAGGAGCGCCCGACCTTGCTGGTGATGATGCACAGCTTCACCCCGCGCATGAACGGTGCTGACCGGCCGTGGCATGCCGGGGTGCTGTACCACCAGGATACGCGCCTGGCGCATGCGCTGCTGCAGGCACTGCGCGATGAAGGCGACCTGGTGGTGGGCGACAACGAACCGTACTCGGTCAGCAGCACCAGTGATTACGCGGTGCCGGTGCATGGCGAAGGCCGCGGGCTGCTGCACGTGGAGCTGGAAATCCGCCAGGACCTGATCGCCGATGCGGCCGGGCAGCGCGCGTGGGCGGAACGCCTGGCGCGGGTGTTCACCGCGCTGGAGGTTACGGTGCGGTCAACCCCGTAACCGGCACGGCGGCACCGGTTTTCTCCGGGCGCAGCCACAACGCCACGACCACGCCCAGCAACGCGAACAGCGCCGCGCCGTACTGCGCGTGGACCAGCCCCTGCAGTGCTTCGGGGCTGGTGCCGGTGCTGCTGGCGCTGCGGCCTGCGTTGGCCAGCATCACCAGCAGCGCCAGGCCGAGCGCGCCACCGATCTGCTGCGCGGTGGCAGCCATGCCCGAGGCCACGCCCTGCTGCGCGGCCGGCACGCCCTGCCCGGCCACGATCCACATCGCCGTCCAGGTCATGCCCTGGCCGATGCTCAGCACCACGATCCCCGGCAGCAGCGCCCAGTAGGTGCTGCCATACGGCAGCGCCACCGCGACCGCGCCGATGCCGATCGCGCCGGCGCCCATGCCCAGCGCCAGCACCTGGCGCGGCGAACGCCGGCGCAGCATCCGTTCGCTGATGCGGATGCCGAACGTGCACACCAGCGTGGGCGGCAGGAAGGCCAGGCCGGCCTGCAGCGCGCTCCAGCCGTAGCCATCCTGGAAGTACAGCGCCAGGAAGTAGTACTGCACGCCGAAGCTGCTCATGAACACCATCGTCAACAGCATCGCCGCGCGCAGGCTGCGCAGGCGCAGCAGCGAGAACTGCATCAACGGGTCGCGGCTGCGCTGTTCGATCGCCACGAAGGCGGCCAGCAGCACCGCCGAGGCCAACAGGCAGCCGAGCGTGCGCGGCGCGGTCCAGCCCCACTCCGGCGC
The DNA here is from genome assembly GCF_059134105.1 of Stenotrophomonas sp. FBCC-B152. NCBI lineage: Bacteria > Pseudomonadati > Pseudomonadota > Gammaproteobacteria > Lysobacterales > Lysobacteraceae > Stenotrophomonas > Stenotrophomonas sp. FBCC-B152. Next base: position 322,782 of record NZ_CP101442.1, on the reverse strand, counting down.
CTGCACCAGCGTGGTCACCAGCAGGCTGCCGCCCAGGGTCACGGTGAGGCAGCCGGCCAGGTCGAACGAGCGCCCGCGCAGCACCGCCGCATCGCGCGGCAGCCACCAGCCCGCCAGCAGCGCGCAGGCACTGGCGAACGGCACGATCACCAGCAGCACCGAGGACCAGCCGAAGCTCTGGGTGAGCACGCCGCCCAGCAGCGTCCCCAGCGCCAGCCCGCCGGCACTGGCCATCGACCAGATCGCCAGCGCCCGGTTGCGCGGCGCCCCTTCGGCGTAGAGGGTGCTGATCAACGACAACGTCGCCGGGAACAGCAGCGCCGCACCGATGCCCTGCACCGCGCGCGCGCCGATCAGCACCCCGCCGCTGTTGCTGAGCCCACCGACCAGCGAGGCCAACGCGAACAGCGCCATGCCACTGCGGTAGACCCGGCGCCGGCCGAGCAGGTCGGCGGCGCGACCGCCCAGCAGCAGGCAGCCGCCGAAGGCCACGGTATAGGCGCTGACGATCCACTGCAGCTGCTGGGCATTGATGCCCAGCTGCACCCCCATCTCATGCAGGGCCACGAAGATGATGGTGGCGTCCAGCGCGATGATCAGCTGGGCCATGGCCAGCAGGGTCAGCGCCAGGCGGGGCGGGAAGGCAGGTGCGGAGTGGGTCATGCCGGTCGGTACGAGGGGGAGGCGGGCAGTCTCATTGATGACGTCGAACAAATAAACCCGGATACTTCGATTTCTGTCATGCATTTTCGCATTAATCGGACATCGCCATGGATCTCAATGCCGTGCGCATGCTGGTGCAGGTGGCCGAAGCCCGCAGTTTCACCGCGGCCGCGGGGCAGCTGGGCATCAGCCAATCGGGGCTGTCGCGCGCGATCGGCCGGCTGGAAAGCGAGCTGGGCGTGCGCCTGCTCCATCGCACCACCCGCGCGGTCAGCCTGACCCCGGATGGGCGTCAGTTCGTGGAGCACTGCACGCCCCTGCTGTGCGGGCTGGAGGATGCCGAGCGCCGGCTGGGCGACCGCCCCTGCACGCCCTCGGGCGTGCTCAAGCTGACTGCACCGTCGATGTTCGGGCGCAAGGTGCTGGTGCCGTTGACCGGCCAGCTGATGGCCACCTACCCGCAGCTGCAGTTCGAGCTGGTGCTCAACGACCGCCTGGTGGACCTGGTCGAGGAAGGCTTCGATGCCGCACTGCGCACCGGGCCGATCAGCGATGTGCGCATGGTGGCGCGGCCGCTGCGGCCGCTGCGCTGGGTGACCGTGGCCTCGCCCGGCTACATCGCCCGGCATGGCGCGCCGGAAACCGTCGATGCGCTGCAGGACCACGCCTGCCTGGCGGTGCGCAACCTGCGCAGCGGGCGGCTGGTGGACTGGCAGTTCCGCGACGGTGATGGGCTGCGCGAGTTCACCGCGCCGGCGCGGATGGTTTTCGACAGCGGCGATCCGCTGGTGGAAGGCGCACTGGCCGGGGTCGGCATCGTGCAGGTAATGGATTTCGCGGTCGCCGATGCGCTGGCCGACGGCCGCCTGCAGCGCGTGCTGGAACCGTTCGAGGGCCGTACGCGTGCGTTGTCGCTGGTATATCCGCCGTCGCGGCAGGCCTCGCCGAAACTGAAAGTGCTGGCGGATGCGTTGTCCGCCGGCACCTGGTAGGCACGCCGATCAGGCGGCGAAACGATCCGTGGCGCGCACCAGCGCGTCGATGTTCTCGGCTTCGAACGCGGAATGGCCCGACGCCGGGCTGATTTCCAGCGTGGATTTCGGCCAGGCCTTGTGCAGCTCCCACGCATTTTGCAGCGGGCACACCACGTCGTAGCGGCCGTGCACGATCACGCCCGGGATGTCGGCGATACGGTGCGCATCACGCAGCAGCTGTTCTTCGACCTCGAAGAAACCGCCGTTGACGAAGTAGTGGTTCTCGATGCGCGCGAATGCCAGCGCGAAGCGCGGGTCTTCATGGCTGTTCACGAAGTCGGCGTCCACGTGCAGGAAGCTGGTGGCGCCTTCCCACACGCTCCACGCCTTGGCCGCGGCCAGGCGGGTAGCTTCATCGTCACTGGTCAGGCGGCGGTGGAAGGCGGAAATCAGGTCGTGGCGTTCCACGGCCGGGATCGGTGCCAGGTAGTGTTCCCACGCATCCGGGAACAGGCGGTTGGCGCCTTCCTGGTAGAACCATTCCAGTTCCCAGCGGCGCAGCATGAAGATGCCACGCAGCACCAGCTCGGTCACCTGCTGCGGATGGGTCTGCGCATAGGCCAGCGCCAGGGTCGACCCCCAGCTGCCGCCGAAGACCTGCCAGCGCTCCACCCCCAGGTGCTCGCGCAGCTTCTCGATATCGGCCACCAGGTCCCAGGTGGTGTTGTCCACCAGGTCGGCGTGCGGGGTGGACCGGCCGGCACCGCGCTGGTCGAACAGGATGATGCGGTACTTCGCCGGGTCATGGAACTGGCGCATCTTGTCGCTGCAGCCGCCACCCGGGCCGCCGTGCAGCATCACCACCGGCTTGCCCTGCGGGTTGCCGCACTGTTCGAAATACAGCGTGTGGCGGTCGTCGACCTTCAGGCTGCCAACGTCGTAAGGGGTGATGGCCGGGTACAGCGTGCGCATGGGTGGAGCTCCAGTGGAATCACGGTCGCTCATTCTACCGCTGCGTGCCGGGCCACCGGCCCAGGCTCACCCGGTCGCGCTGTTCCAGGTCCAGCGCGGTTTCCACATCGACGAATCCGGCGCCCTCCAGCAGCGCGCGGATCGGTTCGCCCTGGTCCCAACCATGTTCCATCAGCAGCCAGCCGCCCGGCTGCAGATGGGCCGGCGCCCCTTCGATGATCAGGCGGATGTCGTCCAGCCCGTCGGTGCCGGAGGCCAGCGCGGTGGCCGGTTCGAAGCGCAGGTCGCCCTGCGCCAGGTGCGGGTCGTCGCTGGCGATGTACGGCGGATTGCTGGCGATCAGGTCGAAGCGCTCGCCGGCCAGCGGCGCATGCCAGGACCCCTGCCGGAACGCGACGTTGGCCAGCCCGTGCTGGCGGGCATTGCCGGCCGCGACAGCGAGGGCATCGGCACTCATGTCCGTGGCCACGACACGCGCCAGCGGGCGCTCACTGGCCAGCGCCAGCGCGATGGCGCCACTGCCGGTGCCCAGGTCGGCGATCTGCAGCGGCACGCCTTCCGGCAGCCGCTCCAGGGCCAGCTCTATCAACCGCTCGGTTTCCGGGCGCGGAATCAAGGTGGCCGGGCTCACTGCCAGGTCCAGGGTCCAGAAGCCTCGCCGGCCCAGCAGGTAGGCCACCGGCTCACCGGCAATGCGACGCTGCAGCAGCGCCGCGAACGCTTCCGCCGTGGTCGCATCGAGCAGGTCGGTGGCATGCGCGAACAGCCAGCCGCGCTCACGCCCCAGTACATGCAGCAGCAGCAGTTCTGCTTCGTGCCGGCCTTCCACCCCGGGCAGCGCGCGGGCGGCGGCGGCAAGCAGCTGGCGGATCTCCTGCGGGGCGGCGGTCATGGCGGGCCTGGGCGTCGGTGGGGGCGCAGTGTAGGCCAATGGCGGCACGGGCCGGGCCCCGCGACCGGGTGTCGCAGCCATGCCGGGGCGCTGAAAGGCCGTTCAGGCACCTTGTCCGCTGGATAACCTGAGGCTATCAGCGCGCGGATCGAGAAAAACCAGGAAATCCTTTCCAGACAATCAGATACAAATGAATAGGGGCCTGTGTTCACTCTGTAATCAGGCCATTTCGATAGACTGCGTCTATCGTATTGATGAAATCAATGCATTTTCCTTATCGAAACCCAGCCGGTACTCTGTGTTGGCTGCTTCACCCATCCCCCTTCACCACGAGGAATATCGATGTCGCTCATCAACACCCAGATCAAGCCGTTCGAAGCCAACGCCTACCAGAATGGCGAGTTCATCAAGGTGTCGGACAGCACCCTGAAGGGCCAGTGGTCGGTCCTGATCTTCATGCCGGCCGCCTTCACCTTCAACTGCCCGACCGAGATTGAAGACGCCGCCGATCATTACGCCGAGTTCCAGAAGGCCGGTGCGGAGGTGTACATCGTCACCACCGACACCCACTTCTCGCACAAGGTGTGGCACGAAACCTCGCCGGCCGTCGGCAAGGCCCAGTTCCCGCTGGTCGGCGACCCGACCCACCAGCTGACCAACGCCTTCGGCGTGCACATTGCCGAAGAAGGCCTGGCCCTGCGCGGCACCTTCATCATCAACCCGGAAGGCGTGATCAAGACCCTGGAGATCCACTCCAACGAGATCGCCCGTGACGTTTCCGAGACCCTGCGCAAGCTGAAGGCTGCCCAGTTCACCGCCGCCAACCCGAACCAGGTGTGCCCGGCCAAGTGGAAGGAAGGCGAGAAGACCCTGACCCCGTCGCTGGACCTGGTCGGCAAGATCTAAAGCAACGCCTCATCCCCATTCCCGTTGCGACGGGAGTGGGGGTGAATCCAAGCCGGTGCGCCCGCGCCCGCTTCGGTTCACCCCTACGCCGCCCAGATGTACCGTAGCGGTACGTCGACGTAGTTCCTTTGCCTGAATCAAGGAGTTTTTCGATGTTGGATGCCAACCTCCAGTCCCAGCTGAAGACCTACCTGGAACGCGTCACCCGGCCGATCCAGATCACCGCGCACGCCGATGACGGCGCCAAGTCGCAGGAGATGCTGGAACTGCTCGAAACCCTGGTCAGCCTGTCCAGCCAGATCACCCTGGACGTGCGCCGCGACGGCGCCGAGCGCACCCCGTCCTTCGCGCTGACCACGCCGGGCCAGGACATCCACCTGGCCTTCGCCGGCCTGCCGATGGGCCACGAATTCACCTCGCTGGTGCTGGCGCTGCTGCAGGTCGGTGGGCACCCGTCGAAGGCGACGGCCGAGGTGATCGAACAGGTGCAGGGGCTGGAAGGCGAGTACCGGTTTGAAACCTATTTCTCGCTGTCCTGCCAGAACTGCCCGGACGTGGTCCAGGCACTGAACCTGGCCGCGGTGCTGAACCCGCGCATCCAGCACGTGGCGATCGACGGCGGCCTGTTCCCGGCCGAGGTCGAGGCGCGCCAGATCATGTCCGTCCCCACCGTGTACCTCAACGGCGAAGTGTTCGACCAGGGCCGCATGAGCCTGGAGCAGATCGTGGCCAAGCTGGACACCGGTTCGGCCAAGCGCGATGCGGCGAAGATCGCCGCCAAGGCGCCCTATGACGTGCTGGTGATCGGCGGCGGTCCGGCCGGCGCCGCTGCGGCGATCTACGCCGCGCGCAAGGGCATCCGTACCGGCGTGGCGGCCGAACGTTTCGGTGGCCAGGTGCTGGACACCATGGCGATCGAGAACTTCATCTCGGTCAAGGAAACCGAAGGCCCGAAGCTGGCGATGGCGCTGGAACAGCACGTACGCGAGTACGACGTGGACATCATGAACCTGCAGCGCGCCAGCGGCCTGGTGCCGGCCGGCGACGACGGCCTGGTCGAGATCAAGCTGGAAAACGGCGCGTCGCTGAAGTCGCGTTCGGTGATCCTGTCCACCGGTGCGCGCTGGCGCCAGATGAACGTGCCCGGCGAAGACCAGTACCGCAACAAGGGCGTTGCCTACTGCCCGCATTGCGACGGCCCGTTGTTCAAGGGCAAGCGCGTGGCGGTGATCGGCGGCGGCAATTCCGGGGTGGAAGCGGCGATCGACCTGGCCGGCATCGTGACGCATGTGACCCTTCTGGAGTTCGACGACAAACTCCGCGCCGATGAGGTCCTGCAGAAGAAGCTGCGCAGCCTGGGCAATGTCACCATCATCACCAGCGCGCTCACCCAGGAAGTGCTGGGCGATGGCCAGAAGGTCAACGGCCTGGTCTACAAGGACCGCGTCGGTGGCGATGCCCACCGGGTGGAGCTGGAAGGCATCTTCGTGCAGATCGGGCTGCTGCCCAATACTGAGTGGCTGAAGGATGCGGTGGCGCTGTCGCCGCGCGGCGAAGTGGTCATTGACGACCGCGGCCAGACCAGTGTTCCGGGCGTGTTTGCCGCAGGCGATTGCACAACCGTACCCTACAAGCAGATCATCATCGCCATGGGCGCCGGTTCGACGGCCGCGCTGAGCGCCTTTGACCACCTGATCCGCACTACCGTTCCCAAGAGCAGCGGCGCCGTCGCCGAAGCTGCCTGAAACGTCCGGTTCCCCGCTTGCGGGGAACCTTTTTACCTGCTGGGGAAACCACGCCATCGCCCGGTCCATTACCGTCTAGAGGTACAAGGAAATGAACCTACGTGATCTGAAATATCTGGTGGCGTTGGCTGACCATCGCCACTTTGGTCGAGCGGCGGCGTCGTGCTTCGTCAGCCAGCCCACGCTCTCGACCCAGATCCGCAAGCTCGAGGATGAGCTGGGCCTGCCGCTGGTGGAGCGCTCCCCGCGCAAGGTGATGCTGACCCCGGCCGGGCTGGAAGCGGCCGCCCGCGCGCGCTCGATCATGGGCGAAATCGAACAATTGAAGGAAGCGGCGCGGCGCAGCCGCGACCCCGAAGCGGGCACGGTCCGGCTGGGCATCTTCCCCACGCTGGGCCCCTACCTGCTGCCGCACGTCATCCCCAACATCCGCGGCCGGTTCCCGCAACTGGAACTGCTGCTGGTCGAAGAAAAAAGCGACGAGCTGCTGCACCGGCTGCGCGACGGCCGGCTGGATGCGGCGCTGTTGGCGCTGCCCCTGGACGACGACCAGCTGCACGCCGAGTTCCTGTTCGAGGAACCGTTCCTGCTGGCCGTCTCCGGCCAGCACCCGCTGGCGCGCCGCCTGCACCTGGACGTGCAGGAACTCTCCACGCAGAAGCTGCTGCTGCTCGAAGACGGGCACTGCCTGCGCGACCAGGCGCTGGCGGTGTGCCGGCTGTTCGGCGCCAACGAGAAATCCGAATTCCGCGCCACCAGCCTGGAGACGCTGCGCCAGATGGTGGCGGCCGACGTCGGCATCACCCTGCTGCCCACGCTGTCGGTGAAGCCGCCGGTGCCGCGCTCGGACAACATCCGCCTGCTCGATTTCGAGGGCGATGACCGCCCCAGCCGGCGCATCGCCATGGTGTGGCGGCGCAGCTCAGCCATGACCGGGTTCCTGGAACAGCTGGCCGAGCAGTTCAAGCGGCTGCCCGAGGCGTTGTTCATGCTGGACCCCGCCGACGGCGCCGCGGACCGGCCGCCCCCGCTCCAGGCGCGGGCCTGACGGTCACGCTGAACCGGCGATGCCGGCGCGCCGCGGGCCTGGGTCGCATCCGCCGCGGATAGGCAGCACAATAGGGAAAGGCGGTGCCAGCAGGCGCCGCCTTTTTGCATGGGTTTCCATAATCAAGGAGTATCAGATGTCCACCGCCAGCGGCCTGCCGCCTTCCATCACCGTTTCCAGCCACGACATGGACCGCCTCGAGGCCATGCTCGAATCGCCCGCCGTGGCCAAGACGCCTGCGGCGCTGGCCCTGGCCGAGGAACTGAACCGTGCGACCGTGGTGGCGCCGGAACAGATGCCCGAAGGCGTGGTCATGATGCATTCGCGGGTGGAATGCGAAGATGAGCTGCACGGCGACAAGCACGAGCTGACGCTGGTCTACCCGCGCGAAGCCGATGTCGACCAGGGCAAGGTCTCCATCCTCGCACCGGTGGGCACCGCACTGCTGGGCCTGGCCGTTGGCCAGTCCATGGACTGGGATGCACCTGGCGGCCGCAAGCTGCGCCTGCGGGTGAAGGCCGTCCACAACCCCAAGATTTGATCGTCCCTGCCGCGCACCGCGCAGGGCCCAGGTAACGTTCCAGGAGCCGCAATGAGCACCGCAACCCCGTCCAAACTTTCGCAGCTGCGCGACCTGTCCGTGGTCGTGGCCGATACCGGCGATTACGAGGCGATCAAGCGCCTGAAGCCGGTTGACTGCACGACCAATCCCACGCTGGTCAAGAAGGCGCTCGACCTGCCGGTCTACGCCGAGCTGATCGAGCGCGAACTGGCCTGGGGCCGCACGCAGGCGGGCGAGCGCGAAACCATCGTGCATGCCGTGGCCGACCGCCTCACCGTGGGCGTGGGCACGCTGCTGAGCACGCTGGTACCGGGCCGTGTGTCCACCGAAGTCGACGCCGACCAGGCGCACGACACGGCGGCAACGGTGGCCAAGGCGCGCCAGTTCATCGCCATGTACGAAGCGGCCGGCGTGCCGCGCAGTAAGGTGCTGATCAAGATCGCCGCCACCTGGGAAGGCGTGGAAGCCGCGCGCCAGCTGCAGGCCGAAGGCATCGACTGCAACCTGACGCTGATCTTCAACCCGACCCAGGCGCTGGCCTGCAGCGAGGCCGGCGCGTTCCTGATCTCGCCGTTCGTCGGCCGCATCCTGGACTGGTACGTGGCCAACGGCCAGGCCCCGGCCAACATCGACGCCGACCCGGGCGTGGTGTTCGTGCGCGGCGTGTACGCCGAGTTCAAGCGCCGCGGTTCGCCGACGGTGGTGATGGGCGCCTCGTTCCGCTCCACCGCGCAGATCGAAGCGCTGGCCGGCTGCGACCGCCTGACCATCTCCCCGGACCTGCTGGAAAAGCTGGACGCCGACCACGGCGAGCTGCCGCGCAAGCTGGTGGCGGGTACCGCCGAAGCGGTCAACGTCACCCCGATCGACGCAGCGAAATTTGCCGCCGACCTGGCCGCCGACCCGATGGCCACCGAGAAGCTGGCCGCCGGCATCGACGCGTTCGCCAAGGACCTGGAAGCGCTGCGCCAGACGATTCGCGAACGGCTGTAAGCGGTCGTTGTTTGACGATGCAAAAGCGGGACGGATGCTGAGATTGCATCCGTCCCGTTTTTTTGGGGTTTTCGCGAACGGCTGGCGTTTCAGTTCATCCGGGCAGGGCGGCCGTCGGCCAGCCCCGCTCCGGGACACGCCGCAAGTACGTCCTTGTAGGCTTGGCAAAAACATCCATGTTTTTGACAGTCCCTACGGGGGCTGCCCGCCGTCCGCCCCAGATGGTTGGTCGCGTACGGATGCAAAAAGCAGACACGCACGGCGTGTCCCTACGCGGCGCCCCTGGTAGCGTCGGTTCCCAAACGACGGCACGGAACGCCACCGCGTCCGGTAACGCATGAAAATGATCGGCACCGCCGTTGATCTTCCGTGGCCCCCAACACACCGTCGGGGGTCGGCGGGGGCGGGTTTGCGGGACTGTCAAAAACATGGATGTTTTTGCCAAGCCCCCATGGATGGGTTTACGGCGTGTCCCGCAAACCCGCACCCGCCGGCCCAGCTCAGGCCATGCGAGGACCACCGGCTGTTCGCCCAGATGCGTGAAGCTGCCGGGCGACAGCCCGGCACCCGCAGAATCATCTGCAACCTAGAGCTGTTAAGCCCCAACCCCGATCGGGCAACTCACCCCAGTGCCACCAATCCCGCAATAGCCATTCGGGTTCTTGGCCAGGTACTGCTGGTGGTAATCCTCAGCGTAGTAATACTCCGGCGCCGGGAACTGAATCTCGGTAGTGATCGCCCCCAACCCAGCCTCGGTCAGCCGCTGCTGGTAGGCATCACGACTGGCCAGCGCCGCATCGAACTGCGCCTGGGACGTGGCGTGGACCGCCGAACGGTACTGGGTGCCGGTGTCGTTGCCCTGGCGCATGCCCTGGGTCGGGTCGTGATTCTCCCAGAACACCTGCAGCAGCTCGCCCAGGCTGATGATGGCCGGGTCGAACACCACCTCCACGATCTCGGTGTGCCCGGTCAGGCCTGAACAGACCTCTTCATAGGTCGGGTTCGGGGTCACCCCGCCCGCATAGCCCACCGAGGTCGAATACACCCCCGGCAGGGTCCAGAACTTGCGCTCGGCGCCCCAGAAGCAGCCCATCGCGAAGCGGATCCGCTCCAGCCCGGCAAAGCCGTCCTTCAGCGGGTGGCTGTTCACGTAGTGCTGGTTGTGCAGCGGCAACGCGTGTTCGCGGCCGGGCAGCGCCTCTTCCGGGCGCGGCAGGCGCTGCTTGAACGCCCCGATACCCAACAGGCCCTTGGCAATCCCCAACATGGCGCTCTCCTAGGCCGGCAACGGGCCGGCGCTTTCGTCACCGTCCCATATGGGGTCATCCTCCGGCCCGCCCAAGTCCAGCCCCGCCACGATCTGCTCCGCCTCGGGCCTGGCCAGGTCCGGCACGCACACCCGCAGCACCCCGAACAGCGGCAGCTCGCCCATCCCGCCCAACAGCGACTCGCCGAACACGAAGGCCGGGATGCCCGCCGCCTCCAGCGCGTGCTTGACCAGATGGGCGTCGAACAGGTTGTCGGCCTGGTAGATCACGTGCATGGGGTGCTCCCGTGGGTTCTGGGGGGCAGCATACGCTGGCGCTCGAATGAGTGCCGACCAACGGTCGGCACCTACCGTCTAACGCGCCCCGGAGGGACGCGTTAGACTGGCAATCTTTCTGCCTTCTGCCTGCGCATCATGTCCGAGCCTACTGCCGCCCCCACCGACGCCCTTCCGGAAACCCACGAAAAGCGGGATTTCATCCGTCAGATCGTCCGCGAGGACCTGGCCGCCGGCAAGCATGCCGCGATCAAGACGCGCTTCCCGCCCGAGCCCAACGGCTACCTGCACATCGGCCATGCCAAGTCGATCTGCCTGAACTTCGGCATCGCCGGTGAGTTCGCCGGCGTGTGCAACCTGCGCTTCGACGATACCAACCCGGCCAAGGAAGACCCCGAGTACGTGGCCGCCATCCAGGATGACGTGCGCTGGCTGGGCTTCACCTGGAACGAACTGCGGCATGCCTCCGATTACTTCGACGCCTACTACCTGGCCGCCGAAAAGCTGATCCGCGATGGCAAGGCCTACGTCTGCGACCTGTCGGCCGAGGAAGTGCGCGCCTACCGCGGCACCCTGACCGAACCCGGCCGCCCCTCGCCCTGGCGCGACCGCAGCGTCGACGAGAACCTCGACCTGTTCCGCCGCATGCGCGCCGGTGAATTCCCGGACGGCGCGCGCACCGTGCGCGCCAAGATCGACATGGCCAGCGGCAACATCAACCTGCGCGATCCGGCCCTGTACCGCATCAAGCATGTCGAACACCAGAACACCGGCAACGCCTGGCCGATCTACCCGATGTACGACTTCGCCCATGCCCTGGGCGATTCCATCGAAGGCATCACCCACTCGCTGTGCACCCTGGAATTCGAAGACCACCGCCCCCTGTACGACTGGTGCGTGGACAACGTCGACTTCGCCCATGACGATGCGCTGACCGCGCCGCTGGTCGAACGCGGCCTGCCGCGCGAAGCCGCCAAGCCGCGCCAGATCGAATTCTCGCGTTTGAACATCAACTACACCGTGATGAGCAAGCGCAAGCTGATGGCGCTGGTCACCGAACAGCTGGTCGATGGCTGGGAAGACCCGCGCATGCCGACCCTGCAGGGCCTGCGTCGTCGCGGCTACACCCCGGCGGCGATGCGCCTGTTCGCCGAACGCGTGGGCATCAGCAAGCAGAACTCGATGATCGATTTCAGCGTGCTTGAAGGCGCGCTGCGCGAAGACCTCGACAGTGCCGCCGCGCGCCGCATGGCCGTGGTCGACCCGGTCAAGCTGGTGCTGACCAACCTGCCCGAGGGCCATGCCGAAACGCTGACCTTCTCCAACCACCCCAAGGACGAAGCCTTCGGAACCCGCGAGGTGCCGTTCGCCCGCGAACTGTGGATCGAGCGCGAAGACTTCGCCGAAGTGCCGCCCAAGGGCTGGAAGCGACTGGTGCCCGGTGGCGAAGTGCGCCTGCGTGGCGCCGGCATCATCCGCTGCGATGAAGTGATCAAGGATGCCGACGGCACCATCACCGAACTGCGTGGCTGGCTGGATCCCGAATCGCGTCCCGGCATGGAAGGCGCCAACCGCAAGGTCAAGGGCACCATCCACTGGGTCAGCGCCGTGCACGCCGTGCCGGCCGAAATCCGCCTGTACGACCGCCTGTTCTCGGTGCCCAACCCGGATGATGAGTCCGAAGGCAAGACCTACCGCGATTACCTCAACCCCGAGTCGCGCCGCACCGTCACCGGCTACGTCGAACCGGCTGCGGCCACCGCCGCGCCCGAACAGTCGTTCCAGTTCGAGCGCACCGGTTATTTCGTCGCCGACCGCCGCGACCACACCGCCGCCGCCCCCGTGTTCAACCGCAGCGTCACCCTGCGCGACACCTGGTCGGCGTAAGCCCCACCGCATTTGAAAGGCCCGTCCCATGCTGTACGCGCAAGTCCACCTCACCCTGCCCGCCTGGATCCACGACCAGATCGACCTGGCCCGTGCGTATCCGGGTGATGCCGCCAAGGTCGCCCTGGCGATCGAACTGTCGCGGCTGAACGTCGAGGCGGAAACCGGCGGCCCGTTCGGCGCCGTGGTGTTTGGTCCGGACGACCGCGTCATCGCGGCCGGCGTCAACCGCGTGGTGCCGCACAGCACCTCGCTGGCGCATGCCGAGAACATGGCCTACATGCTGGCCCAGCAGCGCCTGCAGAGCCCGCGCCTGAACGACGTGCTGTCGCCGATCACCCTGGCCACCTCCTCGCAGCCGTGCTGCCAGTGCTACGGCGCCACCATCTGGGCCGGCATCGACCGGCTGCTGATCGGCGCCAGCGCGCAGGATGTGGAAGAACTGACCCCGTTCGATGAAGGTCCGCTGCCGGCCGACTGGATCGGCGAACTCAACAAGCGCGGCATCGAGGTCGTGTGCGGCATCGAACGCGATGCAGCGCGCGCAGTGCTGCGCCAGTACGGGGAGATCAACGGTGCGCATTACTGATTCCCACGCCATGGGCGTGCGTCGATGAGTGGCCTGCTGTGCCTGTGCCGGCAGGGCTTCGAACCCGAGCTGGCCGGTGAGCTGGCCGAGCGTGCCGCCTACGCCAACATTGCCGGTTACGCCCGCACCCAGCGCAACGATGGCTACGTGCTGTTTGCCACCGATGAGGGCGCCGCGCTGTCCAAGGCGCTGCCCTGGCGTTCGCTGATCTTCGCCCGCCAGAAGCTGGTGGTGCTGGCCGAACTGCGCGAGCTGGATCCGACCGACCGCATCACCCCCATCCTGGCCGCGCTGGAAGGCCAGCAGCGCTTCGGCGACATGTGGGTGGAGCATCCCGATTCGGATGAAGGCAAGCCGCTGGCGGGCCTGGCCCGCGCCTTCGGCAATGCACTGCGCCCGGCGCTGCGCAAGGCCGGCCTGCTCACCGACAAACCCAACACCAGCCTGCCGCGCGTACACATCGTGTTCGTCGATGGTCGCCATGCGTTCGTCTGCGTGGCCAATACCCGCGACAGCGCACCGTGGGCGCTGGGCATTCCACGCCTGAAGCTGCTGCCCGACGCCCCGTCGCGCTCGGCCCTCAAGCTGGACGAAGCACTGCTGACCCTGATGAGCCCGGAAGAGCGCGAACAATTGGTCAAGCCCGGCATGCGCTCGGCCGACCTGGGCGCTGCACCCGGTGGCTGGACCTGGGTACTCACCCGCCAGCACATGCACGTGATCAGCGTGGACAACGGCCCGCTGCGCGAGCACGTGCTGGAAACCGGCCTGGTCGAACACCTGCGCGCCGATGGCTTCCACTGGCAGCCCGAGGCGCCGCTGGACTGGATGGTCTGCGACATGGTCGAGCAGCCGCGCCGCGTGGCCGAACGCATGGCCACGTGGTTCCGCGAGGGCTGGTGCCGGCACGCTATCTTCAACCTCAAGCTGCCGATGAAGAAGCGCTGGGACGAAACCCGGCTGTGCCTGGAGCTGTTCGAAGCGCAGGCCGGGCGACCGCTCACCGTGCGCGCCAAGCAGCTCTACCACGACCGTGAGGAGATCACGGTGCTGGCCTGGACCGGGCGCTGAAGAAATCTCAGCCCCTGGCGGGGCCCCGGAAGTGCTGCAGGCTGCGGGTCAGTTCCAGCGCCTTGTTCAATTGGCTGAGGCGGTCATTGTTCCAGCTGGGGTGTGTCCCGGCAGCCAACTGGGCCGGGCGACGCTGGCTTTCCAGGTCACGCTGCAGGCATTTGAGGCTGGTAAGCAGCAGCTTCGCATCTGCCTGGGTCGGGGCGCCGACGCCCTGTGAGCGAACAAACCTGTCGAGCGTCGTCTGCGCCTGAAAGCCTTCCTGGCCACGACAACCGATGCCGAATGGGTGACATTTGTTGTTGATATGGGTAAGCAGCCCACCGAAGCCTTCGGCTGCCGCCTTCGGGTGGGCCACGATGGCGCGCGCGGCTTTTTCGGCGTTGAACGACGCCGGCCGGAAAAGCTGGTTGAGAACCTTGGCAATGCTCATGATGCTTCCTCGGGAAGGGGAGCGATGCGGCCGCCCCCGTTACGGTGAGGCGCATCCAGACCCGCTCAGTCTGCTGAAACGCAAGGGTCACCAACTTTCAAGAATCAATCATCCCGGGCCGGTTGCGGCAAGCCACGGGTCAGCGTCAAGCGGGACCGCGCGGATTGAGCGCGAGGCATTCCTTGAGGGGGCGGCCCTGCTTGGTGGACATCAACCGGTCCAGTGCATCCTGGCAGCTGGCGCTGGGGCCCTCACGTCGCAGCGCGTCCGGCACTGCCTTTGCCTGACGGGAGGTAATCCTGGGGGCGCTGATCTGCGCAGTGCGCGTGTCGATCGGAGAATCACGCGGCGGCTTCGACGCCATGCCACTGTTGCGCACGCTGGTGATCCGCAATCCGAGCCCGCCGGAGACGCCTCGCGATGCGCGGTCGAAGGTGCGGTCCGCCGCCGGGAGCTGGAGAGGACGATCGAGGGGCGAAAGTGCCATGGGGGAATTCCGGTAGTGGGAAGCGCGGCGTGTTGCCGGGGCCGGACAGCGCCAGCCGCGCCGCAGTCTGCGCAGTGGCAGCCCGGCCCGCTTCCAGATTTCGATCCCCTGGGACCTACAACCCCGCCGCGCGCTTCCACAGTGCCGACACCAGTGGCGGCAGCCGGCCCACGCTGCCCAGCGCGCAACCACGCGCCAAGGTCAGATGCATCTCGTCGTTGGAAAAAATGGTGTTGATTGCGTCAAAGCCGTAGGCCGACACCGTGTTCTCGCTGCGTCGTTCGCGGGCCCAGCGCTGCAGGCGGTCGGGCGAGGCCCAGTCCTGGCGGCGCTGCAGGGCACGCAGCACCGTGGCATGCAGTGCCGCCACGTCGCGCAGGCCCAGGTTCACCCCCTGCCCGGCCAGCGGATGCACCACATGCGCCGCATCACCCAACGCCAGCACGCGGCCGGCCACGTAGGCGCTGGCCAGCTGGCGGCGCAGCGGGAAGGCGGCGCGCCGCGACGCCAGCGTCATCGCGCCCAGCCGGGCGCCGAAGGCGCGGGTCAGCTCGGCGTTGAAGGCCGCCTCGTCCAGCGCCAGTACGCGCTCGGCCTCGGCATCGGGCAGCGTCCACACAATCGAGCTGCGGCGCGTGCCGGCCGGCAGCACCGCCAGCGGCCCGGTCGTGAGGAAGCGCTGCCAGGCCGTGGCCTGGTTGTCCTGTTCAGTATCGATGTAGGCGACCACGCCGCGCTGGCCGTACTCCTGCCGGCTGACCTCCACGCCGGCCAGGCGGCGCAGGGTCGAGTCCGCACCGTCGGCGGCGATGGCGAGCGCAGCATCCAGCCGGCGTCCGTCCTCCAGCCGCACGCGCACGCAGTCGGCATCCTGTTCCAGCGCGTCCACCCGCGCCGGGCAGCACAGCTGCACGCCCGCCGCCGGCAGGGCCGCCCACAGCCGGTCCACCAGCAGGTCGTTCTCCACGATCCAGCCCAGCTGCTCACGGCCCAGGCGGTCGGCGTCGAATTGCAGTTCCTCGCCACCAGCAGCGTCCCAGACGCGCATGCGCCGGTACGCGCAGGCGCGCGCGGCCAGCACCGCCGGCCACACCCCGAGGGTGCGCAACAGCTGCGCATTGTCCGGGGCGAAGGCATACACCCGCAGGTCCGGCTGCTGCGGCTGCCACGCCGGCGGCTCGCGCCCTTCGACCAGGGTGACCTCCAGCCCGGCCTCGGCCAGCGCCAATGCGCAGGCGGCACCGACCACGCCGCCGCCCACCACGATTACATCGCGCGCGCGCCGGCTCATGCGCCGGCTCCACGGCACAGCGCCGGAACTTCGCCGCGGAAGCCCATCGCGCCGCCGACCAGCATCGACTGCATCGACGTGGCCTGCGCCGCCAGCAGCCCGAGGCTGCGCAGCGGCCGCATCAGCGGCGCGGGATTGCTGGTCAGCCGCGCCAGCCCACCGGAGAACGCGATGGTCTGGCGGCGATCCTCGTCCCGGCGCGCGACATGCGCCTGCAGCAGTGCATCGCTGCCCACGTCGTCAGCCGTTTCGATCAGTTCGGCCAGGGTCAGCGCGTCGCGCAGGCCCAGGTTGAAGCCCTGCGCACCCAGCGGGTGGATGGTCTGCGCCGCATTGCCCAGCAGCACCGCGCGCTCGCCGACCAGATCCTGCGCCAGCACCTGCACCAACGGGTAGGCACTGCGCGGGCCGCTTTCCAGCAGCCGCCCCGCGCGCCAGCCGATGGCCTGCTGCAGTCGCCCCAGCCACGCCGCGTCGTCCAGTGCCAGGACCGCATCGGCCTGGTCGCGGGCCACGCCGTGCACCGCCCCGTAGTGGCGGTCGCCACGCGGCAGCAGGGCGGTCGGGCCGGTATCGGTAAAGCGTTCGAACGCGGTGCCGTCCGGCGCGCGCGCCGCGCGCACGCGGGCCACGAACAGGGTCTGCTGGAAATCGTGCTCGTCCACGCCGATGCCCAGCGCCTCGCGCACGCCACTGCGGGTGCCATCGGCGCCGACCACCAGCCGCGCCAGCAGGGTGCGCTCACCGCTATCGTCGGCGATCACCACTTCGCGGCAGCCATCGATGGTGGCGCCCAGCCGCACGAACCGCGCGGGCCGGTAGCGGGTGAGGTGACGCAGGCCCTGCAGGCGGGTTTCCAGTGCCTGGCCAAAATCGCGGGCCACCACCACCTGGCCGAACCAAGGGCGATCGTACTGCGCGGCGTCCATCTGGACCCGGCCGAAATCCCCGGCGCGGCTGACGTGGATGCGGGTGATCGGCCCCACCGCCGAGCCCAGCAGCGGCATCACCCCCAGCGCGGTGAGGGCGTTGACCGTGGCAGCGGCGAAACTGAGGTTGCGCTGGTCGAACACCGGCGGCAGCGCGCCGGCCGGCGCGATCTCGACCAGCCCGACATCGCGGCCGGCCCGGTCCAGGGCAATGGCCAGGCTGGCGCCAACCAGGCCGCCGCCCACGATCACTACGTCATGACGTTCACTCATGCCGCCCATGATAGTGCGTGCGGCCCGGCTACGCCCCGTGGCGGCAGGCGCTAGAATGAACGCTGGACTCCCACCGCCCGCCTCCATGACCACCACTGCCCAACGCGCCTTCATCCTGTTCGTGCTCGTGCTGCTGATGGCGGCGACCCGGGTCAATCACTTCGCGGCGATCCCCGACGCTTCGTGGGCGGTGTTCTTCATTGCCGGCTTCCACCTGCGCAGCTGGACCCGCTGGGCCTTCCCGCTGCTGATGGTGCTGGCGATCGTGATCGACGTGCTGGTGATCCGCGCCAGCGGCATCGGCTACTGGCAGCATTACTGCGTCTCGCCGGGTACCGCGCTGCTGGTGCCGGCCTACTTCGCGATGTGGGCCGGTGGCGCGCTGCTGCGCAAGGGCTACCACGGCGCGGACTGGACCGCGCTGGCCAAGGCGTCGGCCCTGCTGCTGGCGGCGGTGGCGGTGTGCCACCTGTTCGCGCAGAGCGGCTTCTACTGGGCCAGCGACATGGTCGCCGCACCGACCCTGCAGGGCTGGGCACGGAACTATGCGGACTGGTTCCTGCCCTACCTGCGTACCGCCGCGATCTACGTCGGCCTGGCGGCCGCGCTGCAGCTGGCCACCGAACAGGTCGTCAAGCTGCTGCACGCCCGCCGCGACGCGCTGCACTGAGCCCGGCACGCATGGGCAACCGGCTGTCGCGCATCTACACCCGCACCGGCGATGACGGCAGCACCGGCCTCGGCGACGGCAGCCGGGTGGACAAGGATGCGGCACGGGTCAACGCCTTCGGCAGCGTGGACGAGGCCAACTCGGCGCTCGGCGTGCTGCTGGCGGTGGCGCTGCCCGATGACGTGCGCGCGCTGCTCACCACGGTGCAGCACCAGCTGTTCGACCTGGGCGGCGAGCTGTGCATTCCCGGCCATGCGGCGATCCAGACGGGCGACGTCGAGGCGCTGGAGCGCCAGCTGGACCGCTACAACGCCGACCTGCCCGCGTTGAAGGAATTCATCCTGCCCGGTGGTGGCGAAGCCGCCGCACGCTGCCACCTGGCCCGCACCATCGTGCGCCGCGCCGAGCGCGAAACCGTCACCCTGGCCCGCCAGGAACCGGTGCGCGCCGAAGCGCTGCATTACCTCAACCGGCTCTCGGACCTGCTGTTCGTGCTGGCCCGCGTGCTCGCCCGCGCCGACGGCCACGGCGAGGTCCTCTGGCGGCACACCCGCCGCCACGGCTGAGCCGCCCCACCGCCCCGGAACCCTGTCCGCATGCTGGTTTTCACCCATCCCGCCTGTCTGCAACACGATCCCGGCCGCGGCCACCCCGAATGCCCCGAACGCCTGCAGGTGGTGCTCGATGCCCTGCGGGCCGCCTACCCCGACCAGCTGGACTGGCGCCAGGCGCCACCGGCCAAGTTCGGCGAACTGGCGCGCGTGCACGACAGCGCGCTGATCGATCAGGTGCTGGCGCCGCAGACCGAGCCGCTGCGGCTGATCGACATGGACACCATGACCTCGCCCGGCTCGGCCAGCGCCGCGCTGCATGCCGCCGGCGCCGGCGTGGTGGCCGTCGATGCGGTAATGCTGGGCGAGGATCCGGTGGCGTTCTGCGCGGTGCGCCCGCCCGGCCACCATGCCACCGCGACCACCGCGATGGGGTTCTGCCTCTTCAACAACATCGCCATCGCGGCCGCGTACGCGCGCGACCGCTATGGGCTGGAGCGGATCGCGGTGGTCGATTTCGACGTCCACCACGGCAACGGCACCCAGGACATCTTCGTGGCCGACCCGCGCGTGGCTTACTACAGCACGCACCAGGCCGGGCTGTTCCCCAACTCGGGCCTGCGCCGCGACCGTGGCGCGGGCAACCTGCTCAACATCCTGCTGCCCCCGGGCAGCGGCAGCTTCCGTTTCCGCAACACGTGGGCCGACGAAATGCTGCCGGCCATCGACGATTTCCGCCCGCAGCTGCTGCTGGTCTCGGCCGGTTTCGATGCCCACCTGCGCGATCCGCAGGCCGACCTGATGCTGGAAACCGAGGATTTCGCCTGGATCACCGCCGAGCTGCGCGGCCTGGCCCGCCGCCATGGCGGCGGCCGCATGGTGTCCATGCTGGAGGGCGGATACGACCTGCAGGCCCTTGCCGAATGCGCTGTCGCGCATGTGGGCGCGATGCTCTGATGGGTGCTGGCCAGTGGCCGTCGCTGCCACGGTCCGGATGAACCTGAACCCTCGGCTGCGGCAAGCCTTCATTGCCCCTATGCAAGGGATGGGGCAAGCTACGATCCGTTTTCGTCCGAATCCGAATCCCGCGTGCGCCGAGCCCTCCGCCTGCTGCCTCTCCCCCTGAGCATCGCCATCTGCCTGCCGGCCATGGCCGACGACAAACCGGTGAACTGGGGCCTGTGCCCGGTGACCGATGTCCTGCCCGCCTTCCAGGACGCCCCTGTGGCGGACAAGGCCGCGGCCGAAACCCGCGACCAGCAACCCACCGATATCGAAGGCAATACGCTTTCCGGTACCGCAACCGTGCCGCAGTACCAGGGCAACGTGGCGCTCAAGCGCGGCGACCAGTTCCTGGGCACCGACCACCTGAGCTTCGACACCGAAAGCGGCAACTACATCGCCGAAGGCAATGTGCGCTACCAGGATTCGTCGATCCGGATGAAGGCCAAGCGCGCCGAAGGCAACCAGGAATCGGACACCCACAAGATCAGCGACATCCAGTACCAGCTGGTGGACCGCCGCGGCCATGGCGCCGCCGACTCGATCGACCTGCAGGGTTCGGTGGGCCAGATGCACCGCTCGACCTACACCACCTGCGACCCCTCGCAGCCGGTGTGGAAGCTGTCGGCGCCGCAGATCGACGTGGACAACGACGAAGGCTTCGGTACCGCCCGCAACGCGGTGCTGCGCATCGGCAACGTGCCGGTGCTGTGGGCGCCGTACTTCAAGTTCCCGATCGACGACCGCCGCCAGACCGGCCTGCTGTACCCGCAGCTGGGCATGTCCGGGCGCAACGGCTTCGACTACGCCCAGCCGATCTATTTCAACCTGGCGCCGAACTACGACGACACCCTGACCCCGCGCTACATGAGCAAGCGCGGCCTGATGCTCGACAACGAGTTCCGCTATCTCTATGACGGCGGCCGTGGCGAACTGCAGACCGCCTACCTGCCCAATGACAAGCTGCGTGACCGCGACCGGGGCCAGGTCGAGTACCAGGGTTACCACAACATCGACGCCAACTGGCAGGCCCGCGCCAACATCGCCTGGGTCAGCGACGAGCGTTACACCGAAGACTTCTCCAGCAAGCTGCTGGGGGTGACCACCTCCAGCCTGCAGAGCCAGGTCGGCATCTACGGTACCGGTGAAAACTGGACCGCCGGGCTGATGGCCGATTACTGGCAGAACACCGATTACACCCTGACCGACGCGTCGCTGCCCTACTCCCGGCAGCCCCGCCTGTTCGTCAACTGGGACAAGCCGCTGCTGCCGTGGCTGGAAGTGGGCGTCTACGCCGAAGCGGTGCACTTCACCCATGACGACGTCGACGGGAAATTGGGCATCGATGACGACTATGCCGACAGCGGCGTGGTGACCCCGTATTTCAACGGTTCGCGACTGGACGTGAAGCCATACGTGACGTTCCCGTTCGCAGGCGCGTCCTGGTATGTCACGCCGACCCTGGCCTACCGCTACACCGGCTACGAGCTGGACCGCGGCTTGGCGGACCAGACCCGGTTGCAGGCGCTGGCCAACGCCGGCATCACCAACCCTACTCCCGAGCAGCTGCGGGGCAACACTTCGCCGCACCGCAGTGTCCCGATCGCAAGCTTGGACGCGGGCATGTTCTTCGATCGCGAGACTACCATCGGCGGCACCTCGTACCTGCATACGCTGGAGCCGCGCCTGTTCTACCTGCGCACGCCCTACCGCGACCAGAATGATCTTCCGATCTTCGATACTCGTGACTTCACCTTCAGTTGGGGCCAGCTGTTCCGCGACTCCCGCTATACCGGCGCAGATCGCCAGAACGACGCCAACCAGTTGACCATGGCGCTCAGCACCCGCTTCATCAACCAGGAAACCGGTCGCGAGCGCTTCTCCGCCAGCGTCGGGCAGATCCTGTACTTCGATGATTCGCGTGTGAGCCTGCCGTATGCCAATACGCAGGTTGAACAGGGCAAGTCGGCCTGGATCGCCGATGCCAATTACGCCATCAACGACCGCTGGAACCTGGGCGCCACCTACCAGTGGGACCCCAAGTACAAGCGCGAGGACCTGGCCAGCGTGCGTGCGCGCTACCTGATGTCCAACGACGGCATCGTCAACCTGACCTACCGCCACCGCCTCAACACGGCCGCTCCGGCCACCGCGACCAAGGAAGAGCGCACCCTGCTGGAACAGGTGGACCTGTCCTTCCTGTACCCGATCAACCAGACCTGGAGCGTGGTGGGCCGCTACTACTACTCGCTCGAGGACAAGGCGCCGCTGGAAATCATCGGCGGCGTGCAGTGGGACAGCTGCTGCCTGGCGGTACGCGCCCTGGCCCGCCGCTACGTGCGCAACCGCGAGGGTGAGCTGAACAATTCCTTCCAGATCGAGTTCGTGCTCAAGGGCCTGAGCTCCATCGGCCAGAACACGGACCGCACTTTGCGCCGTGCTATTCTCGGCTACTACCGAGACGACCTCTATCTCGTGCCGCCCGCCAACACGGGCGCCCCCACGCGCGAAGACTACGATCCCAACCTGATCCCATGACCAAGACCTTCCCCGTCCTACTCGCCTCCCTGATCGCGGTCAGCACCGTCTCCGCGCCGCTGCAGGTGCTGGCCCAGCAGGGCCAGTCGCTGGACCGCATCGCCGCCATCGTCGACGAGGATGTCGTGCTGCAGAGCGAGCTGGACCGCGCCATCATCAACATCAAGGCCCAGTACGCCGGCCGCGAAGGCCAGCTGCCGCCCGATGACGTGCTCAGCCGCCAGGTGCTCGAGCGCCTGGTGCTGGTCAAGCTGCAGGTGACGCGTGCCGAAGGCAGTGGCATCAAGGTCAGCGACCAGGAGCTCAACCAGGCCCTGAACGCGATTGCCCAGCAGAACGGTTCCAACCTGGACGCCCTGCGCCAGCGCCTGGCCGCCGATGGCGTGGATTTCAACGACTTCCGCAGCTCGGTCCGCGATGAAATCACCGTGCAGCGCCTGCGCCAGAGCTTCGCGCAGAGCCGCATCAGCGTCAGCGAGGGCGAAGTGGATGCCGCGCTGAAGCAGGAAGCCACGGCGGGCACCCAGTACCACCTGGCCCACATCCTGATCGCCCTGCCCGAAGGCGCCACCGCCGAGCAGATCGCCACCGGCCAGAAGAAGGTCGAGGGCGTGAAGGGCCTGCTGGACAAGGGTGAGCTGGACTTCAACGCGGCCGCTGTCCGCTATTCGGACAGCCCCAACGCGCTTGAAGGCGGCGACCTGGGCTGGCGTTCGCTGGATGAGATCCCCGGCGCGTTCGCGCAGATGATGACCGGCATGAAGGCCGGCGACGTCGTCGGCCCGCTGCGCGGCCCGAGCGGCTTCCAGCTGTTGAAGCTGGTGGAAGTGCGCGATGCCAGCGCCGCCACCACGGGCCAGACCATCACCGAATATCACGGCCGGCACATTCTGATCCGGGTCAACGACCAGCAGGACAACGCCACCGCCAAGGCCAAGATCGACTCGATCCGTGCGCGCATCGCCGGTGGCGCCGAGTTCGAGGCCGAAGCCAAGGCCTCGTCCGAGGACACCAACAGCAAGGGCCAGGGCGGCGATCTGGGCTGGTTCCCGGCCGAGGCGTTCGGCCCGGACTTCGGCAAGCAGGTCACCGGCCTGAGCGACGGCGGCGTCAGCCAGCCGTTCCGCACCGACGCCGGCTGGCACATCGTGCAGCGCGTGGCGACCCGCCAGACCGATTCGGGCACCGACAACAAGCGTGCCCAGATCCGCGAGACGATCGGCCGCCGCAAGCTGGAAGAAGAGTACAACCGCTACCTGCAGGAACTGCGCGGCGAAGCCTACGTCGACCTGCGCACCCCGGCAGCGGCACCGGCCGCAGCTCCGGCTCCGGCCCCGACCAAGCCCTGAGGCACTGGCGATGATCCCGCAGCTCGCTCTGGTACCGGGCGAGCCCGCCGGGATCGGTCCGGAACTCTGCCTTCGCCTGATCCAGCAGCCGCGCACCGATTGCCGGCTGCTGGCCTTCGCCGACCCGGACACGTTGCGGGCGGCCGCAGCGGCACTGTCGCTGCCACTGAACCTGCTTCCTGAAGACGCCATCGCCCGCCAGCCGGGCGATCTGCCGTTGCGCGAGGTCCGCAATGCGGCCCCCTCCCGCTTCGGCCAGGCCGACCCGGCCAATGCCGGCGCGGTGATCGGCGCGCTGCTGCAGGCCGGCCAGGCCTGCCTGGACGGCCACCTGCACGGGGTGGTCACCGGCCCGGTGCACAAGGCGGTGATCAACCAGGGCGGGATCGCCTACAGCGGCACCACCGAACTGCTGGCCGACCAGGCCGGGGTGGAGGTGGTGATGATGCTGGCCAACGACATCGTCCGCGTGACGCTGGCCACCACCCACCTGCCGCTGCGCGCGGTGGCCGATGCGATCACCGCCGATGGCCTGGCGCGCACGCTGCGGATCGTGCACGGCGCGCTTCGGGGGGACTTTGGCATCGCCACGCCGCGGATCGCCGTGCTGGGGCTGAACCCGCATGCGGGTGAAGACGGGCACCTGGGCCGTGAAGAATTGGACCTGGTCATTCCGCTGCTCGCGCGGCTGCGCACCGAAGGGATGGACCTGGTCGGCCCGCTGCCGGCCGATACCGCCTTCCTGCCGCAGAAGCTGGCCGGGTTCGACACGGTGCTGGCGATGTACCACGACCAGGGCCTGCCGGTGCTCAAGTACAGCGGTTTCGAGCAGGCGGTGAACATCACCCTGGGCCTGCCCTACCCGCGCGTGGCGGTCGACCACGGCACCGCGCTGGACCTGGCCGGGCGCGGCATCGCCGACCCCTCCAGCCTGCTTGCCGCCACGCAGTGGTGTGCCCGGCTGGCGCGCCAACGTACACTGGTGCCATGACTTCCCCGCATTCCCCCTCGGCCGCCGGGTTTACCGCGCCGGCCAAAAAGCAGCTGGGCCAGCACTTCCTGGCCGATCGCACCTACATCGACAAGATCGTCCTGGCGGTCAACCCGAAGGACGACGACCGCCTGGTCGAAATCGGCCCGGGCCAGGGCGCCATCACCCTGCCGCTGCTGCGCCGCCACCCGCGCCTGACCGTGATCGAATTCGACCGCGACCTGATCGCGCCGCTGACGGCGGCCGCAGAACCGCTGGGCGAACTCACCATCATCCACCGCGACGTGCTGCAGGTGAATTTCACCGAGGTGGCCGGCGACGGCCAGATCCGGCTGGTGGGCAACCTGCCGTACAACATTTCCTCGCCGATCCTGTTCCACGCGATGGACCATGCGGCGGTGATCCGCGACATGCACTTCATGCTGCAGAAGGAAGTAGTGGACCGCATGGCCGCCGCGCCGGGCAGCAAGGTCTACGGCCGGCTCAGCGTGATGCTGCAGGCCTGGTGCAAGGTGACCTCGCTGTTCGTGGTGCCGCCGGGCGCGTTCCGGCCGCCGCCGAAGGTCGATTCGGCGGTGGTCCGGCTGGTGCCGCGCGATCCCGGCACGGTGGGCATCATCGACCGCCGTCGCTTCGCGGACGTGGTCCGCGCCGCCTTCGGCCAGCGCCGCAAGACGCTGCGCAACGCACTGAATGGGGTGGTGACACCCGAGCAGTTCGAGGCAGCCGGGGTGCGCAGCGATGCGCGCGCCGAGCAGCTGGAAGTGGCGCAGTTCATCGCGTTGGCGAACGTGCCGCGCGCGGAAGATTGAAACTTTCACTAAACTGCCTTGATGAACGACGCTGCACACTATGCGATCTCGGTCGAGGTCGCCCCGCGCTTCCTCGATGACCAGTCCACGCCCGAGGACGGGCGGTTTGCGTTTGCCTACACGATCCGCATCCACAACGGCGGCCGCGTGGCCGCGCGCCTGGTGGCCCGCCACTGGCGGATCACCGACGGCAATGGCCGGGTGGAGCACGTGGATGGCGATGGGGTGATCGGCGAGCAGCCGCGGCTGCGCCCGGGTGAAGACTTCCGTTACACCTCCGGTGTCATGCTGGAAACCGAACACGGCACGATGCAGGGGCATTACGACATGGTGGCCGACGATGGCACCGAGTTCGCCGCCCCGATCGCGCCCTTCGTGTTGACCATTCCGCGCACGCTGCACTGATGGAGGCGCACGCATGAGTGTCTGGGCCATCGGCGACCTGCAGGGCTGTTACGACGTTACCCAGCGCCTGCTGGAGAAGATCCGCTTCGACCCGGCGGTGGACAGGCTGTGGTTCTGCGGCGACCTGGTCAACCGGGGCGGCCAGTCGCTGGAAACGCTGCGGCTGGTGCATTCGCTGCGCGAGCAGAGCGTGGTGGTGCTGGGCAACCATGATCTGTCACTGCTTGCCGTCGGTGCGCGCACCGAGGAAGAGCAGCGCAAGGTCAACCCGGACCTGCTGCGGATCGTGCAGGCCGAGGACCGCGACGTGCTGCTGGAGTGGCTGCGCCTGCAGAAGCTGGTGCACGTGGACCGCGAGCTGGGCTGGATGATGGTGCACGCGGGCCTGGCCCCGAAGTGGACCACGCAGCTGGCCGAGAAGCACGCGCGCGAGGTGGAGGTGCAGCTGCACGGCAGCGGCTACCGCAAACTGTTCCGCAACATGTACGGCGACAAGCCGGGCTGGTCGCCCGGGCTGGCCGGTTACGACCGTTCGCGGGCGATCATCAACCTGCTCACGCGCATGCGCTACTGCACGCCGCGCGGGCGGATCGGGATCGAGGACAAGGGCACGCCGGGCACGCAGGAACAGGGGCTGTATCCCTGGTTCGAGGTGCCGGGCCGGGTCGAGCGCGATCTGAAGATCGTGTGCGGGCACTGGTCGGCACTGGGCCTGACGATCACCCAGGGCGTGCATGCGATCGATACCGGTGCGGTCTGGGGCGGCAAGCTCACGGCACTGCAGCTGGATACCGAAGAACTGCGCGTGGTGCAGGTGCCGGGCCGCGATGTGCCCAAGCCGGTTGCACCGCCGCGTCCGCCGGCACGTCGTCCGGCCGGCGAAGGTAATCCGGGCAACAACGGCAATGGCCGGCCGCCGCGTGGGCAGCGCCAGAATCAACAGCAACAGCAGCCACGTCGTGCGCGTGAGCCGGCCGGGAATGCGGGCGATGGTACCCCCACGACCGCGTAACGCGTCTCTACCACGTCGGTAGGTACCGACCGTTGGTCGGTACGCCGTTGCCCTGCGCCAAAAGCCAAAGCCTTGGCCTGCGAACGTATCTGCAGTGGGCCGACGGTGGCGGGGGTACGGGGGGCGCCGTGAACCCACCGGCGCCAGCCAAGCCAGAGACCCTCGCAGGCGAAGGCTGTTGCTGTTGCTGTTGCTTCTGACGTTACGCCTTTCGCGTGTAATCCACGAAATCGAACGCGAATGCATGGCGCGCATCAGCAGCGTGGTGTTCGCGCGCCACTTCAACCCACGCCTGCGGGTCGACCGGCGGGAAGTGGGTGTCGGCCTGGACGCGGGTATCCACCCATGTCAGGTGCAGGTCGGTGGCCTGCGCCATGGCGAGGCGGTAGATCTCGCCGCCGCCGATCACGCACAGTTCGTCCGCGCCGGCAGCGGCCGCGAACTGTAGTGCTTCGTCGAGGGTGGCCACCGCCTGCATGCCGTCGAACGGCACCTGGCCCGAGCGGGTCAGGACCAGGTTCGGCCGGCCCGGCAACGCGCGGCCCAGCGACTGCGCGGTCTTGCGGCCCATCAGGATCGGCTTGCCGATCGTCAGCGCCTTGAAACGCTTGAGGTCGTCCGGCAGCTGCCAGGGCAGCTGGTTGGCATGCCCGATGCCATGGTCGTGGTCGAGCGCGACGATCAGCGAGAGTTTCATGATTCCTCTGCTTCCATGCGCACTGCGTCGCAGCGATCCTGCGCGGCGCGCACATCGACCAGGGCCTTCTGCAGGCGCGGGTCGGCTTCCATTGCCCGGTCGGCCTGCTCGGTGAGGCGGGCCAGATGCGCGTCCTGCGTGGCCTGCAGGCCCGGTGCGGACATCACCTCGGTGCTCAACGCGGTGAGGTCGCCCGCCGCGCTGCGGTCCAGGAACGCCTGCAGCTGATCGGGCGAATACGCCTGGGCCAGCTGCTGTTCGAACGTGCGCTGGTAGGCCGGATCATTGAAGGTGCCCTGCATGAAGCGCACGAGCTCGTTGGACATGCCCGCCACGGCGCTGCGCATGCCCGGCTCACAGGCGGCCGGAAGGTCGCCCGGCATCAGGCCCGCGCCGGAGGCACCGGCCATCGCGGCGACGCCTTCGTTGACCTGGCGCTGCACGATCTGCGCATTGACCTGCGCGGCCAACGGTAGCGATGGCGCGGCGGCCTGTGCGGCGGCCGGCAACAACATCAGCAACGCGACTCGAAGCGCCCGCCTCATACCGCCACCGGCGCCTTGATCGCCGGGTGTGGGTGGTAGCCGTCGATGCGGATGTCGTCGAACTGGAAGCCGAACAGATCGGTCACGTCCGGATTCAGCCACAGCGTGGGCAGTGCGCGCGGTTCACGCGCCAGCTGCTCGCGGGCCTGTTCGTAGTGGTTGGAGTACAGGTGCGCATCGCCCAGCGTGTGCACGAAATCGCCCACGCCCAGCCCGGTCGCCTGCGCCACCATGTGGGTCAGCAGCGCGTAGCTGGCGATGTTGAACGGCACGCCCAGGAAAATGTCGCCGCTGCGCTGGTACAGCTGGCAGCTCAGCTTGCCGTCCACCACGTAGAACTGGAACAGGTTGTGGCACGGCATCAGCGCCATCTGCGAGAGCTCGCCCACGTTCCAGGCGCTCACCACCAGCCGGCGCGAATCCGGGTTGCGCTTGATCTCGTCCACCAGCCACTGCATCTGGTCGATGCTGCCGCCATCGGCGGTGGCCCAGCTGCGCCACTGCTTGCCGTAGACCGGGCCAAGGTCGCCGTTCTCGTCGGCCCACTCGTCCCAGATCCGCACCTGGTTGTCCTGCAGGTAGCCGATGTTGGTGTCGCCCTTCAGGAACCACAGCAGCTCGTGGATGATCGAGCGCAGGTGCAGTTTCTTGGTGGTGACCAGCGGGAAACCGTCATTGAGGTTGAAGCGCATCTGCCAGCCGAACACGCTGCGCGTGCCGGTGCCGGTGCGGTCGGATTTTTCCGCGCCGTGTTCGAGCACATGCTCGAGCAGGTCCAGGTAGGCTTTCATGCCTTGCTCCCGGCGGTGGCGGGCGTGGCCGGCAGCACCGGCTGCAGCACCGGCGCGCGGCGCGACAACGCCAGCAGCACCAGGCCCAGCGCCACCAGCGGCAGGCTCAGCAGCTGGCCGCGGGTGAACCAGTCAAAGGCCAGGTACACGCCGTTGTCGGGCATGCGCACGAATTCCACCGCGAAGCGGAACACGCCGTACATCAGCGCGAACAGGCCCGACACCAGGTAACGGTGGCGCGGCGTGGCCGACACCGCCCACAGCACCACGAACATCACCAGCCCTTCCAGCAGTGCTTCGTACAGCTGCGAGGGGTGGCGGGCGAACTGGTTGAGCGCGCCGGTGGCGAACTGCTCGCGCAGCGCCGGCATGTCCAGCTGGTTCAGCGGGGACGGCAGGCCCGTGGGGAACACCACGCCCCAGGTGCCGTCGGTGTACTTGCCCCACAGCTCGGCGCCGATGAAGTTGCCGATGCGGCCGAAGCCCAGGCCCAGCGGTACCAGCGGCGCCATGAAGTCGATGGTGTCGCCCAGGTGCAGGCGGTGCTTGCGCGACCAGTACCACGAGGCGAACAACACGCCCAGCAGGCCGCCGTGGAAGCTCATGCCGCCATCCCACACCTTGAACAGCAGCAGCGGGTTGTGCAGGAAATCGCCCAGCGCGTAGAACAGCATGTACCCCACGCGGCCGCCCACCACCACGCCGAGCATGGCGTAGAACAGCAGGTCGGAGAAGCCGTTGGCATCCACGCCCGGCAGGCGCCCCGCCGCGATGCGCCGCCGCCCCAGCCACCAGGCCGCGGTGAAGCCGAGCAGGTACATGATGCCGTACCAGTGCACCTTGACCGGCCCAAGCGAGATGGCGATGGGGTCGATGTCGTGGAGATAGATCATGGGCGATGCCTTGCAGGTAAGCGGCTATTCTCGGGCCAGCGCCGCCGTACCTCAACCAAGGAACTGCGGGGTATTGGGCAGGGCGTCATCCTTGGACCCGCTGCCGGGCGGATAGTGCCCCGCCAGTATGTGCGATACCTCGGCAATGGCCAGCAGCACCGCGTCCTGCAGGGCGCCCCCGCGCAGCTGCTGCTGCATGTGCGCGCACACCGCCTGCCACTGCGCCTCGCCCACCCTGCCGCGCAGGCCGCGGTCAGCGACCAGCTCGATGGCATGGTCGGCCAGCAGCAGGTAGACCAGCACGCCGTTGTTGTTCTCGGTATCCCAGGTGCGCAGCTGGGCAAAGGCATGCTCGGCCCGCTGCCGGGGCGTGATGCCCTGCCACAGCGCGGTCAGCGGCAGGTCCGCTTCCACCGCGAACATGACCTGGCCGCCGTGGCGTTGCTCGCCTTGCGCGATGGCATCGGTGATGGCCTGCAGCGCGTCCGGCGGAAAGGTCCGCTGCAGCGAGGGTGCGAACAGATGGCGCCAGATGCGCATCACCAGCCTCCCGAGGCGCCACCGCCTCCGGATCGCCCACCACCACCGCCCCAGCCGCCTCCGCCGCCGAAGCCACCGCCACCACCCCAGCCACCCCCGCCGCCGAAGCCACCGCCGCCCCAGCCGCTGTTGCGGGCGAAGCGGCCGACCCGGCCGGAGGAGAAGCCCACGAACAGGCCGATCAGCCCGGCCAGGCCACTGGCCAGCCACAGCGAAGTGAACAGGAACGCGGCCACCGCCGCGCCGCCACCGCCCAGCAGCGCGCGCACCGGGCGCGGCAGCCAGCCCAGCAGCGCACGGGCGAAGGTACCCACGAAGAAGCCGATCACCAGCGCCATCGTGAAGCCATCGCCGCCACTGCCACGGGGCTCGCGGTGGGCACTGACTGGCGCCGGCAGTTCCTCGCCGTCGATCAGCTTGACCAGGGCGGCGCTGCCGTCGACCAGCCCGCCGGCGTAGTCGCCACTGCGGAAGTGCGGGGCCAGGTATTCCTGGATCACCCGGTTGGCGATGGCATCGGGAATGGCGCCCTCCAGCCCGTAGCCGGGCTCGATCCGCACCCGGCGATCATCTTTGGCCACCACCAGCAGCACGCCATCATCCACGCCGGTGCGGCCGATCTTCCACTGCTCGAACACGCGCTGGGTGTACTGCTCGATGGTTTCCGGCTGGGTGCTGGGCACCATCAGGATCTGCAGCTGGCTGCCCTTGCGCTGCTGCAATGCCAGCGCCTGGGCTTCCAGCGCCTGCTTCTGCGCGGCATCCAGGGTGCCGGTGGTGTCCACCACCGGCGAGGTCATCGGCGGGATCGCCGCGTCGGCCTGCGCCCAGGCCGGCAGGGCCAGGCACAGGCACAGCAGCAACAGCGCGCGCAGCAGCAGGCGGGTGTTCACCGGCTTACTGGGCCGGGGCCGGGGCCTGCTGCGGCGGGGGCGCGGGCGCCGGGGCCGCTGGCTGCGCGCCGAACTTCACCGACGGCGGCTGCGAGATCTGCGCTTCGTTTTCCACCGTGAAGTTCGGCTTTTCCTTGTAGCCGAAGATCTTGGCGGTGATCAGCTGCGGGAACGAGCGGACGTAGGTGTTGTAGTCCTGCACCTGCTGGATGTAGCGGCCGCGCGCCACGGTGATGCGGTTCTCGGTGCCCTCCAGCTGCGCCTGCAGGTCGCGGAAGCCCTGGTCGGATTTCAGGTTCGGGTAGTTCTCGGTCACCACCAGCAGCCGCGACAGCGCACCGCTCAGCTCGCCCTGGGCCTGCTGGAACTGCTTGAGCGACTCGGCGTCGTCGGCATTCACGTTGACCTGGCCCACCCGCGCGCGCGCGTTGGTCACGTCGGTGAGCACCTGGCGCTCCTGGTTGGCATAGCCTTCCACGGTCTGCACCAGGTTGGGAATCAGGTCGGCGCGGCGCTTGTACTGGTTGAGCACCTCGGCCCAGCCGGCCTTGACCTGCTCATCCTTCTGCTGGATCGCGTTGTAGCCGCAACCGGACAACAGGCTGGCCAGCAGGGCCAGCAGGATCAATCGGGACATACGCATGGCCGGCTCCGGATCGGGGTGGTCGGGAGCCGGAGGATGCCATGAATAGGGGTTAATACCCCGTAACGGCGCAGGGCCGACCCAACGGCCGGCCCTGCGTCATTCCGGGGCGACCATCCGCCCGGTAGGTACCGACCGTTGGTCGGTACGGCGCTTACCAGTTGCCCGCCCCCGGCACGTGGTGCGCCAGCGCGCGGCGGCGCATCAGCAGGTTCAGCCACTCCACCAGCACCGAGAAGCCCATGGCGGCGTAGATGTAGGGCTTGGGCACGTGCACGTCCAGGCCGTCCAGGATCAGCACCGCACCGATCAGCAGGATGAAGGCCAGGGCCAGCATCTTCACGGTCGGGTTGGCGTCGATGAAGCGGCCCAGCGGGTTGGCGGCCAGCAGCATGACCGCCACCGACAGCAGGATCGCCGCGACCATCACCGGCACGTGGTCGGCGATGCCGACCGCGGTGATCACCGAGTCCAGCGAGAACACGATGTCGATGATGGCGATCTGCGCGATCACCATGCCGAACACGGCCGAGGCCTTGGTGGTGGTGGGATCTTCGTCTTCGCCGCCGGTGATCAGCTCGCGGATTTCCATGCCGCCCTTGATGATCAGGAACAGGCCGCCCAGGATCAGCACCAGGTCGCGGATGGAGATGCCCATGCCAGCAATGGTGAACAGGTTGGCCTGCATGTGCGCCAGGTAGGCCAGCGACACCAGCAGCAGGATCCGGGTGATGCACGCCACCGCGATGCCGAGCTTGCGCGCGAACGGACGGCGCGCTTCGGGCAGCTTGCTCACGGCGATGGAGATGAACACCAGGTTGTCGATGCCGAGCACGATTTCCAGTGCGCTCAGGGTCAACAGGGTCAACCAGACGTTCGGGTCGGACAGCAGTTCAAGAAACATGGACCTGGATCCTTACAAAGGGGGAAAGCGGACGTGGGGCGCGTCAGAACACGCGCGGCGCCAGGACCAGGCCCCAGCACAACAGAACATTCATCATCAGCACGAACACCGCCGCCGAGCCCATGTCCTTGGCGCGGCCGGCCAGCTCATGGAATTCAGCGCCGTAGCGCTCGATCACCGCTTCAATCGCCGAATTGGCCAGCTCCATCGCCAGCACCAGCAGCATCGAGCCGATCATCAGCGCGCGCTCGACCGGGGTCTGGCCCAGCCACAGCGCCAGCGGTGCCATCACCACCAGCAGGTAGACCTCCAGCCGGAACGAAGACTCGTGCAGCCAGGCGGCCCGCAGGCCCTGCCAGGACCACACCGCCGCCTTGAAGATGCGCTTGGGGCCGCGCGGCATGTGCCCGATTTCATCAGCCACGCAGGGACACCCCACGGCGGGAACGGAGGCAGGACAGCAGGTGCGGGGCACGACAAAGGGTCATGGGCAGCGCGGCAGGCATTGAAGAATCGGACATTTTGCCACAAGGGGCCCCCTGCCCGGCCAACCGCCGCCGCGCACCCGGCCTAGAATGAGCGGACGCACCAACGGAGTCGTTCATGTCCCAGCGTTTCGCCCGCCCCCTGCTGCTCGCCCTGGCCCTCACCGCCAGCCTGCCCGCCCTGGCCCTCAAGCCCGCCCCGGTGCCGGCCCCGCCGCAGGTCCCCGAACAGGTCTCCAACGTGGCCTGGGCCGGCGACATGGCCGCCTTCGCCAAGGCCGACGCCACCACCCCGCCCCCGCGCGGCGGCATCGAATTCATCGGCAGCTCCTCGATCCGGATGTGGGACACCCTGGCGGCCGACTTCCCGGGCCAGAAGGTCTTCAACCGCGGCTTCGGCGGCTCCGAAGTCCGCGACAGCACCTGGTATGCCGACCAGATCCTGATCCCGTACGCGCCGTGCAAAGTCTTCTTCTACGCCGGTGACAACGACCTCAACAGCGGCCGCACCCCCACCCAGGTGCGCGACGACGTGGTGGCGTTCGTGCAGCGCGTGCACCGCGACCTGCCCAACACCATCGTCGAGGTCATCTCGATCAAGCCCAGCCCGTCGCGCGCGCAGTTGCTGCCGGCGGTGCAGGAAGCCAATGGATTGATCCAGCAGGCGCTGGCGGAGCTGCCGAACACCGGCTACACCGACATCTACACCCCGATGCTGGGCGAGGATGGGCAGCCACGCGCGGCGTTGTTCCGCGAGGACATGCTGCATATGAAGCCGGAAGGGTATGCGATCTGGCGCGATGCATTGGCACCCAAGGTGCAGTGCGCCCCTATCGGTAACTGATCGTGGCCTGCGTGCCGATGCCGGGTTCGCTGGTGAGGGCGATCTTCCAGCCGAAGCGGTCGCACAGGCGGCGCACGATCGACAGGCCCAGGCCGGTGCCCTGCGGGCGGCTGGGTTCGGCGCGGTAGAACGGCTCGAACGCGCGCGACAGCGCTTCGGCCGACATGCCGATGCCGGTGTCGCGCACCACCACCCGGTCGTCCAGCACGTCCACGTCGATGCGGCCTTCGTCGGTGTAGCTGCACGCATTGCGCAGCAGGTTGCTGACCACCACCTGCAGCACCCGCGGCGGCGCGTGCAGCTGCACCGGCCCCTCGCTGTGCAGGTGGATCTCCACCGGCCGGCCCGCGATCAGCTCGCGCGCGTTGTCCACTTCGTAGCGCACGATCTCGTTGACGTCGAACAGCTCGATCTGCGGCTCCACGTCCGCCTCGCGCGCCAGGATCAGGAACGCATCGATCACCGCCTCCATGTCGCGCCCGGCGCGCTGGATGCGGTGCAGGCCGCGACGCAGCCGCGGCGTCATGTCCTGGTCGCCCAGCGCCATGTCGCTGGCCACCCGGATCACGGTCAGCGGCGTGCGCAGCTCATGGCTCGCATCGCGGGTGAAGTTGCGTTCGCGCGCCACGTGCGCGGTGACCCGCGTGGCCAGCGAATGCAGGGCCGCCGCCAGCTGCCGCGTTTCGCCCTGCATGTCCGCCGGCAGCTTGTCGGGCGCCAGGTCAGACGCCTCCGGATGGCCCGGGTTCCAGCGCGATACCCGCCGCGCCAGCCAGTTCACCGGCGAGACCAATCGCTTTGATGCCCGGTAGGTGATCCACGACGCCCCATACACCGCCAGCAGCGTCAGCAACACCGGCACGATGCCGAACCAGAACGCCAGCATCTCCGCGCGCGAACGCAGGAACACCAGGTACAGCTGCCCTTCCGGGCGTGCATCAACCAGCACCAGCTGGTCGTCGGCCTTCAACTCGTGGAAGCCCGGCGCCAGCGTGCGCAGGTTCGGCGGCAGGCTCAACGCCGACTGCCCGGCCTCCAGCAGGTAGCCGCGGATGTTGCGCGTGTTCGGCGGCGGCTGCGCAGGCGAAGCCGCGTGCAGGTCCCAGAAATAGGTCGCCTCTTCCTGCAGCGCGCTGCTGACCAGGCTGTGCTTGATCACCAGCGAGACCAGCCACGCGCCCAGCAGGATGCCCAGGCTCGCCAGTACGGCCTGCAGGATGAAGACAATGCGGATCTTGCGCGGCAGACCGTGCGGCATTACGAAGTCCAGGTCGGGTCGCCGCGATTATAGGAAAGCGCGCCGTTATTCCATCGTGCAAGCAACGACGATGCCCCGGCAAGTGCCGGGGCATCGTGTACATCGGGGCCACAGGCCCCTGCCATCGTGCGCCCTGCGGTGCGGCGCATCAGCTCATCGGCTGGGCGATATCGGCAATACGGTAGCCGGCGCTCTGCACGGTGTGCAGCAGCGGACGGTCGAACGGCTTGTCGATGATCTTGCGCAGGTTGTACAGGTGGCTGCGCAGCGTGTCCGAATCCGGCAGCCCGTTGCCCCAGATCTCGCGCTCGATTTCCTGGCGGGTCACCACGCGCGGCGATTCGCGCATCAGGATGGTGAGCAGGCGCAGGCCGATGGGCGACAGCTGCAGCTCGGTGCCCGCACGCGTGGCGCGCATGCTGACCGGGTCCAGCACCAGGTCGGCGACCTTGAGCACTTCCGAGCCCACCTGGCGACGTTCGCGCCGGATCAGCGCGCGCAGGCGGGCTTCCAGCTCCTGGATCGCGAACGGCTTGGTCAGGTAATCGTCGGCGCCGAAGCCCAGGCCCGTGAGCTTGTCATCGAGCGTGTCGCGCGCGGTCAGCATCAGCACCGGCGTCGATTTGCGCGCGTCGTTGCGCAACCGGCGGCAGACTTCGATGCCGTCCAGGCGCGGCAGCATCAGGTCCAGCACCACCACGTCGTAACTGTTCTCGGCCGCCAGACGATAGCCGTCCAGCCCGTCCTGGGCGTAGTCCACTTCGAACCCGCGGCCTTCCAGGTATTCCCCGATCATCTCGGAGATATTGCGGTTGTCTTCGACCACCAGCACCAGGCCGGAGGTTTCCTTTGTCTGACGCATGGGAGTCCCTCTTTCTTCAGCTTTGTGAAACATGCCGGATCGTCGGTGGAGGCGGTGTGAAGCCGCTCACGGATCAGTTCGGCGGGGCGTTCAACAGGGGTTTGAGCAGCGGCCAGACGTTGTCCAGCACCTTCGGCTGGGCCTTGGCGGTGGGGTGCAGGCCGTCGCCCTGCATCAGCCCGGGCTGCAGGGCCACCCCCTCCAGCAGGAACGGCAGCAGCGCCACCTTGTACTGGCTGGCCAGCCCCGCATAGACCTGGCGCAGGCGGTCACGGTAGGCCGGCCCGTAGTTGGGCGGCACGTCGATGCCCAGCAGCAGCACCTTGGCGCCGGCCTTCTGGCTGGCCACGATCATCTTTTCCAGGTTGCCGCGCAGCTGCGCCGGGCTCAGCCCGCGCAGGGCGTCGTTGCCGCCCAGTTCGATGACCACCACCGACGGCCGGTGCTTGTCCAGCAGCGCCGGCAGCCGGGTCAGCGCGCCGGAGCTGGTTTCGCCGCTGATGCTGGCGTTGATGATCGCCGGCGGTGGCGTGATCTGCTGGCTAACCCGCTGCTGAAGCAGGTTTACCCAGCCCGATGCGGCCGGGATATTGTGGGCGGCACTGAGGCTGTCGCCGACCACCAGCACCGCGTGCCGGGTGTCCGCACCTTTGGCACATGCCAGCGCAGGCAGCAGCAGCAACCCTGCCAGAAGCAAGAACACCTGGGCCGCGTGGCCCGCCCATTTTGCTCGGTACATTGGAGAATCCTCATCGACAGCCTGTCCCCCCGCAGCGCGCCCGTCGCCATCGCCGCCCACAACGTGGGCAAGTCCGCACGTGGCCCGGAGGGTGAAGTCCACATACTGGACAACATTGACATGACCGTCCATGAAGGCGAGAGCGTGGCCATCGTCGGCGCGTCCGGGTCGGGCAAGACCACCCTGCTCGGCCTGCTGGCCGGCCTGGACCTGCCCAGCCGCGGCGACATCGCCCTGGCCGGGGCCACGCTGGGCACGCTGGACGAGGAAGCCCGCGCGCAGCTGCGCGCACGCGAGGTCGGCTTCGTGTTCCAGAGCTTCCACCTGCTGCCGGCGCTGACCGCTGAGGAAAACATCGCGCTGCCGCTGGAACTGGCCGGGCGCGAGGATGCGGCGCGGGTGCGCGAGGTGTTGGCGCAGGTCGGGCTGACCCACCGTG
Organism: Stenotrophomonas sp. FBCC-B152; assembly: GCF_059134105.1. Classification (NCBI taxonomy): domain Bacteria; kingdom Pseudomonadati; phylum Pseudomonadota; class Gammaproteobacteria; order Lysobacterales; family Lysobacteraceae; genus Stenotrophomonas; species Stenotrophomonas sp. FBCC-B152. The sequence goes on along the minus strand of NZ_CP101442.1, from coordinate 285,661 downwards.
CCCGCCACTACCCGCGCCAGCTGTCCGGCGGCGAACAGCAGCGCGTGGCGCTGGCGCGTGCGTTCGTGGCGCGGCCGCGCATCCTGTTTGCCGATGAGCCCACCGGCAGCCTGGACCAGGCCACCGGGCAGCAGATCAGCGACCTGCTGTTCGCGCTCAACGCCACCAGTGATACCACCCTGGTGCTGGTGACCCATGACCTGCGCCTGGCCCAGCGCTGCGAGCGCATCTACCGGCTCGATGGCGGCCGCCTGGTCGATGCCGCCGGAATCACCGCATGAACGTGCTGCGCCATGCCGGGCGCGCGCTGCGCCGGGAGTTCCTCGCCGGTGACCTGCTGACCGTGTTCGCCGCATTGGTGCTGGGCGTGGCGGTGATGACGGCGGTGGGCACGCTGGTCAACCGGGTCACCCTGGCGCTGACCAGCAGCGCGGCGGAAATGCTCGGGGGCGATCTCGGCCTGGGCGGCCGCGAAGACGTGCCGCAGGCCTTCGCCGACGAGGCGCGCACGCGCGGCCTGGCCAGCACCCGCATGGTCAGCTTCCCCAGCGTGCTGTTCCATGGCGATGAGAGCCAGATGGCCAACATCAAGGCGGTCAGCGACGGCTATCCGCTGCGTGGCGAACTGCGGGTCAGCCGCGCCCCGGGCGGCGCCGGCGAAGTGGCTGGCACCCCGGCCGCCGGCGAAGCCTATGCCGACCCGCGCCTGATGCAGGCGCTTGGGCTGAAGGTGGGCGACGCCCTTGAGTTCGGCGCCGGCACGCTCACCGTGACCCGCGTGCTGCAGGCCGAGCCGGATACCTCCGGCGAGCTGATGCAGCTGTCGCCGCCGCTGCTGGTCAACCGCATCGACGTGGACCGCGCCGGCCTGCTCGGCCCGGGCAGCCGCGCCTCGTACCGGATGATGTTTGCCGGCAGCACCGACGCCATTGCCGATTTCCGCAGCTGGCTGCAGCCGCGCGCCAAGGGCCTGCGCATCGTCGGCATTGCCGATGCGCAGCGCGGCGTGCGTGGAGCGTTCGACCTGGCCGGCCGCTTCCTGTCGCTGGCCGCGCTGCTGGCGGTGCTGCTGGCGGGCGTGGCCACCGCCCTGGCCGCCAACCGCTTCGCCCTGCGCCGGATCGACCAGGTGGCGGTGCTGCGTTGCCTGGGCGCGCGCAATCGCGACATCCTCACCGCGATGGCGCTGCAGCTGGTGCTGCTGGCCATCCCGGCCTGCCTGGTCGGGATCGGGCTGGGCATGGCCGCGCAGGCCGGGCTGGTGCAGGCGCTGGGCGGGTTGATTCCAGGCCGGCTGCCGCTGCCTCAGGCGACCCCGGCACTGAGCGGGGCCGGGATCGGCCTCGTGCTGCTGCTCGGCTTCGGCCTGCCGCCGCTGCTGCGGCTGCGCAAGGTGCCGCCAATGCGCGTGCTCAACCGCAGCTTCGCCACCCTGCCACCCAGTTCCCTGCTGGTGTATGCCGCCGCGCTGGCGGCCACGGTGGCGCTGACCGTGCAGGCCACCGGCGATGTCCGGCTGGCGGCCTGGGTGCTGGGCGGGCTGGCCGCGCTGGCGCTGCTGGCGGGTGCGGCCGGGGCCACCCTGCTGTGGCTGCTGCGCGGCCTGCAGCCGCGCCTGCGGGGCCGCTGGAAGCTGGGCCTGGCCGCGTTGACCCGGCGCCGTGGGCTGGCGGTGATGCAGCTGGTGGGGCTGTCGTTGTCGCTGTGCGCGCTGTTGCTGCTGTCGGTGATCGGCCCGGGGCTGCTGGCGCAGTGGCGCGACCGCCTGCCCAGCGATACCCCGAATTATTTCCTGATGAACATCCAGCCCGAACAGCGCCAGGCGGTGCTGGCCGCGCTGGACGGGCTGGGCGTGGAGTCGCCGGGAATCGAGCCGTTCAGCACCGGGCGGCTGCTGGCCGTCAACGACAGGCCCCCGCAGCGGCAGGAACGCGAAGACAACAGCAACGACGATGACGACGCCAACCGCCCGGTCAACTTCTCCTGGCGGCACGATTTCCCGGCGGCCAACACGCTGTTGAGCGGCAGGTACTGGGCCGCGGGCAGCACCGCTGCCGAAGCCTCGATCGAACAGGGCTGGGCCGAACGCTACGGGATGAAGCTGGGCGACACGGTCACCCTGCAGATGGGCGAACAGGAACGGCGCTTCACCGTGACCAGCATCCGCAAGGCCGACTGGGACTCGTTCCGGGTCAACTTCTTCCTGCTGCTCAACGAAGGGGCGGTGGGCGATGCGCCATACAACCTGATCACCGCCTTCCACCTGCCCCGCGCGCAGGCCCCGGCACTGGCCGGGCTGACCCGCCAGTACCCGAACATTTCGCTGCTGGATATCGACAGCATCCTGCAGCGGGTGCGCGAGGTGGTGGACCGGGTGACCCAGGCAGTGCAGCTGGTGATGGGCTTCAGCCTGCTGGCCGGGGTGCTGGTCCTGCTGGCCGCCCTGCAGGCCACGGCCGGTGAACGTCGCTACGACAGTGCGGTGCTGCGCACGCTGGGCGCCACCCGCACCCAGCTGCGCGGCGCGGTGCTGGTCGAGTTCGGCGCATTGGGGCTGCTGTCCTCACTGCTGGCGGTGGGCACGGCGGCGCTGCTGGGCAGCGTGGTGGCCCGGCAGGTGTTCGAACTGCAGCTCAGCCCGCCGTGGGGCCCGCTGCTGGTCGGCGGCGCGCTGGGCGTGGCGCTGAGCATGCTGGCCGGCTGGTGGGGCACGCGGCGGATCCTGCACACCCCACCGGCGCTGGCCCTTCGCGAGGCATGAACGCGATTGATGACACCGGCAGGGGTCGGCCCTAGGTATGCTGCCCGCCCCTGCCCCCTGAGAATGCCCGCGATGCCCGGCACGTCGTTCACCGCCTACCTGTACCCCGTGTTGCTGCTGCTGGGCAGCAACATCTTCATGACCTTCGCCTGGTACGGCCACCTCAAGTACAAGAGCGCGCCGCTGATGATGGTGATCCTGGTCAGCTGGGGCATCGCCTTCTTCGAGTACTGCCTGCAGGTGCCGGGCAACCGGCTGGGCAGCGCGGTGTACTCGGCCCCGCAGCTGAAGGGCATGCAGGAAGTGATCACGCTGGTGGTGTTCGCGGTGTTCTCCGCGTTTTACCTGGACCAGCCGCTGAAGTGGAACCATTACGCCGCGTTCGGCCTGATCGTGATCGCTGCGTTCCTGATGTTCAAAGAATGACGGCGCAGCCGTCATTCGGTAGCAACCGACCGTTGGTCGGTTGACGTCCCAATGGTCATTCAGGCGCCTTTTCCACCCACTGCTTGAACACCGCGTCGATCTGCGTGTCCTTGACCTTCCTGCCGTCCTGCAGGTCCTGCGCCTGGGTGAACAGCGGAATGATCATTGCCATGCCATCCAGCTTGGTCTTCAGGTGCACGCCTGGCGCCTGGCCGAGGAAGCCGTCCCAGCGCGTGCGTACCTTGGCCCAGTAATCGGCCGTTGCGGTCCAGTAGTCGTAGGCCGGCTTGAAGTCGACCTCGGTGGTGCGGTTGTAGTCGTTGAAGCCGAACTCACGCGCGATCTCCTGCTGGCTGCCGTCGGCGTTGCGCAGGATCTTGGTGTTGAACTGCTCGTGGGTCCAGCCGTTGGGCGTGAGCGTGTGCCGGTTGACCACGGCCAGCGCGTTGTAATCGCTGCGGCGGGTGTATTCGCGGCGCGGCAGCGGCCGCCAGCTGAGGTCACTGGTCCAGGTGGCCACGCCGTTGCGGTAGTCCCACCGGCCGGTACCGCAGTAGCGCGGGGCGTCGCTGACTTCATACACGCACTGGGTCCACGCACCGGCGTTCACCGCCGGATCGATCGCACGCACCTGCCAGGTCTGGTCGGCGCTGAACTCGAAGCGGCTCGGCGCCTCGTATACCCAGTCCTGCCGCCAGTGCTTGGTCACGTGGCCGCTCTTGCCGTCCACCAGCAGGTGCTGCAGCACGATGCGCTTCGGGCTGTCCTCGACCACGATCACCACTTCGTTGCCGCCGCTGCGCACGGCCGGCGCGCGCTCATAGCCGGGCTTGAGCAGCACGGTTTCATCGAAGGCGAAATCGACGATGTATTCGCCCTTCATGGCCAGGATGCTGGCGTGGTCGCGCTGCAGGTCGGAGGGCTGGGCGTGGGCGATGCCGCTGGCGGCAAGCAGCAGCCACGCACAGCCGGCGCGCAATGACACGCCATGCGTGTCTTTCGGGGTGACGGGAGATTGCGTGGGACACGCATGGCGTGTCGCTACGGTCGTCGACTGCATCTACGAAGGTCCCTTCAGGAAGGTCGGGTGGAAGAAAGGTGGGCAAGCGGTACTACGTTGGACTCATCGACCCACAGCTCGCCATCGGCGCCCTCGACCCGCGCGATGCGCCGCGCGGCGGTGGCGCCCAGCACCGACAGCGAGGCCACGCTGGCGGCCAGCGCCTGGCCGTTGCGGGCGTGCAGGCGCAGTGCGCACATGCGCCAGGGCTCGCCGCCCAGGCGCGTGGCCAGCCGGCGCCACAGGCGCTCGGCCACGCCGCCATCGTTGGCCGGCTCCGGCCGTGCCGGGAACGCCGATACCAGGCGGTCCCAGGCCAGGAAATCGCTGTCGGGCAGCAGGTACAGCCGCCAGCAGCAGCGCCCGCGCGCGTCGGAGAAACACAGGCTTTCGCGGATGCCTTCGCTGTCCATGCCCTGGCAGGCATGGGCGGAGACGGCGTGTTTCCAGCCGCCCAGCTCGCTGCTTTCGGGGCGGTACAGGCACAGCACCGTGCCCAGTGCCGCCAGCTGTTCCGGGGAAGGCAGCTGGCCAGGGCGCAGGTACCGGTCGGGGGTTCGCAGTGCGGAAAGGGCTCGGCTCATGATGGCTACCAGCTCACGGCAAGGCTGGCCGAGACGTTCCGGCCAGGGTTGGTGTAACGGTCGATCACCGTGCTGCTGGAGGCCAGCGCGGAGGTGATCGCGGAGTAATCGATGTAGGTGCGGTCGCCGAGGTTGAACACGCCGACGTTGATCTTGGCGCCGGGCGCGAAATCCCAGTGCGCCACCAGGTCCAGCACGCCATAACCGGCCGGGCGGAATGCGGTGGCGCTGGCCATGCGGTCCTTGCGCTTGGCGAAGGTGCCCAGCAGTTCCACGCCCCACGCATCGCGGTCGAAGGCCACGCCCAGCGTGCCGCGCAGCGGGTCGATCGATTCCAGCGGCACGTCTTCGGTCTTGTCCTGCCCGCGCGACCACGCCACCGCGCCGTTCAACGACCAGCCGGCCAGTGCCGCACTGAGTTCGCCGAAGTCGACGCCGGCCTTCAGCTCGGCACCGTAGATCTCCGCGTCGGCGATGTTCTGCGACTGGAACACGATCAGCCCCTGCGGGTTGATGCCGACCTGGCGCTGGGACTCGATGAAATCCTTGTAGTCGTTGTAGTAGCCGCTCAGGCTCACGTACGCGGCCGGGGTCAGGAAGCGCACGCCCAGTTCCAGGCCGTCGCTGGTTTCCGGCTTGAGGTCCGGGTTGGGAATGGCGGTGTAACCGAACATCACGTTGGTGAAGCCCAGGTTGACGTCGTTGTACGGCGGCGAGCGGAAGCCGTGCGAGTACCCGGCGAACAGCGACCAGTCATCGGCGAAGCGCCACACCATGCCCAGCTTCGGCGACACGCTGGTCTTGGTCAGGTCCGATACCGGCATGCCCGGGTTGTCGGCGGCGAAGATCGGGTCCACGTCCGGGCGCAGTTCGTAGTGGTCCACGCGCACGCCCGGCACCAGCGAGAAGCGGCCATCGGCGAAGCGCATTTTATCCTGCACGTACAGGCCCAGCTCGGTGGTCTTGCTGATCGGGAAATCGCGCACCGGGAACGCATCGGGCAGGATCGTGGTGCTGGTCTGGCCGTTGGCCAGCACCTGGTAGCCGTCGCGCTTCTGCCGCGTTTCGGTCCAGGTGCCATCGAAACCATAGGTCAGCGCGTGCTCGACCGCGCCGGTCTGCAGGGCCTTGTGGAACGCGGCCTGCAGGCCGTACACGCGCTGGTCGAAGTTGAACTCACGGTGGCGCGTGGTGCGGTTGGCGCGCTGTTCGTCGGTGCGCTGGGTGGTTTCGCTGTCCTGGCGGTACAGCTGCCAGGACAGGCTGTCGGCGAAGCCCGCAGCGAGGTTGTCCATTTCGTGCGCGAACGACACCCGCGCGCGGGTCTGGTGGTCGCGCGCCTGCATGCCGGTGGTGGTGGTGTGGTCGATGGCCGACAGCACGTCGGTGTCCACGCTGTCTTCGTTGCCTTCCACCGTCAGCCGGAAGCGCTGGTCCTCGCTGGGCGCGTAGACCAGCTTGCTGAGCACGCTGCGGCCATCGCGGTCCTGCGGGTTGGCGGCGGTGCGGGTGCGGTCGCTGCTGCGCACATCGCCCTTGCTCTCGGTTTCCTGGCCCTGGCGATGGTTGACATTCACCATGCCGCTCCAGTGGTCGCCGCCGAAGGCGGTGGTGGCACTGCCCAGCAGGCCGTTCCATTCGCCGTCATAGCCGAACTTCAGGCCGACGTAACTGTTTTTGCCGTCCTTGAGGTAATCGGCCGGGTCCTTGGTGACGAAGGCCACCACGCCGCCCAGTGCATCGGAGCCATACAGAGCGCTGGCCGGGCCACGCACGATTTCGACCCGCTTGAGCGTTTCCAGGTCGGTGAAGTTGCGGTTGGCGTCGGAGAAGCTGCCGATGCTGAAGGCCTTCGGCATGGCGATGCCGTCGGTCTGGATCAGCACGCGGTTGCCATCGAGCCCGCGGATGCGGAACCCGCCCAGCCCGAACCGGGCAGGGCTGCTGGTTACCGAGATACCCGGCTCGTAGCGGACCAGGTCCTTGATGTTGCGCACCAGGTGGTCGTCCAGCTGCTCGCGGTCGATCACATCGACGGTGGCGGCCACATCGCTGAGCGCACGTTCGGTGCGGGTGGCGGTGACCTGCACGCGGTCGAAGTCGCGCGCGTCGGCAGAACCGGCGGCGGGGGCAGCGGCGTGGGCGGCGGCCATTGGCAGCGCCAGCCACAAGGCAAGGCTCAGGGCGGTAGGACGGATCATGTGGGTGGGCAGGGTCGGCTGGACGCGGAAGGAGACCCCCGACAGACGCCAGGGACCAAGCGGTCGCAGGCGACGTGCCGAGGGGGAGAGAGCGATGCAGGCGGCGGGCCGTGGGGATGCATCGCGCGGCCGCGCGGATGCACCCCGTGGGGGGGGCCGTTATTTGGTGAGGATCAGCTTGTCGTTGCTGGTGTGGCGCAGGCGATAGAAGCGGTCGCCATGCTGGATCAGGATTTCGCGGCGACCCTTCAGCAGGGCCTCGCTGTCGATCACTTCTTCGGCCGGAACGGCGCGGACCGGGCGGTCGCGGAGGGTCAGCGTTTCGGGGCGCAGCAGTACAGCGGCTTGAGTGTTCATTGTCTGGACTCGTGCGAGGGACGAGTTAAATGATAATGATTCTCAGTTGACAATCAACAACCATTCTCATGTTCATTGATTGAATTTATGATCGATTTTCGGAAATCGATTGATGGAGCCTATCGATAGAGCCGCGCCCTGCGTGGCTGTCCGCAGGGCGCCGGCACCGCGAAGCCACGCAGGGCGTGGCGCTACGCGAAAATTGCCTCAACGCGGTTCCAGTCGGCGTCGGCGACCTGCTCCAGCACGTCGAGGGCGCCCAGGTTCTGCTCCAGCTGGCTGACCCGGCTGGCGCCGAGGATCACGCTGGAGACATTCGGGTTGCGCAGGCACCAGGCAATGGCCAGCTGCGCCGGCGACTGGCCCAGTTCGGCGGCCAGCGCGCTGTAGGCGCGCACCTTGTCCAGCCGGGCCTCGGCCGAATCGCCCAGCACCAGCTCGCGGAGCCAGCCCATCTGGGCCTGGCCCAGCCGCGAGTCCGGATCGAACCCGGCGTTGTACTTGCCGCTCAGCAGGCCCGAGGCCAGTGGCGAGAAGATCGTGGTGCCCAGCCCCGGGTCGGCGTACAGCGGCGCGTATTCGCGCTCGACCCGCTCGCGGTGCAGCAGGTTGTACTGCGGCTGCTCCATCGTCGGCAGGTGCAGGTGGTGGCGGCGGGCCACGTCCACCGCTTCCTGGATCTGCGCGGCCGACCACTCCGAGGTCCCCCAGTACAGCACCTTGCCCTGCCGGATCAGCGTGTCCATGGCCAGCACGGTCTCGGCGATCGGGGTGTCCGGGTCCGGCCGGTGGCAGTAATACAGGTCCAGGTAGTCCAGCCGCAGCCGCTTGAGCGCGGCGTGGCAGGCATCGGTCACGTGCTTGCGGGACAGCCCATGCTGGGTCGGCCGCGGCTCGTCCACCGCGCCGAAGAACACCTTGCTGGACACGCACACCCCATCGCGGGGCAGGCGCAGGTCGGCGATCACATCGCCCATCACCTGCTCGGCGCGGCCGCGCGCATAGCCCTCGGCGTTGTCGAAGAAGTTGATCCCGTGGTCCCAGGCACAGGCAACCAGGTTGCGGGCCTCGTCACGGCTGATCTGGTCGCCGAAGGTCACCCAGGCCCCGAAGGACAAGGCCGACAGCTTCAGCCCGGACGAGCCCAGGCGGCGGTAGTGCATGCGTTTTCTCCTGCTGGATGGCTGCGCCAGGACACCGGGGCGCGGCCGGAATGAGTCGCATCAGTGTATCGCCCGGCGGGCCCGAACCCCTTTGGATACTTGCCCGATCGCGGCCGATCGGGCCCCGGACGCTGCTTTTCCTTGCCCCGCCCCTGCCGCTGCTCTAGGCTTCCCGTTTTTCGCGGCGCCCTAGGGGAAGTCTGATGGTCGAAGGTTTGGGCAGGATTGGCTTCGGCCTGTTCGGGTTGGCAGTGCTGATCGGCATCGCCTGGCTGTTCTCGAACAACAAGCGTTCCGTCGACTGGCGGCTGGTGATCACCGGTATCACCCTGCAGATTGCCTTCGCCGCGGTGGTGCTGCTGATGCCCGGTGGGCGCGAAGCGTTCTCGCTGCTCGGCGACGGCTTCGTCAAGGTGCTCAGCTTCGTCAACGAAGGCTCGCGCTTCATCTTCGGCAGCCTGATGGACACCAACCAGTTCGGCTTCATCTTCGCCTTCCAGGTGCTGCCGACGATCATCTTCTTCTCGGCGCTGATGGGGGTCATGTACCACCTCAACGTGATGCAGTGGATCGTGCGCGGCATGGCCTGGGCGATCACCAAGGTGATGCGCGTGTCCGGCGCCGAAACCACCAGCGTCTGCGCCAGCGTGTTCATCGGCCAGACCGAAGCGCCGCTGACCGTGCGCCCCTACATCGCCAAGATGACCCAGTCCGAGCTGATCACCATGATGATCGGCGGCATGGCCCACATCGCCGGCGGCGTGCTGGCCGCCTACGTGGGCATGCTGGGCGGCAACGACCCGGTGCAGCAGGCCTTCTACGCCAAGCACCTGCTGGCCGCCAGCATCATGGCGGCCCCCGCCACCCTGGTGGTGGCCAAGCTGCTGGTGCCCGAAACCGGCACCCCGCTGACCCGTGGCACCGTGAAGATGGAAGTGGAGAAGACCTCCAGCAACATCATCGACGCCGCCGCCGCCGGTGCCGGCGACGGCCTCAAGCTGGCCCTGAACATCGGCGCCATGCTGCTGGCCTTCATCGCCCTGATCGCCCTGCTCAACGCCCCGCTGACCTGGTTCGGCGAGATCACCGGCCTGCAGGCCATGATCGGCCGCCCGACCGACCTGTCGACCATCTTCGGCTACCTGCTGGCCCCGATCGCCTGGGTCATCGGCACCCCGTGGGCCGATGCCACCACCGTCGGCTCGCTGATCGGCCAGAAAGTGGTCATCAACGAATTCGTCGCCTATTCCAAGCTCTCCGAAATCGTGAACGGCCAGGTTCCCGGCGTGTCGTTGTCGGCTGAAGGCCGCCTGATTGCGACCTACGCCCTGTGCGGTTTCGCCAATTTCAGCTCGATCGCCATCCAGATCGGTGGTATTGGTGGGCTGGCGCCGGAGCGCCGCCACGACCTGGCCAAGTTCGGCCTGCGTGCCGTGCTGGGCGGTACCATTGCCACCTTCATGACGGCGACCATCGCCGGCGTGCTGACGCATTTCAGCTGATATCCGTTCCCGAGAAACAGTCTTTATGAGTAGCAGTGTCGTCGTAGTCGGTTCCTTCAACGTGGATCATGTGTGGCGTTGCGAATCGCTCCCGGCCCCGGGTGCGACCATCGCCGGCCGCTACAGCACCGGCCCCGGCGGCAAGGGTTTCAACCAGGCCGTGGCCGCCCGCCGTGCCGGCGCCCCGACCACCTTCCTGTGCGCCCTTGGCGATGACGCCGGCGGCGCCATGGCCCGTGGCCTGGCCGAACAGGACGGCTTCGCCCTGAGCGCCGAAGCCAGCACCGAGCCCACCGGCACCGGCGGCATCTACGTCGACAGCCGCGGCCGCAACACCATCGTGATCGGCCCTGGCGCCAACGCCGCGCTCAGCACTGCCTACATCGACCAGCAGCGCGCGCTGCTGGCCGGTGCCAAGGTCGTGCTGGCCCAGCTCGAATCCCCGGTCGAAACCATCGAAGCGGCCCTGGCCATCGCCCGCGAAGCCGGTGCCACCACCGTCCTCAACGCCGCCCCGGCCGACGCCCCCTCCAGCATCGGCCTGCTCAAGCTCGCCGACGTCCTGACCCCCAACGAAACCGAATTCGCCGCCCTGCTCGGCCGCCATGTCGGCGAGCGAGTCGACGCCGACGACGTTGCCGCCCTCGACGGCGCCAGCCTGCACGCCCTGTGCCGCAAGCTGGTAGGCAACGGCACCGTGGTGGTCACCCTCGGCGCCGTCGGCGTGTTCGTCTCGCACGCCGAAGAGAACCTGCGCGGCGACACCCAGCCCTACTACCGCGTGGGCGCCGAACAGGTCCAGGTGCTCGACACCACCGGCGCCGGCGACGCCTTCAACGGCGCCCTGGTCGCCTCCCTGGCCCAGGACCCGGACGCCGCCTTCGCCCGCCACGTCCGCTTCGCCAACCAGTTCGCCGGCCGCTCCACCGAAAAGGAAGGCGCCGCCGTAGCGATGCCGCATTACACGCCCGCGGACGTGTAAGACAGCACGACCAACGGTCGTGCCCTACCAGAACCGGCGCCAAGGCGCCGGTTTTTTTTGCCTCTGCATTTGACGTTCGTACCGTCACCGACAATGTCTCAAAGGCAGGTCGGGATGGGTTAACCCTCAACAATCCCGCAGCCATTGGGGCGCGGGAAGCAACCGTCAAGCATCTGCTCATGCCCTTACGGCATCAGGGCCTTCCGGATCGGCCTGAATGTGGGGCCGGATCGCAGGGGTCTGCTCGGTTGCCGGCCACGGCCCGGCACTACAATGCCGGCATGCAGATTGGTCCCTACAACATCCAGCCCAACGTGGTGCTCGCCCCCATGGCCGGCGTCACCGACAAACCGTTCCGGCTGCTGTGCAAGCGCCTGGGCGCCGGCCTGGCCGCGTCTGAAATGACCATCTCCGACCCCCGCTTCTGGACCACCCGCAAATCCATCCACCGCATGGACCATGCCGGCGAACCCGACCCCATCAGCGTCCAGATCGCCGGCACCGAACCCCAGCAGCTCGCCGACGCCGCCCGCTACAACGTCGACCACGGCGCCCAGATCATCGACATCAACATGGGCTGCCCCGCCAAGAAAGTCTGCAACGCCTGGGCCGGGTCCGCCCTGATGCGCGACGAAGACCTCGTCGCCCGCATCCTCAGCGCCGTCGTCGGCGCCGTCGATGTTCCCGTCACCCTCAAGATCCGCACCGGCTGGGACTGCGACCACCGCAACGGCCCCCGCATCGCCCACATCGCCGAAGACAGCGGCATCGCCGCCCTTGCCGTGCATGGCCGCACCCGCGACCAGCATTACACCGGCAGCGCCGAATACGAGACCATCGCCGCCATCAAGTCCGCCCTGCGCATCCCCGTGATCGCCAACGGCGACATCGACAGCCCGCAGAAGGCCGCCCACGTGCTCGCCCAGACCGGCGTCGACGCCGTCATGATCGGCCGCGCCGCACAGGGCCGCCCCTGGATTTTCCGCGAAGTCGCCCACCACCTTGCCACCGGCACCCTGCTGCCGCCGCCCAGCCTGCACGAAGTGCGCGACATCCTGCTCGGCCACCTGCATGCCCTGCACGATTTCTACGGCGAACCCCAGGGCGTGCGCATCGCCCGCAAGCATCTGGGCTGGTACGCCAAGGACCGCCCCGAGAATGCCGCCTTCCGCGCCGTCGTCAACCGCGCCGAAGACGCCGCAGGCCAGATCGCCCTGACCACCGAATACTTCACCGCACTGGCCGCCGGCGAACCGCTGTCCTCCGCCGCCTGATCCCCCCATCGCCGGGCCTGCCCCGCGCCACGTGACCGCCATGACCCCGATTGCCGCCCCCACTTACCTGCACGGCTTCTCCAGCACCGAACAGCACCGTCTGGTCACCCAGGCCCGCCTGCTGGAATCGTCCATCTTCAACAACATCGACTACAGCGGCGCCCAGCGCCTGCTCGAAGTCGGCAGCGGCGTTGGTGCCCAGACCGAGATCCTGCTGCGCCGCTTCCCCGAACTGCACGTCACCGGCGTGGACCTCAGCGAAACGCAGCTGGCCACCGCCCGCCAGAACCTCGAGAAAACCCCTTGGTGCAGCGAGCGCTACACCCTGCTGCAGGCCGACGCCGGCAACCTGCCGTTCGGCGCACGCGAGTTCGATTCCGCGTTCCTGTGCTGGGTGCTCGAACACGTGCCCTCGCCCGCCCGCGTGCTCAACGAAGTGCGCCGCGTGCTGGTGCCCGGCTCGCCCGTCTACGTCACCGAAGTGATGAACGCCTCGTTCCTGCTCGACCCGTACTCGCCGCACATCTGGCGCTACTGGATGGCCTTCAACGACTTCCAGTACGACCACGGCGGCGACCCGTTCGTCGGCGCCAAGCTCGGCAACCTGCTGCTGGCCGGCGGCTTCCGCGACGTGCACACCGAGATCAAGACCATCCACCTGGACAACCGCGAACCGGCCCGGCGCAAGACCATGATTGCCTTCTGGGAACAGCTGCTGCTGTCGGCCGCGGACCCGCTGCTGGAAGCCGGCCTGGTCGACCAGGAAACCGTGGACGGCATGCGCCGCGAGTTCAGCCTGGTGCAGAACGACCCCAACGCCGTGTTCTTCTTCTCGTTCGTGCAGGCCCGCGCAACCGTTTACTAGAAGAGCATCAGCCACGCCAGCAGGGCTGCTGCCACCGCTCCGGCCAACGCGAGCCACAGACCCACGCCGGGACGGTCACCCCGGGCAACCGTCGTGCCGCCCGTCGCCGGTTGCTGATTGCGCGCATCGATCCTGCCCTGCATGCGCTGCGCACGCTCCGGATCGACCTTGCGCAGTTCCTCCAGCAGCACCTGCTGCTGGCGTGCGCGGTCGGGCTGCGCCCTGGCCTTCTGCAGGATCTCGCGCAGCGGCACCGCCGGCTGCTCGGCCGACGGACCCGGACCGCGCGCCGTCATGGTGCTCCCTCCGGCATCGTCGGCGCGTTCCAGATCCGCTCCCACATCACCGCGAAGCGGCGCTTGACCCGCGCCCTGCCCTGCTCGCCTTCGTAGGCCGGGCGCAGCTGCTCCGGCGGGATCGCCACCCAGCGGTCCCCCTCCGCACGCGCCACCGCGAAGGTGAAGGTGTAATCCGGTTCCAGCCCCATGCGCAGGTCACTCAGCTGCAGCTGGCCATCGACCACCTGCGCGCGCATGAAGCCCCGGTTGAACCAGTTCAATCGGGCAACGGCGGGAATGTGCGCGGCCTGGCGCAGCGCCTGCACGTTCGAGGGATAGCCACGGAACGTCATCGGCCCACGGTCGGCCACCAACGAGCGCTCGCCGACCACATAGCCGCTGGGCGTCATCGCCACCACCTGCCACAGCAGCGTGTTGAACGGCGTGGCGACCGAGAACCGCGGCGCATCGCCCAGCCCCATCGCCGCCAGCGCACGGTCGGCTTCGCGGTCGACCTGGTGCTTGGCCAGCAGCGACCAGCCCAGGTACCCGGTGCTCAGCACCAGCCCCACCAGCAGCGCCTTCTGCGCCAGCGGGCGGCTGCGCGCGAACCATGCCACCGCGCAGCCCAGCAGCAGCCACACCGTGTACAGCGGGTCGATGATGAAGACGCTGGACCACATCGTCGGCGGCGGAGTGAACGGCCACCACAGCTGGGTGCCGTACACCGTGAACGCATCGAGCAATGGATGGGTGATCAGCGCCAGCAGGATCGCCCAGAACCAGCGCGCCGGCGCCTGCGCCACGCGGCCGTGGCCGAAGCGTTTGAAACCCCACCAGATCAACAGCGCCACCCAGGGCAGCACCAGCAGCGAGTGGCTGTAGCTGCGGTGCTCGGTCATCAGCGCCACCGGGTCGGTGGCGGTGAAGGCCAGCAGCAGGGCATCCAGGTCCGGCAGGGTGCCCAGCGCGGCGCCGGCAAGCAGCGCGGCGCGGCGGTGGCCGGCGGGGGCGATGGCGGCGGCTACGGCGCCGCCCAGAACGATCTGGCTTAGGGAATCCATCCGGCGATGGTACGGGACGTCCGCGCGAGCGTGTGGCCGTGATGGTCCAACAGGCGCAGGCTGCCGTCGGGGTCTTCGGCCAGCGCAGTGAGGCTTTCGACCCAGTCGCCGTCGTTGGCGTAGACCAGGCCGTCGCGTTCGACCAGCGCGGCGCGGTGGATGTGCCCGCACACGATGCCGTCCAGGCCGCGTTGGCGCACGTCGGCCAGGCCGGCCTGCACGAACCGTTCGATGTAGCGCTCGGCGGCAACGCTGCGCTTCTTCAGGAACGCCGACAGCGACCAGTAGCGCAGCCCCAGCCGACGCCGTGCCGCGTTGAGCAGCCGGTTGCCGGTGAGGATGCGGTAGTACAGCCAGTCGCCGAAGCGTTCCTGCAGCCCACCGAAATGGGTGGCACCGTCGTAATCATCGCCATGCACCACCAGCAGCCGGCGGCCGTCGGCGGTGGTGTGGATGGCGCGGCGGCGCACCCGCATCGCCGGCAGCATCAACCCGCACAGCTGGCGCAGCGACGCATCGTGGTTGCCGGGGATGTAGACGATCTCGGTGCCAGCCCGGCGCAGCGCATGCAGCGCCTGGATCACCTCGCTGTGTGCCGCCTGCCAGCTGGCGCGGCGGTGGGCCAGCCACCACAGGTCGATGATGTCGCCCACCAGGTACAGCCGCTGGCAGCGCAGCCGGCCCAGGAACGCCGCCAGCTCGGCGGCGTGGCAATGTTGCGAGCCCAGATGGACGTCGGACAGGAACACGGTCCGCCGCCAGGGGGCCGGACCGCCGCCCGGGGTTGGCCGGCCGGGCGCGTCCCGTTCACTGTCCGGCAGGGCATCCGGCCCGCCCGGTGGGCCGACAGCGACCCGATCCACCCCGTGATACCGCAGACGCTGCTCGATGGCGTGCATGGCGCGTGCTCCTTCCCGGCGGCTGAATGGCCGGGAGCCTGCGCCCGTCACGCGGCAGCACGGTGACCGTTTGACGGCAGGTTGATGACGCCGCCCCCAAGGCACCGCCCGTTCGGCTGGTTGTCACGCTGGTGGAACACTGGGCCACGACGCTGGGACCCAATCACGCTCTGGCGGCCCCTGCCGATGGGCACGCCGGCTTAACCATGGGCAACCCCCGCTGGGCCACAATGCAATGGCGCGACTTGCCGTGTATCATTCGCGCCCATCTTTCCATCCGAATCAAAGGATATTACGCCTGATGTCCAGCTACCTGTTCACCTCCGAATCGGTCTCCGAAGGCCATCCGGACAAGATTGCCGACCAGATCTCCGATGCGGTGCTGGACGCGATCCTTGCCCAGGACCAGCGCGCCCGCGTGGCCTGCGAAACCATGGTCAAGACCGGTGTTGCGATCGTGGCCGGTGAAATCACCACCTCCGCCTGGATCGACCTGGAAGCGGTGACCCGCAAGGTGATCCTGGATATCGGCTATGACAGCTCCGACGTCGGCTTCGACGGCGCCACCTGTGGCGTGCTGAACCTGATCGGCAAGCAGTCGCCGCACATCGCCCAGGGCGTGGACCGCAAGAAGCCCGAAGAAATGGGCGCTGGCGACCAGGGCCTGATGTTCGGCTATGCCACCAACGAGACCGACAGCTACATGCCGGCCGCGATCCACCTGTCGCACCGCCTGGTCGAGCAGCAGGCCAAGATCCGCAAGAAGAAGAACTCGCCGCTGTCGTGGCTGCGCCCGGACGCCAAGAGCCAGGTCACCCTGCGCTATGAAAACGGCGCCGTGGCTGCCATCGACGCGGTGGTGCTGTCGACCCAGCATGCCCCGGGCATCAAGCAGAAGGACCTGATCGAGGCCGTCCGCGAAGAGATCATCAAGCCGGTGCTGCCGGCCAAGTGGCTGCACAAGGGCACCAAGTTCCACATCAACCCGACCGGCAAGTTCGAGATCGGCGGCCCGGTGGGCGACTGCGGCCTGACCGGCCGCAAGATCATCGTCGACACCTACGGCGGCTGGGCCCGTCACGGTGGTGGCGCGTTCTCGGGCAAGGATCCGTCCAAGGTCGACCGTTCGGCGGCTTACGCGGCCCGTTACGTGGCCAAGAACGTCGTCGCGGCCGGCCTGGCCGACCGTTGCGAAGTGCAGGTCTCCTACGCCATCGGCGTGGCCGAGCCGACCTCGATTTCGGTCACCACCTTCGGCACCGGCAAGATCAGCGATGACAAGATCGAAAAGCTGATCCGCAAGCACTTCGACCTGCGCCCGTACGGCATCATCAAGATGCTGGACCTGATCCACCCGATGTACCAGCAGACCGCAGCCTACGGTCACTTCGGCCGCAAGCCGAAGGACTTCAGCTACCTCAACGCTGCCGGTGAAACGGTCAACGCCACGGCCTTCTCCTGGGAGAAGACCGACCGCGCCGCCGCCCTGCGTGCGGATGCGAAACTGAAGTAAGACGAAGGGCCGCGAAAGCGGCCCTTCTCTTTAGCGTAGTGACACGCCATGCGTGTCAAAGCAGACCCAACCGAGCCCCGGACACGCATGAAGTGTCCCAAAGCCCCGCATGCCTACCGATATCAAATCCCACCAGCTGACCATGACCGTGCTGATGTCGCCGGAGATGGCCAATTTTTCCGGCAAGGTCCATGGCGGGGCGATCCTGCGGCTGCTCGACCAGGTCGCCTACGCCTGCGCCAGCCGCTATGCCGGCCGTTACGTGGTGACCCTGTCGGTGGACCAGGTGACCTTCCGCGAACCGATCGCGGTCGGTGAGCTGGTTACCTTCCTGGCCTCGGTGAACTACACCGGCACCTCGTCGATGGAAGTCGGGGTGAAAGTGGTGGCCGAGGACATCCTCAAGCGCAGCGTGCGCCACGCCAACAGCTGCTTCTTCACCATGGTGGCCGTCGATGACGACGGCAAGCCGACCCCGGTACCACCGTTGCAGCTGGAATCCAGCGACCAACGCCGCCGCCAGGCCGCCGCGCTGCTGCGCCGGCAGCTGCGGGCGGAGATGGAGCAGCGCCAGCGCGAGCTGCTGGCGTCGAATCCGCCGTCGCCGGAATAAGCGTCACCCCGTGTTCTGTACGCCCTGGGATACGCCGTTCACGCATGCCACCAGGGCGCGCAGCACCTCGTCATCCTCGCCGCCGCTTTCGCGCCAGCGGCGCAGCAGGTCCACCTGCAGCACGCTGATCGGGTCGATGTAGGGATTGCGCAGGCGGATCGACAGCGCCAGCCGCTGGTCGTGCTGCAACAGCTCGTCCTGCCCGGTGATGTCCAGGATCAGTTTGCCGGTCAGCGCCACCTCGCGCTGGATCTGCGGGAAGAACGTGGCGTGCAGCGGGCCGGCCAGCTGCGAGAACTGCTCGGCGATGGTGATGTCGCCCTTGGACAGCACCATCGCGATGTCGTCCAGGAACGTGCTGAAGAACGGCCAGTCGCGCGCCATCTCCTGCAGCGTCGCCTGGTGCCCGGCATCGATCGCCGCCTGCAGGCCGCTGCCCACCCCATACCAGCCGGGAATCACCGCGCGCGCCTGGCTCCAGGCGAACACCCACGGAATCGCGCGCAGGTTGGTCAGCGCCGCGTCCTGTCCGAGCCGCCGTGACGGCCGCGAGCCCAGCGTCATCCGTTCGATCACATCGATCGGCGTGGCCTGGCGGAAGTACTGCATGAAATCGCGCTGGCCGACGAACGCCCGATAGGCCTCCGCGCTCTTCCCGGCCACGAGGTCCATCACCGGGCGCCACTGTGCCTCGCGCGGCTCGGGCGCACGCGGGCGCAGGCTCGAGCGCAGCACCGCGCCGGTGGACTGCTCCAGCGAACGCAGCGCCAGCGCGCGGATGCCGTACTTGCGGTGGATCACCTCGCCCTGCTCGGTCACGCGCAGGCGGCCATCGATGCTGCCGCGGGGCGAGGCGTCCACCGCATCGGTGGTCTTGCCGCCACCCCGGCTGATCGAGCCGCCGCGGCCATGGAAGAAGGTCAGTCGGATGCCGCTTTCGGCGGCCACTTCCAGCAGCTCCACCTGGGCGCGCTGCAGGCCCCAGCGCGACGCGGCGATGCCACCGTCCTTGCCGCTGTCCGAATAGCCCAGCATGACCATCTGCACGTCGTCGCGCGCGGCCAGGTGCGCGCGGTACACGGGGTCGGCCAGCAGGTCGCGCAGCGTATCGGTGCCGCGCTGCAGGTCATCCACGGTTTCAAACAGCGGGGCGATATCCAGCGGCACCGCGCCGGCCTCGTCCTCCAGCCCGCCACGCCGTGCCAGCGCCAGCACCGCGAGTACATCGCTGCGGTCATGGGCCATGGAAATGATGTAGCTGCCCAGGGCATCGGCGCCGTGGCGGCGGCGGGCATCGGCCAGCGCGGCGAACACCGCATCGAGGCGTTGGCCGCCGGCCTCCGTGCTGGCGGGTAGTGCCTGCCCGCCGCTGGCGAAGGGCGCCAGGCGCTGCGCGCGCGCGATCGCGTCGGCCGCGTCCCAGGCGTCCTGTCCATCCAGCACGCTGGCCAGCGCGCGACCATGCACGCTCGATTCCTGGCGTACGTCCAGCCGCGCCAGGTGGAAGCCGAACGTGCGCACCCGCCACAGCAGCCGGCGCACCGCGAAGCCACCGGCGTGGTCGCCCTTGTTGGCATGCAGGCTGTCGAGGATCAGCGTGATGTCGTCCTCCAGTTCCCGTGGCGAGGCGTAGGCGCCCTCGGCGTCCTCCATCGTGGCCTGCACCCGCGCGCGCATGCGGTCGTTGAGCAGGCGGTAGGGCATGTCCGCATGCCGCGGGCGCGAGACCACCTTGGGCAGCAGCTGCTGGTAGTGCGCCACCCGGGCCTGCAGTGCGTCGCTGACCGCCACCCGCTCGGTGGACTGGCTGAGCAGGCTGGCCAGCTGCAGCAGGTCCTTCTGGTAGCGGCCCAGCACCGCCTGGCGCTGCGCGTCGAGCGTGTTGCGGATGGTGCCGGCATCCACGTTCGGGTTGCCGTCCATGTCGCCGCCCACCCAGGTGCCGAAGCGCAGCAGCCGGGGCAGCGGCACGCTGTCGCCATAGGTATCGAGCAGTGCCTGCTGCAGCGATTCGTACAGCACCGGGATCACCCGGTACAGCACCTGCACCAGGTAGAAGCCGACGTGTTCGCGCTCATCGTCCACGGTGGGGCGCACCGGCGAGGAATCGGTGGTCTGCCAGGACGCGGTGAGCGCCATGCGGAAGCGCGCCGCGTCAGCGGCGGCTTCGCCCGGGGTGCGCTGGCCGTCGAGGTTGTCGACCAGGCTGGCCACCATCAGCTGTTCTTTTTCCAGCAGCGCGCGGCGTACTGCTTCGGTCGGGTGCGCGGTGAACACCGGCTCGATGTCGATGCGCGGCAGCCAGCCGGCCAGCTCCTCCAGGGTGACGCCCTGCGCTTTGAGCTGCTGCAGGGCATCCTGCAGGCCATCGGGCTGCGGCGCGGTGCCGGCGCGCTGGTAATCGCGGCGGCGACGGATGCGGTGCACCCGCTCGGCGATGTTGACCACCTGGAAGTAGGTGCTGAACGCACGCACCATCGCTTCGGCGCGTTCGGGCGGCAGCCCGGTCAACGCATCGTTGAGGTCGGACAGCGGCGCCTCGCTTTCACGGCGCGCGATGGCGCGGGTGCGCACCTGTTCCACATCATCGAAGAACTGCGTGGATACCTGCTCGGCAAGCAGGTCACCGACCAGTGCGCCGAGTCGGCGCACATCGTCACGCAGGGGAATGTCGGGGGTGGCAAAGACGATGCTGCTGCGGTACTCGTTCATCTGCGACGCACTGGCCTCGGGAACGGAATCCAGTCAAGCCTAACGCAGATCGCGCGGTGATCGACGCCGCACAGATAGTTTCAATTGCATGTGTTGGTGACCGATTGCCACGCAGGGCGTGGCACTACGAGGTCCCACCGGAGCCGCCAACGCCATCGTCCTGTGCACGTAACAATTCGTAGTGCCACGCCCTGCGTGGCAACCGCGCGCCAGCGCGGCTCAAGCATCCGAAGCCGCGCGGCATTCGTCCCCGGCATCCCTCCGGCGTTTAGAAAACACCGAAGGCATGCATCAGACCTTCATGAAGCAAGAACGAAGCAAGCGCCGGGGCAATCCCCGGCACGGCATCATTTGATCTTCATGCCCGGCCCGATGGTCTGCTCCAACCACCGCTCGCTTTCCGCCAGCATGGTCATCAACGACTCGCGCGCACGGTAGTGATGCGACTCGTTGGGCAGCATCACCAGCCGCGCCGTACCGCCCAGCCCCTTCACCGCCGCGAACATGCGCTCGCTCTGGATCGGGAACGTACCGGAATTGTTGTCGTCCCCGCCGTGGATGAAGAGGATCGGATCCTTGATCCTGTCGGCGAAATTGAACGGCGACATCTTCAGGTACACGTCCTGTGCCTGCCAGAAGTTGCGCTCCTCGGCCTGGAATCCGAACGGGGTGAGCGTGCGGTTGTACGCGCCACTGCGCGCGATACCCGCCTTGAACAGCCGCGTATGCGCCAGCAGGTTCGCAGTCATGAACGCCCCATACGAATGCCCGCCGATGGCGATGTGCTCACGGTCGGTCACCCCACGCCGCACCACTTCATCCACCGCCGCTTCGGCGTTGGCTACCAGCTGCGGCAGGTAGGTATCGTTGGGTTCCTTGTCGCCTTCGCCGATGATCGGCATCGACGGACTCACCAGCACCGCATAGCCCTTGGCCAGGAACGCCTGCGGGCCCCAGAAACCGATGGCGTTGAAGCGGTAGGGCGAATCGGTCACCTGGCTGGCCGCCGCAGCGGTCTTGAACTCACCCGGGTAGGCCCACATCAGCATCGGCAGCGGGCCATCCTTCTTCACGTTATAGCCCGGCGGCAGCATCAGCGTGGCGGTCAGGTCGACACCGTCGTTGCGCTTGTAGCGGATCTGTTCCTTGCTTACCCCACGCAGCTGCGGCAGCGGATGCTCGAAGCGGGTCAGCGCGCGCGGGGCCGCCGTGGCATCGGCCAGCGACTGCACGTAGTAGTTGGCCGGCGTATCGGGCGACTCGCGGGTGAGCAGCACCGAGCTGCCGTCCTGGTCAAGCAGTGCCTGCGGCAGCGAATAGGTCGGCGCCTGCGAATGGAACAGGCGGGTGGCGGTGCGACTCTCGAGGTCGAAGCGGTCCACGAACGGGCGGTCGCCTTCCGGCGAGGCGCCCTGGCCGATCAGGAAGATGCTGCGCCCATCTTCGGTGATCTGCAGGCGCGAACGACCGTTCACATCGCGCACCAGCGCCGGCTTGCCCGGATCGTTGTAGCGGTCCTGCGCGGAGCGCTCGGACAGCAGCTGCGGGGCCTGGTCGAGCTGGTCCGGCGCGATCCGCCACTGCTTGACCACGCGCGACTTCCACCACGATTCGTTGAGCAGCGCCAGGTCGCCACGGCCCCACTGGATGCCGGCATAGCGGCTGCCCAGCTGCGCCAGGGTGACCGGCGGCGCGTCGAACGGCGCGGCCTGCATCAGCACCGCATCGCGCACCTTGGAATCGCGGGCCGGATCGCCTCCGTCCTGGGCTTCGGCCCAGACCAGCGTGGCCGGCGCATCGGCGCGCCAGCTCACCTCGCGCACCCCGGTGGGTACCGCGTCGTTGCCGGTGGGCAGGCCTTCCACCAGCGGCAGGGTGGCCACGGTGTGCTGCAGCCGGCCATCGGCGGCGGACAGCACTTCGATGCGGCGCGGGAAATCATCGGCCGGCACCAGGTAGGAGTACGGACGCTGCACGCGCTGGGCCAGCACATGCTGCCCGTCCGGCGAGATGCTGACGTCCAGGTAGACGCCAGCGGTGGACAGCGGCGCGGTCACGCCGTTGAGCGCGACCCGGACCGGCTGCGAGCTGGCGTAATGATCGAACAGGCGCGCATCGGCCTCGTTGCTGAGCAGGTCCTGGTAGGTGCGGATCGCACGCACGCCGGCGTCGGCCTGGGTCTGCTGGATCGCCGGGCCGGTCGGAATGCCGCCGGCGGCCGGCGCCGGGCCCTGGCCCTTGACCTGCTGGGTGACCACCAGCCCGCGGCTGTCGGGCAGCCAGTCGTAGCCGCTGCCGAACACGGTGTTGAGGTCGGCGAGCAGGCGACGCGCACTGCCGCTGGCCACGTCGATGATCCACAGCTCGTTGGCACCGCTGGCCGCATGCACCTGGTTGAAGGCCAGGTACTGCTGGTCCGGCGACCACGCCAGCGAGGCCACCGACAGCGGCTGCGGCAGGCCGGTGATCTGGCGCTCCTTGCCGTCGGCGATGTTCATCAGCCACAGCTTGTCGGCGAAGGTGAACGTGCTGGCCGAGAAGGTGGCCGGGTTGATCCGCACGCCGGCCAGCTTCAGCTCGGGCTGGGCCACTTCGTTGATCGAGGGCAGCGGCGGGGTCTGCAGCAGCGCGGCGATATCGCGGCGCGGCGACAGGCTCAGGGTCGGCGCGCGGGGGGCGTTGGCCACCGCCTGCAGCGCGGCCGACGGCAGCTGGTAACCCTGCGCTGCCGGCGCGGCCACGGCCTGCGGCGCCTTTTTGCCGGCGGTGGGCGTCGCCGCCAGCGCCAGTGGCGCCACCGCCAGCAGGGCCATACCCGCGATCAGCCGGCTGCTCCAGCGCGCGCGGCGCGTACGGTCATTGCCTGTCATCTTCCCACCCCATGCTGTGCAAACCTTGGACCTTAACAGCGGGGCGCGGTTTGCCCCCCTGCCGATGGTTGGGGGCCGGCACCGATTCATGCCCGGGCGGTGCGCCGGGATATAATGGGCATCCCCTCCACCGAGGGGCGCTGCGACCGCTGCCGGACCTGTTCCGCACGGCCAGGCTCGGTGGCAGGGCTGGTTCCAACGGCGCCCGGCGAAGACGAGCCATTCGTCCATTACCGGAGCTTTTGCATGAACGCTGTTGCCAAGACCTTCTCCACCGAAGGTGATTACAAGATTGCCGATATCTCGCTGGCCGACTGGGGCCGCAAGGAACTGGATATCGCCGAGCACGAAATGCCGGGCCTGATGTCGATCCGCCGCAAGCACGCCGCCACCCTGCCGCTGAAGGGCGTGCGCGTGACCGGTTCGCTGCACATGACCATCCAGACCGCCGTGCTGATCGAAACGCTGAAGGACATCGGCGCCGACGTGCGCTGGGCCTCGTGCAACATCTTCTCCACCCAGGACCATGCCGCTGCGGCGATCGCCGCGTCGGGCACCCCGGTGTTCGCCTGGAAGGGCGAGTCGCTGGAAGAGTACTGGGACTGCACCCTGGACGCGCTGACCTTCACCCTGCCCGACGGCACCCTGACCGGCCCGGAACTGGTGGTCGATGACGGTGGCGATGTCACCCTGCTGATCCACAAGGGCTACGAGCTCGAAAACGGCAGCACCTGGGTCGACGAAAAGGCCGCCTCGCACGAAGAACAGGTCATCAAGGACCTGCTCAAGCGCGTGGCCAAGGAGCGCCCGGGTTACTGGGCCCGCGTGGTCAAGGACTGGAAGGGTGTTTCGGAAGAAACCACCACCGGCGTGCACCGCCTGTACCAGCTGGCCCAGGCCGGCACCCTGCTGATCCCGGCGATCAACGTCAACGACTCGGTCACCAAGTCCAAGTTCGACAACCTGTACGGCTGCCGCGAGTCGCTGGCCGATGGCCTCAAGCGCGCGATGGACGTGATGCTGGCCGGCAAGGTCGCCGTGGTCTGCGGCTACGGTGACGTGGGCAAGGGCTGCGCCGCGTCGCTGCGTGCCTACGGCGCGCGCGTGGTGGTGACTGAAATCGATCCGATCTGCGCCCTGCAGGCGGCGATGGAAGGCTTCGAGGTCAACACCATCGAATCCACCCTGGGCCGTGCCGACCTGTACGTCACCACCACCGGCAACAAGGACATCATCCGCATCGAGCACCTGAGCGCGATGAAGGACCAGGCCATCGTCTGCAACATCGGCCACTTCGACAACGAAATCCAGGTCGATGCGCTGGTCGGCTTCCCGGGCGTGCAGCACATCAACATCAAGCCGCAGGTGGACAAGTACGTGTTCCCGAACGGCAACGCGATCTTCCTGCTCGCCGAAGGCCGCCTGGTCAACCTGGGCTGCGCCACCGGCCACCCGAGCTTCGTGATGTCCAACTCGTTCGCCAACCAGACCCTGGCCCAGATCGACCTGTGGGCCAACAAGGACAGCTACGAGAAGAAGGTGTACCTGCTGCCGAAGAAGCTGGACGAGGAAGTGGCGCGCCTGCACCTGGAAAAGATCGGCGTGAAGCTGACCACCCTCACCAAGGAACAGGCCGATTACATCGGCGTGCCGGTGGAAGGTCCGTTCAAGCCGGAGCATTACCGCTACTGATGGTTGAGGGGTGCCAGCCAGCGGCTGGCACCACCCCACGCGACGGGCGCCTTCGGGCGCCCGTTTTCGTTATGCGGGCTTCACCCGGGCTGCACCCTGCCCTCACATCCGCGCCGGGATCATCAGCGCGCGGGGGAATATCTGGGTGCATTCCGGAGATTTCCATGAATATCAAGTTCGTACTTCCCGCACTGCTGGCGCTGTGCGGTGCCGCTTACATGTCCCCCGTCCACGCCGCCGACTATCGGTGCATGGTGTTTTCCGGTGCAGATGGCGGAAAGCCGGAAGCGAGCAGCAACGCGGACGGGAAATACGCCATCAAGGCGGCCGACCTGAAGGCAGCGGAGGCCGGTGCCCTGGCTGCCGCCACGCGCTACAAGAAGAACAGCGTCACGCTGACCAAGGCCCAATGCGATGCGGTGGCAGGAGCATCGAGCACTGCGACGTCGGCACCGGCCACGACAACCGATCCGACGCCTCCGCCTTCATCTACCTCGGCGACAGGTGCAACCAAGGACTACCGGTGTGCCGTGCACGATGCGGACGGCAATGTGCTGAGGGGCGACGCCGAGGGTTACTTCAAGGTCGCCGCCAGCAACGGTGACGTGGCTGATGGCTTGGCAAAGACCAAGGCGGAAGCAAAGTACGGGGCCGGGAAAGTCGACTCTGTCGATTGCGCGCCCATGGGTTGAGGTTGTATTCCTGCTGCTGCCGGCACCATTGCCGGCAGCAGCGGGATTGACCACGTCCTGGAACCGTCATCCCTCAATAGTCCGGGTCAAGATTTTGCGGTCGCGCCCGCGCTAAGGTAGTGCGACCACGCCAGCTGCATGACCATGACCCCGGCCATCAATCTGCTCAAGAAGCACGGCATCGCACACAGCGTGCTGTCCTACCACCATGATGCCAATGCCGCCTCCTATGGCGGCGAAGCGGCGGCGCAGCTGGGGCTCGACCCCGCAACGGTGTTCAAGACCCTGCTGGCCAGTACCGAAAAGCACGAGCTGCTGGTGGCGATCGTGCCGGTCAGTGGCACGCTGGACCTCAAGGCGCTGGCCGAGGCGGCGGGCTGCCGCAAGTGCGAGATGGCGGCGGTGGACGCGGCGCAGCGCGCCACCGGCTACCTGGTTGGCGGAATCAGTCCGCTGGGCCAGAAGAAGAGGCACCGCACCTTCATCGATGCCAGCGCGCAGGCGCTGCCGACAATGCACGTCAGCGCCGGCCGGCGCGGCTTGGAGGTGGCGTTGGCGCCGGCCGATCTGATCACGTTGACCGAAGCGAAGATCGCGGGTATTGGTCGGCCGTAATGTTACGGCCGCCAGTTCGCGTGGCTTTCCCAATACGCCACGGCGCGCTGGTACGCCTCACGATCCAGCGGCACGCCCGAACCGCCCTCTTCCACCCCCAGCGCATTTCGCATCATGGTGATCGGTGCCATCGGCACTTCTTCCGGCTCGGCGGTGTAGATGCAGCCGACGATGCCCCAGTCGGCATTGATCGGTGAGCCTTCCTTGGCCAGCTGCTCGGCGCTGTACAGGATCACCACCAGGTAGTTCGCGCGCGGCGACTGCACGCCCTCGAACCAGCGCACCAGCACCGGCAGTTCCTCGCGGTTGCGCGCCTCGTAGGCGCTGCGCAGCTGGTGGCGGTTGGCATCGGTGACCGGCACCGTCAGGCAGCGCGTGGACGTCCAGTTCTCATACACGAACAGCTTGCAGAACGGCGCGTAGCCATCGAGCACCTTGAACGGCGCATGCGTGTTGAGGTGCGCCTGGAACTGCTCGGCGCTGCAGTCCTGGATGGTGTTGCCGCGCGGCACGCGCGGGAACAGACGGGGACGGGCGAATTCGGTGAGGACGATCGACATGGCACACGCAGCGGGAGACAGGTGCACAGGGTAACCGCCCTCAGTCGAGGATCGCGCGCAGCGCCGCTTCCAGGGTCGGGTACCGGAACCGGTAGCCTTCCTGCAGCGCGCGCGCCGGCACCACGTTCTGGCCGGTCAACAGAAGGCCCGCCATCTCGCCGAAGGCCAGCTTCAAGGCGAACGCCGGCGTCCGCACCCACGCAGGCCGCTTCAGCACGTGCGCCAGGGTGCGCGCGAATTCCGCGTTGGTGACCGCCGCCGGGGCGGTGCCGTTGCAGGCGCCACGCGTTTCGGGATCGGCCAGCAGCCACAGGATCAGCCCCACCAGGTCGTCGCGATGGATCCAGCTCATCCACTGCATGCCATCGCCCATCGGCCCACCCGCGCCGATCCGGAACGGCGGCAGCATGCGCGCCAGCGCACCGCCATCGCGGTCGAGCACGATGCCGGTGCGCAGCAGGCAGGTGCGCACGCCGAGGTCTTCGGCCTTCAGCGCTTCGGCCTCCCACTGCCGGCACAGCATGGCGGCGAAGTCATGCCCGGGCGAAGCCGATTCGTCCAAGGGGGTGGCATCGCGCGGCCCGTAGTAGCCGATCGCCGAGCCCGAAACCAGCACCTGCGGACGGGTCGGCAACCCACGCATCCAGTCCAGCAGGGCCTGGGTGGTGCCGATCCGCGAGGCCAGCATGGCCTGCTTGCGCGCCGGGTTCCAACGGCCTTCCACCAGCGGTTCGCCGGCCAGGTTCACCACGGCGTGGACCGGGCCCACATCGCCCAGTGCACCGACGTACTGCACGCCAGCCTGGCCGGCCCGGCCCGGACTGCGGGTCAGCACCGTGACCCGGTGCCCGGCCGCCAGCAGCCGCTGGCACAGGCGCTGGCCGATGAACCCGGTGCCGCCGGTGATGAGGATGTCCATGCGCGATCTCCATAGTGAACGCCACTTTACCCGCCCGGGTGTAAACGCCATGCCCGGCACCTTTTACATTCATCGCGATGAAGCGATATGATGGAGCCACACCCGCTGCCGCCGCCGCCCATGACTGCCCTCAGCTTCGAGTTCTACCCGCCCAAGACCGACGACCAGCGTGCCCAGCTCGACCGTACCGCGGCCAAGCTCAAGGCGTACGCGCCGGAATACGTGTCCTGCACGTTCGGCGCCGGCGGCTCGACCCTGAGCTACACCTCCGAAACGGTGCGCCACCTCAAGCAGCACCACGGCTTCGAGGCCGCGCCACACCTGTCCTGCGTGGGCGGCAGCCGCGAGGAGATCCGTGAGCTGCTCAAGCTGTACCGGGCCATCGGCTGCAAGCGCATCGTGGCGCTGCGGGGCGACCTGCCTTCGGGCATGGGCCACCCCGGCGACCTGCGCTATGCGTCCGAACTGATCGCCTTCATCCGCGCCGAACACGGCGATGCCTTCCACATCGAGGTCGGCGCCTACCCGGAAACGCACCCGCAATCCGACGACGCGCTGCGCGACCTGAAGTACTTCAAGGCCAAGATCGACGCAGGCGCCGATGCCGCCATCACCCAGTACTTCTTCAATGCCGACGCCTATTTCCACTTCGTCGACGCGGTGCGCAAACTGGGCGTGCAGGTGCCGATCGTGCCGGGCATCATGCCGATCTCCAACTTCAGCCAGCTGCGCCGCTTCTCCGAACAGTGCGGCGCCGAGATCCCGCGCTGGATCGGCAAGCGCATGCAGGCCTACGGCGACGACGTCGATTCGGTGCGCGCCTTCGGTGCCGAGGTGGTGGCCCAGCTGTGCGAGCGGCTGGTGGCCGGCGGCGCACCGGGCCTGCATTTCTACACCCTCAACCTGGCCAGGCCCACCACCCAGGTATTGAAGCTGCTGGGCCGCTGAACATCGCGCACGCCACTGCTTGCAGATAACGCGCGTCCCGCTACTCTGCTGCGATGAGACCGGTCGTTCCGTTGCTGCTGTCGCTGTGCATGCTGTGCTGGGCCCCGTGGGCGCAGGCACAGGCGCAGCGCGTGAACCGCTGCACCAACGCGCAGGGCGAAACGGTGTTCACCGACCGCAGCTGCGATGCACTGGGCGCGACGGCGCGGATGCCGCCGCGCGGTGACTCGGTCGGCAATACCGGCATCTACCGCGCCGGCTGCGCGCGCCGGTTGAGCGAGCTGACCGGGCAGATCCGCGATGCGGTGAGCCTGCAGGACGTCAACCGGCTCTCGTCGATCTACCTGTGGGGCAACGTGTCCGATGCCACCGCCAACCAGATCATCGGGCGGCTGGAATCGGTGGTGCAGCGGCCCCTGCTGGACATCGCGCCGGTGTACCCGGAGGTTGCCGCACCGCCGCCGCTGCCGGTCGACCCGACCGCGACCCTGGTCGAGGCAGTGGAAGCGGCCGCGCCGCCGGCCAGCCGGCCGCGGCCGATCGGGCTGCGGCTGGAGCAGACACTCGGTACGACAGCCACGCCGGCGCGTACCGTGTTCGGGCTGCGCCGTCAGTACGGGTGTTTCTGGATCACGCTGTAGGCCACAACGCGCGGATGGCGGCGATGCCCTGCGCGCCGTGGCGGCGCGCCTGGGTGATGTCATCCGGGTGCAGGCCGCCCAGCGCGTAGAGCGGCAGCGAGACCTGCGCGCGCAGGGTTTCAAAGGTGTCCCAGCCCATCGGCGGGCTGCCGGGGTGGCTGTCGGTGGCCTGGACCGGGCCGAGCACGGCGAAGTCGCAGCCCAGCCGTTGCGCGGCCTGCAGCTGGGCCAGGTCGTGGCAGGACGCGGCCACCAGCTGGTCGGCCGGCAATGGCCGCGCCTCCAGCTGCAGCAGCTGTTCGCCGCCCAGGTGCACGCCCACGCCGAGCCGGCGCGCCAGTTCGATATCGCGATTGAGCAGCCACTGCACCCCGCTGCGGTGCCGGGCCACGGCCTGTTCGGCCAGGGCGATGCGGGCCGGGCTGGTCGGGGTGCGCAGCTGCACGCGGCGCACGCCGGCCTCCAGCGCACGCGCCAGGCGCGCATACCAGTCCTGGTGCGCGGCGTCCTCGTCGGTGTCCGGCTCGGGGGTGATCAGGTAGCGGTCCGGGTGGCGCAGCGCGGCCACCACCGGCAGGTCGGCCGGCGGCATCGAATAACGCGACAGCTTGTCCGGCGCCACCCAGGTGATGGCCTGGCCTTCGCGGCCGCGCGGCGAGCCCTTCCAGCTGCGGATGTGCCGCACTTCCAGGCGCAGGTGCTTGTCCGGATAGAGCTGCGGGACGTCCAGGATCCAGTCGCCGACCTCGGCCTCGATTCCCAGTTCCTCGCGCAGTTCGCGCACCAGCGCCTGCTCGGAGCTCTCGCCCTCCTCGCGCTTGCCGCCGGGGAATTCCCACAGGCCGGCCATGTCGCGGTTCTCGGTACGGCGGTTGAGCAGGATGCGGCCGCGGGCGTCGGTGATGACGCCGGCCACGACGTGGATCGATCGTTTGGGGGATGGCATGCGGCCAGAATGCCCAATCGGCCCGGGCATGCGCAATGCCGGACAGACGAAGGGCCCCTTGCGGGGCCCTTCGGGTGGTTCAGGAGGCGGGTTCGATCAGAACGTCACGTTCCAGTTCAGCTGGGCCCCCACTTCACGCTGGCCATCACCGGCACGGCCCTGCGCGAACATCGACAGGCGGCTGTTGTCGGAGGTGTTCAGCGACACGCCCAGTTCGGCGATGCCCACGTTGCGCGCCAGCGGCAGGCCGCTGACGGTGAAGCTGTCGCTGCCCGCCACGAAGCGGTTGCGCGAGTCGGCACGCAGTTCGCCGGCGGCGTTCTGCCAGGCCAGGCCGGCCTCCAGGCGGGCGCCGTCGGTCTGGCCACCGCTGATGTCCCACGCGGCGCGGATGCCGGCGGTGGTGGTCCAGACCTCATCCTTGCTGGACGCCACCGACAACGCTGCGGTGCCGCCGGTTTCGGTGGCGGCCTCGCTCGACAGGCGGGTGTAGGCCACGGCCAGGTACGGGCTCAGGGTCAGCGCACTGAGCTGGATGTCCCAACCGCCTTCCGCAAAGGCCTGTACCGAATGGGCGTCATGACGGCTGTCCAGGTTCTGTTCCCAGGACGTGCCGGCCCCCAGCGCGCGACGGGTGTCCAGCTCGTAGTCGGCATAGCTGGCGCCGCCGTTGATCCAGGCCTGCTCGCCACGGAAACCGGCGTACAGGCCACCGTGCACCGCGTCGACCTCGGTGATCGCGTTGCGGTCGCGGATCTGCTGGCGCAGCGATTCCGGGCCACCGGCCACGCCGACGGTCCAGCGGTCGCCGAAGGTCCAGTCGTAGCCCACCATCAGGCCCTGGCGGGTTTCCTGGGTGCGCGAGGCGGTGCCGTCGCTGTCCTGGCGCTTGGAGGCGCCGCTGCCGGCCACCCACACCGAGGAGCCGTTGAGCTTGGTGTCCGGCGTCGGGCGCAGGCGCTGGGAGATGCCCTCACGCAGGAAGCGGTCGTCCAGCAGCAGCGCACGGTTGCTGGCGTGCAGTTCGCCGCCGAGGTCATCGAAGGCAACCAGCGCACCGGCCTCGTCCAGCATCAGCAGGCCGTTGTACAGGGCCAGCGCGTCGCCGGACTGCTGCAACGAATCCAGCGCCGCGGCGGTGGCACGCTGGTTGCCGGTGACGGCCACGGCGCCGAACACGATCGGCGGGGTCACGCCCGGGGTGCCCGGGAAGCCGGGATCGACGGGCGTGACCGGATCCACCGGATCCACCGGCGTCACCGGGTCCACCGGGGTGACCGGATCGACAGGATCCACCGGCGCCACCGGGCTGTTGACCGCAACGGTCAACAGGACATCATTGCCGGTGTAGGTCAGGGTCGGAGTGAGGAAGGCGGAGTTGGAGATGACATCGTCGAAGCCACCCTTGAGGCCCTCTGCCGCGTTGAGGATTACGTAGGTCTGGCCGTTCTGGTAGCTGGCCAGCGGGTCCAGCCCGGTCACGCGCACGCCGGTGTCGCCGCTGCTGCCGTCGAGTCCCGACGTGCGGCCAACGTATGCGTTGCCGGTCACCTTGACGAAGTCGGCCTTGCCGTTGCCTAGCAGGTCCACGTCATAGAAGGCCTTCTGTGCGACGCTGGCCGGGACCAGCCCGCCGGTGTTGATGTACAGGTCGCCATCGATGGTGATCGTGCCCACGCCGCCATCGCCCGGCGACAGAACGCCACCGTTGTACACGTCGGTGTCGCCCACCATCGCATTGCCGGCCAGCATGCCGCCCCTGCCTACCGTCACGATGGCGCTGCGCTGCACGTCGGTGCTGGTGCCGTAGTTGATGGTCTGGTTGAAGCCGGCGCTGCCATTGAGAATCAGGGTGCCACCGGCGATGTGGATCTGCTGCGTCGGCGCCGTGCCGCTGCCCACCAGGTTCTGGCCGGTGTACATGTCGCCGTTGATGCGCAGCGTGCCACCGTTGACGGCGACGGTGCCGCCGAAGTCGGTCAGGTCACCGTTCAACGTGGTGGTGCCTGCAATGTTCCTGACCATGCCACTGTCGGGGTTTTGGCTGCGCAGCGTATTGGCCAGCGTGATGTCATCGGTATGGTTGAACACCAGACCGCCCGACGACGACTGCATGACAATGTCAGCACTGCCCAGTTCGCCAGCGGCTTCGGCCGCGGCCCAGGTTTCCACGCCGTTGGGCCAGCCGGCCATCCCACCGCCGACGGTAATGAAGCCTGTGGTGCCCAGCACCAGATCACCGCCCGCCGCGATGCGCCCGCCGTTGGACACCGTCAGGTAGCCCGACGGTTCGCCGACCAGGTGGCTGCCCACGGTAATGTCGCCGGCCGCCTCGATGGCCGAACCGGCCCCGCTCACACGAACCTGCTCATCCACGCGCTCAAGCTTGAGCGTCATCGAGTTGCTGCCGCCGGAAACCAGCAGCGTATCGGTAGTGATCACCGCACCATCCAGTACGTCCACGCCGGTGCGGATGTCCATCTCGCCCTGGTTGGTCCAGCGGCTGCCGGTGCCGGTCAGCGTTGCCGTGCCGGTGCTGCTGTAGGAGTCCTTGATGCGGGCGCTGTTGGACTGGATCTGGCCACCGTTGTCGACCAGCAGGTGGGTGCTCGTCATCACCCGGTCGCCGCTCAGCACCGAACCGGCGCCGGACACCTCGATGCGGCCGGTGCGCGCGTGCCTGCTCGGCAGGCCCTGCTCATCCTCGGCGGTGACGTTGCCGGTGACCGCAACCACGCCACCGTCTTCAACGCGCAGCTTGCCGTTGCCGTTGGCGGAAACGCGCAGTACATCGGCCGCCACGGTGGAACCGACGCCCGTCACCAGCAGCGTGCCGCCCGCGTCCTGCGCCGCGCCAACGCTGAGCAGCTGTGCGTTGACCTTACCGCCATTGCGCACGTTGACCGTGCCCTCTGCGTTTTTGGCAGCGCCGAGCACGAGGTTGCGACCGACACTGACAGTGCCATTGTCGATGTTGAGCGTGCCCGTCCCGGCCTCGCCAACCCGCAGCTCGTTGTCGGTGACGACCAGCTCGCCGCCGGTGTTTACGTTGACCACGCCCATGCCACCCGCTTCAGTGCCGATGCTCATGCCGAAGGACGTACCCGCCAGCGGCCATGGCTGGGTCACTTCGACGCGACCGCCATTGACGATGTCGAGCAGACCTGCCCCTTCGCGGCCCACCAGCAGCTGGCGTGCGCTGAGCGAGGAGCCTGCACCCTCCACCCGCCCGATGCCAAAGCCATCGGCCCCAAATCCGAACGACACGGTGCCGCCGGCAACGGTGGCTGCAGCGCCGTCGGTCAGGCGCAGTTCGCCCTTGCCGGCCTCACCCACGCGCACCGATGCGCTGTTCACGGTCAGCGTCGAGGTCGGGCCAGTGAAGTACAGCTTGCCGTCGCTGCCCACCGACGTACCCACCGACACCAGGCCGTTGGAGGTGATCTTGCCGCCGTCGCGGACGTCGACCTGCACCTGGCCGTTGGGCCCGACGCGGAAGCCATCCACGTACGCGCGCGAATCATTGACGATGTCCGGCGCATTGAAGTCATACACCGCCGCGAAGGCGGTGGGCAGCGAGGCGGCCGACAGGCCCAGCGCAACCAGCATGGCAGCGCTCAGCGGCGAACGCCGGCGACGGTTGTCGGTGGCCTGAGACGGGGAAGAGGGGGACGTGGCGAGTTCGGATGCGACCTGCATCAGGCCGGTGGTGCGGTTGAACACCAGGCGATAGATCCTGTTCATGAAACTCCATGGATGGCGACTCAGGGAAAACGCGACGCTACCGCAGCCTGCGGAGCGCAATGCTCGTCGAGCCTGCCCCGAATGCAATGCATTCGCGACAGCGCTGAACACGTTAACGTGCTGTCGTGATTTCACCCGTGGGTCGCATCTGACACTCGCGTGGGGATGCGCCACGCATCTGTGTCAGGTTTTTCTGAAAGGTCCACATCGGGGACAGTGGTCACAGAACGAGACAACCAATCGCTCGCGCCCTACGAGCAGAGATAAAAAAAAACCCCGCTTTCGCGGGGTTTTTCTGATCAGCTCAGCTGGCCGTGGCAGTGCTTGTACTTCTTGCCACTGCCGCAGGGGCACGGGTCATTGCGGCCGACCTTGGGCTCTTCGCGGGTGACCTGGCCAACGCCGTTGCGCTGGGCTTCCACTTCCGCTGCCTCTTCGTCGGCACCGTAGCCGCCCACGTTCTGGTGCTGGAACTGCGACTGCAGCAGGCGCGCTTCGGCCTGCTGGCGTTCGGCCGCTTCCAGCGCCGCCACTTCTTCTTCGCTGCGGATGCGCACGCGCGCCAGCAGGGTCACCACTTCGCGCTTGACGTTCTCCAGCATTTCCGAGAACAGCTCGAAGGCTTCCTTCTTGTATTCCTGCTTGGGCTGCTTCTGCGCGTAACCACGCAGGTAGATGCCCTGGCGCAGGTAATCCATGCGGGCCAGGTGTTCCTTCCAGCTCTGGTCGAGCACGGTGAGCATGACGTGCTTTTCCAGCGCGCGCATGGTCTCTTCGCCGACGCCGGTTTCCTTCTGCTCGAAGTGCTCGTCCACGCGGGCCTGCACCTTGTTGGCGATGGCTTCGGCGTCGAGCTCTTCGTGTTCCTTGACCAGCCCGGTGACGTCCATCTGCACCCCCAGGTCGGAGGCCAGGGTGGCTTCCAGGCCCGGCAGGTCCCACTGTTCGTCGATCGAGTTGGGCGGCACGAAGCGGGCCACGATGTCGTAGATCACATCGCCACGGATGCCGTCCACGTTGTCCTTCACCGACTCGGCGTCCAGCAGCTCATCGCGCTGGGCGTAGATCACCTTGCGCTGGTCGTTGTTGACGTCGTCGAAGTCCAGCAGGTTCTTGCGGATGTCGAAGTTGTGCGCTTCCACCTTGCGCTGCGCCTTTTCGATCTGGCGGCTGACCAGGCGGTCTTCGATGACGTCGTCTTCCTTCATGCCCATCATGCGCATCGCCTTCTGGACCCAGTCCGAGGCGAAGATGCGCATCAGGTTGTCTTCCAGCGACAGGTAGAAGCGGGACGAACCCGGGTCACCCTGGCGGCCGGAACGGCCACGCAGCTGGTTGTCGATACGGCGCGATTCGTGGCGTTCGGTGCCCACGATGTGCAGGCCGCCGGCGGCCTTGACCTGGTCGTGGCGGACCTGCCAGTCGGCCTTGATCTTGGCGCGCTGTTCGGCGCTGGCGTCTTCACCCAGCGCGTGCAGCTCCGCTTCGTGCGAACCGCCCAGCACGATGTCGGTACCACGGCCGGCCATGTTGGTGGCGATGGTCACCGCACCGGGCATGCCGGCGTTGGCGATGATGGTCGCTTCGCGGTCATGCTGCTTGGCGTTGAGCACTTCGTGGTGCACGCCGGCCTTGCGCAGGTGCTCGGACAGCATTTCCGAGGTTTCGATCGAGGTGGTGCCGACCAGCACGGGCTGGCCGCGCGTGTTGCACTCCTGGATGTCGGCCAGCACGGCGTTGAACTTGCCGTTGCGGTTGAGGAACACCTGGTCCGGCGAGTCCTTGCGGATGGTCGGGCGGTTGGTCGGGATGACCACCACTTCCAGGCCGTAAATGCTCTGGAATTCGTAGGCTTCGGTGTCGGCCGTACCGGTCATGCCGGACAGCTTCTTGTACATGCGGAACAGGTTCTGGAAGGTGATGCTCGCCAGGGTCTGGTTCTCGCGCTGGACCGGAACGCCTTCCTTCGCTTCCACCGCCTGGTGCAGGCCATCGGACCAGCGGCGGCCGGCCAGGGTACGGCCGGTGAATTCGTCCACGATCACCACTTCGCCATCACGCACGATGTAATCGACGTCGCGCTGGTAGATGGCATGCGCGCGCAGGGCGGCATTGAGGTGGTGGACTACGGTGAGGTTCTGCGCCGCGTACAGGCCTTCGGTTTCGGCGCTGAGGATGCCGGCCTCGACCAGCAGCTGCTCGGCGTGCTCCATGCCCGCTTCGGACAGGTGCACCTGCTTGCCCTTCTCGTCGACCCAGAAATCGCCCTCGCCTTCTTCGGCTTCCTGGCGGATCAGGCTGGGCACCACACGGTTGACGCGGATGTACAGCTCCGGGGAATCGTCGGCCGGGCCGGAGATGATCAGCGGGGTACGCGCTTCGTCGATCAGGATCGAGTCGACTTCGTCGACGATGGCGTAGTGCAGGCCACGCTGGTAACGGTCGGCCCGCGACAGCGCCATGTTGTCGCGCAGGTAGTCGAAGCCGAATTCGTTGTTGGTGCCGTAGGTGATGTCGCTGGCGTAGGCCTCGCGCTTGTCGCTGTGCGGCATGCCCGGGTAGACCACGCCGACGCTCATGCCCAGCCAGTTGTACAGCTTGCCCATCTGCGCCGAGTCGCGGCGGGCCAGGTAGTCGTTCACGGTGACCACGTGGACGCCCTTGCCTTCCAGCGCGTTCAGGTACACCGGCAGCGTGGCCACCAGGGTCTTGCCTTCACCGGTGCGCATTTCGGCGATCTTGCCCAGGTGCAGGACCATGCCGCCGATCAGCTGGACGTCGTAGTGGCGCATGCCGAGCACGCGGCGGCTGGCTTCACGGCAGACCGCGAAGGCTTCCGGGAGCACCTTGTCCAGGGCTTCACCGTCGGCGATGCGCTGCTTGAACTCCGGGGTCTTGGCCTTGAGCTGCTCGTCGGAGAGCTTTTCGATGTCCGGCTCCAACGCATTGATCTTGGCGACGATGCGGTTGAGCTGGCGCAGCTGGCGTTCGTTACGACTGCCAAAGACGCGGGTAAGCAGGCTGTTGATCATTGAAGGAACCGGTTGGAATGAGACGCCCCAACGGCGACGCTCCCTCGGGAGCCGCCCGCCGCAAACGAAACAGGGCGCATCGCGCCCTGTCTATGGCAACACCCATTGTAGCTTGGGACGAGGGCACTTGGTTTCAAGCGCCCGCGATCCGCCAGATGGCGCCCTCAGCCGCGGGAAACCCGCCCGACCGGGGTGTTGCCGCCATCGCCCAGGAACTTGCGCGGGTTGACTACCTGGCCGCGTTCCCAGACCTCGAAGTGCACGTGGGCACCGGTGGAACGGCCCGTGGAACCGGCCTTGGCCACTTCCTGGCCGGCCCGCACCAGGTCGCCCGGCTTCACCACCAGGCGCGAATTGTGCGCATAGCGGGTCACATAGCCATTGCCGTGGTCCACATCGACCACGTTGCCGTAGCCGCCCTTCACGCCGGCGAAGCTGACCACGCCATCGGCCACGGCCATGACCGGGTCGCCGACCTTGGCATGGAAGTCGATGCCCTTGTGGTTGCCGCGGCCACGACCGAACGGGTCGTTGCGACCACCAAAGCTGGAGGTGATGTAGCTGTTGCGGATCGGCATGCGGCCCGGCACGGCGTCCTGCTCCAGCTGGTGGTCGAACATCAGCGATTCCATCACCGACAACTGGCGGCCTGAAGCAGCGAAGCGCTGCTCCAGCACCTGTAAGTCGGCGTTGACCGCGCTGACCGGGATGTCCTGGGTCGGGCCAGGCTCGCCTTCACCGAGGCCGGGGGTCTCGTTGAAGTCGAACTCGCCGTCTTCCAGCTTGCCCATCTGGGTGAGGCGTTCGCCCAGCGCGTTGAGCCGGGTCGCCTGCGCCTGCAGCTCGCCCATGCGGGCAGCCAGGGCGTTGACCTGGGTCTGGGCGTCCTTGCGGGCCTGCGCCAGGTCGCGTTCCTGCTGGGCGACCTTGGCGTGGAGCCGGGAATCGTTGAACATGCTGCCACCCAGACCGGCACCGAAGCCGATCAGGCAGCCCAGCCCGAGTACGCTGCCCAGCAGGGCGCGGGGCCTGTCCTCGAAGTAGAAACGCAAACGCGCCAGCGGCGTCTTGGCCTGTCCTTCACGCGTTTTGATTACGATCTTTTTGAATGCCATCAGTGAGTTTTCATGTCTGAGCCGAAATCCAGTGCCCGTCCTGCGTCAACGCCGAAGCCGGCGCTGGATGCAGTCATGGGTGACAAAGCTGGCAATCCGCTGCGTCGTGCCCTGTGGCTCGATGCGCTGGACCGTCAGTTGCGCCCCCATTTGCCGCCCACCCTGGCCACCCGTTGCCGGTTGGCGAATGTGAACGGCGAACACCTCGTTTTTCTCGTCGAATCCCCTGTCTGGCACGCCAAAGTACGGCTTGCCGAGGCTCAGTTGATCGACGCGGCCCGGTCCATCGGGCTGAAGGTCACCAAGGTGACCGTCAAAACTGCGGCTGCCGCTCCTCCACGCTCCCCAGCGATCGACAACAGGAATGGCCCCCACGCAGTTTCAGCCGCCACGCACAAAGGGCTACGCGACGCGTTGGCCTGTCTAAAGGACGTGGATTCCTCCAAGTCCTGAAGCCATCGGGGCATCCCGCCCCTTCCCCGCCGTCGTCACGATCACGTGAATCTGGTGGGGAGCCGGCGGCCATCGTAGCCGTGCTGGGTCGTCCAGTCGTTAGTCTTTTATTAAATTTGCGTTAAATTCAGCCAAGAATCGGATCGGGTTCACAAAAACGTGACCCAGGTACGTACACGGTTCATTGACGTCAACGTCACACGGCCCACACCCCCAAAAACGCCGAACGGCGCCCAAGGCGCCGTCCTTTTTCCAATTATTTCAATTGGTTATGCGTACGCAGGGACGCCGTAGACCACCGGAACCTCGCTGCTGGGCGCGTCGTAGCTCACCCACTCCCAGGCGCTGGCATCGGCCAGCAGGGCCCGCACCAGCTTGTTGTTGAGCGCGTGGCCGGACTTGAAGCCCTCATAGGCGCCCAGCACCTGGCCGCCGGCCAGGTACAGGTCACCGATCGCGTCGAGGATCTTGTGGCGCACGAACTCGTCGGCGTACCGCAGGCCGTCGTCGTTGAGCACGCGGAATTCGTCGAGCACGATGGCGTTGTCCATCGAACCGCCCAGGCCCAGGTTGCGCTCGCGCATGTACTCCAGGTCACGCATGAACCCGAAGGTGCGCGCGCGGGAGATTTCCTTGGTGTAGGCGGCGGTGGAGAACTCGATCTCGGCGCGCGACTGCTTGGCCGGGATCATCGGGTGGTCGAACTGGATCGTGAAACCGAGCTTGTAGCCCTCATAGGGCTCGAAGCGGGCGACCTTGTCGCCTTCGGTGACTTCCACGGTCTTGAGGATCCGGATGAAACGCTTGGGCGCGTCCTGTTCGGCGATGCCCGCCGACTGCAGCAGGAACACGAACGGGCCCGAGGAACCGTCCATGATCGGCAGCTCGGCCGAGGACAGCTCCACGATGATGTTGTCCACACCCAGGCCAGCCAGGGCCGACATCAGGTGTTCGACGGTCTGGATCTTGGCGTCGTTGCAGGTCAGCCCGGTGCACAGGGTCACTTCGGTGACCAGGTCGGCACGGGCCGGCACTTCCACCACCGGGTCCAGGTCCACGCGGCGGAACACGATGCCATGGTTGACCGGTGCCGGGCGCAGGGTCATGTAGACCTTGTCACCGCTGTGCAGGCCAACGCCGGTGGCGCGGATCGTGTTCTTGAGGGTGCGTTGCGGAATCATGGGGGACCAACCGGGAAAGCGCGCGGTCAGCGCGACAGTGACAAACAAGAATAACACGCACTACCACCGCTCCTTTCTGAACCGGGGGCGGCAGACTGCCGGGCCTATCCTGGCCCGGCAGCAAGGGACATGGAGGCGCTTACCGGGGAGGACAAGACCCCGGCTGCGTTCCTCAGTCCGCCTGGCGGCGCAGGAACGCCGGGATGTCCAGGTAATCGTTGGGCAGCTCGGCCGCGGCCGGACCCGAGGCCGACGGTGCGGACGGGGCCACGGTGTCGGCGCTCGGACGACGCAGGCCCAGGCCCATGCCACCGACGGCCTTGGACACGGCATCGCCGCCGTTGTCGAAATCGCCGAACTCCGGCTGGCCGGTGGTGGCGTTGCGGACCAGCTTGATCGGCGCGCGCTCGCCCGGACGCTGGGACTTGGCGGCCACGGCACGGTTCAGGCCGGTGGCGACCACGGTCACGCGGACTTCGTCCTGCATGTCCGGATCCAGCACGGTACCCACCACCACGGTGGCGTCTTCGGAAGCGAAGCCATCGATGGTGCGGCCGATCTCGTCGAACTCGGCCATGGTGAAGTCGGCGCCGGCGGTGATGTTGACCAGGATGCCGTTGGCACCGGCCAGGTTCACATCGTCCAGCAGCGGGTTCTGGATGGCGGCTTCGGCGGCGGCCTGGGCGCGGTCATCGCCACGGGCGGTGCCGGTACCCATCATCGCCAGGCCCATTTCGGACATGACGGTGCGCACGTCGGCGAAGTCGACGTTGATCAGGCCCGGGCGCACGATCAGGTCGGCGATGCCCTGCACGGCGCCCTGGAGGACGTCGTTGGCGGCACGGAAGGCCTGGATCATGGTGGCGTTGCGGCCCAGCACGGTGATCAGCTTTTCGTTCGGGATGGTGATCAGCGAGTCGCAGTGCTGGCTCAGTTCCTCGATGCCCTTCAGCGCGACCTGCATGCGGCGGCGGCCTTCGAACGGGAACGGCTTGGTGACCACGGCGACGGTCAGGATGCCCATCTCCTTGGCCAGCTGTGCCACCACCGGTGCAGCGCCGGTACCGGTGCCACCGCCCATGCCGGCGGTGATGAACACCATGTCCGCACCCTGCAGGGCGTCCATGATGCGCTCGCGGTCTTCCAGCGCGGCCTGGCGGCCCACTTCCGGATTCGCGCCTGCGCCCAGGCCCTTGGTGACGTTGGTACCCAGCTGCAGCTGCAGCTTGGCACCGCAATTCTTGATGGCCTGCGAGTCGGTGTTGGCGGTGATGAATTCCACGCCGTCCACACTGGTGCTGACCATGTGCGCCACGGCGTTGCCGCCGCCGCCGCCCACGCCGATCACCTTGATCACCGCGTTGGGTGCCATCTTCTCAATCAGTTCGAAATGCGCCATGTCCGTGTCCTCGTTATATCCGCTTCTGGTTGGCATGGGCGTGTTGGCGTCCTGCCTTCGCGCTGCATGTTGCCGTTGCGGCTGTGTGGGTTGTGTGTTGCCGTTTGATGCGCCGGCCGAAGCCGGTTTGAAGCAGCGGCGTCAGAATTCGCCGCGAAACCAGGTTTTCAATTTGTTGAACATGCTGCCCGCGCGCCCGGTGGGCAGCGACGGGCGGCGCGGGTGTTCGATC
This sequence comes from Stenotrophomonas sp. FBCC-B152, assembly GCF_059134105.1. Lineage (NCBI taxonomy): Bacteria > Pseudomonadati > Pseudomonadota > Gammaproteobacteria > Lysobacterales > Lysobacteraceae > Stenotrophomonas > Stenotrophomonas sp. FBCC-B152. The sequence continues at coordinate 244,368 of NZ_CP101442.1, read as the reverse complement.
TGGCTGCCCATCAGCAGCAGGCCCACGCCGGTGGCGTGCACCGGGTTGCCGACCACTTCGCCCAGCCCGGTCACGTGCTGCGGGATGCCCACGCGTACCGGCATCTGCAGCATTTCCTCAGCCAGTTCGACCACGCCTTCCATCTTCGAGGCACCGCCGGTGAGCACCATGCCGGCGCGCACCAGTTCCTCGAAGCCGGAACGGCGCAGTTCGGCCTGCACCATCTCGAAGATTTCCTCGTAACGGCCCTGCACCGCCTGCGCCAGGGCGTGGCGCGGCATGCGGCGCGGCGGACGGTCGCCGACGCTGGGCACCTGGATGCTTTCCTCGGCGGTGGCCAGCTGGGCCAGGGCGCACGCGTAGCGCACCTTGATCTGCTCGGCTTCCGGGGTCGGCGTGCGCAGCATGTGCGCGATGTCGTTGGTGACGTGGTCGCCGGCGATCGGCAGCGAGGCGGTATGGCAGATCGCGCCCTGCACGAACACGGCCAGGTCGGTGGTGCCGGCGCCCATGTCGACCAGCACCACGCCCAGTTCGCGCTCGTCGGCGGTCAGCACGGCCACGCTGGACGCCAGCGAGGACAGCACCAGGTCGTCCACCTGCAGGCCGCAGCGCTGCACGCACTTGCTGATGTTGGCGGCAGCCGACTGCGCGCACACCACCAGGTGCGCGTGCACCTCCAGGCGTACGCCGGTCATGCCGACCGGGTTGCGGATGCCTTCCTGCGAATCGTCCAGCACGTATTCGCGCGGGATGGCGTGCAGGATCTTCTGGTCGGCCGGGATCGCCACGGCCTTGGCCGCGTCGAGCACGCGGTCCAGGTCGCCCCAGGTCACTTCGCCGTCGCGGATCGGCACGATCCCGGGCGAGTTCTTGCACTGCACGTGGTTGCCGGAAATGGAGGCATACACCGAGCGGATCTCGCAGCCGGCCATCAGCTCGGCCTCTTCGACCGCGCGCTGGATCGACTGCACGGTCGACTCGATGTCCACCACCACGCCGCGCTTGAGCCCGCGCGACTCATGCGAACCGATGCCGATCACCTCGATGGGGTTGCCCGGCGAGTACTCGCCCACCAGCGCCACCACCTTGGAGGTGCCGATATCGAGCCCGACGATCAGCGATTTGTCACCCTTGCGATTCATGTCCTGTCCTGCGTCCTGTGCGCCACATTGGCCGGCGCGGCCGCGGCCGGGGTACCCCAGCTCAGCGTGAAACCATTGGTATATCGGAGGTCGGCGCGTTCGATCGGCGCCTGCTGGTTGGCCAGCTGCGGCAGCACGCGCACGAAGCGCTGCAGGCGCGAGCGCGCGTCGTCGCGGCCGACCACCACTTCGGTGCCGTTGCTCAGCTGCAGCGACCAGCTGCCGCGCGCATCCATGCTGACCCGGGTGACATCCACCCCGGCCGGCGCGAACAGCGCGCGTGCATCGTTGTAAAGCGCCACTACTTCTTCGGTCTGGGTATCCGGGCCGTCCAGGTCCGGAAGTGCCAGGTCCTGCAGCTTCTGCGGGGTGGCGAACAGCTTGCCCTGCTCCGACAGCAGCCGGTCCTTGCCCCAGCGCGCGAACGGCTTGTGCTCGACCAGGGTGATTTCCAGCACGTCGGGCCACTGCTTGCGCACCTGCGCGCTTTCCACCCACGGCAGCTTTTCGATCGCGTCCTGCGCGTCCTGCAGCTTCACCGCGAAGAAGCCGGACGTCGCATACGGCAGCACCACCTGTTGCAGCTGTTCTGCGGGAACCCGCTTGAATTCACCGTGCACGCGCAGCTTGGCCAACGGCCAGCGTTCGGCACCAACCCAGCCGTTGAGCACCGCCACCACGGGCAGCGCTACCAGCGACAGGGCCAGCAACCAGACGAAGATGCGCAGCACCGCGTTCATGCGTAATCAGCCTCCGAAGTGCCGAAACCTTCCGGCAACGTCTGCTCCAGCACGCGCCAGACCAGCTCTTCAAAGCCGATCCCGGCCTGGCCGGCCGCCTTGGGCACCAGCGAGTGGCTGGTCATGCCCGGCGCGGTGTTCACTTCCAGCAGGTAGAACGCGCCGCTGTTGCGGTCGCGCATCACGTCGACGCGGCCCCAGCCACGGCAGCCAGCGGCGCGGAACGCGGCCAGCGCAATACGGCGGATCTCCGCTTCGTCGTCACCTTCAAGACCCGGGCACAGGTACTGGGTGTCTTCGGCGATGTACTTGGCGTTGTAGTCGTACCACTGGCCCTTGGGCACGATGCGGATCGACGGCAGCGCCTGGTCGCCGAGGATGCCCACGGTGAGTTCTTCGCCGACCACCATCTGCTCCATCAGCAGCTGGCCGTCGTAGCGGGCCGCCAGCGCGACCGCCTCATCCAGGCCGGCCTCGTCGGTGACCCGGCTGATGCCGACGCTGGACCCTTCGTTGGCCGGCTTGACCACCACCGGCAGGCCGAGTTCGGCCGCCAGCGCGTGCACATTGGTGCTGTCCACCTTCCGGTACTGCGGGGTAGGCAGGCCCACCGACAGCCACACCTGCTTGGTGCGGATCTTGTCCATGCCCAACGCCGAGCCGAGCACGTCCGAACCGGTGTACGGCACGCCGAAGGCTTCCATCAGCCCCTGCACGATGCCGTCCTCACCGCCACCGTTGTGGCCGTGCAGGATGTTGAAGACGCGGTCGAAGCGCTTTTCCACCAGCGCCAGTGCCAGCGCCGGAATGCCGTCCACCGCGGTGGCGTTGACGCCGCGCGCGCGCAGCGCCTCGATCACGTTGCGGCCGGAATCCAGCGAGACTTCGCGTTCGCTGGAGGTGCCGCCCAGCAGGACGGCAACGCGGCCGAACACGGCCGGGTCGGTGGTGCGCAGCGGCGGGAAGGTCAGCGTGCTCATTCGGCAGGCACCTCGTTGAAGCCATCGGTGGCGACCAGGTGGGCAACGTGGCCGATATCGCCCGCCCCCATCATCAACAGCAGGTCGCCGTCCTGCAGCACGTCGGGCAGCACGTGCTGCAGTTCCGAGGCCTGGCCGACCACGACCGGCTCGCTGCGGCCGCGTGCACGGATTGCACGGGCGAGCGAGCGCGAATCGGCACCGGGAATCGGCGCTTCACCGGCCGGGTAGACCTCGCTCAGCACCAGCGCGTCCACTTCGGACAGCACCGCGGCGAACGCATCGAACTGGTCACGGGTACGGCTGTAGCGGTGCGGCTGGAACACCACCACCAGGCGCTGCGACGGCCAGCCACCGCGTGCGGCGGCGAACACCGCAGCCAGTTCACGCGGGTGGTGGCCGTAGTCGTCGATCACGCGCACCTTGGCACCAGTGCGGGTAGTGACGATGCCCAGGTCGTTGAAGCGGCGGCCGATGCCGGCAAAGCTTTCCAGCGCCCGGGCGATCGCATCCGGGGCCACGCCCAGCTGCCAGCCCACCGCAGCGGCGGCCAGCGCGTTGAGCACGTTGTGCGCACCCGGCAGCGCCAGGGTCACCGGGTAGCTGCTGCCTTCGGGCAGGCGCAGGGTGAAGCGCATGCGCGGGCCGTCCTGGACCACATCCTCGGCGCGCACGTCCGCATGGCTGGTCATGCCGTAGCTCATGACATGGCGCGGGGTCTGCGCGGCCAGTGCGGCCACTTCCGGGTCGTCGATGCACAGCACCGCCAGCCCGTAGAACGGCAGGCGCTGCAGGAATTCGGCGAAGGCGGCCTGCACGCGGGAGAAGTCGTTGCCGTAGTTCTCCAGGTGGTCCGCATCGATATTGGTGATCACCGACACCAGCGGGTTCAGGCGCAGGAAGCTGCCATCGCTTTCGTCGGCTTCGGCCACCAGCCACTGGCCACTGCCCAGCTTGGCGTTGGCGCCGGCGGCGAGCAGCTGGCCCCCGATCACGAAGGTCGGGTCCAGCCCGCCTTCGCTCAGCACCGCGGCGGTCAGGCTGGTGGTGGTGGTCTTGCCGTGCGTGCCGGCCACCGCGATGCCGCGGCGGAAACGCATCAGCTCGGCCAGCATGGCCGCGCGCGGCATGATCGGAATGCGCTGGCTGCGCGCTTCCATCAGTTCCGGGTTGTCGTCGCGGATCGCGCTGGACACCACCACGCAGTCGGTACCCAGCACGTTGGCGGCCGAATGGCCGCGCATCACGCGCGCGCCCAGCCCGGCCAGGCGGCGGGTGGCGGCGTTGTCGGCGTTGTCCGAGCCGGACACTTCATAGCCCAGCGTCAGCATCACTTCGGCGATGCCGCTCATGCCGGTGCCACCGATGCCGACGAAGTGCACGCGCGGGAAGGCGCGCACCAGGTCATTGGTGTCGTGCAGGCGGCGGATCATGCGCGGCCTCGCGTAACGGTGTTCATTTGGATTCCTCGAGAATGATGTCGGCGATGCGCTCGGCGGCATCGACCTTGGCCAGGGCACGCGCGGCGGTTGCCATCTGCATGCGGCGGGCGGAATTTTCGGACAGATCGCGCAGTACGTCCTGCAGGCGCGCGGCCAGCGTTTCGTCCTGCTTCAGCAACACGGCCGCGCCGCGTTCGACCAGGTATTCCGCATTGCGGGTCTGGTGATCGTCGACGGCCGCCGCGAACGGCACCAGCACGCTGCCCACGCCGACCGCGCACAGCTCGGCCAGGGTGGACGCGCCGGAGCGGCACACCACCAGGTCGGTCCAGCCGAATGCTTCGGCCATGTCGGCAATGAACGGCTCGACGCGCGCGTTCACGCCTGCGTCCTGGTACGCCTGCAGCGCTTCGGCGTGCAGTTTCTCACCGCTCTGGTGACGCACGTCGACCGCGACGCTGCCCGCCAGTGCGGCCAGTGCCTGCGGCACGGCGTTGTTGAGCGCACGTGCACCCTGGCTGCCACCGAGCACCAGTACCCGCAGCGGACCTTCGCGACCGGCCAGGCGCTGTTCGGGTGCGGCAATGGCGGCGATCTCCGCACGCACCGGGTTGCCCACGGCTTCTTCGCGCTGGGCGAAGCTGCCAGGGAAGCCAGTCAGCACCCGGCGCGCGAAGCGTGACAGCACGCGGTTGGTCAGGCCCGGCGCACGGTTCTGTTCGTGCACCAGTAGCGGCAGGCCATGCAGGCGTGCGGCCAGGCCACCGGGACCAGAGGCGAAGCCACCGAAGGCGATCACCGCGCGCGGCTGGCGGTCGCGGATCAGGAAGCCGGCCGAGCGCACGGCGCGCAGCAGGCGGCCGGGCGCGGTCAGCAGGGCCAGCTTGCCCTTTCCGCGCAGGCCGCTGATCGCCAGCGTATCGATATGGATGTCGTGCTGCGGCACCAGGCGGGTTTCCATGCCACCGATGCTGCCCAGCCAGGTCACCGGAATGCCGCGCTCGCGCAGCACCTTGGCCACGGCCAGGCCGGGGAAGATGTGGCCGCCGGTACCGCCGGCCATGATCATCACCGGGCGCTGAAGATTCTGGGCGCTCATCCCATCCTCCCCAGGGTCGGTTCGATCCGCTGCTGCATGCGGCTGGTACCACGCGGGGCGCTGTCGCGCTGCGCGGACGCACGCGCGGGGCTCTCCTGCATCGCGGCGGCCACGGCGCTGGCACTGGCCGGCGCATCGACCGGCGCTGCATCGTCCAGCTCGGCCGCGCCCATGCGCACGGCCTGGCGGCGCTCGGCGCGGTCCAGTTCATAGGACACGCGCAGCAGCAGGCCCATCGCCACGCAGGTCATCAGGATGCTCGAGCCGCCGGACGAGATCAGCGGCAGGGTCAGGCCCTTGGTTGGCAGGATGCCCAGGTTCACGCCGATTGACACGAAGCTCTGCATGCTCACCCACAGGCCGATGCCGAAGGCGATGTAGCCGGAGAAGTGGCGCTTCATTTCCACGCAGCGCATGCCGATCCAGAACGCACGGCCGGCCAGCAGCGCGTACAGCGCCACGATCAGGCAGGTGCCGACGAAGCCCAGCTCTTCGGCGGTGACCGAGAAGATGAAGTCGGTGTGCGCTTCGGGCAGGTAGTACAGCTTCTGCACCGAGTTGCCCAGGCCCACGCCGGTCCACTCGCCGCGGCCCACCGCCATCAGCGCGTTGGACAGCTGGTAGCCGTCGCCCTGCTGGTCGGCCCACGGGTCCCAGAAGGACGTGATGCGGCGCATGCGGTACGGTTCGATGATCGCCAGCGCGCTCATCGCCACCAGCCCGAACACGATCGGCATCGACATGCGCGGCAGGTTCACCCCGCCCAGCACCAGCATGCCGGCGGTGATCGCCAGCAGCAGGGTCGAGGAACCGAAGTCAGGCTGCAGCAGCAGCAGCACCACCAGCGCGCCGGCCACGCCGAGCGGCTTGAGCATTGCCGGCCAGGTGGCATTGACCTCGTCGCGGAAGCGTACCAGGTAGCTGGACAGCCACACGATGTAGAGCACCTTCACCGCTTCGACGGTCTGGAACTTGGAGAAGCCCAGGTTGATCCAGCGCCGGGCGCCGTTGACGCTGCTGCCCAGGCCGGGAATGAACACCACCACCAGCAGGGCGAAGCAGCCCAGCAGCAGCATCTGGTTGTACTGCTCGATGCTCTTGAGCTCGGTGCGCATGGCCAGGCCGGCCAGCACGATACCCACCGCCAGGAACACCAGGTGGCGGTTGAGGTAGTAGAACGGGCTGCTCATCAGGGCGATCGAGCTCGACGCGACCATCACCACGCCCAGCCCGGTGAGCGCGATGATCGCGCCCAGCAGCCACTTGTCGAAGTGGCCTCCGATGGCTTCAAGGCGGGTTGCCTGGCGCGACAGGTCGTTCATCAGCGGACCTTCAACGTGGCAAGGCCGATCAGCACCAGCACCACCGAGATGATCCAGAAGCGCACGATCACGCGCGGCTCGGGCCAGCCCTTGAGTTCGAAGTGGTGGTGGATCGGCGCCATGCGGAACACGCGCTTGCCGGTCAGCTTGAACGAGGCGACCTGGATCATCACCGACAGCGTTTCAATCACGAACACGCCGCCCATGATCACCAGCACCAGCTCCTGGCGGGTGATCACCGCGATGGCGCCCAGCACCGCACCCAGCGCCAGCGCGCCGATATCACCCATGAACACCATGGCCGGGTAGGTGTTGAACCACAGGAAGCCCAGGCCCGCGCCGGCGATGGCCGCGCAGATGATCACCAGTTCGCCTGCACCGGGGATCTGCGGGATCTGCAGGTAGTTGGAGAACACCACGTTGCCCGAGGCATAGGCGAATACGCCCAGCGCGCAGGCCACCAGCACGGTCGGCATGATCGCCAGCCCGTCCAGGCCGTCGGTCAGGTTGACCGCGTTGGAGAAGCCGACGATCCAGAAGTAGGCAATGGCCACGAAGCTGATGCCCGCCAGCGGCAGCGCCACCGACTTGAACATCGGGATGTAGAAGGTCAGCGCGGCCGGCACGTCAGCGGTGTAGAACAGGAACAGGCCGGCGGCCAGGCCGAAGATCGACTGCAGCAGGTACTTCCAGCGCGACTTCAGGCCGTTCGGGTCGCGGCGCACGATCTTGATCCAGTCGTCGTACCAGCCGATCGCGCCGAAGCACAGCATCACCGCCAGCACCACCCACACGTAGCGGTTGCGCAGGTCGGCCCACAGCAGCACCGACAGGGTGATGGTGAGCAGGATCAGCGAACCGCCCATGGTCGGCGTGCCGGCCTTGGAGAAGTGGGTCTGCGGGCCGTCCTTGCGGATCGGCTGGCCGCCCTTGAACTGGGCCAGCTTGCGGATCATCGCCGGGCCGAGCCACAGCGACAGGAACAGCGCGGTAAGCGCGGCCAGGATGCCTCGCAGAGTCAGGTAGCCGAACAGCCCGAACAGGCTCTCCAACTGCTGCAACCATCGGGCCAGTTCAAGCAACATGGGGGGTTTCCTCTCCTCGCGCCAGCAGCGCTTTTACAATCTTGTCCATGGCGCTGCCGCGCGAGCCCTTGACCAGGCAGCGCACGCCAGCATGCAGTTCGTCGGCCAGCGCGGCCGCCAGGGCGTCGTGGCTCTGGAAGTGGCGACCACCCTCGCCGAACGCCTGCGATGCGGCCGCGCTCAACGTGCCCAGCGTGTACAACCGCTTCAGGCCGGCGTCGCGTGCGCGGCGGCCGGCCTGCGCATGCAGCGCCTCGCCATCCGGGCCGAGTTCGCGCATGTCGCCCAGCACCAGCCAGGCTTCGTCCTTCGACGCGGCGAGCGCGTCGATGGCCGCAGCCAGCGAACCGGGGTTGGCGTTGTAGCTGTCATCGATCAGCACGGCGCCACTGGGCAGCCGGTGCGCGATCTGGCGGCCGGGCACCGGTTCGGCGCGGGCCAGGCCGGCGGCGATCGTGGCCAGGCCGATGCCGGCCGCCAGTGCCAGCGACGCGGCGGCCAGGGCATTGCTGACGTTGTGGCGGCCCGGCAATGCCAGGGCGATATCCACGCTTCCAGCCGGGCTGGCCAGCAGGAAGCGGCTGCCTTCGGCGGTCGCGCGGATGTCCTGCGCGGTCACGTCGGCGCTGTGGTCCAGGCCATAGCGCAGCACGCGGCTGCGCGGCGGCTGGCCGACGATGTGCTGTTCGAACCAGATACCGAAGGCGTCGTCGGCATTGATCACCGCCACGCCATCGGCCGGCAGCGCGGCGTAGATGGCGCCCTTGGTGCTGGCCACGCCCTGCAGGCTGCCCATCCGCTCCAGGTGTGCCGGGGCGATGTTGTTGACCAGGGCGTACTGCGGGCGCGCGATGTCAGTGAGGTAGGCGATATCACCCGGCTTGCCGGCGCCCATCTCGTAGATGGCGTAGTCGGCGTCTTCAGGTGCATCGATCACCGCCAGCGGCAGGCCGATCTCGTTGTTGCGGTTGCCCGGGTTGGCGTACACCACCGCGCGCTGCTCGCGCGCGACCTGTTCCAGGATCGCCAGCAGCAGGCTCTTGACGCTGGTCTTGCCGTTGCTGCCGGTGATGGCGAACACGCGTGCGGCGCGGTCGCGCTGCATGCCGGCCGCGATACGGCCAAGCGCATGCTCGCTGTCGCCGACCACGATCTGCGGCACCGGCACGTCGAGCAGGCGCTCGACCAGCATCGCGCTGGCACCACGGGCCACCGCATCGGCGGCGAAGTCATGGCCGTCGAAGCGCTCGCCACGCAGTGCCACGTACAGGCTGCCGGGCGCCAGGGTGCGGGTGTCGTTGCTGATGGCGTCGATGGCGGTGTCATCGCCATGGATGTCACCTCCGGCCCAGTGGGCGATCAGCGAGAGCGGCGTGCGCTTCACAGGATGGCCTCCTTGGCGTTGAGTGCGGCGGCGGCCACCAGGGTGTCGTCGAAGTCGTGCTTGACCCCACGCACTTCCTGGTAGGGCTCGTGGCCCTTGCCGGCCAGCAGCACGATGTCGCCCGGGCCGGCCAGCTTCACCGCCAGGCCGATCGCGCGCGCGCGGTTGCGCTGCACGGTGACCGCGTCCGGCGCGGTGAATCCGGCCAGGATGTCGGCCACGATCGCGTCGCCGTCTTCGCCGCGCGGGTTGTCGTCGGTGACGATCACCTGCTGGGCCAGGCGCTCGGCGATGGCCGCCATCTGCGGGCGCTTGCCCGCGTCGCGCTCGCCGCCACAGCCGAACACGCAGAACAGCCTGCCCTGCAGGTGGCCCTGCAGGTGGCCCTGCAGGCTCTGCAGCGCCTGTTCGAGTGCGTCGGGGGTATGCGCGTAATCGACCACCACGGTCGGCAGGCCGCGCTCGCCGCCGAGGCGGTTCATGCGCCCGGCGATCGGCTGCAGCTGCGACACCAGTGCGGCAATCGCCGCCGGGGCATGGCCCAGCGCGTGCAGCACGCCGGCCACGGCCAGCAGGTTGTCCACGTTGAAGCGGCCCAGCAGCGGCGACTGCACCGGATGGCGCGCACCGTCCACCACCAGGTCGAAGGCGATGCCCCGGCCATCGAGCTTGAGCGAGTCGGCGCGCAGCGTGGCCTGCTGCGCGCCGCGCGAGCTGACCCCGATCCGGGCGATGCCGGCATCGACCGTGCGCAGCAGTTCGCTACCGAAGCTGTCATCCAGGTTCACCACGGCGGCCTTCAGGCCGGCGCGATGGAACAGCTTGGCCTTGGCCGCGCCGTACTGGGCCATGTCGCCGTGGTAATCGAGATGGTCGCGGGTGAGGTTGGTGAATACCGCCACGTCGTAGTGCACGGCATCCACGCGGCCCTGGTCGAGCGCATGCGAGCTGACTTCCATGGCCACGGCCTTGGCGCCCTGGTCACGCAGCTGCGCCAGCACTTCATGCATCTGCAGCACCAGCGGCGTGGTGAAGCCGGTCGGCACCACATCGCCGTACAGGCCCACGCCCAGCGTACCGATGCTGCCACTGGCGGTGCCGAGCAGGTGCCAGGCTTGGGCCAGCAGCTGCACGGTGGAGGTCTTGCCGTTGGTGCCGGTCACCCCGACCATGGTCATCGCACGCGACGGATGGCCGTGGAACTGGTCGGCCATGCCGCCCATGCGCGTGCGCAGGCCCGGCACGGCGATGGCGTCGGCCGGGGCCGGCAGTTCCGCCGGGGCCGGCGGCTCGAACAGGATGGCGGCCGCACCGGCGGCGCGGGCCTGGTCGACAAAGCCCAGCCCGTGCGCGCCGAAGCCGGCAATCGCCACGAAGGCATTGCCGGGGCGCACCGCGCGGCTGTCCAGCACCAGGCCGGTGATGGACGGGTCGTGGCTCAGCACCACATCGGGAAGCAACTGCGAAAGCAACATCATCTGGCTCATTGCGTGCCTCCCTGCGCGGGCGGCAACGTGGCGTGCGCGCTGGGCAGCGCGGCATCGAATTCAGCGGCGGCATCCGGGGCAACGACCGTCTCGGCCGGCGGCGGGGTCGGCAGCGAGGACGCGGCGTGGCCCATCTTTCCCGACTGCTGGGCCGCCAGCCAGGAATCGATGTCGTCCGGCGGCACGTCCATCAGGCGCAGCGCGCCTTCCATGACGTTGTGGAACACCGGCGCGGACACCAGGCCGCCGTAGTACTTGCCGGCCTGCGGGTCGTTGATCACGATTACCGTGGCAAAGCGCGGATTGCTGGCCGGCACCACGCCGGCGAACAGCGCGTTGTAATGGCCGCGCTCGTAGCCGCCGGGGCCGGCCTTGCGCGCGGTGCCGGTCTTGCCGGCCACGTGGTAGCCCAGCACGGCCGCCTGCTTGGCGCCGCCCTGGGTGACCACGGTTTCCATCATCGCCACGACTTCCTTGGAGATCTTCTCGTCGATGATCTGCTTGCCTTCGTTGCGCTGGCCCTTGACGAAGGTCGGCGCGATCAGCTTGCCGCCGTTGCCCAGCGCCGAGTACGCCGTGGCGATCTGCAGCGGGGTGACATTCAGGCCATAGCCGTAGGACATGGTGGTCTTCGACGAACCGCTCCAGCGGGCCGGGCGCGGCAGCACGCCGGCCGATTCGCCGGGGAAACCGCTGTGCGGCGCACTGCCATAGCCGAAGCTGTGCACGTGGTCGTAGAACACCTGGTCCGGCATCTTGGCCGCGATCTTGGCCGCGCCGATGTTCGAGCTGCGGGTGATCACGCCGGTGACGTTGAGTACGCCGTTGTTCCGCGGCACGTCCTTGATGGTATAGCGGCCGATCGCCATGTAGCCCGGGTTGGTATCGACCGTGGTGTCCTTGGTGACCACGCCGGACTGCAGGGCCGAGGCGATGGTCAGCGGCTTCATGGTCGAACCCGGCTCGACCAGGTCGGTCACGGCGCGGTTGCGGCGGGTGTCCGGCGCCGCGCCGCCCACCGCATTGGGGTTGTAGGTCGGCAGGTTGACCATGGCCAGCACTTCTCCGGTAGCCACGTCCATGATCACCATCGAACCGCCCGCGGCCTTGTTCTCGATCAGCGCGTTGCGCAGTTCCTTGAAGGCCAGGAACTGGATGCGGCGGTCGATGCTCAGGGTCAGGTCCTTGCCCGGCTCGGCGGCGCGCAGCAGGTCGCTTTCAACGGTCTCGCCCTTGCGGTTGCGGATCACCCGCTTGGCGCCGGCCTTGCCGCGCAGCCATTCGTCGAAGGCCAGCTCCAGCCCTTCCTGGCCGCGGTCGTCGATGTTGGTGAAGCCCAGCACGTGCGCCATGGCTTCGCCCTGCGGGTAGAAGCGGCGGAATTCGCGCTGCGAGGCCACGCCCGGGATCTTCAGCGCCACCACTTTCTCGGCGTCGTCGGGATTGATCCGGCGGCGCAGGTACATGAATTCCTTGTCTGCCTTCTGGCTGAGCTTGGTGGACAACTCATCCAGCGGCATGCCCAGCGCGGTGGCCAGTTCCGGAATGCGGTCCGGCGAACGCATCAGCTCCTGCGGGTTGACCCAGATCGAGGCCACCGGGGTGGACACCGCCACCGGTTCGCCGTTGCGGTCGGTGATCATTCCGCGCGAGGTGTTGATCGGCAGCTCGCGCAGGTAACGGGCTTCGCCCTGGCGCTGGTAGAAATCGCTGTTGATGATCTGCACGTACGCGGCGCGGCCGACCAGCGACACCGAGCACAGGCCCAGCGCCAGGCCGACCCACTTCAGGCGCTGGCGCAGGTTGAAGGCGTTGCGGGTGCGGTTGCGGCCGGTCTTGTTCATGGCCGAACCACCACGACATCGGCCGCTTCGGGGAACTTCATGCCCAGCCGCTCGCGGGCCACGCGGTCCACGCGGGTGGCTTCGGCCAGGGTCGCCTGTTCCAGCTGCAGGCGGCCGAATTCAATGTTCAGTTCGTCGCGGGCGCGCTCCACGCGCGAGAGCTCGACGAAGGTCTGCCGGTGGCGGTGGCGCATGAACACCACACCGATCGCCGAGGCGATGGTGCAGGCCAGCAGCACGACCAGCAGCAGGCGGCTCATCACGCCACCCCGCGCTTTTCGGCCACGCGCAGCACGGCGCTGCGCGAGCGCGGGTTGACCGCCAGCTCGTCGTCTTCAGCCTTGATGGCGCCACCGATCAGGTCCAGCGTCGGCACGAACGCGGCCAGCTCGGGCAACCGGCGATTGGTCGGCGGGGCCTTGGCGTGGCGGTTCATGAACTGCTTGACGATGCGGTCTTCCAGCGAATGGAAGCTGATCACCGCCAGCCGGCCACCGGGCTTGAGCCGCGCCATCGCCGCGTCCAAGCCGGCTTCAAGGTCGGCCAGTTCGCGGTTGATGTGGATGCGGATGGCCTGGAAGCTGCGCGTGGCCGGGTGGATCTTGTCTTTGCCACGCGGCATCACCGAGGCGATCAGCTCGGCCAGTTCGCCGGTGCGGGTGAACGGCTGCTTGTCGCGGCGGGCGATGATCGCGCGGGCGATGCGGCGCCCCTGGCGCTCTTCGCCATAGGTCCACAGCACGTCCATCAGTTCGCGTTCTTCGACGCGGTTGAGCCACTGCGCCGCGCTCTCGCCACTGTCCGGGTCCATGCGCATGTCCAGCGGGCCGTCCTTGCCGAAGCTGAAACCGCGCTCGGCCACGTCCAGCTGCGGCGAGGACACGCCGAGGTCGAACAGCACCCCGTCCAGGCCGTCGGCGGTCGCGTGCCAGTGCAGCAGGTCGGCGAAGCTGCCACGGAAGATCGAGACGCGCGGGTCCGGCGCGAAATCACGCTCGGCTACCGCGATTGCCTCCGGATCCTTGTCCATGACCAGCAGCCGGCCTCCAGGACCGAGTTGCTCGAGCACGCCGCGGGCGTGACCGCCACGACCAAACGTGCCATCGAGATACGTTCCGTTTTCGATCACCCCCAGGCCTTCCAGGACCTGCGTGTACAGCACCGGCAGATGGCCCGCCGGCGACTGCGACACCGGAAGGTGACCGGCCTGCGCGCCTCCGCGCACCCGGGCACCCCGGGTCACAACTTCAGGTCGAGCAACCCATCGCCCAGATCCGTGTCAGACAAGGTCTGCTGGATCAATGCGCGATGAGCCTGCTCGCTCCACAATTCGAATTTGTCGCCCATGCCGAGCAACACCGCCTTCTTTTCAATGCCAACAGCGCCGCGGTGGCTTGCCGGAATACTGATGCGGCCGTTGCCATCCAGCTCCAGATGCGCGGCCGAACCGACCAGCTTCTGTTGCAGCAGGCGCACGACGCGCTGTGTGTTGGGCTTGGCCATGACGTCGTCGCGGACCCGCTCCCACTCCTGTTCGGCGTACAGCCAGAGGCAGCCGGACTCGAAGGGGTTGTAGGTCAGGACCAGGCGGTTGTTGCTCACACGCGCGACGAGGTCGCGATGCGCGGTGGGAACCGCCATGCGTCCTTTATCGTCAACCGTGATGGCCGTCTCGCCTTGAAACACGACGCGTGCACCTTTTCCTTCGCCCGGTGAAACATTGAACCACGAAAAACCACAAAAAACCCGGTTTCTCCTCTGTTGCCCACCTTAGCAGTGACGATTGGGTTGTCAACAGTTTTGCGAAGGGGAAATCACCTTGGACATCAAGGGCTTGCAGCAATGTTTAGAGACTTGTTCAAGGCTTATCCACAAGTTGCTGTTTCGTCTCATTTTTTGAGATTGGGCCGAAGTTCAGGGGTGTGGAGAGCGCGTGAAACACCGCCGCGCATTCATCGGCCCCCACGCCGCATCCGGCCCGTTCGTGCGCGCAAACCCGGCACAATGCGCGGCATGTGTCTGCTCGCCCTGGCCTGGAAGGTCCACCCCCGCTGGCAGTTGCTGATGGCTGGCAACCGCGATGAATTCCATGCGCGCCCGACCGCCGGGCTGGCCGCGTGGCCAGCCCCCGACCTCGGCGTGCTGGCCGGGCGCGACCTGCGCTCCGGCGGCACCTGGGCCGGCGTGGGCCTGGACGGGCGGATGGCGGTGGTGACCAACGTGCGCGACCCGCTGGCCCGGCAGACCGGCCCGTCGCGCGGCGCATTGGTGGCGGACTACCTGCGCGGCACCGGTTCCGCGGCCGCGTTTGCCGACACTCTGGCCGGCAACGCGCCGGCCTTTGCCCCGTTCAACCTGCTGCTGGCCAATCGGGACAGCTGCCAGTTCCTGGGCAACCACCCGCTGCTGCGCCAGGCATTGGCCCCGGGTATCCACGGCATGTCCAACGGTCCGCTGGATGCGCCGTGGCCGAAGACCCTGGCCTTGAATGCCGCCCTGCAGGGCTGGGCAGACGCCGGTCGCGAGGATCTCGCGCCACTGTGGGCAGCATTGGCCAACGAGGACCGCGCCGACGATGCCCGCCTGCCCGACACCGGCATTGGCCTGGAACGCGAGCGCTGGCTGTCGGCCGCCTTCATCCGCAGCCCGGAGTACGGCACCCGGGCCAGCACCGTGATCGCGCTGGACGCGCAGGGCCAGGGCTTCATCCGCGAACGTCGCTTCGACCCGTCGGGCGCGTGCATCGGCGAAACCGCGCTCACGGTCGGCACGCCCGGGCCACTGCCCAGCCCCGCTGCCGGGTGAATGAAGCGGCGCGGGGCGCGGATCGATCCGGCCCGCTCGCCACTCTTGTCTGGTACCGGCGCCGTTGGCGCGCTCCAGCCGAGACCCTTGATGAATCGACGACTCACCCTGTTCCTTGCCACCCACGTACTGACCCTGGCCGCCGGCTTCGGCAGCGGCGTGTACCTGCTGCCGATCCTCACTGCACCCGACGGACCCAGCGCCGCCAGCGTTGCCGAAGCCATGGCCAACAGCACCCATGAAGCCCGTTTCCGCCGCGACCTCAAGGGCAGCGACGCGGTGCACTGGGCCGACGGCAAAGTGAGCGTGAGCCACGACCAGATCGCCTTCGACGGCCGCATGGGCCCTGGCCCGGATTACAAGGTGTACCTCTCGCGGGAGTACGTCGACACCCGCGGGGATTTTCTGCGGATCAAGAAGGACGCCACCCTGATCGGTGACGTAAAGACCTTCAACCGCTTCCTGCTGGACGTGCCCGACCACGTGGACATCGACGACTACACCACCGTGGTGGTGTGGTGCGAAGCCTTCAGCCAGTTCATCTCAGCCGCCCAATACCGGATGGGGCCACAATCCTGACGAACGGGGAGCCCCCTTTAGTAAAGGGGGCGCGCCGACAGGCGCGGGGAATTGGGGATATGCCCCGGGGACCCGACATCTGCGCCGCAGATGTTGGGCGCTTTTTCCGCCGTCGGCGGAAAAAGCGGCAGAGCCGGCCGATAAGCCGGGTTTTGTCGTGGACAGTCATTCTTCTAGGCGCCACGTCACCGTGGCGCTCAAGCAACCTACCCGGTCCCGACGCGGGCCGCGCCATGAGGACCCTATTTGGTCTTGCTCCAGGTGGGGTTTGCCGTGCCGGTCTGTTGCCAGACTCGCGGTGCGCTCTTACCGCACCATTTCACCCTTACCGGCTCCCCGAAGGGAACGTAGGCGGTATCTTTCTGTTGCACTTTCCGTCGGCTCGCGCCGCCCAGGCGTTACCTGGCACCTTGCCCTGCGGAGCCCGGACTTTCCTCGGCATTCCCGAAGGAATGACGCGACTGCCTGGCCGACTCTGCCAACCGTAGGTTAACACCTTATTGGTCCGGCTCCGGAATTTTGAGCCGCGCGTTGCGCGGTTGCCAGGCAGGGCCTGGCACTACGAACCGTTACGGGCACCGGTGGGATCGGGATACGTCGTTATGAGCCGTAGAGGGCTTTTCGCGGGGCGCCGGTGAGTTCGGCGGCCAGTTTGGCTGCCGTCGACGGCGGAAGGTGTTCGCTGAGTTTGGCGTACAGGCGGCGACCCTGGGCCAGCTGGGCTTCTTCGTCGTTGGCCGCGCCCTGCACCATCACCACGAATTCGCCCTTGCGCTGGTTGTCGTCGGCTTCGACCTGCTGCAGCAGACTGGCCAGGTCGCCGTCGAGCACGGTCTCGAACAGCTTGGTCAGTTCGCGCGCCAGCACCGCGGGTCGCGTCGCGCCGAATGCGGCAACCATGTCCGCGAGTGACTCCGCGATGCGGTGTGAGGATTCGTAGAACACCAGCGTGCGGGTTTCCCCTGCCAGCGCCTGCAGGCGTTCGCGGCGGCCGGAACCCTTTGCCGGCAGGAAGCCTTCGAAGGTGAAGCGGTCGCTGGGCAGGCCGGCCACGCTGAGCGCGGCAATGGCCGCGCAGGCCCCGGGCACCGGGCTGACCCGGATGCCGGCCTCGCGCGCGGCACGGACCAGCCGGTAGCCGGGATCGCTCACCAGCGGCGTGCCCGCGTCACTGACCAGCGCCAGCGATTCGCCCGCCTGCAGCCGCGCCACGATGCGCTGGGCCAGCACTTCCTCGTTGTGGTCGTGCAGCGCCACCAGCGGCTGCTGGATGCCGAAGTGGGCCAGCAGCTGGCCGCTGCGGCGGGTGTCCTCGGCGCAGATCGCGGCCACCGAACGCAGCACCTCCTGCGCCCGCGGCGTCAGGTCGGACAGGTTGCCGATCGGGGTGGCAACGACATACAGCGTAGGGACAGCACTCATCGCAACGGCACTCACAGGTCAAGGGTAGAATCCTAACGTGTACGAGCCACCCTCGAATGGACCTGATCATGAACAAGCCCGCCGCACGGATCTCCGCCCTGTCGTTGTCGCTGCTGCTGCTTGCCGGCTGCGCCACGACCAGCCTGACCAGCGCCCCGGAATCGCCGGCGCAGAGCCAGGCACTGGCGCTGATCGACCAGGGCAAGCCGCGTGATGCCGCCGTACAGCTGGAAGCACTGGCCAACACCCTGCGCGGCAACGCCCGCAGCGCCGCGCTGGCCGATGCGGCCTTCGCCTGGCACGAGGCCGGCGACAACGCCCGCGCGCGCAGCCTGCTGGCCCAGGTCACCGCGCGCCAGCTCAGCGGCGCCAGCCTGCAGCGCTTCCACCTGACCAGCGCCGAGCTGGCCCTGGCCGACAAGCAGCCGGAACAGGCGCTGGCGTTCCTGAAGGAATCCTCCGACACCGTGGCGCCGCCGCTGCGCACGCGCTGGCAGCTGGCCCGCGCCGATGCACTGCAGGCCACCGGCGATGCGATCGGCGCGGCCACCGAACGCGCCCGCGCGCACGCCGCGCTGACCGGCCAGGCCCGCACCGACAACCAGCAGGCCATCGCCGGGCTGCTCGGCACGCTGGACGATGCCACCCTGCGCGCTCGCGCCGCCGCGCTGCCGGCCAACGAGCCGCTGTACAACTTCGCCGGCCGCGCCCTGATCGCGCGTGGCCTGCCGCTGCCGCGCCCGTTCGACCGCGATGGCGTGGCCCAGTTCGACACCAGCAAGCGCCCGCCGGCGATGAGCGATGGTTACCGCCCGCCGATGAAGATGGCCGTGCTGCTGCCGCTCAGCGGCCGCCTGGCCACCGCCGCGCAGCCGGTGCGCGACGGCCTGCTCAGCGGCTACTACGGTGAAAGCCGGCAGCGCCCGGACATCCAGTTCATCGATACCGCCGGCACCCCGGCCGGCGCCGTGGCCGCCTATGACAAGGCCGTCGTTGCCGGCGTGGACTTCATCGTCGGGCCGCTGGGCCGCGACGAGGTGGACGCCGTGTTCGGCCGCACCGAACTGCCGGTGCCGGTGCTGGCGCTGAACCGTGGCAAGAGCAGCCCGCCGGCCGGCAGCGCCGGTTTCTCGCTGGCGCCGGAAGACGACGGCATCATCGCCGCCGAATACCTGCGCAGCCGCGAACGCAGCAAGGTGCTGGTGCTCCACAGCAATGACGACAACGGCCGCCGTACCGCCGCCGCCTTCCGCGAGCGTTTCACCCAGCGCGGCGGCCAGGTACTGGCGACCGTGGGCGTGGGCGAGACCGTGGGCGATATCGGCGCGCAGGTGCGTGCCGCTGGCGCGGTGGACGGCGTGCTGCTGGCGGTGAAGGCACCGCAGGCGCGCGCACTGGCCCCGCAGCTGGCGCTGGCCGGCGCGGGCGGCGCCAGCCGCGTGGGCACCTCGCAGCTGACCCTGGGCACCGGCAAGCCGGAAGAAGACATGGCGCTGGACGGCATCGTCTACCCGAACGAAGCCTGGAACGTGCGCGGCGTGGCCGGCCTGCCCTCGGCCGCGACTGCCGGGCAGATCCTGCCGACTGCGCGCGGTGCGGCCGGTCGCCTGTTCGCGTTCGGTTTCGACGCCTGGAAGATCAGCGCCTACCTGGACAAGGTGGCCACCGAAGGCGGCCTGGCCGGTGCCACCGGCACCCTGTTCCTGGACAGCAACGGCAACGTGCTGCGGGTGCCGGCGTGGTCGACCTTCAGCGGTGGCCGGCCGATGCCGGTGAGCAACAACTGAGGCCATGCCCAGCCAGCGGGCACAGCGCGGGGCGGCGGTGGAAACCGCCGCGCTGGCGCACCTGCGGCGTGCCGGGCTGGCCCCGATCGCCCGCAATGTCCGCTACAAGGGCGGTGAGCTGGACCTGGTGATGCGCGACGGCGACATCACCGTATTCGTGGAAGTGCGCTATCGCGCCACTGCCGATTTTGGCGGTGGCGCGGCCTCGGTGGACCTGCGCAAGCGGCGCAAACTGGTATTGGCCGCACAGCTGTTCCTGCAGTCGCATCCGGCGCTGGCGCAGGGGGCCTGCCGTTTCGACGTGATCGATGCCAGTGGCGACCCGCCGCGCCTGGACTGGTTGCGGGATGCGTTCCGGCTGGAAGACTGTGGTTTCGATCGATGACTTTGAGGGCCGCCCGATGGGCCGCGCTACCGGATGGCTGTAATGACGACGACTCTGCCTGCTGAATTTGCCACCACCCTGCAGGCACTGCTCGGTGACGATGGCTGGCGCACCGATGCCACCACGTTGGCCGCACATGCGCAGGACAACTCCTGGCGGCATGCGCTGCCCAATGGCGTGGCGTTGCCGCACGACCGCGAACAGGTGCTGCAGATCGTGCGCGCCTGCCGCGCCCATGGCGTGCCGGTGGTGGCGCGCGGCGCCGGCACCGGCACCACGGGCGCGGCGGTGCCGGTCAACGGCAGCATCGTGCTGTCGTTCGCGCGCATGAACCGCATCCTCGACATCCAACCGGGCAACCGCTGCGCGGTGGTGGAACCGGGCGTGCTCAACGGCGACCTGCAGCATGCGCTGGTCGAGCACGGACTGTTCTGGGCACCGGACCCGTCCAGCGCCGACATCTGCAGCATCGGTGGCAACCTGGCCTGCAATGCGGGCGGCCCGCGCGCGGTGAAGTACGGCACCAGCCGCGACAACGTGCTCGGGCTGGTCGCGGTGACCGGCGCGGGCGAGCTGATCCAGTGCGGCGGTGCCTATACCAAGGACGCCACCGGTTACGACCTGACCCACCTGCTGGTGGGCAGCGAAGGCACCCTGGCCCTGATCGTGGAAGCCACGCTGAAGCTGACTCCGTTGCCGGTCACGCAGGCCGGGCTGCGGGTGCTGTACCGCGATGCGAATGCGGCCGCGTCGGCGGTGTCGCGCCTGATGGCGCAGCCGGTGGTGCCCACCCGCCTGGAATTCATGGATGCACGCAGCCTGGAGCTGCTGCGCCGCAATGGCGCCGACGTGCCCGAGGCCGGTGCGATGCTGCTGGTCGAAGCCGATGGCGACCACGACACCCTGCCCTATCTGCTGCAGGCCCTCGCCACGGCTGCCGAAGGCGACGGCATGCTGGCGCTGGACGTGGCGATGGAAGGCAGCGCGCGCGAGAAGCTGTGGGCCGCGCGCAAGGCGCTGTCGCCTGCGCTGCGCAGCATCGCGCCGGGCAAGATCAACGAAGACGTGGTGGTTCCGGTGTCGCGGATTCCCGACCTGGTGGCCGGTGTGCAGGCGTTGGCACGGCAGTACGCGCTGACCATTGTCACCTTCGGCCATGCCGGCAACGGCAACCTGCACGTGAACATCCTGTACCACCCGGACGATGCGGACGAGAACGCGCGTGCGCAGGCAGCGCTGCCGAAGATCTTCGAACTGACCCTGGCACTGGGCGGCACGCTGTCGGGCGAGCATGGGATCGGCCTGGCCAAGCGCGACTTCATGGCGCAGGCATTTTCACCGGCCACGCTGGCGGCGATGCGGGCGATCAAATCGGCACTGGATCCGGATGGCATCCTCAATCCGGGCAAGGTGTTGCCGCCTACAGTTCGGTGAAGTGCTCGTAGCCGCGCGGGCCGGTGGCGTCGCCGCCGGTGCTGACGCCGTGGCCTGGCACGATCTCGCCGATGCGGGTAAGCGGCAGTGCAAGCCGCGTGGCCAGGGCGTCGATGGCAGTGCGCTGGGCCGGCGCTGCGGTGAAACAGAGTTCGTAATCGTCGCCACCACGCAGCGCTGCCTCATGGGCATGCGACTGACCGACGCGGGCGCGTGCGGCCGGTGATACCGGCAGGCGTTCGGGGTCGAGCTCGGCACCGACGCCACTGCGTTCGCAGATGTGGCCCAGGTCGGCCAGCAGGCCATCGGAAATGTCGACCGCCGCATGCGCCACGCCCGCCAGCGCGCAGCCGAGCGCCACGCGCGGCGTGGGGCGGGCTAGGCGCTGGCGCAGGAAGTCGACCTGCGCATCGTCGGACGTGCGGCGCACGTCGAGGGTGCCGCCCTGCCAGGCGCGCAGGGCCACGGCGGCATCGCCGAGCGTGCCACTGACCCAGACATCGTCACCCACCCGTGCGCCATCGCGGCGCAGTGCGGTGCCGGGCGCCACCTGCCCCATCGCCGTCACCGACAAGGACAGCGGTCCGCGCGTGGTGTCGCCCCCGATCAGCACGATGTCGTGGGCGTCGGCCAGCGCGAAGAAGCCGTCGGCAAACGCGTCCACCCATTCCGCATCCGCGTCGGGCAGCGACAGCGCCAGCACACACCAGGCCGGCCGCGCGCCCATCGAGGCGAGGTCGGACAGGTTGACCGCCAGGGTCTTCCAGCCGATGTCGTAGGGCGGGGTTTCAGCCGGGAAGTGCACGCCGCTGTTGAGCGTATCGGCGGTGACCACCAACTGCTCGCCGGCACGCGGCTGCAGCAGCGCGGCATCGTCGCCGATGCCGAGCACCACATCGGCACGCGCGCGGGTGCGCGTGCGGATGCGTTCGATCAGGGAGAATTCGGCGAGGGACATATGCGTTCCCCGACCCGGCTCAGTGCCCGCTTTCGACCTTGCGCCACTCCACCGCAGCGCGATCGAGCACGCCGTTGACGTAGGTGTGGCCGTGTTCGGAACCAAACTTCTTGGTCGATTCGATGGCTTCGTTGATCACCACGCGGTACGGCACGTCCATGCGGTAGCGCAGCTCGAACGCGGCCACGCGCAGCGCGGCGCGTTCGATGGCGTCCACTTCGTCGATGCTGCGGTCCACGAACGGCAGCAGCGCTTCATCCAGGTCCTTCTTGTAGTCGAGCACGCCGTGCACCAGTGCTTCGAAGTACGCCAGGTCGGCGATTTCGCGCGCCTGCTCGTGCGCGAACTGGGCGACCACCGACTGTGCGTTGCCGCCGGAGATCTGCCAGGCGTAGATCGCCTGCAGGGCACGACGGCGCGCGCGCGAGCGCAGCACCGGGTCGATGCCATCGCGGCGGACCGGCTTGCCGGAGGGCTTGCCCGGGTTTGACTTGTTCACGGCAACTGCTCCAGAAGATTGACCATTTCCAACGCCGTCAGTGCGGCTTCCTCACCCTTGTTGCCGTGGCTGCCACCGGCGCGCGCCTCGGCATCCTCGGCGCGTTCGACCGCCAGCACGCCATTGAGCACCGGCACGCCGAAGTCCAGCTGCACGCGCATCAGGCCTTCGGCGCAGCGGTCGGCTACGTGTTCGTAGTGGCGGGTGTCGCCACGGATCACACAGCCCAGGGCGATGATCGCGGCATGTTCATGCGCCGCCGCCAGGCGCGCGGCGACCAGCGGCAGTTCCCACGCGCCGGGCACCCGGATCACGTCGATGGCTGCTTCCTGGATCCCGTTGCCGGCCAGGCTCTGGCGCGCGCCGGCCACCAGCACGTCGGTGATGCGGGCATTCCAGCGGCTGGCGAGGATGGCGAAACGGGCCTGTTCCGGTGTCCGGAGATCGCCTTCGTAGTGGCTCATGATCGGCAGGTCATTCAATAAAGAGGGACATTCTACCGTACCGCCGGGCATCGCCCGGAGGTACGACGGTTGGGGTCAGGTCACGGCGTGACAGTCTCGACGACTTCCAGGCCGTAGCCGGCCAGGCCGATCTGGCGGCGCGGGGTGCCCAGCACGCGCAGCTGGCCCAGGCCCAGGTCGGACAGGATCTGGGCGCCGGCACCGTTGCGGCGCCACTGGCTCACGTCCTTGTCCTTGCCCGGGGTGACCGGCTGCGGCTGCTGGCGCAGGCGGGCCAGCAGGCTGTTGCTGTCGCGCGGGGCCGACAGCACCACCATCACGCCGCGCTCGGCCGCCGCGATGGCGCGCAGGGCGTCGGTGGAGGCCACGCCAAAATCGTCGCGGCGCCAGTGCAGCAGGTCGGCCAGCGGGTTCTCCACCTGCACCCGGACCAGGGTCGGCTGGGTGTCGGGGGTGCCGCGGACCAGGGCGAAATGCAGGTCGTGGGCGATCCGGTCGCGGTAGGTCACCAGCTTGAACGGGCCGAACTCGGTGTCGATCTCACGCTCATCGACCCGTTCGACGGTCTTCTCGGTGGCCAGGCGGTAGGCGATCAGGTCGGCGATGGAGCCGATCTTCAGGCCGTGCTCGCGCGCGAACACCTCCAGCTCCGGGCGGCGCGCCATGCTGCCGTCGGGGTTGAGGATCTCCACCAGCACCCCGGCCGGCTCCAGCCCGGCCAGCATGGCCAGGTCCACGCCCGCTTCGGTATGGCCGGCGCGGGTCAGCACGCCGCCCGGCTGGGCGATCAGCGGGAAGATGTGGCCCGGCTGGTGCAGGTCGGCCGGCCTGGCATCGGGCTTCACCGCCGTGCGGATGGTATGCGCGCGGTCGTAGGCCGAAATGCCGGTGGTGACACCTTCGGCGGCTTCGATGCTGACGGTGAAATTGGTCTGGAACTGGGCGGTATTGGCCTGCACCATCGGCGCCAGGCCGAGGTCGGCGGCACGCTCGCGGGTCAGCGGCAGGCACACCAGGCCGCGGCCGTGGGTGACCATGAAGTTGATGTCCGACGGCTTGACCAGCTCGGCGGCCATGATCAGGTCGCCTTCGTTCTCGCGGTCTTCGTCATCGACGATGACCACCATGCGGCCCAGGCGGATGTCCTCGAGGATCTCGGGGATGGGAGCGAAATTCATGCGCGGATGTCCTGTACCTGGGGGGCCACCAGCCGTTCGACGTAACGGGCGACCAGATCGATTTCGAGATTGACCGCACTGCCCACGCCGGTGGCGGCAAAAGCGGTGTTGGCCACGGTGTGCGGGATCAGCGCGACCTCGAAGCCGGCATCATCCACCTCGTTGACGGTCAGGCTGACCCCGTCCACGCAGATCGAGCCCTTCTTGGCGACATAGCGCAGCAGGCCGGCCGGCGCGGCAAAGCGCCAGCGCTGGGCGCGCGCGTCCTCATGGATGGACAGCACCTGGCCCAGGCCGTCCACGTGGCCGCTGACCAGGTGGCCGCCGAGGCGGTCGGTCGGGCGCATGGCGCGCTCCAGGTTGATCACCGCACCCGGCGCCAGCTGGCCCAGCGTGGTCAGGCCCAGGGTCTCGGTCGAGGCATCGGCCTGGAACGAGGTGCCGTCAAAGGCGATGACGGTCAGGCACACGCCGTTGATGGCGATGCTCTCGCCCAGCTGCACGAGCTCGAACGGCAGGCTGCCGACATGGAAGGTGAAGCGGACATCGCCGCCGAGGGGATCGCGTGCGGCCACATGGCCGACGCCTTCGATGATTCCAGTAAACACTAACGTTCTCCGCGAAAAGTGAGCGAAAAACGCCGCAAGGCAAACAGGCGGGCGCAGGGCCATGCAGGCCCTGTAGCACCGTCTTCTTTCATCCGGACTATACCGTCGGCTCCGGCATCGGACCGGATCTGCTGACCTTCCGGCGGGGCCGGAAGCGCTCGCGGGCTCGTGCTTGCGCACCTACCGCCGGTGGGGAATCGCACCCCGCCCTGAAGACGTTTGTATACCGGCGAACCGGCGCGGCCATTGTAACAGCGCTGGCTGAGCGCTCGCTTTCTGTAAACAATTTGTTAAGATGCGCCGCGCGGCGATGACCGCCGCCCTGCCGCCCACGACGGGCTGGCTGAAATGGACCTCAATCTCCAAGGAATTCCGATGCGCAAGATGCTCGTCCTGGCCGCCGCCCTGCTGGCCGCCGCTCCGATGGCCGCCTCTGCTGCCGATGCCATGAGCTACAGCTACGTTGAAGGTGGCTGGACCCAGCTGCAGGTCAGCACCCCCGGCAGCAACCCCAAGCTGGACGGCGGCTTCATCCGCGGTTCGTTCGCGATCGCCGAGCAGGTGTATGTGTTCGGCGGCTACAGCACTGTTTCCGAGACCTACCACCTGGAAGACAGCATCGGCGAGTACCGCATCAAGAACACCATCGACCAGCCGGAGGCCGGCATCGGCTACCACATGCCGTTCACCGACCGCCTGGACTTCACCGCGGACATCGCGTGGATGCGCATCAACAACGAAGTCAAGTTCGAAGATGGCGAGTTCAGCGAAACCGAGAAGGTGCACACCAATGCGGGGCGCGGTTCGCTGGGCCTGCGTGGCAAGCCCTCGCGCGCGACCGAAGCCTGGCTGAAGGCCGGCTACATCGACGGCAGCGACATGGACGGCGAGTGGATCGGCACCCTCGGCGGCCAGGTCAGCTTCAACCGCAACTGGGGCCTGATCGGCGAAGTCCAGTACTTCGACGACATCACCCAGTACTCGGTCGGCGTGCGCGCCAGCTTCTAAGTTACTGATCGGGCAGCGCTAACCCGCGCCATGATCGACGGGCCCCGCAAGGGGCCCGTTTTTTATTGCCTATCGATTCGCGCGAGTCGATTGATTCTACGTTCGGCAGCGCAACCGGGATGTGACCTGCGCCCGGAAAGACGGGCCGGGCCCTGCGTATCGTTCACATGAAACCATACGCAGATAACGTACACTCATGCATGCAGTGTTTGTGGAACTGGCTGGATTCGCCCGTAACCGGGCAGCGCACCTGGATGACGCGGGCTTTCGTGAGCTGCAGCAGTGGCTGATGCGCGAACCGGAGCGCGGCGATCTGATCGTGGGCACGGGTGGGCTGCGAAAGGTTCGGCTTGCTGATGAAGGTCGCCAGCGTGGGAAGCGCGGGGGCCTGCGGCTGATCTACTACTGGTGGCCCGATGGTGCGCAGTTCTGGTTGTTCACGGTGTATGGCAAAGGCATCCAGGACGACCTGGATCCGGCACAACGGCAGCTTCTTTCAAGGCTGCTGGATGAGGAGCGGAAGGCGAGGAGCCCAAGATGAAACGAGACATTTTCGCAGAGCTGGTCGAGGGGATGGAGGAACTCGCCCACGCGCGGGGGGGCAAGGTCACCCTGCGCACACATGCGGTAAAACTGGCTGCGCTGCCCCCGCTGGCTGCAGACGAGCTCATCGCCATTCGCGAGAAGCTCAACATGTCGAGATCGATCTTCGCGATGTACCTGCGGACCAACGCACGCACCCTTGAGAACTGGGAGCAAGGGCGTGCGCGGCCCAATGCGCAGGCGGCGACGCTGATCCGGCTTGTCCAGGCTTATCCGCAGACCGTGCAGCATCTCGCAGCCCTGGGTGCGGCGGCAGCGTAACTCTGCACCGAGACTTAGCGGCGCCGCAGCAGCAAGCGCAGGTCGTCGCCTACCTGACGCTGGTCAACCAGCCGCAGCCGACGCTGCTGTTCCATGCAGTGGATGCCCAGCCCGCCCAGCAGCGGCCGGCCGTGCTCGCCGAGCAGGGTCGGCGCCTGGTAGAGCAGCAGTTCGTCCACCCAGTCGCAGGCCAGTAGCGCGCCGCATAGGGTGGCGCCTGCTTCCGTGTGCACTTCGTTGATGCCGCGATCCGCCAGCAGGGTCAAGACTGCTCCCAGATCGAGCCGGCCATTCTGGCTCGGCACGCTCGCAAACTCGGCATCGGCCGCATCGGGCGGGCTCACGGCGGCATCGTGCAGGTACAGGGTCGGCGCCCCACCCTCGCGCACCCGCGCGCATTCGAGCGAACGAAGGCGCGTATCGAGCACCACCCGCAGCGGCGGAATGACCTCGGTATCGGCCAGCCGCACGGTCAACTGCGGGTCATCGGCCAGCACGGTGTCGGCGCCGGTCAGGATCGCACCGGCACGCGCGCGCCAGCGCTGCACATCGTTGCGGGCCGCTTCACCGGTGATCCACTTGGAACTGCCATCGGCCATCGCGGTACGCCCGTCCAGGCTGGCCGCCAGCTTGACCCGCAGCCACGGTCGCGCGCGTTCAACCCGCGACAGGAAGCCGTGGTTGAGCTCTCGCGCCTGCGCCGCCATCAGCCCTTCGGCCACCTCGATTCCCGCCTCGCGCAGCAGCACGAAGCCGCCGCCATCGACCTTGGGGAACGGGTCGCGCATGGCCGCCACCACCCGGGCGACCCCGGCCCCGATCAGGGCAAGCGCACACGGCGGGGTGCGACCGTGATGCGCGCAGGGTTCCAGGGTGACGTAGGCGGTGGCGCCGCGCGCCTCCTCGCCGGCCTGGCGCAGCGCGAACACTTCGGCGTGTGGCCCACCGGTGCGCTGGTGCCAGCCCTCGCCGACCACCCGGTCGCCGTGCGCGATCACGCACCCCACCATCGGGTTGGGCCGGGCGGTGAACAGGCCGCGTTCGGCCAGGCGCAGCGCGCGGGCCATGTGCAGGTGGTCGAGGGTAGTGAAGGTGGTCATTACCTGATGGTAATGCAGCGGAACAGCGGGGCTGAGCCCCGCTCTACCCCTTTTTCTTTTTGGTCAGGGCGATCACATCGCCCAGCAGCTGCAGCTGTTCGGTACTGGAGGGCAGCTCGCGCTCGAGCTTCTCGATTTCCTCGCGGAAATCGGCCACGTCCTCGAAGCTGCGGTACACCGACGCAAACCGCACGTAGGCCACATGATCGAGCTTGCGCAGTTCGTTCATCACGAACTCGCCGACCTTGATCGAGGGGATTTCGCGCTCGCCACACATGCGCAGCTGCTGCATCACCGCGCGTACCGCCAACTCGATCTTGTCTTCGGGCACCGGGCGCTTCTGCAGCGCGCGGTCGAAGCCGACCCGCAGCTTGCGCGCGTCGAAGGCTTCGCGGCTGCCATCGCTCTTGACGATCGCCGGCAGCTTCAATTCGATGGTTTCCAAGGTGCTGAAGCGCTCGCTGCACGCCTCGCACTCACGCCGACGGCGGATCGTCGCACCGTCTTCGGAGACGCGCGAGTCGATCACCCGGGTATCGGCATGCTGGCAGAACGGACAGTACATGGAACGCCTTGCATCGGAAAAACGTCATGCCGTGGTCACGGCAGCGTCGCAACGGTACCTGAGAAGGCCCGTGCGTACAAATAGGGACGTGCGTCAATACTCGCCGGCAGCAGCCGGGAACGCCTTCAACCACGCAAGATGCGCGCTGCAGACCAGCAGCGGCGGACCGACCATCAGGTAGCCCAGCGCCCGCCACGAGCTGCCGGAAAGCGAGTTGTAGGCGACCAGCCCGACCACGCCCAGCGCGGCCACCACGCCCAGCCCCAGCCCCACCCACGGCAGCAGGCCGGTAGTGCGCAGGGCGGCACGCCCCCTGCGCAGGTAGACCACGCTAAGCCAGGCCCAGCCCAGCAGGCCACACAGTCCGGCCAACGCCCAGCCCAGCAGGAACAGGCCTTCGCGGTTGTTCATGTAGCCATGCCGGTCGAAGAACACATACACCGCCAGCCCGGCCACGCCGCCACCGGCGACCAGCGCAGGCACCCCCAGCAGCAGCACCTGCGCGATGTACAGGCGCCGCTGCAGGGTTTCATCCATCAGCCGTAGACCGGGTACTTGCGGCACTGCGCGCTGACCGCATCACGCACGCGGGCGATCACTGCCTCGTCGGCCGGGGCGTCGAGCACGTCGGCGATCCAGCCGGCCAGTTCCACGCAGTCCGCTTCCTGGTAACCGCGGGTGGTCACGGCCGGCGTGCCCAGGCGCAGGCCCGAGGTCACGAACGGCGAGCGCGGGTCGTTGGGCACCGAGTTCTTGTTGACGGTGATGTGGGCCTTGCCCAGCGCGGCTTCCGCGTCCTTGCCGGAGACGTCCTTGCCGATCATGTCGACCAGCATCAGGTGGTTCTCGGTGCCGCCGGAGACGATCTTGTAGCCGCGCGCGATCAGCGTGGTGGCCATCGCCTGGGCGTTCTTCACGACCTGCTGCTGGTAGGCCTTGAAGCCCGGCTCCAGCGCTTCCTTGAAGGCCACGGCCTTGGCCGCGATGACGTGCATCAGCGGGCCGCCCTGGATGCCCGGGAACACGATCGACTGCAGCTTCTTCTCGATCTCTTCGCCGGCGCCCTTGGCAATGATGATGCCGCCACGCGGGCCGCGCAGGGTCTTGTGGGTGGTGGAGGTGACCACGTGCGCGTGCGGCAGCGGGCTGGGGTAGACGCCGGCGGCGACCAGACCGGCGACGTGGGCCATGTCCACGAACAGGTAGGCGCCCACCTTGTCGGCGATGGCGCGGAAGCGCGCCCAGTCCACCACCTGCGAATAGGCCGAGAAGCCAGCCACGACCATCTTCGGCTTGTGTTCCAGGGCCAGGCGCTCGACTTCGTCATAGTCGATCAGGCCCTGCTCGTTCACCCCGTACTGCACGGCGTGGAACAGCTTGCCCGAGGCGTTGACCTTGGCGCCGTGGGTCAGGTGGCCGCCGTGGGCCAGGCTCATGCCCAGGATGGTGTCGCCCGGCTGCAGCAGCGCGAAGTACACCGCCTGGTTGGCCTGCGAGCCGCTGTGCGGCTGCACGTTGGCGTAATCGGCGTCGAACAGCTGCTTGAGGCGGTCGATCGCCAGCTGCTCGGCGATATCCACGTATTCGCAGCCACCGTAGTAGCGCTTGCCCGGGTAGCCTTCGGCGTACTTGTTGGTCAGCTGGCTGCCCTGGGCTTCCATCACCGCCGGGCTGGTGTAGTTCTCGCTGGCGATCAGCTCGACATGGTCTTCCTGGCGCTGGGTTTCGGCGGCGATGGCCTTGGCCAGTTCGGGATCGTAGGTTTCGATGCGGACGTCACGCGGGAACATCGCTTACTCCAGGCAGAAGGGGGGAACAGCGGGCCCCTGATTGTAAGCGGCCCCGGGGGGCCACGCGAAAAAAAAGCGCGCCCTGGGGCGCGCTTTCGTTCTGGGGCCAGGGCCCCGGCTTACCGGTTGTTGATCACGTAGTCGGCGATGATGCCGGTGGCGATGGCGACCAGCAGCAGGTTGCCGCGGTCGTCGCGGATCCAGTGGTGGTCACGCGGCGGGCGGCGCACCGAGTAGCGGCCGTAGTCGTTGACCACGTACACCGGGCCCCGGTAGTACTCGTTGTAGCGGTGCCCACGCGCCCAGCCATAGCCCCGGCCGGGGGCCGGGCGGTAGACCACGCGCGGCGGCGGTGCCGGGCGGTAGTAGCCGCGGTTGTCGTAGTAGCGGCGGTCGTGGTGGGCTTCGCGACGGTCATCGCGCCAATCGCGGCGGTCGTCGTGGCGGTCGTGGCGACGGTCATGACGATCGTCGTGATGGCGGTCGTGGCCGCGGCCGCGATGGTCGTCGGCGAACGCCGGGGCGATGCTGCCCAGGGCGAGCAGCGAGGCAACGGTCCCGACCACAATTCGATTCATGCGCATGACTGGCCTCGCTTGGTGGAGTGATGGCTCCATCATGCTGACGCCATCTGAATGGTTTCCGGCTGGAAACGGTTTCCAATTCAAGCGCTTTGACGACCCATTCAGGCAGCGGCAAGCCCCGCCCCACGGGCCGGCCGGCGGTGGTCATCGCTTCCGGCTATAATTGGCGCCATCCCTTTTCATCTGTGCTTGTTCCTGACGGAACGGGCGCAGGGTTGCGCCTTCGGAGAGCTCATGTCCTCGCAATACATCTACACCATGAACAAAGTCAGCAAGGTGGTCCCGCCCAAGCGGCAGATCATCAAGGACATCTCGCTGTCGTTCTTCCCGGGTGCCAAGATCGGCCTGCTGGGCCTGAACGGCGCCGGCAAGTCCACGGTGCTGAAGATCATGGCCGGCGTGGACACCGACTTCGAGGGCGAAGCCCGCCCGCAGGCCGGCATCAAGGTCGGCTACCTGGCCCAGGAACCGGAGCTGGACCCGACCAAGACCGTGCGCGAAGCGGTCGAGGAAGGCGTGGGCGAAGTGCTGCAGGCCCAGGCCGCGCTGGACGCGGTGTACCTGGCGTATGCCGAGGAAGGCGCCGATTTCGACAAGCTGGCCAAGGAACAGGAGCGCCTGGAGGCGATCCTGGCCGCCGGTGACTCGCACACCCTGGAAAACCAGCTGGACGTGGCCGCCGATGCGCTGCGCCTGCCGCCGTGGGATGCCATCGTGGGCAAGCTGTCCGGTGGTGAAAAGCGCCGCGTGGCGCTGTGCCGCCTGCTGCTGCAGAAGCCGGACATGCTGCTGCTCGACGAACCGACCAACCACCTTGACGCCGAGTCGGTGGAATGGCTGGAACAGTTCCTGGCGCGCTACACCGGCACCGTGGTGGCCGTCACCCATGACCGCTACTTCCTGGACAACGCCGCCGAGTGGATCCTGGAACTGGACCGCGGCCGCGGCATTCCGTGGAAGGGCAACTACACCGACTGGCTGATGCAGAAGGACGAGCGCCTGAAGCAGGAAGACAACCAGGAAAAGTCGCGCCAGAAGGCAATCCAGAAGGAACTGGAGTGGTCGCGCCAGAACGCCAAGGGCGGCCGCACCAAGGGCAAGGCCCGTCTGGCCCGCCTGGAAGAGCTGCAGTCGGTCGATTACCAGAAGCGCAACGAAACCAATGAAATCTTCATCCCGCCGGGCGAGCGCCTGGGCAATTCGGTGATGGAGTTCAAGAACGTGTCCAAGAAGTTCGGCGACCGCCTGCTGTTCGACGAACTGAGCTTCCTGGTCCCGGCCGGCGCGATCGTGGGCATCATCGGTCCCAACGGTGCGGGTAAGTCGACCCTGTTCAAGATGATCACGGGCCAGGAGAAGCCGGATTCCGGCGAAATCGTGGTCGGCCCGACCGTCAAGCTGTCCTACGTGGACCAGAGCCGCGACGCGCTGGAAGGCAACCACAACGTCTTCCAGGAAATCGCGGGCGGCCTGGACATCCTCAACATCAACGGCATCGAGATCCAGTCGCGCGCCTACATCGGCCGCTTCAACTTCAAGGGCCAGGACCAGCAGAAGCTGGTGGGTTCGCTGTCTGGTGGTGAGCGTGGCCGCCTGCACATGGCCAAGACCCTGCTGCAGGGTGGCAACGTGCTGCTGCTCGACGAACCGTCGAACGACCTGGACATCGAAACCCTGCGTGCGCTGGAAGATGCGCTGCTGGAGTTCCCGGGCAACACGTTCGTGATTTCGCATGACCGCTGGTTCCTGGATCGCATCGCGACCCACATCCTGGCGTTCGAAGGCGATTCGCACGTGGAGTTCTTCCAGGGCAACTACCGCGAATACGAAGAAGACAAGCGCCGCCGCATGGGCGACGACGCCGCCCCGAAGCGCCTGCGCTTCAAGGCGCTGAAGTAAGAAGGAAAAACGGCCGCGCTCGCGCGGCCGTTTTGCATTCTGGTAGGCCACGACCGTTGGTCGTGGCGCAAGGTCAACGGCAGCGTTTCCATTGCTGCGTGCAGGGAGGCCGTCGGGCAGCCCCTTACGGGACACGCCGTAAACCCATCCTTGGGGGCTTGGCAAAAACATCCATGTTTTTGACAGTCCCTACAGGGGCTGCCCGCCGGCCTCCCTCGACAGATCGCGTGTGCGGTTGGAAAAGGCAGCCACGCAGGGCGTGGCTCTACGCAGCACCGCATGGAAATGATCGAAACTGCGTTTGATCTTCCATGGCCCCCGACCCTGATCGGGAGGGCCGGCGGGTGCGGGGGTACGGGGGCTTTGCGAAACGGCGCCCCCCGTACCCCCGCACCCGTCGGCCCTCAGCAAGTGATGCACCAGACGAAGGCTCTTGCTTTCGCCAAGACAAACCAACACCCATGGACCCCCACCATGAAACTGTTTGAAAACCTGTTCCAGCTCAAACAGCACGGCACCACCGTGCGTACCGAACTGCTGGCCGGGCTGACCACGTTCCTGACGATGTCCTACATCGTCTTCGTCAATCCCGACATCCTGTCCACCACCGGCATGGACCCCGGGGCCGTGTTCGTGGCCACCTGCCTGGCCGCCGCGCTGGGCTCGCTGGTGATGGCGTTCGCCGCCAACTTCCCGGTGGGCATGGCCCCGGGCATGGGCTTGAATGCGTTCTTCGCCTTCACCGTCGTCGGTGCCGCCGGCCTGCCGTGGCAACAGGCGTTGGCCGCGGTGTTCATCTCCGGACTGGTGTTCCTGGCGCTGTCGCTTACCGGCGTGCGCGCGTGGCTGGTGGCCGGTATCCCCGCCTCGCTGCGCGCCTCCATCGTCGCCGGCATTGGCCTGTTCCTGGCCATCATCGCCCTGCAGAAGTCCGGCGTGATCATCGCCAACCCCGACACCCTGGTCGCGCTCGGGCCGCTCAACACCGCCCCGCCGCTGCTGGCCCTGGCCGGCTTCCTGCTGATCGCCATCCTCGAAGCACGCCGCGTGCGCGGTGCCATCCTGATCGGCATCCTTGCCGTCACCGGCGCCGCCTGGCTGCTGGGTGCCGTGCAGTACCAGGGCGTGATCTCGCTGCCGCCCAGCCTGGCCCCCACCTTCCTGCAGCTGGACCTGCCCGGCCTGCTGCACCACGACGGCGGCGCGCCCATTGCCGTGCTGCTGCAGGTGGTGCTGGTGTTCGTTCTGGTTGAAGTGTTCGATGCCACCGGCACCCTGTACGGCGTGGTCGGCCGTGCCGGCCTGCTCAAGCTGCCCGGCGCGCAGAAGCGCTTCGGGCGCGCCCTGCTGGCCGACAGCACCGCCATCGTCGCCGGCTCACTGCTCGGTACCAGCAGCACCACCGCCTTTGCCGAAAGCGCCTCCGGCGTGCAGGCCGGCGGCCGTACCGGGCTCACCGCGCTGGTGGTGGCCGCATTGTTCCTGGCCGCCCTGCTGTTCTCGCCGCTGGCCGGCATGGTGCCCGGCTATGCCACCGCACCGGCGCTGCTGTTCGTGGCCGGGTTGATGCTGCGTGAGCTGGTGGATGTGGACTGGAACGACCTCACCGAATCGGTGCCCGCCGCGCTGTGCGCGCTGGCGATGCCGTTCACCTATTCCATCGCGAATGGGTTGGCGTTCGGATTCATTGCCTATGCGGTGCTGAAAGCCGGTACCGGGCGCTGGCGCGAAGTGCATCCCGCCGTGTGGTTGGTTGCAGCGCTGTTTGTGGCCCGGTACGCGTTGGAATAACGCGGCTATTCCGGCGGGAGTTCGAATACCTGGCGCAGGTAGGCCAGGTAGCCCGGGTCGTCGCACATGCTCTTGCCCGGCGAATCGCTGAGCTTGGCCACCGGCTGGCCGTTGCAGCGGACCATCTTGATCACGATGTTGAGCGGGGTCGGGCCCAGGTCGTTGGTGAGGTGGGTGCCCACCCCGAACGCGACCTGGCAGCGGCCGCGGAAGTAATCGAACAGGCGCATCACCTTTTCGATGTTGAGCCCGT
This sequence comes from Stenotrophomonas sp. FBCC-B152, assembly GCF_059134105.1. Classification (NCBI taxonomy): domain Bacteria; kingdom Pseudomonadati; phylum Pseudomonadota; class Gammaproteobacteria; order Lysobacterales; family Lysobacteraceae; genus Stenotrophomonas; species Stenotrophomonas sp. FBCC-B152. Next base: position 209,867 of record NZ_CP101442.1, on the reverse strand, counting down.
CGCTGAACACCAGCACCTTGCTGCGCGGGTCCACCCGGCGTTCCTTGAAGTGCGCCAGCATGCGGTCGCCCCAGCTGAAGGGGTCGCCCGAATCGTGGCGCACGCCATCGAACAGCTTGCAGAAATACATGTCGAAATCGCGCAGGAACGCATCCAGCCCGACCACGTCGGACAGTGCGATGCCCAGGTCGCCGCGATACTCGCGCGCCCACGACTCCAGTGCCGCCACCTGTGAATCGCGCAGCCGCGGGCCCAGCGCCTGGAACGCCTGCAGGTACTCGTGCGCCATCGTGCCGTGCGGGGTCATGCCGTACAGCCGCGCGAAATGCACGTTGCTGGTGCCCACGAACTGGTCGCCCAGCGCATCGCGCATCATCGGCAGCATGCGGGCGTGCCAGTCGCGCGAGTAGCGGCGGCGGCTGCCGTAGTCGGCGATGCGGCACAGTTCGAAGCCCGGCGTATCGCGCAGCAGCGCGGTCTTGGCCTGCAGGCGGCGCTCGCCTTCGGCGAAATCCGGGGTGCTGGTGTTGCGGAACCAGACCTCGTTGATGATCGCCAGCAGCGGCACTTCGAACAGGATCGTGTGCAGCCACGGCCCGGTGATGTCCAGCTCGATCTCGCCCGGCACGGCCTGCGACGGGCGCAGGTCGATGTACTTGCGGTCCAGGTGGAACAGGCCGAGGAAGTCGGCGAAATCCGGCTTCACGAAGCGCAGCCCGCGCATGTAATCCAGCTCTTCGGCGCTGAAGCGCAGCTGGCACAGGTGGTCGATTTCTTCGTTGATCTGGTCGATGAAGCTGGCCAGGTCGATGCCCGGCGTGCGGCACTTGAACCGGTACTGGACCTGCGCGCCGGGGTGCTGGTGCAGCACCGCCTGCATCATGGTGAATTTGTACAGGTCGGTGTCGAGCAGGGACTGGATGATCATGCGTTGGATTATGCGCCTGCCAGCATGTACCGACCAACGGTCGGTACCTACCGCATCGGGCCTCGCATCAGCGCCACCCGGGATCATGCCCACGTCCCGGTAGGTACCGACCGTTGGTCGGTACGCGCCTCAGCGGCCGCGGAGCAACCTCGGCACCTGGGCCGCCGCATGCGCCCAGATCGCGCCCCATACCGCCGCCTGCACCAGCAGGTTGCGCCGCGGTGCCTCGAAGCGGCGGAAGTAGCGCCACAGGCCACGGTGCTTGTGCCATTCCACGAAGAACGGCCGGGAACGGCTGGACACGCCGCGCACATGCACCACCTGCAGGTCGTTGGCGATGGCCACCACCGCTCCGGCCTCCCGTGCGCGACGGCACAGGTCCAGGTCTTCGGCATGCAGGCGGTAGCCGGCATCCCAGCCGCCGATGCGGTCGAACAGCGCACGCGGCATCAGCAGCAGCGCCCCGGACAGCGCCGGAACCCTTTGCAGCACCTGCGACGGATCGGCCGGAAGGGCCAGCTTCGCGCCCTGCCCCGGGTGGCGCAGCATCGCGCCGAAATCGGGATCACGGCGGCGCACCGCCGCATCGGGCTGGCCCTGCTCGTCCACCTGCTCCACGCCCAGCACGCAGTCGCCCAGGGCCTGGCCGCGCGCACGCAGCTGGGCCAGGGTGTCGGCGGCGACCATCAGGTCAGGGTTGATGAAGGCCAGCCACGGCGCCTGGCTGTCGGCCACGCCCTGGTTGTTTGCGGCGGCAAAGCCGGGATTGTCAGGGTTGGCGATGAAGTGCAGCCGCGGATCCGCGCTGGCGTGGCGCTGCATGATCTCCAGCGTGCCGTCATCGGAATTGTTGTCGACCACGCGGATCTCGGCGACCTCGTCGGCCGCGCGCAACCGCGTCAGGCATTGGTCCAGGGTGCTGGCGCTCTGGTAGCTGACGATGATGACGGCAATGCAGGGATTCAAACAGGCGGCTCCGGAGCGGGTACGGCGGGCGATCCGAACAGATCGCCCTGCGACCGGGGCATTATCGCCTGCTGGTGCAGGCGCTGCAGGTCCTGGCGCACCTGCAGCAGCGGATCGCCCATCAGGAAACCGGCCAGCCGCGGCTGCCAGGTCGGCCAGCGCGTGCCCAGCGCTTCCAGGTCGCCGTCGTGCGCCTGCGCCTCACCGTCGCGCGCGACATAGGCATTGGCGCACAGCGCGTTGCGCCAGCCAAGGCCGGCCATGCGCAGGCTCAGGTCGATCAACGCCGCGTTCCAGGAACCGTAGCTGTGCATGTCCAGGCCGCCGGCCTTGCGCCGCGCGTTGGCCCGCAGCAGCACCGCGTGGGTCACCGCCGAGGGCAGTTCGGGGTCCAGGGTCGGCAGGGCCGCACAGGCCTGCGCCATGGCGCCCAGATCGTCCGGCACCGGGTTGATCTCGCCCAGCCGTGGCCAGGCGGCGGTTTCACCGGCATTGCACCACGGCGTGGCCGAACCGATCGAGGCATCCCGCGCAAAGCAGGCATCCAGCTGCTGCAGCCAGCCCGGCGCCGGCACCGCATCGGGCGCCAGCACCACCACGTCGCCGCCTTCGCAGGCGCGCAGCATTTCATCCAGGTGCGCCACTTCGCCAATGGCGCGGGCACGGCGGGTGTATTCGGCGCGCAGCGGCGTGTTCGCCAGCCAGTGTTCGATCACCGCCTGCGCACGCGGCCCGGCCTGGCCGTCGTCGGCCAGCCACACCGGGGTCTGCGCCGGCGTGCCCGCATCCAGCGCGGCCAGGCAGCGGTCCAGCGCGCTGTCATCGACCCCGATCGGCAGCAACACGATCGTTCCCATCCGTCCCCCTGTGTGCGGCGTCGTGACCGCAGCGTAGCAGGACTCAGCGCTTGGGGCGGGACGGGAACGGTTCCATGGCGCGGAAGCGGTTGCTGTATTCGTCGGTGAGGTTGCGCGACTCCTGCGCGTTGCGCACGATGGTCGGGGTGAGCAGCACGATCACTTCGGAGCGGTCGGTGTTCTGGGTCTTGCGGCCGAACAGCGCGCCGATCACCGGGATCCGGCTCAGGCCCGGCACGCCATTGGCGCCGTTCTCGTCGGAATTGGTGATCAGGCCGGCCAGCATGATGGTGTCGCCGCTCTGCACCGCCGCCTCGGTGGAAATCTTGCGGGTGTTGATCGGCGGGTTGCAGGTGGTGCGGGTGGGGTCGCAGCCGGCCGGGATGGCGCCGGCCGAGCTGACTTCCTGCACGATGTCCAGGAACACCACGCCATCGCGGGTGATGCGCGGGCGCACCTTCAGGATCACGCCGGTGTCCAGGTACTGCACCTGGCTGTAGGTGTTGTCGCCGCCCACGCCGGTGTTGACCGACACCGAGTTGATCGGGATCTGCGTGCCCACGTTGAGCGTGGCTTCGGCGTTGTTGCGCACGAAGATGGACGGGGTCTGCAGCAGGCGCAGGTTGCTGACCTTGTCCAGCGCGGTCACCACGGCCGCGGCATTTTTGCCCAGGAAGGTCCAGCCCAGGCCGGTGTCACCCACGCGGCCGGAGATGCTGCCCCAGATCGAACGCCCCAGCGCGCTGGGCAGGTCGATCCCGCTTTCGGTCTTGCCGGTGGCCACGGCCTGTTCGAAGAACCAGTTCACGCCGTAGGCGAGGTCACCGGTCAGCGCCACTTCGGCGACCTGCGCTTCGATGTGCACCTGCATCGGCATCACATCGAGCTTTTCGATGACTTCGCGGATCGAACGCCACGCCTGCGGGGTGGAACGCACCAGCAGCGTGTTGGTTTCCTCCACCGCCGACACGCCGACCGAATCGCCCTGGATCTCCAGGTTGAAGCTGGCGTTGCCCGGTTGGCGCTGCGGCAGGCTCATGGTGCCGTCGCCCATGCCGCCGGTGCGGGTGGTGCCGCTGTTGCCGGTGCTGTTGAGGCTGCTGCCGTTGGTGCCGTCGCGGCTGCCCAGCTCCTGGGTGATCGCGCCGGGTGCCAGCGAACCGCCACTGCCACGCCCGCTGCGGCTGTTGTCGCTGGCGAAGGCTTCGGCCAGGCGCTCGGCCAGGTCCTTGGCTTTGACGTAGCGCAGTTCGTAGGAGAACAGCCGGGCGCTGCCGCCGGCGGTATCGATGCGTTCCAGCCACTGCTGGATCTGGTCCAGGTAACGCGCCTGCGGGGTGATCACCAGCACCGCGTTGGCGTTCTCCAGCGGCAGGAAGCGGAACATGCCGGCGCTGGGGGTCTTGCTCTCTTCGCCGAACACCTTCTCCAGGTCCGCTGCGACCTGCTCGGCCTTGCCGGTCTGGATCGGGAACACGCCCACGGACATGCCCGACAGCCAGTCGACGTCGAAGATCTCGACCGTGCGCAGGTAGTTTTCCAGCTCGCTGCGGGTACCGCCCAGGGTGATGACGTTGCGGCCACTGTCGACGTTGACGATCGCGTTCGGCCGCGCATACGGCTCGAGCACTTTCTTCATTTCGGTGGCGGAGATGTACTGCAGCGGGATCACGCGCACTTCGAAGCCGCGCGCGTTGGCCGCCGGCGCGGTGCTCGGTGCGACGGTGCCGGCCAATGCCTGGTCGGCGGCGACGATGTTGTAGCGGCCGCCGCTGTAGACCATGCGCGCGTTGTTCCAGCCCAGCACCATTTCCAGCAGGTTCAACGCCTGCGCCGAGGACACCGGCTTGGGCGTGGCCAGGGTCACGGTGCCCTGCACGCCCGGCGCGATGACGTAGTTCTGGCCCAGCATGTCGCCCAGGATCGCCTTGACCACCGCGTGCACCGATTCGCCTTCGAAGTTGAAGGTGGCGGTGCCGGTGCTGGCCTGCGACAACGCCGGCGACGGCGCCGCGGCGGCGCTGCGGTTGATCATGGTGCCGCTGCCGCGGCGGATCACCGGCTGCGGTGCGCCGTCGGTGTTCAGCGGCTGCGCGTTCACGCCATCGTGCGAGCCATCGCCGGCCACCACCTGGTGCTTGCCATCAAGGACCGCGTCGCGGCGCACTTCGGGACCGGGTACGGAGGCGCAGCCTGCAAGCAGGGCCACGGCGAACGACAGGGAGAAAAGACGCAATGTCATGCTTTCACTCTATTTGGTTTGGCCGGAGCCGCCCGCGGGCGGCTGCTGCGACTGTTGCTGCTGCAATTGCTGGCGACGCGCCTGGATGCGGGCGCGGATGGCTTGCATCTGTTCTTCGCTCGGGCCCTGCGTGGCCGGTTTCTGCGCTGCGGCAGCGGCTTCCGCGGCTGCATTGGCGGCGGCTTCTGCCGTTGCCTGGGTCGGGGGCGGCGGAGCGGTAAAGTTCGTTGTCGGCCCCCGGCCCGCGTTCTGCGCGGGCGGCGGAACCGGCGGGCGCGCGCCATTGGCCTGCGCTGCGCCGGCGGCGGTGCCCAGCACCGTCGGCGGCTCGCCACCCTGCCCGCTGAAGGTCACCAGTTCCAGGGTCTGGGTGCCGCCGGGTCCGGTGACGGTCGCACTGCGCGGCTCCAGCGCGAGCAACTGCCAGCCGTTGACCGCATCGCCGTTGAGGCGCAGGCGCAGCGACTGCTTCTGGTCGGTGGTGAGGATGGCCATGCCGAATTCGGAGGTGAGCAGCACGCCGGTGAGGGTGACCGCGCTGGCGCTGCTGCCCGGCTCGCTGCCGCCGAGCAGATACGGGCGCGGCTTGCGGTCTTCGGCGAACAGCGGCCGCGCGCCGATGGTGGCGTAGGCCTCGGCCGAGGCGATCCGTTCCGGCGCGGCCGCAGCCAGGGTGGGCAGCGGCGGTGGGGCGCGATCACCGGCACCGGCCGGGGCGATGCGACCGCCCACGCCGAACAGCGTGGCGATCCAGATCGCGGCGGCCCAGGCGGCCACGCCGCCCAGCCACCAGCTGCGCAGGGGCGCCAGTTCAATCTTCATGGGCGCCCTCCTCGACCGGTTCGGCGGTGCCGGGATCGGTCGGGGCCGCCATCGCCGAGCCGACCGGTTCCAGCCCTGCCGGAGCGGGTCCGGGTGCCGCCTCGACCGGCGCAGTCGCCGCCTCGGTGCCCGCACCGGGACGCAGGTAGCCGACCAGTTCGAACGACACGTCCAGTCCGGTGCCGGTCTCGTTGGGCGAGGCCTGGAAGCGCTGCGCCAGCAGGTTGAGGTTGTTCACGAACAGGCGCGGGCTTCCGGTTTCCAGGGTGTGCAGCACCGCCGCCATTTCCGGCACGCCACAGCGCAGGCGCACCTGCAGGGCCACGCGCGGGAACTGCGCATCGCGCGCGGTGTCGGTCAGCGGCGAGCGGTTGCTGATGGTGCAGCTGCGGTTGCCGGGGCTGGCCGAGGCGACCGCGTCCTGCAACCGGCTCGACAACGCGGCCGCGGCCGATTCGGCAGTGGGCTCGCGCAGGAAGCCGGGGCGCCCTTCCAGCGCCGCCTGCACCTGCTGCAGGCGCTGCTGCACCTGCCCGCGTTGCTGCAGCTGGGCCTGCACCCGCTGCTCGCGTTCCTGCAGTTCGGTAATGCCCTGGTTGATGTCCAGCAGCGGCCGGGTGAACCACGGGTGCACCAGCAGCAGGTAGGCCAGCGCGATCACCGCCAGCAACAGCGCCAGTGCCAGCCAACGGTCACGGCGTGTTGGCGGCATTGCCATTGGCAACCTCCGGGGCGGGCGTGGCGGCGGCCGGGGCACCGGGCAAGGGCTGCAGCTCGGCGGTGAGGGTGAAGCGGTCGCGGCCGGCGGCGCCGCCATCGGCCTGCAGCACGCCGGTCAGGTTGACCTTGCGCCACAGCGGTGAATCCTGCAGCAGGGACACCAGCTGCGAGGCCTCGCGGCTCAGCCCGATCAGCTGCAGCGTGTTGCCTTCCACCGACAGTTTTTCCAGGTAGGTGCCATCGGGCAGCAGCCGGGTCAGTTCGTTCCACAGCTCCACGGTGCTGGCGTGTTCGGCGCGCTTGCCCTCCAGGAACGCGGCGCCATCCACCAGTTCCTGCAGCTGCTGGCGCTGCGCGGCCACGCGGCGTGCATCGTGTGCGGCGTCATCGACCTGCTCGCGCAGGCGATCGGCGGCGGCCTGGCGATTGTCCAGCAGCTGGGTGCCGGCCAAGGCCAGCAGCACCACGGTGGCGACGGCGAGCAGCAGGTTCCAGCGCCGCATCGGATCGTGGGTGACCCGGCGCTGGGTCGGCGGCAGCAGGTTCACGCCCAGCGGCTGGCCAGTGCCATCGTCGGCATCCACGCCGGCCAGCTGCTGCGCCCAGCTGCCGGCCTGCTGCGACCACTGCTCCAGCGCCTGGCGCGGAATGACCACCAGTTCCACCTGCAGCTGGCCGTCGGGCAGCGTGTCCAGTTCGCGGACGTCGTAATGGACCTGGCTGGCCTCGAACGGGGTCTGCCGGTCGATCTCGAAGCCGACCACGTCGCGCAGGCGCGGTGCGGCGGCGGCCGGCAGGCGCAGCGGGCGGCGCAGCACCGCGGCGGCCGGCAGCACCCAGTGCCGGGGCAGCGCGCGCAGGCGCGCATCCAGCACCCGCTCCAGGTCGGCCGGGGTGGTTGGCCACGGCAGTTCGGCCACGGCCTGCAGCTGGGCGGCGGTATCGCGGCGCAACACCAGCTGTTCGGCATGCCGCGACAGCAGCAGGCGCGAACGCGACCAGCCCATCGCCCATTGCCAGCGCAGCGGCAGCCAGGCCAGCAGCGAACGCCGCCACCAGCGCAGGCCATTGCCCACGCCGGGCGCGAACCGTCCCCGTGCCTGCACCAGACTGTCCCGCCATGCCGTCATCGTGCTGCCATTCCCTGTTCCCAGCGAAGTACTGTGTAAGTCGTTCCCGGCGTGCCTGCCGCGCCCATGCGCACTACCGCGCGCAACACCGAAACCCGTCCGCGTTCATCCAGCGCGCGGCTCTCGATACTATAGGTGCCGCTGCCACTGGCAAGCGCGCCGGTCACGTTTTCGTCGCCGGCTGCTTCGGCCCGCTCGCGCTCGGCCAGCAGGCGTTCGGCATCCAGCCCGAGCGCGTTCAACACCGGCCCGGCCGCGAACCGGGGATCCGGACGCGACTGCCGACTGTACAGGGTCAGCATCGGTTCCATCCGTTCATACAGCTCGGCGTCCATGCCCAGCACCCGCTGCAGCTCGCCGAGCGTCTCGAAGCGCCCGTTGCGCGCGCCATACGGCAGGCCGGCCGCCTGGTAATCCGCCGTCTCCGCACCGCCGCCGGGCTGCTTGAGGCTGTCGGGATCGCGCCAATCGGCGATCGCACCCGCCAACTGCTGGGCGCGCGCGGGTTCCACCTCCAGCGCGCGCAGGAACGCGGTCAACAAGGCGGTATCGGCCAGGTTGAGGTTGATCTTGCCGTTCTCGTCGATGATCCGCAGGTCGATCTGGCGGCCATCGAAGGTCCAGCGATAGCGGCGGCCATCGGCCTGCCACGGCGGTTGCAGCGCGGAGGGGCGCAGGCGGAACAGGGCGTACTCCAGCCCGGCACGTGCATGTTCCTGGCCGATCGCATCGTCACCGATCACCCGCTGCTGCAGGTGTTCGATGCGCGCGCTGAGCGCGAACGCGCCGACCACGGCGGTGAGCAGTGCGATCAACCACAGCACCAGCACCAGCGCCGCACCGCGCGCGCGCCTCACGAGCGCGGCCCGCGCGACTGCGATAACGCGGCCACCATTGGCGGCCATGCCGGGCCCTGCTGCGGCACGATGCGGATCTCCACCAGCAGCGGCAGCCGCCGGGTGTCATCCCAGCGCGTCTGCCACTCGCCCAGCTGGCCGCTGCGCGGATCGATGCCGCGGTAGCGGAAGGCGACCTCGCGCAGCGCGTCGGCCAGCAGTTCCGGCGCGCGCGGCGGGGTTTCGTCGATGCGCTCGCCGTTCTGCACCAGGGTCAGCGCAACGTCCAGCCGCAGTGCATCGCCGGTGCGGTTGACCTTCAGCTCATGCACGTAGGGCCCACCGCGGCCGAGATAGCCCGGCAGTTCGGACACGAACAGCATGCGCTGTGGTTCACCCTGGAAATACAGCGGTTCGCGGGTGGGATCAGGCGGCTCGGCGGCGATCGGCAGCGCCATGCTGAGGCGCCGGCGCAGGAAACCTTCCACCGCGCGCATGCGCTCGTTCTGCGCGGCCACGCGCTCACCCCGCTGGGCGATGTTCATCGCCGAGCGCACGGTGGCGAAGGCCAGCGCCAGCCCGCCGACCAGCAGCACGGTGGCCAGCAGCACTTCGATCAGGGTGAAGCCGCGTGCGCCGCGCCGGCTCATCGGGGCGCCTCGGGCGTGTTGGGCAACAGCCGTAGCGAACGCCACTGCAACTGTTCGCCATTGCCATCGCCCCAGCGCACCTGCAGGGTCAGCTGCGCCAGCGTGGGCCCGCTGACGGTCGTGGCAGCGGCCTGCGGCAGCGCACTGGCGCGCGCATCCACGTACGGTTCCACCTGCAGCTCCCAGCGGTAGCGACCGTCTTCCCAGTCGCCCTGCGAACGCCCTTCCTGCAGGGGTTGTTCGATGCCGGTCGCGGCCAGCAGCGACTGCGCGTGCAGCATCGCGCGGGTGCGCAGGTCGGCGTTGTGCACCTGGCGTGCGGCCCCGGACAGGCTGCCCAGCAACAGCGTCAATGCCAGCGCCAGCAGTGCGAAGGCGACGATCACTTCCAATAGCGAATAGCCGCGCTGGCGTTTCATTGCGCGCCCCGCACCGGGCCGGAACGCACTTCGCCGGTGATCCAGCTCACGTCGATGCGCCACAGCGCATCGCGTACGCCCAGTTCGATGGTGCCGCCACTGGAGCCGCCGTCGGGATGGAAGGCGATGCCGCCCTTGCCGTTGGCCACGCCGGCAACCTGGCCGGCACCCCGGAAGTGGACCTCGAGTGCATCGGGCAGGCTGCCGTGGCGGCCGTTGGCGGCTTCCCAGGTGCGCGCCTCGGGATCGATCAGGAACCGCTGGCGTTCGCCGGTGGCGATGGCCTGGGTGCGCGTGTAGCGCAGCTGGCTGGCCACTTCCTTGCCGGCGTTGCGCAGCCGCACGCCGTCGATGCCACCGTTCATGGCGGTGGCGGTGATCACCCCGATGATCGCGATCAGGGCAACCACCAGCAGCATCTCCAGCAGTGAAACGCCGCGCACGGCGTGCCATCGCGACGTTGCACGAAGGCGGCGGGTGCGGCAGGGCGCGGCGGACGGACGCAAGCGCGCTTACTCGTACTTGATGTCCGCGTCGTAGCTGCTGCCGCCGACTTTGCCGTCCTTGCCCAGGCTGATCAGGTCGAACGGCTGGCCTTCGCCCGGTGCGCGGTATTCCAGTGCGTTGCCCCACGGATCGTTCAGCTCGCTGGCCTTGGCGTACGGGCCCAGCCAGCCGTTGCTGCCGCCCGGCTGGGTGACCAGGTCATCCAGCTTGGCCGGCAGCTTGCCGGTATCGAGCTGGTAGTTCTCGATCTTGCCGGCCATGGTCTGCACCTGCGACTTGGCGATGTTGGCCTTGCCGCGATCGGCGCCGCCGAGCACGCGGCTGCCGACCAGGGTGAGCACCGCGCCGATCAGCACGATGACGATGATGATTTCCAGCAGGCTCATGCCCGACTGGTTGCGCGGCGAGGAAAAGCGGACCAGCTTGCGACGGTGGATCATGGAAGCTCCTTGCAGCATGTCGGAACGAAATGCGCCACGGCGGTCAGCCGATGGCATTGGTGAGGTCGTACAGGGGCACCAGCACGGCCACGATCACCAGGCCGACCACCGAGGCCAGCACCAGGGTGATCACCGGCACCAGCGCCGACAGCAGCCGGTCGATGGCGCGTGCGGTTTCCTGTTCGAAGGTATCGGCGGTCTTGAGCAGCATGACATCCAGCGCGCCGGATTCCTCGCCGACCTGGATCATCTGCAGCGCAAGCCGTGGAAAGCGCTTGCCCTTGGCCAGCGAGGCGGACAGGCCGTTGCCGTTCTTGACTTCGTCGCTGGCCGCATCCACGTCGGCAGCCAGCGCGCGGTTGCCCAGCACGTTGCGGGCGATGCCCAGGCCGGCCAGCAGCGGCACGCCGTTGCGCAGCAGCGTGCCCAGCGTGCGCGCCAGGCGCGCGGTTTCCAGCTTGGCCACCAACCCGCCGATGCCCTTGCGCTGCAGCAGCCAGCCATCCAGCGCCAGGCGCGCCGCGGGCTGGCGCAGCTTGCGTTCGATCACCAGCAGCGCCAGCGCCGGCACCACGATCATCGCCAGCCAGCCCTCGCGCACCACCAGCCCGGCGCTGAGCACCCACTGGGTGAACCACGGCAGCGCCACGTCCAGGCTTTCGTACATCTGCGCGAACTGCGGCACCACGTAGCCGAGCAGGAACAGCAGCGCCCCGCCGACCACGGCCAGCAGGATCGCCGGGTAGATCAGCGCGTTGATCACCCTGCCCTTCAGTTCCTGGCTGCGCTCCAGGTAATCGGACAGCCGCTGCAACGTGTCGTGCAGGCTGCCACCGGCTTCGCCGGCACGCACCATGTTGATGTACAGCCGCGAAAACAGCCCGTGCTGGCGTTCCAGCGCGGTGGACAGCGCGGCACCGCCACGCACCACGTCGCGGATGTCGGTGATCACCCGGCGGCTGCGTTCGTCTTCGGGCAGTTCGAGCAGGATGGTCAGCGCTCGGTCCAGTGGCTGGCCGGCACCGAGCAGGGTGGCCAGCTGCTGGGTGAACTGCACCAGCGCGCCGCCGTCGAACGGCTTGCGCCGCAGCAGCGCCGCCCATGAGGTGCCGCCCGCGCCGCCCTCGGCGGCCAGGCGCGCCTCCATCGGCAGGTGGCCCTGGTCCTGCAGCTTCGCGGCCACGTCGGCTTCGCTGGCGGCCTCCATCTGGCCGTCGAACAGCTCGCCGTGCGCGTTGAGGGCCTTGTAGCGGTACTGCGCCATGCTCAGCTTTCCTCGGTCACGCGCAGCACTTCTTCGAGCGTGGTGTGGCCCATCAGCGCCTTGGCCAGGCCATCCTCATACATGGTGCGCATGCCGGCGGCGCGGGCGATCTGTTCCACTTCGCCCATGCCGGCGCGGCGCATCACCGCGCGCCGCAGCTCGTCGTTCATCACCAGGAATTCCATGATGGTGGTGCGTCCCAGGTAGCCGGTCGGCGCGATCGCCGAGGGCTGCGCGCGGTAGAGGTAGATGTCCCCTTCCGGTTGCAGGCGGCGCAGCCCGAACTTCTCGATCTCTTCCGGCGAGGCCAGGTAGCGCAGCGCGTGCTGCGGTTCCAGCCGGCGCACCAGGCGCTGGGCCAGGATGCCGTTGATGGTGGAGGTGAGCAGGTAGTCTTCCACGCCCATGTCGAGCAGGCGGGTGATGCCGCCGGCGGCGTTGTTGGTATGCAGGGTGGACAGCACCAGGTGGCCGGTCAACGCGGACTGGATCGCGATGCGCGCGGTTTCCAGGTCGCGCATTTCGCCGATCATGATGATGTCCGGGTCCTGGCGCACGATGCTGCGCAGCGCGTTGGCGAAGTCCAGCCCGATCTGTGGCTTGGCCTGGATCTGGTTGATGCCCTCGATCTGGTATTCGACCGGGTCCTCGACGGTGATGATCTTTACATCGGCCGTATTGAGCTGGCTCAGCGCCGTATACAGCGTGGTGGTCTTGCCCGAGCCGGTGGGGCCGGTGACCAGCAGGATGCCGTGCGGCTGCTCGAGCACCTTGCGGAACTGCGGCAGGAACGCAGCGGTGAAGCCGAGCCGGTGGAAATCGAACACCACGGTGTCGCGATCGAGCAGGCGCATCACCACGCTTTCGCCGTGCGCGGTGGGCACGGTGCTCACGCGCAGGTCCAGTTCCTTGCCCTGCACGCGCAGCATGATGCGACCATCCTGCGGCAGGCGGCGCTCGGCGATGTTCAGCCGCGCCATGATCTTGATGCGGCTGATCACCGCGGCGGTGAGGTTGGCCGGCGGGCTTTCGCCTTCGATCAGCACGCCATCGACGCGATAGCGCACCTTCAGCCGGTTCTCGAACGGTTCGATGTGGATGTCCGACGCGCGCAGTTCCACCGCACGCTGGATGACCAGGTTGACCAGGCGGATCACCGGGGCTTCGGAGGCCAGGTCGCGCAGGTGCTCGATATCGTCGACCACGCTGCCTTCGCCGTCGGCGGTTTCGATGATGGCGCCCATCGCGCTGCGGCCCTGGCCGAACCAGCGTTCGATGACGTCATCGATCTCCGAGCGCAGGCCCACGTGCAGGCGCACCGGCACCGCCATCGCCAGCTGCACCGCATCGGCGGTGTAAGGCTCCTGCGGGTCGCTCAGCCACAGGTCGAGCACGCCGTCGTGCAGCGCCAGCGGGCAGGCATGGAATTGTTTGAGGAAGCGCAGCGACAGCGGCAGCGCGTCGATCAGGGATTCGGGGGGCGCTTCGGGCACGCCCTTGCCTTCCAGCAGCGGCAGCCCCAGCACGTCGGCACAGGCCTGCGCGTGGTCGCGTTCAGACACCAGGCCCAGCCGCACCAGCAGCGGCAGCAGGCTGCCACCGGCTTCACGCTGCAGCGGCCGGGCGCGGGCCAGGTCGGCCTCCTTCAGCCGCCCGTTGCGCAGCAACAGCGCCACGATGCGGGTTTCCGCATCCATGGCTGACTCTTCAGCAAGATCGTGGGTTACCGCATTCACGAAAGCTCTCCTGGCGACCCGCAGACTTTAGCAGTCCGCCGTGATGCCACATGCGGTGGTGGCCAATGAAAAACGGGAGCCCGTCACATGACGGGCTCCCGCAGGGTGCTGCCGACCGTTACTGGACGGCCTGGATGCTCACGTTGCTGTAAGCCGATTCACCCACCAGCTTGATGTAGTAGGTGCCCGCCGCCGGCGCGGTGAAGCGCACGGTTTCGCTGTTGCCCGGACGCGAGGACTTGGCATCGAAGTCGGTCGCGGTCGGCTCGGCGCCGGCGCTGACGTACAACGACACGTTGCCGCTGCCACCGTAGGTGAGGAAGCTGAGCGTCTTGCCCGCCGTCGCTTCGAAGCTGTACAGCGTTTCGCTGCCACCGGCACCGGTCAGCCCGCTGACCGCCACGCGGTTGGTAAGCGGCGTCGCATCCGGCGCGCAGTCAACCGTGCACGGCTCTTCCAGGGCCTTGTCCAGCGCGGCCTTGGCATCGACGATGCCGCTGCCGATCGGGGTGGCCGCCGGGATGGTCACCGGGAACGTGCGTGCGCTCTGCTTGAGCAGGGTCTCCAGCTGCGCCGGGGTCAGCGGATCCTTGCCCGCCGAGGCCAGCGCGCCCTGCACCAGCGCGGCCACGGCGGCCACGTGCGGCGAGGCCATCGAGGTGCCGCCCATGCCCATGTAGCTGTAGGCGCCGGAGGTCGGCGTGGTCAGGCCGTTGTAGCCGGCCTGCCAGACGTAGCCGCCCGGGTTGCCGTCGACGCTGCCGCCGCCGCCCGGACCGGACAGGTCCACCGCGGTGCCGAAGTTGGAGTAGTAGGCGATGCCGCCGGTGATGCGGGTGGCACCCACGGCGATCACGTTGGCGCAGCTGGCCGGACGGTAGCCGGAGGCGTTGGAGGCCTGGTTGCCGGCCGCCACCACCACGGTGGTGCCGCGCGAGACCGCGCCGTTGATCGCGTCCTGGTAGGCCGGATCGCACGCGCCGCCGCCGCCCAGGCTCATGTTGATCACTTCGGCCGGGTTCGGGTTGGCCGGCACGCCGGTCACGGTGCCACCGGAGGCCCAGGTGATCGCGTCGGCGATGTCGGAGAGGTAGCCGCCGCACTTGCCGAGCACGCGCACCGGCAGCACCTTGGCCTTGTACGCCACGCCGGCCATGCCGACGCCGTTGTTGGTGGCTTCGGCGATCGTGCCCGACACATGGGTGCCGTGCCACGAGCTGTCTTCGGCCAGCGAGCCGTCATAGCACTCGTTGTCGTTCTCAACCCAGTCGCCGTAATCCAGTGCGCCCGGCACGCGGGCGTCGGTGGGACGACGCGAGGTTTCGGCATCGCTGATGAAGTCATAGCCTTCCAGCAGGGTGCCGGCGGCGAAATCCGGGTGCTGCGGCAGGATGCCGGTATCGAGCACCGCCACCACCACGCCCTCGCCCTGCGCCACGTCCCACGCGGCCGGTGCGTTGACGCCGCCGGTGGCGCTGTTCAGGTGCCACTGGTACTGCGCGTAGTACGGGTCGTTCGGCACCAGTTGCGGGGTTTCCTTGGCACGCACGTCGGCGCGCTGCAGCTTGACGTCCACCGCAGCGTACTGGACCGACGGGTCGGCCTGGATTTCCTTCAGCACTTTCTGCAGGTCGGCCTGGCTGAGCTTGCCCTGCAGGCGGATCACATCGGCACCGGTGCCGAGCCGGCGCAGCACCTGCGGGCTGGCCGCCGCGGCACGCGAGGCGGTGGCGCCAAGGCTGGCACGCGAGACCGCCGAGGTCACCGTGGACAGCTTGGCCGAGCGGTCGGAGGCGGCCGCGCTGCCGGGCGCGTACTTGACGATGATGCGTTGGGAACCCTGTTGGGCGACGCTGGCCTGCTTCGCGGGTTCCTTGACCGGCAAACCGGCGGCATAGGCGCTGGCGCCCACGGACAGCGACAGCACGGCGGCTGCCAGCACGTTGATGCGAAGGTTCTGCTTCTTGGTCACGGTGTAATCCTCTTCAAGGTCATGGATCAAACGACTGTTCAGGCCAAACACTCCATGCGGAAACCCCGGCCGGCCCTGGCCAGGGTTTCCGTGACCCGCCCCCTCAGGCCTTGCATTGCGTTGCTTACCAGCCGAAGCCGGCACCGACGCCGACCGAGCTGTCATCGCTGCTGAACGCACCGCCGACAGTGACGGTGGCGCGCTCGCTAAGCGCACGCTGGTAACCCAGCGACAACGCCGATTCGCCGCTCTGGAAGCCGACACCGACGCCGACGCGGTTCTGCGTGCGGATGCCGGCGGCACTGGTGGCCATGTTGAGCATCGCGGCGTTCATCGCCCCCTGGCGATCGATGCGACGGTCCTGGTGACGCAGGCGTTCGTCGATTTCGCCCTTGTAGATGTCGAACGTGTCGGCCATCGCGCTGTAACGCTGGTCGGTGTAGCTGTTGGCGGTGGCGATGCCACCGTCCAGCTGGCCCTTGTTGACCGCATCGGTGGCGGCGCTGCCGGCGGCGACGTTGGTGACCTGGCGTTCGGCACCGACGGCACCCACCGAGACCGTGTCGGCGCGGTCGGCGACCGAGCCCTGGCCCAGCGCGACCGAGTTGGCGGCCGTGGCGCTGGCCCCCTGCCCGATCGCGGTGGCCGAGGCCCCGCTGGCCACCGCACCGTCGCCCATCGCCACTGATGTGACCGGTGCCACCGCCGCCACCGGCTGCGGGGCGCCGACACTGGCAGCGGTCGGCGTGCCTTGCACGACCGGCGCATCGGCACTGGCCACGCGGGCGGTGTCGCTGCTGGCGGCCGTGGTCGCCGCGGTATCGGCAGCCTCGGGTGCGGCAGCCACGCTGGCGGTGGACGCCGACGCGGTGCGCGCACGCGCCGCGTTGCTGCCGCCGTTGGCCACGCGCTGGTCGAGGTCGGTGACCTTGGCATCCAGCGCGCCCAGCGCATCGCCCACGTTGTTGTAGGTGGTGCCCTGGATCACGTAGTTGGGCGCCACGAACACGCCCTGCATGCCGATGCTGGCGCCGCCGCCGAGGAAGCTGGCGGTGTCGGTCAGGGCCTGGAACAGCTGGCCGCCGTTGACGGCCTGGCGGCTGCCGCTGGCGATCGAACCGGTGGCGACGTTGTCCAGCGTGGTGCCGTCCAGGCCGGACAGGGTGAGCGTGTCGCGGGTGCTGTCGTCGTAGGTCAGCGCGTTGGCGGTGACGTTCTCCACCGAGCCGATGCGGTCGTCGATGTCACCGACCCGGGTTTCCACTGCGCCCACGCGCTGGTTGGTGGTGTTGAGCTGGCCGCCGGTCACCGCATCGGTGCTGCCGGCGGCGATGCGACCGGCCGCAACATTGACGATGCGACGGGTGGCCGGCGAATCGGTGCCGTTGCCGCCACCGACCGAGACCACGTTGGCTTCCACCGCACGCGAGCCCGCGCCCAGCGCCACCGAATTGGCGCCGGAGGCACCCGCGCTGGAACCTATGGCGATGCCGTTGGCGCCGTTGCTGACGAACGCACCGTTGCCGATGGCGACGCCGTTGGTAGCGTTGGTCGAGGCCAGGCGGCCGAGCACCGTGCTGTTGTCGCCGCGTGCGGAGGCATCGGCGCCCACGGCGGTCGCGCCGGTGGCGGATGCGGTGGCCGCGGTGCCCAGCGCGCTGCTGCGGGTGCCACTGGCGGTGGCACCGGAACCGGCCGCCAGCGCATCGGTGCCGCTGGCGGTGGCCACGCCGCTGCCGCTGGCCTTGAAGCGCTGGCCGACCGCGTCTGCGGTGGCGGACACGCTGTCCAGCTGCGCCTTGTTCACCGCATCGGTGGCATTCACTGCCGCGCCGACATTGGTGATGCGGCGCGTGGCCGGACCGGTGGTGCCGTTGCCGCCACCGACCGAGACCACGTTGGCTTCGGTGGCGCGCGAGCCTGCGCCGAGGGCCACGCTGCCCGTGCCGCTGGCCCAGGCGCTCTTGCCCAACGCGGTGGCGTTGAGGCCACTGTAGGCGTAGCTGTCCTGGCCGATCGCAGTGGAGCCGGCCGAGGTGGCCCAGGCCAGCTGGCCCACGGCGGTGGTCTGTGCCGCAGTGGCCCAGGCACTGGCGCCGCCGGCGAAGCTGTTGGCCCCGCTGGCCTGCGCGCTGTTGCCGATGGCGATGCCGTAAGCACCCGAGGCGGTGCTGCCCCAGCCGAACGCGGAGGCGTAATCGCCACTGGCTTCGGCGCCGTAGCCGAGCGCGGTGGTACGCACCCCGCTGGCGGCACTGAACGCGCCGACGGCGGTGCTGTAGTCGCTGCCGGCTTCGGCGCTGTAGCCGAAGGCCGACGACTGCACCCCGGCCGACGTGGCGCCGGCACCGCTGGCGGTGCTGAACGCACCGGTGGCCTGTGCGCCGGCACCCAGTGCGGTGGCGCCGGTGCCGCTGGCGCTGGTGGCCTTGTCCAGCAGCACGTTGCCGTTGGCATCTTCGTAGTACAGCGAACCACCGATGGCGGTGGCCGAATCGGCGGTGGCCGAGGCGTTGTAGCCCGACGCCGACGCATAGCGACCCGACGCCAGCGAACCGCTGCCGTAGGCCGACGCGCCGGTGCCGAACGCGTTGGACGCTTCGCCTGCCGCGGTGGCGTAGGTGCCATCGACGTAGCTGCCCACGTCATCGCCGTTGCCGCTGCCGGAAGCCTTGAAGTAGCGGTTGGTTTCCTCGGCGGTGTCGGCCACGGCGTTGAGCTGGTCGAGGTTGACCGCGTCGGTGCCTTCGGTACCGGCGGCCACGTTGGTGATCTGCCGCTGCGCGGTGGCGGTGCCGACCGAGACGCTGTTGTCGCGGTCCGCGCTGGAGCCTGCGCCCAGGGCCACGCTGTTCACGCCGGTGGCCGTTGCGCTTTCGCCGAGCGCGGTGGCGCTGGCCGCATCGGCCCACGAGTTCCAGCCGACCGCGGTGGCGTAGTCATCGGTGGCCCAGGCACCGGCACCGAAGGCCGATGCGCCGGTGCCCGACGCGCGCGCCGGAATGAACCCGAAGAACGTACTGCCGCCGACGGCGACGCTTTCGTCGCCGGTGGCTTCACTGAACTCACCCACCGCAACCGCACTGGCACCGGAGGCGGTAGCCGCTGCGCCGACGGCGGTGGCGTAGGCATTGGACGCAACCGCGCCGTAACCCAGTGCCGACGACAGTTCGCCCGTGGCTTCACTGTAGCCACCGAACGCCGACGCACCGGCTTCAGACGCCGTGGAACGGAAGCCGTTGGCGGTGGCCTGCTGGCCCGACGCGATGGCTTCGCTGCCACCGGCCGTGCTGTACGCACCGGAGGCCTGCGCACCGGCGCCCACGGCGCTGGCACCGATCTCGCTCGCGGCGGCACCGTTGCCGATGGCCACGCTGTCTTCGCCGGTCGCCTGGGCCTCGCTGCCCAGCGCCGCCGCACCGTCACCGCTGGCGAGCGCGTTGAAGCCGATGGCGGTGGCGTTGTTGGCCAGCGCGTTGGCACCGCTGCCGAGTGCGCTGGCGCCATCGCCGATCGCGTTGGACGCTTCACCCGCGGCCAGTGCGTTGTCGCCTTCCACATAGGCGCCGGCATCGCTGTCATCGCTGCCGCTGGCCTGGAAGTACTTGCTGGTGGTTTCGGCCACCGCCGCCACTTCCTTCAGCTGCGCCACGTTCACCGCATCGGTGTCTTCGGTACCGGCCCCCACGTTGGTGATCTGGCGGTCAATCGCGTCATGCACCACGCCCGCCGCATCGGTCCAGGCTTCGGCCGCACCGACCGATACCGTGTTGGCACGGTCAGCCAGCGTGCCGGCGCCGAGCGCGACACT
Source organism: Stenotrophomonas sp. FBCC-B152 (assembly GCF_059134105.1). NCBI lineage: Bacteria > Pseudomonadati > Pseudomonadota > Gammaproteobacteria > Lysobacterales > Lysobacteraceae > Stenotrophomonas > Stenotrophomonas sp. FBCC-B152. Next base: position 190,567 of record NZ_CP101442.1, on the reverse strand, counting down.
GTTTTCGGCGTCCTTGGTGGTCCAGGTATTGCTGCCCACCACGGTTGAGTTCAGCGCCTGCGCGTAGCTGTTGTAGCCAACCACGGTGGCGCCGTCTTCGGTGGCCCACGCCTCGCTGCCGACGGCCGTGGTCTGGATGCCCTGGGTGCTGCTGTTGGCATCGGCACCGGCCAGGGCGTTGAAGCCGACCGCCACGCCGTTCTGTGCGGTGGCCGCGTTGTTGCCCAGCGCCACGCCGTATTCGCCGGCGTTGGCCTGCACGCCGAACGCGGCACCGGCCACGTTGGCACGCGTGCCCTGGCCCACCGCGGTGGCTACTTCGTCCGCATAGCTGTAGGTACCGATCGCGGTACCGAAGAAGGCCGCCGTGGCGCCCGCGCCGAACGCACTGGCGGCCCAGCCGTCGGCCGTGGCGAAGTTGCCGATGGCCGTGGTTTCGCGACCCAGCGCCCACGCGCCGTAACCCACGGCGGTGGAGGCCAGGCCCGTGGCTTCGGAGCCGGCGCCGATGGCGACCGCGCCGAAGCCCTGCGACAGCGCGCCGCCGCCGATGGCCACCGAGGCGTTGCCGCTGGCCGCGCTGAGGTCACCCACCGCGACCGCACCCGCACCGCTGCTGGCGGCATTGCTGCCCACGGCCACCGCGTTGTCGGCCGTGGCCGTGGCATTGAAGCCCACTGCGGTCGCCTCGTTGGCAACCACCGTGCTGCCCGCACCCAGCGCGGTGGCGCCGTTGCCGATGGCGTTGCTGGCTTCACCGGCAGCCAGCGCATCATCGCCGTCGACGAAGGCACCGGCATCGCTGGCATCGCTGCCGCTGGCCTGGAAGTACTTGCTGGTGGTGGCGGCCGCATCGGCCACCGCATTGAGCTGGTCCACGTTCACCGCGTCGGTGCCTTCGGTACCGGCGGCGACGTTGGTGATCTGGCGCTCACTGCCAACGCTGCCGACCGACACGCTGTCGTCGCGGTCGGCGATGGAATCGGCACCGAGCGCGACGCTGTTTTCGCCTTCGGAGGTGGCGGCATTACCGAGCGCAGTGCTGTTCAGACCCGGCGACCATGCGCCGCCGCCGACGGCGGTGGAGTAGTTGCCGGAGGCTTCGGTGGGCAGCAGGCCGAACAGTGCGCCACCGATGGCCACGCTGTTGGTGCCGCTGGCCAGGCTGCCCTGGCCGGTGGCGGTGCTGTACGCGCCGCTGGCTTCGGCGTCGCCGCCGAGCGCCACGCTGTTGGACCCGGTGGCCTGGGCGAAGCTGCCCAGCGCAGTAGCGTTGAACGCCGTGGCGGCGGCATAGCCACCGATCGCGGTGGTGTAGCCGGCGGTCGCTTCCGAGGCGAAGCCGTAGCCGGCCGACAAGGTGCCGCTGACCACGCTTTCCGCGCCGACCGCGGTGGAGCCCGAGCCGCTGGCGGTGCTGTAGTACCCCAGTGCCACCGACTCCTCACCGGCCGCTTCGGACAGCGCGCCGCTGGCGAGGCTGCCTGCGCCGGAGGCGATGCTGGCCGCACCATTGGCGGTGCTCTGCTCACCCGACGCCAGGCTTTCGGCGCCATTGGCGGTGGCGTATTCGGCGGTGGCCTGCGCATCGGCGCCGGTGGCCGTGGCACTGCCCGCGCTGGCCAGTGCATTCAGGCCAACCGCGGTAGCGCCATCGGCCAGGGCGAACGCGCCGCTACCCACGGCCGAGGCACCGGTGCCACTGGCGAAGCTGCTGGAACCCACCGCCGTGGCGTAATCGCCATCGGTGGCGGCGTTGGAACCGGCGGCCACGCTTTCCTCGCCACCGGCGACGGCGACGCCATCCCCCGTGGCCTGGAACTTGTCGGTGGCCGCAGTGAGCTGGTCGACGTTCACTGCATCGGTGCCTTCGGTACCGGCCGCGACCTGGGTGATCTGGCGCTGCTGGTCGTCGTTGCCGATCGACACCGTGTAGGCACGATCGGCGCGTGCGCCGGCGCCCAGCGCCACCGCGTTGGCGGCACTGGCGTTGCTGCCGGCACCGATGCCGATGGCGCTTTCACCGCCGGCCACCACGTTGGTGCCGATGGCGATGGTGTTGATGCTGTTGCCCAGGGCCTGGTAGCCCACCGCGACGCTGTTGTCGCCGTAGCCGAACGCACCACGGCCGAGTGCGGTGGAGCTGTTGCCGCGCGCCCAGCTGTTGTAGCCGACCGAGGTGGCACCGCTGCCATCGGCCCACGCCGCATAGCCCACGGCGGTGGCATTGGCCTCGGTGGCCCACGCACTGGAACCGAACGCGGTGGCCCCATCGCTGGTGGCCCACGCATAGGCACCGGTAGCGGTGCTTTCGCTGCCGCTGGCAAAGGCGTTGTCGCCCTGCGCAACGCTGTATTCACCGGTGGCGCGCGACTTGTAGCCCTGTGCCAGGCTGTTGTCGCCGGTGGCCTGTGCGCCGCTGCCGTAGGCGTTGCTGAGCGCGCCGGTGGCCTGTGCACCTGCACCGACCGCGACGGCATCCTGCGCGGCGGTGGTACCGACCGTCACCGCGTTGCCGTCGGCATCGACGATCGGCGAGTTGTACTGGTCGTAGGCCTGGCCGACGCCACCAATGGCGACGCTGCCGTTGCCCGTGGCGGCGACATTGCGGCCCACGGCCACCGTGTCATCGCCGACCGCGGATGCACCGTTGCCGACCGAGGTGGCGCCTGCGCCGATGGCATTGCTGGCCTCGCCTGCCGCGAGCGCGCCATCGCCATCGGCGAACGCGCCGACGTCGCTGTCCTGCGAGGCGTTGGCCTTGAAGCGGTAGGCGGTGCCGTCGGCGGTGTCGGCGACGGCATCCAGCTGCGCCTTGTTGACCGCATCGGTGGCTTCGCTGCCGGCGGCGACGTGGGTGATCTGGCGTTCGTTGCCGACATCGCCGACCGACACCGTGTAGTCGCGCACGGCCGTGGAATTGGCGCCGAGGGCGACGCTGTTGGCGCCGCGTGCGGTGCTGTAGAAGCCCACCGCCGTGCTCAGTTCACCGCTGGCCCAGCTTTCGGCCCCCAGCGCGGACGCGCCTTCGCCCGGTGCGTAGGCGAAGTAGCCCACGGCGGTAGCTTCCGTGCCCGAGGCTTCGCTGAGCGTGCCATTGGCCACGGCGTAGTCGCCGCTGGCGATGGCACCCGCACCCACGGCGGTAGCGGCTTCACCGCTGGCCTGGGTCTGCACGAAGAAGCCCAGGCCGGGAATCAGGTCGGCCGGGCCGCCGATGGCGGTGCTGCTGGTGCCTGCGGCCACGCTCTGGGTGCCCACGGCGGTGGCGTAATCGCCGGTGGCGTTGGCCACCGCGCCGAACGCGGAAGACTGTGCACCGGCGGCGTATGCGCCTACCCCGTACGACGAAGCAGCGAAACCGGATGCTTCAGCGCTGGCGCCAACGGCGGTACCGCCGACGCCGGCGCTGGTCGCACCGGTATCGACCGGCACGCCGCCGTTGGTGATCAGCGGGTTGCCGTCTTCATCGACGGCGGCGCCACCGACGGCGACGCTGCCCGGGCCATTGGCCTGTGCGTTGGTGCCGAAGGCCGCGCTGTTCTGGCCGCTGGCCAGCGCGTTGTAGCCCACGGCGGTGGCGTTCTGCGCAACCGCGGTGGCGCCGCTGCCGAGCGCGGTGGTGCCGTTGCCGAGCGCATTGGTGGCTTCGCCCACGGCCGTGGCGTTGTCGCCGTCGGCAAAGGCGCCGGCATCGCTGTCGGCGCTGCCGGTGACCTGCACGTACTTCGCCGTGGTACCTGCGACCTCGCCCACTTCGTCCAGCTGGGCCTTGTTGACCGCATCGCCGGCTTCGGTGCCGGCAGCGACGTGGGTGATCTGCCGCTGCAGGCCGTTGTTGTTGCCGACCGACACGGTGTCCACGCGATCGGCGTAGGAACCGGCGCCGAGCGCGACGCTGCCCACTGCGACCGCTGCGGAGTTGGAACCCAGTGCCGCACTGAAGTCGGCGACCGCCGTGCTGAACGCACCCACCGCAATCGACGCTTCGCCACCGCTGCCGGCACCGCGGCCGAGCGAGGTGCTGCCTGCGCCGATGGCCAGTGCGCCGCCACCGATGGCGGTGGCGCCATCGGCGCTGGCTTCGGCCAGGCCGCCAATCGCCGTTGCCGCGCCGTTTTCACTAGCCGCGAACGCGGACGCGCCGAGCGCAACGTCACCGAGCCCGAACGCCATCGCGCTCTGCCCCACCGCAACGGTGGCGTCGCCAATGGCCAGGCTGTTCTGGCCGAATGCGCTGCCGCCCAGGCCCGCCGCAACGGCATCGCTGCCGACGGCCGTGGTGGCGTTGGCCAGCGCCTGGCTGTTGTGGCCGAGTGCGGTGGCGCCATCGCCGTCGGCGGTGGCATCGGCGCCGGCCGCAAGCGCGCCGTCACCGTCGATGCTGGCCGCATCGCTGTTGTTGTTTTCGCCGTCTGCCTTGAAGTAGCGCGTCGCGCTCGCGGCGGTGGCCGCCACGGTATCCAGCTGCGCCTTGTTCACCGCATCGGTGGCTGCGGTACCGGCGGCCACGTTGGTGACCTGGCGTTCCTTGCCGGCATCGCCGACCGAGACGGTGTTGGCGCGTGCAGCGCGTGAGCCGGCGCCGAGCGCCACGCTGTTGGCCGCCGAAGCGGTGCTGTTGCTGCCGATGGCCACGGCGTTCGCGCCCGATGCGGTCGCATTGCCATCCACCACGCAGCTGTCGATCACGTTGCTGTTGAGCACCACGCAGTTGGCGTTGCCACCCACTTCCACCGACTGCGCATGCGCACCGGAGGGCGCGCCGGCCATGCCTAATCCCAGCGTCAACGCAATGGCGGCCGAGAGCACGGCGCCACCGCGCGTGTCGGAAGATCGTCGCTGATCGATGACCACGCCCGGGGTCTGGCTGCTGGCGAGTTCGGAGGCAACGACCATCTGCCCCAGTGCTTTGTTCCAGACCTTGCGATAAATCCGATTCATCGATGCGACTCCTGGTTGGCTGGTTTTGGGCAAAGCGACGCCAACGCCGGGCCGCGTGGCCCAACGTCCCCTGGGGGCGTTTTCCGCTTGATTTACTGCGTTGTGCCGGATGGCGCGCTCACGGCGCGATCAACGAACAGGGAACTCGCCATCCTTGCGGTTACTTCCGAACTGAACGATTGCAAACTGAGAACTCAGTGTTAACGCAGGGTTTTCAGAACGTCAAGACTTTGACAGTAGAAATTGTTCTAACGCGAGAAGCGTCACAAATTCGGCCATTCATGCGGCGCATTTGTTAGATGCATGTGAGTAACGATCATCACGCGTGAAACGCGATGTAACTCATTGCCGCGTATTGGTTCGCGCGTGCTGCACACGTGTATTTTTCACGTGACCTTCACTGCTGCGCGCTGCGCGAGCCATGTTTCCATACGCCTGCGTCGCGAAAAACGCGCACGCACGCGATGGCGCGCTGCGACATCGGCAACGTGTGATGTGAAGACGGATTTGCGCGAATTGGAGGTGTTGCGTGGGCCGGCAAATGGCCGGCCCTACCCGTTCAACGAGCGTGGTGCGTTAGTTGCACCACACCCGGGCGTTGCGGAACATGCGCAGCCACGGCGAGTCGCCGTTCCAGTCGGCCGGACGCCAGCTCAGGTTCACCGCGCGCGGGGTGCGCTCCGGGTGCGGCATCATGATCGTCACGCGGCCATCGGTGGTGGTCAGGCCGGTGATGCCGTCAGGCGAGCCGTTCGGGTTCAGCGGGTACTGGCTGGCCACGTTGCCGTCACCATCGACGTACCGCAGCGATACGCGGGCGGCAGCCTGGTCGACGGCGTTGGCGAACACCGCCTGGCCTTCACCGTGCGCCACCGCCACCGGCAGGCGCGAACCGGCCATGCCACGCAGCAGGATCGACGGCGATTCGACGATCTCCAGCAACGCGGTGCGGGCTTCGAACTGCTCGCTGCGGTTGCGGCGGAACTGCGGCCAGTGCTCGGCACCGGGGATGATGTCCTTGAGCTGGCTCAGCATCTGGCAGCCGTTGCACACGCCCAGCGCAAAGCTGTCCTGGCGGGCAAAGAAGCTGGCAAAGGCATCACGCAGCGCGCTGCGCTCCAGCACCGAGGTGGCCCAGCCGCGGCCGGCACCCAGCACGTCGCCGTAGCTGAAGCCGCCACAGGCGGCCAGGCCGGTGAAGTCGGCAAGATCCACGCGGCCGGCAATCAGGTCGCTCATGTGCACGTCCACGCTGCGGAAGCCGGCGCGTTCGAAGATGTTGGCCATCTCGATCTGGCCGTTGACGCCCTGCTCGCGCAGCACCGCCACGCGCGGGCGCGCGCCGGTGTTGATGAACGGCGCGGCCACGTCTTCGTTGAGGTCGAAGCTGAGCTTCGGCTTCAGGCCCGGCGCGGTGAAGCTGCGCGCGATGGCGCGCTCCTGGTCGGCGTTGTCGGGGTTGTCGCGCAGCTTCTGCATGGCGTGGGTGACCGACCACCAGGCATCGAACAGCGCTTCCCAGCGCCACTCCACCAGGCTTTCGCCCTGCAGCGAGACGCGCACCACCGGGGCGGTGGTCGGGCGGGCGATGCGCTGGGCACATTCGGTCAGTGCATGGCGCTCGACCAGGTCGGCAAACGCCGCACGGTCTTCGCGGGCGATCTGCACCACCGCACCCAGCTCTTCGTTGAACAGGCTGCGGAACGGGTCATCGCCCCATGCATCCAGGGTGATGTCCAGGCCCTGGCGCGAGGCGAAGGCCATTTCGCACAGCGCGGCGAACGCGCCGCCATCGCTGCGGTCGTGGTAGGCCAGCAGCAGGCCGGACTGGCGTGCATCGCGGATGAGTTCGAAGAACGCACGCAGGCGCTGGGGGTCGTCCAGGTCCGGCACGGCACCGGCAAACGCCGGCAGCGCGCTGTGGTCGGCGTGCACCTGAGCCAGGATCGAACCACCCAGGCGCTGCTTGCCGGCGCCCAGGCCGATCAGCCACAGTTCGCTGTCGGTCTCGCGGTCCAGCAGCGGGGTCAGCTGGGTGCTGGCATCGGCCACCGGCGCGAACGCGGTGATCACCAGCGACACCGGCGACACCGACTTGTGCGCCTCACCGGCGTCGTGCCACTGCGCCTGCATGGACAGCGAGTCCTTGCCGACCGGGATGCTCAGGTCCAGCTGCGGGCACAGTTCCATGCCCACCGCACGCACCGCGTCGTACAGCAGCGCGTCTTCGCCGTTGTGGCCGGCCGCGGCCATCCAGTTCGCCGAAAGCTTCACGGTTTCCAGCGCATCGACCGGGGCCGCGCACAGGTTGGTGATCGCTTCGCCCACCGCCATGCGCGCGGAGGCGGCGGCATCGAGCAGCGCCAGCGGGGTGCGTTCGCCGATCGACATCGCCTCACCGGCCAGCGTATCGAAGCCGGCCAGGGTGATGGCAACGTCGGACATCGGCAGCTGCCAGGGACCGATCATCTGTTCGCGCGCGGTCAGGCCGCCGACGCTGCGGTCACCGATGGTGACCAGGAAGTTCTTCGACGCCACCGACGGGTGCGCGAGCACGCGCAGGCCGGCCTCGTGCAGGTCCAGGCCACCGGTCTTCAGCGCCGGCCAGCGCGGTGCCGGTGGGTGGGCGGTGTCGCGGTGCATCTTCGGCGGCTTGCCGAACAGCACGTCCATCGGCAGGTCGATCGGGGCATCGGCCGGGATGTTGCCGACGGCGGCACCGTAGGCCACCACCAGGCGTTCCTCGGCCGTGGCCACGCCAACGGCGGCGAACGGGCAGCGCTCGCGCGCGCACAGCGCGGCGAACTCGGCCAGGCGCGCCTGCGGCACGCCGAGTACGTAGCGCTCCTGCGATTCGTTGCACCACAGCTGCATCGGCGACAGCGACGGGTCGTCGGTGGGCACCTTGCCCAGGTCGATCACACCGCCCACGCCGGAGTCGTGCAGCAGTTCCGGAATCGCGTTGGACAGACCACCGGCGCCGACGTCGTGGAACCAGCGGATCGGGTTGTCCAGGCCGAGCGCGACGCAGCGGTCGATCACTTCCTGGCAACGGCGTTCCATTTCCGGGTTGTCGCGCTGCACGCTGGCGAAATCGAGGTCCTCGGCGCTTTCGCCGGAGGCCACCGAACTGGCGGCACCGCCGCCCAGGCCGATCAGCATGGCCGGGCCGCCGAGCACGATCACCGCATCGCCGGGCTGCAGCTTCAGCTTCTCGACCTGGACCTGGTCGATCGCGCCGAGGCCACCGGCCAGCATGATCGGCTTGTCGTAGGCGCGGGTCAGGCCATCGCCTTCGGACAGCTCGAAGCTGCGGAAGTAACCCAGCAGGTTGGGGCGGCCGAACTCGTTGTTGAAGGCGGCGCCGCCGAGCGGGCCCTCCAGCATGATGTCCAGCGCCGGCGCCATGCGCGGGTTCAGCGCGCGCGGCGCTTCCCACGGCTGCGGCAGGGTCGGGATGCGCAGGTGCGAGACCGAGAAGCCGGTCAGGCCGGCCTTGGGCTTGCCGCCACGGCCGGTGGCGCCTTCATCGCGGATTTCACCGCCGGCGCCGGTGGAGGCGCCCGGGAACGGGGCGATCGCGGTCGGGTGGTTATGGGTTTCCACCTTGATGCAGAACGCCGAATCCACCACCGCTTCGCTGCGGTATTCGCCCGTGGCCGGGTCCGGCCGATAGCGCGCGGCCGGGAAGCCGGCCACCACCGCCGCATTGTCGCTGTACGCGCTGAGCGTGTGCTGCGGAGTCTGTTGGTGGGTGTTCTTGATCATGCGGAACAGCGAATGGGCCTGGTCGGCGCCATCGATGGTCCAGCTGGCATTGAAGATCTTGTGCCGGCAGTGCTCGGAATTGGCCTGCGCGAACATCATCAGTTCCACGTCCGAGGGCTTGCGGCCCAAATCGCCGAAGCGCTGGCGCAGGTAGTCGATCTCGTCCTGGGCCATGGCCAGGCCCAGGCGGCGGTTGGCCGCCTCCAGGTCTTCCAGCGCCACCCGCTCCAGCTCGCCACGGGCCGGCGCGGTGAACAGCGCCTGGGCCTGGGCGGCATCGTCCAGTACGGAATGGGTCATCGGGTCGTGCAGCGCGCGGATCACCGCCTCGCGGGCAGCCGCGTCGGCCGGCCAGCCGGCCAGGTCAATACGCAGGCCACGTTCCACCCGGCGGATCGGCTGCCCGGCGCCACGCACCAGCTCGGTGGCCTTGCTCGACCACGGCGACAGCGTGCCCAGGCGCGGCACCACGAAGCGGGAGATGGCCCCGGCCTCCTGCGGCGCCAGCGCGGGCTGGGCTTCCAGGATCCGGCTCAGGATCGCCGGGTCCGGGGTCGCATCGCCCTCGGTCTGGATGAAGTACACGTGCCAGGCACCGGTGATGCGCAGGTCGGCGGCCAGGGACTGCAGGCGGGATTCAAGACGTTCGCGGCGGAACGGCGAAAGGGCGGATGCGCCCTCGAGGACCATCATGTCCGGGGAACCGTGGTTGGAGACGGGGCCCACTATTGTACCGGTCCGTGCCCGCCGGTGGTCAGTCGCCGGGTCGGTTCCGGCCGGGCCGCCGCCGGTCAGGGCGAAAGCACCGGCCGCCCGAACCTTGCGCTGGCGCACGGATTGGCAGGACAAACCATGACAACGTTGCCACCACCTGCCAAGCCTCCCGCCGGGCAGGCCCGCGTCCGCCCCCTCTGCTGGTGCCGGCCTCTCTCACCGGCCCCGGACCTGCTGCAACGCTGGCCGACATCCTGCCGCCCAGCGCCCACCACCTGATCGGAGTACGACATGGCTGACCCGATTGCGCGCAGTACGGTGACATCGTTATCCCCCCGCGCCTCCCGCCACCGGCGCTGGCTGCTGGCCGCAGCCCTCGCCTCGGCGGCGCTCGCTCCGGGGCTGGCCCAGGCCGCCAGCTGTAGTGGCGTACCGGAATGGAACGGCAACGTGATCTACCTGGCCGGCAGCACCCTGCAGAAGGGCGGCGTGCTGTACCGGGCCAACCAGGACATCTGGAACGCCCCGCCCGACCACCCGGCCGGTGCGCCGTACTACACCAACCTGGGCGCCTGCGACAGCGGCGGCAGCAACCAGCCGCCCAGCGTCAGCCTGACCTCGCCGGCCAACGGCGCCAGCTTCAGCGCCGGCAGCACCATTACGGTCAGCGCCAACGCCAGCGATGCCGATGGCAGCGTCAGCAAGGTCGAGTTCTTCCGCGGCGGCACCTCGCTGGGCATCGACACCAGCGCCCCGTACAGCGTCAGCTGGAGCAACGCGTCGGCCGGCACCCACACCTTCAAGGCGGTCGCCACCGACAACAACAACGCGGTGACCTCGTCGGCCACGGTCAGCGTGACGGTCAATGCGGCCAGCAACGACACCACCCCGCCCAGCGTGCCCGGCGGCCTGGCCTCGCCCTCGAAAACCGCCACCACGGTCAACCTGGCCTGGAACGCGGCCACCGACAACAGCGGCGGAAGCGGCGTGGCCGGCTATGACGTGTACCGCAATGGCACCCTGGTCGGTTCGCCCAGCGCCACCCAGTACACCGACGGCGGGCTCACCGCCAGCACCAGCTACACCTACACCGTGCGTGCCCGCGACAACGCCGGCAACGCCTCGGCACGCAGTGCGTCGATCAGCGTGACCACCGCGGCCGGCGGCGGCAGTGGCGGCAACAAGCGCGTGATCGGCTACTTCACCCAGTGGGGCATCTATGGGCGCAACTACCGGGTCAAGAACATCGACACCAGTGGTTCGGCCAGCAAGCTGACCCACATCAACTACGCGTTCGGCAACGTGCGCAACAACCGCTGCGAAGTGGGCATCACCCAGGCCTCGGACCCGAACACCGGGGTGGGCGGTGATGCGTTCGCCGATTACACCAAGGCCTTCCAGGCTGGTGAAAGCGTCAGCGGCGGTGCCGATACCTGGGACCAGCCGCTGCGCGGCAACTGGAACCAGCTCAAGCAGCTCAAGGCCAAGCACCCGAACGTGAAGGTGCTGATCTCGCTGGGTGGCTGGACCTGGTCGCGCGGCTTCTCCAGCGCGGCGCAGCCGGCCAACCGCCAGGCCTTCGTGGCCTCGTGCATCGACGCCTACATCAAGGGCAACCTGCCGGTGACCGATGGTGCCGGTGGCGTGGGCGCGGCGGCGGGCGTGTTCGACGGCATCGACATCGACTGGGAATACCCGGTGGCATGTGGGCTGGCCTGCGGCAACCCGGCCGACAACGCCAACTTCACCGCGCTGCTGGCCGAGTTCCGCCGCCAGCTCGACGCAGTGCGCCCGGGCCTGTTGCTGACCGTGGCGGTAGGCGCGGGCATCGACAAGATCCGGGTGACCGATCCGGCGGCGTATCACGGGTATCTCGATTACATCAACGTGATGACGTACGACTTCCACGGCGCGTTCGATCCGATCACCGGCCACCATTCGGCGCTGTTCAATTCGCCGGCGGACCCGTCCACCGGTGATACCAAGCTGTACTACAGCAACGATGCGATGGAAGCGTTCCTCGCCCGTGGCGTGCCGGCCAGCAAGCTCAACCTGGGCATCGGCTTCTACGGCCGCGGCTGGACCAACGTGCCCAACGTGAACAACGGCCTGTACCAGAGCGGCACCGCTGCGGCGGGTACCTACGAGGCCGGCATCGAAGACTGGAAGGTGCTGAAGAACCTCAACCATCCGATCTACACCGATGCGAATGCGCGGGCCACCTGGAGCTATAACGGCACCACGTTCTGGAGCTTCGACACGCCGGCGCTGGTGACCGAGAAGATGGGCTACGTGAAGACCCAGGGACTGGGCGGCGCGTTCTTCTGGGAGTTCAGCGGCGATGACACCCAAGGCACGCTGGTGAACACCATCAGCAACGGCTTGAAGTAACCGACTGCAACGACGCGCCCGGGATCCTTGCGGTCCCGGGCGCTTTTTCTCTGCGCGCGTGAGCACTTTCTGGAAGCCGCCCGGCGACGCCTTTCAATAATGGCGATCCTTCTTCTTAAGGCGCCTTCAACCCGATGCGTACCCCTACTGTTTTCCTGTGCATCGGTGCCGTGTTCGGCAACAAGGACGCGAGCCGCGCCCTGGAACACCGACGCGCGCTCAAGACGGCGTTCATCACCAACATCGCCAATATCAACCGGGAATGGAAGGAGACGCGGCGGCGTGAGGGCTTCGGCAATCCGCTGGACCGCCCACTGCCACGCCCCACGGCGGGGCGCGCGCCCGTCTACGTGCAGACGCTGGTGACGCACTGGCGCGGACTGGATGATGCGATGCCAGCGGTGATCCTGCCGCGGGCAAGTCCACTGTGCGCGCAACGCAGCTGGCTGCACCACGGCGCCAGCTGAGGCCGGGTCAACGCCCCGGCGCGTTCGCACCGGGGCGTGCGTGCATCAGCGGGCCTGGCGCTCCAGCGCCTTGACCAGCTGCGCCGGCGGCAGGTAGCCGCCCAGCTGGGTGCCGTCGGCGGCGAACACCGCCGGGGTGCCGCTGACGCCGGCCTGCTGGCCCAGCGTGTACTGCATGGCGACCGGGTTGGTGCAGTTCTTCGGCTTCACCGGCTGGCCCTGCTTGGCGCTGGTCAGGGCCTGGCGGCGATCGGCTGCGCACCATACCGAGATCATGTCGGTGTAGTCCTGGCTGCCCAGGCCCATGCGCGGGAAGGCCAGGTATTCCACCGTGATGCCCTGCCGGTTCAACTCCGGAATGTCCTGGTGCATCTTGCGGCAGTAGCCGCACTCGATGTCGGTGAACACCGTAAGCGTGTGCTTCGGGTTCGGCGCGGCGAACACGATGCGCTCGCCGCGCGGCACGCCATCCAGCAGCTTCTTGCGGAAGGCCAGCAGGCCGGCGCTGCTGGCCGGGGTGCGGTTCTGGATGTCGTACGGCTGGGACTGCATCAGGTAGCGGCCGTCGTCGGAGACGTACAGCACCTGCCCACCCACCAGCACTTCGCGGAAGCCCGGGAACGGGGCGGCCCCGATGTAATCCGGCTTGAATTTCGGATCCAGGCTGGCCAGCGCGCTGCGCACGGTCTGGTCGGCGTTGCCGCTGGCGGCAGGCGCCGCGGGGGTGGCCGCGCTGCTGCCCGGCTTGGGGGCCGGCGTGCCACCGGGGGCGGCCGGCTGGGCGCAGGCGGTCAGGCTGAGCGCACCGAACAGGGCCACGGTAAGAACTCGACGCATCTGTACATCCACGGGTGAGAGTGGGCGGATTCTCGCACAGCCGCCCCGGCGAAGCCTGTGAGGCCGAGTGAATTCTGGAAGTGCGCGGCACCTGCAGCGGGGATGATCCCATCCCCCGAATCGATCCCCGGCCGCATGCGCATTCCGTCCCCACTGCTCTGGTTCAAGGCACAGCTTGGCAGCACCTCGGCCAAGGTCGAGCTGAGCGTCCGCTCTCCCTGCAACGGCAACCGATTCACGTCCGCCGTCGTTGCGATCCAGAATCGGGAGGCGCGTTTGACCCAGGCCTGGCGGCGTGACCAGCTGTCCGGGACGCAGCTGGTCGACCGCAGCCGGCACCTGACCGACCTGCGCCAAGCGCTGTATCACAATGCATCACCCATCGCCCACAGCCGATCCATGCAGAACCTGCTGACCCGCATTGGCAATCTTTCGTCGGTGCCCGTCCCGCACAGTCTGTCGGGATCACTGGAGTCGCTTGCGTCACGTACCTCGGTGAACTCCCGGACCTCGATGGCATCGACCGAAAAGTCCCACTGCAGCTCCCTGGATGCGCTGGCCCAAGCCGTGTGGAGCGGCCAGCTGAACTCACTCAAGGAACTCCGCGCAAAAGTCTTGGCAACGGCGGAACTGATGGGCGACAACGGTCCCTGCCGACCACAGTCAGACGTCATTGCGGACGTCTTCGACGCGCTGCAGGCCCGCGCTCCCGTGGGTGCGGGCTTGGGCGCAGAATGGAGCGTGGTGCGCTACCTGCGGCGGGAAATGCTGACCAACAGCGATGGCCCATACGGGCGCGTGGCCACCGACCGGCTGATCGACCCCGAGACCCTCGACCGCCATGCGGCGCTGCTCGCCCGACCGCTGCCCACCGGCGACGCGCCGCCGAAACCGCCCCGCCTGGGCCCACCGCGCGCCGTGAGCGTACCCCGCGACTGGCAACCGGGTGAATCCAGCGCCTGAACGGCGGCGCTATCCGCGCGGGTGATGCTTGGCGTGCAGCTTCTGCAGGTGTTCGCGCGCCACCAGCGTGTAGATCTGGGTGGTGGACAGCGAGCTGTGGCCGAGCAGCATCTGCAGCGCGCGGAGGTCGGCGCCGCGGTTGAGCAGGTGGGTGGCGAAGCTGTGGCGCAGCCCGTGCGGGCTGATCCGCACCGGGTCGATCCCGGCCAGCACGGCGTACTTCTTCACCAGGCCCCAGAACTGCTGGCGGCTCAACGGGTGCAGTGACGGCTCCAGGAACAGCGGCACCGCGCCGTCGCGAGATGCGGGCACGGCGCGCGTGCCGGCCAGCTGCGGACGCGCCTCGCGCAGGTAACGTTCCAGCCAGTGCTGGGACTCTTCACCCAATGGCACCAGCCGTTCCTTGCTGCCCTTGCCGGTGACCCGAAGCACGCCCTGGCGCAGGTTCACCGCATTGGCCGGCAGCTCCACCAGCTCGCTCACGCGCAGTCCGGCGGCATACATCAGTTCCAGCATGGCGCGGTCGCGCAGGCCCAGCGGCTGCGCCACGTCGGGGGCGGCCAGCAGCGCGTCGATCTGGCTTTCGGCCAGCGCCTTGGGCAGCAGCCGCGGCAGCCGCGGCGGATCCAGCAGCGCGCTGGGGTCTTCGCTGCGCTGCCCGCGCCGCACCGCATCGGCGAAGAACGCGCGCAGCGCCGAGAGCAGGCGCGCGTTGCTGCGCGGCGACCAGCCGTGGCGTGCGCGCCAGGCCAGGTAATCGAACAGGCCGGCGCGGTCGATCCCGGCCAGCCCGCCGCCCGTGCCGTCGCGCCAGCGCGCCAGCCCCTCCAGGTCACGCCGGTAGCTGTCCAGGCTGGCCCGGGCCAGGCCCTGTTCGGCCCAGACCGCATCGAGGAAGCGTTGGATCAGCGCGTTGTCGTCGTCGCGCAGCTCGGGCAGGTGCTGCACCAGCTGGCGGCGCGCGGCGGGGGTGGAGGTATCAGGCATGCGCACAGGATATGCTCGGCGCATGAGCACGCCTACTGCTGCCGTCGCCGATACCACCCGCCCCGCCTCGTTGCTGTTGTGGCGGCTGCTGGCGCTGCTGTACGACTTCTTCCCGGCGCTGGCGCTGTGGATGCTGGTCGGCGCGCTGTTCACCGCCGGCTACGCCACGGGCCACGCCGCGCGCGACAACATCGCGCCGTTCAGTGCGCTGCAGTGGGTGCTGTGGGGGTGCTGCTGGGCGGTGACCGGGGTATACGCGGTCGAAAGCTGGCGGCGCGGTGGCCAGACCCTGGGCATGCGGCCGTGGCGGTTGCAGGTGGTGGGCGCCGATGGCACCGCGCCCACCCGGAAGCAGCTGTGGCTGCGTTATGCGGTGGGTACGGTGTCGGTGCTGCTGGGGGGACTGGGGCTATGGTGGGCACTGGTCGACCGGCAGCGCCTGACGTGGCATGACCGGGCATCCGATACGCGGACGCGGCGGCTGCCGAAGCGGTAGGTACCCACCATTGGTCGGTACGCATCAACGCGCAACGACCAACGGTCGTTGCCTACCGTCGGGTTGACCCGGTTCCCGGGTCAGCCCGACTTGCGCCGGAACAGCATGCCCGACACCACCAGCATCACGATCGGTGGCAGCGCATAGGCGATGCGGTAGTCGAACTTCAACGCACCGGCCATGCGCCCGAAGAACAGCTGCAGCAGCCAGAAGCCCAGCGCGAACAGGATGCCCAGGAACAGGCGCTTGCCCATGCCGCCGCTGCGCAGCGAACCGAACGCGAACGGGACGGCGGCCAGGCACAGCGCCAGCACGTTGAGCGGGTAGAACCAGCGGCTCCAGTAGATGTCCTCGTAATCGCGCGCGTCCAGCCCGTTGCGCTTGCGGTATTCGATGCTGGTGCGCAGGTCGCGCGCGGCCAGGTTGCGCGGCTTGGAGAACCCGGAGGCCAGCGCGCCCGCATCCAGCTTGGAATCCCACTTTTCGGTTTCCGCGGTGGTACGCGTGGCCGAACGCTCGCCGAAGGTATCGCGGCGCACCTTGTTCAAGGTCCAGCCATCGGCGGTGTGCTCGACCGTGCCGGCATGGGTCACCGACGCAATGTTTCCGTCCGGTGCGATCTGGTACAGGCGCACGTCGCTGAGCACCAGGCGCGTGCCGCCGCCGGGCAGCAGCTGCTCATCGCCACTGGTCGCGGTGAGGAAGGTGTCGCCTTCGCGCACCCAGACGCCCGCATAACGCGACGCGGCAAGGTTCTGCCCCGACTTCGCACTGGCCCTGATGTTGTCGGAACGGTTCTGTGCCCAAGGCGCCAGCGTCTCGCCGTTCACCACCATCACCGCCGTCATCAACGACAACGCGATCGCCACCGAGGCACTCAGCCGCTTGCGCGACAACCCCAGCGCGCGCAGCGCGGTGAGCTCGGAGGTGGCGGCCATCTGGCCCAGCCCCATCAGCGCACCGATCACCGCTGCGGTAGGGAAGAACGTGTAGGCCCGGCGCGGCACGGTGTACAGCACCGAGGCCGCCGCATGGCCCAGCGTATAGCCGCCCTTGCCCACGTCCTTGAACTCGCCGGAGAACGCCATCACCACGTCAAGACCGACCAGCACCGCCCAGGTCAGCAGCACGGTGCCGAACACCGCCCGGCCCAGGTAGAAATCAAACCGCATCGGGTGAAGCTTCATGCGGTCCTCCGCGGGCGCGAGAGCTTGCCGTCGCGCAGGTACATCCAGATGGCCAGCGCCAGCAACGGCAGGCTCAACCACCACAACCCCAATGACGCCGGCACCTTGCCGTCGGCGATCCATCGGGTACCAATGAACATCAGGTTCATGCCGACCATGTAGGCAAGGAAGGCAAACATCATCCTCCCGTACCGCTGCTGGCGCGGCGAACTGCGCGCCAGTGGCAGGGTCATCAACGCAAACGCCAGCGCGATGAGCGGGGGCGTGATGCGCGAATGCAGCTGCGCCTGGGCCTCCGGCCGGGTGTCGCCGAACAACCGGCCGGTCGGCATCAGCTCGGGGTCGTTTTCGTCGCGGGTGATGGCGCCATCTGGCAGCGCAACGTCGTTGCGGGCGAAGGTCATCAGCCGGTAATCCAGCGCGCCGTTGGCCGGGCCTTCAACCTGGTGGCCGTCATCCAGCCGCAGATAGCGCTGGCGGTCGCCCTCGAAGAACATCTTGCCGCTCGCGGCCGACATCACCTCGATGCGGTCGCCCCGGCTGCGCTGTACGAACACCCGCCCCAGCCCGCTGCCGTCGGCCGAGACCGAGGACAGGTAGACCACCCCGCCATTGGACAGCATGGTGAACTTGCCCGACTCCAGCCCGGCCATGACCAGGCTCTTGTTGGCGTCCTCGATCATCTGCTCGCTGGTCCGGTCGGCCCAGGGGCCCAGCCACAGCGAGCACAGGCCGATCAGCCCGACCACCGGCAGCACCAGCATCAGCACCGGCCGCAGCAGCCGCTTGGGCCCCACCCCGATGGCGGTCAGGACCGCCATTTCCGAGTCCCGGTACAGCCGGGCGGTGGCCAGCAGCAGGCCCAGCATCAGCGCCAGCGGCAGGATCAGCGGCATGTAGACGATGAACTGCAGGCCCAGCTGGGAGAACAGCAGGCGGGCAGGCAGGCGGCCATCGGCGATGTTGCCGAGGATGTCCACCAGCACGCCGCCCACGCTTACTACCAGCAATACGATCAGGGTGGCCAGAAAACTCTGGACGAAATCACGCAGGAGATAGCGATCGAGCTTCGACATGGGGCGGTGGTTTAAACTCTCGGATTCGTTCGCGTGGTTGCCCAGTCTACTGACGGGACGTAAACAGCTCGCGATTGTACGTATTTGCCAACGGAATCTGATCAATGGCCCTGGAATTCACCCTGAACCACGCTGCCCCGGCCTCGGCCGAGGTCGACTGCGTCATCGTTGGCGCCTATGCCGACCAGACCCTGAGCCCGGCGGCACAGGCCCTGGACGCCGCTTCGGGCGGCCGTTTGACCGCCCTGGTCGCCCGCGGCGATGTCAGCGGCAAGACCGGCGCCACCACCCTGCTGCATGACGTGCCCGGCGTGAAGGCCGCGCGCGTGCTGGTGGTCGGGCTGGGCGAGCCGGCCAAGTTCGGCGTGCCCCAGTACCTCAAGGCGGTGGGCGATGCCAGCCGCGCGCTGAAGAGCGGGGTCATCCGCCACGCGCTGTTCACCCTGGCCGAGATCGAGGTCAAGGGCCGCGATGCCGCCTGGAACATCCGCCAGGCCGTGATCAGCGCCGACCACGCCGCTTACCGCTACACCGCCACCCTGGGCACCAAGAAGGCCGAGGCCCCGGGCCTGGCCACGCTGGCCATCGCCGGTACCGACAGCCAGGCGCTGACCCAGGGCCAGGCCATCGCCGCCGGCGTGCAGCACGCCCGCGAGCTGGGCAACCTGCCGCCGAACCTGTGCACCCCGGCCTACCTGGCCGAATCCTCGGTGGCCTTCGCCCAGGCCCATGCCGGGGCCGAAGCGGAGATCCTGGACGAGACCCAGATGGAAGCGCTCGGCATGGGTTCGCTGCTGGCCGTGGCCCGCGGCTCGGCCAACCGCCCGCGCCTGGTGGTGCTGAAGTGGAACAACGGCGGCGACGCCAAGCCGTACGTGCTGGTCGGCAAGGGCATCACCTTCGATACCGGCGGCGTGAACCTGAAGACCCAGGGCGGCATCGAAGAGATGAAGTACGACATGTGCGGTGGCGCCAACGTCATCGGCACCTTCGTCGCCGCCGTCACCGCCAAGCTGCCGCTGAACCTGGTGGTGGTGGTCCCGGCGGTGGAAAACGCCATCGACGGCAACGCCTACCGCCCATCCGACGTGATTACCTCGATGTCGGGCAAGACCATCGAAGTGGGCAACACCGATGCCGAAGGCCGCCTGATCCTGTGCGACGCGCTGACCTACGCGCAGCGCTTCGAGCCGGCCGCGCTGGTCGACGTGGCCACCCTGACCGGTGCCTGCCTGGTCGCCCTGGGCCACCAGACCGCCGGCCTGATGACCAAGCACGACGACCTGGCCAATGAACTGCTGGCCGCCGGCGAGCACGTGTTCGACCGCGCCTGGCGCCTGCCGTTGTGGGACGAATACCAGCCGATGCTGGATTCCAGCTTCGCCGACGTCTACAACATCGGCGGCCGCTGGGCCGGCGCGATCACCGCCGGCTGCTTCCTGTCGCGCTTCACCGAAGGCCAGCGCTGGGCGCACCTGGACATCGCCGGCGTGGCCAGCGACGAAGGCAAGCGCGGCATGGCCACCGGCCGCCCGGTCGGCCTGCTGACCCAGTGGCTGCTGGACCAGGTCGGCCGCGCCCATGTCGCGGGCTGATTTCTACCTGATTGCCAAGCCGCGGTTCCTCACGGAGCCGCTGCGCCTGGTCTGCGAACTGGCCCGCAAGGCCAACGATGCGGGGTTGTCCACCCTGGTATTGGCGCGTGACCAGGCCCAGGCCGAGGAGCTGGACGAGCTGCTGTGGTCGTTCGACGACGATGCCTACATTCCGCACCAGATCGCCGGCGAAGACGCGGACGAGGAAGAGGCGCTGGTGCTGATCGCCGCGCCGGGTACCGACGCCGCCGCGCGCCCGCTGGTGATCAACCTGCGCGACGACCCCTACCTGGGCGCCTGCGACCGGGTGCTGGAAGTGGTGCCGGCCGACCCGGAAGCCCGCGAGCCGCTGCGCGAGCGCTGGCGCCAGTACAAGGCGCTGGATTTCGATCTGAACAAGTACGACATGTAAGCCCGGCCCGGCACCCTTGATCGGTGCCGCCGGTGCCCTGATCCTTCAACGATTGCCTCCTGGTTGCCCCCGCATGACCCAACTTGCCTCCAGCTACGACCCCAAGACCTTCGAAACGGAGCTGTACGACTCCTGGGAGAAGGCCGGGCACTTCAAGCCGTCCGGCAAGGGCGAGCCGTACACCATCCTGCTGCCGCCGCCGAACGTGACCGGCACGCTGCACATGGGCCATGCCTTCCAGCAGACCCTGATGGATGCGCTGGTGCGCTACCACCGCATGCGCGGCTACGACACGTTGTGGCAGGTGGGTACCGACCACGCCGGCATCGCCACCGAAATGGTGGTGTCGCGCAACCTGGCGCTGGCCGGCAACGGCGAGAGCCGCGATTCGCTGGGCCGCGACGGCTTCATCGAAAAGGTGTGGGAGTGGAAGGCGCAGTCGGGCGACATCATCGAGCGCCAGATGCGCCGCATGGGCACCTCGGCGGACTGGTCGCGCAGCACCTTCACCATGGACCCGCAGCCGTCCGAAGCGGTGGTCGAGGCGTTCCTGCGCTGGCATGAGCAGGGGCTGATCTACCGTGGCCAGCGCCTGGTCAACTGGGACCCGGTGCTGAAGACCGCCATTTCCGACCTGGAAGTGGAAAGCGTGGAGGAAGACGGCTTCCTGTGGTCGATCAGCTACCCGCTGGCCGATGGCAGCGGCAGCCTGACCGTGGCCACCACCCGC
This sequence comes from Stenotrophomonas sp. FBCC-B152, assembly GCF_059134105.1. Taxonomy (NCBI): domain Bacteria; kingdom Pseudomonadati; phylum Pseudomonadota; class Gammaproteobacteria; order Lysobacterales; family Lysobacteraceae; genus Stenotrophomonas; species Stenotrophomonas sp. FBCC-B152. Next base: position 170,000 of record NZ_CP101442.1, on the reverse strand, counting down.
CCGGAAACCATGCTCGGCGATACCGCCGTGATGGTGCACCCGGAAGACGAACGCTATGCGCACCTGATCGGCAAGATGGTGAAGCTGCCGCTGACCGACCGCGAGATCCCGGTGATCGCCGACGATTACGTCGACCGCGAGTTCGGCACCGGCGTGGTCAAGGTCACCCCGGCACACGATTTCAACGATTACCAGGTGGGCCTGCGCCACGACCTGCCGATGATCAACCTGTTCACCCCGGTGGCGGCGATCAACGACAACGCCCCGGAGAAGTACCGCGGGCTGGATCGCTACGAAGCGCGCAAGGTGGTGCTGGCCGAACTGGAAGAACTGGGCATCCTGGTCGAGACCAAGGCGCACAAGCTGCAGGTGCCGCGCGGCGACCGGACCGGCCAGGTGATCGAGCCGTACCTGACCGACCAGTGGTTCGTGAAGATGGACGTGCTGGCCAAGCGCGGCCTGGAACTGGTCGAGAACGGTTCCATCCAGTTCGTCCCGGCCAACTGGATCAACACCTACCGCCACTGGATGGAAAACATCCAGGACTGGTGCATCAGCCGCCAGCTGTGGTGGGGCCACCGCATTCCGGCGTGGTTCGACGAAGCGGGCGCCTGCTACGTCGGCCGCGACGAGGCCGACGCGCGCGCGCGCGCCAACCTGGGCGCCGACGTGGTGCTGCGCCAGGACAGCGACGTGCTGGAAACCTGGTTCTCCTCGCAGCTGTGGCCGTTCTCCACCCTGGGCTGGCCGAACGAGCAGGCCATGACCGAGCGTGGCTTCGAGCGCTACCTGCCGTCGTCGGTGCTGATCACCGGCTTTGACATCATCTTCTTCTGGGTGGCCCGCATGATCATGGCCACCGACAGCTTCACCGGGAAGATTCCGTTCAAGGACGTCTACATCACCGGCCTGATCCGCGATGCGCAGGGCCAGAAGATGTCCAAGTCCAAGGGCAACGTGCTCGATCCGCTGGACATCATCGACGGCATCTCCATCGACGACCTGGTCGCCAAGCGCACCACCGGGCTGATGAAGCCCAAGGACGCGCCGAAGATCGAGAAGGCCACCCGCAAGGACTTCCCCGACGGCATCATCGCCCACGGTGCCGACGCGCTGCGCTTCACCATCGCCGCGCTGGCCACCCATGGCCGCGACATCAAGTTCGACATGAGCCGCGCCGAGGGCTACAAGAACTTCTGCAACAAGCTGTGGAACGCCAGCCGCTTCACCCTGATGAACACCGAAGGCGCGCAGTTCAACGGCGTGCCGCAGCCGCGCACCGATGCCGAACGCTGGATCCTGGCGCGGTTGGCGGCAGTATCGGCCGAGGCCCAGGCGCACTACGCCAACTACCGCTTCGACCTGCTGGCGCAGGCGCTGTACGAGTTCGCCTGGAACGAGTTCTGCGACTGGTTCCTGGAGCTGACCAAGCCGGCGCTCAACGGCGACAACGCCGATGACGCGGCCAGCACCCGCCACACCCTGCTGTACGTGCTCGAAGCGCTGCTGCGCCTGCTGCACCCGCTTACCCCGTTCGTGACCGAACAGCTGTGGCGCCAGGTGGCTCCGCGCCTGGGCCTGGACGGCGACACCATCTCGCTGCGCCCCTACCCGACCGCCGATGAGTTCGCAGGCGATTTCGTGCGCGCCGAGGCCGACGTGGAGTGGCTGAAGTCGATGGTCAGCGCGCTGCGCCGCGTGCGCAGCGAACTGAACGTGCCGCCAGCCAAGCAGGTCGGCCTGCTGCTGCAGGGTGGCAGCGACGACGACCGCAACCGGATGGCCCGCTTCACCTCGTCGCTGTCGTTCCTGCTCAAGCTCGAGCGCATCGAATGGCTGGCCGCCGATGCGGACACCCCGCCGGCCGCCACCGCGATCGTGGGCGAGCTGACCCTGCTGGTGCCGCTGGAAGGCCTGGTCGACCTGGGTGCCGAACGCGCGCGCCTGGACAAGGAAATCGCGCGGGTGGAGGCGGAGAAGGAAAAGAGCGCCACCAAGCTGTCCAAGTTCACTGACAAGGTGCCGGCAGCGGTGATCGAGCAGGAGCGCGTGCGCCTGGTCGACTGGACCACGCAGCTGGAAGGCCTGGTCGCGCAGCGCGCGAAGCTTTAAACGGGTGAAAGGCAGGCGACCAACGGTCGCCTGCTACCGCGGTGCACGCAGCCACGCAGGGCGTGGCTCTACGCGGCCCTTACAACGGCGGCATCGTCTGGATGTCGTCGTCGACCAGCTCGATCGCCATCACCAACGCGTCTTCGCGGCCATCACGGGCCGGGTAATAGCGCGGGCGGCGGCCGATCTCGTTGAAGCCTTCGCTGTGGTACAGCGCCACCGCCGGTGTGTTGGACGGGCGCACTTCCAGGAACACCCGCTGCGCGCCATGCTCGCGCGCCAGCTTGACCAGCGCGCGGAACAGCAGCCGGCCCAGGCCACGGGTCTGGCAGGACGGATCGACACAGACATTGAGCACGTGCGCCTCATCGGCGGCGATGCTGAGCACGCCATAGCCGACCAGCACGCCATCATCTTCCAACGCCAGCGCCGGGTAACCGGCCCGCAGGCAATCGACGAAGATGCCGCGCGTCCACGGGAACGGGTAGCCGCGCAGCTCGATTTCCATCACCGCATCCAGGTCGCGTTCGCGCAGCGCGCGCAGCGACATCGGACGCGGCGAACTGACCGCGCTCACCCGCGGCCCCGCTTGCGCAGTGCCCTCAACTGCGGCCACAGCGCGCGCTTGGCGGCGGCATTGCCGCGCAGTTCGTCCAGGTTCCAGCCGGCCATCAACGCCTGGGTGTCGGGTTCGGCCGGGTTGCAGCCGGATGCGCGCAGCAGCGCGATCTGCAGGCGGTCGGGCATGCGCACCGCCGCGCGGCGCGTGCCGGAGCGGGCCGGTGCAGGTGCGGCGGGATCTTCCGCCACCGGAGCGCTGCGACGCGGCGGCGGGGCGGTACCGGACGGTCGTAGGGCAGGGCCCGGCTCTACCGGGATTGCGCCCAACTCGACCACCGGTTCCGGCGCTGCTTCCACGTTGCCGTCCACGAACACCGTGTAGCCCATCGCCTGCAGCCAGGACTGCTGCGCCGGGGTCCACAGTGACGGGTCGGCCGGGCTGCTCACGCGCCGGGCTCGACCGTCTTGCGGGTGCGCTGCCACAGCCAGCTGACCGGGCCGGACAGGGCATAGATCACGCCCACCGCGAACAGCACGCGCGGCAGGTCGATGACCATGATCGCAATGGCGATCGGCACCAGCGCCAACGCCAGGAACGGCACGCGATCGGCACGCGGGCCTTTCTCCCCGCTGCCCTTGAAGCTCCAGAAGCGGATCCGGCTGACCATCAGCAGCGCCGCCACCAGGGTCACGCCCAGCGCCACGTAGCGCAGTTCGTTGCCGTCCCAGCCCAGCGTGCCATCGGCGAAGGCCCACACGAACGACATCATCAGTCCGGCCGCGGCCGGGCTGGCCAGGCCGATGAACCAGCGCTTGTCGACCACGCTGACCTGCGTGTTGAAGCGGGCCAGGCGCAGCGCGGCGCAGGCCGCATACAGGAACGCCACCGCCCAGCCGACCCGGCCGAGGATGGGGTCGTCGAACTTCAGCCACGACAGCGACCAGTGGTACATCACCAGCGCCGGGGCCATGCCGAAGCTGACCAGGTCGGCCAGCGAGTCGTACTGCACGCCGAACTCGCTGCTGGTGCCGGTCAGGCGCGCCACCCGGCCATCCAGGCCGTCCATGACCGCGGCCACGAACACGGCGATGGCGGCATTGACGAAATCGCCGTTGGCCGCCGCGATGATCGCGTAGAACCCGGCGAACAGGCCGGCGGTGGTGAACAGGTTGGGCAGCAAATAGATGCTGCGCGAGCGCGGCGGGGGTTTCATCTGATCCATGCCCGCCAGTTTAGTGGCTGCGGCCCCATTTGGGGGGAGGCTTGCCAGCACGGGGCGGGAATGCTGCAATCGCGCCTCTGTCCCCCGTTGCCCGGAGTTGCCATGCGTGCCCTGCCCCTCATGTGCTGCCTGCTGCTTGCCAGCGCTTCGGCCAGCGCCGGAACCGTCTACAAGTGGAAAGACGCCAACGGCGTGACCCAGTATTCGGAGAAGCCGCCCACCGGCCAGAACGCCGAGCAGCGCCAGATCCAGAACCGGGACCCGGTCGGCGGCAGCCCGGTGGCGAAGGCCGCCCCGGCCGAATCGGCCAACTGCACCACCGCCCGCGACAACCTGGCCCTGCTCAACGGCAAGGGCGCGGTGCTGCAGGACACCGATGGCGACGGCAAGCCCGACTCCCCGCTGGACGACACCCAGCGCCAGAGCCAGAAGGCCCTGGCCGAAGCGGGCATCAAGGCGTATTGCCAGCCGGCGGCCTGACCACACGACCAACGGTCGTGCGCTACCCGGTACGTATCGACCGTTGCTCGATCCGACCGCCGGGCGACCACGGGCACGGTCTCGGTAGGTATCGACCGTTGGTCGATACGACCGCCGGGCCCGAATTGGGCACGTTGGCGGCCGGGCTGGCGGCGGATTGAATGCCACGCGACTGACAGTCGCGTGCTACCCGCCTACATTTTGCCAGCCGTGCTGGCAAAATGTAGGCTTCCAGCCGTTCAGCGAAGCCGACGATGCGCCTTTCCCAGTTCCACCTGCACACCACCAAGGAAACCCCCGGCGACGCCGAGCTGACCAGCCACCGGCTGATGCTGCGCGCGGGCATGATCCGCAAGCTGGCCTCGGGGCTGTATATCTGGTCGCCGCTGGGCCTGCGCGTGCTGCGCAAGGTCGAACGCATCGTGCGCGAAGAGATGGAGCGTGCCGGCGCCATTGAATTCCAGGTGCCCACCATCCAACCCAAGGACCTGTGGGAGGCCACCGGGCGCTGGGAAAAGTTCGGCCCGCAGCTGCTGAAGATCAAGGACCGCAAGGAGCAGGTGTTCTGCTACAGCCCCACCGCTGAAGAGGCCGCGGCCGATTTCGCGCGCCAGGAACTGAACAGCTACAAGCAGCTGCCGGTGAACTTCTTCCAGATCCAGACCAAGTTCCGCGACGAGATCCGCCCGCGCTTCGGCGTGATGCGCGCGCGCGAGTTCCTGATGAAGGATGCCTACTCCTTCCACCTGGACGATGCCTGCCTGGTGCGTGAGTACGAGAACATGAAGGCCGCCTACGCCCGTGTGTTCACCCGCCTGGGCCTGGACTTCCGCATGGTGCAGGCCGATTCCGGCGCGATCGGCGGCGACGCCTCGCAGGAATTCCACGTCATCGCCGAGTCCGGCGAAGACGCGCTGGTGTTCTCCACCGGCTCGGATTACGCGGCCAACATGGAAGCGGCCGTCGCCGCTGCCCCGGGCCCGCGCCCGGCCGCCAGCGAAGCGCTGCGCAAGGTGGAAACGCCCACCCAGAAAACCTGCGAGGCGGTAGCCGCCCTGCTCGGCCTGGGCCTGGAGCGCACCGTCAAGTCGATCGCGATCATGACCGAGGCCGGCTTCGTGCTGGCGCTGGTGCGCGGCGACCACGACGTCAACGAGATCAAGCTGGGCAAGGTCGCAGGCCTGCAGGGTTACCGCATGGCCGGTGAGGCGGAGATCGCCACCCACCTGGGCAGCGAACCGGGCTTCCTGGGCCCGCTCAACCCGGCCAAGCCGATCCGCATCGTGGCCGATCGCGACGTTGCCGCGATGGCCGATTTCGTCATCGGCGCCAACGAAGCCGGTTTCCATATTGCCGGCGTCAACTGGGGCCGTGACCTGCCCGAACCGGAAGTGGCCGACATCCGCAATGCGAAGGAAGGCGACCGTGCCGCCGATGGTGGCGAACTGCGCGTGGCACGCGGCATCGAAGTAGGCCACGTGTTCCAGCTGGGTCGCCAGTATGCGCAGGCCTTGAATGCCACCGTGCTGGACGAGAACGGCAAGGCAGCGGTGATGGCGATGGGCTGCTACGGCATCGGTATCTCGCGCATCGTCGCTGCGGCCATCGAACAGAACCATGACGACGCCGGCATTATCTGGCCCGACGCGATGGCGCCGTGGCAGGTGGTGGTGTGCGTGATCAACCCGAAGCAGGACGACGCCGTGGCCAGCGCCGCTGCCGACCTGCTGGCCGAGCTGCAGGCCGCCGGCCTGGATGCCGCACTGGACGACCGCGGGCTGCGCCCGGGGTCGATGTTCGCCGACATGGAACTGATCGGCGTGCCGCACCGGGTGGTGGTATCCGAACGCGGGCTGGCCGCCGGTACGTTCGAGTACCGCGCGCGCACTGCCAGCGAAGCGGAGAGCCTGGACCACGATGCACTGATGAAAAAACTGACAAAGTAATGACAGGGCCGGGTGAAACATCCCGGCTTTTTATTGTCCCGTTTCCATTGATTATTTTTTCTCGCTGTGCATTCTCGAAATGAGAATGTATGCTGATGGCGTGCCAGGGACTGGCTCAACCCCGTCCTTCTATTGTTAGATTCCGGAGCAGTTGATGAGTATTGACCTGAGTGGTTTGTCCGCCAAAGAGCTGGGCGCCCTGATCAAGAACGCCAAGAAGCAGCAGACGATTGTTGCCAAGCGCCCGGCCATCACCAAGGTCCGCGCACAGCTGACCAAGTTGGCCAAGGCAAACGGATACACCCTGGAAGAAGTGGCAGGCGTTGCAGCCCCCGCCCGCGGCCGCGCCGGCAAGGCCGCCACGGCAGCACCGGCCAAGGCCGTGCGCAAGCTCGGCAAAGTGGCCCCGAAGTACCGCAACCCGGCCAACCCGAAGGAAACCTGGACCGGCCGTGGCAAGCAGCCGCGCTGGCTGGCTGCCCACACCACCAAGGGCAAGAAGCTGGAAGATTTCCTGATCAAGAAGTAAGCGTCGCGTCGTAGATGCGCGAATGAAAACGCCGGCTGGAATGCCGGCGTTTTTTGTTTTCAGGGTACGTGCGCAGGGTCATGGCTTTGACACGCATGGCTCGTTTACGTGCGCAGGGTCATGGCTTTGACACGCATGGCGTGTCACTACGATCCTTGGTCGCTTGGTTTTGGGTCGGGCGTTGATGGTTTATGCAGCCGCCGCGTAGAGACACGCCATGCGTGTCCCACTGAAACTCTCAGAAACTCTCACTAATTCACAGATTCTTTCGCGCCGGTACCAGCAGGTTGCCGAACAATAGTCCCGCCACGAGTGCCATTACCACGTTGAGCACGGTCATCAGCACCGTCTGGCCGGCACTCATGTCCTGCTGCTGCACCAGGGTAAGCACGCCGCGCAGGCTGGTGCTGCCGGGCACCAGCATGATGATGCCGGGCAGGCGGATGATCGCGCCCGGCCGCTGCACCAGGCGGCCGAACAGGTTGCCTGCTGCGGTCATCACCATGGCCGACATGAAGATGCCGGCCGGCAGGCCCCACGCCTGGCCGGCGAACTTGGAAATCGCATAGCCGGCCACCGATGCGGCAATCACCCACGGGTAATCGCGGCGGTTGGCCTTGAACAGCATCGCGAACGCGAACGCCGCGATCAGCAGCGCGCTCCATTCCACCCAGTCCGCCTGCGGCCGCGATGCGCGCACCACCGGATCCAGCCCGAGGATGCCCGACAGCGTCACCGCGATCACCGCGCCCACGGTGAGCTTGAGGATGGTGGTGATCGCGCCGGCGAAGCGCGCGGTGCCCGATACCCAGTGCTGGCTGGCCAGCTCGTTGACCGCGTTGGTCAGCGACATCCCGGGCAGCATCACCACCAGCGAGGCGATGATCACCGTATTGAGGTTGAGCGCGCCCACGAACGAGGCCACCAGCGCGGCCACCGTACCGGCCAGCAGTGCGGCCAGCGCCTCGCTGGCTTCGCGGCTGGCCGGCCTGCGGTCGGTGACCAGCGTCATCAGCCCGATCAGCAGCCCGATCACCCCGGCGGTGGCGATATCCAGCCACGGCAGTTTCCACAGCCCGGCCACGCCGGCCGCACCCAGGCTGTAGGACAGGATCATGCGGATCTTGCCGCGCCGGCCCGGGTCCTTGTCCAGTTGCCGCAGTGCGGTATGGCCCTGCGCGATGCTCATCGTGCCGTTGGCCACCGCTTCGGTGATCTGGTCGGCGATGCTGAGCTTGTGCAGGTCGTTTTCGCCCGGTGCCAGCCGGATAACGCGCGTGATGTCCGACGAACCGATCGCCTTGGTCGGGTCGCTGAAGCTCAGGATCAGCCCGGTGGGGTTCGACCACGGCTCGCAGTCCAGGTCCAGCCGCTGCGACAGCGCAACCACCGCCGCCTCCAGCCGCTGGGCGGTGGTGCCGTAGCTGTGCAGCCGTCCGGCGATCTCGGACACGAAGGCCACCCGCTGTGCGTAGGTGGCGGGAGGGGTGGCAATGGCGGGTGCGTCGGCAGACATGCGGCGTAGTATTACCCGATGTCGGGCCGCATACACACTTGGCCTCCACGCATACAGGTTATGCTGCGTGGAGGACGCCCCATGACGCCAGAACAGACCCCCAAACTCGAACAGGATCCACACGACCCCGGCCTCATCCGGTTGTCCGGCCAGTGGACCTTGCGCACCGCGCTGGACGCGGCCGAAGTGCTGCGCGCGGCGCCCGAGAAGGTCACCGGCATCGATGCCAGCGGGATCACCCAGCTGGATTCGGCCGGCGTGCTGCAGGTGCTGCGCGTGGCCCACCGCGCCGACCTGGCCGAGGATGCACTGACCTTCCGCGAGGACCACCGCGCGCTGGTGTGCACCATCGAAGAGGTGGCCGACGACCGCCCCAAGGCCAAGCGCGACTTCGGCGTGCTGGCCGCGCTGGAGCGCCTGGGCCGCAGCGTGCACGCCACCGGCCACAACATCGTGGCGCTGGCCAGCTTCCTGGGCGAGAACCTGGTCAAGGGCGGCCGCCTGCTGCGCGAGCCGCGCCGTTTCCGACTGACCGCGACCGTGCACCACATGGAACAGGTCGGGCTGGATGCGGTGCCGCTGGTGGCGCTGCTGTCGTACCTGGTGGGCGCGGTGATCGCGTTCCTGGGCTCGACCATCCTGCGCGACTTCGGCGCCGAGATCTACGTGGTGGAGCTTGTCAGCATCGCCTTCCTGCGCGAATTCGCCGTGCTGCTCACCGCGATCGTGCTGGCCGGCCGCACCGCCAGCGCGTTCACCGCGCAGATCGGCTCGATGAAGGCGCGCGAGGAAATCGATGCGATCCAGACCCTGGGCCTGGACCCGGTCGACCTGCTGGTGCTGCCGCGCCTGATCGCGCTGCTGGTCACCCTGCCGCTGCTGACCTTCGTGGCGATGATCGCCGGCCTGGCCGGTGGCGTCACCGTGGGCGCGTTCGACCTGGATATTCCGCCGCAGATGTACCTGGCGCGGCTGCACGACACCATCGAGGTGCGGCACATGCTGGTGGGCCTGTCCAAGGCGCCGGTGTTTGCCGCCGTGATCGGCCTGATCGGCTGCCTGGAAGGGCTGAAGGTGGAAGGCACCGCGCAGTCGGTGGGTGAGCGCACCACCTCCAGCGTGGTGCAGACCATCTCGCTGGTGATCATCATCGACGCGTTCGCCGCGTTGTGGTTCATGCACATGGATTGGTGATGACGACCACAGCCGCCCCTGAAGAAGACACCCGCACCGCGCTGGCCGACGCCGCCGGGCTGGCCATCCGCGTGCGCGGCCTGACCAACCGCTTCGGCAGCCAGACCGTGCACGAAGGCCTGGACCTGGACGTGCGCCGCGGCGAGATCCTCGGCGTGGTCGGCGGCTCGGGTACCGGCAAATCGGTGCTGATGCGCAGCATCCTGGGCCTGCGCACACCCGATGAAGGCCAGATCGAAGTGCTGGGCGTGGATGCACGCTCGGGTAACCGTGCCGACCGCCTGCACATCGAACGCAACACCGGGGTGCTGTTCCAGGATGGCGCGCTGTTCTCGTCCCTGACCGTGGGCGAGAACGTGCAGGTGCCGCTGAAGGAACACCACGGCGAACTGCCCGAGCGCTGGCATTACGAGCTGGCACTGCTGAAGGTGAAGCTGGCCGGCCTGCCGGCCGATGCGATCAACAAGCTGCCCTCGCAGCTGTCCGGCGGCATGCGCAAGCGCGCCGGCCTGGCCCGTGCGCTGGCGCTGGACCCGCCACTGCTGTTCCTGGACGAGCCCACCGCCGGGCTGGACCCGATCGGCGCGGCCGCCTTCGACCGCCTGATCAAGACCCTGCAGGAAGCGCTGGGCCTGACCGTGCTGCTGATCACCCACGACCTGGACACGCTGTATGCGATCTGCGACCGGGTGGCGGTGCTGGCCGACCACAAGGTGATCGCCAACGCGCCATTGCATGAAATCGAACAACTGGAGCATCCGTGGATCCAGGAATATTTCCACGGACCGCGTGCGCGTGCTGCACGCGCTGCCAAGCAGAAGAGCGAGTAAGCCATGGAAACCAAAGCCAATTACGTACTGATCGGCGCGTTCACCCTGATCGTGGGGCTGGCATTGCTGGCCTTCGGGTTGTGGGCGGCCAAGTACTCCTCCGACCGCACGTGGACCGAATACCGGGTGGTGTTCCGCGAAGCCGTCACCGGCCTGTCGGTGGGCAGCCCGGTCCAGTACAACGGCATCGCGGTCGGCTCGATCACCGAACTGAACCTGGTGCCGGATGACCCGCGCCAGGTGGTGGCGCGGATCCGCCTGAACTCCAACACGCCAGTCAAGACCGACACCCGCGCCAAGCTGGCCATCACCAGCCTGACCGGGCCGTCGATCATCCAGCTCAGCGGCGGCACGCCGCAGGCGCAGGCGCTGACCGCGGTGAACAAGGATCCCGCCCCGATCATCCCGACCACGCCGTCGGCGCTGCAGAACATCACCGACGTGGCCAACCGCATCGTCGAGCGCATGGACCAGGTGCTGAGCGACCGCAACGTGGCCAGCATCAACGCCACCCTGGCCAACCTGGAAACCATCAGCGGCGGCCTGGCCGACCGCGACCAGGGCACCCAGGCGCTGCTGCTCAGCGCGCGCGATGCCGCGCGCAGCCTGGATGTGACGCTCAAGACCACCAACGGCACCATCGAGCGCCTGGACAAGAACCTGGTGCAGCAGCTGCCGCCGATCCTGGACAAGCTGGAAACCACACTGACCAAGCTCGATTCGGCCGCCGGTAGTGCCGATTCGATCCTGGGCGAGAACCGCGCGGCCATCAACAGCTTCGCCAACGATGGCCTGGCCCAGCTCGGCCCGACCCTGACCGAGCTGCGCGGGTTGATCCGCGACCTGCGCCGGGTCAGCGACAAACTGGACAACAACCCGGCCCGCTACCTGCTGGGCCGCGACGCGCCGAAGGAGTTCGAACCCAAATGAGCCGCTTCCCTCTCCTGCCCGCCTCCCTGCCCCGCCTGCTGCTGCCGGCGGCACTGATGATCGCGCTCGGCGCCTGCTCTTCGTTGCTTGGTGGCGGCGAGCGCAGCCAGGTCACCATCTATTCGCCGGTGGTGCGCATCCAGCCGGATCCGTCGTGGCCGAAGGTCGACTGGCAGCTGGTGCTGGTAAAGCCCACCGCCGCGCGCGTGGTCGACAGCCCGCGCATCAACGTGCGCCCCAACCCGGGTGAGCTGGAGGTCTACAAGGGCGTGAGCTGGGCGCAACCGGCCACCGACATGGTGGACGATGCGCTGGTACGTGCCTTCGAGGATTCCGGCCGCATTGCCGGCGTGGCACGCGCCACCACCGGCATCCGCGCCGACTACAAGCTGGCGCTGGATGTGCGCCGCTTTGAGTCCGATTACCGCGGCCAGCCCACGCCGACCGCCCTCATCGAGATCAACGCCAAGCTGATCCACGTGATCGACCAGCGCGTGGTGGCCGACCGCACGTTCCGCCAGGAGCAGCCGGTGCCCAGCACCAACACCGCCGATGTGGCGCAGGCATTCGAAAAGGGCCTGCAGGCAGTGACCACCGAGCTGGTGGGGTGGACGTTGACCACCGGCCAGGCCGACAGCCAGACGGCTGCGGCTATTCCGACGCGGTTGCGCTGACGAAAAGTGGTAGAGCCACGCCCTGCGTGGCTGGAACGGCCGGGTACCGCGAAGCCACGCAGGGCGTGGCTCTACGCCTCGATCCAGCGGAACGTCAGGTTGATTCGCTCGGCCAACGGTCGCGCGCTCTTGGGCAGCGCATGTTGGTAAAAGGTCTGGGTACGCCCGCCCATCACCAGCAGATCGCCATGGCCCAGCGTGACTTCCGCCTTGCGCGCATGGTCATCCCGGCGGCGCAGCAGGAATCGCCTTGACGCGCCCAGGCTGAGTGATGCGATCAGCGGCGTGGGCCCAAGCTCGGGCTCGTTGTCGCTGTGCCAGCCCATCCCGTCATCATTGTCGCGGTAGCAGTTGAGCAGCACGCTGTTGAATGCCTGTCCGCAGAAATCCGCCAGCGCATCCCGCACCGGCAGCAACGCCGGATGCCAGGCATGCGGCACGAAGTCGGTACCCGAGTAGCGGTAGCGCGCGGCAGGATCGCCCATCCAGCAGCTCAGCCGCGGTGAATCCACCTGCCGGCCGAACATCCGGATCTTGTGCACCTCCCACGGTACCTCGCCGCGCAGCTGGCGCTGCAGCGCATCGGCGGCGTCAGCGGCAAGCCAGTGGCGGTGCCAGTGCACCTGGGCATCGGGAAGGTGGAGATCCATGGGGGAACGCTAGCATGGCGGCGCCCCATCCAGCCGCCTACAATCGGCGTTCCCCCCAGCGTGACCGGCGGCTTGCACCTCGCCGCCCACAGGCAGAGAACCCGCAATGAGAAGTCATGACAGCAGCAAGCGCATCCTGGTCACCGGCGGTGCGGGATTCCTCGGCTCGCACCTGATCGAGCGCCTGCTTGAGCAGGGCCACGAAGTGGTGTGCGCGGACAACCTGTTCACCGGAACCAAGCGCAACATCGCGCACCTGCTGGGCAACCCGAACTTCGAGTTCCTGCGCCACGACGTGACCTTCCCGCTTTACATCGAGGTGGATGAGATCTGGAACCTGGCCTGCCCGGCCTCGCCGATCCACTACAGCCACGACCCGGTGCAGACGACCAAGACCTCGGTGCACGGCGCGATCAACCTGCTGGGGCTGGCCAAGCGGCTGGACTGCCGGATCTTCCAGGCCTCCACCAGCGAAGTCTACGGCGACCCGAGCGTGCACCCGCAGCGCGAGGAGTACTGGGGCAACGTCAACCCGATCGGGCCGCGCTCGTGTTACGACGAGGGCAAGCGCTGCGCGGAAACGCTGTTCTTCGATTACCACCGCCAGCACGGGCTGGATATCAAGGTGGCGCGCATCTTCAACACCTATGGCCCGCGCATGCACCCCAATGATGGGCGCGTGGTGTCCAACTTCATCGTGCAGGCGCTGCGCGGCGAGAACATCACCATTTACGGCGAGGGCCAGCAGACGCGCTCGTTCTGCTACGTGGATGACCTCATCGAAGGGTTCATCCGGCTGATGGCCACGGACAAGGATTTCACCGGGCCGTGCAACCTGGGCAACCCGGCAGAGATGACCATCCGCGAGCTGGCCGAGGCGGTGATCGCGCTGACCAATTCAGGGTCGAAGCTGGTGTTCAAGCCGCTGCCGCAGGACGACCCGATGCAGCGCCAGCCGGATATCACGCTGGCCAAGAGCCGGTTGGGCGGGTGGGAGCCGCAGGTGAAGCTGGAAGATGGTCTTCGGCGGACGATTGCGTATTTTGATGGGTTGTTGAGCGGCTGAAGCAGCCGCTCCATCCCTCACTGACACTGGTAGGTGACGTCCTGGCGGCTGTGGCGGAACGGGTCGGTCAGGTCGTCGGAGTACCTGCCCAGCAGCAGGCGCTGCTTGGGCAGGAAGTACTGGCGGTAGAAGCGGCTCATGGCCGCTACCCGGCGGCCCTTGTCGGTGAGCAGCACGCAGCCGTTGGCGATGTGGATCGTGCCCGAGCTTTCCTGTTCGGTCAGCCGCACGTCCACCAGCCGGTGTTCCACCATGTATTCCTTGGTGAACACGTCCTGGAAGGCATCCTGGCGGATGCCGCCGCCGCGCTGGTCCAGCTTCTCCAGGATGTAGAACGACAGCGAACGGTCGATCACGGTCGGCACGGAAATCGCGAACGAATAGCCGCCCAGCAGCCACACCGCCACCAGCAGTACTTTCTCGGTAACGGTGAAGCGCCGCAGCGCGGGTAGCAGCAGCAACAGGCCGGTCAGCACTGCCGCCAGCAGCGCATCGCCGATGGCCGCATAGAACACCACGTCCACGCTGAAGAAGCGTACGTGCAGGAAATGGATGCCCAGCAGGAGCACCACGTAGACGACGGTCAGCAGCAGTGCGTTGCGCAGGGTTTTCATGGCTTGAATACCAGCAGGCGGTTGCCCAGGAACGAAAGGATGAACTGGATGATGCTGATCAGCACGAAGCCCACGCGGTAATCTAACTTCAACAGGTCCGACCACAGCGCCATCAGCCCACCGTTGAGCAATGCAATGGCGGCATACAGCAGTACGAACCGCCACAGCTGGCCACCGGCGCGGGCCTGGGTAGCAGCGAACACGAAGTAGCGGTTGCCCAGGAACGACGACACGATGGCCACCGCCGCCGCCAGCAGGTTGGCCACGCCTTTGGAAGGCACATGCACCACCTCCACCAGCAGGCTCAGTACCGCGAAGTGCACGCCGGTCGCCACCAGTCCATTGATGACGTAACGCAGCAGCTGGCGGAACTCAGCGCGGCGCGACATCGGCGGTCACTTCGGTAACACCCGCCAGGTATTCGCGGTAGGCGCCCGGTTTCTGGATGGTGCCGCGCACGATGCCACTGAGCATCAGCGTCATCAGGGTGAGCGTGCCGGTCTGCAGGAACACCAGGAACAGCACGCCCAGCGCCATCGAGAACCAGCCCGGCGTGGCGTAGCCGGCCAGCTTGAGCAGGGTGGCCACCACGGCCAGCACGATCGACGCCGAAGAGACCAGCACGCACATCAGGCCCACGCGGACCAGTACGTCCTCGGCGAACACCATCAGCGCGCGGAACCCATGCAGGGTCAGGCCCACGAAGTTCATCTTGCTCTGCCCGGCGTAGCGCGGCCCACGGTCGATCGGGCACACCGCCAGGCGCAACTTGCTGGCGATCAGCCCTGCGGCCACATGGGTCCAGACCTCGTGCATCGCGTTGAGCCGGTGCAGCGCACTGACCTTGATCGCCATGAAGTTGCCGAAGCTGATGGTGCGCCCGGTCAGCAGCTGGAAGATGAATTTGTAGACCACGTAGAACGCGCGGAAGCGCAGCGTTTCCACCCGGCTCCTGCGCCGTGCCACGGCTACGTCCACGTTCTCGTCGCGCACCGCCTCGAGCAGGGTGGCGATGGTCTCGGGCAGGTCTTCGCCGTCGGAATCCATCACGACCACCCGTTGGGCGTCCGGCAGGTTCTCTTCGACATAGCCCAGCCCGATCGCGATCGCCTTCTGGTGGCCGACGTTGCGGCGCAGCCTAAGCACCACCCCGCTGACGCCGGCGCTGGACAGCTGGAACGGCTGCACCGGTTCCCGGATCGAGCCGTCATCCACCGCCACCACGAACACGCGGTCGCCGTACAGGCGCGCCAGTTCGGTGAACAACCGGGTGGAGGCCACGTGGTCCTCGTAGACCGGGGTGACCACCACGAACGATGCGTTGGGCTCAAGCATTGGGTTCTCCTGCATTCTGGCGCGGGCCAGTCTGTCTCCACTGGTCCAGCAGCACCAGCACCGCGTACATCAACAGCAACTGTACCGGCAGCGCCACGCGCTTGGCACTGGTGGCCAGGTGCCAGGCCAGATCGTGCGGGGTGCTCAGGTACACCGCGAACAGCACGCCAAAATAGGCCGCGGCGACGGCCAGCCCGGCCCGGGCTGCAGATACGCGCCAGGTGCGCGCCCACAGCACCAGCAGCAGCACCAGCGGCACCCACACGGCACTGCGCAGCAGGGCCTTCAGGATCAGCACGCTGGGTGCCAGCTCGGGCAGGCGCGCCAGCAGCTGCCCCTTCAGGTCGCTCTGGGCCAGGTCGTTGCCCAGGTCAGCGCCGGCCACGGCCAGCTTCCACGCCAGCAGCGGCAGCATCGACACGGCAAACGCGGCCAGCAGGCCCCAGGGCATGCGGCGGTCGCGCAGCAGGACGGTACCCACCGCGACCACGCCCACCAGGATGGCCAGCACCGCGCCTTCATTCTTGATCAGGGTCAGCACCGCCGACAGCGCCGCATAGGCGGCGAGGTTGAACCAGGCCGCCTCAGCCGCGTCCCTGCGCGGCTGGATCGCCACGGCAAGCGCCGCAACCGCGTAGACCGCCAGGAACGCATCCATGTAGCCGTCGACCAGATAGCGCCCACCCACCTCCAGCACCGCTACCGCCAACAGCCCGGCGGCCCACCACGTGCGCAGGCTGCGCGCGATCAACAGCAGCGGCGGCAGCAGCAGGAGCGTCGCGGCGGCCTTGGGGAATATCTCGTTCCAGTGCCCCACCACCCTGGCGGCCGTGGCCGACCACAGTGGCATCAGTGACGGGTAGTCGTTGTGGCTGAAGTTCGCATAGCCATCCAGCTGGGCGTAGAGCGAACCCTCCAGATAGATCCGCTTGGCATGCAGCATCCAGATCGAGCGTGGGTCCCATTCGTCGGTGGGGCTGCCCAGCGCGAGCACCAGCAGCACCGCGACAATGCCCACCATCCACGCCGAACGCCCGTCACGCAGGGCCAGCAGCGACCACGCGGCACAGGCCAGCACGGCAATGAAGGCGATCTGGGCCGGCAGCCCTACCCAGCCAAACGCAGCGATGGCATAACAGAGCAGCACGCCGGCCAGCATGCCCAGCGCGGCGCGCGCGCCACCGTCAGTGGCAGTCAACGAGAACAATGCGCTCACTCCTTGAGATTTCAGTGCAGTTCGGCTGCTGCGGGCCGGGGGTGCGCCAGAGCATCAGGCCCTTGTCAGCCCAGTGGATACGGCGGGGGTACAGCCCGTCCCACAGGCGTTCGCGCACCAGCGGGTCTTCCCAGAGGCCCGGCGCCAGGGCGATTGGCGCGCCGCTCTGTTCGTGGCGGAGCAGTTCGCGGGCTTCCACCACCTCGGGCGGTACCGATTCAATCCAGCCGGCGTCGGCTACGAAGGCCCGGCGAAGCATGGAACCGTTGAAATCGACATCCTTGGCAATGCCGCGCAGGCCCACCAGCAGCGCGGCCCCGATCAGCAGACCGGACAACCAACGTTGTAAAGCGGAGGGGGTTCCCTTCCCGGGTTTGATCACGGCAGCGTTCCAGGTTCGGCCAAGCCGGAAAGTCTAGCATTGGGCCAGCGCCGGACCGTGTGCTGACCCGCTGGCTAACTGCGTGATTTCTCGCCAGGTTGCACCGCATGCAACCGCCGCGAAGCCAGGGAAAGACATCCCTCATTCCATTCGATGGCGAGTCGATTTCCGTATTCGCCCGTGAGGCGAGATGCGTGTTCTCCCAGTGTTTCGGTCATCGCAGTGGCTATGCGGTCGATGATTTCTTCCGGATGACTAACCAGGCAGACCGCTCGACCGAACCGAAGCAGGTCTTCGCGTGAGGGGTAATGGCGCGTCTTTGCACCAGAGAAAATCTTGAGCGCGGTGGTTCGATCGACCAATTCGGCGCCTGCCCGCTGATTGTAGTAGGGGTAGATGGTTGTGGTCACCACATCGAAGACGGGCGCCAACCTGGCCTCACCCGCTGCAGGATGGCGGTACAACAGCCCAAAGTTCTTCAAGTGGGCGTCGCCATTGCGCACCATCATCGACAATGCAATCGAGGCGAAGAAGGCTTCCAGGTTGGCAAGTACCGCCGAACCACTGAATGCCTTGATTACACGGGCAACAGCTTCATAGCTTCCCTGGTATTTGTAGTTGCCCTGCGCATCGCGCACCTTGCCCATGAGCACCGCCATGTCTTCGAACCCCAGACGTTCTGGAAGCAGGTCGAAGCGGCGCAGGATGAAGAGATTGGCGTCGTCGGACAACCAGAACTCTGGAACGTCCAGACCTGCGCGCCGCGCCGCGTCCATGCACAGAAACTCGTTCTGCGCCAGCCACGGGTAGTCGGCCCCACCGGTCTTGACGATGAGGTCGGCGTCGGGAACCGTGAGGCGCTTGGCCAGTGCGATGTCGGCGTCCGGGATCAACACCTTGGGCTGTACGCCCGATATTCCAGAGCTGAAATAGGTATCGACCAGGAAATCGAAAAGACCTTGCGACGCAGGCTCGTGCAACAGCTGCGCAAGACCGACCTGTGCGGGCGGTTCACGCCAATCCCCGCCCGGCTCGACATACTGCAATCGTCCGATCTGCCGTCGCCCGGTGATGGCAAGCAGGCGCATCTCGTCGATGTGTTCGTGCTTGGCAATGCGCCTGGCAATCAGGTCGAACAGATAGCCTTCCGGCAGGTTCATCGAGAACACTGGCATCAGCAACGACGAAACGTAGCTCTGCGCCCGGATCGGCATGGTCAGGGAAACTTCATTGGTCCGTTCGGTTGCGCTGTAATTGAACACGTACTGTGACTCGCGAAGCAGATCGCCCGCTTCACCTGTCACCGTGGAGACCTGTAGACGCTTAATCTTCATCGTCAGGATCCGCGAGCAGATGGAGGTGATCCAGGTCTGGGCGCGCGTCAGTGATCAGCACGGCTTTCCCCAGCACGGCAAGCGCTGCGAACAACGTATGCAGCGACACATTCCGACCCGCCTCCAGATCCGCGATGGTCTGGCGACGGCACCCGGCTGCATCGGCCACCTCTTGCTGGGTTCTGCCCAACGCCCGACGCTCCGCGCGGTAGGCGCGGCCGAAATCGAGCGGACTGAGGCTGGCAAGTGCGTTCATGTTCGCTATATAGAACATTTTCGAACCCATGTCCAGAAATGTTCGTTATGGCGAACATCACGTGAGCAATGAATGTTCGTTATATCGAACACTTTGTCCAGACTGCGGCACAATGTTCGCTTTGGCGAACATTCCAAACGACACCGCGCATACGTCACCGAGATCGCAGTCTTCTCGCGCGCAATTGTGGATTTGATGCCGTAAGCGCCAATGGAAGTGTTGCCGCAATCGGCTTGTTTGGCGCGGGTCCAATCAAAACGCCAACTTGATTCCATATCGCCACACCCCGGCGCACCAATGCTTTCCGCCGCACCATAGGGCCATCACGTCATACCCATTGATAGCGTCAACTGAAGCGCGTGAATCAACAGGAACAATCTACTGGAGGTATGGTCGCCGGGTTCGCATGGTGTGCCCGTGAGTTTGAAAGCTCCGCTACAGCATATCGGTCCTCCTATGTCGGGAGGGCGACGGAATAAAACACCCTTCAGGGGAATACGTCGCACCGTCTGCTGTAGCACGGCTTTCAACCTCCCGACTCCCCTCGCCGTCCCGGTGGGGGAAACACTTTGGAGAGCCACCATGCATTCCCATGACAACGATGCGCCCATCCGTTCCACCCCTCGCACCCACCTCGGATGGCATAAGCCCAAGCGGATTCTGGTGGGTTCGCTGATCTACAACGACGAAAATCCGCAGCCAGGCGACCCGATCATCCCCTGCATCAAACTGCGCGGCATGTGGATGTCCGAAGCCGGCATCGCGCCTGGAACCCGTTTGACGGTGGAGATGTATGACGGCGCCATCCTGCTGCGTGCGGCGGAGCCGGCCGTGTCGGTGCAGCTTCGACCGATCAGGCGGCGTCTCGGGCGGTCGTATTCAGCGCAGTGATGGGTTCAGCGACGTGCGGCGTCAACCTACCGCTGCGGGGGGGCGCCACATTGACGCGGGGCAAGCCAAGGGCACTGCGCTTCCACGTTCCCCGGACGTGCCACTGTGCTTAGTCCGCCGGATCACGCAGGAGCAGCAGCGAAGATCCGCACAGGATCTTCGCTGCTCTGGCTTTGGCCGAGTGCCCGCTTCGGTTAGCGCCAGATGTATCCCAGAACGCCCTCAAAGTGCGCGTACTTGACACCCTCACAGTTGGCATCGGTGGTATCAAAGTGATCACCCCACCTGCCGGAAGGCAGCCCAGCCACTCGCATGCAGCGGTAGAGCGGAACCGTACCAGGGAGCGGCGTCGCCGCCACGTATCCGGTCACCGGAATCTGCGGCATGGGCAAGTGCCCCTCACATGCAGGATCGCGTGACGTAAACCGGTCGCTGTAGTCATTCGCCATGCATCCGTAAAGCGTCGCGCCCCCGGCGAACGGCACGTTGGAAATGAAGCCAAGTACGCCTTGACGCCTGCCTGGATGCGTCTGATAAGAAGGTGCCGGACGTACGGAGAACGTGATGTCACGCCAGAACCAGCGTTCCAGGTCTACGAGTTGAACGCCCGCTGGTACAGAAAACGGCGAAACGCCTGCATCGGCATGAGAGCCTTCACTTGCTCCCAGATAGAGCGATTCCTGCGCTGATGCAGAGCCGACCGCTGCCAGCGCGGCCATCATAGAACCAATGAAAAAACTCCTTGCCATTCGAATCCACTCCTTAGAATTGGTGCGCCCAACGCGCGGCGTGAGTCTAGGCGTGTTGTACGCAACAAAACTGAGACCAGCGTCGCCATGCTCCCTGGTATAGGAAACTTCAATCGACCATTCGAAGCTTTCAAGGGACGCGAAGAATTTCCAGAATTTTGCATTCACTGATACTCGTTCCGCAGTACCACCACCAACAACCTGCGGAGCAGACGGGAAACGGCGCAGTCGGCGCCGTTGGCGGCACGCGGCAGTAAGTGGAGGATCGCCCCGGGGCCATCCTGCTGAGCGTGGATGCGCCGGTCCCGCCTGTTGTGGCTCGTAGAGCATCGACGCAAGGCGTCGATCTACGAGGGTAGGCGGCAGTGCGGCACCCCCATTTGCTGCTGTCCGGCCAAACCCCGAGAATGGCGGTCATTACCGTTGTCCTGGAGCCTGCATGCCTGCTGTCGCGTTCGCCCTGACCGGGGTCTGCCGTTCATGACCACCCTGAAGGCCAAGCTGCGCGCAGCGGTCTATCTCGCCCTGCGTACGGGCTTCCGGGCGCTGCCCCTGTCAGATGGGCAGCGCGACCGCCTGCGCGGCCGCTTCCTGGACCGGCACTCGAACTGGGTGCCGCCACCGCCGCGCGGGCGGCTTGATGGTTCGGGCGGCGACGGCGCCCGCCGCCCGCTGGTCCGCGCCGATGAGCCAGCCATCGGCCACGTGCCGTACCGGGCCGAGGCCTTGCCTGCAACGCTGCCGGCCACCCTGGTGGCGTTCTACCTGCCGCAGTTCCACCCGATCGAACAGAACGATGCCTGGTGGGGCAAGGGTTTCACCGAATGGCGCAATGTCACCCGCGCCCTGCCGCAGTTCGAGGGCCACGTGCAGCCGCGTTTGCCGGCCGACCTGGGCTTCTACAACCTGCGCAACCCGCAGATCATGCGCGAACAGGCCAGCTTGGCGCAGGAATACGGCATTGGCGCGTTCTGCTTCTACTACTACTGGTTCAGTGGCACCACGCTGCTGGAGACGCCGCTTCGCCAATGGCTGGCCGACAACAGCATCGAAATGCCGTTCTGCCTGTGCTGGGCCAACGAGAACTGGGCCCGGCGCTGGGACGGGCGCGGCGATGACATTCTCATTGGCCAGCAGCACAGCACCGAGGACGATATCGCCTTCATCGCCCACGTGGCCGACTACCTGCGCGACCGCCGCGCATTGAAGGTGGATGGCAAGCCGATGCTGCTGGTATACCGCCCGCACCTGCTGCCCGACGCACGTGCCACCGCGCAGCGCTGGCGGCAATGGTGCCGCGACCACGACATCGGCGAGATCCACCTGGCGTACGTGCAGGGCTTCGAGCGCCCGGACCCGCGCGATATCGATTTCGATGCGGCCGTTGAATTCCCGCCGAACATGAGCAACCCGCGTTCGCTGACCGCCGACCAGTACCTGATCAACCCGGATTTCCACGGTGACGTGCGCGACTGGCGCGAGCTGGCCAGCGAGATCGCCGCGCGCCCCCTGCCCGACTATCCGCTGTACCCCGGGGTAAATCCCGGCTGGGACAACGAGGCGCGCCGTTCCGGGCGTGGCCGCGTGTACCTGCACGCATCCCCGCGCGGCTACCGCGACTGGCTCTCGACCACGATCCACCAGCGTCTTGCACCGGTGCCCAAGGACCAGCGTCTGGTGTTCATCAACGCCTGGAACGAGTGGGCCGAGGGCGCGGTACTGGAGCCGGACCTGCGGCTGGGCCATGCGTACCTGGATGCCACCCGGCAGGCGCTGCGTGAGCCATCAACGAAAAACGCTCCCAGCCGCCCCTGTGTGCTGATCCACGCGCGCGAGGTCAGCGCGTTGACGCAGCGGCTGAACGCGATTGGCAGCACGGGCCTGGAATGGCGGATCATCATCACCACTACCGAGGGCCTGCGCCCCACCACTGAACAGGCGGTGCAGCAGACCCCGCTGGTAGCCGAGATCGAGAGCGTTGCCGATCAGGGCAGCGATGTGCTGTCCTTCCTGCAGGTCGCCGAGCGACTGTATGCGGAAGGCGAGCAGGTACTGCTGAATCTTTCTGCAGGCGGCCCCCACGCCCCGCATCAGTCAGACGCCGATCTGCTGGTAGCCGATTGTGCCAGCAATGCCTTCCGGGCGTTCGTGAGCGAGCCGGACCTCGGCATGATCGCCGCTGGACCACGGGGAGCGGTGCCGGCCTCTGTGAGCGACCGCGACCTGGGTGCACTGCGCGCCAGGCTGGGGCTGGAGCCTGCCATCGACGAGCATGAGAACGGGGAAGCCACCGGTTCGTTCTGGGTGCGGCTTTCGGCCCTGAGGCCACTCCTGGATGCGCACCTGCCGCGCTCGCTTTTCGATGACGGTGCGGGCACACAGGCCAAGGCAGTCACCGCCCTCCTCCCCTCCGTTGTGCGCCATACAGGTGCACGTGTGAAAAAGGCAGCCGGGTTGACCGGCTGACGCCAAGCTGCCGGCACAAGCCGGCAGCTTGCGGCGCCTCAGCTGAAGCTGACGCCGGTCTTTTCCTTCAACTCGTCGGTGCTCACGCCCGGCGCGGCTTCGACCAGCTTCAGGCCGTCCTCGCTGACATCGAAAACGGCCAGGTCGGTGATGATCCGGTCCACCACGCCCACGCCGGTCAGCGGCAGGGTGCATTCGGCCAGGATCTTGTGCTCGCCATTCTTGGCGGTGTGTTCCATCAGCACCACCACGCGCTGCACGCCGGCCACCAGGTCCATGGCGCCGCCCATGCCCTTGACCATCTTGCCCGGCACCATCCAGTTGGCCAGGTCGCCCTTGTCGGTGACCTGCATGGCGCCCAGAATGGCCAGGTTGACGTGGCCGCCGCGGATCATCGCGAAGCTGTCGTGGCTACCGAAGTAGCTCGCACCCGCACGCGCGGTAACGGTCTGCTTGCCGGCATTGATCAGATCGGCATCGACTTCGGCTTCGGTCGGGAACGGGCCGATGCCGAGCAGGCCATTCTCCGACTGCAGCCAAACGTCCACGCCCTCGGGGATGTGGTTGGCCACCAGGGTCGGCAGGCCGATACCGAGGTTCACGTAGGCACCATCGGTCAATTCGCGGGCGGCGCGCTGCGCCATTTCATCGCGGGTCCATGCCATCTCAGTTGCCCTCCGCACGCACGGTGCGCTGTTCGATGCGTTTTTCGGGGGTGGGGTTGTGCACGATGCGGTGCACGTAGATGCCCGGCAGGTGCACCTGGTCCGGGTCGATGCTGCCCACCGGCACCACCTCTTCCACTTCCACCACGCACAGCCGGCCGGCCATCGCACAGGCCGGGTTGAAGTTGCGCGCGGTCTTGCGGAACACCAGGTTGCCGGCCTCGTCGGCCTTCCACGCCTTGACCAGCGCCACGTCTGCGCGCAGCGCGGTTTCCATCACGTAATGCTTGCCGTCGAACTCGCGGGTTTCCTTGTCTTCGGCCACCACGGTGCCGTAGCCGGTGGCGGTGAAGAAGGCGGGAATGCCGGCACCGCCGGCGCGCAGGCGCTCGGCCAGGGTGCCCTGCGGGTTGAATTCCAGTTCCAGCTCGCCGGCCAGGTACTGGCGTTCGAATTCCTTGTTCTCGCCCACGTAGGACGAAATCATCTTGCTGATCTGCCGGGTTTCCAGCAGCTGGCCCAGGCCGAAACCGTCCACGCCGGCGTTGTTGGAAATCACCGTCAGGCCCTTCACCCCGGTATCGCGCAGCGCCGCGATCAGCGCCTCGGGAATGCCGCACAGGCCGAAGCCGCCGACCGCCAGGGTCTGGCCATCGGCCACTGCGCCCTGCAGCGCCTCGGCGGCGCTGGCATAGCGCTTGCCGCGCCGGCCGCCGTTGTCTGGGGAATTGCTCATCTACGCCCTCACCTCGTTGATGTAAGCGGCCATTGTAGCCATTGCCGGGCACAGCCCCGGCTAAACCGACATTCCGGCTGAAAACGATTCCCATACATCACAGCGGCTAAACTCGCCTACTGACTTATGGATAGGACTTTCGATGACCCTCCCCGCATTCAAGGCATACGACATCCGCGGCCGCGTGCCGGACGAGCTGAACGAGACGCTGGCGCGCCGGATCGGCGTGGCGCTGGCAGCCCAGCTGGAGCCGGGCACGGTGGTGGTGGGTCATGACGTGCGGCTGACCAGCCCCGGCCTGCAGGACGCGCTGGCCGCCGGCCTGCGCGGCGCCGGCCGCGAGGTGCTGGACATCGGCCTGTGCGGCACCGAAGAGGTCTATTTCCAGGTCGACCACCTCAACGCCGCCGGCGGGGTCATGGTCACCGCCAGCCACAACCCGATGGATTACAACGGGATGAAGCTGGTCAAGCAGCAGGCCCGGCCGATCAGCTCGGACACCGGCCTGTTCGCGATTTCCGATGCGGTCGAGGCAGACACCGCGCCCGACGCGGCGCCCACGGCGGGCATCCAGTCGCACACCGACAAGAGCGCCTACATCGAGCACCTGCTCAGCTACGTGGACCGCGCCGCGCTCAAGCCGCTGAAGCTGGTGGTCAACGCCGGCAATGGCGGCGCGGGCACCATCGTGGACCTGCTGGCCCCGCACCTGCCGTTCGAATTCGTCCGCATCGCGCACGAGCCCGATGGCACCTTCCCCAACGGCATTCCGAACCCGCTGCTGATCGAGAACCGCGAGATGACGGCGCAGGCTGTGCGCGAGCACGGCGCGGACTTCGGTATCGCGTGGGATGGCGACTTCGACCGCTGCTTCTTCTTCGACCACACCGGCCGCTTCATCGAAGGCTATTACCTGGTGGGCCTGCTGGCCCAGGCCATCCTCGCGCGCCAGCCGGGCGGCAAGGTCGTGCACGACCCGCGCCTGCTGTGGAACACCGTTGAGATGGTGGAAGAAGCCGGTGGCCAGGCCGTGCTGTGCAAGAGCGGGCACGCCTTCATCAAGGAAAAGATGCGCAACGAAGACGCCGTTTACGGTGGCGAGATGAGCGCGCACCATTACTTCCGCGAGTTCGCCTACGCCGACTCGGGCATGATCCCGTGGCTGCTGATTGCCGCGCTGGTGTCCGAATCGGGCCGCTCGCTGGCCGACCTGGTGGAAGCGCGCATGCAGAAGTTCCCGTGCAGCGGCGAAATCAACTTCAAGGTCGCCGATGCCAAGGCCGCCGTGGCCCGGGTGATGGAGCACTACGCGGCGCAGGCGCCGGTGCTGGACCACACCGACGGCATCAGCGCCGACTTCGGTCAGTGGCGCTTCAACCTGCGCAGCTCCAACACCGAGCCGCTGCTGCGGCTTAATGTGGAAGCGCGTGGCGATGCGGCCCTGCTGCAGCAGCGCACCGATGAAATCTCCCAGTTGCTCAAGGCATCCTGAGGCCCAGCCCGATGAACGACATCCTTCCGGTGATCCTGTCCGGCGGCTCCGGCACGCGGCTGTGGCCGCTCTCGCGCGAGGCCTACCCCAAGCAGTTCCTGGCGCTGGCCGGCGAACAGACCATGCTGCAGGCCACCTGGCAGCGCGTGGCGCCCATTGCCGGGCGCGCACCGCTGGTGGTGGCCAACGAAGAGCATCGGTTTGTCGCCGCCGAACAGCTGCAGCAGCTGGACGTGCAGCCGCAGGCCATCCTGCTGGAGCCGGTGGGGCGCAATACCGCCCCGGCCATCGCGGTGGCCGCGCTGGAAGCCACCCTGGAAGAGGGCGACCCGGTGCTGCTGGTGCTGCCGTCGGATCATGTGATTGCCGATGAGGAAGCCTTCCGCGCCGCCGTGCTGCGTGCGCTGCCGGCCGCACGTGATGGCAAGCTGGTCACCTTCGGCATCGTGCCGACCGGGCCGGAAACCGGCTACGGCTACATCAAGGCCGCATCCGGCGATGCGGTGCGCGCGGTGGACCGGTTTGTCGAAAAACCCGATGCCGATACCGCCCTGCAGTACGTGCAGTCGGGCGAGTATTTCTGGAACAGCGGCATGTTCCTGTTCAAGGCCTCGCGCTACCTGGCCGAACTGGAACGCCTGCAGCCGGCCATGCTGGCGGCCAGCCGCAACGCCTGGCAGCTGGCGCGGCGCGATACCGACTTCACCCGCCTGGACAAGGAGGCCTTCGCGGCCGTACCGGCCGATTCCATCGACTACGCGGTAATGGAAAAAACCGCCGACGCGGTGGTGGTGCCGTTGGACGCGGGCTGGAACGATGTAGGCTCGTGGACCGCGCTGCGTGATGTATCGGCGCAGGATGCCGATGGCAACGCCCATCACGGCGATGTCATCGCCATCGACTGCCGCAACACCTACGCCTATGGTGAGCGCCTGATCGCGCTGGTCGGGCTGGATGACGTGATCGTGGTGGAGACCGATGATGCGGTGATGGTCGGGCGCAGCGACCGCATGCAGGAGATCAAGCAGGTGGTGGCCCGGCTCAAGGCCGACCAACGGCCCGAAGCCACCTGGCACCGCAAGGTGTACCGCCCTTGGGGCGCCTACGATTCGATCGACAACGGCGAGCGTTTCCAGGTCAAGCGGATCACGGTCAAGCCCGGCGGCACGCTCAGCCTGCAGATGCACCACCACCGCGCCGAACACTGGGTGGTGGTCAGCGGCACCGCCGAGGTTACTCGTGGTGACGAGGTAATCCTGCTGGGCGAAAACCAGAGCACCTACATTCCGCTGGGCGTGACCCACCGGCTGCGCAATCCGGGCAAGCTGCCGCTCGAGCTTATCGAGGTGCAGTCCGGAAGTTATCTTGGCGAGGATGACATCGTGCGCTTCGAGGATACGTACGGGCGAAGCTGAAAGAGAAAGGGCCGGTCATTGACCGGCCCTTCTTTCATTCCACCGTAACGCTCTTTGCCAGGTTGCGTGGCTTGTCCACGTCGGTGCCGCGCGCCAATGCTGTGTGGTACGCCAGCAACTGCACAGGAATGGTGTGCACCACTGCGCTCAGTGCACCCACATGCCTGGGTGTGCGGATGACATGTACGCCGTCGGTCTCGACAAAATGGCTGTCCTGGTCGGCGAACACGAACAGCTCGCCGCCGCGGGCGCGCACTTCCTGCATGTTGGATTTGACCTTCTCCAGCAGGCTGTCGTTGGGCGCGATCACCACCACCGGCATGTCTTCATCCACCAGCGCCAGCGGGCCGTGCTTGAGCTCGCCGGCCGGGTAGGCCTCGGCGTGGATGTAGGTGATTTCCTTGAGCTTGAGCGCGCCTTCCAGCGCGATCGGGTAATGCAGGCCACGGCCCAGGAACAGGGCGCTGCTCTTGCGCGCGAAACGCTCGGCCCACGCGGCAATCTGCGGCTCCATGTTCAGCGCGTGCTGCACGCTGCCCGGCAGGAAGCGCAGCTGCTCCAGGTAGTCCGCTTCCTGCGCCGCATCCACCCGGCCGTGCAGCTTGCCCAGCACCACGGTCAGCTGGAACAGTGCGGCCAGCTGGGTGGTGAAGGCCTTGGTGGAGGCCACGCCGATCTCGGCGCCGGCACGGGTGTAGCACACCAGTTCGCTGGCGCGCGGGATGGCGCTTTCGGGCACGTTGCAGATCGACAGCGTGTGCAGGTGGCCCAGCGACTTGGCGTACTTCAGCGCCTCCATCGTGTCCAGGGTTTCACCGGACTGGGAGATGGTGACGATCAGGTGCTTCGGGTTGGCATAGGCGGCGCGGTAGCGGTACTCGCTGGCGATTTCCACGCTGCACGGCAGGCCGGCGATGGATTCGATCCAGTAGCGCGCGGTCAGGCCGGAGTAGTAGCTGGTGCCGCAGGCGAGGATCTGCACGCCTTCGATGCCGGCCAGCACGGCTTCTGCATTCTTGCCGAACAGTTCGGCCGGGAAGCCGCCGGCGTCGATGGCCGCTTCGATGGTGTCGCCCAGCGCGCGCGGCTGCTCGTGGATTTCCTTCTGCATGAAGTGGCGGTACGGGCCCAGCTCCAGCGAGGCCAGCGACACATCCGACTGGTGCACGCCACGGTCCACCGGCAGGTTGTGCTCGTCGAACACCTGCACGCCATCGCGGCGGATGTCGGCGGTGTCGCCCTCTTCCAGGAAGATCACGTTGCGGGTGGAGGAGATGATGGCCGAGACGTCGGAGGCGACGAAGTTCTCGCCCTGGCCCAGGCCCACCAGCAGCGGGCAGCCCATGCGTGCGCAGACGAAGTGGTCCGGCTCGGCACGGCTCATCACCGCCAGCGCATAGGCACCGGTGAGTTCCTTGACCGTACGCTGCAGCGCCGAGAGCAGGCTGTCGCCGCCCTTGAGGTGATGGTGCATCAGGTGGGCGATGACTTCGGTGTCGGTCTGCGACTCGAACACGTAGCCGAGCGCGCGCAGCTTCTCGCGCTGCTCCTCGTGGTTCTCGATGATGCCGTTGTGCACCAGCGCCACGCCGTGGCTGATGTGCGGGTGGGCATTGGCCTCGGTCACGCCGCCATGGGTGGCCCAGCGGGTGTGGCCGATGCCGAGGGTGGCATCGAAGCCTTCAGCGGCCGCGGCCTTCTCCATTTCGGCCACGCGGCCGGTGCGGCGCACGCGGCGTACGTCGGGCTGGGACTGGGTCTGGTCCAGCACCGCGATGCCGGATGAATCGTAGCCGCGGTATTCCAGGCGCTTCAGACCTTCGATCAGTACCGGTACCACATCGCGATCCGCGATCGCGCCAACAATGCCGCACATTGCAGAATTTCCATCCAGGCAGGGGGACCAGATGATACAACCGTTCCAAGGTTGCCAAAGGAATCGGACATGGTGGCCCGCCCTGGGGATTGATCTGGATTCAGCCCAAGAGCCTCATGGTTGAGAACGACTTTCTTGGGTTCGAGGGCCACTCACGGACCTAAACGACGAAGCGCGCTCGCGGGCGCGCTTCGTCGTTGCATGGCTCTCAGTCTCAGAACGCAAGTGACCAGTTGAACTGGGCGCCGACATCGCGCTGCCCATCCCCCTTTCGCCCCTGCATCTGCAGCGACAGGCGGCTTTGCGTGCTCGTCTTCACCGCTACTCCCAGCTGGGCCAGGACGCTGCTGCGAGCGAGCGGAACGCCGGCGATGGTGAATTCCTGCGTACCGGCAGCGAAGCGCGCGGTCGCGGTCGGAAGCCGGTCACCGTCGGCGTACTGCCAACCCAAGCGTGCGCTCACCACGGCCCGGTCCTGCTGTCCGTTACTGATGTCCCAATCTGCCTTCAGCGCAGTCAGTGCGGTGCGGTAACGGCTATCGGCTGCGTCCAGTTTCAAGGCGCTGTCTCCCCCACGCTCCTGGGTACCATCGCTCTTCAGCCGCACGTCGGCCAGTTCGAGCTCCGGGGTCAGCTGCAGACGCGGACCACCAAAGGTCCACCCCGCCCGCACAAACGCCGTGGTGCCGGTCGCGTCCTCGCGGGCCAACAGGTCTTCGCTGAAGCGCGGCCCCACTGCCGTGGTACGGGTCGTATCCGTGCGGAAGTCGGCCCGGGTCACACCGCCGCGCAGGCTCAAGCCCTGCCAGCGATAGTTCGCGTATACCCCGTACTCTGTCGCATCAGTCTCGGCCGACGCGATGCGTTCGCGCAGCTGGTTGTCCAGCCGCTGATGGCCAGCGGCCACGCCAAGCTCCAGCGAGTCGCCGAGCCGCCAACCCGCGCCTGCCATGACGCCCTGCCCCTGAACTCGATATGCAGCGTTCTCGGAGGTTCCATCGATATGTGTCTGGATGCCACTAGCGGCCAGCCAGGCACGGATTCCGGGAGTGATGTCGCCACTGATGGCGGCACCATCCAGGTAGCGGTCAATGCCATCGTGCAGGAAGCGATTCTGCAACAGCGCGCCGCGGGTGGACGCATGCACCTCACCCGACAAGCTATCAAACGCCGGAATCACCTCATCGGACGACAAACGCACCGCTGCATCGTAAACAGCATGGCCATATCCCAAGGCTTCGACCGCGCCCGCAGCCTGCTGCTGGTTCGCCGTCAGCCCCAAGTCGGCGAAGGAGCCCAAGTTGCGGGCCATGGTCAGGTACACCGCATTGGCGTCGTAGCTGAGCGTTGGCGTCAGGAAAGCAAAGTCGCTGCCAACTGTGGAAAAGTTGCCACTGATGCCGTTGCCCGCAGTCAGAACGGTATAGCGCGTGGACGGTTGCCAGTCTCCAGATGCCGCCACCGCCAGCGTGGATGCTCCTCCCAGCGTGGCGCGGCCAGTCACGTCGACACGATCACTGCTGCCGTCGGCGGCGACGTCCACCCGATAGGTTGCGCTGCCGTCGAAAATGAGGTCGCCACTGACTGCGAGCCGCCCAACAGTCGCTTCCGCTCCCGGATCCAGTACGCTACCGCTCATCAGGTGCGCACTTCCGAGCGTGCCGTTGCCGGCAAGTTGTGCCTGGTTACTGAGGTTCAACTGCCCCCCCAGGCTGCCATTGATGATGGCACGGCCGCCGTCGACCGCAACGATTCCCGCGTAGCCGCTGCTGTCACCACTGAAGACGAGTTGGTTGCGGCCCTGCTGGAAGGTCCCCGTCCCGCTAAGTTTGCCGGCGTAGTCGAGCGAACCGACCGAATCCAGCCGGACCACCCCTGCGCCACCAATGTAGATGTCGCCGGTAGGCAAGGCGAGGTTCAACACGCGGAGTGTTCCGTCTTCAACACGCGTGGCACCGTTGAAGGCACCCCCGCCGAGCACCAGCTCGCCGCCCTCGCGTTTGACCAGAACACCATCGCGCAGCGTTCCCGCCAGCGTTGCGCTGCCGCCGGTTGCTACCGACACATCGACCCCGCCGAGAAGTGCTATCTGGTTTCCCAACACCACGCCGTCAGCGATAGCGAGCGCGGTGCCATCCGCCATCTCCAGCAGACCGTTACCCAACGCCTGGTTGCCGAACACGGAAACGCTGCCGTTATTGACCTGCAGACCGCCACTCCAGGTGTTGTTACCACGAAGCAACAGATTTCCAGAGCCAACCTTGTACAAGCGCCCCGTTCCTCCTATTGCACCGGAAATGTCGATTTGAGCTTCGGTATCCAGCGTAGAGGCCGCCCCCACCGTCAATGCGGTCGACACGACGAGATCGCCCTGTGACCGCAGCGTACCGCCTTCCAGTTCCACCGAACCTCCGCCGTTGTTGGAGAAGATGCGGCTCGCCGCGTCCGGATCGCGGCCACCTACGATCAATACGGCATCCTTACCCACGCGTAGCGTCCCGGCTCCGTCCTCATATAGACTGAGGCCAATCTGGCCGCGTATCTCTGCCGTTGCGC
This sequence comes from Stenotrophomonas sp. FBCC-B152, assembly GCF_059134105.1. Lineage (NCBI taxonomy): Bacteria > Pseudomonadati > Pseudomonadota > Gammaproteobacteria > Lysobacterales > Lysobacteraceae > Stenotrophomonas > Stenotrophomonas sp. FBCC-B152. The sequence continues at coordinate 138,306 of NZ_CP101442.1, read as the reverse complement.
CGTCGGCGATTTCGAAGTAACCCTCGCTGTATGCCCCAACTGAAAGCTCGTCGCCCGTCCAGCTTGAACCAGCACCGGTAACCAGGACGCGACCACGGGCGGCATAACCCATACCCAGTGAAGCATCGAGCGCTGCAACCCCCCCGTTCTCGACGGTGATGCTGCCATACCCCCACATGCCGACGCCAAGGCTCGCGCCCGAACCAGAAATGGAAAAGCGCGATCCGGCACCAGAAACCAGCACTTCTCCATGGCCAGCACCCAGGGTGCGGTTGGTTTCTCCGATGCTCACCCACCCTGTGACAACGTTCACCTGCCCGCCATCAAGAATTCTCAGCGTGCCCCGGCCGATGTCTCCAATAGCCAGATTCCTGCTGTTGGTCCAGTTGCTGCCCGCACCTGATACCTCAACCACGCCCCTACGGATGTGCGCAACCGCGCTTGTCATAGAGGCGCCGCCGGTAACTTCAACCTTACCTTCGCCTGACTGCCCAACGTAAAGCGTCTGGCCGACATCCAAGCGGCTATCCCGGCCTTCGACTGCAATGTTTCCGACGGCCCCCCTCAAGTAGCCTACGAACGCATCCGTCCCGATCTGCACTGCACCGCCCGACTGGATGTTCAGCGTACCCCTGCCTGTGTCGCCAACCCGGATCGAGCTGGAGTGCGCACCAGAGCCACTGACCAGCGCCGTGCGTCCACTATCGATATAGGCCGGCGAGGACGTGGCCGTGGGCACGCCCAGCTGCCAGTTGGCGGGGTCGCTCCAATCGTTGTCGACGGTGCCTTGCCACTCGTTCCAGCCCGGGTCAGCGGCGAGCGCGCTCGCACTGATGCAGCAGAGCACGAGGGCTGTCGCAAGCGGGGCCAGTCGAGGGGCGAGGCGCAAGCCAGCGCCCGCTGCCTTGCCGGCGAGCGCGCCCAATTCAGATACCACCTGGAGACAATTCAAAGAACGGTTGAAGACAACCCGGTAAACGAGATTCACGGACATTCCCTGTCTGGCATTGCGTCGATTTTGACAAAGCGCTTAAGAAGCGCAAATATGAATGAACCCCGTACATAATTCAACAAAAATTCATCGAGTTGCTCTTCAACCCATACTCTCGGAGGCGCCAGAGATGAAGCGATGCATCGAATGCTCGTCGACACACGATTCGGTAGATTGGCGATGTCCCGAATGCGGATTTGCACCGGCTTTGATCGACGGAACCTTGGCATTTTCTCCTGAGTTCTCGAGCGCCACTACGGGTTTCCGGCCGGAGGTGTTCTCGCAACTGGCGAGCCTTGAGGCCAGCAATTTTTGGTTCAGGGCGCGAAGCAGCCTGCTTGTCTGGGCCGTGAAACGACACTTTAATGACATGCGCAGCTTCTTCGAGATCGGCTGTGGTACCGGCGTGGTGCTGAGTAGCGTCTCAGGGGCATTTCCCGGCGCCCGAATGGCGGGAAGCGAAATCCTCAGTGCGGGCCTTCCGTATGCCGCTGAGCGCGTAAAAGGTGCGGAACTTTTTCAGATGGATGCGCGGCGAATACCCTATGACCAGGAGTTCGACGTCATCGGCGCCTTCGATGTCCTGGAACACATCGAAGAGGATGGCACGGTGCTTGACGAGATCCATCGCGCCGTCGCACCGGGCGGGGGCGCCATCTTCACCGTTCCCCAGCATTCCTGGCTCTGGAGCAGCACCGACGAGTACGCATGCCATGTGCGCCGGTACGGTATAGGTGAGCTCAGGCAGAAGTTGGAAAAAGCCGGGTTCCGCGTCGTCTTCGAAAGCTCATTTGTCAGCCTTCTGCTACCACTGCTCTACGTCTCTCGTTTCTCACGTAAACGGGCACCTGCGGAAGACGGCATGCCGGAACTCAACCTTCCATCACTGCTGAATCGCGCACTGCTGGGGGCGATGGCAGTTGAGCGGGGTATGATCAAGGCGGGCGTTCGCTTCCCGATCGGCGGCAGTGGTCTTGTGGTGGCGAAGAAGATGGAAGCCGAGAGCGAGTAGTTGCTTCTTTATCTGACCTGCGCCATTACCCCGGCCAAGCCTTCCTGCCAGCTCGGAAGAGTAATTTCGAAATCCGATTGAAACTTGCTGACGTCCAGCCGGGAATACGCCGGCCGTCGGGCCTTGGTGGGGTAGCCAGCCGTCGGGATGGCCTCTACCTTCGGCGCCTTTGCCAGTACTCCGCGCTCGACTGCTTCGGCGAAAATGGCTTTGGCGAACCCATGCCAACTCGTTTGGCCCTGAGCGGTCAGATGCCACAATCCGGAAAGCGCACCCGGATGACGCATCACTTTTGATGTCGCATTCGCGATGAGGGATGCAGGGGTCGGCGTTCCGAACTGATCTGCCACTACCTTCAGAACGTCACGGTCGGTACCGAGACGCAGCATTGTCCGCAGGAAATTTGCACTGTGCGGTGCGTACACCCATGCCGTTCGGAAAATCATATGACGGCCACCTGCATCGCGAACGGCATTTTCGCCGGCGAGCTTGCTGAGCCCGTACACGCCAAGCGGCGCGGTCGCGTCATCTTCGCGATAGGGACGGCACGCATTTCCATCGAAAACGTAATCAGTCGAATAGTGCACCAGCGGAATACCAGCCAAGGCGCACCAACGCGCGATTACACCCGGAGCGATTTCATTGATTCGCCGGGCGAGATCGGGCTCGTCTTCGGCCCTGTCCACATTGGTGAATGCCGCGGCATTCAGGACCCAACTTGGACGGACGCGCCCAAGCACGGCAGCCAGCGTTTCTGGGCACCCAAAATCAGCACGTTCGCACGGCGTACCGTCAGTCAGTACTCCGCTTCTGGTAGTGGCAACCACGCGTCCCTGCGGTGCCAGCGCCCGCAGCAGTTCCTGACCGAGCTGGCCGTTACCACCAAATACCAGGATCGTCATGCTGCGTACACCGGCAGCCGATCGCCGGAGACCTCCTTCAGGAAGGGGGCCTGCTGATCCTTTGCCGACAGTGATGGCAAAGTGATCGGCCAATCTATGGCGAGGTCTGCGTCATTCCATCGAATTGCGGCGTCCGCTTCCTTTACGTACACATCCGTACACAGGTAGTTGAACAGCGCGGTCTCGGACAGCACCGCAAAGCCGTGTGCAAATCCCGGAGGAATCCACAACTGCCGACGATTTTCTCCACTGAGGATGAAGGCCTCCCACCTACCGAATGTTGGCGAACCCTGCCGGATATCCACCGCTACGTCATAGACCTCGCCCTGCAATACCGTCACCAGCTTCCCTTGGGGCCGCGGCCATTGGTAGTGCAGGCCTCGCAAGACGCCACGCGCAGAGCTGGACACGTTGCTCTGCACGAAACTACCGGGCAGCCCCTGCTCCGCATACCGCTCAGCGTTCCACGTTTCGAAGAAGAAACCACGGGCATCACCGAACACGGACGGCTCGATCAAGACGCAACCCGGTAGCGACGACGCAATCAACTTCACCGCACGACGCCTCGCTGGAGCAACTTGTGCAGATACTGGCCATATCCATTCTTGATCAGCGGTGCCGCCAGGGCCTCCAGCTGCGCATCATTGATCCAGCCACGGCCATACGCGATTTCCTCCGGGCAGCAAACCTGCAAACCCTGCCGGGTCTGGATGGTTTCGATGAAGTTCGACGCCTCCAGCAACGACTGGTGGGTGCCGGTGTCAAGCCAGGCAAAGCCACGACCGAGCGCTTCCAGATGCAGCTGGCCATCGCGCAGGTAGCGCTGGTTGAGATCGGTGATTTCCAGTTCTCCGCGCGGTGAGGGCTTGAGCTCGGCAGCGTAGTCGCTGGCATTTCCGTCGTAGAAGTACAAGCCAGTAACCGCATAGTTGGACCGCGGCTTTTCCGGCTTTTCGACCAGGTCCACGACTTTGCCCTGCTTGTCGAACTCGGCAACACCGTAGCGCTCCGGGTCATTGACCCAGTAGCCGAACACGGTAGCGCCCTGTTGGCGCTGGTCGGCGCTGTGAAGCACTTCGCTCAATCCATGCCCGTGGAAAATATTGTCCCCCAGCACCAGGCAGCTCGGCTTTCCGCCAACAAAGTCCTTGCCGATCAAGTAAGCCTGCGCCAGTCCATCCGGGCTGGCCTGCACGGCATACTCGATATTCATGCCCCACTGCGAGCCATCGCCCAGCAATGCCTGGAACAAGGCCTGCTCGTGCGGGGTGTTGATGATCAGCACGTCGCGAATTCCCGCCAGCATCAGAACGCTGAGCGGGTAGTAGATCATTGGCTTGTCGTACACCGGCAGCAGCTGCTTGCTGACGCCCTTGGTGATCGGATACAGGCGCGTGCCCGAACCACCGGCGAGGATGATGCCTTTACGCTGCGTCATGTTAAATCCTTGATTCAAGCTGCGGTGCCGATACGCTGCAGACGGTAGCTGCCGTCGAGCACGCCGTTGACCCACTCCTGGTTGTCCAGGTACCAGTCGACGGTGAACGCGATGCCCTGATCGAAGGTGTACTTCGGTTCCCAGCCCAGATGGTCCTTGAGCTTGGAGGCATCAATCGCGTAACGGCGGTCGTGACCGGGGCGGTCCGCCACGTAGGTGATCTGGCTGCTGCGCGGCTGGCCGTCTTCGCGCGGGCGTCGCGCATCGAGCAGTGCGCAGATCGCGTGCACCACTTCGATGTTTTCCTTTTCGGAGTTGCCGCCCACGTTGTAGGTCTCGCCGACCTGGCCCTTGGCCAGCACGGTACGGATCGCTTCGCAGTGGTCACTCACAAATAGCCAGTCGCGCACCTGCTTGCCGTCGCCATAGACCGGCAGCGGTTCGCCGGCCAGCGCCTTGGCGATCACCAGCGGAATGAGCTTTTCCGGGAAGTGGTACGGGCCGTAGTTGTTCGAGCAGTTGGTGGTCAGCACCGGCAGCCCGTAGGTGTGGTGGAATGCGCGCACCAGGTGATCCGAAGCGGCCTTTGACGCCGAGTACGGCGAATTGGGCGCATAAGGGGTGGTTTCGCTGAACTTGCCAGTCTCGCCGAGCGTGCCGTACACCTCGTCGGTAGAGACGTGCAGGAAGCGGAACGCCTGCCCCTTGTCGGCCGGCAGTGCCTTCCAGTAGTCACGCACGGCTTCGAGCAGGCCCAAGGTCCCAACCACGTTGGTCTGGATGAAGGCACCCGGGCCGTCGATGGAACGGTCCACGTGGCTTTCCGCGGCGAAATTGACCACCGCATCGGGCTGGTACTGCGCCAGCAGGCCTGCCACCAGGTCACCATCGCCGATGTCCCCATGTGCAAACACATGGTTCGGGTTGCCCTCCAGCGAGGCCAGGGTCTTCAGGTTACCCGCGTAGGTCAGCGCATCCAGATTGATGACGCGGACGCCCTGGGCGACCGCTTCGAGGACAAAGTTACCGCCAATGAATCCGGCTCCGCCGGTGACAAGCCATGTGGGCACTACCCATTCTCCTGATCGTGGTTCGTCGACGGGCCGTCTCTGGCACGCCTGACACAGCGCAATAGAATACATGGCGGGTGTCTTCACGACTGCGTGCCGCGCGTGAATGCCGAGGGGCAGACCAACATTTATGGTGCGCCGCACCAATCCATACGCCTTCGCATGGTCGCGGCTAGGCAGTTAGAATTGCTGTCCCACCCCCGAACCGGCTGCTGCCTCCTGGCGCCGGACGTTTCCCGTTATTGAAGGATCCCGCACCAGATGAAAATCCTCGTCGCGTACAAGCGCGTGGTGGACTACAACGTCCGCATTCAGGTCAAGCCGGACGGTTCCGGCGTGGTCACCGACGGCGTCAAGCTGTCCCCCAATCCGTTCGATGAAATCGCGCTGGAAGAAGCCCTTCGCCTGCGCGACAAGGGCATCGCCACAGAAGTGATCGTGGCCACCATCGCCCCGGCCGACGCCCAGGCGCACCTGCGCAACGGCCTGGCCATGGGCGCCAACCGTGCCATCCACGTGGTCACCGACCAGGCCATCCAGCCGCTGACCGCCGCGCGCACCCTGCTCAAGCTGGTCGAGAAGGAACAGCCGGACCTGGTGATCCTGGGCAAGCAGGCCATCGATGACGATGCCAACCAGACCGGCCAGATGCTGGCCACGCTGTGGGGCCGCCCGCAGGCGACCTTCGCCAGCAGGCTGGACATCGCCGACGGCAAGGCCACGGTGACCCGCGAGGTCGACGCCGGCCTGCAAACGCTGGAAGTGGACCTGCCGGCCGTGGTCACCACCGACCTGCGCCTGAACGAGCCGCGCTTCATCAAGCTGCCCGACATCATGAAGGCCAAGGCCAAGCCGCTGGAAACGCTGCAGCTGGCCGACCTGGGCGTTGACGCCGCCGATACCTTCAAGACCACCCAGTACGCCTCGCCGTCCAAGCGCAGCAAGGGCGTGATGGTCAAGGACGCGGCCGAACTGGTTGCCGCACTCAAGCAGAAGGGGTTGCTGTAATGACCAAGATCCTCGTTGTTGCCGAACACCATGACGGCAAGCTCAACGCCGCCACCGCCAAGACCGTGAGCGCGGCCGCCGCCATCAGTGGCGCCAGCATCGACGTGCTGGTACTGGCCGCCGACCCGGCGGCCGTGGCAGCCCAGGCCGCCGGCCTGGCCGGCGTGGCCAAGGTGCTGACCGTGGCCAATGCCGCCAACGCGCAGGCGCTGGCCCAGGTGCTGGCCCCGCAGATCGCGCAGCTGGCCAAGGGCTATACCCACGTGTTTGGCCCTTCGACCACCTTCGGCAAGGACCTGATGCCCTGCGTGGCCGCCCTGCTGGGCGTGAACCAGGTCTCGGACCTGATGACCGTGGAAGGCAGCCACAGCTTCAAGCGCCCGATCTACGCGGGCAACGCGATCATCACCGTGGACGTGCCGGCCGACCAGATCGTGGTCGCAACCGTGCGCGCCGCCTCTTGGCCGGAAGCGGCCCAGGGCGGCAGCGCCCCGGTTGAAGCGGCCAGCGTGGACGCGGCCCTGCCCACCCACACCCGCTTCATCGGCCTGGCCGCCGGCGCCACCGACCGCCCGGACCTGCAGAGCGCCAAGCGCGTGGTCTCCGGTGGCCGTGGCGTGGGCTCGGAAGAGAACTTCAAGGTCATCTTCCAGCTGGCCGACAAGCTCGGCGCGGCCGTGGGCGCCTCGCGCGCTGCGGTGGACGCCGGCTACGTGCCCAGCGACCTGCAGGTGGGCCAGACCGGCAAGATCATTTCGCCGGAGCTGTATGTGGCAGTGGGCATCAGCGGTGCCATCCAGCACCTGACCGGGATCAAGGACGCCGGCACCATCGTGGCGATCAACAAGGACCCGGATTCGCCGATCTTCGAGATTGCCGATATCGGGCTGGTGGGTGATCTGTTTACGTTGCTTCCGGAGTTGGAAGCTGCACTTTGACGCTCGTTTCACTGAACAGGACTTCGCTTTGAACGCTACCAACGCAACTGCTCCGCAAGGGGATCTCGGCAATGCTGCGCCAATCGACGTGTCCGTCGTCGTGCCAGTCTATGGCTGCAAGGGCTGCCTGGAAGAGCTGGTAGAGCGTGTGGGCGCTACTTTGACGGGCGAAGGCCTCAGCTTTGAAGTGATACTTGTAGACGACCAGAGTCCGGATCGCGCTTGGTCGAGGATCGAAGAGCTGTCGGCCAGCCATCCGGTTGTTCGAGGTCTGCGACTGTCCCGCAACTTCGGACAGCACGCGGCCATCAGCGCAGGGCTCGCAAGCGCTCAGGGCGGACGGGTCGTCGTAATGGACTGCGACCTTCAGGATGTTCCCGAAGCCATCGCTCCGATGCTGGCGGCCATGCAGGATGGCGTGGAAGTTGTGCTTGGGCAACGGGCCGAGCGCCAGGACGGCTGGTTCAAGCGCTCGGGGTCGATCGCATTCTACCGCACGCTTGGCTGGCTTACGGATACCGAGTACGACCCGACCACCGCCAATTTCGGGGTTTACAGCCGCAAAGTGGTCGATGCACTGAACAGGATGCCGGAGACGGATCGATTTCTTCCGCTGCTTGTGCGCTGGACCGGCTTCAATACCGTAAAGATTGTTGTCCCGCACGCGCGAAGGAGCGAGGGGAAAAGTGGCTACACGTTGGGGGCTCTGCTGCGGATGGCCACCAGAATTGCCCTTTCCTTCTCCGACAAGCCCTTGAGGTTGGTGATGACGGCAGCATTGGTCATTGCTGCCGTCGCCGCAGCGATCGCGGCCTTTGCCGTGTATCGCTACAGTGCGGGTGACATCCGGGTTGCCGGCTTCACCAGTATCGTTGCGTCCATTTGGCTGGTGGGCAGTTTGCTGATGGGGAGCATCGGGGTGCTCGGCCTGTATCTTGGCAAAGTGCACGGGGAATCCAAAGGCCGCCCTCAATATCTTGTGTGGCAAGACACTCGGGAGCAGCGCCAGTGACTGCGCTCGTTTTATCGGACTCACCCTTCGACAGCAAGCGGTTCAACATCAAGGTGATGCGTGGCACGGCCGAAGGCCGCTCCGTGCATGACGCCGTTGTGGCAGAGATCGATCAGGCGCCGGCGGACCTTGTCATTTTCAGGGTGCCTGCCGGAGAGACTTCGGTCCCCACCACCCTTGCCCGCATGGGCCACACCGTCATTCACGCAGATACACTTGTGTACTACGGGATGGACCTCAATGGAATGACGTCGCTCGCATCTCCGGATCATGTGCGCCAAGCAACGCCTGAAGACAGCAGCGCGATCTCAGCCATTGCGAAAGACAGCTTTACGGGATACCGATCCCATTACTCGGCCAACCCGTTGCTTTCCAAGGAGCTTGTCCACGCTGGATACGTGGAATGGGCGTTGAGCAGGCTGGATGATCAGCAGCTCTCCAGCACATGGGTGGCCGAATTCGATGGACAGGTTGCAGGCTTTGCCACGTGCGATGCCGACGCCCATCAGGTCGAAATTGTTCTCAATGCGGTTCACCCGGATTTTGAACGTCGCGGATTGTATGGCGCATTGCTTCGCAAGATCATTTGCCATCATTCGGAGCAGTTCCTGAGTCGGCTGGTCATCTCCACACAGATCTGGAACTACACCGTCCAGCGCCAGTGGACGAAGGCCGGACTGCAGTTGTTCAAAGCCTATGACACATATCATCTGGACCGCCGCCTTGCGGCCGCAGGAGCATCGCAGTGAGCCAGATGTTCCCGTGGGTGATGGTTGCGATGACCATCCTCCTGACCAGCTACGGACAGCTGATGATCAAGTGGCAGGCCACCCTCTTTCAGCCGGCAACGACGGGACTGATTTCCCGACTTCCCGCGGTGTTCCAGCTCCTGCTGCAGCCTTGGGTCATCTCCGCCTTCGTCGCCGCCTTTGGCGCTTCCTTATGCTGGATGCTGGCGGTGTCGCGGCTGGAGCTCAGCAAGGCATACCCCTTCATGGCGCTCAACTTCCTGATCGTCTGCATTGTAGCCGTCCCCTTGTTTGGTGAGACACTTACCACAGCAAAGGTCGTTGGATTGACCACCGTTGTCGTCGGCCTTCTAATTCTCAGCCAAGGCTGAACTTCGCCCAACCTGCCTACCTGGTGCCCAAATGATTCGTTTTAATCGCCCCTACATGACGGGGAAGGAACTCGGCTTGATTGAACAGGCCCACGTCAACGGGCACCTTTCGGGTGACGGCCCGTTCACCAAAGCCTGCCATTCGTGGCTGAAAGAGAATACCGGCGCCAAATCGGCGCTGCTTACCCACTCTTGCACGGCAGCATTGGAGATGGCGGCGCTGCTGTTGCGCCTGAAGCCCGGCGACGAAGTAATCCTTCCCTCCTTTACATTTGTCTCTACCGCGAGCGCATTCGCCCTTCGCGGCGCTACCCCGGTGTTTGTGGACATCCGGGAGGATACGCTCAACATCGATGAAAAATTGATCGAAGCCGCGATCACGCCAAGCACGAAAGCCATCTGCGTGGTGCATTATGCGGGCGTCTCCTGCGAGATGGATGAGATCCTTTCCATTGCGCAGCGCCATGGAATCCCCGTGGTGGAAGATGCCGCCCAGGCGATCATGTCGACCTACAAGGGGCGCCCGCTGGGTACCATCGGCGACCTTGGCGCCTTCAGCTTCCATGAAACGAAGAACATCATTTCCGGGGAAGGCGGCGCGCTTCTCTGTCGCGACGACCAGTACGTGGAGCAGGCAGAGGTCATCCGCGAGAAGGGCACGAATCGCAGTCGCTTCTTCCGGGGGCAGGTCGACAAGTACACCTGGGTAGACGTCGGATCGTCTTACCTGCCCGGTGAGATCACTGCAGCGTTTCTTTCGGCACAGATGGACGATGCCAGTGAAATCACTCGTCGTCGGCTTGCGATCTGGGACACCTATGACAAGTGGGCAGCTTCCCATGAGGACGCAGGCCGGATCCGTCGTCCTATAGTCCCCGCGCACTGCACTCACAATGCCCATATGTATTACATGCTCCTGCCCTCGCTGGAGCATCGCACTCGCTTCATTGACGGACTTCGCGCCCGTGGCGTCCAGGCAGTCTTCCACTATATTCCCCTTCATTCGTCTCCTGCCGGCATCGAATGCGGACGGACACATGGAAGTCTTGCGGTCACCGACAGCACCTCCGACCGCCTGGTCCGCATGCCGCTCTGGCTAGGCCTGGAGCCTCAGATGGCGGATCTGTTGAGGGCGGCAGACGAAGCTCTGGCCGAGGCATTCGCGTGATCGGCATCATGGCTCCGGCCAGCCAAGGCGCCCCGGCGAGATTGACGCCGGCGGCGATCGCGCTCCTGTCGTACTGTGCTGCTTTCCTGGTTTCAAAGTACGTTGGACTGTTCCCGGGCTACGCGATCGATGATTACCAGATCATCAGCCGCCAGCATGAGGGGGAGCAGATTGCCTTTTTCTTGACCCAAGGCCGGTACGGAACGGCGCTGATCGATTTTCTCTTGCAAGGCAGTTCGCTGAACATGCTCAGCTTTTCGGTTATCTCCTTGATAGCCTCAATGCTGTTCAGTGGCCTCTTCTTCACTGCCGTTCTTGCCCCGGCCGCGGATACGTCCCGGGCCGCACTGGCATCGATCGCTGCTGTGCTTGGTGCTCACTCTTACTACACCGAGTACGTGACTTTCAGGCAATCCGCATTGCCGATGTCCATGATGTTCGTCCTCGTCTGGCTGGCAGCCCTGAGCTATCGGAAGGCCATATCCAGTGACGGGAACAGGGCAACAAACCTGATCCTGGCAACGCTGGCAGGTGGCGGCGCGATGGGCTTCAACCAGCTCGCCGTGTGTTACTGCGCAGCGGCGGTGCTGTACATCCATCTTCATCTGCTGCTCCGCGATGAATCAGTCGCGAAGCGCAGTCTAGTCGGCGCCTTGCTTCGTGCCACGCTGTACTCCGCTGCAACAGGTGCCGTGCTTATCGGGGTCAACGTTCTCCTTTCAGCCTGTCTTCGCCTTGCGCTTGATATCCCAACGGATGGCCGCGCTTCAGTCCTGGCGATGTCCCAGTTGGGTGAGCGGGCCGGTCAGCTCGCAACCCTCATTCCGCAGTTGCTGTATCGCACCGAGACGGTGGCATCTCCGCTCGCAAAGCTTACGTCGCTTGCCGCCATCATCATTCTTTTCATTCCGCTTCGCGCTTCTGAACTGCGCGGCTCGCTGATTGCCCTTTACTTCCTTCTGGCCGGCATTGCCATAACTGTAGTGCCCGTAACGCTATCCAGCACGTGGTGGCCCGTACCCAGGACGCTGATATCGTTTGCGTTCGTCCTTGCAGGTACCGCCATGCTTCTGCTCTCCCGGGAGAAGCCACGACGGCAGATCGCCGCGACGGCGCTCTTCGTCGTTAGCGCTTTGTTGTTCTGCGCTCACAGCAACTCGCTTCTGCTCAATCAGCAGCGCCTGAACCGCTGGGATATTGCCCAAGCACAGGCGATCGCCCTGCGAGCAGCAGCGGATCATCCGGCCGTCTCCGGCAAAATCGCCATTACTGGCGCCCACTGGTACCACTCACTGGCACCCGGCATTGCCCAAGGCGATATGAACACTTCTGCCATGGCGATCGGATGGGCAGTAGACGCGCTCTTCGATGAATCCACCGGTACAGATCTCAGCGTACGCTCTGCACCAGAGTTGGCCCCGGCATGCGAAGGACGTCAGCCATTCCCCGCCAAGGACTCGATGATCGAGGTGGACGGCGAGGTTCTGGTATGCATGTAACTGAAAGTAAGCTCTGCCATGTTCCTGATATGCCCGCGCCATGATTTACGGCTCCGGACTTCTGGCAAATGCATTCGCTTCGGCATTTTCCGACGATGAAGATATCCTGATCTTCGCCTCGGGCGTTTCAAACTCGGCTGAATCAAGGCCAGAAGCATTTGCGCGCGAGAGCGACCTGCTTTGCTCTGCGCTTGGTGGCGGGCAACGGCTGGTCTATTTCAGCAGCTGTGCTGTCGCCAACGCTCGCCAATCACCCACCCCCTATTTCCGGCACAAGCTGGAAATGGAACGCTTGGTGCTGAGCCATGATGGAATTGTGCTTCGGCTTCCACAGGTGGTGGGAAAGTCGCACAACCCGAATACGCTGACGAACTTCCTGTTCGATCGAATCAGCCATGGGCTGCCGTTCGAGCTGTGGTCGGGCGCCGAGAGGAATCTGATCGATGTGGATGATGTGGCCGCGATCGCAACCCACATGATCCAAGAAGGCTTGATTCAGCGCGGCCAGCCAGAGTCAATCGCTGCAGGGCGATCCGTTACCATGCTGCGGATTGTCCGCGTGTTTGAGGAAGTGCTGGGGTTGAAGGCTGATTTCACGACGGTCGATGAAAGCCTGCCATTTCCGATTGAAAGCAGGCTGTGCCAGGAAGTCGCTTCCGAACTCGGCATCCGGTTTGATGAGGAGTATTTGTCACGCCTGCTTCGGAAGTACTACGTTACGTAGTACTTCCGGGTGGATGATGGCCGGGCAGGTACCTGGCAACGCCGGAAAGGCGCTCGGTGAAAGCCGACCAAGAGCGACCATTCCGCAGCTGGGCGTACTGTGCCGTGGTGCGCTGCATCCGCAGTGCGGGAGACTCACTGAGATCTTTCAGCCTTCCCGCTTGCGCGCGGACGTCCGAATAGTCCGCGACAAGCCAGTCAACCTCGACAAAATCCCGAATGCCTCCGACATCCGGAGCCACAATTGGAAGTCCGGCGGCAGCTACGTCGAACAGGATCGTTGGCACACCTTCCCACGCCGATGTGTGCAGATACGCGAAGTGGGCGGGTTGCACGACATCCTCCAGGCGAAGGAATGAACCGTGCATGTGAACGTTTGGCAGGCGCTGGAGCAACTGCACCGCAGGATCTCCGCTACTCACAACGGCGACGCCGTGCACGTCGAAATCGAACTCGGGAAGCTCGGATGCGATGGCAGCGAGGATGTCCGGCCGCTTCTGTCGATCAAGCCTGCCTGCCCATAAGACTCGCAGCCGGGATTCGCCCTCGGAAGCGCTCGGCCGCTCGGTCCACTCCCGATCGTACGGGAACGGGAGAACTGAGAAGATGGATTCGGGAACACCAAGTTCCCTGGCCCAACGACGCGGATAGACGCTGTTGTCGCAGAAAATGGATTGCAGGTGTGGGTAGCAATCCCGGAGGTAGCTGCGCGCGTACCCGACTGGAACCATGTTCGAGTCATAGTCGTCGCAGAACAGAGAAGCAAACAGCGTTGAGCGCTGTCGCAGCGCCAAGCCTGCGACTTTGATCGACTGCCACGCCACGCGCGAGTTGATGTTGTGGACAGTCTCCGGCTGCAACTGAACCAGCAGCCGCACCATAAGCTGAACCTGGGTATCAAAGTTCATCTCGCCGAGAAGTCGCCCGAACTCCACAAGCTTTACCCCTGTGGGTACTTTTCCTGCCCATGGCGACTCGTTTGGCTCTGTCGTCAGCACCAGGATCTTCTCGGCTGGCACGACCTCCGCCCATGCATTGAGATGATAGATCGCGCCGCGATCAGCTCCGCCAGGCACCAGCCAAGGCAGGATCATGATGTGGCTGTAACGGCTGCTTCCGATCTTCTGCAGCAACTGGTCATACAGCTCGCCTGGCCTCGGTATCACCGGCACGCCGTAATGGTGATACTGTCGCACGTCGCCGTAGACACTCAGAAGATTCGGCTCGATATGCGCAAGGGCGATGGTTTCTTCCTGCAGCCACGCCGGCATCTGCGGGCTCCCATGCGCAGTGACGTCTGCGACACGCCCCATTCGCCGCGCCAACCACGCAATGATCCTGCCCAATTCGGACCTTGGATTGCGAAGAAGTTGACGATAGCTGACCTGCCTGGCCAGCCTGAAAAGACGGCGAATCATTTGGCTTCCTGAAAATCAAAGAGGCGGCTGGGAGGCATTACGGCTTGCAGCGCTTTGCTGGCCTCGTTGACCGAACCCGAGAACTTGCGCCTGTAGTAGTACGCCGTAGCCGGGGCGATCAGATGTTCGTAGCCTGCGGCTGTGGTTTCGCAGTTCCAATACCAGTCCTCATAGCCGAAGCCTGTGGAGCCGGGATAGCATGCTGTGTAGGGGATTTCGTCGAACACTTCCCGTCGAGCAAAAACCGCACTGATCCATGGATTGATCAGCAGAAGCGATTCGCGCGAGTAGTAAGGTCCGCGCTGGTCAATCTGCCAATTGAAGGCGTTGTACATGCCAAAGCTGACTACCAGCTCCGGATGAAGAATGAACTTTCCCGAATGTTGACGAGCGCATTCGATATGCCGCTGGAAGTAATCGCGGTTGATGAGGTCATCTCCGTCAAGCGTGCAGACGAAGGTTCCCAGTGAATGCAGAACGCCCTCATTTCTTGCCAGCGCGGAGTCGCCGACCGAGGCATCGATCACCACCTCGTCCCCCCGAAGATCGGGGTGCCCGCGCACAAAACGGATCGTTTCAGCGTCCGCATTATCCATGACCAGAATCAGCTGAACCTTGAAACCCGACGCATCAGCACGCGTACGCGAAAGCAGATAGCTTCGCAATGTTGCATGGGCAAGTATTCCCTCGCGGTGGAAGGTAACCACCACGCTCAAATCGTACTTCATCGCACCGGCCTCCTGCCGACCACGGGGGCATACATCACTGACGCAATCAACGAATTCGACTCATTTTTCCTGAACCGCATATCGTGCCTGACGGAATGACCTCTTGTCCACATGGAATCTTCGACAACGGCGCTCGCTGGCCGTCGGTAGACAACCCTTAACGGCACTTTCGCCTTGGACTTGAGGAGGCAGTTGAGGACACGTTCCAGCCGGCGGCGGTATTCAGGTTCATGAAAGCTGGTCAGCCACGCACTCATTTCCTGCCCAACATAGCGGTCGATACACGAATCAAGTTGCGAACCACGCCCTTCAGTGGCAGCCGATCCAATGCGGTCGAGAGCCGGGACATTTCCTCAGCGATGGATTCTGCAGGGATGCGATCTTTCGGCATGCCACCCATCAACATGCCGGCTCTCTCACTAAGCTCCTGGGCAGCCCCAATAAGCTGCTCTTGGGCAGCCGCCTGCTGGGCCAATGCAGCGGCCTGACTTTCGTAGGCGGCGATCAATTCTTCGTGATCACTGGACAGCTGGATGAATTCAGCCAACTGACGCGCATGGTCCGCCGACGTTCGTTCATGCTGGGATGTAAGCGCCTCGATCGCCTCAAACTGTTGCTGGTAGGCCAGATGCGCGAGATGTATCTGCTGCTGCAGTGCGGACTTTTCAGCGACCGCGTGCTGATGTGCGAGCCGGAAGGCGGCCCGCATGCCAACATTGTCTGCACTCAGCGTTTGCGTGGTGGCTTCCAGTGCGTTGATCGACTCCTCTCGACGAGCGAGTTCCGCAGTCTGGTTGTGATACTGGCCATCGAGCCAGTCCTTGGCGTTCTGAAGGCGTTCCAACCAGCCCTCCTGCCGCTGCTGACCGAGGCGCGCCTCTGCAAGCTGCCCCTGCCAGGAACGGTGCGCCCATTGCCAAGCCAGACCCGGGCGCAGTGGGGTTTCTGCGGTCAACCGCAACGCAGAGGCAATGCACCCAGCCTCATCCATGACCGCAGCGAACTCGGGCATCGCGAATGTCTCAGGCGCCTCTGCGTCTCCTACAGCTTGTGTCCAGTCCGGATGGGCTGCAAGGCGACGCGCTTCATCCAAGCCACGCAACCAGGATTGGCGGGCAAGTGCAAGACGCCCCTTTCCGAAGTGGATCCACCCCAAACGCAGCGATGCCGCGGTCGTTTTGGTTCCCAGCAGTGCGCTGAACTTCAACACATCGAAGTCGAGCACCTTATCGTAGAGCACTGCCGCGGAAACAAGGTCGCCCTCGGCTTGGTGTAACGACGCTGCCGCAAAAGCGAGGGACACCTGCCAGCGCAGCGCCGTCGGGTTCGTCGCCGGGTTACTCAGGTAACGTTCGGCAGCATCCAGCAGCTCATCACGACGATGCCCCTCCAGCGCGACAGGATCGTAAAGGAGCACGCACAGAGCCGCCCCATAGTCGGCCGAATCTGCCGGAAAGTCCGCCAGAATGCGGCGTGCCAGCTTCCGCCTCGTAGCGCTCGACTCCAACCGCAGGCCCATGGCTACGATAAGCCGGACGATGCTGGCGTCAATGTAGTCTCGTTGGAACGCAATAATGTTGGGGGCATGGATTTCCGGATTCCGGGGTACTCCGTCTCCCTCGATCTTCACCGCCATTACAACCAGCGTATTCGCTGCGCTGACAGCATCGGAACTGATCACGATCCGCCCGGATGCGTCGCGACCAGCCTCCATGAACTGGTCCACGCCGACAGGTCGCGATGGATGCTGGAACCATATCCGGTCCACCGCAAGCCCAGCGTGCTCCAAGGCGGATTGCAAAGCGCGGAACTCGGGATCGCAACCGGCTTGTAGGGTAACAAGGATCACCAGCCGCCCGCTTCGGACCAGCGAATCATCGGCGCTCGCCAGCTGCGACGACTCACTGCCGGGTTCGAGCGTCACATTGGTAATGACAACATCGACAGATCGAGGCGCCTGCACCCACATTGCTCGGCCGATCCACTGCACGCCTGTGCCGAGCGGCGGCGGCGGCCTATCGCTTACGACGCCAAGCCAGCTGCAGCGCGACTGCTCCTGCACAATCCGCCAGTCGTCGTTCTGCCCACCATCCATGGCAAGCACAGCGTCACCGGGCCGCACGAGCGTGGCCGCCAAACCATGGTAGCTCGCGTGCAGCAATGCGGTCTCACCGTGCGCGTGGATACCTTCGCGTGCAAGCAACAATACGCTGAGCTCTTCAGGCGCGGGATGCAGTGTGAACGTAGCAGTGTGCCGTTTCCAGCCACAGGTTGCTGCCTGCTCGACCCACCCCGGAACTTCTGCTGCGAGCTCGCTTGCACCGGCCAGCACCAGCACCGATGCTTTGAGGTTCAGCGCAGCCTCGCGTTGCGCCGGCACCTCCGCCCAAGCAATGACCATATCGGCCGGCCATTCATCTGGCGACGCTTCGGTAGAGAGCTCGACCTCGCACCCCGCAGACAACAGCGTTGGCTTCAGCGAAGCCAGTTCTGCACCGACCAGGCGCACGCGCCCCGGACCAGCGGCACGAAGACAGTGCTCAGCAAGGTCGGCCGCCAATATCGGAGGCAACACTATGGCAGGGTCGTCGCTCGGGTGGGATGCGCTCATGGTTGTCATCACTCCCCGGCATCGGTGGCCGGTGCGTGCATCTTGTTGAGGCGCTGGATCTCCGTGGTCAGCGCATGGTACTGACCGTCCAACCAGTGCCTCGCCTGTTCCAGCTCGGCGTTGTAGCGCTCCAGCTCGCTGATGCGCTGCGTGTACTCATGGTACTTCCCGTCCAGCCACTCCTTGGCTTCCATCAGCTGGCGGACGTCGCGTGACCCCAGGCTGATCTGCTCGGCACCTTCGCCCGGGCCGGAGACCACGCCGCGATCATCACCATCGCAGGGCATCGGAAGGTCACCTCCGAGCAGGCCGGAAACGATCGCTGGATAGGTCAGCAAATGACGTTGGAAGGCACCTGGGCGCGCTTCGCTGCCCTCTTGGAGTTGCTGTACTGCCAGCGACAGCAGCCCTGCGGCCTCGCCTTCGCTGTCGGGCAAAGAGAGCGCATCGCGTGCGGCCGCCCGTGCGAGCGTCCACCGGGCAGTCGTCAATTCCTGATCGCCTTCGGCATTTGCCAGGATTGCGGCAATCACCTGCGCACGCGCGCGGCGCAACGCGTCGGGAGAAGCAAATTCGCCTTCAAGCTGCGCCAGTGCCTTATCGCCGTCACCATCGGCAAGCAAGGCATGGCAGCGCTGAAGAACCTCGTCCTCACTCGATCGCGGCGCTTCCGCCTTGCGCGCGAGGACCAACAGCCATTCGCCATCGCCAGGCGGCCCCGCCACCGGATCGATCTCCAGCATCGAGCGTGCTGACAGATGCCGCTTCTGGCCGCCGCCAGCGTCCTGCAACCAGGCCTTCTCGATGATGAAACCGTTGCGCTGGAACTGGGCCACCAGACGCGGCCAGTCGTATACATGGAAATGGAAAGGATTGGGATCCTCCCCCGTCTCATCGGACCAGTCGTTCGGAACGCTGGCATACACGCGCCCTTGCGGCGTCAACACGCGGTGCAACTCTGCGAGCAGGCGATCCGGCTCGGGCAGGTGCTCCAGCGTCTCGACTGAAACGGCGAACTCGGCCGATCCATCCGCCATGTCGGACAAGTGCTGTGCATCCCCTACGACGAACTTCATCGGCGCGGGAGAGACCGGCGCAAAGTTCGTATTGGCATAGTCCACCGCATATTCGCTGGCATCCAGGCCAGTGAACGAGGCCGCGAGACTATTATGAGCCAGCTGGTACGATCCATACCCGAGACCACAGGCGACATCGATGACACGATCACCTGGACGGATGAACTGCGCTGCCTGCGAATAGCGCGTCATGTGCGCATCCGAACGCCGGCCTGGCTCGCGCGTCATGTCCGTATGCAGGTCACGTTCCTCCTCAAGCGCCTTCAAGGGATACTTGAGGATGGCCTCGTCTGGTACGCGTTCGAAGGCGATCATCAGCAGACCGGTGATTCGATCCAACTCACCATACGGCGCGACCCGCTCGTTGAGTGGGTGCTTGCGCCACTCCGCTTTGATGACGGCCGCTTCCCATGCCGCCCGGTTGGCGGTCGCGGCAGCATCGCCTGCGACAACCAGGCACACTGGTCCGGCAAGCTCAGCCAACAGGGGTCGCACACGCGCGCCAAGCTCGGCGGCATCGGCATGTTCGATCAAGATGACGCCTGCCGCAGCAGGCTTGCCAACGGTGGCTCCCTGAACCGCAATTCCTGCCTGGCGCAATCCGCGCACCAACCCCGGTGCGTCGTCGCCCAACACGGCGACCGGCCCAGCTGGTAGCCACGTGCGTAACCGCTGCACAGCAACACGCACTGCAGAAGGCGTGAGAGCGGACTGAACGGCGGTCTGGATTACATTCATTGCTGGACCTCCAAGATTCATTCGACGTCTGCAATTTCCGCGCGCATGCGCAGATCGCTGACGCCACCAAAGGTATATTCCTTTTGCCGCATGCCAACCTGGAAGAAGGCGGCCTCATCGCGCCAGTGCAGCATGCGCTGGGCGCCGCCGAAGCGTTCGAGCTCCTCGGACACCGAAACCTGCACCTCATAAAAGTTCATGCCCAACGAGCAGTCGAACTCGAACCTGACAGCAAAGGGCTCGTCCGCACGGAAGGTAGTTCCCCAGACGCCAGCATGGTCTTTGCCAACCTCTGCCCATGTCTGCACGTCCTGGTTGAGCGTTCCCCACGAATAGAGCTTCACGCCTTCCTTGTTGCGCAGGCGGACATTGACGTTGAGTTTGTCCATGTCACGCACTGGCCGGGCGGTAACCTCGATCACCACCCGCTCCCGCGGCAGGAAGTACGCGCACTCTTTCCCCTCTCCGTCGAAGACGCGAACGCGCTCCACGACGCAGTCATAGTCACCAAACGAGAGCTTGTCGCTGCGCGCGCCAAGAACAGGCGAGCCTTCATGCACCGGCTCTTGTACCGGCTCTTCGACAGCCGCTTGGGCCTCTACGATCTTCTGGGCGTACTGGAGATGCTGCGCACTGACCGACGCGTAATAGTCGCGCTCGTCTTCGTGAAGCTGCTTGCGATATTCCAGAACGACGTCCGAGGATGGTCCCGCGGCGCGTACCGTACCGTCACGCAGCAGGATCGCATGATCGGTCAGGGTGCGAATCGACTCTTGATCGTGTGAAACCAGCAACAGCGTGCATCCGTTGGCCCGCAGGGCTTCCATCTGCTGGAAACACCGCTTCTGGAACAGCGCATCGCCCACGGCCAAGGCCTCGTCCACGATGAGGATGTCAGGTTCCACCTGCGTCTGCACCGCGAAGGCAAGCCGCAGCATCATGCCGCTGGAGTAGGTCCGCACCGGCTGGTCGATGAAG
The DNA here is from genome assembly GCF_059134105.1 of Stenotrophomonas sp. FBCC-B152. Taxonomy (NCBI): domain Bacteria; kingdom Pseudomonadati; phylum Pseudomonadota; class Gammaproteobacteria; order Lysobacterales; family Lysobacteraceae; genus Stenotrophomonas; species Stenotrophomonas sp. FBCC-B152. Next base: position 117,876 of record NZ_CP101442.1, on the reverse strand, counting down.
TCACCAATGTCTGCAAAGGCCGCGATCGCGTCGAACCGCTGCATCACCTCGCGCTCGGTCAGGCCGAGGATCATGCCATTGAGGATGACGTTCTCGCGCCCGGTGAAATCAGGATTGAATCCGCTGCCCAGCTCCAGCAATGCAGCGATGCGCCCATTCACCTGCGACCTGCCGGTCGTTGGCGCCAGGGTGCCGGCGATGATCTGCAGCAGCGTGGACTTGCCCGAACCATTGCGGCCGATGATGCCTACGGCGTCGCCACGCTTGACCTTCAAGCTGACGTCGCGCAGAGCCCAGAATTCCCGCCCGCGCTGTCGCGACGACCACTCTCCCGTTCCGGGCAGCATACGTCCAAGACGCGGCAGCAGCATCTGCAGCAGACGGTCGGAAGGCTTCTCGAAGATGTTGAAGACCTTGCTGACATTCTCGATATCGATAACCAGATCTTCAGACGACATCGGCGAAGGCCCTCCGGGTCCGCTGGAACCACCAATAACCAAGGAAGAAGATGGCCAATGACCACGCGACCGCCCAGCTGTACAGGCCCCAATCGGGCAGGGTTCCGGTGACGATCAGCGCGCGGGTCTGCTCCACGTAAACCGCTAGTGGACTCAGCCGCATCCACTTGCCGATCGTGTCCGGGAAGATGATCGATGGGTACAGCACCGGGGTCAGATACTGAAGAACGCGTGCCAGCAGGCCAGCAATCTGATCCACGTCACGGAAGAACACGCCCAGGGAGGCGAAAAGGTAGGTCACACCCATGGTCAAGGCCAGCATGGGCAGGACCAGGATCGGTAGAAGCACGATCTGCCAATGCAGCCCAAAACTGCTGAAGGCCAGGAAGGCCGCCAACGCGACGGTGGCAACACCAGCGTTGTACAGCGAAGAAAGAACGACCACTGGCGGCAGCACCTCCAGCGGAAACACCACCTTCTTGACCAGGTTGGGATTGGCCAGGATGGCGGTGGGCGCCCGGGTCAGCGACTCGGCAAAGAAGTTGTAAACGATCAGTCCGATGAACAGAAGTACGGCATAGTCGACCTTGCTATGCACCTCTATCCCCTTCCATTTCGCACTGAAAATCGTCGCGAAGATGACGGTATAGATCGCCAGCATGATGAGCGGCACCAAGACGCCCCACAATGCGCCGAGCAACGAGTCCTTGTACTTCTTCTTGATGTCGCGGCCGGTGAGGCTCAGCATCAATTCGATGCGCCTGCCCATCATACGGTGGCAGCCTCCAACGCACGCTCCAGATCTACCTGCAGATCCCCCAACTCTTCGACACCCACGCTCAACCGCACCAGCGCATCACTGATGCCCAGCTGCTCACGGCGCTCCACCGGAATGGATGCATGCGTCATCACCGCAGGATGGTTCACAAGGCTCTCCACCCCACCCAGCGACTCAGCCAAGGTGAACAGCTCGGTCTTCTCGCAGAACCGCTTGGCCGCCTCGAACCCACCCTTGAGAACGATCGAAACAATGCCGCCGTACCCGTTCATCTGGCGCGTAGCCAGCTCATGCTGCGGATGGCTCGGCAGGCCCGGGTAGATCACCTTTTCCACGGCAGGGTGCTTTTCCAGCCACTGGGCCAGGGCCAGCGCGTTGGCGCAGTGCGCCTTCATGCGCAGCGGCAGGGTCTTCAGGCCACGCAGGGCCAGGAAGCTGTCGAACGGCCCCTGCACGGCCCCGATGGAGTTCTGCAGGAAGGCCATCTGCTCGGCCAGCTCGGCGTTGTCGCCCACCACCACCATGCCACCGACCATGTCCGAGTGACCATTGAGGTACTTGGTGGCCGAGTGCAGGACCAGGTCCGCGCCCATTTCCAACGGGCGCTGCAGCATCGGCGAGGCGAAGGTGTTGTCCACCACCACGATCAGGCCATGGCGCTTGGCGATGGCGGCGACCGCGGCGATGTCCACGATCTTCAGCATCGGGTTGGTCGGGGTCTCGATCCAGACCATCTTCGTCTGCGGGGTGATCGCTGCTTCGAAGGCGGCCAGGTCGGTCAGGTCCACGAAGCCGAACTGCAGCCCGGCGGTGCGCTTGCGCACGCGCTCGAACAGGCGGAACGTGCCGCCGTAGATGTCATCCATCGCCACCACGTGGCTGCCGGCGTCCAGCAGCTCCATCACGGTGGAGGTGGCGGCCATGCCCGAGGCGAAGGCGTAGCCGCGGGTGCCACCCTCCAGCGAGGCCACGCAGCGCTCGTAGGCGAAGCGGGTCGGGTTGTGGGTGCGCGAGTACTCGAAGCCCTGGTGTTCGCCGGGGCTGGACTGGGCGTAGGTGGAGGTCGCGTAGATCGGCGGCATTACCGCGCCGGTGCTCGGGTCGGGCGACTGCCCGCCATGGATGGCCAGCGTGGCCAGGGCGAGCGAGCGCTTGGTGTGCCCGGAGGATGCAGGGTCGGACATGGGGGTTCCCAGCGATTGAGAGCCCCAGGCGGGGCCCCCATTAAATGGAGCGGAAGTCTATCAGCGCAGGCTTAATCAACCGTTGACGCGGATAAACACAGGTTCAGAGCCGAACATCGGCCATCGCGCCCTTATTGGACGCGGCGGCGCAGGTAGTTCAGCAGGTCGATGCGGGTGATCAGGCCCAGGAAGCTGCCACCATCCATGATGATGGCGACCTGGCCGCGGTCGAACACCGGCAGCAGGGCCTCGATCGGCGATTTCACGTCCAGCCGGTCCAGCTTGCTGACCATGGCGGTGGAGACCGTGTCGCGGAACCGCGATTCGTCGCCATACACATGCAGCAGCACGTCGCTTTCATCGACGATGCCGACCAGCTGGTCGCCATCCATCACCGGCAGCTGCGACACGTCATACAGCTTCATGCGCTGGTAGGCCGTGGTGAGCAGGTCGTTCGGGCCGATCACCACGGTATCGCGCTGGCCGTATGGGCGCAGGATCAGGTCACGCAGGTCGCCGGTCTGCGGGCGTTCCAGGAAGCCGTTGTCCAGCATCCAGTAGTCGTTGTACATCTTGGAGAGGTACTTGTTGCCGGTGTCGCAGACCAGCACCAGCACCTTCTTCGGGGTGGTCTGCTCTTTGCAGTACTTCAGCGCGGCCGCCAGCAGGGTGCCGGTGGAGGAACCGCCGAGCACGCCTTCCTTGCCCAGCAGCTCGCGGGCGGTATGGAAGCTTTCGGCATCGGTGATGGCATAGGCCTTGGTGACCCGGCTGAAATCGGCGATGGACGGCAGGAAGTCTTCACCGATGCCTTCCACCAGCCAGCTGCCGGACTTGTCGTTGAGCACGCCGTCGTTGATGTATTCGGCCAGGATCGAGCCGACCGGGTCGGCCAGCACCAGTTCGGTCTTCGGCGACAGGGTGGAGAAGGCGCGCGACAGGCCGGTCATGGTGCCGGAGCTGCCGCAGCCGAACACGATGGCATCCAGGTCGCCGTCCATCTGTTCCAGGATTTCCGGGCCGGTGCCGAATTCGTGCGCGGCCGGGTTGTCCGGGTTGCCGAACTGGTTGATGAAGTACGCGCCCGGGGTTTCCTCGGCCACCCGCTTGGCCATGTCCTGGTAATACTCAGGGTGGCCCTTGGCCACGTCCGAACGGGTCAGGCGCACTTCGGCGCCCATCGCCTTGAGGTTGAAGATCTTCTCGCGGCTCATCTTGTCCGGCACGACCAGAATGAGCTTGTAGCCCTTCTGCTGGGCGACCAGCGCCAGGCCCAGGCCTGTGTTGCCGGCGGTGCCTTCCACCAGTGTCGCACCCGGCTTGAGATCGCCGCGCTGTTCAGCGGCCTCGATCATCGACAGGCCGATGCGGTCCTTGATGGATCCTCCGGGATTGGCGCTTTCGAGCTTCAGGTACAGCTCGCAGACACCGGTATCCAGGCGCTGGGCCTTGACGATCGGGGTCTTGCCAATGAGGTCGAGTACGGAGGAGTGGATTGCCATCGGGTCACATCGATTCGCGCCGCAGTGCGGCCGGACCCCCGATTATCCGACAGATGGTAGAGACACGCCATGCGTGTCCGGGAACCCCGGAAAGAGCGACGCGGACGGCGCCCGTCGACGAGGAGACGGACGCCGCCCGCGGCGTTTGGCAGTGCCGGCCAGGGCCGGCAGGTTCAGCGGCAGGCGCCGACCGTGGGCCGGCACATAGGGAACGTCAATTCAGGGGGGAGGAGTACAGCCGTTCCAGCTTCTGCTTGGCATACAGCTTCTCACGCTTCATCTGGCCCAGAGTTACACCGTCTATCGGAAGTACGCCCAATTCGGCATCCATACACTTCTTGTTCAACTTCTGGTGCCGTTCGTAAAGCGCCTTGAATTCCGGATCACGCTGGCGGCGTGCGTCGATTTCACTCTGGGGCTGACCTTCAAACATGATGAACCTCCTATCGCGTTTACAGCACAAACAAGAACGCCCCGGCCGGTGAGGCACGGGGCGTTGCTTCGGGAGGAGCGCCGGCATCCACCGCGATCACGGCAGAACCCAAGCGCACGACCGGGGTTGCCCGGCCTGCAGACTGCTCTGGTTCGTGCCCTCGATGCATCGGCCCGGCCCTCCAATCGTCCGGGTCGCGGAAGGCCACCCGGACAATCGACCCTACGCCTGCCCAAGGGCCGGTTCAAGGGTTTCGTTTGAAATCGCCGGTGCGCGCCAGTCGAGGTTCAGGCTGAACACGCACTTCAACGAAATTTAAACAAAAACAGCAGGTTGCGTCATTCTGACGCGGTCACGACCAACGGTCGTGACCTACCGATAAATGCAACCGGGTAGCTCATGACCGTTGGTCATGACACCGGCGATCAGGGGGCGATGATGACCTCGGCCGAGCGGGCCTTGGTGGCCGCCGCCTTCTTGCCGCTGACCTGCAGGCGGCTGGCGCTGACGCCGGCCCCCACCAGGGCATCGCGCAGGGCTTCGGCGCGTTGCTGCCCTACCCCAGCGGCGGCATCGTAGGCCTCGATCCGGACCCTGCCCTTCTTGCCGATGTTGAGGTACTCGGCCAGCGCCTTGGCCTGGCCCTTGGCCCCGCCCGAGAGCGCGCCCTTGCCGCTGGCAAAGGCATCGCCGGCGAAGGTGAACACCTCGCCGCGGCTGTCGAACTTCGACCCCGGCAGCTTGCTGCCCGAGACCAGCTCGGCCTCTTCGCGGGCCAGCTTGGCCGCGTTCTGCTGGGCCGCGCTCAGCCGCGCGGTCTGCTTGCCGGCCACGCTGGTCAGCGCGGTTTCGGCATCCTGGCGGGCCAGCGCTTCGGTTTCGGCGGCCAGGCGCAGGCGTTCGGATTCCTCGGCCTGGATCTGGGCCTGCACGCGCAGCCGCTCGCTTTCCTGGCGGGCACGCTGGGCATCGCGGCGGCTGGCTTCGATCAGCAGGTCGCTGCGGGTGCGCTCGAGCTGGCTCACTTCGCGCTTGGCCAGCGCGGCACGCACGCTGGTTTCGGCGATTTCGACCCGGCGGTCGGCCAGGTAGCGGGCCTGGTCCACGTCGCGGCGCTTGGCGTTGGCCAGCGCGGCGATGGCCTGCTGGGCCTGAAGGCGCTCATAGGCGGCCAGCTCGGACGCATCCGGGTTGGCCTGGATCGCCATCAGGCGCTGGGTGAGCTGGGCCACGGCCGGGTCTTCGGCGGCGCCGGCCAGCGGCGACAGGGCCAGGCCGAGGGCGAGCAGCAGCGGCGACATGCGCAGGGCGGCAGGCTTCATCGGCGGTCCTCCCCGGCGGCGAGCTGGCGTTCGAGCTGGGTCACCTCGTTGCGGCGCAGCTGCAGCTGGGCGGTGGCGGTGGCCTCCTCGCTGCGGGCGCGGGCCAGGTCGGCATCGGCGGTGGCGCGCACGGCCAGGGCCGGGGCGTTCTTGCGCTCGCGGCGGTCGCTGGCGGCGGCCTGGGCCTGTTCCAGGCCTTGGCGGGCCACGGCGATCAGGTCCGGGGCGTACTGGTCGGCGTCGGCCTGGGTGGCCTTGTCCACGGCCTGGCGGGCCTGCATGAGCTCGAGCGCGCCGTCCTGGGCCAGGGCCGGCCCGGCCAGTGCGAATGCGCACGCCATCACGCAACTCGTCAAAACTACATACGGGGTACGCCGCATTTGTGCGAAGCTAGGATTCATTGGGGGTGCCGTTCGCCTGAAGAAGGTGCGCGGCCATTGTCGGAAGCCTGCGGCGTGCTTGCAATGGCATGTCGCCGATTGTTGGGGAAACATTTCGCATGGATATCGGCTATTTCCTGAAGCTGATGACCGAAAAGAACGCTTCGGACATGTTCTTGACCACCGGAGCCCCGGTGTACATCAAGATCGAAGGCAAGCTGTACCCGCTGGGAAATACCGGGCTGCCGCCCGGGATGGTCAAGAAAATCGCCTATTCGCTGATGGACGAGGGCCAGGTGCCCCAGTTCGAGCGCGACCTTGAGCTCAACATGGCCATCGCCCTGCCCGACGCGGGACGCTTCCGCGTCAACGTGTTCAAGCAGCGCGGTGAGGTCGGCATGGTGATCCGTGCCATCCGCAGCAAGATTCCCAGCATCGAAGAGCTCAACCTGCCCCAGGTCCTGAAGGACGTCATCATGACCCCGCGCGGGCTGGTGCTGGTGGTGGGCTCGACCGGCTCGGGCAAGTCGACCTCGCTGGCGTCGATGATCGACCACCGCAACAGCACCACGACCGGGCACATCCTCACCATCGAGGACCCGATCGAGTACCTGCACAAGCACAAGATGTCGATCGTCAACCAGCGCGAGGTGGGGCTGGATACCCACGCCTTCCACAACGCGCTGAAGAACGCGATGCGTGAAGCGCCGGACGTGATCCTGATCGGCGAAATCCTCGATTCGGAAACGATGGAGGCGGCCATCGCCTTCGCCGAAACCGGTCACCTGTGCCTGGCCACGCTGCACTCCAACAACGCCGACCAGACCATCGAGCGCATCCTCAACTTCTTCCCCGAGAGCGCGCACCGCAACGTGCTGATGAACCTCTCGCTGAACCTGCGCGCGGTGATTTCCCAGCGCCTGGTCAAGGGCCAGGATGGGCGCCGCCTGCCGGCCACGGAAGTGTTGATCAACACGCCGATGATCCGCGACCTGCTGCGCCGCGGCCAGGTGCATGAGATCAAACCGGCGATGGAAGCCTCGCTGGAAGAAGGCATGGAGAGTTTCGACCAGTGCCTGTTCCGCATGGCCAAGAACGGCATCATCGAGCAGGAAGAGGCGCTGCGCGCGGCCGATTCGCGCGATGGCCTGGCCCTGAAGTTCCGCCTGTCCGAAGGCGGCAGCGGCGAGCATGATCCATACGCGGATTATTCGGCGGCAACCCCGGCGGCGATCACGCACGGGTTTTGATTGGCCGGGTATCGACCAACGGTCGATACCTACCGATCGGGGTTCGCGGGTCGCCCCACCAGGTAGGTACCGACCGTTGGTCGGTACCCGGTTTCAGGGTGACGCGTCGGCCTGAACCTCCGGCCGCGCCGCATCGAACGCCGGCAATGCCAGGCAGGCCTCGTCGATCCGCACCAGGGTCGGGTACGGGCCCAGATCCACGTTGAAGCGGCGGGCGTTGAACAGCTGCGGCACCAGGCAGCAGTCAGCCAGGGTCGGGGTGTCGCCGTGGCAGAAGCGCCCGGTATCCACCGATTCGACCAGCAGCCGCTCCATCGCGTCGAAGCCGACCTGCATCCAGTGCTTGGTCCAGTCCTCGCGCTCGGTCTGCGGCACGTGCCAGGTATCACTGAAGAACTGCATCACCCGCAGGTTGTTGAGCGGGTGCAGGTCGCACGCCACCAGCTGCGCCAGCGCGCGCACGCGGGCGCGGCCCGGGGCGTCGTCGGGCAGCAGCGGCGGCTCCGGGAATACCTCGTCGAGGTATTCCAGGATCGCCATCGACTGGTGCAGCACGAGATCCCCATGCACCAGGGTCGGCACCAGCTCCTGCGGGTTGAGCGCGGCATAGCCTTCGCTGTGCTGCTGGCCGCCGTCGCGGACCAGGTGCACCGGGGTGATCTGGTGCTCCAGGCCCTTGAGGTTCAGACCGATGCGCACGCGGTAGGCCGCGCTGGAGCGCCAGTAGCTGAACAGCTCGATGCGGTCGGCCGGGGTGTTCAGGGCCGTGTCGCCTGTTCGATGCGCTGTTCGATGGCGCCGAAGATGCTCTCGCCGGCGGCGTCGAACATTTCAATGCGGACCACGTCGCCGAACGACATGAACGGCGTGCTCGGCTTGCCGTCGCGCAGGGTTTCCACGGTGCGCTGCTCGGCAAAGCAGGACGCGCCCTTGCTGGTGTCCTCGTTGGCGATGGTGCCCGAGCCGACGATGGCACCGGCGCTCAGCGGGCGGGTCTTGGCCGCGTGCGCGACCAGCTGGGCGAAGTTGAACTGCATGTCCACCCCGGCTTCGGGCGCGCCGAACCAGGCGCCGTTGACGTGGGTGACCAGCGGCAGGTGCACCTTGCTGTCCTGCCAGGCGTCGCCCAGCTCGTCGGGGGTGACGAACACCGGCGACAGCGCCGAGCGCGGCTTGGACTGCAGGAAGCCGAAGCCCTTGGCCAGCTCGCCCGGGATCAGGTTGCGCAGCGAGACGTCATTGACCAGGCCGACCAGCTGGATATGGCCGGCGGCCTGCTCGGCGGTGACCGCCATCGGCACGTCATCGGTGATGACCACCAGTTCGGCCTCCAGGTCGATGCCGTACTCCTCGCTGATCACCTTCACCGGATCGCGCGGACCATGGAACCCGGCGCTGGTGGCCTGATACATCAGCGGGTCGGTGTAGAAGCTTTCCGGCACCTCGGCGCCGCGGGCGCGGCGCACGCGCTCCACGTGCGGCAGGTAGGCGCTGCCATCGACGAATTCATAGGAACGCGGCAACGGCGCGGCCAGCGCCTGCAGGTCGATGTCGAACACGCCGTCGGCGCTGCCGTCATTGAGCGACTCGGACAGGGCGTTCAGGCGCGGCGCCAGGTGGCTCCAGTCTTCCAGCGCCTGCTGCAGCGTGGCGGCGATCCCGGTGGCGCGCACGCCATGGCGCAGGTCACGAGAGACCACGATCAGGGTGCCGTCGCGGCCGCCTTCCTTCAAAGAACCAAGCTTCATGGGTGGGATATCCGGGATCGCAGAAAAATAGGTTTCGAGTGTAACCAAATGCGCTGTCATGCCAAGTCGCAGTGCCGCAGAACGAACATAAACCATCCGAATGATGCTGATGTGGTGGCTTGACGCCCGACGCCAGGCTTCCGGCGTTCCTGACCCCGAATTGGCGCGCAGCCACGCATGGCGTGGCTCTACGAAGCTGAATGGGGAAAATTGATGCAGCGCATGATTTCTTCTATACTCCCATTGTCTGCAGCGGCCGTCCGTTTCCCTTCGGGATCGCCGGCGATCGGGATTTCCGTCCCTCGCCCGCCCCCACTCCGACGCCATTCGTCATGCATTCCAGTCCGCGCACCGCGTGGGCTGCACCCAATTCTCGCAGCGCGGTTCACGGGAACGCTCCGAGTCAGCCGATCAACTCGATCTGCCTTGCGTCCGGCCATTCGGCCTGGCGTTACTTTGTCTTTGGAGCTTCCACCCGATGTCTTTTGAAAACCTGGGCCTTGCCCCGTTCCTGCTGCGCGCGTTGTCCGAGCAGGGCTATGAAAACCCCACCCCGATCCAGGAGCAGGCGATCCCGCTCGCCCTGGAAGGCCGCGACCTGCTGGCCGGCGCGCAGACCGGTACCGGCAAGACCGCTGCGTTCGGCCTGCCGCTGCTGCAGCACCTGGGCACCAACCCGCAGGCCGTGAACGGCCCGCGCAAGCCGCGTGCGCTGGTGCTGGCCCCGACCCGCGAACTGGCCACCCAGGTGCATGACAGCCTGCGCGGCTACAGCAAGTACCTGCGCATTCCCAGCGCCTGCATCTACGGCGGCGTCGGCATGGGCAACCAGTTCGACGTGCTGCGCCGTGGCGTGGACCTTCTGGTGGCCTGCCCGGGCCGCCTGATCGACCACCTGGAGCGTCGCAGCGTCGACCTGTCGGGCATCGAGATCCTGGTGCTGGACGAAGCCGACCGCATGCTGGACATGGGCTTCCTGCCGTCGATCAAGAAGATCCTGGCCAAGCTGCCGCGCCAGAACCGCCAGACCCTGCTGTTCTCGGCGACCTTCGAAGAGAGCATCAAGCAGCTGGCCCTGGAGTTCATGCGCGATCCGGCGCAGATCCAGGTCACCCCCAAGAACACCGTGGCCGAATCGATCAAGCACTGCGTGCACCCGGTTGACGGCCCGCGCAAGCGTGACCTGCTGCTGCACCTGCTGGCCCAGGACAGCCGCGAGCAGACCCTGGTGTTCGGCCGTACCAAGCACGGCTGCGACAAGCTGGCCACGTTCCTGGAGAAGTCGGGCATCAAGACCGCGGCGATCCACGGCAACAAGAGCCAGGGCCAGCGCCTGCGTGCGCTGGGCGACTTCAAGGCCGGCCGCGTGACCGTGCTGGTGGCCACCGACATCGCCGCACGCGGTATCGACATCAACGAGCTGCCGAAGGTCATCAACTATGACCTGCCGATGGTGCCGGAAGATTACGTGCACCGTATCGGCCGCACCGGCCGCAACGGCTCGACCGGCCAGGCGATCTCGCTGGTGGCCCAGGACGAAGCCAAGCTGCTGCGCCAGATCGTGCGCCTGCTGGACAAGGACATGGACATCCGCGACGTGCCCGGCTTCGAGCCGCAGACCCCGATCCGCTGGGGCAACAGCGCGCCGGGCAAGGCCGAAGTGCCGGGTGGCGATCGTTCGCCGCGCAAGCACGCGCGCCGTCCGCATGGCGAGGCCCCGCGCCACGCCCATGCCGGTGCCAAGACCGGCGGCGGCCAGCGTGACGGTGCCGGCCGCGGTGCAAGCCGCGGTGCCGGCAACGGTGCGCCGCGCGGTGGTGCCCCGTCGGGCCAGCGCCGTGGCGGTGGTGGCGGCGGCGGTCGTGGCCCGGGCGGCGGCAACCGCGCCGGCTGATCGTTCCGCCGGCTGCACCATTGAAAAGGGCGACGCATTGCGTCGCCCTTTTTGTTGCCGGTTTGCCTTGGCACGTAGAGCCACGCCCTGCGTGGCTGCTCTTCGCCGGGCACCGCGAAGCCACGCAGGGCGTGGCTCTACGATGGGTCACCCTCTAGGCTTGGTCGGGTTGAGCAGGTTGCCGAAGAACACCGCGTTCAACAGCAGCCGCTCGGTGCCGTGCCAGTACTTGCGGTGCGCCGGGTCGTCGGCGAACAGCACCACGTTGCCCTGCCCCTGCGGCGACACCAGCAGCCAGGCGGCGCCGGCCACGCGGCTGCGGTTGGTCTCGGACAGGTAGCCGTTCACCCGCGGCGTTTCATCGATACGCACCACGGTGGAGAACGCGTTGCGGCTCGGCTTGAAGCTGATCCCGTTTTCCTTGTTGATCGCCAGCTGGGTGCGCGGCAACCCGAAGCCCAGCGGGTGGCTGGTGTCCACGTCGGCGCTGAGGATGTTGCCGCTGACCCGCTCGATGGCGGCGATGTCGCGCTGGTCGCCGAACGCACGGCGCGCGCCATCAGGCTCCTTCTCTTCGGCGCCCAGCACCTCATCGCTGAGCTTCTGCTCGATCGCCCACTTGGCCGCGCTGCCGTAGGTCACCAGCGAACCGCCGGCGTTGATCCAGCGCTTGAGCGCGGCCACCGCCGTGGCATCCACGCCGCTGTAGGTGCCACCGGACAGCACGATGGTGGTGTAGCGATCCAAGTTGACCTTGCCCAGCTGCGCCGGGTCCAGCTTGCTGGCCGGCAGCTGCACCTGCTGGTCGAGCAGGAACCACGCCGAGCCGATCTCGGTGGCGCTCACCCCCTCGCCCATCACCAGCGCCACCGCCGGCTTGCGCAGCGATTTGACGCTGTCGCTGCCCAGGTCGATACCGCTGCGGCTCTGCCCGCTGGCCAGTGCATGCACCTGCACGCCGCTGCTGCGCGCCGCTTCTTCCACGGCGGCGAGCAGCGCGTCGCCGGCCAGCGTCTGGCCGGCCACCGGAACCACCACGCTGCCGCGTGCGAACGCCTGCTCACCCGAGGCGGTGGCCGCAGTGAACGGCTGGAACGCAGCGCGGGTCAGCACGCCCTTGGCCTGCAGTGCGTACAGCGCGCGGCTGGCGTTGTAATCGCGCCAGTCGAACACATAGGCATAGCCGGCCTGGCCGCCGCTCACCCCGCCGCGCGTGGCCGGCAGGGCGGCAATACGCTCGCCGCCATCCACCCGGCTGCGGCTACCGGCGAACGCCACGCCGTAGGCCGGTGCGATGGCATAGGAGGTGCTGCCGTAGAACACGTCGCCCTTGATCGGCGGGGTCTCGGCGAAGATCGAATGCACCAGGCGGAACTGCGGCTGTGCGGTGGGCACCACGTAGGCGCTGCCCGGCTCGAAGCGCTGGCCGTCCACGGTGACCGCCGCGTTCAACGCCTGCACGGTGATCTGGTGCTGCAGCAGCAGGTCGAGCAGGCGCCGGGTCAGGCCAGGGTCCTTGGCATCGCCGAACACGAAGGCCTTCACCGGCTGCTGGTTGGCCTGCTTCAGCGCGGACTGGAAGAATTCCTTCTGCAGTTTCAGCAGCCCGTCGCGCTCGGTCACCGCGCCGCGCACGGTGCCCAGGCCGGTGGCCACCTGGTTGCGGATGGTGAACGGGAAGGTCAACAGGCCATTGACCGATTCCTGCACGCGGCCACGCGAACTGGCCTGTTCCACCGTGACGCCGACCGCGCCATGGAAGTCCGGGTAGGTCGAACCGTACACCGGCGAGAAGTTGTCGAAGTTCTCACCGGTGTAGTACAGCGAGCCCAGCGCATCCAGCGCCTGCGCGTGGTACTTGGCCAGGGTCTTGTTGAACTCGTACGACGCGGCCGGCAGCAGCGGGCTGTGCATGCTCGCCGGCGACGGTTCGAAGTAGTAGGTGCTGTCCTTGCCCATCTCGTGGAAGTCGATCTGGACGTTGGGGTACCACTGGTGGAAGTACACGATCTTCGGGCGCGTGTCCTGCTGGGTCAGCGCCAGCCAGTCGCGGTTGAGGTCGGTGAAGTAGTGGTTGGTGCGCCCCTGCGGGAACGGCTCCACGTGCTCCTTGTCGGCCGGGTCGGCCGATGCCGGCGAGGAGGCATAGGCGTTGTGCCAGCTGGCCGCGCGGTCGCGGCCGTCCGGGTTCTGCGCCGGGTCGAACAGCACCACCGCCTGCTGCAGCCACTTGGCAGTATCGGCATTGCGGTTGGCCACCAGGTAGTACGCGGTGAGCAGCGCGGCTTCGCCGCTGGAGGTTTCATTGCCGTGCACGCTGTAGCCCAGCCACACCACCACCGGGCTGTTGCCGGCGGCCGACAGCGGCTGCGCCGGGTCGGCCAGGGTCACGTGCTGGCGGCGCAGGGTTTCCAGCTGCTGCTGGTTCTGCGCCGAGGTGACGGTGGCGATCAGCAGCGGGCGGCCTTCGTAACTGGTGCCGATCTGCTCGACCTTGATCTTGTCCGAGTGTTTCGCCAGTTCGTTGAAATACGCCACCAGCTGGTCGTGCCGGGTGTAGCGGCTGCCGATCTCGTAGCCCAGGAACTGCTGCGGGGTGGGAATGGCCGGATCGAAATCACCGCCCTGCGGGAAGAAATAAGCGCTCTGTGCGAACGCCGGCGCGGCCAGCAGCCACAGCGACCCCACCAGCCAGGTGATGGGGCGCGACAAACCATGGAACAAGGACACAGCGAACCCCTCTTAGAAGCGGTAATCGAAGCCGACGGTGAAGTAGCGGCCGCGCAGGTCGTACTGGCTGAAGTCATACGGCGCGCGGATGCCCGGGAACGAGGCGTCGTACGGCGGTTCCTCATCGGCCAGGTTCTGGATCTTCGCGTACAGGGTCAGCTTCTCCAGGCCTGTGTAGGCCAGGTACAGATCGAACTGGCTGTACGAATCCACGCGGTCCTGCACGGCGGTGGCCGCTGCACTGGCCTTCTGGTCATAGCCGCTGGTGTAGTACCAGGTCAGCGCGGTGCGGAAGTCCGCGTAGGTCCAGTCCAGCGTGGTGGTGGCCTTGTTCTTGGGCAGGGTGGCGCCCAGGTTGCTGCCGGCGTAATCCACCAGCGGGCCACCGACCACGGTGGGGCGGCTGTAATCGCGCACGTGGGTGAACGCGGTGGACAGCGAGAAGTCACCGGCCGCTTCGGTCGGGAAGCGCTGGCGCAGTTCCACGTCGAAGCCGGAGGTCTTGAGCTCGCTCAGGTTCTGGTAGCGGTTGAACACCGCCAGCAGCTTGCCGCGCTCATCGCGGGTGACCGCGCCGGGCACATCGTTGGTGACCAGGGTCTGGGTGTTGTTGGTGCCGACCAGGTTTTCCAGTTCGATGCGGTAGTAATCCACGCTCAGGCTGGTGTTGGACCACGGCGACAGCACCAGGCCGAGGTTGTAGCTCTTGGTGCGCTCCGGCTTCAGGTCGCTGTTGCCGACGGTGAAGAAGGTCGGGTTCTGGCGCGAACCGGGCACGTCCGGGTCGCGCGGATCGATCACGCTGCCGTAGGCGATGCTCGTGCTGTTCGAGTTCTCCGACAGCGACGGCGCGCGGAAGCCCTTGGATGCGGCGGCGCGCACCAGCAGGATGTCGAACGGCTGCCAGCGCAGGCTCAACTTGGGCGAGAACGCATCGCCGAAATCGCTGTAGTGGTCGGCGCGCGCGGCGGCCTGCAGCTCCAGGCGCTCGGCCAGCGGCACGTTCACTTCGGCATAGGCGGCGGTGACCTTGCGCTCGCCATGCACTTCGGCGATGGCCGGGCGGATCTGCAGGCCCGCGTCGATCTGCCACGGGTTTTCCGAATCCAGCTTTTCGCGGCGCCATTCCAGCCCGGCGGCGAAGCCGATCGGGCCGGCCCAGGTGCTGCCCAGGCCGCCGGAGATCTTGGCGTCCACGCCCTGCAGCACGGACTCGGCCGGGCGCAGGGTGCTCAGGTTGATGCCATCGATCACCGACTGCGGGGTGGCCGAGGGATCGAGCAGGTTGTAGCTGCCGGTGGCCAGTGCATCGGCCAGGGTCCAGCGGTTGGCGAAGCCGCCGGAGACGGTTTCGCGCTCGCTGCTGCGTGCGCCGAACGCGCCCACTTCCCAGTCCCAGTCCTGCAGGCTGCCGCGCAGGCCGAACACGCCGCGGTAGGCGGTGGAACGGTTGGTCTTGATGGTCGGGCCGAGGTTGAAGAAGGTGTACTCGATCGGGATCGCGCGGCCGTACGGGTTGAACGGGCTGCTTGCCGGCAGGTTGGACGACACCGGCTCGGCCAGCCCGGTATCGGCGTTGAGCGCGAAGCGGCCGCTTTCCAGGGTGAAGAACGGGCTGCTGCCGAACCAGGACACGCCCTTGATCTCGCTGTAGATCACTTCGCCGAAGGCTTCGACGTTGTCGTTCACCTTGAAGGTGCCGTTGACGTAGGCCTGGTAGCGCTTGGTCGAGGGAATCAGCGTGGTGTACGGGGCGAGGTTGTAGCCACAGGTGTTGCCAGGCAGGCCGTCGATCGGCGCGCTGGGTACCAGGGTGGTGTTCTCCGGGCACTGGCCGTTGGCGTCGAGCATGGGCACGGAGGTGCCGTTGACCAGGAAGCGCGCGCCCTTGGCCGACCAGCCGTTCCAGCGGCCACCGGGCTTGTCGGTGTAGATGCCGGACTTGGTGAGGTCGCGCTGGTCCTGGTCCAGGCGTTCGCGGTTGTAGCCTTCCAGGCTGACCAGGATGTTGTAGCCATCGGCGTCGAGGTCGCCAATGCCACCGATGAACTTCAGGTTCTGCTCGTCCAGGCCGCCCTGGTCGGCGGTGCCGACGCTGCCGCCCAGTTCGGCGCCCTGGAAGTTCTGCCGGGTGATGATGTTGACCACGCCGGCCACGGCGTCGGAGCCGTACACGGCCGATGCGCCGTCCTTGAGCACTTCGATGCGCTCCACGGCGACCATCGGCAGTGCGTTGAGGTTGACGAAGGTGTCGGACAAGCCACCGGCCGGGAAGCCGTAGTTGGCCAGGCGGCGGCCGTTGAGCAGCACCAGGGTGTTCTTCTGCGACAGGCCACGCAGGCCGATGCCGGCCGAACCCGAGGCCCAGCCGTTGTTGGTGGTCTCGTTGTTGGCGTTGCCGGTGTTGGCCGAGATCGAGCGCAGCAGGTCGGCCACGGTGGCCTTGCCGGTGGCTTCAATCTCCTGGCGGCCGATCACCTGCACCGGGTTGGCCGTCTCGGTGTCGGTGCGCTTGATGTTGGAGCCGGTGACGCGCACCGCGGCAAGGGTGGTGCTTTCGCCGCTGGCGGAGGCTTCGGGGCTGGCATCGGTGCCAGCGGCGGAGTCGAGGGCAAACGCAGGCAAAGGCGTAGCCAGGGCGGCGGAAAGGGCCGCCACAAGAAGGGTGTGCTTGGGCATGAACTCTATGGGGGTGGTGGACGACAAGTCCCGCAGTAGTCCATGCCAAGGGCTTAACGAGCCAATAACATCGCTTCATGCGGATATAACGAAAAGTAACATCTCTTCATCCGGATGGATATGTTTTTGTTGGATGGCCGTACAATGGGCCCATGGAAATCTTCAAAGTCTTTACCCTCGAAGCGGCCCACCACCTGCCCAACGTGCCGGCGGGCCACAAGTGCGCGCGCCTGCACGGCCACTCGTTCCGGGTGGAGCTGAAGGTCGAGGGCGAGCCGGGCGAACACACCGGCTGGATCATGGATTTCGGCGACGTCAAAGCGGCCTTCCAGCCGATCTACGACCGCCTGGACCATCATTACCTCAACGACATCCCCGGCCTGGAGAACCCGACCAGCGAACGCCTGGCGATCTGGATCTGGAACGAGCTCAAGCCCGCCTTGCCGGCGCTGAGCGAGGTGACGGTGCATGAGACCTGCACCTCGGGATGCCGTTACCGCGGCTGAGATTCAGCCCTAACCGGTTGTTTCTGAACGGCTTTAATACAATCCGGACCGTTTCGGCAATTTATTGTTGCAATGCACCACGATCGGCGTATGCTGCATTGCATCAAGCGGAATTTGCGTGGGTCCCTCCCCCCACGCAATCCCAAGACCCGACAGAACCCTCCCTCTGTCGGGTCTTTTTTTTTGGGTTCGCCGCTAAGAGCGCCTGGTCTGTGGATCTATCGGTGGAGGGCCGGCGGGTGCGGGGGTACGGGAGATCAAAGGCGGTTTTGATTATTTCCATGCGTTACCGCGTGTTGATTCGTTCACGGCAGTCGTTCGGGAACCGACCCTACCTTGCTCCTTCCATGGTCACCTGCCACGTGTCGAAGGCTGGCGGCGGTGGGTTTGCGGGAGCGTAGAGCGCCATGGATGGCGCGAACGAGCCTACAGGGACGTACTTGCGGCGTCTCCCGCAAACCCACCGGCGCCGGCCAAACCATGGACACCCGCAGACCACGGCTTTGGCTTTGGCTTTGGCTTTGGCCTTGGCTTGAGGGTCAATCCGGACGCGCGAGCGGGCGCACGATCTGGACCAGGCTCAACAGCGTTTTGCCCGGCTCTTCCCACGGCACCATGTGCGCCGAATGTTCGAACCATACGCCCTGCTTGTAGGGCGCCTGCACGGTGTTCAACCAGCGCTCGGTCGGTGCGGTGGGCGTGGTGTAGTCGTGGCGGCCCATGAACATCACCACCGGGATCGGGAAGCGGGTGATCGGGTTGAAATTTACTTTCAGCATCTGCGGCAGCAACGGCCCCAGCGACAGCACGCTGCCCTTGTCGATGTTGCAGCGGTCCGCGTCCGTGTAGTCAGGTGAGAGCCTGGCCGCGCCGAAGTAGTATTTCGAATCATCGCGGTAGGCCGTCAGCCCCCCGTAGTACTGCGGCCACGTGCGCGCCGTGATGATCCGCTCGCGCGTGATCGGCGTGTTGCCCGGGTACGGCGCGATCGCCTCCAATTCGGCCACCGCCTTGGCGTTGCCGTGGGCCTTTGCCTGCGCCAGGCCGTAATCGAAACTGATCTTCTCGTTCTCCACCTGGTTGATGATCTGCCCGATCCCCACGTACGCGTGGAACAGGTCCGGCCGTTTCAGCGCCGCCTGCATCGCCACGATCGTGCCCCAGCTGTGCGCCATCAGGATCACCTTGCGCTGGCCCAGGTGCGTGCGCAGGTGCTCGGCCACTTCGATGGCATCGTCCACGTAGCGTTCGATGGTCAGGGTCGGCGCGATCGCGTCCGGCGACGCCTCCGCGTAGGTCTTGCCCGCGCCGCGCTGGTCCCAGTCCACCACCGTGAAGTATTCCTCCAGCGGCCGCTGGAACTGCCACAGGCTCGGCGTCACCGGGCTGGCCGGGCCACCGTGCACGAACAGGATCACCGGGTTGGCCCGGTCCTCGCCGCGGATCGTCAGCCACTGCTTCAGCCCGCCGATCGGCGTGGCGTACTGTTCCTGGATGCCGTTCGGCGTGGTGATGCGCTGCAGGTCGCGGACCACCGCGCGCGCCGGTTCCAGCGCCGAGGTATCCGGGCATTCTTCGGCGGCATGTGCGGTGCCCGCCATGCCCAGCACCAGCAGGAGCGAAATCAGGCCGAACCGGCGGCGGAAATCCTGTGCGATGGCCATTCGCTCACTCCGGGCGGGTGTTGAATGCATTGCATCCTGCCAGTAACGGAAGCCCCAGTGCCGGTGGTCGCCGTGACGTTGGGCAGGGGCGGCTCAGACCACCCGCGCCGCCGGCAGCGAGAACACGAACAACGCGCCCTCGCGGCTGTCCAGCAGCTGGATCTCACGCTGGTGCAGCTGCAGGATGCGGTGCACGATCAGCAGGCCCAGCCCGCCGCTGTCCGGGCGCTGGCTGCCGAACGCCGGGGGCGTGTGGAACAGGTCCTCGCGCCGCGCCGCCGGAATGCCCGGGCCGGTGTCGGCCACGCTCACCTGCACCTCGCCCTGCGCCGCCTGCAGCGTCACCGTGATCCGGCCGCCTTCGGGCGTGTGCCGGATCGCGTTGTCCAGCAGGTTGGTCAGCACCCGCTCGATCAGCGCCAGGTCCGCGTCCACCACCGGCAGGCCGGGCGGAATGTCCGCCGCCAGCGTCTGCCGGCGTGCCTGCGCGGCCAGCTCGAACTTCTGGAACACGTCCTGCACCAGGTCCGGCAGCGAGAACGCCTGGCGGTCCAGGACCACCCCGCCGTGTTCCAGCCGCGCCAGCTCGAACAGCGCCTGGGCAAGCCGGCCCACCTTGTGGCTCTGCGACAGCGCGATGCCGAGGTAACGCTGGCGCTCTTCGGCGCTCAGCGTGGCGTCCTTCAACGCCAGCGTTTCCAGGTAACCGTGCAGCGACGACAACGGCGTGCGCAGGTCATGCGAGATGTTGGCCACCAGCTCGCGCCGCTGCAGGTCCTGCTGGCGCAGCTGCTGCCACTGCTCGCCCAGGCGCTGGCCCATGTGCCCGAAGCTGTGCTGCAGGATCGCCAGCTCATCGCGCTCGCCGGCGCGCAGCGGCGTGGGCGGCAACGCCTGCGCCGGCGCCGCCGCATCCACGTCGAACGACTGCACGCGCCGGGTCAGCTGGCGCAGCGGCCGGGTCACCCAGCGGAACGCCACCGCACCGGCCAGCAGGCCGATGCCGGCCACGATCGCCAGCGACCACAGCGTGGTGCGCAGCGTGGCGTTGGCCGCGATGTTGGCCGCCAGCGCCTCGCGCTGCTCGCCCACCAGCACCACGTAGATGTAGCCGGCCTGGCGGCCCTGCACGAACAGCGGCGCGGCGTTGAACACCTTGCGCCCGCGCTCGCTGCGCGGGTCATCGCCAAGGATCGGCAGCGGGTCATCGCGCAGCAGTGCCTGCACCGGCGCCAGGTCCACGCGGTCGCGCTTGAGGTGTCCGGTGGGCGCATCGTGGCCGAGGATGCGGCCCTGGTCGTCCAGCAGGTACACCTCCACGCTCGGATTGACCGCCATCAGCTTGCCGAAAAGCGCGCGTACCTCGCCGGTGCGCATGCCGCCACCGTCCATCAGCTCGCCACTGCGCGCGATATGCTCGGCCAGCCCGCGCGACAGCCGCTGCACCGTTTCCTGCTCGTGCAGGGTGGTGCTGCGCATCTGGATCGCCATCAGCGCACCGCAGCACACCAGCAGCAGCGCGAAGAACGCCACCGACAACCGCTGCGACAACGACAACCGGATCATGCCGCCCCGCCTTCGCTGCCATCGACCAGCTTGTAGCCACGGCCCCACACGGTCTGGATACGCTGCGGCGAGGCCGGGTCGCGCTCGATCTTGTTGCGCAGCCGGTTGATGTGGGTGTTCACCGTGTGCTCGTACCCATCGTGCTGGTAGCCCCAGACCTGGTTGAGCAGGTCCATGCGCGAATACACCTGGCCCGGGTGGCGGGCGAATAAGTACAGCAGGTCGAATTCGCGCGGGGTCAGCTCCAGCGCGCGCCCTTCCACCTGCGCGGTGCGCGCCACCGGGTCGATGCGCAGCCCGGCCACCGCCAGTTCACCGGCATCGATGCGCGCGTTCTGCGCCATCGCCTCCACCCGGCGCAGCAGCGCCTTGACCCGTGCCACCAGTTCCAGCATCGAGAACGGCTTGGCCAGGTAATCGTCTGCGCCCAGTTCCAGGCCCAGGATACGGTGCACTTCGCTGGCGCGTGCACTGGTGATGATGATCGGGGTATAGCGCGCCATCCCACGCGCGCGCCGGCAGATCTCCAGCCCGTCCACGCCCGGCAGCATCAGGTCCAGCACCAGTGCGCTCCACGGCTGCGCCTCCAGCAGGGCCAGGCCCTCGTCGCCGGTGGCCGCGTGGGTGACCTCGTAGCCCTCGTCGCGCAGGTGCATGCGCAGCAGGTTGGCGATGTGGACATCGTCTTCGACGATCAGGACGCGCTTGGCACTGCTCATTGGCACGGTGACGGGCAGCAGGAAGGTGAACGCATTGTGGCCAGATCCGGACCTGAATGTGTCACGGAAAATTTAACCCTGCGTGAGGATTCGTTGATCGGCCCGGGCGCAGCATGGCCCCATCGTTTCCAGACCGGGAGATCGCCATGCGTTGTACCCGTCGCAGACTGCTCGGCATGGGCGCCATCGGCGCCGCGGCCGGCCTGTTCGGCCTGACCGCCTGCAGTGGCTCGGCCCCCGCCGCACCGGCGCCCACCCGCCGTTTCGAGGTGATGCGCACCGATGCGCAGTGGCGCGAACAGCTCAGCCCGGCGCAGTACGCCGTGCTGCGCCGGCAGAGCACCGAGCGCCCCTTCAGCAGCCCGCTCAACAAGGAACACCGGCGCGGCACTTTCACCTGTGCCGGGTGCGCGCTGCCGTTGTTCTCCTCCTCCACCAAGTTCGACAGCGGCACCGGCTGGCCCAGCTTCTGGGCACCGCTGCACGACGCCGTTGGCGAGGACCGCGACACCACCCTGGGCATGCTGCGCGTGGAAGCGCACTGCCGGCGCTGTGGTGGGCACCTGGGCCATGTGTTCGATGACGGCCCGCGCCCGACCGGGCTGCGTTACTGCATGAACGGCGTGGCGATGAACTTCGTCGCCGCTGACGAAGAGACACGCGTGCGGCTACCCAACCGCACGTAACGTCGATGACGCAGCCGGGCAGGGCCCGGCTCTACCCCCGATAAGGAACGTTCGATGATTCTGCTTGTACTTGCCTACCTGGGCGGCGTGTTGACCATTCTCAGCCCGTGCATCCTGCCGGTGCTGCCGTTCGTGTTTGCCCGCTCCGACCGCCCGTTCCTGCGCAGCGGCCTGCCGCTGCTGATCGGCATGGCGTTGATGTTCGCGGTGGTGGCCAGCCTGGCCGCCGTGGGCAGCCAGTGGGTGGCGCAGGCCAACCAGGTCGGGCGCTGGATCGCGCTGGTGGTGATGGCGCTGTTCGCCGTTGCACTGCTGTGGCCGGCGCTGGCCGACCGCCTGTTGTCGCCGTTCCAGCGGCTGGGCGCGCGGCTCAGTGCATCGGCCGACAAGGCCACCGATGCCGGGCGCGGCGGCGTGGGCACCTCGCTGTTGATCGGCGTGGCCACCGGCCTGCTGTGGGCGCCGTGCGCCGGCCCGATCCTGGGGCTGATCCTCACCGGTGCGGCCCTGCAGGGTGCCAGCGTGGGCACCAGCGGGCTGCTGCTGGCCTATGCACTGGGCGCGGCCACCTCGCTGGCATTGGCGATCTGGATTGGCGGGCGCGTGTTCACCGCGCTCAAGCGGCGGCTGGGCGCGGGCGAGTGGATCCGCCGTGCGCTCGGCGTGGCCGCGCTGCTGGCGGTGGTGGCCATTGCGATGGGCTGGGATACCGGCGTGCTCACCCGGCTGTCGTCGGTCAGCACCGCGCGGCTGGAACAGGGCCTGCTGGATGCCCTGCCCGGCCAGGCGCCCGATGCCGGCCCGGCGATGATGATGCGCGCCGCCGATGCGCCGGCCGGTGCCGAGCTTCCGGTGGAAGGCACGCTGCCGTCGCTGGACGGTGCCACCGGCTGGCTCAACAGCCCGCCGCTGACCGCCGAAGGCCTGCGCGGCAAGGTGGTGCTGGTCGATTTCTGGACCTATTCCTGCATCAACTGCCTGCGCGCCCTGCCCTATGTGCGGGAGTGGGAACAGCGTTACCGCGACAAGGGCCTGGTGGTGATCGGCGTGCATGCCCCGGAGTTCGCCTTCGAGCGCAACCTGGGCAACGTGCAGCGCGCGGTGAAGGAACTGAAGATCGACTACCCGGTGGCGATCGACAACGAGTTCGCGATCTGGCGCGGCTTCAACAACCGCTACTGGCCGGCGCATTACTTCATCGACGCGCAGGGCCGCATCCGTGCGCACCACTTCGGTGAAGGCAACTACGCGCAGTCCGAACGGATCATCCGCCAGCTGCTGCGCGAAGCGGGCGCCAACCTGCCCGATGAACCGGCCCAGGCCATGGCGATGGCCGCCAGCGCACCGCGCGCGGGGGTGGAACTGCAGGCCGACATGTCCAACCTCAAGTCGCCGGAAACCTACTTGGGTTACGCGCGTGCGGAGAACTTTGCCTCGCCGGACGGCCAGCGCCGCGATGCACCCGCCGACTACACGTTGCCGTCGACGTTTGCGTTGAACCAGTGGGCCCTGGCCGGTCGCTGGACGGTGGGCGACGAAGACGCGCAGCTGCAACGCGCCGGCGGCCGCATCGCATTCCGCTTCCATGCCCGTGACCTGCACCTGGTGCTGGCACCGGGCGCGGACGGCAAGCCGGTGCGGTTCCGCGTGCGCATCGACGGCCAGCCGCCCGCCGCATCGGCCGGTGGCGATGTCGACGCCGATGGCAGCGGCACGGTCAACGAGCACCGCCTGTACCAGCTGATCCGCCAGTCCGGCGATGTCGGCGAGCGCACGTTCGAGATCGAGTTCCTCGATCCCGGGGTGCACGCCTACGCCTTCACCTTTGGTTGAACCAGGAGACACCCATGCGAGTTTCCCTCGACAAACTGGTGGCCGGCGGCATTGCCGCTGCCATTGCCGCGCTGACCATCAGCGCAGTGGTCAGCCTGGACCGCCCCGCTTATGCGGCGGCGGCCGACGCGGTGGTGGCAGTGCCGGCACCGGCGGGCGCGGCCGACCCGAAGCTGCCCGGCAAGCGCGCGCAGGTGGTGTTCGCCGGCGGCTGCTTCTGGGGCGTGCAGGGCGTGTTCCAGCACATCAAGGGCGTGGACAACGCGGTCTCCGGCTACATCGGTGGGCGCCCGGCCGACGCGAACTATTCGCGCGTCAGTGGCGGTGGCACCGGCCATGCCGAAGCGGTGCAGGTGACCTACGACCCCAGCCAGGTGAGCTACGGCCAGTTGATGCAGGTGTTCTTCTCGGTGGCGCACGATCCGACCCAGCTCAACCGCCAGGGCCCGGACCGGGGCACGCAGTACCGCTCGGCGGTGTTCGCCGACGATGCCGCCCAGCGTGATGCCACCCGCGCCTACATCGCGCAGCTGCAGAAGGCGCGCGCGTACGCGGCGCCGGTGGTGACCACGGTCGACGGCGGCAAGCCGTTCGTTGCCGCCGAGGGCTACCACCAGAACTACCTGACGCTGCACCCGGAGTCGTTGTACATCCGCATCAACGACCAGCCGAAGGTGGCGGCGCTGCAGCGGATGTACCCGCAGCTGTACCGCGAGAAGCCGCGGCTGGTATCAATCTTGTCCGCAAGGTAACGGTTGGAACGGCGGTAGAGGCCGACCGTTGGTCGGTCTTAGCCGTGGGAACGCCAGCTTGCAAGCCAGCCAGGGTACAGCGCACCATGCCGGCGACCCTCATGGTTACAGATTCCATGGCCGCCAACCTCTACCGATCGCTGGCCGACGAAATGGCCGACGCCATCCACACCGGCCGCCTGCCGGCCGGTGCGCGGCTGCCGTCGCTGCGCGGGCTGGCCGCGCAGCGCCAGCTCAGCTTGAACACGGTGATCGCCGCCTACCGGCAGCTTGAGGACGCCGGGCTGGTGATGCCCCGGCCCAAGGCTGGGTTCGTGGTCAGCGCGCGCCTGCCCGAACCCACCCGTTCGCTGCGCCAGGCCCCGGCCCTGGCCACCACCCAGGCCCAGCAGCTGATGATGGCGCGCGTGCTGGAGGCGCAGCGGCAACCGGGCATCGTCGACCTGGCGTTCGCCGGTCCGCGCGGCGAGCGCTTCTACCCCGCCGCACGGCTGGCCCGTGCCACCGCGCAGGTACTGCGGCGCACCCCGGCGATGGTGCGCACCTACGCACGCCCCAACGGGGCCAAGCGGCTGCTGGAGCAGATCGTGCGGCGCGGCCCGCGGCTGGGCCTGCACACCACGGTGGAGCGGCTGGTGCTCACCCATGGCGCGATGGAAGCCCTGCAGCTGGCGCTGCGTGCCGTCACCCGGCCGGGCGATGCGGTCGGCATCGAAGCCCCCTCCTACTTCAACCTGTACCCGTTGCTGGCCAACCTGGGCCTGAAGGCGATCGAACTGCCCACCGACCCGCGCGAAGGGCTGGATGTGGATGCGGTGGAAGCGCAGCTGCAGGCGGGTGCGCTCGCCGCCATCGTCGCGATGCCCAGCGTGCACAACCCGCTTGGCTGCACCCTGCCGGTGCCGGCCAAGCAGCGCCTGGCCGCGCTGGTGAACCAGTATCAGGTACCGCTGATCGAAGATGCGGTGTACGCCGAACTGCAGTACCAGGAGCCGCTGGCGCCGCTGCTGAAAGCGTTCGACGAAGACGGCTGGGTGATCGTGGTCAACGGTTTTTCCAAGACGCTCGCGCCCGATTACCGGATCGGCTGGCTCGATGGCGGGCGCTTCGCCGCCGACATCCAGCTGCTCAAGTTCCAGTCCACCGGCGCCGAATCGCAGCTGCTGGGCGAGGCGGTTGCCGCGTTCCTGGAAGCGGGCAGCTACGAACACCACCTGCGCGGGCTGCGCCGGCTGTACCGCGAGCAGGTAAGCCGCGTGCGTGCGCTGGTGGCCCAGCACTTCCCGCCCGGCACCCTGGCCACCCAGCCCAGCGGCGGCTTCCTGCTGTGGATCGAACTGCCGGCGGGCGTGGACAGCAGCGTGTTGTTCGAACAGGCGCTGGCCGAAGGCGTGGTGTTCATGCCCGGCCAGGTGTACTCGCGCGGCGCCCGCTACCGGCACTGCCTGCGGCTGTCGTGCTGCCAGGACCTCGACGCGCGCTACGTGGGGGCCATTGCCAGCGTCGGCCGGCTGGCCACTGCGCTGCTCGCCCAGGCGCGCGGCTGACGCTCAGCCCAGCAGGTGGTGGGCCAGCTGCGCGGGATCGGCGCCTGGCGCGTACGGCAGCCGGCCCCAGAACGGCAGCGGCAGGCGCGCGCGCAGCAGCGCCACGTTGTCGTCGATGCGCTCCATCTGCGGGTCCACCTCGTTGGCGATCCAGCCGATGCAGGTCGCCCCGCTGGCGGTGATCGCCTGCGCGGTCAGCCGCGCGTGGTTGAGGCAGCCCAGCCGCAGGCCCACCACCATCACCACCGGCAGCTGCAGCGCCTGCACCAGGTGCGACTGGTCCAGGGTGGTCGACAGCGGCGCCAGCCAGCCGCCCACGCCTTCCACCACCACCGTGTCGGCCTGCGCGCGCAGGCGGGCGAAGGCCGCCTCGATCGGCGCCAGCGACAGCGTCACCCCGGCCGCCGCAGCAGCCAGCTCCGGGGCCAGCGGCAGCGGCAACGCGTAGGGGTTGAGGTCGGCGTAGGCCGGGGCCGGGTCGCTGGCGGCCAGCAGCGCGGTGGCATCCTCGTTGCGCAGGCCCTCGGCGGTCTGCTCGCAGCCGCTGGCCACCGGCTTCATGCCCACCGCGCGGCGGCCGCGCTGGCGCAGCGCGTGCAGCAGGGCGCAGCTGCTGAAGGTCTTGCCGATACCGGTGTCGGTACCGGTGACGTAGAACGCGTCGGGGAAGGCAGGGGACGACATGGCCGGACCGATGAACAGGGGCACCCATTATCAGCGTTCCGCCGCCGGTGGGTCCGGCTGACGGCCGCGCTTGCTAGACTGCGGCCATGTTCGATACTTCCACGCTCACCGGCAGCAAGCCGGAACAGTACGGCCAGCTGCTGGCCCAGGCCCGCGCCCTGGTGCACGGTGAACGCGACCGCATTGCCAATGCCGCCAACCTGTCCGCGCTGGTCTACCACGCGCTGCCGCAGCTGAACTGGGTGGGTTTCTACCTCTTCGACGGCACCGAGCTGGTGGTCGGCCCGTTCCAGGGCCTGCCGGCCTGCGTGCGCATTCCGCTGGACAAGGGCGTGTGCGGCGCGGCCGCCTCGCAGCGGGTGACCCAGCGCATCGAAGACGTGGACGCGTTCCCGGGCCATATCGCCTGCGATTCGGCCTCGCGCTCGGAACTGGTGGTGCCGCTGGTCCACGGCGACACCCTGATCGGCGTGTTCGACCTGGACAGCCCGGTGCTGGCCCGTTTCGATGCCGACGACCAGGCCGGGCTGGAAGCCATTGCCGCGGTGTTCGTCGAGGCCCTGGGATGAGCACCAAGCTGCGCAACATCGGCCCCAAGAGCGCGGCCTGGCTGCGCCAGGTCGGTCTGCGCACCGCCGAAGACCTGGCCGCGGCCGGGTCGGTGGGCGCGTTCGTGAAGGTACGCCGCGCCGGCTTCAAACCCAGCCTCAACCTGCTCTATTCGCTCGAAGGCGCGCTGCAGGACTGCCACTGGCAGGAACTGCCCGAAGCGCGCCGCGCCGAGCTGGTGGCCGAGTACGACGCGATCATCGCCGACAAGCCGCTGAAGAAGGCGCCGCCGGCCTCGGGCCCGGTGTATGACCGCACCGTGGCCAACGATGACGCGCCGTTCGAGCAGGACGAGGACGACGCCCGGTAGAGCCACGCCGCGCCGAGTGAACGTCGGGCGCCATTACGCCCCACGCGTCGCCACGCGCCCGTGGCTGGCCGCGTCGCCACGGGAAACGCTTGGTCGCGTGGCTGCATGAAACCGGCACCGCGCGCAGCCACGCAGGGCGTGGCTCTACGTCACAGGGTCGTTTGTTGGAGCTCCAGCAGCTCGCCCCACAGCTCGCCCTCATCCCGCTCCACCCGCAGCTGCAGCCGCGTACCGTGGTCGATGCGCAGTGCCCAGCACATCGCCATCGGCAGCCCGCACACCTGCGACAGGACCATCCGCAGCGGGCCGCCATGGCTGACGACCAGCGTCGGCACCGGCTCGGGCTCATCCAGCAACCGATGCAATGCGCGTGCGATGCGGCGCTCGAAGTGGCCCCAGCTTTCGCCATGCGGCGGCGGGTTCGCATGCGGGTCCAGGTGGAATGCCTGCAGCGCCTGCATCGGCAGTGCCTCCAGCGGCTGGCCATCCCAGTCGCCGAAATCCAGCTCCTCCCACTCCTCGTCCGCGATCACCTCCAGCCCGCGCGGCAGCGCCAGCGCATGGGCGGTGTCCAGCGCACGCTGGCGCGGTGAACTCAGCACGCGCTGCCACTGCAGGTCGGCATGGCGCGCGCAGATGAGATCGGCGCCCTGCACGTCCAACGGCGGATCGGTGCGTCCATCCAGGTGGTCGTCGCGGCCGGTGGCGGCGTGCCGGATCAGGTCCAGGATCATAGGTACTGCAACCACGTCAAAAAGCGAGGCGCATTCTAACCGCTGGCGCCGCACCACCCCGGCCTGGCACTGCGCCGTCGGCCGGGCTTTGCTCTACACTGCGCGCACTTTCAGGTGACCTGCGGCGCAAGCCGGCAGGTTGAAACGGGAAGCCGGTGACGCAACAGGTCCTGCCTGCTGCCACTCCGGCGCTGCCCCCGCAACGGTAAGCGTGGAAGCCAGGCAACATGCCACTGTGCGCAAGCATGGGAAGGCGCCTGGCGCGATGGTCCGCCATCGGCCCGCGAGCCCGGAGACCGGCCTGGAAGACGACTGGTTGCGATGCGGCGGGCATGGCGGCGGCAAGCGGCGCCGTGCCTGCGCCCGCCCACCGTCCCTGCCTCCGTTGACCGCCTCCCCCACCCTTGCCGCGCGGGCGTGCGCGGTGTTTGGAGTCAACGATGAAGCTGCAGATCCGCCTTCTTTCCCTCGCCGTGCTGTCGGCGCTGCCCCTTGTGGCCGCCGCACAGGACGAGGCCACCGCGCTGGACCAGGTGCTGGTCACCGCCACCCGTACCCCGATCGCCCTGCAGGACAGCATCTCGCCGGCGCAGGTGATCGACCGCGCCGAGATCGAGCGCAGCCAGGCGCCCTCGCTGCAGGACCTGCTGCGCGGCCGCGCCGGCATCAACCTCAACAACAGCGGCGGGCTGGGCAAGCAGAGCTCGCTGTTCCTGCGCGGCACAAACTCGGCCCACACCCTGGTGCTGGTCGATGGCGTGCGCATCAACACCGGCGACCTTGGCCTGGCGATGCTGCAGGACCTGCCGCTGGCGCAGATCGAGCGCGTGGAAATCGTGCGCGGCCCGCAGTCCAGCCTGTACGGCGCGGACGCGATCGGCGGCGTGATCCAGATCTTCACCCGCCGCAATGCCGGCGACTTCGCCCCGCACCTGCAGCTGGGCGGCGGCAGCAACGGCCTGCGCGAAGCCAGCGGCGGCTTCGGTGGCACCGGCGCGCGCGGCTGGTTCGGCACCGACATCGCCTACCAGCACACCGACGGTATCAATTCCTGCAACGGTGATCCGGTGACCTTCGCCGGCTGCGGCGCCAATGAACCCGACCGCGACGGGTACCGCAACCTGTCGATGAGCCTGCGCGGCGGCTACACGCTGACCGACACCCTGAGCGTGGAAGGCACCGCCCTGCGCGCCGAAGGCGAGAACCACTACGACGGTTACTACAACTACTCCGAAACGCTGCAGCAGGTGCTGGGCGGCAAGGTCCGCTACACCCCGAGCGAGCGCTTCACCCTGACCGCCAACGTCGGGCGTGCGGACAACGAATCCGACAACTACAACGGCGACACCTGGCTCGGTGCGGCGCAGACCCACCGCGACAGCGCCTCGGTGCAGGCCGACGTGGGCCTCGCCGACGGCCAGCTGCTCAGCGCCGGCGTCGACTGGAGCCAGGACAACCTCGACGGCAGCAGCGCGGGTTACCTGGTCGACAGCCGCGACAACACCGGCGTGTTCGTGCAGTACCAGGGCCGCTTCGGCGCGCACCACCTGCAGGCCAGCGTGCGCAATGACGACAACGAACAGTTCGGCAACCACACCACCGGCAGCCTCGGCTGGGGCATGGAACTGGGCGGCGGCTTCCGCCTCAATGCCAGCTATGGCACCGCGTTCAAGGCCCCCACCTTCAGCGACCTGTACGACCCGTGGAGCGGCGTGCCCGGGCTGGACCCGGAGAAGTCCAAAAGTGCCAACCTCGGCATCGCCCAGCAGGGCGACAGCTGGCGCTGGGGCCTGGATGTGTATGAAACCCGCATCGATGACCTGATCACCTACGACGCCACCACCTTCATGATGTCGCAGGTGGAAAAGGCGCGGATCCGCGGCGCCGAGCTGACCGGCTCGCTGACCGTGGCCGGGTTCGACCTCAGCGCGCAGCTGAGCCACACCGACCCGCGCAACCGCACCGACGGCAGCGCCCAGTTCGACAACTGGCTGGCCCGCCGCGCGCAGGACACCGCGCGCCTGGATATCGACCGCCGCTTCGGTGGCTTCCGCGCCGGCGTCACCGCGTTCGGCGCCGGCAAGCGCTACGACAACGCCGACAACAGCGTGCGCCTGGCCGGCTACGGCACGCTGGACCTGCGCCTGGAATACGCACTCAGCCGCGACTGGTCGGTGCTGGGCCGGGTCAGCAACGTGTTCGACCGCGATTACGAAACGGTGGCCTGGTACAACCAGCCCGGCCGCGAGTATCGCCTGAGCGTGCGTTACCAGCCGAAATGACATGGCGTGGGGCACGACCAACGGTCGTGCCCTACCGCGTGGGGTGTCTGGTGGTAGGTGTCGACCGTTGGTCGGCACTTCCCTCGGGTCGCCCTATAACCCCGGCAACGCCCGCAGGTCATCCACCACCGCCACTGCCTCCACCGTATCCAGATCCAACCCGCGCGGATACCCGTAACGCACCAGCGCCACCGGCATGCCCGCATCCACCGCGGCGCGGTAATCGGTGATCGAATCACCCACCATCAGCGCCGCACCCGGCGCGACTTTGAACGCCTCGGCGATATGCCGCAGCGGCACGCCACTGGGCTTGCGCTCGGGCAGTGAATCGCCCCCCAGCACCATCGCGAAGAACTCCTGCACGCCCAGGTGCGCCAACAGCGGCGCCACCATCGCCGACGGCTTGTTGGTGCAGATCGCCATCACCACCCCGCGCTCGCGCAGCGCCTGCAGCGCCGGCACCACCCCGTCGAACAATCGCGGGCTGCGCAGCAGGCATTCTTCGTAGTGGCGCATGAAACCAGGCATCACCCGATCCAGGTCGATGTCACTGCGTGCAGCGGTGAACGCCTGCTCCACCAGCCGGCGCACGCCATCGCCGATCCAGGTCAGCACCGTGGCTTCGGGCACGCGCGGCAGCTGCCAGTCTTCCAACGTGCGATTGAGCGCCTCGGCGATATCGGCCGCGCTGTCGACCAGCGTGCCGTCAAGATCAAAGATCACCAGCGGGTAGGGATACGTCAAGGGAAGGATCGCTTCTACAACATGTGGGGATGCTGATTGTAGAGCCACGCCCTGCGTGGCTGCGTGTAGCCCGGCACCGCGCAGACACGCATGGCGTGTCCCTACGCGGGGCCTGAAGGCGTAGCGACACGCCACGCGTGTCCAACGCAATGCCGAACCAGGCAGCGTTAGATCCGCGCCAGGAACTCCTCCCCCGCAAACCGCTCCACCAGGAAGTCCAAAAAGCTGCGCATCACCGCCGGCAGCTGCCGCCGCGACGCATACACCGCATGGATGCCCATCTCCTCCACCTGGTACTCCGGCAACACCTCCACCAGCTCACCCGAACGCAGCAGCGGCGCGATCTGGTACGTCGGCAACATCGCGATACCCGCGCCCGCCCGCACCGCCTCCAGCAACAACGACGCCTCATTGGCACTGATGTTGCCGCCCACCGCCACCGAAATCGCACGCCCCTGCCGCTGCAACTGCCACACGCTCTTCCCCACGTAGTGATGGGTAAGACAGTTGTGCCCCGCCAACGCATCGGCACTGGCCGGCGTGCCCCGCTCGGCCAGGTACGAAGGCGCCGCACACAACACTGACCGGCAAGGCGCCAGCCACCGCGCGATCAGGCTCGGATCGATCGCCCGCGAAATCCGCACCGCCACATCCACCCGCTCCTCCACCAGGTTCACCACCCGGTCCACCAGCAACAGCTCCACCCGCGTCAGCGGGTGCCGCCGCACGAATTCCGCCACCGCCGCCGCCAGGTGCAGCTGCCCGAACGACACACTCGCCGTCACCCGCAACAGCCCATGCGGCTCCGGGTTGTCGCTGGCCACCTCGCCCTGCAGCTCATCCCCGATGGCCAGCATCTGCCGGAACCGCAGCAGCGCCGCCTCCCCCGGCCCGGTCAGGCTGATCCGCCGCGTGGTCCGGTGCAGCAGCCGCGCCCCCAGCCACGTTTCCACCTCCGCCAGGTACCGCGTCACCATCGCCCGCGACATGTCCAACGCCTCCGCCGCAGCGGTCAGGCTGCCGCGCTCGGCCACCTCCACGAACACATGCATCGCCGTCAGCCGGTCCATTTGATCGATCCGCGCAACAAATTAGGCCGTTATACGCGGTTTTTCGTCCGCTTTCAGGCGCATATGCTGGCCTTCCTCCCTCAACGGAACCTGCCCCATGAAGATCGCCCTCGTCGGTGCCACCGGCAACATCGGCCGTGAAATCACCCGCCAGGCCTTGGCCCGCGGCCACCAGGTCACCGCCATCGTCCGCCGCGACAGCGGCCTGCCGGCCGAACTCGACGG
Organism: Stenotrophomonas sp. FBCC-B152; assembly: GCF_059134105.1. Taxonomy (NCBI): domain Bacteria; kingdom Pseudomonadati; phylum Pseudomonadota; class Gammaproteobacteria; order Lysobacterales; family Lysobacteraceae; genus Stenotrophomonas; species Stenotrophomonas sp. FBCC-B152. The sequence continues at coordinate 85,587 of NZ_CP101442.1, read as the reverse complement.
CGCCCAGCTCGCCGTCGCCGCCCTCGACGACACCGACGCCCTGGCCGCCGTGATCGCCGGCCACGACGTCCTGGCCAGCGCCTTCGGCCCGCGCCCCGGCGATGACCCGGCCACCGTCACCACCGTCACCGCCGAACTGGTCAAGGCCGCCCGCCAGGCCGGCGTGCCGCGCTTCCTGATGGTCGGCGGCGCCGGCACCCTGGAAGTCGCCCCCGGCGTGCAGCTGGTCGATACCGAAGGCTTCCCCGATGCGTACAAGCCGGTCGCCCTGGCTGCGCGTGAGGCGTTCAACCTGCTGCAGAAGGTGGATGACCTGGACTGGACGTTCTATTCGCCGGCGGCCGAAATCGGCCCGGGCCCGAAGAAGGGTGGTTTCCGTACCCAGGCCAAGCAGTTCCTGGTCGGCGCCGATGGGCATAGCCGGATCAGTTACGCCGATTACGCCGATGCGTTCGTGAGTGAGATCGACAAGCCGCAGTACGTGCGGACGATTGCGACCGTGGCGTATTGATCGAGAGTGGTGATGCGCGGCGTGGGATGATCTTCATGCCCCACCGCGCGTTGCATTGCCATCGGCAGTCGATTGGGATGCGACCCTACCGTGGTCCCACCGATTGCCGCCCGCAGTCGGTTGCGATGCGCAGTTGCTGCCGCTGTTTCCTTCGGTGCCAGCCCTGCTTGGGCGGGCCGGCGGGGGTGGGTTGGCGGGACCGTAGAGCGCCATGGATGGCGCGAACGAGCCCCCATGGATGGGTTTACGGCGTGTCCCGCCAACCCGCCCCCGCCGGCCCGCTACCCGTAGCAATGAAACCCCGCTGCTGCTGTTGCAGTTGCTGTTGCTGTCGCTGTTGCTTCAGTCAAACAACCCCAGCTGGCTGACCGGTTCGCGTTCGCGGAATCCACCCAGGCCAACCCCCACCAGCCGATACCGCGTCTCCGCCGGCAGGTCCACGCGCGCACGTAAGGCCAGCGCGATATCGCGCAGCTCCTCCAGCGTTTCAGGCGGCGATTCCGGCGTGAAACTGCGCGTGATGATCCGGAACTGCGAGGTCTTCAACTTCAGCACCACCGTGTGCCCCACCCGGTCCGTCTTCCGCGTTGCATTCCACGTCTTGCCCGCCAGCTCCACGATTGCCGGCTCCAGCGCCTCCAGCGGCAGATCTTCCGCGAACGTGTCCTCCGACGAAATCGACTGCACCTGCTGGTCCGGTTCCACCGGACGCTCATCGATACCGCGCGCACGCCGGTACAGGCTTGCACCGAAGCTGCCGAAGCGCCCTTCCAGCTCCTCCAGCCGCAACCCACGCAGATCGCCCACCGTCACGATGCCCAGCTCCGACAGCTTGCCCTCCATCACCTTGCCCACCCCCGGCACCCGCTTCACCGGCAGCGGCAACAGGAACTGATCGATCCGGTGCGGCGGCACCACGAACTGCCCGTCCGGCTTGCGCCAGTCCGACGCGATTTTCGCCAGGAATTTGTTTGGCGCGATCCCCGCCGACGCCGTCAACTGCGTTTCCTCCCGGATCTGCGTGCGGATCAGCGTCGCAATCTCCGTCGCCACCGTCATCCCGCCCTTGTGCACCGTCACATCCAGGTACGCCTCATCCAGCGACAACGGCTCCACCAGATCCGTATGCCGCAGGAAAATTTCCCGCACCTGCCGCGACACCGCCTTGTAGCGCACGAAATCCGGCGGCACGAACACCGCATCCGGACACAACCGCTCCGCCCGCATCGCCGGCATCGCCGAACGGATCCCGAACACCCGCGCCTCGTACGACGCCGCGCACACCACCGATCGCGCGCCCTTCCACGCCACCACCACCGGCAGCCCGCGCAGCGACGGATTGTCGCGCTGCTCCACCGACGCGTAGAACGCGTCCATGTCGACGTGGATGATCTTGCGTTGTGCGGACACGGCGGAAGCTCAAGGGCCCAAGCGGCAGGAATAGATGAACAAGATTACAGCCACACGCCTGAGTATGGTCTTTTCATAACAACGACATGCGTTTTTGAAGCTGAAAACACTACGCCGGCGTACGGTTAAAACGTTTGATTGAATGGAAATTACTCTGCACTCTTGGGTGCTTTCAACGGCAACAAACCGCCGCCCTTCATCTTCAGGATTGCGTTTTCCATGACTCGTCTCAACGCGTTCTCGCGCGAACAGCTGCTGGCCAGCGCCCGTGGCGAACTGTTCGGGCCGGGCAGCGGTCGCCTGCCCAATGACCCGATGCTGATGTTCGATCGCATCACCGACATCCGCGATGACGGCGGTCCCCACGGCAAAGGCTACGTGCGCGCGGAACTGGATATCCGCCCCGACCTGTGGTTCTTCGGCTGCCATTTCATCGGCGACCCGGTGATGCCCGGTTGCCTGGGCCTGGACGCGATGTGGCAGCTCACCGGCTTCTACCTTACCTGGCTGGGCGCGCCCGGCCGTGGCCGCGCACTTGGCTGCGGTGAAGTGAAGTTCACCGGCCAGGTGCTGCCCGACGCAAAGCGCGTCACCTATGAAATCGACATCACCCGCGTCATCAACCGCAAGCTGGTCATGGCGCAGTCCGATGCCCGCATGCTGGTCGACGGCCGCGAAATCTACACCGCCAAAGACCTCCGCGTAGGTCTGTTCACTTCCACCGAGAACTTCTGATGCGTCGCGTCGTCATTACCGGAATGGGCATCACCTCGTGCCTGGGCAACGATCTGGACACCGTGTCCTCCGCACTGCGTGAAGGCCGCCCCGGCATCCGCAACCTTCCCGACCACGCCGAAGCCGGCCTGCGCAGCCATGTCGGCGGCAACGTCGAACTCGACCTGGATGCGCAGATCGACCGCAAGCTCAAGCGCTTCATGAGCGATGCCTCGGCCTACGCCTACATTGCCATGCGCGATGCCATCGCCGATGCCGGCCTGGACGAAGCGCAGGTGGCCAACCCGCGCACCGGCCTGATCGCCGGCTCCGGCGGCGGCTCCAGCCAGTGGCAGGTCGAATCGGCCGACATCCTGCGCGCGCGTGGCGTGCGCAAGGTCGGCCCGTACATGGTGCCGCGCACGATGTGCTCCACCGTGTCGGCCTGCCTGGCCACCGCCTTCCAGATCAAGGGCCTGAGCTACTCGCTGTCGGCCGCCTGCGCCACCTCCGCGCACTGCATCGGCGCCGCCGCCGACCTGATCCGGCATGGCGCGCAGGACGTGATGTTCGCCGGTGGTGGTGAAGACCTGCACTGGTCGATGAGCGTCATGTTCGATGCGATGGGCGCCCTGTCCACCCGCTTCAACGAAACGCCCGCCACCGCATCGCGCCCGTACGACAAGGACCGCGACGGCTTCGTCATCGCCGGTGGCGGCGGCATGCTGGTGCTGGAAGATTACGACCACGCCGTGGCACGCGGTGCACGCATCTATGCCGAACTGGTGGGCTACGGCGTCACCTCCGACGGTGCCGACATGGTCGCCCCGTCCGGCGAAGGCGCGGTGCGCTGCATGAACATGGCCATGCAGAACCTCAGCGGCCCGATCGACTACCTCAACACGCACGGCACCTCCACCCCGCTGGGCGATGTCACCGAGCTGAAGGCGGTGCGCGAAGTGTTCGGCGAATCGATTCCGCCACTGTCGTCCACCAAGGCGCTGTCGGGCCATTCGCTGGGTGCGGCCAGCGTGCACGAAGCGATCTACTGCCTGCTGATGATGCGCGACGGCTTCATTGCCGGTTCGGCCAACATCGGCGAACTGGACCCGGCGGTGGAAGGCTTCCCGATCGTGCGCGAAAGCCAGGACAAGCAGTTGAACACGGTGATGTCCAACAGCTTCGGCTTCGGCGGCACCAACGCAGCGCTGGTGTTCGGGCGGGTCTGATCGCCCGCGGCGTGAACGAAAGAACCCGGCCATGTGCCGGGTTTTTTCATGGCAACAGCGGCACCAGCAGCGCGTGCGCGTCGCGCAGCGAATCGACGATGCGGTGGCCCAGCGCGCGCAGCGCCTCGTCCGGGTGCACCAGGTCCGGCACCTGGATCGCGGTCATGCCGGCACTCACCGCCGCGCGGATGCCGGCCGGGGAATCTTCCAGCGCCAGGCAGCGCGCCGGGTCCTTGCCCAGCTTCTGCGCGGCCAACAGGTAGATGTCCGGCGCCGGCTTGGGATGGGCCACGTCGCTGCTGGTCACCACATGGTCGAAGTACGCCAACAGGCCGGTTGCGGCCAGCTTGCGCGACGCACGCGGCTGCCGGGTGGAGGTGGCCACCGCGCGCGGAATGCCATGCGCCTGCAGCAGCTGCAGGATCTCCATGATGCCCGGCCGCAGCGGCAGGCCCTGCTGGGTGCGCTCCTCGTACAGATCGTGGCAGCGCGCGAACAACGCGGCTACCTCATCCGCACTGATGTGCTGCAGCAGGCGCTGTTCGCAGTCGCGGTCGCCCAGCCCCACCATGCCCAGCCAGAAGTCATCGGTGAACGGCAGCGCCTGTTCCCGTGCCGCCTGCGACCAGCACGCCAGCGAGACGCGCTCGCTGTCGATCATCAGGCCATCCATGTCGAAGATCACCGCTTCGGGCAGGAACGGCAGTGCGGCGATGGCAGTCATGGTGCGTCGGTCAGGTGCCCGGTGAACAGCGTGTCCAGGTCCGCCGCATCCAGCATGCGCCACTCGCCCTCGGGCAGCTCGCCCAGCGACAGCCCGCCAATGCGGCTGCGGTGCAGCGCCTGCACGTGGTTGCCCACCGCGGCGAACATGCGCCGGGCCTGGTGGTAGCGGCCTTCGTGCAGCACCAGCTCGGCCTCTCGCGCCGAGCGTACGTGCAGCTCGGCCGGCAGCAGCGGCTTGTCGTCCGCTTCCAGCAGCAGCGCGCCGCTGGCAAAGCGTGCCACCTCGTCACCGCGCAGGTCTTCGGCCACGGTCACCTGGTAGGCCTTGTCCAGCCGCGATTTGGGCGACACGATCCGGTGCAGCAGTGCGCCGTCGTCGGTCATCAGCAGCAGGCCGCTGGTATCGCGGTCCAGCCGGCCCACCGACGACAACACCGGCGAACGTTCGCGGAAGCGCGGCGGCAGCAGGTCGTAGATCAGCCGGCCCTTGTCCTTGGTCGAACAGGTGTAATCGCGCGGCTTGTGCAGCATCAGGGTCAGCCCCTGCGGCGGATCCAGCGGCTCGCCCTCGACCCGGATCGCCTCGTGGGCCACCTGGTCATCGGCGTACAGCACCTCGCCGTCCGCATCGGTGATGAGCCCCTCGCGGAACATGCCCTGCACCTGCTTGCGGCTGCCATAGCCCAGGTTGGCCAGCAGTTTCACCAGCTTCATGCGCGGCCTCCGCGGCCCCACTTCGGCTCGTCGCTGCGCGGGGCCCTGGCGGGGGTGGGGCTCTTGCTGGCCTTGGTCGCCTCGATCAGCTTGAAGCCGTCGCGCTCGGCGGCCACGCGCACCTGGCCGAAGCTTTCGTTGAGGATCTGCTCGTACGGCAGGTGGCGGTTGGCCACCAGCCACATCCGCCCGCCCGGGCGCAGCGCCTGCGCGGCCACGGCGATGAAGCGCTGGCCGATGTCCGGGCGGTCGGCACGCGACGGGGTGTGGAACGGCGGGTTGGTCACGATGAAGTCGTACTGGGCCTCGATCCCGGCGGTCACGTCCTGCCAGTGGAAGCCCAGCGTGGCCGGCTTGCCCAGCGCCTCCAGGTTGACCCTGGCCAGCGCCAGCGCGCGGCCTTCGGCCTCGAACAGGTCCAGCGCGCTCACCTGCGGGCAGCGCTGCAGCACTTCACTGGACAGGTAGCCGAAGCCGGCGCCCAGGTCCGCGCCACGCCCGGCCAGGTCGGCCGGCAACTGTTCCACCAACAGCGCCGAGGCCGGGTCGATGCGGTCCCAGGCGAAGATGCCCGGGCGGCTCTGGAAGCGCCCGCCCAGGATCGCGCGCGGCGCATCCAGCGCGGCCCAGCGCTGGGCCAGGGCCGCGTCGTGCTGGCCGTCCAGCGGCGCGGTCCAGTACACACGGCAGTGGTTCTTGGTCATCTTGCCGCCCAGCCCGGCCAGCTGCTGCAGGTCGCCTTCGCCGGAGCGGGCGCCTTCGTTGTTGTGCTGGCAGGCCACCACGATGCCGCCCGGGGCGGCCAGCGCCAGCGCGCGGGCAAACAGCGCGCGGGCTTCTTCACGCTGGCGCGGCGGCAGCACCAGCACCACCGCGTAGCGGGTGCCGTCGGTGGCCAGCTGCTGTTCGTCGCGCACGGTCCAGCCGCTGGCTTCCAAGGCGTCGGCGAACGGGCGGAAGCTCTGCTCGCAGACCAGCTGGCCCGGCTGGGCGTGCTCGCGCAGCGGCCAGCCATCGCGGGCGCGCAGGAACAGCACCGGCCCGGCCGGCCAGCTCAGCGCGCCGCCGAACGGCAGGAACAGGGTTTCCAGGGGGGCGTCGTGCTGGGCAGCCATGGGGGGCACATCTTGAAAAGAGACCGCCATTCTACCGTTTCGGCCGAACCACCCCCTCCGGCGACCGATTTGCGTTTATTCAACGCTGCCTTGATGCCATCGCAACATGCACTCGGTCAGGGTGAAGGCTCATTCGCAACGGAGGTAGCTCATGCGCGCATTGTTCGTCGGTGGCGTGGTCGACAACAGCGAAATGGATCTGGAGGGCGCACAGCCGCCGGTGCACTACCCCGAGGACACCGGTGGTGGGCATTCGAGGTACCGGTTGCACCAGGTGGGCAAGCAGGCGGATGGCGCCGTGGCGTACGCGGTGTATGGCGCGCCGGATATGGCCGATGACGAAGTGGCCCGGATTGCGGATGAGCGCGCCTATGCGCGCCGCTTCGACGCCGAGCCGGAAGTATTCACGCACTGAGGAAAGGCGCGTGCCGGGCAGAGCCCGGCACGGCCCGGAGGGTCATTCGACCGGCGGCAGCTCGCGGATCGCGCTGATCTCATCCAGCCACAGCACATGCTGCTGAACCGGGGCATCCAGATCATCCAGGCGCAGCTGGCCGTTGCTGCCTTCGTTCTCTTCCGCATCGCGGTACTGCTGCACGGTGGGCTGCACCGCCACGGTGCCGAGCAGGCGGCGGCCATCTTTCAACGTGACTTCGACCTGGGTCTGGCCCTTGAGCTGGAGCAGCAGCGCCTCGAGCGCGGCAATGTCGGCCGGGTTTGTATGGATTCGGGGGGCAATGCGGGACATGCGGGTCTCCTGGAACGTTGATGCGCTACGTCAGCCACGCAGGGCGTGGCTCTACGGCAGACGGCGCGTAGTGCCACGCCCTGCGTGGCAAAACAGATACCGCCCGCCGCATTGACGCCCTGCGTGGCAACCGTCAGTTCCGCCCGGCGAGGACGCTGCGTACCGCGGTAACCAGCTGGGCGACCGAATACGGCTTGGCCACGTGCTCCTGGAAGCCGGACGCGAGCGCGCGCTTGCGGTCGTCGGCACGCGCCAGCGCCGTCACCGCCACGATCGGCAGGGCGTTGGCATCGAGCCCGAAGTCCTGGCGCAGCGTGCTCACCAGGCCATAGCCATCCATGCCCGGCATGCCGATATCGGTCAGCAGCACATCCACCGCCTCGTGCCCGCCGGCATCCAGCAATGCCAGCGCTTCCCCGGCCGAGGCCGCGGCGGTTACCTGCGCGCCCTGCTCTTCCAGCAGCCGGCGCAGGTATTCCAGCACTTCGGGCTGGTCTTCCACCGCCAGCAGGCGCAGGCCCTTGAGCGGGTACGGCTCGATCAGCTGTTCGCGGATCGGGCCACTGAACACTTCGCGCAGCGGCCGGCCATCGGCCTGCGGCTGGTAGCGCGGCAGCTGCACGGTGAATTCCGCGCCCTGGCCCTGCCCGTCGCTGTTGGCGGTGACCGTGCCGCCGTGCAGTTCCACCAGCTGCTGCACGATCGCCAGGCCCAGGCCCAGCCCGCCGTGACGGCGCGTGGTGGTGCCGTCGGCCTGGCGGAAGCGGCTGAACAGATGGCGCAGGAACTCCGGCGCGATGCCGTCGCCCGAATCGGCCACGGTCACCGTCCAGTGGTCACCGTCGGTGGCCAGGGTAACCGTGACCGAACCGGCGGCGGGGGTGAATTTGATGGCGTTGCTGAGCAGGTTCCACAGCACCTGCTGCAGGCGCGTGGCATCGCCCAGCACCAGCGCCGGTTCGTCGGGCATGACCAGCCGGGTATCCAGCGCCTTGCCTTCGGCCACCAGCTCCTGGGCGCGCATGGCCTCGGTGAGCTGGGCACGCAGGTCCAGCACTTCCACTTCCAGCTGCACCTTGCCCAGCAGCATGCTGCTCAGGTCCAGCATGTCCGAGATCAGCCGCTTCTGCGCCATGGCGCTGTTGGCGATCACGCCCAGGCCCTTGAACAGCGGGCTGGTGCTGTCCACGCGCTGCAGCAGCAGCTCGCTCCAGCCCAGGATGGTGGTCAGCGGCGTGCGCAGCTCGTGCGACAGCGTGGCCAGGAATTCGTCCTTCAGCCGCGCCATGCTTTCAGCGGCGTTGCGTGCGGCGCGCTCGGACTGCAGCAGCTCTTCGCGCGCCATCTCGATTTCGCGGCGGTCGGTGACATCGCTGCTGCTGCCGGCCAGCCCGATGAAGCGGCCCATGCGCGAGAATCGCGGCTGGGCGTTCATTTCCAGCCAGCGCCACTGTTCGTCGGCACGCAGCCCGCGCACCAGCACCTGCATCGAGCGTTGCGCCTTGAGCGCGGCCTGCAGTTCGTAATCGAATACGGAGGCATCGTCGGGGTGCACCAGCCCGCGCCAGACGTCTTCCGGAACGCGCTGCTCGTCACCGCCGAAGAATTCGCTGAACGCACTGTTGACGAAGCGGGCGTGGCCGCGCTCGTCCAGCACCCATACCGGCATGGGCAGGCCATCGGCCAGTGCGCTGAAGCGCGCCTCGCTTTCGGCCAGCTCCACTTCGATCTGCTTGCGGTTGGTGATGTCGAAGAACAGGATCGCCACCCGGCGCTCATGCGGCTCGCCCACCCGCATCGCTTCCACCGCGTACCAGCGGCCCAGCGCCCGCGCTTCCAGTTCGAACTGCTGGGAGCGGCCGGTCAGCGCGATCTGGCCGTAGACGCGGTACCACTCCTGCTCGTGCGCCGGCTGCAGTTCGCTCATCAGCCTTCCTGACGCCTGTGCCAGGCCGGTGTTGCGCTCGAAGGCGTCGTTGACCTCCAGGAAGCGGTAATCCACCCCGACGCCATCCTCGATGATGACCTCGATGATGCAGAAGCCCGCGCTCAGGCCTTCCAGTACCGCACGATGCAGGGAAGGATCCGAGGCCGGGGCCGCAAACGGGGCGCGTTCCAGGGTGGAGGCAGGCAGGCTGGGCAAGGGCGTCAAGAGGGGCAACTGGCGGAACGGAGAGGTACAGCATCTTCCAGACCGCGTATTCGTAGCGTCAAGCAGGGGGTGCTGATTTGACGTAAGTGAATTCGTCCCCACTCCCGGTCCGGCGTATCGCCTTTGGCAATTGTTCCGGCCCGTGATCAGGATCACACTGCGGAGCATCCTCTTCCCGCAACCCCGACCGAGGCAACGCCATGAACCGCAAACCCTTGCTGGCTGGTGCTCTCAGCTGTCTGATGCTGCTTGTTGTCGGCTGTGCGACGGCCGGCCCGCGCAGTGTCACCTCCCCGGATGCACCGCGCGCGCTCACCGGCGACAGCCCCGTGCAGGTCAGCTGGACCGACCCCGCCCAGTTCACTGAAATCAAGAACAGTTCCAACCGTTTCGAGGCCCAGAGCGGCAACTGGGTGTACCAATTGGCCGATTCGCTGCGCAAAAGTGCGGTCAAGCGCCTGCCCCCGGGCCAGACGCTGGAGGTGAAGATCACCGACATCAAGCGCGCCGGCGAGTTCGAGCCGCAGAACGGCCCGCGCGGCAACGATATCCGGATCATGCGCAACATCTACCCGCCGCGGATGACCCTCACCTTCACCCTGCGTGACGCCAGCGGCGGTGTGCTGCAGCAGGGCGAAGAAAAGCTGGCCGACATGGGCTACCTGAGCAACGGCGGCCTGCGCAGCAACAACGATCCGCTGCGCTATGAGAAATACATGATCGACCAGTGGCTGCGCCGGCTGCTGCCTACTGAAGGCCGCTGAGCACCCGCGCCACGCGCTTCACCGCGCACGGCAGCTGGTAGGCGCTCACGTTACACAGCGGGGCCAGCACGTCCAGGCGCGGGGCCTCGCCCCACAGTGTGACCGTGCTGCCCACCCCGGCCTGCGGCAGGTCGGTGAGGTCCACGGTGAGCATGTCCATCGAGACCCGGCCGATCAGGTGGCCGGGCTGGCCATCGATCTGCACCGGGGTGCCGTTCGGCGCGAACTGCGGGTAGCCGTCGGCATAGCCCAGCGCCACCACGCCCACGCGGGTGGGACGTTCGGCCACGAAGCGGGCGCCATAGCCGACCGGTTCACCGGCGGCGATCTCGCGGATGGCGAAGATCTTCGACTGCATGGTCATCACCGGGCGCAGGCGCTCGGTGAAGGCGTTGTGCTTCTGCAGCGGGTTGGCCCCGTACAGCATCAGGCCCGGGCGCACCCAGTCGCTGCGCACGTCGGGCCAGCCCAGCAGCGCCGGTGAATTGCACAGGCTGGTTTCGCCGGCCAGGCCGTCGATGGTGTCAGCAAACAGATCGGCCTGTTCGCGCGTGCGCGGGCTGTCCAGTTCGTCGGCGCGGGCCATGTGGCTCATCAGCACCATCGGTGCCACCTGCGGCAGCGCCGACAGGCGCGCATGCGCGGCGCGGAATTCGGCCGGGGCCAGGCCCAGGCGGTGCATGCCGCTGTCCAGCTTCAACCAGATCTGCAGGGTGGCGTCGGTCTGGAACGCTTCCACGGCATCCACCTGCCACGGCGCGGCCACCGCGAACCACAGGCTGTGCTGCACGATCAGCGGCAGTTCGTCGGCGTCGAAGAAGCCTTCCAGCAGCAGGATCGGCGAGGTGATACCGGCCGCGCGCAGTTCCAGCGCTTCTTCAATGCAGGCCACGCCGAATGCGTCGGCTTCGCCGTCCAGCGCGCGCGCGCACGCCACGGCGCCGTGGCCGTAGGCATCGGCTTTTACCGCGGCCAGGGTCTTGCGGCCGCCGCCCAGTTCACGGGCCAGGCGGAAGTTGGAGCGCAACGCATCCAGGTCGATCAACGCGCGGGCTGGGCGCATGCTTTCGGTTCACTGTGTTGGACGGACGCGGCGTGGTGGCCGCCATAACGGAAGATATCCAGGCCTTCGGTGCTGATCTGCGGCTGGCGCGCGCTCATCAGGTCGGCCAGGTAGCGGCCCGAGCCGCAGGCCATGGTCCAGCCCAGCGTGCCGTGGCCGGTGTTGAGGAACAGGTTGCGGTACGGGGTGGCGCCGATCACCGGCGTGCCATCCGGGGTGGCCGGGCGCAGTCCGGTCCAGAACTCGGCGCGCGAGAGGTCGCCGCCGTCCGGGTACAGGTCGCCCACCACCTTTTCCAGGGTGGCGCGGCGGCGCGGCGACAGCGACAGGTCGAACCCGCCCACTTCGGCCATGCCGCCCACGCGGATGCGGTCGTCGAAACGGGTCACCGCCACCTTGTAGCTCTCGTCCAGGATGGTCGAGGTCGGCGCCATCGCCGCGTTGGTGATTGGCAGGGTCAGCGAGTAGCCCTTCAGCGGGTACACCGGCAGGTGCATGCCCAGCGGCGCCACCAGCGAGGGCGAATAGCTGCCCAGCGCGACCACGTAGCGGTCGGCGGTTTCCACCTTGCCGTCGATGCGCACGCCGGTGATGCGGTCGCCGTCGGTTTCCAGCCCGGCGATGTCCTGGTCGAAGCGGAATTCCACGCCGGCATCCATTGCCATCTGCGCCAGGCGGCGGGTGAACAGCTGGCAGTCGCCGGTCTGGTCGCGCGGCAGCCACAGCGCGCCCACCAGCGTGTCGGCCACGCTGGCCAGCGCCGGTTCGTGGGCGATGATGCCGGCGCGGTCCAGCACTTCGTACGGCACGCCGTACTGGGCCAGCACTTCGATGTCCTGCGCCGATGCATCCAGCTGCTGCTGGGTGCGGAACAGCTGGGTGGTGCCCAGGTCGCGGCCTTCGAATTCAATGCCGGTCTGCGCGCGCAGCTCGTTGAGGCAGTCGCGGCTGTATTCGGACATGCGCACCATGCGCGCCTTGTTGATGGCGTAGCGCTCGTGCGTGCAGTTGCGCAGCATCTGCGCCAGCCAGCGGTACTGGTTCAGGTCCAGCCCGGGGCGGATCGCCAGCGGTGCGTGCTCGGAGAACAGCCACTTCACCGCCTTCAGCGGCACGCCCGGGGCGGCCCACGGCGAGGTGTAGCCGAACGACAGCTGGCCGGCGTTGGCAAAGCTGGTTTCCAGCGCCGGGCCGGGCTGGCGGTCCACCACCGTGACTTCAAACCCGGCCTGCCGCAGGTACCAGGCACTGGTCGTGCCGATTACCCCACTGCCAAGGACTAGAACGCGCATGAGACCTCTCCAACCCGATCATTCCCTGCACTGGAGCGTGCCGGGACCATAATTGAGGAAGTATATTCCGGCCAAACCAAGCAATTTTGCTGTTTTTGGCGCCCCAGGCAGGATATTGTCGCGCCAACACCCCCGGGAAGCTGACGCCATGGCCGCACGACCGCGCGAGCTGGACAAGATCGACCGCAAGATCCTGCGCATCCTGCAGGACGAAGGCCGCATTTCCTTCACCGAACTGGGCGAGCGCGTGGGCCTGTCCACCACCCCCTGCACCGAGCGGGTGCGGCGGCTGGAACGCGATGGCGCCATCACCGGCTACTACGCGCGGCTGGACCCGCAGTACCTCAAGGCCAGCCTGCTGGTGTTCGTGGAAATCAGCCTGGCCTACAAATCCGGCGACATCTTCGAGGAGTTCCGCCGCGCGGCGCTGAAGCTGCCCAACGTGCTGGAATGCCACTTGGTATCGGGCGATTTCGACTACCTGCTCAAGGCGCGCATCAGCGAAATGGCGTCCTACCGCAAGCTGCTGGGCAGCACCCTGTTGACCCTGCCGCACGTGCGCGAATCCAAGAGCTACATCGTGATGGAAGAGGTCAAGGAAACGCTGACCCTGCCCATTCCGGACTGAGGCGGCCAAACGCAAAAGGCGGCGCGCTTGCGCGCACCGCCTGTGTAGCTGCCGACCAGATGCATCAACGCTGCTGTTTCTGGTCCTGGTGGCGCTGGTCCTGCTGTTTGCCACCCTTCTGGTTCTGCTGATCCCATTGCTGCTGGTTCTGCTGGCCGGGTTTCTGGTTCTGCTGGCCCTGCTGATCCTGCGGCATCTTGCCGGGATTGCCCTTTTGCTGATTAGCCATAACTGCACCTTCTTAGCTTGGGGATGCGCGTTGTTGCGGCGCACGTACAGAGTCGGCGAAATGCAGTTAATCGCAGGCGAAATTGCAGTGAGCTGCGGCGTTGACACGGATGACTGCGGGCATTGGTTGTGAAACGTTCATGCATCAGGGTTTGATGCGTTGCCCATCGCCGGTGGGCACCGCGTCGTAATAGCGGCCAGTGCGCGTATCCAGCACGCGGTTCGGGCCGGCCTGCTTCATGCCCGGCACGATGCGGCCGTGGCGGTCATACACCTTCGGTGGCGCGGTGGTGGCCGGCGGTGCAGGCGGTACGACCTGGGCCGGTCCCTGGCTCTGGATCGGGTGGGTGCGCAGCTGCTGCGTGGTCTGCGCCGGGGTTTTCACCGGTGCGGGCAACGGTGCCTGCGCGGGTACCACGGGGGTGACCGGGCGGGTATCGGTGGGTTTGCGTGGCGCGGGCATCTGCGCCGCGGCGACCAGCGGCAGCAGCACGACCAGCGACACGGCACCCCGGAAGAAGCGTTTCATGGCGGCGGACTCACGACGGAACATGCATTCACCCTGCGCCAGCATGCGTGTCAGCACCATGAATGCCCTCCGCGCTTGCCCCCGGCCGCCGCCGCCCCCATTTTGCTGCCATCCCCACGAGGACTGCCCATGACCGCATTCGATCTCTCCCCGCCCAGCGACGCCCAGCGCGACGCCCTGGTGGCCGGGCTCAGCCAGGACGAGCGCCGCGTCCTGCTCCAGCACGGCACCGAAGCCCCGTTCTGCGGCGTGTTCCTGGACAACAAGCAGGACGGCGTCTACGGCTGCCGCCTGTGCGGCCTGCCGCTGTTCCGCTCCAGCACCAAGTTCGACTCCGGCACCGGCTGGCCGAGCTTCTTCGCCCCGTTCGACCCGTCCCATGTGCGCGAAATCCGTGATGTCAGTCATGGCATGGTGCGAACTGAAATCGTTTGCGCCCGCTGTGACAGCCATCTCGGTCACGTGTTCCCGGATGGCCCGCCGCCGACTTTCGAGCGGCACTGCCTGAATTCGGTCTCGCTGTCGTTTACCCCGAATGGCCAGCCGTATCCGGATCCCCTGCAACGCGGCGGGGCCGAGGCCCAGCCTGCGGGCTGAGCGCCCCGGCAATGCGTGCCCACCAACGGTGGGCACCTACCGGGGTGGGTGTGGAAAAGTGTGACGTTCAACCAACGTCCCCCTTCAGAATGCGCGCGCGAGGCCGACATGGTGATATCCCCACCGCCGCGCCCGCCCCATGCTCATCATTGTTGGCTTCCTGATCGTCATCCTCAGCGTGCTCGGCGGCTATGTCGGCGCGCACGGCAAGCTCGGCGCGCTGTGGCAGCCCTATGAGCTGGTCATCATCGGTGGCGCGGCGCTGGGCGCGTTCCTGGTCGGCACCCCGATCAAGACCGTCAAGCAGACCCTGCAGGCCTCCGTGGGCGTGTTCAAGGGCCCGCGCTACAAGCAGCAGGACTACATCGATGTCCTGAGCCTGCTCTACGAACTGCTCAACAAGGCCCGCCGTGAAGGCTTCATGGCGCTGGAAGACCATGTCGAGCGCCCGGCCGACAGCGCCATCTTCGCCAACTATCCCAAGGTGCAGGCCGACCACCACCTGGTGGACTTCATGACCGACTGCCTGCGCCTGATGATCGGCAGCAACATCGAACCGCACGAGCTGGAGCCGCTGCTGGAAATGGAGCTGGAAAAGCACCATGCCGAAGCGATGCAGCCTTCGGCGGCGCTCAACAAGGTCTCCGACGGCCTGCCCGGCTTCGGCATCGTGGCCGCCGTGCTGGGCATCGTGATCACCATGGGGTCGATCGGCGGCGCCATCGAGGAAGTGGGTGCGCACGTGGCCGGCGCGCTGGTCGGTACGTTCCTGGGCATCCTGCTGGCCTATGGCTTCGTGAGCCCGCTGGCCGCTGCGGTGGAAGCGCGCGCCGAACAGGACAGCCGCATCTACGAATCGGTCAAGACCGCCCTTCTGGCGTGCCTGCGCGGCTACAACCCGAAGATCGCGCTGGAATTCGCCCGCAAGACCCTGCCGTCGAACGTGCGCCCGGGCTTCAGCGAATTCGAAGCGCACCTGAAAACGGTCAAGTAAGGCACCGCCATGGCCGAGAACAAACCCACCGTCATCGTCCGCCGGGTCAAGAAGGGCGGCCACGCCGCCCATCACGGCGGCGCCTGGAAGGTGGCCTACGCCGACTTCGTGACCGCCATGATGGCGTTCTTCCTGGTGCTGTGGCTGATGGCGGCCACCACCAAGCCCGAGCGCGCCGCCATTTCCGAGTACTTCCGCAACCCCAGCCCGCTCAGTGGGCAGAGCTCCACGCCCGCCCCGGGCATGGCCGGCCCGGGTGGCGCCAGTACCTCGATGATCAAGCTGGGCGGCGCCACCGATGTCTCGCGCGGCAACAGCAACGACCCCTTCCAGAACCAGCAGGCCGAGCGCCCGGTGCCGCAGGAAGACGAGCGCGAGCGCGAGAAGAAGCAGCTGGAAGTGCTCAAGCAGGAACTGGAAGAAGCGATCAGCAAGAGCCAGGCGCTGGAACCGTTCAAGGACCAGCTGCTGCTGGACCTGACCCCGGAAGGCCTGCGCATCCAGATCGTGGACAAGCAGAACCGGCCGATGTTCGACATGGGCAGCGCGGCGCTGAAGACCTACACCCGCGACATCCTTCGCGAGCTCTCGCAGTTCATCAACCACGTGCCGAACCGGATCAGCATCACCGGCCACACCGACATCACCGCGTACAACGCCGCCCACGGCTACAGCAACTGGGAGCTCAGTGCCGACCGCGCCAATGCCGCCCGGCGTGCGCTGCTCGATGGCGGCATGGCCGATGACAAGGTCACCCGCGTGGTCGGCCTGTCCTCGTCGGTGCTGTTCGACAAGACCCAGCCGGACAACCCGATCAACCGCCGCATCAGCATCGTGGTGATGACCAAGGCCGCCGAAGCCGCCGCGCTGGCCGGTTCGGGCCAGGAAGTGGCGCTGTCGCCGACCGCCCAGGACGCCGACATCCAGGCGACCCAGGGTGCTCCCGCCCCGGCCGCCGCGCCCCCCACCGCCTCGCCCTGAGGCGGTGGGTAGGGCCCCCGCCTCGGTAGGGTCGCGCCCCAGCCGACTGCACGCGCACCCGGCAACGCTCGATTCCGGCAAGAAAACGCCCGGAAACGGCTCTGGCCTCTACAATGGCCCCTTTCCGATCCAGAACGAACGAACCCCATGTCCAAGCAGTCCAAGGCCAAGCGCGACAAGCGCAAGAAGCTCCAGCCCAAGCGCCCGATCAACCGCCTCAACGCCCAGCAGCCGGTGCAGAACCACGCCGTGCTGACCAACGAAGAAGGCCAGGTGGTCGCCGCGATCGGCCTGCAGGGCACCGAATGGCTGCTGGCCATTGGCGGCCAGACCATGGGCAACGCCGACAACCCGGTGCCGATGCTGGCCATGCTCAAGCACCTCTCCAATGTCCAGGAGAAGGAAGGCCGCAAGGTCACCCTGGAATACTCGACCCAGCTGCAGCAGCTGATCGACGACCTGGCCGCCGATGAAGGCAAGACCGCCGACGAGTACCTGGGCCAGCTGGTCTCCGAGTTCGAAGGCGTGGAAGGCGAAGAAGGCGACGACGCTGACACCGCCGCCGAAGACGCCCCGGCCGCCGAACCGGCTGCCGACGCCGCCGAGGCCACCCCGGCCGCCAGCGACGACAAGCCGCAGGCCTGAGCCACGGCCACCCGGTGACGGTCTATATCGACGATGCGGTACACCCCTGGCGCGGCGAGCGCTGGGCGCATCTGATGGCCGACACCCTGCCCGAGCTGCACGCCATGGCGGCGCAGCTCGGGATTCCCCGGCGGGCATTCCAGAACCGCCGCAGCGGCGCCCATTACGACGTCCCCGCCCCGCTGCGCCTGCAGGCGATCGCGCTGGGCGCGACCGCCATTTCCCGGCACACCGACCGGGACCTGGTGAAAGCCGTCATCGCCAATGCCAGGTCGCAATACGCGGGGTAATCCCCGTCAGAACGGATCGGACCCCGGCCGCACTTCCACCCCCAGCAGCGAACACAGCGCCAGCATGGCGTCATCGTCGCGCTGCAGCGCCATCCAGCCAGCCAGGCCGCCGTTGCCGGTATCCACGCTCCACAGCGAGTAGTTGTGTTCGCGCAGGCGGTCGTAGGCGGTGCCCATCAGCCGGGGCGCGTCAATGTGGGCGGCGAAATCCTCGTCGTCCAGGTCGCCACCCCAGTCCAGCTGCAGGTTCCAGCGCGCGGAAAGCTCGTTCACCGCCGACACCAGCGCATCGGTATCCTCACGCTCCACCTCGAAGCCGGACTGCCAGGCAATGGCGGTCATCAACGGCGGCAGCCAGTCGGCTTCCTCGTCGATCTCCTCGCCGTTCTCCAGCAGCGCCTCGCGCCAGCGGTTGAACTGCTGCAGGCCCAGTTCCTCGTCGCCCGGGTTGATCAGCACGAACAGGTTCCAGATCCGGGCCTCGAAATCGTCTTCGTCGAAATCGCGTTCGTCTTCTTCGAAGTCGAAATAGTCGCTGTTGTCGGGCATGGCCGGTATTCCTGGAGACAGGCAGGCATTCTGCCACGGCCACCATACGGTTTATCCTGTGCGCCTGAAGATGGCCGTGGTGGCTGTCAGCATCCAATGACCATGAGCGATACCCCTCCCGACCACCTGGCGATCAACCCGGCCAGCCCCTTCCACGATGCTGCGGCGCTGGAGCGCGGCGTGGGCATCCGCTTCAATGATGTCGAGCGCGACAACGTCGAGGAATACTCGGTCAGCGAAGGCTGGATCCGCGTGCAGGCCGGCAAGGCCCGCGACCGCCGTGGCAACCCGATGACCATCAAGGTCAAGGGCACCGTAGTGGCGTATTACCTGGACCAGAAGCCGGAATAACCGGTCAACCGGCCCACGGCCGGTTGTTCCCCGGGATTGACGGCCGCGCCGTCAATCCCGTTGCCGGGTTTCCAGCAGGTCCAGGTTGCGGATCAGCTTGCGCGAGATCTCGTCGGAAATCCGCCCGCGCCGGGTCAAGCGGAACAGCTCCTCGCGTTCGGCAGTCAGCCCGGCACTGCGCAGCTGGCGGTAGCCCTGCTCCATGCGCTGCACCTTCTCCGGGTCCGCATCCGGGCCCTGGTCTTTTTCCAGGTTGCGCTGGTACAGCAGGCTCACCCGCGAGGCCGCATCGTTGTACAGCTGCACGTTGTCGGTGGTCTGGTTCTGCACCAGCTGCTGGCGCATGCGCTCCACCCCGGCCAGCGCCGCCTTCGAGGCCAGCCTCCGCGCCAGGTCTTCTTCCTTGCGCTCGCCCGAATCGGCCGGCAGTTCCAGCCCCTTGAGCAGGCGCGGCAGCGCCACGCTGGCACCCACCAGCGATACCAGGATCACCGCCGCCGCCAGGAAGATCACCAGGTCGCGCGCCGGGAAGGCACTGCCATCGGGCAGGAACAATGGCAGGGTCAGCACACCGGCCAGCGTGATCGCACCGCGCACGCCGGCCACCGAGGTGGCCACCACGATCCGCCACGAGGTGCCCTGCCGCGCTTCACCGCGGTGCTTCGCACGCAGCACGCTCCAGCGCAGCGACAGCCACACCCAGGCCAGGCGCAGCAGCACCAGCGCCAGGTTGATCACCACCACGTACACCAGCAGCCACCACGCACTCTGGTGCCCGCTCTCGCTCACCGTGGTCATGGCGCGGTCCACGATGCCCGGCAGCTGCTCGCCCAGCAGCACGAACATGATGCCGTTGAAGGAGAACTGCAGCATGTTCCACACTGCCATGCGCTGCACGCGCATGCTGCCCGACACGCGGCCGGTGAGTTCCACGTAGCTCATGGTGATGCCGGCGGCCACCGCCGAGAGGATGCCCGAGGCGTTGGCTTCTTCGGCCAGCAGGTAGGCCGCGAACGGAATCAGCAGGTTCACCAGCAGCGCCGCGCCCGGCTCTTCGCCGAAGCGCCGCCACAGCCAGCGCTGGAAGGTCGAGACGCCCAGCGTCACCGCCACGCCGATCGCCAGGCCGGCCACCGCCACCCACAGGAAGGTCACCGAGGCGGTGGCCAGCGAGAACGAGCCGGTCATCACCGCCGCCACCGCGAAGCGGAAGCAGACCAGGCCGGACGCATCGTTCAACAGCGATTCGCCTTCCAGGATGTGCATCAGCCGCTTGGGAATCGGTGCGCGCGACGCAATCGAACTCACCGCCACCGGGTCGGTCGGCGAAATGATCGCCGCCAGCGCAAACGCCACCGCCAACGGCATCACCGGAATCATCCAGTGGATCAGCAGGCCGGCGCCGATCACGGTGAACACCACCAGCCCGAACGCCAGCTCCAGGATCACGCCCTTGTCGCGGAACAGGCCCTGTTTGGGAATGCGCCAGCCATCCAGGAACAGCAGCGGCGGCAGGAACAGCAGGAAGAACATCTCTGGTTCCAGCGCATGGCCACGGTTGAATACGCCCGCAATCACCGCACCCAGGCCGATCTGCACCAGTGGCAGCGGCAGCGACAACGGCAGTACGCGGACCAGGTAGCCGCTGGCGACCACCGCCACCAGCATCGCCAGGACGACTTCAATCGTATGCATGCATTTTCCAGAGAGCCTGGAAAAAAATTACCACACCCACCCCGAACCGCGCCCTACAACGGCGAACTCAGGCCGCCTCGCCGTCGAAGCGGTAGATGTCCATCGCCAGCATGCCCGCATCGATACCGGCATCGATGCGCTGCGCACCCAGCACGTCACCGCCGGCCGCACCAAGGGCGAAATGCAGCGGCTGGAAGTGCTCGTCGGTGGGGTGCGCTCGTTCGGCATACGGCGCTTGGCGGCGGTAATCGAGCAGCGCGGCGCTGTCATTGGCCTGCAGGCGCTGCTCCACCCATTCGATGAAGGGGCGCACATAGGGCGCTTCGCCGCCGCGCTGGTACTCGCGGAAGTCGTACAGGTTGTGGGTGATGCTGCCCGAGCCGACCAGCAGCACACCCTGATCGCGCAGCGGTGCCAGTGCGCGGCCCAGCGCGAACTGGTGGGCCGGGCCCTGCAGCGGCTGCAGCGCCAGCGGCACCACCGGAACGTCGGCCTGCGGGTAGAGAAGGCGCAGCGGCACCCACGCGCCATGGTCGAGGCCACGGCTCGGGTCCACGGCCGCGGGCAGACCAGCGGCGGCCAGCCGCTGCGCGACCTCCCCGGCCAGCGCCGGCTCGCCCGGCGCCGGGTACTGCAGGTCGAACAGCGCCTGCGGGAAGCCGCCGAAATCGTGGATGGTCGGCGGCTGCGGGTGCGCGCCCACCACCGGCTGATGGGTCAACCAGTGCGCCGATGCCATCACGATCGCGCGCGGGCGCGGCAGCTGCGCGGCCAGCTCGGCCAGGCGCACGCCCACCAGCCCCGGGGTCAGGGCGGTCATCGGCGAACCATGGGAGATGTACAGCGACGGCAGGCGGGTCATGGCAGGGCTCCGGGAAATCCAGAACGCCAGATTATTGCCAATGCCAGTGCGGTTAAACGCCTGCCAATACCTGTATTTGTTCCACATTCAGAACAATGGCATCCATCACGCCGCCGCCGTTTCCAGCTTGGCAATGACGTCCACCAACGGCGCCGGGCGGCCCAGCAGGAAGCCCTGCACCTGGTCGCAGCCGTGCGCGGCCAGCCATTCGTGCTGGCCCGGGGTTTCCACGCCTTCGGCGATCACCGTCAGGCCCATGCTGTGGCCCAGCGACAACAGCGCGCGGCAGATCGAGGCGTTGCGCGGGTTGGTTTCCACATCGGCCACGAAGCTGCGGTCGATCTTCAGGATGTCCAGCGGCAGGTGCTGCAGGTAGGACATGTTCGAATAACCGGTACCGAAATCATCCAGCGAAATGCAGATGCCCTGCTCGTGCATGCGCTGCATGGTCTGCTTGGCCTGGCCCGGCTTGCGCATCAGGCTGCTCTCGGTCAGCTCCACGTGCAGCGCCCCGCGCGCCAGCCCGAACTCCTGGCTGGCACGGCTGAACTCGGCCACCAGGTCGCTGTTGAAGAACTGCACCGCCGAAACGTTCACCGCGATCGGCAGGTCCCAGCCGGCATCCACCAGCTGCCGCTGCGCGCGCGCCGCTTCGCGGATCACCCAGCGGCCCAGCGCCAGGATCAACCCGGTGTCTTCGCACAGCTGGATGAACTCGCCCGGCGGAATGAAGCTGCCATCGGCCTGCGGCCAGCGCAGCAGCGCCTCCAGCGCGGCCGGGCTGCCATCGCTGGCATGGCAGATCGGCTGGAAATACAGCGCGAATTCGGCATCGATCGCGCTGTGGATGCGCCCGGCCAGGCGCAGCCGGTCGGCCAGGCGCGAACTCACTGCGCTGTCGAACCAGGCAATCACGCTGCCTTCGTCGCGCGCGGCATGCGCGGCCTGCGCGGCCATGCCGATCACCTGTTCGGCGCTGACCACATCGCCATCGAACTTCACCGCCACGCCAATGCGCGGCTCGAACTGGTGCAGCCAGTCCTGCCCGCGCACCGGTTCGGAAACGGTCTGCACCAGCGTATCCAGCGCGGTCTGGCGCTCGTGGTCGTCGCGGATGGCGAAGATGAAATCCTCGGCCGGCTGGAACGCCAGCAACCCATAGCGCACGCCCAGCCCACCCAGCCGCTTGGCCATGGCCTGCAGCACCACGTCGCCCACTTCGCGGCCCAGCGTATCTGCCACCAGCTGCAGGCCACGGAACTGCACGTAGGCGATGGTGTAGCTGCCGCCTTCCTCATCCAGCTGCGCGGCCAGCGCGCGGGTGTTGAGCAGCCCGGTGGCCGGGTTGTGGGTCGCGTGGTAGGCCAGGTCGCGCTCGTAGGCCATGCGGTCGCTGATGTCCTCGGCCAGCACCAGGCAGGCCTCGCGCCCGTCGAAATCCAGCCGCGCCAGGTGCGCGCGCACTTCGAACACGGTGCCGTCCTTGCGCCGGTGCAGGCGCACCTTGGCGTCCTGCAGGTCGCCACTGGCCGCGTTGGCGATCGCCCCGCGGATTTCCTCCCAGCCTTCGCGCGGGCGGATGTCCAGGATGCTCATCGCCAGGAATTCATCGCGGCTGTAGCCGTACTGGCGCACCGCTGCTTCGTTCACTTCCAGGAAGCGCAGCGTGTCCGGGTCGAACACCCAGAACGGCGCCGGGTTGCGGTCGAACAGCAGGCGGAACTGGCGCTCGGCCTGTTGCGCGCGCGCCAGCGCCTGGACCCGCTCGCTCACATCGGTGAGCGCGCCGATCATGCGCCGCTCGCGGTCGCTGCCGCCCACCTGCTGGCCGCGCGCGGACACCCAGTGCGTGGTGCCGCCCGGCAGCACGATGCGGAACATTTCATCCAGCACGCCGTTGCCGGCGAACGCATCGTCGAAGGCGGCCTGCAGCCGCTGCACATCCTCGTGGTGCACGCGGTTGAAGAAATCGGCCACGGGCAGCGAATCCAGGTGAATGCCGAACACATCGCGTGCCAGCGGCGACCAGCGCAGCACCGAGGCATCCTCGTCCACCGTCCAGGTGCAGATCTTGCCGACCTGGTGGGCCATGCGCAGTTCGGCATGGCCGGTGCGCAGTTCCTCGCTCATCGCATCCTGGCGGCGGGTGGCGCGGCGCAGGCTGGTGTAGACCAGCGCGAACGCGCCCCAGTACAGCAGGTACAGGCCTATCGACGCCTGCACGTACGGCCACCACGGCGCCAGCACATCCTGCCGGCCCAGCCCGGCGTACACCGCCAGCGGGTACTCGGCCAGCGTGGTCAGGGTGGTGATGCGCTCGACCTTGTCGATGGGACTGTTTTCAACGCCCAGCGGCAGCACCGAATCACTGCCCACCAGGTCACGCCGCTGCAGCTTGAACTGCTGGCCGGTCAGGCCATCGTTGTCGGGGCTGCGCGCCAGTACGTGGCCGGTGACATCACTGATCGAAAGCACGCCGTGCAGGCCGATATCCAGCCCGCTGATGATCGACTGCAGCTCGCTGGTATGCAGCCTGCTGAGCAGCCAGCGGTCCTCGCCCATGCGCAGCGCCAGCGGCAGCACCCAGCGGCGCATGCCCAGGTCCTGCGGCGGGCCCAGGTACAGCAGGCTGTCGGCGCCACGGTGCGGCTCCACTGCCCACAGCGGCAGGCTCAGGTCGCCGCTGCCGCTGGTCAGCGCGCGGCCGAACTGGTCTACCACCACGATGCTTTCCAGCTCGGCATGCCGCTGCAGCACCCCATCGATGGCGTCGTCGAGCAGGTCCGGCGCCTGCGCCGGCACCCGGTCGAACAGCTGCGCGCCGTCGGCGGCGATGCCGCGCATGGCGCGTTCCAGGTTGCGCAGTTCCAGTCGCAGCAGGCGCTGCGAACCGGTGGCCAACGCCGTGCTCTGCCGCTGGGCGGCCTCCAGCCGGCGCTGGTAATCATTGACCAGCATCACCACCAGGCCCGCGCCCAGCAGCAGGCCCAGGCCGATGCCCAGCCACACGATAGTGCGCAGCGGCCGCGCCATGGGCTGGCTCAGCGCGGGCATCGCGTACCTCTACCTCGGTGACGGCCTGACTTCATGTAAACGCTTCCTGGTTTCCCCAAACCTGAGCGGCCGAGGTCGCAATTTCTTGACCTCCATCCTGCCCGTTCCCGACGGGCAAGGCCTTGGCCCAGCGCCTTGCCCCCAGCATGCACGACCGTGCCGGGCGCGGGAAGGGGGTTGGGACGGCCGTCACACCTTGACGGAGCCGAATGCGGCCACAACTCCCGCCAGATCCGGCCGGTTCCCGGCCCGGGCGGCGGATTAGACTTGGGGTTTCCCCGTTGCCTGAGAAGTTCATGTCCAAGCTGCGCCGCCCCACCCTGATGCTTGCCATTGCCGCCAGCCTGTCGCTGGGCCTGGCCGCGTGCGACCGCGATGCGGCCGCGCCGACCGCCCCGCCGGCGGCCGATACCGCCGCCCCGCCCGCCGCGCCCAAGCCGCAGCTGGGCAGCTTCGGCTTCGATGCCGCCGGCATGGACCGCAGTGTCGCCGCCGGCGATGACTTCTTCGGCTTCGCCAACGGCAGCTGGGTCAAGAACACCGAAATCCCGGCCGACCGCTCCAGCTACGGCAGCTTCAACGTCATTTCCGAGAAGACCCTGGCCGACACCCGCGCCATCCTCGAAGGCGCCGCCGCCGACACCAAGGCCAGCGGCGAAACCAAGCTGATCGGCGATTACTACGCTGCCTTCATGGACGAGGCCGGGATCGAATCGCGCGGCATGGGCGCGATCAAGCCCGAGCTGGATGCCATCGGCGGCATCAGCGACAAGGCCGCGCTGGCCACCGCCCTCGGCGGCACCCTGCGCGCCGACGTGGACCTGCTCAACGCCACCAACTTCTACACCGACCGCCTGTTCGGCACCTGGGTCTCGGTGGACCTGCTGCAACCGGACCGCAACGCACCGTACCTGGTGCAGGGCGGCCTGGGCCTGCCCGACCGCGACTTCTACCTGCAGGGCGGCCGCATGGCCGAGATCCGCAAGCAGTACCAGGCCTATATCGCCCAGGTGCTGCAGCTGGCCGGCGTGGCCGACCCGGCCGCCAAGGCGCAGCGCATCCTGGCGCTGGAAACCCGCATCGCGCAGGCGCACGCCACCCAGGAAGAAACCAACGACGTGGCCAAGGGCGCCAACGCGTGGAAGCAGGCCGACCTGAGCGCCAAGGCGCCGGGCATGGACTGGGCCGCGTTCCTGGGCGCCGCCGGCCTGGACAAGCAGGACGACTTCATCGTGTGGCAGCCCAAGGCCGTGGCCGGCATTTCGCGCCTGGTCGCCACCGAACCGCTGGATGTGTGGAAGGACTACCTGACCTTCCACGCGCTGGACCGCGCCGCGCCGTACCTGCCCAAGGCGATGGCCGATGCGCGCTTCGCCTTCCACGGCACCACCCTCAACGGCACCCCGCAGCAGAGCGAACGCTGGAAGCGTGCGGTGGATGAGAGCAACAACGCCGTGGGCGAAGCCATCGGCAAGCTGTATGTCGAAAAGCACTTCGACCCGGCCACCAAGGCGCGCGCCGATGAGATGGCCAGGAACATCATCGCCGCCTTCGCCAAGCGCATCGACGCCCTGGAATGGATGTCGCCGGAAACCAAGGCGCACGCCAAGGCCAAGGTCGAAGGCCTCACCGTGGGCATGGGCTACCCCGACAAGTGGCGTGATTACACCGGCCTGGAAGTAAAGCGCGACGATGCGCTGGGCAACGCCGAGCGCGCCAGCCAGTTCGAGTACCGCCGCAACCTGGCCAAGCTGGGCCAGCCGGTGGACCACAGCGAATGGGCGATGCTGCCGCAGACCATCAACGCGATGAACGTGCCGCTGGAAAACCGCCTGGTGTTCCCGGCCGCGATCCTGCAGCCGCCGTTCTTCGACGGTGCCGCCGATGATGCGGTGAACTACGGCGCGATCGGCGCGGTGATCGGCCACGAGATCAGCCACGGCTTCGACAATGCCGGCGCGCTGTTCGATGAAACCGGCAAGCTGCACAACTGGTGGACGGCCGAGGACCTGAAGAAGTTCAACGCTGCCGGTGATGCGCTGGCTGCGCAGTTCAGCAGCTACCAACCGTTCCCGGGCGTGTCGGTCAACGGCCGTTTGACGCTGGGCGAGAACATCGCCGACGTGGCCGGCTTGGCCACGGCCTACGACGCCTACCAGCTGTCGCTGCAGGGCAAGCCGGGCCAGACCCTGGAAGGCTTCACGCCGGACCAGCGCTTCTTCCTGGGCTTCGCCCAGGCGTGGCGCAGCAAGGCGCGCGAACAGGCCCTGCGCAATTCGCTGCTGACCAACGTGCACGCCCCCGGCCAGTTCCGCGCGCTCACCGTGCGCAACCTGGACGCGTGGTACCCCGCCTTCGAAGTGAAGGACGGCCAGAAGCTGTACCTGGCCCCGGAAAAGCGGGTCAAGGTGTGGTGACAAAAACGGGCGCTTCGGCGCCCGTTTTTTTTTGCACTCCGCGCTACATCACCAATGCGCCAACGTGCTGATCGGCACGCCTACTCGCACGCAGGCGCGTGCTGCTACGCCGTCCTGCAGCGCGCGGCGGAACAGCGGCGACATGCCCTGCAACAGCCTTGCTGAAGCGCGTGCCTGGGTGCGTTGCAGCGGCGTGCGTTCCAGCATGGACGTTGCCCACTCCGGGAGCAGCGCGGCACCGGCGCCGAGGAACAGCTCGCGCGATAGCCCCGCCATCGGTACGGGCAGCCGGATGCTTGAAAGCACCTCCAGCACTTCACGTGAGCGCGCATCGAAGCGCAGCACCGCCTGCTGTCGTGCGAAGTACGCCGTTACTTCCGCTTCCGAGGCCGGCACGTCGGTGGCACCCAATGCTTCGGCCACGCGCCGGTACTCATCGTAGTACCGGTCGGCAATCGCCTCGGGCACCTCACGGCAGTAACGCCGGTAACCCTGCAGGAAGCCGTATGCCTCGGTCACATGCACCCAGGTCAGCAGGGCCGGATCATCGGCCGAGTACGCCTGCCCCTCCGGGGTCTGCCCGCGCACCTGCGCGTGGATGCGTTTCACCTTCGCCACCAGCGCTTCCACTTCCCCGGCCGGGCCATAGCTGGTGCAGGCCACGAATGCCGTAGTCCGGCGCAGCCGCCCCACCAGGTCATCGCGGAAGTTGGAATGGTCATACACCCCGGCCAGCGCGAGCGGGTGCAGGGTCTGCAGCATCAGCGCGCACAGCCCACCGGCCAGCATCCCGGGAAACTCGGCATGCACGCGCCAGGTGACGCTGTCCGGGCCGAACCAGCCCGGGTCGCCCAGCGGGTGGTCGTAGTCGATCCCGCTTTGCCCGCGCGGGAAGGCTCCCAGCACCCAGCGCCGGATCGGCACGGCAGCGGGCGCAGTGAGACGGTGCAGCAGTGACGACATCAGGGGCCTTCCAGGGGGTCGAGAGGACCGCGATCCTGCGCGGTTGCGTCAATTCTGCGTGATCTGCGACGCCCGGGCCACGCTGTTGCGCCACCCCGTCCGCGAATTGTGCGAGTGCAGCAGAAAACCCGCCCGGTTTTTCAGTTTTTCGAGCAGTTTTCGATGCCGCACCGCGCAAAAATTTTCGCGCAGGACGTATTCAGTTATCCCCCCTGCGGCGTTTTGTCGCACTGCCCATTGCCAAGCGAAATGAAAGTGCTAGAACTGAACCCGCCTCACCGTCCGTCCAAATGCGCCGCTGCACGTTCCCGAAGGAGCCCGTGATGATCGCTTTGTTCAAAGGTTTAGGTTTACTGCTCCAGGACAACGAGCTCTACGGCAGCCCGTTCGAAAAGCAGGTCGCGCATTGGCGCAACAAGAGTGAGCAGCAGATCCGCGAAGAAGTGGCCACCCTGGCCAAGGCCAAGGGCCAGTGGCTGATGGCCTCCATCGTCGGCTGGCAGGCGGCCTCGCTGCTGATCCTCGGGCTGATCGCCAACTACCTGTGGAAGGACGACTTCCATATCACCTTCACCCGCGTGGTGATCGTGTTCGGCTCGTGGGTCTCGATCCTGTTCGTGATCTGGTTCATGGCCAACATGTTCGACCACACCGCCGGTTTCGAGCGCTGGATGAAGGCGTTCAACAGCCGCGCGCGGATCACCTCCGACGCCGACACCGTGGAATGCGTGGCCGAAGCGCTGGACATGGCCCAGCTCTACCCGGAAGTGCTCGATTACAAGCAGGCCGTCACCGCCAGGCGTGAACTGCGCCACGAAGACATCCGCATCATGCGCGAGATCGGGCGCATGAAGCAGCATTCGGAACTGGTCGGCCAGCTCAACCACGTCGGCGAACCCGACCCCGGCCAGAACCTGCACCTGCAACCGGCCTTCTGACCCCACCCGGTCCAGGGGGATCCCAATGCCACCGTGCGCGAACACGGTGGCATTGTTTTTTTACATGCCGCGGAACAGGCTCATGAACGGCTGGCTCACGTTGAGCACTTCCGGCCGTTGCTTCAGGCGCAGCTGGCCACGGCCGGTGTCATCGCGGCTCACCGCCGCCACCGCTTTCATGTTGACGATGGTGGAACGGTGGATCTGGCGGAAGCGCTGCGGGTCCAGCACTTCCAGCAGCTCGCGCAGCGGCGTGCGCAGCAGGCTTTCGCCGGCCTCGGTCACCACCGTGGTGTACTTGCTGTCGGCGCGGAAGTAAACCACGTCTTCCAGCATGATCAGCTGCGTATCGCGGCCATTGCTGGCGGTGATCCATGCCAGCGGCGGCGCGTTCGAGTGCGCCCCGGGCTGCTGGCCCAGGCGTTGCAGCAGCTGCTCCAGCATCGCGTTGTCCGGCCGGCCCATCTGCATGCGCGCCAGGATGCGATCACGCGTGGCCAGCAGGCGCTCGTCGCTGACCGGCTTGAGCAGGTAATCCATCGCGCCCTGCTCGAACGCATCGATCGCGTACTGGTCGTAGGCGGTCACGAATACCACCTGGGTGCGCGGGCTGATCTCCGGCAGCGCGCGCGCCACCTCGATGCCGCTGATGCCCGGCATGCGGATATCGAGCAGGGCCAGGTCCGGCTTCAGTTCGGCCAGCCGCTCCAGTGCGCTGGCGCCGTCTTCGCATTCGGCCACCAGCCGCAGTTCCGGCCACAGCCGCTGCAGCTGGGCCACCAGCGACTGGCGCAGCAGGTCTTCGTCTTCGGCAATGAGGGCATCAAGCAGCATGGATCGCCTCGCGTGCGTCGCGCGGCAGGGTGATCGTTGCCGCCACGCCGCTGGGGAAGTTGGACACGATGGCCACGCCGGCGCGCTCACCGCAGGTCAGGCGCAGCCGTTCGCGCAGGTTCTTAAGGCCGATGCCGGTGCCGCTGCTGCCCTGGCCGAAGCCCAGGCCATCGTCGGCCACGGTCAGGGTGACGTGGTCGTCGAAGGCGCGCGCGATGATCCACACCGTGCCGCCGCCGGGCTTGGGTTCCAGCCCGTGCTTGATCGCGTTCTCGACCAGCGTCTGCAGCGCCATCGACGGCAGCGGCACGGTTTCCAGCGCCGGCGGCACATCCACCTGCAGCGCCAGCCGCGCGCCCATGCGGATCTTGAGGATCTCCAGGTAGGCCTTGGTGCGCTCCAGCTCCACGCCCAGGGTGGACATCGATTCGTCCACGCTCGGCAGCGAACTGCGCAGGTACTGGATCAGGTGCCCCAGCATCTGGTCGGCGCGCGGCGGGTCGGTGCGGGTCAGCACCTGCGCGTTGGCCAGCGTGTTGTAGAGGAAGTGCGGCTCCACCTGGGCGTGCAGCAGGTTCAGGCGCGCCACCGACAGTTCCTTTTCCGTGGCGGTCTGTTCGGCCGCCGCCTGCTCGTCGCGGCGCTGTTCGGACACGCGGCGGGTGATGGCACGGCTGACCGCTTCGGCGTTCTCGTAGTTGCTGCCCTCGTCCACCGCCAGCAGGTCGGCCCACACCCCCGCATCGGGTTCGAACACCAGGGTCACGCTGCTGGTGCCCTGCCCCGGGGTGACCGTGGCCAGCACGCTGTTGCGCTTGATCGCCCAGCGCGCCGGCAGGTTCCAGCGCGATGGCGGGCGGCCGTTGTAGGGGTCCACGCGGCGCACGTAGGCGCGCACCTGCAGGCTGCCGGCGGCGCTTTCGATATCTTCCACGCGCGGCAGTTCCTTGATCGCCTGTTCGACCAGGCGGAAGGCCTCGCCGGCGTCCATCGGCAGTTCGATCTGGCGGCGCTGGCGGCTGGACAGGGTGGCCGCATCCAGGCGCCCGGCCAGGGTCGACACGCGGCGCAGGTGGGTGATGCAGCTGCCCAGCGCGGTGATCATCAGGAACAGCGCCAGCAGCCCGAACACCCAGCCCGGGCCCTCGTCCATGCCGTGGAAGAAGCCGCTCCACACGAACCCGGCCACGACGATCGCCGCGGCCCAGGCCACCAGAATACGGAGAATCAGGGAAAGGCTGGCAAACACGGCGGCGTCTTCACGATGGGATGGTGTGAGGATAGCCCTGCCGCCGGAGGGAACAAGCAGGATGCGATGGAAGCCGGGAAAGCAGGGATGAAACGGCGTTGGGGTGGCGCCGGGGTGCCGGGCACCGCGTGGACACGCATGGCGTGTCCCTACGGGCCGGGGCGTAGCGACACGCCATGCGTGTCCCACGCACAGCACGCCGAAGACCATCCCCCGCCGGCAGGCACCGGCGGGGGGCGACACTTACTTGCGCTCTGCGGCGCTGGCGTCGCGTGGTGCGCGGAACTGGGAGTCATCGCTCCAGTTCGGCCAGCTGCGCGAATTGGCCAGCTGGTTGCCCAGCGTGTACAGCACTTCCAGGTCGCGGGCGGCGCCGGCGAACTTCCAGTCCGGCTGCCACTCGTCGCCCTGCTGGTGGTAGCGCTTGGCGGTGTAGTCGTCCGAGGCCGCCTTGCCTGCGGCCACGCCGCCCTCCACCCAGTCCTGGCCGGCCGAGTAGGACACCGCCGGCACGCCACGCTTGGCGAACGGGAAGTGATCGGAGCGGAAGAACAGGCCCGCTTCCGGCTTCGGGTCCGGGGTGTAGCGGATGTCCCATCCCTGGGCCACGTCCTTCAGCTGGTCCAGCAGTTCCAGCTTGGCCGACCCATAGATGCCGAAATCACGCGACGGGCCGAACGGCGCCATGCCATCCATGTTGATCACCGCCACGGTCTTGGCCAGCGGGTACAGCGGGTGGCTGGCGTAGTACTCCGAACCGAGCAGGCCCTTTTCTTCGGCGGTCACCGCCAGGAACAGCACCGAACGCTCCGGGCGCTTGCCCTTGGCGAAGCCGCGGGCCAGTTCCACCAGCGAGGCGGTGCCGCTGGCGTTGTCCAGCGCGCCGTTGAAGATGGTGTCGCCGTTCGCATCCGGCTTGCCCACGCCGATGTGGTCCCAGTGCGCGCTGTACACCACGGTTTCATCCGGGTGCTTGCTGCCTTCCAGGCGCGCGGCCACGTTGTGCGAGGTGATCACCTCGGTCTTCACCGCGTACTTGGCCGACAGGGTTTCGCCCTTCAGCTCCACCGGCTTGAAATCGCGGCGCTGGGCCTGCTTCTTCAGCGCCTCGAAATCCTGGCCGGCACGCTTGAACAGGTCCACCGCCAGGTCGCGCTGGATCCAGCCTTCCAGCAGCGGGTGCGCTTCGGCCGGGTTGTCGCGGACCACGTCGAACATGGTGTTGGTGTTGGAGCCGGCCACCGTGGCCCAGCCGTAGGAGGCCGGCGCGGTTTCATGGACGATCAGCACGCCCAGCGCACCCTGGCGGGCGGCCTCTTCGTACTTGTAGGTCCAACGGCCGTAGTAGGTCATGCCCTTGCCGTCGAAATCGCCTTCGCCGGTTTCGAAGTCCGGGTCGTTGATCAGCACCACGGCGATCTTGCCCTTCAGGTCCACGTCCTTGAAGTCGTTCCAGTTGCGCTCCGGCGCGTTCACGCCGTAGCCCAGGAACACCAGCGGGGCATTCTGGATATCGACCTCGGAGGCGCCGTTCATGGCCGCGCGCACCGCGATTTCCTGGCCCTGGGTGAGCGCCTGCGGCTTGCCCTTGCTGGACAGCGCCAGGTTCGGGGTGCCCACGATATCGCCCTTGAGCAGCGGCACGGCCTGGGTCCACAGGCGCTTGCCATCCTTCAGGTCGCCGCCCGGCTGCAGGCCGGCGGCCGCGAACTGCTTGCTGAGGAAGGCGATGGTTTTCGCTTCGCCGGCCGTGGCGGGCGAGCGGCCCTCATAGGCGTCGGAGGCCAGTTCCTTGACGTCGGCGGAGATCCGCGCGCCATCGAATTTCGGCGTCGCCGCCATCAGGGCGCTGGACACCGACAGTGCCAGCACGCTCAAAACCACTCGCTTCATCATTCTCTCCGGGACAGGGACATCATCTTTCGATCATACCCATTCCTGGAGAGCGCCGGCCGTGGGCCGCCGCACGACCAACGGTCGTGCGCTACCGGCGGTACGCACGCGGTCCGCGAACCGGACGGCATCCCCGATTCGAACACCATCCGCGGTTCGGACACCATCTCCGGTTCGAACGCCATCTCCGGTAGCTCACGACCGTTGGTCGTGAGCCCCCGACAAATTCACCAGTTCGGATCTTCCGCCGGTGCCGCCGCCTTCGGTGCAGCCGCCCGCGCCGGCTTCGGCTTGGCCGCGCCACCACCGCTCGACGCGGTCCCCGCCGCTGCCGCCGGCTTCACCGCACCGGCCAGCTGGCGCAGCTCGATCGCACCCGGCTTGAAGTTCGCCCCACCCAGGTCCGCGCCGCCTTCGATGGTGCCGTAGGAGGTCTGTGCCGCCACGCGGTCCACCCGGATCGTGCAGCACGGGGTTTCATTGCGGCCCAGCGAACGGCCGGTCTGCGGGTCCTTCAGTTCCTCGCCCAGCATCACCGCCTGCCAGCGCTGGCCGGCCTTGAGCGATTCGCCGCCCTGGCTCAGCACCACCTGGTCGCCAGTCATGGCCACCACCGACACCGGGAAGATCTCGGTGATGATGGCCGTGCCGATCTGCCCGGACAGCGAATCCATCATCGCCGCTGCCATGCCCTTGCCATCCACCACGCGCGGCAGGGTGCTCGGGCCGGTCGAGGCCAGCTGGTGGTCGAAGCTGTCGGACATCACCACCTCACCGGTGGTCGCGTTGATCAGGCGCAGGGTGATGCGCCCGCCGCCCGAATACGAGGTCACCTGGCGGTCGGACATGCGCAGGTTGCGCACGCTGCGCGGGTATTCGAAACGTTCGATGGTCGGAATCAGGATCAGGTCGGTGGCCAGCTGCTGGCCCAGCCGCGCGGTGTCCTGCAGGCGCACGTTGCCGCTGTTGATGTGGTCGATCTCGGCCTGCATCTCCTCGCCGAACTCACGGTCCAGCACGATGAAGCGCTTGGTCTGGGTCAGCGTGTCGTTCAGGCGCGCACGAATGGCCGCGGCCACTTCATCGCTGGCCACGCGGCCATCGCCGACGGCGTAGGTGCCGCTGCGCACGTGCGGCTGGGCCACCACGATCTTCGGCCGGCCCTGCTCGTCCGGGGCACGGTATTTGGCGATGTTGGCGCGCACGCGCACCTTCCAGTAGCTGCGCATGGTGCGGCGGCTGACATCGGACTCGAACGACTGCGCGCCGCGCTTGGCGTCCACGCTGGCCTGTTCCTTGTAGCTTTCCTTGATGCTTGCCGAGGCCGAACCGCCGCCCCCGCTTGCCTCGGCCTGCGCCTGCGCCGAGCCACTGGCCGAGGCAGACGCCGAATAACTGTAGCCGGCGTCGCTGGCGCGCACGCGGGCAATCACTTCTTCATCCAGCTGGCTGACTTCTTCCTGCGAGAGGATTTCGTAGCCCAGCACCGCCCCCTGGGAGGCGGCAATCATCTGCTGGGAAAACGCGTCGGCGCGGATATCGCCGACGTGTTCCCCATCCACGTCCACATGCAGGCCTGCACGCAGGCTCTGCATCTGGCTGGCAACACGCACGCCATTGACCTGTGCCACCGCCGACTGCAGCGCTGCCAGCACCGCCAGCTCCGGCGTGCTGCCGATGCCTTCGGCTTCGCGCGCCACCTGGGTGGTGCCGCCGAAATCCGGGGCGTCGCGCAGCGGCTTTTCAGCCGGTGCGTCCAGCTTGGATTCGGCCTTCGGTGCCGTGGTCTCCACCGGTGCCTCCTGCTTGCCGCAGGCGGCAAGCAGGGCAGCGGTGAGGGCCAGGCTCAACAGTCGGTATGAGGTCTGCATGCGTGGCGATCCTTTTTCTTACAGGCTGTCGAGCATCGACTCGGCGTTGCCCGGCACCTTGATCTTGGCGGCGCGGGCGAAGGTCAGCGCGGCCTTGGACGAGGAGTACAGGCCCTTCAGGTAGCCCGGCGATTCCTTGGCCACCCACGCACCGGCGGCCAGCTTGCGGCCCACGGTGACCAGCTGGGTGCCGCTCAGGCTCTTCATGCCGTTGGCGAAGTTGCTGGCTTCACCGCTCAGCTTCTGGCCTTCGGCGGCCGACGCCACCAGGGCCACCAGGCCGGTGGTGTAGTGCTGCTTGGATTCGGCGCTCAGCTCCGGCTGGGCGGCCACGCGCTCATCGATCGCGGCCTGGGCGGCTTCGCTGACCGACACCGACTTCTTCATCTGGTCCACGTTGACCGAACCGGACGACAGCGCCTGGCGCTCGGCTTCCAGCAGCTGCACCTGCTCGGCCAGGCCGAAGGCCTTGGCGAAGGAGGTCTGCGCGTCGATCGAGTGCGACTGCGAGGACACGAAACGACGCACCAGCGCTTCCTGCGCGGCTTCGTCCGGGGCACCGGCCGAGGCAGCCGAGGCGCTGTTGCCGCCGCCCGCCAGGTCCTTCAGCTTGCCGAACTGCGCGTGCGCCGGAGCGGCGAAGGTGGTGGCGATGGCCAGTGCGATGAGGGTCTTGCGGATCATGGTGTGTTCCTTATTGGAAAATGGTGGGGCGTGCGCTTAACGCACTGCCTTGACGTTCAATTCGTTGATCATCTGCTGCGCGCCCTTTTCAGAGGCGATCTGCAGCGCATTGGTGCGGGCCACGGTCTCGTTCGGACCGGTGCCGGAGAACTGCACCGGACCCACCGACGACACGGTCTTCGGGAAGCGGCCGCTCACGTCCAGCACCTTGCCGGTGACGGTGACGAACACGCGGGTGTTGCCGCTGACCGGGTCGCGGTCGCGCATGCCCACGTCCAAGGTGCCCACGGCCAGGTACGGAATGTTCGCGGCCTTGATGCCGTTGGCGGTGTCGCGCAGGGTGGCGGCCGACAGGTCGTTGCCGGTGCTGAAGTCCTTGCGGATGCGCTCGATGCTCAGCAGGCCACGCGATTCGCCTTCCACGTACTCCGCTTCCACCACTTCATAGCCGGCCGCGCTGAACGCGCCGGTCATGGCGGTGTTGATCTCGTTGGCGTTGGCCACTTTCCAGGCGATGTTGTCGCTGCGCGCGGTGGTGCTGCCGCCAGAGGTGACCGACACCGATGCGTTCTGGTTGATGCTGCCGTTGGTGCTCACCGAGTTGCCACGGAAGCTGTCGCCTTCGCGGGTCTTCTCGTCATAGCTCTGGCTGGCGTCGACCCGGCGGTATTCCTTGTCCTGGAACGACTGCACGGTGTCCTGCGAGCGCGCCATGAACAGGAAGGTCAGCATCGAACGCTCGTTGCTGCGCGCTCCGGCGGTGGCCGAACCGGCATCCAGCTTGGTCTGCAGCAGGGTGGTGTTGATTTCGGCGCGGACGCTGACGGTGTAGGTCTTGGCCTTCTTGTCTTCGGTGTCCGACAGCGGCACCGCCGACAGCACGTAGCGGTCGATCTCACCGATGAACTCGGCGCGGCGGTCTTCGAACAGGCGCAGCTTGGCCGCACCGGATTCGGCGATGTACGCCTCCAGTGCATTGACCTTGGCCTTGTTCAGGGCCTGGGCGCGGGTGTCGGCACTCAGGCGCAGGCCATAGCTGGCCGAACCGGTACCACGGGAACTGGCGGTCTGCGCCGCAACGGGCGCGGCAACCATCAGTGCAATGAGAATCAGCAGTACGGCACGAATCAACGGCATGACTTGATCAACTCCTGGAGGGCTTGGGTCTGTTGCTGCAGCGGCTTGCCGCCGGGCTTCTGTTCGTCCAGCCACGCTTTCGAATCCGCGCGCTTGGCGGCGGCGCCGGCGAAGGCGTCCAGGCCGGCCAGCGTGGTTTCGTAGCTGGCCGACCACTGGTCAACGTGCCACTGGGTCGACGGCACCACCTTGGTCGCGCCCTTGCGCAGTGGCTGGTCGAAGAACACCTTGCCCGAGAACGGCTCCACCACCGTGGCCTGGAAGAACGCGCCGAACAGCATCGTCTTCATCGCCGGGGTCTCATTGATCACGCCGTTCTTCAGCGCATCCAGGCGCAGCTTCACCACGTAATCCGGCTCGGGAATCTTCAGCTGGTACACCTTGCCGTCGGCAAAGCGCGCGGCCATCGCACCGCCGATCGCCTGGCCGGTGGCCGGCGGCAGCAGGCCGATGCCGGTGTTGGACGACAGCGTCTTGGACAGCTCATGGGCCAGCGTGGCGCGCAGCACCTGCTCATCCACCGCATCGGGCAGCTTGGCGCGCACCGCGTCGGAGAGGGTCACTTCACCCACCTGCAGGCGGCGCGTCGACGCGGCCGGCAGCTGCGCCTTGGCCAGCGTATCGGCCAGCACCTGCGGCAGCGCGGTAGCAGCCTTGCCGTACAGCAGGTCGGCCACGATCGCGTCAATGTCGTCCTCGTCCGGCAGGAATTCCATCACGTCGATGCGCTGCAGCGTGATCGGGTAGGACGCCACCACCTGGCGTTCGCGGAAATCGAAGAACAGCGCCTGCAGTGCTACTTCCACCAGCACCTTGTACTGGCCGCCGATCGGTTCGATCGAGACCAGCTCGCGGTCCAGCGCGGTGGCCAGCACCGTGGCGCTGGTGGTGCCATCCAGCATCGCCAGCGGTTGGTCGATCAGTTCCAGGCTGGCCGGGCGCTGTGCCTGCAGCCGGGCCCACAGCGCCTGGTTGAGCGGGGCCAGGCCACGCGCTTTCAGCACCGCAGCCGCACGCGGGGTGCTGGCTTCAACGGCGCTCTGCTCGGCGGTGTAGGCAAAACCGGCCCAATAGGCCTGCTGCGATTTGTCGGCAGCCTGCGCGGCGGTGGCGAAGGTGGCAGTGCCCACCAGTACGAACCCGCACAGCAGCAGCCACGCGCTACGCGCGCGCGTACGCTTCTTCCCTGAAACCATCGTCCCGCAATCCTTCTCGAACGGACCCGGCAAGGCGCCCGGTCACTTTTGTGAGGCGCCACCATAGTGCCTGTTCAGGTTTCGGGCAAGCGGAGAATTGTGTCAGTCCGGCTTCAACCCCGCCGCCCGCGCCTGCAACAGCGCGCGTTCGCGCGCGTTGGGCGTAAGCCGCGCCGCCCGCGCGAAGGCAGCCGCCGCTTCTGCGTGCCGGCCCATCTGCGACAAAAGGTCACCCTGCACCGCCGCCAGCGGCGCGTAGTCCCGCAGCCGTGGATCGTCGGCCAGCTGCTCCACCAACGGCCATGCCGCTGCCGCCCCTTCCGCGCGCGATACCGCCACCGCGCGGTTGAGTTCCACCACCGGTGACGGCTGCACTTCCGCCAACCGTGCATACAACGCGGCCATGCGCGCCCAGTCGGTCGCATCTGCGTGGCGCGCACGCGCGTGGCAGTCGGCGATGGCCGCCTGCAGCACATAGCCATCGTCGGCCCCACCCAGCGCCACGGCCTGCTGCAATGCCGCCTGGCCGCGCGCCACCTGCAGATGATCCCAGCGGGTGCGGTCCTGGTCAGGCAGCAGGATCGGGTTGCCCTGCGCATCCACGCGCGCGGCCGCGCGCGAGGCCTGCAGTTCCATCAATGCAAGCAGGCCGTGCACCTGCGGCCAGGTCGGCAGGCGCTGCTGCAGCACCCGCCCCAACCGCAGGGCCTCCTCGCACAGCGCCGGGCGCATCCAGTCATCGCCGCTGCTGGCCGCATAGCCTTCGTTGAAGATCAGGTACACCACCGCCAGCACCGAGCCCAGCCGTTCCGGCAACGCCGCCTGGCGCGGCACTTCGAACGGCACCTGCTTGTCGGCCAGCGTGCGCTTGGCGCGCACGATGCGCTGGGCGATGGTCGGCTCCGGCTGCAGGAACGCGCGCGCGATCTCATCGGTGGTCAGCCCCCCCAGCAGGCGCAGGGTCAGCGCCACCCGTGCATCGGCCGACAGCACCGGGTGGCAGGCCACGAACATCAGCCGCAGCAGGTCATCGCCGATGTCATCCTGCAGGGCATCGCTGTCGTCGGGCAGCGGCAGTGGCTGCGGCTCCAGTCCGCTGCCCCACTGCGCATGCTGGCCGGCCACGCGCTGGTGCTGGCGCAGCACGTCGATGGCGCGATTGCGTGCAGTGGTCATCAGCCACGCTCCCGGATTGTCCGGAACGCCCTGGGTGGGCCAGCGCTCCAGCGCGGCCAGCCAGGTGTCCTGGGCCAGTTCTTCGGCACGCCCGATATCGCCGCCCAGCATCCGCGCCAGGCGTGCGATCAGCGCCGGCGACTCCATGCGCCAGAGGGTATCCAGTCGTTGTGTCAGCGCAGCTTCCATGCGGCGAATGAGAGCATCGGTGGCCGCGCCGCACAAGCGGCGGCGCGGCAGCGGGCATCAGCCGGGTTCGCCATCCATGTGCGCCACTTCCCACAGGTGGCCATCCAGGTCCTCGAAGCTGCGCTGGTACATGAAGCCGTAATCGCGCGCCGGGGTGGGTTCGCTGCCGCCGGCGGCCAGTACCTTTTCCAGCGTGGCATCCACCGCCGGGCGGCTGGGCGACGACAACGCCAGGATCACCTGCGCCTGCTTGCGGGCATCGCCGATCGGCCGGTTGATGAAAGTGGCGAAGAACGGCTCCAGCAGCAGCATCAGCATGATGGTGTCGCTGATGTTGAACGAGGCGGCCTTGTCATCGGTGTAGGTCAGGTTGGGCGTGAAGCCGAGCGCGGCGAAGAACGCCTTGCTCTTTTCCAGGTCACGCACAGGCAGGTTCACGAAGATCATCTGGGGTGTATCGGTCATTGCAGGGTCCTTGCAATCGTCTGGCGTTGTGCCGGCCAACGGCCGGCGCTACCGGGGGGCAGGATCAGTACGGCTTCATGCAGTTGACCATCCACGGCTTGCCGTAGCGGTCTTCGAGCATGCCCCAGCGCTTGGCCCAGAACGTTTCGCCGATCGGGAAGGTGACCTTGCCGCCTTCGGACAGTGCCTTGAACACACGCTCGGCCTCTTCTTCGGTTTCCACGTCGATGTTGATCGTGGTGCTGCCCTGGCCCGAAGAAGGCGGGCCATCGGCGGCCATCAGGATCGCGCTGCCTACTTCCAGCTGGCTGTGCGCGATCAGGTTCGGATCGGCCGGGCCCGCGTTGTCGCCACAGCCGTCCATGTTGTCGCTGGGCGGCATGTCGCTGTACTTCATTTCCGAGGTGACCTTGCCACCCAGCACCTGGGCATAGAACGCCATGGCTTCGTGGGTCTGGCCGCTGAAGCCAAGGAACGGAATCAGTTTCATGGGAATCTCCTGAAAAGCACGGTGGGTGGGTCAGTCGGCCTGGCCGATCTGCTCGCGCAGACGCTGTTCCTGCGCACGTAATTCCGGGGTGAAAACCTCGCCAAAATCTTCTTCGGTATAGAACGGGCGGATCTCCACCACGTCGCCCGGCAGGAACGGGGCGCGCTTGAGCCATTCGGTGGCTTCGTCCACCGAGCGCACCTGCCACAGCC
This sequence comes from Stenotrophomonas sp. FBCC-B152, assembly GCF_059134105.1. NCBI lineage: Bacteria > Pseudomonadati > Pseudomonadota > Gammaproteobacteria > Lysobacterales > Lysobacteraceae > Stenotrophomonas > Stenotrophomonas sp. FBCC-B152. Next base: position 46,032 of record NZ_CP101442.1, on the reverse strand, counting down.
AGAACCCGGCCACCAGCTCGCGGGTTTCGGCGAACGGCCCGTCGATCACCTGCGGTGCCGCACCCGTGTAAGCGACCCGGCGGCCGTGGCTGCTGGGCCGCAGCCCATCGCCGGCCAGCATGATCCCGGCCTTGACCAGTTCCTCGTTGAAGGCGCCCATGTCCCGGAACTGCGCCTCGGTGGGCAGTACCCCGGCCTCGGTGGCCTCGGTCGCCTTCACGATCACCATGACTTTCATCGGCTTGTCCTCGTTGTCGGCCCGGTTGGCGGGCCCTTCACTGGTTACGACGCCCCAGTGGAACGGAAATCGACATTGCTGCCAAAAAATATTCCGATGCCGCCAGAAGGTGACGGTCACAGCCCTGAACAGGCCCGCGGCGCTGCACTGCAACAGGCTCGTAGCGCCGGCTGGGGCATCATGGGCATCCCCTGCCCAGCGGTGCGCCGGCCATGCAATTCCTGCTGCTGATCTACATCGACGAAGCCCTGATCCAGGACGTGCCCGCCGAGGAATACGACGCCATGATGCGCGGCTGCATCCAGCACGCTGACAAACTCAAGGCCGAAGGCACGCTGGTCGCTTCGCAACAGCTGGAGCCGGTTGCCGAAGCCCGTACCCTGCGCACGCGCGAGTCAAAGGCCCGCATCACAGACGGCCCGTTCGCCGAAACCCGCGAACTGCTTGCCGGGTTCAACCTCATCAACGCAGACAACAGTGATGAAGCCCTGCGCATCGCCCAAGGGTTCCCTTGGTCGCGCTACGGCAGCATCGAAGTCCGCCCGGTAGCCGACTTCGAAGCCGAGCGCCGCCGCGTAGGCGCTTGACCCTGACGCCCTGCACGGTGACGGTGCCGCTCTGGTGGGGTCGGTTCCCAAACGACTGCACGTACATCACGCGACCGCTTTAACGCATCGCCCCGTGCAACCTTGGCTGTTGCTCCACAATCACGGCAACACCGTAACCTTCAACTCCCGCGCCCCTACCGCCTCATTCCCGCTGTAATCCCGTGCACTCCCGCGAATGATGTAATCCCCCGCCGGCAACGCCTCCGGCTGCCAGCGCCCGGTTTCCACCAACCCATCGCGCACGGTATTGGTCACCAGGTAGCGGAACCGCGTCACCGCGCTGCCGTGCACGGTAATCCCGCTGTCCGGCGCATACGCCACCACCGTGGCACTGTCCTCGCGCGGCATGCGGTTGAACACGATGTTGAAGCGCGGCTGCTCGTAGCCGGCCAGCGGCGTGCCGCCCGCATCCAGGATCTGGTATCCCACCTGGTACGCCCCCAACCGCCGCCGTGGCAGGTTGTTGTCCACCTGGTCCCACGCCTCCACCACGATCTGTACACCCGGCCCCGTGCGCGGAACCGGCACGCGCCCGTTCGCGCCGGCCTTGATCGGCTGGTCCAGGTCATCCAGCACCGCCACCTCGGTAATGCGCGGCGCGAAACTGTCGGCATAGCCCACGAAGCCCAGCGCCACCGCGTTGCGCTGGAATCCACCGGCGCCCACGCTCAGATGCACGTGTGCCATGCGGTTGATGCTGCCCAGCGGCTCACCGGCCTTGAAGCGCGTGCCCCGGCGAACGCGTATCCGCTCCAGCTTGCCGTCCAGGTCCCGCAGCTGCGGCCAGCGCGCGTCGAACGCGCGGTCACGCGCATCGCGACCCACTTTCATATGGATGTAGCGCAGCCGATCCAGTGACAACCCTTCGGCCTGCCCGCCCACCGACCAGCTCGGGAACGGGCTGCTGACCTTGGCATCGGCCATCGCCAGCACCGTCTGCCCCACATCGCCGCGGATATCGAAGCCATCGTGCAGGTGGTGGCGGCTCTCGCCACTGAAGTTGCCGCGCACCTCGCCCAGCGTGCCCACCACCTCATGCCAGCCCAGCTGCGGGGCCAGCGGCCAGCGCCCGCCGGTGTCGGGCAGCAGGGCATCGGCGGCCGGTCCAACCAATGCCGGCGCCGGCGTGGTGCCGGCAGCCAGCGCACGCAGGCGATGCACCCGGTACGACGCCGCATCGGACACGTACAGCCCGCCATCGGCATCCAGCGCCAGCCCACCCGGCCGCGAGAAGCGCGGCTGCGCCGAGGCGCCGGTCAGGTCCACCACATGGCCCAGCGCCGACAACTGCACTACCTTTCCGTCGAAATCGCTCACATACACCACGTCATCGTGGGTCACCGCCAGCGCCAGCGGCCCGTTGAGCAGGCTGCCACGGGCCAGCAGCGTATCCAGCGTGCCATTCGGCGCCAGCCGGCGGATCGCGCCATTGAGCAGGTCGGCAATCAGCAGGTTGCCGTGCGAATCCAACGCCAACGCTACGGGGGTATCCAGCCGCGCGCCCACCCCCGCACCGTCCACGTTGCCCGGCGCATCGCCGCCGGCCAGCGTGCGCACCTGGCCATCGGGCTCGATCACGCGGATGCGGTCGTTCCAGGTATCGGCCACGAACACGCGGCCATCGGCGCCTACCGCCACGCCCATCGGCCCATCGAAGCGCGCCTGCGCGGCCGGGCCATCGGCGTAACCTGCGGTGCCGTCACCGGCAATCGTGCTGACCACACCATCGGTGCCGATCCGGCGGATCACATGGTTGCCGGTGTCGGCCACGAACACGTTGCCGGCCGCGTCCAGCGCAATGGCCGACGGCGTATTGAACTGCGCCTGCAGCGCAGGGCCATCGCGCCAGCCCTCCCCCTGCCCGGCCAGCGTGTCCACACGCCCATCGGGAAACACCCGGCGGATGCGGTTGTTGTCGCCCGCGTCCGCCACATACAGCACGCCGTGCGAGTCCAGCGCCAGGCCGTAGGGATCGGCGAACTGCGCCTGCGCCGCCGCGCCATCGCGCAGCCCGCCCACGCCATCACCGGCCAGCAGGCTGACCTGCGGCGTCCAACCCAGCACCGTGGCCAACGGGCCCGGCGGCGGTGCCGGTGCGGCCGGTTCGCGTACGAAGGTCCACGCCAGTGCCGCTGTCACCGCCACGCCCACCAGCGCCACCATTACCCATCGTCCCCGCGTCATCGCTGTCCTTGCCTGCTGCCAGTTCGGGACACGACCTTAGCCGCTCGCCGCGTGCCTGCAAACCCTGCGTGCGTCCGCATCGACTTGTGTGGATGCCGCGTTCCGGTTTCAATCGAGGCTTACGCCAAGGAAGGATGCACCGCATGACCCGCCGTACCGGCACCGCCCTCGCCCTGTTGTTCTCGCTGTGTGCCGTGCCTGTAGCCGGCATGGCGGACACGGCGGCCCCCGCTGTCGTGGACCTCGCGCCCCAAGCAGCCGGGGCCGGTACCGCGTATTTCAGCGAAGTGGTCGACGCGGTGGACGTGGCGCGCCAGGGTGACACCCTGGGCGCATCCATCACCATCGACCGCCTGCTGGCCGATCCGCGCCTGGCGCTGCTGGATACGTTCGCGCAGAGCGACGTGTGGGCCTATGCAGCACTGGTTTCTTCCGCGCAGGAACAACCTAGTGTGGCGGAGAAACGGCTTAGGCGCGCCGTCGCGCTCAACCCGCACAACAGCGACGCCCGCCTGCGCCTGGCCCGCTACCAGATGGCGAACCAGCAGGACGCAGCCGCCGTCGAAAGCATCCTGCTTGCACTGGCCGATGCCGGCCCGGAACCGGAGGTGGACAGCGACATGGTCTGGCACCTGGACATGGCTTTGAAGCAGCAGCCCACCCGGCGCCTGGCCCTGCTGCAGGCCCTGTTCGACAACGGCTGGAAGAACGAAGGGGTCGAGCCGGTTGACCAATGGGTCAACCTGGCCACCCTGCAGGTGGAGGCCGCCCAAGGCGACAAGGTCGCCGCGACACTGGAGCGCATCGACGCACCCAATGCGCTGATGCAGCTGCGCAGCGACAAGCGGTTCGACCCCTACCTGCGCCGCGACGACCCGCGCTACGATCCCGTGGCCGCTGCGCGCCGGCACATTGATCGCCTGCGCGTCGACGCCATGCTCTCGCCCGGCCTGAACGAAACGGCGCTGGAACTCACCAACGCACTGATGGTGGCCGGGCAATCGCAGGAAGTGGTCGGCATGACCGACCGCGTGGCAGACGCGGCCACGAAGTCCGATGCCGCACCGCCCGAACAGGCCCGTTACATCGCGTGGATGCTCGACACCCGCAGCCGTGCGTTGCGGCGGCTTGGCCAGGACGAGGCAGCGATAAACGCCCAGCTGCTGGCCCTTCGCATGACCGATCCGGAAGGCGACACGGTCAGCCAGAACCTCAACCTTGCCGACCTGTATGTCTCTCTGGGCAAGCCGCAGTTGGCACGCCAGACCACCCAGGGTGTGGAAGACCTCAGTGGATACGGCCAGAGCGCACGCGCACTGATCGACCTCAAGGCCGCGCTGCAGCTCAAGGATCGCGTAGCGGCACAGTCCGCACGTGAGCTGTTGTTCGCCAATCGCGTCCAGACCCCCGGTCATTACCGCGATGCCCTGCTGCTCGACGACCGGCTGGATGACGCCGCTGCAAGCCTGATCCAGGCGCTGGCCGATCCCATGGAGCGCGGCACGGTGCTGCTCCAGTTGCAGGCCGTGCTCACCCCACCGCTGCTGCCGGCGGAAGCGACACTGCTTGGGCGTTGGGACCAGCTCAAGCAGCGCCCCGATGTGCAGGCTGCGGTAGCCCGCGTGGGGCGTATCGACACCTACCCGCTGTTCGTTGATTGAGTACCTGCAAAGGACGCACCGCATGACCTGCCGTACCCGTCACACCCTCGCCCTGCTGCTGTCACTGATCACCCTGCCGGTGGCCGCCGCCCACGCGGCCGCGCATGGCACCGTGGATGCCGCAGCCAGCACCGCGCCTGCCCCAGACGCTGGCTTCCTGGCCGAAGTGGCGGCGGCTGGCGAACAGAGCGACCGCGGCGACAGCCTGGGGGCGTCACTCGCGTTCGAACGCCTGCTTGCCGATCCACGCCTCGCACAGCTGGACGACGCGCCGCGCAGTGACGTGTGGCTGGCCGCGGCAAGGGTGGCCGGGCTGCAACGGCAGGACGCCCTGGCCGCGCAGCGCCTGGACACCGCGCTGTCGATCCATCCGGGCAACGCCACCGCACGCTTCCTGCTGGCCAGCGGCCAGCTGGTCGACAATGAAGTGGAAGCTTCGGCGCGCAACATCATCCGCGCGATCGACGATACCGATGGCGTGCCCGACCTGCACAAGGACATGGTCTGGCAGCTGGACCTGCTCCTGAAGGACACGCCGGCGACCCGGCTGGACCTGCTGCAGGCGCTGTTCGACCGCAACTGGAAGAACGACGATATCGATCCGGCCGCACTGTGGGTCACCCTGGCCACGCTGCAGGTTGAAGCCGGGCAGCGCGACAAAGTGCGCGCCACGCTGGAGCGGATCGACCAGCCGCTTGCATTGCTCACCCTGCGCAGCGACAAGCGCTTCGACCGCTACCTGCCGCGCACCGATCCCCGCTTCGATCCGGTGGCATCGGCGCAACGGCATATCGACCGCCTGCGGGTGCAGAGCATGCTGGCGCCGGCGCTGGACGAGGTGGCCGTGGAGCTGGCCTATGCGCTGCTGGTGGCCGGCAAGCCGCAGGAAGTGATCGGCATGACCCAATGGCTGGCCGATTTCGCACCCAACGCCACCACCGTGCCCGCGCCGGAAGAAGTGGAATCGATCGGCTGGCTGCTGGACCTGCGCTCGCGTGCACAGCACCAGCTGGGCCAGATCGATGAAGCCGTGGAGACCCAGCAGCTTGCCGTGCGCATGACCTCCCAGAGCGGCCTGGCCAACCAGCCGCTGGGCCTGGCCGTGATGTACATCGGCCTGCACCGCCCATCGATGGCCCGCCAGCAGCTCAAGGACCTGGAGCACCTCAACGCGCTGGGCGAAGGTGCCCGGCAGCTGGTGCAACTGCTGGCCGCGCTGCAGCTCAAGGATGACGCCGCTGCACAGGAAGCGCGCGATGCGTTGTTCGCTGCGCGGGAAGCGGACGCCGCCCACTACATGGCCGGGCTGGTGGCCGACAACCGCCTGGATGACGCCGTGGTGGCACTGACCGCACGCCTGGACGACCCGATGGAACGCGGTACCGCGCTGCTGGAGCTGCAGGACACCCGCATGTCGCCGCTGTTGCCGGGTGATATCGAGTCCAACGCACGCTGGGAACAGTTTGCGCAGCGTGCCGATGTAAAGAAGGCGGTACGCCGTGTCGGCCGGGTCGACAGCTACCCGCTCTACAACGAGTGATGTGCGTTCCCCCGGCTATCGCGCCGGGGTTTCCGCCTTGAACCCCATCGCCTCGCGGTAGCGCGCGTACAGCGTGCCCACCTTCTCCACGTAGGCCAGCGTTTCCGCATACGGCGGCACGCCCTTGTAGCGGGTCACCGCACCGATGCCTGCGTTGTAGGCGGCCGCCGCCAGCGTGCGGTCGCCTTTGTAGCGCGCCAGCAGCGCCTTCAGGTACCGCGCGCCGCCGTTGATCGACTGCTCGGCGGACAAGGGATCGGACACGCCCAGTTCGGTGGCGGTATCGGGCATCAGCTGCATCACCCCCTGCGCGCCCTTGGGCGACACCGCGCCGGCATCGAAGCCGCTTTCGGCATGGGCAATCGCGCGCAGCCAGGCATCGTCCACGCCCGTGGCACGCGCCGCCGCCTTGAACTGTATCGCATGCCGGTTGAGCTGCGGCGCGCCGACCTTGCCCAGCCCTTCGTGCGCCGGTTCGCCCGGCGGCGTGGCCACGGTGAACTTCAGGAACACCCGCGAACCGGGCAGGTTGCGGGTGGAATACACCAGCTGCCCGTCCTGCTCGCGCTCATACAGGGTGCCGCTGAACACCCCCATGTTGCCCCACAGGTTCGGTGCCTGCACCGCGTTGTCGTCGATCTGCTGCGCCTTGCACTTCGAGCCCGGCTCCGGCGCCGTGGCCAGGCTCACCGTGTTGTTCTGCACGCAGCGGTACACCGTGCGCGCGGCCGCCGTGCCGGGAAACAGCAGCGGCAACAGGGCCAGCACGGCAGGCAGCAGGGGCTTCATGGCTCCGGGGCCGCACGGGGGCAGCCAGATCGAGGGGTGGCGCGATCATCCGGCCCGGGGCGCGAACTGCAGGTGAACCCGGCGTCGGCTTCACCTCGGCCATGCGACCCGATGCCGACACTGGGGAAATACCGACAGGAATCTACGTGAAGCCCTGTTCCAAACGAGCGTTCCAGATGGTCATATAGGGCTCAATCCAGGCCCCGACGGGCAGAGAGGTCCGCTTGAAGCGCGCCAGCACCATCGCCGCCATCGCGCTTGCCGCCCTCCTCGGGGCCATCCTGCCTGTGGCCGCGCTGGTCTACATCAGCTGGAGCCGCGCCCAGGTCGCCGAGACCGACCGCCTCGAGCGCACCGCCGAACGCACCCTGCAGCGCGCCCACCGCGCCTACGAGGCCGGCCTGCTGGCCCTGCGCAAGCTCAACCAGGCGCAGCTGCCCGGCTGCTCGCCCGAGCACCTCAAACTGATGCGCAGCCTGGCGCTGGGCACCACCTCGGCCGAACAGGTGGGCTACTTCGAGGAAGGCCGGCTGCGCTGCACCTCCTGGGGCATGGTCGACGACCTGGTGCCCGAACCCACCCCGGACCACATCACCGCCGACGGCGCCTCCATCACCTTGGGCGTGCGCCCGGTGGCCGGCGATGGCGCAGCCTCGCTGCTCTCGCTGCAGCTGGGCCGCCACGACATCCTAATGGACCCCTCCCGGTTCGTGGATGTCATCGCCGAACCCAACGTGCGGCTGGCGGTAGCCACCCCCGATGGCCGGCTGATCGCCCAGCAATCGATGGCCGACCCGGAACTGCTGCAGCGGCTGCTGCGCGAACCGCACAACGGGCATACCCCGCGCACGCTGTTTGCCAGCGCACAGGACCAGGAATGGCTGGCCATCGCCATCGCTCCCCGCGTCGGGCTGATGGCCGCCTTCCAGCAGCAGTTCTGGCAGCTGGTGCCGCTGGCCGTGGTGGGCGCGGTGCTGGCCACCGTCGCTGGCATCTGGCTCTCGCGCCGGCGGCTGTCGCTGCGCAACGAACTGTCCAGCGCGGTGCGCCGCCGCGAGTTCCGCATGGATTACCAGCCCATCATCGAACTGGACACCGGCATCTGCGTGGGTGCCGAAGCGCTGGTGCGCTGGTCGCGCGCCGACGGCACCCAGGTACGGCCGGATCTGTTCATTCCGGTCGCCGAGGAAACCGGCCTGATCGAAGCGCTCACCGACCACGTCATGGATCTGGTGATCAGCGACATGCGCGAGCTGCTCATCCACGACCGCAGCGCGCATATCGCCATCAACCTCTCCGCCGGCGATGTCAGCAGCGGGCGGGCGCTGAAGGTGCTGTCGGGCAAGCTGGTCGGCAGCGGCATCCACCCGCAGCAGATCTGGCTGGAAGCCACCGAACGCGGCTTCCTCGATATCCAGGGCGCACGCACGTCGCTTGCCGCCGCACGGCGTGCCGGACACTGCGTGGCCATCGACGATTTCGGCGTCGGCTACTCCAGCCTGCAATATCTGCAGCAGCTGCCGGTGGATGCGTTGAAGATCGACAAGTCGTTCATTGATTCCATCGGCACCCATAGCGTGACCAGCCCGGTCACCTCGCACATCATCGACATGGCCAAGACGCTGGGGCTGTTCACCGTGGCCGAGGGCATCGAAACCTCCGCCCAGCTCGCCTACCTGCAGTCGCGGCAGGTGGAGTTCGGGCAGGGCTGGCTGTTCTCGCGCCCGCTGCCGGCCCCGGAGTTCATTACCTTCCATGAGCAGCGGCGTACGCAGTATGGGAAGGCGCCGGAGGACATGCAGAACCCCAATTCGATCACCGAGTAGCCATATAATGCACACGCGGCATCCAGCCGTCCCCGTAATGAGGTGTGCCTGCATGCGCCAGTAATGCCGCCGTCGTTGGACGGCCAGTCTCCTTCCCGCCCTGTTCGCAGGGGGAGTCCTTGGCATTGCTGGAGGTCGCATGACCGCATTCACCCTCACGCTCGACCGCGTGACATTCACCCTGCCCGATGGCCGGGTGCTCTTCCCTGAGCTTTCTGCTTCGTTCGATACCACTCCCACCGGCCTGGTCGGTCGCAATGGCGTGGGCAAGAGCGTGCTCGGCCGCCTGCTGGCCGGGCAATTGCAGCCCAGCAGTGGGCACATCCAACGGCAAGGCCAGGTACACCTGTTGGCCCAGCACAGTGGTGTCCTGCCCGGCCGCATCGTCGACCTGGCCGGCCTCGCCCCGGTACTGGATTCGCTGGACCGGATCGAAGCCGGCAGCGTGGACCCGCACGACTTCGCCCTGGTGGGCGACCGCTGGACCCTCCGCGAGCAGTTGCAGGCGCAATGGCAGCGGCTCGGCCTGCCCGAGCTGGATCCCGCGCAGCCGGCCGCCACGCTCAGCGGCGGCCAGGCCATGCAGGTGGCGCTGGCCGGTGCCCTGCTTTCCGACGCGGATGCCCTGGTGCTGGACGAGCCCAGCAACCACCTCGACAGCGCGCATCGCAAGCGGTTGATCGATGCGCTGGCCCAATGGCGCGGCGGGCTGATCGTCATCAGCCATGATCGCGCACTGCTGCGCGAGATGCAGCGCATTGTCGAGCTCACTCCCAGCGGGCTGCGCAGCTACGGCGGCAACTACGACCTATATGCCGGACAGAAGCAGGCAGAGCAGGCCAACGCCGAAGCAGAGCTGGCCCTGCGCAAGCGCGAACGCCGGCAGGAGCAGGCCGCACTGCGCGAACAGCACGAGCGGCAGGAACGCCGCCAATCACGCGCGCAGCGCGATGCCCGCACCGCGAACCAGGCACCGATCCTGCTGGGTGGCATGAAGAACCGCGCCGAGAACAGCGCCGGCCGGCTGCAGGCGCAGCAGCTTGAACGGCGTGCAGCGGCCGACAGCCGTGTACGGGACGCGGCAGCGGCTGTGGATGAGGCCGCCCAGATCGCGATGCTCGGGCCCAGCCTGGCGGCGTCCGGTCCACAGCAGGTCGCCACGCTCACCAACGTGCACCTGCCGTGGGTCGGGGCGCCCTGGCAGGACATCACCCTGCACCTGCAGCGCGGCGACCGCATCGGCGTGCGTGGCCGCAATGGCAGTGGCAAGTCCACCCTGCTGCGGGTGCTGGCCGGTGAACTGCAGCCGCTCCGTGGCGAGGTCAAGCGCGCGGCCACCACCGCCCTGCTCGACCAGAGCCTGTCCTCGCTGCCCGCGCAGGACTCGGCACTGCAGCTGTTGCAGCGCGCGAACCCGATGGCCAGCGAGGGCACCCTGCGCACCCAGCTGGCCCTGCTCGGCCTGGATGCCGAGCGCAGCCTGCGTCCGCTGGGCACGCTGAGTGGTGGCGAGCGGGTCAAGGCCTCGCTGGCTGCGGTGCTCTACGCGGAAGTGCCGCCGCAACTGCTGCTGCTCGACGAGCCTGGCAACCACCTGGACCTGGCCTCGCTGGCCGCACTGGAGCAGATGCTCAACCAGTATCGCGGCAGCGTGGTGATCGTCTCGCACGACCAGTCCCTGCTGGATGCGGTGCAGCTGACCCATCAGCTGGATGCCAGCGAGGAGGGTTGGCAGTTGAAGCTGTTGTAGTCGCGTACATCAAGTACGCGCCCAAGCAGGAAATGCATCCGGCAACAGCTGCCACAACATCGGACCGGCCTGCATCTCGCCGTCATCCAACAGGCACGCATCCAACTCCGCGCGCACCGCGTGCTCATCCATCCCCACCCCGATCACCGCCAGCTCCTGGCGGCGATCGCCCCACCACGGGTGCCACATCCGGCGCATCGCCTGGTATTCGCCGGCATCGGCGACCTCATGCACGCCGGGCAACGGCGCGGTCCAGCACCCGGCCTGCTGCCGCACCCAGCCCACATCGGTGTACGGCACACGCGGCGGCGGCAACAGCGGCACCGTGTCTTCCAGCCCGGCCTCCACCCGCTCGCGCGCCGCGTACCAGAACCCTGCCGCCTGGGTGCGCGTGGCCGCGCCCACGCTGGACAGCTCACCCACCCAGTCCATGCGGTTGGCCAGCCAGAAGAATCCCTTGCTGCGGATCACGCTGCCCAACCCGTGTTCCAGAAGGCGCGCGAACCGCTGCGGATGGAACGGCCGGCGCGCGCGATACACGAAGCTGGTGATGCCGTACTCCTCGGTTTCCGGCGTGTGCTCGCCCCGCAGCGCCTGCATCCAGCCTGGCGCCAGCTGCGCGCGCACGAAATCAAAGCGGCGCGTATCCAACAGCTCATGCGCCGGGACATCACCGTTGCGCGACAGCATCAGCCGCGCATCGCGGTTCATCGCGCGCAGCACCGCCAGCGTCTGTTGCAGCAGGTCATCGTCCACCACATCGGCCTTGCTCACCACGATCACGTTGGCGAACTCGATCTGCTCGGCCAGCAGGTCCACCACCCCGCGCGTGTCGTCCGCCCCGGCCTGCTGCCCGTGGTCGGCCAGCAGCGCGTTGCTGCTGAAGTCCCGCAGGAAGTTCTGCCCATCCACCACCGTCACCAGCGTATCCAGCCGCGCGATGTCGTTGAGGCAGAACCCGGCGTCATCGCGCACCGAGAACGTAGCTGCCACCGGCATCGGCTCGGCGATGCCGGTCGATTCGATCAGCAGGTAGTCGTAGCGCCCTTCGGACGCCAGCCGCTTCACCTCCTGCAGCAGATCATCGCGCAGCGTGCAGCAGATGCAGCCATTGCTGAACTCCACCAGGGTTTCCTCGGTGCGGCTCAGTGCCGCCCCGCCGTCGCGCACCAGCTGCGCATCGATGTTGATCTCGCTCATGTCGTTGACGATCACCGCCACCCGCAGCCCCTCGCGGTTGCGCAGCAGCTGGTTGAGCAGGGTGGTCTTGCCCGCGCCAAGGAAACCGGACAGCACCGTGACCGGCAGGCGGGGGTCGAAAGAGGTGGCAGAGGCAGTCATGGTGGCGAAAGCTTGGAAGTGGACTTGAATGTTACTATATAACATCCATCGTTCCAGACCCCTTCCCCCATGAAGACCACCAACGCCCTGCTCGACGCCGGCGCCATCGCCCTTTCCAGCCTGTGCCTGCTGCACTGCCTGGCCCTGCCGCTGCTCGCCGCCGCCCTGCCGCTGATGGGGGTGTGGGCCGAAGCGGAGTGGGTACACATCGTGTTCGTGGCCATCGCCGCCCCGACCACCGGCTTCGCGCTATGGCGCGCCCACCGCCAGCAGCCGCTGCCGCCCATGGCGATCATCAGTGCAACCGCCGGTCTGCTTTTGCTTCTGGCGGGCGCAGCAGGGTGGCCGAGCCACGACGCCGAAACCCCCATGACGGTAGCCGGCAGCCTGCTCCTCGCCAGCACCCACATTTGGAACGCCTGGCGCCGCCATCGTCATTGACGCACCACACACCGTAGAGCCACGCCCTGCGTGGCTGGCGTCCGCCCACGCGCACCGGACGAAGGGCGAGCCAGGCAGGGCCTGGCTCTACCCCTGGTTGTACCTGCTATTACCTGACAGAGATTGTCCCGCGGTCGCTCCCACAAAGTCGGGGTATGCAACCCTCCATGCCTGTGGTCAGGAATCGTGAATCGTGTGCAAGGCAGCTTACACCCGCCTGATGGTTTCCAGAAAACGGCGCGTAGTAGTGCCTGGATATGTAGGTTCTGCAGCGGTAGTCAACGTGAACGCTCCCCTGCAGCGACCCCGCTTGGCTGCTTTGAAAGCTGATGTAACCAACTGCGGGGAAATTCACTTCAGCTTGAGTGCTCCCTGACGGCGCCCGCGCCGTTACATAATCTACGCTCCGGTCTTGCCCGGCGGTCGGAGCCCGAGCTCCAGAATGCGGTGACTGCTCTTCATGCAGCTCGACTTTACTGCAGTGCCATCCGGCGGCTTCCGGGGTGAACGTCACCTCGCCGTCAACGAATGGATCCAAGCCGGACTCTGCACAGTAAGCCCGGTGGTAGCCCTTCGTCCTTTCATCCTGTTCTTCAAACTCGTATCGAAGGTTTCCATCCGCGTTGACCTGAAATCGCTGCTCGATCCTCACCATGTTCCTTTTTGAATCGGGCCAAAGTGCGCTTCGTACAACGACCCTTCTGCCATCATCAAACTCTACTCTGTCCTGAAATTTTGGTTGATCTTTTGCGTGCACAGATAACGGGACGACCAACGCGATCATCAAGGAGACGCTTTTCATCATTGGGCAACAACCTGCAGTGATTGGAGTCGCTAGGTTCGCTTGGTTCAATCACACGATCTGTGCCCGACCTCTCTCAATCAGACCCCAACGATTCAATTTATCAATTGCAATCCAACTGCCGATTGGTATGCCCGATCAGCGCTCTCCTCCAACCCTGTAGAGCCACGACCTGCGTGGCTGGCTGCCAGTTGCACGTGCGCCGGGTGGAGGGCAGCCAGGCAGGGCCTGGCTCTACAGGCGGAATAGCATTCCTGCGAGGAACAACAACAGCGGCAGCGCGCTGATGACCGCGCCCACAATGCCCACCCATGGCCAGCGCTCGCGGCGTACGCGCGAGCCGATGGTCAGCAGCAGGCCCAGTACCGACGACGCAAGCACGCCTACCGCCACCCCGGCGCTTCCGACCAGCAGCCGCCCCATCTCCGGTGATGCCTGCGCCACGGCGTAGGCTGCCGCGAGGATCGCGGGCGCCACCAGCCAGCTGGCGGTGCCAAGCAGCGGCCACCGTTGGCCTGCACCAGGGGAATCGACACGGTTGTGCAGCGGTTGGGAAGTGGGTTGTGACATGTACTTGCTCCGTAGGTCTCCCCAACCGTACACCCAACGCAGCGCGTACACACCGCCTGCGCAGGCAAAGGCTCACGATGACCGTGAACCTGTCCCTGGGGGGGATCCGCCATGCGCTCTTTGCCGTTCCTGCTTCTACTGCCCAGCCTGTTGCTGCTCTCAGCCTGCCGGGACCGTGACAACGCCGCCGGTGTGTTCTCTTCCGACCCGCTGCTGGGCTGCTTCGCCACCCACCCCCGCAAGCCGGCCGAATTCCGCATCGAACAGCAGCAGGGGCAGTACTTCGTCTCCTTCAACCGCGACGAGCAATGGCAGCGCGACACCACGCCGCTGCAACTCTCCTCGCGCGCCGATATCGCCCGCTTCTTCAAGGATGACGCCGACCAGATCGACAAGGCGCTGGTGCGCCCCACGGGCGGCTTCGGTATTTTCCACTTCAATCCCGGCGCCACCCTCAAGGGCAAGGACAAAGACAGCGACTACATGGCGCTGGTCCTGATCGGTGCCGGCCCGGTGTTCCAGGTGACCTGCCCCTAGCGCCTCACCCAAGGCGCCGCCCTGCGGCGACCCTCGGATATGCAGTTGCCGCCGGGGTTTCCTCGTCGGTGCGGATCCCCACCGCACCAAACCCCGGTGTGACGTCCGCACGTAGCGGCGCATGTGCCGCCGTGCTCCCGCTCCCCTGTACGGCCGGCTCGCGCAGGCAGTGGAGCCTGCCTGCACCGGCGCAACCGCCCAACGCCGCGTCCGCCCTCGCTGCAGGGCCACACCCGGTAGCGGCATACGGCGGCGCGAATCCCCGCGCACAGGACGCGCCAGCCATCCGAGTCGGCCGCCCACCATCCAGCGCACGCCGCGCGGCACGGCCCGCCCGTACTTCAGCATGGCCCGCCCTCCCTGGCGCAGCGGCGGTGGATGGAGCTGTAGGGCCACTCGCAGGCCTCGCGCACGAACCCGTGCTGCACGGGATAGCTATGCACGTAGGCGATGTGGCGCTGGACCTCATCGGCATCGACTAACCGTCGCTCACGGAAGTCGGTGTGCCATAGCGGCCGCACGGCGCGGTCACGGCGCACCATAGCGCGGGGTGGATGGCCCGGCAGCTGGCGGTCGAACACCGCCTGGATCTGCAGCCATCGTCGGTGGCCGTCTTCGTCCCCATCCGGCAGGGTCCACACGCCATGCAGATGGTCAGGAAGCACCACGATGGCGTTGATCCGGAACGGCCGCGCCTGCTGCGCTACCCGGAATGCGAGCCGCAGTACCTGCGCGTGCTCCACCAGCAGGCGGCTGTAGCGATCACGAAGATGCGCGCTGAAGAAGTACGCGCTGCCGGGTTGCCAGGAGAGGTATTCAGTAGCCATGCGCGCAGTGTGCAAATCTGCGCGAGCGCGAACGATCAGGTCAGTGCGTGCAGCCGTGTCGGCGTGACACCTGACCAAGCGTCAGGCTGCGGCATGCTCAGGGCGCAGCGCGCGCGCCACCCAGCTCCTTCACACACTGCTGCTCCGCCGCAGCAACCACCCTCGACGCAAGATGGATGTCGGCGTCCATCGCCAACCGCTGGGCAGCCAGCGAGGTGGTCGGCAGCAGCCGGCGCAATGCATCACTGACAGGCACCGACCAGCTGTGCGGGCCCGCGTTCGCGGGTCCCGGCACAGGCAGCTCACCCAGCGTCCATGGCAGCATGAGCAGCGCCTGCGATTTCGACGAGATCACCCGGTCAGGCGCGTTACGGAACGAGATCACCACCCGCATCTCGGGGTAATCGTCAGTCCACGGCATCCCTTCGTAGTAAGCATCCAACTGGGTACGCAACGCAGCGCCACCCAGATGCGAAAACATGCGGTTGCGGATCTCCTCTTCCGTGTCACAGCCGGGCACGTTACCGCGTGCGGAGATCAACGCGTTCTCCATCATCCACGCCGCCGGCACCCTGCGTGCCACTACCTGCACCGCCCGCTCGCGCGGCCAGGGTGGCGCCGACAGCGCCCACACCAGTTCTCCCACCCGCTGCGCCGGCACTGTGGCCTGCGTGGTTTCAACGCCCTTGGCGGTTTCCACCATCGAGGTACGGGTAAACGCACGTTGGCCCCCGCTGCGCTGCAGTCGATGGACTTCGTCTGTATGGCTCCAGCCGCTGTACTGGTACTGGATCTCCACCGAGCGCACGTTGTCTATCGCGGCCGGTGGCGGCCCGCTGCCCGGCACGGCGCACGCCACCAGCAGTACGGAAGGTACGCAGCCAAGGAAGCGCAGAGCGACGCGGCGGAAGATAGGCATGCTGTCATTCTAGACCCGTCCACAGGTGACGCGACGCACAGTATTGAGCCTCTCAATCGCTCCAGTTCCGGCTCTGCAACGCAGTGCACGGCGACGGTCCGATAGACCGGGACAAAGTGCCCTCACCTCGGCCAACCGCGCAGCCCCTTCCATGTTCTCCGTGCTTCTGTTCCTGCTTGCCAGTACCCGTTCCGAGCCGTTCCCGCCCGGCTACCACGACCGTCCCGGATTCTCGGACGACGGCACCCACGTCATCATCCGTACCGCCCTGTGGGACGACTTCAGCGGCGGCAAGGCCCCGGTAGAGCAGGTCCTCATCCCCAACGCGGACGACTCCTTCACCTACCAGTACGCGCGCCAGTCCCGCGCCACGCGGATGTACCACGCCACCTACTGCTGGTTCCACCATATGTACCCCGAAGACTCGACCTTCAGCGGCCCCGGCACCTACGGTGGCTGGAGCTGCGGCCGCAGCACGGAACATCCACCGGCGCCCCCTGCGTGAACCAGCCCGGCGGCCATCTCGGTTACGATGCCCACCCCTTCCTGCCTGTCGGCCGGCTGCCCTGCAGCACGGTCCGCCCTGATCCCGTGACGCACTACACCGGCCCCCTGCTCACCCGCCCCCTCGCCGAAGCCCTGGTCCGCGCCCGCGATGCAGGTGCAACCGAGTGGACCGGCTCGCTCGATCTGGCACGCTCCACCGGCACGGCCACGCTGGGCGCGGAAAGCTGGCAGTGGAAGGGGGAAACCTATGCCTACCCGGGCAAGACCAAGGACCGCACCCTGTACTACTGGGATGGCGAGGAGTTCCTGGCGGTTTCCCGGTTCGGCACGGCGCTGATCAAGCTGGTGCCCACCGAGTGGGACGCGCCCACCTTCGAGATCGACGGCATCAAGATGCTGCCCAGCGCGCAGGTGTCGCCCTTTGAAGATGCGCGCCGCAAGGTGGCGCTGGTGGCCCCGGCCGGCAAGACCGTGCTCGATACCTGCGGCGGGCTGGGCTACTTCGCCGCCTGCTGCCTGGAAGCCGGGGTGACCCGCATCCAGTCGTTCGAGAAGAATCCGGATGTGCTGTGGCTGCGCACGCTCAACCCGTGGTCGCCCGACCCGGATGCGCCCAGCAGCGGCGGCCGGCTGTCACTCACCCAGGGCGATGTATCGCAGGCGATCGAGGCACTGGAAAGCAGTTCGGCGGATGCCATCCTGCATGACCCGCCGCGCTTCGGCATTGCCGGCGAGCTCTACTCGCAGGTGTTCTATGACCAGCTGGCGCGGGTGATCCGCAAGGGCGGGCGCATGTTCCATTACACCGGCGCGCCCAACAAGCTCACCAGCGGCCGCGACGTCCCGCGTGAAGTGGCCAAGCGGCTGGAGAAGGCCGGCTTCAAGGCGGAGCTGGCGCTGGATGGCGTGCTCGCGGTCAAGCGTTGAAATGCACCAACCGCACGCCCACATGAATCGGCAGGCGGCTCTCTACCTGGGCTTAACCTGAACGATTGGCGGCTGACCTAGGCTTGGGCCATGTCCACGTCTTCCAGGTAGCTGCATGACCCCAAGCCCCTTTGCCACTGTCGACGAAGCCGAGCGCCAGCGCGCCCTCGATGCACTGCACATCGTTGGCAGCCTGCCGGAACCCGCCTACGACGACATCGTCAAAGTCGCCGCCGCTGTCTGCGGCACCCCGATGGCGCTGGTGACCCTGATCGACCGCGACCGCCAGTGGTTCAAGGCCCGCACCGGGCTGGAGGGCATCCAGACCGAACGCAACGTGGCCGTGTGCGACCACGCCATTCGCCAGCCCACCCAGCTGATGGAAGTAGGCGACCTCTCGCAGGATGCGCGCTTCGCCGACAACCCCGTGCTGAAGGACATCGGCGCCCGCTTCTATGCCGGCATGCCACTGGTCACCGAAAGCGGCGCCGCCGTGGGCAGCGTGTGCGTGGTGGACCTCAACCCGCGCGAGCTCAACCCCACCCAGCGCGAAGCCCTGCAGGCCCTGGCCCGCCTGACCATGAACCTGATGGAGGGCCGCAGCCGCGAACGCGAGCAGCAGGTGGCCGCCATCCTCGACCACGGCGTGGCCGAAGAAGCGGCCATCGCCCCCGACGCGGCCGGTGCTTACACCGTGGTGATCCTGGAACTACAGAACTTGTCCGAACTGGCCCAACGCCTCGGCGAGCGCACGCTGGAACGCCAGCTGCAGCAGCTGGACCAGGCGCTGGAGCAGTGCCTGGACGCAGCGCGCGGCGACAGCATCAACCGGGTCACCGGCAGCGGCGAATTCATCGCCGTGCTGGGCAGCAGTGAGCCCAGCGACACGTTGGCGAGGTTCGATCAGGTAGCCCGCAATCTGCAGGAGAACGCAGGCGCCCTACTGCTGCGCGGCGCAGCATCAACCACCACCGCCGAATCCAACACTGCCGTATTCCTGCGCGCCGACCAGGCCCTGAGCGCCGCGAAGGATGCCCCGCGCTGAGTAACGCAGGGCATCCACCGCCTTCGGACCAATCACCTACGTTTCGTGGGCCGATCACCCTCGTAGAGCCACGCCCTGCGTGGCTGAACGGGCCGACCCAGCTCAATCCCCCCGAGGCAACTTGGCAGCCCACATGTTATCCACCAGATTCGGATAAGCGCGCCCATTCTCCTCAGCCCGCTGCCGCGCCGCATCCTTCTGCGAAGCGGACAGCGGCTGCCCTTTCCCGGCCTTCCTGGGACTGGGCTTCTTCCAAGGCGGCGTAGTGCTCTTAGGCATGAACCCTTCCCAATGGCGAATCGTAGCGACACGCCATGCGTGTCCAGCGCGATGCAGGATACCTCAGGGAATCAACGCCCCAGGAACTCCACCAACGCCGCATTGAACTGCTCCGGATGACTCGCATTACACCCATGCGGCGCATCCTCAAGCACCACCACCGAACTACCGGCAATGGCAGCATGCGTACGCCTGCCCGAACCTTCAAACGGCACCGTCCCGTCGCTATCACCATGCAACACCAGCGTGGGCACGGTCACCCTCTTTAGATCCCCGCGGAAATCGGTAGTACCAAACGCCTTCATGCACCCCAGCGCAGCAGTCTGATCCGACTGCTTGCACAGCGTGATCGCCTCCTGCCGCTGCTTCTCGCTGACCTTCAGCACACCCTTGGCAGTGAAGAAGCCCGTGGTGAACCCATCAAAGAATGAATCCCGGTCGCTCTCCAGATCCCGCCGCATCTGATCGGCCTTCGACTGCGTGAGCGGCCCCTCGGGGTTATCAGGCGTCTGCAGCAGGTAGGGCGGCACCGCCGCAGCAAACACCACGCTGCGCAACCGCTCCTCGCCATGCCGGGTGATGTAGCGCGCCACTTCACCACCGCCCATCGAGAACCCCACCAGCGTGACATCGCGGAGGTCCAGGTCGTTGATCACACCAGCAAGATCATCAGCCAGCGTGTCGTACTCATACCCATCAGCAGGCTTGTCCGAACGCCCAAAACCGCGGCGATCATAGGCAACCACGCGATAGCCAGCGGCTTTCAGCACAGGCACCTGCGCCTCCCACGATTCGGCCGACAACGGCCAGCCATGGATGAGAACAACAGGACGGCCGGTACCACCGGAATCTTCAACGTGCAGGCGAACGCGGGATGCAGTCATGGGGGAGCCTTCGTGTTTCGAAATGAACCTTGACGATAGACAACCCGCCAGGCCACCCCCGTGAACGAATCCGCCGGCACCATGACGTGGCATGCACGCGTGCCAGACCCACTCTCCACAAGCACCACCAGAGGCCTCAGCCCATCTGGCGGGCGCTGACCTCACGGTGCTGGGACTGTACCTGCTCTTTCTGTATCACCAGCTGCTGCTGGGCAAGCTGTTCGCCGCGTTCCAACGAAACTTCCACCGGCGTCTGCGCCGCCAGGGCAGTTGGCATGGAAGCACGAAGATGTCCCGGGTCGTTTCTCTCGCCTTGGACGACGAAGATGTTCTCCGCCGCCGCTGAGTTCTGGGTGCGGTCACTGAGCATCACGTGGTCGACGCGGGACAGGCCGTTCTGCTTGGCCAGCACATACAGGCTGGCGCTGAGCTGCTCACTGGCTGGGTCGGACGTTCGGCCGTGCGCGGCATCCAGCTCGGCGACCTTTTCCCGGATCTGACCCAGCATGGGGTCTCGTCTCACACCTTCGTACGAATCATTCTCTGAGAGTAGCCGCTGCATCAGCGATCGCTTCGGCAAATCGTTGTTGATTTCGGTGTTCAGCTTGCTGCCCGGAATCGGGTCCGGGATGCTCTCGATTTCACGCTTGTTATTGAGCGGCTTTACCGCGCCCTCGAATCCCTGATCCTGCCCCGACTTTGTTTGACGGTGCAGGCCCGCGTGATTGAGCGCACCCCAGGTAAAATCGATGCAGCTGTTGGACAGCCCGCCGTACTCCATGCTGAAGCCATGCTTGGACGGGTCCTTGCCGTACTCAACGATACGATCAAACTGTTCCTTGGTGATCTCCATCGTCCGTGCGTAGAAAGGATTCTGGTAATCCAGGCTATCGCGGTTGGTGATCGCCCCAGGCCCGCTGGTAGCGCCATGCTTGATCGGTGCGAAACCGTAGCTGCGTGACCATTCGCCGTGCTCAACCGACAGATACATGTGGCCTGCGGCTGATGTTCCTCCTTCGGCCAGCGGTGTCCCGGGGGCTGCCACGTATACGGTAACGGTATAGGGTGCTTCCTTGCTCATGGGTCACTTCGCCTTCTTGAAGTAAGCAACAAGCAGCTCAGCGGTCTCCTCCTGGAACTCCGCGTGATCCCCGGTCAACTCAATGGTGAGGCGGTAGTGCCCGGGCTGAATGTTCTCTGCGTACGCAAACTGAAGCACGTCATAGTAGTGGGCTTTATCAACCAGGCCCGCACCCTGCAGCAGTGACGGGTCAACACCTGACGTGGTCAAGCCAGGTACCGCGCCGTCAGGGGCGACCTGAAAGCTGTCACGAAGATTCGGGGCATCCCTTGTCAAGGGCACCGTCTTGATTGCACCGTCCTCAATGCGGATCAGATTCACCTTGGCAGCGATCCCTGCTTCCACCAGCCGCATGGATAGTGCGGTCCCGGACTCGGTATCCGGTCTGACTAACCGCATGCCCAACATCAAGTCAGGTGAGGCATTGGGCCCGGGCGGTGGAAGTTCGAACTCTACATTCGCCACCTCGCCCGCCTTGTCCAACGTAATGGGTCGGGTAAGCGGAACTTCAGTGCGCATCGCAGCGTTCTCCTTGTTGACCTCCAGGTTGGGCTTGGCGGCATCCGCCTCGCGCCCGCACGCGGCAAGGCCGGCAATCGCAAGCAGCGTTGCGGCGCTCAACAGCATCGATCGGGTGGCCCGAAGCATCTTGGTCATATCTGTTCCTGATACGGCTGATCCAGCCTTCGTAGTCTGGGGCACGTGACTACTCCGAAGAATAGGAAAACCCCTACTCACAGCTTGAGCCACGTCACAGTTCAGTCGCGTCGCCGTCGCCCCGCGTTTCCGCCTGCTCCCGATTCTTCTTCTTGTACGCCGTCCCCCAGTCCCGCATCGCCAGCAACACCGGCACCAGCGTCTGCCCCAGCTCCGAAAGCCGGTACTCCACCTTCGGCGGCACCTCGGGGTACACATGCCGCACCACCACGCCATCGGCCTCCAGCTCCCGGAGCTGACTGGTCAACATCGACTGGGTGGCGTTGGGAATCAGCCGGGTCAGCTCCATGAAGCGCTTGGTGCCTGACACCAGATAGAACAGGATCACCGGCTTCCACGTGCCGCCCATGACCGAAAGCGTAGCCTCTACGCTGCAGCCGGTTTTGCCATATACGCGCCGTGCCATTACGGGATACTCCTGAAAACCGTAGTACCTATGGAAAAGCATAGTTCTTGTGACATCCACGGCACGACCATAGCATGCAGCTCATGTCCCCCGAAGGTGATGCACGCCCATGAAATTCAATGCCCTGCTGGCCAGCAAAGACGATGGCCAGGTATCCACCACGCTGGTGAGCTTTGACGAAGCGGACCTGCACGACGGCGATGTGCTGGTGCAGGTGGACTACTCCACGCTGAACTACAAAGACTCGCTGGCGATGACCAACCGCTCTCCGATCATCCGCAGCTTCCCGATGATTCCCGGCATCGACCTGGCCGGCACCGTACTCGAATCCAGCCACGCCGGTTTCCGCGCAGGCGAGCGCGTGGTGCTCAACGGCTACGGCCTGAGCCAGACCCACCACGGCGGCCTGGCACAGCGCGCGCGGGTGCCAGGCCAGTGGCTGGTGAAGTTGCCCGACAGCATCAGCAGCAAAGACGCCATGGCCATCGGCACCGCCGGCTACACCGCCATGCTGTGCGTGCTGGCGCTGGAACATGGCGGCGTGAAGCCCGAGCACGGCGACATCCTGGTGACCGGCGCCAACGGCGGCGTGGGCTCCATCGCCGTGGCGATCCTCTCGAAGCTGGGCTACCGCGTGGTGGCCTCCACCGGCCGGCCGGAGCACGCGCAGTACCTGAAGGACCTGGGCGCCGCCGAGCTCATCGACCGCGCCACGCTCGCCGCCCCGCGCACACGTGGGCTGGATGCCGAGCGCTGGGCAGGCGTGGTCGATGTAGCTGGCAGCCACACGCTGGCGAATGCGCTGGCGCAGACAAAATATCGCGGCGTGGTGGCTGCGGCCGGGCTGGCGCAGGGCGATGACCTGACCACGTCGGTGCTGCCCTTCATCCTGCGCAACGTGACCTTGGCCGGTATCGATTCGGTGCAGGCACCGCACAGCGTGCGCGAGAAAGCCTGGACGCGGTTGGCGACCGATCTGGACCTGGGCAAGCTCGCCAGCACGGTAGAGTTGATCGGCCTGAAAGACGTGCTGGAGATCTTCCCGGCATTCCTGGAAGGCAAGGTGCGCGGCCGGTTGGTAGTGGACGTAAACGCCTGAGCACCACACGCTAAGATGGACGGCGCAACGCAGCGCTTCAAGCGTATGCAATCGTCGGGCGCCAGAACCGGGCGCCCGACCCACCGGTAGGGTCGCACCCCAGTCGACTGCACGTACCAGTGCAACAGTCGATGGCGGCATGACCCAAAGCGAAGGCACCAACGTTCCAGCAAAGACGGAGAGCAACACGTGGCAACGGCTAAAGGATTAGCAGTGCTGGGCGCCAGCGCAGCACTAGCAGCAGGAAGCATACTCACAGCAATCGCTGCCACTTCTCCCAGTGCGTCCGCATGGCCGGACGTACGCGAAAGCATCCTGCAGCTCCTGGAACAACGCGCCCTCTACCGCGACAAGATCGACTGGCCGGCCGCGCGCCAGCAGATACATCAAGCCAACGGAACCGCAGAAGCCGACAAGATCCTGGACCAGCTGATCGCCCGCAGCACAGGCAACCACGGCCGCTGGATCCGCGGATCGCAGATGTCGCGCGGCACTGGAGGAATGCCGCGTGTAGCAAGTGCCGAAGCGCTGCATCGTCCACATCCGCAGGCAGCGACCTCCAGCCGAGGGCCCGACCGCACCGATGAAGCCGATCCCATCGGCTGGATTTCCATCCCTCCTTTCATGCAGAACTCGATGGAACCCCGCGAGGTTCTGGATCGGCAGCGGTTGACGTTCGCACGGCAGTTGCAGTCTCAGCTCGGAAGAGAAGATGAGCGAGATCGCTGCGGTTGGATCGTGGATCTTCGGCAGAACCAGGGCGGCAACATGTGGCCCATGCTGGTGGGAATAGCACCGCTGCTTTCCACGGATCCGAAGCATCGAGAGGTGATTGGCGCATTCATCGGCGGCCCGGAACGCCAGACCTGGAGCATCGATTCCGGTCTCGTACTGCTGGATGAGCGTGCCCCCGTGGCACTGGATTCTCCGGCGTACTCCCTGCGTCACCCCGCTCCACCGGTGGCGGTGCTTATCGGGCCCAAAACCGGCAGTTCCGGTGAAGCAGTGGCACTGGCCTTCAGGGGTCGCCCTGCCACACGAAGCTTCGGCCAGGCGAGTGCTGGTTACTCCACGGCCAACGTTCCAACCCGTCTTCCGGACGGCAGCATCCTGTTGCTCACAGGCTCGGTGTCAGTTGACCGGAACCTCAAAGGCGATGGCGGGAACCTGCAGCCGGATGTCACTGTCAGCAACGCAGCGGATGCCGAGCAATCAGCACGCAATTGGCTGCTTGCGCAACCTCAATGCCGCGCAATGGCCTCCAACCGGTAGGGTCGCACCCCAGTCGACTGCACGCAGCAGTGCACCAGCCGATTGCGGCATGACCAGAAACGAAGCCACCCGCTCCAACGGCATCAACCAGCCTTAGCGTGCCCGCTTCCAACTACGCCAGGCAGCACTCCGGCTCTCGCCTCCCGGGTCGTAACATGAAATTTCACCGTAACGCAGCACGTGTTACAGCGAAAAATCATGTTACGACGTGAGCCGCAGGAGTCAGTCAGCCCTTACAGCGCAATCCGCGCCACAGACTCCTCACTCCCCTTCTCGTCCTTGTCCCCATTCTTGATGGTCACGTACAGGACGTTCTTCTTAGCATCCAGCGCCAGGCTGTTCGGGTGGGTCGGCACGTCATAGGTGCCCACCTTCTTGTAGCTCTCGCTGTCATACGCCGTCACCGTGCCCGCTTCGCGGTTGGTCACGTAGAGGCGCTTGCGCGGTGCATCCAGCAGCAGGCCCAGCGGGCCGGCGTCGGTGGCGATGCTGGCAAGTTCCTTGCCGGTGGTGGGGTCCAGCACCAGCACGCGCTGGCCCGGGTGCTTGGAGACGAAGCCCGGAATGCTGCTGCCCTGGTACTTGCGGATCATCTCCAGGCCCTGGTCGGTCACGAACAGGCGCTTGCCGCTCGGGTCCAGTACCAGGTTCATCGGCTGCTCGGCGCTGATCTTCAGGCGGTTTTCCACCTTGCCGCTCTCGGTGCCCACGGTGACCACTTCACCCAGCAGGTTGGAGGTGAGCACGCGCTTGTTGGCGGCATCCAGGGTCAGGCCGGGCGCCTTGGCGTTGCCCAGGCCCGGAATGGTGTTGATCAGCTTCAGCGACTGGGTATCCACCACGAACAGCACGCTGCCTTCGCCGGAGTGGCCGGTGACATACAGGCGGTTGTTCGGCGAATCCACCACCAGCTCGCGCAGGTCGTGGGTGTAGCCGGCCTTGCCATCCTTGCCGACCTTCTTCTCCATCAGCTGCACGATGCCCACGGCCTTGTTGGAGGCGGTGTCGACCACGGTCACCGAGGTATCCACGGTGTTGCCCACGTACAGGCGGTTGTGGGCGTCATCGAGCACCACGCCGAAGGCTTTGCGCTCCAGCGGGATCCTGGCTTCCACCGCGAGCGAATCCGGGTTCAGGCGCAGCACCTGAGCCGGGCCGGCGGCATCGCCGAAGCCGCCGGAGGAGGCCACGAACAGCGCGTTCTGGGTGGGGCTGAAGGCCAGCTCGTACAGGCCCTGGGCAACGGCGGCGCGCTGCACGGAGGAGGCGGCGGCAGTAGTGGCGGCCTTTTCAGCGGCAAAGGCAGACGGGGCGCCAAGGGTCAGGCTGACGGCCAGCGCCAGGGCGGCCGAACGGAACAGGGAACGAGGGTACATGCGAGCGTCCTTGTGAGAGGCAGAGGAAGGATCCTGGCTCGCGTGGCCGCTGGGAGGAGCGGCCAACCACACGGTCGAATGACGTGGGAAGGCTGGCTGGCCCGGACATCTTAACAGGGGTGGCCGGCGGCTGGATTCTTCCGTCCCACGCCATGAGACGCCCCTGCGCGATGCTGCGATCCGCTTCGGAGGATCAACATGAACAAGATCGACCTAGATTGGCTGGAAGAGTTCGACCAGGCCATGCTCGGGCTGTATGCCATCAACCACAGCGATGCCGGCATGGATGAGCAGCTGCTGGTGAGCTATTACGACCTGGAGCCGCGTGAGGCGGCGCTGGCGTTTGGCAATGATTACGATCTGGACCGGATGAATCCACTGTGGCCACCGATGGGGCTGGCGTTGAACAGCTGAGGTGATGCCTTCCGCCTCGCTCAGGGAAGCCAAAAAACCCGCCAATTTGGGCGTGTCCTGTAGGACATAGGCTCGGCGGGTGTGTTCTCCGAACTGTAGCGCTCCGCAAGGCGAAGGTTCAATCCATGCCGTCGCAAGCGGCCTAGAACAGCACTTCGAACAGATTTCCAAACAGCCTGGAAATCTCTGCCCCCTCGCTCCACAGGAACCAAAGTGATAGCACCAATGCGAGCCCGTACAGATCTCGCTTCCTGACCCGAAACGTGTAGTACTTGGTTTCCACCGTCTTGCTTGAATCTTCCTCATTCATTGCTTTTCTCACGTTTTAGTTCGATGAACTTTCATCAACCGATGAACCATGCCAACCAACAACCAGCTTTTGGTTCTTCTGTTGAAAAATCAGTACCCCATGCTCGCCGCCGCAACCTGCATCTCCTGCTGCACGCGCTGATCTTCGTCCTGCTGCTGCGTTGCCAGCTGCGCGGCGCGCTGTTCCTGATCGAACGCCGCGACGTCAAACTGCTCAAGTGACTCTTCGAACGGTGTCTTCACTGCCTGCGCCGTTGGCATGCCGGCGCGTTGGTGGCCGGGGTTGTCCAGCTCGCCCTGAACCACGAAGACGTTCTGGCCGCCGGGTTGGCTTTCCGTAGGTTGGCTGAGCACTACGTGGTCCACGTTGTCCAGGCCGTTGCTCTTGGCCAGCACCATCAGGCTGCCGGTAAGGCGCTCGCTGGTCTGGTCGTAGCTGCGGCCGTGGGCCTCGTCCAGCTTCGCTACGCCCTCGCGGATCTGCTGGTAGAGGGCGTGGTCGGGGTGCTCGGGGTTGAGCGGGGTCCAAGGGTCCTGCTCAGCGGGCTGCGCCATCCGTTCCATGGCAGGCTCTGGTTCTGGCTCCGGGTGTTGCTCCGGCACAGCCTGATTCGCGATGACGTCGTTCGCGGGTTCTTTCAACGGAACGGCCGCGAGTTCCTCGGCCACCACCACCTGCTCAATCACATCTCCCGGCGGTGCCTCTGTAACGGGCTCGTCGAGCGAAACTTCATCCCGCAGTGGGTGCTGTATTGATGCTGCATCCTTCATCGCCGGTCGCTCCGACGCCTCAGCCTGCACCGCGACCTCAGGCCGGCTGGCGTCCACGCGAACGACAGTCTCCGGCACCGCTTCAGGGGTTACCTGCTGCTCTACCTTCGCTTCTGATGCAGCGACGGCCACAGCGAGGTCAGTGACTTCCACCGGTGGCCGCACGACAGGTTCGGGCTCTGGCACGGGCTGTATCGGTGTCGAGGCGATGTCGGATGGAGTGGGCGGCGAGTGCGCTACCGGCTCGGCCACGGACGCTTCACGGCGAGCCTCGTCTTCCTCAGCCGTACGAGCGAACGCCTCCTGGGCACGCTGCTCTTCGACGTGCTCGCGTGCGTCCTGCTCTGTTCCCTGAGGCATCTGGGGCTCTGGCCGGGCCTTTGACTGCTCTTCCACCGCGCTGCGCTCGACGGAAGCCGTAATCGCCGCCGCAGCCATATGAGGGGCTGGCTGCGCGGGAGGTGGCTGAGTGGTAGTGCTTGGCTCATTCCCAACCAACTCCGGCACACGTGCTTCAGCGACATCCATGCCATCTGCCCGCATCGCCGCCACTGCAGCCAGCTGTGCGGCTTCCTCCGTGGAGGCCCCCTGCCGGTTGGCCTCCCTTAGCGCCTGCTGATGGGCATCCCACGCATCGGGCGACAGTGCCTCAATCCGTAGTTCCGGCGCGTTCTGGATCGGCACCTCGTCCGCCACATTGCCCTGCAGAGCAGCGGTGTGCTGCAGTGACGCCTGAACCCTCGCAACGTCCTCCATCGTGGTGGTCGCCGTGAGGACCATACGGTTGCCGCCGGCATCACCGAACGCAGCAATCGCGCTGTCAACGCTTGGCGCGTGGGTGCGCGGGTCTGGGATCAGCTCAAGTACCAGGTCACCCTGGCTTCCATTGTCCGCAAGACCCTGCTCCACCGCCGCCGCCGTGGCCGCCAACTGCGCTTCGCTGCGTTCGATACCGTGCCGTGCGTAAAGTGCTTCCACCTGCCCACGCACGCCTTCGGGTGCCAGCTGCACCGTGTCCTTGACCTGCTCGGCTATGGTGCCCAGACCGGCCACGCCAATCTGCTGGCTCTGCCACGTGACATCCAGCTCATCGCTGAGGTTGCCGTCAGCCGTGCCCTTGAAGACCAACGCGTCGTCGAGCCACTGGCCGTCGTCCTGGCGGGTGTACGTGCGGCCGTTACTTGCCTGCAGCGTGCCTGATTTGCCCTGTGCGTCCTGGATGGCGGCGGGCACTGAAGGATTGTTCGCATCGCCAAAATCACTCCAGCGCCCTTCCGCATGCGCCACCATGTAGCGCGCCGCAACGGCAGCTGGCGTGTTGGCGGCATTCTGGGCGATCACCGCCCGCGACTGCGCATCAAGGGCTTGGGCCTGCTCCGCTGAAACGGCTTCGTGGCGTGTGGTCGGCGCACGCCCATCCTGCATCTGCGTGATCTGCAGCTCCCATTGCCGGGAGCTGGGGTCGCGCACGAATGCCCTGCCGGTTTCAAACGGAGCCGGCGGGGTTCCCTGCTCAGCACGGGCATTCAGGCGATACGGATCCTGCGGCGGAGGAAGATGGGCCAGGCCCAGCTCGTACGAAGCCTTGGCCGCCTGCCAGTTCAACTGCCGCTCCAGCGTACCGGTCGCTACGTAATCGGCGCGGAAGGTCACGTCATGCCCCTGTGCGGTCTGCACCGGCCGAACTTCCACGCCTGTGCCCAGCTCAGCGGACTGCACCTGCTGCTGGTGCGCGGCACGTAACCAACGCCCTTCCTCATCGGTGGGGCTTCGGGTCCAAGTGCGGCCCATGGGGTCCACCTGGACGTAGATGACTTTCATGTCCTTCTGGTTTGCCCACTCGTCGCCGAGATGGGCACCCAGGACCCCGCCGCCTACCCCGATGACCAGCGCACCCGGTCCGGTCCAGGAACCGGTGGTGAGGCCAACACTGGCGCCGGCGACAAAGCCGCCCAACGCGCCGCCCACATTGCGCCCGACGAAGTGGGCTGCAGTAGAATCAGCCCCCGCTGCGTTGCCTTGGGAACTCAGCTCCACCCACTTGTGGCCGGAGATTGCGAAGTCCTGCGCCAACAGTGCCACGCCGGCAACGCCGGCGACCTTCATGCCGGGGCTCAAACCGGTGTGCGGTGCACGCTGGGCACTCTCGGCGGCTGCTTCCCCAGCGGCAGCTGCAGCACCGGGTGGGGCCCGCGCCGCGCCGGGCTGCTGCGACCCATGCGACATGTTCTCGGGCACATCAACGTAAGCGCGCGGTGCCGTCGCCAGGCTGGAGCCCGCGGCGACCCACTGCGTCCGCGTGGCCGTCATCTCGGCAAAGCTCAGGGTCTTGAACTCGTCCACCGGGCGGTTGAACAGCGATTGGGCCACGGCATCGTAGCCATCGATCGGCTTCAACTGCAGACGAACCTCGGCAACGGTCACCGCGTGGCCGCTGTTAATGGCGGCTTCTCGCGCGAGGACGATCTCCAGCGTTTGGTACTCGGCAGCCGACTTGCTTACGAAGGCCAGCGTATCTGGGCCAAAGGAACTTACCGGGTCTCCGTTGATCCTGGCGTTGGGATGTTCAAGTGCAGTGGTGAGCTCGAAGTTGCTGAAGCCCCTGTTTGGAGGAGCATTCTCAACCAAAGCGAGAAGGGGCTTGCCGGTGGCGATGGCGTTCTCGAAGTACTTCGGGCTGCCGGCGTTCCACATCATGTCCAACAGGGCGCCGTTGTAGTTCTTGAGTCGGGGCTCCAAGCCCTCCGCCATCATGAAGCTCTGGAACTTGTCTTTGACAGCAATGAAGTCAGAGTGCGCTTTAGGATCGGTGCCAACCCTATCGACGTACTTGCCCCACGGCGTATCCCCAATGATGCCGGCAGCCTTGTCGACATCCTTTACATACTTGGTGGCATTGTCGAAGTTCGAGGTCCTCGCACTGTCTTCGCCGGAAAAGGCTACGTAGTCCACGCCCGGCGGCAATTCAGGAGGGAAATCGCGCATCCTCGCCTCGACGAACTCCGCGTAACTCGTTGCGCTATCAGGCCCTGAGCCAGGCGATTTCAGATAGCCGATGACCCTGTCCAGCTGTTGCGGCGAAGGAGGCGTACCGCCAGCGGTATTCCTGGCAGCTGCCAGCGTGGTTCGAGCAAAGTCGTCAAACGCGAAGCCGCTCACCGTTTGCGCCCTCAGACCCGGTGCGCGGGGACATGAAGTTCGGCAAGGACGATAGTCCCTTGCGCCATGACCTGAGCGCTTGCAGGTACAGGAATACCCAAGGCGGAGAGCGCTTCAATAGAGGTAAACGCGACATAGGACAGGTTGTCGGAATTGTCATCCTGCCCTGCAAACACATTCACCAGACCCTTTGCGAGCGCTGTGAGGAACGTGATGTCGTCATCCGTGCTCCCGATGCTCTCTTTGGAGCGAAGCATTGAACGCAGAGCCGACTCGGAGCTGAGATCGATGGTAAATACCCATTCCCGCTGCCCAGATGCCTCTGTGACACCCTCTGTCCCGAATACTCCCAAGCCATCGATTCGCTCATCGCCTTTACGAATCGAGAACTGATACTCAACCCCCTCGCGGCCATCTTGGAAGGTATGCGGCAGGATTCTAGGCAGCGAGATGTGGACGCCGCTCTCCTGGTCAAACGACGAGGTTCCCCTCGGCTTAAAGTCTGTGGGCATGGCCGCTTTCCTAGATAACGCGCCTTAAAGTAACAAACGTACTTCGCCTGTACGAGGGCATCTCAACTCAGGCGATAGCCGCACAAGCGTTCGGCGTACTCTATCGCCGCCAGAGTGCCACATGAACATCGTCCGCAACTATCAGAGAATTCCTATCTGCCATCAGGAGCACAGGTCGATTGAAGTCTCGCAACTGCTGAGAAGGAGACTTCGTCCGTTTCACATCCTCGCCCAGTATGGTGGACCGCCAGATCTGGGCGGGGCTACCCCTCAACCAACCGAAGTATCTCCGTCACCCTGCGCTCCAGGTCCCTTCGCTGCGCTTCGTTCATCATCTCCCGCTTGAGGTAGGCCTCGAAGTCCTCTCCCGTACAAGCGTTCTGCAGCAGGCACAACGTTCCCATTAATTTCCCGGTGGGCCCGCAGTCGTAGCCCATGCGGCAGCCAGCTACCAACCATGCCTCTCCGGCGTGCTCCCCGGTCATCAAGCCCGCCGCCGGGCCTTCTGCGCTGGCGGGGTAGTTGCTGTGCAACGTGCTGCCCATTGCAAACACGGCCGCTGGATCATTGGAGCCCAATACTTCTTCAAGCTGCTCGGCAGCTTCAGCCGTATTCAGCCTCTTGCGCTTGAACGCGTTGTCCATAAGCCGGGCGGCCAGGTCACCGTTTTCGGCGGCCTGTGCGTACCAGCCCGTGACGAGCTGCATCGGCACGATGGCGCCGCCGTCTACCGCCCCGCATTGTGCGAAACGTTCGTCCGCTACCTGCTCCAGCACAGAGAGCTGGGCGGGTGGCCTGATCACCTGCTTGTTGAAGTCGAGACTGCTCATGAACTTGTCGCGGTCGATATTGACGAAGTAGCAGCCTTCATAGGTATCGGCCAACAGGCGCTGGGCGACGGCATCACCCGCCTTGGCCCGCTGTTTCAGCTCCTCGAAGGCCTTTACCCGGTCTACTTCGGCGGGGCGGCCGTGGCTGGGGCGGGCTACGGTTCCATCGGCGCGTACATCGGCAGCAGCGGGCAACTGTACCGCTCGGGCGTTTGCAACGGACGCGTCACTCTGCGCCGCCGGAACACCCCGCCACAGCACAACACCAACCAACGCGGCGACTACGCCAACTGCCACCCAGCGTCTGGTTTTCCAAGCCATTGCGTCAACTCCCTTTGTCTTCATGGCCACTGCAGATCAATACCACGCACCCGTAGTTCCCTGCATGTGCCGCAGTTCCGGCGTCACTGGCCTTCAACCAACGCCAGGATCTCGCTCACCCTCCGCTCCAGCTCCGCCCGCTCGCCGTCGGTAGGCAGCTCGCGCCGGAGGTAGGTCTCCACGTCTTCGCCGGTACATCCCTCCACATTCAGGCAAGCGGAGTTCATCACCCTGCCAGAAGGCTCGCACTCGTACCCCATGCGGCAAGCCGCCACCATCCACGCCTTCGTTGCCAGTTCGCCGGTGGCCAGCGGCTCGCTCGGTTCGCTGTTGCTGGTGGCGAAACCATTGCGCAGGGAGATGCCAAAGGTGAAGACAGCCGCAGGGTCACCGGAGGCAAGCACTTCCTCGAGAAGCTGCGCCGTCTCCGCCGGATCCTGGCGGTTGAGGTTGTTCGCGCGCACCATTGCACGGGCGGCCAGGTCGCCATTTTCTGCGGCTTTGGCGAACCAGCGAGGGGACAGGTCCAAGGGCAGTGGGTCTCCGCCCTCCACGGCGTCGCACTCCGCAATACGTTCGCTTGCGGCCCGTTCCATCAGTCGCTTTGAGGCATCGTCATTGAGCAGGTTCTTCTTGACCTCCACGCTGCTCTTGAACGCCTCGCGGTCAAGGTTGACGAAGAGGCAATCGGCGTAGGTCTGCGCCAGCAGGCGCTGGGCCACAGCGTCGCCCGCCTCGGCCCGCTGCTTCAGCGCCTCGAATGCCTCCGCCCTGCCTGCTGCGAGGGGGCGGCCCTGGATGGGGCGGCTTGCCGATGCATTGGCGCGCAGGTCGGCCACAGCGGCCGACGGCGCCACCTTGCTACCGCCCGGCGCGTCACCCTGCGTCGCAGGAACATTCCACCACAGCGCAACGCCCGCCAAACCGGCGACCGCGGCAAACGCCAACCAACGTAGGGTTCTCCCAACCACAGCGTCAACTTCCTTTGCCATTGCGGCCACAGCCGTTGAATACCACCATTCCTGTCCCGTTGACACCGCATTCCCTATAGTTGACCCCAACCACTGCAATGGAATGGCCCATGAGCGTGATGTCATCCGGCCGGTGCCTGACAGTTGCACTCGCCGTCGCCCTGAGCGCCAGCGCCTGCGCACGGACGCCGCCCACCGAACACAAAGGGACTTCGAACATGTCGGAAGCAACAGAAACCGGTCGCACCCTCAACGGCCACACCTACACCGATGCACCGGTGGACGTGAAGCTGGGGCCGAATACCTTCCGCATTCCCGCCAACTACCTGGACAGCCAGATCGCACCGTGGCCCGGCGAGGGCGTCAGCCTGGTCATCGAGTGGCCGGACATGAAACCCACGCCGCCGGGCGCCCGCGCCAACCCCCGCACCAATGATTTCCGCAAGGAGATCCGGATCCTGGTTGACCACATCGACCGGGTGCCGATCGAGAGCCTGCTCCAGCGCCAGGTGAGCAACGACGCCATCACCGTGGAAGGCTCATTGGAGCGCAATGACCCTTCGAAGCGGCTCGACCTGCGCGTTGCCCAACCCGAGCAGCTAGGGCTGACCCCCTATGCCATCAACGAAGCGCTGATGGCCGAGTATGCGCGCGCCTATGAGGCGAAACATGGCGCTCCGCATCCCCGCAACCCAGCATACGAAGATGACTGGTACATCGGCCGCGACGCAGCCGGCCAGCTCAGCACCTTCATCAAGTGCGACAGCCGCAAGCATCGCGAGGACGGGCTGCAGATCAACGGCAGCGAGGTCGTCAACACCGATTCACGGACGGTTGCCAGCTGCACCCACTACATCGTGGATACCGAAAACAGCCTGTCGATCAGCCTCCACTACAACCGTGTGTTCCTCAAAGACTGGAAGGCCATGGAAGTGGCCGTACGGGACGTCTTGAACCGCTCCAAGGTCAAGTAGTCCCGATAGATACAGGAGTTTTCCATGAGTGGATTGACTGCAGACAACCTGCGCGTACTCGGGCATTACGCCACCACCGGCAACCGCGAGCTGTACTGGAACTACCTCTCCCAGCTGCCCGGCGCCGATGGTTACGGAACGCTGGCGCTCGGCGTAGTGCGCAACGACAGCCTGCCCGGCCGGGTGGCCAACAGCTACGCCCAGTCACACGCTGCCAGCCAAGGCGATTCGGGCTCGCAGTTCGCCAACGCCAACTTGAGCGAGCGCGAATGGGAAGAGTTCGGCCAGACGCTGCTGAAGAAGGACCTGGAGCTGCGTTCGCAGCAACTGCAGGCCGGGCGCGGCGACCTTGCACTGAACCTGCCCGGCAAGGACGTCATGCTGGCCCATGACCAGGCCTTCGTGGAGCACCGGCTGGACCCCAACTGCTGGACGCCCCGCGTACTGCTTCAGGCCGCGCGTGAGAACAGCGGGCCCGAAAAGGTTGAGCAGATCTGGGCCAACATGCTGGATAACGGCTACGCAGGCGCAGTCCGCGTCGGCAAGACCAGCTACGACACGTTTGCCCAGATGGGCGCGGCGGAGGGAGGCAAGTACCTGGCCAAGCTCACCGCCATTGAGGCCACCCAGTTCCTCGAAGGCCGTTCGGCCGTGGACCCCAACGTCATTGGCGGCAACAGCCACTATGCCATGTACTTCGAAGCGGACCAGAAGTGGGCGAACGTCAGTACCGGCGGCGGCCACGTTTCCATGCGGGAAGAGACCAACCCCAGCCGCATTGGCGAACTCAACGACGCCCGCGCCGTGCGCCTGGAGCGCCAGCAGAAGGCCACCCAGTTCCACGAGGATGACCCGTACCGCACCATCACCCGCAGCCCGTTCACGGCCTCGCTAGACGGCGCGCCGGGGGACCGGCAGCAAGCGCCCACCCGGCTGGCCGATATCGGCCGGGGTCATGCCGACTACGCACTGGTGCAGCAGGTACGCGAAGGCGTGGCCGCCATCGACGCCAGGCAGGGCCGCGCCGCGGATGAGAGCAGCGAACGGCTCACCGCCAGCGTGGTGGCACTGGCCCGCCAGAACGGGCTGGACCGCGCCGACCACGTGCTGCTGAGCCACCAGACCGCCGACAGCCCCGCCGGGCGCAACGTGTTCGTGGTGCAGGGCGACCCTGCCGATCCGGCGCACCGCCGCGCCTCCATGCCCACGGATGTGGCCGTGCAGACGCCGGTGGAGCAATCGCTGCAGCGGCTGGAGGAGGCAGGCCAGGAGCGCCAGCAGCAGGCGCTGGCACAGACGCAGCAGCAGGAACACAACCTCCGCCAAACGATGCGGCTGGGGTAAGTTTGCACCACCTGCCGAAACAAGGAACTGTAATGGCACACCAGGCACAGGAAGCAGCAGTCGCCATACTCATTGACTGCGACAACGTCTCGCCCGACAT
The DNA here is from genome assembly GCF_059134105.1 of Stenotrophomonas sp. FBCC-B152. Taxonomy (NCBI): domain Bacteria; kingdom Pseudomonadati; phylum Pseudomonadota; class Gammaproteobacteria; order Lysobacterales; family Lysobacteraceae; genus Stenotrophomonas; species Stenotrophomonas sp. FBCC-B152. The sequence goes on along the minus strand of NZ_CP101442.1, from coordinate 10,701 downwards.
CGTCGACTTCGCCCTTCGCATGGCCGCCCAGGCAGGGCGGGTCACGGTGCGGAGAGGATATGGAAATTCAGTCACACTGGGAAAGAACTGGGAACAGACTTTGGTGCGCCAAGCCTTCACCCCTTGTCTCCAGTTTCAGTACGCCGCCAAAAAGAACACGTCTGACATCGCTTTGGCGCTTGACGCGCTGGAGACGCAGGTCGACAAGCGTGCTGATACCTTTTGCCTGGTCACCAGCGATAGTGACTTTGCCTATCTCTGCCGCAAGCTCAGAGAGCGAGGAGCAACCGTCTACATTGTCGGGGAGGCCAAAACCCCCGACGCCCTGCGCAATGCGTGCGACCTATTCTTCGAGTGGACCCCGGAGGCCCTGAGCGACGCCAAGACGAAGGACCTCGATAGTCCCGAGGCTGGTCCGTCCCTGCCAGCGCAGAAGAAGGAAGCGAAGGCTGCGGCGGCAGGCCCCCTTCCCAAGCGCCGCCCACGCTTTGTTGTAGAAGCCGTTGCGCTTCTGGCGTCGTCCAGTCCAGACGGCAGGGTGACCTTGAACTCTCTAGGGCAGTACCTTAAGCGCGCCGACCCCGCCTTCAACCCGACCATCTACGGACACTCGGGGTTGCTGAGCATGATCAAGACATATGACCTATTGACCCCGCACCAGGAAGAAAGTGGCCACTGGACCGTGAGCTTGGCCCCGAAGACTGACGTCTGAGCCGAGAGCCATTCGGCCGGAACATCACGGGAGTCGCATCCACTGAGCGAGGACGCCGAACGCTACCAAATACCCATCACTCAAGAATTAGCGACCGCCTGAACGCCAAGATTGTGATGCACGTTGCATTTCCCTAGTGGCCATGCATAAATGCCGCCTATCGATATTTGGCTAGGCTATCGCGATGGCTATCAGGGAAGATCTACAGCGTGTGCTTGAACTGCAGAGTCAGTACGACTCGACGCCAACAGATGCAATGAAGGAGCGGGGGCTCCTGATTCGATCAAGCATCCCCTCCCATATTCGTGAGCACGGCACGCTCCTGCGCACAGCCACGCACGTGGAGGAGGCCGACTTCCTGGTGGAAGGCAAGGACGGCATAACCCGAAAGGCCCGGGTACCCTGGGTGCGGTTCGCGTCCAAAGCTCGGTCACCGAAAGCCACTGTCGGCTGGTACGTCGTATGGCTATTTCGGGAAGATGGCTCGGGTGCTTACCTTGCGCTCGCTCATGCTTCCACAGTTAACGTGGGCGGCAACTTCGTTGATCGCTCACTGGAGGAAGCATCCGCCCTAACTCAATGGGCGCGGCAGAGGCTCACCGTAGATGTTGCTGCGGATTCCCGCATGACGGCCAAGCTGGACCTTGGGTTCGGCTCGCTCGCCAAGGGTTACGAAAAGACCACTGCAATTGCGTTTTTCTACCCGAAGGGCGGCTTTCCTTCGGACGAGCAGCTGTTCACTGACATGCAGAAGATGGCAGCTCAGCTATCCAGACTTTACGAGTTTGATCGTCTTGGCTTGTCGCCAGGAAAACCTTCTCCGGAGGTAACGGGCGCGCTTCAGGTTCTGGAGGAAATCAGCTCGCCGCAGCGGCCGGCCAAGCAGGGATTCGGCCTATCCCAGCCGGAACGACGTGCAGTTGAACTACGAGCAATGTCCCTAGCAATCGAGCACCTGAGCAAACTTGGGTATTCGGTAGAAGACACCAGTCGAAACAAGCCGTACGACCTTGTGGCGCGCAAGGATGACGAAGAAGTCTTCGTTGAGGTGAAGGGCACCACTGGCAACCTCGGCGGCATCCTCCTGACCCGCAATGAGGTTGCCCACCATAAGAAGTTCTTCCCCTCCAACGGCCTCATCGTGGTTTCCCAGATTGTCCTGTCCAACACTCAGGCGAATCCCGTTGCTAGCGGAGGGCTCCTAACCGCGCAGCTTCCTTGGAAAATCGACGACCTACAGCTGGAACCGATCTGTTACAGCTACACGGTCGTCCAGTAGTGAGGCCTGCCTGAGATGCCAGCGCATGAGATGCGATGGGACTTGTCCTTCCCTCAGTGCGCTGGCACACGCTCACTTGGGCCATTAGCGTACCGCCCTGCCCACTGGAATAGCCGTACATACGCCGGTGGAGCAATCGCTGCGGCAGCTGGATGAAGCAAGCCAGGAAAGGCAGGCGTTGGCCATGCAGACCGAACAGCGCACGCAGCAGAACCAGCAGCAACTGGAAGCCCGCAGCATGCGGGAGGGGGTGAGGCGTACATCCCTCCGGAAGCCACGTGCACATGGCTTCGCGGAATTACCCATCAGGGCCGGTGGCGCAGGCCGGCCCGGCACCCCTCAGCGGGGCCTGCCCTGCCCCTTCGGTGCTTCGCTCCCCACCGGGAACGAATCCCCCCAAACGTAGAGATCAACGCCTTGGGCGCTCCGATCCAGGTTCACGCAATCCTGGATCAACGACCGCAGCACGTGCGTAGGCGAACGCTCGCTACGCCACGCCGAAAGCTGAAAGGCGCGGCGCAGATCGGGGTCTACCTTCACCCTCATGTACACCTGCTTTTTCATCGGATGACGTCCTCGGGGACGAACTGCCCCGTGTCGGAATTGATCTCACCGTGGTAGATCGTGCGCTCCACGAACCGGGGCACCCGCGGGTCTTCCACAGCCGGCGGACCCAGCAGCTTGATGGTGATCACCCCAGCGCAGGCTTCGATCTGCAGCTTGCGGCCTACGTCGAAGCCCATCTGCCGCAGCCAGCGGCCGCGGATCTTCAGGTAGGGAACCTTCAGCTCCTCGTGGAACTCCGGGGGCGGTGAGCACGCTGCAGGCTTTGCGGTGCCGGACAAATGCGCCCGGCGGGCACGCCGGCGTGAGGGCAGTTCATCGAAGGACGTGTCGTCCCAGTGCGTTTGCATGTTGGACCTCCTGTAAGGATCGCCCCTCGCCGGGATGGCGAGGGGGTCGGGAGGTTAGAAACCGTCTGGCTAGAAGCGGCGGGCGTATTTCCTCAGGGGGTGTTGTATTAGCCACCCTCCCGACAAAGGGACGTCCAACATTGTCTAGCCAGAAGAGTTTCTACGCTCCGGTCACCACTCTGCTGGGCTGGTCAACGGATGGGAAATCGTTTGTCGCTGTTGATTTCAGCGTTTTGGTAGGCGCTGCCTACTGATTGACGCAAATGGCCAGCCACGGTCTCAAGATCTGGGATGCGGTGCACGCAATCTATGGAAATCGCTGAGGAAGCAGTAGGAAGAATGAATCGTATCGACGCTGACTGGCTGCGGAAATTTGATGAGACGATGCTGCGCTTATTTGCTATCGACCATGCGGACGCTGGAATGGATGAGAGAGAGTTGTCTTGGTACGCGGATCTACTGCCTGAAGATGCTGATCTGGCTTACGGGCAGGACTTCGATCTGTGCCGGGTTGACGCGTTCTGGCCGAGTCCAGGATTGACGCGCACCACCTAGCAGGCTAGCGTGCGCCCCCTGTAGTCGCTCACGGCATACTTTCACCCTATTGGATCGCCGTTTCTCATAGGGCGAGAGGTATAGGGCATGGCATATTGGACCTACCGGCACCTTGCTGCCGCCGTCGAAGCGTATCGCCGGATGCAGGAACGTTCGACTGTCGGCCGGAAGCTTATCAAGGTACAGATTTACCGAGATCTATCTCTTAGGCAGCGCCGCACTCCCAAAGCGTGGGAAGACCGCATTCAGAACACTTCGCATGTCTTACACGAGCTAAAGCCACTGTGAATGGATGGCCTGAAGCCAGAAAATAACGTGGGAGCAGAGGTGACCGGGTACTGATCATTGCGCAGCGCGGTAGCGCTCATCCGTACGATCGTCGGAGCTCGCCGCTCGCTCATCCCCTTCTCGACCATACTCCGCACCAGCAGCCTGCGCAGCGGCGCGGTTGCCACTTTTTCGCAACGCATCCTTGATGACGTCATCGTCGAAGACCTTCTGCCAGCCGCTTTTTCAGGCGTGTGCACTCCGCCTCCCCGTTGTTGAGTCGCTTTGCGTCGGGAACGCTCATGACACCGAACTTGCTGCACCCCAGGTAGTACGTTGCCCCGCTGAAGCCATGCTGACGGGAGAGATCCTTGATGGGCATACCTGCCTCAGCTTCGCGTGGGAGACTGATTATCTGCCTTTCTGAAAAGCGCTTTCTCACGTCCAATCCACTTGTTACTGTCGATTGGACTCGAATCCGCTTCGCTACTCAATCTGGGGGGGGCGTCGACTGAGAGAGACGCGACGATCGGACCAGCATCATCGCGCCGGGGCGCCCAGAGCAGAACGAATTCGTGGAGAGCATCAATTGAAAGCTGCGTGACTAGCGACTTACCCAATAGTGGTTCCGCAGCACGCATGAAGCCAAGTTGCTTACCTAGCGCTGGAGGCAGTCCTACAACGAGTAGAGCGCATGGCGCCCATCGTTACGAACCCCGTCCACGGTGCCTCAGGGCTGATACTACTCGGATATGATCCCAACCCAACTCACTGTTTGATTGGCTACACGTTTCATAAGCAGGTAAATAACCGCCTCCGAGAAGAAATCCAACACGCACTGCGATTTAAGGCTCAGAAGCGCTGATCCGCCTAAGCCTGATCGCCCGAATCAAGGAGATACGTCCTGCCGCTGATCTCTTCCATGCAAAGAGTCTCCATTTCAATCTTTACAGACTTGATACGCACGAAATGGAGAGTGTTCCTGGCGTACTTGACTCCGAATCGAGAGGAGAGGCGACTGTCGTTCGGGTTGGCAAGTCCAAAGAGAACTATGTTGGTACCACAGGCGTCTTGGGCTGAGCGAAATCTGAGGCCATCGAACGGCTTGTCGCAAACGTGGGCCAAATACTCTGCCATCGTCTGCGTAACAATGTACTCAGCCTCCTTCCCAGGCAAGATCGGCTGGGAAACCAGCCCATGCAGTTGTTGCAGCGCTGCTAGCCGGATACGCTTGGCGTCGTGGTTTGGATCGAAAAAGCTGGGGTCGCCCCAGGCCGTTTCAAGACGTCGAAGATCGAGCAGGCGCAGCTTGCGGGTTGTGTTCAGTTCGATCACGGCCAAGGTACTACCAATCGCCGGCCTCATCTCGGCCACGCAGGTACTTGCTTCAGTGGAGGCGTAGAGAACAGAGACGCCTTCCGCGTTCATACGCCCACTTCGCGCAAGCTCAGGAGGTGGAGGCCCCACATGAAGAGCTGGTTTGGCGATGACTTCTACTTGAGTGGACCGAGAGTCAACGACTCTCGCCCTGAATAGCTTTTTCCCAACAGAGAGCTTGTAGCAGACTCGCTTTTGCTTTCCTCTATCCCAAGCCTTGATGTCATCAATGTCTTTAAAGAGTGCATCGAACATCTTCATCGCCGCCGGACTGAAGAAGCGACGACGATGCATAAGTTCCGCTTTCGTTTCATCCCAGCCCGGGAACCAGTTCGGCTCGTACTGGACGAACCTGAACTGATAGTTGGCGTCGTCCCTCCATAACCCGTAGTCACCGGACGCCGGATCGGTTCCCTCTGCGTCCCTCACTGCGGCAACGATCTCATCGTTGCAGTTGTAGAAGTGTCTAAGTGTTTCCTGGACGATTTCGTTTAGATCATCGCCCCGTTGGCGCCAGGATGGCTTTTCGGAGTCTTCATCCTCAAACACCGGGTACTCCTCGCCTTCCACGTAGTAGCGTCGAAGAACCGGCTCTAGCTTCCGCCCCAAGGCCGCAATGGACACACCCTTTCGCTTCTTCTTACACTCGGTGCACGAGACAATCTGCTCATCTTCCTTGATTGCTCTCTTCAAGAACGGATCGGCGATACAGTTTTTGCAAATCCCGCGATCCATTGCTATTGCCCCTTTTTTTCAAGTTCCGAGAAGAGAAGGTGCTCAGGATCTGAAAACTCGTCCGGGTCATTCACAATGCCATCGAGCATTCTGCAGATCTCATAGAAGTCTGTCTGATAAACGCCAAGCTTTACGAAGTTGCGGGGGGAGTCCTTAAGAAGGATTTCAAACCTGGCCTTTATCTGAGCTAGCCTGATACGGAGTTGCTCTTCGTCGTTGACCGGGACGTCAACGTCCTCTGAGGAGAGGTAGAACCAGCGTCGGTCGGGGCCATACATGGAGGGAACAGCGCGGCTGCCGATCCACGGCGAAAGGCTTAGAACATTGATGAAGGAGGCTCGATGCACATACCTGTCCCAGTTGAAAGGCTCAGGCTCAGCCCCCTCGCCGATAGGGATCAACTCATAGACTGACGCTCGAACAAAAAGACGTCGCGGATCCGGCGCCACCCCTTTGAGCAATCCAGTCTTGCGGAATCCATTCGTTTCCATCACGACACGGATCATCGATCCAATTGCGCGTCGCGCTCGATCAGCCAGTGAGGCAGCGCTTGGGTCGGTCTCACCCAATTCATCGACTGGCTCCAGGATGACACTGAGGTGGTGGGTGAGGCTGGCTACTGCAGGCATGCCACTCAGGCTGAAGGCCGCCATTCGTTGGTAGGAGGCCTCCGAGTTGAGCAGCTCCCAAAGCACCCCGTCTTCCCAATTCAGGAAATCTCGAAATTGGGGCGATTGGGAAGCGAAACGCTCTGCCTCGGCAGGGCGAAATTCAGGATAGGAGTCAGCAGTGTTCATGTGTTTTTCGCATGTGCCGTGATGGCATGTACGATATAGGCACATGCATGGTGCGTCAACCGCTCGTACCAAGCTGCTACGGACACTCGCCTGTAGCGCATCGGGGGTCACAACCCTCTCGCGAAATTGACAGAATCCGAGGCAGGCTCATGGTGAGTGCACGGTAGATTCAGCAAGGGGCCCGATCATCCACCACCCTGGCAGGTCGCACCGGTGCGCAACCAAGCCGCTGCCCCCTTTGCCTGAATGCGCACTCGGGGCCACATCCTGTCGGTGAAAGTCACTATGCCGCAGAACGATGGGTCGCGGCCCTACGCGAAGAGTGTTCATCCGAGACGTGGGTACGGGTTAAGCCCGACCTACCTAGTACCCCCGCCGGCAGGCTCATTCGCCGCTGCCTGATTCCCTGCGGCGACTGCTGGCGTGGCGGGCATCAGTGCTGCAGGGATGCGCGGCAGCCCCGAACGGTGGCTATAAGCTCCAAATCGCTGCGTGACCCTGGTCAAGAAGGGGGCAAGCATCCTCCCAACACGCTCACCTGGAAGCCTATTGATGGGCTTGAGGGCTAGCGTTCGGAATTTGAAGATAACCGACCTTCCCTGATGAAGCGCGAAAACGATGGTCTCCACATCGGACTCCAGGAAATTTCCATGATCCGGGCGTGCGAGTTTCGCAAGCTCTTCATCTTCGACGATAGTTCCGCGGATCAAGTATAGGTCTGGTTGGCCGTAGCCCTCCCGCTTGATGCAGTCGCAGGCTGCCCTGATGTTCAGGAAGTACCTCGGATCATCTCCGTTCTGGTCAAAGAACAGATCGCCAGTGGAGTACGAGCCCACCTCCAATAGATCGTTCGGCAGCAGGCGCTCAGCCTGCAGAACCTGATGTAGCGCCTGACGATACCTGACGTCGTTGACACCAAAGTGCTCCATCGCCGCGTCCGAGAACTCGTCCAAGTTTGCGGTTAACGGCTTCATCCGCGCTGCGACCAGCCGCGTGATCAGCTCTCCAAGCTCCGGGGCTGGTGGCACGCCGTCTTGCCTGAAGGAGTTCCAGAATATCACCGGCCAGTATTTGTGCTGGTCGTGGAACTCCTTGAATAGCTGATTGACGGCCAGTGTCTGGTGGCGTTCCCACTGCTTCAGCACAAGGGCTGACGGAGTCTGCTTAATCCAACTTTCAAGGACATTGAAGAGGTCCTCGCCCACCTCACGCTTGCTCTTGACCAGGATGTGAGATCCCAGGTTCTCCCCGATCAATCCACCATTTCTGAGCACCTCCGTGACGTGATTAACGTCCTCGTTGGTGAATATGAAGACGGGCGCATGGCGGCGCTCGCGCAGCTTCGTGAGGAATTCAACGTTCTCCTGCTCGTAGTCATTCTCCAATCCGCCTATATGCAATCCACTGAGGCCAAAGTCAGGGTGGCCGCCGCCACCGTCCTGCCCTTCCTGCAATTCATCCAGTTTGGAGCCGTGGAGATTCCAATCCATCACGAAGAAGGCGGCATTGGCAAAGTTGTCCAGCTCCTCATCCCGCTTCGGAAGGGCGTCGAGCGTGACGGCATGACTGCCTGCATCCCGGATGGCTTTGAGGATGGCCTCAATCCCATCGGGTCCGTTGCGTGGCTTTCTCGCAAGGCCGTCGTCAATGACTACTGCAATGCCTTTGAACAGCCCCTGTGACTCGGCCTGCGCCGGATCCTGTCGAACAGCATTCATCGTTCCTATTCCTTTACAAACGAAATGGTTAGATTGGCACCCGGCAGGATCTTCTCCTTAGCCGGTGTCACGTCGATGGTGTACTCGTGCCTGGCCAGAAGTTGGCGTGCAATGTAAAGGCCCCGGCCGCGTCCTTCCTCGCCCTTGCCGGAGAAGAACGGCTCGAAGATGAAGGGAAGGTCCTCTGCGTTCAACCCTGGGCCGCTATCGGCAAAGGTCAACGTTCCGTCGTCCCCATTGAGCACTACAAGTATCGTCTTGGGTGGATCGCGGCCCTCAAGCCAGTAACAGGCATTGTCGAATAGGTTCAAAAACACCTGCAGAAGCACCGCATCCGTCGTGTTGGCTATCAGCGGCGAGCCTAGGGTCTGGACTTGATAGTCGATACCGCGCTTTGACATCATGCTGGTGTAGAGCTTCTGCACTTTTGCGAGGATCTCAGAGACACGCACCTGCTTGCGCTTTTGCTTGGTGGATCTAAACAGCCTCTGCATCTCCGTCATCGATCCTTCGAGGAAAGAGACCATTCCCCGCAGCGAGGTCATCTCCTGGGCCACATGTTCGGAGGGGACCGGCTTCCCGCTACGGGTTTTATCCATCAAATCGTTGATGACCCGGTACATCGATCCGATGCTCAGCATCAGATCGTGGGACGCTGCCTCGACAGAGAGACCTACACCGGCCAGATGCTCGGTGTCTTCAGCGCGCTTGACCAGATACCTTCGCTCGGACAAGTAGTTCCGTTTGGCGTCATCAAGGCGAGACTTTGCCTCAGCAGGCTGATCGTCATCCAGCGCCTCGGACACCTCATTGAGGCTCTTCTCGACCGCGTTCTCAGTGTGAACGGCAATGTCCTGGGTGTTCTTCTTGATCCTTACGAGCTTGTCGTAAGGATCTTTGCGTACCCACGCCAGGAAGATCTGAATCATGGCTCTGAAGTCGTCGGTTGCTTCACCGACCTCAACTAGACCCTCGCGGCTGGTCTTGTCGCGCAGGTCCGGGTTACTTTCCTGACTGATCTCCACGACACCAACGGTCTGGTCATTACTGAAGAACTCGCTCGCCTTGACCGTACCTCGACGGACGTCGATCAACAGCCAGTCATCGCTTGGATCGCCATAGGGGTAGACCCGAATGCCGTCGCGATAAAGATAGATTCTGTGTTCACGAATCAGGTCTTTGTCCTCCTTGGCCAGCAGGTGGTGCTCGGCTGCGTCGCTGGCGAAGTTGAAGACATAGAACTTGAACTTGAATGGCCCACACGCCGTGAAGCGGCTTTCCAGCTCATTCTTGGAGTTCTTCTCAGGCGCATAGATGTCCCGATAGATCTTCATCCCCGTCAATGTTGGATCAAGTAAGTTCAGCTCTCGATGCTTGTCATTAATGGTGAAATTGAACTTCTTCGCGGACTCGTCATACGATCCTTCGATCCGGAAGACGGTCTTCTCGGTCAGAAGCTTCTGAAGGACCTCTTCTCTTTCACTATCAAAGGACTCCAGGTCCTCATCGCGATAGATGTAGATTTTGAAGTCGTCTTGCTTGACCTTGGCTCCTTTTACAGGCGCGCCGCCCTGAGCCGTCTTTCCATCCCGGATGATTCGATCAAAGACAGACTGCAGCCGTCCAAGGTCACGATGAACCTGGCTGACGCGATGGCGAGTCCACGTGCCTTGCAGGTGTGAAATCTCAAGTCGCGTGCCATGCGGCTTTCGGGTGGCTTGCGCACCGCCAAGCTGGATCTTGATACGGTCGATCTCCTGGGCGGGATCGGTCTCACTCAGGGTCATGCTCAGCTCATCTAGAAATAATCCCTCGTCGTTCTGGAGGAAGTTCTCGTCATAGCCGGACACGTCCAAATTGAGACTCAACTCTGATTGGGCTCCCTTGGCGCGAGTGGTCATCTCAACGCGCCGGCCCAGCTTGAGCAGCGCAAAACGACCGATTCCCTTTTCGCCTTGGACGATTCGTCCCTTCGCGGTCTTGTGGCGTTTGGATTGCTTCTCAATCAACTTGCCAGGAGTGGCTGGGTTGACCCAGTGGTTCTCAATGATGTCACGGCTCATCCCGACACCGTCATCCTCAATGATGATCCGAGCGTTGGAGCCGACAGCCTGGAAGTCCTTGTTGAAGCTTCTGAAGGTTAGCTTCACCCAGCTGGCGTCTGCGTCGTAGGCGTTTTTGATCAGTTCGACTAGCGCCACGCGCTCGTTCTTGATGAGCTGATCGCCCAGCATCGTCAGAAGACGGGCGTAGGGTCGGAACTTCAAGGGCTTGGGTTTGGGTTGTTTCATCGGTGGGCCATCAGTACGTACTCGTGCGAGTAGATGTGGTTTGAGGTCTGTGTCCG